>NZ_OZ309110.1:0-3885101 GCF_968212445.1 Vreelandella sp. GE22
GTGTCACTCGCGCTTTGGCAGCAGTGCCTGGATTATCTGCAGGACGAACTAAGCTCCCAGCAGTTCAATACATGGATTCGCCCCTTGCAGGCCGAAGAAGGGGGCGCCAACGAGTTGTGTCTGTTGGCGCCTAACCGCTTCGTGCGTGACTGGGTGAGCGATAAGTACGCCAAACGCATTAGCGAGCTGATCCGCGAGCTCGCCCCGGCCAAGCCGCCTAAAGTGAGTTTGACCGTCGGCAGCCGTCGCGCCGCTGCGGCCCCCCAGCCCCGGGATCTGGGTAACCCGGTCTCCGCCGCTCCTGAGCGCCCTTCCGCACCGGCGGTACATACGCCACCGCGCGGCGATATCGCCGACGAACGCGAAATCGAAACGCTGCGTGAAGAGCCTCAAAACAAGCGCAGCAGCGAGCGCCAGGTGCAGGTAGAGGGCAGCCTCAAACACGGCAGCGGACTCAACCCCAATTTCACCTTCGACAAGTTCGTCGAGGGTAAGTCGAACCAGCTGGCCCGGGCGGCCTCACGCCAGGTCTCGGAAAACCCCGGCGGTGCTTATAACCCGCTGTTTTTGTACGGTGGTGTGGGCCTGGGTAAAACTCACTTGATGCACGCGGTGGGTAACGCCCTGGCCGGGCGGCGCGAAAACGCTCGCGTGGTGTATCTGCACTCCGAGCGCTTCGTGGCCGATATGGTCAAGGCGCTACAGCTCAACGCCATCAACGATTTCAAGCGCTTCTATCGCAGCGTCGATGCGCTGTTGATCGATGACATCCAGTTTTTTGCCGGTAAGGAGCGCTCCCAAGAGGAGTTTTTCCACACCTTCAATGCTTTGCTGGAGGGCGGCCAGCAAATGATTTTGACCTCGGACCGCTACCCCAAAGAGATCAACGGGGTCGAAGAGCGTTTGAAGTCACGCTTTGGCTGGGGGCTAACCGTTGCCATCGAGCCGCCGGAGCTCGAAACTCGAGTTGCCATCCTGATGAAAAAGGCCGATCAAGCCAGCGTCGATTTGCCGCATGACGCCGCCTTTTTCATCGCGCAAAAAATTCGCTCCAACGTGCGCGAGCTCGAAGGCGCGCTCAAGAAAGTCATCGCCGACTCGCACTTCATGGGCAAGCCCATCACCCAGGACTTCATTCGCGAATCGCTGAAGGATCTGCTCGCGCTGCAGGACAAGCAGGTTGGCGTGGACAACATTCAACGCACGGTGGCGGAGTACTACAAGATCAAGGTGGCGGATCTGCTCTCCAAGCGGCGCTCGCGCTCGGTGGCCAGGCCCCGGCAAGTGGCGATGGCGCTGGCCAAGGAGCTGACCAACCACAGCCTGCCGGAAATAGGCGACGCCTTTGGCGGGCGCGATCACACGACGGTGCTGCACGCTTGTCGTAAGGTAAAGACCCTGCAGGAAGAGAGTGCGGATATCCGCGAGGATTACAAAAACCTCATGCGCCTGCTCACCAGTTAAGGCTTTGTAAAAATCCACTTAAAAAGCCAGATGCGGCTGACGACCATTTAACCTGGAGTAGTGATGAAGTTTTCAATTTCCCGAGAGGCGTTACTACGTCCCCTGACGCTGGTTGCGGGCGTGGTCGAGCGCCGCCAAACGCTGCCGGTGCTCTCCAACGTGCTGATCCAGGTCGAAGGGGACCAGGTCGCGCTGACCGGTACCGACCTCGAGGTCGAGCTGGTCGGCCGCACGGTGGCAAGTCAGGTGGACCAGGAAGGCGGCGCGACCGTCCCCGCACGCAAGCTGATGGATATCTGCAAATCTCTGCCGGATCAGTCCGAAATTCAGTTAGCGGTGGAGGAGGGGCGCGCGGTACTGCGCAGCGGCCGCTCGCGTTTTACGCTCTCGACGCTTCCCGTGGCCGAGTTCCCCAATATCGAAGATGGCGAAGGCAGCCAGGAGCTCAGCGTACCGCGTGGCACGCTCAAGCACTTGATCGAATCGACGTCCTTCGCCATGGCCCAGCAGGACGTACGCTACTACCTGAACGGCATGCTACTGGATATTCAGAGCCAACTGCTGCGCGCCGTCGCAACCGACGGGCACCGCCTGGCCATGTGCTCGCGGGAAACCGACGTCAACATCGAGCAAGGTCAGAAAATGATCGTGCCCAGAAAAGGTATCCTGGAGCTTTCGCGGCTGCTCGACGACAGCGACGAGCCGGTCAGCCTCACCCTGGGCGCCACGCATCTGCGTGCCCACACCGGTGATTTTACCTTTACCTCGAAGCTGATCGACGGCAAGTTCCCGGACTACGAGCGAGTGGTGCCGAAAAACGGCGACAAGGTGTTGATTGCCGAGCGCGCCGAACTCAAACAGGTCCTCTCGCGTACCGCGATTCTTTCCAACGAGAAGTACCGTGGGGTGCGCCTTTACCTGGAAGAGGGCAACCTCAAGGTCATGGCCAATAACCCGGAACAGGAAGAGGCCGAGGAAAACGTGGCCATCGAGTACACCGGACCCGCCATGGAGGTCGGCTTCAACGTCGGCTATCTGGTCGACGTGCTTTCAGTACTCGACGAAGAGCGCGTGCAGATGACCCTGGCCGACCCCAACAGCAGCGCCCTGTTGGAAGAGCCCGGCGGCGGCGACGCGCTGTACGTGGTCATGCCCATGCGGCTTTGATTGTTCCTGAACGAGTGAAGCCTCGCTTTAGTTCACGATGCGGCGCCTTTGAAGAAGGCGCCGCTTTTCCATGACCCCCGGCAGTAAAGGCGAACCCCGTTAATGAGCCTGACCCAGCTCAACTTGCAAGGCATTCGTAATCTTGCGCCAGTGGATATGGCGCCGTCGCCGCACGTCAACCTGATTTACGGGCAGAATGGCAGCGGTAAGACGAGCCTTTTGGAAGGTATTCATATTCTGGGTATGGGGCGTTCGTTTCGCACCCACCAGCTCAAGCACGCCATTCAGTTCGAGGCCGCCGCCATGACGCTCTACGGGCGTTTGGCCGGTGACCCGGAGGTAGCCCTTGGGGTGCGCCGCTTGCGGGCCGAGCGCGAGCTTGAGCTGCGCCTGCGCGGGCAAAAGGACGTGCGCCTGGCAGAGCTGGTCGACGCCATGCCACTGCAGCTCATTAACCCGGATGCGTTTCGTCTACTCGAAGGATCCCCCGCCGGACGGCGTGAATTCATGGATTGGGGCGTGTTTCACGTGAAACACGACTTTTTGACCGCATGGAAGCGTGCCCGGCGCGCGGTGAAACATCGGAATGCACTGCTAAGGCGTGGTAGAATAACCGATGCTGAAATCGCCGTGTGGGAGCAGGAGCTTTGTGAGTCCGGCGAAAGGATGGACGCGCTGAGGCAAACCTGGTTTAACGCTTTTCTACCGGTATTCGAAGAGACGCTAAAACGGCTGCTGCCGACCAAGGGGCTGTCACTGCGCTACGCCCGTGGGTGGGATGCCAAGCGCTCTTTGGCCGAGGTATTGAAGGCCAGCCGCGAGACCGATCAGCAAATGGGATTTACCCAGCAGGGCCCGCAGCGCGCGGACCTGCGTATAAGACTTAATAAACAGCCCGCTATCGAGGTGCTTTCCAGAGGCCAGCAGAAGCTGGTGGTCAGTGCGCTAAAACTGGCCCAGGGGCGGCTTCTGGAAAGCAGCGCCAAACGGCAATGTATTTATCTGATAGATGATTTACCGGCAGAGCTCGACCATCAGCACCGCAGACTTTTTTGCGAACTCTTGGAAGAGATGGAGTGCCAGGTATTTATTACCAGCGTCGACCCACAAGCGCTAAGCGAGCTTTGGCAGCCGGCGACCCACATCAAGATGTTTCACGTGAAACATGACGATAACGGGATCGGCCGACTGGCCTCAGCCGGGTAGATGACACGGAACGAGACAGACTTCACGACGGAGTGGTCAATGAGCGAGCAGGCTTACGATTCATCAAGCATCAAGGTGCTCAAAGGGCTTGATGCGGTACGCAAGCGCCCCGGTATGTACATCGGTGATACCGACGACGGCACCGGGCTGCATCACATGGTCTTCGAGCTGGTGGATAACTCCATCGATGAAGCTCTGGCGGGCCACTGTAGCGAGATTCGCGTGGTAATTCACCCGGACGAGTCCATCACCGTTAGCGATAACGGACGAGGCGTTCCTACCGAGCTTCATGAAGAAGAGGGCGTATCGGCGGCGGAAGTCATCATGACCGTGCTCCACGCCGGTGGCAAGTTCGACGACAACTCCTACAAAGTGTCCGGCGGACTGCACGGTGTCGGTGTATCGGTGGTCAACGCGCTCTCGGAAGAGCTCAAACTGACCATTTGGCGTCAGGGTGAAGTATTCGAGCAGCTCTACAGGCATGGCGTGCCCCAGGCACCGCTGGGCGTTGTAGGTAAAACCGAGAAAAGCGGCACCCGTGTTCACTTTCGCCCCTCGACCGATACCTTCGCCAATATCGAGTTTCATTACGACATTCTTGCCAAGCGCTTACGTGAACTATCGTTTCTAAACTCTGGCGTTGCCATTCGTTTAATGGATGAGCGCAGCGGGAAGGAAGAGCTGTTTCACTACGAAGGCGGTTTAAAAGCCTTTGTCGATCATCTTAATCAGAACAAGTCAACGCTGAACCCAGTGTTCCACTTCAACGCGATCCGTGATGATGGTGTCGAGGTGGAAGTAGCGATGCAGTGGAGCGATACCTTCACGGAAAGCATTTACTGCTATACCAATAATATTCCCCAGCGCGACGGTGGTACGCACCTTGCCGGCTTCCGTGCGGCGCTGACGCGGACCTTGAACCACTATATTGAAACCGAAGGCCTGCTGAAAAAAGCCAAGGTCAGCACGGCCGGTGACGATGCGCGGGAAGGCCTGACGGCGATTATTTCGGTGAAGGTGCCGGATCCCAAATTCTCCTCGCAGACCAAGGATAAGCTGGTCTCATCCGAGGTGAAAACCGCCGTCGAGCAGGAGATGGGCCGTTTGCTGGGCGAGTATTTAGTTGAAAAGCCAAACGAGGCGAAGGCTATCGTCAACAAGATGCTCGATGCTGCCCGGGCCCGGGAAGCGGCGCGCAAAGCGCGTGATATGACCCGCCGTAAAGGGGCGCTTGATATCGCGGGTCTACCCGGCAAGCTCGCCGACTGTCAGGAGAAAGATCCCAGCCAGTCCGAGCTTTACCTGGTGGAGGGTGACTCTGCCGGCGGTAGCGCCAAGCAGGGCCGTGACCGTCGCACCCAGGCCATTTTGCCGCTCAAGGGTAAAATCCTCAACGTCGAGAAAGCGCGCTTTGACAAGATGCTCTCCTCGGCGGAAGTCGGTACGCTGATCACCGCGCTTGGCTGTGGTATTGGCCGCGAAGAGTTCAACCCGGACAAACTTCGCTATCACTCGATCATCATCATGACCGATGCCGACGTCGACGGTTCGCACATCCGCACGCTGCTGTTGACGTTCTTCTTCCGCCAGATGCCCGAGCTTATCGAGCGCGGCCACGTGTTTATTGCCCAGCCGCCGCTTTACAAGATCAAGCGCGGCAAGCAAGAGCTCTACCTGAAAGACGAGCAGGCGATGATCGACTACCTGACCACCACGGCGCTCGACGGTGCAGGGCTTCACGTCAATGCGGATGCGCCGGCGATTACTGGTTCTCAGCTCGAAGCACTGGTGAATCAGTACCGCAATGTGATGAAGCGTATCGATCGCCTGGGCCGAGTATTTCCGATCGAGGTGCTGCGTCAGGCGGTTTACGCAAGCGCCTTGCAAGGCGAAACCAGCCTGAAGGATCGGGTCACCATGGAGAACTGGATTGCCGAGCTGCAAACCGCCATGGACGAACGGGTGGCCTACGAAGGGGGGCCGCGCTACCATTTCGCGCTCAAGGAAGACAGCGAACGTGGCCTGCTACTGCCCACGGTGTCGCTCATCGCCCACGGTGTCACCACCGAGTACGTATGGGGTCTCGACTTCTTCGAGAGCGCCGATTACCGCGCCATGTCGGCGCTTGGCGAGACACTGAACAATCTGCTGGAAGAGGGCGCCTTTATCGCCCGCGGTGAGCGCAAGAAGCCCGTTGTAGACTTCTCCGAGGTGCTGGTGTGGCTGATGAACGAAGGCCAACGAGGGCTCTCGGTACAGCGCTACAAGGGCCTGGGCGAGATGAACCCGGACCAGCTATGGGAAACCACCATGGACCCGGATAGCCGCCGCATGCTGCGCGTGACCATCGAAGACGCCGTGGCCGCGGATTTGATGTTCAATACGCTGATGGGCGACGAAGTCGAGCCTCGCCGTGATTTCATCGAAACCAACGCGCTGGTCGCTAACCTCGATATCTAGTGCTTTGTTTCACGTGAAACATGACCAAAAAAACGCCGCGCTAAGCGCGGCGTTTTTTTATGTTTTGAACCTGCGATTCTGCGGCTTCCAACCTCTTGTACGCCTTAAGCGGCGAGTAGCCACCGGGTAAACGCCGCCAGGTCATCGAATACCAGGGCGTTCTCCAGCCCCTCACCCTTCTCAAGCGTTCGCGCTCCCTTGCCGGTTTTTACGAGTACCGGCTGGCTGCCTACTGCAACACCGGCTTGAAGATCGCGCAAGCTATCGCCCACCATCCAGCTGCCTTTTAGGCTTTCAAGATTCAGTGCGTGCTGGATTTGTTGCAAAAGGCCGGGCAGCGGCTTGCGGCAGGTGCAATCGTCGGCCGGTTCGTGGGGGCAGTAAGCAATATGGGCGATAGTGCCGCCTACGTTTTCCACTAGGTGGGTGAGCTTGTCGTGCATGGCCGCAAGCGTCGCCTCACTAAAATAGCCCCGGGCCAGGCCGGACTGGTTCGTCGCCACTGCTACGGTGAAGCCTGCGCGGGTAAGCTCGCCGATCGCGGCAATCGAGGCGGGGTAGGGGACCCACTCATCGAGGGATTTAACGTAGTGATCCGAGTCGTGATTGATCACGCCGTCGCGATCGAGGATCACCAGTTTACTTGCTGATGCGGGCAGGTTAGGGCTCATGAGAGGTGCTCGTGCAAGGCCGTAAGCGAGCGCAACGTTACATCGATTTTACGCCCGTCGCCGCCCAGGTGTTTGAAGGGAATTTTACGCAGGCGCAGAAGCGCAGGCAGCATTGCATTGAACTGGCTGACGACGTCCTCGCGCTCGCTTTCGAGCCCGGCAATGAACGCCGGCGTCAATCGTTCGCGCGCAAGCGGTGACTTATGCAGTTTGCCGTAAAGCGAGAAAATCAGGCAGTACCAGTCGCGGACCATGCAGTTGACCCGCGTATGTACCTGGCCCGGGTCGGTTTCAAAATCGATGAAGACCACCTTGCCTTGCGTGATGAGAATGTTGCGCGCGAAGGCCTCGCTTAGGTAGGCGTCATGGCGATGCAGATCGACCAATGAATCGATGCCGAGTGTAAGTAGCGTATCGACCTCGGCTTGTGTCGAGGCGCGCTTGAGCGCATCGAGCAGCGTGGTGGCGGGGGCCTGCGGGGTTCCGGCATCGGCGAGAAGCAGCGCGTTGTCATCCGCGGCCAGCACGGTGGGAACGTTGAAGCCCGCTGCGTCCAGCGCTTGTAGCCTGGCCACTTCGGTTTGAATACTCTGCTCACCGCCCAGGTTGGGGACGGGCTTGAGCGCTTCGACCCTGGTGAGCCTGGCTAAAAGACTGAGCGGCGCGTAGGCGAGGCGTGAATTGCGTTTCGCCGCCCGCTTTAACCATACCTTTTCGCCATCGACCGTGTGCGCGGCCATGGACGCCTGCTGCTCCGGGTAGGTCTGCTTTAAAAACGTTTCGTACATCGGGGTCTCTTTTTCGAGCGTGGGGGCGGCGCCTTCAGCGGCTCGCTAGCTCTATTAACCTAGCAAAATACGCTGAGTGTTTCACGTGAAACAGCGTGTTTCGCAAGTCGGTATTGCGCTAACAAGCATCATAAAAAAGGGGACCGAGGGTCCCCTTGAATACGAGCGCCAGTATTTTACTGAGGCAGAAGCGAGATATCCGCCACCTCGAGGAACAGCGCCTGAAGGCTTGCCAAAAGCGCCAAACGGTTTTGGCGGATCGCCGGGTCATCGGCCATGACCATCACCTCATCGAAGAAGGTATCGACCGGCGCCCTGAGCGTTGCCAATTTATCCAGCGCTTGTTGGTAGTCGCCGGCGGCAAACAGCGGCGCGACCTGGGTCTGGCTTTGGGAAACGGCGTCAAATAGCGCGCGCTCGGCGTCTTCCTGCAACAGTGTCTCTTCCACGGCGATGCTGCCGTCGAAGTCTTGTTTGCTGAGAATGTTGGAGACGCGCTTGTTGGCGGCGGCCAGCGCCTGGGCTTCTTCGCGCTGGGTAAACGCCTTCACCGCGTGCAAGCGGCGAGCAAAATCCAGCGGCTTGGTCACCGGGCGGGCGCGTACGGCCAGGTACATCTCCGCGGTAATGCCTTCCTCCTGACCCCAGGCACGGAAGCGGTCCAGCATGTAGGTCAGAACGTCGTTGACCAGTTCCGCCGAGGCGAGCTCGCGGTGCTGTTCGGCGGCCACGTTCAAAAGCTCGCCCAGGTCCAGGTCGAGCTCACCTTTGACCAGGATGTTGAGCACGCCGATGGAGGCACGGCGCAGGGCGAAGGGGTCCTTGGCGCCGGTGGGGCGCTGACCGATGGCGAAGATACCCACTAGTGTGTCGAGGCGGTCGGCCAGTGCCAGCGCCTTACCCGCTTGGCTTTGCGGTATATCGTCCGCAGCGAAGCGCGGCAGGTACTGCTCCTCCAGCGCCTGGGCGACCTCGGCGGGCTCACCGTCCTGCTCGGCGTAGTAGCGGCCCATGATGCCCTGAAGCTCGGGGAACTCGAGCACCATTTCGGTCACCAGGTCGCACTTGGCCAATGCTACGGCGCGCTGGGCATGGCCGGTATCGCCGCCGATCTGCTGGGCAATGAACGTGGCGATCGCGGTGCTGCGGCGCACCTTGTCAGCAAGCGTACCGAGCTGCTGCTGGAACACCACGTGCTCGAGCTGGGGAATGCGCGAGGCCAGGCTCTGTTTGCGGTCGGTATCATAGAAGAACACCGCGTCCGCCAGGCGCGGGCGAATCACCTTCTCGTTACCCGCGATCACCTGCTGCGGGTCCTGGCTTTCGATATTGGACACCGTGATGAACAGCGGCTTCAACGCGCCGTCGTCGCTCAGCAGGTGGAAGTACTTCTGGTTCGCCTTCATCGACGAGATCAGACACTCGCCGGGTACTTTCAAAAAGCGCTCGTCGAAGGTGCCGGTCAGCGCGACGGGCCACTCGACCAAACCGCTTACTTCTACCAGCAGGTCTTCGTCGATGACGGCGTTTGCATGGTGAACCTCCGCCTCAGCCAGCACCTGCTCGCGGATGCGCTCGCGCCGTTTGGTGCGATCCGCCAGCACATAGGCGTTCTCCAGGGTGGCCAGGTAGTCGTCAGCGTGCGCAAGCTGAAGAGCATCCGGGGCGTGGAAGCGGTGGCCGTAGGTGGTACGGCTCGCCTCCAACCCCAGCGCCTGGGCGGCGATCACGTCACTGCCGTAAAGCGCTAAAAGCCAGTGAACCGGGCGAGAGAACTCGACACGAGAAGCGCCCCAGCGCATGTTCTTGGGCACCGGCAGGGTGGTCAGCGTCTTGCGAAGAAGCGCTGGCAGCAGGTCCTGAACGCTCTCGCCGGGCTGGTGCTCGCGAAAGCCAAGCCAGGTGCCTTTGTCGGTTTCCAGGTGAATCAACTCGTCCACGCTGACCCCGCAGGAGCGCGCGAAGCCTTCGGCGGCCTTGGTGGGCACACCGTCCTTGAAGGCGGCGGCCAATGCCGGGCCGCGCTTTTCGACTTCGCGGTCGGGCTGCTTGTCGGCCAGCGCCTCGACGCGCACAGCCAAACGCCTGGGCGTGGCGTAGGCGATCACTTTCTCGAAGCCGATCTCGGCATCCGTAAGCCCTTTTTCGATTCCCGAGGCGAACGCGTCCGACAACGCATCCAGGGCGCTCGGCGGCAGTTCTTCAGCGCCAAGCTCGAGTAGTAGCGTATCAGCGGCCATTTATGCGTCTCCCTGGTCGTCTAGTAGTTCACGGCGAAGGGCCTCGGAGGCCATCGGGAAGCCTGCTGCCTTGCGCGATTCGAAATAAGCGTGGGCCACGTCGCGGGCCAGCGTGCGCACGCGCAAAATAAAGCGCTGACGCTCGGTGACCGAGATCGCGTGGCGCGCATCCAGCAGGTTGAAAGTGTGCGAGGCCTTGAGCACCTGCTCGTAAGCGGGCAGCGGCAGTGAAGCCGCCAACAGCTTCTGGCACTCCTGCTCCTGGTGGTCGAAGTTGGCGAACAGGTGATCGACGTCGGCGTGCTCGAAGTTATAAGTCGACTGCTCGCGCTCGTTTTGCAGGTAGACATCGCCGTAGGTGACGCGGCTGCCGTCCGGGGCGATGGCCCATACCAGGTCGTACACGCTGTCCACGTCCTGCAGGTACATGGCGATACGCTCGAGACCGTAGGTCAACTCGCCGGTGACCGGGTAACACTCGATACCCCCGGCTTGTTGGAAGTAGGTGAACTGGGTCACTTCCATGCCGTTGAGCCACATTTCCCAGCCAAGCCCCCAGGCGCCGAGGGTAGGGGACTCCCAGTTGTCTTCGACGAAGCGAACGTCGTGGACCAGCGGGTCGAGCCCCAGGCGTTTGAGCGAGCCAAGGTAAAGCTCCTGGAAGTTGCTCGGCGAAGGCTTCATCACCACCTGAAACTGGTAGTAGTGCTGCAGGCGGTTGGGGTTTTCACCATAGCGCCCGTCGGTGGGGCGCCTTGAAGGCTGCACGTAGGCGGCGTTCCAAGTCTCCGGACCAATTGAGCGCAGGAAGGTGGCGGGGTGGAAGGTTCCCGCGCCCACTTCCATATCCAGCGGCTGGAGGATCACACAGCCCTGTTCCGCCCAGTACTGCTGCAGCGCAAGGATCAAGCCTTGAAAGGTCGACACATCCGGTGTCGATTGGTTCGTCGAGACACTCATCGCAAAAAGCACCATTGGCCATGAATTCAGAAGCCGTCAAGTATACAATCCCAAGCAGATGGGTTATAGGCACCAAAGCCAACCAGAGCGCTTTTGAAGGAGATCTTATGATCGTAGTGACCGGCGGGGCCGGATTTATCGGCGCCAATATCGTAAAAGCGCTCAATGCGCGCGGACGCACCGACATTTTAGTGGTCGACGACCTGTCGGACGGCACCAAGTTCGTCAATCTGGTCGACTGCACGCTGTTCGACTACCGCGACAAGGACGACTTCATTGCCGAGGTCAAGGCGTCACTACGCGGCGAGCCCAACGACCTGCCCGCCATCGAGGCGGTTTTCCACGAAGGCGCCTGCTCGGACACCACCGAGTGGGACGGTCAGTACATGATGGAAAACAACTTCGAGTACTCGAAGGTGTTGCTGGAGTATTGCGAGCAGCATGGCGTGGCGCTGTTGTACGCCTCCTCCGCGGCCACCTACGGTGGCAGTGAGGTCTTCAAGGAGGACCCGTCGTTCGAGAAGCCGCTCAACGTGTATGGCTACTCGAAGCTGCTGTTCGATCAGCACGTACGGGCGCGTATGCCGACGCTTTCCACCCAGGTCGTCGGGTTTCGTTACTTCAACGTGTACGGCCCGCGGGAGCAACACAAGGGCAAGATGGCGAGCGTGGCGTTTCATAACCACCGCCAGGTGAGCGCGGGCGAGACGCTCAAGCTCTTTGGCGCCCACGATGGGTTCGAGGCCGGCATGCAGAGCCGCGATTTCGTCTATGTCGGCGACGTGGTCGATGTAAACCTGTGGTTTCTGGATCACCCGAGCGTCTCGGGTATTTTCAACCTGGGCACCGGCCGGGCGGAGCCGTTCAAGGCGATCGGCGAGGCGGTGATCGACTACTACGGCAAGGGCCAGATCGACTACATCGACTTCCCCGAAGAGCTCAAGGGTCGCTACCAGAGCTACACCCGGGCGGATATCGGGCGCCTTCGAGAAGCCGGGTGCGATGTAGAATTCAAGACCGTCGCCCAGGGCGTGAAAGCCTACCTGGAGTGGCTCAATGGCTAACACCGCCAAGCGGCTTTTGGTCGTGGGTCCCTCCTGGGTGGGGGACATGGTGATGGCCCAGAGCCTTTTTATCGAACTCAAGGCGCGCTACCCGGGCGCCACGCTCAGCGTGGTCGCCCCCGGCTGGTCGCAGCCGATTCTTGCGCGTATGCCCCAGGTCGATGAAGTGTTGGCGCTGTCGGCAGGCCACGGCGAGTTTGGTTTGAAAAGCCGTCGCGAACTGGCGGCGCGGCTTCGCGGGCGGTTCGATACGGCCATCGTGCTGCCCCGCTCCTGGAAGGCCGCGCTGGTACCGTTTTTGGCCCGTATCCCCGAGCGAGTGGGCTTTTTGGGGGAGTACCGCTACGGGCTTTTGACCGAGGCGCGTAAGCTCGACAAAACGGTGCTCGACCAGACCGTGAAGCGCTTCGTCTCGCTGGGCTTTCCCCAAGAGCAGACCCTCAACGGCGATTTCGCGATTGCCCCGCCGCGCCTCGACGTGGATTTAGACAACCTGGTGAACCTGCGTTTGAAGCTCGCGCTTTCGTCGCGCCCGGCGGTGGGAATGATGCCGGGCGCGGAGTATGGCCCGGCCAAGCAGTGGCCGCCGGCGTATTTTCACGCCCTGGCCAAGCGCTTGATCGATGACGGGTTCGAGGTGCGCATTTTCGGCGGGCCGAAGGATCATGCGGTGGGCGAAGAAATCAAACGCGATCTTCCCCACGTTTACAACCTGTGCGGGCAGACCGCGCTGGCGGACGCGGTGGATTTGCTCGCCGATTGCCGCCAGGTGGTGACCAACGATTCGGGGCTGATGCACGTAGCTGCCGCGGTGGGCGTGCCGATTCATGCGCTCTACGGCTCGTCGTCGCCGCGCTATACGCCGCCGCTCACCGACAGCGCGACGATCCACTACCTGGGGCTTGAGTGCTCGCCCTGTTTCAAGCGCGTCTGCCCGTTGGGCCACACCAACTGCTTGAACCATTTGACCGAGCAGCAGGTTTATAACGCTCTGCACGCAGCTCACAAAGGCGCGTCCAACGTTATCGTCAGCGGTTGAGGTCCACGTCGCTGGTAACGGCGTCCGGCCTTTCAAGGGCCTGTTCGGACGGCGTCGGTGCGGCGCGGCGTTGCGGGGTCAAGCCCTCCCAGAGCCTGTGTTGAAGCGCGGTCTCTTCGCGCAGGCGTTCGTTGAGTACCTCTAGCCCGTGGGCCTCGGAAAGCGTCGAGCTATCGCCCAATAGCGACACGCCAAGTCCCGCCCGGTGCTCATTTAAAGGCAGGCCCATCGCTTCCAGCAGGGTGGGGAATACGTCGAGCATGGTGGCGTTTCGCCGAATGCGTTGAGGCTCGATGTGATCGCCCAGCATGATCAGGGTATTGTCCCGGTCGAGGGCGGTGAGCTGGTCCCACACCGAGACGCGCATGGTCAAGTGATCGCTCAACACCACGACCAGGGTATTGTCCAAAAGGCCCTCATCGTCCAGGCGCTCGATTAGCTCCCGCGCCTGCCAGGCCGAGCACTCCACCGAGTAGAGAATATCCTGGCCGTCGAACTCGCCCTGGCGGTCGATGCAGGTTTGCGAGGGAAAGCCGTGGGGGGCGTGGCCGGCCAGACTTAGATTGACCACCGCCCAAGGGCCGTCATCCTCGCTGTTCAAACGGCGTATCTCCTGCTCGGTCTGATCGTAAAGCGTATCGTC
Source organism: Vreelandella sp. GE22 (assembly GCF_968212445.1). Lineage (NCBI taxonomy): Bacteria > Pseudomonadati > Pseudomonadota > Gammaproteobacteria > Oceanospirillales > Halomonadaceae > Vreelandella > Vreelandella sp. GE22. The sequence goes on from NZ_OZ309110.1 coordinate 13,703, forward strand.
ATAAACACCCCAGCTATTGAGGTACTCCGGGTTATCGAGCTCCTCGACCCACTCCTCCTTGCCTTTGACGGTCTGGAATTGGTGGCCGCGATAAAAAAGCCCTTTGCCGGCAAACTGCGAGCTGGCCCCACCCAGATAACTGAGCCGGTAGCCTTGCCCGGCCAGCACGTCGCCCAAACACTCCACTCCGGGCACTACCTGCTGTAGCGGCTCGAACTGGGTGTCGTGCAAAAGCCCCGCCGGCATCAAGGGCACACCGCACTGGCTTGCGATCATGCCGGCCATGGTCCAGCCGGTGTTCTCCATCTGGCGCACCCCTTCGAAGACCATCCCGCGCTCGCCCAGCGCCTCCAGATCGGCGTAGGCATCGCCAAAGCGTTCGTCGCCGTAGGTACGCTCCAGGCTCTCCAGGTACATCAGCACCAGGTTGGGTGGATCGCTCTGGCTGACCCGCGGCGGCGGCGTGTAGCGCCGGTCGAGCCACTCGCCGTCGTCGGTGACAATGGCCGCGCTGCGCTGGCCCAAACCATAAAGCAGCGGGTTGATCGCGAGGATCGCCAGCGCGAAAAAGCGCTCGGCAAGCCGCCAGCGCTGGTCGTGACGGGCCATCCAGGTCACCGAGGCAAGCACCGCGATCATCGTCAGCGTATAGAGCACGGCGATGACGACCTTGCCGCCGCCGCCGTGGTTGGTGATGCCCGCCTGCAGGTGGAAAAACACCGCCCCCAGGTCCACGTTGCCAAAGCTATCGGCCAGGTAGACGTAAATGCCCAGAAGGCTCAAGGGAACCAGCGACCAAGGCCATACGGCGCGATAGCGTGCCCGCCGGGGCTTGCCCCAGCGAAGTTTGAGCCCCGCGCCGATCCAAAAGGCGGCGATGATGAAAAGCGTCCACCAGGGCAGGCGCGTTACAACCGTCACGGCGTAGCCAAGGCTTAGCCCTAGAACCATAAGCGGCAGCCAAGGGGTGAGTCGATAGGTCCTTATCCACGCCATGCCATATCCCTTTCCATCGTGAATCAAATGAGTATGCTAGCTTAGCAAATGTGTTGTGTGCGGGTGGCAGATTCCCGGCCGGCAACGATTAACACCCCGTACCTGGCAAAGGTGACCTGTGGCCATTTCCGCTGTACTGATCGTCAAAAACGAAGCGCATCACCTTCGCGCTTGCCTCGAAACCCTGGCCTGGGCCGATGAGATCGTCGTTCTCGACGCCGGAAGCCTTGATGAGACGTGCGCCATTGCCCGGGAGTTCACCGACAATGTCAACGTGAACGCCGACTGGCAAGGCTTTGGCGTCCAGCGTCAGCGCGCCGAGGCGCTGGCGCAAGGCGACTGGATCCTGATGATAGACGCCGACGAGCGCGTCACCGATGAGCTTCGCGAAAGCATCGAAAACGCCGTCAAGGCGCCGCCGACGGTGTACGCCCTGAGCCGGCTCTCCTGGTGCTTTGGCCGTTTCATCCGCCACAGTGGCTGGTACCCGGACCGGGTCCTGCGCCTTTACCCCAAGGGGGGCGCCTCTTATAACGCGGCACTCGTGCACGAAAAACTCGTCGTGCCCGAGGCGCTAAGCGTCGAGCCCCTGAATGGCGATCTACTGCACTACACCTACCGCGACGTGCGCCACTACCTGGAGAAATCCGCCCACTACGCCGATGCCTGGGCCGAGCAGCGCGCAGCCCAGGGCAAAAAAGCCTCCATCGGCCAGGGCGTGGCGCATGGGCTGGGCTGCTTCATCAAGATGTACCTGCTCAAGGCAGGCTTTTTGGACGGCCGCCAGGGGCTGCTACTCGCTATTCTCTCCGCGCACTCCACCTTCAACAAGTACGCCGCGCTATGGGTGCGTCATCAGCTGGGTGCGGACAAGCGCTGAAATATCGGCAGCCGCCGCGTCGATATCGATGGCGGCCATGTCCTGGCTATCGGCGTTTTCCGGTGGGCTAAAGGCCAGGCGCTTATCGTCGGCGTTGCAGGTTTGCCAGCGAAGCGGCGTGGCCGAGCGTTTGGCCGGGTAAAACCCGGCGGTGGCGATATTCAAACAGCCGGCGATATGCAGCGGCCCGGTGGAACCGGCAATCAGCATGTCGGCCCCGGCCAGCTGTAGCGCAAACGCCTTGACGCTCTCGCTGGGCGCCAAGCGCGCGGCGCTAATGTCTTCCAGGGCGAGCATTTCGACCAGCGCCTGGGCCTGGGGGTCTTCACCGGGGCCTGCGCTCACTCGCCAGCAAAGCGGGGCGTCTACTTGTTCATCCACCTGGCGCACCAGCGCGGCGTACTGCGCGGTGGTGAGGTTCACCGCCGAGCCGCCGCTGCCCGGATGCACCACGATCGCGAAAGCGTTTTTTTGGCCGACCAGCGCCTGGCGCTCGCGGGCGCGCAGGGCGTCGTCCAGTGGCCAGAAGGGCGGGGCGGGCAGGTGGGGCAGCTTGAGCGAGAGCTTTTCCAAAAGCGCGCAGGCCAGGTCCACGTTGTACTGGTACTCGGGTTTTTTCGATTGCGAGCGGCGCTGGGTGATGCGGTCGGTGTAGAAGATTTGCGCCCACTTGGTCGCCGGCGCCAGGCGCCGCGGTATACCCGCCCGCCAGCCCAGCATGCCAACGCGAGGAGTGGAAAAAAGTGTCAGCAGGGCGTCGAAACCTGCGGCCTTGATGGCCTCGAGCAGCGCCTTTTGGGCGCTCTTGTCGCCCTGTGGGCCCGGGTCGATGATGACCTCGTCCACCCAGGGGCAAGCCTGGGCCAACGCCTGGGTGTAGGCAGGAACCAGCACGGTGACGTGGGGTGGAGGAGTGGCGCTTTTGAGACAGGCAAGGGCCGGCCAGGCCAGCATAAAATCGCCAATTTTGTCGTTACGCACGACCAGCACTTTCTGCGCCATGATGAATACCCGGTTAATTGCAGCCTGTATACTACAAGACAACGACGAACTTGTTTAACGGCGCGTTTAGCGGGGCGATGATGGCGAAGAAAGTGCTGCAACTTTGCATGTCCGACGGCAAAGGAGGAATGGAGCTTTATGTCGACCGGGTGATCGAGGACCTTCTCGAGGCCGGGGTCGAGGTCATCGGACTGTGCCTGCGCGAGACTCGAATCGAGACCTACTTCGAGCGCAATGGCGTCACCTTTTTGGCGTTTGAGAGCAACGTGCAGGCGCTCAAAAGCGCGCTGCGTATTCGCCGTTGGCTGATCGACGAAAACGTCCGGGTGATTCACTGCCATAAATCGAGCGACTTGCGCCTGACCTCGCTTTTGAAGCTTTTGCTGCCGAGCATTCGCGTTTTGTACACCGACCACGTGGGCGGCCAGCGGGCCAAGAAAAGCCCCTACCACCGCTTCGCCTACGCAAGCGTGGACCGCGTGCTCTCGATTAGCCAGGCCACCCATGCGCGTAACGTCAAGAACCTGCCGCTGGCGCGGGAGCGGATCATCTGCCTGCCTCACGGCGTGGATATCGACAAGTATCATCCGGCTCGAACGCCCGGCGCGGTCAGCGCCAAGCGTGCCGAGCTCGGCATTCCAGAAGGCGCGGTGGCCATTGGCCTGCCCGGGCGAGTAACGCCGGGCAAGGGCCAGGACGTATGGGTTCAGGCGCTTTTGAAGCTTCCCCCGGAATGCGCGTTTTTCGCCGTTTCGATTGGCGGCACCGACTACGCCTCCGGCGGCACCGAGCATTTCTATACCGAGCTCCAGGCGATGATCGAGAACACCCCGCTTGCCGAAAAAATCCGCTTTTTGGGCCACCGCAGCGATTTGACCGAGATTCTGCCGGTGCTCGATCTGGTGTGTATCCCCTCGGAAAACGAGGCGTTTGGTCTAACGATCATCGAATCCATGGCCTGCGGCATGCCGATCATCGGCGCCAATACCGGCTCGCTGCCCGAGCTGGTCGACCCGTCTTCGGGCGTGCTGGTCGATCCTTTCGATGTCGATGGATGGCGCGACGGCATGGCGGCGCTGATCGACGACGAGGCGCGCCGCAAGGCCATGGGGGCGGCGGCCAGGCAGCGCGTCGAGCAGCACTACAGCAACAAGCGCCACGTCACAAAGCTCATGGGCTACTACGACGCGCTGGCTTGATTGTGGTCATAGCCTGCGGCGATGGCCATCATGGCGGTATCGGGAGAGGCCATGAATTTGGCCATCGAGCGTGCAAGGCGCTCGAGGTTACTCGCCTGCCAGCGCCCCGGCGGGCGTAGCCGACAGCGGTCCAGGTCGATCAGCCAGGGCGTATGCTGCGCGTCGATTAGTATATTGCGCGCGTTGAGATCCACGTGGTCGAGCCCGGCCAGGTGAAAGCGCTTGATCATCGCGCCCACGCTTTTCAGTAGCGCCTCACTGGCGGCGTTCTCGGCAAGAAGCGAAGCAAGCGCCCGGGCGTCGGGAATGCGCCGGGTGATCAGCGCAGCTTCGTAGCTTGCGCCCTTGCGGGTGACGCCAGCGGCGATGGGGCGGGGTACCGGCAGGCCCTGGTCATAAAGCGCGGCGGTGAGGCGCAGTTCGCGAAAGGCGCGGGTGCGCTCGACGCCGAGCCACAGGTAGCGTTTTTCACTGAGTCGGGCGATCAGCCCGCCGCGCCGGTACGGGCGCAGCACCCATTGCTCATCGCCGGCGCGAAGGAACAGGCTACTGCCGCGCCCCGGCGCCTCGCCTACGACATGGCCCTGGCGGCGCCACTGGTCGCCGTCGAAGAGCGCGGGCCCAGGTTGGTGTGGCGAGGTGTCGTCACTTAAACTGTCTACATCGTGTAGAATCAGCCAATTTTTCTGCTGGAGTGCCGCTAAGCGCATGAAGCCCTCTTTGCCCAAGAATCCTCGCCATATTGCCATTTTACGCCTTTCGGCGCTGGGAGATGTGTGCAATCTCGTGCCCACGGTGCGCGCCTTGCAGCGCCAGTGGCCCGAGGCGCGCATCACCTGGATCATCGGCAAGGGCGAGCACAGTTTACTGTCGGGTCTTTCCGGGGTCGAATTTATCGTGTTCGACAAGGCGACCGGCCTGGCGGGCATGCGCAAGATTTGGCGCACCCTCGCGGATACCCGCTTCGACGTGCTCTTGCACATGCAGCAGGCGATCCGCGCAAGCGTGCTGTCGCTCGGGCTCAAGGCCGACGTGCGCCTGGGCTATGACAAGGCCCGCGCCAAGGACTGCCAGCACTGGTTCACCCAACACCAGCTTACCCCGCGCCGCCACCCCCACGTGCTCGAGTCGTTCATGGACTTTGCACGAGCGCTGGGCGTGGAGGACGACCGGCTGGAGTGGGATCTGGCGATTCCCCCGACCGCTTATGAGGAGGCCCAGGCGCTGGCAGGCCAGGCGCCGTACCTGGTGATCAACCCGTGCAGCAACGCAAGGCTTCGAAACTTTCGCAACTGGTCGGTCAAGGGCTACGCCAGCGTGATCGATCACGCCTACCAGTACCACGGCCTTATAAGCGTGCTAACCGGTGGGGGCAGCGCCGCCGAGCGTGAAATGGGCGATGCGATCGAAGCGCTTTGCAAGAAGGGCAGCGTCGTCAACGCCATTGGCGGTACATCGCTCAAGGGCGTACTGGCGCTGATCGACCAGGCCCGCGCGGTGATCGCCCCGGATACCGGTCCGGCCCACATGGGCAATGCCCTGGGCACGCCGACACTTGGGCTTTACGCCACCACCAACCCCCAGCGCGCCGCGCCGTATCTATGGAAAGAGTTCGCCGTCAATGCCTACCCGCAAGCGGTGCGTACCTATCTGAACAAATCGGTGGACGAGGTCAGTTGGGGGCAGCGGGTGCGCCACGCTGACGCCATGGATCTGATCAGCACCGACGAGGTGATCAAAAAGCTCGACGCGCTGCTCGAGCACACTGCTACCCACCACAACGGGGTCATTGGATGAAAGTCGATTTAACCACTTTGCAGCACGCCCGCGTTCTGGTGGTGGGCGATGTGATGCTCGACCGCTACTGGCACGGCAATACCTCGCGTATTTCCCCGGAAGCGCCGGTCCCGGTGGTCCGCGTGGAAGGGGCCGACGACCGGCCAGGCGGGGCGGCGAACGTGGCGCTCAACGTGGCCGCGCTCGGCGCGCAAACCGCGCTTGCCGGCGTAGTGGGCGACGACGAACACGCCGCGCTTTTAAGAGAGCAGTTGGCGAGCGCCAATGTAAGCACTCACTTCCAAGTGAGCCCGCGGCTCCCGACGATTACCAAGTTAAGGGTGATGAGCCGTAACCAGCAGCTGATCCGGCTCGACTTCGAGCAGTCGCTTGCCGGCGTGGAGACCGATGACCTGCTCGGCCAAGTGGACGGTGCCCTTGACGATGTCGAGGTGATGATTCTTTCGGACTACGGCAAGGGCACGCTCAACCAGGTCGAGCGACTCATCGCCATGGCCAGGGCCCGTGGCAAGCGCGTTTTGATCGACCCCAAGGGCACCGACTTTACTCGCTACCGCGGGGCGAGTTTGATTACTCCCAACCTGGCCGAATTCGAGGCGGTGGTGGGCGTATGCGAAAGCGACGAAGCCCTGGAGCGCCGCGGTGAGGCATTACGCGCCGAGCTCGAACTCGATGCGCTTTTGATTACCCGCAGCGAAAAAGGCATGACGCTGATTCGCAAGGATCACCCCGCGCTTCACCTGCCCACCCGCGCCCAGGAAGTGTTCGACGTCACCGGCGCCGGCGACACCGTGATCGCTTTGATGGGGCTGGCGCTGGCCGCCGGCAGCGAGCTGCCGGATGCCATGATGCTCGCCAACCTGGGGGCCGGGCTGGTGGTGGCCAAGCCCGGCACCGCCACGCTCAGCGTGGAGGAGCTTTCCAGCGCCCAGTACGGCGACAAGCCTGCCGAGTTCGGCGTGACCGAGTGCGAGGCGTTGGTCAAAGCGGTGCGCGCCGCCAACCAGCGCGGCGAGCGGGTGGTGATGACCAATGGTTGCTTCGATATCCTCCATGCGGGCCACGTAAGCTACCTGGAGCAGGCCAAGCGCCTCGGCGACCGGCTGATCGTGGCGGTCAACGACGACGCTTCGATCCGCCGGCTGAAAGGTGCCAGGCGGCCCATCAACCCGCTCGAGCGGCGCATGCAGGTGCTCGCGGGGCTCGGCGCGGTGGACTGGGTCGTCCCCTTTAGCGAGGACACCCCGGCGGCGCTGATCGAAACTGTGCTCCCCAATATTCTGGTCAAAGGCGGCGATTACCGCCCGGAGGAGATCGCCGGAAGCACGGCCGTGCTCGAAAACGGCGGCGAAGTGAAGGTGCTCGGCTTCGAGGACGGCGTGTCGACCTCGGCCATGATCGACACCATCCTCGAGCGCGAGCGCTGATGAAGCGCCCCGGGCTTGCCAAGGGGCTCTACTGTGCGGCGCTCTACGCGCTCTCGCCGCTGATATTAAAGCGGGTCTGGCGTGAGCAAGTGCCCACTTACCCGCGCCGCCAGCGTCTTGGCCTGGGTCTTGGCGCGCTCCCCCCGGCACCGCGCATTTGGCTACACTGCGCCTCCGTGGGGGAAGTGCGCGCCGCGCGCGCGCTGATCGAGGCGCTGCTGGCGCGCTACCCGCGTCATACGCTTTTGATCACCACCATGACCGCCACCGGCGCAAAGCAAGCCCAAACGCTGATCGACGCCCAGCCCGAGCCGCTCAAGGCGCGCTTGGCTCACCGCTTTCTACCGCTGGACTTTCCCGGCGCCGCCCGCCGGTTCGTCGTCCGCCTACGCCCGACGCTTGCCTTGATGTTCGAAACCGAGCTCTGGCCCAACCTGCTCCATGCTTGCCAAAAGCGTGGCGTGCCGGTGGCCGTGGTCAACGGGCGGCTCTCTGCAAAGGCACTGGCGCGCTACCAGCGTATTCAACCTTTGATGGCCGCCGCGCTTTCAAACGTCACCTGGCTTGCCGCCAAATCCACACGCGATGCCGAGCGTTTCCACGCCCTGGGCATGCCCGGGCGCACTAGCGTGGTGGGCTCGCTCAAGTTTGATGTTTCTATTGATGGTAGGGCGTTAGAAGAGAGTAAGCGCTTACTTTTGGGTGAGCGCCAGCGCCCGGTGTGGGTGGCGGGCTCGACCCGGGACGGGGAAGAGGCGCTGTTGCTAAGCGCCCATCAGGCGCTGCAAAAGCGTTATCCAGAAGCGCTTTTAATCCTCGTACCCCGCCACCCGCAGCGCTTTGACGAGGTCGCGACGCTTTGCAAGCGCCAGGGTTTCACAACGGCCAGGCGAAGTGCGCAGGCGGGCGTGACCGACGACGTGCAGGTTTACCTGGGCGATACCTTGGGCGAACTTGCCACCCTGTACGCGGCGGGGGATATAGCGTTTGTGGGCGGCTCGTTGGTGGCGCTGGGCGGGCACAATGTGCTCGAACCCGCCGCACTCGGCCTGCCGGTGCTTTGTGGGCCGTCGCTCGAGAACTTCGACGACGTGGCGGCGCCGCTACTCGAGGCGGGCGCGCTCTCCCAGGTCGCCACCTTCGAGGCGCTGGCAGAGGCGCTCGAAACCCTATTCGCTGACCCCGGCGCTGCCAGGGCGCGCGGCGAAGCGGGCAAAGCCGTCATCCGGGCGAATCAAGGCGCGCTTAAACGCACCCTGGACGGCCTCGATGAGTTTTTGAGTTAGCGCTCACTACGCTTTACGCCCTCTTTAGTGCCGAGTAGCAGCACGTCGGCGCCGCGGGCGGCGAACAGGCCGTTGGTGACCACGCCGACGATGGCGTTGATGCGTGTTTCCATCTCGACCGGGTCCGTGATTTGGACCTCGAAGCAATCGATGATCTGGTTGCCGTTATCCGTCACCACGCCTTGGCGATAGACCGGCTCGAAACCGAGTTTGGTAAGCTCTCGCGCGACGAACGAGCGCGCCATGGGAATCACTTCGACCGGCAGCGGAAACTCGCCGAGGGTGTCCACGCGCTTGGAGCCATCGGCGATGCAGATAAAGCGTTTGGCGCAGGCGGCCACGATCTTTTCACGCGTGAGCGCCGCACCGCCGCCCTTGATCATATGAAAGTGAGCGTTCACTTCGTCAGCGCCATCGATGTAAAAAGGTACGTCACCGACATCGTTGAGTTCGAATACTTCGATGCCCAGCGCCTCGAGGCGCGCTTTAGAGGCATCCGAGCTCGCCACGGCGCCTTTGAAACGGTCGCGAAGCGGCTTTAAGCGTTCGATAAACAGGTTAGCCGTCGAGCCGGTGCCGATGCCCAGCACAGTCTCTTTCTCCAGGTGCGGGGTAATCTCGGCGATGGCGGCGTCGGCAACGGCGGCTTTTAGCTCGTCCTGCGTCATAAGGGGGCTCCGGGGCAGTGTAAGGGCGGCGTCAGTATAACGCCTCTGGTCTTGCGTGTTGATGCGCGCGTATAACGCTGGACGCCATTAGGCGCGATCTGCTACCAATAAGGGCTTTTCCTGCCCGACCGGGCCGTTTCACAATCTGGATATCCGCATGCTCGAAGCTACCGTCAAAAAGATTCTGCAGGCCCGCGTCTACGAGGCCGCCTGCGAAACGCCTATCTCTGCCGCTCCCTTTTTGTCGCGCCGCTTCAACAACCAGATTTTGATCAAGCGTGAAGACCTGCAGCCGGTGTACTCGTTCAAGATTCGCGGCGCCTACAACAAGATGGCCCAGCTATCCGATGAGCAGAAGGCGAAAGGCGTAGTCGCCGCCTCCGCCGGCAACCACGCCCAAGGCTTGGCCATGGCGGCGAAGCTGATGAACGTGAAGGCGACCATCGTGATGCCGCGCAGTACCCCGGAGATCAAGGTCCAGGGGGTGCGCTCCCGCGGCGCCCGCGTGGTGCTCAAGGGCGACGCTTTCGCCGATGCCGCCGCCCACGCCCAAATGCTAATCGAGGAGCACGGCTACACCTACATCCCGCCTTTTGACGACATCGACGTGGTGGCAGGCCAGGGCACCATCGGCGTCGAGATACTGCGCCAGCATAGCGGACGGCTGGACGCGATTTTCGTGCCGGTAGGTGGCGGCGGTTTGATCGCCGGCGTGGCCGCCTACGTGAAATATCTGCGCCCGGACATCAAGGTGATCGGCGTCGAGGCCGAGGACAGCGCGTGCCTGAAGGCCGCGCTCGAGGCCGGCGAGCGCGTGGTGCTCGACCAGGTCGGCACCTTCGCCGAAGGCGTGGCGGTGGCGCAGATCGGCGAGGTGCCGTTTAGCTTGGCCAAAACCCTGATCGACGGCGTGATCACGGTCAATACCGACGAGATCTGCGCGGCGGTGAAGGATATTTTCGAGGACACCCGGGCGGTGTCGGAAACCTCCGGGGCGCTGTCTTTGGCTGGGCTCAAGAAGTACGTGCAACAAACCGGCGCCGAGGGGGAAACGCTTTTGTGCATCAACTCCGGTGCCAACACCAACTTCGATCGATTGCAGCATATCGCCGAGCGTACTGAACTCGGCGAGCAGCGCGAGGCGATTTTGGCGGTCACCATCGAAGAGAAGCCCGGCAGTTTCAAGAAGTTCTGCCGTACTTTGGGTCGGCGCATGGTCACCGAGTTCAGCTATCGCTACGCCGATGACAGTGACGCCCATATTTTCGTCGGCGTTCAGGTCAAACCCGGCGGGGAGGACCGCCAGGCCGTGATCGACCGGCTGACGGAGGGCGGCTACCAGGTCGAGGATCTCACCGATAACGAGCTTGCCAAGCTGCACATTCGCCACCTAAGCGGCGGGCGGCCCAGCGAGCGTTTCGAGGAAGAGCTTTACCGTTTCGAGTTCCCCGAGCGTCCCGGCGCTTTGATGAACTTTCTCACCCAGCTGCCCCACGACTGGAACATTTCGCTGTTTCACTACCGCAACCACGGCGCCGCCTACGGGCGCGTGCTGGTCGGTATGCAGGTGCCCAGCATCGACCGCACCCACGTGGCCGAGTATCTGGACGCCATTGGCTATCGCTACTGGCAGGAGAGTGACAACCCGGCCTACAAGCTCTTCATGGCGTAGCGGTGTAAGTATTCACTAACTTTGCGTATCAGAGCACACAAGCGTCTGGAATGTGTTAAAACGTTTAAATAAGCCCTAAAAAGGGCTCTTTGAGCTATTGTCAGCTGCCCGCTCTTGGCTCTATAGTCGGCTTTGAAAATTAGTCAAGTGGGCCATCTCTTGATACGACAGCCAGATGGCGCGCTTTAAAGCATTGGCAACGAATAAAGACGTTGGAGACAAGGCATGCGGCGTAAAAAGCCCGATGTGGTGATGGCGTTAACGGTGGTTTTTCTTCTAGGCGTACTGGCCACCGGATACGCCCAGGCATTGGCAGGGAGCTGATCGCCACTGGCAAGGTCAGCGCCGGGTATGATGCAACCAACCGCTGACACACACGCTTAAAAAAAGGGCTGATTTCTATCAGCCCTTTTTTTCGTTCGTTTTTTCGTTCATGAGCTACGCCGTGCGATCCCTCGATCGCTCACCACCGCGTTCAACGGGATATCCCAGGCCTCGACGGCTAGTTCGTTCACCTGCTGACAGGCGTGAGCCACGCCGATCAGGTTGGGCTTTGGGCCTTTGCGGCGCATGAAGGCGAGGGTTCGGTCGTAGAAGCCGCCGCCCATGCCCATGCGGTTGGCCTGAGCGTCGAAGCCCACCAGGGGCACGATGAGCGTATCCAGCGCCCAGGCGGGCAGCCGGTTGTGGCGCCTGGCGCCAAAACGGGTGCAGGGCTCGCGGATGCCGAAGCGGTTCTCGACCATGGGGGTATCGTCGTCGAAGCGAACGAACCAGAGCGCATTGTGGCTTAGCGGGCGTAGCACCGGCAGGTAGACCTGCACGCGGCGCTTGGCCAACCAGCCAAGTAGCGGGGTCGGGTCGATTTCGCCGCCTACGGGCAGATAGAGGCTTACGCGGCTGGCGCGCTGAAGTTCGGGAAGGTGTTTGAGACGCTGACAAAGCGCGGTGGCCGCTTTTTGCTGCTGCGCTTCGCTCAACCTGCGCCGTCTGCGGCGAAGTTCGCGGCGCAGGGCGTTTTTATCAAAACGTTGGGCGTCGATCACGGTGTGGTCGTTCAAAATAGGGTTCCCCAGAGTGCCGCTGTCATTCTGGCCCTGAACCTACTGGTTCAGAGTGGGTGGCCGCAGCCAGACCGTCAGGCTTTCCGACGCACGGACATGCACACGGGTCTGGCTAGCATTTGGCCCCCTGGGTACATCGCATAGGCTCGAGGGACTATAACGACTGGCGCACACTCCAGAGAACCCGCTTATCTTAACAGAGCCAGGCCCGATGCCATAGACCCGGGCTTAACGGTTTGCCCTAGGGCTGCTCCGCCGGGCGGGTACCTTGTAAGGCACGCTCCAGCCGGTCGTGCAGCCGGTTCAGGCTCGCCTCGCCCGCTTTGTGTTCGTCAAGCGCCTCGAGAAGCTCGTGGGTGATATTCAGCGCCGCCATGATGGCGATGCGCTCGCTGCCCAGCACGCTGCTTTGCTTGTGGATGCCCTGCATGGCGCGGTCCAGGTAGCGAGCGGCGCGTTCAAGCTTGGCTTGTTCGCCGGTGTCGCAGGCGATCATGTAGCCGCGACCCAGCAGGGTAATTTCTTTGGTTGGCCGCTTGGCGTTACTCATCGAAGGCTCCGGCACGGGCACGTCAGGGCCCGAATGCGTTAACATCACGGTATAGGAAGGCAGGTCGGCGTTCACTATAAGAGAGCCACTTGCGCGGGGTCAACGCGCACTCGCCCGCTCGGGTGTTTCATGTCGGCCCCTTGCCCATTTTTTAAAGCGTAAAAGCGAGAACACCATGTCCCTCATTGAACAGCGCCAGGACTTTTCCGACGTGGCCGACGTCTTTCTTCTTCACGGCAGCATGCAGTCACCCGCGTTCCTCGACGGGCGGCTTTGCGCGCTTCTGGCGCTTCGCGATGTCAGCGCCGAGGCCTGGCTCGATGAAGTTTGTATGAGCCTGGGGGTCGAGCAGCCCAAAGACGAGCCAAGCGCCGAGCGGTTGCTTGGCTGGCGCCGGCAAACTCTGGAGGCATTAAGCGCCAGCGACTTGAACTACGCGCCGCTTTTGCCCGACGAGCTTTTCTCCCTCGGCGAGCAGGCCCAGGCGCTCAAGGAGTGGGCGCTAGGCTTTATGGAGGTCATCGACGAGGTGGCCGATGAGGCGCTCAAAAAGCGCTGGTCGCAGCCGCTCGCCGAGGCGATCGACGATCTATCGAACTTTGGCCAGATCGATTCGGACATCGACGACTCGCCGGAAAACGAGAACGATCTGTTCGCGCTGAGCGAGCATGCGCGCATGGCCGCGATGATGCTCTACACCGAGCAGCACCCGGGCCAGCCCCAGGTAGAGCAGACCGACGCCCCGGTTCACTGATCAAGGAGTTTTGATGTTACCCGAGATGCTTGCGCGCCCCGCCGCGATCGCCAACGACGAATACCGCGCCCGCCGCGCGGCGCTGATGGCGCAGATCCCCGACGATGCCGCCGTGATCGTTCCCGGCGCTTCGCTTGCGACCCGCTCCAACGACAGCGAGTACGCCTTTCGCCAGCAAAGCGACTTTTATTATCTGACCGGCATCACCGAGCCCGACGCGCTGCTGTTGCTGCTGCCTGGCCGGGAGGCGGGGCAAAGCGTGGTGTTCTGCCAGGACCGCGACGCTACCCTGGAGGCCTGGACCGGCCGCCGGTTGGGTGCCAGCGGCGTAGTGGCGCACCACGATATCGATCAAGCCTTCGAGAACGTCGAGTGCGAAGAGGGTTTGGCCGGCCTGCTCGAAGGGCGCACGCTGCTCTACGCGCCGCTGGATCAGCCCGAAGCGCTCGCCATCGCCGAAGAGGCGCTGGCGAGCGCGCAAGCGGGCAAGCGCCGCGGTTTGCCCGCGCTCAAGGGCTGGCTCGATAGCCGCGAATTGATCCACGCCCAGCGGCTGGTCAAAAGCCCGGCGGAGCTTGCGCTATTGCGCCATGCCTGCGCGATTTCCGCCCGCGCCCATTGCCGGGCCATGCGCACCTGTACGCCCGGGCTTTTCGAATACCAGCTTCAGGCCGAGCTCGAGCACGAGTTCGTCTGGCAGGGTGGCAGCGGCCCGGCCTATAGCACCATCGTTGGCGGCGGCGCTAACGCTTGCGTGTTGCACTATATTGAAAACAGCGCCGAGCTTACGCGCGATTCGCTGGTGCTGATCGACGCCGGCGCCGAGTTCGACCTGTACGCCGGCGACATTACCCGTACCTTCCCGGTCAGCGGGCGCTTCAACGAGGCGCAGCGCGCACTTTACGAGGTGGTGCTCAAGGCCCAGGAGCGCGCCGTGGCCGACGTGGTCCCCGGCGCCACCCTGGCCGCTATTCACGCTAACGTGGTCGAGGATTTGACCCGCGGCCTGGTCGAACTCGGGCTTCTCGAAGGCGATGTGCAGGCGCGCATCGAGGATGAAAGCTATCGGCGCTTCTATCTGCACTCCACCTCGCACTGGCTGGGCCTGGACGTTCACGATGTCGGCACCTACCGGCTGGATGAAAAAACGCCGCGCCCGCTCGAACCGGGCATGGTCGTTACCGTGGAGCCTGGCCTTTACGTGCCCGACGACGACGATATCCCGGCGTCCTATCGCGGTATCGGTATTCGTATCGAGGATAACGTCGCGGTGAGCGAAACCGGCGGCGAGGTGCTCACCACAGACGTGCCCAAGCAGGTTGCTGATATCGAAGCGTTAATGGCGAATAAGTAACCAGATTAAAACGTCAGAAAATATCTTTATGTAAGTTACGTTACGAAATTACGAATGGCTTAGGGAGGCCGCTTAATGCCCACGAAGGCGTCTGAAAAAGCTTCAAAAACGGCTGCTTACGATATCGTGATCGTGGGTGGCGGGCTGGTGGGGGCAAGCCTTGGCTGCGCGCTGGCGCCGCTGATCGAGCGTCATGGTTTGAGCGTGGCGATCGTCGAGGCCACTGCGCTTTCGTCCCCGGACCAGGCGCCCACCTGGCAGCCGAGTTTCGACGCCCGGGCCAGTGCCATCGCCGCCGGCTCCGCGCAGCGCTTTCGCGAGCTCGGCGTGTGGGCGGCGATGCAGCAGGAGGCCTCACCGATCTCGCGTATTCATATCAGCGAGCGCGGCCGTTTGGGCGCCACGCGCCTCAATGCTAGTGAGCTGGGCGTCGACGCCCTGGGCTACGTTATCCCCAATGCCTGGATGGGCCAGGTGCTGCATCAAAAACTGGGCGAGCTGCCTATCGACTGGTACTGCCCGGCGAAGGTCGACACCATGGCCGCCGACGGCGGTGGCCATCGGCTGACGCTGTCGACCGGCGACTCGCTTCACGCCGCGTTGACCGTGCTGGCGGATGGCGGGCGGTCCGGGCTCAAGGAGCAGTTGGGCATCGAAAGCCAGCGGCGCTCCTACGAGCAGACCGCGCTGATTACCCACGTAGGCATTAGCGAGCCTCATCACGGTGTGGCGTTCGAGCGCTTCACGGACGAAGGGCCGATTGCGCTGTTGCCGTTGCCCAACCAGGCCATGGAGCTGATCTGGACCCATGAAAACGGTGCCGAGCACGCGCGCATGGCGCTCGATGACGGGGCGTTTTTGGATCAGCTACAGCGCGCCTTTGGCGACCGGGTGGGCCGCTTTACCAAAGTGGGCAAGCGCTTTAGCTACCCGCTGTCTCTGGTCACCGCCAGGGAGCCGGTTCGCCCGGGGCTTGCGGTGCTGGGCAACGCCGCCCACGCGCTGCACCCGGTGGCGGGCCAGGGGTTTAACCTGGCGCTGCGCTCGGTGATGGACCTGGTCGAAGCGCTCGAGCAGGGCACGCAGCAGGGCCGGGGGCTCGGTGATATGCACACCCTGCTCGCCTTCGAGCAGAGCCGGGCCCGAGATCGCACCAACGTGATCCGCTTTAGCGACAGTCTCGTGCGCCTTTTTGGCGCCTCGTTTCCGCTGCTGCCTCACGCCCGCGCCGCGGGGTTGATCGGCCTCAATCTCATCGGCCCGCTGAGGCGCAGCCTGGCGCGTCGCGCCATGGGCCTCGAGCGCTAAATCGGCCGGTCATCCACGGCCCACCCTCTACCACTCACGACAAGGAAGGTTATGCATACCCAACAGGCGTCATCGCGCAACACCCGCGAGCCGTTCGATGCGGTCATCGTCGGCGCGGGCATGGTGGGCACCGCCCTGGCGGGGCTTTTGGCCAGCGCCGGCATGCGCACCGCACTGGTCGAGGCCAACGCCGCGCCGCTCGATTTGAAAACCCTCGACGTGACAACGCCGACGCCCAGGGTAAGCGCGCTGACCCCGGTGTCCCAGCGGCTTTTAACCCAGCTGGGCGCTTGGCCCGCCATGGCCGCCAAACGGGTCACCCCGTACCGCTATATGCACGTATGGGACGGCGAGGGCAGCGGCAGCATCGATTTTTCCGCCGACGAGGCCGGCACGCCGGTGCTTGGCCACATCGTCGAGAACAGCGTCACGCTGGCCGCGCTCAACGAGCAGGTGTTGGGCCTGCCCGCGCTGAGCCTTTTTTACGGCGTTAAGGTCACGGCGTTGCAAACCACGCCCCAGGGGCGCTACCTGGTGCTCGAGGATGGCCGTACGCTGCAAACATCGCTTTTGATCGCCGCCGATGGCGCCCGCTCGGCGGTGCGTGAACTGGCCGGGATCGAGACCACCGAAGAATCCATGGCCCAGGACGCGGTCGTGACCACCGTGCGCTGTGAAAAGCCTCACGGCGGCTGCGCCCGCCAGGTGTTCAGCGATGGCCGGCCGCTGGCCTTTTTGCCGCTCACGGTCGACGGCGACGAACGCTACTGCTCGATCGTCTGGTCGACCACGGCCGAGCACGCGGACACCCTGGAAGGGCTTTCTCGGGAGGCGCTGGGGGCGGCGCTTGGCGAATCGTTTGGCCATCGGCTGGGCGGCGTCGAGGTGCTGGATCAAACCTATCGCTTCCCGCTCATTCAGCGCCACGCCAACACCTACGTACAGCCACATTTCGCGCTGGTGGGCGACGCCGCCCACACGATTCATCCGCTGGCGGGCCAGGGGGTGAATCTGGGGTTGATGGATGCCGCGGTACTCGCCGAAGAAGTGGTGTACGCCTGGCGGCGCGGCGCCCCCTGGGGCGAGCTTTCGACGCTTTCGCGTTTCGAGCGCCGCCGCCGTTTGGACAACGCTGCTATGCTTGCGCTCATGAAGGGGTTCAAGGGACTTTTTGGCAGCCGCCTGCCGGTGCTGACGCTGGCACGCAACCTGGGGCTGAGTGGTATGAATCAGGCGGTGCCCCTCAAACGGTTGATCATGCGCCAGGCGACCGGGGAGCGGGGTCGCCTGCCGCAAACGTGCCGCTAGGCCAAAGCTTAAGGCCTAGCGGCGGCGGTCCACCACGTTGAGGGCCTTGAGCAGATTGAGCGCTTCGCTGAGCTGGTAGTCGTCGCGCAGCCGCTCGGAAAGCCCGCTGCGCTCGCGCGCGGCGCCGGCCTGGTTGTTCAGGTGGCCCTCCAGGTCGATTTCGCGAATTTCGCGGCGCCCTTCGGCGACCTCGAGGCGCCCGCGTACCACGTCTACGTCCGGCGTGATCCCCTGGGCCTGAATGGAGCGCCCGTTGGGGGTGTAGTAGAGCGCGGTCGTAAGCTTCAAGCCCTCGCCGTTACCCAGCGGCATGATCTGCTGTACCGAGCCTTTACCAAAGCTTTCGGTGCCCATGATGACCGCCCGGCGCTGATCCTGCAGCGCACCGGCCACGATTTCGGCGGCGGAGGCGCTGCCGCCGTTGATCAGTACCACCAGCGGAATGTCCCGAGCCGGGGTCTGCGGGTTGGCGGAAAACGACATCTCGGTATTGTCGAGACGCCCTTCGGTGTAGACGATCAGCCCGTTGTCCAGGAAAAGGTCCGCCACGCCCACCGCGGCCTGCAGCACGCCGCCGGGGTTGTTGCGTAAGTCGAGCACCAAACCCTCCAGCGGCTGGTTTTGGGCCATGCGCTCGAGTGCCTGGCTGGCCTGTTCTGGCGTGCGCGATTGAAACTGGCTAATGCGCAGATAACCGTAGCCGGACTCCAGCAGCTCGTGCTTGACGCTTTCGCTGCGTATCACCTCGCGGGCCAGGGTGATGTCCCGGGGGCTCTCTTCGCCGGCGCGCAGAATCGTCAGGTTGAGCTCGCTTCCGGGCTCGCCGCGCATCAGCGTGACGGCTTCCTGCAGCGACAGGCTCTCGGTGGGCGTACCGTCGATGGTCAAAATGATATCCCGGGCGAGCAGCCCCGCCCGGGAGGCGGGGGTATCGTCGATCGGCGTAATCACCATCAGCTGGCCGCCTTCGGTGCCCACCTCGATGCCGATCCCGCCGAACTCGCCCTGGGTGGATTCACGTAGGCTCTGGAACTCGTCCACGTCCAGGTAAGCGGAGTGGGGGTCGAGCTCGCTCAAAAGCCCGCGCATGGCGTTACGCAGTAGGGTGGCGTCGTCCACCTCTTCGACGTAGCCGCGCTTGATGCGCTCGAATACCTCGGCGAAGGTTTGGATCTCCTCCAGCGGCAGCTCGTCTTGATCGGCCGCGTCTACGCCTTGGGCCGTTAGCGGCAGCGGGGCGGCCAGCAGCGCCAGCGGTAGCAGCGTCACCATCAGCCGCCTGGCGGGGGCCATTACCTCGTTAACAGTTCGCGTCATGCAGACTCCGCAAGGCAGTGGGCGGCGTGAAGGACGCCGCGTGTATAGTCGTGTCAGCTTATCCCGTCAGCGGCGCGCAATCCAACGCTGTGGATTAATTGGCTCGCCACGGTTTCTTACTTCGAAGTAAAGCGCGGCGCGGCTCTGGCCGCCACTATTTCCCACCCGGCCGATTTCGTCGCCGCGGCTCACCTGTTGGCCCGGCCGAGCGCTGAACTGCTGCATATGGGCATAGAGGGTCATGACCTGGTCGCCGTGGTCGATGATCAACAGGTTGCCAAAGCCGCGCATCCAGTCAGCGAACACGACCCGCCCGGCATGGACCGAGGTGACTGGCGTATTGGCGCTGGCCTCTATGACGATGCCGTTGTAGTGAACGCCGTCCTGGCCGCGAAAGCCCGCGCTGATCGCCCCCTGTACCGGCCAGGGGAGATCGCCCTGGGTACGGCCGATGTGGGTGGTCGGCGACGCCTCGGCCAGCCGCGCCATTTCCGCCTGAATGCGGCGAAGCTGTGCCTCGGCCTCTTCGCGGGTCTGGTTGAGATCCGCCAGGCGGTCGGCTTCGCTTGCGTAGCGGTCGTCCAGGGTAGCCACCACACTTTGGCGTTCGGCGCTGGTTTCGGCCAGCTTTTCGCTTTGCGTCTCGAGCTCATCGGTCAGCGCCGCAAGCCGTGTCTGACGTGCATCAAGCTCGGTTTCGGTCTCGGCCAGGGCGCTATCCAGCTGGGCAATATCGTCGAGCTTTTGCTGGCGCGCCCGGGTCAGGCGGTTCAGGTAGGCCTGCATGCGATCGAGCTGGGCCGGGTCGCTCTGATTGAGCAGAAGCTTCAACTGCGGCGTCGGCCCCAGCCGGTAGAGCGCGGCGAACTGCTCGGCGAGCGCCGCCACCTGGCCGGTGCGCTCACTCTGAAGGCGGTCCCGGTGGCGGCGCAGGGCCTGGGTTTCATCGTCCAGGGTACGCCGCTCGGCCTGCAGGGTATCCAGGCGCTGGTGGGTCCTGGAAAGCTCGGTTTCCGCCTCCGCCAACGCCTGGGTCGCGCTGTCTCGGGCCTGGTCTGTCTCGCTTAGCCGCGTGGCCAGCGAATCGATCTGTTGGCCCAGGGCGTCGAGCTCCTCCCGAGCGGCGCGCTCGTCCTGGCCCGCCGCGCTCCCGGCGCTGAGCGCCAGGACAACGCCGGTGCTCAGCAGCGTGCGGCGCAGGGCGCAGGCGGGGCGTTTCATCATGATGAAAAAGTAAGCAGCGGCTTGCCGGTCATGGCGTCGGGCACGTTTTGTTCCATCATGGTCAAAAGCGTCGGCGCTAGATCACAAAGACGGCCCTCTTCAAGCGCGGCCTGGCGCTCGCCCACGTAGATCAAAGGTACCAGGAAGGTGGTATGGGCGGTTTGCGGCGCGCCGGTTTCCGGGTGGACCATCTGCTCGGCGTTGCCGTGATCGGCGGTGATCAGACACGCCCCGCCGGCCCGCTCGATCGCCTCGACCACCCGGCCCACGCAGGTGTCCACGGTTTCGATGGCTTTCATCGCTGCGTCGAAGTCGCCGGTATGGCCGACCATGTCGCCGTTGGCGTAGTTGCACACGATCAAATCGAAGCGGTGGCTGTCGATCGCCTCGACCAGCTTGTCAGTGATCTCGAAAGCGCTCATCTCGGGCTTTTCGTCGTAGGTTTTCACATCCCGCGGCGAGGGCACCAGAATGCGTTCTTCACCTTCGTACTCGTTCTCCTCGCCGCCGGAGAAGAAAAACGTCACGTGGGGGTACTTCTCGGTTTCGGCGATGCGCAGCTGGCTCAAACCCCGCTTGGCGACCACTTCCCCCAGGGTATCGGTCAAATCCGTGGGCGGAAAGGCGGCCGGGGCTGGAATGTCGGCGGCGTACTGGGTCATCATCACCAGGCCCTCGCCGGCCAGTGCCGGGCGGCGCTGGCGGGTGAAACCGTCGAAGTCGTCGTCGACGAAGGCGCGGGTCAGCTCCCGGGCGCGATCGGAGCGGAAATTGAGAAAAATCGCCGCGTCGCCGTCTTCCAGGGTCACGCCGTGATCAGCAGGGCGTACCTGGCTTGGCGTGACGAACTCATCGGTTTCACCCCGCGCGTAGGCGGCGTCCACCAGGGCCTCGGCGCTTTTCGCAGTGTGCTCGGCCTCACCGTCGGTGAGCAGGCGGTAGGCTTTTTCCACGCGCTCCCAGCGATTGTCGCGATCCATGGCGTAAAAGCGCCCAATCAATGAGGCGACGAAGCCGTTGTCCGCCCCGACCAGCTCGGAAAGCTTGGCATTGGCGCGCTCGATCGAGGCCAGCGCGCTTTTCGGCGCGGTGTCCCGGCCATCGAGAAAGGCGTGCAGGTAGATGCGCTTGGCACCGCGGCTGGCGGCAAGCTCCGCCATGGCGAGAAAATGATCCTCGTGGCTATGAACGCCGCCAGGCGATAAAAGCCCTAAAAGATGCACCGCACGGTTATTGGCCACCGCTTCGTCGATGGGCCGGGTAAGCGGTGCGATGTGTTCGAGCTCGCCCTCCTTGACCGCCTTGGTGATTCGCGTGAAGTCCTGATACACCACGCGCCCCGCGCCCAGGTTCATGTGGCCGACCTCGGAGTTGCCCATTTGCCCTTCGGGCAAGCCCACGTGTTCGCCGTCGGTGTGAAGGAAGGCGTGTGGGCGCGATGACCAGAGCGCGTCCATGTTCGGCGTGTTGGCGGCGGCCACGGCGTTGTGCGCCGCATCGGGGTTGTGGCCGTAGCCGTCCAGAATGATCAGCGCTACCGGGCGCGGGGTCGATGTAGCCATTGAAGCCTCGTTATGTCGGATCGTGGTGTAAAAACATCCTGCGATAATAAAGACGTGCTGGAAAAGCGGTGCGCTTGCGTGGCTTTTCCAGCATGCCCTTTTGGTGGGGGTCGCGGCGCGTGCCCGCTTGGGGCATCATAACGCAGCCAGTCGTTAGGCGTCATGACCTGCGCTTACCGGTCCGTGACGTGTATACTTGTCGGGTTTGACAGTGGCCTGGCCGCTTTTTTTGCATATACCAAGAGATTGTGTTCGCGATGATCGATCAGCTGTTCGAATTCGTAATGAACCACCCCCTGCTGGTGGGCGCATTTTTGCTGGTGCTGCTGGCGTGGCTCGTCTACGAAACCCGCAATGCGTCGACGCATGCCGTGACCTCCTCGCAGGCCACCCAGCTCATCAACCGCGAAGACGCGGTGGTGGTGGATGTGCGCGAGAGTAAAGAGTTCAAGGCCGGCCATATCGCCGGTGCGCGCAACATTCCCCAAAGCAGCCTGGACAGCCGCATGAAGGAGCTGGAGAAAGTAAAAGACCAGCCCATCATCGTGGTGTGCAAGCATGGCCAGAGCGCGGGCACCGTTCAAGCCAAGCTCGCCAAGGCGGGCTTCGAGCGCGCCAACAAGCTCAAGGGCGGCATGGCGCAGTGGCAAGCCGACGGCCTGCCGGTGGTGAAAAAGTAAGCCTTTTGCGCTGCGGCGCAGCTCATTCAAACGTATAAATCATCAGGAGAACTCCCATGGCGGAAGACAACAATGCCCCTCAAGCCGACGCTGGCGCAGCCGAAGGCGAAAAGCCCCAGCTGAAATTCTCGCTGCAGCGTATTTACGTTAAAGACATCTCTTTCGAGGCGCCGAATTCGCCGTCGGTCTTCAAGCAGTCGTTCAAGCCCAAGGTCAATCTGGATTTGAACACCACCAGCACCAAAATCGACGAAAATCAGTATGAAGTCGTGGTGAAGGTGACCGCCCAGGTCAACGACAGCGAAACCGGCACGACCTCGTTTTTGGCCGAAGTAGAGCAGGCAGGGCTTTTTCGCATCGCCGGCATCGAAGGCGCGCAGCTCGACCAGACCCTCGGTGCGTTCTGCCCGAACCTGCTGTTCCCCTACGCCCGCGAGTGCGTGGATAACCTGGTCAACCGGGGCGGCTTCCCGCCGCTGATGCTGGCACCGGTCAACTTCGAGGCCATGTACGCCCAGCGCAAAAAGCGCGAAGCGCAGCAGGATCCGGCCGCTACCGAAAATACCCACTAAGTCGCACGCCCAGGACCACGCCATGAAAGCCGACTGGTACGCTCAGCACGGTAAAATGCCGCGCCTCTACGTGAGCGCCGCGCTCAGCGTCGGTGCCCGGGTGGAGCTACCGGAAGGGCCGGCGCGTCACGTCACCCGGGTTTTGCGCATGGGGGAAGGCGCGCCGCTGGTGCTGTTCGACGGTAACGGCCAGGAGGCCGGCGTACGCCTTGTCGAGGCCGGGCGCAAGCGTACCATCGCCCAGGTCGAAACCGTGTGGTTAGGCGAAGGCGAGTCGCCCTTGGCGGTTCACCTGGGCCAGGCGATCTCCAAGGGCGACCGGATGGATTACGCCATCCAGAAAGCCGTGGAACTGGGCGTAGCGGCGATCACCCCGCTTTATACCCAGCGCGGCGATGTGCGCTTGAAAGACGAGCGCGAAGCCAAAAAGCACGCCCATTGGCAAGCGGTGGCCGAAAGCGCCTGCGAGCAAAGCGGGCGGGCGACGGTGCCGGTGGTGCATCCGCCCATGGCGCTCGAGGCCTGGCTTGGCGCGCGGGATGAGCCGCTCAGGCTGATGCTGCACCTGGCCACCGGCAACCGCTTCGATTCGATCGAGCGCCCCGAAAGAGCGGCGCTATTGATCGGCCCGGAGGGGGGGTTGACCGAGCAGGATATTAGCGCAGCCCAGGCCATGGGCTTCACACCGTTGACCCTGGGGCCGCGGGTACTGCGCACCGAAACCGCCCCGGTGGTTGCGCTGACCCTTCTTCAGCACCACTTTGGCGATATGTAAGCGCTTACTTACATGATGCACCCCTTCTGAATCAACTTTCGCTTTTCATCCTTCCTTTCTCCAAAAGCGGTTCACCGCGCGTGTTTTGCCGTGCCGCCCGTTCGAGCCCGTCGAGTATCACGGGTTTGAGTACCGGCAGGGTTTCGCCGGAAAGTCCGCTCAGCACTATCACGCGGTGCTGGCGCCCCTTCGAGTAGCCAAGCCAACAGGGCAGCCAGAGCGGCGTTGGTGGGCCTTTTAGTAGCTGCACCTTCCAGCGCTTGGGGTTGGCCATTCGCTCCCAAAACCACTGCCTGGTGACGGCGTCGGTGGCGGGTGCTTCACTACCCTCGAGCGCCAGTTCCCTGGCGGGGCGCTCTTGTTGGTTGGCAAGCATGGCACTGGTTAAAAGCATCGGTCGGCGCAGGGTAAGACTTGCCAGCAGCCACGCGCAGGGCGTGTGGGGCGATGTGCCCAAGGCAAATGCCCAGAGCGGCACCCAGACCGGCTCGAAGCGCTGGGCGCCCAAGCGTTTGAAGCGTTTTTGGGCGGCGTCGAAGTCGATACGCCGCGCAAGCGTTAAAGGCTTATCCATTCGCCCATCCCTGAAGCAAGGCGAGCAGGGCAAGCATCAGCACAAACCACGCCGCGAGCCCCAGGCAGCGCCGCCGGGTCAGGCGTGCCTCGAAGCCCACTTCCGGGGCGCTGTTGGCCCGGGCGGCAAGGATCGCCTGCATGTCCGGGGCGGTCTCGTCGATGAGGACATCGCTGAGCTGCTCGCTTTGCGGCGCGGGGCTCGTCAGGCTCACCAAATAGCCCACGCCGACCGACACCGCCACGCCGATGGTGTTGTTGTAAAGCCAGGAGATGTCCATGAAGGCGGTGGTCGCCCAGACCGCCAGCATGCCGGTGCAGAGCCCTGCCAGGGCGCCCCGGCCGTTGCTGCGGTGGCTGAAAATCGCCAACAGGAACGTGCCCAAAAGCGCCCCGTAAAACCAGGAGCCCACCTGATTGACCACCTCGATGACCGGCCCCAGATTACCCGCGAAAAACGCAAAGAGCGTGGCGTAAAAGCCCCAGAAGACCGTCGCCCAGCGGGAAGCTTTCAGGTAGTGGGTGTCGCTTGCATCGGGCTTTATATAGCGGCTGTAGAAATCCCGCACGGTGACCGCCGAGAGCGAGTTGAGCGCCGAATCAAGACTCGACATCGCCGCGGCGAACACTCCGGCGATCACCAGCCCCGCCATGCCGGAGGGGAAGGTCTCGACCACGTAGCGGGGCAGCAATTCGTTGAGGTTCTCCGGCGCGGTCAGGCCGTTTTGCTGGTAGTAGGCGGCCAGGATGATGCCGACGAACAAAAACAGCAGCATCTGCGGAATGAGCAGGTAACCGCCGATCAGCAGCGAACGCTGGGCATCCGGCACCGAGGGGCTCGAGAGCACACGCTGAATCTGGCTTTGGTCGGTACCAAAGTACGCCACGTGGAGAAAGAAGCCGCCAAAAAGGCCCGCCCAGAGGGAGTAGGTGACGCTTGGGTCAAGCGACAGGTCGATGGCGTTGAACATGCCAGAGTCCGCGCCGAAGGCAAACACATCGCTCCATCCGCCGGGGAGGCTCGTGACCAAAAAAATCATGCTCAATAGCGCGCCGAGCCAGAGCACGAACATCTGGATGACGTCGGTCCAGATCACCGCGCTAATCCCGCCCAGCACCGTGTAGCTGATGGCCAGCACCGCCATGATGATGATGGTGAGGTTCACACTCCAGCCGGTGACGACCGCCAGCACCAGTGCCGGGGCATAGAGCACGACGCCGGTGGCAAGGCCGCGGGCGATCAAAAACAAAAGCGCGGTCAGCGTACGCGTACCCGGGCCGAAGCGGCGCTCCAGAAGCTCGTAGATGCTGTAAATCCCCGCGCGGTGAAAGATCGGGACGAACACCAGGATCAGTACGATCATCGCAAGCGGCACATTGATGAAGGTGACCAGCCGTTCGAGACCGCCTTCGAACCCCCAGCCCGGCGCGCCGATAAAGGTAATCGCGCTTGCCTGGGTCGCCATGACCGAAAGCCCGATGGCCCAGCTGGGTATTTTGCGCCCACCCAGAAAGTAATCTTCGGGACTGTGCTGGTCCTTGCCAAAGCGCGAGCCGATCCAGGCGATCAGCGCGATATAACCGATCAATACGACCGTATCCAACAACGTGAACCCTTGCATATACCTCTCCTGCCCTTTTGTTGTGTCTTTTTTGAGCATAGCAGGTTGTCTTAAGGCCATTGAATCAAGCGCGCCTGGGTAAAAACACTCCGGCGGCTTTGCCCGGGGGCGGGCCAGGCGCCATAATGAGGGCTCATTTTTCGAGGATGCTGTTCATGGCTGACGACGCGCGCTCAACCCCCAGGTCGGCAAGCGATGCAAGCGCCCAAATAGGGGAAGTGGCTTACCTGACGGTAACGGCTGTCAATAATACCGGTGCGTTTCTGCGCTGGGGCCCGCCCAAGGACGTGCTACTGCCCTATAGCGAACAGCGCTTTCGCCCCGACCCTGGCAAGCGCGTCCTGGTGATGCTTTACGAGGATGACCAGGGCCGCCCGGTGGCGACGATGCGGCTGGACCGCTTTTTGAGCGACGACGCCACCCCCCTTGAAAACGGCGAGGAAGTCGCCATTATCGTTGCCGACCGTACCGATCTTGGCTTGAAAGTGGTGGTCAATCACCGCTACTGGGGCCTGATCTATCAGGACGACATCACCAAGCCTCTGCGCCGTGGCCAATCGGTCACCGGCTACGTCAAGCAGCGCCGTGAGGATGGCCGCGTGAATATCTCGCTGCTGCCGCCCGGGGCGGCGCGCCTGGACGTGGTGGGCGAGAAAATTCTCGTTGCGCTTCGCGAAAGCGGCGGTTATCTGCCGCTGGGCGATAAAAGCGACGCCCACGCGATCAAGGCGCGCCTGGGGGTCAGTAAAAGCGCCTTCAAGCAGGCGATCGGTCGGCTTTACAAGCAGCAACTGATCACGCTTGCGCCGGATGCAATACGCCTGGTGCCCGGCACTTGAGCCCTGAGGTTGGAGCCGTATCACCAGTGCGGCATACTGCTTCCCTACGTTTATGAATGGATAGTGCCCCGATGAGTCAATCGAATCTGCAGCTTGGCGTCGTGATGGACCCCATCAGCGACATCGCCTACAAAAAAGACACGACCCTGGCCATGCTGTGGGCTGCCCAGGCGCGTGGCTATACCCTCTACTATATGGAGCAGGGCGATCTTTTCATGCAGGCGGGCAAAGCCTACGCACGCATGCGCGCGCTCACCGTGCACCACGACCCGGCGCACTGGTTCGATCTGGGCGAGACCGAGTCGCGTCCGCTGTCGGATCTTGATGCGGTCTTGATGCGCAAGGACCCGCCAGTGGACGCCGAGTTCATCAACGCGGTGCATCTGCTCGGGTTTGCCGAGCGTGAAGGCGTGCTGATCGTCAATCCGACCCCGGCGCTTTTGCAGTGCAACGAGAAGCTCTTCGCCCAGCAGTTCCATGAGTGCTGCACGCCGACGATCGTGGCCAGCCGCGATGACGTACTGCGCGCGTTTCATGCCGAGCACGGCGATGTGATCTTCAAGCCGCTGGATGGCATGGGCGGTACCGGCATCTTTCATATCGGCCCGGACGGGCGCAACATCGGCGCGGTGATCGAGCAGCTCACCCTGCGCGGTCAGCGCCAGATCATGGCCCAGCGCTACCTGCCCGAAATCAAGGATGGCGACACGCGCATTCTGCTGGTGGATGGGGAGCCCGTGCCTTTTGGGCTGGCGCGCATTCCCTCTGCCGGTGAAACCCGGGGCAACCTGGCCGCCGGTGGGCGTGGCGTAGCCCGCGAGCTCACCGAGCGCGACCACTGGCTGATCGACCAGGTCAAGCCGACCATCAAGGAAAAGGGCCTGATGTTCGTAGGCCTCGACGTCATCGGCGATTACATTACCGAGATCAACGTCACAAGCCCTACCTGTGTGCGCGAAATCGACGACCAGCGCGGGACCGATATCGCAGGCTTGCTACTGGACGCCGTCGAGCGTCGGCTCGCCTCGTAAGGCCCAATAACCCGCGATTTACTGCACATCAAGCGAGGCGCGCTGGATTTCCGCGCGCCATAGGAGACGCATGCAAAGCTTAAAGCACCACTTTTTAATGGCCATGCCGCACCTGGATGATGCCAACTTCGCCGGTAGTCTGATCTATCTGTGCGACCACGATCACAACGGCTGCATGGGCGTGATTCTCAATAGCCCGATGGATATCACCCTCGATACGCTGTTCGAGCAGCTCTCGCTGGGCGGAGACGACAGCCCCCATCGCAATGCGCCGGTTTACTACGGCGGGCCGATGCACAAGGACCGCGGCTTTATTCTGCATGTGGGCGAAAGCCAAGCGTGGGACTCAAGCGTCCAGGTCGATGACAATATCGCGCTGACCACCTCGATGGATATTCTTAAAGCGCTGGCCGATGGCGAAGGCCCCGAGCAGTTTCTGGTCTGCTTGGGTTGCTCTGGCTGGGAAGTGGGTCAGCTCGAAGAGGAACTCAAGGACAATAGCTGGTTGACCGTGGAAGGCGACGGCGGCGTTATTTTCGAAACCCCGCCCGCTGAGCGGCTGGCCGCCGCCGCCGGTATTCTCGGCGTCGACCTTAATCTGATGACCCGCGATGCAGGACACGCCTAATGGCCATGGCGGGTCAGCGCCTGATACTTGCCTTCGATTACGGCACGCGGCGTATCGGCGTAGCGGTGGGCAACGAGCTTTTAAGAAGCGCCCGTGAACTCGACCCTCTAAGTGCCCGGGACGGCATTCCGGACTGGCAGCGTGTCGAGGCGCTATTAAAGGAGTGGCAGCCGGATCTGCTGGTGGTGGGCCTGCCGCTCAACATGGACGGCAGCGAATCGGCCATGAGCACCCGGGCACGCAAATTCGGCAACCGCCTGCACGGGCGCTTTGGCAAACCGGTCGAGATGGTCGACGAGCGTGGTTCCACCCGCGAGGCCAAGGCGATCGCCCGGGAGGCGGGGCATCGGGGCAATTACCGTGAAGAGAGTGTCGACGGCATTGCCGCCGTGCTGATACTGGAAGGCTGGTTCGCCCACCAGGAAGGCTTACCCGGCGGGCGGCTTTCGCTCTAAAGAGCGCTCTTTAAAGAGCGCTTTTTAATGCTCGTCGTTTCTACACGACCCAAATGGCCAGGGCGTCAGATATCCAGCGTGCCGGTTTGGCCGGGCACGAACCAGCGTACCGGGCGCAGATCCTCGGCGATCAGCCCATCCACTTTCAAAAGCGTGGCAAAAATGGCCATACGCATGGGGATGCCGTTATCGGTCTGGCGGAAAATCGCCAGCCGCGGGTCGCCGTTGAGATCCACGTCGAGATCGTTGGCCTGGGCCCGGCTGTCCCGCGGCAGCGGATGCATCACGATGGTGGATTTGCCGCAGTACTGGTCCAGAAACGCCTTGTTCACCACGAAGTCGCTGGAAAGCCCCTTGAAGCCCTCGTTCATTTCTTCGGTGAAGCGCTCTTTTTGAATCCGCGTGGTGTACACCACGTCCAGGTCGCTGAAGTCCATGCCCAGATGTTCGCGTGTCTCTACCCGGTGGCCGCGGGATGTCACCAGGTCGATAAGCGAGGTCGGCATCTCCAGGCCCGGCGGCGAGACCAGCGTAATTCGCAGCGGGTCATATAAAGAGAGCAGCTTGATCAGCGAGTGTACGGTGCGGCCGTACTTCAAATCCCCGGTCAATAGAATGTGCGCACCGCTTAACGTCTTGCCGAGGCGCTGAAACTCCTTGTCGATCGTATAAAGGTCTAAAAGCGCCTGGCTTGGGTGCTCGCCGGGGCCGTCGCCCCCGTTGATGACCGGCACGTTGGTTGCCTCGGCAAACTCGGCCACCGACCCCTGGTCGGGGTGGCGCATCACGATGGCGTCGCAGTAGCCGCTCATGACCCGGCTGGTATCGTAAAGCGACTCGCCTTTCGCCATGGAAGAGAAGGTAAAGCCGGTGGTATCGCACACGCTGCCCCCCAGACGACAAAACGCGGCGTTGAAGCTCACGCGGGTACGCGTACTGGCTTCGAAAAACAGATTACCCAACACCGCGCCTTCCAACACGCGAGTAACCTGCTGGCGGCTGGCGATGGGCTCCATTTGCGCGGCAACGCGTAAAAGGTGGTTAACGCTTTCGCGGTTTAATGAGTCAACGGATAGCAGATGGGGGCTCATCACGGACCTCGGTGAAATGGTGGGCGAGAGCGCTAGTGTAACCGCCAACCCGCACCTTGCCGAAACGCTTTAATAAGCTTCCTGTATCCATCGAAGCATTTTGTTCAAAAAGGCCTTGCACTCAAGCCTTCGAATCCGTAAAGTACGCATCCGCTGCCGGGGACGCAAGGCGTTGCCAGCGGTGAATGAGAGTGAAAACTCTCGGTTTGTCAGGAGGTTAGCGGTTTTTTTGTTCGCTCGCTTCACTCGCCAAAATCGGCGGTTGACAAATTCAAGGATGAGCGTAGAATACGCCTTCCTCGCTACGGCAACCGGCTCAGGTCATCGAGTCAAGTATTAGTCGAAGCGAAACCGCTCTTTAACAATTTGATCAGGTAATTCATGTGGGCGTTTGCCGATGAGGGTGACAAGTCACCTTATATCAAGGCAAGCGCACAAGAAGAATTTTCGAATTCTTCAAATTCGTTTGAACCTTGAGCCAGGATTGATTCGCCTCTGCGTCACGTCTTCGTATGTGGGGCAGGCAAGAATCACAATGATTTTAAACTGAAGAGTTTGATCATGGCTCAGATTGAACGCTGGCGGCAGGCTTAACACATGCAAGTCGAGCGGTAACAGGTCCAGCTTGCTGGACGCTGACGAGCGGCGGACGGGTGAGTAATGCATAGGAATCTACCCGGTAGTGGGGGATAACCTGGGGAAACCCAGGCTAATACCGCATACGTCCTACGGGAGAAAGGGGGCCTCTGGCTCCCGCTATCGGATGAGCCTATGTCGGATTAGCTGGTTGGTGAGGTAACGGCTCACCAAGGCAACGATCCGTAGCTGGTCTGAGAGGATGATCAGCCACATCGGGACTGAGACACGGCCCGAACTCCTACGGGAGGCAGCAGTGGGGAATATTGGACAATGGGCGCAAGCCTGATCCAGCCATGCCGCGTGTGTGAAGAAGGCTTTCGGGTTGTAAAGCACTTTCAGCGAGGAAGAACGCCTGGCGGTTAATACCCGCCAGGAAAGACATCACTCGCAGAAGAAGCACCGGCTAACTCCGTGCCAGCAGCCGCGGTAATACGGAGGGTGCAAGCGTTAATCGGAATTACTGGGCGTAAAGCGCGCGTAGGTGGCATGACAAGCCGGTTGTGAAAGCCCCGGGCTCAACCTGGGAACGGCATCCGGAACTGTCACGCTAGAGTGCAGGAGAGGAAGGTGGAATTCCCGGTGTAGCGGTGAAATGCGTAGAGATCGGGAGGAATACCAGTGGCGAAGGCGGCCTTCTGGACTGACACTGACACTGAGGTGCGAAAGCGTGGGTAGCAAACAGGATTAGATACCCTGGTAGTCCACGCCGTAAACGATGTCGACCAGCCGTTGGGTGCCTTGTGCACTTTGTGGCGAAGTTAACGCGATAAGTCGACCGCCTGGGGAGTACGGCCGCAAGGTTAAAACTCAAATGAATTGACGGGGGCCCGCACAAGCGGTGGAGCATGTGGTTTAATTCGATGCAACGCGAAGAACCTTACCTACCCTTGACATCCTGCGAACCCGGGAGAGATCCCGGGGTGTCTTCGGAAACGCAGAGACAGGTGCTGCATGGCTGTCGTCAGCTCGTGTTGTGAAATGTTGGGTTAAGTCCCGTAACGAGCGCAACCCTTGTCCCTATTTGCCAGCACGTAATGGTGGGAACTCTAGGGAGACTGCCGGTGACAAACCGGAGGAAGGTGGGGACGACGTCAAGTCATCATGGCCCTTACGGGTAGGGCTACACACGTGCTACAATGGCCGGTACAAAGGGCTGCGAACTCGCGAGAGTAAGCGAATCCCAGAAAGCCGGTCTCAGTCCGGATCGGAGTCTGCAACTCGACTCCGTGAAGTCGGAATCGCTAGTAATCGTGGATCAGAATGCCACGGTGAATACGTTCCCGGGCCTTGTACACACCGCCCGTCACACCATGGGAGTGGACTGCACCAGAAGTGGTTAGCCTAACTTTGGAGGGCGATCACCACGGTGTGGTTCATGACTGGGGTGAAGTCGTAACAAGGTAGCCGTAGGGGAACCTGCGGCTGGATCACCTCCTTAAACGATGCGTCACTCTCCCGGCAAGCGCTCACAATGAATTACCTGATCAAGTAGCTGTTGAATGAGCAGTGATAAGTCAATCGCCTTCGGCGATGCCTTATCACTGCTTATGGCAGTCGCTCTTTAACAATGTATATCATGCTGACAGTATCGAATGACGATATGAAGACAAGTGCCTTTAGGGTGGCTGTGTTTATAGCGTGATCTCGATACGCAATTGTTTTGTGATACGTTTCAAGCGTATCCGGCAATCGTTGTCATTGCGGGATCCAGACTCCTTCGGGTTATAGGGTCAAGCAATGAAGCGCACACGGTGGATGCCTAGGCAGTCAGAGGCGATGAAAGACGTTGTAGCCTGCGATAAGGTTCGGTGAGGTGGCAAACAACCTGCGACCCGGACATCTCTGAATGGGGAAACCCACTGACCACAAGGTCAGTATCGTATCCTGAATACATAGGGATACGAGGCGAACCGGGGGAACTGAAACATCTAAGTACCCCGAGGAAAAGAAATCAACCGAGATTCCCCCAGTAGCGGCGAGCGAACGGGGACCAGCCCTTAAGCATGTGAATGGCTAGACGAACGGATTGGGAAGTCCGGCCGTAGCGGGTGATAGCCCCGTAGTCGAAAGTCTGATCATGTGAAATCGAGTAGGTCGGGGCACGAGAAACCCTGATTGAAGACGGGGGGACCATCCTCCAAGGCTAAATACTCCTGACTGACCGATAGTGAACCAGTACCGTGAGGGAAAGGCGAAAAGAACCCCGGCGAGGGGAGTGAAATAGATCCTGAAACCGTGTGCGTACAAGCAGTAGGAGCCCACTTGTTGGGTGACTGCGTACCTTTTGTATAATGGGTCAGCGACTTATATTCAGTGGCGAGCTTAACCGATAGGGGAGGCGTAGCGAAAGCGAGTCTTAACTGGGCGACCAGTCGCTGGATATAGACCCGAAACCGGGCGATCTATCCATGAGCAGGGTGAAGGTTGAGTAACATCAACTGGAGGCCCGAACCAGGATCTGTTGAAAAAGATTTGGATGACTTGTGGATCGGAGTGAAAGGCTAATCAAGCCCGGAGATAGCTGGTTCTCCTCGAAAGCTATTTAGGTAGCGCCTCACGTATCACCACCGGGGGTAGAGCACTGTTTCGGCTAGGGGGCCATCCCGGCTTACCAACCCGAGGCAAACTCCGAATACCGGTGAGTGCAGCGTGGGAGACACACGGCGGGTGCTAACGTCCGTCGTGAAAAGGGCAACAACCCGGACCGTCAGCTAAGGTCCCCAAATCCTGGTTAAGTGGGAAACGATGTGGGAAGGCTCAGACAGCTAGGAGGTTGGCTTAGAAGCAGCCATCCTTTAAAGAAAGCGTAATAGCTCACTAGTCGAGTCGGCCTGCGCGGAAGATGTAACGGGGCTCAAACCAGGTACCGAAGCTACGGGTTCATCCTTAGGGATGAGCGGTAGAGGAGCGTCGTGTAAGCCGATGAAGGTGGATCGAGAGGTCTGCTGGAGGTATCACGAGTGCGAATGCTGACATGAGTAACGATAAGGGGAGTGAAAAACTCCCCCGCCGGAAGACCAAGGTTTTCTGTTCGATGCTAATCAGAGCAGAGTGAGTCGGCCCCTAAGGCGAGGCCGAAAGGCGTAGTCGATGGGAAACGGGTCAATATTCCCGTACCGGATGTCATTGCGATGGGGGGACGAAGAAGGCTAGGTGAGCCAGGCGTTGGTTGTCCTGGTGAAAGCGAGTAGGCCTGGGTCTCAGGTAAATCCGGGACCCTTTAAAGCCGAGACGCGAGACGAACGGATTACGATCCGGAAGTCACTGATGCCACGCTTCCAGGAAAAGCCTCTAAGCTTCAGATGACATGCGACCGTACCCCAAACCGACACAGGTGGTCAGGGTGAGAATCCCAAGGCGCTTGAGAGAACTCGGGTGAAGGAACTAGGCAAAATGGTGCCGTAACTTCGGGAGAAGGCACGCCGGATTAGGGTGAGAGGACTTGCTCCTTCAGCCCGAACCGGTCGAAGATACCAGGTGGCTGCAACTGTTTAGTAAAAACACAGCACTCTGCTAACGCGCAAGCGGACGTATAGGGTGTGACGCCTGCCCGGTGCCGGAAGGTTAAGTGATGGTGTTAGCCCTCTGGGCGAAGCTCTTGATCGAAGCCCCGGTAAACGGCGGCCGTAACTATAACGGTCCTAAGGTAGCGAAATTCCTTGTCGGGTAAGTTCCGACCTGCACGAATGGCGTAATGATGGCCACGCTGTCTCCACCCGAGACTCAGTGAAATTGAAATCGCCGTGAAGATGCGGTGTACCCGCGGCTAGACGGAAAGACCCCGTGAACCTTTACTATAGCTTCACACTGGATACTGATGTTGCCTGTGTAGGATAGCTGGGAGGCTTTGAACTCCGGACGCCAGTTCGGAGGGAGCCAACCTTGAAATACCAGCCTGGCATCATTGGTGTTCTCACTCGGGTCCGTTATCCGGATCGAGGACAGTGTGTGGTGGGTAGTTTGACTGGGGCGGTCTCCTCCCAAAGAGTAACGGAGGAGCACGAAGGTACCCTCAGCACGGTCGGACATCGTGCAATGAGTGCAAGAGCATAAGGGTGCTTGACTGCGAGACAGACACGTCGAGCAGGTGCGAAAGCAGGTTCTAGTGATCCGGTGGTTCTGTATGGAAGGGCCATCGCTCAACGGATAAAAGGTACTCCGGGGATAACAGGCTGATACCGCCCAAGAGTTCACATCGACGGCGGTGTTTGGCACCTCGATGTCGGCTCATCACATCCTGGGGCTGAAGTCGGTCCCAAGGGTATGGCTGTTCGCCATTTAAAGTGGTACGCGAGCTGGGTTTAGAACGTCGTGAGACAGTTCGGTCCCTATCTGCCGTGGGCGTTGGATGTTTGAGAAGGGCTGCTCCTAGTACGAGAGGACCGGAGTGGACGCACCTCTGGTGTTCCGGTTGTCACGCCAGTGGCATTGCCGGGTAGCTATGTGCGGACGGGATAACCGCTGAAAGCATCTAAGCGGGAAGCCCCCTTCAAGATGAGACATCCCCGAGGCCTCGAGCCTCCTGAAGGGCCCAGCGAGACCAGCTGGTTGATAGGCACGGTGTGGACGCGCTGCAAGGCGTTGAGCTAACGTGTACTAATGGCCCGTGAGGCTTGACCCTATAACACCCAAGGGGTCTGGTCCTGTAGTGACAACGACGCTCGATAGAGCACCGGATACATTGAAACGATCACAAAACGTCAGCCGATATACATTGAAAGTTACGCCTGACGACCATGGCTTGCGTGAACCACCCGATCCCTTGCCGAACTCGGAAGTGAAACCGCAACGCGCCGATGGTAGTGTGGGGTCTCCCCATGCGAGAGTAGGTTATCGTCAGGCACCTCTTCGAAAAAGCCCCGAGCACTTTGTGTTCGGGGCTTTTTTATGCGCGCAGGAAAAGGAAAACGGCCCGAACAGGGCCCGCCACGGTGCCTCCGCTCCCCTGTAGGAGCCCGATTCATCGGTGGTCCGACACCTCGGCGATGGCGGCGCCCAGCCGCCCGGGGTTGAATCCGGCACCGTGCCGGCCATCCACCCCGGCGGCGCGGTGCGCCGCATCGCGGCCTGAAGCCTGCTCCTGCAATGTCCTGCGCCGGTATAGCACGCTGCCCACTCACGCCGGATCGCCGTTTGTGTCAAAATGCACGTCTCAAGGAGGATTGCCATGACACAGATGCGCTGGGAGCAGCTGCTCTCGCCCCGCCGTTTGCACGACAAGCGCTCAACCACTGGCCGTGAAATGGGGCGTACTCCGTTTCACAAGGACCACGACCGCATCGTATTCTCGGGCTCGTTTCGTCGGTTGGGTCGCAAGACCCAGGTTCATCCGCTGACCGAAAACGACCATATCCATACCCGCCTGACCCACTCCCTGGAAGTAGGCTGCGTTGGGCGCTCGCTGGGCATGATCGTAGGCGAGCTGCTTCAGGACCAGCTCCCGGCATGGATTACACCGGCGGATCTGGGCGTGATCGTGCAGACCGCCTGCCTGGGTCACGATATCGGCAATCCCCCCTTTGGCCACGCCGGCGAGTACGCCATTCGCGACTGGTTCCGCCGCGCCCAGGGCAGCGGGCTGCTGGAGGGGTTGTCCGAGGCCGAGTGTGAGGACTTGCTTACCTTCGAAGGCAACGCCCAAGGCTTTCGGGTCATCACCCAGATCGAGTACAACCAGTTCAACGGCGGTATGCGTCTCTCGGCAGCGACGCTGGGGACGCTGCTGAAATACCCCTGGACGGCGCGCTACGGCGGCCGGGCGGGCAAATTTGGTTGCTATCAGTCCGAGCAGGCGTTACTCAAAGAGGTAGCCGAGGCGGTGGGCCTTTTACCCCAGGGCGAGCAGCGCTGGTGTCGCCACCCGTTGGCGTGGCTGGTCGAAGCCGCAGACGACATCTGCTACGCGCTGCTCGACCTGGAAGATGGCCTGGAGATGGGCATTCTGCGCTATGAAGAGGTCGTCGAGATTCTGCGGCAGGTCGCCGGCGAGTTTCCGCCGGAGTACGACGAGATGCTCAGCCGTAACGTCTCTCAACGCCGGCGTATTGCGCTATTGCGCGGGGCCGCCATGGAACGCGCGGTCAACGAAGTAGCCTCGGTATTCGTGCAAAACGAGCAGGCACTGTTGACCGGCACACTGGGCGACGATTTGCTGGAACTTTGCCATCCGGACCTGGGGTGGGGGGTACAGGCTGCTAAACAGTTGGCAAGAGAGCGGATCTTTCAAAACGAGCGCAAGGCGAAGCTCGAGATCGGCGCCTATACGACGCTAGGGA
Source organism: Vreelandella sp. GE22 (assembly GCF_968212445.1). Classification (NCBI taxonomy): domain Bacteria; kingdom Pseudomonadati; phylum Pseudomonadota; class Gammaproteobacteria; order Oceanospirillales; family Halomonadaceae; genus Vreelandella; species Vreelandella sp. GE22. The sequence goes on from NZ_OZ309110.1 coordinate 50,251, forward strand.
TTCTGTTGGAGGCGTTTATCGGTGCGGCCCACGAGCTGCATCACACCGGGCAGAGCTCGTTCAAGCATCAGCGCGTATTGGCGCTGATTGGTGAGAACACGCCACTGCCCTCCTGGACGCTTTACGACAGCTATCGGCGGATGCTCGATTTCATCGGCGGGATGACCGATCACTACGCGGTGGATTTGGCGCAGGAGATGGGCGGTCGGCTGCGCGGCGACTAAAGGCGTTATACCGACGGCTGACGCAGATGGCGGGGTTCCATGATCCGTGAGCGCTCCATGAGCACATGAATGACCTTGTCATGCATGATATCGCTAAGCGGCCCCGTCGTGATGTGGTTTAGCTGACGCGAGAGCTGCTCGCCGCTGACCACCATCACATCCGGCGCGGCTTCACTCGTGTCGATCTCCCAGCCGGGTAGCACCAGTACGCCTTTCACCTTGACGGGTACGCCGCAGCGCTGCTCCAGCCACTGAGAAAGCCAGGCCACCCCTTGGCGGGTTTTATGCAACGGGCGGCGCTCCTGCCAGTGGGGAAAGCGCAACCGTTCACGCTCGACCGCGACCTGGTTGTCCTCTTTACCCTGGGTATTGATCGCCAGCGTGCGCGCCCGGGTTTCCACGACGAAGACGCCTTGCGGCGTGACCACGACATGGTCGAGGGTGAAGCTATCGGTAGGCACGTCGTGAAACACGTAATAGGGATGCGCTTCGGGGCGAATCATCCGCTCGAGTTCCTGGCCGACGGCCAGCTCGCAAGCGAGCCCCAGTTTGAGCCGACGAATGCGCTGGTAGTCGCGAATCAAAAGCAGCGAAAATGCCACCACCAACAGCGTACTCAGCAGGCCGTAGAGCGCCCATTCGATCCACTCCTGACGGACCACGAACAGCATGCGCCCCATGCCGTAGACCAGCGGTGCAAGGCTTATGATAGGGCCTAGTGCACCGTTTAAAAACAGGCTGGAATAGGCCTGGTCGAGGCGGTGGCGAAGGGCTTGACCCGGTTCGCGTAGCGGTGCATCGAAGGGCGATTGGACCCGCGCATCGTGCAGGCTGCGCAGCGCCAGAACGACGCTGGCCATGGCGGCCATCGGGAACAGGAAAATGAGCGGTAGCAGGTAATCCAGCCAAACCATTGCAGTGCCTTACCGGTAAGCAGAGTCACTCTGCGGTGTTTGCCTGGCGGGTCGTCTAGCCACCCGCCAGCTTGACCTTGTAGCCCATCGCTTCAAGCGCCGCTTTTAGCGTTTCGCGATGGTCCCCTTGAATCTCGACGATACCGTCTTTCACCGCGCCGCCGGTACCGCAGCGCTTCTTGAGCGTCTTGGCAAGCGTTTTGAGTTCTTCACCGCCAAGCGGAATGCCACTTAGCGTGGTGACCCCTTTGCCCTTACGTCCGCTGGTTTCGCGGCGGATGCGCACGATGCCATCGAGGGCTTCGATCCGCGCCTGTTCGCTGGCCTCTTCGCAGCGACACTGCTCGACCGGTTCGCGGCAATCGGGGCAGGTTTTACCCTGTTCGGTTGAGTATACAAGACCACCCAACTGGTCACGTAATGACGCCATACTGTTTCTCTACTAACGATTCGGGTATTGCCGCGGGCTCTCGTTCGAAGGCCAGACGCTCCACCACCCCGGTCAACTCGCGCATGCTGCGAATCTCGAGCGCACCCTCGGGCGTGGTTTCTGTCTCGGGAAAGCGGTTGAGGTGGATGACCGTCATCCCCGCTTTCAAGGCGGCGCGCACGCCGACCAAGGCATCATCGATGGCGATGCACTCACCGGCGCTATACCCCATGATACTGGCTGCGTGTAAATGTAGACAGGGTTCGGGCTTCCAGCAGTTGGCCGTATAGCCACTGAAAAAGCGCTTACCGAAGTAGGTGTCTAACCGAGTAGCCTTGAGGGCGGTCTGAATCTTGGTTTCCGGACCGTTGGAGACCACGGCGCTGGGAAAATGGCTCAGATTTTCGAGCGCATCGTACACCCCGGTTAGCGTCGTAAGTTCCTGGGCGAGGCGAAAAGCCAAATTTTCGCGCATGGTGCGCTCGGCCTGATCGAGGGTTTCGACATCGACGGCGCCGAAACGGGCCTGAAGCTCGGCGACGATATTGCGAAAGCGCGCGCCGCGGAATTCACCCATGTAATCGCTACGTTCGAAGGGCAGCCCGACACTGCTCAGCGCCGTGGCCATCTCTTCGGCAAGAAGGGGTTCGCTATCAACCAAAGTGCCATCACAATCGAACAACAAAAGTGGAAGCGGCATCGTTGATCCTTGCAGCGTTTCGCTGCGTGTAGTGATAAAAGCCGACCGTTGGCCTATTGAACGAGATTTTTAGGGTTTTGTGAACACTGTTTTATAATTTTTTTACAGTTATATATTACCGCCGCGGCCCTTTTGGGGCTGCGGGTAATGGCAGGGAATGGCAAAAAGCGTGTTAAAACCTTCACCTAACGACTCAAGCTACAACGACGAAAGCTAATCCGGCGCAAACCGCGCCGATGCAAAAGCTAAAACCTTAGCGCGTGAGTCGGCGGGAGTTGGCCCGGCTGCGGCGATGGTAGGGCGAAAGCGTGTTTTGGCTGGTGACCCACCAGGGCGCGTAATGGCCGCTTAGCGCGTTAAGAAAGGTCTTTTGCATCACCATTCCGGCTTCCAGGCTCGCCTCGATTTTCTCGGTAACCATGCGCTGATTCTCCAGCATCATCGAGGGGCTGAAAAACGGCTGCGTCTGCCATAACTTTTGTCGCTCGGTAATCGTCGAAAGCGAGGTGCTCCAAAGCTCGAAAGCCATGAAGCCCGCTTTGTAGATGCCCATGACGGGCAGAAAGGGGGCGCTAAACGGCGTTTGTTTCATAAGAGCTACCTGTAACGATGCGGGATAGGCGCCCAAGCGCCCCTAAGCGCCATACTACACCGATGCTGCGCTGCAACAACCGTTTTAGCGCCTGGGGCGGGCAAATAAAAAAGGCGGCCAGGGCCGCCTTTTCTTTACGTGTGGAACCCGGCGTTATTTTACCTTGGGATCCAGCTCGCCGCGCGCGTAGCGCTCAAACATCGCTTCCAGGTTGATCGGCTTGATCTTGCTGGCGTTACCGGCGGTGCCGAAGGCCTCATAACGGGCGATACACAGATCGCGCATGGCCGTGACGGTCTCTTTCAGGAATTTACGCGGGTCGAATTCAGCCGGGTTCTGCGCCAGAAAACGACGTACCGCGCCGGTGGAGGCCAGGCGCAGGTCGGTGTCGATGTTGACCTTGCGCACGCCGTGCTTGATACCTTCGACGATTTCGTCGACGGGCACGCCGTAGGTTTCCGGAATCTCGCCGCCGTACTGGTTGATGACATCCAGCCACTCCTGGGGCACCGAGGAGGAGCCGTGCATCACCAGGTGGGTGTCGGGAATGCGGGCGTGGATCTCCTTGATCCGCTGGATCGAGAGCGTATCGCCGGTGGGCGGCTGGGTGAACTTGTAGGCGCCGTGACTGGTACCGATGGCGATGGCCAGCGCGTCCACGTGGGTCGCCTTGACGAACTCAGCGGCCTCTTCCGGGTCGGTGAGAAGCTGCTCCATATCGAGCTTGCCTTCCGCGCCGATGCCGTCCTCTTCACCGGCCATGCCGGTTTCCAGGCTGCCCAGACAGCCAAGCTCGCCCTCGACGGAAACACCGCAGGCGTGGGCCATTTCCACCGTGCGACGGGTCACGTCGACGTTGTAGTCGTAGTCCATGGGTGTCTTGCCATCTTCACCGAGTGATCCGTCCATCATCACCGAGGAGAAGCCGAGCTGAATCGAGCGCTGGCATACCGCGGGGCTGGTGCCATGGTCCTGATGCATGGCCACGGGGATATGCGGAAACTCTTCGACCGCGGCGAGAATCAGGTGGCGCAAAAACGGCGAACCGGCGTACTTGCGCGCCCCCGCCGAGGCCTGAATGATGACCGGCGAGTCGGTTTTGTCTGCGGCCTCCATGATGGCGCGCATCTGCTCGAGGTTGTTGACGTTGAAGGCCGGGATGCCGTAGCCCTGCTCGGCGGCGTGGTCGAGCATTTGGCGCATGCTGATTAAAGCCATGAAGTCACCTTAAGTTTGTCTGTCTTGATGGATGAGGTGGATGCAATTATCGGGTGCCGCGGGCGGCGGCTTCAAGGGCGGTCACGGCGGGGAGCTCCTTACCCTCGACGTACTCTAAAAACGCGCCTCCTCCGGTCGAGATATACGAGACGCGGTCACTGATGGCGTACTTGTCGATAGCCGCCAGGGTGTCGCCCCCGCCGGCAATCGAGAACGCCGGGCTTTCGGCGATGGCGTTGGAAAGCGCCTCGGTGCCCTTACCGAACTGATCGATTTCGAACACCCCCACCGGGCCGTTCCATAAAATGGTACCCGCCTCTTTCAAAAGGCCGGCCAAACGCTTGGCGGTCTCAGGGCCGATATCCAGAATCATCTCGTCGTCATTGACCTGGTCGACCGGCTTGACCGTCGCTTCAGCGGATTCGGAAAACTCAGTGGCGACCACCACGTCCGTCGGCAGCGGGATATCGACCGTGGCCATCAGCGTTTTGGCCTTGTCGACTAGCTCCGCCTCGTAAAGCGATTTGCCCACATTGTAGCCTGCCGCAGCGATGAACGTGTTGGCAATCCCGCCGCCGACGATCAGCTGGTCGCATTTTTCGGAAAGCGCGTTGAGCACGTCGAGCTTGGTGGAGACTTTCGAGCCGCCGACGATCGCCGTCATCGGGCGCTTCGGGTTGGCCAGCGCCTTCTCCAGCGCCTCCAGCTCCTGGGCCAGCAGCGGGCCGGCGCAGGCTTTTGGCGCAAAGCGTGCAACGCCGTGGGTCGAGGCCTGAGCGCGGTGAGCGGTGCCGAAGGCGTCCATTACGAAAATATCGCAAAGCGCAGCGTAGCGCTTGGCAAGCGCCTCGTCGTCGCCTTTCTCGCCGCGGTTGAAGCGTACGTTTTCGAGTAGCACCACCTGGCCGTCATCGAGGGTCGGCGGCTGCTCCAGATAGTCGGTCGAGAGCGTGACCGGCTGGCCCAGAAGCTCACTCAAGCGTTCGGCGACCGGGGCCAGCGAGAACTCCTGTGCCGACTCGCCTTCGGTAGGCCGGCCCAAATGACTCATCAGCATGACCTTGGCCCCTGCGCTTACCGCCGCTTGAACGGTCGGCAAAACGGCGCGCAGGCGCGCATCACTCGACACACGGCCATGCTTGATCGGTACGTTCAGGTCCTCACGGATCAGTACACGTTGTCCTTGAAGTGATAATTCGGACATTTTTTGCACGTTCATCTAAGCGACTTCCTTGTGGTTGGGCAGTGACGCGTCATGGTTTCGAGCGCGCGGTGGCGGTCAAAGTGGCCAGGCGTTGGCTGATGTCCAGCATACGGTTGGCAAAGCCCCATTCGTTATCGAACCAGCAGAGCAGCTTGACCAGGCGCTTGCCGGCTACGCGGGTCTGGGTAGCATCCAGAATGCCCGAGTGCGGGTCGTGATTGAAGTCTATCGACGCCATCGGTGCCTCGGTATAACCCAGTACCCCGGCCAAGCGCGTTTCGGCAGCCTGGCCCAGCAGCGCGTTGACCTCGCAAGCGTCGGTATCGCGGCGCACGGTGAGCGAGGCGTCCATGGCCGAAACGTTAATCGTCGGCACGCGCACGTGCAAGCACTCGAAGCGTCCGGCAAAGCGCGGCATCAATCGACTGATACCCACGGCCAGGCCCGTGTCCACGGGCACGATGGAGTGCATCGCCGAGCGGGTCAGGCGAAGATCGGTCTGGTGGTAGGCATCGATCACCGGCTGGTCGTTCATGGCCGAGTGGATGGTCGTGGTGACGCCGTGCTCCAGGCCCAGCGCCTCGTCCAGCACGGTCAAAAGCGGCACCAGACAGTTGGTCGTACACGAAGCCGCCGACAGAATGCGCTGCTCGAGCGAAAGCGAATCCTCGTTGATGCCCCATACGATGGTGGCATCCACGTCCGATTCCGCCGGCTGGGAGAACAGCAGTCGCTTCGCGCCGGCTTCGATATGTTTTTCGGCGGTGACGCGGTCCTTGAAACTGCCCGAGCACTCCAGCACCAGGTCGATGCCAAGCGAGCGCCAGGGCAGCTTCGCCGGGTCGGGCTCGTTGAGTATCTGGATGCGCTGGCCACCCACGATGAGCGCTTCGCCGTCGTTTTCCACCTCGCCTGGAAAGCGCCCATGAGTGGTGTCGAACCGGGTGAGGTAGGTGATCGTTGCCAGGTCCGAGCGCTCGTTGATCGCCACGACCTCGAGCTCCGTGGGGCCGCGCTCGATCAGCGCACGCAAAACGCACTGGCCGATACGGCCGTACCCGTTGATGGCGATGCGGTATGTCCTGGAATCGGCCATGGCGTGGCGGCTCTTCAAAAAACGGTGGGGCCGTAGCGGCCGTAAATGCTTGGGATAATAGCGTATTTTAAGCTCCGGCTCCTACCAGCTGCCAGGCAAACGGCAGTAAAAGCGCGGTAAAAATGCCTGTCAGGCTCATGCCTAGCGAGGCGAAGGCGCCGGCTGCCGGGCTGATGTCGAAGGCCCGTACGGTGCCGATGGCGTGACCGTTGAGCCCTAACGCAAAGCCGATCAGCCGGTCGTCGTCGATCTTCAAAAGCCTTGCGGCGGCGGCGGTACAGGCCGCCGTGGTCACGCCGGTGACCAGCAGCGCCCCCAGCATCAGGGCGACTGACCCGCCGATCTCCTCGGTAATACCGATTGCGATGGGCGCGGTCACCGATTTGGCCGCCAACGACGACAAAAGCGCCGGCGGCACGCCCAGTAGCCAGGCGATCCCCAGGGCGTAGCAGGCGGCCAGGCTGGCGGCCAAGGGTAAACAGACCAGAAGCGGGCGCCAGAGCGCGCGAATGTGGGGGAGCTGCTGGTGAAGCGGCAAGCCCAGCGCCACGGTGGCGGGGCCGAGCAAAAGCGTTAGCCACGTCGCCCCTTCCCGGTAAACCTCGTAGGGCAGGTCGATCAAGGCGAGGGTGGCCGCCAGTAAAAGCGCGGCAATCAGCACCGCCGGTAGCCAAGCGGGTCGCTTCAAGCGGATAAATAGTGCGTTGGCCAAAAGGTACGCCGCCAGCGTCAACGCAACAGCAAAAAGCGGCGTGGTGGACAGCGTTTCGAGCAAGCCGTTAGCGGGCACGGGGGGCGTCCATCAGGCGTTTGAGAAGCCAAAGCGTGGTGACGACGCTTAAAAGCGTGCCCACCACTAACGCAAACAAAATGGCCAGCCACTGACCGCCCAGCTCGTCGAGGATAAAAAACACCCCGACGACGCCGGGCATGATCAACATGGCCAACATCGCGATCAGCGGCTGGGCCGCGGCGGCAAGCGGTGCGGGCACGCGGCGCAGCACGATCAGCGTGGCGGTCAGCGCAAGCATTCCCACCACGCCGGAAGAGACGGGGAGGCCGGTGAAATGGATCACCGCCTCCCCGATCAGGTAGTAGCCAATCAGCCACAAGAAACCGGTTAACGCAGGCATTGTGGCCTATGACCTATCCGTTTCGATTTAACCCAACAGCTCATGGGCTTGGGTGACGACGTTTTCGACGGTAAAGCCGAAGTGCTTGAACAGATCGCCTGCCGGTGCGGACTCACCAAAGGTGGTCATGCCGATTACCCGGCCATCCAGGCCCACGTACTTGTACCAGTAATCGGCGTGGGCCGCCTCGATGGCGATACGCTTGGTCACCGCCTTGGGTAGCACGCTCTCCTTGTACTCGGCGTCCTGACCGTCGAAACGGTAGGTCGAAGGCATGGAGACCACGCGAACGGCGCGCCCTTGGCCTTCGAGCTCGGCGGCGGCGTCCATGGCCAGACCCACTTCCGAGCCGGTGGCGATCAAAATCAGCTCCGGGGTGGCCTCTGAGTCCTTCAACACGTAGCCACCGCGCTGAATGGCCGCCAACTGCGCCTTGGTACGCGGCTGGTGGGGCAGGTTCTGGCGTGAGAATACCAGCGCCGTGGGCCCGGAGCGGCGTTTGAGCGCCGCATCCCAGGACGCCATGGTCTCGACGGCGTCACACGGGCGCCAGGTCGAAAGGTTCGGCGTGGTGCGAAGGCTTGTAAGCTGCTCGACCGGCTGGTGGGTCGGGCCATCTTCGCCCAGGCCGATGGAGTCGTGGGTGAACACGTAGATCGCGTGATTACCGATGAGCGAGGCCATCCGCACGGCGTTACGCATGTACTCCATAAAGATCAAAAAGGTCGCGCCGTAAGGCACGAAGCCGCCGTGCAGGGCAATGCCGTTCATCACCGCGCCCATACCGAACTCGCGCACACCATAGTGCAGATAGCTGCCGTTCGGGTCTTCCGCGGTGATCGCCTTGGTGCCTTCCCAAAAGGTCAGGTTAGAAGGCGCCAGGTCGGCGCTGCCGCCCAGAAGCTCGGGCATTTGCGGGCCGATGGCATTGAGCGCGGCCAGCGATGCCTTACGCGACGGAATGCTTTCGCCTTTCTCCTGGGCTTTTTCGATCAGCGCCTCGGTACCCAGTTCCGCGGGCAGTTCACCTTTCATGCGGCGTTTGAACTCGCGGGCGAGCTCCGGGTGGGCCTCAGCGTAGCGGGCAAAACGCTCGTTCCAGGCTTCCTGATTCTTCTTGCCCGCTTGACGGGCATCCCAGGCCGAGTAGATCGGCTCGGGCACATGAAACGGCGCGTGCGCCCAGTCAAGCTGTTTGCGCGCTGCGGCGATTTCTTCATCCCCCAGCGGGGCGCCGTGGGCGTCTTCTTTACCCTGCTTGTTGGGCGCGCCGAAGCCGATAATGGTCTTGCAGATGATCAGACTCGGCCGGTCGCTTTGCTTGGCAAGCTCGATGGCCGCCTTGATCTCGTCCGGCTTGTGGCCGTCGACGTTGGGCACCACGTGCCAGCCGTAGGCCTCGAAGCGCTTGGCGGTGTCGTCGGTGAACCAGCCCTCGACCTCGCCATCGATGGAAATGCCATTGTCGTCATAAAGCGCGATCAGCTTGCCCAGCTGCTGGGTGCCGGCAAGCGATGCCGCCTCGTGGGAAATGCCTTCCATCAGGCAGCCATCGCCCAAAAAGCACCAGGTGTGGTGATCGACCACGGTGTGGCCGGGGCGGTTGAACTGCGCCGCCAGGGTCTTTTCGGCAATTGCAAAGCCCACCGCGTTGGCAAAGCCCTGACCAAGCGGCCCGGTGGTGGTTTCGATACCCGGCGCGTAGCCGAACTCCGGGTGGCCCGCGGTGGGCGAGTGGAGCTGACGAAACGCCTGCAGGTGCTCGAGGCTCACGTCGTAGCCGGTGAGGTGTAAAAGCGAGTAGAGCAGCATCGAGCCGTGACCGTTGGAGAGCACGAACCGGTCGCGGTCGGCCCATTTCGGGTCTTCGGGGTTGTGCTTGAGGTAGTCATTCCACAGCACCTCGGCGATATCCGCCATTCCCATGGGGGCGCCAGGATGGCCGGATTTGGCCTTTTGGACGGCATCCATGGAAAGGGCGCGAATGGCGTTGGCCAGCTCAAAACGGGACGGCATGGGGTGCTCCTCGCCTAAACGAAAACGGTAAAGGCGCTATTGTCGCTGACTTCCCCGGCCCCGGCAAATTATAGGCGCGCGTTGTGGGAAGACGGGGCCCTTGCGTGTAAACTTTACCGTTTAAGGTGGCACCGCCGCTTTATGACTCTGGCAGGGTGCCTCCTGCCATGATTTTCCTGATGCTGTCAGCTGGCAGCCGTCGTACGAGGGCCGAGCGCGTAATGAGCGAATATTCCCTGTTTACCTCCGAATCCGTTTCCGAGGGGCACCCCGATAAAATTGCCGACCAGATTTCCGATGCGGTGCTGGATGCGATCATCGCCCGGGACAAGCAGGCGCGCGTGGCCTGCGAAACCCTGGTGAAAACCGGCGTGGCGATCATCGCCGGCGAGATCACGACCTCCGCCTGGGTCGATCTGGAAACCCTGGTGCGCGATGTGATCACCGAGATCGGCTATACCTCTTCACAAGTGGGCTTCGACGGTGCCACCTGCGGCGTGGTGAATCTGATCGGTAAGCAGAGTGTGGAGATCGCCCAGGGCGTGGATCGCACCAAGCCCGAAGATCAGGGCGCCGGCGACCAGGGCCTGATGTTTGGCTACGCCACCAACGAAACCGACTCCTACATGCCGGCGCCGATTCACTATTCGCACCGCCTTGTAGAGCGCCAGGCCGAGCTTCGTAAAAACGGCATGCTGCCCTGGCTTCGCCCGGACGCCAAAAGCCAGGTGACCTTCCGTTACGACGCCAAAGGCCAGCCCTGCGGCGTGGATGCCGTGGTGCTCTCGACCCAGCACGACCCGGAGATCGCCCAGGAAGACCTGCGCCGCATGGTTCAGCGCGAAATCATCGAAGAAGTGCTGCCCGCCGAATGGCTGGATGAGAACACTCAGTACCACATCAACCCGACGGGCAAGTTCGTCATCGGCGGCCCGGTGGGCGACTGCGGCTTGACCGGGCGCAAGATCATCGTCGACACCTACGGCGGCATGGCCCGCCACGGCGGCGGCGCGTTCTCGGGCAAGGACCCGTCGAAAGTGGACCGCAGTGCCGCCTACGCCGGGCGCTACGTGGCCAAGAACGTGGTCGCCGCGGGCCTGGCGGACAAGTGTGAAATCCAGGTGTCCTACGCCATCGGCGTGGCCGAGCCGACCTCGGTCGCCATCGACACTTTCGGCACCGGTAAGCTCGACGACGCGCGCATCGTCGAGCTGGTGCGCGAGCACTTCGACCTGCGTCCCTACGCGATTACCAAAATGCTCGATCTGCTGCACCCGATGTATCAGCTCACCGCGGCCTACGGCCACTTCGGCCGCGCGCCCTTCGAGCACAGCTACCAGTGGGTCGACGACAAGGGCGAGACGCGCACTGAAACCTTCACGGCGTTCCCCTGGGAGAAGATCGACAAGGCCGACGCGCTGCGCCGCGCCGCCGGGCTTTAAGTCGAACGCTGGCTAGACAACGCCCCCGGTTACCCCGGGGGCGTTTTTTTGTGGGCGAAAGCGTCGTTTTAGCCTAGGCTTGGCTATGAATAGTTAGGCTCGGGGCAGAATAATGAACGTCAAACGACCCAGACACGCCCACGCGCGAACCGCGTATTATCTGATCGCCGCCCTCGGGATGGCGCTCTGGACGCTGCTTTGGCCGCTCGCGGCAAAAGCCGATGCCTGCCCCCCTTGGCCCGAGGCGCAGCTGGCGCTGGAAACCCAGGCGCTCGCCGAACAAATCGCACTGTGGGATTTGAGCTACCACGCCGAGGGCGTTGGCCTGGTGAGCGACACGCTTTATGACCAGGCCGTCGCGCGGTTGAGCGAGTGGCAGCGGTGTTTGGGGCAAACGCCGACGCATCGCCCGCTCGAAGGCGTAGTGCGCACCACCTCGACCCGGCATCACCCGGCGGCCCAGACCGGGCTTGAAAAAGCCGACGAAGACGGCGTGCGCCGTTTTACCACTCGGCGGGAAAACCTTTGGATTCAGCCCAAGGTGGACGGCGTGGCGGTGACGCTGCGCTACGCGCAGGGCACGCTGGTCGAGGCAGTGAGCCGCGGAGACGGCGAACGCGGCCAGGACTGGATCGCACGGGCGCAAAGAATCGACACCGTACCCAACGAACTCCCTCAAGCCATCGATGCCATCTTCCAAGGCGAGCTCTACTGGCGGCTGGAGGACCACGTTCAGTCCCAGGAGCCGGACAGCGGCGCGCGAGGTCTAGCGGCCGGCGCCATGGCCCAGCGCAGCCCAAGCGTAGAGACGCTTAAGCGCATTGGCCTGTTCGTCTGGGATTGGCCGGATGGGCCCACCGACATGGCCGCGCGGCTGGAAGCGCTTGCATCGCTTGGTTTCGATACCGGTGCCTACACCCATCATCTCGACGCCGAACAGGACGCCGCCTACTGGCGCGATGTCTGGTTCAATGCGCCGCTGCCCTTTGCCACCGACGGCGTGGTTATCAAGCAGGCCGAGCGGCCCGGGGTGCAGAGCTGGTCCTCATCGCCTCCTGAGTGGGCCATCGCTTGGAAATATCCGCCGTCCCAGGCGTTGGCCATGGTGCGTGGGGTAGAGTTTCGCGTGGGCCGCACCGGGCGGGTCACGCCGCTTTTATGGCTCGACCCGGTCATGCTCGATGGCCGACGCATCAGCCGGGTGTCGCTTGGCTCGCTGGATCGCTGGGAACAATGGGACGTGCGCCCCGGCGATCAGGTCGCCGTCGAGCTTGCCGGGCTGACCATCCCCCAGGTGAGCGAGGTGGTCTGGCACACCCGCGAACGCGGCGAGCTCACCCCACCCGCACCCGAGCAGTATAACCTTCTAAGCTGCTTTACGTTGACGCCGGATTGTCATGATCAGTTGCTGGCGCGGCTGACCTATTTGGGCGAGCAACTGGGTATGAGTGGCGTCGGCGAAGGTACCTGGCGCGCGCTGCTGGATGCGGGCCAGGTGGACGGCCTTTTAGCCTGGCAGCGGCTAAGCCACGAGGAGTTAACCCGCGTTTCCGGCATTGGCACGGCCCGCGCCGAGGCGCTGATGGGGGCGTTCGGTCAGGCCCGTCGCGCCTCCTTCGAAGCCTGGCTGACCGCGCTGGGCATGCCGCCCGGCGGCGATGCGCGCTTGGGTGACTGGGAAGCGCTGCGCGCGCTAAGCGCGGATGAGTGGCAAGCACGGCCCGGGGTGGGCCCGGTGCGCGGCGAGGCGCTGGCCGCGTTTTTCAGCCACCCGGAGGTCACCCGCATGGCCACGCAGCTAAGAGCCTACCGGGTAGCGGGCTTTTAGCCAGACCCTAACCCAGGCCGGTGATCGAGAGCATCGCTCCCAGGTAAAGCGGAATTAAAAGCGGTGCCAGCAACGTACTCACCAATACCGCCAATGCCCCTTTCTGGGGCTGAATACCGAGCTCCATGGCAACCACCACGACGTTGGAAGCCATGGGCACTACGCTCAAGAGCAAAAGCGCCAAGCCAAGCTCCAAAGAAATCGGGGTGAGCGCGCCAAGCGCCAGCACGATGACGAGCATCAATACCGGCCAAAGCACATAGCGAAGCCCCAAGCAGGCCAGGATGAAGCGCGTATCCCAGGCGGCAAGCTTTACCTGGCTTAGCGTCATGCCGATGATCATCATCCCTAGCAGCGTAAACGTGGCGGGAAATACCGCCAGGGACTCCATGACCGGCGCGGGGAGCGCCACCGACAGCGCGCTCAGCAAAAGCGCCGAGGCAAACGCGTAGAGCAGCGGCAGCCGGCTGATCTTGGTAAGACTCTGGCGCACCGTAAACTGCCCCCGGGCGCTTAGATAAAAGCCCACGGTGAACTCGTAGAGATTGATTCCCAGCATGCAGAAAAGATAAAGCGTGACGCCTTCCGGTGGGAGCAGCACCAGGGCGATGGGCAGGCCGAAGTAGCCGGTGTTGCCAGTGCCCGAGGAGAACGCCAAAAGCGCGCCTTCGTGCGGGCCGAGGTAGCGCCGGCCGACGCGGTTGACCAGTAGCGCAATAGTGCTGGTCAGGATAAAAAGCGCAAGCGTCAGCCCCAGGTAATCGATGGTGGGCTCGCCGTTCATGAGCGCTCTAAAAATGGTCAGCGGCGCGATCACATAGACCAGCAGCGTGGCAATGGGCTGCGGGTTTACTTGCAAGCGCCGCGCGGCGATAAAGCCCAGCGCGATAAATCCCAACAGTGTGAGCAAGGGGCCCATCAGCGTGGCCGAGGATAAGTCCATGGTGTCGTCCCAATGAAAATCAGCGGTGAGTATGAATCAGATTAAAGTAAAACCGTGGAATCTTTCATTAGCCGCGGCCCGGCCAAGCGGCGACAATGGCTACACTATCACCTTTTAAGCCCACCGCGAGGCCCGCCATGAGCCGCCAAGAACATCCGTTAGGTATCAGTTTCGAGTTCTTTCCGCCCAGCACCGATGCCGGGCGCGAGAAGCTGATTCATGTGCGCGATGAGCTGGCCGCCATCAACCCACGCTTTTTCTCGGTGACCTACGGCGCCGGCGGCTCCACCCAGGCCCGCACCCAGGATATCGTGCGCCGAGTGAGCGAAACTGGCATCACCACCGCGCCGCACCTCTCATGTATCGGCAGCGAAAAGGCGCAGCTGCGCGATCTTCTCGCCCAGTACCGGGAAGAGGGCGTGAATAGCCTGGTGGCGCTGCGCGGCGATCTGCCATCGGGCATGGCGAGCATCGGTGAGCTGCGCTACGCCAACGAGCTGGTCGAGTTCATCCGCGCGGAGACCGGCGATCATTTCGAAATCGCCGTGGCCGCCTATCCGGAATCTCATCCACAGGCCGTCAATTTGGAGCGGGATGTGGATAACTTTGCGCGCAAGATGCAGGCCGGCGCCAACATGGCGATCACCCAGTACTTCTTCACCGCCGACGCTTACTTCCACTTCGTCGAGCGCGTCCGGGCTCGCGGCATCAAGGCGCCGATCATTCCTGGCATCATGCCGATCACCAATTACACCAAGCTTGCGCGCTTTTCCGATGCCTGTGGCGCAGAGATCCCCCGCTGGATGCGCAAACAGCTCGAGTCTTACGGCGACGACAGTGACGCGATTGGCGAATTCGGTACCGAGGTAATCAGCCGGCTTTGCCAGCGCCTGCTCGAAGGCGGCGCCCCAGGCCTGCACTTCTACACGCTGAATCAGTCCGCGCCGGTATTGAAAGTCGTGGATAACCTCGTCGGTTGATAAGTTGCGCTCAACGCAGTCTCGAGCAACCCTACGCGGGGCGCTATAAATACATCCATGTACGCTACTTTCGCCATCTGACCGCCATGGACGGCGGGAATGGCGAAAACGAAGGAGCAGTTTTTCGGCCCTGGCGAAAAATCCCCGCTACGGGTTGCTCGAGCCTGCTCTTGCGAGTCCCATAAAAACGCCCGCTCAAGTCACCTTGAGCGGGCGTTTGGGTTTTACACGATCACTATTACGTGCTGGGCGAGGGCGTGTTGGCGTACTGCTTGCGCTGCATCACAAACAGCGCCGCGCCGATGGCCAGGCCCGCCACGTCGGTGTAGATACCGCCGTAGATCATGAAGATCGCCCCCACCAGCATCACCACGCGTTGGAGGGTGTTCACCGGCCCGAAGAACCACTTCTGCACCATACCCGAAAGCAGCACGATGCCCAGCGTCGCGGTGACGCCCACGCGCAGAATCTGCATCGCGGAGCCTTCCATCAGCATCGCCGGGCTGTAGAAGAACATGAACGGCACGATGAACGCTGCAAGACCTATCTTGAACGAGGCCACGGAGGTGCCCATCGGGTTATCCCCAGAGATCCCCGCCGCCGCATAAGAAGCCAGCGCCACCGGCGGAGTGATCGCCGAGACCACCGCGAAGTAGAACACGAAAAAGTGCGCCACCAGCGGCTGGATGCCGATATTGATGAGCCCGGGCGCCACCACCGAGGCCGCGACCGCGTAGGCGGCGGTGGTCGGCATGCCCATACCCAGCAGGATGCTGATCAGCATGGCGAACACCAGCGCCAGTAGCTGGCTCACACCGGCCAGGCCCAATAAAAGTGAGGAGAAGCGTGCGCCGACGCCGGTCAGCGAGATCACCCCGACGATCAAGCCGGCGCAGGCGCACACGGCGATGATCTGGATCGACATGGTGCCGGCGAGCTGCAGGGCCTTGAGAATCGCTTTGGGCCCCATCTTGTTGGGCGAGATCCAACTCACCACCGCCGCCGAGGCAGTGGCCAGCGTGCCCGCGCGAATCACCGAGTAGCCCATGAAGAGTGCCACGATCAGGATGATGATCGGCGCAAAGAGATACACCTGCTTGACCAGCCGCGAGAACAGCGGAATCTCGTCCTTGCGCATACCGCGCATGCCCTTGCGCGCGGCCTCGAAGTCGACCATGAAGTAGATCGAGGCGAAGTAGAGCACCGCCGGAATGATCGCGGCAATGGCGATTTCGGTATAGGGAATACCGGTGACTTCCGCCATGATGAACGCGCCGGCGCCCATGATCGGCGGCATGATCTGCCCGCCAGTGGACGCCGCCGCCTCGATGGCGCCGGCACTGCGCGCCGGGTAGCCGACTTTCTTCATCAGCGGAATGGTCAGCGAGCCCGTCGAGACCACGTTACCCGCCGACGTACCGTTGATCATGCCCATCAAGCCCGAGGCGAAGATCGACACCTTGGCCGGGCCACCCCGGGCGCGCCCGGCGGCGGCGAAGGCGAAGTTCACGAAGTAGTCGCCGACCTTGGAAGCCTGCAAAAACGCCGCGAAGATGATGAACAAAATGATGTAGGTCGACGACACCGCGGTGGTCGGGCCAAGAATACCCGCGTCGGTATACACCTGGCTAAAAAAGCGTTGCACCGAGAGCCCGGGGTAGCCCAGAAAGCCCGGCAGGTAAGGCCCGGCGAACACGTACCCCAAAAAGATCACCGAGATCACCACGAGTGCCAGGCCCGCCACGCGACGGGTCAGCTCCAAAATCAACAGCGAGCCGGCAATCGCCGCCCAGGAAATACCGATGGGCGCGAAAGAGGTGCCGGTGGAGGCGCGCATGGGCGTGTTGTACATCAACAACAGATAGCCCGCGCTTGCCAGTGCACACACCATCAGCACCAAATCGGCAGGGCTGAAGCGGTGGCGGGCCTGACGGAAAAACCAGGAGAGCACGATGGCCGCGGCGGTGGTCGCCATGAGCGGGTAGCCGAAGTGCCAGTTCTCCACGGCTGGGTCGATGCGCATCGCGCCGCCGGCCAGGGTCTGCTGCATTAAAAAGACCTGCACCAGGCTATAGGCCGCCGGGATCAATAGCGCGACGCTGACCGCCTTGAGCCAAGCGGGTGAGGCCTCGGCGTCGGTCTCGGCAAAGCGGGCGCCGGCAAACAGGGCATAGCCCAAAATCAAGGCACCGGCGATGTGAATGATTCGAAAAGACCAGGTTTCGATCGGGTACACATTGAGCGAAAACAGATGAAAGCCCGAGTAGGCGATGGCGAGGCCGGCAAACAATAAAAACTGCCAGCCGGTGAATATGCGCCGATTGGCCTCAACGGCCTCTTCATCCACGCCGTCGGCGATCGTGGCGGTCGAGGCAGACGTCGCACGACCTTCATCCGGGTCGTTTAGGGAAGTGGGGTCGGACTTGTGACTCATTAGAGGTCACCCTCACAGCAAGACAGGAAAAGGGGAAAGAAAAACGGCCCCGCCCGGCGCAACCGGTCGGGGCCGTAGAGCCGTACTGGCTTACTTGATCATGTCTTCGTCGATCTCATAACCATTCTCTTCGAACCAGCGCGCGGCACCCGGGTGGAAGGGTAGGACGGTGTTGTGCACGATGTTTTCCGGAATGGTGGTTTCGGCGCTTCTGTGGATCGAGCGCATGCGGTCATTGTTCTCCATGGTGACCTTGGTGACTTCATAGATGAAGTCTTCCGGCAGGTCGCAGGCCGCCATGGCGAAGTTCCACATCGACACTACCTGGGAGTCCTCGTCCAGGGTGGAGTAGGTGCTGGCGGGAATATCGAACTCCGCGACCGGGTAGTTTTCGAGCACGGTGGCGCGCTCTTCGTCGTTAAACGAGATGATGTTGACGTCGGTCTGCACCTCGAGCTGGCTCACGGCGGGAATCGGAATACCCGCGGCGAAGGCGATGACGTCCAGCAGGCCGTCCTGGAGCTGGCCACCCAAGTCCGACCAGCCGCCGTTACGGCGATCAAAATTCACGCCCAGGGTTTCGAGCATCGCCGGAAAGTAGGTGTCCGAGGTTGAGGCGGCGGGGCCAAAGCCGATGCGCGCGCCGTCGGGGATGTCCGAAATCGACTCGATGCCCGAGCTTGAAAGCGCGGCAATGGAGAACGGTGTTTCATACATGGGGAACAGCGCGCAGACGTTATCCATTTGTAGGCCAGGCGCCAACGGGCTTTCACCGTTCACTGCGTCAGACGCCGGACCCATGGTGGTTAGGCCAAACGCCATGTCGCCGCTGTGTACCAGCGCCAGGTTCTGGGTCGGGCCGCCGGTCACTTCGCCCCCGCCGGAAAGCCCGAGCTCGTCGGCAATGAAGTTGGCCCAGCCGGAGCCGTAGACGAAGTAGGTGCCGCCCTGGCTTGCGGTGCCGACGGTAAAGTTCTCCGGCCATTCGCTGCGGTCAGCGTGGGCGCTACCGGCGGCCGCGACGAGGGCGCCGCTGGCGAGAAACAGGACGGTTTTAGGCATGAGTTGGCGCATGGCGATGTTTCCTAAGCTGTTATTGAAATGAGGAGCGGACAGCGGGGTCGCGCATCAGGTCAGACAGCTTATTTAGAGCGATTGCCGTGCCAATCCTGCTTTGTCGTATAACTATCAATTAGTTATGAAAAAGGCCTGCCACTTTGGTAGAAAACCGGCAGGCCTTATGTGGCTGGAAGTCCGCACACGGGTGCGGTTTGGGTGTGTGAAAAACCGCACAGATTTCAGCGTCGAGCCGTCGAAAGCGCACGTCCATAGACGCGCGGGCCGGTCAGGGTTTGCCTTTGGGGTCGAGAATCCTCACTGGCTGTACGTCCTGGTTTTTCTGGTCGTCGCGCACCTGGTTGACCCGGGTGGTGAGCTCTGCGCCATTTTCATCCTCGATGGGTAACTGTTCGAAAAAATCGCAGCTGACGCACTCCCGATAGCGGATGCCGTTCTGCTCCCAGGCGCGGATGCGATCCATGGCCGCGCAGCGCGGGCATATCACGCCGGCAATAAAGCGTTTTACACTCACATTAAGGCTCCCGAGCGCAGCGGCCGCCGCGCTCTGTTCGTTAATAGGTGGCGCCGCCTGGTGGCGCGGGCGGCGCTAAACAAAAAGGCTTAGGCGGCGCGGATGCCGCTATGGCGCAAAAGCGGCTCGACGCTTGGCTCGCGACCGCGAAACGCCTGGAACAGCTCGGCGGCATCCACCGCGCCGCCCTTCTCGAGAATCTCCTCGCGAAAGCGGGCGCCGGTGGCCGGGTCGAAAATGCCCGCTTCCTCGAACGCGCTCCAGGCATCCGCCGAGAGCACTTCTGCCCACTTGTAGCTGTAGTAGCCCGCCGCGTAGCCGCCGGCGAATATATGGCTAAAGCTATTCTGGAAACGGTTGAAGTCCACCGTGGGCACCACCGAGGTTTGCTGACGCACCTCGTTTAGCAGCGCCTGAACGTCGCCGGCCCCGGGCGCTTCGAGCTCAAAGTGCAGGCGCAGATCAAAAAGCGAGAACTCGATCTGGCGCATCATGCCCATCGCGGACTGGAAATTTTTGGCCGCCAGCAGGCGCTCGAACAGCGCCTGGGGCAGGGGTTCGCCGGTATCCACGTGGCGTGCGAGCAGATCGAGGCCTTCGCGCTCCCAGCAGTAGTTCTCCATGAACTGGCTGGGCAGCTCCACCGCGTCCCAGGCTACCCCGTTGATGCCGGAGATATCGGCAATCGATTGGCGCGTGAGCATGTGGTGAAGCCCGTGGCCGAACTCGTGAAACAGCGTGGTGACTTCGTCGTGGGTCAAAAGCGCGGGCTTGTCCCCCACCGGCGCCGTGAAGTTGCAGGTCAAAAACGCGACCGGCAGCTGCAGGCCGTTGACGGTTTCGCGACGAACGCTGCAGTCGGCCATCCAGGCACCGCCCCGCTTGCCTTCCCGGGCGTACAGGTCAAGATAGAAGCCGGCAATCGGCGCGCCGTTTTCCATGAGACGATAAAACCGCACGTCCGGGTGGTAGCGGGGCGCATCCACGTCCTCTTCTACCTGAAGGTTATACAGACGCTCCAGCACTTGAAACAGCCCGTTGACCACGTGGGGCGCGGGGAAATAGGGACGCAGCTGCTCCTGATTGATCGCGTAGCGCGCCTCGCGAAGTTTCTCGCTTGCGTAGGCCACATCCCAGGGCTTGAGCGTATCGATACCCAGCTCGTCGCGGGCGTAGCGGCTCAGCTCGTCGAACTCTTCGTCGGCCTGGGGCTTGGCGCGGCTTGCCAGGTCGTTCAAAAACGCTTGCACCTGGTTGGGCGAGTCGGCCATTTTAGTGGCCAGCGATAAGTCGGCGTAGGTATCGAAGCCCAGCAGGTGGGCAAGTTCCTGGCGAAGGGCCAGAATCTCTTCGATCAGCGCGGCGTTGTCGAAGGTGCCCGCGTTGGGGCCCTGGTCGGAGGCGCGGGTCACGAAGGCGGTGTAGACCTCCTCTCTGAGCGCGCGGCTGTCGGCGTAGCTGATCACGGGGAAGAAGCTTGGAAAGTCGAGCGTGATCCGGTAACCCTCGACACCTTTCGCCTCGGCGGCGGCTTTTAGCGTTTCCCGAGCGCTTTCGGGCACACCGGCGAGCGCCTCAATGCTTTCGATGTCCTTGTGCCAGGCCTGGGTGGCGTCCAGTACGTTGTTGGAGTACTGGTTGGAAAGGCTCGACAGGCGCGCCTGAATCTCGCCGTAGCGGGCTTTTTGATCCGCGGGCAGGTCGACGCCGGCCAGGCGGAAATCGCGCAGGGCGTTATCCACGGTGCGCTGTTGCCCGCTATCGAGGTTCGACCAGACCGGCTCCTGCTTTAATGCCTGCCAGGCGTGAAAAAGCCCTTCATGCTGGCCGACCCAGGTACCGAAGGCAGAGAGCTTCTCGATACAGGCTTCATAGGCTTCGCGCAGTTCCGGCGAGTTCATGGTGGCGTTGAGCTGGCTCACCGGTGACCACGCTTTGGAGAGACGGTCGTTGACCTCTTCGAGCGGTGCGGCAAAGTTGTCCCAGGTGGGCGCTTGAGTACCGGCCTGGGCGACGAGGCGGTCAATGGCTTCGCGGCTTTCGTTCAATAGCGCGTCGAGGGCCGGAACGACGTGCTCGGCACGGATATCGGCGAAAGGGGGAAGCTCGTGTGTCTCAAGCAGGGGATTGCGGGACATAGACACCTCGTTGAAGATTAGATAACGCGTCAGCGCAGCAATAAAGACGCAGTAATAAAGACGCAGTAATAAAGACGCAGTAATAAAGACGCAGTAATAAAGACAGAGTGCGGGCGAAGCCCCGCGCTTTCAATGACAGCGGTGATATTTGGCCGGGCCGCCAATGCATGCCACGGTCGAGCCAACGCCGGGATAATTGGTCTTTGGGTGGGCGCCTGCTAGGCTTGCCGGCTTTCAATACCGCCATGAGTAGGGAAAGGGAATGAACGAGACGTTAGAGCGCTGGGGGTCCAGGCGAGCCTTTATCCTCGCGATGACCGGGGCGGCCGTCGGGCTTGGCAACATATGGCGCTTTCCGTATATCGCCGGTGAAAACGGTGGGGCGGCGTTTTTACTGCTCTATATCGCCTTCGTGCTGCTTTTGGGCATTCCGGTGATGATGGCGGAAATTCTGATCGGCCGCGCCGGGCGGCAAAGCCCCATGCGCTCGCTGGGGGCGCTGGCTGCGGCCGCCGGGGCCAGCACGCGCTGGCGCTTTTTGGGGCTTTTCGGCGCGCTGACCGTGTTCTGCATCCTGTCGTTCTATTCGGTGGTGTCGGGGTGGTCCATCGAGTTTCTGGTCGCCTCGATCAACGGCAGCTTTTATCAGCAAAGCCCCCAGGCGATCGGGGAGAGATTCGACGCCTTTTTGGCCAATCCCGGGCTTTTGGTGTTCAACCATTCGCTGTTTTTGTTCATGACCATGACGGTTGCCGCCGCCGGGGTGGCTAAAGGGCTGGAGCGGCTCAATAACCTCTTGATGCCGATTCTCTACGTGCTGCTGCTGGTGCTGGCGGGCTACGGCGCGACCACCGATGGCTTCAATGAAGCACTGACGTGGCTCTTTTTGCCTTCTTTCGAGGCGCTCAACTGGACGGTGGTGTTTCACGCCATGGGCCACGCCTTCTTTACCCTGGCGGTGGGCGCCTGCGCGCTGATGGCCTATGGGGCCTACATGCCCGAGAAGC
Organism: Vreelandella sp. GE22; assembly: GCF_968212445.1. Lineage (NCBI taxonomy): Bacteria > Pseudomonadati > Pseudomonadota > Gammaproteobacteria > Oceanospirillales > Halomonadaceae > Vreelandella > Vreelandella sp. GE22. The sequence continues at coordinate 72,141 of NZ_OZ309110.1, forward strand.
AGAGCCTAACGAAGGCGGCCTTTGCGGTGGCCGTGCTCGATATCAGCGTGGCGCTTTTGTCCGGTATCGCGATCTTCTCCGTCGTCTTCGCCCAGGGGCTCGACCCGGCCCAGGGCCCGGGGCTGATGTTCGTCACACTGCCCATCGCTTTCTCCGAGCTGCCCTTTGGCAGCATTTGGCTCAGCGGCTTTTTCCTGCTGCTGCTACTGGCGACCTGGACCTCGGCGATCAACCTGGCCGAGCCCATGATCGCCACGCTCACCGGCTTTGGCTGGCGGCGAAGCATAAGTACCGCCTTGGTCGCGGCAAGCGTGTGGCTTTTGGGCGTACTGGCGGCGCTTTCTTTCTCGACGCTTGGCGAATTCCGCCCGCTCTGGGGGCGCAACGTGTTCGAGCTTCTAAGCTCGATTCCACCGGATATCTTTCTACCGCTGGGCGGTCTTTTGATCGCGTCTTTTGCCGCCTGGGTGCTGCCCGAATCGCTGGGCAGCCAGGCGCTGGGCGCGGGCAGTCGTGGCTACCGGCTGTGGCGTGCTACGCTTCGCTTCGTATCGATTCCGTTAACGCTGGTGGTTTTGATCGGCGGCGTGCTGTCGTTGGCTTGAGCCCGCAGGACATGCAAAGGAGACAACATGAGCAAGGCGTTGAGAGCGTTCAAGGAGTATTTCCCAAAGCTTGGCGAGCGGGTGTTCATCGACCCGGCGAGTGTGGTGATCGGTGATGTCGTCCTGGGGGACGACTGTTCGGTATGGCCGATGACGGTGATTCGCGGTGACATGCACCAGATTCGCCTTGGCGCCCGGGTCAGCGTTCAGGACGGAAGCGTCTTGCATATCACCCACTCAAGCGACTTCAACCCCGAGGGTTTTCCGCTCACCGTGGGCGACGACGTCACTATTGGCCACAAGGCGCTGCTCCACGGCGCAACGCTTGGCAATCGCATTCTGGTCGGTATGGGCGCGATCGTCATGGACGGCGTGGTGGTCGAAGATGAGGTGATCATCGCCGCGGGTGCCGTGGTCACCCCGGGCAAGGTGCTGAAAAGCGGCTACGTCTACGCGGGCAGCCCGGCGAGTGCGCTGCGTCCACTCAAGGAGAAAGAGCGCGAGTTCTTTACCTATACCGCGGGCAACTACGTGAAGCTCAAGGATCAGTTTTTGGCCGAACCAACCCCTGATTAACGCTAAACGGTTGGCCTGACACTCTTTTTTCTATCCTGATCGTGTCGCGGCAGTCTATAATCTGTTAATTTATACAGTTTTATAGGGTGCCGCGTCATGGCTAATTTTCGCACGCACATCACCGTGGCAGCAGCGGGCGGCACGCTGTTGGCGTATGCGGGCTATCACGCCCAGTGGTGGTCGCCCTCTCAGGCGCTTTTAATGGTCGTGCTGGTGGCCTTCGGTGGTATCTTGCCGGATATCGACGCCGACCGCTCGCACTCCATCCGTTTGATCTTCAACCTGCTGTCGGTGCCCTCGCTGGTGCTTGGCGTGCTGCTGCTGCAACCCTATATGAGCCCCGGGGCGCTGCTCGTTGCCTGTGGCGGGATCTACTTCGGCGTGCGCTACCTGGCGAGTTTGCTGTTCTCCAGACTGACGGTGCATCGCGGTATTTGGCATTCGCTGATGGCGGCGGCGCTTTGCTCGTCAGCGACCGCGGCGCTGAGTTACCACGTACTGCTTCAGCCGCCCTGGAATGCCTGGTCCCACGGTGCGGCGGTGCTGCTCGGCTTTCTGATTCACCTGGGGCTCGACGAGCTTTTCAGCGTCGACCTGGAAGGCGCGCGGCTAAAGCGCTCCTTTGGTACGGCGTTGAAGCTGGGCGACAGCCGCCGCCCGGTGTCGAATCTGTTGATGCTGATTGCGCTCATGACGCTGATTCCCTGGGTGCCGCCCTGGAACGTGCTGGGCCAGCTTTTGCATCAGGGGTCGCTACTGTGGCGATAGTCTTCGGCGCTCAAGCCGTGCTTTTTCAGCTTGTCGTAGAAGGTCTTGCGCGGCAGGCCCAGGTGGCTGCATACGTCGGTCACCCGGCCGTGGTGGCGGGCCAGCGACTGGCTGATCAGGCTTTTTTCGAAAAGCTCGACCTGACGGGAGAGCGTGGGCTCCTGGGGGCTGGCCGCTTCACCGGCAAGCAGTACGTCCAACCGGTAGTCGAAGGCCGCCCCCAGCAGCACGTAGCGCTCGGCCAGGTTTCTGAGCTCGCGCACGTTGCCCGGCCAGTCGTGGGCCAGTAGCGTGGCCACGGCGTGATTGTCCAGTGTCGGCGCTTCCAGCCCGCTGCGGTTGGCGGCCACCACGGCAAAGTGCTGAAAAAGGAGAGGAATGTCCTCGCGGCGCTCGCGCAGGGCGGGCAGCGGCAGGGTCACGACATTGAGCCGGTAGTAGAGGTCTTCGCGAAAGCGGCCTTCGTCGGCGGCGGCCTTGAGATCCACCTTGGTCGCGGTGATCACGCGAATATCCAGCCCGACCGTCTCGTTGGCGCCCAGGCGCTCGACGCTGCGCTCCTGCAGCACGCGTAAAAGCTTCACCTGGAGCGCCGGCGGCATGGATTCGATCTCATCCAAAAATACCGTGCCGCCGTTGGCGTGCTCGAACTTGCCGATGCGCCGCTCCACCGCGCCGGTAAAGGCGCCTTTCTCGTGACCGAACAGTTCGGATTCGATGGTGTGCTCGGGCACCGCCCCGCAGTTGATCGCCATGAAGGGGCTATTGCGCCGGGCGCTGCGCTCGTGGATCGCTCGGGCGACCAGGTCCTTGCCCGTGCCGGTTTCCCCGAACAGCAGTACGTCGGCTTCTACCTGGCTTATGCGCTGAATCATGGCGGCGAGCCGCGAAATCACTGGAGTGCGGCCGACAAGTCGCGGGCCGAGCGCGGCCTGCTGCGCCTCGAGCTCCGCCTTCAAGCGGGTGTTCTCGAGGCTAAGCTGGCGCTTTTCGGTCCCGCGGCGCACCACGTCGAGTAGTTGCTCGCCGGCAAAGGGCTTTTCCAGAAAGTCCCAGGCCCCGGCGCGCATCGCTTCCACGGCGGTCGAAATATCCCCGTGGCCGGTAATCAGAATGATCGGTAGCGTCGGGTCGCGCCGTTTGAGTTCGTGCAAAAGCGTCATGCCGTCCATGCCCGGCATACGAATGTCGCTGACGATGACCCCGGGAAAGTGGTCGGGCAGGGCGGCTAGTGCCTGTTCGGCGGATTCGAAGCAGTGCGGCGTGTAGCCCGCCAGCTCCAGCGTTTGGCTGGCGGTAATACGCAGGTGCGGCTCGTCGTCGATCACCATGACGGGCAGCGTTGTCGGCTCATGCATGATGGCTCTCCAGCGGCGAGGCGTCGTTGGAGGCGGGCGGACCGCCAACGGTAAGTGTCACGGTAAATCGCGCGCCGTGGGGCGTGTTGGCTACGCCAAGCGTGCCGCCAAGATCCACCATGATGCGCGATGAAATCGAAAGCCCCAGGCCCAGGCCGTTGCCCGGCGCCTTGGTGGTGAAAAAGGGCTCGAAGATCTGAGCCAGATACTCCTCTTCGATGCCGGGGCCGTTATCTTCAACGTGGATATGCACGCGATCCTCTTCTCTTTCAGCACTCAGCGTTAACGTGGGCGCCGCATCGCTTCGTGAGGTGTGGGTCTTCATGGCTTGCAAGGCGTTACCGACCAGATTGACCAACACCTGCTCTAAACGCACCAGGTCGCCGGTCACCCAGAGCGTGTCCTGGGGCATTCGCTCGATCACTTCGACGTTGCCTTCGCGCAGGCGGCTTTGGAACAGACGCAAGGCGTAGTGAATACACGCCTGTACGGCAATGCTTTCGTGATGCTCGCTGCTCTTGCGTGAAAACTGGCGAAGCTGAGCGCTGATATCGGCCATGCGTTCGGTCAGTTCGACGATTTGGGCCAGGTTGGCGTCGGCCTGCTCGGTACGGGCCAGCTCGATAAAGCGACGGGCGTTCTCGGCGTAGGCGCGAATCGCCGCTAGCGGCTGGTTGAGCTCGTGATTGATGCCTGCCGCCAGCTGGCCCAGCACGGCAAGCTTGGCGGCCTGCACCAGCTCGTCCTGAGTTTGGCGCAGGTTGGCTTCGGCGCGCAGGCGCTCGTCGATCTCCTTCGACAAACGCTGGTTGCTGGCGACCAGGTCACGGGTTCGCCGGGCAACGCTGACTTCCAGCTCGTCACGCACTCGGGCCAGGGTCTGGCGCTCGCGCTCGGCAAACGCTTCCCGCTCCCGGCGCAGTCGGCGGCGCTGCCAGCCGATCCCGCCCCCCAGTACCAGCAGGCCATAAAGCCCGCCGGCCATCAAAGCGGCGATCCATTGGGCACTCACCACCGGCGTCAGCGGTTTGAGAATATGCATCTGCCAGCCAAACTCCACCACCGAGCGGGTCAGACTCAGGTAGCGCCCGTCGGCAAGCGGCCCGGACTCGAAGCTAACCAAACGGCTCTCGACGCCATCGCCGGTCTCCACCACGATGCCGGAATAACGCAAGGGCTCCATGGCGTAACGGCGGGTGCGCCTCAAGGTTTCACGCTGTTCTGCGCTTAGCGGATGCAGCGCGCTCATGCGAAGCTCGGGGCGGCTGGCCATGAAGATAATGTCGTCGCTGTCGGTTACCAGTAGTTCGGCGTCCTGCTCGGCCCAGCTCTGCTCGACTTCATCGAGCAGTACCTTGACGACCATCACCCCGTCCGGCGTGGCGTTAGGGTCGGTCTCGTCCAGCCATACTGGAGCCGAGAAGAAGTAGCCACGCTCCTGGGACTGGGTGCCCAAACCGTAAAAGCGCCCCTGCTGGCCGGCAATGGCCTGGCTGTAGTAGCTTCTAAATGCGTAGTTATGGCCAATGAACGTATTGGGGCGGTGCCAGTTGCTGGCCGCGATGGTCGTGCCTTCCCGGTCCAGCAGGTAGACATCCGATACCCCGGTGGTGAAGCGAAACCGGTCCAGCAAAATATTGAGCGCCATGGCGTTCTGGCTCTGCGGCGATGCCAAAAATCGCCGCACGGCTTCGCGGGTGGCAAGCATCGGCGGCAGGTAGTCAAAGCGCAGTAAATAGCCGTTGAGGTTCGCCGCCGACAGGCGTAGCTCGTTTTCGGCATCCTCCGCTAGCTCGCCAAGCGCGCGCTCCCGGGCAAAACTGGCGGCTTGCCACATGCTGAAGGCAAGCCCCAGCGTAAGCGCAAGCCCCCATAGCAGGCGCCAGTAGCGCGGCCGTGGCGCACTCATAGCGAAACGCTGCTTATATATAGCGCACTGCTCGGGGCGCGGGGCCCAACCGGCTGGGCGCCCCCTTGAGCCATCATGACTTCAAGGGCCGCGGTCGCACCGGCTAAGCGCGGGTCATAAAGGGACGGGTAGGTCATCGGGCTCGCCTAGGGTATCGATAGGCCAAGGGTATGGAGTTTGCCGGTGACGCTCAACAGTTTAACCCCGTCTACGGCTAAAGGGGGTGAAGGCTGCCCAACGCGGTCATGAGCGCGTTTTTGATACCATTTTAAAAAGCGCTTGCACTCGGGCCTTTGAGGCCGTAAAGTACGCATCCGCTGCCGGGGACGCAAGGCGTTGCCAGCGGTGAATGAGAGTGAAAACTCTCGGTTTGTCAGGAGGTTAGCGGTTTTTTGTTCGCTCGCTTCACTCGCCAAAATCGGCGGTTGACAAACTTCAGGGAATGCGTAGAATACGCCTTCCTCGCTACGGCAACCGGCTCAGGTCATCGAGTAAGACGTTAAGCCGAAGCGAAACCGCTCTTTAAAAATTTGATCAGGTAATTCATGTGGGCGTTTGCCGATGAGGGTGACAAGTCACCTTATATCAAGGCAAGCGCACAAGAAGAATTTTCGAATTCTTCAAATTCGTTTGAACCTTGAGCCAGGATTGATTCGCCTCTGTTGCTTTCGAGCGACAGGCAAGAATCACAATGATTTTAAACTGAAGAGTTTGATCATGGCTCAGATTGAACGCTGGCGGCAGGCTTAACACATGCAAGTCGAGCGGTAACAGGTCCAGCTTGCTGGACGCTGACGAGCGGCGGACGGGTGAGTAATGCATAGGAATCTACCCGGTAGTGGGGGATAACCTGGGGAAACCCAGGCTAATACCGCATACGTCCTACGGGAGAAAGGGGGCCTCTGGCTCCCGCTATCGGATGAGCCTATGTCGGATTAGCTGGTTGGTGAGGTAACGGCTCACCAAGGCAACGATCCGTAGCTGGTCTGAGAGGATGATCAGCCACATCGGGACTGAGACACGGCCCGAACTCCTACGGGAGGCAGCAGTGGGGAATATTGGACAATGGGCGCAAGCCTGATCCAGCCATGCCGCGTGTGTGAAGAAGGCTTTCGGGTTGTAAAGCACTTTCAGCGAGGAAGAACGCCTGACGGTTAATACCCGCCAGGAAAGACATCACTCGCAGAAGAAGCACCGGCTAACTCCGTGCCAGCAGCCGCGGTAATACGGAGGGTGCAAGCGTTAATCGGAATTACTGGGCGTAAAGCGCGCGTAGGTGGCATGACAAGCCGGTTGTGAAAGCCCCGGGCTCAACCTGGGAACGGCATCCGGAACTGTCACGCTAGAGTGCAGGAGAGGAAGGTGGAATTCCCGGTGTAGCGGTGAAATGCGTAGAGATCGGGAGGAATACCAGTGGCGAAGGCGGCCTTCTGGACTGACACTGACACTGAGGTGCGAAAGCGTGGGTAGCAAACAGGATTAGATACCCTGGTAGTCCACGCCGTAAACGATGTCGACCAGCCGTTGGGTGCCTTGTGCACTTTGTGGCGAAGTTAACGCGATAAGTCGACCGCCTGGGGAGTACGGCCGCAAGGTTAAAACTCAAATGAATTGACGGGGGCCCGCACAAGCGGTGGAGCATGTGGTTTAATTCGATGCAACGCGAAGAACCTTACCTACCCTTGACATCCTGCGAACCCGGGAGAGATCCCGGGGTGTCTTCGGAAGCGCAGAGACAGGTGCTGCATGGCTGTCGTCAGCTCGTGTTGTGAAATGTTGGGTTAAGTCCCGTAACGAGCGCAACCCTTGTCCCTATTTGCCAGCACGTAATGGTGGGAACTCTAGGGAGACTGCCGGTGACAAACCGGAGGAAGGTGGGGACGACGTCAAGTCATCATGGCCCTTACGGGTAGGGCTACACACGTGCTACAATGGCCGGTACAAAGGGCTGCGAACTCGCGAGAGTAAGCGAATCCCAGAAAGCCGGTCTCAGTCCGGATCGGAGTCTGCAACTCGACTCCGTGAAGTCGGAATCGCTAGTAATCGTGGATCAGAATGCCACGGTGAATACGTTCCCGGGCCTTGTACACACCGCCCGTCACACCATGGGAGTGGACTGCACCAGAAGTGGTTAGCCTAACTTTGGAGGGCGATCACCACGGTGTGGTTCATGACTGGGGTGAAGTCGTAACAAGGTAGCCGTAGGGGAACCTGCGGCTGGATCACCTCCTTAAACGATGCGTCACCCTCCCGGCAAGCGCTCACAATGAATTACCTGATCAAGTGATAGAGCAAACGGTTGATGCACGATCCCCTCTTGGGTCTGTAGCTCAGTTGGTTAGAGCGCACCCCCCTGCCCTTAATGAAAAGGAGGGTGAGGTCGGCTAGCCAGGCACGCTTTTGAGGCAATAGTAACCGGGTCTGTAGCTCAGTTGGTTAGAGCGCACCCCTGATAAGGGTGAGGTCGGCAGTTCGAGTCTGCCCAGACCCACCAAATTTTATCCATCGCTGCGTTATTTCATGACTCGCATGGAAGGCCATGCTTCGCCATGAAATGCCTTGCGCTGAATAAAATTACCCGGTGGGATGGTTTGTGAAAACGATGGGGCCATAGCTCAGCTGGGAGAGCGCCTGCCTTGCACGCAGGAGGTCAGCGGTTCGATCCCGCTTGGCTCCACCATTATCTCCACTACCGTTTGTTTGTTTCGTGACCATTGATAAGTCGCACGTTGTACGTCGCCTTATCACTGTTCATTGAACAGTCGCTCTTTAACAATGTATATCATGCTGACAGTATCGAATGACGATATGAAGACAAGTGCCTTTAGGGTGGCTGTGTTTATAGCGTGATCTCGATACGCAATTGTTTTGTGATACGTTTCAAGCGTATCCGGCAATCGTTGTCATTGCGGGATCCAGACTCCTTCGGGTTATAGGGTCAAGCAATGAAGCGCACACGGTGGATGCCTAGGCAGTCAGAGGCGATGAAAGACGTTGTAGCCTGCGATAAGGTTCGGTGAGGTGGCAAACAACCTGCGACCCGGACATCTCTGAATGGGGAAACCCACTGACCACAAGGTCAGTATCGTATCCTGAATACATAGGGATACGAGGCGAACCGGGGGAACTGAAACATCTAAGTACCCCGAGGAAAAGAAATCAACCGAGATTCCCCCAGTAGCGGCGAGCGAACGGGGACCAGCCCTTAAGCATGTGAATGGCTAGACGAACGGATTGGGAAGTCCGGCCGTAGCGGGTGATAGCCCCGTAGTCGAAAGTCTGATCATGTGAAATCGAGTAGGTCGGGGCACGAGAAACCCTGATTGAAGACGGGGGGACCATCCTCCAAGGCTAAATACTCCTGACTGACCGATAGTGAACCAGTACCGTGAGGGAAAGGCGAAAAGAACCCCGGCGAGGGGAGTGAAATAGATCCTGAAACCGTGTGCGTACAAGCAGTAGGAGCCCACTTGTTGGGTGACTGCGTACCTTTTGTATAATGGGTCAGCGACTTATATTCAGTGGCGAGCTTAACCGATAGGGGAGGCGTAGCGAAAGCGAGTCTTAACTGGGCGACCAGTCGCTGGATATAGACCCGAAACCGGGCGATCTATCCATGAGCAGGGTGAAGGTTGAGTAACATCAACTGGAGGCCCGAACCAGGATCTGTTGAAAAAGATTTGGATGACTTGTGGATCGGAGTGAAAGGCTAATCAAGCCCGGAGATAGCTGGTTCTCCTCGAAAGCTATTTAGGTAGCGCCTCACGTATCACCACCGGGGGTAGAGCACTGTTTCGGCTAGGGGGCCATCCCGGCTTACCAACCCGAGGCAAACTCCGAATACCGGTGAGTGCAGCGTGGGAGACACACGGCGGGTGCTAACGTCCGTCGTGAAAAGGGCAACAACCCGGACCGTCAGCTAAGGTCCCCAAATCCTGGTTAAGTGGGAAACGATGTGGGAAGGCTCAGACAGCTAGGAGGTTGGCTTAGAAGCAGCCATCCTTTAAAGAAAGCGTAATAGCTCACTAGTCGAGTCGGCCTGCGCGGAAGATGTAACGGGGCTCAAACCAGGTACCGAAGCTACGGGTTCATCCTTAGGGATGAGCGGTAGAGGAGCGTCGTGTAAGCCGATGAAGGTGGATCGAGAGGTCTGCTGGAGGTATCACGAGTGCGAATGCTGACATGAGTAACGATAAGGGGAGTGAAAAACTCCCCCGCCGGAAGACCAAGGTTTTCTGTTCGATGCTAATCAGAGCAGAGTGAGTCGGCCCCTAAGGCGAGGCCGAAAGGCGTAGTCGATGGGAAACGGGTCAATATTCCCGTACCGGATGTCATTGCGATGGGGGGACGAAGAAGGCTAGGTGAGCCAGGCGTTGGTTGTCCTGGTGAAAGCGAGTAGGCCTGGGTCTCAGGTAAATCCGGGACCCTTTAAAGCCGAGACGCGAGACGAACGGATTACGATCCGGAAGTCACTGATGCCACGCTTCCAGGAAAAGCCTCTAAGCTTCAGATGACATGCGACCGTACCCCAAACCGACACAGGTGGTCAGGGTGAGAATCCCAAGGCGCTTGAGAGAACTCGGGTGAAGGAACTAGGCAAAATGGTGCCGTAACTTCGGGAGAAGGCACGCCGGATTAGGGTGAGAGGACTTGCTCCTTCAGCCCGAACCGGTCGAAGATACCAGGTGGCTGCAACTGTTTAGTAAAAACACAGCACTCTGCTAACGCGCAAGCGGACGTATAGGGTGTGACGCCTGCCCGGTGCCGGAAGGTTAAGTGATGGTGTTAGCCCTCTGGGCGAAGCTCTTGATCGAAGCCCCGGTAAACGGCGGCCGTAACTATAACGGTCCTAAGGTAGCGAAATTCCTTGTCGGGTAAGTTCCGACCTGCACGAATGGCGTAATGATGGCCACGCTGTCTCCACCCGAGACTCAGTGAAATTGAAATCGCCGTGAAGATGCGGTGTACCCGCGGCTAGACGGAAAGACCCCGTGAACCTTTACTATAGCTTCACACTGGATACTGATGTTGCCTGTGTAGGATAGCTGGGAGGCTTTGAACTCCGGACGCCAGTTCGGAGGGAGCCAACCTTGAAATACCAGCCTGGCATCATTGGTGTTCTCACTCGGGTCCGTTATCCGGATCGAGGACAGTGTGTGGTGGGTAGTTTGACTGGGGCGGTCTCCTCCCAAAGAGTAACGGAGGAGCACGAAGGTACCCTCAGCACGGTCGGACATCGTGCAATGAGTGCAAGAGCATAAGGGTGCTTGACTGCGAGACAGACACGTCGAGCAGGTGCGAAAGCAGGTTCTAGTGATCCGGTGGTTCTGTATGGAAGGGCCATCGCTCAACGGATAAAAGGTACTCCGGGGATAACAGGCTGATACCGCCCAAGAGTTCACATCGACGGCGGTGTTTGGCACCTCGATGTCGGCTCATCACATCCTGGGGCTGAAGTCGGTCCCAAGGGTATGGCTGTTCGCCATTTAAAGTGGTACGCGAGCTGGGTTTAGAACGTCGTGAGACAGTTCGGTCCCTATCTGCCGTGGGCGTTGGATGTTTGAGAAGGGCTGCTCCTAGTACGAGAGGACCGGAGTGGACGCACCTCTGGTGTTCCGGTTGTCACGCCAGTGGCATTGCCGGGTAGCTATGTGCGGACGGGATAACCGCTGAAAGCATCTAAGCGGGAAGCCCCCTTCAAGATGAGACATCCCCGAGGCCTTGAGCCTCCTGAAGGGCCCAGCGAGACCAGCTGGTTGATAGGCACGGTGTGGACGCGCTGCAAGGCGTTGAGCTAACGTGTACTAATGGCCCGTGAGGCTTGACCCTATAACACCCAAGGGGTCTGGTCCTGCAGTGACAACGACGCTCGACAGAGCACCGGATACGCAAAAAAGAAACGATCACAAGACAGTCAGCCGATATACATTAACCGTTACGCCTGACGACCATGGCTTGCGTGAACCACCCGATCCCTTGCCGAACTCGGAAGTGAAACCGCAACGCGCCGATGGTAGTGTGGGGTCTCCCCATGCGAGAGTAGGTTATCGTCAGGCACCTCTTCGAAAAAGCCCCGAGCACATCGTGTTCGGGGCTTTTTTATGTGCGCAGGAAATGTTCCCGTGCCGCCGCCACCCCGGCGGCGCGGTGCGCCGCGTCGCTGGCTGAAGCCTGCTCCTACAAAAGCAGGGGCGCAAGAACCTCGGTGCCACCGCGGCCCTGTAGGAGCCCGATTTCATCGGGCGATGGCGGCGCCGGCCGCCCGGGGTTGGATTTGCCACCGTGCCCGCCGCCCACCCCGGCGGCGCGGTGCGCCGCGTCGCTGGCTGAAGCCTGCTCCTACAAAAGCAGGGGGCACAAATGGCCTTGGTGCCACCGCGCCCCTGTAGAAGCCCGATTCATGGGTGGTCCGACACCTCGGCGATGGCGGCGGCAGCCGCCCGGGGTTGAAGCGGACACCGTGCCTGCCGTCCACCCCAGCGGCGCGGTGCGCCGCATCGCTGGCTAAGGCTTGCTCCTACCACTCACCATTCACCACTCACCACTCACCATTCGATCGGCTCGCCCGCCCAATCCCAAAAACTGCCGGTGTCCTCGGGAGTGCGCTGATCGATGACCTCTAAAAGGCGCTTGGCCACAAACGCCGGCGAGAACAGTTTGTCCTCCGGTACGCGCGCTTGAAATGGCTCGGACAGCGAGGTGTCGGTAGTCCCCGGGTGCAGGCAAAGTACGATAGCCTGTTTATTGAGCCGGGCAAGCTCGATAGAGGCGGTTTTCATTAACATGTTGTGGGCCGCTTTGCTGGCTCGGTAGGTGTACCAGCCGCCAAAACCGTTATCACCGATCGAGCCGACCCGAGCGGATAGGCTGGCAATAATGCTCGGGTGATGGCCTTTTAGCGAGGCGTTGAGAGCGGACAACAGTCGCATCGGCGTCGCCGCGTTTACATGCATCACATGGGCGAAGGCGTCGGCGTCGAACTGCTCGAGACGTTTTTCCGGCTGCACGTTGTGTTGGTCGTCGTGTAGCGTGCCGATGGCATTGAACAGCAGGTGAAGAGGGCGGCCATCGAGCGTCTCCACCAGGGCGTCGAGGCCTTCCTGGTTGGTGATATCGGCAGCGATGGAAATGATGCGAGCGTCTGTTAACGTCGTTTTGCGACGGCTAACGGCAATAATGGTGCCGACTTGGGTAGAGGCGAGTAGCGACTCGATGACGGCATGGCCAATACCGCCATTGGCGCCGGTGACGATCGCGGTAAACCCGTCGGGTAGGTAATCAAGCATTCAACGCTCCTTGTTTATAAAAACAAGCTTAGAACATACGTGTTCTTATTGAAGCGTTTTGCTATGAGATTCGGCTATTTAATAGCAGAGTTGGCGGGTCAAGCAGAAGTATTGAGACGGCTGGATTGCGCCTGATTGCGCCCGTTGGGCTGATAGAGCGTTTTTTCGGCGATCTGCTGAATGTAGCCCAGCATATCCTGATTGTGCTTCATGCGTACCGACAGCATTTCGCCGGTCAGCGCGTTCATGCGTGCGGCGCGCTCGCTCTTATTCAAAAAGCTTTCCCAGCTGGATTGACAGCCTGCATCGACGGCGGCTTTAAAGGCACCGCTGGCATCATCGTCGTAACCTAGCCGCAGCTGCGTCGAACGGCGCAGCGTTTCCATCCGCTCGAGCGAACTCAAGAGGGTCTGCTTGGTTTCGGCCAGCGAGGCCAGTACTTCACCGTCGATCGCACCCTGCATCAGTTGAGCCTGCTCTTGGGTAAGCAGCTCGACGAGTTCGTCAAGGCGCTGATGCTGATCCAACAGCAACCGGGAAAGGCTCATAACAGGTTACTCCCCTAGCTGGGCAATCAAGCTGTCTGCGATACGGTCGGCGCGAACTTCGAGGCTTCCGTCACGAATGGCCTCGCGAAGCTCTTCCACTTTGGCCATATCGATATCCTGCGAATCGTCCATATGCATCTGACTAAGACGCGTGGATTCGCGAGTGGTACTGCCTTCGGGCGATGACTGAGCGCCGCCGACCTTTTGAGTGTCATCACGCTGCTGTGGCTGATTGGTTCGTAACAGCGGATTCAAATTATCAATTTTCACGTTGTGGGCCTCATCGTCAACGTTAAAGCGTTCTAAACGCGATGGCTCTGTGCCGTTATACAGAGTATCGGCACCGATACAGAGGACTTTAGACGTTAACTTAAAAATCTACTGTTAAAACACCCTGGCCGGAAACGCGGGCGGTCACCAGCTCGCGAGTGTCAAAACGTACGCGAATCCGCGCACCCAAGGCACCGCTTTCGAGTGCTTCACCTTCCCGGGCAACACGAAAGCCCGAGCCTTCTGCTATGACCGTCACGCGCTGCCCGCGTTCCACCAGATCCGGCGCCTGGAGCGAATGCGCTTGAAATACATCGCCGCTGCGAATGGGGCGCTGCGCAACCAACCCTATAATAGCATCTTCATCGGTCAAGGCATTGTTTGCAAGCTCGCCCAGGTTGCCCTGGCGCTGTGTCACCATCGACGCCGTGACAAGCGTGCCCCGCGCGATGTCCTGGGCGGCAATCAAGTAGCTTCCCATCACATCCACCTGTGCCTGGATGTAGCGCACCTGGCGGCGGCCCTCGCCGCAGCGCACCCCCACCGACACGCGCCCTAAAGGCGTTTGGTTGGCGTTAGGAAAAAAAGGTTCCGGCGCAATGCAGGCAGGCAAATGGGCCGATGGCGGCGAAACATCGATCACTACCTCCTCGCCCAGGGACTGGGTTTGCTGGTAAAGGAAGTTTTGTACGGTCTCGATGAGCGGCTGATCATCGGCGTAGGCCGGCAGGGTGGTCATCAGCCCTAGTGTGATCACCGCCAATAGTTTGATTACCAGTGATAGGTCGCGTAGCGCCTGAAAAGGCGAATGGGGCATGGGAGTCATCGCTTGATAAAAGGAGGCCAAGCCAGCGAGCGCTAGCTGATAGGCAGAAGTTTAATGCAAACGTCGGCCCTACATCATGCGAAATACTGGGGTAAAAGGCATTTGTTCCATGCTTTAGTTTGAGTGCGCTTCCCTATTATGCACCCTCAGAAACGACCGAATTACCTTTGCCTCTCAGCAAACGAGGGACGGCATGATCGACCAACTCGAATCCGCATTCAATTTTCACCAGCGCGCCCTGGGCCTTCGCCAGTCGCGTCACGAAGTGCTGGCGGGCAACATCGCCAATGCCGATACGCCGAACTACAAGGCGCGCGATATCGACTTCGCCAGCGAGCTGAACAAGGCAGTGAAAGCCGGGCAGAGCGTTCAGCAAAACGGCGGCGTGGCGCTGGCCCGCACCTCGGAGCGTCATATCGAAGCCCAGGGCGCTACCTGGCGCGGGGCGGCCAGCACCGATCTGCTTTATCGGGTGCCCGACCAGCCAAGCCTGGACGGCAACACCGTGGATATGGACCGGGAGCGGTCGCAGTTTACCGATAACGCCCTTCGCTATCAGGCGGGGCTTACGATCATGAATCGCCGCATTCAAGGGCTGAAAAACGCGATGCAGCCGGAATAACCGATTCTCAGGAGAAGCGAATAAGCCATGTCGATGTTTTCAGCTTTTGATATTGCAGGCTCTGCCTTGAGCGCCCAGGCGCAGCGCATGAACGTGACCGCCAGCAATATGGCCAACGCCGATAGTATCGCCGGCCCCGACGGCGAGACCTACCGGGCGAAACAAGTGATGTTCGAAACCCAGGCGCAGAACAACCGCTATGGCGTAGGCGGCGTTCGGGTGACCGAGGTCGTGGAAGACGATTCGCCGCTGCGTCTTCAGTACATGCCCAGTCACCCGGCCGCCGACGAAGAAGGCTACGTTTCCAAACCCAACGTCGAGCCGGTGCACGAAATGGTCAACATGATTTCCGCCTCGCGCTCGTACCAGGCCAACGTGGAAGTCTTCAATACCACCAAACAGATGATGGTTCAGACACTCTCGCTCGGTGAGGGCTAAACATGAATATCGATTCAAGCATTATCAATAGCGTCAACGGCGGTGGCCGAGCGGCCAACCTGTCCGCCAGCCAGTCCCAGGAAATGCGCGACAGCTTCATGACGCTGCTGGTCACCCAGCTGCAAAACCAGGATCCGCTCAATCCGATGGAAAACGCGGAGATGACCTCGCAGCTGGCCCAAATCAACACCGTCAGCGGTATCGAAGAGCTGAACTCAACGCTCAAGGGCATTACCGCCCAGATGGATGCCAACCAGGCGCTACAAGCAAGTGGCCTGATTGGTAAGGGTGTCATGGTGCCTGGGCGGCAGGTTTTGTTAGAGCAGGCTAGCGATGGTAGCACCCATGCAACGCCCTTTGGTATCGAGCTGGACCGTCCGGCGTCGAATGTAAAAGCGACGATCGTTGGCGAAGGTGGCCAGGTTATTCGCCAATATGATCTGGGTGCGCTCAAGGCCGGTGTTCAATCATTTGATTGGAATGGTCTGAATGATCAAGGGGCCGCGGCAGCGAGTGGACGTTATACCGTGCAGTTAGAGGCGCTTGACTCACAAGGTGAGCCAATCGACTCCAGCACACTTAATTATGCGCTCGTCAATCGTGTTACACCGAACTCTGATAGTGGTGACGTTCGACTGGACCTTGGCGCCGTTTATGGTCAAGTAACACTTGGGCAAGTTAAACAGATTCTTTAATCAAATATTTTGAGGATTGACCATGTCATTCACGACAGCTGTCTCGGGTATCAACGCCCAATCAGAAAGGCTGAATTCTGCTGGTAACAACATCGCCAACTCACAAACCGTGGGCTACAAAAGCTCGAGCGTGCGTTTTGCCGATGTGTTCGCTAACTCTCAAGGAATAGGTGTCAGGGTATCTGATACACGCCAGAACTTTTCACAAGGTAGTATCGAAAGCACGAACCGTAATCTTGACTTGGCTATATCCGGAAACGGCTTTTACCGCCTGCAACAGTCATCCGGTGAAGTGGGCTTTTCAAGAAATGGTGAGTTTAGCCTGGCAGCTAATGGCGATATCGTTAATGCCCAGGGCGCCCGACTGATGGGCTACGGCCTGGACCCCTCGGTGACAGAGGATACGGCCGAGCAATCAGCGTTTCCTTTTTCTAACGTGCTGGCGGGAAGCGACCCGATTCCGCTCAATGTGTCTGCGAATGATATACCTGCGAGGGCTACTACGGGCGCCGATATTCTGCTTAACCTGGACGCTTCAACCGTTCAAGGGAGTGGCTTAAATACGGTCGAATTAGCCAATGGCACTGAACTCGATTACCACTTCTCGAATAATTTCACTGCTTATGACTCCTTGGGTAATGCGATAAACGTATCGACTTATTTTGAGAGGGGTGACGGAAACCAGTGGACTGCGACAGCGGTTACCGATGGTGTGCAACGAGATACTTTCACACTTAACTTTACGCCTAGTGGACGTTTGGCAACAGATGCTAACGGTATCGTAACCGGAGTAGGTGGGGGAGCAAGCACGACGATTACTTTCCCCGGTGGAACCGATGCCGAAGAGGTTGCTTTTGATTTGAGATTTGATGGAAGCACGCAGTTTGCCAGCACTTCATCACGCCGAGAATTTAGCCAGGATGGCTATACATCAGGTGCGTTGGTGGGTATCGAAGTGCTTGACGATGGTACCGTGATGCGTAACTTCTCTAATGAACAATCTCGCCCCGCAGGCCAGATTGCATTGGATTCTTTCCGAAATGAAGAAGGATTGCGGCCGTTAGGCAATAATCTATGGGCCGCTACTAATAGTTCGGGTGTCGCTAACACGGGAGCTCCGGGCTCCGGTCAGTATGGTCAAATTCAGGCAGGCGCTGTTGAAGCCTCTAACGTGGAACTCGCCCGTGAGCTGGTCGATATGATCGTTGCTCAACGCGCCTACCAGGCGAACTCCAATACCATCAGCACTCAGGACGAACTCCTGCAGACCATTATTAACCTTTAATAGCCGGTCACCTGTGTAAGGAGCAAGCACGTGGATAGAATGCTGTATACCGCCATGAGCGGAGCCAAGAACGCCATGGATCAGCAGTCGGTGGTGAGCCAGAACCTCTCCAACGTCTCCACGGCGGGGTTTCGTGCACAGTTGCAGGCGGCGCGCTCGGTGCCCGTCGAGGGCGCGGGTGCGCTGCACACGCGCGTCTCGGCAGTGACCACGACGCCGGGAACCGACTTTTCACAAGGGCCGATCGAGCGTACCGGACGCGGTCTGGATGTCGCCATGCAGGACAACGCCTGGATGGCGGTACAGGCCGACGACGGCAGCGAAACCTATACCCGCCGCGGTGATTTGCAAATCGATAGCGACGGCGTGTTGCTTAGCGTCGGTCGTCCGGTGATGGGCGATGGCGGGCCGATTGCGCTTCCGCAAGGTGCGCAAATTTCGATCGGCGCCGACGGCACCATTAGCGCTATCCCCCAAGGCGAAGGGCCAGAAGCGCTCGTGGATGTCGGTCGTATCAAGCTGGTAACGCCGGATGAGCTCGCGCTTACTCGTGGCGAAGATGGCTTGTTTCGCGCGCCGCTCAATGAAGAAGGCGAGCCCGGTGTGCTGGCAGCTAACGAAGATGCGCGTTTGGTGAGCGGAGCGCTCGAAGGCAGCAACGTCAGTGCAGTCGACGCCATGGTGTCGATGATCGACGTTGCGCGCCGCTATGACATGCAGATGCGCATGCTCAGCAACGCCGACGAGAACGCCCAGCGCGCCAACAGCATGCTATCACTTCAAGGCTGATCCCAGCCGCCTGGTTTAGAGGGAAGACACCATGATTAAGTCGTTGTGGACGGCAAAAACGGGGCTCGAGTCGCAGCAGACCAAGCTCGACGTGATCTCCAACAACCTGGCCAACGTGAGCACCAACGGTTTCAAACGCTCGCGCCCGGTCTTTGAAGATCTTCTGTATCAAAACATGCGCCAGCCAGGCGCCCAGAACAACATTCAGGATCGCCTGCCTTCGGGCATGCAGGTGGGTACCGGTGTCCGTGCCGTGGCCACCGAGCGGCTGCATACTCAGGGCGGTCTGGAGCAAACCGGCAACTCCCGGGATCTCGCAATCGACGGCGATGGCTTTTTCCAGGTGCTGCTGCCGGATGGCACGGTGGGCTATACCCGGGATGGTGGTTTTCAGCTCAATGAAAACGGCCAAATGGTGACCGCGAATGGTTACCCCCTCGAGCCCGCTATCTTCGTGCCACCCAATGCGCTGTCAGTCGCTATTGGCGAGGATGGTACGGTCAGCGTTCGCCAGCCCGGCATTGCCCAGGATGCGGATATCGGCCAGATCAACGTTGCCTCGTTCATCAACCCGGCCGGTCTTGAGAGCGTGGGCGGCAACCTCTACCTGGAGACAGGCGCATCCGGGGCGCCCAATCAGGATGTTCCGGGCAACAACGGTGCCGGGCGTCTGTTCCAGGGCTACGTGGAGACCTCCAACGTCAACGTGGTGGAAGAAATGGTCAACATGATCCAGACCCAGCGCGCCTATGAAATCAACAGCCGAGCGGTGTCTACCAGCGATGAGATGCTGGCCCGCCTGAGCCAGCTCTAATCCTGTATCAAGGAGCGCTTGATAGAGGCTTCCGAGGTCGCAAGATGCTTAAAAACACCGCTTTTCGCCGTTTAGCGCAGTTGGCTCTCATGCTATTGATTGTAACCGCCGCTGGGTGTGCACAGATCCCTCGTGCTTCGGTCGTCGGCGAGCAGGAGCAGATCGATATTGTGGACCGGCCGCCGGCGGTGGCCAACGGTTCGATCTACCAGTCGCGCCGTGGCTATCAGCCGCTGTTCGAGGATCGCCGCCCTCGGGCGATCGGCGATATCCTGACCATCGTGCTCAACGAGCAGGTCAGCGCGAGCCAGACCTCGCAGTCGAGCGCTAACCGCAGTGGCTCGGCTTCGCTCGATTTGGCTCAGATTCCCGATATCATCGACTTTCTGGAAGATTACGGTTTCGATGTCGCCAGTGACAATATTTTCTCTGGCAGCGGCGCTACCCAAGCGAACAACACCATGACCGGTACGATCACGGTTTCGGTACTGGAAGTGCTTAATAACGGCAACCTGCGGGTACGCGGGGAAAAGCAGATCGCGATCAACCAGGGGACCGAGTTCATCCGCTTCTCCGGGGTCGTCAACCCACAAACGGTGACCGCGGCCAACACGGTGCCTTCCAATCAGGTGGCCGATGCGCGCATCGAGTACGTGGGCGATGGCTATATCAACGAGGCGCAGCACATGGGATGGTTGCAGCGCTTCTTCCTTAACGTCTCGCCGTTCTAGGCGCTCGAGAAGAGAGTTGTGATGACTTCAAGGTTACACGTCAAGCGCTGGATTCAGGCGATGGCTCTGATAGCGCTATGTCTGGTCGCAAGCAACGCCTTTGCCGAACGCGTACGCGAGCTTGCCAATTTCGCCGGTGTGCGAGACAACCAGCTCGTCGGCTACGGCCTGGTCGTGGGTCTCGATAACACCGGTGACCAGACCACCCAGGCGCCGTTTACCAGCCAGAGTTTGACCAATATGCTCTCGCAGCTTGGCGTTAGCGTGCCGCCGGGCACCAATTTGCAGCTGCGTAACGTAGCCGCGGTCATGGTCACCGCCGATCTGCCGCCGTTTGCTCGCCCGGGCCAGCGTTTGGACATCGTCGTCTCGTCGATTGCCAACGCCCGTAGCCTGCGCGGCGGCACGCTGTTGATGACGCCCCTGAAAGGCGCCGACGGCGATACCTACGCGATTGCCCAGGGCAATATGCTGGTCGGCGGGGCGGGCGCCCAAGCGGGCGGCAGCAGCGTGCAGATCAACCAGCAGGCCGCCGGGCGCATCCCCAATGGCGCCCTGGTCGAGCGCGAAGTAGCGCTCAATCTGGGCGGCAATGGCGGGCTTTTGGAGCTCCAGCTCAATGATTCCGACTTTGGCACCGTGCAGCGCATGGTGACGGCGATCAACAACGAATTCGGCCAGTCGGTGGCCTACGCGCGTAATGGGCGCGTCATTGCCCTGGATGGCCCCATGGACGCCAACCTGCGGGTAAATTTCATGGCCCGGGTGGAGAACGTCGAGCTCACACCCATGGACGCCCCGGCGCGGGTGGTGCTTAACTCGCGTACCGGCTCGCTGGTCATGAACAGCGCCGTCACGCTGCGCCAGGCGGCGGTTGCCCACGGTAATCTCTCCATCATGATCGATTCGCAGTTCGGTGTTAGCCAGCCAGCGCCTTTTGGCCAGGGTGAAACCGTGGTGGTACCCAATGCGGATATCGATATCGAGCAGCAAGAGGCCTATCTGCAGATCGTCGAAGGCGCTCAGCTCAACGACGTGGTCAACGCCTTGAACGCGCTGGGCGCCACGCCCCAGGACTTGATGTCGATTCTGGAGGCGCTAAAAGCCTCCGGGTCGCTGCGCGCCGAGCTCGAGGTGATCTGATGAGTGTCAACAGCATGGCCAACCAGCTCGCCTTCGATATGAACGGCTTTCAGCGCATGCAGCACAACGCCCGGGTCGACCCGGAAGAGGGCGCCTACGGCGCTGCCCAGCAGTTCGAAGCGCTGTTCGTGCAGATGATGATGAAAAGCATGCGCGAAGCGATTCCCTCCTCCGGATTGATGAGCAGCAGTACGACCGACACCTATCAGCAAATGCTCGATCAACAGTGGTCCCAGGTCATTGCCGATAAAGGTATGGGCCTGGCCGACGTACTGTACGAGCAGCTCCAGCGCCAGGGCGCTATCAAGGGCACTGCTCAAGGCGACGATGAGACTCAGGCGCTGATTGCCGGTATCCCGCGGGGTACGCCGCGCGTGCTGGATGACCCGCTACAGCCCCCAGGTCCGGGCGGCCAAGCGAGCGGGCGCTTCTTGAGCGAACTCGAAGCGGTCCGCCAGGGCCAGGTTGCGCCGCAAGCGAGCGCCGAGTCGCTTGGTAACGCGCCCGCCGCCGCGGCTAACGCGCCCATGACGGCACCGGTGATCAACCCCAACGCGCCGGATCACGTGAAGCGGTTCATGGCCACGCTTTCCGAGCCTGCCCAGGCCGCCAGCCGGGCCAGTGGCGTTCCCGCCGAGCTGATTCTGGCTCAGGCCGCGCTTGAGACCGGCTGGGGCCGACACGAAATCGCGACCCACGAAGGGCGCAACAGCCATAACCTGTTCGGCATCAAGGCAGGTAGCCATTGGAAGGGCAATACCACCGATATCACGACCCACGAATATCTCAACGGTCAGCGCACCCAGATGGTGGACACGTTTAGAGTCTATGACTCCTTCGAGCACGCCTTTACCGACTATGCCAACTTGATCGGTAAAAACCCGCGTTACGCTGGTGTCGTCGAGGCGCAAAATGCCGAGCAGGCTGCCCGTGAGCTACAGCGTGGCGGCTACGCCACCGACCCGCGCTACGCCGATAAGCTCGTCGCCATCATGAACACCATGGGGCCGCTGCCCACCGGGCCGGCGTTTTTGGCCGACGCACGTTAACGTCATTCAAGTTGTGCACCGCGCTGCCGATAAATGAGTATCAGCTTGAGGATTTGAACCATGAGCATGTTTTCAACGGGCTTAAGTGGCCTGAATACAGCGCAGAGAGCGCTCGGCGCGACCAGTAACAATATCAGCAACCTGTTTACGCCCGGCTATAATCGCGAGTTGCCCAAGCTCAGTGAAGGCAACGTGGGCGGCGGCGTGCGCGTGGACGCCATCGAGCGCCAGTTCAACACGTACGTGGCTAACCAGCTCAATAACGCCAAGACCCAGTCCAGCGCGCTTGAGACCTATGCGGGGCAAATATCGCAGATCGACAACCTGCTGGCCGACCGCGAAGCGGGCCTTTCGCCGCTGATACAGGATTTTTTCTCTTCCCTTGAAGATCTGGCCAGTGCGCCGTCAGACCCCGCTTCTCGTCAAGGCGTGATGGGGACGGCGGATACGTTGAGCGCCCAGTTCCGCTCCTTCGATGGCTATTTGCAGGATATGCAGGACAACATCAATAGCCAAATAAAGGATGAAGTTACCCAGATCAACAACACCGTCGAGCAAATTGCCAGCTTCAATAGGGAGATTTCCCTGGCGCGGGCGCGCTCCGGTGAGGCTCCCAATAGTTTGCTCAACCAGCGTGACCAACTAATATCCGAGCTCAATGAGCGTATGGATCTGCGCCTGGATGTTCAAGACGGTAAAACCTATAACGTTAGCCTGCCCAATGGACAGCCGTTGGTGACCGGTACATCGAGCTTTAGGCTCGAAGCCGTTCAGGCCGACAATGATCCAGAACGTACGGTAGTGGGCTACCGTGACGGCGCGGGTAGCACCATTCAACTAAGTGAATCCTCTATCAAGGGGGGCTCGCTTGGTGGGCTGATGAGTTTCCGCGGCGAAACCCTGGACAAAACCCAAAATCAGATTGGTCAGTTGGCCGTATCGCTCTCGGTAGCATTCAATGAGCAGCACAAGGAGGGCGTAGATCTAAAGGGTGAACAGGGAGGCGACTTTTTCTCCCTACGCGAACCACAGGCCTATGCGAACCTGAAAAACAAGGGTGATGCTGAGGTGGCGTCGATAACGTTCGACGTTAGCAATATCGATCAGCTTAGGGCAACGGACTATACCGTGCGTTTCGACGATGGCCAGCCAAGCGTTACGCGTAAGGGTAGCGGCAGTGCCGTAGAGTTCGATCAGGCGGCCTGGGATGCGGGACAAGGGCTAAAGTTTGGTGGTCTCAGCATAGAGTTCGATGGCGCTCCACGAACGGGTGATCGCTTCGAAATCCAGCCCGTACGCCGGGCGGGGGCGGGCATGGAAACAGCGTTTGATGACCCGAGCAAAATTGCGGCAGGCACCGAAGGCTCCGCTGGCGATAACCGCAATGCGCTGGCGCTGCAGGATCTGCAAAGTAACAGAAGTGTTGTAGGTGGTAGCGCCTCTCTCAGTGGCGCCTACGGTGCGATGGTCTCCGATGTGGGTAATCGCACCAACATTACCCAGGTGAACCTGGACGCCCGCCAGGGGCTGACCGACCAGCTGCGCGCGGTGCAGCAGTCCGAGTCCGGCGTCAACCTCAATGAAGAGGCGGCCAACTTGATTCGCTACCAGCAGTTCTACGCGGCTAACGCACGAGTGATCGATACCGCTGGCACCCTGTTGGATACCATTCTGAATCTGCGGAGCTAGGGGAGATACCTACTATGCGTATAAGCACCGTTACCATGTACGAACAAAGCTCGGCATCCATCAACCGCCAGCAAAGCGATTTTTTGAAGGTGAGCCAGCAGCTTGCCAGCGGCCGCCGGGTGGTCAACCCCTCCGACGACCCGCAGGCCGCCTCACGTTCGGTCGGCGTTGCCCAGTCCATGGCGATGACCGAGCAGTTCACGGACTCGCGCGTATCGGCGCGCAACTCGCTGTCGCAAACCGAGAGTATCCTCAATAGCGTCAGCGATTCGATCACCAGCGCCAAAGGGCTGATGATTCAAGCTTCCAACGATACGTTGAGCGCTACCGACCGCGAGTCGATTGCAAGCGAGCTGCGTGGCGTCTACGAAACCTTGATCGGTCAGGCCAACTCGGCCGACGGCAACGGCCGCTATCTTTTCGGTGGCTACGCAGACGATAAGCCCCCTTTCGAGAAAAATGAAAGTGGCGGCGTATCCTACGTCGGCGGCACTGAAAACCGTGAACAGCGCATCGACTCCTCTCGGCGTATGCAGGTCACCATGACCGGCGACGAGATTTTCAAACAGGCAACTAACAGCGCAAAGGAGACGGGAGCCGCCCCTGATCTTTTTCGCACGATCGAAGATGCGCTGAGCGTACTCGAGAGCCCGACGACACCTGGCGAGGAGTTGCACAGCACGCTCAAGGCCTCGATGAATGAGCTCGATAATGCGCTGGATAATGTATTAACGAAGCGCGCCTCGGCCGGCGCTCGGCTAAACGAGCTGGACGTGGTCGACTCGGTTGCCAGTAACCGCATGTTGAACTACACGCAAACGATGTCTGATTTGGTTGATCTGGATATGGTCGAGGCGATTTCCGAGTACAGCATGCGTCAGGTCGGTATGCAGGCCGCCCAGCGTACCTTCGTGGATATGAGCAGCATGTCGCTATTCGACTACCTGTAAGCCGTAAACCGCTTTTTTGATGCAGGTTTTTAGCCGCCCTTTGGGGCGGCTTTTTTACAGGCCCGCCATGGTCTCGATCAGGCTCTGCATGAAGTTGATGCCCTGGCTAAATAGCGGCTGCAAAAAGCGCCCGATATCGGTCATTAGCACCATCAATAGCACCAACCCCACCGTCAGCGAGGTAGGAAAGCCGATATTGAAGACGGTGAGCTGAGGAGCCGAGCGGTTGAGGATGCCCAGCGACAGGCTGATGATGAGCAGAGACGCCACCAAAGGCAGCGCCAGCAGCATACCCGAGGCGAAAATCGTCCCGGCGTAGCGGGCCAGCAGCTCAAAAGCGTTGGGATTTAGGCCACCCAGCCCGACGGGCAGGGTTTGAAAGCTCATGATCAGGGTTTCCAGCACCATGAGATGGGCGTTCAGCGCTAGAAACATGAGCAGCGTGATCATATAGAGAATGCGCGAAAGCACCATGATGTTGGTGCCGCTGGACGGGTCGAAAAAGCTGGCGAACGCCAGACCCATCTGCAAACCGATGAACTCTCCCGAGGCCTGTACCACGGCAAAGATGATGTGCATCACCAGCCCCATGGCCAGGCCCACCAGAAGCTGTTCGATCATGATCCCAAGGCTTGCCCAGGAAAAGATCGCTACCTCGGGCATGGGCGGAAGCACGGGGGCGATCACGATGGAGACCAGTGCGGCCAGGCCTACCTTGACCTGATTGGGAATACTCGAGTGCCCCCAGAGCGGGGCGATGGCCATAAAGCCGGTAATCCGCACGAAGGGCCAAAAAAAAGCCACAAGCCAGGCTTGAAGCTGGGTAAAGGTGATGTCGACCACCCTACATCACCATATTGGGAATATTGGTAAATAGCCGGTGGGTGTAGTCGGTAATCAGGCCAATCAGCCAGGGGCCCGCCAGTACCAGTACGGTAAAGACCGCCAGAATTTTGGGGATGAACGTCAAGGTCATCTCGTTGATCTGGGTGGCGGCCTGAAAAAGGCTGATGATGAGGCCAGTAAACAGCGCCGCCAGCAGTACCGGTGCGCCCATGAACAGGGTAAGACGCATTCCCTGGTAGGCCATGCTCATTACGATTTCGGGGGTCATGATCGCTCCTCTCGCTCGGGGGTCACCGAGGCGCTATAGCATGTAAAAGCTTTGCGCCAGTGAGCCAATCAACAGCTGCCAGCCGTCCACCAGCACGAACAACATCAGTTTGAACGGCAGCGAAATCGTCACCGGCGGTACCATCATCATACCTAGTGCCATCAGCGTGCTGGCCACGACCAGATCGATGATCAAAAACGGGATGAAAATCGTAAAGCCGATTTGAAAGGCGGTTTTCAACTCGCTGGTGACAAAGGCAGGCAGCAGTACCCGTATGGGCAGATCCTCGGGACCCTGCATGGGGCCGACATCTGCCAAACGCGCGAACAGCGCCAAGTCCGGTTCCCGGGTCTGCGCCAACATGAATTCGCGAAAGGGCACCTGAGCGCGCACCAAAAACTCTTCGAAATTGATCGTCTCGTTGCTGAGCGGCTGCCAGGCCGTATCGTACACCTCGGAGATCACCGGCGACATGATGAAAAAGGTCAAAAATAACGCGATACCCAAGAGCACCTGGTTGGGCGGCGTAGACTGAGTGCCCATCGCCGTTCGCAACAAACTCAAAACGATAATGATGCGCGTAAAGCTGGTCATCATTAACAGCATGGCGGGTAAAAACGCCAGCGAGCTCAAGAGTAGCAGCGTTTGTAACGACAGTGACCACTGCTGGCCGCCATTCTCCAGCGGCTGTGAGATCAGCCCGGGCGGGAGCTGCTGGGCCTCGGCGGGCGAGACCATACTGGGGAGCAGCAAAATCAACAGTAAAAACGGCAGCGCGCCGAACAGTGCATAAGCGAGCCGCTCGCGAAGAGGGTACCGATAACGGGGCATGACGTCTCTCATGGCGATGGAGGGGGGCTTGACTCGGAGGAGGCGGGATCAGAACGGCGGCCCGAAATCGCCTTCGCCAGACGCTGGGAGAACCCGGCGGACACCTCCGTTTCGGGCACCTGGCGGTCGGTGGGGGCAGGGCGCTCGTGCAACTTGGTGATTTGCCCACCGCCAACGCCCACGACCAGCCAGGTATCCTCCACCTCGACCACCACGATGCGCTCGCGTCCGCCCACCGCTGTCGTGCCGACCACGCGCAGCCGCGCACCGCTATCGAAACGCTTTTGCTGTATACGCTTCAAAAGTGCCGTACACAGCAAAATGATGACCACCACCAGCGCCAACGCTGCGGCGGTTTTACCCAGCGCTGCCATACCGACCAGCGCATCCGAGCCCAGCGCATCGACCGAGCCTGGCTGGCTTGTGGAAGTCGCGACGCTCATCGGTTGAGTTTGTGAATACGCTCGGAGGGGGTAATGATTTCGGTGATGCGGATACCGTACTTATCCTCCACCACCACGACCTCCCCCTGGGCGATTAGATAGCCATTGATCAGAATATCCATCGGCTCGCCGGCCAACCCCTCGAGCTCGATGACCGAGCCCTGGGCAAGCTCCAAAAGCTGCTTGATGGTCAGTTTGGTCCGGCCGAGCTCAACGGTGAGCTTGACCGGAATATCCATGATCATTTCCAGGTCCCGGGAGACACTGGTGGCGCCTTCGCCGCTTAGCGGGCGGAAAATGTCTTCGCTTGCCGCCCTGGCGGCGGGCTGCGGCTCGGCTTCCGGGGCTTGTTCAACGCTTTCTTGCTCGGCGGACTCCTGTTCGGCCATGGCGGCCGCCCAAGGGTCTTCTTCGCCGGCGGCGTCCGACTCGGGGACTTGCTCAGACATGGCGTTCGCCCAATCATCGTCGGAAACAGGTTGATCGGGTTTGTTAGGATCAGTCATGCGTTTGTTCCTTGGATTGGCGTCGCGGGCTTTTAATGAAGTCCAGGGACGCGGCGTTATTCATGGCACCGTGGTCGGTCACGCTGAGCACGCGCAGAGCGCGGTGCTGCTGCTGGCTTCCGTACTCGCACTCCATGACAGGCACACCATCGACGCTGGCGGTAATGGTGCTGGGAATGTCCATGGGCAGTACATCGCCTTTTTTCAGCCCCATTACCTGGGCGATGCGGCTTGGGATCCGGGCAAACTCGGCAATCAGCTCGATTTCTGTCTGGCGCAGCTCGCTGGCCATGCGCCGTGACCAGGTGCCGTCGTGGTCGTGGTTGCTGTCGTTGATCGGGTTGGCAAGAAGATCCCGCAGCGGTTCGATCATGGCGTAGGGCATACAGATCTGAAAACTGCTGGAGAGGTTGCCTACTTCGATATTGAACTTGGTATTCACCACGATCTCGTTAGGCGAGTTGGTGATGTTGGCGAACTTGGCCTGTACCTCGGAGCGTAGGAAGTTGACCTCCAGCGGGTGGACGACCTTCCAGGCCTCCTGGTAGGCGTCGATGGCCAGATTGAGCAGGCGCTGAATAATGCGCTGCTCGGTATTAGTGAATTCGCGGCCGTCGGATTTGGTCACGAAGCGGCCGTCACCACCAAACAGGTTATCCACCACCATGAACACCAGGTTAGGCGGAAAGACGACCAGCGCCGAGCCGCGTAGCGGTTTCATGGAGACGATATTGAGGTTGGTGGGCACCGGTACGTTGCGCGAAAAATCGCTAAAACTTTGATAGCGAACCGATTCCACCGTGATATCGGCGCTTCTACGAATCAGGTTGAACAGCCCGTTTCTAAAGTAGCGGGCAAAACGTTCGTTGATGAAATCCAGCGCGTGCAGACGCTCCCGGATGACCCGGTGCTGGGTCGCCGGGTCGTAAGGACGAATGCGCTGATCATCTTTTGAAGGAGAGGAGGAGGTGCTTGCTGGCTCCTCATCTCCACTGACGCCTTTCAACAAGGCATCGATTTCTTCCTGGGACAGTAGATCGTCCTGTGACATGAACGGCTCCCGCGCCCGAGGTTATTGCACGATAAAATCGGTAAACAGCACTTCCTGCAGATCAAGCGGCGGCTGGTTTTCCGTTAGTGGAACGGTGAGCCGGCTGATAATCGCTTGGGCAAGCGCCTCCTTACCTTCGATAGACGTTAATTCACTGGCCTGCTTGCCGGACAACAAAATCAGCAAGCGGCTGCGTACCTGGGGCATATGCTCTTCGATGATGGCTTTGCTCTGCTCACCGCCGACGCGCAGCGTAATGCCGGTATACAGCAGGCGTGAACCGTAGTTGTCGTCCGCCAGGTTCACCGTAAAGGGCTCGATGCTTGTGAAAACCGGCGGTTCGGGTTCGGCGGCCACTTGGGTCTGGCCCGCCTCATCGTCGCTTGAGCCGCCCAGCACCATGTAAACGGCAGCCGCGGCACCGAGTGCCGACAGGACGACCAGTACGATCATTATATAAAGCAGTTTCTTGGATCCACCGCTTGCTTCTGCCATTGACTGTTCCCATGATCCTTGCGTATGACGAATGCCATGCATTATGCCTAATGAGCCAGCCGCTTAGTAAATGAACAGACTCTCCAGGAGAGCCTATCTTTTGGCTTAGCTTTTTAAGGCGTTGAGATGGTGACTGGCCCGCGGGGCCCGCCATCACGCGTAGAGGTCGACTCGCCCATCCAGCGTCAGGCGCACCGGTGTGGCCAGGCCGGCGTCGATGCCATCCAGCCCACCCTCGGCGGCGTCGCTGCCGCCTCGAGCAGAAGCGCCATTCGCCTGGGCAAAGGCCTGCTCGTTAGGCTGGCCGTGTTCACCGACCGAGGTCTCGCCCAGCGAGATTCCCTGTTCGGCCAGCGCTTCGCGCAGTTGAGGGATCGCCTGTTCGACGACCTGACGGACCTGGGCATGCGCCGAGAAAAACTGTGCCTGGGTGCCGTGTTCGCTCACTTTCAGCGAGATCGAAAGCGGCCCCAGTTCTGCCGGGTGTAGCTCGAGCTTGACGTGCTGTTCGCCGCCGCGCTGGGTCAGCTGAATCAGCTGTTGGCCAAGCTTTTCAGGAAACGCGGCACTTGTGACCGGTGCGTTGATGGCCGTGCTGGCACTGCCAGGCGTTGCGACCGGTGCGCCGCCAGGGGCCGCTCCCAGGCCTGCCTGCTCGGCGCCCGTCGAAGTGGCCGGTGCCGAAGCGTTTTGTAACAGGCTCGCCGTGGCTGCTGGCATCGCATCGCTGCGGGCTACCAGCGGGGCCGGGGTAAGGCCGCCATCGGGTGCGGTGGACAGGGTCGTGGCAGCGGTATAGAGCGAAGCTCCCTGAGCGCTCCAGGTCGGCCGCGTTTCACCCGAGGCGGAGGTTGCCCACCTGGCGGTCGGGTCGGCCTCGGCGCGCAAAGCGTTAGCGGCGTTCAACACCTGGCTTGCCGCCTCACTCAGTGCAAAGGTCGCCGGTGTTGCGCTATTGAGCTGCGCCGTATCGGCTACGCTTGGCTCAGCGGCTTGCGCTGGCGTTTCGGCAAACGCCGCCATCAGCGCCAGGCGCGCCTGCACTTCGTCCAACGGGGCATCGGCCCACTCCTGCTTTTCCACACCGTCAGCCGGCCCGGACAGGGGCGCTGTATCGGTGAAGGTAAGCGGTGCCATCATCGGGTTTTCGTCAGCAGACGCGGAAGCATTGAGTCTGGCGAACATATTTTCCAGGGTCTCGAGACGCTGATCGCTGGGTACATCGCCCGCCAAGGCTTGGCCGGTGGCGTTAAAAAGCGCGCTCAAGGAGGCGTCATCGAGCGTGCCGGCCTCGATACCCAGTGCCGTCAGGGCTTCGCGAAAGGTGTCGAGCGCCGCCGCGTCCTGCGGCTGAGACTGGCCGGCTGAAGGCGTGGCTGCGAGCGTATCAAGCGCCTGACGTAGCGCCGTTTCATCGAGTGCCTCTGCGTCCACGCCCAGCGCGCTCAGCGCATCACGAAAGACGTCGAGTGCCACCGCATCCTGGGGCTGAGACTGGCCGGCTAAAGGCGCAGCTGCGCGGGTCTCCAGCGCCTGGCGTAGCGCGGTTTCATCGAGTGCATCCCCGTCCACGCCTAGCGCGCTCATCGCATCGCGCAAGTCCGCGAGCATGCCCTGTGGCAACGTTTTCTGCTGACCGGACAGCGTGCTGATAGCGGTTTCATCCAGCGTATCGGGTTCGACGCCCAACGCGGCCAGCGCGGCGCGAAAGTGCTCCTGGGCTGGCGCTTGCGACTGACCGCTGGTGCGAGACGTATCCGCGCGGGTATCGAATGCTTGGCGCAGCGCCGTTTGAAAGCCTTCGGAAGCACCGGACGACGGCTTTGTGGTGGTGAGCGCACCGCGCAGACCCTGGCTTGAGAGGCCCGAGCTAGAGAGGTCTTGGCTGGTGTGTAGCAGTAGCGACATAGTCATGGTGTTGAAATCCTCGCGCGCATTACTGCGAACTGTCCGGTGAACGGCGGGCGGTCTGGGACGTTACGAACTCGTCGTTGGCTTTCTGGTCGGCCCGCTCCTGGCGGCGGTGCTCTTCGAGAAGCCGCCGCGATGCCAGGGTGTCGTAGGAGGAGAGCTTACGCTGCTCCTGCTGCCAGTGCTGCTGACTTTGTTGAACGCGCTTTTGCTGGGCGGTAAGCGCTTGACGGGCGCGGCTGAGCGCGGCGTCGAGCGAGGCCAAAAACTGCTGATAGTTGAACATGGTCGCCGGGTCGATACCGTCGCGCATGGCCATTTGCAGGCGCTCGGCGTACTCGGCGCGGTAGCGGCTGAGCGACTCGAGCTGCGCCTGGGTTTGGTGCTGGCTCTGGCGCTCTTCGGCCAATAGCTTACCCGCTTGGTCGCGAGCGTCCCGGGCCAGATTGGTTAAAATGTCGAGCTGTGAATGCTGCATATTAGCCTCCCACCAACTGCGCTAGTGCCTGTCTTGACTCTTCAAGTGTGGCGCGCTCTTCGATACTTTGCTGCAAAAAGCGCTCGAGCTCTGGAAACAGGTTGACCGCCTCGTCCAGCCGAGGGTCGTGCCCGGGGCTATACGCCCCTACGCTGATCAAATCGCGATTGCGCTGATAGCGTGAAAAAATCTGCTTAAAGGTCCGTGCCCGTTTGATCTGTTCGTCCGTCGCGACGGCGTTCATGGCCCGGCTGATCGACGCCTCGATATCGATGGCCGGGTAGTGTCCCGCCTCGGCCAGGCTGCGCGACAGCACGATATGGCCATCCAAAATCGCCCGGGCCGAGTCGGCGATGGGATCCTGCTGGTCATCGCCTTCGGTTAAAACGGTGTAAAACGCCGTGATCGAACCGCCGCCGCGTTCGGCGTTACCCGCGCGCTCGACCAGCCCCGGGAGCTTGGCGAACACCGAGGGTGGATAACCCTTGGTCGCCGGCGGCTCGCCGATGGCCAGCGCGATCTCACGCTGGGCCATGGCGTAACGGGTCAACGAGTCCATAATCAGCAATACGTTGCGCCCGCTGTCACGAAAGCCTTCGGCCAAGCGTGTGGCGTAGGAGGCGCCCTGCAGGCGTTGAAGCGGCGAGGTGTCCGCCGGGGCGGCCACGACCACTGCTCGGCGGCGCCCCTCCGGGCCTAAAATATTGTCGATGAAATCCTGTACTTCGCGGCCGCGCTCGCCGATCAGCCCGACCACGATAACATCGGCCTGGGTGTAGCGCGCCATCATGCCCAGCAGCACCGATTTACCCACACCGGAACCTGCGAAAAGCCCCATGCGCTGGCCCTTGCCAACGCTTAACAGCGCGTTGATGGCGCGAATACCGACATCGATCGGGGTGTCGATCGGCGCGCGCGACAGCGGATTGAGCGGCGCGGTATGTAGTGTTGCCCGGGCGACCTCGTCGATGCCTTCGCGGTCATCCAGGGGGTTGCCGTTACCGTCGAGCACCCGGCCCAGAAGCTCATCGCCAATGGGAAAGCGCCGCGCGCTATGGCCGCTACCATCGACCAGCGGCGAAACACGTGCACCGGGCATGAGGCCTGAAACCTGCTCGAGCGGCATCAAAAAGAGCTTTTCGCCGGAAAACCCTACCACTTCGGCTTCCGCATGCGCCTCGCTATCGTTGACTCGTCCGTCCATGCCGGGCAGTTCGATGCGGCACGCGCTGCCTACCGCCACGCGCAGCCCCACGACCTCGATCACCATGCCGGTCGCGCGCACTACCCGGCCGCTACGCCGGTAGTGGGGCAACTGGCTTACCCGGCGCGAGGTCCGCGTGAGCGCCTTGCGCCAGTGCTGCGAGTGAGTATGGGTGGCGGCGCTGTTCATGCGCTGTCCTCGGCGGTATCCGCGGGTTTATTGCGCCTGCGCATCTGGGAGGTGATGGCCTGCCAGCGACTCTCGAAGGTTGCATCGAGCTCCCCTTGGGCACTGGTCACCCGGCATCCGCCGCGGGCAAGC
Organism: Vreelandella sp. GE22; assembly: GCF_968212445.1. Taxonomy (NCBI): domain Bacteria; kingdom Pseudomonadati; phylum Pseudomonadota; class Gammaproteobacteria; order Oceanospirillales; family Halomonadaceae; genus Vreelandella; species Vreelandella sp. GE22. The sequence goes on from NZ_OZ309110.1 coordinate 104,846, forward strand.
TGGTCGTCGGGCTGTAGCGCCCACCCGGCCGCGCTTAGCTCGACGCCTAGCCGCTCTTCTACAAGCGCGTGGTCATCCGGGTTGAGCCACAGGCGCTGCTGGCCGGTGAGCGGCGGCTCGGTATGTAAAAGCTCGCGCACCAGTTGAAGAATCTGTTCGGGCTGTTCGGCCAGCGCGTCGAGGGCGAGCTGGCGCCCGGTCATCATGGCAAGCTCGACCAAATCGTCGGCGATGGTATCGTCGATGCGCTCCAGGGCGTCAGCGAACTGTTTGGCCAGGTTTTCAAGCGGCTTGATGGCCTGATGGATCTGCTCGTCGAGGGTTTTTTGCGCCTCTGCGCGACCCTCGCTCAGGCCTTGCTCGAAACCCTCCTGATGGCCCTGGGCGAGACCGTCCTGATAACCCTGTTGTTCGGCTTCGCGGCGTACCCGTTCGTAAACGGCTTCACGCTCTTGCTCCTCGCGAAGACGTGCCTGTTCGGCGGCTTTTTGCGCGGCGGCGACTCGGCGCTGATAAGCGCTTGGCGAGGCGGCATGGTCATCACCGGCCTCGAAAGCGTGGCTCTGGAGCTCGTCCATCTGCCAGCGTTGCCACTGGCCGTGGCGGTCGAACTCGCTCGTGCGGCCGCTACACATACTCGTCGTCTCCGCCGGCCAGCACTATCTCGCCGGAGTCGGCCAGGCGGCGGACCACCTGCAAAATGGCTTTCTGCTCGGTTTCGACCTGAGAGACACGAATGGGGCCACGGGCCTCCATGTCTTCGCGCACCAAATCCGCGGCGCGTTGCGACATGTTGCGCAAAAACTTGTCCACCAAAGCCTCCTGAGCGCCCTTGAGGGCGATAACCAGCGAGTTGGTTTCGACTTCCTGGAGTACCATCTGAACCGCCCGGCTGTCCAGGTCGAGAAGATTTTCGAACAGGAACATCTCGTCGATGATTTTCTGCGCCAGGTCTTCGTTGTGGGCACGCACGGTATCGATCGCGCCCTCTTCCTGGGACGAGTTCATCAGGTTGAGAATTTCCGCCGCGGTTCTTACGCCGCCCATCTTGCTGCGCTTGAGGTTCTGACCATCCAGCATGCTGGTCAGCACTTCGGTCAACTCCTGGAGGGCGGCGGGCTGAACGCCGCTGAAGGTAGCAATCCGCAGCACGACGTCGTTACGCAGCTTCTCTTCGAAGAGCTCGAGAATGTCGGCGGCTTGATTGCGCTCCAGATGAATCAAGATCGTGGCGATGATCTGCGGATGCTCATCGCGGATCAGCTCGGATACCATCGAGGCTTCCATCAAGTTGAGCGCATCGATACCCGAATTGTTGCCGGTGCTCTCGAGAATGTCCTCGATCAGGCTCGAGGCGCGTTCGCTGCCCAGCGCCTTGGTCAATACCGAGCGAATATGGTCGCTCGAGTTGAGGTTCAGCGCCACGAACTCGTCGGTCTCGCGCTGGAAAGCCTCCAGCACGGCCTTCATGTCCTCGTGGGAAATCTGGTCGAGTCTGGCCATCTCGAGGCTGATCGCCTGTACCTCAGAGGCGTTTAAATACTTGAACACCTCTGCCGCGCTGTCTTCGTCCAGCGTGAGCAGGAGAATGGCGCTTTTACGGGCGCCGCCCATTTGTTCGATGGCGCTACTCATTGGCATTCATCCAGCTGCGAATAATCATGGCGACCATACGTGGGTCATCCTTGGCCATATCCTGCAGGTCTTTAAGGTTGTGCTCGTAAAGAGACGTTTTACGCCGGCGCTTGGGACGCTCCGCGTAGGTGTCGTCTTCTTCCGACTCCGAGCGCTCACCCTCTTCGCCAAGCCCGCCTTCACCTTCTTCTTCATCGCCAACGCTTGCGCGGAAAGTGCTACCGGGCGCCGCCGGTGCTGCAGCGGGAGGCGTCTGGGTATAGCGCTTGATCAGCGGGCGCAAAATGAGCAGATAAAGCAGCAGCGCGACAAGGGCGACCATCAGGTAGCGTCCAAGAGTCGTGGCAAGCGAAAGCGTTGCCGGGCGCTGCCACCAGACGGTGTCGTCTTCGATGTCGCTGGCGCGGACGAAGGGCGTATTGACCACTTCGATTTGATCGCCGCGGACCTCGGAGAAGCCCATCGCCTGCTGCACTAACCGCTCCAGCTGCCCTACCTCTTCCGGCGTCAGGGCGACCTGCTCGGCTTCACCTTCGTCGTTGATCACGGTTCTGAAATTGACGACCACCGCGGCGGACAAGCGTTGAACCTGGCCGAGGCGCTGCTGAACGTGCTCGATGCTACGATCCACTTCGTAATTGACGACATCGTCCTGGCGCAGGTTCGAAAGCGCGTTTTCCGGCGGCTCTTCGCCATCCTCACCTTCGCCCTCCTGGTTGATGAACGAAGGCGCCGTACCTGGCGGCGTATTGCTCAGCGCGCCAGGAATACCGGTCGCCAGCGGATCTTCGCCATCGAAGGAGAGGCTTAACTGACGGCTTCTCACCGCCGCTTCGTTCGGCGGCTGGTTGGGCCCGTAGCGCTCGGAGGTTTGTTCGCGCCGCGAGAAGTCGATCTGAGCAGCGACCTGAGCGCGCACATTATCGCTTCCCAAAATCGGCGTCAGGATGTTTTCGATACGCTGCTGATAGGAGCGCTCCACCTCGGAGATATAGGCGAGCTGAGTACCGTCCAGGTCGTTACCCTGGGAGGCTTTTGCCGAAAGCAGGCGGCCGTTTTGATCCACGACGGTCACGTCTTCGGCGGCAAGCTCGGGTACGCTGCTCGATACCATGTGCACAATCGCGCTGACCTGGCCTTCACCGAGTACGCGCCCGGACAAAAGCGTGAGTACGACAGACGCCTTGGCCGGCTCACGGTCGCGAATAAAGACCGAAGGTTTGGCCAAAGAGAGGTGAACGCGCACCCGCTCCACCGGACCCAGGGACTCGATCGAGCGGGCAAGCTCACCTTCGAGCCCGCGCTGAAAGTTAACCTGCTCGGCAAACTGGCTGATCCCGAACGCTTGGTTGTCCATTAGCTCGAGCCCTTGATTGCCGCCCCGGGGAAGCCCCTGTTCGGCAAGCTGGAGTCTTAGCATGTGGACCTGATCGCTGGGGACCATAAGCGCTTGCCCGCTATCGCTGAAACGATAGGGAATAGCGCGGCTATCGAGCTCGGAGATGATCCGGCCGCCGTCCGCTTCGTCCAGGTTGCTGTAAAGCACCCGGTATTCAGGACTGCCCGCCCACATGAAAAGCGCAGCCACCAACGCGATAGACGCCGCGGCTGCCACGATTAAGACCACCAACGGGCTCGCGCGCATTTGCTGTTTCAAGCGCGTAAGCGTGGCGTTGTTTTTTAAACTCTCTGCCGTGTCGCCTCTGGAAGCGTTAGGGGTCGAGCTGGTTTGACGGCCTGCCGTAGCACCAGTCTCGCTCATGTATTCCTCCTGGAGGTTGAGCAAAGCTGGTCACGGCCCAAGCGCATCATCAATGAAAGCATAGGCTATACTCGTCAATCCCGGTAAGTCGTGAACACAGACGTTAAAATAGATAAACTGATGCGGAACTTTGATGTGCGCCATTATGCTTAGGCGTGTCGAGCGTGAACGAAGGAAAAGCTCAGCTTTTATGACTTATTTGTTCGTATGAGGGGAGTGCTGCCAGTGGTAGGGTAGCGGCATTACTTCAACCGTATCGACGATGAGGCATACGTATGAGTTCACCCGCCATTCAGTCCGCGCTACAGCAGATGCAGGGCATGGCTTCTCAAGCCGGAGCGCCCCTGAAAAGCGAGCCGGCCGCCCTAGGGCAAAGTGGGTTTGGCGGCGAGCTGCAGGCCTCCATCCGGCGTATCAACCAGCTACAAAAAAGCGCTGACACCAAGGCGATGGAGTTCCAAGCCGGCGCGCCTAACGTGGAGCTCGGCGACGTCATGGTCGACATGCAAAAGGCCAGTGTGGCATTTCAAATGGGGCTGCAGGTGCGTAACCGTTTGGTCAGCGCCTACCGTGACGTGATGAACATGCAGGTTTAAAACCTGCGCTACGCTCAAGGCGTGGCGCAGCCGCAGCGTGTCCTTACCCGGTTACTCGGCGGCAGGCTGCGCGGTTTTCAAGCCTCGAGTGAAATAATACCCCCCTTCATCTCCTCTATTCGCTTGGCTACCTCGAGTACTTCTTCGCTTGGGATCTGCCGAATGACGTCCCCTGTCTCACGGTCGATCACGCGGGCGATGACCCTGGAGGCCTCTTCGCTGACCTCGAACTCTACGCCACGATCACGAAGCGCTTCGTTGAGGCGGGCAATGGGCTCTTCCAGCGCTTCCCGGGAGACCTCGGTCGCCGCGGGCTCACTTTGCGTTGGTGCTTGAAGCAGGCTTGCCACGCTTTCCTGGCGCAGGGGCTGCATCTGCCAGGCGGGCAGGGAGGAGGTGCCCGTGGAAGATGAAATGACGGAACTATCCAGCGGTAAAGAGTCCATACGTGTATTCCTTTTGAAATTTGCCAAGCGGCGGAAATCACTCATCGTGTCTTCGAAGCCCCGGCAACAAACGTATGGGCCTCACGAGTAATCATCGGCTGCTATCGAGTGAACTTTACTGTGATGGAAAATTAATCGCCGGTATTTCTTAAATGCCTAAAATAGCTGTCCACGTAGCGCCATATAGGCCAATAGCTCGCCTCGCGCTTTGGTATGCTCACTTTAATAACAAGGACGCTAACGACTAGTGTCAATCGCGGAGAAAACGTTGATGGAAGTGGAGCAGGACGGGTTTGAAAGCGTTGATAACCCTTCAATAATCGGCTCTTTGCTCGATACGATGATCGAAACGGGCGGGGTATCGATTTGTCTGATGACGCCAGATGCAAGCCCCGAGCCCATCGTTCTCATGGAGCGGCAGGAAGGTGAGGCGCTGGTAATGGATTTGTCCTCGGTGAGCTATCTGCTTCCTCGGCTGCAAGCGGCAGAGCCATTCTGTCTGCGTGGCCAGTCTCAGGGCAAGGTCATTCGCACGGCTCCGCTTTCGCTGATCGACGCAAGCCACTCCGGCGGGCGGCTTTTATGCCGCAGCGATTACCCCGAAGCGCTTTATGTGCTCCAGCGACGCGAAACGTTTCGCGCTCAGCTGCGCATGGGCATGACGGTGGCAGTATCGGTAACCGACGAGCAGGGCGAGAGTGTTCAGGGCGAGTTGCGCGACTTGTCTCAAAGTGGCTGCCAGGTGGAACTTCCTCTCAAGGCCAGCGGTTTGCTTGCCAACGCCGGTTCGCCGCTAAGGCTTGGCTTTACCTTTCCCGACGGCACGCAGTTCGCGGTTGATGGCGAAGCGCGGCATCAACTGACCGATGCCGAACACCACCTGCTGCGCGTTGGGTTCGAACTGGTGGATCATACTGCCGAGCAGTCGCGCAAGATCTGGTACTTCGTATGTGAAATCGAACGCGAAGCGACGCGCTACGACAAGGAAGCAAGCCAAGGGGCGCGCCAGTCGTCGCCGTTATTCGCCGCTCAAGGAGCCGAAAAAGGCGAGCAGTACCAGGTAGGTCGCCGCGATCTCCAGTACTACGCCACTCCGGCCGCGCGGCGTTTGGTGAAAGTGGCCGCCTACCTGGACGCCCAGCTTCTCTTGTTGCAAGAGGGCAGCGATATCGACTCGCGCCAGCTCTCGCTCAACGCCGACCGCATCATCAGCTTGCATGAGGAGGATCGCCAGGCGCTACTCTTCGCTTCCCGCTGCCTGTCATTGGAGCCGCTGCTGGTACGCCACGGCATCGCGGTGGCGATTCACCTTCTGGACTGGCTTGGCCGCGACACGCCAGACGATGTCCGCAAGGCCATGGTGGCAAGCTCCCTCGTCCACGACTTGGGCAAAGCATTGATCCCCCAGGTCGTATTCACCGCGCCCCACCTGGACGCTACCCAAATAAAAGCGATTGGCGAGCACCCGGGGCTTTTGCTCGACCGGTTGAAGAGCTGTCAGTGGCTTTCGAAAAACGTCGCTCAAGCGGTCATCAAGGGGATTAACGAGCGCATGGATGGCAGCGGCTATCCCGACCAGCTCGGCGGTGATGAGCTAAGCGAGCTCTCCAAGGCCTGCGCAATTATCGATGTGGTCGAGGCCATGCGCCGCGACCGTCCCGACCGCCCGGCCAAGACGACTCAGGAAATCTACCGCTACCTCCTGAGTCATCCGCAGCAGTTCGATCCGCGCTGGGTGAAGCGTTATATCGACCATTTCAAGGCGCTACCCGTGGGGGCGCTAGCGCTTTTTTCGAGCGAACAGCTGGCTTGGGTTGTGCGTGTCGATGAACAAGGGACGCCGACAGAGGTCATTTTGACCGAGGAGGCCGCGGCGCCGTTGCGCAGTACGCTGAAATATAGCGTTGCGGGCGATGTCGCCGAGCGGTTGGGCACGCCGAAACGCGAGGTGGCGGTCTCCACCTAAACCGCCGCAATGACCGATCAAAAAGCCCGCGACTGGTTAAAGTCGTCCTGGGCTACGCCGATAAACAATACAGGCCGGTCCGTTTGAACGAGGTCGTTCGAGCAGCCCATCAGGCATTGCGACATCGGCGGCTATTTTATTCATTTAAGGAGTACCCTTATGACTTATTCTCGCAGCGGCGGCGCCTATGGACGGGGGGCTAATGCCTACGCCCGCGTCGGCGTGGAGAGTGGCGTCATGTCCGCAGACCCGCATCAACTGATCGTTATGCTGTTCGATGGTGCCAAGGCGTCGATTCGCGCGGCGCGCATCCACATGCAGGCGGGTAATGTTAGCGAAAAGGGTCGCGCTATCTCCAAGGCGCTGGATATCGTGAATAATGGCCTAAACGCCGCACTCGATCAGGAAAAGGGGGGCGCGGTTGCCGAGCGGCTTGGTTCACTTTACGACTACATCGCACGGCTTTTATTGGCCGCGAACCTGCGCAACGACGAAGAAAGCCTCGACCAGGCAGAACGCCTTTTAGAGGATATTGCCTCGGCCTGGCGTGAAATAGGCCATCCACAAAGTGCGTGAGGCTCATCATGTCTGCTTTTGAAACGGCACATGCCGATACCCAGCAAGCCCTGCTCGATACCTATAGCGAGCTGTTATCGCGCGCAGCGCATATGCAGTCGCTTGCGAGCAACGAGCAGTGGGCGGAGCTTATCGAACAGCGTACCCACTACGTTTTGTTAGTCGATAAGCTTCGCGTGCTTGATGAGCGTGTCGAGCTCGATGCCGCTGGTCGGACGCTCAAAGCCGAGCTTTTAGAGCGCATTCTGGAGCACGATGTCGATATTCGCCGCCGCTTGGTCACCCGTCGCGATGAATTGGGCAAGCTGATCGGCGCTTCTCAAAAGCAGCGCGACCTGCACCGCGCCTACGCGCCTCAGCAGGGCGTCACTGACCAGGATGGCACCACGCCGTGAGCGGCATCACGCCGTTGATCGATACGTTGATGCACCAGGTGCTGGGGCGTCAGTCGGATTCGCTACAGCGCTCGATCAACGCCCCCGTCCAGCCGGTTACGCCCGGCGACGGTCCTCGCGCATTATCCCGCGACTCAAGCCTCGATGGTCGCCCAACAACCAATCTCCCTCTTGACGACTTGCGCCGCCTCCCTGCTTCGCCGGACCAGGGCGGGCGGGGCTTGCCCGCATCCAAAGGCGAGGGGGCGCCGGGCTCGACGCAAACCCACTTTAGCCCTGCGGCGCGTAGTATCGCCGATGTTCTACTGCGCTTTCCCGCGCCCCCCACGGCAGTGCGACTCGACGCCCCGCTGATGGGCCCCGACGAGCCCGCCAGTGCCGAGACGCTCTCCAATCGGCTCAACGCCAGTATTCGCGATAGCGGCCTGTTTTACGAAGCCCACTTGAAGCGCTGGTTTCAAGGAGAGGTGCCCCGCCAGCAGCTGATGCGCGAGCCGCAGATGCAGCTTGCCCGGTCTCAGGTAGCCGGCCCAATGCCGGCTGGTCCGCAAACCCAACCCGGTGCACTTCAGCCGTCCGGCCCCTTGTCGACTGGTCAGCCACTCCAACCCGGCGCCCTCCAGTCGCCCGGCCCCCTGCCCGCTGGCCCACCCATACAGCCTGGCGCGCTTCAGCCATCCGGCCCCCTGCCGGCTGGCCCGCAACTACAGCCTGGCGTGTATCAGTCGACAGGTCAGTTGTCCGCTGGACCACAGGCCCAGCCGGGGGCGTATCCGTCATCGGGTCAAACGTCTGCAGACCCCCAAACGTCGTTTGTCAGGCCCCTGGTCGCCGGCCAAGCGCCGGGCTGGGGGGCGTTTCCAGGTTCGGGCACGCCTGGCCCCATTTTGCCCAATACGGCGCTGGTATTCGTACAAGGCGCGGCGGGTGGCGTGGGCGTGCCGGGGCCGAGCACTGCTCCGGCGGCCCAGGCGACGGCTAATCTGCCCGGGGCCAGCGCAGGGGCGGGTGGAGCGAACACCAGCGCGGGCGTTACGCCGGGGCTTGCAAGCGAGCGCGCTGGGATCGAGCGCTCCGTAGGTAACCTGGCCACAACGCCCTCCCCGCTGACCGAAAAGCCGGAGGAGCGCGCGCTAGCCGCGCGGGAAAGCGCCGCGCTTCGTGATTTTGAAGCTTTGTCGTCTACCAAGCGCGAGGTCGTTCACGAAAGCCTACAGGGGCTGGTGCGTCAGCAGCTTGAAATGCTGGCTACCCCGGTGCTGCGTTGGGAAGGTGATGTCTGGGCGGGTATCTTTATGGCGCTTGTCATCAATCTACCCACGGGTCGGCAGCAGGGTGATGAAGGAGGCGAAAGCGCCGAGGCCGAACAGGAGTGGCGCTCGCAGATGCAGCTCGAAGTACCCAACGTGGGCGCATTCAACGTGACGCTTTCACTTTTCCGCTCCGTGCTCGAGGTGTCGATGGATACCTTCGATGAGGAGACTTACGCGCGCCTCGCACCCTCGATTGGTCGGCTGGAGGAGCGCCTTGGCGCGCTGGACTTTCAAAAAGTGCGCGTCAATCTAAAGCAGACACGGGATGAGACCTGATGGATTCCTCGACCGAGCGCCGCCGCCAGGCCGTGGCACTGGCCTACCACGAAGGGGAGCAGGCTCCCCGGGTCGTGGCCAAGGGCTATGGCGAGCTTGCCGAGCGCATCATGGCGGAGGCGGAGCGCCAGGGTATCTATGTTCACGATGCGCCGGAACTCGTAGCACTTTTGATGCAGCTCAATCTGGACACGGAAATTCCTGCTAGCCTATATCAGGTGGTAGCGGAGTTGCTCGTATGGGTATTCGAGCTCTCTGGAGAAGAAGAGACTCATGTTGAAAGGCGCAAGTAGCCAATACTGACGTTGTGTGCAACCATGATGGTAGGGAACAACAATCATTTTGGCGTCAGTGCAGTGGTTGATTAACGCCTCGACGTTCGATGGAACATTATGAGTCAAACAAGCTTCTTCGATGAAATCCAGGAAATTAATCTCGCGTATTTGCTGCTGGCCCAGCGTCTTTTAAATGAAGACCGCCATGCGGCAATGCTGCGCTTAAAAGTGGATGGCGAGCTCGCTGACCTGCTCGTGTCCCTGAACGCCCGTCAGCTTTCCAGGCTGGCACGCACCAATCAGTTGGTGTGCCGGTTTAGCGACATAAGCGCCAAGCAACTACGTCAGGTGATGGAGAACCCGAGAGACCAAGGGCTTTCAGGCCTGCACGCCTCACTCTTGATGGCCGGCGAACCGTTTGATTCGCTGCCCAAAGGGGAGGCCGAGTGACTCAAAAAAGCTTGGTCGACGAAATGCGCCAGGTTCAGCTAGCCATTGAGCTTATCGAGCTGGGTGCACGGTTGCAGGTATTGGAGACGGAAACCGAGCTTAGCCGTACCCGGCTTATCAAGCTCTATAAAGAGGTCCGTGGGGTTTCTCCGCCCAAGGGAATGTTGCCCTTTTCAACGGACTGGTTCGTGACCTGGTTACCCAACGTTCACTCGTCACTTTTTTATAATATTTATGGCAGTCTCAGAAAAAACACGCCTTGTGAGCGTATCGATGCCTTCGTCAAGGCATACCGGCTCTATGAAGAGCAGGTGACCCTTGAAAACGTCGACCCGGTGCTGGGCTTGACCCGCGCCTGGACGCTGGTGCGTTTTTTCGAGAGCGATCTTTTACAGCTTACCTCCTGCACCCGCTGCCTGGGCCGCTTCGTCGCGCACGCGCACAGCCCTACCCGCGACTACGTATGCGGCATCTGCCAGCCCCCTTCCCGCGCGGGCAAGACCCGCAAGCCTCAGGCATAACATAGCCTCCCTTCTACGCCTTTTATTACCTCCTAACTCACATTAAGTTCGTGTTTAATCCTGAGATAGGGGGGAAAGGTAGCGGTACTTTATCATTAAGAATTGCAAGTGCCCTGGTATGATAGGCCTAAGCGTCAAATAGGCGGGGAGCGTCCACGTTCATCATCACAACCGATGACGCAGACTCCTCTGATGTCTCACTGTCATCGCAAGGAACGTACGTGTGCTGATTCTCTTAGGTTATTTGGTAGTACTGCTGTCGGTGTTTGGCGGGTATGTCTTGGCGGGGGGAAGCCTTGGACCGATTTATCAGCCCCTCGAGTTATTGATTATCGGGGGGGCTGGCGTGGGCGCGTTTATTGCGTCCAATAACGGCAAGGCCATCAAGGCGACTTTCAAGGTACTGCCTAAGCTTAAGCGCTCCAAAAAGTACAATAAAGCGCTCTATATGGAGCTGATGGCGCTGCAGTTCAAAATCCTTTCCAAGGTGCGCCGCGAAGGCATGCTGGGTATCGAACGTGATATCGACAACCCCCAGGAGAGCGAGCTTTTCCAGGAACACCCCACGGTGCTTTCCGACCCGCATATCATGAATTTCTTGACCGACTACCTGCGCCTGATGGTCAGCGGCGGCATGGAGCCCATGGAAATCGATGAACTGATGCTCCACGAAATCGAGGTCTTTGAGCAGGAGCTTCATATACCGATCGATGCGATCAGCAAGGTGGGGGATGCGATGCCGGCGTTCGGCATCGTGGCGGCGGTCATGGGGGTGGTGAAAGCGCTGACCTATGCCGATGCCAGCCCCGATGAGATGGGTGAAATGATCGCCCACGCCCTGGTCGGCACCTTTTTGGGTATTTTGATGGGCTACGGCTTTATCAGCCCGGTATCCAGCTACGCCGACCGTCAAGCGAAAGAGGCCGAGAAAATGCTTCAGTGCATTCGCGTGACGCTTTTGGCGAGCCTGCACGGTTACGCCCCGCAGCTGGCGGTCGAGTTTGGCCGTAAAGCGCTGCACACCGAGGAGCGGCCAACGTTTAGCGAACTCGAGGAGTATGTGCGCGATGCGAAAAAGGGCGGTAATGCATGAGTAAGGGGGGCGACAAGCGCCCGATCGTCATCCGGCGCAAAAAAGTGGTCCACGCCCATCACGGCGGCGCGTGGAAAATCGCATTGGCAGACTTCATGACCGCGCTGATGGCACTTTTTCTCGTGCTCTGGATCTTGAGCGTGGCAAGTGACGAGCAGCGCCAGGGCGTGGCCGAGTACTTCAGTGCCCCGCTGGTCACCGCGGTGACCGGCGGTGACCGCTCGGGCAGCACTCGGGTGATCCCCGGCGGTGGCCCCGACCCGACGCATACCGACGGCGAGCGTGCGCGTATCGACGTCATGCAGCATACCCGGCCAAGTCTTGAGGAGCGGCGCTTTTTCAACGACCTTCAGGAGCGTATCGAGCGCGCGATCAATCAGGACCCGGAGCTTCGTCAGTTGCGCTCCCAGATGCGCTTTGACCTGACCCGGGAAGGCCTACGCATTCAGCTTCTGGATACCGATCAGCGCCCGATGTTCGAGCTGGGCAGTGACCAGGTCGCCTCCTACATGCGCAGCCTGCTACGCACGATGGCGCCGCTTTTAAACGAGCTGCCCAACGACCTGAGCATTAGTGGGCATACCGATAGCGTGCCCTATGCCGGCGGCTACCGGGGCTACAGCAATTGGGAGCTTTCCAACGACCGCGCCAACGCCTCGCGCCGCGAGCTGGTGGCCGGCGGCCTCGACCCCGACCAGCTGCTTCGCGTGTCGGGCTTTGCCGACCGGGTGCTGCTACCCGAGACGACGGCAATAGATCCGCGCAACCGGCGTATCGAACTTGTCGTACTGCTTCCGGAGATCGCCGAAGCCATCCGCAACCCCGGTGTTTTGGGCCCAGGGGATTCGGTTTCGGATGAAAATAGTATGGAAGAGGCTTTAGAAAACCTTCCGCAAGCCGATATAGCGCAGTAAGCGAGGCTTGTCATAACAACTATGACACTAATGTGGAGCAGTGCATGGATATAGCGGATTTTTTTGACACCTTTTTTGAAGAAGCCGAAGAACTGCTTGCGGATATGGAGCAGCACTTGCTGGAGCTGGATGTCGATAATCCGGATAGCGAGCAGCTGAATGCCATTTTTCGCGCCGCTCACTCCATCAAAGGCGGCGCGGGAACATTTGGGTTTAGCGTGTTGCAAAAAACCACGCATATCCTGGAAAACCTGTTGGATCACGCGCGAAAGGGAGAACTCGTTCTACGCCCCGACCTCGTTGATACGTTTTTAGAGGCCAAAGACATCATGCACGAACAGCTCGATGCCTATCGCAGCGAGGAAGAACCCGACCAGCAGGCGTTTGAGCGCATCTGCCATGTGCTTCAGCAAATCGCCCTGGAAGAGATGGGCGAGCCACTGGAAGTGGCCATAACGCCCAGCGAAGCCTCGCCCAAGGAGCCGGCGCCGGCAACCGGCGAAAGCGAAGCGGCGCCAGCGCAAGAAAGTCAGCTGGTCGTGGCCCTTTTGAACGTAAGCGATAAAGACCGTGCGCTGCTGGTAGAGGAGCTTGGACAGCTGGGCGACATCGTGCAGCAGTCCGGCGACGAAAAGCGCTTTGAAGTCGTGATGAGCGCAAGCACGAGTGCCGACGATATCGAAGCGGTGATGTGTTTTATCATCGAGCCCGACCAGATCGAAATAAGCGCCGTGGCGGCGCCCAGCGCGCCCGCAAAGGCCTCGGCCCCCGAGCCTGCTGCGCCAGCGCCCCAGGCAGAAAAACCCGCGCCGCCGCAAAAAAGTGCGAACGCCCCGGCCGCAGCCCCAAAAGCCGACAAGGCAGCGGCCAAGAAAGCCGCGCCCGAATCGAGCTCGATTCGCGTGTCCGTGGACAAGGTCGACCAAATCATCAACCTGGTGGGCGAGCTGATCATCACCCAGTCGATGCTCGATCAGACGGTGAGCGATTTAAACGATCAGTCGATAGGCAACGGGTCGCTCCAAAACGGCATGAGCCTTCTCCAGCGTAACGCCCGGGATCTGCAGGAATCGGTCATGTCGATCCGCATGATTCCCATGGAGTTCGTGTTCAGCCGCTTCCCCCGCGTGGTGCGCGATACCGCCGGCAAGCTGGGTAAAGAGATCGAGCTGATTACCGAAGGCAAGTCCACCGAGCTCGACAAGAGTCTGGTGGAGCGGATCACCGACCCGCTGACCCACCTGGTGCGTAACAGTCTCGACCACGGCATCGAAATGCCCGAGGTGCGCGAGGCGCTGGGCAAGCCCCGTCAAGGCAAGCTGACCCTGGCTGCCCGCCATCAGGGCGGCAATATTCTCATCGAGGTCAAGGACGACGGCGCCGGCATGGACCGTGACCGCTTGCTCGCCAAGGCCCGCGAGAATGGGCTGAACGTCTCGGACACCATGACCGACGAAGAGGTCTTTCAGCTCATTTTTGCCCCCGGCTTCTCCACCGCCGCCGAGGTCACCGACGTCTCCGGGCGCGGCGTCGGCATGGACGTGGTCAAGCGGAACATCCAGAAAATGGGTGGGCGCGTCGAGATTCAATCCAAACTCGGCGAGGGTACCAACACGCGTATCGTGCTGCCGCTGACGCTTGCCATTCTGGACGGTATGTCTATCAAGGTGGGTAGCGAAACCTTCATTCTACCGCTATCCACGGTGCTCGAGTCGCTTCAGCCTTCCAGCGGCGACATGTACGCCATGGCCGGCGACGACGTAGTGCTCAAGGTACGCGACGAGTATCTGCCGGTGATCGCGATTCATGAAGCGCTGGACGTGACGGACGCCATCACCGACCCGACCAAGAGTATCGCTGTGATCGTACAGGGCGAAGGCCGGCGCTATGCGCTGCTGGTCGACGAGCTGGTGGGACAGCAGCAGGTGGTCGTAAAGAATCTGGAAGACAACTACCGCAAGGTGCCCGGTGTCTCCGCCGCTACGATCCTGGGCGATGGCAGCGTGGCGCTGATTCTGGATATTACCGGCCTACACCGCTTAAGCCGCCATAAAAAAGAAGCGGGCAAAAACGTTCACCACCACCCCCAATTCTCGTATGACAAGGAGACCGAGCTGTCATGAGTCATTCAAATAGTGACGCGGTGCTGGCCGCCGCGGAAGCGGACAACAGCGAATTTCTGGTGTTCTCACTGGGCGAAGAAGAGTACGCCATCGATATCCTCAAGGTTCAGGAAATTCGCGGCTACGAAAACGTAACCCGTATTGCCAACGCTCCTGAGTTCATCAAAGGAGTCACCAACCTGCGCGGCGTGATCGTGCCGATCGTCGATCTGCGCATCAAGTTCCATCTCGAAAACGTCGAGTACGGTGGCCAGACCGTGGTGATCGTGGTCAACGTCGCCGAGCGCGTCGTCGGTATCGTGGTGGACGGCGTATCGGACGTCATGACCCTAACGCCGGACCAGATCAAACCTGCACCGGAGTTCGGCGTCACGCTCTCTTCGGATTTCTTGAGCGGACTGGGCAGCCTCGAAGACCGCATGCTGGTGCTGGTGGATATCGACAAGCTTTTAACCAGCGAAGAGATGGCGCTTGTCGACAGTACCCAGCAAGCGTAATCCCGCTTTTAAGAAGCCGGGCGCGAAGAGCCCTTTTAAAAGATCGACTTAAAAGACTTTGGCATAAAGAGCGCTGGCAGGACCAGAGCCGCAGGCGTTGAAAAGGGATATCGCTAATGCATCAGTTGATGAACAACATGACCGTCCGGCTTAGCTGGGCACTGGTTTTGGTTACCTTCTCCTTGCTTGTCATCGCCGCCTGCGCGACAGGGCTTTACGCACTTCAGGAGAGCGGTGCCATCCTACGGTCAACGAGCGATATCGCGGTCCAACAGCAGCTCTTCGCTGACTTTGCCGGTATTGTCCGCTGGACACTGATCGCGGTGCTGGTCGTGACCGCGCTTACCGTGGCGGTCGTGGTATGGGGCGTCACCGTCAACGTACTGCGCCCGCTCAGCCGCCTGGTGGGGTATTTCGAACGTATGGCCGAAGGTGACTTGAACCAGCAGATCAGCGCGCCGGGGAATAACGAAATCGGCCGGCTCTATATCGCCATGGCGGACATGCAAACCTCGCTATCGGAAACCGTTGGGGTGGTTCGCCAAAGCGGCACGTCCATCTTCGAGCGCGCCCAGAGTATCGCCAGCAGCAATAACGACTTGTCATCGCGTACCGAGCAGCAGGCCTCGTCGCTCGAAGAGACCGCCTCCAGCATGGAGGAGCTCGCCTCGACGGTGAACCACAATGCGGACAACGCGCGTCAGGCAAGCACCCTGGCCGGCGACGCCACGCTCACCGCGCGCCAAAGCGGTGACGAAGTCAGTCGTATCGTCGAGACCATGCAGGAGATCAGCTCCAGCTCACACAAGGTGGCCGACATCATCACGGTGATCGACACCATCGCCTTTCAGACCAATATTCTGGCGCTCAACGCCTCGGTGGAAGCCGCGCGGGCCGGCGAGCACGGCCGTGGTTTTGCGGTGGTGGCGCAAGAGGTGCGTAATCTGGCCAGCCGCAGCGCCAACGCCTCTAAAGAGATCCGCGCGCTCATCGATGCCTCGCTCACCAAGGTGGACAGCGGCACCGACCGGGTAAATCAGGCCGGCGAGACCATGCAAGGCCTGGTCAGCGCGGTTCAGCGGGTCAGCGACATCATGGATGAAATCGCCTCGGCTTCG
Organism: Vreelandella sp. GE22; assembly: GCF_968212445.1. Classification (NCBI taxonomy): domain Bacteria; kingdom Pseudomonadati; phylum Pseudomonadota; class Gammaproteobacteria; order Oceanospirillales; family Halomonadaceae; genus Vreelandella; species Vreelandella sp. GE22. The sequence goes on from NZ_OZ309110.1 coordinate 120,802, forward strand.
GAAGAACAGAGCAACGGTATCAGCCAGGTGAATCAGGCCGTTACCCAGATGGACGACGTCGTACAGCAGAACGCCAGGCTGGTGCAGCAGGCAGCCGGGCGTGCCAATGAGCTCGAAAGCGACGCAGCGCGCCTGAGGGAGGCAGTCGAGCGTTTCAAGGTCGTCGATCGCGCGCAAAAAGCGCCGGCCCCGGCCCCCGCACCGCTGGCGCGCCCGGCCCCGGCAAGCCTTGCAAGCCCGGCGCCCGCCCCGCGCGGTCAGGCCGTTGAAGAGTGGGAAGCCTTTTAGGCCACTTGTCCTGCATAAGCAGGCTCCTCATCAGGGCTTGAAAGAGCATCGACGTTACTAATACCAAAAAAACAAGGCAATGCCATGCGCAATAATCAGCCAGTTACCCAGCGGGAAGTGGAGCTTAATGGGGACGACTTTCTTGTCTCGCGGACGGATCTCGACGGGCGTATTACGTACGCCAATCCGGCCTTCATCGAGATTAGCGGCTTCAACCGCGAAGAGCTGATTGGCGCGGCGCACAATATCATTCGCCACCCGGATATGCCGCCGGCGGCCTTCGAAAACCTGTGGCAGACCGCACGATCCTCCGAGACCTGGCGTGGGCTGGTTAAAAACCGCTGCAAAAGCGGCGATCACTACTGGGTAGAGGCGAGCGTTACACCGATCATCGAAAACGACGAGGTGGTGGGCTATACCTCGGTACGGGTGCAGGCAAGCCGCGAGGCCATTGCCTACGCGGAACGCATTTACGCGGCTATACGCGAAGGGCGGGCCAGGGGCGTGTATCTCGATAAAGGGCGTATCCGCCGCCGAGGTGTGGTGGCACGTATCAAGCGGCTGCGCCCGGACACCATTCGCGCCAAACTGGTGGGAATGATCGTGGTCGGCGGAGTGCTGCTGCTCGCCAGCGGCGGTATCGGGCTTTACGGCATCGACGCCTCCGGCGAGCGCCTTCAGCGGCTCAATCAGGATGGCTTGCGCGATGTCATTCGCCTTCAGCAGATCGATCAGGGTATTGCCCAGGCCCGTCAACAGTTGGTCGAACGCGGGCGTATGGAGCTCATCGATCAGCGTTTCGAGATCGGCGCGGAGATCGAGCAGGACATCGAAGAAATCGGCGCCACCTGGCAGGTGTTTTACGCAAGCGACACCAATGCCACCGAGCTTGCCGACGCCTTTGACGAACGCCTTCAAGGGTTTTTTGCCGATAACATGGGCGGCGCTGCCCGGATGCTTCAGGCCGAAGATGCGCTGGACGTGCTGACCGGAATCGACGATGTCACCAGCGCCATGAATAGCGAAGGTCGCGCGCTATCGCTGATGGTCAACGAGCTAATTGCCCAGGAACAGCGTGCAGCCGAGGCGATGGCCGCTGACGCGGAGCAGGCGCAAACGGCAATGCTGGCCACCCAGGCGGGCGTGCTCGGGGTTGGTCTGCTGGCACTGATTCTGCTCGGCACGGTGCTTCTGCGCTCCATCTTGAGACCGCTAAAAGACGCCTCGCGGTTTACGCTTCAAATTGCCGGCGGCAACCTGGCGGCGCGTGTTCCCGAGCGCCGCCAGGACGAGATCGGGCATCTAATGGGCTCGCTCAATACCATGCGTAAAAGCCTTGGCAGTATCATTGGCGATGTCAAAGAGGGGATCGGTGTCGTGACACCGGCGGCTCAAAATATTGCCAGCGGCAACGAAGAGCTCTCTGCGCGTACCGAACAGCAGGCGGCATCGCTTCAGCAAACCGCCTCCAGCATGGAAGAGATGACCACGACCGTTCGCCAAAATAGTGAAAACGCTCAACAGGCGCGCCGTTTGGCCGATAACAATGCTGAGCGGGTGAGTGAAACCGGTGATTTGATGAACCAACTGGTCAGCAACATGCAGCGGATTACGCAAAGTTCCCAGCAAATGGCCGATATCATCAACGCCATCGACTCGATTGCGTTTCAGACCAACATACTGGCGCTGAATGCATCGGTCGAAGCGGCCCGGGCCGGCGAGCATGGCCGCGGCTTTGCCGTCGTCGCCGAAGAGGTGCGCAACCTGGCCGGACGCTCGGCCTCCGCCGCCCAGGAAATTCGCACGCTGATCGATGGCTCGCGTCAGGATGTCGCCGCCGGGGCCGGGCTTGTCGAGCGCGCGGAGACGGCGATCGGCGACGTAGCGGAAACGGCGCGCAGCGTCACGAACATCATGCACGAAATCTCTTCGGCGTCCGAAGAGCAGAGTGCCGGTATTAGCGAAGTGAATCAGTCGGTGGCTGAAATGGATCAGGCGACACAGCAAAACGCCGCGCGTGTGCAGGAAACGGCCCAGGCCGCGGTATCGCTCGAGCGTCAAACGACGCTGCTGGCGCTGTCGGTCGAGGCGTTCAGGCTGGAGAGTGAGGCGCCGAGGGCGGCCACCGCCAGCGGGTTTTCGCCACCCAGAACACCCCATAATGCCCTAAAAGATGCATCCGCGATGTCTTCCAGCGATACATCAACAACTACCCCGTCGGCTTCTGTGCCTATCAAACGGCAATCCGCGGTTGCAGAGGAGTGGCAAGCATTTTGAACGAACCACGTGATGGGTCGGCAGATACCGGTCAATGGACGACGGGAGGTCAGATCGAGCGTGATCTTGTACTGACCGACGCTGACTTCTTGCGTATCCGCGAGCTGATTTATCAGCGCGCCGGGATCGTGCTGGCCGAACACAAGCGAGAGATGGTTTATAGCCGTCTGGCAAGGCGGCTACGTCATCACGGCATGACCCGCTTTACCGACTACCTTTCGCGACTAGAGCGCCAGCCCGACGCCAAAGAGTGGGAGGCGTTTACCAATGCGCTGACCACTAACCTGACCGCCTTTTTCCGCGAAGCACACCACTTCCCCCTGCTCGCCGAGCATATCAAGGACAAGGCCGGGCCGATCACGATCTGGTGTTCCGCCGCCTCGACGGGCGAGGAGCCTTACTCGCTTGCGATGACGCTTTTGGAAGTGCTGGGCGCCAAGGCCTCCAACGCCAAGATCGTCGCCACGGATATCGATACCGACGCCTTGGCCCGGGCCCGGGCGGGGATCTACCCCCAGGAGCAGGTGCGCAAGCTCGACGAGGCGCGGGTCAAACGTTTCTTCCAAAAGGGCACGGGCAACCATATCGGACTTGCTCGCGTGCGGCCTGAAGTATCGGCGCTGGTGGAGTTTTTGCCCCTGAACTTGCTGGCGCCCAAGTGGCCTGTTCAGGGCCCTTTTGACGCCATTTTCTGTCGCAACGTCATGATCTATTTCAACAAAGAGACCCAGGCAACCATTTTGCAACGCTTTGCCCCCTTGCTTAAAGAAGACGGGCTGTTGTTTGCCGGGCATTCGGAGAATTTTTCCTATATCAGCGACGCCTTCAAGCTGCGTGGGCAGACGGTCTACACCCGTGCAAAGTGACAGCGGCGTACCCTTCAGGAGGTTTCTACCGGTGAGTTCAATAACAGGAGGCGGGCTTTGAGTACTGCCAAAATCAAAGTGCTATGCGTGGATGACTCGGCGCTGATTCGCGATTTGCTAACCACGATCATCAACGAGCAACCGGATATGGAAGTGGTCGCCACCGCGCCCGACCCGCTGGTCGCCCGGGATTTGATCAAGCAGCATAACCCGGATGTGCTGACGCTGGACGTCGAGATGCCGCGTATGGACGGTCTGGATTTCCTGGACCGGCTCATGCGCCTGCGTCCGATGCCGGTGCTGATGGTGTCGTCGTTGACCCAAAGCGGCTCGGAGATCACGCTGCGCGCGCTGGAACTCGGGGCGCTGGATTTCGTCGCCAAGCCAAGCCTTGGGGTACGCAGCGGCATGATGGAGTACGCCAACGAAATCGCCGAGAAAATTCGCGCCGCGGCCCGCTCACGCCCCCGCCAGGCGCGTAAACCGGCCGCGGCGCCCACGGCGCTGAAAGCGCCACTGGTCACCAGCGAAAAGCTGATCATCATCGGCGCCTCGACCGGCGGTACCGAAGCGATTCGCAGCGTGCTCGAGCCGCTACCGGCCAATGCCCCCGCTATTTTGATTACCCAGCATATGCCCGGCGGCTTTACCCACTCCTTCGCCGAGCGCCTCGACCGGCTTTGCCGAATCACCGTCAAGGAGGCGTCGGAAGGCGAGCGAGTACTGCCCGGTCATGCTTATATCGCGCCTGGCGGTCAGCACCTGGAGCTTGCGCGAAGCGGCGCCAACTACGTGGTGCGCCTGCACGATGGCGACCCGGTCAACCGCCACCGCCCGTCGGTGGACGTACTGTTTCACTCCGCGTCCAAACACGCCGGGAAAAACGCTATCGGCGTCATCCTGACGGGCATGGGCAAGGACGGCGCCGCCGGGCTTTTGGAGATGCGCCAGGCCGGCGCACCGACGATTGCCCAAAACGAACAGACGTGCGTGGTCTTCGGTATGCCGCGGGAAGCCATTGCGGTAGGTGGCGCCGGGGAGACCCTGGCGCTGGACGATATTCCTGCGCGCTTGATGGCGCTCGTCGCCGCGTCTGGCCGCGCGCAGCGGGTATAAACTTAAACGAGGGGTAAGGGACATGGGACGTATCGGGCGTAATCTGAGTATTCACGCAACGGTCGTGGCGGCACTGGGTAGCTTTATCGTACTGATTTTGGCGCTGATTGCGCTCAACGTCATGACCGATCGCTCGACGGAACGTAATGTAAGCACGCTAACGACGATCAGCCGTGACCAGCTCAATGAGCTCAACCGCGGCGATTCGCTGCTCAATCAGGCCATGATCGAGCTCGAGAGGGCTGCCAACTACATTTCGACCGACCAAGGCGATCTGGCGGTCGATGCACTCGCTACCGCGACAGACCGTATCGAGCGCGCCGAGGTACGCTTCGATCACTTCATTGCAACCCCACGTAAGCCTCAAGGCGAAGAGCTTGCTGCCTCCATGATCGCTGATTACCAGCAGATCTTGCCAATGGTCAAACAGCAGCACGCAAGCCTGGTCGCCGGGGATACATCAGCCTTCGATCAACTGCGCGATCAGCTGAAAGCGCCGCTTTTCAGCTTTACCGAGAGCATGACCACGTTTACCCGCTATGGCTTCTCCCGGGTGGATGGCATCCATGACGATATTCAGGAGCAGCGCGCGCTGTTCAACATGCTCTACGTTGGCGCCGTGATCATTACGCTTTTGTTGGCCGTGATGGTTTACGTGGGTCTACGCCGAGTCGTAACGACGCCGCTCAACGAGGCCGTGCGCCGTCTCAACAAGATTGCCGACGCCGATTTGACCGAACCGCTGCCCAAGGCGAGCAATAACGAAATTGGCCAGCTGTTCGCGGCAATGGGAACCATGCAGGAGAGTCTCATCCGACTGGTTGGCCGGGTGCGCGAAGGCAGCGGCTCGATTCACCACGGCACGCGGGAAATCGCCCAAGGCAATACCGAGCTTTCCTCGCGGACCGAGCAGCAGGCCGCGTCCATTGAGGAGACCGCGGCAAGCATGGAGCAGATGACCGCGACCGTAAAACAGAACGCGGATAACGCCCGTCAGGCAAGCGGGCTCGCCGGTGAGGCATCGTCCACCGCCGAGCAGGGCGGCCAGGTCGTCGACCAGGTCGTGCAGACCATGCACGGGATTTCGCAAAGCTCGCAAAAAGTGGCGGATATCACCAGCGTCATCGACTCGATCGCCTTTCAAACCAACATACTGGCGCTGAACGCCTCGGTCGAGGCCGCAAGAGCCGGTGAGCAGGGCCGCGGTTTCGCCGTCGTGGCCGGCGAGGTGCGCAATCTCGCCAGCCGCAGCGCCGACGCGGCCAAAGAGATCAAAACGCTGATCGATGACTCGGTCAAACAGATCGCCAGCGGCTCGACCCTGGTCGAGCAGGCTGGAGCCACCATGACCGACGTGGTCAGCGCCGTTCGTCGGGTCGCCGACATCATGGACGAGATCTCCGCAGCTTCCCAGGAGCAGAGCGACGGCATCGAACAGGTCAGCCACGCCGTAGGGCAGATGGACGAAGTCACCCAGCAAAACGCGGCCCTGGTCCAGCAGGCGGCAGCGGCAGCGGCATCGCTCGAGGACCAGGCCAGTCGGCTCGAGCAGGCGGTCGCGGTCTTTAAAGTGCTGGAAGGCCAGCAAAGTCGCGCGTCGGCTCCCGGCTCTAACGCTGCGGGCCAGCAGGCCGCTCGTAAACCCGCTTTGGCGTCTCCGGCGAAGCAAAGTGCGCCGCGGGCGGAAAAAACCGGCAAGCGTGAAAGCGCGGTCGAAGAGTGGGAATCCTTTTAATTCAACGCCCCTGACACAGCGCAGGGGCACTTAACGCCATATACGTGGAGAAAGAGCAATGGCCGATAAAAACATGAGCTTTTTGGTCGTGGATGATTTTCCGACCATGCGCCGCATCGTACGCAGCCTGTTAAAAGAGCTTGGCTTTACCAACGTCGATGAGGCCGAGGACGGCCAGGACGCGCTTAACAAGCTGCGGGCAGGCAATTTCGAGTTTGTTGTGTCCGACTGGAACATGCCCAACCTGGACGGTCTCGAAATGCTCAAGGAGATTCGCCAGGACGATGCCCTGAAAGAACTGCCGGTCCTGATGGTGACCGCCGAGGCGAAAAAGGAAAATATCATCGCCGCGGCTCAAGCCGGTGCTAATGGCTATGTGGTCAAGCCGTTTACCGCCGCCACCCTCGAAGAAAAACTCAATAAAATCTTTGAAAAAATGGGTAAATAAAGTGAGCCAGGCCCGCGCCTGGCTCGCGAGGAGAGCACCATGAGTCAGAATGAGGAGTCAGGCACTAACCAATTGCCCGACGAAGCCGCAGAAGAGTTGATACACCGGATCGGCAAGCTAACCCGCATGCTGCGCGACAACATGCGCGAGCTGGGTCTCGACAAGGAGATCGAAAAAGCGGCGGAAGCGATTCCCGATGCGCGCGACCGGCTGCACTACGTTGCCACCATGACCGAGCAGGCCGCGGATAAGGCGCTTAACGCGATCGACCGTGCGCAGCCGCTGCAGGATGATCTGGCCGACCGCGCTACCGCGCTCGACAAGCGCTGGGACGCCTGGTTCGAAGCGCCCCAGGAGCTGGATGAGGCGAAAGACCTGGTCAAAGAGACGCGCGCCTATCTTCACAACGTGCCCGAGATCACCGCCGCGACCAATAAAGAGCTGATGGACATCATGATGGCGCAGGATTTCCAGGATCTCACCGGCCAGGTCATCAAGAAGATGATGGACGTGATCCGCGAAATCGAACACCAATTGGTGCAGGTGTTGATCGATAGCGTGCCCGGCGCCGAGGCGCGGGAAACCATGCAGCGCAAGGCTCAGGATCAGTGGGAAAACGACACTGCCCGGCGCAAGGAAGAGCTGCTCAACGGCCCGCAGATCAACGAATCCGCGCCGGATATCGTCACCGGCCAGGATCAGGTGGACGACTTATTGGACGAATTAGGCTTTTAATGCCGCGTTATTAAGACATTGTCCCGCGTCTCATCTGGCACACTAGGTATCTTGTTCAGCCGCCCTTCGGGGCGGCTGACTTTTGGTGCGCGGTTTTTGATGAGCCGGATGGTCGATGGCAGACAACGATAGCGATCAGGAAAAGACCGAAGAGGCCACGCCTCGACGAAAAGAGAAAGCTCGGGAGGAGGGCCAGGTCCCCCGCTCGCGCGAGCTCACGACCTTCCTGTTGCTCCTGGCCGGTGTCATAGGGCTCTGGAGCATGGGGCAGATGCTTTACGATCAGCTCGGCATGGTCATGGAGCGGGCGTTTTTGTTCGACCGCCGACAGGCTTTCGATACCATGCCCATGCTGACCACCGCGCTCGATCTGGGCCGGCGGACGCTGATTTCGCTGATACCGCTTTTCGTGCTGCTCGGCGTCGTCGCGATGGTCGCGCCGGCCCTGCTGGGCGGCTGGCTGGTATCCGCCAAAGCCATGAAGCCGAAGTTCTCTAAACTCAATCCGATCAGTGGCGTCAAGCGCATCTTCTCGAGTCAGGCGCTCATCGAACTTGCCAAGGCGATCGCCAAATCGGTCCTGGTCGGCAGCATCTCCGGCGCGTTCATCTACGTTAATATCGACCGGTTTTTGGGCCTGCCCGACCAGCCGATTCAACAGGCGCTGGCGGATGCCCTGAACATGGCGGCATTGGCGGCGGCGCTGGCGATCTTATCGCTGGTCGTGGTGATTTTGATCGACGTGCCCTTTCAGCTCTGGAGTAACGCCAAAAAGCTGCGCATGAGCCAGGAAGAGATCAAGCGCGAGCACAAGGAGTCCGAGGGCGACCCGCACGTCAAAGGGCGTATCCGTCAGCAGCAGCAGGCCATGGCCCGAGGGCGCATGATGAGTAAAGTGCCCGAGGCCGACGTGATCATCACCAACCCGACGCACTACGCGGTGGCGCTTTCCTACCAAGAAGGCAAGATGGGCGCGCCGCGCGTCGTGGCGAAAGGCGCCGACGCGGTGGCCGCGCGCATTCGCGAGCTGGCGTTTGAAGCGAAGGTGCCACGTCTTGAAGCCGCGCCGCTGGCTCGGGCGCTTTATCATCACGTGGATCTGGATGGCGAAGTACCGGCAGAACTCTACACCGCCGTGGCCGAGGTCATGGCCTGGGCGTACCGTTTGAAAAGCGTGGCGCAAGAAGGGGGCGAAACGCCCCCGACCCCTGAACATTTACCGGTTCCCGACGAAATGACGCATCCCAACCGTGGCCCCGGGGCTAGCGAGGCACGTTCATGAACATTGGCCAATTAATCAGCCAGCGCAACCCGTTTGGCAGTGTGCCCATGAAGCTGTTGGCCGGCCCGCTTCTGATCCTCATGATCCTTGGCATGATGATCCTGCCACTGCCGCCGTTCGCGCTGGATATGCTGTTCACCTTCAACATCGCGCTGGCCATCATGGTGCTGCTGGTCAGCATGTTTGCCTCGAAGCCGCTGGACTTCGCCGCTTTTCCGGCGGTGCTTCTGTTCACCACGCTGTTGCGGTTGTCGCTCAACGTCGCCTCGACTCGCGTGGTCCTCATGGAGGGTCATCAGGGCGGTGCCTCGGCGGGAAAGGTCATCGAAGCGTTCGGTACCTTTTTGGTCGGCGGTAACTTCGCGGTCGGTATGGTGGTGTTTTTGATTCTGGTCATCATCAACTTCATGGTCATCACCAAGGGTGCCGGGCGCATCGCCGAGGTCGGCGCGCGCTTCACCTTGGACGCCATGCCCGGCAAGCAGATGGCGATCGACGCCGATTTGAACGCCGGTTTGATCGGTGAAGAGGATGCCAAAAAACGCCGCTCGGAAGTCGCCCAGGAAGCCGATTTCTACGGCTCCATGGACGGCGCCAGCAAGTTCGTGCGCGGCGACGCCATGGCGGGTCTGGTCATCATGGTGGTCAACGTCATCGGCGGGCTGTTGATCGGTATGATGCAGCATGGCATGGGCTTTGGCGACGCCGCGCGCACCTACACACTGCTTACCATCGGCGACGGCCTGGTCGCCCAGATTCCGGCGTTGGTGATCTCCACCGCCGCCGGTGTCACCGTGTCTCGCGTCAACACCGAGCAGGACGTGGGCCAGCAGATGATCAGCCAGCTTTTCGTCAACCCCCAGGTGATGATTCTGGCCGCGGCGGTGATGGGGCTTTTAGGCATGGTGCCGGGCATGCCCAACCTGGTCTTTCTGATCTTTACCGGGATGCTCGGCGGGCTTGCCTGGCTTTTGACGCGTATGCAGGAGAAAGCGCTGGTCACCGAGGATCTCAAGGAGGCCCCACCAGCGGTGCAGGAAACCCCGGAGGCGAGCTGGGAGGACGTGCAACTGGTGGATACCCTGGGGCTCGAAGTGGGCCACCGGCTGATTCCGCTGGTGGATTCGCGCCAGAAAGGCGAGCTTTTGGCGCGCATTAAAAGCGTGCGCAAGAAGTTTGCCCAGGACGTCGGCTTTCTGCCGCCGGTGGTGCATATCCGCGACAACCTGGAGCTCTCCTCGAACACCTACGTGCTCTCGCTAAAGGGCGCGGAGATCGGCCGGGCCGACGCCCAGCCGGGCAAATGGCTGGCGATCGACCCGGGCCAGGTCACCGGCGAGCTTTCCGGCACGCCCACCCAGGACCCGGCATTCGGTCTGCCAGCGGTGTGGATCGATGCCAACCAGCGCGAGCACGCCCAGGTCTTTGGCTACACGGTAGTAGACGCCAGTACCGTGATCGCCACCCACTTGAACCACCTGCTGCACCGCCATTCGCCGGAGATGCTGGGCCGCCAGGAAGTGCAGAAGCTGCTCGACAAGCTGGGCGACGATCAGAAATCCCTGGTGGAAGAGGTCGTGCCCAAGGCGATTACGCTGACCGTGCTTCAGCGGATTTTACAAAATCTGCTCGAAGAGGACGTCTCGATTCGCGATATACGTACCATTTTGGATACGCTGGCCGAGCACGCCGGCCAGCAGAAAGACCCGGGTGAGTTGACGGCGCTGGTGCGCATCGGCCTTGGCCGGGCGATTACCCAGCAGTGGTTTGCAGGCCAGGAGACGCTGAACGTGATCGGCCTCGATGCCCAGCTCGAACAGGTCCTGATTCAAGCGATGAACGGCAACGGTGCGATGGAGCCCGGGCTTGCCGACACGCTGATGAACCAGGCGCAGCAGGCGCTGGAGCGCCAGGAGGCCAGCGGCGAGCCGCCGGTACTGGTGGTGCAGCACTCGCTTCGCGCTATTGTGGCGCGCTTCTTGCGCCGCCGGCTGCGCCATTTGGTCGTCATGTCTCAAGCGGAAATTCCCGACGACCGTACGCTTAAAATCACCACGCTGGTAGGTGGCCGGTGATGTGTGCTGCGTTGGGCGCTTTGCAGAACCCCGCTTTGGAAAACCTGGAGGTTAACCCATGAGCGTAAAACGCTTTGTCGGCGCTAACAGCCGGGATGTCATGCGCCAGGTGCGCCAGGCGCTGGGCGACGAGGCGCTGATCGTCGCCAATCGGCGCACGGACACGGGCGTCGAGATTTTGGCCATGGCCGAAGAGGCCGCGCTCGAGCAGGCCACGCCGCTCGAAGCGGTGGGCATGGATGAAAGCGCGCCAACACTCCTGGCCGCCCAGCCCGCGCCGGCCCAGGCGAGCCCCGCGCACCCGTTCGAGGAAGTCAGCGAGCGTCTGCTGCGCGAAATGCAGGACATGCGTGCCCTGTTGGCCCGATCGCAAACCGGCGATGCCAAGGGTGCGCCGCCCACCGGCGGTGCCACGGTGACCACGCTTTTGACCCGCGCGGGCTTTGGCAGCGAGCTTGCCGAAGAGATCGGCGCGGCACTGCCCGACTCCCTCAGCGCGCTGGAGCTTCAGGATGAGCGGCTGCTCGGCTGGCTGCACCGCCAACTGATAGCGCGGCTTTCCGTGCTTCAGAGCGAGGCGGACTTTTTCGACCAAACCGGTATCGTGGCGCTGGTGGGGCCCACCGGCGTTGGCAAGACCACCACCACCGCCAAGCTTGCCGCGCGCTTTGTCATGCGCCACGGCACCCGGCCGGTCGCGCTGGTCACCACCGATAGCTTCCGGATCGGCGCCCACGAACAGCTACGCATTTATGCGCGCCTGCTCGATACGCCGATGTACGCCCTCGATCACGAGCAGCCCATCGACAACCTGCTGGGGCGGTTAGGCGGCAAGCAGTGGGTGATCATCGACACCGTGGGCATGAGCCAGCGTGATCAGCGTGTCATCGAGCAGATCGGCCAGCTCCAGGGCGGCGAATCCCGGGTGCGCCTGGTGCTGGTGCTCAACGCCGCCAGCCAACCCGAAACCCTGGAAGAGGTGGTGCTTCGCTACCGCCAGGCTGCGCGGGCGGCGGGCGCCGAGCTCGACGAGTGTATTATTACCAAACAGGACGAAGCGGGGCGTTTGGCGCCGCTTCTGGATATCGTCATGCGCTTTGGGCTGCGCGTGCTGTTCTCCTCCAACGGCCAGCAGGTGCCCGAGGATATGGCGCTGGCCGACCCGGCCGCGCTGGTCGAGCAGGCGCTGGCAGGCCATACCGACGCCGCGCCGGACCGCCCGCCGTGGCCGAACGCGCCGCTGGCACCGCGCTGGTCCCAGGACGTGCTGGGCCAGGGGCGCCGGCTGAGTCTGCTGCTCGCGCAGCTGCGTGAGCGGGTGGCCGGGTTTGCGCTGCTCGAAGCGGTATGGGATATCGGCGCGCTGCCTGGCGTACTGCACGACCAGCGCCTGGCGGCACTTGCTGACCAGGCTTGCGAGCAGAATGCGTTGGGCATCGTCTGGTCACCGCGGCGCAACGAGCGTGGCATGGAGTGGTCGATGCCGGATCTGAGCCTCGATGCCGACGGCCAGCTTTGTGCGCTAACGCTTTTACAGCACCGCCAGCCCGCCGGCTGGCAGGCTCGTATCGACGCCCAGCGCCAGGCGGCGGTCCATCTGCTGCCGACCCTTGCCGAGGGCGAGACCCTGGACGCGCTGGAAAGCGAGCGTTTGACCTGGGTCAGCCAGGCGACCGGCGCTCAGCGGATATACTGGCAGGGCGAGCGCTACGCGTTGACGACCCTGTTTGGCGAAAGCGAACTCTCGCATCGAGTCGACGTACGCTTTCGCGGCCAGCCGCTACAGCTATGGAATGCCCACGCCGAGGTCACCGACCAGGCCGGGCGGCATTTTCTCGCCTGGTACGGCGAGCTGCGCGACCCGGAAAGCGCCAAGCGCGTGGCCAAACGCTACTGGCTCACCCCGGCGCGGCTGGGGGCCGAAGTGCTATCGCTGCTGGTCACTCAGCTGCAAAGCGAAGGCGCGGCTATATTGACCAAGCGAGCCTGGCGCGCGCTCAAGGAAGCCGATGGCGGCGAGGTCAGCGCCCAACTGCGCCTTTTGATGGCCAGTGGTGCCGCCGCGGCCGCCACGCACCTGGACAACGCCCAGGACGAGGCCGCGCAAACGCTGCGCCAGGACGTGATGCGCCTTTCCAAAACATCTCGCAAGCGCCGCGATACCGCGCTACTCGACGCGCTGATGCATATGTTGATGACCCGGGACGCCATCCGCCAACTGGGTAGCGTCAGCCGCGAGGCCCTGGCATGAGCGGCGGCGACCAGGCATCGGGGCTGCGCCAGTGGGCGAGCCTGCGCAACGAAGAGCGCGCGCAGCAGGCTGTGAGCGAGCACGCCGAGCCCGAGGTGGACACCCAAGCAACCCCGCCGGCAAGCGACGCCGCCACGCCGGTGGTCAAGACGCCGCTGGCAGTGGTGGGGCTACCGACGAAAAGCGTCGCCCCGGTCAAAGAGCGCCTGGGCGAGTGGGCCGAACTTGGCCGGCGCTGGGCGGCGACCCCGGAAAGCTGGGAGGTCGTCCCGGTGGATGCCAGCGAGCCGATGGAGGCGCTTTGCGAGCGCTATTCACGCTGGGCGCTTTGGGTGCGCAGCGACGCGGACGCCTTCGCGAGCATGTATCGCACGCTGCGCCAGCTCAACGACAACCAGGGGCCCCGCCAGCTACTGGCGCTGCACGAGCCCGGCTTGCCCCGCGAAGGGCTTTTAGACAATTTGCAGAAGGCGGCGGCGAATTATCTGAATATCGAACTGCTGCTACTAGCGCGGTAGGCCACAATGAAAAAGCGTTTTCTGAAAAAGAGTCTTCAAGGCGTCGCGCTACTAATGGCGATGGGGGCGAGCCTGACAGTGACCGCTCAGGCGGGCACAGGCAGCTGGAGTAAGGAGGTCACCGGTATGATGGTGGCCATGAGCGACCGGGCGGTCAGCAGTCAGGTTTTGGCGCCGCCGCCGGTAGCGGAGATCGCCCAGGGGCGTATCGAAGGCGTTCACTGGCGGTATGAGGCACCGTTCGGCGCCGCGCTGCATGCTTGGCTTTGCCACCCCGAGCGCTGCGTCGAGCTAAGCGGCCAGCGCGGAAGCGAAACCGGGTTTGCCGGGCTTTCCGCCGATGCGCCGCTGGCGTTTCGCTTCGCGTTGGGGCGCGGGCAGCGGCCGATGCGGGTAAAAGGGCTTCACGTGATTGTGAACTACCAGTGACGAGTGTATAGCCACGAGGCACGAGGATGTATACAGCACAAGGCAGAATTCAACACAGCGAAATGGTCACTCAGCACATGCCGCTGGTGCGCCGCCAGGCGCTGGCGCTGCAGGTCCGCCTGCCGGCGAGCATCGAACTCGATGATCTGATTCAGGCCGGCATGGTCGGCCTATTGGAGGCGCTCGGGCGCTTTGACGCCTCCCAGGGGGCGAGCTTTGCCACCTTTGCCAGCCAGCGGATTCGCGGGGCAATGGTCGATGAGCTGCGCACCCGGGATTGGCTGCCGCGCAGCGTGCGGCGTTCGGCCCGGGCCATGGACGAGGCGGTCCGCCATCTCGAACAGAACCTGGGTCGGGCGCCGGAGGAGGGCGAGATCGCCCGGCATCTGGACATGCCGCTCGGCGAGTATCACCAACTGCTCAACGACGCCAACAGCGGCCACCTGCTGCCCTTCGAGGAGCTTCTGGAAGAGGGCGGGGAACCCGCTCAGGAGGCGCTGAATGCGCCTTTTGAGGAGCTTTTGGATGGTCAGCAGCGCGAAACTCTGATCGCGGCGATCGAAGCGCTGCCCGAGCGGGAAAAGCTTTTGATGGCGCTTTACTACCAGGAGGAGCTCAACCTGAAAGAGGTGGGCGCAGTACTGGGGGTGACCGAATCGCGTGTTTCACAGCTGCACAGCCAGGCGATTAGCCGTCTGCGCGCGCGGCTGCACGAGCCAGATTGACGCATTTTAACCGTTAAACCCAACCGGCGAGGAGCCGTCGATGAACCCCTCTACCTTGATCGGTATATTTGCCAGTATTCTGCTACTGGTTAGCGTGCTGTTTTTCACCGCGGAATCCCCGGAGAGCTTTCTCAACTTGCCCGGGCTTGCCATCGTGGTGACCGGCACCCTGGCGGCGACCTTCATCAGCTACCCGCTCAAGGAGGTACTGCGGGTGGTACGCCTGGTGGGGCTGGTATTTCGCCGCGAGAACACCTACGTGCGCGACGATATCAACGAGCTGGTGTCCATGTCGCGGCTCTGGTTCAAGGGCGACGTACGGGCGGTGGAGCGCGAGCTCGAACACACGCGCAACCCGTTTCTGCGCACCGGCATTCAGCTGGTGATCGCCAACACCAAGGAAGATGAAATTTTCGACATGCTGCGCTGGCGTATCGCCCGGCTCAAGGCGCGCGAGCACGCCGAGGCGCAGATCTTTCGCACCATGGCGACCTACGCCCCGGCCTTCGGCATGATCGGCACCCTCGTGGGGCTGGTGAATATGCTGGAGGTCATGGACGCCGGTGATCTGGAGGTGATCGGCCCACGCATGGCGGTGGCGCTGCTCACGACCTTCTACGGTATCTTGCTTGCCAACCTGGTCTTCAAACCGGTGGCGGTGAAACTCGAGCGGCGCACCGAGGAGCGCTTGATCACCATGAACATGGTGCTCGAGGGCATCTCGCTGATCACCAAGCGCCGCTTGCCGTCGTTCATCGAAGAGACGTTGAACTCCTTCGTGGCCAACTACAACGACGAGATTCGTGATGCCAACGTGAAGCCGCGCGCCGAGAACGACGCGCCTGCCAAGGGGTAGGGCGATGAACCGCGAAGCCCGCCACGCACTGGAATCGCCATTCACCGGGGATGGCGACAGTGAAGATGGGTGGCTGACCAGCTACCTGGACGTATTGACGTTGTTGATCACGCTGTTCGTGCTGCTGTTGGCGCTCACCCCGGCGGGCACCGGCGACGAAGCCGCCGGCACACCCACGACCTCGGGTATTCAGCCGCTCTCTTCGGGACTTCAACCGCTCTACAGTGGGCTGAGCCCGGCGATGGACGGCCTCGATATTCAAGGCGTGAGCGTCTCCGAGGGGCGCGAAGGCATTACCCTGCGCATCGACGATAGCCTGCTGTTCGATAGCGGCGCGGCGCGGCTGACCGCTCAAGGCGAAGAGGTGCTGGAAAGCCTTGGCGAGGTCATCGACACCTTCGACGGTGAGATATCAGTGGAGGGGCACACCGACAACGTGCCGATCGCCACCGCCTCGTTTGCCTCCAACTGGGAGCTTTCGACGGGGCGGGCGATTGCCGTGGTGCGCCATCTGGAAGAGGAAGGCGTGGCGCGGGAACGCCTGCGCGCCGTTGGCTACGCCGATACGCGCCCGCTCGAGGCGAACGACTCCGTAAGCGGGCGCGCCGCCAACCGGCGCGTCGAGTTCGTACTGCGCCGGCCGCCGAACGCCCAGGCGCCGGCCTCGCGTTAGGCGCTGGCGCAGCGGCGCTGCGTTTCGCGAATCGCCTCGCCGGCGCCCGCCAAACTGAACGTCATGGTCCAGGGCGGTTCGTCGCCCTGATCGAAACCGATATAAAGCTGCTCGCCGTCGCTCATTTGACCGAGCAGCGCATCGAGCTCGCCCAGGTAGAAGTGGCTATAGAAGCCGTCATCCCCCTCCTCGACGATAAACTCCGCCATGGTGTCGATCAGCGGCGCCTGGTCGACGCGCAGCCGGGCCGGTACCAGGTTCACCGCGCGGCTTTCGGTTTGCGTCTGTTCCAGGGTGACGCGCATCTCGAGCCAGGGCAGGTGGCAGATGCCTTCGGTGGCGTTCACGCTCAGCGTGGCGTCCGAGTAGCTTTGCGTCTCGACGGCGCGGAAATGGCGCTTGTCCTGGGCCTCGAGGGTCACGGCTTGCCAGGCGTCAAAAGCGGCGTCCTGGCTCACCGGGTAGCGCTCGGCCAGCGCCGCACTGAAAAACGAAAGCCCGGCCGCGCCCAGCGCGAAAGAAGCAAGTAAGCGAGTGGTCATGATGTAAAAGGCCAAACGTTGAGCAGGTTAAAAAGGCGTAGCCGGATCAATCGGACTGGCCGAGCAGGGGCCTTACGCTGTCGTTTAAGTAGCAATCGTCGAACTCGCCTTCCGCGGCCAGCGCCGCCATGTTGGGAATATTGACGTGGTGACGGTCACGATACACCAGGCCATCCTCGCTGAGCGCCGTGAAGGTTCGGCTGACGTGCACCGGGCTAAGGCCGAGTACGTCGGCCAACTGCTCCTGGGAGAGCGGCAGACGGAACTGGCCGGTAAGACCTGTGTTGGTCTGGCTCAGGCGAACGTACATTTCATGTAGAAAGTGAGCCATTTTCTGGCGCGCAGTGCGCCGTGCCAAATTGACCAGCCGCTCGGTCAAAAGCGCCTGCTGGCGGCTGCTGATGGCGAACATCACCGAGGTCAATGGCAGCGAATCATTGAAAAGATCGATCATTCGCTTGTGGGGAAAGCGGCACACCACGCTGTCGGTGATAAAGCGCACGTTTTCCAGGCGCTTCGAGAAGGCGAACTCGCGCAGGCCGATGATATCGCCGGGCAGGAACACTTCCAAAATATGCCGGTCGCCGTTTTCCAGGTGGCGATAGGAGTACGCCCAGCCGCTACGCAGCGTGCAGAATTCGTTCGCCGGGTCTTTCATTTCCCATAGAAGCGAGCCCGCCTTTTGATCCATCGGGCTCTCTTCCAGCGAGTCGAGCAGCTTCTCTTCCTCTTCTGACAGCGAATAGAAGTGATTGAAATGGCGGACAATACAGCTTTTTTCCTGCCCCATGATCGGTTTCTCCTCTTTTGAGTAGCATACGCTCGACTAGCTGGTGGCCATGGGTTTAACCGACCCTCAAAGGCCAGCTTAACGCCGGCCTTTGACGTGCGAGTAGTACTCTGACTATTTCTTTTTTAAAAGCGGTCCCAAAAACTCGCCGGTATGGGAGCCTTTTTTCTTCACAAGCTGTTCCGGCGTGCCTTCGCCAATGATGCGCCCGCCGCCGGAGCCGCCTTCCGGGCCGAGATCGACGACCCAGTCCGCGGTTTTGATCACATCCAGGTTGTGCTCGATGACCACGATGGTATTGCCGTGGTCGCGCAGGCGATGAAGCACCGTCAGAAGCTGGCGAATATCCTCGAAGTGTAGCCCGGTGGTGGGCTCATCGAGAATATAGAGCGTCTGGCCGGTGTCGCGCTTGGCAAGCTCGCGGGCGAGCTTGACCCGCTGGGCCTCGCCGCCGGAGAGCGTGGTCGCGCTTTGCCCCAGGCGAATATAGGAGAGGCCGACGTCCAAAAGCGTCTGCAGGCGCCGCGCAATGGCCGGTACGGGGCTGAAAAACTCGAGCCCTTCTTCGACGGTCATCTCCAGCACGTCGTGAATGTTCTTGCCCTTGTAGTGAATATCCAGGGTTTCGCGATTGTAGCGCTTCCCCTTGCACACGTCGCAGGGTACGTAGATATCCGGCAGAAAGTGCATTTCTACCTTGATCATGCCCTCGCCCTGGCACGCCTCGCAGCGCCCGCCCTTGACGTTGAAGCTGAATCGGCCGGGCTTGTAGCCCCGCGAGCGCGCCTCCTGGGTGCCGGCGAACAATTCGCGAATCGGCGTAAAGATCCCGGTGTAGGTAGCCGGGTTGGAGCGCGGCGTGCGCCCGATCGGGCTCTGGTCGATATCGATGACCTTGTCGAGCTGATCGAGCCCTTCGATGGCTGCATAGGGCGCTGGGGTCAGCGTCGAGGCGCGGTTCAAATCCCGGGCGGCGATCGGCATCAGCGTGCCGTTGATCAACGTCGACTTGCCCGATCCGGACACCCCGGTAATGGCGATGAAAAGCCCCAGCGGCAGTGTCAGCGTCACGTTTTGCAGGTTGTTGCCGGTTGCCCCGCGTAGCACCAGCTGCTTTTCCGGGTTGCCGGGAATGCGGTAGGGCGGTATCGCGATTTCGCGGGTGCCGCACAGGTACTGGCCGGTCAGCGAGTCCTTGTTGTCCATGATGTCTTGCGGCGTGCCCTGGGCGACGATTTCGCCGCCGTGGACCCCGGCGCCGGGGCCGATGTCCAGCACGTGATCGGCGGCGCGAATGGCGTCCTCGTCGTGCTCGACCACGATCACCGTGTTGCCTAAATCGCGCAGCCGTTCCAGGGTTTTCAGCAGCCGGTCGTTGTCGCGCTGATGAAGGCCGATGGAGGGTTCATCGAGAATGTACATCACGCCGACAAGCCCCGCGCCGATTTGGCTCGCCAAGCGAATCCGCTGGGCTTCACCGCCGGAGAGCGTATCGGCGCTGCGCTCGAGATTCAGGTAATCGAGGCCCACGTTGACCAAAAACTCGAGCCGCGAGTGGATCTCGTTGACGATCTTCTCGGCGATTTCGCCCTTGCGCCCGGGCAGCGCCAAGTTGGCAAAATAATCCCAGGCCTCGCCAATCGGCGTGCGTACGATGTCGGCGATATTGTGATCGTCGACGAAGACGTGGCGTGACTCGCGGCGCAGGCGCGTACCGTTGCACGAGGTACAGGGCTTCATGGCGATGTACTTGGCCAGGTCGTCGCGCACCATGTTGGACTCGGTTTCGCGGTAGCGGCGCTGCATGTTGGGCAGCACGCCCTCGAAGGCGTGTTCGCGGGTCACCTTGCGGCCGCGGTCGCTGACGTAGCTAAACGGCACGGACTCGTTGCCGCTACCGTTGAGAATTACATCACGCTGGTGCTTCGAGAGCGCGTTCCAGGGCGTTTCGAGCTCGAAATCATAGTGCTTGGCCAGCGCCTGGAGCTGGGTGAAGTAGTAGATGTTGCGCCGGTCCCAGCCCTTGATCACCCCTTCGGCCAAGGATAGCTCGTCGTGGCTAATCAGCTTTTCCGGGTCGAAGTACTGCTGGATCCCCAGGCCGTCGCAGGTGGGGCAGGCGCCGGCGGGGTTGTTGAACGAGAACATCCGCGGCTCGAGCTCGGCGAGCGAGTAGCCGCACACCGGACACGCAAAGCGCGAGGAGAACGCCATGTCCTCACGCTCGCTATCCATGAAATGGATCATCGCCGTACCGTCGGCCAAATTCAGCGCCGTCTCGAAGGACTCCGCCAGCCGCTGGGCGATATCGTCGCGCACCTTGAAGCGGTCTACCACGACGCTGATGTCGTGCTTCTTGCGTTTGTCGAGCGGGGCGATGTCGTCAAGCTCCAGCACCTGGCCGTCGATCAACACGCGCACGAAGCCCTGGGCGCGAAGCTCGGCCAGAAGCTGCAGGTGCTCGCCCTTGCGGCCCTTGACTACCGGGGCGAGCAGCATCAGCCGGGTGCCTTCCTCCAGATTCATGGCCTGGTCGACCATCTGCGAGATGGTCTGGGCTTCCAGGTCTTCGCCGTGTTCCGGGCAACGCGGCGTACCGGCGCGGGCGAACAGCAGGCGCAGGTAATCGTAGATCTCGGTAATCGTGCCGACCGTCGAGCGAGGGTTGTGGGAGGTCGATTTCTGCTCGATGGAGATCGCCGGCGAAAGCCCTTCGATATGATCCACATCGGGCTTTTCCATCATGGAAAGAAACTGACGCGCGTAGGTAGAGAGCGACTCTACGTAGCGCCGCTGCCCTTCGGCGTACAGCGTGTCGAACGCCAGCGACGATTTGCCCGACCCCGAAAGGCCCGTAATCACAATCAGCTTATTGCGCGGCAGCTCCACATCGATCTGCTTGAGGTTGTGAGTGCGTGCACCTCTGACCAGAATGCTGTCCATCAACACCTCGAATCGCGTGGCAAAAGCGTGATTATACGTTTGCCGGTCCCATTACGGCAAAGCGGCAGAGACGCTTTGTCGCAAGGCGAGCGTTTCCAGCGCCTGGACAAAGCGCTAGAATGGACGGCTTTTCTGGGCTTTCACCCGCCTCCGACCGTTTAAAAGGGCACTATGCGCAACCTTTCCACACTGCTGCTGGCCTCTGAGCGCCGCGCAATCAGTGGGCTGGCGGGGCTTTATGCGTCCCGTATGCTGGGACTTTTCATGGTGCTGCCGGTGCTTGCGCTCTACGCCGACACACTAAGCGGCGCCACGCCGCTACTGATCGGTGTCGCGCTGGGCGTTTACGGGCTGACCCAGGCCACGCTGCAGATTCCTTTTGGTTTGCTCTCGGACCGCTTCGGGCGCAAGCGTATCATCGCCCTGGGGCTTTTAATGTTTGCCTTGGGCAGCGTCGTTGCGGCCATGGCCGACTCCATCGGTGGGATCATTGCCGGTCGCGCTCTGCAGGGCGCCGGCGCGGTGGCCGCTGCGATCATGGCGCTGCTGGCCGATCAAACCCGCGAGCAGGTACGTACCGCCGCCATGGCCACCATCGGGCTTTCCATTGGCGTCTCTTTCGCCGTCGCCATGGTGCTCGGCCCCTGGCTTGCCGGCTGGGCGGGGCTTTCGGGCATTTTCTGGGTCACCGCGCTGCTCACTTTCGTCGGGCTATTCGTTTTGTGGCGCTGGGTACCGCCGGCCCCGCGCCGGGTGCGCCACAAGGATGTGGGCATGGACCGGGCGCAGTTCAAAAGCGTGGCGGCGCGGGCGGACCTGTGGCGTTTGAACGCCTCGATCTTCTCGCTGCACCTGATTTTGATGGCGATTTTCGTGGCGGTCCCCTTTCGGCTGATCGGTGCCGGAGTGGCGATGGAGTACCACGGGGTGGTGTATCTTTCGATCATGGCGCTGTCTTTCGTTGCCATGGTGCCGCTGATGATCCTGGCGGAGAAGCGCCAGCGGATCAAAACGGTGTGTCTGCTCGCGATCACGGCCATCGCGCTGAGCCTGGCCGCGCTCGCCTTGCCGGCGTCTCACGGCAAGGGGCTTTTCGTTGGGCTGTTCGTCTTCTTTACCGGCTTCAATTTGTTAGAGGCCACGCTGCCCTCGATGTTGAGCAAGCTGGCCCCGGCGGGTGCCAAGGGCACCGCCATGGGCGTGTACTCCACCAGCCAGTTTTTGGGCGCTTTTTTGGGCGGTACCCTGGGTGGGGTGCTGTCGAGCACTTGGGGGCTGGACGCGGTGTTCATCGGCTGTGCGCTGCTTGGCCTTGGCTGGTGGCTGGTCATGTGGGGGCTGCCGACACCGCCGCCGCTTTCGAGCGAAATCGTCGCCCTCGACGACACGCATCCGGACACGCTGGATCTTTTGATGCAGCGCCTGGCGGAAGTGGTCGGTGTGGAAGACGTCATGGTGGTGCCCGAAGAGCGGTTGTTGTATTTGAAAGTGAACCGCAATGCGCTCGACCGGAGCGCATTGGAGAAGTTGATTTTGCCGGACAACCCCTGATCCGGCTGCTACAAACAGTGAATTCGTGTCGGCGCAATCGGTGATACCCTAACCGCTGGCGGCGACACTACCCTGACCGATTCGACAGTACGATTGAGCGGCCCTTATTTGAGAACGGCCTCTATTTGAACGGATCTTATTTAAAAGGAGCGAGCTATGGCGCGCGGTATTAACAAAGTTATCCTGATCGGCAACCTGGGTCAGGATCCGGAAGTCCGTTTTACCCCCTCGGGTACGGCGGTGGCGAACCTGAACCTGGCCACCTCGGACACCTGGACCGACCGCCAGAGCGGCCAGCGCCAGGAGCGCACCGAGTGGCACCGTATCGTGCTGTTCAACAAGACCGCCGAGATCGCCCAGCAGTACTTGAAAAAGGGCTCCAAGGTGTACGTCGAAGGCCGCCTGCAGACGCGCAAATGGCAGGATCAGAACGGCCAGGATCGCTTCAGCACCGAAGTGGTCGCCAACGACATGCAGATGCTGGATAGCCGTGGCGGCGACTTCCAGGGCGGCGGCGCCCCGCAGCAGAATTATCAAAACAACGCCCCGCAAAACGGCGCCCCGCAAAATAACGCGCCCCAGAACGCCCCGGCGCAAAATGCCGGTTATCAAAACAACCCGCCGCCGCAGAACAATCAGGCCCCGGGCAACCAGTACGGTAATGGCCAGAACAACCCGCCCAACCAGGGTGGCCAGGGCGCGCCCAATAACGACCAAAACAGCCGTTACGGCGCTCCGGACCCGGGTAATTTCGACGATTTCGACGACGAAATTCCGTTTTAATCACGCATTTGCCGGGGGTGTGTGACCGGCATCGCGAGACAGGAGGTCGTCGGCCTTGAAGCTTTTGATACTGGATGCCGGGCACTGTTTGAGCCTGGCGCTGGCCCGGGAGGCCAGCCGTCGTGCAGACACCGAGCTGGTCATCGAGCAGGAAATGCGCCTCGACGCGGCCGAGCTCGAAGCGATTGCGCCGCACGCGGTGATCATTCCGCCCCTGGCGCACCCTCAGGTCATGCCCCCAGCGGATGTGAAGGCCCACGCCGATGCGGTCGAGGCCTGCATGGAGGCGTGCAAGGCCAACGATATCGCGCTCGTGTGGTGCGTCTCGGACCAGCTCTACGAAGAGGGCTTCGAGATTCCCATCGACGAGCACGTGGTGCCCGCCCCGCGGGATGAGAGCCTGCGCCGGCTGGTGGCCACGGGAGACCGCATTCGCGGTGAGCATCATCGTCATTTGATCGTGCGCCTGGGGCCGCTTTTCGCGCTCGACGGGGGCGATGCCTGGCTGAGCGATATCATCGAGCGCCTGGTAGCAGGCCAGAGCGTGCGCGCCGCTGAGGATGTGATTTGCTGTCCGACTTCGGCGGACGCGGCCGCCATGGCGCTGATTGGCATGCTGGCCCAGCAGAAGTGCGGCGCCAATGCCTGGGGCGCCTATCACCTGGCGGGGATCGAGCCGGTCAGCACCTTTACGTTTATCTCCACGGTGCGCACGCAGTTGGCGACCCACCTGGAAGGGCGCGGCGAAACGGTAACGCTTGGCGCGGTCGAGGCGTTGAACCATCACCACGATGCCAAGCTCCGGCGGGTGCTCAATTGCCGCCGCGTGCTGGACGTGTTTGGCGTTCATCAAAAGCCCTGGCGGTTGGAAGTAGGGCGTATGCTGGACGCATGGTGTTTGACCCGCGACCAGAACCGCCCGGAACAAGGAGAGTCGGCTTGATCAATGCCCTGCGTAGCCTGGTGTTCTACCTGGGCTATTTTTCGGCCATGCTGCTGTGCGGCGTACTGTTTCTGCCGCTGGCGCCTTTTCTGCCGCTGGCTGGGCGCTACCGGTTGTTGAACCTGTATAACTACTTTTTGATTTTCTGGTTCCGGCTGGCCTGCAACGTGCGCTACGACATCCAGGGCCGCGAGCAGATCCCCGACGGGCCCTGCGTGATCCAGGCCAACCACCAGTGCGAGTGGGAGACGGTTTTTTTGCAGGTGATGAAGCCGCCGGTTTGCACCGTGCTCAAGCAGGAGCTTCTGCGCATTCCGATTTTCGGCTGGGGACTTCGCCTTTTGCGCCCGATCGGCCTCGATCGCTCCCGGCCCGCCCGGGCGATGAAACAAGTGCTGACCCAGGGCGTGGCGCGGCTGCAAACCGGGCTTTCGGTGCTGATCTTTCCCGAAGGCACCCGGGTCGACCCGGGAAACCGCAAGCGCTACAACAAAAGCGGTACGGTCGTTGCGTGCCGCGCCGGTGTGCCGGTACTGCCGGTGGCGCACAACGCCGGCGAGCGCTGGCCCGGGCGCCATTGGGTCAAGCAGCCCGGCGTATTGCGGGTACGCATCGGCGCGCCGATCCCGACCGAGGGGCGCACGCCGGATGAAGTACTCGCCGAGGTCGAACGCTGGATCGAAACCACGCTCGTCGAGATTTCCGACGTGCCCCGAGGGGACGAGCCGGTGGCCATGAGTTCCGCGCCCCCGGCTCGGTAACGCTTTATACAGACAAAAACGGCGCCCTTGGGCGCCGTTTTTGTGATTGCCTGTCGTGGCCTATCTAGTCAGCGTAGCGCTGGAAGACCAGGCAGGCGTTGGTGCCGCCAAAGCCGAAGCTATTGGAGAGCGCCCGCTCTATGGCGACGTCGTCGCGGCGGCTCGTCACGATGTCGAAGCCGTCGGCCTTTTCGTCGAGCTGGCTGACGTTGGCCGAGGCGGCCACGAAGCCGTGCTGCATCATCAAGAGCGAGTAGATCGCTTCCTGCACGCCGGTGGCGCCCAGGGAGTGCCCGGTCAGCGACTTGGTCGAGCTCATCGCCGGGGTGGTATCGCCGAACACTTCGCGGATCGCTTTCAGCTCCGCCACATCGCCCACCGGCGTCGAAGTGCCGTGGGTGTTGATGTAGTCGATATCGCCATCCACGGTCGCCATGGCCTGACGCATGCAGCGCGTGGCACCCTCGCCGGAGGGGGCGACCATGTCGTGGCCATCGGAGGTGGCGCCGTAACCCACGACTTCGCCGTAGATTTTTGCGCCGCGGGCCTTGGCGTGCTCGAGCTCTTCGAGCACGACCATACCGCCGCCGCCGGCGATGACGAAGCCGTCGCGGGTCTGATCATAAGGCCGTGAGGCGGTTTCCGGCGAATCGTTGTAGTGGGTCGAGAGCGCGCCCATCGCGTCGAACAGACACGAAAGCGTCCAGTGCTCCTCTTCACCGCCGCCGGCAAAGACCACATCCTGCTTACCCAGCTGGATCTGCTCCATGGCGCTGCCGATGCAGTGTGCCGAGGTCGCACAGGCCGAAGAGATCGAGTAGTTCACGCCCTTGATTTGAAAGGGCGTCGCCAGGCAGGCCGAGACGGTGCTGCCCATGGTACGCGTAACCCGGTAGGGCCCCACGCGGCGCAGGCCTTTTTCGCGCATGACGTCAGCGGCTTCGACCTGGTTGGCGCTGGAGGCACCGCCGGAGCCGGCGATCAGGCCGGTACGCTCGTTGGACACCTGCTCCGGCGCGAGCCCCGCATCCTCGATGGCCTGGGCCATGGAGACGTAGGCGTAGGCCGCCGCATCGCCCATGAAGCGTAGAAGCTTACGATCGACCAGTGCTTCGAGATCGATATGGATGCTGCCGGCCACGTGGCTTCTAAAACCGCGCTCGGCATACTCCTCTTTAAAGCGAATGCCGCTACGCCCGTTTTTCAGCGCGTCCAGGACCTGGTGCTGGTCATTGCCTAGGCAAGATACGATGCCAAGGCCGGTGACTACCACTCGTCGCATGGAAGCCTCCTGTTAAAAATTCGCAGTGGAGGTGAATAGGCCAACGCGTAAGTCATTAGCCTGATAGATGTCGCGTCCGTCGACGGCCACCGTGCCATCGGCAATGCCGAGAATCAGCCGGCGCGTGATGACCCGCTTGATATTGATGCGGTAGGTGACTGTCTTGGCATCGGGCAGGATTTGGCCGCTGAATTTCACTTCGCCGCAGCCCAAAGCGCGCCCGCGCCCGGGGTGGCCAAGCCAACCCAAGTGAAAGCCCACCAACTGCCACATGGCGTCAAGCCCCAGACAGCCCGGCATCACCGGGTCGCCCGGAAAGTGGCAGTCGAAAAACCACAAATCCGGCGTGATATCGAGCTCGGCGATCAGTTCGCCCTTACCATGCTCACCGCCTTCTTCGTGGATGTGCGTGATGCGGTCCAGCATCAGCATGTTGGGCGCCGGAAGCTGTGCGTTACCGGGGCCGAAAAGCTCGCCGCGGGAGCAGGCCAGCAGTTCTTCGCGATCAAAGGAGTGTTGCTTGGTCACTGAATCGTTCCGAATATCAAGGTGGACGTTGGCCGCCTGTGGCATTCGACCCCCGACTAACGCTTGGGTCAAGTACAACAAACGGCTGGCAAGGCCACGCCTAGTCTACTTCCGGAAACCGCTGAATGCACGCCATCGTCGATCTATCGTTGATTTGGCTCACCTCAAGCGGCGCTTTTTTAAGTGCTTTTAAAGCGCCTTGAACGCCTCGAGCGCTCGTTGGCGGGCTGCCTTATGGTCGACGATGGGTTCGGGATAATCGAGCTTCGTCAGCATGTCGCGGGGCGGGGCATGGCGCGCCTTGGCGGGCAGTTCGGCAAGCGCTGGCAGCCAGTGGGCGATGAAGTCGCCCTGGGGGTCGAAGCGCTCCGATTGAGTGGTGGGGTTGAAGATACGAAAGTAGGGCGCGGCGTCGGTGCCGGTGGAGGCCGCCCACTGCCAGCCGCCGTTGTTGGAGCAGAACTCGCCGTCGATCAGGTGGGTGAGAAAAAAGTCCTCACCGCGGCGCCAATCGATCAGCAGGTGCTTGCTCAAAAACATGGCGGTGACCATACGCAGCCGGTTGTGCATCCAGCCGGTCGTCACCAGTTGGTGCATGGCGGCGTCCACCAGCGGGTAGCCGGTGCGTCCTTCACACCACGCCTGGAAGCCATCGTCGTCGTTGCGCCACTCAAGCTTTTTGGTGTGCTGCTGGAACGGCTCACGGCGGGCAACGTAGGGAAAGCCCACCACCACGTGCTGATAAAACTCGCGCCATACCAGCTCGTTGACCCAGGTCGTCAAGCCCTTGTCGCCATCGCTTAAGTGGCCGCCGTTGTGGCTCATCACCGCCTGCATACACTGGCGGTACGACAGCACGCCCAGGGCCAGGTAGGGGGAGAGCTCGCTGGTGCCCGCCACGCCAGGGAAGTCGCGCTGGTCGTTGTAGCGTTTGGCGCGCTTTTGCAGAAAGTGGGCCAAACGGTCGCCGGCGGCGTCTTCACCAGCGGGCCAGGCATCTTGATTGACCGGCGCCTGGGCGAATTCGGGCAGCGCCGGGATGGCGCTATTGCCGATAGAGAGCGCCTGCTGCTTGGGGGGCGCGTCGAGAACGTGAAGCTGTGAATCCTTGAGGTTCTTGTGCCAGGCCTTGGCGAAGGGCGTGAATACGCTGTAGTACTCGTGCTTGCCGGTCAAAAGCGTGCCCGGCGCGTAGGCCACGGCGTCGTGATAGCCGTGAGCGACAATGCCTGCGTCCTTGAACGCTTTGAGCACCTGTTCGTCGCGTTGGTACTCGTTGACCGGGTACTGATAGTTGAAGTGGAGCTGCTTTATATCGTGCTCGCGGGCGATCTCCAAAAGCGTGTCGGCGGCGGCCTCATAATGGCCGATATCCCGGTGCAGAAGGGGGATGTTGAGCTCGTTGAGCGACGCTTTCAGCGCCCGAACCGTGCGGTGCCAGAAATCGATCTTGTTGGCGCCGTGGCCATGGGATTGCCACTGCTCGACGCTGCGGAGAAACACCGCGACCACGGGGCCTTTCTCGGCGGCGGCGGCCAAAGCGGCGTGATCGAAGGTGCGAAGGTCGGTACGAAACCAGACAAGCTGAAGCGCCATGACTCCCTCCCTGGAGTGCCACAACGCCGAGCAAAGAAGGGCTCGGCGCTATGGGGACGGCGTGAAAACGTGAGGTGTTAAAGGATGCCGGATTCGCGCAGCAGCGGGCGCAGCCGGGCAATAGCCTGGGGTAGATCATCACCGAGTACGTGGACGTCGCTGTCGCGCAGGTCGCCATCGCGCTGGCGGGCGACCTCCCCGCAGACGCCCAAGGGTACATTGAGCGAGGTGGCAGCTTCGGGCAGCGCCCGGCGGATGAAGTCGTCGCTTTCGCGCTGGCCACTGGTCAGCAGCACCATGGAGCAGTGCAGTCGCGACACCGCCTGGGGCAGATCGGTCAGCGCCAGTGAATGGTCGAGTAACTGTACGCGGTAGCCCTGCTCGCTTGCCATCAACGCGGTCAACAGTACCCAGAGCGGGCCCGGATCGTCAGGCATGGCGTTGAGCAAAATCAGCGGGCCGCGGGTCGCCTGGTTGGCATAGTGCAGGCGAATACCCACTTGGCTTCTCAAGAAGGCTTCCAGCGAGCGGCGCACCAGGTCGTCGGGCTCGATCGCCCACTTGGCCTCGAGGGTGGAGATCGCCGGCTGCCAAAGTTCGTTGACCGCCGTGCTCAGAGGATAAAGCGCCAGGCTCTGCTGGTAGAGCGACTCGAGCTTGGGCAGGTCGATCGCCTCGATGGTCGCTAAAAGCTGCTGGCGCTGGCTGGCCCAGTCGCCGGCGTCCGGAACCGGCGCTTCGATGGTTTCCGGCTGATCGAGCAGATCTGCCACTTGGCTAACCGGTACGCCGCGGTTGAGCCACTGTAAAATCCGCTCGATGCGGATAATGTCGTCCTGGGCATAAAGGCGATGCCCCTTGGGCGTGCGCTGAGGGCAGATAAGACCGTAACGACGCTCCCAGGCGCGCAGGGTGACCGAGTTGACACCCGTTAACCGGGAAACCTCCCGAATGGGGTAGAGCGGGGTATCGGGTGGATGGGTCGCCTTGGTGTTCATGGGCGCCTTGCCTCTTGGTTGCCTGCCGCGCTTGCCACAGGGATCTGTCATAAATGGCGGCGGCGCACAGCGCAATAGCGTCTGTTGGCCGTCTGGTGAAACTCTAAAGCCTTTTTAGGTAGGCTAATTTGTACAACTTTTTGGCGCCGGGTACAACCTTGGTGATCTTTTTCTTACACAGTCGTTTGATTTGGGTAACTATTTGGTAGCGCTATCAAAGCATTTGCAAGCTCAAATCCGGACAGCCAGGCATCCTCGACGCGGCTGCCACGAAAGCTTTCGCCGCAAAGGGCAAGCCCCTGGTGGCTGTATAAGTATGAAACGTTCGAGGGCGCTGCTGCCTGAGCGTAGCGCCAGCGGTGCGCCCAAAGCTCCCGAATCGGCGGCATCGTCATGTCTTTGGGTAGCAGCGAGCGAAACGCGGCGTACAGCGCGCAGGCGGCTTGCCTGGGTGAAAGCTCGAGGTTGTCATCGCTCCAGTCGAGCTGGGCGAGCAGGCTAAGGCTTTCGGGCTGGCTTTCTCGGCCGGGCCTGGTGTGATGACGCGAGGCCAGCCGCAGCACCGGATGGCGGGCGTGAAGGCTGTCCCAGTCGTCGATGCCTTCCATGACGGGCAGCGCGGTTTCGAACACCACGTAACCCGCCCAGCAGCCGCGCTGGGGGCGCGCCTGGCAAGCGCCGGTAAGCGCTGCATCCCACTCGCCGATCAGCGCTGCGGCCTGGGGAGGAGGAGCGCTGATGACCACCGTGTCGAACGGACCCAGCAGGTTGTCGTTATGGTCGCGTAGCCGCCAGCCAGCAGTGGCGCCCGGGCCCTTCTCCAGCGCGGTAATGCGCGTCTCGAAGTGGGTGTGAACGTGAGTGAAAGCCCTCAGCCGGTGGTGAAGCTCGCGGGTCATCGCGCTCATGCGCGGCGCGCCGATATAACGCGGCTGGTCATCGACGAGCGCCTGCCAGCCACTTTCATCCACGCGGTAGTGGGCGCCTGGCCACGGCGCAACGGCGCCGTTTTCGAGAAGGGTATCGATGAGCTTTGAAAATCGCGGGTCGCGAACGGTGAAGCTTTGCGCGCCCAGGTCGAGGGTGGCGGTGGGGCGGCGCTTGCTGGCCATGCGCCCGCCGGGGCCGCGGGCCTTATCGAACAGGGTGGCGCCAATACCCTGCTCGGCCAGTGCCTGGGCACAGGCGAGCCCGGCGATACCGGCACCGATAACGGCGACACTCTCGGGGCGTGAGCCCGCAAGAGGGTTTTCAGGCATAAATCCTCGCGAGAATACGTTAAAGTTAATATACTTATCGTAGCACTATCGTATAGCATTTGTGTAATTATAGCGCGGTGCCACGCCACGTTTTCAACGTAGAGGAGGTTCTCGATGCGGATTCTTGTTACCGGCGGTACCGGCTTTGTCGGCAAGCGGCTTTGTGAAAAGCTGATCGGCGGCGGTCATCAGGTCGATGTGGTATCGCGCTCACCCTCCAAGGCGGCTCGCGTACTG
This sequence comes from Vreelandella sp. GE22, assembly GCF_968212445.1. Lineage (NCBI taxonomy): Bacteria > Pseudomonadati > Pseudomonadota > Gammaproteobacteria > Oceanospirillales > Halomonadaceae > Vreelandella > Vreelandella sp. GE22. The sequence goes on from NZ_OZ309110.1 coordinate 151,289, forward strand.
CCACGGGAATGCACGACCGGCGAAAGCGCCATGGCGTTCATCGATACGCCGCCGGAAGCGATCGTGAACCTGGCCGGCGAATCCATCGCCGGTAAGCGCTGGAGCGATACCCAGAAAAAGCGCCTGATTAGCTCCCGGGTCGAAACGACTACGGCGCTGGTCGAGTTCTGCAAGGCACTGGAGAAGGCGGGCAAGCCACTGCCCGGGGTCATGGTCAGCGGCTCGGCCATGGGCTATTACGGCGACCAGGGCCAGAAGAAGGTGGACGAGCAAACCCCGCCCCACGAAGAGTTTGCCCACCGGCTTTGTGTACAGTGGGAAGCCGCCGCCGAACCGGTCAAGGCGCTCGGCGTGCGCTTGGCCATCGTACGCATCGGGCTGGTGCTGGAAGCCGGCGGCGGTACCCTGGCCAAGATGTTGCCCCCCTTTAAAATGGGCTTGGGCGGGCGCTTTGGCGACGGCCAGCAGTTCATGCCTTGGGTGCACCGCGAGGATCTGGTCGAGGCGATCATCTACCTGATCAACAAGCCCGGCCTCGAAGGGCCGTTCAATGGTGGCGCGCCGCACCCGGTGACCAACGAAACCTTTACCAAAACTCTGGCGCGCCACCTCCATCGTCCGGCGATGTTCCCGGTACCCGCTTTCGTTTTGAAAGCGGGGCTTGGTGAGATGTCGCGGCTACTGTTGACCGGCGCGGATATGCGCCCCGAACGTCTGCACGAGGCCGGGTTCAATTTCGGCTACCCGACCCTCGATAAAGCTCTGGACGATATCCTTGCCAAAACGCGTTAGGCGTTAGGGTCGACGGTGATCACCACCCGCACGGCGTCCAAGCGCAGGCGGGTGGCGTCGATCGCCTCTTCCAGCGCCTGACGCTCGCCCTTGATAGCCTCGAGTTCCTCATCGCGCACCGCCGGGTTATTGCTGGCCAGCGCGCTTAAGCGGTTCAGCTCGCCGTCGATCTGTTCGCGCATGCGCTCCCGCGCTGTCTCCAAAAGCGCTGGCAGCGACTTCTCGGCTTCGCTTTCCCCTCGAGTGACCAGCACGCGCAGTTCGTCGTGACGGCTTTTGATCAAATCCCGCGCCATCGATTTGTTCACTTTCTGAACGTTTTTGGAAAGGCCGGTAAACGAGATGCTGGCGGTCAGGTTGGCGCCGGACTCGTCCATCAAAACGCGCACGGCCGTGGGGGGTAAAAAGCGGTTCAGGTGCAGCGACCTGGGCGCCGGGCAATGGGTGCAGAACACCAGCTCCGCCATCAGCCGGCCGCTGGGAATCGCCGGGTGGCGCAGAAGCGCCAGCGCCGTGTTGCCCATGGTGCCATCCAGCACCCGGCCCATCATCTCGCGCACCAGCGGGTGCTCCCAAGAGAGGCGATGCACGTCGTCCCGGGCCAGCGCCAGGTCCCGCCGGTAGGTGGCCGAAAAGCCCTCTTCGCCCTTCACCAGTCCCGGCAGGCCGTCGATCATGTGCGAGCCGGGCTTCAAGTAGAGCAGGCCCTTGCCGATTTCCTGGCTGTCGACGCCGAACACGTCCAGCGCCCGCTCGACGTAGCGGGGCAGGGCGGTGTCGTCATCCAGCTCGCGCACCGCCTCGATGACTTGCTCGGCCCGGGCGGGGCGGCAGGCGTTGAGCTCCAGCAACCGGTTGCGCCCGGCTTCGCGCTCGGCCAGTTTCTCGTTAAACAGCGTGCGGGTCTCGTCGATGATCTCCGTCAGCGCCTCGTCGTCGAGTAGCGCATCCGCCAGGGCGTCGCCAAAGGCGTCGAAGAGCTCGCTGCCCACCCCGTGGGGGGCGCTAAAGGCGCTCATACCCTCGTGGTACCAACGTACCAGCCGCTCACCCGGCGAGGCGCTAAAGGTCGGCACGTGCAGCTCGATGGCGTGCTGCTGGCCGATCCGGTCGAGGCGGCCGATACGCTGCTCCAGCTGGTCCGGATGCTGGGGCATGTCGAACATGACGAGATGACGGCAGAACTGGAAATTGCGCCCTTCCGAGCCGATCTCCGAGCACACCAGCACCTGGCAGCCTTCCTCTTCGTCGGCAAACGCCGCCGCAGCGCGGTCGCGCTCGATCAGTGACAGGTCTTCGTGGAACACCGGCGCCTGGTAGCCGCCCAGCACGCGAAGCGCCTCGGAAAGGCCTTCTGCGGTTTCCCGGTGGTGGGCGATCACCAGCACCTTGTCGCCGGCCAGGCCTTCTTCACCGGTATCGGCGAGCTTTTCCAGCAGCCAGTTCACCCGCGGGTCGATCTGCCACCAGGGTTCGCTGTTCAGCGGGTCCTCGGAGAGCGCGCGGTACGTGGCGTCGGGGTAGATCACCACGTCCGGATGATCCATGCCGGTTTCGATCAGTAGCTCGTCGAAGTAGTCTTCGTCGCGCTCGATGCGGCGCAGCGTACGCCGATACGCCGAGGGCAGCTCCAGCGCGCTCTGGTGCAGGCGGCGCTCGGGGAAGCCCCCCACGTGGCGGCGGCTGTTGCGAAACATCACCCGGCCGGTGCCGTGGCGGTCGAGCAGGGCATTGGTCAGCTGCGCTTTGGCGTTCGCCTTCGCTTCATCGCTTGCACCCGCTTCACAAAGGGTTGCCAGCAGCGCCTGGCTGTCCGAGTCGCTTGCCACGCGTGCCACCTGTTCGCGGCTTTCGGGCAGGTCGTCGAGGGCTTCGATGGCGCCTGCCACCTCAGCGTAGTGGCCCTCTTCCTCCTTGAAGCGCTCGATCTCCTGGTAGCGCTCCGGGTCCAAAAGGCGCAGGCGGGCGAAGTGGCTTTCCAGCCCCATCTGCTCCGGCGTGGCGGTCAGCAGCAACAGTCCGGCGATTTGACCGGCGAGCTGCTCGACGCACTGGTAGCCCGGGCCGCTTTCACCGTCGGCGTGCCACTCCAGGTGGTGGGCCTCGTCGACGATGAGCAGGTCGAACTGGCTCGCCAGTGCCTGGGCCTGGCGCTCGCGGTTGGCGAACAGCCACCCCTGGCTTGCCAGAATCAACTGAGCGCTATCGAAGGGGTTTTCGTCGCCGTGGGCCAGGCTTTGGCTCTCGTCGAGCAGCGAAACGTTTAACGAGAAGCGGCGCAGCAGTTCGACCAGCCACTGGTGGGTGAGGCTGTCGGGCACCAGGATCAGCGCGCGCGCCACCCGGCCGTTCATCAACAGGCGGTGCAGAATCAGCCCGGCCTCGATGGTTTTCCCCAGGCCCACTTCGTCGGCGAGCATGACGCGCGGGGCGTGACGCCGCGCCACTTCATCGGCAATAAACAGCTGGTGAGGGATCAAGTCGATGCGCGGGCCGCTAAAGCCCAGGGCCTCGTGCTGCTCGATACGCTGGTAGTGGTGCAGCGTGCGAAAGCGCAGATCGAACCAGTCGTTGCGGTCCACCTGGCCGGTCAGCAGCCGATCCCGGGCCTGATTGAACTGCATGGTGTCGGCAAGCTTGGTCTCGGGAAGCGACTGGGGCGTACCGTTCTTGTCCAGGCCGTGGTAGGTGATCAGGCCCTGGTGGAGGGTGCTTTCATCCACCGTGATCTGCCAGCCGTCGGCGGAGGTTACGCTGTCGCCGCTGCCGAACACCACGCGGGTCAAGGGGGCCTGACGGGTGTTGTAGGTGCGGGTTTCCTGACTGGCACTGAACAAAATGGTAACGCTGCGGGCGTCGCAGTTTAGTACGGTGCCTAGCCCAAGCTCGGCTTCTCCGTCGCTAATAAAGCGCTGGCCGGGTGTAAAATCGCTCATGGTGCCTCAAGAAGTTCATAAAACGGGGCGTGCCGCCTGGCGGGCAGGCGGCGACAGGGCGAGGGATTCTAACGCAAAGGCCGGGAAGGATTAAGCGGTGCGTCGTTTAATTATCCAGCCACTGCTCGAGCTGGGCGCGGGTCAGTTCGCCGACGTGGATATCCTCGGTGCGCCCGTTCGAGTCGAACAGTAAGGTGGTCGGAAGTCCTGGAGCTTCAAAGCGCGCCATCAGCGTCTGGCTCGGGTCGCGCAGGGCGTTGTCAAAGGTGAGCGACTGCTCGTCCAAATAGCGCACCACGGGCAGTAAATCTTCGCCCTGGTTGACGATCACTACGCTGATGCCCTCGCGCGCGTCGGCCTCTTGCAAAAGCGGCATTTCACGCAGGCACGGCGGGCACCAGGTCGCCCAGAGGTTGACGATGACCCGGTCGCCGCTATCAATAAGGTCGGGCAGGTAGCGCGGGTTGCCGTCGATATCCTCGAGGGTCACCTCGGGCAGTTCAGCGACGGCGAAGCTACCTTGCGGGGCGGATACCATTATCACCACCAGCCAGATGGCCGAGGCCAGGGCGAACAAAATCATGGTCTTGGCCATCGCCTTGAGATTGTCGCGCAGATACCAGCCGCACCACAAAAGCCCGGCCATGAAGCCGCCCAGCGGATGATAGCCTGGCTGCCAGACCTTGAGGGCTTCCAGCGGCTCGCCGGCGAAGCTCGAAAAGTTGAGCGCCACGTAGCTCAGGCGCGCGCCCACCAGCCAGGCAAGCACCAGGCCGTTGAACCAGCGGCTTTTATCGCGGGCCGGCAGCGACAGCAAAAAGCGGCTGGCCAGCAGCAGGGCCAGCGCACAGCCCAGCGCGTAAAGCCGCGGCAGCGAAATTAGTAGCGGTCCAAGGGCAATCGCGTTCATCGTTTTCTCGTTAAGCAGTTACACTGGTCCACCATATCATGCACGTTGGTTTTTACGGAGATGTCTATGTACCAGTCCCGCGTTGATGTGCTTCGCGCGCTGGCGATTGGGTCCCAGGCGCTGGGCCTTACCCTGATCATTGGCCTGGAAACCGTGATGGGAAACGCCGCCCGCCCCTGGCAGGGCGTGGTGCTGGGCGTCATGCTGGCCGCGGCTTTGTCGATTGCGCTGGCCAGGCTCTACCGAGGCAATCGCCAGCGTAAACAGGCGGATGCGCGCCGGGCGCGGCTGAGTGAGGCCGGATTCGACGATGAATAGCCCTCGGCGGGGGCTCGCCGCGCTTTTTTTCGTGGCCCTGGTCGCGCTTGCCGGCTGTGTCGATAGCGACGTACCGCGGGAGACGCGCACCGCCCTGCCGCTGGACCAGGCGCGTGGGACCTGGCTTGGCGAGCAAGCCGCCGAGGCCTTGGCGGGCCAGGGCGAGCCGGACGGTTTTTCGCTGCTTGCCAACGGCCAGGAGGCGTTTGAAGTGCGCGTGGAACTGATCCACCAGGCCGAGCGCTCGCTCGATATACAGACCTATCTGTTCGGCGATGGCCAGACGACGCGGCTGGTGATGGATGAGCTGCTGGCCGCCGCCGAGCGCGGTGTCCGCGTGCGTTTGATCCTCGATGATATGGGGGCGATTGGCCAGGGCGACCGGCTGTCGGCGCTTTCAAGCCACCCCAATATCGAGGTGCGCGTGTTCAACCCGGTGGCGTTTGGCCGCGGCCACCTGGCCACCCGGGTGTTGGCCTCGTTCACCAACCCGACCCAACAGCACCGGCGCATGCACAACAAGCTCTGGATTGCCGATAACAGCGTGGCGATCGCGGGTGGGCGCAACCTGGGCGACGAGTATTTCGATGCCAACGATGCGCTCAACTTCGCCGATCTGGACCTGGTCACCATCGGCCAGGTCGTACCGGCACTCTCGCAAAGTTTCGACGATTACTGGAATTACGCACTCGCCCAGCCGATCGCGCGCTACCACTCGGCAAAGGAGGGCGCCTGGCAGGCGCTGGCCCAAGAGCTCAGGGCTTGGCTCGATGAAAACGCCGATGCCGACTACATCGCCGACCTGCGCGCCCTGCCAAGCGAATCGCCGCCCTGGCAGACCCTCTACTGGGGCGAGGGGCGGGCAATGTGGGATGCACCGGCCAAAGTCGAACACGACGGCGCGCCGCCCTGGCGCCAGACGCTTTTGGGCGAGCTTTTACAGCACACCCAAACCCGCGAGCGGCTGGTGCTGGTCTCGGCCTACTTCGTCCCCACCGAGGCGAGCGTCGAGCGGCTCGTGGCGCTGGCCGGCGAGGGCGTGGAGGTCGATATTATCACCAATTCCCTGGAGTCCACCGATGCGGCGGTGGTCCACGGCGCCTATACGCCCTGGCGTCCGGCACTGCTGGAAAGCGGCATTCGCCTATACGAGCTGCGCCCGGAGCAAGAGACGAGCGCCGACGAGGAGGTCGAGGACATGCGCGTGCCCGGCGCCTCGGCCTCGGCGCTGCATATCAAGGCGCTGCGTTTTGACGACCAGGTGTTTATCGGCTCGTTCAACGTCGACCCGCGTTCGGTGCTTTGGAATACCGAAGTGGGCGTTTTGGCGCAGAGCGAGGGGCTTTTGACGGCCTTCGAGGAGCTGATCGAGGTGGGCCGCGAGCCCGCCATTAGCTACCGCGTCACCCTCGACGACCAGGGCGCGCCGGGCTGGGAGTACGAGCACGAAAGCGAGATGCGCCGCGTGGACGAAGAGCCTGGCAGCCACTGGCGCCACCTGAACGCCTGGTTTAGCCAGACCTTCAACCTGGCCCCTTTGCTGTAAGTCGGCCCCGGCTGCTTTAAGGAGCGTTGGATAAAGCCACTTGTGTTTTCCCGGCTTCGGTTTCAGATTAAAGAAGCACTGGCGTAAGCCGGGGCGTCTCACACACCGGGAGCGACGAATAATATGATCAATAAACGCACACTCGTGGCCGCTATTGCGGCGTCTTCTCTGGCCCTGACCGCCACGGCCCAGGCCGAGGTCAAAATCGGCTTTCTGGGGGGCTTTACCGGCGGCATCGAAAGTCTGACACCGCCCATCTTCGAAGGCGCGCAGCTGGCCGTGGCCCAGGTCAACGAGCAGGGCGGCATTCTAGGCGGTGAAACCCTTTCCATGCCGTCCGGCGATACCACCTGTTCTGACGCCTCGGCGGCCTCCAACGCCGCCGACCGTATGGTGAACTCCGAAAACGTCACCGCTATCGTCGGCGCGCTGTGTACAGGCGCCACCATCGCCGCAGCCAACAACGCCGCCATTCCCGGGGGGGTGGTGATGGTCTCTCCCGCCTCGACCGCCCCGGCGGTCACCGAGCTTGACGACAATGGCCTGGTGTTTCGCACCGTACCCTCGGACGCTTTCCAGGGCGAAATGCTCGCCAAGCTGCTTTTGGACAAGGGCCTCGATTACGTGGCCGTCACCTTCGTGAACAACGACTACGGCCAGGGGCTGGCGGATGCCTTCACTACGGCCTTCGAAGACGGCGGCGGCGAAATCGCCGAAAGCCTGGCCCACGAAGACAACCGCGCCGACTACCGCTCGGAGCTGGGTTCGCTCTCCGTCGGCGGCGCCGACACCCTGGTGGTACTCGCCTACGCCGACACCTCCGGCCAGACCGTACTGCGCCAGGCTTATGAGAGCGGCATGTTCACCCAATACGTGGGCGCCGACGGCATGGTGGGTGATAGCCTGGTCGAGGCGATTGGCGCCGACGTGCTCGACGGCATGATCGCCACCCGCCCGGGTAGCCCGGACCTGCCCGGTACCGAGCTTTTCAATAGTGCCGCTGTTGATGCCGGTTTCGACCCCAGCGCCGTGTTCGCAGCCCAAGCGTATGACGCCGCCTTCCTGCTGGCGCTGGCCATCGAGCAAAACGGCAGCGCCGAGCGCGAAGGCCTGGCGGATGCACTGCGCAGCGTGGCAAGCGAACCCGGCGAGGTCATTCTGCCCGGCGAGTGGGAGAAGGCGGTCGAGCTGATCGCCGCCGGTACCGAGATCAACTACGAAGGCGCCTCCGGCTCCCACGAGTTCGATGACAATGGCGACGTACCCGGCGTGGTGGTCGAAATGGCCGTCGAAGACGGCCGCTTCGTCACTAAAGGCCAGCTCGATTTATAAGCCGCTGAACCACGTATCCCAAAACCTGCCTGGCGTGCTTTTTCACTAGCGCGCCAGGGTCCAGGAAGGCGCCGCCCCCGGGCGGCGCTCGACGTTTAAATCCGCTTCGTACACCCTCGCGACCGTTTCGGGGTCGAGCACGTCCTGCGGGCTTCCCGAGGCGATCCGCTCTCCTTCGTGCATGAGCCATACCCGATCGGCAAAGATCGTGGCCAGCTTCAGATCGTGCAGCACGCACACCACCGCCAAATGATAGTCCGCCGCCCAGCTGCGTAGCCTGCGCATCAGCCGCTGTTGATGGCCGATATCCAGCGCGCTGGTGGGTTCGTCCAGCAGTAAAACCGCCCCGGTTGAGGCGTCGGTGGGGAGCTTTGATAGCAGTTGGCACGCGCCCCGGGCGATCATTACCCGCTGGCGCTCGCCGCCGGAAAGCGACAGCACGCTACGCCTGGCGAGTGTTGATAGATCCATATCCTCCAGCAGCGTGGCTAAAAGTGCCGAAGAGGGGGCGCTGCCCAGGGCAACGAGCTCCGCCACGGGCCAGTCGAATGCCGGGAGCTCTTGTTGTGCCACCATGGCGCGTCGGCGGGCCAACCGGGTGATCGACCAGCGCTCGAGCGCGATACCGTCCAGCGTGACCGACCCTTGCTCGCAAAGGCGAAACCCGGACAAAAGCTTTAAAAGCGTACTCTTGCCTGCGCCGTTCGGGCCGACCACGGCCACCAGTTCACCGGGAACGAGGGTATCGGTGAGCGGCGCAAGGGCCGGGGTCGTGGTCAACCCGGCCTGATGGAGCGTGAGCATCAGTGGCCTCGGCGCAGCAGCAGAAAGAGAAAGTAGGGCCCGCCCAGCAGGCTCGTTAAAAGCCCAACGGGGATCTCCGCCGGCGGGGCCAGCGTTCGCGCCAGCGTATCGGCCACGACCAGCAGCAGCGCGCCGCCCAGCATCGAGGCGGGCAGCAGCAGGCGGTGGTTGGGGCCGAGCCCCAAACGCAGGCAGTGGGGCACCAATAGCCCCAAAAAGCCGATCACCCCGGTTAGCGCCACGCAGAGCCCGACGCCGAGCGAGGTAGCCACGATAATGTGGCGTTTCAAGCGTGCCGCGTCGAGGCCGGCGGCGTGAGCGGTGGTTTCGCCGAGCTGAAGAAGATCGAGCGCCGCCGCGCTTCGCAGTAGCATGAAAAGGGCAAGACTCACCACGACCAGGGCCAGCGCGGTGGTGCGCCAAAGCGCATTGGTTAGCGTCCCCATGCCCCAAAGGCTCAGCTGGCGAAGCTGCTCGTCGCTTGCGATGAACGCCAGAATGCCGCCGCCGGCGCCGGCCAGGGTGTTGATCGCAAGCCCCGCCAGCAGCAGCGTCATGACCGCGGCGCTGCCCCCGCCCTGGCGTTTGGCGATCGCGAAGACCAGCAGGCAGACGCAGAGCGCCCCGAGGAAACCGGCTAGAAACTGGCCATACAGGCTGGCGCTGGCGCTGCCCTGGAACAGCACGATCCAAAGCGCCACGAAAAGCCCCGCGCCGCTGGCAAGCCCCAAAAGCGTCGGGTCGGCCAAAGGGTTGCGAAAAAGCCCCTGCATGGCGGCGCCGCTGCCGGCGAGCATGGCCCCGACCGCTACGCCTAACAAAAGGCGCGGCAAGCGAAGCTGCCACCATACGTGGGTATCGAAGGCGTCCGCCTGGCCGGTTAAAAGCCGCCAGGGCGAAATACCCAGCGCCCCGGAGGCCCCCGCCCAGCCAAGCGCGACTAAAAGCGCCAGGCCAAGGCCCCAAAGCACCCGCCCGCGGCGCTCGAGCAGCGGGCGGTGAAACAAGCGCACAGGGTGGGTCATGGCGCTGCTTGCGCGGCCTCGCGGTTCATGGCCTCGGCAACGGCCTGATGAAGCGCCAGCAGGTGTGCCGGCGCGCGCGGGCCAAAACCGAGCAGCGCCTGGTCGTCGATCACCACCAGCCGCTCGGCCTGGCCTGCCGGGGTCAGCGCCATGCCGGGAAGCTGCCAAAGCGCGGCTTCGCCGCCCAGCGCTTCGAGGCCGCGGGCGGACATGACGACGATATCCGGCGCTTCACGCACCAGCGCCTCGGCCCCGACACTTTGATAGCCCTGCATGGCGGCAAACGCGTTGTCGGCGCCAATGGCTTCAAGGGCGGTATGCGCGGCGGTGGCGTTGCCTGCCGCCCGGGGCGTCATGCCGCTGTGGTGCAAAATGAACATCGCCCGGGTAGCGGGCAGGGTGGGTTGCTCGGCCAGCCGGTTAAGCTCTTCATCGATTTGGTCGGCAAGCGCTTGTCCGGCCTCCACCTGGCCTGTGTGGCGGGCTATGTCGCGCACCTTGTTTTTGATCGAGGCCAGGGTGTCCGGGGCGTCGATCAGCATGATCTCGACCCCGGCCTGAGTGAGTTGCTCGAGCGTCTGTTGGGGCCCGGCATGCTCGTTGGCGATCACGTGGGTCGGTTTGACCGAAAGCAGGCTCTCGGCGGAGAGTCTGCGCAGATAACCCACCGAGGGAAGGGCTGCCATCGACGCCGGGTAGACGACGGTGTCGTCCCGGGCCACCACCTCAAGCGCGGGCGCTACCTGCGCCAGGGTTTCGGCAACGTCGCCCCCCAGCACGACCCAGCGCTCATCGGCGGCAGCGGAAAAACCGACCAACGCCGTCGCCAGGCCCAGAACCCATGTTGCCACTATTTTCATGCCACTCCCGTCCTGCCACGTTGAATGGATCGGCCGCGCAAATCCTTTGTCGTTATCGGACACGCGGTCTATCGACCCGCCATGGGGCCTCAAGCGCGAGCGTAGCATCATCGCTTGAAAGCGTCAGCCAGACTTGCGAGCGCCCATGAACGGGGCAGGCGCTAGCCGTGGGTCTTGATGCTCTCCGGCAACAGCCCCTTGGGGGCAAAGCGCAGCACCAGGGTGATCAGCATGCCGATCACCAGCACCCTGGCCTGCAGCGCGCGGCTATCCATATTGCTGGGTAGCTCCCAACCCGCGCCTTCGCCTAGGCTTACCACCAGCTGCATGATGAAAAGCGCCAATGGCTCGGACATGATCCAGATGATGTACACCGCCACGGCGCCGAAGATCGTGCCCAGGTTGTTGCCCGGCCCGCCGAGGATCACCATCACCAGCACCAAAAAGGTGTGGTTGAGCGGCAGATACCCCTGGGGGTCGAAGAGGCTGTTGAAGGTGCCCAGCACGCCGCCGCCCAGGCCCATCAGGATGCAACCCAGTACGAAAATCTCCAGCCGGCGCTTGTTGATATCCTTGCCCATCGCCGCCGAGGAGACTTCGTTGTCGCGAATCGCGCGGATCATTCGCCCCCAGGGGGCGTGGTAGGCGCGGTGCAGCAAAAAGAAGATCGCCGCGATGATCACCGCGGTCAGCGACAGATAGATCGCCCGCGATAATGTAAAGCCGAGCTCTGCCGGGCCCGGGGTGGGCCAGGGCAGCGGCGACACCGTGGCGGTGCCGCGGGTCAGCCAGTCGGAGTTTTTCAAAAACGCCTTGATGATCTCGGCGATGCCGAGGGTGGCGATCGCCAGGTAGTCGCTTCGAAGCCCCAGGCAGATATGGCCGATGAAGTAGCCTACGCCGCCGGCAAGTAAGCCGCCAACGATCCAGCCGACCCAGGGCGGGAGACCAAAGCCGCCGACGAAGCCCGCGCGGTTTTGAATCTCACCGGTCACCTCGCGCAACAGGCTGATCACCACCATATAAAGCACCACCGCTAACACCACCGCAATGATCGTGCGCAGCCGTTTGGGGACGCCCAGGCGGTCGAGCTTGCTCGCCCCAACGACCACCAAAATGGCGGCCAGGGCGTAAAGCAGTACGCGGCCGAGCTCGATGGGGAGTTCCGTGCCCCAGAAGGCGTCGTTGACCGGCACGCTGAAGAGCATCGCACAGAAGCCGCCGAGGGCCACGAAGCCCATGACGCCGGCGTTGAACTGCCCGGCGTAGCCCCACTGGATGGTCAGGCCCAGCGCCAGAATGGCGTAGCAGGCCGCCTCGACCAGCATGCGCGTGCTGTAGGCGGCGCCCATCATGGCGTAAACGCCCAGCACGGCAACGAGCAGCCCGGCGAAGAGCACCAGCTCGCGCACCGGGAAGCGGCGCGTCACGGTGGCGTCTTTGGGCGTGTAGGATGCGTTTCGTTCGTTCATCAGATCACCTTACCCTTGAACAGCCCCGTCGGGCGCCATACCAGAATGGCCAGCAGAATGAAAAACGGCACCACGATCTTGTACTCGGTGCCCACGAACGCCAGGTTCGAGGGAAGCTCCAGCCAGTCCGGCAAACTGTCCCGGAATGGGCGCAGCAGCACGTTCCAGTTGAACACCGCCAGGGTTTCGGCAAAGCCGACCACGAAGCCGCCGGCGATCGCCCCGTAGGGGTGGCCCACCCCGCCGACGATCGCCGCGGCGAAAATCGGCAGCAGCAAAAAGAAGCTCAAGTCCGGCTTGAAGGTGACGTCCAGCGATAAAAGCGTACCGGCAATCGCCGCCAGGCCCCCGGCAATCACCCAAGTGACCGCCACGATGGTGTTGGTATTGATGCCCGAGGCCTGGGCGAGCTCCGGGTTGTCCGACATGGCGCGCATCGCCTTGCCCAGGCGCGAGCGGTTCAAAAACACCGCCAGCGCGACCACCGCCACGATCGTGATCACGAACAGATAGAGCTGTGGCTCGGTGACCACGATCGGCGCGCGGGCGCCCTCGAAGGGCAGGGCGAGGCGAAAGATTTCCTTGCGGTCGTCGACGTAAAGGCTCTGGCCGCTGGTGCCGGCAAACAGGCGAATCAGGCCCTGCAGCATCAGCGTGACGCCGAGTGAGCCGATCACCATGACGATGGGCTTGACGCCATGAGCGCGCAGCGGCTTGTAGAAGGCCTTGTCGATACCCACGGCGAGCAGGGCGGTCAGTATCATTGCCAGCGGCAGCATGATCAGCGCCGTGGGCACGCCGATGCTCGGCCCGAGGGCCGGAAAGGCGGTGGTCAGCAGCAGTACCATGAAAGCGCCGAAGGTCATCATGTCCGCGTGGGCGAAGTGGGCAAAGCGCATGATGCTGAAAATCAGCGTCACGCCGATCGCACCGATGGCGTAGATCGAGCCGGTGACGCTGCCGGCGATCACCACGTTGTTGATAAAAAAGACCAGTTCGTTCACAGCGTTCTCCCCCGGGCTAGCCGCCCAAAAAGCTTTTGGCGACATCCGGGTCAGCGAGCAGCGCCGCACCCGTATCGGTAAAACGGTTCTGGCCGGCGGCCAGCACGAAACCCTTGTCGGCAATCGCCAACGCTTGCCTGGCGTTCTGCTCGACCATGAGAATACCCACGCCGGCGGCGTTGATCTTTTTCACCCGGTCGAAGATCTCGTTCATGTAAAGCGGCGAGAGCCCGGCGGTGGGCTCGTCGAGCAACAAGAGCGTGGGTTCGGCCATCAAAGCGCGGCCCATGGCGACCATCTGGCGTTGCCCGCCGGAGAGCTCGCCGGCGGGCTGGCGGCGCTTGTCCTTGAGCGGCGGGAAGAACTCATACACCTGTTCGAGCATGCGTTTGACGTTGTGCGGTTTCAAGTACGCGCCCATCTCCAGATTCTCTTTCACCGAGAGGCTCGGGAAGACGTTGTTCTCCTGGGGGACGAAGCCCATGCCGCGCTTGACCAGCTGGTTCGGGGGCAGGTTCTGGATCGGCTCGCCGTTGAGCAAAATGTCGCCCTGGTTGACGTTCAAAAGGCCGAATACCGCTTTGAGCATGGTGGACTTGCCCGCCCCGTTGGGGCCGACGATCACGCCGATTTCATCGGCGTGAAGGGTCATTTCGACCCCGTTCAGAATGTTCATGCTGCCGTAGCCGCCGTGCACGTCGCGGGCGCGCAGTAGCGGCGTCGGCGCAGCGTTGGGTGACGCATCAATCGACATGGTCAACGTGTCTCGACGTAGTAGTGGTTGTTGTACGAGGCGTGTTTTTACGCGGCGTCGGTGCCGAAATAGGCCTCGATCACCTCGGGATTGTTCTGAATTTCTTCGATGGAGCCTTCCACCATGACGCTGCCCTGGGCGAGCACGATGACCGGGTCGCAGAGTCTTGCGATCATGTCCATGTCGTGCTCGATGACCAAAAAGGTGTAGCCCATTTCCCGGTTCAATCGCTCGATGTTGCCCATCAGCTCGCCCAGCAGCGTGCGGTTGACGCCGGCGGCGATCTCGTCCAGCAGCACCACTTTGGCATCGGTCATCATGGTGCGACCCAGCTCCAAAAGCTTTTTCTGCCCGCCGGAAAGATTGCCCGCCAGTTCGTTGCGCACGTGGTGCAGGCCAACGAAATCGATCACCTCCAGCGCCCGGCGGCGGACCTCGGCCTCTTGCTCGCGCACGAGCGAAGGCTTGAACCAGGTGTTGAAAAGGCTTTCTCCGGCCTGATTCGGCGGCACCATCATCAGGTTTTCCAGCGCGCTCATCTGGCTGAATTCGTGAGCGATCTGAAAGGTACGCAAAAGCCCCTTATGAAAGCGCGCGTCGGCGGAAAGCCGGGTGATCTCCTCGCCTTCGAGCAGAATGCGGCCGCTATCCGGGATCAGCGAGCCCGCGATCAGGTTGAAAAGCGTCGATTTACCTGCCCCATTGGGGCCGATCATGCCGGTAATCGAGCCTTTCTCGACGTGAATCGAGCAATCGTTGATGACGTGGAGCCCACCGAAGGCTTTATTGACGTTTTGTACTTCGATAATGGGGGTCATGGTGTCCTCATGCCTGGCAAGGCAAGCGCCCCCGATACACTTTGACAACGGCTCATGTGAAGGAGGGTCCCTGTCCGGGCGCCGCGTCGCATCGCGAACCAAACGGCTGTATGAATTGTAGTGTGCACGCGTTCTCGTGGCGCGCTTCGAGGTCTACTCTGCGATAGATTCGCCCCGCTTTCCAGCCCCTTTGCGTTTAGGCTGCGTTAACCCGGTCAAGCGAAGCCGCCCGGCAGACATGCTAGTGCGCGAATCTGCGCGCACAAAAAAGCCCGCGCAGTGGCGGGCTTTCGATGGCGGGCGGCGGGCTTATTTCTTGCCGGCGCGCTTACGCTCGTTCTCGGTCAGGTGCTTCTTGCGCAGACGGATGTGCGACGGCGTCACTTCCACCAGCTCGTCGGAGTCGAGGAATTCGATCGCCTGCTCCAGGGTGAACTTGATCGGCGGCGTCAGCACGATGTTCTCGTCGTTACCGGTGGAGCGCATGTTATCGAGCTTCTTGCCCTTGGTCGGGTTGACGACCATGTCGTTGGCCCGGTTGTTGATGCCGATCAGCATGCCTTCGTACACTTCGGTGGCGTGGTCGATGATCAGCTTGCCGCGCTCCTGCAGGGTGTAAAGCGCGTAGGAGAGCGCCTTACCGCCGACCATGGAGACCAGCACGCCGTTGCGGCGCTCGATCGAGGCATCCGGCTTGAGCGGGCCGTAGTGATCGAAACGGCTGGTCAGAATGCCGGTGCCCGAGGTCAGCGTCAAAAACTGACCACGGAAGCCGATCAAGCCGCGCGCCGGAATGATGAAGTCCAGGCGTACACGGCCCTTGCCATCCGGGTTCATGTTGGAAAGCTCGCCCTTGCGGTAGCCGAGCTCTTCCATGATCGCGCCCTGGTGCTGCTCTTCGCAGTCGATGATGACTTCTTCGTAGGGCTCCTGCTTCTCGCCGTCGATCTCCTTGATGATGACTTCCGGGCGGCCCACGGCCAGCTCGAAACCTTCACGACGCATGGACTCGATCAGCACCGACAAGTGCAGCTCGCCGCGCCCAGACACCTTGAACTTCTCCGGCGTTTCGCCCTGCTCGACCCGCAGCGCCACGTTGTGAATCAGCTCCTGGTCGAGGCGATCGCGGATGTTACGGCTGGTGACGTACTTGCCGTCTTTACCGGCGAAGGGCGAGTCGTTGACCTGGAAGGTCATGGAGACGGTCGGCTCGTCGACGGTCAGCGCCGGCAGTGCCTCGACGGCGCTCGAGTCACAAAGCGTATCGGAGATCGCCAGGTCTTCGATGCCGGTGATGCAGACGATGTCGCCGGCGGTGGCTTCGTCGGTCTGAACGCGATCCAGGCCCAGGTGGGTCATTACCTGGCCAATCTTACCCTTACGGGTATTGCCTTCCTTGGTGATGACGCTGATCTGCTGGCCAGGCTTCACGCTGCCGCGCTTGATGCGGCCAAGGCCGATAACGCCAACGTAGCTGTTGTAGTCCAGCGCCGAGATCTGCATCTGGAAGGGGCCGTCGAGTTCGACCTTGGGCGGCTCGACGATGTTGACGATCGATTTGAACATGGGGTCCATGTTCTCTTCGAGGGCGTCCGGCTCCATGCCCGCAATGCCGTTGAGCGCGGAGCAGTAGATGATCGGGAAGTCGAGCTGCTCGTCGGAAGCGCCCAGGTTGTCGAACAGATCGAAAATCTGGTCGATGACCCAATCAGGACGCGCGCCGGGGCGGTCGATCTTGTTGACCACGACGATCGGCTTCAGACCCTGGGCGAAGGCTTTCTGGGTCACGAAGCGGGTTTGCGGCATCGGGCCGTCGACGGCGTCGACCAACAGCAGTACCGAGTCGACCATCGACATTACGCGCTCGACCTCGCCACCGAAATCGGCGTGTCCGGGGGTGTCCACGATGTTGATGTGGTAGTCCTTGCCCTCACCATCCTGCCACCGAATAGCGGTGTTCTTGGCCAGGATGGTGATGCCGCGCTCCTTCTCCTGGTCGTTGGAGTCCATGATGCGCTCCTGGCCTTCGGCCTTGCGGTCGAGGGTGCCAGACTGGCTCAGGAGTTTATCGACCAGGGTAGTCTTACCGTGGTCAACGTGGGCGATAATGGCAATGTTACGAAGATTCTCGATCACGACGCGATCCTGCTGGAAAAATAGGGCGGCATTATAGGGTCTGGGTAGGCCTTACTACCAGCGCTGTCTTAAATAAAGGGTCAAGTCAATAACCCAAAGGCGGCAGTTTTCGCCGCTATGGCGCTTCCGGTAAGATAGGCGTTTTCCCAACTGGGGCAAGGACATGACCATCGGTAACCTGATGCGTTTGTTAAGCGATGGCGAGGTCCATTCCGGTGAAGCGCTCGGCGAGGCGCTGGGCGTTTCCCGCGCCGCGGTGTGGAAACAGCTTAAAAAGCTGGAGGCCATGGGGGTGGAACTCGTCGCCGTGAAAGGGCGCGGGTACCGATTGGCCCACCCGCTGGAGCCGCTGGAAGGCCAGCAAGTGGTGGCAAAGCTACCCGCCGAGGCGCGCCACTTGCTGGCGCGGCTGTTCGTCGAAGACCAGCTCCCCTCGAGTAACGAGTACTTGCGCGCGCGCTTCGATCAGGGCGCCGGCCACGGCGAGGTGTGCCTGGTCGAGCTGCAAACCGCCGGGCGCGGTCGCCGCGGTCGCGTGTGGTCCACGCCCTGGGGGCAGAGTTTGATGATGTCGCTGGGCTGGCGCTTCGAAGCCGGGGTGGCCTCGCTCGAAGGGCTGAGCCTGGCGGTGGGGGTGGTCGTCTGCCAGGTGCTCGAGCGCCATGGCGTGGCGCCTAAACTCAAGTGGCCCAACGATATCCTGTTGGCCGAGCAGGGCCGCGAGCTGGGCAAACTGGCGGGTATTTTGATCGAGGTGACCGGCGACGCCGCTGGCCCCTGCGAGGCCGTGATCGGCATGGGCATGAATTTGTCGCTGCCCGAAAGCCTTCGCGAGAGCATCGGCCAGCCGGTGGCAGCGCTTTTCGACGAAAAGCCGGGCCTTTCGCGCAACCAGTTGGCCGCCGAGGTGATCGCCGGGCTTTTGGCCATGCTGGCCGAGTTCGAAGAGAGTGGCTTTGGGGTGTGGCGCGATGCCTGGAACGCGCGCCACGCCTACGCGGGCTTGAGCGTTCGCGTGCTCCAGGGCGCGGGCGAAAGCGAAGCGGTGGCCGGGGATGTAGACGAGAGCGGCAACCTTTGGGTCACCGAAGACGGCCAGCCGCGGCGTTTGTCCGGCGGTGAGATCAGCGTACGCAGGCGCTTATGATTTTAGATCTGGATATTGGCAATACGCTCTCCAAGTGGCGCCTAAAAGATGCGGCCAGCAGCGAAATACGCTCCCGCGGGGCGGTATGGACCCGCGAGGAGTGGCGCCCCGGGGCGGACATACCGGATCTCGACGTCGTCGAGGCGGTACGTATTTCGAGCGTGGCGCGGGCGGCGGTGCTGGGCGATACCGTCAAACTGCTGCGCCGCCAGGTGCGCCAGGTCCATGTCGCCCGGTCGTTGCCGGAGTCGCTGGGCGTGGTCAATGGCTATGAGGAGCCGAGCAGGCTCGGGGTAGATCGTTGGATGGGCGCACTGGCCGGCTACCAGCTGGCCGGGGGCTGCTGCGTGGTGGATTGCGGCAGCGCCATCACCATCGACTTCGTGCTGCCCGGCGGCGTGCATTTAGGGGGCTTCATCGTGCCGGGTCTTCGCCTGATGAAAGAGAGCCTGAAACTGGGCACGCGCAACGTGGCCATCGACCCGGACAGCGAAGCCGATGCGCTGCTGGAGCCTGGCCGGCGCACGGTGGATGCGGTGAATCACGGTATCTACATGGCAGCGGTCAGTGCGATCAATCGTATTTATAGCGAGGTGTGCGACCAGCAGGGCGTGGCGCTTCCGATGCTGCTCACCGGCGGCGATGCTCGGGTGGTATCGCGCGGGGTGCGGGTCCCTCACGCAGTGTGGCCAGACATGGTGTACGGCGGGCTGGAGGCGAGCTTTCCGCTGACCTTCGCTGAGCGCGCCGGTAAAATGGCCGGTGCGCCGAGGGTGCCCGAGCCCGTTGCGCTTGAAAAAATTCGCGCGGCGCTTGCATTTTCCATGCTGCTTTGACAGAATGCAGCGCGTTCCAAGGCAGCAGGTCAGCGTGAAAGCGCGACAGGTTATCCTGAAAAGCCATGATACATTAAGTAAATATCTGGCTTGACACTGTTTTGGAGGCTGGCATAATGTGCCGCCAAAGATGGAGAGGTTCCCGAGTGGCCAAAGGGAGCAGACTGTAAATCTGCCGCGAAAGCTTCGAAGGTTCGAATCCTTCCCTCTCCACCAGTTTTACGGCAACGGCTTTTGCGTTGTCTGGGGTTAAAAGCCGCAAGGCATGTATACGGTTGAGCTTGCCGGTTTTTGATTCTTTGATAGTCAAGCGGGTGTAGTTCAATGGTAGAACCTCAGCCTTCCAAGCTGATGGTGCGGGTTCGATTCCCGCCACCCGCTCCAGTTTAGCGTTTGCTGTGATTGTGCTCATGTAGCTCAGGGGTAGAGCACACCCTTGGTAAGGGTGAGGTCGACGGTTCAATTCCGTCCATGAGCTCCATATTATGAAAAAGCGGGCATTGCTCGCTTTTTTTGTCTTTGTCGCCGCGGCTTATGCGGTAGGCGAAGTGTAAGGGTTGTCAGATAGTGGTTTCTTGGCTATTATGGCGCCCGCTGTAGCGTAGGTGTGCCGACGCACACCCTGATACAGGCCAGTGGCTCAATTGGCAGAGCAGCGGTCTCCAAAACCGCAGGTTGGGGGTTCGAGTCCCTCCTGGCCTGCCAACCTTCCCCAGGTTGGTACGTCTTTTATCCAGAATTCCAGATCGCTCGCTGCACCCTGAGGAGTCTCGTTTTTATGAAGCCTAGTTCCGTAAAACATGGCGCAGAGGTGCAACAGTCGCGTCATGACGGGCTCAAGTGGGCGGCGGTCGTGGCGCTGCTTGTCGTTGCAGTCGTCGGTAATGTCTATTTTGCTGATATCGCGTTGCTCTATCGTGTGCTGGGCGTGGTGCTTTTGTGCGCCGCGGCCGGCTTGATTGCGTTGACCACCACCAAGGGGCGCGCATTGGTAGAGCTTGCGGTAAGCGCTAAGAAAGAGATTCAGCGCGTTGTATGGCCAACTCGGCCCGAAACCATTCAGACCACCGCCATCGTGCTGGTGGCCGTACTGGTCGTCGGTCTGATGCTCTGGTTGATTGACACTCTTCTTGGCTGGGCAATGTCCGGCGTCATTGGTTAGGAGTTTGCATGTCCAAACGTTGGTACGTCGTCCACGCCTATTCCGGCTTTGAAAAGCACGTGATGCGCTCGCTCCTTGAGCGGGTGAAAATGTACGGCATGGAAGACCGCTTTGGCGAAATTCTGGTGCCGACGGAAGAAGTGGTCGAGATGCGCGACGGCAAGCGCCGTAAGAGCGAGCGCAAGTTCTACCCGGGCTACGTGCTGGTCGAAATGGAAATGGTCGACGAAACCTGGCACCTGGTGAACGAAACGCCCCGCGTGATGGGCTTTATCGGTGGAACCAAAGAGAAGCCTGCGCCGATCACCACGCGTGAAGCCGACGCTATTTTGCACCGCGTCAAAGACGGCACCGATAAGCCGCGCCCCAAGACAATGTTCGAACCCGGTCAGTCGGTGCGCGTCACCGATGGCCCGTTTGCCGACTTCAACGGTGTCGTTGAAGAGGTGAACTACGAAAAAAGCCGCCTGCAGGTCAGCGTGCTGATCTTCGGGCGTGCCACGCCTGTGGAGCTCGAGTTCTCCCAGGTCGAGAAAGAGTAAGTAAAGAAAGAGTAAGCCAAAAGCGTTAAATCGTTTCGTGCAGGGTGCGCCCTGCTAACCCCGGGGAGCCGCAAGGCGTTATCACCCAACTGGAGTAATAAGCATGGCCAAGAAAGTACAGGCTTATATCAAACTGCAGGTCGCTGCAGGTAAAGCCAATCCGAGTCCCCCCGTGGGCCCTGCGCTGGGTCAGCACGGCGTGAACATCATGGAATTCTGTAAGGCGTTCAACGCAGAAACCCAGGACATCGAGCCTGGTCTGCCGACGCCGGTCGTGATTACGGTCTACTCTGACCGTAGTTTCACGTTCGTCACTAAAACGCCGCCGGCCGCCGTTCTGCTGAAAAAAGCAGCGGGCATCAAGTCCGGTTCCGGCGAGCCGAACAAGCAAAAAGTCGGCACCGTGACGCGCGAGCAGCTTGAAGAGATCGCCAAAACCAAAGAGCCGGACATGACCGCGTCCGATCTTGACGCCGCGGTACGCACGATCGCTGGTAGCGCTCGTAGCATGGGCCTAAACGTGGAGGGTCTCTGATCATGGCTAAACTGTCCAAGCGCGCGAAGATCATTCGTGAAAAAGTAGACGCCAAAAAAGCGTACTCCCTGGAAGAAGCGGTTGCGCTTCTCTCCGAGCTTTCTACCGTGAAGTTCAAAGAGTCCGTCGACGTTGCGATCAACCTGGGTGTTGATCCGCGTAAATCCGACCAGGTCGTTCGTGGTGCCACCGTTATGCCTAACGGTACCGGTAAAGACGTGCGCGTAGCCGTCTTCACCCAGGGCGCCAACGCCGACGCCGCTAAAGAAGCCGGCGCCGACATCGTGGGTATGGATGAGCTCGCCGAGCAGGTCAAAAAAGGCGTGATGGACTTTGACGTCGTCATCGCCTCGCCGGACGCTATGCGCGTTGTCGGTCAGCTCGGTCAAATTCTTGGCCCGCGTGGCCTGATGCCGAACCCGAAAGTCGGCACCGTGACCCCGGACGTCGCCACGGCCGTTAAAAATGCCAAGGCCGGCCAGGTACGTTTCCGTACCGACAAAAACGGTATTATCCACACCACGCTGGGTAAAATCGATTTTGACGCCTCCGCGGTACAGGGCAACCTGGAAGCGCTGGTCGCCGACCTTAAGCGCCTCAAGCCGAGCACCTCCAAAGGTGTTTACTTGAAGAAAATGACCCTGTCCACCACCATGGGCCCGGGTGTCACCATCGACCATTCCAGCTACGTATAAACGAAGCGGTTCGGTGGGTGGCGGGCCAAGTGCCCGATGAAGCAAGAATGGTAAAGAAAGAGTTAAGCAAGAACTTTGCGGTCCTCTGCCCGGTACGCCAGGCAGAGCACCGTCAAAGACCGCAGGTGCCACCCTCGGTTTTCCGGGCTGGCTTAATCGCTTAAGAGCGCCTGCGCAGATGGTGTGGCCGCCAGTTGGTTGATGCTTTTTTGAGCGACGCTTTTCTGGTGAGCACCATCCCCAAGGCTTTTAGGGTGCACCTTGCCCTAAAAGAGATGGTAACCACCGGACCTTTGAGGTCCGGCACGAAGGAGTGATCACTGTGCCACTAGCACTTGAAGGCAAGAAAGCGATTGTTGCCGAGGTGAGTGAAGCGGCCAAGGACGCACTCTCCGTCGTAGTTGCCGATTCTCGCGGCGTAACGGTTGGCAAAATGACCGACCTGCGCAAGCAAGCGCGCGAGAATGGCGTCCAGATTCGTGTTGTGCGCAACACGCTGGCACGCCGCGCCCTCGAGGGCACTCAGTGGGAGTGCCTGAACGAGAGCTTTGTTGGTCCGACTCTGTTGGCTTTCTCCACCGATCATCCGGGCGCTGCCGCTCGTTTGTTCAAGGAGTTTTCCAAGACCGAGCAGAACTTCGAAGTCAAGGCGCTGGCCTACGAAGGTGAGCTGATCCCGGCTGCCGACATTGACCGTCTGGCAACCCTCCCGACCTACGACGAGGCGATTGCCAAGTTGATGTCGGTCATGAAAGAAGCCTCTGCTGGCAAGCTGGTTCGTACTCTGGCCGCGCTGCGCGACCAGAAGCAGGAAGAAGCCGCTTAAGGCACTTCTCTGCCGGCATCTCAGGCCTTGTGGCCTGACTGCCTGAACCGAGCAATGAAACCTGAGTCTACAGACTCCCGCAAAGTTAGGAATGAAACAATGGCACTGTCCAAAGACGATATCATCAATGCTGTAGCCGACATGTCCGTAATGGAAGTCGCTGAGCTGATCGAAGCAATGGAAGAGAAGTTCGGCGTATCCGCAGCGGCAGCCGTTGTCGCGGGCCCGGGCGGCGGCGAAGCAGCTGCTGAAGAAGAGCAGACTGAATTCGACCTGGTTCTGACCTCTGCTGGTGACAAGAAAGTTAACGTCATCAAAGCCGTTCGTGAAATCACCGGTCTTGGCCTGAAAGAAGCCAAGGGTGCCGTTGACGGCGCGCCGGCCACGCTGAAAGAAGGCATGTCCAAGGACGATGCAGAAGCAGCGAAGACCAAGCTGGAAGAAGCGGGCGCATCCGTCGAGCTCAAGTAATTCTTGTGCCGGCGGCTTTACGCTTAGCGTAAGCTTCCACGGCTGGCGGCGGGCAACTCCCGCTGCCGGCCTTTTTCTGTTGTAACTGGCATCATTGGATGCATCGTGTTATGCAGAAGGGCTGCCTGAGGGCAGTAACAACAGTAAGACCGGTGTTTGGTATCGGCATTCAAGGTTTTTATACCTTAATGAGCGTCCGATAACACTGTTATCTATCAAGATTTTTGACGGCGAGCTACCGATTTAGGAGCTTGCTGTCTGCGTCTGAAACGCCCGCGGGGCAGATGACCACGCATCGGCCACCCATGGTGAACAAGCTGGGGAATACAGATGGCTTACTCATATACTGAGAAAAAACGCATCCGCAAGGATTTCGGCAAACTGCCCCAAGTGATGGATGTGCCTTACTTGCTGGCGATCCAGCTTGATTCCTACTACGACTTTCTCCAGCAGGACCGTTCGCCTGATGAGCGTCACGAGGTCGGTCTGAATGCGGCGTTTAAGTCCGTGTTTCCAATCGAGAGCTTTTCTGGCAACGCCGCACTCGAGTATGTCAGCTACCGTTTCGGCACGCCGGCATTCGATGTAAAAGAGTGCCAGCTGCGCGGTGTTACCTACTCGGCGCCGCTGCGCGTGAAGGTTCGCTTGATCATTTACGATCGCGACTCTTCCAATAAAGCCATCAAAGATATCAAAGAGCAAGAAGTCTACATGGGGGAAATCCCCCTGATGACCGAGAACGGTACCTTCGTCATCAACGGTACCGAGCGGGTAATCGTCTCCCAGCTCCACCGCTCACCCGGTGTGTTTTTCGACCACGATAAAGGCAAGAGCCACTCGTCGGGCAAGCTGCTCTATTCAGCGCGCGTGATTCCTTACCGTGGCTCCTGGCTCGACTTCGAGTTCGACCCGAAAGACAACGTGTTCGTGCGTATCGACCGTCGTCGGAAGCTGCCGGCCTCGGTACTGATGCGTGCGCTTGGCATGAGCACCGAAGAGATCCTCGACGAGTTCTTCGAGACCAGCAAGTTTCACATCGAGAAATCCGGTTTCTCCGTGGAGCTCGTTCCGTCGCGCCTGCGGGGTGACACCGCTACGTTCGACATCAAGGACGGCAACGGCGAGATCATCGTCGAAGAGGGCCGTCGGATCACCCAGAAGCATATTCGTCAGCTTGAAAAAGCCGGCCTCGAGCGTCTGGAAGTGCCGATGGAGTACCTCTATGGCAAGACCCTGGCCAAAGACCAGGTCGATGCCAAGACCGGCGAGTTGATCGTCAACTGCAACAGCGAAATCACTCCAGAAGTCCTCGAGCGTATGGCGCAGGGCGGCATTACGCACGTCGAAACGCTCTACACCAACGATCTGGACTGCGGTTCGTTCATCTCCGATACCTTGAAGCTCGACACCACCGGTTCGCAGCTCGAGGCGCTCGTTGAGATCTACCGCATGATGCGCCCCGGCGAGCCGCCTACCAAGGAAGCCGCCGAGACGCTGTTCCACAACCTGTTCTTCACCGAAGACCGTTACGATCTGTCCGGTGTCGGCCGCATGAAGTTCAACCGCCGCCTGCGTCGCGATGCCGACACCGGGGCTGGCGTACTGGACCGTACCGATATCCTCGATGTACTGCGCGAGCTGATCAACATTCGTAACGGCTTTGGCGACGTCGACGACATCGACCACCTGGGTAACCGTCGTATTCGCTGCGTAGGCGAAATGGCCGAGAATCAGTTCCGTGTCGGTCTGGTGCGCGTCGAGCGCGCGGTCAAAGAGCGTCTTTCCATGGCGGAAAGCGAAGGCCTGATGCCCCAGGATCTGATCAACGCCAAGCCGGTCGCGGCGGCGGTGAAAGAGTTCTTTGGCTCGAGCCAGCTTTCCCAGTTCATGGACCAGAACAACCCGCTTTCCGAGGTCACGCACAAGCGTCGTGTGTCCGCCCTCGGCCCGGGTGGTCTGACCCGTGAGCGTGCCGGTTTCGAAGTACGTGACGTACACGCCACGCACTACGGCCGTCTGTGCCCGATCGAAACGCCGGAAGGCCCGAACATCGGTTTGATCAACTCGCTGGCGACCTACAGCCATACCAACAGCTACGGCTTCCTCGAGACACCGTACCGTAAGGTCAACTCGGGCCAGGTCACCGACGACATCGTTCACCTGTCGGCCATTGAAGAGGGCGACTTCGTTATCGCCCAGGCGTCGGCGGCGGTCAACGAAGCCGGTCAGCTTAGTGATGACCTGGTACAGGTCCGTCACCGTGGCGAAACCACCTTCATGCGTCCCGAGCAGGTGACCTTGATGGACGTTTCTCCGCGTCAGGTCGTATCGGTGGCCGCGGCCCTGATTCCTTTTTTGGAGCACGATGACGCCAACCGCGCCTTGATGGGTGCGAACATGCAGCGTCAGGCCGTTCCGACACTGCGCGCCGACAAGCCGCTCGTCGGTACCGGTATGGAGCGCTTCGTGGCGCGTGACTCCGGCGTTTGCGCCGTGGCGCGTCGTGGCGGTGTGATCGATTCCGTCGACGCACGTCGTGTCGTAGTACGGGTCAACGAAGATGAAATCATCGGCGGTGAAGCTGGCGTTGATATCTACAACCTGACCAAGTACACGCGCTCCAACCAGAACACCTGCATGAACCAGCGCCCGATCGTTCGCCCCGGCGACGACGTAGCGCGCGGCGACATTCTCGCCGACGGCCCGTCCGTCGACATGGGTGATCTGGCCTTGGGTCAGAACATGCGCATCGCGTTCATGCCCTGGAACGGCTACAACTTCGAGGACTCCATCCTGCTTTCCGAGCGGGCCGTCCAGGAAGACCGTTTCACCACGATCCACATCCAGGAGCTGACCTGTGTGTCCCGCGACACCAAGCTCGGCCCGGAAGAGATCACCTCGGACATTCCCAACGTCGGCGAATCGGCGCTTGGCAAGCTGGACGAGGCCGGCGTGGTCTACATCGGTGCCGAAGTCGGCCCGGGTGACATTCTGTGCGGTAAGGTTACGCCCAAAGGGGAAACCCAGCTGACGCCGGAGGAAAAGCTGCTACGTGCCATCTTCGGCGAGAAGGCGTCCGACGTTAAGGACACCTCACTGCGTGCCCCGACCGGTATGAAGGGTACGGTCATCGACGTGCAGGTCTTCACCCGTGACGGCGTCGAAAAAGACTCGCGCGCACTCTCCATCGAGCAGATGCAGCTCGACGAAGTGCGTAAGGATCTTCAGGAGACTTACCGTATCGCCGAAGACGCCACCTTCGAGCGTCTCAAGCGTACCCTGGACGGCCAGGCGGTCAACGGCGGCCCGAACCTGAAAAAAGGCGACGTGCTCGACGAAGCGTACCTGGAAGAGCTTCCGCGTCAGCAGTGGTTCAAGCTGCGCATGCAGGACGAGTCGTTCAACGAACTGCTGGCCCAGGCCGACGAGCAGCTCGAGAACCGCCGCAAGGAGATGGACGAGCGTTTCGAAGACAAGAAGCGCAAGCTCACTCAAGGCGACGACCTGGCGCCGGGCGTTCTGAAAATCGTCAAGGTCTACATGGCCGTGAAGCGCCGCATTCAGCCGGGCGACAAAATGGCCGGCCGTCACGGTAACAAGGGTGTTATCTCCGCGATCATGCCGGTCGAAGACATGCCGTTCGACGAGAAGGGCGAGCCGGTCGACGTGGTGCTGAACCCCCTCGGTGTACCGTCGCGTATGAACGTGGGTCAGATTCTTGAAACCCACCTGGGTATGGCCGCACGCGGTCTGGGTGTGAAGATCGACGCGATGCTGCGCGACGCGCGTGGCCAGCAGATTGCCGAGATTCGCGACTTCCTGGGACAGGTCTACAACACCCCGGGCACCCGTCTCGAGGACATCGACTCGCTCAGTGACGAAGAAGTCATTGCGCTGGCGAAGAACCTCAAGGGCGGTGTCCCGATGGCAACGCCGGTATTCGACGGTGCCAAGGAGCACGAGATCAAGCATCTGCTGAAGCTTGCAGATATCCCGGAGTCGGGCCAGATGAAGCTGTACGACGGCCGTACCGGCGACATGTTTGACCGTCCGGTGACCGTTGGCTACATGTACATGCTGAAGCTGAACCACCTGGTCGACGACAAGATGCACGCACGTTCTACCGGCTCGTACTCGCTGGTGACCCAGCAGCCGCTGGGTGGTAAAGCGCAGTTCGGTGGCCAGCGCTTTGGTGAAATGGAAGTGTGGGCGCTGGAAGCTTACGGCGCCGCGTACACGCTACAAGAGATGCTCACCGTCAAGTCGGATGACGTCGAGGGCCGCACCAAGATGTACAAGAACATCGTGGATGGCGACCACACCATGCAGGCAGGCATGCCGGAGTCCTTCAACGTACTCGTGAAGGAAATCCGCTCGCTGGGCATCGATATCGAGTTAGAGAGCTAGGAGCTGTCCAATGAAAGATTTGGTGAAAGTACTCAAATCGCAGTCTCAGTCCGAAGAGTTCGACGCGATCAAGATAACACTTGCGTCGCCGGACATGATTCGCTCCTGGTCGTTTGGCGAGGTGAAAAAGCCTGAGACCATCAACTACCGGACGTTCAAGCCCGAGCGCGACGGGCTGTTCTGTGCCAAGATCTTTGGCCCGGTAAAGGACTACGAGTGCCTGTGCGGCAAGTACAAGCGCATGAAGCACCGCGGCATCATCTGTGAGAAGTGCGGCGTCGAAGTGACCAAGGCGGCCGTGCGCCGTGAGCGCATGGGCCACATCGAGCTGGCATCCCCAGTTGCGCACATCTGGTTTTTGAAATCCTTGCCGTCACGCATCGGCATGTTCCTGGACATGACGCTGCGCGATATCGAGCGCGTGCTGTACTTCGAATCCTTCGTCGTCATCGACCCGGGCATGACCACCCTCGAGCGTGGTCAGCTCTTGAACGACGAGCAGTACTTCGAGGCGCTCGAAGAGTTCGGCGACGACTTCGATGCCCGTATGGGCGCCGAAGCGGTGCAGGAACTGCTCAAAGACATCGATCTGGAAGAAGAGATCAACACGCTGCGCGAAGAGATTCCGCAGACCAACTCTGAAACCAAGATCAAGAAGCTTTCCAAGCGTTTGAAACTGCTTGAAGCGTTCTACCACTCCGGCAATGCGCCGGCGTGGATGGTCATGGAAGTGCTGCCCGTTCTACCGCCGGATCTACGTCCGCTGGTACCGCTGGACGGCGGCCGTTTCGCGACCTCGGATCTCAACGACCTTTATCGTCGTGTGATCAACCGTAACAACCGCCTGAAGCGTCTGCTCGATCTGAACGCGCCGGACATCATCGTGCGCAACGAGAAGCGGATGCTCCAGGAAGCGGTCGATGCGCTGCTGGACAACGGCCGCCGCGGTCGGGCGATCACGGGCTCCAACAAGCGCCCGCTGAAATCCCTGGCCGACATGATCAAGGGTAAGCAGGGGCGTTTTCGTCAGAACTTGCTGGGTAAGCGTGTCGACTACTCGGGCCGTTCGGTGATTACCGTGGGTCCGACGCTGCGCCTGCACCAGTGTGGTCTGCCGAAGAAAATGGCGCTCGAGCTGTTCAAGCCGTTCATCTACTCCAAGCTTCAATCGCTGGGCTTTGCCTCAACGATCAAGGCCGCGAAGAAGATGGTCGAGCGCGAGCTTCCGGAAGTGTGGGACATCCTGGCCGATGTCATCCGCGAACACCCGGTACTCTTGAACCGTGCTCCGACGCTTCACCGTCTGGGTATCCAGGCGTTCGAGCCGCTTCTGATCGAGGGTAAGGCGATCCAGCTACACCCGCTGGTGTGTGCCGCCTACAACGCCGACTTCGACGGTGACCAGATGGCGGTTCACGTACCGCTGACGCTCGAAGCCCAGCTCGAAGCCCGTGCGCTAATGATGGCCACCAACAACGTGCTGTCGCCGGCCAACGGCGAGCCGATCATCGTGCCGTCTCAGGACGTGGTGCTGGGTCTTTACTACATGACCCGCGAGAAGGTGAACGCGAAAGGCGAGGGCATGGTGTTCTCTGGCCTCAACGAGGTCGAGCGCGCCTTCGGTACCCAAACCGTATCGCTGCACGCCCGGGTCAAGGTTCGCCTCGACGAGGTCGTGATCGACGAAGAGACCGGCGAGCGTAGCGACAAGCGCTCCATTTATGACACCACCGTCGGCCGGGCGCTTCTGTACCGCATTCTGCCCGAAGGCGTGCCTTTCGAGCTCATCGACAAGCCGATGAAGAAGAAGGCGATCTCCGGGCTGATCAACGAGGTGTACCGCCGCTCCGGGCTCAAGCCCACGGTCATCTTCGCTGACCAGCTGATGTATACCGGTTTCCGTTTGGCGACCTGGTCCGGTGCGTCCATCGGCGTCAACGACTTCGTCATCCCGGACGCCAAGACCGAAATCGTCGACGCGGCGGAAGCCGAAGTCAAAGAGATCGAAGACCAGTTCTCCTCGGGTCTTGTGACCGCGGGCGAGAAGTACAACAAGGTCATCGATATCTGGTCCAAGGCCAACGATAAGGTGGCCAAGGCGATGATGACGGGTATCTCGAAAGAGACCGTGATCGACCGTGATGGCAACGAAGTCGAGCAGGACTCGTTCAACAGCGTCTTCATCATGGCCGACTCCGGTGCCCGGGGTAGTGCGGCTCAGATTCGTCAGCTCGCAGGTATGCGGGGTCTGATGGCCAAGCCGGATGGCTCGATCATCGAGACGCCGATCGTTGCCAACTTCCGTGAAGGTCTGAACGTACTTCAGTACTTCATCTCGACCCACGGCGCGCGTAAAGGTCTGGCGGATACGGCCCTGAAAACGGCCAACTCCGGTTACCTAACTCGCCGCTTGGTAGACGTGGCCCAGGATCTGGTCATCACCGAGACCGACTGTGGCACCGAGAACGGTCTGACGCTGCACCCGATCATCGAGGGTGGCGACATCATCGTACCGCTTTCCCAGCGCGTACTCGGCCGCGTCGTGGCGCTCGACGTCATCGACCCGAGCACCGAGGAAGTGTTGATTGCGCGCAATACCCTGCTCGACGAGTCCTGGTGTGCCGCACTCGACACCATGGGGGTCGACGAGATCGTGGTTCGCTCGACGATCACCTGTGATACGCCCCATGGCGTGTGCTCGTCCTGCTACGGTCGCGATTTGGCCCGTGGACACCAGGTCAACATCGGTGAGTCCGTCGGCGTCATCGCCGCGCAGTCCATCGGTGAGCCGGGTACCCAGCTGACCATGCGTACCTTCCACATCGGTGGCGCGGCCTCGCGTTCATCTGCGGTGGACAGCGTTCAGGTCAAGCACGGCGGTAAGGTACGCCTGCACAACATCAAGCACGTCGAGCGCGCCGACGGCAAGCTGGTCGTGGTATCACGCTCCAGTGCCTTGGCCGTCGCCGACGACCACGGCCGTGAGCGTGAGTACTACAAGCTGCCTTATGGTGCCGAGCTTTCGGTACGCGACGGCGACGTCGTCGATGCCGGCGCTACCGTGGCCAAGTGGGATCCGCACACCCACCCGATCGTGGCCGAAGTAGAAGGTAAGGCGCAGTTCATCGACCTCGACGAGGGTGTCACCATGCACCGCTCCGTCGACGAAATGACCGGTCTTTCCTCTATCGAGGTGATCGAGTCCGCGGCACGCCCGATGGCTGGTCGCGACAAGCGCCCGATGGTCATGCTGCAGGACGCCGCTGGCGAGTACGTGTCGGTTTCCGGCTCCAATACGCCGGTTCAATACCTGCTGCCGGGTAACTCGATCATCTCCGCCGACGACGGCGCGAGCATCGGTGTCGGTGAGGTCGTGGCCCGTATTCCGGTCGAAGCGTCGGGTAACAAGGACATCACCGGTGGTCTGCCGCGGGTTGCTGACTTGTTCGAGGCGCGTAAGCCGAAAGAGTCCGCGATCCTTGCCGAAATCAGCGGTGTGGTGAGCTTCGGTAAAGAGACCAAGGGCAAGCGTCGTCTGACGATTACCCCGGAAACCGGCGATGCGTTCGAAGCGCTGATTCCGAAATGGCGTCAGATCGCGGTATTCGAAGGCGAGACCGTCGAGAAGGGCGAAGTCATCTCCGATGGCCCGAGCAATCCGCACGACATCCTGCGTCTTCTGGGTGTGGCGGAACTCGCCAAGTACATCACGGCCGAAGTACAGGATGTTTACCGCTTGCAGGGCGTAGGCATCAACGACAAGCACATCGAAGTAATCGTGCGTCAGATGCTGCGTAAGGTCGAGATCACCGATTCGGGTGATTCCGACTTCATCACCGGTGACCAGGCTGAGCTCGTACGCGTGCTCGAGCAGAACGAGCGCCTCGAGAAAGAGGGCAAGTTCCCGGCCAAGTGCAACCGCCTGCTGCTGGGTATCACCAAGGCGAGCCTGGCGACCGAGTCGTTCATTTCGGCGGCCTCGTTCCAGGAAACCACGCGGGTACTCACCGAAGCCGCGGTAACGGGCAAGCGCGACTACCTGCGCGGCTTGAAAGAAAACGTGGTGGTTGGGCGTCTGATTCCGGCAGGTACCGGTCTGACCCACCACGCCGAGCGTCGTCGCAAGCGCGAAGACGTCGAGCGCCAGTTCAATCCCTCGGCCACCGAGGTTGAACAGGAGCTGGGTGCACAGCTAACCGCTCTCGATACTGACGACGAGCTTTAAGAAAGCCTTTGATCAGCATCGAATGGCGTTAGCCAAGTACCAGGCGGCTGGCCTTTGGGCGGCGGTCTTGCCGGCGAAAATGCCGGCAAGACTTGACGCAACCCATGGCCAGCCATTAGAATGCGCAGCCTTTAACAGTGGGGTGGGTGCGCCCGCGACCACGAAAAAGGCCAAGGCAACCATTGGAGTCAGCTAAACACCATGGCAACGATTAATCAGCTAGTGCGCAAGCCGCGCAAGCGCCCCGTCACCAAAAGTGACGTGCCCGCGCTTCAGGCTTGTCCGCAAAAGCGCGGCGTATGTACGCGCGTTTACACCACCACCCCGAAGAAGCCGAACTCGGCCCTGCGTAAGGTTTGCCGTGTGCGCCTGACCAACGGGTACGAAGTCGCTTCCTACATCGGTGGTGAAGGTCACAACCTGCAGGAACACTCGGTCGTTCTGATCCGCGGCGGTCGTGTTAAGGATTTGCCCGGTGTGCGTTATCACACCGTTCGTGGCGCCCTTGATACCTCTGGCGTTCAGAATCGTCGCCAGGGTCGTTCCAAGTACGGTACCAAGAAGCCGAAGTCCTAAGACTCGCGGTCTCTTTAATACGAATTTGCTGGTCTGATAAGAGTAAGGTCGGGCGACGCCGAAAGGCGACTATAAGCCCCGGGTTTACCTGAAGGATCCTTAAACGAGGGCTTATCATGCCTAGAAGAAGAGTTGTAGCCAAACGCGAAATCCTGCCGGATCCGAAGTTCGGAAGTGAGCGTCTGGCGAAGTTCATGAACCACCTGATGACCAGCGGCAAGAAGTCCGTAGCTGAGCGCATCGTATACGGTGCGTTGGACAGGGTTGCCGAGCGTAGTAATGAAGAGCCGCTGGAAATCTTCGACAAGGCGCTGGAAGCCATCCAGCCGATGGTCGAAGTCAAGTCGCGCCGCGTAGGTGGTGCGACCTATCAGGTGCCGGTCGAAGTTCGCCCGTCACGTCGTCAGGCGCTCGCAATGCGCTGGCTGGTAGACGCTGCGCGTCGCCGCGGTGAGAAAACGATGGTTCAACGCCTGGCAGGCGAAATGCTGGATGCCGCAGAAGGCAAAGGCTCTGCAGTTAAGAAGCGTGAAGACGTGCATCGTATGGCTGAAGCCAACAAAGCCTTCTCTCACTATCGTTTCTAAGCTCGGCGCTGCCAAGTGTGGGTTTTTTATGCCCCGTTGCGCGCGCCACACACTGTGTGACGTCGCTGCAACTCTCCGCCGCTATCCGCTGATGGCGGCGGTGGCATAAAAAAAGTCGCAGCTTTATTAACGAGCATCGCCAACTAACGGGAGTTTCACCGTGGCACGCAAGACTCCACTAAAGCGTTATCGCAATATCGGTATCGTAGCCCACGTTGACGCGGGTAAAACCACGACAACCGAGCGCGTACTGTTCTACACCGGCCTCTCCCACAAAGTGGGTGAAGTGCACGACGGTGCCGCGACCATGGACTGGATGGAGCAGGAGCAGGAGCGTGGTATCACTATCACCTCAGCTGCGACGACCTGTTTCTGGCAGGGCATGAGCAAGCAGTTCGACGAGCACCGCATCAACATCATCGACACCCCCGGGCACGTTGACTTCACGATCGAAGTCGAGCGTTCCTTGCGTGTTCTCGATGGTGCGGTCGTCGTGCTGTGTGGTTCCTCCGGCGTTCAGCCGCAGACGGAAACCGTATGGCGCCAAGCCAACAAGTATGAAGTTCCGCGCATGGTCTTCGTCAACAAGATGGACCGTACCGGCGCTGACTTCTTCATGGTTCTCGATCAGCTCAAAGAGCGTTTGGGTGCCAACGCCGTGCCGATCCAGATCAACTGGGGCACGGAAGAAGACTTCAAAGGCGTCATCGATCTCATCCAGATGAAAGCGATTCTGTGGGACGAAGAAAACAAGGGCATGAACTACGACCTCGTCGATATCCCGGCCGATCTCCAGGAGACTGCCGAGAAGTATCGTGAAGAGATGGTCGAGTCTGCTGCTGAAGCCTCTGAAGAGCTGATGGACAAGTACCTCGAAGAGGGCGAGCTGTCCATCGAAGAGATCAAGGCGGGTCTGCGTGCGCGGACGCTGGCCAACGAGATCGTGCTGGTTACCTGTGGTTCCGCGTTCAAGAACAAGGGCGTACAGGCGGTGCTGGACGGCGTTATCGAATACATGCCGTCACCCACCGAAGTCAAGCCGATCGAAGGTGAGCTGGACGACAAAGACGGCACCATCGAGACCCGTGAAGCCGACGATGATCAACCGTTCGCGGCGCTGGCGTTCAAAATCGCCACCGACCCCTTCGTTGGTACGTTGACCTTCATTCGCGTTTACTCGGGCGTTCTGAACTCTGGCGACGGTGTCTTCAACTCCGTTAAGTCGAAGAAAGAGCGTGTGGGCCGTATCGTACAGATGCACTCCAACTCGCGTGAAGAGATCAAGGAAGTGCGTGCCGGCGATATCGCGGCATGTATCGGCCTGAAAGACGTCACCACGGGTGACACTCTGTGCGATATCGACCACAAGATCGTGCTCGAGCGCATGGAATTCCCGGAACCGGTTATCTCGGTAGCAGTTGAGCCGAAATCCAAGCCGGACCAGGAAAAAATGGGTGTGGCACTGGGCAAGCTGGCCCAGGAAGACCCCTCTTTCCGCGTGCAGACCGACGAAGAAACCGGCCAGACCATCATTTCGGGTATGGGCGAGCTTCACCTGGACATCCTTGTTGACCGTATGCGTCGCGAGTTCAAGGTAGAAGCCAACATCGGTAAGCCGCAGGTCGCCTACCGCGAAACCATTCGCGGCAGCGTCGAGCAGGAAGGCAAGTTCGTACGCCAATCCGGTGGTCGTGGTCAGTTCGGTCACGTTTACCTGCGTATCGAGCCGCTGACTGCTGAAGAGAAAGGCGAAGGCGATGATGAAATCTTCTTCAAATTCGTCTCTGAAATCGTGGGCGGTGTGGTTCCGAAGGAGTACGTCCCTGCGGTTGAGAAGGGTGCCTACGAGCAGCTGAAAAATGGTGTCATCGCGGGCTACCCGATGATCGACGTCAAGGTTACGCTGTTCGACGGCTCCTACCACGACGTGGACTCTAACGAGACTGCGTTCAAGATTGCTTCTTCCATGGCGATCAAAGAGGGTGCCAGGAAGGCCAAGGCCGTGCTGCTGGAGCCGGTGATGAAGGTCGAGGTCGTGACCCCCGAAGACTTTATGGGTGACGTCATGGGCGACCTGAACCGTCGTCGCGGCTTGGTGCAGGGCATGGATGACTCCTCTTCCGGTAAGATCATCCGTGCAACGGTGCCGCTGGGTGAGATGTTCGGTTACGCAACCGATCTACGCTCTCAGACCCAGGGCCGTGCGAGCTACTCCATGGAGTTCGCGAAGTACGATGAGGCGCCCAACAGCGTCGTTGAAGCCGTCATCAACCAAAACGGTTAACCGTTAGCTAACGTAAAGAGGTTATAGCAGTGGCTAAGGAAAAATTTGAACGTTCCAAACCGCATATCAACGTCGGCACCATCGGTCACGTCGACCACGGTAAAACGACTCTGACAGCGGCCCTGACGCGCGTGTCTGCTGAAGTTTTCGGCGGTGACTGGCGTGAGTTCGATACCATCGATAACGCTCCTGAAGAGCGCGAGCGCGGTATCACCATCGCAACGTCTCACGTTGAGTATCAGTCCGAAGTGCGCCACTACGCGCACGTCGACTGCCCGGGACACGCCGACTACGTCAAGAACATGATCACCGGTGCGGCACAGATGGACGGCGCGATCCTGGTATGTTCCGCCGCTGACGGCCCCATGCCGCAGACCCGCGAGCACATCCTGCTGTCTCGTCAGGTTGGCGTTCCGTTCATCGTCGTGTTCCTGAACAAAGCGGACATGGTCGATGACGCAGAGCTGCTCGAATTGGTCGAAATGGAAGTTCGCGAGCTTCTAGACCAGTACGACTTCCCGGGCGACGACACGCCGATCATCACCGGTTCTGCGCTGATGGCGCTGGAAGGTAAAGACGACAACGGCATGGGTACGACCGCTGTTGCCGAGCTGATCAAAGCGCTTGACGCCTACATCCCGGAGCCGGAGCGTGCGATCGATCAGCCGTTCCTGATGCCGATCGAGGACGTATTCTCTATCTCTGGCCGTGGTACCGTTGTTACCGGTCGTGTAGAGCGTGGTCTCGTTAAAGCGGGTGAAGAAGTCGAAATCATCGGCATGAAAGACACCACCAAAACCACCGTTACCGGTGTTGAGATGTTCCGTAAGCTGCTCGACGAAGGTCGTGCAGGCGAGAACGTCGGTGCGCTTCTGCGTGGTACCAAGCGCGATGACGTCGAGCGTGGCCAGGTTCTGGCCAAGCCGGGCTCCATCAAGCCGCACACTGTCTTCGAAGCCGAAGTCTACGTACTGTCCAAAGACGAAGGCGGCCGCCACACGCCGTTCTTCAAGGGCTACCGTCCGCAGTTCTACTTCCGTACCACCGACGTAACCGGTACTTGTGAACTGCCGGAAGGCGTTGAAATGGTTATGCCGGGCGACAACATCCAGATGGTTGTTACCCTGATTGCGCCGATCGCCATGGAAGAAGGCCTGCGCTTCGCGATTCGCGAAGGCGGCCGTACCGTTGGTGCCGGCGTCGTAGCCAAGATCGTTCAGTAAGTTTTTAGCTGAATGACGAAGGGGGCTCTAAGGAGCCCCCTTTTCTGCGCATCAAGAGCAAATGTTTGACACTGTCTCTTGAGGTGCATATAATGCGCATCCTTTGAATGCGTGGGTAGACGGCTCGCGCCGTCGACATCCATTGGAGTTTAGGGCAAATGCAGAACCAAAAGATTCGCATTCGGTTGAAAGCGTTCGACCATCGCCTGATCGATCAGTCCACAGCGGAAATCGTAGAAACCGCTAAGCGTACTGGTGCTCAGGTCCGTGGGCCGATCCCGCTGCCGACCAACCGCGAGCGCTACACCATTCTGATTTCACCGCACGTCAACAAAGACGCGCGTGATCAGTATGAGATTCGTACGCACAAGCGCGTGCTCGACATCGTTGAGCCGACCGAGAAAACCGTTGATGCGCTGATGAAGCTCGACCTCGCCGCTGGCGTCGACGTGCAAATCAAGCTCGACTAATCACACTAGACACTTGCGGCCCAGCGATCATCGATTAACTGATCAGCAGCCGCCGCGCCGGGATGGCGCCATACAATGTGCTAGTGGAATGCTCTGGAAAGGGCAGCCATAGCGGGTGATAGCCCCGTACACTATAGGAGACTGAGTATGACTATCGGTTTAGTCGGTAAAAAGGCCGGGATGACCCGTGTCTTTACCGAAGACGGCGCATCCGTGCCCGTAACCGTTATTGAAGTGGATCCTAACCGTGTTACACGCGTAAAAACCGTCGAGTCCGACGGCTACGCAGCGGTTCAGATTACCACCGGCTCTCGCAAGGCCAAGCACCTCACCAAAGCGCAAGCTGGACAGTTTGCCAAGGCGGGTGTTGAGGCTGGTCGTTCACTGATGGAATTCCGCCTTGCAGAAGGTGAGGACGTTCCGGAAGTGGGTGGCGAACTCACCGTATCCCTCTTCGAAGCTGGTCAAATGATCGATGTGACCGGCACCTCTAAGGGTAAAGGCTTCCAGGGTGCTGTTAAGCGCTGGAATTTCCGTACCCAAGACAACAGCCATGGTAACTCCCTGTCGCACCGCGCGCCGGGTTCTATCGGCATGTGTCAGACCCCGGGTCGCGTATTTAAAGGCAAAAAGATGGCCGGTCAGATGGGTAACGCCCGCTGCACCGTGCAGAGCCTTGAGATCGTCCGTGTCGATGCCGAGCGTAACCTGCTGCTAATCAAGGGTGCTGTTCCGGGTGCAACCGGTAGCGACGTCATCGTTCGCAGCGCCGTGAAAGCTGGCTGAAGGGGATAATTACCAATGAATCTGAATCTTGCTGCAGGCACGGGTACCGTTGAAGTAGCCGACGCCACTTTTGGCAAAGAATTCAACGAAGCGCTGGTCCATCAGGTCGTTACTGCCTATTTGGCAGGTGGCCGTCAGGGCACCCGCGCTCAAAAGAATCGTTCCGACGTCCGTGGCGGTGGTAAAAAGCCGTGGCGTCAGAAAGGTACCGGTCGCGCACGTGCCGGCACCATCCGCTCTCCGCTATGGCGCAGTGGCGGCGTAACCTTCGCGGCACGCCCGCAGGATCACTCCCAGAAGGTTAACCGCAAGATGTACCGTGCGGCGATGCGCTCCATCCTGTCTGAGCTGGTACGCCAGGAACGTCTGGTTGCGGTTGAAGAGTTCAGCGTAGACGCGCCCAAGACCAAGCAGGTCGCTGCCAAGCTAAAAGAGCTCAACCTTGAAAAAGTGTTGATCGTCACCGATGAAATCGACGAAACGCTCTATTTAGCCGCGCGTAACCTTCCCCACGTGAGCGTGGTGGATGTCGCGGCAGCTGATCCGGTGAGCCTGGTTGCCTTCGATAAGGTCCTGATCACCGTCTCCGCCCTGCGTAAATTCGAGGAGAAGCTGGCATGAACCAGGAACGCGTATTCAAGGTTCTGCTTGGACCGCACGTGACCGAAAAGGCCGCGTCGGCCGCCGAGCGCAACCAGTACGTTTTCAAGGTGGCATCTGATGCTACCAAGCCCGAGATCAAAAAAGCCGTTGAAGCGCTGTTCGACAAGAAAGTCGGTAGTGTTCAGGTTTTGAATGTCAAGGGGAAAACCAAGCGTACTGCTCATGGTGTTGGCCTGCGTAAGGGTTACCGCAAAGCGTATGTGACCCTGGCTGCGGGCGAAACGCTCGAAGACTTCTCTGGCGCCGAATAAGGGCAGGAGTACGGATAATGGCAATCGTCAAGACCAAACCCACATCCGCCGGTCGCCGCCACGTCGTCAAGATCGTTGGTGAGCAGCTGTACAAGGGCCGCGCTTATGCGCCGCTTTTGGAAAAACAGTCCAAGTCCGGTGGCCGTAACAACTACGGTCGCATCACCACCCGCCACGTGGGCGGTGGTCACCGTAACCACTACCGTTTGATCGATTTCAAACGCACCAAGGATGGCGTTCCCGCCACCGTTGAGCGTCTTGAGCACGATCCGAACCGTAGTGCGCACATTGCGCTGCTGAAGTATGCCGATGGCGAGCGTCGTTACATCATCGCACCGAAAGGTGTCAGCGCGGGTGACGTGCTGGAATCCGGTGTTAACGCGCCCATCAAGAAAGGCAATGCCTTGCCGCTGCGCAATATCCCGCTCGGTTCTACCGTTCACGGTATCGAGCTGAAACCGGGTAAAGGCGCGCAGATTGCTCGCAGTGCCGGTACTAGCGCACAGCTGGTTGCGCGTGAAGGCAACTACGCCACCTTGCGTCTTCGCTCTGGCGAAATGCGTAAGATCCTGGCCGAGTGCCGCGCGACCCTGGGCGAAGTGAGCAACTCCGAGCACAGCCTGCGTCAACTTGGCAAGGCCGGTGCGAAGCGCTGGAGAGGCGTGCGTCCGACTGTTCGCGGTGTCGCGATGAACCCGGTAGACCACCCGCACGGTGGTGGTGAAGGCCGCACCAGCGGTGGTCGTCACCCGGTTTCCCCTTGGGGTATTCCGACCAAGGGTCACAAGACGCGTAAGAACAAGCGCACCGACAAGCTGATCGTACGTCGTCGTAACAAGACGCGTTGATCTAAATTGCCAAGACATTAAGAGGTAACGGCTGTGCCACGTTCACTGAAGAAAGGTCCATTTATCGACCTTCATCTTTTGAAGAAGGTCGAGACGGCAGTAGAAAAGAACGATCGCAAACCGATCAAGACCTGGTCGCGTCGTTCGATGATTCTGCCCAACATGGTAGGTCTCACCATCGCGGTCCATAACGGACGCCAGCATGTCCCGGTGCACGTCTCCGAGGAAATGGTGGGTCATAAACTTGGCGAATTCGCTGCTACTCGCACATATCGCGGGCATGCGGCGGATAAGAAAGCCAAACGGTAAGCCAGAGAGGATTGAGAGATGGAAGTCACAGCTAAGCTGAGTGGCGCTGCTTTATCCGCACAGAAGGCCCGTTTGGTGGCTGACCAAGTGCGCGGTAAACCGGTTGCCGAAGCTATTGACCTGCTGACCTTCTCCCCGAAGAAGGCTGCCAAGCTGGTTAAGAAAGTGCTTCAGTCCGCCATCGCGAATGCGGAAGAAAACAACGGCATGGACATCGACGAGCTGCGTGTCTCGACCATCTGCGTCGATGAGGGCATGACGCTCAAGCGTATCAAGCCGCGCGCCAAAGGCCGTGCGGATCGTATCTTGAAGCGCACCTGCCACATCACCGTCAAGGTAGCCGAGAAGTAGGAGTCGACCAGATGGGTCAGAAAGTCAATCCAATAGGCATTCGACTGGGCATTGTCAAAGACCATGCTTCTGTCTGGTATGCCGAGCGCGGCGCTTACGCCGATAAGCTCAATAACGATCTCGCAGTGCGCAGCTTTCTGGAAGAGCGTCTTAAAAACGCCTCCGTTAGCCATATCCATATCGAGCGCCCTGCGAACAATGCCCGCATCACCATTCACACTGCCCGTCCGGGTATCGTGATTGGTAAAAAAGGTGAAGATGTCGACCGTCTGCGTCGCGATCTTACCGAGATGATGGGCGTTCCGGTTCACGTGAACATCGAAGAAGTTCGCAAGCCGGAACTGGATGCCAAGCTCGTCGCCGCGAACGTTGCCGGCCAGCTTGAGCGTCGCGTGATGTTCCGTCGTGCGATGAAGCGCGCGGTACAGAACGCCATGCGTTTGGGTGCTGGCGGTATCAAGATTCAGCTGTCAGGTCGTCTGGGCGGCGCCGAAATCGCACGTACCGAATGGTACCGCGAAGGTCGCGTTCCGCTGCATACCCTGCGTGCTGATATCGATTACGCCACATTTGAGGCTCACACCACCTATGGCGTTATCGGCGTCAAAGTGTGGATCTTCAAGGGTGAAATCCTCGGCGGTATCGAGGAAGTACGTGCCAAGGCCAAGCAGCAACAGCCTTCCGGCAACGCGCCCAAGAAGAAAGGTTCCAGATAAGGGGAGAGCGAGTCGATGTTACAGCCCAAGCGTATGAAATTCCGTAAGATGCAGAAAGGCCGCAACCGTGGCCTCGCGCATCGCGGAAGCAAGATCAGCTTCGGGGAATATGGCCTGAAAGCTACCGGTCGCGGCCGCATCACTGCGCGCCAGATCGAAGCCGGCCGTCGTGCGATCACGCGTCACGTCAAGCGTGGCGGTAAGATCTGGATCCGCGTATTCCCGGACAAGCCGATCTCCAAGAAGCCACTCGAAGTTCGTATGGGTAAAGGTAAGGGGTCTGTTGAGTACTGGGTAGCCCAGATCCAGCCGGGTCGGGTCCTGTACGAAATTGAAGGCGTATCCGAAGAGCTGGCCCGTGAAGCATTTGATCTGGCCGCACAGAAGATGCCCTTGTCCACCACCTTTGCAAAACGGACGGTGATGTGATGAAAGCTCAAGAAATTCGTGAAAAGTCCGCAGGAGAGCTCCAAGAGCAGCTCCTCGAGCTCCTCCGCGAGCAGTTTAACCTGCGCATGCAGAAGGCCACTGGCCAACTGAGCCAGACTCATCTGCTCAAGCAGGTCCGTCGGGATATCGCCCGTGTGAAGACTTTGCTCAACGAGAAGGCAGGTGATTGAGATGGCCGAAGAGAAAAAAGCACGTACGCTCACCGGTAAGGTGGTGAGCGACAAGATGGAGAAATCCATCGTCGTCATGATCGAGCGTCGTGAGCGCCACCCGATCTACGGAAAATACGTTAAGCGCTCCACCAAGCTGCACGCCCATGATGAGGCGAACCAGGCAAAGGCAGGCGATACGGTTTCCATTCAGGAGTGCCGTCCGCTTTCCAAGAAGAAAGCCTGGACGCTGGTCGAGGTGGTCGAGCAGGCCAAGGGTTGATCCCCTGGTCTTCCAACCAGTGCAGTCAGATTAGGTTTGGAGAAAACCGATGATTCAGACTCAGACAATGCTGGATGTCGCCGACAACAGCGGAGCGCGCCGGGTGCAATGCATCAAGGTGCTAGGCGGTTCACACCGTCGCTACGCTCGCGTAGGTGATGTCATCAAGGTAACGGTGAAAGAGGCTATCCCGCGGGGCAAGGTCAAAAAAGGCCAGGTCCTCAAGGCGGTGGTCGTTCGCACCCGCAGCGGTGTCCGTCGTAACGACGGGTCGCTTATTCGTTTCGATGGAAATGCGGCGGTTTTGTTGAACAACACCAACGAACAGCCGATCGGCACCCGTATTTTCGGTCCGGTCACTCGTGAACTGCGTAATGAGCGGTTTATGAAGATCATTTCCTTAGCGCCTGAAGTGCTGTAAGGAGCGAGGCGAATATGCAAAAGATCAAACGTGACGATGAAGTCATCGTCATCGCCGGGAAGGATAAAGGCAAACGTGGCACTGTTAAGCGGGTATTAGAAAACCGCTTTCTGGTGTCCGGTGTGAATATGATCAAGCGTCACACCAAAGCCAATCCCATGGCGGGAAATCAGGGCGGTATCGTCGAGCGTGAGGCTCCGATTCACGCGTCCAACGTAGCCATCTTCAATTCGGAGACCGGTAAGGCGGATCGCGTCGGCTTCCAGGTTAAGGAAGACGGTACCAAGGTACGTATCTACAAGTCGACGCAGACGCAGATCGACGCCTAACGCGAGTCGGGTAGCACAATGGCGAACTTGAAAGAACGTTATCAAAACGAGGTAGTGGCTCAGCTCAAAGAGCAGTTTAGCTACGCCAACGTAATGCAGATACCACGCATCACGAAAGTGACGCTGAACATGGGTGTCGGCGACGCGGTCAACGATAAAAAGTTGATCGACAATGCCATCGGTGATCTGGAGAAGCTCTCCGGTCAAAAGCCGCTGGTGACCAAGGCACGCAAGTCCATCGCGGGCTTCAAGGTGCGCGAAGGCTGGCCAATCGGTATCAAAGTGACACTGCGCGCCGAGCGTATGTGGGACTTTTTGGACCGTTTGGTGAACATCGCGATTCCTCGCGTGCGTGACTTCCGTGGTCTCAACCCGAAGTCCTTCGACGGTCGTGGCAACTACTCCATGGGTGTGCGTGAGCAGATCATCTTCCCGGAGATCGAGTATGATAAAATCGATCGTATCCGCGGGTTGGACGTCACCATCACCACTACCGCCAACACCGACGAGGAAGGTCGCGCGCTACTAGCGGCGCTGAACTTCCCGTTCAAGAAATAAGGGTTGGATCATGGCTAAAAAGAGCATGGTAGAACGTGAGCTTAAGCGCACTCAGCTGGTAGAGAAGTATGCCGCCAAGCGCGCTGAGCTCAAGAAGATCATCTCGGACGTGAACACGTCCGAGGAAGAGCGCTTCGAGGCAACGCTGAAGCTGCAGCAACTGCCGCGCGACTCGAGCCCGGTGCGTCAGACTAACCGCTGCCGCATCACCGGCCGTCCGCACGGTTTTTACAACAAGTTCGGTCTCGGCCGTAACAAGCTGCGTGAAGCCGCCATGCGTGGCGACGTCCCTGGTCTGAAGAAGTCCAGCTGGTAACGCCACGTAGAATCATCAGGAGCGCACATTAAATGAGCATGCAAGATACTCTAGCGGATATGTTTACCCGTATCCGCAATGCGCAGATGGCCACCAAGGAGACGGCAGTCATGCCGTCCTCCAGGTTGAAAGTGGAAGTGGCCCGCGTGCT
This sequence comes from Vreelandella sp. GE22, assembly GCF_968212445.1. Lineage (NCBI taxonomy): Bacteria > Pseudomonadati > Pseudomonadota > Gammaproteobacteria > Oceanospirillales > Halomonadaceae > Vreelandella > Vreelandella sp. GE22. Next base: position 194,563 of record NZ_OZ309110.1, read on the forward strand.
AAAAGAAGAAGGCTATATTACCGACTTTTCGGTTGCCGAAGGCGTCAAGCCTACGCTGACCGTGGCGCTCAAGTACTTTGAGGGCAAGCCGGTTATTGAGCATATTCAGCGGGTCTCCAAGCCGTCTTTGCGTCAATACAAGGGCAAGAGCAATCTTCCCAAGGTCGCCGATGGTCTGGGTATCGCGATTGTCACCACCTCCAATGGTGTCATGACCGATCGTGCCGCGCGCCAGGCTGGCGTCGGTGGCGAAGTCATCTGCACCGTATTCTAGGAGGCTGGAATGTCCCGCATAGCGAAATATCCGGTTAAAGTGCCTGCCGGCGTTGACATCAAAATCAACGACGACCAGCTGACCGCCAAGGGCGGCCAGGGCACGCTGTCAATGCCCCTTCACCGCGACGTGGTGATCGGTCAAGAAGATGGCCAGCTGACCTTCGCCCCGAGTGAAAATGCCAAGAGCTGGGCAATGGCCGGTACAACCCGCGCCCTGGTTCAGAACCTGGTGACGGGCGTATCCGAGGGCTTTACGAAGACCCTCGAAATTGTTGGCGTCGGTTATCGCGCTCAAGCGAAAGGCCAGACGCTCAATCTTTCACTGGGCTTCTCGCACCCGGTCGACTATCAACTGCCTGAAGGTGTCTCAGCGGAAACGCCGAAGAACACCGTGATCGTGCTGAAAAGCGCGGACAAACAGGCACTTGGTCAGTGCGCCGCGGAGATCCGCGCCTTCCGTCCCCCCGAGCCGTATAAAGGCAAGGGTGTCCGGTACGCCGACGAGCAGGTGCGTCGCAAAGAAGCCAAGAAGAAGTAAGGCAGGGTTATGAACGCGAAGAAAGAATCTCGTCTCCGTCGTGCCCGCCGCGCTCGCGCCAAGATCCGCGAGCTGGGCGTGTATCGCCTGTGCGTCAACCGTACGCCGCGTCACATCTATGCGCAGATTATCTCGCCGGATGGTGGCCAAGTGCTGGCCAGCGCGTCTACGCTGGACAAGGCACTGCGCGAAGGTGCGACGGGCAACTCAGAAGCCGCTTCCAAAGTTGGCGCTTTGATTGCCGAGCGCGCTAAAGAAGCAGGCATCACCCAGGTGGCCTTCGATCGTGCTGGCTTTAAGTATCACGGTCGCGTCAAGGCTCTGGCCGACGCCGCTCGTGAAGGCGGCCTGGAATTCTAAAGGGTTTTACGATGGCGAAGAACGAACAGCAAGGCGGTGATCTGCAAGAAAAACTCGTGCAGGTCAACCGCGTCGCCAAGGTGGTCAAGGGTGGTCGTATTTTCGGCTTCACCGCGCTGACCGTCGTTGGTGATGGTAATGGTCGTGTCGGTTTTGGTCGTGGCAAGGCGCGTGAAGTGCCGGTCGCGATCCAGAAAGCGATGGATCAGGCGCGTCGCAACATGGTCAAGGTAAACCTTGCAGGCCAAACGCTGCAGTACCCGGTGAAAGCGCGTCACGGCGCTTCCAAGGTATTCATGCAGCCGGCGTCTGAAGGTACCGGCATCATCGCCGGTGGCGCCATGCGCTCCGTACTGGAGCTCGCCGGTGTCCACGACGTACTGGCCAAGTGCTACGGTTCCACCAACCCGGTTAACGTGGTGCGAGCGACTGTTAAAGGTCTCTCCTCCATGCAATCACCGGACGACGTGGCCGCCAAGCGCGGTCTGTCTGTCGAAGCGATTACGGGGTAAGCACCATGGCAGCTTTGATCAAGGTTACCCAGGTCCGCAGCACCATCGGCGTTTTGCCCAAGCATAAGGCGACCATGAAAGGTCTGGGCCTGCGTCGCATCGGTCATACGGTTGAACTGGAAGACACCCCTGCCGTACGCGGCATGATCCACAAGGTAACTTACCTTGTGCGCGTTGAGGGAGAGTAATCCATGAAACTTAATACCTTAAGCCCGGCTCCGGGCTCAAAACACGCTGAAAAGCGCGTTGGTCGTGGTATCGGTTCCGGTCTTGGTAAGACCGGTGGCCGTGGCCACAAAGGTCAGAAATCTCGCAGTGGCGGTCGCGTCAAGCCTGGTTTCGAAGGCGGTCAGATGCCGCTGCAGCGCCGTCTGCCGAAGTTCGGCTTTACGTCGGCGAAGTCGCTGGTCTCTGAAGAAGTACGCCTGGCCGAGCTTTCCAAGGTCGCGGGTGACGAAGTCACTCTCGAAACCTTAAAGCAAGCCAATGTGCTGAAGAATGCTACGCAGTTTGCGAAGATCATTCTTTCTGGCGAATTGAATAAAGCGGTTACCGTTCGCGGTCTCAAGGTCACCAAAGGTGCCCGTGACGCGATCGCAGCCGCTGGCGGCAAGGTAGAGGACTAAATGGCCAAGTCAGGAAACATGCCGGCGACGGGCAGCGGTCTGAGTGAACTATGGGCGCGTTTGCGCTTCGTGCTCCTCGCCATCGTGGTGTACCGTATCGGTGCCCATATTCCCGTTCCCGGTATCAATCCTGACCAGCTTGCTGCCTTGTTTAGGGAGCAGCAGGGCACCATCCTGGGCATGTTCAACATGTTCTCGGGTGGTGCGCTGGAGCGTATGAGTGTTCTCGCCTTGGGCATCATGCCCTACATATCGGCGTCGATCATCATGCAGCTCATGACTGCGGTCTCCCCTCAGCTTGAGCAACTCAAGAAAGAGGGCGAGTCCGGCCGCCGAAAGATCAGTCAGTACACCCGCTACGGCACGGTGATACTGGCGTTTATCCAGGCCACCGGCATGTCCGTGGGCCTGGCTAGCCAAGGCATCGCTTACAGCGCTGACTTTAGCTTCTACTTCACTGCCGTGGTGACGTTCGTCTCCGGCGCGGTGTTTATGATGTGGCTAGGTGAGCAGATCACCGAGAAGGGTATCGGCAACGGCATTTCGTTGTTGATCTTTGCCGGGATCGTCGCCGGGCTACCCAGCGCCGTGGGTCAGGCTTTCGAGCTTGCCCGCAACGAAGGGGCCTGGAATGTTCTTCCGCTGTTAGCGCTGTCAGTGCTAGGGATCGCCACCGTGGCATTCGTGGTATTCATCGAACGTGGCCAACGCCGCTTGAAGGTGAACTATCCACGGCGCCAGGTCGGCAACAAGATGTATGCGGGCCAAAGCAGTTACCTTCCCCTGAAAGTGAACATGGCCGGTGTCATTCCGGCTATTTTCGCCTCCAGCATCCTTCTCTTCCCGGCGTCGATCGGGCAGTGGGTCGGTGCCGGTGAAGGAATGGAGTGGCTGCAACGTGCATCGCAAGCGCTTGGCCCCGGCCAGCCGCTTTACATCTTGCTTTTTGCGGCGGCAGTGGTATTCTTCTGCTTCTTTTACACAGCGCTGGTCTTCAATCCCAAGGATGTAGCTGACAATCTGAAAAAGTCAGGTGCGTTCCTGCCGGGTATTCGTCCCGGCGAGCAGACCGCTCGCTATATCGACAAGGTGATGACACGTCTCACTCTGTTCGGTGCCCTGTATATCACTGCAGTTTCCCTGATGCCCCAGTTCCTGATCGTTGCCTGGAACGTCCCGTTCTTCTTTGGCGGCACGTCCCTTCTGATCGTGGTAGTGGTCATCATGGACTTCATGGCTCAGGTGCAGTCGCATCTCATGTCGCATCAATATGACTCGGTGATGAAGAAGTCCAACCTGAAAGGCTACGGTAGCGGTGGCATAGTGCGCTAAGCACTGCCTCCCAGGCATTTGGCCAGGCGCGTGTTTCGACACCACTTGGCCAAACACCCCGGACGTGCCGCGAGCCGTTTTTGGAGAAAGAACGATGAAAGTTCGAGCTTCCGTAAAGAAGATGTGCCGTAACTGCAAAATCATTCGTCGCAATGGCGCTGTCCGCGTCATTTGCACCGAACCGCGGCACAAGCAGCGTCAGGGCTAAACCCCGCGCTGTATTTAAGCGGGCGTGGCATACCCCTTGCCTTCGGGCAGTAAAAGGGGTATGCTGTTGCGCCTTTTAAAGATGAACAAACGAGCAAGCCGCTCAAATTTCGGAGTAAGCTGATGGCCCGTATTGCAGGCGTCAATATCCCGGACAACAAGCATGCGGCGATCTCGCTGACCTATATCTTCGGGATTGGCCGTACCCGCGCCGCTCACATCTGTGACGCCGCTGGTATCGTCCATACTGCCAAGATCCAGGACCTGTCGGCTGAAGAAGTCGATACCCTGCGTTCTGAAGTTGGCAAGTACACCGTAGAAGGCGACCTTCGCCGTGATGTCACGCTTAACATTAAGCGTCTCATGGACCTGGGTTGCTACCGTGGTCTGCGTCATCGTCGTAGTCTTCCGCTGCGTGGTCAGCGGACCAAGACTAACGCGCGTACCCGTAAGGGCCCGCGTAAGCCGATCCGCAAATAATACGCAGGTTCTGTAACTAAGGCAGAACCGGCGTTAAGACAGGAATAGACATCAACATGGCTAACCCGCGTAGTAACCGTAAAAAGGTTAAAAAGCAGGTAGTGGACGCCGTTGCGCACATCCATGCCTCTTTTAACAACACGATCGTGACGATCACAGACCGCCAGGGCAATGCGCTTTCTTGGGCAACTGCCGGTGGTTCGGGTTTTCGAGGTTCTCGTAAGAGTACCCCGTTCGCAGCTCAAGTAGCGAGTGAACGTGCAGCGACTGCTGCAGCCGAGTATGGTGTGAAAAACGTAGACGTGCTGGTCAAGGGCCCCGGCCCCGGCCGTGAATCCGCCGTGCGCGCACTGAACGCCGCCGGCTTCCGCGTGCAAAGCATCGTAGACGCGACGCCCATTCCCCATAATGGCTGCCGTCCGCCTAAGAAACGCCGCGTTTAAGGAGAGAGATTCATGGCTCGTTATATTGGACCGAAGTGCAAACTGTCTCGTCGTGAAGGCACCGACCTCTTCTTGAAGAGTGGCGTGACTCCGTTCGAGAAAAAGTGTAAATCCGAGCAGATTCCGGGTGTACACGGCCAGCGTCGTCAGCGTCTTTCAGACTACGGCTTGCAGCTTCGTGAGAAGCAGAAAGTACGTCGTATGTACGGCGTACTCGAAAAGCAGTTCCGTAACTACTACAAAGAAGCCGCTCGCCTGAAAGGCGCGACCGGTGAAGTATTGTTGCAGTTGCTCGAATCCCGACTGGATAACGTCGTCTACCGCATGGGCTTTGGCTCGACTCGCTCTGAAGCGCGTCAGCTGGTCAGCCACAAGGCGATTGCCGTCAACGGTCGTAGCGTTAACGTGGCTTCCTACAAAGTGAAGCCGGGTGACGTGATCACCGTTCGCGAAAAGGCGAAGAACCAGGCCCGTATCCAACTCGCGTTGACCATCTCGGCCAACCGTGGCGATATCGCTTGGATCGACATCGACGCCAAGAAGATGGAAGGCACTTTCAAGGCTCTGCCTGAACGCGGTGACCTGACTGCCGACATCAACGAAAACCTGATCGTCGAGCTGTACTCCAAGTAAGCCGTTTGCTTGGCAAATATGCTTCTTGAAGCCCGGGCGGTTCGTCCTACGCACCGCCCGGATGCTCTTGAGTACACGCTCTAGAGTACTCAGTATCCGTTTGGCAGCCTGAAAGGTGTTCATATGCAGCGTTCAGTGACAGAGTTTCTTCGTCCTCGCGATATCAAGGTCGAAGAAATCAGCGCACATCATGCCAGGATCGTTCTCGAACCGTTCGAGCGCGGCTTTGGCCACACCCTGGGGAATGCACTGCGTCGCATTCTGCTTTCATCCATGCCCGGCGCTGCCGTGGTAGAGGCTGAAATTGCCGGTGTCGAGCACGAATACAGTGCCCTCGAAGGGGTGCAGGAAGATGTAATCGAAATCCTCCTGAACTTGAAAGATGTTGCGATCAAGATGCACAGCCGCGATGAGGCGGTGCTCTCGCTGAACAAGCAGGGCCCAGCCGTCGTCACCGCTGGCGACATTGCGCTTGATCATAGCGTCGAAATCGTCAACCCGGACCACGTCATTGCACACGTCAATGAAGGTGCCGAGCTGAAAATTCAGCTTAAGGTGGCGCTGGGTCGTGGCTACGAACCGGCTGACGCCCGCGGCTCTGATGAAGAGACGCGTGCTATTGGCCGCCTGCAGTTGGATGCCACCTTCAGCCCTGTCCGCCGCGTTTCCTACTCGGTCGAAGCCGCTCGTGTCGAGCAGCGCACCGACCTCGATAAGCTGATTATCGACCTGGAAACCGACGGTACTCTGGATCCGGAAGAGGCTATCCGCCGCAGTGCGACCATTCTGCAAGAGCAGCTGGCCGCCTTCGTCGACCTGGAAGCTGATAAAGAGCAGGAAGTCGAAGAGGAAGAGGATCATATCGATCCGATCCTGTTGCGCCCCGTAGACGATCTTGAGTTGACCGTTCGCAGCGCGAACTGCCTGAAAGCCGAGAATATTTATTACATCGGTGATTTGATCCAGCGCACGGAAGTGGAGCTGTTGAAAACCCCGAACCTCGGCAAGAAGTCCTTGAACGAAATCAAGGATGTCCTGGCAGCGCGCGGTCTTTCCCTTGGCATGCGGCTGGAGAACTGGCCACCCGCGAGCTTGAAGGACGACAAGGCCTCCGCGTAAGCGTCGACTTGAGTCCCAGTTTGGTAAGGAATCACAACCATGCGTCATCGTAAGAGTGGTCGTCAATTAAACCGTAACAGCTCGCACCGCCAGGCCATGTTCAAAAACATGTCCGTGTCGCTGGTCGAGCACGAAGTCATCAAGACAACCCTGCCCAAGGCCAAGGAACTGCGTCGCGTTATCGAGCCGCTGATCACCTTGTCCAAGCAGGACAGCGTCGCGAACCGCCGTTTGGCATTTGCCCGCACGCGCTCTAAAGAAGCCGTCGGCAAACTGTTCAACGAGCTGGGCCCGCGTTACGCCGAACGTCCCGGTGGCTACATCCGCATTCTCAAGTGCGGTTTCCGTCCAGGCGACAACGCGCCCATGGCGTACGTCGAACTGGTCGACCGCCCGGCCGTCGAAGAAGCCGCTGCGGAAGAGTAAGACCGCACCGCTTTTGAAAGCCCGCTTTTGAAAGTCGAGTGAAAGCCGGCCCCCTGGGGGCCGGTTTTTTTATGCGTGCTACTAAAACAGACCCTTTTCTCACTTTAGAATACGTTTACTGTGATCGGGTACGTGCTAACCTGAGCGCTTGGGACGAAGGCCGTGAGTCCCGGGCATTGAGATCAATTAAAGCGAGTAGCAAGGGGCAGGTATGGCAGCGAGGGGAGTGACTTCAAACACCGCCATGCGGTGGTGGCTAATGTGCGCCGTCGCCATGGCGGTGTTGGTACTGGGCAGTACTGCTCATGCCGACGGTAACCCGCGCTATGCGGGCATCGTGGTCGATCTGGAAAACGGTGAAGTGCTCTACTCGGAAAATGCCGATTTGCCGCGTTATCCCGCCTCGCTGACCAAGATGATGACCATTTACATGGCCCTCGAGGCGGTCGAAAACGGCGATTTACGCCTCGACCAACCGCTCGCGGTCTCCGCCCAGGCCTCCGCCATGCCGGCCACCAAGCTGTGGCTCTCGGCGGGCAGCAGCATCCCGCTGGATACCGCTATTCGCGCGCTGACCGTACGTTCGGCCAATGACGTGGCCGTCGTGGTCGCCGAGGCGGTGGGCGGCAGCGAACAGCGCTTTGCAAATATGATGACCGCCAAGGCGCGGGAGCTTGGCATGCACAGTACTACCTTCCGCAACGCCTCGGGCCTGCCCGACGACGGCCAGATCACCACTGCCCGGGACATGCTGATTCTCTCGACCCGAGTGATGCAGGACTTTCCCCAGTACTATCACTACTTCGGTCTACAGGAGTTCAGCTACAAGGGGACCCGTCATACCAGCCACAACCGCCTGGTGCGCGACTACCCCGGTGCCGACGGTCTGAAAACCGGTTTTATCCGTGCCTCGGGCTTTAACGTGGCGACCACGGCGGTGCACGATGGCCGGCGCATGATCGCCGTAGTCATGGGCGGGTTCAGCTCGTCGTCGCGGGATGAGCACATGGCCGACCTGCTCGATCGCAGCTTCGCCAGGGCCGGGCTTCGCGATAACCCGTCCTGGCTTGCCGATACCAATTTCTCCCGCGAGTTCATGAGCTTCCCTGGGCTCTCGGCGCCGCTCACCACGCCGCCGCCCAGCATGCCGCCTTCTCCTATTCTGGCCAATGTGGATACGAGTGCGCGGGCACCGGCCGCTGCCGCCAATCAGGCGCCCGCACCCCAGCCCTCCCGCGCAGCACCCGTCACGCACCACGACCCGCTGCAAGCGTTGATCGAAGAACAGCAGCAAACCATGGCCGATCCGCTTTCCGTGGCCAGCGCCAACGGCGGTTGGGGTATCCAGGTGGGCGCGTTTAGCCAGGCGAGCCACGCCGAACAGCTCGCCCGCCAGGCCGCTCAGCGCCTGCCCAATGACGTGGGGGGCCGCGCCGCGGTCGATACCGTCGAGGGCCATACGCCGGTGTTCCGCGCCCGCGTCGTCGCACTCGACGAAGCGCGCGCCATTGCCGCCTGCCAAACGCTGCACGCCCAGGGCATGGACTGCATGGTGGTCAACGCAAGCCTTTAACGTTAAAGGCTTGCGTCGCGCCTAAAAAAGCCCCGCTAACAGCGCGTTAGCGGGGCTTTTTGTTTAGAGCTCTACCCGAAAGCGTACACGTTCATGGCCAACACGCCGTACTCGACGCTGTGGTGAAGCTGGCGGGAATCGCATCCGGCCCCTATGGCCACCAGTAGCGGAAGAAAGTGTGCCGGCGTGGGGTGGTGACGCCGCACCTCGGGGACTGCCAAGCTCGGCCACCTTCACGAAGGCGCAGATATGCTCGAGTTGGTGCTTCACCGTTTGAACGCCAGGGCGGCCTGGTAGGGGTCGGGCGTGCCGCAAATGGCCGAGATCACCGCCAGGCCGTCGGCGCCCGCGTCGAACACGGCCTGGGCGTGCGCCGCCTTCAGCCCGCCGATGGCAACGCTTGGCAGGTGACTCGCCTGGGTGAGGGTTGCAAGACCTTCAAAGCCCAGTGGCTTGGCGTGGTCCTGCTTGCTGACGGTGGCGAACACCGGGCCGAACCCCAAGTAGTCCAGCGTATCCAGCGGGGCGTTTTGAAGCTCCGCCAGGGTGTTGATGGAAAGCCCGAGTAACGCATGACGCCCTAGCGCCTGGCGGGCGCTGAGCACCGCGGCGTCGCTTTGGCCCACGTGTAGCCCGTCGGCATCGCTTTCGAGTGCCACATGGAGGCGGTCGTTGATGATCAGCGGCACGCCGCTACCCGCCAGCAGTGTTTTCAGGCGTCTGGCCTGGTCGATCATGGTCGCATCGCTTGCGTGCTTGTCGCGAAGCTGCACGACGGTGACGCCACCCGCCACCGCAGCCTCGACCGTTTTTTCGAGCCCGTAAGCACTGCAGAGCGTCGCGTCGGTCACCAGATAAAGCGAAAGATCGAGGCTCACCGGGGCGCTCCCTGGCTGTTGGCCTGGTCGACGTTCTCCCAAAGGCCCTGACGCGATAGCGTATCGGGTGTCAGTTGATAGAGCGCATCCAACAGCTCGACCTGAAAGCTACCCGGGCCGCTGGCTTTTTTCCCCGCCCGGCTGCCTGCTAGTGCAAAGCCGGCAAGCGCGGCCACGCTTGCTTTGAAGGGTTCCTCGGGCGTGGCGGCAACGAAACCGGCCACGATGGCGCTAAGCCCGCAGCCTAGCGTAGTCACGCGGGGCATCAGCGCGTGGCCACCGGTGACCCGGGCATGTTGGGTGCCATCGGTGATGAAGTCCTGCTCGCCGGTCATGGCCACGACACAGCCGTGCCGTTGGGCAAGCGCGATGGCAGCGTCGTCGGCCTGCTGGACATTGGCGGCGGCGTCCACGCCGCGGCCGCGACTTTCAAGCCCACAAAGGGCCAATATTTCCGAGGCGTTGGCGCGAATGACCGTGGGCTCGAGGGCCAAAAGCTCTTCACAAAGCCTTTGGCGATACGCCGTGGCGCCCACCGCGACCGGGTCCAGCACCCAAGGCGTTGTTTGGCGCCTGGCTACCTCGGCACAGGCCATCATCGACGCTGCCCAATGCGGGGAGATGGTGCCGATATTGATCGAAAGCGCATCCGCGATCGCCGTGAACTCCGGCGCTTCTTCCTGGGCATGCAACATGGCAGGCGAGGCGCCAATGGCCAGCACGAGGTTGGCGGTCGAATTCATGGCCACGAAATTGGTCATGCAGTGTACGAGCGGCGTCGCATCATGTAGCGCGCTCAGGTAGCGTCCAAGGGGGGGTAGAGTCATGGCGTCCTCCCGGGCGGGAGGTGGTGAGAACACCACGACTCCCTACGCCGGTACTATCCGGTTCAGGTTCAAAGGGTACGTCTCAGCCCGTTGCCGGGCGCCCCTGTCGTGGGTCTACTATCCGGATACTAAGGTGGCTTGTAAAGCCATGGCGTGTATCTAGTGTACGGCATCCATGGCGTGCTGCTGTAAGGTGATCAGCGGGATGATGTCGAGGGTTTTCTCATGCGTGCCGGACAGAATGACCGGCGGGGCCAAACCGACATCGGCGGCTTCCTGCCAGCGCTTGGCGCAAAGACACCAGCGGTCGCCCGGCGCCAGGCCCGGAAAGCCGAACTCCGGGCGCGGTGTAACAAGGTCATTGCCTTGCGCCTGGGAGAACGCTAAAAACTCTTCTGTCACAATGGCGCACACCGAGTGTACGCCGATGTCATTAGGACCTACGCGACAAAAACCGTCGCGGTAGAAACCTGCTTTTGGGCTATGGCAGCAGGGTGTTAAAGGCTCACCGAAAACGTTACGGTCACGAGACATGATGCCTCCTGAAAGCAGGGCTGGAATTAGCCAAAGTCTGCCCTCATGGTTAAGTTTGTATGTCGAGCGGGCGTTGAATGTGCGTTGCACCTGTATCAATTAGACTACAGCCTTGTACAAAGTCTCGGTTTCGTCAAAGTTTCGCGTTAAATAAGGAGTGTTCCATGAGTTTCCAAGGCGAGCAGCATCCCGGCGTCGTACCCGCGCCGGCCAACACGCAAGGTTTTCGTCTCAACCACACCATGCTGCGGGTGAAAGACCCACAAACGGCGCTGGCGTTTTATTCGCGCGTGTTTGGCATGCAGGTACTGCGCCGGCTCGATTTCGACGAGATGCAGTTCTCGCTCTACTTTCTGGCCAATGTCGAAAACGACGAGCAGATTCCCGAAGATACCCGGGAGCGCACGGCCTGGACGTTCAGCCAAAAAGGCCTTTTGGAGCTGACCCACAACTGGGGCACCGAAGAGCAGGCAGATTTCGCCTATCACGACGGCAACGCCGAGCCCCAGGGCTTTGGTCATATCTGCTTTAGCGTGCCGGATCTCAATGCCGCCCAGGCCTGGTTCGACGTCAATGAGGTAACGTTTGTGAAGCGCGCCGAACAGGGCAAAATGAAGGATGTCATCTTCGTGAAAGACCCGGACGGCTACTGGATCGAGGTCATCCAGGCGGACTTGATGGCCGAGAAGGGCGACTAGCGTGGCGCATCTGCTTTTTCGGCTGCGCCACGTCACCGATGAAGAGGCGTCGGAGGTGCGCGCGCTACTCTTTGAGCGCGGCTTCGATGTCTACGAGACCCAGGCGGGCTTTTTCCGGTTGGGGGTCGATGCGATCTGGCTGCGCGATGAAGGCCAGCGCGAGGCCGCCGACACGGCGCTTGCCGAGTACCAGCAGCGCCGCCAGCAAAGCGAGCGCCACGCCTTCGAGCAGGCCAGGGCCCGGGGCGAGGCGCCGACGCTATGGCGGCGTTTTATGGCTCATCCGCTTCAGGTGGTGCTCACCCTCGTCGCGGTGGCGTTGATTGTGTTGCTGACGCTGTTGCCGTTTCTGGGCCTTGGCGGCCTTTAGCGGGCTACGCCGCGGACAGATGCCCGCGCTTGAGGTACAGGCGCACGCCGTCGCTTCCCGCCTTGAGCGTAGGCAGTGACCCAAACGGATAGCGGCACCAACTGCCTGCCGGGTACTCGGTGCCGCCTTCCCAAAGCACACCCTCCAGCACGAATATCTCCAGCCCCTTGCTCAGTTGCGGGTAATTGACGGTCACATCGGCTTCCCACTGCTCGAGGCTTACCCGTTCCTGGCCGTGGGTGTGCAGCATTTTATAGCGCACGCCCTTGCGCTGGTCGGGCTGCCAGGGTAGGCGGTGCGCGGGCATCGCAACGCGTAGCGTGTCGGTGTGCTCGAACTGGTGAAGCTTGACCAGAATCAGCGCCCCCTCTTCGCCTATTTGCGGGGTGTGGCCGGTCCCGATAGGGTTGCGCAGGTAGCTGCCCGCCGGGTAGCGGCCGTGTTCGTCGCCAAACACGCCTTCCAGCACGAAAATCTCTTCGCCGCCGCCGTGTACGTGGCGCTCGAACTGGCTGTGCGGGGCATAGCGCACAAGGCTCGTTGCCCGGGCGACCTCATCGCCGATGCGGTCCAGCATCATCCGCTCAACCCCGGCACTGGGGGAATCCACCCACTCGTACTCAGCAGGCATCACACAGGCAAACCGGGAAAAATCGGCGTTTAAACGCATGGGCTGACTCTTGTTCACCAGGAAAAGAGGCTAAGTCTCCTCATCCCGCGGCAAAAATGCAACGCATAAACGATAGGGCTGCGTTGAGAGAAGGGCTCGTGGCAGGGCGTCGAGTGCATAAAAAAGCGCCCCGAGGGGCGCTTTGAATGACGCGAGAGCGATTCGATCAGTGGCTATGTTCGTGATCATGGCTGTGCTCGTGCTCGTGCTCGTGCTCGTGGCTATGATCGTGATCATCATGGCCGGGCTCGGCCAGGGCGCCGTGCAAAAGCTCGGCGTTGTGGCGCATCATGCCAAGATACGTGCTTGCCTCGCCCTCGGCGGCCAGGGCGTCGGCGTAAAGCGTGCCGGCCACCTCGAGGCCCGTCTCCTCGGCGAGCTGCTCGATCACCGCCGGATTGGTCATGTTCTCGTGAAACAGCGCCTGGACGCCTTCATCGTTGATCACGTCGACCAGCGCGGCCATACCGGCGCCGCTGGGCTCCACCTCGGTGGAGAGGCCCGAGGGCGAGAGAAAGCGCACGCCGTAGGCGCTGGAAAAGTAGCCAAACGAATCATGGCCGGTGATCACGGTGGCCGAGGCGGGCACCTCCTCGATCAAGGCGCGAATCTCGCGGTCGAGTTCGGCCATCTCTTCCAAATAGCGCTCGGCGTTGGCGCGGTAATCGTCGGCGTTCTCTTCGTCCACCTCGATCAGCCCATCGCGAATGTTGGCGACATACATCTCAGCCTGGACCATATCCTGCCAGGCGTGCGGGTCGGAATCGCCGTGCATGTGGTCGTGGTCGTGGGCCTGCTCGCTTTCGTGCGCATGATCATGGCTGTGTTCCTGCCCGTGGTCATGATCGTGGTCATGATCGTGACTATGGTCGTGCCCATGATCATGCTCGTGTCCATGATCATGGCCGTGATCGTGGGGGTGATAATCCAGCGCCTCGATACCGTCGGTCGCCGTGACCAGCGGGCCCTGGTAGTCGCTGGAGTCCAGTAGCCGGTCCATCCAGCCTTCGAACAGCAAGCCGTTGAACACCACCAGGTCCGCCTCGGCCAGCGCTCGCGCATCCCCCGGGCGCGGCGAGTAGACATGGGCGTCGCCGTCCGGGCCGACCAGCGAGTTCACTTCGACGTGCTCGCCGCCTACGTTTTCGACCATATCGGCCAGAATGGAGAAGCTGGTGACCACCTGAACGCGCTCAGCGGCCATGGCAGCAGGTAGGGCGAGCAGGGTAGATACGCCCACCAATAGCGGGGCAAAACGTAGCGACATGACGAAACTCCTAATGCGTATGAGAATGCTCGAGCGGCGCATCCAGCGGCGCCGTTTTACGGCGTAACCGGGCGGCCAGGCTGTGGTAGCGGCCAAACAGCGCCGAGAAGAAATACGCCACCCCCGCCAGCAAGATGATGCTCGGCCCCGAGGGGATATCCAAATGATAAGAGAGCAAAAGTCCCCCGGTGCTGGCGATCATGGCCAGCACCACGGCAATGCCCATCAGCCCTTCCAGGCGTTTGCTCCAAAACCGCGCGGCGGTGGCGGGCAGCATCATCAGGCCCACGGCCATCAAGGTGCCCAGTGTCTGGAAGCCCGCCGTCAGGTTGAGCACCAGAAGCGCCAAAAAGACGCTATGCACCCAGCCGTTGCGTCGGCTTTGGCCGCGTAGAAACAGCGGGTCGAGGCATTCGACCACCAGCGCGCGGAAGATGAACGCCATGATGAGCACAATGAGGGTGCTGATACCGGCAATGAGTAAAAGCGCAGTGGAGTTGATCGCCAGAATCGAGCCGAACAGCACGTGGGTAAGGTCCACACTGCTACCGCCTACCGAGATCAACATGACCCCGGCAGCCAGCGAGATGATGAAAAAGCTCGCCATGGCGGCGTCTTCGCGCTGACCGCCCATCTTCGAGACCGCCCCGGCCAGCAGCGCCACCATCAGCCCAAACAGCACGCCGCCGATGCTCATCATCGGCAGCGAAAAACCGGCCAACAGAAAGCCCAGTGCTACGCCGGGCAGGATGGCGTGGGCCATGGCGTCGCCGATCAAACTCATGCCGCGCAGCACCAGAAACACGCCCAAGGGCGGTGCGGCGATGGAGAGCGCCAGGCCCCCGACCACCGCGCGGCGCATGAAACCGTAGTCGAACGGGGCGATCAGCCAGGCATTAAGCAGTTCCAGCATGGAGACCCCCTGCGTTAAACGGCACGCTTTGAGCGGGCATATGCGGTTCGGCGATCGCTTCCGGGGCGATCCAGCGGCCGTGGCCGTGGTTGAGTATCAGTACTTCGTCGGCCAGGCGCTTCAGGTGGTCCATGTCGTGCAGCACGATAATCAGCGTGACGCCGTTCTCGGCCATCTGGCGCAGAATCGTCACCAGAATGTCCACCGTTTCGCGATCCACGTTGGCAAAGGGCTCGTCGAGCAGTAAGAGCTCGGCTTCCTGCATCAGCGTGCGCCCGATCAGCGCGCGCTGGCGTTGCCCCCCGGAAAGCTCGCCAAGCGGGCGGTGGGCCAGGTGGGAAATACCCAGCCTTGCCATGATGTCGCGCCCCTTGCGGTAGTGCGCCGCACAATACCCTTTGAGCGCGCCGTGGCTTGGCCAGGTGCCGGTCATGACCAGCTCTTCCACGCTCATGGGAAAGGTCAAGTCCAGCGCCAGCTGTTGCGGCAGCCAGGCGCGGCGCTCCGGGGCCACGGTGCACTTCACGCTACCCGAGACCGGACGTAGCTCGCCCATCATGGCCTGTATCAGCGTGCTCTTGCCCGCGCCATTGGCGCCGACCAGGGCGGTAATCGCCCCGGGTAGAAAATCACCAGTGAGCTGTTCGAGCACCATGCGCCGGCCCTGGGCCAGGTGAAGGTCGTGCAGCTGTAGCCTGGTGTGGTCGCGATGGCTCATCGGCCCCACCCGCCGGCCCAGAACACCAGTAGCCAGAGGGCGGCGATAGGCACCGCCACCAACAGCAGGCGGCGAGTGGCCGAGAGTGACATCAGCGAAAAGTGGCAAGGCCCTTCGCGATTATGGCGATGTGGATGGTGGCTCAACGTCTCTCTCCTCGGCAGAGCGATTAGGTTATAACATAACACTTTTGAGTGTCAAAAAATTGCCGAGTATTTTACCCGCTTCACCGCCTTTGACAATGACCGCGCCAATATGCCGGTTTACTCCCGCGCCGCCAGCCGCGCTGTTTTTTGACATTCGACGAGCGCGGGCGAGCACTGGACAGCGGCCTTTAAAGTTGTTTCAAAGGTCGTGGAGGTGGGGCAGGGCCGGCCCGGTAAGCCGGCCCAGCTGGTCAAAATCCACCCGGCCGAGCTCGTCGTCGTAAAAGACCTTCTCGCGGTGCGTATTGCGCACGACGTGGACACGGTTCGGCTGGCCCCGCTCGTCGAGATCCAGCACCCAGGCAAGATAGCCGTGGGAGAACGCGACCAGGCTGCCCAAAGGGTAGAAGCCATGGCGCTGTACGTAGCGCGTGACCCAGTGCTGATCGAAGCGCTCCGGACGATTGTAGAGAAAGCGGTACGCCTGGACGATATCCAGCGGCGGGCGATCGCCGCGCACGCGGGTCATGGCATCGATCACATCGATGACCGCCGCCATGCGTGCCAGCGTCGAGATCGCGTCACCTTTGAGGCCCCGCGGGTAGCCCGAGCCATCCAGGCGCTCGTTGATCGCCCCGATCACCTCGCGCTCCAGCGGCCCGCACGGGTAGCCCGCCTGCTCGAGCGCGCTTAACAGCGTATCGACGTGGGCCTGAAGGCGTAGGCGCTGTCGCTCGTCCATATCGCTTTCAAGCGACGGCAGCGCCTCGTCGATCAGCATCGCCTTGCCCATATCATGGATCAGCGCCGCCCTGACCGCCCGATGGGTATCGTCCGCCAGCGTAGGCTCCGCCAGCATCAGGTCGGCCAGCTTGCCGGCCACGTTCACCGAGTGCTGCATCCAGGCGGGTTCGTCCCGCAAGCAGGTCAGGCTATAGAAAAATGCCTGGCGGCCTTTGCCGTGTAGCTTGATGAGCTTGTTGGCGCTGCGTTCCAGTCGTTCGAACGGCAGCGGCTGGCCGCCTTGTAAGGCCAGTAGAAAAAGGTGCAAGTCGCGCGTGATTTCGCGCAATACCGAGACGGCGCGGGAGGAGCGCTGAGGGCGGGTGCTCGACCGGCGCCGCGAACGCGCTTTGGCGTCCGGCGAGGTATAGAGCTCGGTCGGCGACACCAGGCGCGAACCTTCCCCGCTTCGCCAGGCGATTTCCCGCTCGGTGGTGAAGACGATCTGGATCAACTCCTGCTGATGCGGGCGGTCCAGGCCTTCGAAGGCGAGTCCGATCGCCGCCTCGTTGGTATAGGCGATGGGCGTAATATGGCGTACCGAAGCGCTGGAGGTGAAGCGCTCGCCGTTGGGAAAGGTCAGTACGACGCTGGGAACCACCGCCTCTTCGGTCAGCGGGACGCACTTCCCGAGCGGCAACTGTACAAGGCACCCGCCACCGGAAATATCGCGTAGTTTCGATGTAATAGGCGGCTGGCTGGCAAAAAGCGACAGCGCCACGTTCACCGGCATATCCTTTCGCAATTTGATGCGCGCTTGCCCCCGCCGGGCGGCGGTAGTCAGGCGTTGGGGGAGCGCGGCGCGAATCGTCAGCGCCTCGCCACAACGTTCAGCCTGGCGGACCTTGAAGTTATCAAAACTCAGAATCTGATCGTTTTCGGCTTTCAGCGTTATCGCGCGCTGTGCGAGTGTGGCGGGGTCGAGGCTGCCCGCGTCGGTCACGACCAGGGCCAGCTCGCCGGTTTCAAGACTTAGGTTTTCCAGGTGCGCCGGGTAATCCGGTGGTTGGCCATCGAGGGTCACCGTCAATGCATGGCGGCTATCGTCCAGGCTCGCAAGCACTTTGGCGATATGGCGCGCGTCCACCAATTCGATACTATCAACACTATGTTTTAAAGCCGTACTCATGGGTTTCTCTTGACCCTTTTTGCTTGGCGCGGCCCGTGTTCATGGGCCGCGCTGTCCCCTGTTTCACGTCGTATTCAAATTCAGCTTAACGCTTAATAGCGCCAGGTCGCGCCCACCTGATGGGGGGCTAGCGTCAAAGCGTATTCACCCTTGAGCGTGATTGGGCCCAGCGACACTTGGGCAGGTTGAAAGCGGTTAATGGCCGAAGAAGCCTGATTCGGTTGCGTCCAAATTTGGAGCTCGTTGACCAGCATGCCCGAGGCGAAGTTGATCGCCGCGTCGTCACCGCGGCCGTCGGCGGCGATCACCCCTGCCGCCAAGCCGTTGACCACCAGCGAACTCACCCGGGCGCCAAGGCCCCGCCGCGCCCGCTCGGCCTGGGCGAGCTCGAGGCCCAGCGCCTGCACGCCGCTCAGTTCACCGCTGGCTTTCAAGCGCTCGTAGCGCTCGAGGGCCGCCGGATGCGGCTGGCGGTCCGTCAACATGCCGCCCAGCGCCAGGGCGGATTTCACCGCGCCCACGCGCGCGTCATACCGGTCGTCGCGGTCGCTTGCCTCGCTCGACTGGTAGGCGTTCACCGCCAGGCTCGTCGCGTAGACGCCCGTCCAACCCCACTGCCAAAGGTTGGCCTGGCGCGCACCGTTTTCGAACACCTCATCGTACTGCGCCCAGTCATTGGTGGATTGCGCGTGAACCGGAAGGGCGAACGCGCATACGAGCGCGCAGAGCCAAGGGTGTAGCCGCATGGTCGTGAACCTGTTTATGGGTGGTAAAAAAGTCACGCTAAGCGTAGCACGCAACGAGAAAAACGAGCGTTTAATTAAGGTGCTTTAGGCTTAAGTATAGCGAGGGCCAGTGGCGTTTCAGGGCTAGTCTTATCTGCCCTTGTACTCGAACTTTCACACCGTGCTGTAAAAAGGCTTTAACCAAGAGCCAGTTGATTCGGCCCCACCGCTTGGGGGTACTTCGTCATAAGCGGTGGGGCGCACGCTGAATTAGCGTAGGCGGGGCTTACTTTTCTTCTTCCCAGCGCTCCATCGCGCGCTTGTCATCCGGCAGGCGTACGATGTCGTCGATGTTGAGTTTGCCCTGGGTTTTGTGGCGGTGGCCGTGTTCGTCGAGGATGGCGGCCACGGTGCCGATGCTGACGGCGTCTTCTTCCCGGTAGGTTTCTACTTTGACGCGTACGATACGGCGCTGGTAGCGGGCGGAGAGAATGGCGCCGGGGTAAGGCGGGGTGTGGTTGGGGTCGCCCTGGAAGTAGGCCGCGACGCTGGCGCTGCCGGGGTCGTCCCATTCGATGTGTTGATGCATCCTCAATATCCTTTTGTCGAGTGAGTGATGAGCTTAGTGTAGTTTGTCGTCATGGGCCTCGCCTACTGGCCGTCCCATTCGCCGTTATCGGGTGTTTCCTCGGCGCCAACGTATTGAAACAGGAAGGTAAGCGCCGCGGGTAGGCTGGCACGCCATACGCGCCAGGTGTGCCCGCCGGGGTAAAGGTCCAGGCGTACCTGGCCTGGTTGAATGCGCTCGATTGCCTGGCGCAGCTGGCGGGCGTGATATTCGGCGTCGAACTCATCGCGGCGGCCCGCGCTGATATAAAGGGGCACCGGGGGCGTGGCGCTGGGTTCGTTGTTGGCGCCCGGCGCGACCGCCAGGCGGTAATCTTCCAGGTGAGCCGGATAGTTGAGCCGCTGCCAAAGCGCCTGATCGAACTCGCCCTGGGCGTCGAGAAAGGCCGGGTGGCGGTGCGCCGAGGAGTTGCGCGGCGGTGCGGGGACGTAGCTTGCCGGGCTAAGTGCCGCTACCGCGGCGAACAGGTCCGGCCGCTCGAGGGCGAAATTCAGCGCGCCGTACCCGCCGGCCGAGAGCCCGGCCACACCGCGCTTGGCGCGGGTGGTGCCTACGCGGTAGGTGGTTTCGATATGCGGCATCAGGTCGTCGAAAAAGGCGCGGCGAGCAGGCTCGTTATAGCCATCGACCCACCAACTGCGGCTGCCCGGCATGACGAACACCGCCGGGGGGAGGTGCCCGGCGTCGATCAAACGGTCGACAGTTCGAGCCAGCTGCCCCCGGCTGACCCAGTCGTGTTCGTTGCCGAACGAGCCATGCAGCATGTAGACCACCGGGTAGGGCTCGGCGGCATCTACTTGGTAGCCGTCGGGCAGGTAGAGCGTGTAAGGGTAGTTATCACCCAGCACCGGGGAGGGGAACGCGTGGCGCGAGACCTCGCCGGCCAGCGCCGGGGCACTGAGTAAAAAAGTACTCATAACGACAGTGAGCGCACGCGCTGAGCGCATAAGACAAGCCGCAATAGGGTGAAGGGGCACACTGCCTCCGAGTGTTCATGACAAAAGGGATGTGACCAGCGGGGCTGGCTGCGCTATTAGCATAGCAGCGCCTCAAGGCAGGAGGCTTGGATGCAAAAGGTCGAGGAGATTTATTGGCTGCGCGCCTACGGATGCGCGGCGGTTTTCCTGTTTCATTGGCTGGACCATCTCAATCAACGCGTGGACACTCTGACCACCGATTTGATGCGTATCCCCCTGGTGTTGGGAACGCCGGTTTTTTTGTTTATCTCCATTTTCGTGTTCGCGCTTCGCTACGCCCGCCAAGTGCCGCCGGGGTTTTTATGGCAACGCGTCAAGTACGTGATGCTGCCCTACGTAACGTATGGGTTTATCTACGCCACCGCCGAGTGGGTGCGCCTGAACATGGGCGGGACCTCGGTGGGGTATTTAAGCGTTGCCCGGGAGTACTTTCTCTACGCGGGCTGGCACGGCTACTTTCTGATTATCGCCATGCAGTTCTACGTGGCGTACTGGTTGTTTGCCCGCTGGCGGCTGTGGCGGTTCGACCCGGTGCCCGGGCTTTGGGTGAGCTGCGTGGTCAGCATGGCGTATTGGGGCACGGCCTATTGGCTCGAGGTGGCGCCGCCAGGCTATCTGCTTTGGGTCGCCCCGCTTGGCTGGGTGTATCTGTTCTTTTTGGCGCTGGTGCTGGTGCGCTACTACCAGCCGGTAGCGCAAGGCGCGACAAGACCCCGCCCGCCGCGCTGGATGCAAGCGTTCTCCTCCCCGGTTTGGCTGGCCGGGGCGGTGGCGCTGATCGTACTGGCAACGCTCCCCGGCTGGCTGGTGTTCACCTCCAAGGAGGTGTGGGTGATCCCGCTGTTCGTGTTGGCAACGCTTTGCGCCATGCGCTACCTGAAAGGGCGCCCCGCGCCTGCGTGGATGCGCACGATCAACCGCTACTCTTTCGGCATTTATCTCGCCCACCCGATGTTTTTTGCCATTGTCGATACGGTGGTCGGCGTAGAAACCCTGCCGCTTTTCCTTTACGCGCTGCTGTTGATCGTCGTGGGCGTCGTGGGTTCTATCGGGCTGAACAAGATCGCGAATACCACCACGTTGACCACCATGCTCTTTGGGAAGCGCTTGAAGGTGTAGCAAAGAGGCGATCACTCCGTGCTGGCGCACGCATTTGGTTCAATAAAGGTTTTTATGAACCATTTTGGTGCGCTTAAAAGTGGCTTCTGAGCCCCGTCCCGGGGGCGTTGATTTAGACGCGCAACATCAGGGCAGCTTTCGGGTTGAGAAAATCATTTTTAAAACAAAGGCTTGGTAAGTCACCATGCCATATTGGTGCAAAGTTGGCACGCTACATGCTTATTAAACGGCAACGGCTGGCGTCGTAGGCAAACGCCTCACAGCGTGCTACAACGATAGTCGGTTTATTTTAATCGCTGGTCACGGGGCCTGGTTTGAAACTCGCCCCAATGCGAATACACAACAAAGGCGTGCTATACGCTCGCGGCGTATCAACGGTTTTGTTCAACAATACGTTTAATAGATCGCTTAACAGTACACGCTTTAAGCCACGCTCATACCGGAGACGGAGAACAGTATGTCAGCCAAGACGCTCGCGCTAATCGAAGAAAATGAAGTCAAATGGGTAGACCTGCGTTTCACCGATACGCGCGGTAAAGAGCAGCACGTCACCGTACCGGCACGGGACGTGGACGAAGAGTTTTTTGAAAACGGTCAGATGTTCGATGGCTCCTCCATCGAAGGCTGGAAGGGCATCAACGAATCCGACATGATTCTGCGCCCGGAAGACGGCACCGGCTTTCTCGACCCCTTCACCGAAGATGCCACGCTGATTTTGCGTTGCGACATCATCGAGCCGGCCACCATGCAGGGTTACGATCGCGACCCGCGCTCCATCGCCAAGCGTGCCGAAGCCTATCTCGAGTCCACCGGCCTTGGCGACACCGCGTTTTTCGGCCCGGAACCCGAGTTCTTCATCTTCGACGAAGTACACTGGAAGACCGACATTCAGGGCTCCATGTACAAGATCTCCTCGGAAGAGGGCGCCTGGGCGACCGACAGCCAGATCGAAGGCGGCAACCTGGGCCACCGCCCGCGTGTGAAAGGCGGCTATTTCCCGGTTCCGCCGGTGGACAGCTTCCACGACATTCGTGGCGCAATGTGTAACACCCTTGAGGCGATCGGCCAGAGCGTCGAAGTGCATCACCACGAAGTGGCGAACGCCGGTCAGAACGAAATCGGCGTCAAGTTCAACACCCTGGTGAAGAAGGCCGACGAAGTTCAGGAAATGAAGTACGTGATCCACAACGTGGCCCACGCCTACGGCAAAACCGCGACCTTCATGCCCAAGCCCCTGGTCGGCGATAACGGCTCCGGCATGCACGTTCACCAGTCGTTCTGGAAAGATGGCGCCAACCAGTTCGCCGGCGACGAGTACGCGGGCCTTTCCGAAATGGCGCTTTACTACATTGGCGGCATCATCAAGCACGCCCGTGCCCTGAACGCCTTCACCAACGCTTCGACCAACTCCTACAAGCGTCTGGTGCCGGGTTTCGAAGCGCCGGTCATGCTGGCCTACAGTGCGCGTAACCGTAGTGCGTCGATCCGTATTCCGTACACGGCTAGCCCGAAAGGCAAGCGTGTCGAAACGCGCTTCCCCGACCCGACCGCCAACCCCTACCTGGCGTTCGCGGCCATGCTGATGGCGGGTATCGACGGCATCAAGAACAAGATCCATCCTGGCGATGCCATGGACAAGAACCTGTACGACCTGCCGCCGGAAGAAGGCAAGGCCGTACCGACCGTGGCCTCGAGCCTGGACCAGGCGCTGGAAGCCCTCGACGCTGACCGCTCCTTCCTGACCGAAGGCGGTGTGTTCACCGACGACATGATCGACGCCTACATCGAGCTCAAGATGGAAGAAGTCACGCGCATGCGTATGGCAACGCACCCGGTCGAGTTCGACCTGTACTACAGCTGCTAAGCTCTAACGTTAGGGGCACCCTTGAGGTGTTACTGACTCAAAACCCCGCCTCGGCGGGGTTTTTTTATGGGGAGAACATGGGCATGCGTGTCATTGGCATGGCGAAGTACGCGCGCCTGGCGGCGTTGCTGTTGGGGCTTTCGCTGACGGCGGGAAAGCTTCAGGCGCAAACGGTGTACCGCGTGGTGGATGAAAGCGGCCGGGTCACTTATACCGACAACCCGGAGCGCGGCGGCGAGGCGATCACGCTGGCGCCGCTGCCCGGGGTCGAGCGGACGTCGCCGCCACCGTCTTCGAGCCCGACAAGGGCCCGGCCCGGCCAGCCCTTCATGCCCTACGACCGGTTTGTGATCGCCAACCCTTCGGCCGAGGCGCTGATTCGCGATGCCATGACCCCGGTCGAGGTGTACGTTGAGCCGGCCCTGCGCGACGACCATCAAATAAGGCTTCTGGTGAACGGCGAGGTCAGCCAGTCGGCGCTGCACAGCGACGCGTTTTGGTTGACCGGCTTGCCGCAAGGGCACCACCGGCTTCAAGCCGAGCTGCTCGATAGCCAGGGGCGCGTTCAGCACCGCACTGACGCGGTGAGTATTACCGTCGCGCCGCGCTAATATGCACTAAAATGGTGCGAATGCGCGGCGTTAACCGGGCGGCGCTGCGCTATTAAACGCCGCGTTGCGCCGCCTTAATGCGTTAAAGCCGTGCATGACAGCGCTAGCGCCCAATTGGCGCGCTTTTTGCAATTCCTCTTAAAACATCACACAGACATTGCACCACACGATGATCAAGCCACGCGAATTCTTAGGGGGCTCCTCAGGACACGCCATGTATCAGCGTTTACTCGAACACCTCACCACTGCAGTGCTGCTGCTGGACGGTGAACTGCGCGTCTGCTGGATGAACCCGGCCGCCGAAGCGCTACTGGCGGTCAGTATTAGCCGCGTCAAGGGCATGAGTCTGGATACGCTGCTGGGCTGTGGCGAAAGTATCGATAATGTATTGGCCAAGGCGCGCGACGCCTTTCACCCTTATACCCAGCGCGAGGCGCGCATTACCCCGCTCAACGGCGAGCCACTCACCGTGGACTACACCGTCACGCCGCTTTCGCCTGGCGAGCTTCTACTCGAAGTGGAGCCGCGGGACCGGCTAATGCAGATCTCCCGGGAGGAGGCGCTGACCACCCGCCAGGAAACCATCAAGGTGCTGGCCCGGGGCCTCGCCCACGAGGTGAAAAATCCGCTGGGCGGTATTCGCGGCGCGGCCCAGCTTCTCGAGCGCGACCTCGACGACCCGGCGCTTCGTGAATATACCCATATCATCGTTCAAGAAGTCGACCGGCTAAAAGACCTGGTCGACTCCATGCTCGGCCCTCATCACATTACCCGGCACGCGCCGGTCAATATTCACAAGGTGCTCGAGCGCGTGCGCACGCTGCTGCTCGCCGAGCACCCCGATGTGGTCATTTCGCGGGATTACGACCCCAGCTTGCCGGATCTTTCCGGCGACGAATCCCAAATGATACAGGCGGTGCTGAACGTGGCGCGCAACGCCGTCCAGGCCATGAGCGAAGCCGAGACGCCCTCCCCGGAGCTGATTCTGCGTACCCGCGCCAAGCGCCAGTTCACCCTGGGCGCGGAGCGCCATCGGCTGGTGAGCGAAGTGGGTCTGATCGATAACGGCCCGGGTATCCCCGAGGCCCTGCGCGCGACGCTTTTTTACCCCATGGTCTCCGGGCGCGCCGAAGGCAGCGGCCTGGGGCTCTCCATTGCTCAGTCGATTCTGCATCAACATCAGGGATTGATCGAATGCGACTCACACCCCGGACGTACCGAATTTCGTCTGTTAATTCCGTTGGTCAATCACATTACCGGAGACGCGTCATGACTGAGGCGACACAAACCGATGTTTCACGGGTGGTCATCGTCGATGACGACCGCGCTATCCGTTGGGTGCTGGAGCGCGCCCTGGCGCAGCCGGATCTTGACGTCGAGTGTATCGAGCGCGCCGATACCGCCCTTGACCGGCTCTTGAGCGACCCGCCGGATGTGCTGGTCACCGATATCCGCATGCCGGGGATCGACGGGCTGGATTTGCTCTCGCGCGTGCGCGAGGCGCATCCGGATCTACCGGTCATCGTCATGACCGCCCACTCGGATTTGGACAGCGCCGTGGCCTCCTATCAGGGCGGGGCTTTCGAGTACCTGCCCAAGCCTTTCGACGTGGACGAAGCGCTGGCGCTGGTGCGTCGTGCGGTCGCCCACGCTCGCGAGCGTCAGCGCCCGGTCAGCGTGCCGGAAGGTCTCAACGCCGAGATCATCGGCGAGGCGCCGGCCATGCAAGAGGTGTTTCGCGCCATCGGGCGGCTGTCGCACTCGCACATTACGGTGTTGATCAACGGCGAGTCCGGTACCGGTAAGGAGCGCGTTGCCCAGGCACTTCATCAGCACAGCCCTCGCGCCGGCCACCCGTTTATCGCGCTGAACATGGCGGCGATTCCGAAGGATCTCATCGAGTCCGAACTGTTTGGCCATGAAAAAGGCGCCTTTACCGGCGCCGGTGCGCAGCGCCAGGGCCGTTTCGAGCAGGCCAACGGCGGCACGCTTTTTTTGGATGAGATCGGCGACATGCCCGCGGAAACGCAGACCCGCTTGCTGCGCGTACTGGCCGACGGCGAGTTCTATCGGGTGGGCGGGCATACCTCGGTGAAGGTCGATGTACGTATCATCGCCGCCACCCACCAGAACCTTGAGTCCTTGGTGGACGAAGGGCGCTTTCGCGAGGATTTGTTCCACCGCTTGAACGTGATCCGGGTGCACCTGCCACGGCTCTCCGAGCGCCGGGAAGATATCCCGCGGCTTACGCGTCACTTTCTGGCCGAGGCCGCCAAGGAGCTTTCGACCGATATCAAGGTGCTCACAGCGGACGCCGAGACACACCTGACCAAACTCCCCTGGCCGGGTAATGTCCGCCAGTTGGAAAACATCTGCCGGTGGCTAACGGTCATGGCGTCCGGGCGGGAGATATTGATCGAGGACTTGCCCCCGGAGCTGCGTACCATCAGCGCTTCGTCCGTCGGGGGCCAAAGCGATTGGCGCACGGCCTTTCGCGGCTGGGCGGATCACGCCCTGGCCGAAGGCCACACCCACCTGTTGGAAGAAGCGGTGCCGGATTTCGAGCGGATTTTGATCGAAACCGCGCTCAAGCACACCGGCGGGCGTAAGGGCGAAGCCGCCGAGCTTTTGGGCTGGGGGCGCAATACGCTGACTCGCAAGCTAAAAACGCTACTGCCCGCGCTGGCGGATGAAGCCTAACTAACAGAAGTAGCCGCGCCGCGTCAGGCGCTTTGGCAAAGGGCTAGAAACTGCTCGAAGTCACGCAGAATGAGTTCGAGGCTTGCGTGCAGGCGATGGTCGTCATCCACCATGCGAAGCCCAAGCCGTTGGCGGCGGGCGTGTTCGATGACCGGGCCAAAAGGCACCACGTCGTCCTGCCAACCGTGAATGATATGCGTGTGCCGGGCCTGAAGCGTAACCGTCGTTTCCGGGTACTCTGCCATGCCAAGCGCCGGCGCCAGTAAAAAACAGCCCAGCACCGGGTAGCATTGGCTGACCGCCGCGCTCAGAAAACCGCCCAGGCTCGACCCCGCCAGAATACACTGGGCGGGGTCGTCGCCTCGGGCTTGCAAAGTGGCGAACAGGTGCTCGAGGCGTGCCTTGAAGCTCGGTTGGCTGCGGTAATCCATCACGAGCGGCTCATAACCTTCATGACGTTCTACCACGCCCTTGAGCGCTTGCACTTTCAGCGCCTCGGGGCCGCTTTCCAAACCGTGGGATAAGTACACCTTTTTCAAAATTACTCCGCTGCGTCCTGAATGACCGAGCCCCCCTGTTCAATATCCTCCCCGGCGCCGCGAATCGTGTTGCAGCCGCTTACCAATAAAAGTGTCATCAACAGCAGTAAACCCATAGCAAGAGCGCGTGTCATTGGCGGATACCTGTCGTAAGGATAGAAGCGGGGGCGTTTCCTGGCAGCGCGTTAGCATCGGCTGCCTCAACACTACTTTAGCCAGCAATGCGTACTTTGGTAAGCACTATTTACCCGCCTTATAGCTGCCGAGCTACCCCGCTAAGCGGGGAGACCGGCCCAGGCAAGGTCAGGCTGTGCCATCGTGGCCGCCATCGGGTTGGTTAATGTCGCATGTGCCATTTTTATACAACATTTGACCTCTTTTTTACGCTGACAAAACCTCAGGCCGACTTTTATTTGTTTTTTAATTAATTGATAATATTGGTTTTTATTGTTTTTTAGGCATGTTGGCCCGTGCCGTGCAACGTTATAGGTAGTAGTCACCGCGTTAAGTTAGTTAAACCCTTAAAACGGTTTGAGCAGGCTACAAGGTAGTAAGGATGGCATGGAGCCAACAGGAGATGGATTTTAATGGACACTAGCCTGCTCACTCGCACCGACGCAGGATCGCGTCGGCATCAAGGCTAAGGAGCGGCGGCGATGCAAACTGGCCATTTCGTTTAAGCGAGGTGGCTTTTTTGCGTCTATAAAAAATTATTAATTAACTGATATTTATACCTAATTTGCCACGTCAAAGGCAGCCTACGAACGTCTGTATGAAATTTTATACAGATGGTGGATCCTTTTTGGTCTATCCTCAGGGATAAACCAATTCAGCGGCTATAAAACGTCAACGTAACAGCCGTCTACTCAGGGATACGCGTCATGGCAATGGCATTGATGTTCGTCATGTTTATACTGTTTTTAGGTTTTTCTGCGGTGGGGGTCTACGTGATGTTCAAGACGTCCTTCATGACGCCGGAAGAGCTCGACGATATTCCCCCGGATCTCAAGTAAAGGCGTTGACCGCGCCCCTGACGGGTAGCGTATTCAGTACCGGGGCTCCTTTTTAATTACACCGTTCACTCTCACATCCATCATCCAACGCCAACGCCCGCTTATGCGGGCGTTGGCGTTTTAAGAGCGGCGCTTCATTCGTTGGACTCACCCTGCCAACGGCCCTTGCCGCCCTCGGGCACCATCCGGCCGAAATAAAGCAGTCCGAACGCCAGCCAACCGGCGGTCAAAAGCCCGGTGAAGATGAGAATGGCGAGCGGGCCGAATTCGGCGATCAGGGGCAGGGCGGCAGCGGTAAAGAGCCCGCCGCCTACGATGGGCTCGAACATCAGCTGCTTGTAGCCAAAGCTTTCGAGTGCACCGGACTCGTTTTTAGGGTCGGCCATGCGCATGAGCAAAAGCCCGGTGACCGTCACGCCCATGGACTGGCCAAAGTCGCCGATGCCACGCTCGAACCAGTGCTCGGGGATGATACGCGGGGCCAGCACGATCAAAACGAATAGCCCCCAGGCGATACCCGCAAACGCCAGCAGCAAAAACGGCACGAGGTATTCGCTTAGCGTGGTGAGCGAAAGCGTGGCGAGTGCGGCCACGATGGTAAAGTCCAGCGCGGTGCCCGCAATGCGCGACATGGTGCGCGTCGACACGTGGCGCTCCCAGCCAAAGCGCATGATGATCAGCTGTACGATCACGCCGCCGATCATCGCAATCGGGAACAGCGGTACGTGAGCAAGAATTTCGAGCCCGCCGCCGCTTGCCCAGGTGACCTGCTCGATCCATTGAAGCCCGGAGAGAATTAGCCAGCCGAGCACGATGGCAATGCCGACCAGGCCAATATGCAGGCTCAGCGGGTCGGTGGTGCCGGCCTCCTGGTTAAGGTCCTTTTTGAACTCGCTGAACTCTTCCGTCGAGGGGCGCTCGTCATCGCGCATGGTTTCGTCCGGCGTCTCTTCTTGCTCTTCCTGGCCCAGGGTGACCACCCCGCGCCGGGCGGCAATATTGATCATCACCGTGCCGATCAGCACACCGGAGACGATACCCACCGTGGCAAGCCCCAGCGCTAAATCGGCGCCTTCGGCAAAGCCCAGGTCGGCGAAGGTGTCGGCCATGCCGGCGGCCGTACCATGGCCGCCCTCGAAGCCGATTTCGATCAGCGCCCCGGCCATGGGGTTCATGCCGAACACCGGCGCTAACACCAGCAGCGCAAGCGTTAGCCCCACCACGTACTGCCCCCAGGCCATGGTTTGTCCCACCACCACCTGAGGCCCTGCGCGCATCCAGATCGTGCGAAGCCCTGGGATCGTTTTACCGATGAACAGTGCAGCGAACACCACATTGATCAAAAGCCCGGGCAGCGAGGACCAGCTCTCCTGCACGTAGCCGGGGAAAAGCCCCGGGCTTTCCTCGAATAGGGTCGGCATGAAGCGCCCGATCACGTCCGGGCCCAACAGCAAAAGCAAAAGCCCCGCGATGACGGAGCTGGGTAGAAAGAGGCGGCGAAGCCAGGGCAGTAGCAAGCGGATGGCGTTGCTTAACAATAGCGCTAGGCCTATCAATACCAGCGCAATGAAAAGTTCACCTACGGTCATGGTCATGTCATCACTCCCTGATGATCGGCATTGGAGGGGCAACGTTTGCAAGATACATAAACGTTAGGAGTGATTTAACCGTAGTGGTTTTTGGATAAAAGCGCTACGCAATGCGCTACGGCATGACATAAAGGCTCAGCAGCGCAAAGCCGTAGCCAATCGCCGCGCCGGCCAGTACGTCGCTTACATAGTGAAGGCCAAGGCCCACCCGGGAAAGGGCGATTAAGGCGCTTAGCGGCAGCACGACCACCAAAAGCCAGGGCGTATGCGCGGCGACCATCACGCTGAACATGACCGCGTGCATGGTGTGCCCGCTTGGAAAGCTGTAGCGGTCGCGGGCGGGTTCGCCGCAGTGCACGCCGCCCAGGTAGGTGATAAACGGCCGCTCCCGGCAAAGCCGGGTTTTGATCAACCGGTATACACAAAGTGCAATCAAGGCGATGGCGCTATACTGCATCACCCGCCGGTTGCCGTCCGGGGTTAGCCAGGGCTGGGCGGCAATCAACAGTACCCAAACCGGCCAATCGCCCAGTTTACTGGCGGTTTGTAGTACGACCCGCCAGGCCGGGTTCAGTGACAGGCGAGTGACGCGCTGGCAAAAGCGCCACTCCCACACATCAAGACGATCGAATACGACAAGTGGGCGAGAGCGCATGGTGGGCCTCCTGGGCTTTTTGTAGGTAACGCTTGAACTGCGTGGCAATGCCGGTCCAACTGTGTTCGAGCACGCCAAGCCTGGCCGTGCGCCCGAGCCGAGCGTAGTCGGCAGGGTGCTGGCAAAGCTCGGCGGCGGCGTGGTGAAAGCCGGCCGGGTCATCCGGGGCGATGCTGACGCCGTTATCACCACTGCGGATCAGTTCGGCGCTGGCGGCGTGGTTAAAGGCGACCACCGCCAGGCCGCTTGCCATGGCCTCGGTAATCACGTTACCCCAGGTTTCGGAAAGCGACGGAAATACGAAGATATCGGCGCTGGCGTAGTGGCGTGCAAGCGCCGGCTGGTCCAGAAAGCCGGTAAAGTGCGCCTGGGGCAGCGCTTTTTGAAGCTGCTCCCGGGCCGGGCCGTCGCCTACGATCACCTGGGCCATGTCCGGGCGTACTTCGTGCATCGCCTGGAAGGTTTCCACCAGCAGCGTAAGGTTCTTTTCCGCCGCCAGCCTCCCCGCGTACAGCGCAACGCCCTGATGTTCGTTGACGCCCCACTGCGCCCGCAGCGTATGGTCACGGTGCGCGGGCGAAAAGTGCTCGGCGTCGATTCCCCGCGAAAGAACGTTGACGCCGCGAATGCCTTGGCTTCGCAGGGTGCTGGCCTGAGCGTGGGTGGGCACCAGCGTGAGCGCGCAGCCGTTATGAAAGTGGCGTAAATAGCGAAGCGTAGCGGCGCTGAGCCAGGACATGCCGTAGTCGTGGCAGTAGTGATCGAAGTTGGTGTGCCAGCCGGCCACGCAAACCACCCCCAATCTACGCGCCGCCCGGCGCGCGGCAAGCCCAAGCGGGCCCTGGGTGGCCAAATAGATGACGTCCGGCGGGTGCTTTTGCCAAAAACGGGCAAGCTTGCCCGGGCTTGCAAGCCCTACTTGCACCTCGGCGTAGCCGGGAAGTGGCAGGCGATGAACCTGCAGCTCCTCGCCAAACGCCGTGATATGGCCGCCCGCACGAGGTTTGGGGCGCACGATATCGATATGTACGCCTTGGCGTTTGAGCTCGTGAGCGAGGCGGCTGAGCGTATGGGCGACTCCGTTGATATCCGGCGCCCAGGTCTCACTCACTATACAAAGCCGCATGTGCCTCGCTCCTTACCTTAACGTTTCACCAAGCGTGGCAAAACGTCATGACAAATCCGGGTCACGCGAGTGAACAACTAATGACAGCACTGACCGCGGCTGTCTTGGATCTTTTTACATAACATCTAAATATTTAATTTATATGTAAAAAGATTGTATATTAGAATAATTTTATTTTTATCGCTTTCAGCGGCAGGCTTTAAGATTACTGCAATAAAAACCTTCTAGAGTTTGTTTCGCTAAGGGGTTGGTGGTGGCCCGGGAACCCGCCTGGGGGCTCATGTCACGCGCTTATTAAAAAATTAAGCAGCAACGACTGCTGTTCACTGCAATGGGATGGTTCATGTTTAAAAAAACGGTACTGGCGCTGGCGCTCACAAGTGTATTCACAGCGGCGGGCGCACAGGCGGCCAGCGTTTATGACGAAGACGGCACCGCCGTCAACGTCTACGGGCGGATCGCTATGGGGGTCGAGGGGGGCGGTCTTAACGATGGTGTGAATAACGGCGCCGAGTTTCGCGATTTCAGCTCGCGCATGGGCTTCAAGCTACAACAGCAAATAGCGCCGGACCTGGCCGCGTTCGGCCGCCTGGAGTGGCGCTTCAACGGCGACGAGCGCAGCCGCCCGGGTTTCAAGGAACTACGTAAAAGCTACATCGGTGTCGAGAGCAGCCGCTTTGGTACGTTTACCGCGGGTAACTTCGACAGCTTCTACGACGACTACGTCATGGCGGTTTTCGACGTCTACGTGGGCGAAGGTTACGAGTTCGCCGGCGGCGGTCTGCAGGCGCGTGGTGACTCCATCGGTTACGAATCACCGGAGCTCGAAGGCTTTCAGGTGGTTTTCGCGGCCAAGCACTTCTCCGAGCGCGGTTTGACCGTCGACGAGCAAACCAGTGAGGGCAGCGTAGTCGCCACCCAGGGCGGCGTAGTGTACGAGGCAGGCCCGGCGCGTTTGGCGGTGGGTTATACGGAAGACACCGTACGCGGTGGCGGTAACGGCAAAACCCGCGTGGGTACCACCGCCGCTTACACTGCAAGCGACGCCTTCCAGCTGCGCGTAGGCTACGAGACTCGCGGCGACAGCAGCACGTACGGCGGCGGGTTCGACCGCGTCGGCCTGGGCGCGACCTACACCTACGACGCGCTGGCCGTGTACGGTGACTACTACCACATCGACCCGGACAACGACGACAAGCGCAACGTCTGGGCGCTGGGCTCGCTTTATAACCTTTCCGATGATTTCGACGTCTTTGCCGAGCTCTACGAGTCCGACCTGGATTCCCTCGACCGCTACGACGACAACGACCTCTACTACGCAGTGGGTGCGCGCTACTACTTCTAACAAGTCACCCTTGCGGCCAGGCGCCTGCTTTGCACAAGGGCCTGGCTAACTGGCACTACTCGAATCGATCTTTAGCCGGTACGGTAAAACCCCGTACCGGCTTTTTGCGCTGCATGGGTAAGCACTTACGCGCGAATCAGCGCTCGTCGCTGCGGTTATCGATGGTCTTGCGGTATTGATCGATGAACGGCTTCTCCGCCTTGTCGATGCGGTCCATACCGGCGACGACCCGGTGCCAGTAGGGGTATTGCGGCGCCGGGCGGGTAGCGGCTTCCAGGCGCTCGATCTCCTCGGCGCTCAAAGTGAGCTCCGCAGCGGCCAGGTCGTCCTTCAAGTGCTCTTCGCTTCGTGCACCCACGATCAACGAGGTCACGCCGGGGCGATCCTTAAGCCAGGCAAGGCATGTGCGCGGGATCGAGGTGCCGTGGGCTTCGCCGATCTCGGCCAGAAGCTCGATAATGTCGTAAGCGCGTTCCATGTCGTGCACGTAGGGCTCGGGCCAGCCGTTACCCTGGCGGGTGCCTTCCGGCGCTTTCTGGCCGCGACGCACCTTGCCGTTGAAGAGCCCTTCACCCAGCGGCCCCCACACCAGGGTGCCGATGTTCTGGTCGATGGCCAGCGGCATCAGCTCGTATTCCGCCTCGCGGGATTCCGGCGTGTAATAGATCTGCTGGCTGATCGGGCCCGCCAGATTGTGAAGCTCGGCTTTACCGATGGTCTTCATCATCTGCCAGCCGGTGAAATTGGAAGTGCCGTAGTAGCGAATCTTGCCGCTTTGCACCAGGTGATCGAGGGCGTAGAGCATCTCCTCGACCGGGGTCACGCCGTCCCAGTTGTGCATCTGGTACAGATCGATATGGTCGGTGCCCAGGCGCTTCAGGCTCGCTTCACACGCGTTGATCAGGTGGTAGCGCGAAAAGCCGCTGTGGTTGGGGTTGCCGCCCAGCGGGCTTCGCGCCTTGGAGGCGAGAATGATGTCGTTACGCTTCTCACCCAGCGCCTTGCCGGTAATCTCCTCGGCCTCGCCCATGGAGTAGAGATCGGCGGTGTCGATCAGGTTCACCCCGGCGTCCAGGGCCATGTCGATCTGGCGCTTGGCGCCGGCTACATCGACACTTGCGGCTTTTTCGAAGCCGGCGCTGCCGCCAAACGGCACGGTGCCCAGCACGATTTCAGAAACCAGCAGGCCAGAGTTTCCCAACGGGCGATATTTCATTTCGGCAGCATCCCTGTTAAACGAAAGTAGTATTGCATTTGCTCGTGAGCATGGCGGTTTTTAAGCCTAGGTGATGGTCTGTATTTGTCAAAGGCTCGGCTGCCCCCGCCGGCCGGGCCGCTTCGCCGCGAAAAAAGCGTGTTTCGGTGCCAACAGAAGATGCGGGCCCTTAATAAACGTCACAAATGCTGTTAATAATTATAGAGAATGCGATTTGGGCGCGGCGCCATCGTTTCGCCAGCGCAACGTATAAAACAGGATTAAAAGGAATTGCCATGTTGTCATCGAAAAGCGGGTCCTGGGGGATGGGCGTATCGGCCGGTGCATTGATACTCGCGTTCTCGCCCGGCGTGCTCGCCGCCCCCTACACGCTCACTATCTTTCACACCAACGACCTGCACGGGCGTACTGACCAGTACCCGCAACTGGTGAGCGCCCTCGACGAGGCGCGCAGCCAGTTCGGCGAGGGCCTGTTGCTCGATGCCGGCGATATCTTCTCCGGCACGCTCTACTTCAACGAGTTTCGCGGTCAGGACGCCGTCGCGTTCATGAACCGGATGGGCTATGACGCCTTCGTGCCCGGCAACCACGAGTTCGATTTGAACGACCCGGAAGCGGGCCACCAGGCGCTGGCGGATCTTTTCACCGCGGCCGAGTTTCCCATTGTGGGCGCGAACCTGGATTTCTCCGCCGCGCCGGAGTTTGCCGATCTACTGGGGGATTCGATCAGCGCCGAGCCTCAAGCGGGTCACTTGTACGATGGCATCGTGGTCGAGCACGGCGGCGAGCAAATCGGTATTTTCGGGCTCAGCACGCAATCAAGCGAAGAAGTCTCGAGCCCGGGCAACGTGACCATCGGGGATTACCGCGAAGCGGCCGAGGCGATGGTGGCGGCGTTTGAAGCCGAGGGCATCGACAAGATCGTCGCGCTCACGCACCTGGGCTACGACAGCGACCCGAGCGTTGGCAACGACGTGCTGCTCGCCCAGCATGTGGAAGGGATCGACGTGATCATCGGCGGGCACAGCCACACGCGCCTGGACGCCCCCGTGGTGATCAGCGAAAACGACCGGGGCGAGCCTAAAACGCCCACCGTGATCGGCCAGGCGAACGAGTACGGCAAGTACCTGGGGGTGATGCAGGTCACCTTCGACGATGACGGTTTGGTGACGGACGCCACCGGCGAGCTGCTCGCCACCGAAGACTTCGAGCCGGATCTCGAGGCGGCTGCGATGCTCGAACCCTACACCGCGCGTATCGAAGAAGTGCGCGATACCCAGGTAGGCGCCCACCTTGATACAGCGCTTCCCAACCCACGCCACGGCAATGGGGATGAAACGAGCGTGCGCGCCGATGAAACGGCGCTTGGGAACCTGATTGCCGATGGCCAACTGGCCGCTGCCCGCCAGGTGAACCCGGACACCGTACTGGCGCTGCAAAACGGCGGCGGCGTTCGCGAGCCGATAGCGGCGGGGGATGTGTCTGTTGGCGAGCTGATCGCGGTGCAGCCTTTCGGTAACCGGCTGACGCTGATGGACGTCACCGGCGCCGAGCTGCTCGAGACCTTCGAGATCGCTCTCGCCAACGCCCCGGAAGAAAGCGGCGCCTTTCTGCAGGTCTCCCGCGGGGTCGAGGTCGTGTATGACAGCCGCGAACCCGCCGGCGAGCGGGTGGTGAGCCTGAAAGTGACCCAGGACGGCGAGCTTATGGATATCGACCCGGCGCGGACCTACGTGATCGCCACCAACAACTTCACCGCCGCCGGAGGCGACAGCCATACCGCGCTCGAAGCGGCACATGATGATGACCGCAGCCATATCGTAGGCAACACCGACTGGGAAATGCTGCGCGACTACATGGTGGCCGAAGGCGAGGTCGCGCCCCAGGTAGAAGGGCGCATCGTGGATGTCGCCCGCCCATAACCCGCCAGTAGGGCGTTAACCGGTACGCTTGCCGGTTGCGCTCTCAAAGGGGTGAAGCGCTTCGCGAGAGACATAAAAGCGCAGCGTTTCACCCTCTTTCACCGGCGGCTGGCCGCTGGCGCGAATCACCGTGGGCTGGTCGCTATCCAGCAAACGCACGTAGAGGTGGCTCTCCGCCCCCGCGGCCTCATAAAGCTCCAGGGTGGAATCGATCACCAGGTGTGGGGCATCGGGTGGGGTCAGGCGCATGTCGTCCGGGCGAATGCCGACCACGTCGGTGTCCGCCGGCAGGTCCGCCAGCAGCTCGCGGGCGCCGCGGTTTTGCAGGTACTCGATGGCCACCATATTCATCGCCGGCGAGCCGATGAACCCGGCCACGAACATCGACGCCGGGCGGGCGTAGATCTCCATGGGCGTACCCACCTGCTCGATTTGTCCGGCGTTCAAGACCACCAGCCGGTCGCCCAGGGTCATCGCCTCCAACTGGTCGTGGGTCACATAAAGGCTGGTGGTTTTTAGCCGGCGCTGGAGCTGTTTGATTTCGACCCGCATCTGCACGCGCAGCTTGGCGTCCAGGTTAGAGAGCGGCTCGTCGAACAAGAACGCCGCGGGCTCGCGCACCAGCGCCCGGCCCATGGCCACGCGCTGGCGCTGGCCGCCGGAAAGATTGCGCGGCTTGCGCGGTAGGTACTCTTCGATCTCGAGCATTTTGGCCGCTTTGCGCACCCGCTCCTCGATGGCGGGCTTTTTGAAGCCGCGGTTCTTGAGCCCGTAGGCCAGATTGTTATACACCGTCATGTGCGGGTAGAGCGCGTAGTTCTGAAACACCATGGCGATATCGCGCTGGGCGGGCTCTAACGTATTGACCACCCGGTCGCCGATTTTCAGCGTGCCCTCGGAAATCGTCTCGAGCCCGGCAACCATGCGTAAAAGTGTGGATTTCCCGCAGCCGGACGGCCCCACCAGCACCACGAATTCGCCGTCCTCGATGGCCAGGTCCACACCTTTGACGGCCTGCACGTTGCCGGCGTAGGTTTTCTTGAGTCCTTCCAGGGTAATACTGGCCATCCTATTTCTCCGTCTCGGTCAGGCCTTTCACGAACAGTTTCTGCATCAACAGCACCACCAGCACCGGCGGCAGCATGGCAAGCGTCACCGTCGCCATGATCAAATTCCAGGCGGGCACCCGGTCCGAGGAGGCCATCAGGCGCTTGATGCCCAGCACGATGGTGTAAAAGTCCTCGTCGGTGGTGACCAAAAGCGGCCACAGGTACTGCACCCAGCCGTAGATGAACATGATCACGAACAGTGCGGCGATATTGGTGATCGACACCGGAAGCAAGATGTCCTTGAAGAACTTCATGGGTCCGGCGCCGTCGACCCGGCTCGCTTCCATCAGCTCCTCGGGCACGGTCATGAAGAACTGGCGAAACAGAAAGGTCGCGGTGGCCGAGGCGATCAGCGGAAGCGTGAGCCCGGCGTAGGAGTTGAGCATCCCTAAATCCGCCACCACCGCGTAGGTCGGGATGATGCGCACCTCGACCGGCAGCATCAGCGTGATGAAGATGAGCCAGAACGCCAGCATACGAAACCGGAAACGAAAGTAGACGATCGCGAAGGCCGAGATGATCGAAATCGCGATCTTGCCGATGGCAATCGTCAGCGCCATGATCAGCGAGTTGCCCAGCATCAGCCATACCGGCGGCGCGCCGCCCACCTGCCAGCCCGAGGTCAGCATCTGCTTGTAGGAGGCCCACATGTTGTCGCCGGGAAGCAGCGGCATCACCCCGCGCACGAAGGCGCCGGGTTCGTGGGTCGAGGCGATGAACGCCACGTACACCGGAAACGCCACCACCAGTACGCCGGCAATCAATACCAGGTGGGTCAGAATGTTCAGATAGGGTCTGTTTTCGACCATGATGGATCCCTGTGCCTAGTAGTTGACGCGACGTTCCACGTAGCGGAACTGGATGAACGTCAGCACGATCACGATGCCCATCAACATGACCGACTGGGCGGAGGACGAACCGATGTTGAGCCCGGCCACCCCGTCGGTGTAGACCTTGTAGACCAGCGTCATCGTCGCCTGGCCCGGCCCGCCGCCGGTGGTGGCGTCGATCACCCCGAAGGTCTCGAACATCACGTAGTTGATGTTGATGATCAGCAAGAAGAAGGTGGTCGGTGATAAAAGCGGGAAGACGATGGTCCAGAAGCGTTTGAACGGCGTGGCGCCGTCGATAGCCGCGGCCTCGATCAATGAATGGGGCACCGACTGAAGCCCGGCCAGAAAGAACAGAAAGTTGTAGGAAATCTGCTTCCAGGCGGCGGCGATGGTGATCAGGATCATCGCCTGGCTACCCGAGACC
The DNA here is from genome assembly GCF_968212445.1 of Vreelandella sp. GE22. NCBI lineage: Bacteria > Pseudomonadati > Pseudomonadota > Gammaproteobacteria > Oceanospirillales > Halomonadaceae > Vreelandella > Vreelandella sp. GE22. The sequence goes on from NZ_OZ309110.1 coordinate 232,416, forward strand.
CGGTGGTTCCAGTTGATACCGAACCAGTCGAGCAAGTGGGGCAGAAGGCCGATGGTCGGGTTGAACAGAAACCACCACAACACCCCGGCGACCACCGGGGCCACGGCGTAGGGCCAGACCAGCAGCGTGGTGTAGAACCGGGCGCTTTTCAGCACCCGGTTGACGCACACCGCCAGTAAAAGTGCGGTGCCCATGGAAAGCGCGGTGACCGAGACGGCAAAAATCGCCGTGCGTCCTAAAGCGTTCAAGTAGCTGGGGTCGGCCAGCACCCGGGCGTAGTTGGCAAGGCCCACGAAGGTGGTGTTGAAGCCGAAGGCGTCGGTGCGCTCGAAGCTCGACTTCACCGCCTGGGTCGCCGGCCAGATAAAGAACACCAGGGTGATCGCCAACTGCGGCGCTAACAAAAAGAAGGGAAGCCACCGGCTTTGATAGGTGGAGCGTTTGGTCTGCATGAGGCGTCCTGTTGAACCCGGCCCGGAGAAAACCCACCCATAGGTCCGCGTCGTCGGGCGTATGGGTGGGCCCTCACAACAAACCCCGGCTATAGGAGCCGGGGTTCGAGTGGTGCCGCTAAATTAGTTATTGGCGGCTTCGAAGTCGCGCAGGATCTGGTTGCCGCGCTCTACCGCGTCATCCAGTGCCTCCTGGCCGCTCTTGTTACCCGCCAGCACCGCCTGGAACTCTTCGTCCAGCACCATGCGTACCTGGGTGTAGTTGCCAAAGCGCAGGCCCTTGGAGTTCTCGGTGGGTTCGTTGAGGTTGATCTGCTCGATGGCGATATCCGCGCCCGGGTTCTCGTCGTAGTAGCCGTGCTGCTGGGTCAGCTCGAACGCTTCGGTAGTGATCGGCAGATACCCCGTGCCCTGGTGCCACTCGGCCTGAACTTCGGGAAGCGAGAGATACTCCAAAAATTCCGCAACGCCGGTGTACTCGTCGTCTTCGTGGCCGGAAAGGACCCAAAGCGTGGCGCCACCGATGATTGAGTTCTGCGGCGCGCCGTCCACGTCGTTATAAACAGGCAGCATGCCAAAGCCGACTTCGAAGTCCGAGTTGGCCAGCACGTCCGCCCGCGATGCGGAGGAGTTCATGTACATCGCGCAGTCGCCGGAGTAGAACGAGGGCGCTGCGTCCGGGCCGTTGGCCGGGCCGCCGTAGCTATACACACCGCTATCCGACCACTCCTTGATCTGATCCCAAAACCGCGCCTGCTCTTCGCCGTTAAAGGTGAACTCGGTTTCAAGGCCGCCGAAACCGTTCTCTTGGGTGCCGATCGGCAGATCGTGCAGCGCCGAGAAGTTCTCAAGCCCCACCCAGTTGGCCGCGTAGGCCATGGTGAAACCACAGGACGCCGCGCCTTCATCGACGATCTGTTGACCCATCTCGCCCATTTCCTGCCAGGTGGTCGGCGGGGTTTCCGGGTCGAGGCCGGCCGCTTCGAAAGCGTCCTTGTTGTAGTAGAGAATCGGCGTGGAGGAGTTGAACGGCATGGAGAGCATGTTGCCGTCGGTGTCGGTGTAGTAGCCGGTCACCACGGGCAGGTAGTCGTCCGGATCGAAGTCACTGCCGTGCTCTTCCATCAGCTCGAAGACCGGGTAGATCGCGCCCCGGGCGGCCATCATGGTGCCGGTGCCGACTTCGTAGATCTGGACGATGTGCGGCTGCTGGCCGGCGCGGAAGGCGGCGATGGTGTTGACCATCGTCTCTTCGTACTCGCCACGATACGAAGGGTTCACCCGGTATTCGTCCTGGGAGGCGTTGAAGTCCTCGGCCAGCGCGCTCAAGCGCTCGCCCAGCTCCCCGCCCATGGAGTGCCACCAGGTGATCTCGGTGGCGGCCTGGGCGGAAACGCTCAAGGTAGCCGCCGCGATGCCTACAGAGAGGGCACGTAACGTGAAACGAGACATAAAAGCTCCTTTAGGGCCTGGGATCGGCCGGGTGGCACAGTACGTTTATGGCGTTTTTTTTGGTTGCACTGAACATTAGTGAGTGTACATGACATTTTGATGAACGCTACGCGCAGCCCCCGGTTTGCTCATGCAACTTTGGCCGTAGGCGGTGCGCCCCCGGCGGTGATAGGGTAATGAAAAGACGTCAATCAAGGGCCACGCCATGACCGATGCACAAGCGCTACTCAGCCAACTGGTTGCTTTCGATACCACTTCCCGCGGCTCCAACCTGGCGCTGATCGAATTCGTCGAAGGGTATCTCGCCGAATACGGCGTTACCTCGGAGCGGGTAATGAGCCCTTGCGGCACCAAGGCGAATTTGATCGCGCGCATTGGCCCGGACGCCCCGGGCGGGGTGCTGCTCTCCGGCCACACCGACGTGGTGCCGGTCGAAGGCCAGCCCTGGTCGACGGACCCTTTTACGCTGGTCGAAGGCGACGACGACCGCCTTTACGGGCGCGGCACCTGCGACATGAAGGGCTTCATCGCCTGCGCGCTTTCCATGGTGCCCGAATGGGTGAAAGCGCCGCTCAAACAGCCCATTTACTTCGGTTTTTCCTATGACGAGGAGATCGGCTGCGTCGGCGCCCCGGCGCTGATCGAACGCTTTTTCGACCACTACTCGACCACCGCGCATGTGATCGTCGGCGAGCCCACCAGTATGCAGCCGGTGGTGGCGCAAAAGGGGGCGACCAACCTGCGCACCACGGTCACCGGGCGCGAGGCGCACAGCAGCCAAGTCAATCAGGGCACCTCGGCCATTCACGTGGCCGCCCGCCTGGTCACCTTCATCGAGGAGACCATGGCCGCGCTGGTGGAAGAAGGTAAGGTGGACGAGGCGTTCAACGTGCCCCACACCAGCCTGCACGTGGGGCGTATCAAGGGTGGCACGGCGATCAACATCACCGCGCGGGAGTGTCAGTTCGAGTGGGAGATTCGTCATCTGCCTTCTGAGACCTTCGAGGACGTTTTCGCCCGCTTCGAAGCCTTCGGCGAATCGCTTCGTGCGGATCTAAAGGCCCGGGGCAAGAGCGTCGAGATCGACACCGAAGCGCTCAACGTGACGGTGCCGGGCCTGGCGGATCGCGACAACGATGCGGTACTGCGCCTGGCCAAAACGCACCTGCCAAGCGAGTGCGAAAGCCACGCCGTGGCCTACGCCACCGAGGCCGGCCAGTTCCAGGGCCAGGGACTGCAAACCATCATTCTCGGCCCGGGTAGTATTGCCCAGGCCCACCAGCCCGACGAGTACATCGACAAAAGCGAGCTTACGGCGTGCCTGGATTTCATGACCCGGATGGGTAAAGCTCTCGAGCTGCCACTGTCCTAGCGCCCCGCCCGTTTGCGCGTCGGCCAGCATCGCTAATCGGGTCCCTGTGTCGCGAAGAAGGTATCGCAAACAAAGTGTTGCGTCATGCCCAGTAACATTAGGATAATGTAAAATAGTGGTAGACTATTTTGCCGATAAGCTTGGTCAATTGAGGAGGTAGCGGTGAGCGGGAAATTCAATCTATGGGCAGGTGCTGCCGCGGTGCTGCTACTGGCGGGCTGTGGAAGCGACTACCCGGATCAGGCAGAAATTTCCGCCGAGGGCGGGCTCGACCCCTCCATGTTCGATCAGACTCGGCAGGCGCGGGTGTACTACTTCGATGAACAAGCCATCGATGAAGCCACCGAGTTACAGCAATTCAATAGCGCTTTGACCGCATGGCTGGCCTCGCCCGGCGACGAGCTACCCGACGTTGAGTTTCCTGACGATGCGCAAGAGCTCTGGGAAGCGACGCAAACGTTCCAGCAGCAGCGCGAAAACCAGGACGCGGTTTGGCGTGCGCATCTTGAAGAAAGTACGGCGCCGCTGGAAGCCGAACTGGAAACCGAGCAAAGCGAGCTTGCAAAGCTCGAAGAGACCCAAGCGGCGTTTGACGAGGCGCTGGCGCCCGCGGATCAAAAAATAGCGGAATTGGAAGCGCGCATCGAGGAGACGGTCGAGCGTCAGGCCGAGATGGAGCGGGTCGTGGTCGAAGGCTGGAATGACTATATTCTGGAAAACGATCTGGCGGTCAGAACGCTCGACCCCGAGCGCAGCCGGGTATTTTCTTATGGCGGCAGGACGAACACCGATAGCTGCCCCGCCTCCACCGACGACGTGACGGTGGACCGCCTGGCAGAGGAAGATACCTGCTATCGGCTCTGGCTGCCGGATGAAACGCTGCACCCCGCGCCCATCAACGAGCAATATGCCGCCTTGTTTGACGAGTACCGCGAGCTTTCTGAGCTGCGCGGGCGCCCGTACGGCGTGCAAAGCGAGGACGATACGCTTAATCAGCAGCTTCGCGAGGCAAAGGAAGAACGCTCGCAGGATTTGATTCGCGCTGAAAACCGCAACGGCGATCACCGTCAGCTGGCACGCGAGCTTGGCAATGCCGAGCGCCGGATCGGCAGAATCCAGCAGCAGCTCGGCAGAGCGGAAAGCGAGCGAGCGCGGGAAACCTTCGAGCGCAATCGGCTACGCGAACACCGTAACAACGTGCAGCAGCAGTTGGAGCGCTATGTCGCGTTGGAAGCGAACGCTATCGTCGACAGTGTCGCCCACTCCGAGGCATCCACCGCGTCGGCGTTTGCGCTCGAACATCACGCAGAGCTGCTGGTCTTCGACCTTCCCGTCAGCACCTTCCTGGGCACGGGCAATCTGCTGACCCTCGAAGACATGCGCGAGCCCGGCGAGCAGGAAACTCTGGACGTCGTGCTCAGCGACGCTCATTCACAAATGGTATCCCAACGTGAACTGTACACCGGCATCGTCGAGCAGGTAGCGCTCGCGGGCCAGGCATTCGGTGAGTAAGCGGAACAAAAACACCCGCCTGGGCGGGTGTTTTTTGACAAGCCGAGCCGTGCTTACAGGCCGGGCAACTTTTCGGGGAGCGGGTGCTCCTCATAAAGCTCGGCCTTGGCGTCGCGCATGACGTCTTCACAGGCTTGCTGGTGAGCCAGCTGGGTGATCAGGCCCTGGGTGACTTCAAAGCCCTTGGCCAGGCAGGTGTCGACCTCGGCGCGGCTCACAAAAGGTGAAACATGGCAATCGATCTTGATCGTACGGCCACCGCCTTGAAGGCGGTCGGCAAACCGACGCAATCGCCAGGCGATGCGCTCTTTCCAATGGGCTGATTCTACTGCGCCTTCGTTTACGCTAAACGTGCACTGCCACTCCGGTCTGTATACCTTCATGAGAACCTCCGATGCGTCTGGAAAGATGGTTTGGTCGTGTTTCGTACTCCGTCTTTTTTGGTAATGTGACTCTGCTACTATACCCGCATAAACCGTCACCGATACAGGAAAATGGCCCAGCACACGTGCGTTAATAGGGCCACCGTTATGACCTCGAGCCTGCTTACAAGTTGCCCCTGCGATAGCACCGCGGCGTACAAGGCGTGCTGCGGCGCTTATCATCAGGGCGCCATCGCCCCCACGCCCGAGGCGTTGATGCGCTCGCGCTATAGCGCCTTTGCCCTCGACCTGGTCGATTACCTGAAAGCCACCTGGCACCCCAGTACCCGGCCCGAGCCCTTGGCCCCGGACCCGGCCACGCGCTGGAAGCGGCTGGTGATCGAACACGCTCCCGCACCCGAGGACGGGCGTGCAACCGTCCATTTCAAGGCCTTTTTTCAGGAAGGCGGCTGGCACGTTTTGGAGGAGGTCTCGCGCTTCGTGTTGGAAGACGGGCGCTGGTGGTACCTGGATGGCGAGCCGCGCTTGGATAAATTAAAACCCGGGCGCAACGAGCGCTGCCCGTGTGGAAGCGGGCGTAAGCTCAAGGCGTGCTGCGGTGGCTAGCACTTCAAGCGGCCCCCCCGCCGATAACGAGCCCCTTCAGGCGCCTTGGTACCTTTACCTGCTCGAATGCCGGCGTGGCACCTACGCCGGCATCACCAACGACCTGGCCAAACGCTACCAGGCGCACTGCGCAGGCAAGGGCGCGCGCTACACCCGCGCCAACCCGCCCCTGGCGCTGCTTGGCGCCCAGCCCTTCGCCGACCGCAGCGAAGCCAGCCGTGCCGAGTACCGGCTAAAGCAGCAAACGCCGGGCGATAAACGCCGCTGGGCAGCACGCTGGCCCTGCGAGCTGCCCGACTGACGCAGGTGCGGCTTTCCTGCGTTTTTTTGATGGAAGGCGGCTACGCGGTGGACGATATCGGTCGTAATGTGGTAAGCGTACTGCAGGGATTTGAAGAACCCCGCCGCGCGGCAGGTGACAGCGCGCGCTAATTCGGGCAGTCTAGCGCCCTTTGCAGCCAGAATGGGTTGTGTCCCCGGTTTGAGTGGGCGAACCCGCAAAGGGCAAGGAGTAAAAGCGTGGCAGTGTATGGCGGTATTCAGGCACACGAAGTGGAGCGTTGGCTAAATGCCTTGGTCAACGCCGCTTTCGACCGGCGCTGCCCGCTCTCCCGGGTGCACGGCGGCACGGCGCGCGCGCGTACCGCCCGCCAGGACCTGCTCTGCCTGGCCCAATCCTTTCGCGGCGAACAGGGCGCAAGCGACATGATCGCCGACAGCCTGAGCCGCTGGTGCCAGCACTACCTGACCGAAACCGAGTGGTACGTGCTGGTCAGCGGTAAAACGCCGAAAGCCGAGGCACCGGCGCCGGCACAAAGCGGCGGGGAAGAAGCGCTACCCGAATCCCTCGAGGCGCTTTTGCAGCACAAGGTCGGGTGAGCGGCGGGTTATCGAAGCCGCTGCCGCGCTGTTACAATGGATGAATGAACAGTGCCCTCTCTGGTCCGGCCACGGCCTCCCTCGATGACCCCTTCTACTACCTGACGAATTTTCGTTACGTACTCGCTTGGGTGGCCGAGCGCCACCGTGATCTGCTGGGCGAAGAGGAAACCACCTTTCTGGCGACGTTCGACGCGCTGCCAAAGCCCTCCCAGGCGCTGCTGGCGCGCATGGTGATGCGCAAGGGCGAGCTGTTTAGAACCGGGAAGCTCACCTACGCCGAGATCGGCGACACCGACCAGGCGCTCATGCCGCTGTTTGAAGCGGGCCTGGTCGAGCCGGCGCCGCATCTGACCAGCGCCGAGCTTTTCCACCACCTGCGTTTGAACGAGCTCAAACAGGCCCTGGCCGACGCCCTGCGCGCCGCCGGGCTTGGCGCCTCGCCTTCCAAGAAAACCCTGTTGGAAACCCTGGTGCCGTCGCTCGAGGCCGTACAGCCGTTAAAGGCCTGGTGGCCACAGGCGCCGGATCGAATCGTGCGTCTCAACGTCATGGCCACCTGCGACCGGCTACGGCTGATGTTTTTTGGCAACCTGCGCCAGGATTGGGCGGAGTTCGTGCTGACCGAGCTTGGCCTGCAGCGCTTCGAGCCGGTGGCGCTTTCCCCAAACGCCCGGGCGTTTGGCCACCGAGGCGAGGTCACCACCTACCTGGCGCTTCACCGCCTGCGCGAACGGCTGGCCGAGGGCGAGCCGCCCGCGGCGCTTTATGAGGCGCTTCCGCCTTCCGGCGATAACCGCTGGCTCGCCGGAAGGCGGGACCGGCTGCTGGTGAGCATGGGGCGCGAAGCCGAACGCGGCGGTGACGGTGAGCTTGCCCTGACGCTTTACCACGCGGCCACGAGTAGCGATGCCCGCATTCGCGCGCTGCGCCTGCTCGAGCGTCTTGGCCGCCACCGCCGTGCGCTGGAAATGGCTCGCGAGGCGCTAATGGACGCCCCCATTGAAAGCGAACGTCAGGCGCTTCAGCGGCTGGTACCGCGCCTCGAACGGCGCCTGGGCGGGCCGCCGGCGCCGCGTAGCCGCGCGGCAAACGTGCCCGACCGAGTACTCACGCTTTTGGGGCCGCAGCCGGTCGAGCGCGCCGTGGCCGAGCACCTGGCCGCCCCCGAAGCGCCGGTTTACTACGTGGAAAATTGCCTGATCACCGGGCTTTTCGGGCTGTTGCTGTGGCCGGCGATTTTCGCCCCGCGACCGGGGGCGTTTTTTCATCCCTTCCAAAGCGGGCCGGCGGATCTCTACCGGGAAGACTTCGCCGAGCAGCGCGCGCAGGAGATCCACGCCTGCCTGGCCCAGCTCGAGGATGGGCGCTACGCCGACACCATCCGCGAGACTTTTGCCGCCAGGTACGGCGTTGCCTGCGCTTTCGTGCACTGGCCGGTCTTGAGCGAGACGCTACTGGACACCGCGTTTCGCTGCATTCCCGCCGCGCATCTACGCGTACTGTTCGAGCGCCTGCTGGGGGATTTAAAACACAACCGGGCGGGCTTTCCCGACCTGATTCAGTTTTTCCCCGAGGGTGAGGCGGGCCCGCGCTATCGCATGATCGAAGTAAAAGGCCCCGGTGACCGGCTGCAGGACAATCAGCGCCGCTGGCTCGACTGCTTCGCGCGCCACCAGATGCCCGTCGAGGTGTGCTACGTGCGTTGGCAGGTCGGCGCGTGAGCGAGTACCGGATCGCGGTGCGCGCGCTATGCGAATTTACCGCCCGGCAGGGCGATCTCGACTACCGCTTTACCCCCGCGCCCAGCGCCCAGGAAGGCATTGCCGGGCACACCCTGGTGGCCAGCCGTCGAGGCGAGAGTTACGTCGTGGAGCTGCCGCTATCCGCTACCTTCGAAGGCCTAAAGGTATCTGGCCGGGCGGATGGCTATGACCCGGACACCCACTGCCTTGAAGAGGTAAAGACCCACCGGGGCGACCTTTCCCGCATGGCGGACAACCAGCGCGCCCTCCACTGGGCCCAGGTGAAGGTGTACGGCGCGCTGTTGTGCGCCGAGCGCGGCTTTGAAAACGTGACGCTGGCGCTGGTCTACTTCGAGATAGCCAGCCAGCGCGAAACCCGCCTGACGGTCGAGGCGAGTATTGATGAGCTCCAGGCGTTTTTTGCCGCGCAGTGTCGGCGCTTTTTGAGCTGGGCGAAGCAGGAAACGACGCACCGCGCGGCGCGGGATAGCGCCCTTGGCAAGCTCACCTTCCCCCATGCGCGCTTTCGCCCCGGTCAGCGCGAGCTGGCCGAGAACGTCTTCAAGGCGGTCAGTACCGAGCGCAGCCTGCTCGCCCAGGCGCCCACCGGTATCGGCAAGACCTTGGCGACGCTGTTTCCCATGCTGGCCGCCATGCCCCGCAAGCAACTCGACCGCGTGGCCTTTTTGACCATGAAAACCCCGGGGCGGCGGCTGGCGCTGGAGGCGCTGACCACGCTGACCGCCTCCAGCGCCGCGCCGCTTCGTGTGGTGGAGCTCACCGCGCGTAGCAAGGCCTGCGAGTATCCGGACCGCGCCTGCCACGGGGAGGCCTGCCCGCTGGCCGCCGGGTTTTACGACCGCCTGCCCGGGGCGCGCCAGGCCTGCGTCGAGCGCGGCTTTCTGGATCGCGCCGGGCTCAGGGAGGTGGCGCTGGAACACGACGTTTGCCCTTATTATCTGGGCCAGGAAATGGCCCGCTGGGCGGATGTCGCGGTGGGGGATGTGAACCACTGGTTCGACGCCCACGCGCTGCTCCACGGTCAGGCCATCGCGACAGAGGCGCGGGTGGGCCTGCTGGTAGACGAGGCGCACAACCTGGTCGAGCGCGCCCGCGGCATGTACAGCGCCGAAATCTCGCAAAAGCGTTTCAACCGCGCCAAAAAAAGTGCCCCGGCCGCGCTCAAGGGCCCACTCGATCAGCTGGGCAAGCAGTGGCAAACCCTGGTCGATGCCGGTAATGCTCAGGCCACCGGCGAGGCGAGCTACCGGCTGTTGGAGGCACTGCCGGGCAAGCTGGTCGGCGCGCTCTACAAGGTGGTAAGCGCTATGACCGAATACCTCGGCGAGCAGCCCCAGGCCGCCGGGCTGGAACTTCAGGAGCTTTTGTTCGAAGCACTCGGGTTTTGCCGGCTGGCCGAGCAGTTCGGCGAACACTCGCTTTGTGATTTCACCCGCCAGGGCCGGGGCCAGGCCGTGCTGGGGATTCGCAACGTCATTCCGGCGGATTTTCTCACCCCGCGCTTTGAACGCGCCCACTGCGCCGTGCTGTTTTCGGCCACGCTCTCGCCGGGGCGCTACTACCGGGACCTATTGGGTCTGCCGGCGGACACCGTGTGGCGCGAGGTGGGCTCGCCGTTCGCCGCCCACCAACTCAGTGTGCAGGTCACCCCGCATATCTCGACCCGCTTTCGCGACCGCGCAGCCTCGGTCGAGCCCATCGTTGAAACGCTCGCCGCTCAGTACCAGCAGATGCCCGGCCACTATCTGGCGTTTTTCAGCAGCTTCGCGTATCTCGAGGCGGTCTACACGCGCTTTCAAAGCGCCTGGCCCGAGATCCCCAGCTTTGCCCAGACGCGGGGGATGGGCGAGGCCGAGCGCGACGCTTTTCTGGCCCGTTTTACTCCCGGTGGGCGGGGCATCGGCTTTGCCGTGCTCGGCGGGGCTTTCGGCGAAGGCGTGGACCTGCCCGGCGACCGCTTGATCGGCGCCTTTATCGCCACCCTCGGCTTTCCGCCGTTCAACGCCTTCAACGAGGCGCTCAAGGCGCGCCTTTACGCCCGGTTCGGTCAGGGCGAGGAGTACACCTACCGCATCCCCGGGATGATCAAGGTCGTACAGGCCGCCGGACGGGTGATCCGGGGTCCCGACGACGAAGGCGTGGTGGTGCTGATGGACGACCGCTTCAACCAGCCGCCCATCCGCGCGCTGCTGCCCGACTGGTGGGCGCTCTAGAGCTGACGTATAAAGAGTGCCAGAGCGACTTTTCCCCGCAGACGACTATGCTTAGCCCAGGCGTATCAAAACAAAGGCCGACGGGCGGACCTGCCGGCTTACAAACACAACGGAACGTGTTCCCCATGACGACACCGAAAAAACCGATCAGCTTTTTCGTCCACCATCAGGGCCGCGGCCACGCGCGGCGTGCCATGGCGATCATTCGCCACTTCTCACCTGAGCGCCCGGTGAGCGTGATGACCGCCGACCCGTCCTTGTTCGATGGCTTCGAGCGTGAGATCGACATCATTACCCTGCCCAACATGATCGGCGCGGCGGTGCCCACCCAGGCACTTTATGAGCAGCCTACGCCGTCGGTGATGCACTGCGTGCCCATGGGGGTGGTCGAGATGCGCCAGACCATGCGCCGTATTCTCGATCACCTGGACGATATCGACGCGGGCCTGTTCGTGATCGATGTCTCTGCAGAAATGGCGCTTTTGTCGCGTATCGCCAGCATCCCCGCGGTGAGCGTGCGCATGCACGGCGATCGCAACGACCCGGGCCACCTGGGCGCTTACGAGGCAAGCGTCGGGATGCTCGCGCCGTTCGACGAGCGCCTGGAGCAGGACGACTACCCCGCCGACCTGCGCGGGAAGACTTTCTATAGTGGCGGGCTTTGCACCACCACCGCCGCGGTGCCCAGCCGTGAAGAAGCGCGCCGTCGTCTAGGGCTCGATAGGGAGCGCGAAATCGTGGTCGCGCTGACCGGCGGCGGCGGGGCGGGCACGCCCTACGCGCCGCTCACCGTGGCCGCCCGCGCCGCGCCGCAAACGCTTTTTCTTACCATCGGCCCGCTGCATTTGGAAGGGCACGAGACCGATTTCGCCAATCTGGTGAACGTCGGCTGGGTGGACAACGTGGTGGACTACCTGGCCGCTAGCGATATCGTGCTGGCCTCGGCGGGGGACAATACCGTGCATGAGATCGCCATGCTCGAACGCCCTTACATCGTGGCGCCGGAGTGGCGCTACTTTGGTGAACAGACACGCAAGGCCGAACGCCTGGCGGCGCTTGGCGCGGCGGTGAACATGCCGGTGTGGCCTGGCGATTTCGCGGGCTGGCAGGCGGTGCTGGAAAAAGCCCGGGGGCTGGATGTCGAAAAGCTCGCCACCCTGTTCGATCGCGCCGCCGCCGCGCGCGCCGCCGAGTGGCTCGAGCGGTGTGTCGATGAGCTGTGGGAAGGGGCGCCCACGGTGTCCGCGGTGAACGCGAAAGCTATCAACGCCTACCTCGAGCCCTAAGGCGCGTTACCCAAAGCGCACGCTCGGCGGCAGGCGCGCGTTTTCGATCTCATTACTGCTTGGCTGGCGATGCACCTCGATGTGTGGGCTGTCCGGGGTCCAGCTGATCGCCCCGGCGTCATCGAACTGGCCAAGCCAGTAATCCATGCACCAGCGCCCCCAGCGCGCGTGAAAGCGCCGGGCGTTGGCGATGATCGCCTCGAAGTGTGGCCAGGGCGGGGCGTATATGGCGTGGTGCTGATGCCAGGCCAGCGCCCCGCCCACCCAATAAAGCGCGACCTCGGCCTGGGCCAGCCGCCAGGCGTAGTCGGTTTCTTCGCCGCCGTAGCCAACGTAGCCTTCGTCCATGCCGCCGGCGCGCCGGTGGTCTGCTTTCATCAACGCAAAGGACAAGCCCCAGAGGTTGCCGTGATCCGGCTCCGGGCGTATCTCGTTATCCTTGATTGCCGGGCGGGCGGGGTGTCGCTCACCCTCTTGATAAAGCGCTTCAAGGTCGAGCTCGCCGCTATCCGAGTAGCGCACCGCCCCTTCGGCCAGGTAGTGCACTTCGCCGATATAGAGCGCCGCTTGCAAGCCTAGGGCCTGGTGATAGCGCGCCACCAGCCTGGGCGAGGCGATGCAGTCCACATCCAGAAACACCAGCGCCTCAAAGGAGGCCGCCTCGACCGCGGCGTTGCGGGCGCGGGCCAGCGGCAGCGCCTCACCCTCGACCATCACGTGGCGGACCGGAAAACGCGTAAGCGGCAGGTTCTCTTCCGGGCTTGCCTGCATCCAGGCAATGACCAGCTCGTCCGGCGGGCGTGTCTGAGCGTTCAGGCTCAGCATCAGGTTGACCAGGTGGGCGCGGCGCCCGCGTACCAGGGTGAGCGCGCTTAGCTTCATGAGGCCACGTCGTCGTAGGTTTTGGTGGCCGGGCGGCGGCGCTGAAAGTGCTGAACGCCCTCGATCACCCCCTGGGCGTGGGGCGCTCGGGCGATGTAGACATGCCCCATGCCCGGGGCGCTTTCCAGGTCGTCGCTGTAGTTCGCCACCAGAATCGAGCATGTCGAGGCGCGCAGCATATCCAGGTCGTTACCCGAGTCGCCGGCCACGAACAGCGCGGTTTCCTCGACCCCCAGCGCTTTGCGAACGTGCGCCACCGCGCGCCCTTTGGAGGCCGCCTCGGGCAGGATGTCCAGGTAGCGGCCGTGGCTGTGTATCACCGTGGCGCGCAGGTTTGCACGCTGCAGGTGTGTGGTGATGCGCTGGGCCAGCTCGCCGTCATTGTCACTCAAATAGCTTAGTTTATGGGCGCGCTGCTCGAGCGGGCCTTGAGGGGCGATATCGCTAAACGCTTCGAGCGCTCGGGCCAGGGCGTCACGCTGCCAGCCGCGGTCGAGCGTCGCGCGCCAGCCGTCGTCCTGGCGGTAAGTGACGCCGTCGGGCTGCAGGTAATAAATCTCCGAACCCACTGAGGCGATAACCAACTGCGGGTGGGGAATGCCCGCCTGGGCGAGAATCGCCAGCGCGCTGTGAAAGCTTCGCCCGGTGGCCACGCCAAAGCCCATCTTTCGCTGGCCGGCAAACCACTGGTTGAACGCGCGCACGCCCACCGGGGAGCCGGTCAGGGTGTTGTCGATATCGCAAATCAATAGCGCCGACACACCGTCGAGCGCCTGCGTTTGCGGGGGCGTGCAAAGGCGCGCCAACAAATCGTGGTAGCGCTCGGTATGGCGCTGCCAGTCGAAGGCTTTCACTGCCTCGCGGCCGTTGTCGGCCATGCGCTGCCAGCGTTTGGTGTCACCGAACAGCGCCAGCGCTTCGCGGCCGATGTCCTCGGCGCGGCGCGGGTCGATCAGTATGCCGTTGCCGCACTGCTCGATGATATCGTTGGGTCCGCCGCTGTCGGTGGCTATGAGCGGCAGCCCCGCCGCCGCCGCTTCCAAAAGCGTGAGTCCAAAGGGCTCGTTGAGCGCCGGGTTGATGAAAATACCGCGCCGCTCTCGCGCCCAGGCGTAGAGCGCCTTGATATCGTCTGGGGCGTGGTGCTTGGGGTAGGCGACATGGCCGTAAAGATCGAAATCGTCGATCAGCGTTAAAAGTTCGTGCAGGTTGCCGGCAAGCTCGGGCTCCAGCCAATCGATATGCTCGCGAACCCCGGCGATGATGATCAGGTTGGCCGTTTCTCTGAGCGTGGCGTTCTCGCCGAAGGCCCGCACCAGCGTGGCGAGGTTCTTGCGCGTCACCGGCCGGGCGATGGCGATCAACGCGGGCTTGCCGGGATCGGTCAAAAAAGGTGCCAGCAGCGCATCCACCGCCGGGGTAGAACAGGCGTTTTCGAATTCGCTCAGGTGGCTGCCCGGGGCGATCACGCGAATCTTGCCCGGGGCGTAGTGGGCGTAGTCGGCGTACTGGCTCTCCGCTTCGTCGCGGGAGCTTGCAATGACCAACGCCGCTTCACGCATCGCGCGCTCTTCAAACGTGATGCGCCTGGAAAGTGCTGCCTTGGTCGGCTCGTCCAGAGAGTGGCCGTCGTGCGCCAGGCATTTCAGCTTACTGCGCCCGAGGGAATGGGCCGTGAAAACGAAGGGAATACCCCGGCGCGCACTGATCTGTGCGGCGACTTCGCCGGCATCGGCGTAGTGGGCGTGCAGGAGGTTCGCCGGCGCGGGCAGGGTGTCGAGCCAGGCGGTGAAGGCATCGACGAAAGAGGGTAGCTCCTGCCAAAGCGCTTCCTTGGCGAGGTAGTCGGGGCGTTGGCTCGGCAGACGGACCAGTTCGATTTTGGGGCTTATCTGCTCCACGCCCTGGCCGTAGTCGACATCGCTAAACTGGCATTCGAAGGCGCGGGTGACTAACGTTATACGCGTAACGAGAGGGTCGAGAGCGGAGGCTTCGACGAGCTCCAGCAGGTAGCGGATATGGCCGCCGGTGTCGGCGGTTATACCGTATTCGACGTCGTGACCTCGAAGGCATCCCTGTAACGCAATGTGTACGATATGCATGTTGTGAAGTCCTTTCACTTAAGGCTCAGCCACGCTATGCCCATTAAAAAGCGTATACGCATTGCCCAGGTTGCTCCAGTTATCTTTCCCACACCGCCTCTGGGCAGCGGAGGTACTGAGCGCATTGTGGCGGACTTGACCGAGGCACTCTTTAACTTAAATCACGATGTCACTCTGATCGGCCCTTCGGATTGCCAGACCCCGGCTCGGCACCTGGCTTGCGCGCCGAGCCTAAGCCAGCTGCAAGCGCTTCACGGCGCTGTTCCCCCCGGCGTGCCCGGCGTTTTGGAGGCGCGGGTATTGGAAAAGCTGCGCGAGCATCTGGATGAATTCGATGTGATTCACTGCCACGGCGAGTTCTGCCACGCGCCGCTTTTGGGGCGCCGCCGCGCCCACAGCCTGACCACCGTGCACTGGCGGGTCGACGAGCTCGACCGTCAGCTACTGTTCGAAGGCTTTCCGGACCTGCCGGTGGCGGCGATCTCCCACGCCCAAGCGCGCAGCATTCCTCAAACGAACCTGGCGGGGGTGGTGCATCACGGCCTCGATGCTGGCCGCTTCACTCTGGGAGCGGGGGATGGCGGGTATCTGGCGTTCATCGGCCGCATGACCGACCAAAAGCGCCCGGACCGGGCCATCGAGGTGGCGCGCGCCGCCGGCTACCCGCTAACGCTTGCCGGCGGGGTGGATGTCGGCAACCCGGACTGGTTCGACCGCTTCGTCGTCCCCGAGCTCGACGACGCGATTCGTCATGTGGGCACGATCGACGACGTTCAAAAGCAAACGCTGCTGGGCGGTGCCGCCGCGCTTTTGTTTCCCATCGACTGGCCGGAGCCCTTTGGGCTGGTGATGATCGAGGCGATGGCCTGCGGCACGCCGGTCATCGCCTGGCGAAACGGCAGCGTCGAAGAGGTCATCGAGCCCGGCGTGACCGGGTTCATCGTCGACTCGGTCGAGGAGGCGGTGGCGGCGGTGAAACGGCTACCCGAACTGAGCCGCGAGCGCGTGCGCGAACGCTTTTTGGCGCGTTTCACCGCCGAACGGATGGCGCGGGATTACCTCGATGTGTACCACGCGCTGTTAGCGCGCTAAAGCGCGCTGTCGGCTTTCAGCACCGTTTTGCTCAGCAGCGTAATGACCAGCGCAAGCGCCACGCAAAGCAGCGCCATGGTGATAAACACGTCGCGCAGCGAATCGAGCCACAGCGACATCCAGGCAACGATCACCGGCGAGATGAACTGGCCGAAGAAAAACGTCGAGGTGAAGCCGCCGAACACCCGCCCACGCACCCGCTCCGGGGTAATGCGCATCAGCCAAGTGGTGGTGTTGGGCATGAAAAGCCCAAGCCCCAGACCAGCCACCCCTGCCCCCATGATCGCCATGGGGTAGCTGTAGGTCAGACCCACGATCAAAAGGCCCAGTGCCGCGATCGAAAACCCCACCACGTAAATCGTCATCACCGAGAAAAACATCTTGATGCGCCCATAATAAAAGCTCACCACGCTAGCAGACAGCGCCGCCATGGAGAGGGCGATACCGATGGCCAGCCCGCTGGTATCGCCCTGGGCGGTGAGCAGAAACGGCAGCTGGGCGGGAAACATATAAAACATCAGCATGCTGATCATGGCGATCAGGTAGGCAAGCCCGGTACGCGGGATATCCACCCGTGGCAGGGGGGCCTGATCCGGGGTCGTGCCCGCGGTTTCCCGGTGAGGCTCCTTCAGAATGGCCCAGGCGTAGGGCAGCAGCAGCGCACCGGTAAGGTACAAAAGAAACGGCCCGCGCCAGCTCCAGTCCGACAGCACCCCGCCCAGGTTGATGAAGATCACCCCGCCGAGGGCCATCGAGCTACTTTGCAGCCCCAAAAAGCGCGCCCGCTCGGCGCCGCTGAAATAGTCGCCCACCAGCGTGGTGCTGATACTCAAAATACCCGCCACCGCCACGCCCATCAGCGCCCGCGAGGCCAACAACACCTCCACCCGGTCGATCAAAAACCCGGAAGCCCCGGCTAAGCCGTAGATCGAAAGCATGATCAGTAAGAGCGGCTTGCGGCCAAACTTATCGGCCAGATAGCCCATCAGCGGGCTGAAAAGCGTGATCATCAGCGCCGGCAGCGTCAGAATCAGCTGGATCAGAACCTGGGGTTCGTCCTCGAAAAAACGGCCGATGCCGGGTAGCGCCGGGGCGATGATCGCCCCGGACATCACGGTCATGGTACTCGCGAACAGCAGCACTGCTTTGGTGTGGGCGTTATGGTGAATGGCGCACATCCTCGTCATTTATGAGAGCGGATCGACTAGCTTAGCATATCTCTTAGCAGGCTACTTTTTTACACCGCACCGAGGATCAACTGCAGCGCAATAGCGAACATCATCACGGCCACGCCCAGGTCGATCAGCCGCCAGGTAACCGGCCTCGAAAGCCAGGGGGCAAGGCGGTGGCCTGCCAACGCCAGAGCGCTGAACCAAAGTGTCGAGGCGCTGATCGCCCCGAAAGCGAAGGCCGCGGGGGTTGGCTGCTGCGCGCCGAGCGAGCCGATCAAAAGCACCGTATCCAAATACACGTGGGGGTTTAACAGCGTGATGGCGAGGGTGGCCGAGAGAACCGCGGTCCGCGAGCGTTTCGCCCCGCCTTTCGCCCGTAGCGCCTCACTGCGCGCCGCGCGCTTGAGCGCCATTAACGCGTAGCCGATCAAAAATGCCGCCCCGCCCCAGCGGGCGAAAGCGAGCAGCAGCGCACTTTGCGAAAGCACGGTGGCAACGCCCAGCACGCCCGCGCCTATCAGCACCGCGTCGCAGGCAATGCACACCAGGGCGACGAGCACCGAATGCTCGCGCTTGATGCTCTGCGATAAAACGAAGGCGTTTTGCGCGCCGATGGCCACGATCAGCCCCAGCCCCATGAACACCCCGTTGAGATAACTCTGGCCCATCGCCTTTACCTCCTTGATCCGTTCGCCTTTATAAAGGGGTGGGCAGTTTGTTGGGTGCCAGGCTATAAATAAAACGAATATTCCCCATGCTGCATTAGGAAAACTGATTGCTCGACTACAAGCTCTTGGCCGCGTTGGCGCAGGTGATCGAACAGGGCGGTTTTGAGCGCGCCGCCCAGGCGCTGGGGCTCAGCCAGTCTGCGGTTTCCCAGCGTATCAAGCTTTTAGAGGCGCGCCTGGGTCAGCCGGTGCTCACACGGGTAACGCCGCCCGTGCCCACCGAGGCGGGCCGGCGGCTGCTCAACCACGTTCAGCAGGTGCGTCTTCTGGAGCGCGATTTGGGCGCGCTGGTGCCGGCGCTCAACGAAGGAGGCGTGAACCGGTTACGCATCGCGCTGAATGCCGATAGCCTGGCCACCTGGTGGGCGGACGCGGTCGCGGCGTTTTGCGAGGCGCATCGGGTGCTGATCGAGCTGGTCGTCGAGGATCAGGACGTGGGTTTGAAGCGGATGCGGGCCGGCGATGTGGCGGGCTGTGTTTGCGCCACGCCCCAGCCGGTCGCGGGCGCCGAAAGCGTGGCGCTGGGGGCGATGCGCTACCTGGGCGTGGCGAGCCCGGCATTCATCGACCGCCACTTTGCCGAGGGCGTGACCATCGATCGGCTCTATCACGCGCCGGCGATCATTTTCGGCACCGACGACCGGCTACAACACCGCTACGCGCAAGGCCTTGGCGTTGCGGAGGGCTTTGCCCACCATATCTGCCCTTCGTCGGAAGGGTTCGTCCGGCTGCTCGAAAGTGGGCTGGGCTGGGGAATGGTGCCCGAGCTTCAGATCGAGCAGGCGCTTGGCCGGGGGCGGCTGGTCGAACTGTGCCCGGGCCACGTGGTCGACGTGCCGCTTTACTGGCACGCCTGGCGTAAAAGCGGCGAGCTCTCGGCGCTTTTGACGCGCCATCTTCAGTGCGAAACGCGCCAAAGGCTGGTCGTTTGAGTGCGGCTCTGCGCCGCCCTGGCTGGCCGTGCCGGGCGCCACGCTTTATCATAGCGGGGACGCCATACGTCTTAAGCCATTCAAACGCGAGTTATCATGAGTCAACCCAAAACGCCTTTCATCGTCGTGCTGAGCCTGGCACTGACGATGATGCTGGGCCCCTTTTCCATGGACACTTACCTGCCGGCCTTTCCGGTGATCGGCGAGTCGCTTGGCGTTTCGCAGCAGTCGATCTCGCTGAGCGTGTCGATCTACGTGTTCGCGATGGCGCTGGGCCAGCTAGTGGGCGGGGCGCTGTCGGACCGTTTCGGGCGCCAGCGTATTTTGATGGGCGGGCTCGGGGTCTTCGCCGTCGCAAGCATTGCCATCGGTATGGCCGAGTCCCTCGATGCGCTGCTGATCGGGCGGGCGATCCAGGCGTTCGGTGCGGGCTGGACGCTGGTCTCGGTCCCCGCACTGGTGCGCGACCGCGTGGCGGGGCGTGACGCCGCCAAGCTCTTCTCGATGATGGGGTTCATCATGGTGCTGGCGCCGGGGGTGGCGCCCAGCGTCGGTAGCGCGATTCTCTCCTTTGGCTCCTGGCACTACATCTTCTTCGCGCTGGCGGTCTATGCATTGGTACTGGTGCCGCTGCTGATGCGGGCGGTGTTTTCCGGCAAGGGCAAGGTTTCGCGGGCCAAAAGCCCGCAAATGAGCCTGCTGGCGCGCTACAAACTGGTGCTTTCGACCAAACCGGCGCTGCCGTTCATCGTTTGGCAGGCGGCGTCGTTCTCCACCATGATGATGTTCATCACCTACGCCTCCTTTATCTATCAGGGGCACTTCGAGCAGTCGCCGTCGACGTTCTCGCTGCTATTCGCCGCCAATATTCTCACCATGCTGGTATTCAATATCTTCAACCGGCTGCTGCTCTCGCGCTTGCCGTCGCTGCGCATTTTGCAGCTCGCCTCGGGGTGCCAGGCCTTGGGCATGGTGCTGTTGATCACCGCCGCCTTCATGGACTGGCCGCTCTATGCCTTCCTGCCGGCCATGATGCTGACCATCGGCGCGATGGGGGCGATCACCCCGAACATTCAGGCCTGCTTTCTGGAGTTCTTCCCGACCAGCGGCGGCACGGCGGCGGCACTGTTGGGCGCCGCCCAGTTCGGCATCGCCGGCATCGTCAGCGGGCTTTCCACGGTGCTACCGCACACCCTCGAGGCCATCATTCTGGCCATGGCGGCCTGCGGGGCCATCGCGTATCTGATGCTGGCCCGCTCGATCATCAAGGGCCGGGCGGCCGTCGAGGCCAGCTGAAGCGCTGCGCGGCGCTCTCAGTTCGGCCCGAACCGCCCCTGGCGCGCCTCGTCGAGCAGAAAGTTCACCAGCGCCTGAAGCCGGATGTTGTGCTTGCTCTTTTGAGTGTAGATGAGCTGAATGGGCGTAGGGCCCGGGCGGAACTCATCCAAAAGCCTGACCAGCGTTCCCTCTTTTACGGCGCGGCGCACCATGTAGGAGGGCAATTGGGCCACGCCCAGCCCGGCCTCTGCGGCGCGTTTGATGGCGATGCCTTCGTCGAAACGGTAGCGATGATCGAGCGCCAGGGACGTATCTACGCCGCTTTCATCTTTGAATAGCCAGGGCCTGAGACGCCCGGTCGAGGCGCTTCGAAACCCCAGACACTGATGTTCACCAAGCGCCCGGGCCTTTTGCGGCGTGCCGTAACGCGCGAGATACTCCTTCGAGGCGACGACGACCAGGCGCTGGCGGTCCAGCGGCCGGGCAATCAGGTCGCTATCCGCCACGGTGCCGATTCGAACGGCGAGATCGACCCCTTCTTCGACGAGATGACACACTTCGTCGTTGAGCCGAATGTCCAGGCTGATGCCGGGGTGCAGGCTTGCAAACCGGGCAAGCATGGGGCCGATGACCCGAGCGCCGTACACCTTGGGTAGGTCGAGCTTCAACGTGCCGCTCAGTGTTTGCGCGTCCTGGCCGGCGAGCAGATCCACTTCCTTGAGTAGCTCCAATACGTGGGTGTAGCGCCCGAAGACGGCCTCGCCGATCTCGGTCAGTGCCACGCTGCGCGTCGTTCGGTTGAGCAGTTTCACCCCCAGACGCTGCTCCATGCGCGTCACGCTTTTCCCCACCGCCGAGGCCGAAAGCCCCAGTTTTCTACCCGCCGCGGCAAAGCCGCCCTGGCGTACGGTCTGCACGAACGCGGCAACCTGAGGTAAGGAGTCATTCGTTTGCTTGGTGTCCGGCATAGCACTCTCGCGTTGGATGGGCTCCCGTTACTTACCAAGGTGTGATTGCAGTCTTGTGACACATTAGCGCAAAGAACGTCCGCAATACTGGGACGACAAGGCGTATTCAAGACGTTGAGCGCTGGCGTTAGATTAGCGCCGTCTCAGCAGGCAACGCATTCTCAACGGGGAGTCCTCACCATGAAAGCAGTTACCGGCCTATGCCTTGGGTTACTGAGCAACGCCGCCCTGGCGTCGCCCTTAGTGCTTTATACCAACGACTTCGAAGACATCATCGGCGAGCGCTTCACCGCGGATACCGGCTTCGAGATCGAGGTCGTTCAGATGAGCGGCGGCAATTTGCTTGCGCGTATCGCCGCTGAGCGCAACAACCCCAACTGGGATGCGCTGCTGTTCGACGGGGTGGGCAGCCTGCACAGCCTGGACCAGCAGGGGCTTCTCAAACGCGACCTCGAGGTCGATAACCAGCGCCATCTCACCGAGCAGGGCCGCGCCTTGCTGCCCGAGAGCCGTGCCTGGGTACCGGCGGGCACGACCGCCTCCTGCGCCCTGGCGTATCGCACCGACCTGGTGGACCAGGCGCCGACCTCCTTCGATGACCTGACGGACAGCCGATTCGAAGGCGTGGTGGGCCAGGCGGACCCGGCGGTGGCGGCACCGGCGTATCCATGTGTTGCCTGGCTGCACTACGACCGGGGCATGGAGCAGGCGCGCGAGCTCTACTCCGGCATACTGAATAATGACCTGCGGGTGTTTCGCACCAATGGCCCGACCGGGCGGGCACTGGCCTCCGGCGAGATCTCCGTGGCGATGCTCTCTTCGCCCAACGCCTACGCCTTGAAAGAGTCCGGCGAGCCGGTCGAGGTGGTGTGGCCGGAAGGCGGCGCGCCGTCCTCGTCGCGCGGGGTCGCCATCCAGGCCGACACCGAACAGACGGAGGCGGCCGAGGCGTTCGCCAACTGGATGCTCGACCCCGAGACACAGCAGTTTCTAACCGACAACGGCGGCAAGGACGGACTGTTCCTGTCGCCGGTCGAGGGCGTCACGCCGCTTCCCTATGGCCCCGAGGCGAACGCCGTCTACAACGTGGCGCCCGCCGAGTGGGCCGCCGAGAACGAGGCGGCGATCAAGAACTGGTTCGCCGATCAGGCCGTTTACTAGGATGCAGGCCACGAGAAACCGGCGCGGTCTGGGGCGCTTCAAGCCCGACACGCTGCTCGGTGCGGCGATCACGCTGGTACTGCTGGTGCTGGTCGCCGTGCCCATGGCGCTGGTGCTGGCGCAGGCGTTCTGGCCGGGCATCCTGCAAGGCGATACCCGCTTTGCAGGCGTAACGAACCTGGCCGAGCTTTTCCATCGCCGGCTTTGGCGCGTGTCGCTTTTTAACTCGCTTTACCTGGCGGGCTATACGGCGCTGTTCGGCACGCTGATCGGCGGGGCGCTCGCCGTGGTGCGCCAGCAGTGTTCGGCCTGGGGCGCGGCGGCGCTGGATCTGTGCGCCTGGGCCATGCTGATCGTGCCGTCGTTCATCGTCGCCCAAGGGTGGATACTGTTCAGCATCAAAAGCGGTATCGCCGCCCAGTGGCTGGGCGCTGACTGGGTGAACGCCGCGGTCTTTTCGCCGCCGGGGCTGGTGGCGATCATGTGCTTCAAGAACTTCCCGTTCGCGTATCTGGCGATCACCGCCGCCATGCAGTGGCACGTCAAGGAGCATCAGCACGCGGCACGCCTGTGCGGCGCCGGGCCGCTGCGCACCCTGGCGACTATCCGCTTGCCGCTGCTGGCCCCCGCGATACTCTCCGGCATGGTGCTGGTGTTCATCGACACACTGGGCGACTTCGGCCTGCCCGCGGCGCTGGCGACGACCTACCGGTTTCCCACGCTGCCCTACACCATCTTCACCGCGATGAACCAGTCGCCGATTCGCTTCGATCTGGCCGGGGTGCTCTCGGTGTACCTGATGGCGATTCTGGTGGTGGCCGTGGCGCTGTATCTGTGGCTTCTGCGCCGCTCCCGGTTCGATTTTCTGACCGCCAAGGCCGAGGCGGGCCGGCCGGCGACGCGCGGGCATCCGCTGCTCACCGCGGCGGCCTTCGGCTTCGTGGCCGTCGCGGTGGGCATTCCGATGGGCAGCAGCCTGGTGGTTTCGCTGTTGGACAATCTCGGCGACGGCGTAACGGCGAGCAATATGACGCTCGCCCACTACCAGACGGTACTGGCAAGCGGCTCGGGGCTGCGGGCGGCGCTGGCCAATTCGTTTCAGATCGCCGCGATCGCCGCCGTGGCCAGTTTGCTGGTCGCTTTTTTGGCGGCGTATCTGCTCACGTTCAGCCAGTTCTACCTGAACGGGCTGATCAACGTGATCTCGACCATCACGCTGGCCGTGCCCGGGGTGATTCTGGGCGTGGGGTTCATTTTTCTGTGGAACCACCCCTGGCTCGACGCCCTGGGGCTCAGCCTTTACGGCCATCCCGCCTTGCTGGTGCTGGCGGGTATGGCCGGTGCCATTCCCATCGCCATTCGCGTCTTGCTGGGGGCGATGGGGCAGATCCCTCACTCCTTCATGGCCGCTGCGGCCTTGCAGGGGGCGGGCGTATGGCGGCGGCTTTTCACCATCTTGCTGCCGCTGACGCTAACCGCGTTTCTCTCTGCGGGGCTCGCGAGCTTCGGCTCCAGCGTGTTCGATCTGGCGATCACCTCCATTCTTCATCCGCCCGGTTACGAGGTGCTGCCCGTGGTGATCAATCGCATGTTCCAGCAGGGGCTCTACGGCGAGTCTACCGCCTCGACCCTGGTCGCCGCGGCGCTGACGCTTGGCGTGATTCAAGCCGTTCACATGAGCGCGCGGCGACTGTTTCAACATCTATTGCATACGCACCCGCCAAAGACGCCGGTGCCGGCTGACAACGCCGAGGTACGCCATGCTTGAACTCTCTCATTTGGGCCGGCGCTACGGCCCCGCAGTTGCGCTGAGCGATATCAGCCTGACGTTGGCGCCGGGGCGCGTGCTGGCGGTACTCGGCCCGTCCGGGTGCGGAAAATCCACCCTGCTCAAGCTGATTTCCGGGCTGGAGGAGCCAGACAGCGGCGAGGTGCGCATCAACGGCCAGCTCATCGCCAGCCCCGGCTTTTCGCTGCCGCCGGAAAAACGCCCGATCAACATGGTCTTTCAGGACTACGCGCTTTGGCCGCACATGAACGTGCGCCGCATCGTGGGTTACGGGCTGACCGCGCTTTCGCGAGTTGAACGGCGCCAGCGCGTGGACGAGCTGTTGGCGCTTTTACACCTGGAGGATTACGGCGACCGGCTGCCGTCGCAGCTCTCCGGCGGCCAGCAACAGCGAGTGGCCATCGCCCGGGCGCTGGCCACCGACCCGGACGTGCTGCTCTTCGACGAGCCGCTCTCCAACCTGGATGTGCAGCTGCGTATGGAGATGCGCTTCGAGCTGGCCGATCTTTTCGAGCGGCTGAACAAGACCGTGCTCTACGTCACCCACGACCCGCTGGAGGCGTGCGCCTTCGCCGATGAGCTTTTGGTGCTCAAGGAGGGCTACCTGGAGCAGGCGGGGCCGGTACGTACGCTATTCGCCCAGCCGGCCTCGCCCTGGGTGGCGGGGCTTGCCGGCTTCGATAGCCGGCTGACGGCGCGGCTGGAGCACCCGCTCGACGAACAGACCTGGCAGGTGGCGGTCAACGGCCAGCGCCTGGCCTGCTGCTTGACGCAAGAGGCCCGGGGTGTGGCCGGCGAGCCGGTGAGCCTGATGCTTCACAGCGGCTCCATTCGGCTGTGCGCGCAGGATGAAGCCGAGCAGCCGAAGACGAACTACCTCTCGGGCACCGTACGCCAGTGCCTTTTCGAGGGCCACCAGTGGCGGCTGCGCCTGGACCTGGGCGGCACGCTGCTCTCCTTGACCAGCGAGCAGCCTCATGAGCGCGGCACTGCGCTGCGCGTCGCCTTTCCGTACCACAGCGCGCTGGCATTCACCTAAGGAGGCCCGTGGCTTTATATGTGGTAGGCGATGTGCACGGCTGCATCGATGATCTGGAAGAGGCGCTGGGGCGGATCGGCTTCGACCCCAACGTAGACCGGCTCTGGAGCGTGGGGGATCTGGTGGGCAAGGGACCGCACTCCCTGGAGGTGCTACGCCTGGTGGCCTCGCTGGGCGATCGCTTCCAGATGGTGCTGGGCAACCACGAAACGCGGCTGCTGGGCCAGCTGGCCGGCGCTCATGGGTCGGGGGACGGCGCCCTCGCGCCCGTTCTGAGTGATAAAGGCAGTGTCGACTGGAAGCACTGGCTGCGCCAGCAGCCGCTTTTGCTGCGCGAGCCTTCGCTCGAGCTGACGCTCTCCCACGCGGGTATCTTCCCCGGCTGGAGTCTGGCGCTGGCCGAGCGCTACGCGTTCCAGGCAAGCCAGGTGCTGCGCATGGCAAACGATGCGTGGCTCGCGCAGCTGGCGCTCTCGCCTTACCGCCATACCCAGGGCGGCATGGATAGCTGGCAGCACATCATCTGCGCCTTCACCGAGATGCGCTACTGCGACGTCTCCGACCCGAACCACCCGACCATCGACTTCACTGCTAAATCACCGGCCCAAAAGAGCGCCTCACTGGTGCCCTGGTTCGACGCCTGGCCCATCCAGTCCGGCATATGGGCGTTCGGCCACTGGTCGAGTCTTCGCGGTGAAACAGGGCGCGCCGATATCCGCTGTCTGGATACCGGCTGCGTTTACGGGCGCACGTTAAGCGTGGTGAGAGTCGTTCAAGGGGCGTTGATCGATGTGTGAATCGACCCAGGCGAAGGCGCTTACGGTATTCAGCCGCAAGCGCCTACCGATTGCCGGTTGAGGGGGAGCGCTAGAAGAGGGCCCGCACGCAGAAGTACAAAAGCGACGGCGCCAGAAGCGCGCCCAGGCCGGTGTAGAAGGTGGCCGTCATGGCCCCATATGGCACGAGCTTCGGGTCGGTGGCGGCGAGCCCGGCGGCCACGCCGCTGGTGGTGCCCATCAGCCCGCCGAAGATCATTGCCGAGCGTGGGTTGTCCAGGCCGATACGGCGCGCGGCGATCGGCGTGAGCACCATCACCAGAATCGACTTGAACAGGCCCGCGGCGATGGAGAGCGCAATCACTTCCGACGAGGCGCCGATGGAGGCGCCGGCGATCGGCCCGACGATATAGGTCACCGTGCCCGCGCCGATGGTGGTGAGGTTGGCCGGGTCGCGGTAGCCAAAGGCGTAGGCCACGGCCACACCGGCAATGAAGGAGACGATCACGCCTAAAAACAGCGCCAGAATCCCGCTCAGCCCAGCCTGGCGAATCTCCTGAAAACGCACCCCGTAGGCGGTGGCGATGATCGCTAGATCGCGCAACATTCCGCCGCCCATCAGGCCCAGCCCGGCGAACAGGCTGATATCCGCTAGCCCCTTGGTGCCGCCGGTATAAATACCGCCAAAGTAGGCCAGCGCTAGGCCCACCATGATGGCGATGGCGGAGCCGTGGACGCGCCCGTTGGTGAGCTTGGCGCTCACCAAGTAGGACACGTACATGGCCGCGCCCACCAGGGCGAAGGCGGCGATCAGGTGCTGGGTTTCGAGCTGCGTCAATAGTGAGTCAAGCATGGTGGCAGCTCCTTAGCGGGCGTGGTGGGGGCGCGTGGGACGCGCGGATTTGGCAGGGCGGGCGGTTTTCTTCGAGCGCGACGCCGGGGCGCGCGAGGCGACCTTGTCGACCGGCGTTTCATCCGGCGCGGGGGGCGGTGTTTCGGCCTCTTTGGGGCGGCCCAGCTTGGTCAACGCCGGGACCAGGGCGAAGCTTGCCGCCACCGCCAGAAGGCTTGCCAACAGCGCAATCATCCCGCCATCGATGGCCGCGGCCACGTTTTGGCTGGCCGCCATGGCGACCACGATGGGGATATACATGCCGTTCCAGAACGTGATACCGCTTTCGGTGCTGGCGGGCATCTTGTTCTTGTCGATGAGATAGCCGCCGAGAAAGATCAGCAGCAGCATGGCGATGCCGACACCGCCTACGTTGGACTCCACGCCGAGCAGCATGCCCAGCACATCACCTACCCATAGGCCGACCAGCATGCAGCCGGCCAGCAAAGCGACTCCGTAAATTACCATGGCGTTTTCCTATCGTTGTCTTTGTTTTTAGGGGATACCGGCGCCGTGTCGTCAGGGGGTTACATCGGCGCCTTGAGTGGGTGGGTTAGGCGTTGGCGGCCGCCGGCTTCTCGCTGAACGTATCGGCGTAGGTATCGCGCAGCTGGTTTTTTTGTACCTTGCCCATCACGTTACGCGGCAGCGCCTCGGTAAAGAAGACGCGCTTGGGCTGCTTGTAGCGCGCCAGGACATCCTTGATCGCCTCGAGAATCTGCGCTTCATTTACGTTGGCCGACGCCTTGGGTACCACGACGGCAACCACGCCTTCGCCCAAATCGGCATGGTGTACGCCAATGACCGCGGACTCCTCGACATCGTCCAGGTCGTCGATGAATTGCTCGATCTCCTTTGGGTAGACGTTGTAGCCGCCGGAAATCACCAGGTCCTTGTCGCGGCCGACGATGTTCAGGTAGCCCTTGTCGTCGATCAGGCCCAAATCGCCGGTGATGAAGTAGCCGTCATCGCGAAACTCGGCGTCGGTTTTTTCCGGCATGCGCCAGTAGCCCTTGAACACGTTGGGCCCGGTCAGTTCGACCATGCCGGTTTCGCCCTGGGCAAGCTCTGCGCCGGTTTCCCGGTCGGTGATGCGCACCGTCACCCCCGGCAGCGGCGTGCCCACGGTGCCCGGGCGGCGCTCGCCCTCATACGGGTTGGACGTGTTCATATTGGTTTCGGTCATGCCGTAGCGTTCCAGAATGGCGTGACCGGTGCGTTCGCTGAACTCGGCGTGGGTTTCCGCCAACAGCGGCGCCGAGCCCGAGATGAACAGGCGCATGTTGGCGACGACCTCGCGGTTCAGGCGCGGGCTTGCCAGCAGGCGGGTGTAGAACGTCGGTACGCCCATCAGCACCGTGGAGTCCGGCATCAGGTCGAGCAGTTCCTCGACGTCGAGTTTGGGTAGGAAGGTCATCGACGCGCCGTTGATCAGCGTGACGTTGCACGCAACGAACAGCCCATGGGTGTGGAAAATGGGCAGTGCGTGGATCAGATGATCGTTCTCACTGTACTGCCACGCCTCGGTGAGTGCCTGGCTGTTGGAGGCCAGATTCTGGTGAGTCAGCATCGCGCCCTTGGAGCGCCCGGTGGTGCCCGAGGTGTACAAAATGGCGGCCAGGTCATCGGCGGCTACTTCGCATACGGCGTCGGTCTCTTCAGCACTGGCGGCTTTTTCCATCAGGCTGCCGTTGGCGCGAGTGCCAAGGCTCTCGACCTGGGCACCGCCGCTTTTCTCGGCGATGGCGCGGGCCTCGCGATGCACCTCCGGCCGGCAGACGAACAGGCGCGGCTCGGCGTCTTCCAGAAAGTAGGCGATTTCGCTATCGGTGTAGGCGGTGTTCAGCGGCAGATACACCGCGCCGACCTGCAGGCAGGCAAGATACAGCATGACGATCTCAGGGCTCTTGTCGACCTGAACGGCGACCCGGTCGCCAGGCTCTACCCCAAGCGTCAGCAGCGTCGTGGCGATCCGCCGGCTTTGGCCGAGCACATCACTGTAGCGGTAGCGCTGGCCGTCGAGGGTGTCCATCAGCACTTTGTCCGGCGTGCGCTCGAAGTGCGGGTAAAAGTGCAGGTAGAGGTTATGGTTCATAAAAGACTCCTTGTTATTGTCGTCAAACGTATCCGGGGCTTATGCCTTGGCCGGCGATTTCGCCGATGGCTTCGCCTCTAAGTACTGGCTTGCTTGATTCGCCTGGCGGCGAATGTCGCTGGCGCACACCACCGTGTGATCGATGCTGTACGCTTCGTGGTTCTGCTCGATACGGTTGAGCTGATAAAGATAGTTCACCATTAGGCCGTGGGCCTGCTGCAGACCCTTGCGAGAGGTGTCCGCGCGCCAGTTCAAGCGGTGCAGGCTCGCGCCGTTGCCCAGGTGAAAGCGCGCTACCGGGTTCAAGGGCTGGCCGCTTTTGTGTTTGACCTCTGTCAGGTAGTGGGCCGCCAGACGCATGAACTCCTTGTGCGCGGGCGAGGAGAGCTCCTTGCTTTCGTGGGACTCCAGATAGGTCGTGAGCTCCTCGGATAGTGTGGCCGTCCCGCGTATCTCATCCAGCCAGTCCGCAAAGCCGGGCACCGGTGAAAGGGTGACGAAGTTCTTGATCTGTGGAAGCTCACGGCTGAGCTCCTGAACGACCTGTTTGATCAAAAAGTTACCGAAAGAGACGCCCTTGAGCCCCTTTTGACAGTTGCTGATGCTGTAGAACACGGCGGTGTCCGCGTCCTCGAGCGGCAATTCTTCGCCGTGCTCCAGAATGTTTTGTACGTTGCCGGGAATGCCGTCACAAAGCGCCACTTCCACGAAAATCAGCGGCTCGTCGCCGGTGGCCGGGTGGAAAAAGGCGTAGCAGCGCCGGTCGTCCGGGTCGAGACGGCGGCGCAGGTCGTGCCAGTCGCCGATTTCGTGGACCGCCTCGTAGCGAATGATCTTTTCGAGCACCGCCGCCGGCGTGTTCCAGTCGATGCTCTCGAGCATCAAAAAGCCGCGGTTGAACCAGGAGCCGAACAGGTGAGCAAAGTCGCTATCCAGCGCCGAAAGCTCCGGGGATTGGTGCAGATGCTTGAGCAGGTCGGCGCGCATGTTCACAAGCTCATAGGTGCCGCCGGGGCAGAGATTCAAACGGCGCAGAAGGTCTTGTCGGCGCGGCTCGCAGGCGTTGAACAGCCGCTCCAGCGAAGCGTTGTCTTCGCGCTCGCAGTAAGCCTGGTAGGCGCTGTGAATATCGGCAGGTTCCGCGGCGTAGTCGTTGGCTAGAAGCTGAAAGAATGCCTGTTTCTCCTCCTCGGTGAGCGCCTGATAGTGCGCCAGCGCTTGCTGCGCCAGCAGTATCTGGGAGGCCTCGCCGGTACGACCCATCAACCCCTTGCAAGCGGCGGCGAGCCCCTTGAAGTGGCTGTCGCTGTCTTTCTCGTTGCCCAGGACGCTACTTAGCTGACGCGTACGCGTACTAATATTGGTGAGCAGCCCCTGGAGAAACGTCATATTCATGTTCATGCGCATCGGCCTTATTGTGAATCGGTGGGCGTACTGCTTGTTACGACGCCAGCGCTTTATAATTGTGAGTTAGCGTGGTAAACATTAAACAGTGCGGCATGTTGTATATAACAAATAGAGCCAAAGAATTTATGAGTCAAGGCTTGAGGGGGTAGACTTATGGCGAAGGTGTCCCAGGCGCAGCGGCTGCGCGACCTGCTGGAAGATGCGATCGTCGCCGGGCGCTTCAACCCCGGCGAGCGCCTCGACCCGGATGCGCTGGCGCTGGAGTACGCCTGCTCACGCACGCCGATTCGCGAAGCCATTCAGCAGCTTGCCGTGTCGGGCATGGTGCAGGTAGTACCCAAGCGTGGCACCTTCGTGACCCAGTTGGGCGTGTCCGAGCTGGTCGAGCGTTTTGAAGTCATGGCCGAGCTCGAAGGGCTTTGTGGGCGCCTCGCCGCCCGGCGTATTTCCGGCCAGGAGCACGTCGCGCTGACCCAGGCGCTTAAGGCGTGCCGCACCATGGCCGAGCAGGGGGATACCAACGGCTACTACTACGAAAACAGTGTATTCCACCACTGCCTCTACGCGGCCAGCCATAACCAGTTTCTTGCCCAAGAGGCGGCGCGGCTCCATGCGCTGCTACAGCCCTACCGGCGGATGCAGCTTCAGGTGCGTATGCGCGTCGAGAGCTCGCTGGCCGAGCACGAAGCCATCGTCGAAGCGATCGAGGCCGGCGACGGCAAAACGACCGAACGCCTTCTGCGCGAGCACGTCACGGTTCAAGGCGAGCGCTTCAACGACCTGGTGGCGTCGATTCGAGAACTCGAGATGGCGTGATACACCCGCGCTTGCAACGAAAAAGGCCACCCGCATGGTGGGGGTGGCCTTTTTCTAGTGCCCTTTTTGGTACGATCGCTCTTTAACTGCTGACGCCTTCTTCGCGGGCGTCTTCTTCGCCTTCCTCGATCAGCTCATCGGCTTCCTGTTGCTCCTGGGCCGAGGCCTCGGGCGCGTCCGGGTCTTGTTCGGCGGCCGTCAACGTTGCCGTGATGGCGAAATGATCCGACCCCGCAAGCGTTACGCGGTCCAGCGCGACGAGCTCGAAGCCATCCGAGACGAACAGATGGTCGATCGGGTAGCGCCAAAAGGGATAATCGACGTGGTAGGTACTCAATAAGCCTCTTCCGCGGCGCGGATCCTTGAGATCGCTCAAGCCCATAAATAGCTGGGTCGTATTGGACCAGGCCGCATCGTTGAAGTCCCCGGTCACGATCCAGCGGCTGTCCGGGTCCTGTTCGACGCGCTCGGCCACGAGCATCAGTTCCGCGTCGCGCTCCCGGCTGTCCCGGCGTTCCGCGTCGCCGCCATCGTCTGGCGTGCGCTCTTTAAGCCCCGGTGGCACCGGGTGAATGCCGACATAGCGCACCGCCCCGATGCCGGGGACGTCCAGGGTGGCAAAGACCGACGGCCGGCGCTCGGACACCAAATGGGCCACTTCTTGCGCCTGCAGAGGGACGCGGGACCAAAGCGCGATGCCTAATCCTTCCTCACGCACTTCGCCCACGTAGTGCTCATAGCTTTCGTCCAGCGGGGCCAACCCCGCTGCCCACTCGCGATCGATCTCGATGATCAGCACGACGTCCGGGTCTTCGCGCTCGATCAAATCCAGCGCCTCGGCGTAGCGGTCATTGGTGTAGTCGACGTTGGCGGTCAGGATTTTGAACGTGGACTGGTTCTCGAGGGTTCGCGCATCCGCCTCTTGCACCTCCTTCGGCCAAACCGGGGTAAAGGGCAGGATATGGGACACCTGCCACCCGCCGGTTACCAGCAGCAGCGCAAGCAACACGCCGTGCTCTTTTCGCGCTCTTCCAAGCCAGGCATGCAAGGTCAGAAGCAGCAGCACGACGGCCAATACCACGCTCAGCTGCAGGCGCGGAAACTCCCAAAGGCGGATCGACCAATGACCGCTGGGAATCTCAGGCAGTAGGCTGACCGCTATCAAAACAATCGTCAGAACCCGAACGATCCAGAGTAGAGTTTTTAAAAACATGAGGGTGCTCGAATGTGGCGGGGCGGCATGATGAATGTCGCCCCGGCGTTAGGACGGTCATGCACTTGGAAGTAAATCAGGTGGCAGCTTGCCAAGCGTAAAGCCTGGCATCGCCCCTTAATTTCGATTCGAGACAGAATAGCGGGTTATCGTGCAAAACGACATCCTGGCTTTTCACTCACGTGGCCTGAAAAACTGCCGGTGCGAAAAGCCAGCCAAAATGCCGGGCACAAAAAAATGGCCACTTGCTCGAAGAGCTAAGTGGCCATTTTTCTAACAATTAGTGGTCGGAATAGCAGGATTCGAACCTACGACCTCTGCCTCCCGAAGGCAGCGCTCTACCAAGCTGAGCTATATTCCGGCGCTTAATAACGGGGATGAATCTTACTCGTGAGCGCGGGACTTTTCAAGTAGAAATTTCACCGCGCCCCATAAAACCTGCGATTCAGGACTGGCGTTCGATCGCCATGCGGGCGAGATCCGCCATGCTGTCGCGATAGGGGCTCTCGGGCAGCGTCTCGAGTTCCGCCAGGGCTTTATCGACCATTTCCACCGCGCGGCTGCGGGTGTATTCGAGCGCCCCGGTGCGGTGAACGATCGCCAGCACCTCGTCGAGCTGCTCGAGTCCGCCCTTGCGGATCGCCTGGCGGATCAGCTTGGCCTCTTCCGGGGTGCCGCGCTCCATGGCGTTGATCAAGGGCAGCGTTGGCTTGCCTTCGGCCAGGTCGTCGCCGACGTTCTTGCCCATTGCATCAGCGTCGCCCTGGTAGTCGAGCAAATCGTCGATCAACTGAAAGGCGAGCCCCAGGTAGCGCCCGTAATGTTGAAGGGCGCGTTCTTGCGCCGGGGTGGCCTCGGCCAGTACCGCGCCGCTGTGCGAGGCGGCCTCGAACAGCATCGCGGTTTTACCCTGGATGGTCTCGAAGTAGGCGTCCTCGGTTAGGCTCGGGTTGCCGATATTGGTCAGCTGGAGCACTTCGCCCTCGGCGATGATGCAGGTCGCGCTCGAAAGAATCGCCATGATGCGCATCGAGCCGACGTTGACCATCAGCTGAAACGAGCGCGAGTAGAGAAAATCACCGACCAGTACCGAGGGGGCGTTGCCCCAGGCGTCGTTGGCGGTTTTTTTGCCGCGGCGCAGGTGCGAGTCGTCGACCACGTCATCGTGCAAAAGCGTGGAGGTGTGCATGAACTCGATCAGCGTGGCAAGCGTAATGTGCTTGTTGCCTTCGTAGCCCAGCGAGCGCGCGGCCAGCAAAACCAAAAGCGGGCGCATGCGCTTGCCGCCGCTTTCGATGATGTACTGGCCGATGGTTTCCACCAGCGGGACTTTGGAGTTGAGCTGCTCGACAATGGTACGGTTAACGGCCTCGAAGTCGCCCGCCACCACGGCGTGAAGCGGTGAAGGCGTTGGGCTGGCAGACGTTTTAGGAGAGACGTTAGTCATGGAGTTTGTTCATCGCGGCAGGTGAAAAGCGGCAATTACCGCCCTGAGTGGGGATTATGCTATGGGGCCGCCTGTAAGGCGTCAAGGCGCACTCTACTTCGAGCCCCGCCCCGGGGCCGATATCGGCCGGATTGACACCTCCCCAGGGGCTTGTGGTAAAGGTCGAACGACGCTATAATCCGCGACCCACTCATCATGCTCCCTGTCAGATGGCTGCCAAAAGGGGCGCCACTCGCAGCAGGTCTTAAGAGCACGACGCGAAAGCGCGGTAGATGATGAGCGCTGGCTTAATAAGGTGCCAGCTTCAATGACGAGTCCGGAGAGCGACATGTACGCAATTATCAAAAGCGGTGGCAAGCAGTACCGCGTTCAAGAAGGTCAGACCATCAAGCTCGAGAAAATCGAAGTCGCCACCGGCGAGTCCATCGATTTCGAAGAAGTGCTGATGGTGGCAGACGGCGACGATTTCAACATTGGCGCACCGATGATCGGCGGCGCTAAAGTATCCGCTGAAATCGTGTCTCACGGCCGTGGTGATAAGATCAACATCATCAAGTTCCGTCGTCGTAAGCACAGCATGAAGCGTCAGGGCCACCGTCAGTGGTTCACTGAAGTCAAAATTACCGGAATCTCCGTTTAACACGGTCCATTCCCCTAATTAGGAGGCTATTTCGATGGCACATAAAAAGGCAGCCGGCTCCACGCGTAACGGTCGCGATTCCGAATCCAAACGCCTTGGTGTGAAACTCTTCGGTGGCCAAGCGGCAACCGCGGGTAACATCATCGTTCGCCAGCGCGGCACGCGTTTTCACGCAGGCCAGGGCGTCGGTATCGGCCGTGACCACACGTTGTTCGCACTGAACGACGGTAAGGTCCAGTTCCAGACCAAGGGCCCGAAAAACCGTAAATTCGTGAGCATCGTTTCTGAATAAGCGCTGAGCGCTTGGACGATCGCACGAAAGAAAAGCCCCGCATTGGCGGGGCTTTTTTGTCTGTTTAACCCCTTGGTCTTTGTGAAGACGGGGGATGCAAGGGCGGCGAAAGCGGCCGGGAGAATTCAATGCAGTTCGTCGATGAAGCCTCGGTGATTGTCGAGGCAGGCAAGGGCGGCAACGGCTGTCTGAGCTTTCGCCGCGAGAAATATGTCCCTAAAGGCGGCCCCGACGGTGGTGACGGCGGTCATGGCGGCAGCGTCTACCTGATCGGTGACGATGCGCTCAATACGCTGATCGACTTCAAGTTCCAGCGCTTCTACAAGGCCGAAAACGGCCAGGGCGGCATGGGGCGTCAGATGAGCGGCAAGGCCGGTCTTGACCTGCACGTCAAAGTGCCGGTCGGCACCACGGTGATCGACGAGGACACCCTGGAAGTGATCGCCGATGTGACCGAAATCGGCCAGGTCGTGCTGGTCGCCGAAGGCGGCCGGCGTGGGCTGGGTAATATTCACTTCAAGTCCTCGACCAACCGCGCGCCCCGGCGGACCACGCCGGGCACCGAAGGCGACCGACGCAATCTGCGTTTCGAAATGAAGGTCATGGCCGACGTGGGCCTTTTGGGCATGCCCAACGCCGGTAAATCGACGCTGATTCGCTCGGTTTCCGCCGCCAAGCCGAAGGTCGCCAACTACCCGTTCACCACCCTGGTGCCCAACCTGGGCGTGGTGAAGCTGGGCATGCACGAGCACTTCGTGATGGCGGACGTGCCCGGGCTGATCGAAGGCGCCTCGGACGGCGCGGGCCTGGGCCTGCGCTTTTTGAAGCACCTGACCCGTACGCGGCTTTTGTTCCACGTGGTGGATATCGCGCCGTTCGATGAGTCCGACCCGGTGCAGGCCGCCCAAGCGATCGTCCACGAGCTCGGCGAGTTCTCGCCGGCGCTTTCGGAGCGCCCGCGCTGGCTGGTGCTCAACAAGTTCGATTTGGTGCCGGAAGAGGAGCGCGAAGCCCGCGCCCAGGCGGTCATCGATGCGCTTGACTGGGAGGGCCCGGTGTTTCGCATCTCGGCGATCGGCAGTGAAGGCACCGATAAGCTGGTCCAGGCGGCCCACCGCTGGCTGACCGAGCAGCAACGCCTGGAAAACGAAGACGAAGAGGCCTTCGAGCGCGAGCGCGAGATGCGCCAACGCATGGAAGAAGAGTCCGTCGCCCGCACCGAGGCGCGTTTGGGCTACAACCGCAAGCGGCGCGACCAGGACGATGACGACGACTTCGACGACGACGATTTCGATGTCGAGGTCGAGTACGCGCCCTGAGCCAGCGGCTGGTAAATCACGACGAACGTTTAGGTGTGGGCAAAAGAGAGGCGGCATGGAACAGCGTGAACAGTTGCCGGGTCGGGAGGCGCTAAGGGGCGCGCGCCGCGTGGTGGTGAAGATCGGCAGCGCCCTGATTACCGACGACGGGCGGGGGCTCGATGACGCCGCCATCGGCGCCTGGGTCGACCAGATCGCCGAGCTGCAAAGCCGCGGTGTCGAGGTCGTGCTGGTCTCCTCCGGGGCGGTGGCCGCGGGCATGGTGCGTCTTGGTTGGCAGGCGCGGCCCACTGCGGTTCATGAGCTACAGGCCGCCGCCGCCGTCGGCCAGAACGGCCTGACCCAGTGCTACGAGCAGCACTTCGCCCGTCACGGCATGCTGACCGCGCAAATCCTTCTGACCCACGACGATCTTTCCAACCGCAAGCGTTACCTCAACGCGCTCTCGGCGCTGCGCACCCTGGTCGAGATGCGCGTGGTGCCGGTGGTCAACGAAAACGACACCGTGGTCACCGACGAGATCCGCTTTGGCGACAACGACACCCTGGGCGCTTTGGTCGCCAATCTGCTCGAGGCCGACGCCCTGGTGCTGTTGACCGACCAGGAAGGGCTTTTTGACGCCGACCCCCGGGAGAACCCCGGCGCCACGCTGATCGACGAAGGCCGCGCCGACGACCCCAGGCTTGCCGCCGTGGCGGGCAGCGGCGGGGCGCTTGGCCGGGGCGGTATGAGTACCAAGGTGCGCGCCGCCACGCTCGCGGCGCGCTCCGGGGCGCTCACCGTGATTGCCAGCGGCCGCCAGCCCAATGTGATTAGTCGCATCATGGGCGGCGAGGCGCTGGGCACGCTGCTGACGCCCAACCAGGCCCCCATAGCGGCGCGCAAGCGCTGGCTGGCCGGCCAGCTCCAGGTACGCGGAACGCTCACCCTGGATACCGGGGCGGTCAACGTGCTGCGTGAAAAGGGCTCGAGCCTTCTGCCGGTGGGCGTACGCCATGTGCAGGGCAGCTTCAAGCGCGGCGACATGGTGCTGTGCGTGGACGAGCAGGGCGAGCGGGTCGCCAAGGGGCTGATCAACTACGGCGCCGACGACGCCCGCCTGCTGGCCGGCAAGCCCAGCCATCAGATCGAGGCGATCCTCGGCTTCGTAGAGGCCCACGAGCTGATCCACCGGGATAACCTGGTGGTCGTTTAACGCCCGGGCCGGGGTTTCGATGACCCAAGCGGTAGCGGTATCTGCCGCGGCCAGTCGTTGGGCACGATGAATACCCGTTTAAGCGCCGCGCCGCCTTCGGCTTTCAGCATGACCTGCTGGGGGCCGTACTGCGCGATATGCGCCGTGAGCGCAGGCCCAAACGCTTTTGGCGAATCAAACGCCGTCTCTAGCGGCGGCGCCAGCCAGAAAGGCTTCTTCAGCCAGGCCATCTTCACCTCCCCCTCGCGCGCCAAAAGTGCCTCCCAATCCTTCAAATAGCACCACTGCCCGCGGCGGTGATGCGCGCTTGCGCCTTCCGGTGGGGGCAGCGTTGCGTGAAACGGATAAAACAGCACCCCGGGCATGGCCAGGCGCTGGGTGAGTGCGCCGGCGCCGGGCTCGAAGGGCGCGCAGTCCCGCGGTGCCAGCCAGTGGCCTAGCGTTTTTTGGGCCAGGGGCGTGGCGGAAAGCGGCAGTTGGTGGGCGTGCAAATGGGCGCACTTGCGCGCCAGGCTGTCGAGCCCGCCCGGGCCGATCCAGCGGTTCTGGCTGGTAGCGCCGCTTGGGCCTTCGTCGAGCCCCAGGTAGAACTTGATCGCGACTTCCAAATGGATGGGCGCCGGGTCGGCGCAGGTGCGGTAGAGCATATCCAGCTCGCCCAGGGTCAGGCGTTTTTCTCTGATTTGAACGTTATGGGCCAAAAGCCGCGTGTTGGGTGCGTGGCCGAGCAGCAGATGCCAAAGGGTTTCGTGGTAGTGGCCCATGCGCGTTAGGCGTTTTTTCACCACCGCCCGGCACGCCGGTGACAGTCGCTCGAGCCAGACCTGGACGTCGCTTTCAAGGCCAAGCTCGGCTCGGGTGGGGCGGCCCGGGTAGCCGTTTAACGCCACAAAATCCGGCGTATCCAGAAGCCACGCCAGGTCCTGGGCGATGGGGTCTTCCAGCAAGGCGCCTTGGGTGTCGGCCGGCGGTATTGGTGGCATAGTGGTGTCCCGTGGGCGGCTTGAGGGTGGGCGAGGGCGAAGTAAAACAATGCATGCTACGCTTGAGCTTACGCAAGCCCCGGCCTTTACCCAACGATGCAACGGAGTGTGTTAATGGCTAATTCGAAAACCAAAAAGCAGAATGCCCCCGCCAGCTCGTCAAACAAACGGGCAGCTAAAAAAAGTGGCCCCGCCCCGTCGCATGTTGAGGCCCAGGCGCTTACGCCGCAAACCGGCGCGGCGCTTTTCGAGGACGCCCACTCGCGGCTGGAGGAGGTGTTCGACGCGCTGGATATCCATCCCGATGCTCGGGCGCGACTGATGCAGCCCGCGCTTTCGCTACAGGTCAGCATACCGGTGCGCATGGACGATGGCCGCCTGCAGGCATTTCCGGCTTGGCGCGTTCAGTACGATATCAGCCTGGGGCCAGCCAAGGGCGGCGTGCGCTTTCACCCGCAGGTCAACCAAAACGAGGTGACCACGCTCAGCTTCTGGATGGCGATCAAGTGCGCGGTCGTCGGCCTCCCCTTTGGGGGCGGCAAGGGCGGGGTCCAGGTCGATGCCAAGGCGCTTTCATCGCTGGAGCGCGAACGCCTGGCGCGGGGCTACATTCGCGCCATTGCCGACGTGATGGGCCCGGATCGTGACATTCCCGCCCCGGACGTCAACACCGACGCCGAGGTGATGGGCTGGATGATCGACGAGTACGAGAACATCGTGCGCGCCCGGGCACCGGCGGCGATCACCGGTAAGCCTTTGCCGCTGGGTGGCTCCCCCGGCCGGGTGGCGGCCACCGGCCACGGCGCGCTCAAGGTGCTGGATTTGTGGGCCGAGCAACAAAACCGCAAGCCCGAAGACACCACCGTCGCAGTGCAGGGCTTTGGCAATGCGGCGACGTATTTCGCCCGACAGGCAAGCGCTCGGGGCTACAAGGTCGTGGCGGTGTCGGACTCCAGTGGCGGCATTTACAAGAAGGCGGGGCTGGATATCGACGCGGCCCAAAAGGCCAAGGAAAAACACGGCGCGCTCGCCAAGTGCCGCCAGGGCAAGGCCATCGAGGGCGCCGAGCTACTGGCGCTAGAGGTCGACGTGCTGGCCCTGGCCGCGCTGGAAAACCAGGTGCACGGCGATAACGTCGGCGATATCCAGGCCGGCATGATTCTGGAAATTGCCAATGGCCCGGTCACCAGCGACGCCGACCGCGAGCTCGACAATCGCGGCATCGATGTGCTGCCCGATGTGCTGGCCAATACCGGTGGGGTGATCGTGAGCTACTTCGAGTGGCTACAAAACCGCGCCGGCCAAGCCTGGAGCGAAGAGGAGGTCAACCAGCGTCTCGATGAAAAGCTGGAGCGCGAGGCGCGCCTGGTGCTCGAGCGCGCCAAAGAGGAGAAGGTGACCTATCGTCAGGCGGCCTACCGCCAGGGAATCGAGCGTATCGCCGAGGCGATCATGGCGCGGGGCAACTGTCAGGAAAGCCGATAAACACTTGCCAGGAAAGTCGATAAACACACGCGCATCGAAAAAAGCGGGCCCTCGTCAGGGCCCGCTTTGCGACATGCTGCAACACCCCATGATGCAATACGCTGGGGTGCGGCCAGGCTAGTCGCGATCCATCGCGGTAATCTCGTAGGAGCCCTGGCGCACGCTCAGCTCGACCTCGCGGCCCTCGGCGTTGCGGCCTTCGATGTCGATGATACCGCTCTGGTTCATGTCGATCTCCTCGAAGGTCACCATGCCTTCCTCGGAAGCGACTTCGAATGCCTGGCGAATATCGTCTTCGCTCATGCCCCAGGCACCGCTGACCAGGCGTTCGCGCTCTTCTTGCAGGGTTTCGCCGCTGTCCAGCGAGAACTCGATATCGGCGAACCACTCGTCATCGAGCCACCCTTCGACCTCGACATGGTCGCCGCTTTCGACGCTGATTTCCTGGTACTGGGTAAAGCCGTAGTCGGCGGTATAGCCGAGCACGTCGTCGAGGCGCTCGAGGGCCAGGCCCTCGTCGGCCTGGGCTGCGCCCGCCGCTGCGCTTAGCAGCAGGGCAGTGGCCGGCATCATCAGCACTTTTTTCGTAAGATTCATGTCAAACTCCTTCTTGAGCGATACGGGGTGAATGATCAACGCGCACCGGCGCTTGCCGATGCGACGCCCCTTTTATAGCACCGCGCGTCTGTCGCTAACCTGAAGGCGCCGTTCATCCAACGTTCATATCGACTTTGGCATGCTGACACCATGAAAACGCTTTTAACGCCTCATTCATCGCGCCTTAAGCGCCGCTGGCCCCTGGCCGTGGCGCTGGTGGCGTGGCTTGGCGTCCAAAGCGTGGGGGCGGACCCGCAGTGGGAAGGGTTGCATGACCAGGTGCGCTCGGGCGAGGCGGTGAGCCTGGAGTCGCTTCTGGACTGGCTGGAAGCGCGCTACCTGGGCGAAGTCATCGAGGTCGAGATGGAGCGCGACGACGGCGACATCGAGTACGAGATCAAGATGCTCGGCCCCCAGGGGCAGGTCGTCGAATTCGAGTTTGACGGGCGCAGCGGCAAGCTCATGAAAATCGAAGGCGTGCGTATCAACGAGATGCAGCGCGAAAGCGTCGAGGGTGGCGGGCCATGAAGTGTTTATTGGTAGAGGATGACCAGGCGCTGGCCTTTGAACTCGGCCAGGCGCTAAAAGAGGGCGACTGGCTGGTGGAGCATGCCGCCACCGGCCAAAAAGCGGATTTTTTGGTGCGCGTCGAGGCGTATGACGCGCTGATTCTGGACGTCGGCCTGCCCGACGGCGATGGCACGCGCTGGCTAAGCGCCTGGCGCGACGACGGTATCGACCTGCCCGTGCTGATTCTCACCGCCCGCGAGCGTTGGGCGGACAAGGCCGCGGGCTTTAGCGCCGGCGCCGACGACTACGTGACGAAACCCTTCGAGCCCGCCGAGGTGCTCTTTCGCCTGCGCGCAATCGTTCGCCGCACCCACGGCTACGCGCACCCGGTCATCAAGGTGGGCGAGCTCCACCTGGATACCCACACCCAGCACGTGACGCTTGCCGGACGCCCGGTCAGCCTGACCGCCCAGGAGACGCGCCTGCTGAGCTATTTGATGCACGCCGCCCCGCGGGTGGTCAGCCGGGGCGAGCTCGCCGAGCACGTCTACGACCGTGACCAGGAGCCGGACTCCAACGTGATCGACGTGCAGATCAGTCGGCTGCGCCGCAAGCTTGGGGGCTGGCGCTTTGCCACGCTTCGAGGCCAGGGCTATCGTCTGCTGGCCGAGGCGCCGGATGTCGGCTAACCGCGGCCGGCTTGTCTGGAGCCAACTGCGCAAGCGCTGGTCCCACCGCTCGATCGCCACGCGGCTGCTGCTCGCCGCACTCGTCATCATTGCGCTGGCGCTGCCGCTTTCCGGGGCGTGGCTTGCGCATTATTACCGTACCGCCGCCATAACCGCCTTTGACGAGCGCCTAAAAGCGACGCTGAACGTGGTGATCGCCGGGGTGGCGTTCGACGCCGCAAGCGATACCCTGCGCTATCCAAGCGCGCTGGGCGATCCCCGCTTCGATCAGGTGTTTTCCGGCTGGTACTGGCAAATCACCGACCAAAACACGCACCATCTCGCCTCGCGCTCGCTTTGGGACCAGCGCCTGCCGGTGACCGACAGCCGCCGGATAAGCGCGCGAAGCCTAAAAGGCCCCCGCGGCCAGCCGCTACGCGTGCTCGAGCGCGATATTTATCTGGCCCCGCTAGATACGCCGCTGCACGTCAGCGTGGCCGCGGACGAGACCGAGCTGGGAGCGAGCATCGCCCGGTTCCAGCGGCTTTTATGGCTGGGGCTTTTGACGCTCGGCGCGCTCTTGATGGGCGTGTTGGCGTTACAGGTGCGTTGGGGGCTGGCGCCGCTTCGGCGCATGAACGCCAACCTTCGCGAAGTGGAAAAGGCCACCGCGGAGCGCATGGATACGCAACTGCCCGAGGAGCTGGCAACGCTTGCCGGGTCGATGAACGCAGTGCTCGTGCGCGATCAGCGGCTGATCGAGCGTGGCCGCCACACGGCGGGTAACCTGGCCCACGCGCTAAAAACGCCGCTGAGCGTGATGCGCCTGCAGCTAAAGCATTTGCCCGGTGAACACAGCGAGCGGCTGGATACCGAGCTTTCGCGCATCGATAGCGCCGTACGCCACCACCTGGCCCGCGCCTCGGCGGCCGGCGAGGGCCTGCACCTGGCGCCCATCGCCCTCGACGAGGCCCTTTCCGGGTTGATCGAGGGCCTCTCCCGCTTGGCTCACCGTCGCCAGGTCGCGCTCAGCGCCGATTGGCAAGCGCGCCCGAAGGTCCGTATGGACCGTCAGGATATTCAGGAAATCGCCGGTAACCTCCTGGATAACGCGCTGCGCTGGGCGCAAAGCGAGGTGACGCTTTGCGTGGACGCCCAAGGCGAGACGCTGTTGATGAGCGTTAGCGACAACGGCCCCGGCATGAGCGAGGCGCAGTGTCAGGCCGCGCTTGCCCGGGGCACGCGGCTGGACGAGCAGCGCTCGAATAGCGGCCTGGGGCTTGCCATCGTCGCGGATTTGGTGGCGCTTTACCACGGCACGCTGCACCTTACGCGGGCCGAAGCCGGCGGGGTCTACGTGGCCATCGAACTCCCCGTGGTGGCCCCGGGTGCATGACGCCACGCGACACCGGGTGTCATAAAAGCGTCATCAAAATATCTCAATCTTTTTGGATCGAACCTCCCCCCGGCACTCAGGACGCTGTAGTCAGTTTTTGGCTGACGGCGTTTGCAAAGGCACCCGACACATGACTGCTCAAGACACTCAATGGCTTAACCACATTCTTGAAAACGAGGACTTGACCATTGTGTTCCAGCCCATCGTGGATGCCAGCCAGCAGGCGATATTCGGCTACGAAGCGTTAGCGCGCGGGCCCGAAAACTCGCCGCTCTACTCGCCGCTGCGCCTTTTCGACGTGGCGATGCAGGCGGGGCATTTGGTCGAGCT
The DNA here is from genome assembly GCF_968212445.1 of Vreelandella sp. GE22. Taxonomy (NCBI): domain Bacteria; kingdom Pseudomonadati; phylum Pseudomonadota; class Gammaproteobacteria; order Oceanospirillales; family Halomonadaceae; genus Vreelandella; species Vreelandella sp. GE22. The sequence continues at coordinate 275,541 of NZ_OZ309110.1, forward strand.
GGATCTTTTGTGCCGGCGCCTGGCTATTCGCCGTTTTGCCGAGCTTGGACTGCCCGGGTTCTTGTTTCTCAACGTGATGCCGCTGACCATCGTCGAGCGTGACTTCGAAGAGGGGCTGACCCTGGGCTTCGTACGCGAAAGCGGCTTGCCCGCAAAGCGGGTAGTGATCGAGCTGACCGAGCACGTGCCGATTCACGACTATGCACTGATGCGCCAGGCGGTGGACCACTACCGCGACATGGGCTTTCAGGTCGCCCTCGATGATTTGGGCGCCGGGCACTCGAGTCTTCGCCACTGGGCGGAGCTACGCCCGGATTTCGTCAAGCTCGACCGTCACTTCATTGCCGGCATCGACCAGGAGCCCGCCAAGCGCGAATTTCTGCGCTCGATTCTGGATGTGGCGCGAAGCCTCGACTGCCATCTCATTGCCGAAGGCGTGGAGACCGCCGCCGAGCACCTCTGCCTTTGGGAGCTCGACCGGGGGCTTGCGCTGCTGCAGGGGTTTTACTTTGCCCGCCCCAGTATCGATCCGCCGTTTACCCTGAACATGCAACTGCCAGCGCCGGGGCCTGCGAGCGGGTCCGGACGCACCGCCCGGGCCATTTCGCGGACCATCGACACCGTCGGGGCCAAGGATTCGGTGATCACGCTGGCCGAGCGCTTTCGCCACCACCCTTCGCTTCGCTGCGTGGCGGTGGTCGAAGGGGAGATGCCCGTGGCGGTGGTGCGGCGCAGCGCGTTCTTGACCCTGTTCACCAACCCCTATAGCCACGCGCTTTACGCCAAACGCAAGGTGCTGGAAGTAGCGGATACCAAACCGCTGATCGCCGAGGCGGATACGCCACTCGAAGTGCTCAGCCAGCAGCTCACGGACAGCCGCGATATCGAACAGGAGGATTTCGTGATCGTCGAGGCGGGACGCTACCTGGGGATGGGCAGCATCGTCGATCTATTGCGCGAGATCACTGCCATCCAGGTGCGTCAGGCGCGCCACGCCAACCCACTGACTGGGCTGCCAGGCAATATTTTGATCAACGAAACCCTGGGGCACACGCTGGAGAAGGGCGAGCCCTTTGCGGCGGCCTACGTGGATCTGGACAACTTCAAAGCCTTCAACGACGCCTACGGCTACGCCCGGGGCGACCAGGTGATCATTGCGCTTTCGCGCCTTTTACAGGCCCAGGTAGACAGCGCCGGCGGCTTTATCGGCCATATCGGCGGCGACGATTTCATGATGCTGCTGCCGCTGGATCACTGGGAGGGCGTGTGCCGCCAGATCCTCGATTCCTTCGAGGTGATGGCGCCAGGCTTTTTCGACGAGCGCGACCGCCTGCAGGGCGGGGTGCATATTGAAAACCGCCGGGGAGAGGCGGACTTTTTTGCCTTCGTCAGCGTGTCGATCGCGGTCAAGCCGATACTCGATACCACGAGCTGCCGGGCGCTGGAGATCGCCGGGCAGCTTTCGGAACTCAAGCATCAGGCCAAGAAAATCGCCGGTAATAGCCTTTTCGTCGAGCGCCGCGGCGACGGGTCCGCCCCCGCTGTTTACACCGCGGCGTCATAAAGGCGTCATAAAGGCGTCATGCAAGTGTCGCAGGGTTGTCACCCGGGCTTGTCAGCATAGCGCTACTTCAAACAACATTTTGGGTGATGTATGTCGACGCTCTCTCTTTCTCGTACTTTGTTAAGCGCTGCGGTCACGGGCGCATTCGCCCTGACCGCGCTCACCGCCACCGCCGATCTTTCATCGCGCTATACCGATAACGACGGTGACATGGTAGCCGACGTACCCGAAGACGCCGCCGAGTGGGTCAACCCGGATACGCTGGTATTTGCCTACACGCCGGTAGAAGACCCGGCGGTGTACGCCGAGGTGTGGGCGGATTTTCTGGATCACCTGAGCGAGGCGACCGGCAAGAACGTGCAGTTTTTCCCGGTACAGTCCAACGCCGCCCAGCAGGAAGCACTGCGCGCCGGACGCCTGCACGTAGCGGGCTTCAATACCGGCGGCGTGCCGGTAGCGGTCAACTGTGGCGGCTTTAGGCCGTTTGCCATGATGGCGGCGGACGACGGAAGCTTCGGCTACGAGATGGAGATCATCACCTATCCGGGCAGCGGTATCGAAGCCGTCGAGGACCTGGCAGGACGACAGATGGCGTTCACTTCGGAAACCTCCAACTCCGGCTTTCGCGCGCCCTCGGCGCTTTTGCGCTCGGAATACGGCATGGAAGCCGGCGAAGACTTCGAAACCGCGTTCTCCGGCTCCCACGACAACTCCATTCTGGGCGTGGTCAACGAAGATTACGACGCCGCCGCCATCGCCAACTCCGTCGCCACGCGGATGCTGGCCCGGGGTGTGGTCAACGAAGGCGATTACGAGGTGATTTATACCTCGGAAACCTTCCCCACCACCGGCTACGGCCTGGCCCACAACCTCGATCCGGAACTGGCCCAGCAGATTCAGGACGCGTTTTTCAGCTATGACTGGGAAGGCACAGCGCTGGAAGAAGAGTTCGCCAACTCCGGTGAAGCGCAGTTCATTCCCATCACCTATGAAGAAGACTGGTCGGTCATTCGTACCATCGCCGACGCCAACGATGTGACCTACGACTGCGACTAAGCGCTGACGCACCACGAACGCCGGCCGAAAGGGCATCCTTTCGGCCGGCTTGCTATCCAGAGGAGGTGTTTCAATGCTTACCCTAACCGGCGTTGGCAAACGCTACCCCACCGGGGATCATGCCCTGACCGATATCGGGCTTTCGCTGCCCAAAGGGCAAGTCATGGCGTTGATCGGCCCCTCCGGGGCGGGTAAAAGCACCCTGATTCGCTGTGTGAACCGCCTGGTCGAGCCAACCCAAGGCAGCATTCGGCTGGACGAACTCGAACTGACCGGGCTTTCCGGGCGCGCGCTGCGCCGCGCGCGGCGCTCCATGGGTATGATCTTTCAGGAGTACGCGCTGATCGACCGGCTCACGGTGATGGAGAACGTGCTCTCTGGGCGGTTGGGCTACGTCGGTTTTTGGCGCAGTTTTTTGCGCCGCTACCCCGAGGACGCCGTGGCTGAGGCGTTTCGCCTGCTGGAGCGGGTGGGGCTCGAGCACGCTATCGACAAGCGCGCCGACGCGCTCTCCGGCGGCCAGCGCCAGCGCGTGGGCATTGCCCGGGCGCTACTGCAAAGCCCAAGCCTTCTGCTGGTGGATGAGCCCACGGCGAGCCTCGACCCGAAAACCTCGCGTCAGATCATGCGCTTGATTCGCGAGCTCTGCGCCGAGCGCGGCCTGGCCGCGATCATCAATATCCACGATGTGGCGCTGGCCCAGCAGTTCGCCGACCGCATCGTGGGGCTCAACGCGGGACGGACCGTCTTCGACGGCTCTCCGAGCGAGCTGACCGGCGATATCCTGACTACCATCTACGGGGAGGAGGAGTGGGACACCCGCGCCGAACCCGCCGAGGAGGCGGACGGCCCAACCCTTGAGGAGAGCACGCGGCCCATGGGGCGTGGCGATTCTGCTCGAAGGTCCCAACCGTTTCCGGCGGTCGCCGGCGAGGGCGGGCGATGAGTGCCGGAAACGCCCAGGCGCGTCAGCGGGCAGCCCGCGCCGGCCAGTGGCGGCGGCGGCCGTTTATCGAGAGCCCGCGGCTTCGTTGGGGCATTCTGCTCGGCCTCTGCGTTTATCTGGTGCTGGCGCTGGCCTCCGTCGAGGTGAACTGGGCGCGGGTCGCCGAAGGCGCCGGGCGGGCAGTCAATTTCCTGGCAGCGTTCACGCAGCCGGATTTCGTTAGCCGCCAAAACGATATCATCGCGGGCCTTTTGGAAAGCTTGACCATGACGCTCACCTCCACGGTGATCGGTGTGCTGCTGGCCATCCCCGTAGGGCTCGGGGCGGCGCGTAATATCGCACCGCTGCCGGTGTACGCGCTGTGCCGCGCGATCATTGCCATCTCGCGCACCTTTCAGGAAATCATCATCGCTATCCTGTTCGTGGTGATGTTCGGCTTCGGGCCGCTGGCGGGCATGATCACCCTGGCGTTTGCCACCATCGGCTTCATGGCCAAGCTTCTCGCCGAAGATATCGAGGATCTTGACGCGCGCCAGGTCGAGGCGGTGCGCGCCACCGGCGCCGGCTGGTGGCAGGTGATGAACCACGCCGTGCAGCCCCAGGTGATGCCGCGTCTGATCGGGCTCTCCATGTACCGGCTGGATATCAACTTTCGCGAGTCCGCGGTGATCGGCATCGTCGGCGCCGGCGGTATCGGGGCGACACTAAACACCTCGCTGAGCCGCTACGAGTACAGCACGTCCGCGGCTATCTTGCTGATCATCATCGCGATCGTGCTGCTGAGCGAATACGCCTCCAGCCACGTCCGCCGCTTTACTCAATAGGAGCCCGCGATGCCCGTTTCAACCTCCGCTACCGGCGTGCCGCTTTGGCAGCGGCGCACGTCTCGCGCTCAGTGGCTGCGTTTCGGTGGCTGGCTTTTTGGGGCAAGTCTCTTTTTGCTCTGCTGGAAAGTGATTTCCGACAACACCATGTGGGTGTTCGCCCTGGACGCCGGGCGCCAGGGGAGCGATCTGATCAGCCGGATGCTGCCGCCCAAGTGGGAATACGCCGCAAGGCTCTGGCAGCCCATGTGGGACACCATCAACATCGCGACCCTGGGCACGGCGCTGGGCATTTTAATGGCTTTTCCCGTGGCGTTTCTGGCCGCGCGTAATACCACGCCGCACCCGCTGGTGCGAAGTGCGGCGCTGACGGTCATCGTCTCGTCGCGCTCGATCAACTCGTTGATCTGGGCGATGCTGTTGGTCACCATCGTCGGCCCCGGCGTGCTGGCGGGCATCATCGCCATCGCGCTGCGCTCCATCGGCTTCGTGGGCAAGCTTTTGTATGAAGCGATCGAGGAGATCCACCCGACTCCGGTGGAGGCGATCAGCGCCACCGGCGCCAGCCGCCTGCAAGTGATGAACTACGCCGTGTTGCCCCAGGTCATGCCCGCTTTTGCAGGCATCAGCGTGTATCGCTGGGATATCAATATCCGCGAATCGACGGTGCTGGGACTAGTGGGTGCGGGCGGTATCGGCCTTCAGTTGAACGCCTCGATCAACAGCCTCGCCTGGAGCCAAGTCAGCGTGATCTTTGTCATGATTTTTGCCACGGTGCTGGTGTCCGAGTGGGTTTCGGCGCGGGTGCGCCACGCCATGATTTGACGCGCCAGGCGCAGGATCCAGTGGCGGGGGGCCGCGGCTTGGGCCATGATGAAGGCATCCCACTTCAATTGGCTGAGTGCTCCATGTCGACCACTTTGTTTTCGTTTGCCTCGTTCTACGTCCCTGGTCTTCGCCGTCTGGGGCCGCTTTTGGCCCTTTTTCTACTGGCCGGGTGCGCCAGTAAAGAGATCGCCACCGCGCCGGGAACCAGCCCCGGCACCATGGCGGGTGTCTCGATGGAGCGCGCGCTTATTCTCTCCCACGCCCAGCAGGCGATCGGTACCCCCTACCGCTTTGGCGGCAACTCCCCCAAGGGGCTCGACTGCTCGGGGCTGGTCGAGATGACCTATCGCGCCGCCGGTTTGCGCGTGCCCCGCACCGCCGACGCGCAGTACCGCGCGCTACCCAACACGGAAACGCCGCGCCCGGGGGACCTGCTGTTTTTTGGCAGCGGCTCCAAGGCGACCCACGTCGGAATTTACCGGGGTAACCGTCAGATGATTCACGCCCCGGGCTCCGGGCGTCACGTGGTGAGCGTGCCGCTGGATATCGACTACTGGGAACAGCGCTATTTAGGCGCCGCCGCCCTGGCGCCTTGAGCGGATAAGTAAACCTCGTACGTTTAATGCAAGCACGTCGGGAAAGTGTTAATAGTGTTATCCTGGACGAAATGAGAATTACCCTGATGCGGGTATGAGGGTTTTAATACCGTAACGCCGGGCGCGACCAGGTTTAGAGGTTCAGGGAGCCGTGGCCCGGCCACTCGATGGTTCGTTCGAGTGACGAACAGTATGAGCTACGCGTGTCAGTCACGCGTGTCAGCAAAGGTGGTCAAGCAAGCGGTATCAGTGACCGGTGTGTCGATTGTATAAGAGAGTAAGACGGGCGCCATAAAGCCTGCTGCTCGATCTGCTTAAGGAGCAGTTCATTGACCCCACAAAAAACCGATATTGCGCCGTCTTTAGGCCCCGGTGCACCGCTGTCGGTCATTGACGTCGGCGGCTCTTTCTCGCCCAGCGAGGCCGCGTTCGGCTACGCCAACGAAGCCATTATCATTACCGATGCCGACAACCTAGTGCTCGACGTCAATCCGGCGTTTTGCGAGCTGACCGGGCTTACACGGGAACAGGCGATGGGTAAGTCGCCCCAGTCGTTCAGTATTCTGGCGCTGGAAGATAGCCACGAATCGCGGCTGGTACGCGAGGAAGCGCAGTTTCGTGATCGCGGCAAGAGCCAGGTCAGCTACAAAAGCCACGATGGCAAATTCTATCCGGCGATGATGTCGACCAACCGGGTACGCGACGCGCAGGGCGCGGTGGTCTACCACGTCATCGTGCTCTCGGACCTTTCGGCCATCCCGGCCCATGCGCGGCATCTAAACCGTGAGGTCTATTTCGATTCGCTGACCGGCCTGCCCAACCTGCAGCTTTTGACCCAGCTGATCCAGGAATCCATTACCCACGCCGATGCCAGAGGGCTTCCGCTGGCGGTGTGTTCGCTAGACATCGACTACTTCCAAACGATCAACGAGCGTTTGGGGCCGCAGTGCGGCGACACGATTCTCGCCACGTTCTCCCAGCGCGTCAGCCACCTGCTGTTTGGCGATGACGTGCTGGCCCGCGTAGGCGGCGACGAGTTCGTGCTGCTGTTGCACCACGGCGTGGACCAGGCATATTTCGAGGCGCTGCTGGACTCCATTCGTCAGCCGCTGTTGATCGATGGGCAAAGCATCTACCTGACGGTGAGCCTGGGCGTCACGCTTTACCCGGAAGATGATACCCAGGGCGATGTACTGCTGCGCCATGCCAATCAGGCGATGTACCGCGCCAAGCAGCGCGGGCGCAATATCTACCACTTTTTCGACCCTCTCCAAGACCGGCTGCTGCGCGCGCGTCACGAACAGCGCAAGCGCTTCGTCGACGCGCTCAGCCATCAGGAGCTGCGCCTTTACTACCAGCCTCAAATCGATATGCGAAGCGGCGAGGTCATTGGTCTGGAGGCGCTGATTCGCTGGCAGCACCCGGAAGATGGGCTGCTGGCGCCGGCGGCCTTTTTACCGGCCATCGAAACCACCAGCCTCGAGGTAGAGCTTGGCGAATGGGTGATCAACGAAGCGCTGCGCCAGCTCTCGGTGTGGCAACACCAAGGGCTGGCGCTGACGGTCAGCGTCAACATCAGCCCGGCTCATCTTCTGGCGAAGGACTTCAGTCAGCGCTTGTCGGCGTGTTTGGCGGCGTATCCCAACGTTTGCCCCCGCTTTTTGAAGCTGGAGGTGCTCGAAAGCGCTGCCATTCACGATATTCAGTCAGCCCTGGTCAACATGACCTGCTGCCAGGCACTGGGGGTCGGGTTTGCGATCGACGACTTCGGCACCGGCTTCTCGTCGCTGACCCACCTTCGCCAGCTGCCGGTGAACCTGATTAAAATCGATCAAAGCTTCGTGCGGGATATGCTCATCGACAACGATGACATGGCGATCGTCGAGAGCGTGATCTATATGGCCAATCGGTTTAAAAAACCGATGTTGGCCGAAGGTGTGGAAACGCTGGCCCACGCCAGCGCGTTGATGGCACTTGGCTGCCACCTGGCCCAGGGCTACGGTATCGCAAAACCCATGGCCGCCGGCCAGGTGCCTGGCTGGATCGAGCAGTGGCCCGAGCGTCTCGATTGGCAAACCCTCAAGCCGTTATCGAAAGGCCTGCGATAAATGTCGAACGATGTTAGTTTGAGTGATTTTTGAAGCCCCGATCATGCCCTCTATCGATGTTATCCTTAACCTGACCCAGCGTGAGTGCCTGGCGCACTACGAAGGGCGCTATAACAATGTACGGGCACGCAGTCTCGATGGCCGCTGGGTCGTGTTTCCCGCTGAAGCGCTTCGTCGCGTAGTGGACCAAGACGGTGTTCACGGCGTTTTTAGGCTGATCTTTACCGAAGAAGGTCGTTTTAGTCGTATCGTTTTTGTTCGAAGGTGATTTTAAATGCACTCCCAAAAGGCAGTAACGACAACCCTCGGGGAGTTGGTGCTTGGCGTTATTCCCAACCTGAACCTCGCGGAAAAACTGGTGTTCAATACGCTCGAAAGTTTGATCGAAAGCGCCAGCGACCCGTTCGAGGTGATAAGGCGTAAAGAGCAAAAAGAGCACTTTACACTGGAGGTGTATCGCTTGCGCCTGGCGCTGGAGGTGTTGTTGGAGCGCCACCGGCGCGATGTGAACGCGCTGCTTGCCGATGAACACCACCCCACGGAGGCACTTTGGCTTTCGGAGGACGAAGAGCTGGCCGTTGCCGAGGCCATTGCCATCTACCAGCGCGTACGTGCTTTTCAGCGCGGTGAGCGCTCGACGCCCATCCACCATTAAATCCCAGGTTTAGACTCCACTGGCACGCATATTGCCTCTATAATGAGACGCTCGCCCAGGGCTTACCCGCCCCGGCGGCTGGCAGCGGCCTACCCGGCAAGCTGCTTCATTGATCAGGAGATAACCCATGTCTGCCTCACCCGTTACCTTGATGGTGGCCCGCCGCGTGGCCGACGGCCGCTATCAGGACTTTAACCGCTGGTTGAACGAAGGCCGTGACCTGGCGGCGGATTTCCCCGGCTACCTGGGCTCCGGCGTATTGGCGCCGCCCAAGGGCGACGACGAATATCAAATCGTTTTTCGCTTTAGTAGCCACCAAACGCTCAACGCCTGGCAGCATTCGGCCTCGCGGGGCGGCTGGCTCAAGCGGGGCAAGGGGCTTTACGATGCCCCGATCGAACAGCGCGCCACAGGGCTTGGCGCCTGGTTTCAAATGGATGGGGGCGAGCCGCCGCCGCGCTGGAAGCAAGCAGTGGCCGTGTGGCTGGCGTTCTTTCCCATTTCGCTGGTGTTTCAGGCGCTGTTTGGTGCTTTTTTGGCCGATTGGGCGCTGGTCCCCCGTGTGCTGGTCAGCACGCTAGCGCTCACTCCGGTCATGGTGTTTATCTTTATTCCGCTCTCGACCCGACTGCTCCGGCCCTGGCTTCAGGGCAAGTGGCCGCCGCGGGAGATGCTTTCGCGCTGGTGGCAAAGCTACCGCTCCCAGGCCAAGCTGTAATGGATGACGTCTGGCTGGCAAGCCCGGCCAGACGATAGCAGCAGGCAATACCGCCATCGACGACAGGGAAGGGCCATGATCCACGTACACCATCTCGAGAAATCGCGCTCCCACCGGGTTATCTGGCTTTTAGAGCTTTTGGAACTCGAGTATGAGATTCGCGTTTATAAGCGCAACCCCAAAACCCAGCAGGCACCCAAAGAGCTCAAGGACGTGCATCCGCTGGGCAAATCGCCGGTGATTACCGACGGCGAGCTGGTCATTGCCGAGTCTGGCGCGATTATCGATTACCTGATCGAGCGCTACGGCAACGGGCGTTTCAAGCCGGATACCGACGCGCTCAATGACTGGGTCGATTATCGTTACTGGCTGCACTACGCCGAAGGCTCCTTGATGCCGCTTCTGCTGATGAGCCTGGTCTTTAGCATGATTCCCAAACAGTCACCGGCCCTGGTGCGGCCCGTGGCCAAGGGCATAAGCTCTACGGTGCGCGAGCGCTTTATCGACCCGCAGCTCGACCAGCACGTGGCGTTCATGGAAGCGCACCTGGCAAAGCACGGCAACTTCGGCGGCCAGTGGCCAAGCGGCGCGGATGTGCAGATGAGCTTTCCCATTCTGGCGCTGAAGGGCACGCGCTCGCTGGAGGCGTATCCAAGCATCGACGCCTACGCCCAACGCATCGAAAGCGACCCGACCTGGCAGCGCGTGATCGAACGCGCCGGGCCTTTGGATATACTCGAGCGTTAGACGATTGCCCCGGCGCCTTGGGAGTGGCGCCGGGGGTAGAGCTAGCTGGCCGGGCCGAAGCTACCCGCGTTGAGCCACAGGTGGACCAGAATACTCGCTACGTAGCCAAGCAGGATCACCGGCGTCCAGCGAAGGTGCCCCATGAAGGTATACGACCCGCGCGCCTGGCCCATCACCGCGACCCCCGCCGCCGAGCCAATCGAAAGCAGGCTGCCCCCGACTCCGGCGGTCAGCGTAATCAATAGCCACTGGCCGTGCGCCATCTCCGGCTGCATGGTCAGCACGGCGAACATCACCGGAATGTTGTCCACCACCGCCGAGACCACGCCGAGCACCACGTTGGCCCAGGTCGGGTTCCAGCCGGTATAGAGCGCCTCGGACAAAAGCCCCAGATAGCCCATGAAGCCAAGGCCCCCCACGCACATCACCACCCCGTAGAAGAACAGCAGCGTGTCCCACTCGGCCCTTGCCACGCGGTTGAAAACATCGAAAGGCACCACGCTACCCAACTGCTCGAGCTTTTTATTGTCGCCCCGGCGGCTGTAACGTTCGCGCTTGCGCGCAAGCGACTTGGGTAAGCTTTTGCGCAGGTAAAAGCCGAAAAACTGCAGGTAGCCAAGACCGGTCATCATGCCCAGCACCGGGGGCAGGTGTAAAAGCGTATGACACAGCACGGCGGTGGTAATGGTGAGCAAAAACAGCGCAACGATACGCCGCGCGCCGCGTTTCAAGGCGACCTCCTCGTAAACGCTGCCCGGCTTTTGGTTCTTGATGAAGGCGCTCATGATCAGCGCGGGAACCAGGAAGTTGACCAGCGCCGGCACGAAGAGAATGAAGAAGTCCTGGAACTCGATGAGCCCGGCCTGCCACACCATGAGCGTGGTGATATCGCCAAAAGGGCTGAACGCGCCACCGGCGTTGGCGGCCACCACGATATTGATACACGCCAGGTTGATGAAACGCCGGTCGCCTTCGGCGACCTTGGTAATGACCGCGCACATCAAAAGCGCGGTGGTCAGGTTGTCGGCAATGGGCGAGAGCACGAAGGCAAGCCCCCCGGTCAACCAAAACAGCGTGCGGTAATTGAACCCTTTACGCAGCATCCAGCAGCGTAGTGCATCGAATATACGGCGCTCTTCCATGGCGTTGATGTAGGTCATGGCCACCAGCAAAAACAGCATTAGCTCGGTAAACTCCAAAAGGGTCATCCGAAACGCGTACTCCGACGCCTCTGATAGCCCGTTTTGAACGTATACCCAGCCAATGAGTCCCCAGATGATGCCCGCGGCGACCAGCACCGGCTTGGATTTGCGCATGTGAATCTTTTCTTCGGCCATGACCAGTGCATAGGCCAGTACGAACACGCCCAGCGCAAAAAAACCCACTATCGAGGTGGTCAGGTCGAGATCGCCGGTCACCGCAAACGCGGAAGGAGCCAAACAAAAAAGCACTAGTGACAACCAAAAAAGCCAGCGGCGAGAGGGTCGCGGCTGGCGTGGGGCTTGATGCAGCGTTAGCATGAGAGCAAGTTCCTGTGAGTTTAAAGAGAGCGAAAAAGTCCTGCCAAGTTTAACAATTGAGCTTTTATCGTAATACGGAATTAAAACGAACGAAGTTTGTATTAAGTTGGTTTAATGCATCTTTTTTTAGTAAATTAACCGTTTCGCTAATAGCCAATATCGCCCATAAGTGGCATATCTCTTAATGCTCTTATCCGTTAGTCGAAAAGCACTGTAAACGGGTTTCGATAAGCCGCCAGTCGACAAGACCGTATGGCACTATGGACATGACACCATGGCTCAGCTCAGGCGCTGGCGCGGGGTACGCGCGGGCTGTAGCTGTCTCGAGCGTCAAGTCATGGTATGTTAGCCGCGCCGGCCTCGCGGGCTGGCCATCAAGAGATCTCTATCGAGAGCTGACCCCAACGAGGACACCCCATGCGCCATTTTACTTGCTCACTTCGCCGCGCACTGAGTGTATCGGCCACGTTGCTCGCCTTGAGTGCTTTATCCTTTGCCGCTCAGGCGGAAACCCGGATCACCTATAAATCGTCTTCGGCGGGAACCGCTTATTATCAAATGGGCGTCGAGCTTTCCGAAGCGATCCGCGAAGGTACCCAGGATGACATCATCCTGACGCTCGAGGAGAGCCAGGGCTCGGTACAAAACGTCATGGAAGTGATGGCGCGCCAGGGCAATTATGTGTTCACTACGCCGCCGGCGCTCGTCGAGCAGGCGATGGCGGGCGAGGGGCCTTTTGCTCAGCGCCAGGGCCCGCGCCTACAGGAAATTCGCGGCCTTTTCCCGATCCCTTCCATTACCATGCACTTCGTGCTGGCCGACGACCAGGGGACGGCGTCGTTCGACGAGCTGGCGGGTAAGCACGTGTTGATCGGCCGCGGCACCTTTGGCGCCCGGGAAGCGCAGCGCTATTTCGAGCTGTTCGGCCTTGAAAACGACATTCGCGTGGCAGATGCGGCGCTGGGCAGCGGTCCGGATGCGCTTAAAAACGGCCAGATCGATGCCTTCGTGACCGCAAGCTCCTTCCCGACGCCCAACGTGATCGAAATCGCCGCCAGCATGCCGATCACGCTGGTATCGCTTACCGACGAGCAGATCGAGCAAACCGGCGCGACGGCGCAATTGATTCCCGGCGGTACCTATCCCGGCGTGGATGAAGACGTCAACACCACGTCGCTGCCGGTCATGGCCTTTACCACCGCGCAAATGGACGACGACACCGCCTACACGCTGACCAAAACCTTCTGGGAGCGCCGCGACGCCATGGCCGAAGAAGCCGCCTGGTGGGGCAGCATCACCCCGGCGCTTTTGGACAACCTGGCAACGCCGCTGCACCCTGGGGCGCTGCGCTATTACGATGAAGCCGGTATTGACGTGCCCGACGCACTGCGTTAACCCCCTTTATTTTCCTGATACGCACTACAGCGGCCAGGCCGCTGTAGTGCGTTTGTGTTGATAGGCATATCCGATGCAGGCTCTTTCAGAAACGCCCGCGCCCAAGGCAAGCCCTTGGACGAAGGGGTGGGTGGCCCTGGGCGCGGCAAGCGTCCTTTTTCATCTTGGACTCATTTTTTACGGCCTGGCCCCGGCGCTGGTCAGCCGGCCGCTGCACATGGCGCTACTACTGCCCTGGGTGCTGGTGTATATGGCGCGCACCCGCTTTCAACGGCTAAGCGGCGGGTTGCTGACGCTACTGGGCGTGGCGGCGTGTGGCTATATCGCGCTCAACGAGCAGGCGTTGGCTTACCAGTACGGCTTCATCGATACGCCGCTTCAGATGGCCATCGGCGTGTTTTTGATTTTTCTCGCCCTGGAGGCCGCCCGCCGGGCGATTGGCTGGCCGCTGCCGCTGGTGGCGTTGCTGGCGCTGATGTACGGCGTCTTCGGTGAATACATTCCCGGCACGTTCGGCCACGCGGGCATTCCCTTACCCAGCATGGTGGGCACGCTCACCATCGCCGAAGGCGGGCTTTGGGGGTCACTCACCGGGGTGAGCGTTGGCGTGGTGGCGATCTTCGTCATTTTCGGCGCGGTGCTCAACGCAGGCGAGGCGGGCCGGGGCTTCATGAACCTGGCGGGCGCCCTTGCCGGGCGGTTGACCGGCGGCGGGGCGAAGGTCTCGGTGATCTCTTCGGCGCTGATGGGCTCGATTTCCGGGTCCGCCTCGGCCAACGTGGCCTCGACCGGCGCGATCACCATTCCCTCCATGGTGCGGCTGGGCTACCCGCGTTCGCTGGCCGGCGCGGTCGAAGCGGTGGCGTCTTCCGGCGGGCAGATCATGCCGCCCTTGATGGGGGCCGGCGCCTTCGTCATGGTCGAGCTGACCGGCACGCCCTATACCCTGATCATGGCGGCGGCGGCCCTGCCCGCGGTGCTCTATTTTCTGACCGTTTGGGTGGGCATCAACGCCTATGCGACCCGCTACGATCTCAAGCCCGTGGCGGCCAGCGAGCGCCCGGCGGCGAAAGAGGTGCTGATTACCTCGCTGTTTTTCGCGGTGCCCTTCGTGCTGCTTTTGGAGCGTATTTTCAACGGCGGCTATACCCCACAGTACGCGGCAAGTATCGCGATTTTCGCGGGCATGGCGCTGCTTTTGTTCAACGTTCGCTTGCGCTTCTCGCTGGCCGGGTTTGGCCAGCGTTTGAGCGAGGCGGCCCTCACCGCCGGGCGCCAGATCGCCGTGATCGGGTCGATCATCGTCTGCGCCTCGCTGGTGATCGGTGTGCTTTCGCTGACCGGGCTGGGGGTGAAAATCACCTCGGGCATTTTGTCGCTTTCCGGCGATATGCTCTGGCCCGCGCTTTTGCTCACCGCTTTGGCCTGTTTGATTCTGGGTATGGAAGTGCCCACCACCGCCGCCTACGTCATTTGCGTATCGGTGGCGGGGCCGGCGCTGACCTCACTGGGCCTTTCGCCGCTGCTGGCCCACCTGTTCGTGTTCTGGTTTGCGCTGTTGTCCACGATTACGCCGCCGGTGTGCGGTGGGGTGTTCATCGCTGCGGGCATGGTGGGGGAGAACTGGCTCAAGGTTGCCTTGAAGGCAATGGCGCTGGGTATCGGCCTCTACATCATTCCGCTGGCCATGGTGGCCAACCCAGCTATCATCGGCCTTGCCGTCGACCCCGCCCAGGCGGTGCTCATCGCGTTCAAGGTGGCGGTGGGCCTGGCGCTGATCTCGTTTGGCGTGATCGCCCGGCGCGTGGCCTGGTGGCGGGTGCTGCTGGTACTGTTAGGCGCCGCGGCGATCTTTCTCGTGTAGCCACAGCGGCGAATCCTTTCCAAGCGGGGTGGTTGCGTAGACCACCCAGCTATCCAGCGCCGGGCCTAGTGAGCGCGCAACACGCAGCGTCTCTGGCGCGTTAAGCGCCACTGCCTCGGCGCAAATGCCCGCCACCTCTTCGCCTTCCAGCAGCGCCTGGGCAACGGCGGCGGTGGTCGGCCATTCCCGTACCTCGGCAAAGGCGCTCAAATCGGTGTAGTAACGAGTAGCCGCTTGAAGCGCCACCCGCGCGGGGCTTTCGACGTCGCGCCGCACCACCAACGCCAGCGGGTGGGAGCCGGCAATGAATGTGTCCACCGGAAAGGCGCGGTGCATGGTGCGGCTCACGCACTCGGCGTGGCTTGCGTGAGCGGTGCATTGCAGCAGGTGGGTAATCTCACCGTTTAAAAGTGCGGTGAAGGCACGCTCGAAGGTGTCAAAGTAGACGCTCTGGCCCGCTGGGGCGTGGTGTGCCAGGTAGCGCTGGGCGATCAGCGCGTGGTTGCTGCTCTCTGGTCCTAATGTGCCCAAACGCACGGGCGGCTCCTTTCGTTGGCTGGGGGCGCATCATTATGCCAAAAGCGTAAAGCTTGCCGCTACGTAGGCCACATAGGCTGCCAGCAGCAGTGCCCCTTCCGTTCGGGAAAGGCGCCGCCCGGTGTAGAGAAATATCACCAGCACGACCGCCGCGCCCAGCATGACCCACTGGTCGAACGCCGCCATGCGCTCGACCAGCGTAAGCGGCTGTAAAAATGCCGATATACCCAGAATACCCAACAGGTTGAAGATGTTACTGCCCAGAATGTTACCCACCGCTACATCGGCGTGGCGGCGAAGAGCGGCCACCAGCGACACCGCAAGCTCGGGCAATGAAGTGCCCACTGCCACCACGGTTAGCCCGATGACCGCCTCGGAGAGCCCCGCCGCCTGGGCGATGCCCACGGCGCCGTAAAGCAGCAGTTGAGAGCCGCCAACCAACAGCGCGAGCCCGCCGGCGAGGCTGGCGAGAATCCACAGGGTCGAGGTAGGTCGCTTGGCCGGTGGTGGGGGTGTCGGAGCCTGGGCGAGCTCGGCCCCACCGCTCGCTTGACGCTCGCCCAGGTACGCCCAAACGAGGTAGGCGGCAAGCCCAGCTAGCAGCAGTATTGCATCCAACCGGCCAAGTTCGCCGCTCAAGCCCAGCGCGATGAATAAAAACGTGGCGAGCAGCATGACCAGGCCATCGCGCTTGAGCACTTCACGCTTGGCGGTAAGCGGGAATATAAGCGCACACAGACCCAGAATCAGCAGCACGTTGCCGATATTACTGCCCACTACGTTACCAATGGCGATATCGGGCTGTTGCCCGAGCGCGGCGTTGATCGACACCATGAGCTCCGGCATGGACGTGCCAAAGCCGACGATCACCAGACCGGTAAAAAGTGCCGAGACGCCGAGGCGCTCGGCGCCGGCGACCGCACCGCGAACGAGCCCTTCACCGCCCAGCGTTAAAAGCGCGATGCCGCCCAGCAAACTCAGTATATAAAGCATGTTCGATCCTTGTTATCCCCGGCCATGTAGGCGCCTACCCGCTTAAATTAGCGCGATAAAACGGTCACTACCAGGATTAAAAAAGCGACCAATACCATTGGCGAATCCTGCTTTTTATTGATATGTTATATCATTGTTTTAAGGGGGCTCCATCAGGCTCAAAACAAACCCTCGGGTTACATTTGGTTTAAAAACAGGAGCGTATATGTCACGTTTTTCAGGCAAGACACTAGGGGCGGTCGCCGCGGGTTCGCTGCTGCTGGCCGGTTTGCAGGGCGCGCATGCCGAGCAAGAGGATCACTCACACTCCCATGATCATGAGCACTCTCACGATCATGAGCACGACCATGGCCACGATCACGATCACGATCACGATCACGGCCATGACCATTCGCATTCCCACGATCACGACAGCGATATTTACGCCGGCTACTTCGATGATGAACAGGTAGAAGATCGCCCGCTGACCGACTGGGAAGGCGATTGGCAGTCCGTTTATCCCTATCTACAGGATGGCTCGCTGGCGCCGGTGTTCGAGCACAAGGCTGAAAACGGTGACAAAACCGCCGAGGAGTATGCCGATTACTACGACATCGGTTATGAAACCGAGGTCGAGCGCATCGTGATCGATGGCAACACCATCACGTTTTATGAAAACGGTGAAGAGCGCAGCGCCGAGTATCAATACGACGGTTACGAGATTCTGGAATACGAGGCGGGCAATCGCGGCGTTCGGTTTATCTTTGAAAACGAGGACACCGATAGCATGCCGCGCTATATCCAGTTCAGCGATCATGATATTTATCCGGTCCAGGCACATCACTTCCACCTCTACTGGGGCGATGACCGCGAAGCCCTGCTGGAAGAGGTGACGAACTGGCCAACCTACTACCCCAGCGCGATGGATAGCGACGAAATCGTATCGGAAATGCTCGCCCACTAACCAAACAGCAGTGCTGACAAAACCACCCCAACGCCCCCTGACGCTCAAGCGCCTGGGGGCGTTTTTTGGGTAGCGACCAAGAGAAAAGCGCGCTTTTTTTTAGAACGTGCCGGCGTTTGCGGGTGTCATAGCCTCCAGATGCGCCGCAAGCGGGCGATGGATTCAGCTGCCCCGCCGCCCCCTAAAAAGTGAAGGAACTGTTTTTATTGTGTAATTTATTTGTTTAATAGTGTGGGATATCAGCGATATCGGTTAAAAAGTGTATCATAGTGTAATTGAAAAGAGCCCTCCTGCGGCTGCCAGCTTCTTCACGGCTTGAGAGGGTAGTGAAGGACGCTGCTCAATCATGATTCATTGGACGAGAATACATGCTGGAACCTCTGGTAACGCCAACCCCTCCTGTTATGGAGCCCAACCGCCAGGCCATCGCCATTTTGGGTGGCCGGCCGGATAGCATGGGCTTGCATATTCTGGATGCCAGCGATGAGTACACGCGGTTTTGGGGCGGGGTGCGCAAGCAGTGGCTGGGTGCATCGCCTAAAATCGTGAGTCACGATATCGACAACCGAAAGCTTCTGCGTAAGCTAAGTTGTGCGTTGGCCAAGGGGGAAGTAGGCGATGGTTACTCGCTTTCCGGGCTCGATAAGAGCACGCTAAGTGCGGGCAAGCCGAGCATGCTGATCGAGTGGCGCGTTACGGCGATTACCATGCCCGGCTACACCGAGCGTGTGCTGGTACTGGTCCAACGCGATATTTCCAAACGTGTCGAAAAAGAGGCCGAACTCGAGCGCCTTGCCACCACCGACACGTTGACTGGGCTTTATAACCGCGCCCGCTTCGACCAGCTGCTTAAAAAAGAGATCAACCGGCTCAACCGTTACGTGCGCTCTTTCTCACTGATCATGCTCGATATCGACTTTTTCAAGACGATCAACGACAGCCACGGCCATGACGTAGGCGACCAGGTGCTGGCAAGGCTTGGCAGGTTACTGAGAAACAACCTGCGTAAAGTGGACCACTGCGCCCGTTGGGGCGGCGAAGAATTCATGATTCTGGCCCCGGAAACCTCCCTCGAACAGGCGGTACAGCTGGCGGAAAAGATCCGCTGCTGTATACAACAGACGCGCTTCCCCCAAGTGGGCAGCGTGACGGTCAGCCTGGGGGTCATTGAGGCACGCCTGAACGAATCGCAAAAAAGCGTGATGAAACGCGCCGATAACGCCCTTTACCAGGCCAAGGAGCAAGGGCGTAATCGGGTCCGCTACTAATCAGTCCTTATCGCGGTCCACGGCAAACGGGGACCACGCCTGACGTACCGGCATGATCTCGAGACGGTTGATATTGATATGCGCGGGCAGCGTGGCCAGATAAAAGAGTTGTTCGGCAATATCCTCGGCCTGCAACGGGTTCGTGCCACGATAGAGCTTATCCGAGGCTTCCTGATCGCCCTTGTTGCGCACCAGCGTAAACTCGGTTTCCGCCATGCCCGGCGCCAAGTCGGTGACGCGCACGCCGGTCCCCAGCAAGTCGCAGCGCAGGTTATAGCTAAACTGCTCGACGAATGCCTTCGACGCCCCGTACACGTGCCCACCCGGGTAGGGCCAGTGCCCGGCCACCGAACCCAGGTTCAAAATGCTCGCCCCTTCGCCGTGACCGATCAAAAGCGGAAGCGCTGCATGGGTGACGTTGACCAACCCGGTAATATTGGTGTCGATCATGGTATGCCAGTCTTTTAAATCGGCGTTCTGCGCCGGCCCCGGTGCTAGCGCAAGCCCTGCGTTATTGACCAGGCACGTCAGCGGTAAAAACGCCTCCGGCAGATTGCCAAGCTCGCGGGTAACGGCGTCGCTATCGCGCACGTCCAGCGTCAGCGTGAGTACGCTGACCTGATCGCCAAGCTCGCTTTCGAGCGCTTTCAAACGCTCTTCACGGCGCCCGGTCAAAATCAATGACCAGCCCGCCTTGGCAAAGCGGTAGGCGGCGGCCCGGCCAAAGCCCGACGTGGCGCCGGTAATCAAAACGCTAGGCATCGTAAAACCTCCTGACTGACGTGAATATTGTACTGCGCCACTCTAATGTAGCGGGTTTGGGCCGTGTTCGTGAAGGCTTAGCCTAACTGGCGGCGCCAGCGGTTCTCGATCGTATCCAGCGCCGCCGAGCCGTAAGTCACCTCGGATTGCCCTTGATAGTGCCCCCATAGTTGATCGCCTCGGTCGAAATGCCACCATTCACTCGGTAAGTTGGTGAATCCTTGTTCGGTCATGATGTGGTAAAGCAGGCGCCGATGATCTCGGGCATCGAGTGAGTGGTGCTCAAGGGAGCGCTCGAGGTAGGCAGTATGTGAGGCGGGGATCGCCTCGTCGAACAGCGTACCCATGTCGAGCGGTACGCCGTCCGCGTCGCATAAGGTAACGTCCACTGCGCCGCCAGTGAGGTGCGGGCTAGGCGCCGCGGCGTCTTGACTGGGAAGGGAAACGAACTCTCGGGTGCGCATTAGGAGCGCCTTTTCGTCGAGGTCGGGGAAACGATCACGGATTGCCAGCTGCAGCGTTTCGAACAGATACTGCTGCACTCGCCAAGGGCGCCAGCCATCCAGAACGATCAGCCCCAGCCCGCTGGGCAGGCGCCGCGCAGCGGCCACTAGCGCTCGGTAAACTCCTTCACGCACGAAACACTCATCAATCGCGCCAGGAATACCCAAACGCGCGTAGGCAGGGAAGACTCGGATGGGAGCGGGCGCCAGGCTCATTGGCAGTAGCCGTTCGCCATTGTCCCGAATCGAGAGCCTGTTGACGTGATCCCAGTCTGGCGCGGGATAGTGAGGGATAGGCGGCAATGCCCGCCACTCTTCGTTACTTAGTGGCTCTGTCTTGTTGGCCAAGGTTTTATTCAAAGGGTTCGTGTGCAACGCTTTTTCATCCAACACGGTGTTATCCAAAATAGGTGGGCAGCCAAAGCGTGAGCTGAGGGAACACGATCAATAGCAGCAGTACGGCCACGGCGGTGAGAACAAAAGGCCAGATCGTCCTGAATAGAGAGACGATTTCCAGCCGGCTCACGGCGGCGGCTACGAACACGCACGCTCCCAGTGGCGGGGTGATCAGCGCAATGGTGATGTTCAGTGTGATGATCACGCCCAAATGGATCGGGTCGATGCCCGCCATCATTGCCACCGGCGAAAAGATGGGCGTGAGCAGCATTAGTGCCGACACCTCCTCCATGAACATGCCCGTGATGAAGGTTATCGCACTAAGCAATAACAAGATGACGACCATGTTATCCACGTAAGGCGAGAGAAGGTCGACGAATTGCGTCGGCACTTGCGCGTAGGAGAGCAGCCAACTGATGATGGACGATGCGGCCATGATCAAAAAGATCGCTGAAGTAAGTCGGGCGGTGTCTTTGATGGCTTGCCAGCAGTGGCGCAGCCGCAGCCCGCCCAATACCGCACCGCAAAGCGCAACGTAAAGAGCCGTCAGTGCCCCCGACTCGGTCGGCGTGAACACACCCAGTACGATACCTGCGACGATGATGAACGGGGCAATTAGCGCTGGCAACGCGGCTACGAACGCTACGCTCAACTCTTTCAAAGTGGGCAGACGGCCGTTTGTGGTCAAACCGTGGCGCCAAGCATACCAAGCGTTCATACCCATAAAGGCCAAGCCGAGCAGTAGACCGGGCACGACACCCGCGAGGAACAGGTCGCCTACCGAGGTATTGGTGAGCGAGGCGTAGAGAATCATGAAAATACTAGGCGGGATGATGGGCCCGATCAGTGAACTGCCCGCTGTCAGACCAGCGGCGAAGGCACGGGAGTATCCCTCTTTCTCCATGGCCGGGACCAGCAGCGAACCCAGCGCGGACGTATCAGCTACTGCCGAGCCGTTCACGCCAGCGAAGAAGACGCTCGACACCACATTGACATGCCCCATGCCGCCACGCAGGTGCCCAACGATCAGCCGGGCGAAGCCCATCAAGCGCTCGGTGAGACCGCTGGCATTCATCAGATTGCCCGCCAGGATGAAAAGCGGAATCGCCATCAGCGAGAAGACATTGATGCCACCAAAAAACTGCTGGGGCATCATCCGCAAGATCATAGAGGGATCAACGAATAGGAACCCGGTCAAAGCGGTGACTAAAAGTGCGATGAAAAGTGGCAGCCCGAGCAGCACGTGAGCGAGAAAGACACCCAGCATGGTCAGAATCATGCGTTATCCTCCACGGTTTTAAGCGGTGCGGGCCCGTAAAGAAGTACGTGCCAGGCGAGCAGTGCAAACCCAATGGCTAGAGAACATAGCGGCACTGAGCGGCTAATCCCCAAGCCGGACGTTTTGAAAAGCCCTACTGATGGGGAAAGTGCGTAACGAAAGCTTATCCAGGCACCACCCAAGGCGATTAACAGTGTCACTACCCATTGGTAGAGGTTGAGCCCTTTTGAAAAGGGGGCGGGTAACAGACGCTCTAGTAACGCTACCCGCATATGCCCACCTTCCGTCCATACTGCTCCGGCTGCCAGCATCACGGTGGCAATGATAAGAAAACGCGAGAGCTCGTCAGTCCATATAGGTGCGCCGCCTGCTATATAGCGCGCGAAGACGCCGTATAAAATAATGACAACGTTGATCGCCAGCAAACCGCCGGCCAACGTGAGGGTAACGGGGCGGCTTATCGTAAGCAGCCGCTGGCGTAAGGTGGTTAGCATGGCATCGCTCCGGCAGGCTTTCGGAAAAGAGCCAGCGGTTGCTGGCCCCTAAAGCGGTAAAAGTTACTGGCTACTGTGCCGTGCCGCTTTCGCCTGCATCCTCGAGCGCCATGTCGATCCAGCGCTGTTCGATGCCGCGCTCTTCCAGCCACTCAAAATAAGCGGGTTGGCCGATATCACGAAACGCTTCAAGCTCTTCTTGAGATGGGCGAATTACTTGCATGCCTTGTTCTTCAAGGTAGGCGATACGTGATTCGACCTGCGCTTCATTGCTTTCACGCGCGTTCTGGTTCGCCTCGACGACCGCCTCCATGAAAGTCTCACGAAGCTCATCGTCCCAGTTATCGATCATGGCGCTGTTGCCTACCAGAAACTGATCGGAGTACTGGATATTGGCCAGTGTCAGGTAATCCTGCACTTCGTAAAGGCTACCCAGGATAATGTACATCGGCGGATTCATCTGGCCGTTGGCTACGCCGGTACGCAGTGCCATGTAGGTTTCCGTCCAGGGTATCGGTGTGCCTGAGGCACCAAAGGACTCGTAAAGTGCTACCTGGCTTGGGTCCATGGCGCGAAAACGTAGACCTTCGAAGTCGTCCGGATGACTGATGGGTCGTTCGCTATTCGTGAAGGAGAGAAAGCCGCCTTCCTCGACCACCGCGAGCATCTCTACCCCAGTGCGCTCACTGAATTCTTCCTTAAAAGCTTTCCAGTAGGTGCCCTCATCAAAAAAGCGGCGAGCGTCTGAAAAATCTTCGAACAAAAAGGGGATCGCGCTAACAAACAGTTCGTCCGCTAAAGGTGAGATGCCCGCAAAAGAGGCAATGTTGAGCATGGGCGTATTCATCGTTTGTTCCATACGCTCTTCTTCGTCACCTAACATGCTGTTGGCGAAAAGACGCAGTTCTACTTCCTGATCGGTACGTTCCTCCACCAGCTCTTTCAGGTTAGTGGCGAAAACGTGCACCGCATTTTTTTCCGGGTCCGGGGCGCCGTTATAGCTTAGGTTGATGGTCGTGGCAGCAAGTGCGTTGCCTGCGATGGCCAATGAACCGAGCAGGCAGGCGCTAACAAGGCGGTTCGGTGTGAAACGCAGCATAAGGGATCTCCTGTCTTCAATTTATAATGATCAGATCGTTGTGAGCAGGTAATGGATTACCTATTTATTATTGATCGAACCTCAGAATTAGGTTAGGCATTGAAGTGTTGACTATGCAATACCTGAAGCGTTGTTTTTAAGGCAACAGGCGTGGCGCGTCATTCGAGAAAAAGCGCATGCCGAGATGAAGGTGATCAAGATAAGTTGCGGCGGCAACGGTGAGTTCATGGCCTTTGAGGCTCACGATTTGCGCGCGGGCGTCGTTCATCAATGGGTACTGCATGGGCAGCGTAACGATCTCGCCGCGCTCGATTTCATCCACCACGGTCAGTTCGGGCATGAAGGTGACCCCAATATTCGAGCGTACGAAATTTTTGAGTACCGCCACAGAGTTGGTATAGAGACGCGCCTCGAGGTGGATACGCTCTAGCTGTTCGACCATATTGACCATCTGGCGCATACCGAAAGGATTGTCCATGAGGCCAAGCGGCCAAGGGCTGAGATCCACCAGCGTTAAGGGGCGCTCGAGTTCGCACAGCGGGTGGTTCGGCGGAACGATCAAATCCAGCGGCTGACGCGTCTCCACATGACAATAAAGCGCCGAGTCGACGGGCGGAGCGTATAAAAGCGCTAAATCTACCTCGTAATCCTTCAGAAGCGAGACGGCCTCGTTGACGCCGGCCATGCGGATATCCACGTTGATACCTTCGAACGCATTCATGAACTCGCCCAACGGCTTGGCGATAAGGTCAGCGATGAATCCTTCCCCTACTGCGATACGTACGTTGCCGTGAGAGAGCCCTTGTAGCGCGGTCAACCGAGAGAGAACCGCTTCTTCCTGAGCGCGCTGCGTATTGAAATGCTGGGCGAGCAGTTGTCCTGCTTGAGTGGCACGCATACCGCTGCCGGCTCTTTCGCAAAGTTTGCTGCCAAGCGTCTCTTCTAGTGCCTTTATTTGGCGGCTAAGAGCGGAAGGGTCAACATCCAGATGTGCCGCCGCTCGGCGCAGTGAGCCTCGGCGGATGACCTCGTTCAAATAGACGAGCGCGCGCTGGTTGAGCATGAAACATCACCCGATAAAGCATAAATGAGAGGAAATCTAGTTTAGCAGACCAGGCTCAAAGCAAGATTGAGTGCTGGAGAGTCGACTGCTTTGTAGTACCCATGCTTTGCCCTGATAAACGTTTTAACCGACAATGCCGGACTTCTTTCCACGTGAGACGACGCGCATGCAGGCAAACGGATTTTTCGACGGAGTAGGCGAGGCCATCGGCGATGCAATTCGCGTGGTGGTGGAGTTCCTGCTGGGCATTTTTGGCAACTTCTTCGGCGCGTTTGGCGACTTCATCGATGGCCTGACCCGTTCACTTGGTATCAACGACTCCTTTTTCAGCATTGCCGTGCTGATCATTGGTCTGCTGATTCTATGGGGCGGCATCAAGTCGTTTCTGCGCGGTTCGATCATTGGCGGTATCGTGCAAACCTTGATCGCGCTTTTCATCCTCTCGTGGCTGATGATGTAGTGTCGGGTCTGGTTGAATGAAATTCATTCGATCTTGATCAATCACCACTTGCTTATTGAGTACATTTTGCGATTATTCGCACTCATTTAGTGCGTGCGTGAGTGTGATGAAAACGTATTTAGGCAAAATGCGCGGGGAGCCTTTCAAACGTGCCCGGGTAGGCTGGCAGGATGCACTCTGGTCCTGGATCGGGGCTTTCTGCGGTATGGCCCTGATTTGCTGGCTCAGCGCCGAGTGGCTTAGCCAGCAGCTTTTGATCGTGGGGTCGTTCGGCGCGACCTCGGTGCTGATCTACGCCGCCCCGGAAAGCCCCTTCGCCCAGCCAAGCCATGTGCTGTTTGGCAGCGTTCTCTCAGCCGGGGTGGGCGTTGCCTGCTACCAGGTACTGGGTGCTACGCCGGTCTCCATGGCGCTGGCGGTGTCGCTCTCCATTCTGGTCATGCAACTGACTCATACGGTGCATCCGCCTGGCGCTGCGGCGGCGTTGATCGCGGTCGGCGGCGGGAGCAGTGTGCACCAGATGGGGTGGTGGTATCCGCTGTTGCCGATCGGCATGGGCTGCGTGGTCATGCTGGTCGTGGCGATACTGGTCAATAACCTGGCTCGCCACCGCCGTTACCCGCGTTACTGGTAGTCTCAAAATCGTTTGAGCTGCTCCTCCAGCGCGAAGATATGCGCATCTTCTACGTTCAGCTCGCGCAGTGCCTGGGCAAGATTGACCAGGTAGTCGCGGTTGGGGCCGCTGGGGCCCACCGCGGCGGCAATTTGGCGCGCCATGGCGTCAAGCGGCGCGGGGCCCAAAAACGCCGGGTTATCGTCGGTCGCCATATAGACAAGTCCCTGGACCTCGCCGCCATCTGCAAAGTGCAGTGGGGTGATTTCGCGCAGGTAGCCGTTTTTTTCCCGATGATCGAGCGGTGCCAGGGTCTCCTCGGTAATTCGGTAGGCCATACCGTGACAGACCGCGCCTTCTACCGGTACCAGGGTGGCTACCCGGCCAGGCGCGCTAGGTGTTCCGCGGTGGTCGTGGGAGCCCTGCCAGAAGCGGCGCTCGAAGCCTTCGATAAAGGCGCTTCGCCGCTCCAGAAAGGGGAAGTCCGCCTTCCAGATCAGCGAGCCATAACCGAATAGCCAGATGTCACCGTTGTCATCGAAGGGGCGGCGGCTTTGGTTAACGGCGGTGGTATCTATCAACATGAAATCGCCACAAAAAGTCGGTAAACGGCCATGGTAACATGGCCTGAAACGCTCTTTGGGAGGCTTTCATGCGCGCGATTTTCCTGGTCGATAACGGCTCGCTGCGCCCGGCGGCAACGCTCAACCTGCGCCGGGTGGCGGGGGCACTCAGCGAACGGCTGGGCGAGACGGTCCAGCCCGCCTCGCTATTGCACTCCAACAAGGTGGATGCCGAGGCGCTCGGCGGCGTAGCGGCGCAGACGCTGGGCCCGGCCGCCGAACGAAGCGCCGAGGCGGGGGCCCGCGAGATCATCGTGCTGCCGTTTTTCTTCGGCGCAAGCCGTGCGCTGACCGACTACCTGCCCAAACGCATGGGCGAGCTGCAAGCGCGCTTTCCAAACGTACGGGTGCGCGTTGCGCTGCCGCTGGTGGACGAGCAGGGCGACAACGACCTGCGCTTGGCGCATTTATTGGCCGATAACGTCCTCCAGACAATGCCCGAAGGCGCCCCACCCAGCGTGGTGCTGGTGGATCACGGCAGCCCGGTCTTCGAGGTCACCGCGGTGCGTAACCGCCTGGCGGGCCAGCTCGGCGCGGTGCTGGGCGAGCGTGCCGCCTGCGTGGCGCCGGCCTCCATGGAGCGCCGCGAAGGCGACGAATACCGCTTTAACGAGCCGCTTTTGGAGCATCTTTTAAAAAGCGATAGGTTTAATAGTGCCACCGTGGTGGTGGCGCTTTTATTCCTCTCCCCCGGGCGCCATGCCGGGGAAGACGGCGATATCGCCGAGATCTGCCGCGCCGCCCAGGCGCGCCATCCAAACCTCAAGGTGGTCACCACACAGTTGGCCGGTGAGCACGAAGGCATCGTGGCGATCCTGCACACGCGGCTGCGTCAGGCGCTGGATGAAGGCCGGGTTTTGCTAACGCTGCCCTAAAGCGTGCTGGGCGCGTTACGGTAGTGCCAGACGCGGTGAGAGCGCGTAGAATCGCGAGCCTTTAATGCGCGCACGTGTGCACTCATCATCAACCAGGGGCTCCTCTTGATCGCCACCGCCAATATCACCATGCAGTTCGGGGCCAAGCCCCTGTTTGAAAACGTCTCGGTCAAATTCAACAACGGTAACCGTTACGGGTTGATCGGTGCCAACGGCTGCGGCAAGTCGACCTTCATGAAGATTCTCGGCGGCGAGCTCGAGCCCTCCGCCGGTCAAGTGATGCTCGATAGCAGCACGCGCCTGGGTAAGCTGCGCCAGGATCAGTTCGCGTTCGAAAACGAGCGCGTGATCGACACCGTCGTCATGGGCAATGCTGAGCTCTGGAGAGTCGCGGCAGAGCGCGAGCGCATCTACTCGATGGCCGAAATGAGCGAAGAGGACGGCATGGCCGTGGCGGATCTCGAGGTGCGCTTTGCCGAGCTCGACGGCTACACCGCCGAGGCGCGCGCCGGCGAGCTGCTGTTGGGCCTGGGGATCCCCATCGAGCAGCACTTCGGCCCCATGAGCGAGGTAGCGCCGGGCTGGAAACTGCGCGTGCTGCTCGCCCAGGCGCTGTTCTCCGATCCGGACGTTTTGCTTCTCGACGAGCCGACCAACCACCTGGATATCAACACCATCCGCTGGCTGGAAGACATGCTCAAGGCGCGCAGCAGCACCATGGTGATCATCTCCCACGATCGCCACTTCCTGAACAGCGTCTGCACTCACATGGCGGACCTGGACTACGGCGAGATTACCCTGTTCCCGGGCAACTACGACGACTACATGACCGCGGCCACCGCCGCCCGCGAGCGCCAGCACGCGGACAACGCCAAGAAAAAAGCCCAGATCGCCGAACTTCAGCAGTTCGTCAGCCGCTTCTCGGCGAACGCCTCCAAGGCCAAACAGGCCACCTCCCGGGCGCGCCAGATCGACAAGATCAAGCTCGAGGACATCAAGCCTTCCAGCCGGGTCAGCCCGTTCATTCGCTTCGAGCAGAACAAAAAGATTCACCGTAATGCGCTGAACGTCGAGGCGATCACCAAAGGCTATGATGGCAACAAGCCGCTGTTCGAGCGCTTCTCCATGGGGGTCGAAGCCGGCGAGCGCGTAGCCATCATCGGCCCCAATGGCATCGGCAAGACCACACTTTTGAAGACCCTGTCCGGCGATTTCGCACCCGACAGCGGCGAGGTAAAGTGGACCGACGCCGCCGAGCTTGGCGTGTTCGCCCAGGACCACGCGGCGGACTTCGCCGAGGATGCCACCCTGTTCGAGTGGATGGGCCAGTGGACGCAAGGCGGCGAGCAGGTAGTGCGCGGTGCGCTTGGCCGTATGCTCTTCTCAAGCGACGATATCGGCAAGTCGGTGAAGGTGATTTCCGGCGGCGAGCAGGGCCGGATGCTGTTTGGCAAGTTGACCCTGACCAACCCCAACGTCCTGCTGATGGACGAACCCACCAACCACCTGGATATGGAGTCCATCGAGGCGCTCAACCTGGCGCTCGAGAACTACCCCGGCACGCTCTTTTTCGTCAGCCACGACCGGGAGTTCGTGTCGAGTTTGGCCACGCGTATTCTGGATATGCAGCCCGAGGGAATCATCGACTTCAGCGGCAGCTACGACGACTACCTGAAAAGCCAAGGCGTCGTCTAACCCTACTGGGTTTCGCCCAGTATTTGCTGGTAGGTCGCTTCCGAGACAGGGTTTTGTTCGCTATCGAGAATATCGCCCTTGAAGGTGTCGTTCATCTCCTTGGCCAGCGCCACGTAAACGTGCATCTGCTGGTTGCGTCGCCGATGAATGGGCGGCTTGACCAGCAAACTGACCCCGCGAATGGTGCCGTCGGTTTCGCCCCGCAATAGGTCCGGCATCTCCCCCGGGGGAAAGGCATTGGCGACGACGATCGGGTTGGTGCGCTTTTGCCCGTCGATCAAAAACACCTTTTTGAGCGGGTCGAACCGGGCGTTTTTGCCGCGTAGCCACTCGGTGAGGCGCTCGTCGGTGGTCACGTCTGGCTGGGCGAAAATGACGAACAGCGAGTGCTGCTTTTTTCTATTCGCCGCCGGGGTGGGCGCCGTGGGCGCGGCGGTTTGAGACGCTTGCGCACGGGGCGGTTGGGTCGGCGGCGCGACCCTGGGTGCTTTGATGCGGCGTTTTTTCGTCAGCGCCCAATAAGCGAAAATCGCGATAGCGACCACGCCGAGAAGCAGCGAAAAAAGCGCAAATCCTACGGGAAGGGAAACAGTGTCCATTTTATCACCCTGAGCCTGGTACCAACATTAGGGACGCTCTTAATCAACCCTTGACGATGGGCGTCCTAAAACCTTATCGATAAGGTAGGTGAAAATAGCAGGCTTTACAGGCGGGAGGATATAAAAAAAGCACCACGTGAGTGGTGCTTTGGATCAATCAAGTACGTTTTATAAACGTCAATAACCTATCATAAAGCGACGCTTATTTGAGGCGGTCATGGCCGTTATCCATAAACGGATAGTCGGTGTAGCCTTTTTCATCGCCGCCGTAGAACGTGTCGTGGTTTGGCTCGTTGAGCGCCGCGTTGACCCGGAAGCGCTCGGCCAGGTCCGGGTTGGCGATATAGGGACGACCATAGGCCACCAGGTCGCCGTTACCACTCTTGATCAGCGCCTCGCCTTTTTCGGCGTCGTAGTGGCCGCAGTAGATAATGCTGCCGTTGAAGCGCTCGCGCATCTGCTCGCGGAAACCGTCCGGGAACTCAGCGTCACCGCCGGCCCAGTTGGGCTCGTTCAAGTGAATATACGCAAGGCCGCGCTTGGCGAGCTCGTCGGCCAGATAAAAAGACATCTCCTTGGGCTCGGCGTCGGTCAGACCGAAGATCTCGATGAACGGCGTCAGGCGGATACCCACGCGGTCGGCGCCATACACCTCGATGACGGCATCGACGACTTCCAGCGGGAAGCGCGCACGGTTTTCGACCGAGCCGCCGTACTGGTCGTCCCGCTTGTTGGTGCCGGTGGCCAGAAACTGGTTGAGCAGGTAGGCGTTCGCCGCGTGGACTTCGATCATGTCAAAGCCTGCGCGCTTGGCGCGAACGGCCGCCTGGCGGTAATCCTCGACGATGCCGGGGATTTCGTCGGTCTCGAGCGCTCGCGGCGTGCTTGCAGGGTGCTGGCCGGCGCTGCCATCCTCGAACTCGACAAAGGCCTGGGCGCCTTCACCTTTCAAGGCGCTGGGTGCAACCGGTGCTTGACCTTCGGGCTGAACCATTTCGTGAGAAACGCGCCCAACGTGCCAGAGCTGCATGGCAATGCGTCCGCCCTTGGCGTGCACCGCGTCGACGACGTTTTTCCAACCGGCTTCTTGCTCGTCGGTCCAGATACCCGGGGTATACACATAGCCCCGCGCAGTGGGCGAGATATTGGTCGCCTCAGAGATAATCAAACCCGAACCGGCGCGCTGGCCATAGTAGGCCTGCTGCATTTCACCGGGAACGCTGTCCGGGGTACGCGCCCGGGTGAGCGGCGCCATGATGACCCGGTTGGGAAGTGGCAGGCTGCCAAGCTGGGTAGGGGCGAGTAGTGTCTCGAACGCCATGAGCAAACTCCTTCTTGCGATCAAATAGTGTCAGGTGAGAATAGACCAGTTTACTACTAAGCGCCAATTACGATTTTATATGAGGGTCGATGCACTTATTGGATGGGCTAATCCTGACGCGGTTTCGAGCGTGTCTGAAAAACCGTTTCGAGCGTGTCTGAAAAAAATGAATAGTGCATGGGCGTTAAATACCCGCCCGGCGGCACGGTGCGTGTCTGGCTAACGCGGTATCAGGACGGCCAGAACCAGTGTCTTTTAGGCGCGGGGGCGGCCATATACACAAGGGCGGTCGTAAGGGCAGTGACGATCGCGCCGAGTTGGCGGTGGCACACGGCGCTGCTTAAAACGCCGGGGCACTGTTTCAGCAACAGCTCGCACTGGGTGGAGGCCACGCAGAGCTGGGTGAAGGCATCCGGCGGCAGGCTCGATTTGGCCGCGTGGCTTGCATGTTTGAGCTCACTGGCGAGCATCGAGAGCGTATGGGTATCCAGCCAGCAGGGCAGCGGGTCCTCGAGGCGCACTACGATGGCGTTCTGCATCGCTTCGAACGAGGTGCGCAAAAAGAGCACGGTGTGGCGAAGTTGGCGCGGCTGCTGGGGGGCACTCCACCTTTTCATGCTGACGCTCCATTGCGGTTCATTAAAATAAAATGTTTCTCATTTGTATTTGGATAAAAAGATAGCGTGCGCCCGTGTCGGTGTCAAACGCGCGGCTTGGGCTAGCCCGCCAGCAGGTAAAGCCCCTGGATCAGGTAAAACACTCCGATGGCGGTGACGATCCAGCGGGTCCAGGCGCGAAAGTTGGCATCGGTCAGCCGGTGCAGAATGCGCGTGCCGGTTTGGGTGCCCAAAAGCGCAAAGGGCGTGGCGAGCAGGACCACGGCCCACTCTCCGGCGCCAAGCGCCAGCGCCGAGCCCAGGTAAAAGAGAATCTTGATACTGTGCGCGATTACTTGAATCATCGCCTTGGTGGCGACGACTTCGCGGCGGTCCATGTTCGAGCGCACGAAGAAGATATCGATCAACGGGCCGGACACCCCCGCTGCAATGGTCAAGCCCCCGGAGGCGAGACCGCACGCCAGGGCGTGGCTTGCGCGGTTGGCGTTGAGCGAGAACCAGCGCTTGGGGATCCACACCAGCACCGGCAGCAGGCCGATCAAAAGCGATACCGTGGCGGCGTTGGGGCTGTAGTCGAAAAGCAGCAAAAGCCCCGCCGCGCCGGCCACGCCCGCGGCCATCAACGCGACCACTCGCCAATTGATGAAACGCCGCGAAAGCCAGGCGCGGGAGGCGTTGGCGGTGAGCTGAATGACCCCGTGAACCGCCATGGCCGAAGCGGCGGGAAACACCAGCAGCAGAAACCATAAAAGCACCAGCCCGCCGGCCATGCCGAAAATGCCCGACAAGAGCGACGTCAAAAACACAACGCCGGCGAACACGGCGCCCATCAATAATGTCATGCGACGTCCCTAGCGGCAGAAAGGCCATACCTGATAGAACTTGCGGCACTGAAACTCCGCCTCGCAGGCGTTGAGCTGGGCCTGATAGCGACTCGATCGTTCAGCGATCTGGCGCCCGGCGCGCAGCACATGGGGCTTGCCTCGGTAGGTGCCGCGCTTATAGCCGCCGGCGCCTTCGTGGTAGGCGTAGTAGAGGTGCTCCGGGTTATTCAGCGAAATACCGGTTTGCGCGCGGGTGCGGGCGTTGTACCAGCCGATGAAGTCCGTGGCGTGCTTCATGTGGGTACGCCGGGCAAACAGGCTACCGGCCTGGTCGCGGTACTCGCCCCATACCGGGTCCTGGGCCTGGGCGTAGCCCTTGGCGGAAGAAGGGCGGGGGCCTGGTATGAAGCCCAGGTAGTATTTACGGTCTGGCCGAACGTGGCTTCGAAACGAGGACTCCTGCTGAATGAACGACATTTGCGTCGCAATCGGCGTGCCCCACTGGTTTTCGGAGTCGCGGGCGTAGTCGTACCAGCTGGGCTGTTCGCGAAAGATTTCGCACACGTTGCTTTGATTTTGCGGCGGGTTGGGCGCGAAGGTGGCGCAGCCCGAGAGCATGAGCAGGGCACACAGTGCCCAAAGACGCCGGGCGTGTCCGGTAAAGCCGCTAGGGTGGCGCATGAAGTCTCCTGTTTGATCCGTATGCGGTGTTATCGGTTGTTGGGGGGCTACCTTTAGCGCAAGAGCGCCGCCAGCCGGTGGCGCAGGCGCTGCACTTCTCGGGTCAGCGTTTCGCCGGAGAGCATGCCGACGCCCATCACCAGCCCCGAGCGGGTGTCCCCTTTGGCACACACCGGGCTTAGCGGGCGCGCGATCAGGTGCTCCTTAAAAAGCGCCTGGGCAATGGCCACGTCGTCGACGCCGGGCTCGAATTCGATGCACAGGCTAAGGGTGCTGCTGGGCGGCGATACCCGCTCGACCCGAGGCAGTGTGCAAAGCTGGTCGTGCAAGACTTGCTGTCGGCCCAGGTAGTCGCGCTGTATACGCCGGCACCAGCTGTCCAGGCTGCCATCGAACATGAACTGGGCGAGTACCGCCTGGTCGAGCATGCGGCCTTCGCGAAAGAGCTCGCTGCGCAGCCGGTTCATCGGCGCGGCCAGATGGCGAGGCACTATCAGATACCCCAAGCGCAGGCCGGGAAACATCATCTTGGAAAACGAGCCTACCAGCAAATGCCGCGAAGAGCCGGGTTCGAACAAAAGCTCAGGGTGATCGTCTCGCGTGAACTCGTAATCGTCCTCCAGCACGTAAGCGGGGTCGAGCGCCGCGCACAAGCGCTCCTTGTGCGCGGCACTCGCGGGCATGCTCAGCGGGTAGTGATGGGAGCCGGTCAGGTAGGCAAGGGCGACGGGCTTCGATGCGCCGTCGAAGTCGTAGCCGTGCTCCGGATACCAGGGCCGCAGGTCGATATCGAGCCCAGCGGCGGTGAAAACGTTGCGCGCCCCCCAGTAGCAGGGTGATTCCATGACCACCGTATCGCCCACGTCGGTGAGCGCCATGGCGCAAAGCTCGATGCCGTTATGGGTGCCATCGGTGATGATGATCTGGTCCACGTCGCAGTCGATGTTGCGCCAGCGCGCCAAAAAATCGCGAATGGCGCGCTTTAAAGGCCCAAACCCACCGGTAGAGTAGGAAAGCAGCAGCGCGTTTTGCGATACCGTGACGCTTTCATAAAGCTTTCGCCAGCGGCGCATGGGGAACTGGGCGATATCCGGAATACCGGGCATGAAGGAGCCGTTTTGAATACTGCTCGACCCCGGCGCGCTCAATACCTGGCTTGCGCGTTTTGAAAGCGGCGTGGAAAGCGTCGAGGGCGCGGGGGCCGGAGGATGCCGGCGCACCCAGGTGCCTTGGCCGTGAGCGGTTTTGAGAAGCCCCTCGCCAAGCAGCGTATTGACCGCCTGCGCCAGGGTTTGGCGCGCGCAGCCAACGGCTTTGGCAAGCGCCCGGTGGGGCGGCAAGCGGCTGCCCTGGCGCCAGTGCTGGGCAATCGCCTGGCGCAGCGCCTGCTCGATACGAACCTGCTTGTTGAGCCGCTCCGGCTGGGACCGAAAGAGCGCGGTTAACTGCGCGAGCATCTTCTCTTGCTCCATTGACGCTCCTTCAACGCTTGCGAGTAAAAAGCGTAGTGGCCCTAAAGTCGAGGCGTTATCGCATATTAGCGCAAAGTGGTCCAGTGAAACCCGAAAGTGGTCCATTCGCGTAGCTGGCCGGCCCTGCTAGCGTGTACTAAAGCCCATGCCAGGGCTTGGCCACGCGGCCCGGGTCTGCATTGCGGCGCTCAATAACAACCTGCCACGCTCATACAACAACCAACCACTGCTGGGATATTTGCATCATGACGACATCGACTCCTGAACAGGCAAAGCTTGTTCGCGTGTTGGCACGTGGGGACGTGCTGGCGCTGGCCTTCGGGGCCATGATCGGGTGGGGCTGGATCGTTCTGACCGGCACCGCCATTGAGTCCGCCGGAAGCGTCGGCGCCATTTTGGCGTTTATCCTGGGCGGCATCGCGATCCTGTTGGTCGGGCTGACCTACGCCGAGCTTGCCTCGGCCATGCCCAAGGTGGGCGGCGAACACGTTTATAGCTACCGGGCGCTGGGCCACGGCGCCTCGTTTTTATGCACCTGGGCGATCATCCTGGGCTATTTGAGCGTGGTGGCGTTCGAGGCCGTGGCGCTTCCCACCGTGGTCGAGCATATTGCGCCCAACTACGCCGTGGGCCACCTGTGGACCATCGGCGGTTGGGAGGTCAAGGCGACCTGGGTCGCGGTCGGCGTGGGTGGCTCGCTTGCCATGATGATGATCAACTACTTCGGTGTAACCACCGCCGCACTTTTGCAAAAGGTCGTCACCGGCTTGATTTTGTTGGTGGGCGTGATGTTCATTACCGGCGCTTTATTCGAGGGCAATACCGCGAACATGTCGCCGCTGTTCGCTTCGAATGAGACCGGTGTGATGGCCGGCATCGTGACGGTGCTGGTCATGGTGCCGTTTCTGTTCGTCGGCTTCGACGTCATCCCCCAGGCGGCTGAGGAGATCAACCTG
Organism: Vreelandella sp. GE22; assembly: GCF_968212445.1. Classification (NCBI taxonomy): domain Bacteria; kingdom Pseudomonadati; phylum Pseudomonadota; class Gammaproteobacteria; order Oceanospirillales; family Halomonadaceae; genus Vreelandella; species Vreelandella sp. GE22. Next base: position 310,435 of record NZ_OZ309110.1, read on the forward strand.
CCTTATAAAGCGATCGGCAAGGTATTGATGGTCTCCGTACTGCTGGCCGTGGCGTGGTACTCGCTGATCATTCTGGCCACCAGTCTGTCGCTGGATAACGTGGCGCTTGAGGGGGCGAGCTTGAGCGTGCCGGATGCCATGGGCGCGCTGTTCAACGCCCCCTGGGCGAGCAACCTGATGGTACTGGCCGGTATCGCGGGCATCATCACCAGCTGGAACTCCTTCTACATTGGCGGCTCCCGCGCCATCTACGCGCTGGCCACCGCGGGCATGCTGCCCAAGGCGTTCGCCAAATTGCACCCGCGCTATAAAACCCCGACCAACGCCATCTTCATGATGGGCTTTCTCTCGTGTCTGGCGCCGTTTTTCGGCCGCCCGGCGCTGGTCTGGATCGTCAACGCCGGCGGGCTTGGCATCGTGATCGCCTACCTGTTCGTGGCGATCTCTTTCGTCGTGCTGCGCCTGCGCGAGCCGGACATGCCGCGCCCGTTTCGCGTGAGCTTCGGGCTGCCCTGCGGCGTGCTGGCGATTTTGCTCTCCGTCGGCATGGCGTTTTTGTACATGCCGGGCAGCCCCTCCGCGCTAAGCGGCGCCGAGTGGGTCATCTTCGCCGGCTGGTCGCTGCTTGGCGTGGCGCTTTATATCCATTCGCTGCGCACCTACGGGCGCGCCTACAGCGACCAGCACATGCTCGGCGATCTTTAATTTTCAAGCGTTTAGGAGACTTTATGAGCTTTATCGAACAGTGGTTGAGCGACAGCGTACCGGCGCTGATTGGCGGCGAGTGGCGCAAGGGCAACGCAACCTTCGCCGTCGACAACCCCGCCACCGGCGAGACCATCGCCCGGGTGGCCGAATTGAGCGCCGATGACACTACGGATGCCGTGGCCGCCGCTTACAATGCCGGCGCCGCCTGGCGGGCCACCCCGGTCAAACAGCGCTCAGCCTTGCTGCGTCGCTGGTTCGAACTGATCAATGAACACGCCGACGACCTGGCACGGTTGATGACCCTGGAACAGGGCAAGCCGCTGGCCGAGGCCAAGGGTGAGGTGGGCTACGGCGCTTCGTTCATCGAGTTCTTCGCCGAAGAGGCCAAACGCATGGCGGGTGAAACCCTGCCAGGCCACGGCGCCGACAAGCGCCTGATGGTGCTGCGCGAGCCGGTCGGCGTGGTCGCCGCGATTACGCCCTGGAACTTCCCGCTGGCGATGATCACCCGCAAGTGCGCCCCGGCGCTAGCTGCTGGCTGCACCGTGGTGATCAAACCCGCCGAAGCCACGCCGCTCACCGCACTCGCCGCGGCTTACCTGGGCCTGGAAGCCGGCCTGCCCGCCGGCACCATCAACGTGGTCACGGCCTCGAAACCGGCAGACGTGGGCGAGGTGCTTACTACGGATTCCCGCGTGCGCAAGGTGTCGTTCACCGGCTCCACGCCGGTGGGCAAGCGCCTGCTCGCCCAGTGCGCCAGCACGGTGAAGAAAACCGCCATGGAACTGGGCGGCAACGCGCCGTTCATCGTGTTCGATGATGCGGACGTGGACGCCGCCGTGGACGGCGCGATCGCCTCGAAATTTCGCAACGCCGGGCAAACCTGCGTGTGTACCAACCGCTTTCTGGTCCAGGACGGCATTTACGATGCGTTCATCAGTAAGCTCACCGAGCGGGTGAAAGCCCTGAAGGTGGGTGATGGCCTTGAGGAGGGCAGCGTGATCGGCCCACTGATCAACCAGGCCGCGGTGGATAAAGTACAGCGCCACGTAGACGACGCCCAGCAAAAGGGCGCCCGGGTGCTGTGCGGCGGCCAGGCCCACGCGGCCGGCGAGCGTTTCTTCACGCCCACGGTGCTGGCGGATGTCACCACCGAGATGGCGGTAGCCGATGAAGAAACCTTTGGCCCGGTCGCGCCAGTGTTCCGCTTCACTCAGGATGAAGAGGCGATCCGAATGGCCAACGATACGCCGTTCGGCCTGGCGGCCTACTTCTACGCCACCGACTACCGGCGCATCTGGCACACCCTCGAGGCGCTCGAGTACGGCATGGTCGGTGTCAACGAAGGCCTGATTTCCACCGAGCTGGCGCCGTTTGGCGGCGTGAAGGAGTCCGGCCTTGGCCGCGAAGGCTCCCACCACGGCCTCGAAGAATTTACCGAGTTGAAATACGTCTGCGTCGGTGGGCTTTAAGGCGTCGTCAATGACCCATCAGGCGCTGAACGTGCTCAAAAACCGGCACGTGGCCAGCGTCATCGAGCCAGTTCAGGGCGAGGGCGGTTTCTAAATCGCATCCCCTGAGTGCCTGCCATTGGCTGATACGTCGCCCGAGGTTTTACGGCCTGCCCGCCGCAAGCGCTTGCTTGCGGCGGGTTGCGCGTTTTAGGGCTACAGTAACGCCCCTAAAAGGTGCCGGGTCCGCCCGCCGCGCCCTATCGATACCGCCGCTTTATTTATCAGGAGTCCCGATGAGTCTATTTTCCCTGGTGAGCGTACTGATTACGCTCGCCGCCGTCTCGAGCTACTTAAACTATCGCTATATCAAGCTGCCGACGACGATTGGTGTCATGCTGCTGGCGCTGGTGTCGTCGCTTTTGCTGATTATCGTCACGCCCTACACGGCGGGGCTGCACGGCCAGGCAGCGGCGCTGGTGGAGCGGATCGATTTCGATCAGGTGGTGCTTCATGGCATGTTGGCCTTTTTGCTGTTTGCCGCGGCCATACACGTCAAGTTCGACCACCTGCGGGAAGAGTGGTTGACCATCGCGCTGCTTGCCGTGGTGGGCAACGTGATGTCGACCTTTATTATCGGCGCGTTGACCTGGCTGGTGCTGGGGTGGCTGGAGCTGCCCGTGCCCTTTTTGTATGCCTTGGTGTTCGGCGCCTTGATCTCACCGACCGACCCCATCGCGGTGGTGGGTATCATGAAGTCCGTCGGCGTTTCCAGGCAGCTCGAAAATCAAATCGCCGGCGAGTCGCTGTTTAACGATGGCCTGAGCGTGGTGGTCTTTCTGGTGCTTTTGGGCCTTTCCGGGCTGGGCGCCATGGGCGGGGAAGAGGTGCCGGTCGAGTCCTCTATCGATATTGCGGCCATCGGTTTGCTACTCCTTAAGGAGGTTGGCGGGGCGGTGCTGTTGGCGTCAGTGGCGGGCTACCTGGTTTACCAGATGCTCAAGCGGGTCGATAACTACCAGGTCGAGGTGTTGATCACCCTCGCCTTGGCTATGGGCCTGTTCGCCCTGGCGGATAGCCTGCACTTGTCGGCGCCCATCGCCGTGGTGGTCGCGGGGCTGTTCATTGGTAACCACGGACGCTTGTTCGCCATGTCGGATAAAACGCGCGACAACGTCGACACCTTCTGGGAGCTGATCGATGAAATCCTCAACGTGGTGCTGTTTTTACTGATCGGTTTGGAGCTTCTGGTGCTGCCGATCGAGCGTGACTGGCTGGTGGCCGGAGGACTTGCGATCGTCATCGTGCTGGGAACGCGTTTGCTGTGTGTCGCCAGTATCCTGGGCCCGCTTGGCAAGCTGACGGATCAGTCGAAAGGCGCCATTCCGATTCTGACCTGGGGCGGGCTGCGCGGCGGTATTTCGGTGGCCATGGCGCTGTCACTACCCGCAAGCGAGTTTCGCGACCTGGCGCTAACGCTGACCTACTGCGTGGTGATCTTCTCGATTGCCGTGCAGGGGCTGACCATGGGCAGGGTGATTCGTTTTTTCAGCCGCGCGTAACGCGGGCGACCAACAGTGTTTCTGGCGACACTGAAACGGGCTTCTATAATGAGTTCACAATCACTGTATAAGGAGACGCGTCATGACGTCAGAGAAGCTTCCCTCCGGCGCCGGCGATGTGGCCGGTGAATACCCCGAGGTGTGGAACGCCTACGCCGCACTCGGGAAGGCGTGCTCGCACTCCGGGCCGTTAGAGGGCCGCGAACTACGCTTGGTCAAACTCGCGCTTGCCATTGGCAACCGCTCCGAAGGCGCGGTGCACTCCCACGTGCGCCGTGGGCTCGAAGAGGGGCTAAGCGCTGAAGAGCTCAAGCAGGCCGCCATGCTGGCGGTGCCGACCATCGGCTTTCCCGCCGCCGTGGCCGCGCTCACCTGGATTACCGATATCACCGACGACGAGTAGCACGAACGTTTCGGCCGAGCGCAAGGCTCGGCCGAAACGTGAGGTGCATGGTCAGTAAAGCATCAAGTGGCCGTGCGGCCCTGCTCCTCGAGTGCCTGGTCGACCGAGGACACATAGTACTCGGTGGCGAACGCGCCCTCGGGTTCCTTGAGCCAGACCAGACACACCAGCCAGCTAATGAAGGCACCCGCCGCGATGATCAGGAAAAATTGCGTGGGCGTCACGAAGGTATAGATCGTCAGGTACACCACCGCCCCCACGTTGCCATAGGCGCCGGCCATGCCGGAGATCTGCCCGGTGATACGCCGCTTGATCGAGGGGATGATGCCAAAAGTGGCGCCCTCCGCCCCCTGCACGAAAATCGACGTCGCGATGGTCACTATGATCGCGAGGATCAGTGGCCAACTGGCATTGAGCAGCGCCATCAGCGCAAACCCAACGCTAATGCCGAACATGTAGCAGAGCATGACGAAGCGGCGGTTGCCTAAGCGATCCGACACCATGCCGCCCATGGGCCGGGCCACCAGGTTGACGAAGGCGAACGAAGCGGCGATCAACCCGGCCGTGGCCGCATTGAGCCCCCAGGTTTGCTCGAAAAAGAGCGGCAGCATCGACACCACGGCAAGCTCCGCGCCGAAGTTGGCAAAGTAGGTGGTGTTGAGCGCGGCCACGCTATTGAAGGGGTACTTGTCATCCTCGGGTACGCCCTTGCGCAAAATGGGTAGATTGACCCGCAAAATCTGCACGATCTGATAAATGATGATCGCGACGATCACCAGGTACGCCGCCACCGCGCCGCTCATGGGCAGATAGCCCATGTCCTGGATACGCCAGACGAGCACGGCCAACACGCCGACCAGCGGAATGGTCCAGACGATGAGTTTGATCATGTCCGCCCAGGAGCTGACCTCCATGGCGGCGGTTTTGCGCGGTTTACGGTGGGCGGCGGCGTCCGGGCCGTCGGTGATGGCGAACCAGTAGTAAACGCCATAGGCCGCCATTACGATGGCGCTTTGGGCGATTGCCCAGCGCCAGCCGTCCGGGCCGCCATACATCGAGAGCGCAATCGTCGGTAGCGACATGGCCGCCACCGCCGAGCCAAAATTGCCCCAGCCGGCGTAGAACCCTTCGGCAAAGCCGATATCCTTCGGCTTGAACCACAGCGCGGTCATGTGAATACCCACCACGAAGCTCGCGCCAATCGAACTTAACACCAGCCGAGCGACCAGCAATTGCGTCATGCTGTTGCCGAAGGCGAAAGCCAGTGCCGGTACCGACATGCTGACCATCAACACGGAAAACACGCGCCGGGGGCCGAAGCGGTCAAGCATCATGCCGACGATGATGCGCGCCGGGATGGTGAGCGCGACGTTACAGATCGCAAACAGCTTGAGATCGTCCTGGGTCAGCCAATCGACGCTCTTGAGCATGCTCGAGGCCAGCGGCGCCATGTTGAACCAGACATAAAAGGTAATGAAAAACGCGATCCAGGTGAGGTGTAGCGCCCGGATCTCGGGGCTTTTGAATTTGAAAACGGCAGATACTTTCATGGCCATTTCGTCCTGTATTCGACGCGCGGGATCGCCGCGGCTCATGGGCTGGCTAGCGTATGGGCTGGCCAGGTGAAGAGGAGAGCCCGTCAGGGACTGGGCAGAATCAACAACGGACACTCGGCGCGGCGCGCCAAAAACGAGCTGACGCTGCCAAAGGTCATGTAGTCGAGTTCGTCGACGAAGTAGGTCAACGACTTGGCGATGATGCCGCCGTCGGGCTGATGGCTGTGGCGCGCGATGACCAAAAGGTCCGGCGCGAGCTTGCGGGTGGCGGCGAGCAGCATCTTGCGCGCATCGCCTTCGGCCATTAGCTGCTCGGCCTGAAACCCTTCGCCGGTGGCGAACGCCACGCCTTCTTCCAAGTGCTGCTTTAATTGCGCGTGGGCTTGCTGAAACAGGGTTTCGTTATGGTCGGTGGCATCGAGCGGGTTTTCGGCCACCCCCACCAGGGTGATCAAGGGCTGGTTGCAGCGAAACATGTTCACCACCTGAGCGAGCGCCAGCTTGGCGTTTCGCGAACCGTCGTAAGCGAGCATTATTTTCATGAGTCCTCCCGCTGGGGGGTAGGGAAAAGCCCCGGAGCCGGGCTCCGGGGTTAAGGGTTAAGGGTTACGGATGCTGGCGCCCTGACGCAGGTAGAACCACCAGTTGATGCCCAGACAAACGGCGTAGAAGACGGCAAAGCCGTACATGGCAAGCTCCGGGGTGCCCGCCTGGATCTGCGCGCCGATGATGCTGGGGGCGATGAAGGCGCCGTAGGCGGCGATGGCCGAGGTCCAGCCGAGTACCGGGCCTTTCTGCTGCGCATCGAAGATCACCCCGATACTGCGAAAGGTGGAGCCGTTGCCGATACCGCTGGCGGCGAACATCACGATGAAAAGCAAAAGGAAGAGCCAGAAGAACGCATTGGGGTCGGTGGCGTTGTAGGCCAGCATCATCACATAGCCGGTGGCAATGGAGGCCACCACCATGACCGCGGAGATGATCTGGGTGACGATAGCGCCGCCCACCTTGTCGGAGATCCAGCCGCCGACCGGGCGAATGAGTGCGCCGACGAACGGCCCTATCCAGGCCCAGGTGAGGGCGCTCGGGGCGTTAGGGTTGACCACGCGCACCAGGCTCCCGTCGGCGGCGCTCTCCATCATGTTGCCGAAGATCACGTTGATCGACAGCGGCAGCGCTGCCGAAAAGCCGATGAAGGAGCCGAAGGTGAGGATGTAGAGAATCGTCATCGCCCAGGTGTGCTGATTGGAAAAGATCGCGAACTGCTTCTGGATATTGGGCTTGATGTTGCCGGGTATCAGGCGCAGCAGGACCAGGGTCAACACGATGGTGAGCGGCAGGGCCACCCACATGTTGAGCCAGGCGAGCGCCAGCATGCCGAGGATCGAGGTCAGAAGGCCCACACCGTAAAGTCCGAGAATCTTGCCAAAGGCGGTGAGGGGCGCGCCCGGGTTGGGGGTGATCGTGCGTATATTGTTCATGCCGAACCAGCCTAAAAAGGCGAGCGGCACCAGCAACACCAGCCAAACGAAACCGGCGTTTTGAATCCAGGTGTCGGTGCCGGCCTCGATACGCCCGATCAAGGTGCCGCTGGCGCTTTCCAGTGCCATGGGGCCGCCGGCCAGCGCCCCGAAGAGCCCGACGGTCATCACCAGCGGAATCAAAATCTGCATGGTGGTGACGCCGAAGTTACCCAGCCCCGCGTTCATGCCCAATGCGTAACCCTGCTGCTTGCTGGGGTAGAAGGTCGAGATGTTGCTCATCGAGCAGGCGAAGTTACCGCCGCCGATGCCGGAAAGCAGCGCCAGCGCCTGGAAGATCCAGAACGGCGTATCCGGGTTCATCAGCGCAAGGCCGGTACCGGCGGCGGGAATGGCCAAAAGCGCCGTGGTCAAAAAGATGGTGTTGCGCCCGCCGGCAATGCGAATCATGAACGAGGCGGGAATGCGCAGCGTCGCCCCGGAAAGCCCCGCCAGTGCCGTAAGCGTAAAGAGCTGGTCGACGGAAAACGCAAAGCCCAGGTTCTGCATTTGGGTGGTGATCATGCCCCACATCATCCACACCGCAAACCCGACCAGCAGGCTTGGAATGGAGATCCAAAGGTTGCGGTTGGCAACGTGTTTACCCTGCTGCTCCCAGAAGCGCTCGTCTTCGACATCCCAAGTGACGATGTCGGCATTTCTCTTGGTCATGATGGTTCCCCTTTGCGTAAACCATTACCTGGCGTCGAACCAATAGCGGCTCACCGATAAGGGAAAGATACGCGCGCGAGGGGAGGCTGGGAATGGCCCTGAATGTCAGCAAAATCAACAGCCTACCTCTTTATAGGTAGGTGCCTGGAAGAGCCAAAAGACTGATTTCATTGAAGAAAAAAACGAAGGGGTAAGCGCGCCGAGAAGCGAAGGCACCGGCGCGCTATTTGGAGGTATCTACATTGATTCGCTAGTCGTTGATGCCCGCCTGCACCGCCCAAACGGCCGCCTCCACCCGGGAGCGCAGGTTGAGTTTCTTGAGCAGGTGTTTGACGTGCACCTTCACCGTGCCTTCGGTGATATCCAGCTTGCGTGCGATCAGCTTGTTGGAAAGGCCGCCGGCGAGCTGGCGTAAGATCTCGCGCTCGCGCTGAGTGAGACTGCGAATGTCCGGCGCGGTGGGCGTTGCACGCTGGTTGCGCAGCGCCTCGGCCAGAAGCGCGGTAAGACTTTCGCTGATCACCATGCGCCCGAGCGCTGCCTGGCGCAGCTGGCGCACCATGTCCTCGGGCTCCATATCCTTGAGCAGGTAGCCGTCGGCGCCGGCGCGCAGTGCCGCCACCACGTCCTCCTCGTGATCGGAGACGGTGAACATGACGATGCGGCCGCTAAAGTCGTTCTCCCGCAGGCGGCGAAGGGCCTCCAGGCCGTCGATATCGGGCATGTTCAAATCGAGCAGGACCAGGTCGGGCTCGAGCGAGAGCGTCATCCGAATGCCTTCTTCGGGGCTGCCGGTATCGCCAACCAGTTCCAGGTCGTCTTCGAGTTCGAGAAGCTGCGCCACGCCGCGGCGCAAGAGCGGGTGGTCGTCGATGATCAAAAGTGTGGCAGGGGTATCGTGGCTAGTCTGAGACATTAAAGATTCCGTGTGCCTGAGTGAGCATCGTCAGTGGCCGCTGTCGGCGGCTGTTGAGTCAAGCGAGCGGTCAAGGGGGTGAAGATGACATCCACGCAGGCCCCGCCCCCGGGGCGATTGCGAATGGAGAGCTCGCCGTTCAGGGTGTTGGCCCGGTCGCGAATGATGACCAGGCCGTAATGCATCGGTGGCGAGACGTCGCTTTGAAGGCCGATGCCGTCATCTTCCACGCGGACCTGCAAGCGGGCATCTCTAAAGCGCACGGTGATGCCGACCCAAGTGGGCTGGGCGTGCTTGTGCGCGTTGGCCAGCGCCTCGCGGATGATCTGCAGAACGTGGATCTCTTCATTGGGGTTGAGCAGGTAGGGCGGTACGTCGTAGTCGAGTGCGACCGCAAACCCCAGGCGCTGGGTGAACTCGTCCGTGGTTTGGCGCAGCGCGAACTGAAGCCCCGGGCCTTCCAGCTTGAGTCGGAAAGTGGTCAAAAGCTCGCGAAGCTGGCGGTAGGCGCTGTTCAGGCCGCTACGCAGCTCGTCGATCACGGTCGCCTGGGCCTCGCGGGAGGCCTCTTTTTGCTGCATGCGCTCGAGCCGGGTCACCTGCATCTTAAGATAAGAGAGCGACTGCGCCAGGGAGTCGTGCAGCTCGCGGGCGATGATCGTGCGCTCGTTGATCAGCGTGACCTGCTGCTGTTCGTCGATACGCCGCTGCAGATAGATGGCAGTGGCGAGCTGGTCGGCCAGAATGTTCAGAAGCCGGCGGGTGTTATCGTTGAGCTCGCCTTCGGGATACCACACCTCCAAGTTACCCAGTAGCGTATCGCCGGCGCGAATGGAGAGCGTCAGGCATTGGAGGCGCTCACCTGGCGTGGGCAGCGGGTCGATCAGGCACGCATCGCAGGCCATGTCGCGGCAGTACTCGGGGCGTTTCACCGAGTGGGTCTCCAGCACCGGCATGATGCGTTGATCGAAGGGGTCGTTGAGCGACAGGCGGATGGGGCCGATATTCAGAAGGCTTTCCAGCTCGCGCAGCATGGGGGCGGCGCTGGCGCAAAGATCGTTGCCGCCGCCGAACAGCGTGCGGCTGGCATCGTGCATTACCCGCATGGCCTGATTACTGCGCTCGAGCGCCTGCTCCTTGCGCGAGACGCTCTCTTCGAGAGCGGCGTAGCTCGTTGCAAGCTCAGCGGCCATGGTGTTGAACGTTCGCCCCAACCGCGCCAACTCGTCACTGCCCGTAAGTTTGGAGCGCTGGTTGAAGTTGCGCTTCGCCACTTCCCGGGTAAGCGCCATGAGCTGGTGCAACGGGGCGACCAGGTTGTGGCGCACATCGAAAAGGGCAATGGCGACGACCAGGCTAATGAGTAGCAAAAAGAGCACCTGCATGATGCCCAATAGCCTTACCTTGGCTTCGGTACTATGCTCCAACTGCTCGACGAGTATCTCGATATCGCCGACCAGCGTGGCCACCATGGTCTCGAAGGTGTCGAGGTCGATGTCACCACCGGCGCTCGCTCGTGCCAGAGCAGGCTGCACGGTCTCCTGCCAGTAGGTTTGAATATGGGTGAGCTGCTGGCGCCGCTCATGGTGGGCCTCCTCGGGCACGCTTTGCTGCAGGGTATCGCCAAACAGCCGCTGGTCGAAGCGCGCTACGATCGTGCCTAGCGGCTCGCCAATGGACTCATCCGGGGCGTACTGCAAGGACTGAAGCGAACTTAGAATCCGGAAGGCGTTCATGCGCAGTGACCCGGCCACGTTGATCGCCGAGGCGTCGCCGCGGGTGCTGTTCGACATGGTCATGGTCAGCGTGATGCTGATAAAGGCCATGGCGCTGATCGCGATCAGGGAGGCCATGATGCGGGCCACCAGCGAGCGTTGGAGCAGTTTCATAACGGTTCCAGCCGCCTTGGACGGAAAGAGGAGTGGGGCGTTATCGCGGTCGCCATGTGAGGTACTATCCCTTTGGGAGTAGACGGGCTACTCACAATGATTTTTGACCTGGATAAGACGAGTGCCGACAATTCTGGCATGTCTTCTGGCGCCTTCCTAGCCTAACGGAAACCTCACGATGCCCACTAGTGTGCCCCATGGCGCGGAAACCAGGCCGCCGCCACTCCCTGTCAATGACTACCAAAGGCTGGTCGCGATGCTGTTGGTGCCGCTGGCCAGCGCGGTGGCGGTGGCGGGCTGGACGCTTTACGCCATGCTCGCCGCCCGCCCGGCCTATGTATTGCTGCCCCTGGCGAGTGGCCTGCTGTTGGCTCTGCCTTGCGGATACTGGGCGCGGCGTTATAGCACCTGCTACTTGATGCTTGGGCTGTTGGCGGGGCTGGCTCTGGCGCTGCTGCTCTTTGGCGTTGCCCATAAGCCCTGGCAGTTCGGGCTGCTGGGTGTCGGGTTTGGGCTCGGGGGTGGCATCATCACCATCGGTGCCGCCCATGCCCGACGGTGGCTGCCCGGCTGCTGGCCATGCCTGGCCGCAACCCTTTGCGTGGCCACCCTGGCGGGCGTGGGATTTTCGCTGCGCCTGGTGCCGCTGGTGGTGCAGGCTTATGGCTGGCGAGCGGCTCCGTTGAGCCTGTTGGTGCCTTTGGGGATGATCATGCTGCTGCTGTGGCTGTTCGTCGAGGCGCCGCAGGTGGCACAGTGCTCGCTGAGCGACGGTGAGGGGTAGGCGAAAGGAGAGCCTTGCGTGATAGAGCACTACTTTTTGATCAAGCACCTTCACATGGGCGCGGCGGCGCTGAGTATCGGTCTTTTTTTGGTGCGCGCCTGGTGGTCGGTACGCGAAAGCCCGCGCCTGCAGGCGCGCTGGGTGAAAATCCTGCCGCACCTCATCGATACGGTGCTGCTGGGCCTGGGGGTCACGCTCATGGTGACGCTGCGGTTCTGGCCCTGGCAGCAGCCGTGGCTGGCTGCCAAGTTACTGGCGCTTTTGGTTTACATCGGCGTTGGCACCCTGGCGATCAAGCGGGGCGCCACGCCACGCCGGCGTGGCGTGGCCGCGCTGCTGGCGGTGGCGGTGTTCGCCTACATGGTCGGCGCCGCCATCCGGCACAGCCCGCTTTCCTGGCTTGCGTAATGGCGGCCTGGGCCAGTGCCCGGCGCAAAAGCGCCGGCCTTTTTACGTCAGCATGTTGAGGTACTGGCGCACCACGGCGGCGTTGTTGTAGCGCTCCTCCTTCGAGGCGAACACCAGGGTGACTTTCTCCTTTTGGGCGCGCCTGGCAAGCTCGCGCAGGCGCTCGCGATGGCCGGTCAACTCCTTCATGTAGCGCTTGCGAAAATCGCCCCACCCGAGGGAGCCGTCGTGAAACGCCTTGCGCAGCGCGCTACTCGGGGCGATCTCCTTGGGCCACTCGTCGATGTTGGCCTCTTGCTTTGAAACCCCGCGGGGCCACATGCCGTCTACCAGCACGCGGTAGCCGTCCTCCTTGTGCGGTGTGTCGAAGGCGCGTTTCAGTTCGATTGCCATATTCCCTCCTCGATTCAGTAAGCCCAGACGATCGCCATCAATAGCCCCCAGGCCAGCACGCCGGCGGCCATGATGGTGTGAGTGACCGACATCAACGCGACGTCGCGGGTGTGGCGCTCGCAAAGCGCCTGTAGACCGTGGTAGACCAGACTACAGGCGAGGGCTAGCGCTGCCAGTACCAGTACCGCATTGACGACCAGACTGGGGACTAAAAGCCCTAGCGACGCGACCCAGAGTGGCAGCGGCGCCAGGGCGGCGAGCAGGTAGGCACTGTGATAGTCGATCGACAGCTCGTCGTGGCCGTTGACCACCGCCTGAATCAGCCAGCCCATCACGAAGAAGGTTAAAAGCTCGGCGAGAAACAGGATGGTCGTAATGAAGCGCCACTGGCGTTCGGCAAACCCGGCGGCGAAGGTATCGCCGTAGTGAGTCCCCGCATAGAAAAGCAGAATGGGCGGCAATAGCGACATGGGCAGCACCACGCCCCAAGCCAGTGTGGCGATGGAGGGGCGGTGTCGTTTGAGCGCTGGCCAGCCCGTCTGGTGAGTGAAGGGGAGTTGCAGGATATTGAGTGGCGTCATGATCGCCTCGCTTGTCGTTTGGAACGCACGTACCGGAAATGAGCGAATGCTTTATATCACGGTATGATATTATTTAGATTTAAGACGATCATGGGTATTTGTCAAGAGGAGAACGCAATGGCCGACGCGCCGCTATCCAAGCAGGACTTCCACAAGCTCTCCGACTTCCGCTATCAACTGCGCTGCTTTCTCAGGCAGAGCGAGGACATCTGCCGAGAACACGGACTGACGCCGCTGCAGTATCAGCTCCTGCTACACCTGATGGGGTTCGAGGGGCGCGAGTGGGCGAGCATCGGTGAGCTTGCCGAGCGGCTGCAGTCCAAGCACCACGCCGTGGTGATGCTAGTGGATCGCTGCGAACAGCTCGAGCTCGTCGAGCGCCGCCCCGGGCGAAGCGACGGTCGCCGTATGGAGGTCCACCTTCTGCCCAAGGGTGCGCAGCGCGTCGAAGCGATTGCCCGGCGCCACCAGCCGGAGCTTCGCCACTTGAACGAGAAGCTGGACCTGCCGGGGATCGCCGATCTGCTCTAGGAATGCGGGCCGGCGTTTGAAGCTTCTGTCTCCCTCTTCTACTGTATTGAGTACATTCAAGAGACAGGGAGCTGTCATGCCGATCGTTAAAAATCTCGAAGACGTCACACCGACCATGGTTCAGGATGCCGAGGCCGCCACGGACACCGGGCCGGATGCCAATCCGGGTGGGCATGAGCACACCAACAACCCGGTGGCGGACTTGGGTATGTCGATAAAACCCTTCATCGATCAGGGCATGTCGAGAAAGGAAGTCGCTGATCGTATCGGCGCCTCGACGGATCTGGTGGATCGCTGTATTAGCCACCCCATCGTCGCCCAGCTGGATGAAGGCACCGACGGGCGCTAAACGTCTGCCAAAAGGCCTTAAAGACAAGACCTTCAAGCCAGGATTTTTCAAGCCAGGGTCTTGAGAAAGAATTCGGCCCCCGGGTGTATCGCACACCCGGGGGCCGTTTTTCGTCAGGCGGCTTCGAGCGGGCGCGCCGGGCCGAAGTGTTCGAAGTGACGGCGGCTCTCCTCGATACCCAGCTCCGCCAGGGTGGCGTTCATTGCCGCCATGAAGCCTTGCGGGCCCACGAAGTAGCAGCGCGTGTCCAGGTTGGGCAAGTAGCGCGCCAACAGGTCGCGGTTGATGCGGCCCAGGTGATCCGCTTGGTCGCCCCGCTCGTGGACGTTGACCACTTTGAGCTGATCGGGGTAGTCCTGGGCCAACGCCTGGATGTCGTCGCGAAAGGCCTGATGCTCGCCGTCGATGGCCGCGTGCATGTATACCACCTGGCGCCCCTGGGAGAGCGCGTGGCGCGCGATGGGTAGCATCGGCGTTTGGCCCACGCCGCCGCTTGCCAATAGTACCGGCTCGTTGCCCTCGGCCAGGGTGAGATCGCCGGCGGGGGGAAGAAGCTCCAGCGTATCGCCGGGTTTCAGCACGTCGTGGAAATGTCGGCTGACGCGGCCTTGTTCTTCGCGCTTGATGGAGATGCGGTAGTTCTCGCCATTGGGCGAATCGGAAAGGCTGTAGTGGCGATACACCGGCTCACCATCGATCATCACGCGCACGCCGATGTACTGGCCGGGCACGTGGGCCGCCACCGGGCCGCCATCCTCGGGTTCGAACACGAACGAACGGATGACCGAGCTTTCCTGCTGGGTGCGCGCGAGCTTGAAGCGACGCGTACCCCGCCAGCCGCCGGGGCGGCTTTCGAACTCGCGATAGCGCTGATCCTCGAGGTCGATCAAAAGCGCGGCCAGCTCGTTATAGAGCGCGGTCCAGGCGTCGGCGATCTCGGGGGTCACGGCGTCGCCCAGCACCTCACCGATAGTCTCCATCAAGCATTCGCCCACGATCGGATAGTGCTCGGGCAAGATACCCAACGAGACGTGCTTGCTGACCACGATGTCCAGCGCCGCCCTCGCCTTGGCGGGGTTGCTACGTAGCTGAACGTAGGCCAGTACCGAGGCGGCCAGCGCCCGCGGCTGGCTGCCGTTTTCCTGGTGTACCTGGTTGAAGAAGGTCTTGACCTCGGGGTAGCGCTTGAACATCAGCTGATAGAACTGCTGGGCGATGGTGTTGAGATGTTCGGCAACGACGGGCGCGGTGGCGCTGATCAGGGCTTCTTGTTCGTGGCTGAGCATGGCGTTTTTCCTTATAAGATGTATTTCATATGCATCTTATAAAGCGCGTTTTGAAAACACAATCTGAAAAGGGCGAGGCAAATTGATCTCAGTCAAGGTTATGTCGTTCAGTCTCAGGCGTTGACGGCGGGAATGCGCATCAGCCCGGCAAGCTCGGGGTAGCGGTTGTCGAGTACGTCCGAAAGCGTGTAGCGGTCGAGCACGGCGAAAAAGGCGGCCAGCGCCTCGCCCAAAACGGACTTGAGCTGACAGGAGGGGGTAATGACGCAGGTGTTGCCTCGCTGAAAGCACTCGACCAGGCCCATATCGTGCTCCATTTCGCGCACCAGCTCGCCCATTTTGATCGTTTTCGGGTCGCGCGCCAGCCATAACCCGCCGTGTTTACCCCGGGTCGCCGTCACGTAGTTTTTCTGGCTCAACTCCTGAACGACCTTCATCAGGTGGTTGCGCGAGATCTCGAAGGTCTCGGCAATCTCACTGATCGTTGCGCGCTCTTCCCCTTTCACGGCGAGATAAATCAACACGCGAATGGAGTAGTCGGTGAATTGGGTAAGTTGCATGGAAGGTGCGTTGCTCCTGATTGGGCCGTTCGCCGTTGGATCCAGACCATTATAAGAAGATTGGGGGCCGCGCGGCTAATCCCGGCTGACACGCGCTCTATCACCTTGGAGGTAGACGGGCGGTATATGGAGGTAACCACGCAGTAATTCGCTTTTCAATCGCTCAGACTTGTTGCCATGGAGCCCGCCTGGCGGGCAGCGCCCATTTTCAAAGAGCCTGGAGAGCGACCATGAGTCACTTCATAGATCGGCTGAATTTCTTTCGCAAAGACCGCGACGCCTATGCCAACGGGCATGGCGAACTACGCAGCGAATCCCGCCAGTGGGAAGACAGCTACCGTTCCCGGTGGCAGCACGACAAGGTGGTGCGCAGCACCCACGGCGTCAACTGTACCGGTTCGTGCAGCTGGAAAATCTACGTCAAGAACGGCCTGGTGACCTGGGAGGCCCAGCAGACCGACTACCCGCGTACCCGCCCGGACCTGCCCAACCACGAGCCGCGTGGCTGCCCCCGCGGCGCCAGCTACTCCTGGTATTTATACAGCGCCAACCGGCTGAAGTACCCGTTGGTGCGTAAACCGCTGCTGGCGCTTTGGCGCGAGGCACGCAGCCAACACGCCGACCCGGTGGATGCCTGGGCCTCGATCGTCGAAGACCCGACGAAAACGAAGCAGTACAAAAGCGCCCGCGGCATGGGCGGCTTCGTGCGCGGCGAGTGGGAGGAGATGAACGAGATCGTCGCGGCCTCCAACGTCTATACCGCGAAAACCTTCGGGCCCGACCGCATCATCGGCTTCTCGCCGATCCCCGCCATGTCGATGGTGAGCTACGCCGCGGGCAGCCGCTATCTGTCGCTGATCGGCGGTGTTTGCATGAGTTTCTACGACTGGTACTGCGACCTACCGCCGGCCTCCCCCATGACCTGGGGCGAGCAGACCGACGTGCCCGAGTCCGCCGACTGGTACAACTCGAGCTACATCATCGCCTGGGGCTCCAACGTGCCGCAGACCCGCACGCCGGACGCGCACTTTTTCACCGAGGTGCGCTACAAGGGCACCAAGACCGTCTCGATCACCCCGGACTACGCGGAAGTCTCCAAGCTCACCGATGAGTGGCTCTCGGCCAAGCAGGGCACCGACGCCGCACTGGCGATGGCCATGGGCCACGTCATCTTGAAAGAGTTCCACCTCGAGAACCCCAGCGCCTACTTCACCGACTACGTGCGCCGCTATACCGACATGCCATTTCTGGTCGAGCTGGAGCCCCGCGCCGACGGCAGTTTCGCGCCGGGTCGCCAGCTGCGCGCCAGCGATTTCGACGCCGCACTGGGTCAGGAGAACAACCCCGAGTGGAAAACCGTGGCCTGGGACGAGACCCGCGACCAGCTCGTGGTGCCCCGCGGCTCCATCGGTTTTCGCTGGGGTGAAGCCGGCGACAACGTCGGCAAGTGGAACCTCGAGCCGCTGGACGCCGAAGGCGTCGAGATCAAGCCTCTGCTGAGCCTGGTGAGTCATCACGACAGCGTGGCGCGGGTGGCTTTCCCCTACTTCGGCGGTATCGAGCACGAGCACTTTACCCACGTGAAAGGCGAGGGCGCCGGCGCTGCGGACGATCTGCTGTTCCACCATCTACCCGCCAAACGCTTGAAGCGCGCCGACGGCAGCGAGATGCTGGCGGTCACGGTGTTCGATCTCATGTGCGCCAACTACGGTATTGACCGCGGCCTGGCCGCCGATGGCGGCGAAGACGACGGCGCCACCGATTACGCGCAGATCCGTCCGTACACCCCGGCCTGGCAAGAGAAGATCACCGGCGTGTCGGCTTCGCAGTGTACCCGTATCGCTCGGGAGTTTGCCGACAACGCCCACAAGACCCAGGGGCGGAGCATGATCATCGTGGGGGCCGGTATGAACCACTGGTACCACATGGACATGAACTACCGCGGCCTGATCAACATGCTGATCATGTGCGGCTGTATCGGCCAAAGCGGCGGTGGCTGGGCGCACTACGTGGGCCAGGAAAAGCTACGCCCACAGACCGGCTGGACGCCGCTTGCCTTCGGCCTGGACTGGCAGCGCCCGCCGCGGCACATGAACTCCACCTCGTTTTTCTACAACCACTCCTCCCAGTGGCGCTACGAGAAGCTGGAGATCAAAGAGATTCTCTCGCCGCTGGCCAACGCCGAGGAGTATCCGGGCAGCCTGATCGACTTCAACGTACGCTCGGAGCGTATGGGCTGGCTCCCCTCGGCGCCGCAACTGGGTTCCAACCCACTGCGCCTGAAAGCCCAGGCCGAGGCCGCCGGCATGTCCACCGCCGACTTCGCCGTCGACCAACTCAAAAGCGGCAAGCTGCGCTTCGCCGCAGAAGACCCGGACGCCCCGGAGAACTTCCCGCGCAATATGTTCATCTGGCGCTCCAACCTGCTGGGTAGCTCCGGCAAGGGCCACGAGTACATGCTCAAGTACCTGCTGGGCACGCGCCACGGCATTCAGGGCAAGGACCTGGGGGATTTCGGCGGTCAGAAACCCGAAGAGGTGGTTTGGCGCGACGACGCCCCGGAAGGCAAGCTGGACCTGCTGGTCACCCTCGATTTCCGCATGTCCACCACCTGTCTTTATTCGGATATCGTGCTGCCAACGGCGACCTGGTACGAGAAGGACGACCTCAATACCTCGGACATGCACCCCTTCATCCACCCGCTGACCGCGGCGACAGACCCCGCCTGGGAGTCGCGCAGCGACTGGGAGATCTACAAGGGTATCGCCAAGGTATTTTCCAGGGTCTGCGAAGGTCACTTGGGTGAGGAGACCGATCTGGTCACGCTGCCCATGCAGCACGACTCCCCCGGCGAGCTCGCCCAGCCCGACGTGCTCGACTGGAAAAAAGGTGAGTGCGAGGCGATTCCCGGCAAGACCATGCCGTCACTCATCGAGGTGAAACGCAACTACCCGGAAACCTATGAGCGCTTCACCTCCGTCGGGCCGCTTTTGGAAAGCATCGGCAACGGCGGCAAGGGCATTGCCTGGAAGACCGAAGCCGAGGTCGAGCTTTTGGGTAAGCTCAACCACCGTAAAACCGAAGGCCCTCACGCCGGGCGTCCGCGTATCGACACCGCCATCGACGCCGCTGAAATGATCCTGACCCTGGCGCCGGAAACCAATGGTGAGGTGTCCGTGAAGGCCTGGCAGGCGCTCTCCAAAATCACCGGGCGTGACCATACCCATTTGGCCACCTCCAAGCATGAAGAGAAGATTCGCTTTCGCGATATCGTCGCTCAGCCGCGCAAGATCATCTCGAGCCCCACCTGGTCGGGCCTGGAGGACGAGCACGTCTCCTACAACGCGGGCTATACCAACGTCCACGAGCTGATTCCCTGGCGCACCGTTAGCGGCCGTCAGCAGTTCTATCAGGATCACGCCTGGATGCGCGCCTTCGGCGAGAGCCTTTTGGTCTACCGTCCGCCCATCGATACCAAGGCGGCCAAGGGCTTCATTCTGCCGGCGGACAACGGCTTCAAGAGTAAGGCGTTCAACTTCATTACGCCGCACCAGAAGTGGGGTATCCACTCCACCTACTCCGACAACCTGTTGATGCTGACTCTCAATCGCGGCGGGCCCGTGGTGTGGCTCTGCGAGAGCGACGCGGCGGATATCGGGATCGAGGATAACGACTGGCTCGAGGTGTACAACGCCAACGGCTCCATCGCGGCCCGCGCCGTGGTGAGCCAGCGGGTCAAGGAGGGCACGGTGATGATGTATCACGCCCAGGAGCGCCAGGTGAACGTGCCCGGCTCCGAAGTCTCCGGTACCCGCGGCGGTATCCATAACTCGGTGACCCGCGTCTGCCCCAAACCGACCCACATGATCGGTGGCTACGCGCAGCTCTCGTACAGTTTCAACTACTACGGCACGGTCGGCTCCAACCGCGACGAGTTCGTGCTGGTGCGCAAGATGCACCACGTCGACTGGCTGGATGGGGAAGGCAACGACAGCGTCCAAGAGCCTGGTAGTCAGAGCAAAGAAGCTCACAAAAGCGATGCGCACAACAACGATACGCAAAACAACAGTTCCCAGGAGGCCGTGAAATGAAGATTCGCTCCCAGGTCGGTATGGTCTTGAACCTCGACAAGTGCATCGGCTGCCACACCTGCTCGGTGACCTGCAAAAACGTCTGGACCAGCCGTGAAGGCATGGAGTATGCCTGGTTCAACAACGTCGAGACCAAGCCCGGCATCGGTTATCCCAAGGAGTGGGAGAACCAGAACAAATGGAAGGGCGGCTGGCTGCGGCGTGCGAATGGCAAGATCGAGCCGCGTATCGGCGGCAAGTGGCGGGTGCTGGCGAACATCTTCGCCAACCCGGACCTGCCCGCCATCGACGACTACTACGAGCCGTTCACCTTCGACTATCAGCACCTGCATACCGCCAAGATCGGCAAGCACCAGCCGGTCGCGCGCCCGCGCTCGCTGATTTCCGGCAAGCGCATGAAGAAAATCGAGTGGGGCCCCAACTGGGAAGAGATCCTGGGCACCGAGTTTGCCAAGCGGCGTAAGGACGCCAACTTCGATAACGTGCAGGCGGATATCTACGGGCAGTTCGAAAACACCTTCATGATGTACCTGCCGCGCCTTTGCGAGCACTGCCTGAACCCCACCTGCGTGGCCTCTTGCCCCAGTGGTGCGATCTACAAGCGCGAAGAGGACGGCATCGTGCTGATCGACCAGGACAAGTGCCGCGGCTGGCGGATGTGTATTTCCGGCTGCCCGTACAAGAAGATCTACTACAACTGGAAAAGCGGCAAGTCCGAGAAGTGCATCTTCTGCTACCCGCGCATCGAGTCCGGCCAGCCGACGATCTGCTCCGAAACCTGCGTGGGCCGTATCCGCTATCTGGGCGTGCTGCTTTACGACGCCGACCGGATCGAGGAGGTCGCCGCCTCCGCCGACGAGCGCGATCTTTATCACCGCCAGCGCGAGATATTTCTCGACCCTCACGACCCGGAAGTGATCGCCCAGGCCAAGCGCGACGGCGTGGAAGATAACGTCATCAAGGCAGCCCAGGCGTCGCCGGTCTACAAGATGGCCATCGACTGGGGTCTGGCGCTGCCGCTGCACCCGGAGTACCGCACGCTGCCCATGGTTTGGTACGTGCCGCCGCTTTCACCGATTCAGTCCGCTGCCGAGGCCGGCCATATCGAGTTCGACGGCATCCTGCCCAAAATCGAGTCGCTGCGTATTCCCGTGCAGTATCTCGCCAACATGCTGACCGCGGGCGAAGAGGCCCCGGTGGTGCTGGCGCTCAAGCGCCTGATGGCGATGCGCGTTTACATGCGCGGCAAGCACGTGGAAGGCGAGGAAAACGACGCCGTGCTCGAGGCGGTGGGGCTGACCCGCGTTCAGGTGGAAGAGATGTATCGCTACCTGGCCATCGCCAACTACGAAGACCGTTTCGTGATTCCCACCAGCCACCGGGAAATGGCCACCGATGCCTTCCCCGAACGGGGCGGCTGCGGCTTTACCTTCGGCGATGGCTGCCACGGCGAGAGCCAGCCTAACCTGTTCAACGGCCGCAAGCAGACCAGTGTGCTGGTCGAGCCGGTCGGTGTTTTCGAGCCGCAATCCGAGGAGGTGCGTCATGACTAATGTAGCCCCACAAGCGCCCGACATCGAGGCGGTAGAAGCGACACAGAGCGGCATGCGCACGCTGCGGGTATTGGCCCGCTTGCTGGACTACCCCAGTGCGGCGCTCCAGCAAGCCTGTGGCGAAATGGTCGAGATCATCGAGGCCGAGCCGCGCCTGGACGACGCCATGAAGGCGTCCTTGGCGGGGTGGTGTCAGCGCCTACAGGCGTACGATCTGCTCGAACTGCAGGCGGAGTATGTCGCCTTGTTCGATAAAGGGCGCGCCACCTCGCTTTTGCTCTTCGAGCACGTGCACGGCGAGTCCCGGGATCGCGGCCAGGCCATGGTGGACCTGCTGGACGAGTATCGCGCTGCTGGCTTCGAGCTTGACGCCCGGGAGCTTCCGGACCACCTGCCGGTCTTTCTGGAGTATCTGTCGTTTTGCAGCCCGGCGGATATCGGCCGTTGGCTGGGCGAGATCCGCCATATTCTGGCGCTTCTGACCGCGCGGCTCGAAGAGCGCGAGGCCGATCACGCCCTGGTACCGCTGACGCTTCTGGCGCTGATCGGGGCGCAGGAGGACGTCGCCGCCCACCGCCCTCAGGTGCAAAAGGAGGCGCCGGACCATACCCCCGAGGCGCTGGATGCGGTGTGGGAGGAGGAGGCCGTTCGCTTCTCCGCCAAATCCGACGAAGACTGCGCCCTGCAATCCGCCGAAGGGCGCCGCCTGGCCGAGCGCAAGCATACGGTACAGCCGCAGCCGGTGCGGATCATGCCCGGCAATGCCGGCTCGTCTTCCCCGTCCGCGGGCCGTTAACAGGAGAAAGATCATGTTTGATGCCCTTGAGCACTACTTCACCCACTTGATCTACGGCTACTACCCGTATCTGGCCGGCACGGTGTTTCTGATCGGCAGTCTGGTTCGCTTCGACCATGGCCAGTACACCTGGAAAACCGGTTCCAGCCAGATGCTCTCTCCCGGCACCATGCGCTTGGGGAGTAATCTGTTCCACATTGGGATCATCGTCATCTTCTTTGGCCATTTGTTCGGCATGCTCACCCCGCACTGGATTTATGAGCCCTTCATCGCCGCCCATAACAAGCAGCTGCTCGCCATCGTAGTGGGCGGTATTGCCGGGGCGATGTGCCTCGTCGGCGGGGGCATACTGCTGTATCGCCGCCTGTTCAATCTGCGCGTACGCCAATCCTCCAGCCTGATGGATACCCTGGTGCTGGCGATTCTGGTCGTGCAGGCGGGCCTGGGGATGGTCACGATCTTTTTCTCACTGGGCCATATGGATGGCGAAATGATGCTCACGCTCTCCAGCTGGGCCCAGGCCATCGTGTTCTTTGGCGGCGGCGCCGCGGATTACATCCAGGAAGTGCCCTGGATCTACCGGATGCACATCTTCCTGGGGCTGACCATCATTTTGCTATTCCCCTTCACTCGCCTGGTGCACGTCTGGAGCGCCCCCTTTGGCTACGTTACCCGGCGTTATCAGCTGGTTCGCCGCCGCGGTTAACCCTTTGAGTGAGCCATCGAGACAACGGTGATTGAGATGCAGGCAACGAATAGGCAAGCGACCGATATGAACAAAATCGATATAGAGCAGCTCCCCGGCAGTACCGCGGCCCCTTCGATTCGCGTAGGTGAGGCCGTGATCGACGAGGAGACCATCGCCCGGGAAATGCAGCACCACCCAGCGGCCACCGCTGAAGAGGCGCAAGGCCAAGCGGCGCGGGCACTGGTGATCCAGGAGCTTTTACGCCAGCGCGCCTGCGAGCTGGGGCTTTTATCAACGAGCGACGAGCGATCCAGCCCCGAGCAGGAATCGGCGATCACGGCTCTGCTGGAGCAGGAGCTACAGGTACCGGAGCCCTCTGAAGAGGACACTCGGCGCTTTTTCGAGATGCACCAGCAGCGCTTCAACGAACCCGCGCAGATACACGTTCGCCATGTGTTGCTGGCTGCGGCACCGGACGACGCTGCCGGGCGCGACGAGGCATACCAGCAAGGCGAATCGCTGATCGAGACACTTGAGACGATGCCCGAGCGCTTCGACGAATTCGCCGCGCGTTACTCCGCCTGCCCCTCCAAGGAGAGCGGTGGCGACCTGGGCTGGCTGGTGCCCGGCCAGACCGTGGCGGAGCTCGACCGGGCGCTGCAGCATCTACCCGTAGGGCTTCACTCACGCCCGCTCGCCTCGCGTTACGGTTGGCACGTGGTCAGCATCGACGAGCGGGTAGAAGGGCGCGAATCCGTGTTCGAACACGTGGCCGATAGAGTCCGCCACCACCTGCGCGAGCAGACCTCGCGGCGGGCGCTTCGTCACTATCTGTTGGCCCTGGAAAGCGAGTTCGGCGTCGAAGGTTTTGTGCTGGACGACGACGCCGGCGGCTCCCTGATGCAGTAAGCAGGAGACATTCATGTCGCACACCCCGTTCGATGCCCGGTTCATTCCGCTCAACTGCGTGGTTCTGACCGTGTCCGATACCCGCGGACCGGACCGGGACGGCAGCGGTGATCTGCTCGCCCAGCGCCTGACCGAGCAGGGCCACGTACTGGTGGAGCGGCGTATCCTGGTGGACGATATCTACCAGATTCGCGCCGCGGTCTCGGCCTGGATCGCCAAGCCCGATGTGCACGTCGTGTTGGTCAACGGCGGCACCGGCTTCACCGCGCGGGACACCACGCCCGAGGCGCTGACGCCGCTGTTTGACAAGGCCATCGAAGGCTACGGCGAGCTTTTTCGTCACTATTCGCTGCAGACCATCGGCACGGCCACCATCCAGTCCCGCGCCGTGGCGGGGCTTGCCAACCAGACGCTGCTGTTCACCATGCCAGGCTCCCCCAAAGCCTGTGCGCTGGCCTGGGACAGGATCATCGCGCTGCAGCTCGATGCACGCACCCGGCCATGCAATTTCGCCACCATGATCTTTCCTACCGCGCCGCTTTGCGGCAGCCGTCGGCACGCGGTGGCCTCGAACGACCCGGAGGGCCTATGAGCTGTCCCTGTGGCGAGCTCGAACACCGCCCCCTCGTGCCGCTTTTCGAGGCCCGGCAGCGGCTGATCGACGCCGCGACGCCGATTAACGCCACCGAGCGTGTCGCGCTTGCCCAAGCCCAGGGCCGCGTGCTGGCCCAGGCCGTCACCGCGCCGGTGGATCTGCCCGGGGTGGACAACAGCGCCATGGACGGCTTTGCCCTGCGCCTGGCGGACTACGCCGCCACCGGCGAAGGGCTGCCCGTGATGCTACGCGTGCCGGCCGGGGCGGGTGTCCTGCACCTGCAAGAAGGCGGCTGCGCGCGCATCTTTACCGGGGCGCCGGTGCCGCTGGGCGCCGATACCGTCGTGGCCCAGGAGCGCACTTGGCTGGATGAACGGGGCTGCCTTCATCTGGATGAGAAACCGACGCTGGGCGCCAACATTCGACGGCAAGGGGAAGAAACGCGCAGCGGCGCCACGCTGCTCGAGGCGGGCGATACGCTGGACGCGCCGGCCATCGCCCTGCTGGCAAGCCACGGCGTTAACACGGTCAGCGTGTATCGTCGCCTGACCGTTGCGCTGCTTTCTACCGGCGACGAGCTGATCGAACCCTGGGCGGCGCGCGCGCCGGGGCAGGTCTTCGACAGCAACCGCGCCATGCTCAGCGCGCTGCTGGTAAAAGCGCAGTGCGAGGTGATCGATTTAGGAATCGTCGCCGATGAGCCCGAGGCGCTATATCGCGCCTTGCAAACGGCCACAACGTCGGCGGATGTAGTGCTTTGTAGCGGCGGCGCCTCGGTGGGGGAAGAGGATCACGTACGCTCGGTGATCGAGCGACTGGGGCGCATCGACTTCCACGGCGTTGCCGTCAAGCCCGGTAAGCCCTTCGCTTTCGCCACGCTTGGAAGCGGCGACGAGGCCACGCCGCTGATCGCGCTGCCGGGTAACCCGGTCGCCTCGCTGGTGGGTTGGCACTGGTTGGCGCTGGCCTTCATTCACGCGCGCCAAGGCCGGTGTGCGGTGCCACTTCAGCGCTACCGGGTAAAAGCCGGCTTCCACCAACGCGGGCCCAGGGGCCGCTGCGAGCTTTTACGGGTGACGCTGACCTGGCATGACGACACACCGGTGGCCCGCCTGGCGGGCGGGCAGGGCTCGCACATGCTCAGCGCTGCAAGCCAGGCCGATGGCTACCTGATGGTCGAGCCGGACACCGATGTCACGGCCGGGCACGACTACCTTTTTTATCCGCTCTCCCCGTTCGATCGATAAAAGACGCCTGGGCCTTGCGCTTTTGCTTGGCAGCGACGAGCGCCCGTGGACGCCCGTTGGTCAGTTAAACAGCCAGTGGCTCAGTCCAGCACCTCGGGCTCGTTGGCATTCGCCGGGGTGAGCAGGTAGTAGAGCGCGGGTACGACGAATAGCGCCAGCAGCGTGGCCGAGATCAGCCCGAAGATGATCACCAGCGTCAGCGGCCGGTAGCTTTCACTGCTCACGGCCAGCGGCACTAGCCCGACGATGGTGGTCACGGCGGTGGTCAAAAGCGGGCGCAGCCTTCGCGCCGCGCCGGCGGAGGCCGCTTCGGCCACGCTCATGCCCTCCTTGAGGAAGCCGTTCATGGTATCGACCATAATGATGCCGTTGTTGATCGCGATGCCGATCAGCGATACCAGCCCGATCATGGCGAAAAACGAAAACGCGATCCCGAATGCCCAGAAGCCCAGTGCGGTGCCGATGATCGCCAGCGGCATGGTGGCGAAGATGATCAGCGCCTGGCGGAAACTGCTGAACACGATGACCAGCACGCCGACCACCAGCACGATGGCCACCAGCATGGCGATTCCCACCGAGCCCAGCGTATCCGCCGTCTCGGCGGACTCGCCGCCCACCGCGATGCGATAGCCTGCGGGCCAGTCGCGCTGCAGCTCATTAAGGCGGGGCGAAATCTCGTTCATGATCTCGGTCACGGTGCGGCCCTGGTTTTTGGCAAGCACCGTCAACGCGCGTTCACCACCGACGTGGGAAATGGCGATCGCGCCTTCCGACTGAACGGGATCGAGAAGCTGGAACATGGCGATGGAGCCACCGTCCGGAAGGTAGGCGCGCACCCGCGAGAACTCCTCGACATTGCTCGGCCCGCCGGCCTCGCCGGGTTGGCTTGGCCATTCCATGCCGAGGCGAATGTCGAGATCGTCGGTCGCGCCGTTGCTGGCGAAGGTGCCGATGATATCCGAGCTGTAGGCGATGCGGATCTGGGAGGCGAGCTCGTCGTAGGAGATACCGAAGAAGCTCAAGGCGTCGCGGTTGGGGCGCAGCGCCAGTTGAGGTTGCGGCGCGCCCAGGTTGTCGCGCACGTCCACCACGTTCGGGGTCGAGGCGAGCACGTCCTGCACCTGAAGCGACAGTTCCTTCAGGGTATCCATGTTGCCGCCCAGCAGCTGAATCTCGATGGGGTCCCCCGGCGACGGCCCGCTGCTTTCCGGCACCACAAGGAGCTCGGCTCCGGCGACGTGGTCGCTCAAGAACGTGGAAAGCTCTTCGCGCAGCGCTTCCGCCAACACGTAGGAGTCCGCGTCCCGCGCATCACGCGCTTTGAACATCGCCGAAAAGCCGATGAAGTTCTCGGCGTCGCTGGGCTGCAGCGATCCGGTGCCGGCGAACGGGCTCTTGAGCCCCACCAGCTTGCTGATGCTCGCAAAGTAGGGCTTGTCGCGCAGGATCTCGCCGACCTGGTCGGCCACCACCTGGGAGGTCTCCAGCGGCGCGGTGGGCGGAAGCTCGATGTTGATGCCGAGGCGCTCGCCGTCCGCCGGCGGGAAGAGCTCGAGCCGCGCCTGGCTGAACGCCATCAGCGAAACCAGGAACAGCGCGACGGCGCCCAGTACCCAGAGCCAGGCGCGGCCACGGCTGGCCACGATATAGCGGCCGTTGAAACGCTCCACGCCGTCGACGGCGCGCTGGGTCACCCGGTCCGCCAGGCCCGGTTTCTCGTTGTCTTCGGCGCGGCGCTGCTTGCCCAAAAGCGCCCGCGAGAGCGGCACCGCGCAAAGCATCGCGACCACGAAAGAGAGCACAAGACAGATGATGATCGTAGCCGGCAGAATGCGCACAAAAGCGCCCATGGTGCCGCCAATCGACATCAAGGGCGCCATGGCCAGAAGCGTGGTGACCTGGGCGGCGAAGATGGGGACCGCGTAGCGTTTGACGGTGATCAGTACCGCCTGGCCGAAGGTACAGCCATTGCGGTAGATCTCGTCGTGCAGCCCCTCCATCAAAATGATGAAGACATCGATGATCATCACCAGCGCAATCACCATGCCAATGATCACCAGCTCGTTGAGCGAGTAGCCAAACGCCCAGATGACCAGCAGTACGCCGGCAAAGGTGACGGGCACGGCCAGGCCCGACACGATCGCTTCGCGCCAGGAAATAGTGATGAACAGGATGGCGAACACCACCAGCATGGTCTGCAGGGCGCTGACGAAGACTTCCGTCAACGAGTCCCAGATCTGTACGGCGTCGTCCTGAAGCACCGAATAGCTCACCTGGGAGGGCCAGGTGCTGGCCCCTTCCAAATCGGCGAGCGTGGCGCGAATGCGCTCCACCACCTGCACGGTATCGGCGCCCGGCGTCTTGGTGATCGACATCTCCAGCGACGACTCGAAGTCGCGGCCAAGCTCGCTGAAAAACGCCCGCGACTGCTCGGTTTCCTGCATACGCTTGACCGTGGCGACCTCGCCCAGGGTCAGCGCCCGCGAGCTTTGGCTGTTCTCCAGGCGGGAGACGGGCAGCGCGCGCAGGTCGTCGATATCGGAAAAGCGGCCTTCCAGACGCACCACCGCGCCCATGTTCTGGCTACGCACTTCGCCAAACGGCTGCTCGATATTGGCCTGCTGCACGGCGTCGCGGATGGCGGTGGGCGAAAGCCCCAGCGCGAGAAGCCGCTCCGGGTCGATGAGGATCTGGACGATATCCTCGCGCTCGCCGCCGATGTTGACCTCGTTGATGCCCTGCACGCGCTCCAGCGCATCGCGCATCTGCCGGGCCGTCTGGTTGAGCATGGCGGAGTCGGCGCTTCCGTGCAGCGCCAGGGTCAGAATCGGCCGGTCGTCCACCGAGCTCTGGCTGATGTTGGGGCTCTCGACTTCCGAGGGAAAACCCGGCTCCGCATCCGCCACGGCGGCGCGCAGCCGGGTCATGGCGTCGGTGGTGTCGGTCGAGGCATCGAACTCGACGGAGATGACCGACAGCGAATCGAAGGAGGCGCTGTTGACCTTGTTCACGCCGCTGAGCGTGGTGATTTCATCCTCGATCAGGTCGGTGATCTGCTCTTCCACCGATCGCGGGTCCGCCCCGGACCACACCGTGGTAATGCTCGCCTGGGGGATATCGAGGGCGGGCAGCGCCTCCTTGACCAGTGCCGAGTAGGCGAACAGCCCGCCCAGCAGCATGGTGAGGGTGAGCAGAACGGCAAAGATCGGTTTGAGAAAGAAAAAACGCATCAGCCGGTGGGCGCTGCGCACCTCCTCGGTTTCGCGGCGCGGCGGCGGGGTTTGCTCTACGGCATCCGAGCTCATGGCTGACCCCCGATGAGCGTGACGCGGTCGCCGTCGTTTAGCCGGGTGCGCCCTTCGGTGACCACCTGTTCACCGGGGGAGAGCCCTTCCAGCACTTCGCGGCGCTCGCCGGCCTGCTGGCCGAGCTGGACGCTGCGCTCTTCCACCCGGCCGCTTTGTTCATCGAACACGAACACGAACGCCTGATTGTTCAAGAAACGCAGGGCGCTGAACGGCACGCTCAGCGCATCGGTCATTTCAGGCTCAGCCATCCAGACGGCGACGAAGGCGCCATCCTGCAGGCGCGGGTCGTCCTCGGTCGTGCGAAGGGTAACGCCGAAGGTGCGCGACTGCGGGTCGATGGAGGGGCTGATCGAGTGGATTTCACCGAGCTCCTGACCGTCCAGCGTTTCGGGGTCGAGGTTATCCGCGTTTTGCGGCAGTCGCCCGCCGATGATGGCGCGCGCGCCCACCTCGACGCGGTTGAAGTTGTACGACGGCAGGTCCACCCGTACTTCGAAGCTCGAGGGGTCGATCACCAGCGCCGGCACCGTTTGAAGCGCGCCCTGCTCGGTGGAGGTGTCCACCGTGCCGGGCATGAAGTAGCGGCCCTGTTCGATGTTCAGGCGCGCCAGCACGCCGTCGATGGGCGACACCAGCCGTGACTCCTCGAGCATGACCTCGGCTTGGGCGATCTCCGCGCGGGCGCTGTCGCGGGTGGCCAGCGCTTGCTGGACCTCGACCCGTGCCTCGTCCAGCTCCTGGGCGGAGGCGGAGCGCTGGTTGACCAGTGTCTGGTAGCGGTCCTGGGTGACGCGCGCAAGCGAAAGGCTCGCCTCCGCTTCCTCGAGGGACGCCCGCGCGGAGGCCAGGTCCGCCTCCAGCCGCTGGGGGTCCTGGTGGGCAATCAGCTGACCTTCGGACACCGGCATGCCCTCGCGCAGGTCCTGATCCACGAAGGTCACCTTGCCCTGTTCGGTGAAGTTCAGATACTCCCGGTGCCGGGAGCGCGCAGTGCCCTGGCTATACGTCCACCCCTGCAGGGGCATGACCTCGGCCGGCACCACGCGAACGCTGACCGCCGGCGCCTGCTGAGTCTGTGCGTTTTCGCCTTGCGCTGAAGCCTCTTCCTCATCACGGCCACAGGCGCTCAACAGGAGTAAAAGAGCCAGCCCACCGGCGATGGTTTTCATGTTCATAACGCAGAAGTTCCTGTAAGAGACGGGTCGAACGTCGAGACGGCGTCAAAGCCACCGCCCAGGGCGAGGTGGAGGTCGATGCGATTGGCCAGCCGGTCATACTGAGCGGTGATATACGCGCTGCGGCTATCCAATGCACTCTGATAACTTTCAAGCACGTTCAAGAAGGGCTCGATACCCTGGATGTAGCGGTTGAACGAGACGCGCACCGCCTCGTCGGCGTAATCTGCCGCCTCCTCGCTCTCCTCGACGCGTCGGGCCAACAGGTCGTCCACCGCCAGCGCCGTCTCGACTTCGGAAAGCGCGGTGAGCGCCACCTCGACGTAGCCGTAGAACGCCTCGTCACGCTGGCCTTCAGCCACATCCGCTTGGGCCCGCAGGCGTCCGCCCTGAAAGACCGGCTGCACGATGTTGCCGGCAATCGTCCAGATGAAAGAGCCGCTGCTGAAAAGATCCGCCAGCTCACTGCCAGTGGAGCCCGCGCTACCGGTCAGGGAAAGGGCGGGCAAAAAGGAGCGCTCCGCCGCGGCGAGCCGATAGTCCGCCGCCTGCAGCGCCCACTCGGCCTGGCGCACGTCGGGGCGGCGCGCCAGCAGCTCGGCGGGCACGCCGGCGGAGGGGAACGGCGGTACGGCGGGAAGCTCGCTTTTAGTGACCAGTTGCCCCGCTGGGTAATCCCCCATCGACGTTTCCAGCTGGCGCGTCGCCCGGGCCAGGTTTTCGCGGCGCTGCTGAAGCCCCGCCCTGGCGGAGCTCAGGTTGGCGTACGCCAGGGTCACGTCCGTGGGCGAGACCACCCCGGCATTGGCGCGGTTCTCGACCTGGCGGGCGAACTCCTCGAGCGCCTCGACGGTATCTTCGGAAAGCGCCACCTGCGCCCGGGCCTGGACGATATCCAGATAGAGCGACACGACCTCGGCGGCCAGCGACTGATGCATGCCCCGAAGCTGCTCGCTGGCGGCGAGAAAATCCGCCTGCCCCGCCGCCGCGATGGACGACAAGCGCCCCCACAAATCGACTTCCCAACTGATATCCAGCGAGGCGTTGTGCGTATTGGTGATGTTCTCGCCTTGGCCGCCCGGACGGCGCTGTCGGGCGCTATCCAGCCCCGCGCTGAGCTGGGGAAACAGATCCGCCCGATCAGTACGCGACTGCGCCTCGGCGATACGCGCCTGCGCAATGGCCTGGGCAAGCCCCGGGTTATCGTCCAGCGCGTTGCGCACGAAGGCGTTGAGTTCTTCGTCCTGAAAATCCTGCCACCAGGTGTCCGCGACAAAGACCTGTTGACCGGTCGCTGCCAGAAACGCGCCGGGGAGCTCGACCGGCGGCGGGGAATTCGGGGAAGGCGTGGCCGCACAGGCGGTGAGCAACATTCCCAGCCCACACAGATAAACGAGTCGACTAAAACCAGTGATGGGTATCGGCATATCTTCAGTCCGGTGAAAGTAGGCGTAGCATGACGTCGCGGTGGCTTTGCTTGATCGCGGCAATTTCGCTGGCAGCGCTTTCGCCACCGATGATCATTTGCCAAAACATGGCAAGCACCGCTGGTGAAAACGCCAGGGCGATTTGTTCGGAGGTCAGCGAGGTATAGGGCGCGTACTGGCGTAGATAGGTTTCCAGCACCCGTTGGCGCTTTTGGATGTAGGGGCGATAGGTATGGTGATACCACTGTTGGATGCGATCCGGCTTGCGTGCGCTCTCGACGATCAACAGCCGCATGATGGAGAGCCGGCGCGTCGATTTACCATCGCCGTAGAGCATGTCCATAAAGCTATCGACGGCGGCTTCCAGCGTGGCGGCGCTGCCCAGCGACCACGGGTCGTCTTCGATGGGCAGCATGATCGTATCGAGCAGCGCCTCCAAAAGTGCTTCTTTGCCTTCGAAGTGCGCGTAGAGCCCCGCTTTGGTGATACCTGCCTTTTGCGCAATGCGCTCGACGGTGGCCCCTTCGAATCCCACCGTGCTGAACGCGTCGAGCGCGGCATCCAGAATGTATTGGCGGCGAACCTCGGGCGGCAGACGCGTGCGCTTGCGTTGAGGAGCCGGGGGCGGTTTAGCGCGGTGCGTCATGGGGCTAAGCGTCGTGAGTCGTAAAAAAGGCTACTATACCTTAACGACCATTTGGTAGTTAAACGATTTGCCCGATCATTGATTTGGACATAGAGTGCATGCTGACTTCGAGCCGCTCAGGATCCAGGACATGATGCATTCAAACGACTATCTCCGCCCGCTAACGCTTGTGCTGGCCATTGGAAGCTGGGCGCTTTGCTCATCGGCATCGGCGCAGTGGGAGGGCACGCTGGGGGCGGGTGCGATCTACACCCCGGACTACCTGGGCAGTGACGACTACGAGTGGAACCCCTTCCCGGCGGTGGAGGCGACCTACGACGACACGCTGTTCTTGAGCATTCGCGACGGGATCGGCTGGAACGTCATCAATCAGGGTAACTTGAAGGTGGCGCCTTTTATCGGCTACACCTTCGGCCGCGACGATACCGGCGACCTGAGGCATTTCGAAGAGGTCGACGGTGGCGCAACGGCGGGGCTGCGCGTTAGCTACCGCGGTGCTGGCTGGCGCTACACCGGGTCGGCGGAAACGCCCTTTACCGGCGATATCGACGGCTACCGCCTCGCCTTCAAGGCCCGGCATGTCACGCGCTTGAGCGAACGCACCGTGATGACCTTTGGCCCGGAACTGGCTTATACCAGCGACAAATGGACCGACGCCCTGTTTAGTGTCTCGCCCGCCGATAGTGCGCGCTCCGGCATCGCGGCTTTCGAACCCGACGATGGCGCCTTCGCGCTAGGCGCCAATGCATCGCTGAGTTACTACCTGACAGAGCAGTGGTCGGTCACTGGCCTTCTGGGCGTGTCGAAGCTCACCGGCGACGCCAGCGACAGCCCGATCGTCGACGATGTAGGCAACGACGTGCAGTGGCGCACCGGCGCGTTCATCAACTACCACTTCTAGAAAGCGTACGATGGCGCCTTTGTTAGCCGCGAGCTAGCCACGCTCAGAACCCGACCCGCCGCCGTCAAACAGCGAAAGCTGCTGACGGTGGGCGGGTTTTGTCGTTTTACGCCGGGCGCTGGGGCGGCGCTGGCTGGCCAGGCGCGCCATCAGTTCCTGGCTGATAGCCTTGGCCTCGGGAGTGTGGCTTGCCTCATAAATCAGCGTTTTCCAGTGGCGGGCCTCGGTTTCGAAATCATGGGGCAGCGGGTAGTGCTCGCCGGGCATAAACCCGTAGCGCGTTTGCAGACTTTCCGGCAGCGCCCAGGGTTTGGCGCGCCACTCGACGGGTAACACGGCGAGCTCCGATACCCAGCGGGCGACGAACTCACCGCCGGGGTCGTTATCTTCGGCCTGCTTGAGGGGGTTGTAGATGCGCAGGGCATTGAAGCCGGTCGCGCCGGACTGCATCTGGATCTGCGGGTAGTGAATGCCGGGCTCGAAATCGGTAAAGAGCCTGGCCAGGTGGCGGCCCGGCTCTAACCAGTGAAGCCCCAAGCCGAAGGTAGCGAACGAGATCAGCATGGCGCGCATGCGAAAGTTGATCCAGCCGGTATGGATCAAGCAGCGCATGCAGGCATCCACCAGCGGCACGCCGGTTTGGCCCTGTTTCCAAGCGTGCAGGCGCGGGTGGTCCGGGTCGCGCTCGCGTAGCCCCTTAAGCGCCGGGTGCAGGGTTTGGGCTTCGATACTCGGCGCGCTTTCAAGCTTCTGAATGAAGTGGCAGTGCCAGTGAAGGCGCGAGGCCAGTGCTCTCAGCGAGCGTGCCCAGCGGGTTTCTTCCGCGTGCTTTTCGCGCTGGTGGCGAAGCGAGCGCACCACTTCGCGCATCGAAAGCGTGCCCCAGGCCAGGTGCGGCGAGAGCCGCGAGCCGAATTCCCAGGCCAGCAGAGGCTTGGAGATCGAACCGCGGTAGCGCTCGCCGCGCTGAGTAATGAAGCTGTACCAGAGGCCGCGCCCGGCGTGGCGACCCCCGGTCTGGCGGCCGGGGCAGGGCGTTGTATCCCTGCCAAGCGAAAGACCCGCCAGCGCATCCACCGATAGATGATGAAACGCCTCCCAGCCGGGGGCGGCACGGGCACCTTCCGGGGCCTTAAAGGACGGCGCCTGCATCAGCGCTTCCCACTGCGCCTCCCAGGCGGTTTGGTCAGCGCGACTTTTAAGCCCGCGCACCACGCCCACCTGGCGCGCTTCCAGCCATTCGGTGTCGTGCTCCTTGCACCACGCTTTTACCTCGCGGTCGCGCTGGTAGCTCCAGGCGTTGCCGGTTTCCTCATGGGAGTGGAGCGTGAGGGTGCCATAACGCGCCTTCAAGGCATGCAGCAGCGCGATAATATCACCCTGCCAGATACACAGCGGCAGGCCACGCGCGTCCAAAGCGCTTGAGAGATCCACCAGCGACTCTGCGGCGAACTGCCAGTGGCGCAGGGCGCTGTCCGGCGCCTGCCACTGGCCGGGCTCAATGGCAAACATGGGAAGCACCGGGCCCGCCACGCAGGCAAGGCTGAGCGGGGCGTGATCGTGAATACGCAGATCGCGCTTGAACCAAACCACCTGTACGCCGGTCTTTGCCATACTGCCTCCCAAGGCTATCCGCGCATGATCCGTGACGTTACCATCGAGTGACGTCACATCACCATTTTCCAAGGAGCAAGCCCATGTATATCGCCATGAACCGTTTTCGTATTGCCCCGGGCCGGGAAGAGGATTTTCTGGAGGTGTGGCGCAACCGCGACTCCCACCTTAATGATGTGCCGGGCTTCAAGGAGTTCAAGATGCTCCAGGGCGAAAGCCAGGGCGACCACACCGTGTTTATTTCGCACAGCGTGTGGGAATCCGAGGACGCCTTCCGCGCCTGGACCCAGTCAGAAGCCTTCCGCAAGGCCCACGCCAATGCCAAGTCGCCGGAAGGCATTTACCTTGGCCCGCCGAAGTTTGAAGGGTATGAAGTGGTGCTTTAACGCTCGAGCTTCAACCACAAAACACTGCCGCTTACGAGCGGCAGTGTTTTGTGGGGCGCCTAAAAATTGGGGAGTGCAGGCCTACGACCTATGGCTGAGGGCTGTCATCGAATTTACGCGTGACCTAAGGTAAGTTTGTGAGTAGGGTGTGATTTAATTGAGTAAAACGAGCAGGCACGCGAGGAAGGGATAGGCTGCCTGATAACTGTAACGACTTTATTTATCAATGGGTTATGGTTTCTGCTTTGGCTACATACCCTCAATAAACGTGCCGGCACGTTTATTGAGGGTATGTAGCTGGGCGTATAATCACTGTTAACTGCTCACTATATTTAGGATGAAGTAGATGCAAGAGTTCTCACTTGAGAGGATTTCAGAGCAAATCCACTACGGGAAAACAAAAGCGTACTTTCAAGAGGTTTTGTCCTCATACAACAATGGAAATTATCGTTCTTCCGTTGTCATGCTATGGTCGGTGGCAATATGCGATATTGTTTACAAACTCCAGAGCCTAATAGATTTGTACGACGACCCAGCAGCAAAGGAAATTCTTCGAGAAGTAACTGTTATCCAGAATGAAGATTACAAGTCGTCAGCTTGGGAGATAAAGCTTCTTGATGATGTTCACGAAAAGACTTTTTTGCTGGATTCATCGGAATATGAAAACCTTCGCTACCTCCAAAAACAAAGACATCTCTCTGCGCATCCCGTTCTCAATTCCGAGCGGGAACTCCATTCGCCGAACAAAGAAACCGTTCGTTCTCTCCTAAGGAACACTTTGGAAGAATTGCTTGTAAAGCCGCCGTTTTATACCCAGCGGATAATGAAAGAACTACTGGAGGACCTTTCGGAGTCAGCAGATGTTCTAAATAGTAGAAAGAAAGTTAAGCAGTATATTGAAAGCAGGTATCTTAGTAGAACTAAACCATCAGTAGAGATAAATATTTTTAGATCTTTGTGGAAGCTGGTTTTTAAACTAGAAAATGAGGATTGCGAAAAGAACCGAATGATCAACCTCCATGCTCTGGAGATTTTATCCGACCGGAACTCTGCTGCGATCCCCAATGAGGTGGAAGGCGATATCGACTACTACAGCAATATTTCCTCAACCGTTAATCTATTATCGTATTTAGTTTTTTATCTTTCAAAGAACCCTCAGGTCTATCCGCTTTTAAGCGACGACGCACGTTTGAAGGTAGATCATTGTATCGAGACGGACAATGTGGAAAAACCATGGGATGGTTTAAGAAAGAAGGTTTAGATACGCATGGAAATGATATTGAAGAATGGATTCGAAGTGACGAGCATCCTACGTTTACTACAGGCCAATTTGACGCGTTGCTTGAAATAGCAGATACAGAAGAGTGGCAGAAAAGATTTTGTCGAGTTGTGACTGCTTATTATACAGTCAGTTATAGCTATGACCAAGCTGATATAAGGTTTCAGATCTCAATCCCAAAATACATAAACCTATTCGATGGCGACTCACTTGTTCATTTGGCGCAGGAAATCGAGAGTAATGGTCAATGTTACGCCCGCGGCAGAGCAAGAGAAGATTATGAGGTGATAAAAAAGCGCATTGACGAAGTTTTTGGAGATGATTTTGATTATGAAAATGTACCTTCTTTTCGGCGTAAGGTGGCAACGGCAGAGTGATGCAGCAGTTAACAAGCGCGTCAATTAGGACGCTCGCAAGCTCGCGCCTATTACGCGGGCGTTAGACGGATTTGGAAGCATGTCGATAGAACGTAGCGCTGATTTCATCTTGGCGGCCCTGTATCTGTCGAGATGCGGCCGTAATGTTGAGGGCAAGATGCCGTTTCCGCCTGAGAAGTTGGGAACGGATAGCTGGGCCGTTGCTTATGCTGCCTTCTTTGATCAACTGGCGGATGGTAGGTCTTTGCGGTCGTTCCGCAACAGTTTGAAAGCGACCCGGGATCAATTCGATAGCCATGTAGGTTCAGGGCGGCAAGGCTGGTTAATCGATGGTGCTCCCAGGCCATTGCCCGACCTTGATGCGTCTATTCTCAAGAGGTGGCAGCACCGGAGCGATCTAGAACTTTGGTCTGCCGTTTCCAGTTGGGCCGATCTAGACCTTCCAACGGTGCCGAAAGCCGTACTAAGTGATCTGGAAGCGGAATCAAACGAGGAAGAGGAACGGGTATCCCTTGGCCGCGAAGGAACGATCAAAGCTGTTGTTTCGAGGCGCCGAGAGAGATCGCCTACTTTGAGGGCTGCGGCTTTGCGGATTCATGGCTATCGCTGTCAGATTTGCGATTTCAGCTTCGCCGACACGTACGGCGAATGGGGTAAGGGGTTTGCTGAGGTTCATCACCTTCTCGAGCTAAGCCAAGCCGCAGATTCTGGCGTAGATACGAATCCGGAAACAGATTTGGCCGTTCTGTGCAGTAATTGTCATAGAATGGTGCACCGGAAGCCGAAGCGGGCGCTTACTCTTGGAGAGCTCCGCCAAATTATTGAAAAAGCGAGAAAATCTTAGTATAGGAAAGAATCTGCTTAACATTTTGCTGCAGGCGACGTTCGATCCGCCATCTACTTTTGCTGTCGCAAAAGCCAGCGTCGCCTCAAACGCGCTTGAGCTCAGGTGTCAGAAAGGACTAGGAAAAATGAGTATCATCGAAGAAGTTAAAGGATTGAATGCGAACTCAGCTGTAATATTGGCCATATTTTTTGTATCTTTTATTGCTCCTGCATTCTTACTTATTTATAGGCTCAATCCAGATTTGTTCTTGGCGTTAGATACAACAAAGCTACTTGTTCTTTCCATATCTGTTACAAGTCCAAGTTTTTTGGCACTTTTCATTGTTACATGGGTAGCTGACATAGTTCTGACCCATATGGGGTATCATGAGAAAGGACATTTAGGAACATATGTAGATTGGTTTGTAACTCATGGTATAAGCAACACAACTATTATGTACACCGTTTGCTTTTTAGTTTACGCATTCGGTATATCTTCAGCTTCGGTTGTTTGGTGGCTCATAGTTTTGGTAGTGCTATATATAGCCTTTGAGTTTTGGCGCGTCTTAATTGTTGCAAAAGGCCCAAACTTCAAAAAAAGCGCTATAAATCGTGAGTAAAATTTCTAAAAAGGGCAGGCGCGACGACGGCTTTTCTGTTGCAGCTTCGCCTTCACTATAAAGCTTTTCGTGTTGCGGGCGTGAAACCAAATCAAAATTTATTCCATGCTCCCGCATTGCTTGCAGGCGCAGCCTAATCAGACGACGAGACATTTTATTTGGCATTTCATTTACCTATCAGCTTTTCTAGCGCCACACTAAGAAGGTAAAAATCTTACGCCGACTGTAGAAGCCAGCTCGCGCTATCCACGAAATTGACATGCATTAGAAGGCTCATCACGATGCACGCTTGAAGTCTCACATGAAGTCACGAGTAACAGAAAATGGCGAAACCCAATAAAAAGGGCCCGACTAAAACGATCGATATCTTTTGTAAGAACTGCGGTGCCCAGCTGTTCAAATATCGCAAAGGGGGCAAGGGCGCGCTCGTGAAATGTTTCAAAGAACGCATTGTGGAAGACTTCACCACCCTGGCTTGTATATGCCCTCAATGTGAAAAAGCGTTCGCACGCGAGACCTTGGTGCGCGGCACGCCAGCGTATAAATTTATCGGTGGAAAAGTGTGGTTTAAATAACCCTTCAATTCCTGAACCTGTTGGCTCAGTGGCTACTTTTCGCTCTGGACGAGCAAAGACGGCCAGCAGAAAGCGGGTAACAGCGACGTAGAACCGCGCTGGTTCATCGGTGCTCACGCTAATGTAGGCGGCGGCTATGGCACCGACGACACGCTGGCCGACCTATCGCTGAGCTGAATGGTAGCCAAAGCGCAAAAGGCAGGCCTAAAAGTGGCACCTTTCGATGCGGCTGGGCACGGCTGGAACATGGCACCCAAGGATTTGTGTTCTAAGGACCTCTACGCCAGATCCAAACGCCTTGGAAAGACAACGGACGGTCGTTTTTACCGGCCATATTCGCAGAGTATGCAGGGGCTGCCTGCGGTGAATATGTCAGTCGATGCGAGTGCATGGAAGCGCTGGGCCGATACCACGTATGAGTACCGGCCACGTACCTTGATTGATGCCCACCTTTCCCCACCCGAGGAGTAGGCTAGGCGGGCACTTTTGATTAGCATAGGCAGCCTTCACTTCAGCACTCAACCCGCTAAGCGATCATTATGACCACTACGCTAACCGATTCCATCACTTCGCGGGACCAAACACCTAATTTATCGCTGGATTTGTTAACCCGAAGCGATGCCGGTGCTACCAAGCCACGTGCTGATCGCGGCGCGTAGCCAGCACGTCACTCTGCTACAGGATGCGTTATGGTAACCAGCCCCTATAGAAGCATCGCCATGAACCGTTTTCGTATCGCCCAGCCGAGAAGAGGATTTTCAGAAGGTGTAGCGTAACCGCGACTCCCACCACGATGAAGTGCCCGGTTTCAAGAAGTTCAAGATGCTCTAGGGCGACAAGCAGGATGACCACACCGTCTTCATCTCCCACAGCGTATGGGACCGTGAAAAAGCCTTCCGCGCCTGGACCCAGTCCGAGGCCTTCCGTAAGGCCCACGCTAACGCCGAGTTGCCAGAAGGTATCTACCTTGGCCCGACGAAGTTCGAAGGGTATGAAGTGGTGCTTTAACGCTTCGCTGTCCAACCACTCATTTAATGCTGCCGCTTACGAGCGGCAATGTTGTGTTGAGCCTGCCTGAAAAATTGGCGAGCGAAGGTTTGCGACCTATGGCTGACGACTGTCATCGAATTTACGCGTGACTGAAGGTAAATTTGTGGATAGGGTATGATTGAGTCGGGAAAATCAAGCGGGCAAGCGAATAATGGATAGACAGCCTAAAATATAGCTATCTATATATAAATCATTAAGTTACGGATCGTTTGCGGGCTGCATAACACCAATAAACGAGCCGGCGCGTTTATTGGTGTTATGTGGATGGGCATATAATCACTGTTAAGCGACAAAGGTAAAGCATGCCTCTTGACCACCACAAAGAGATTGCGAAGTTCCTCAGAGAGAAATTAGAGGGAAATGCGTCCGTTGCCGCATATCGTGATAACAATGGCGAAAGACCAATACCTATCGGCCAGTTTGATGAATCGTTCTACTCCACTATTGGAGCATTCGATATGTCTTTGCCGCTACCGGCTGGCTCTTTTGAATTCGCCGCCTTCGGGTCTCAAGCATGGCTAGCTAACTCAATAGCGAGTTCAATCTACTGGCTAAGCGAGCGCATCTGCACGGAGTGGCCTTTGGTGTGTGAAGATGTAGTAAAGCACAATGCCGAAAGTAAGTTTCGACACATGGTTTACGTTCCCTCTAGGTTCGGACTCAGAATATCAACAGGTCAAGAAGTGAATTGGCTTCTTGGAGTGCCGATCTCGGATGATGAATTGCAAATATCGAGCGAAAAGGCATTTCGCAGAGCAAAGGAAATTCATCCTGAGTGGCTAACACGTGAAGGCGCTTAACAATCGCAGGCACAGCGACGGCTGTTCATTACGGCTGCGCCGCCATTACAAAGCCGCGCGTGCTGCAGGCGTTATGTGTGCAAGGAAGTATCTGAATGCAAGAAGTAAGATCAAATTTGTACCCTTGTCGTCACTGCGACGAGACCGGTGTCTGTAAATCCGGGGCGAATGGTTCGAGTTGCTTGGCCTGTGCGAAGTACCATGAATTGAAGGGAAAGGAATTTGTGGGGCTAGCTTGCGGTACCTGTGGCGGGCTGGGGCAGTCTGAACCGATGACTGAGCGATTAAATAAACGAACCAAGCCTTTGCTGGCAATGGGGATCGTTTTTCTGGTTCTGACTTTCGTGTTTATTCTGGCTTTCAGCAAAAATCCGCATTTTCCCGAGTTTCTAGCTTTCGCAGGTACATTGATTGGCGGTGTTACTGCCTTCTATTTCAACAGCCGGAACAACACGTAACAATGTGGTCAACGGGACGCCAACTACGCTGCGCTTCGTTGTCGCCCATTACCACTGGCGTAGGCATATATGAAATCCCTACTAGTCTCACATGTTGAGCCATTCTCATTAGGAGATGAGTCAGCATCAGTTTTGCTGCAGAGCAAATCCGAAGAGCTGGTTGTCTTCAGCTATCCATGCGATGTGAAGCCTGGAGATGAGGTTCCAAATCAGCTGAGTGTCATAGACGGAGATGCCAAGGCTGCGTATCTAGATGATTGGTCGAACGAAATAAAGAAAGAACGCGCAGCGGAAAGGATTGAGCGCACGGGGCCATTCTCATATAGAGGAGTCGGCTATGTTGCTGAGCAGTCTTCGGGACTTATTGAAGTTTTGGGCTTTGTACTGGATTTTGGAGAGGTCCCATGCGCTGGCCATGTCGAATTCGAGTGCTTGCGGGTGGATCTATGAAGAAGCCTAACCGGTGTATTAACGGGATAGGTCTTCCGCTAGCGCTCTAAATCAACCCGTTACGCTTGCGTTATAAGGTCTGAATTATGCACATACCCAAAGAGCTGGTTGCTTTCATAAATCAAACTGAAAGTCAAAATAAAACATTTAATTCGATTAGAACATCGTCTGGTATTGCGCCTTTGGCCTTTTTATTCTGGAGCATCGAAGAAATTGAATCTGCATTAGAAATGCGAGAGGAATGGGGTGTGACGAATTGTCTAATTCCATTTTATGGTGACTGGCATAACTTGTTTTGCATAAAGTTAAATTCAGTACCTATGGAAATAGTAGAAGTCGGTGATGATCGAATTGTCCAAAATAGATGGGACTCAATTGATGGTTTTCAAAAATCTCTATTGTGGCAAGACGAAGAACCTGTAGATGCATCAGGTGTAATAGAAAGTGAGTCGTGGGTAAACTTATAACAAACGACTCCACGCATGCGCCTAGACCTACGCGATTTTTGTGGGTTTCGCTGCGCTACACTTTACCACAAAAAACTCTCCAGCTTGGGCGCTGGGGAGCCGGATGTTAAGTGTCTATGAAAAAAAGTTACCTAGCGCTAGTTCAGGCTATAAAAGAGAAAGATTCGGGCTGGTCTTTTTCTGGGCCGCAGGAATACGAAAAGATTTGGGCGATTGAGGATGTCTACGATATAAAGCTTCCTGAAAGCTATAAGGCCTTCTTAATACAGGTAGGTTCTCTCGAATACCCAAATCATTACTACACGGGGATTGATGAAAATTACCTCGACCCTGAAAATGGCTTCATGGCTAATACATTGCTGCTCAGGGAAGAGCACTTATTACCTGAAGGGTATTTCTGCCTAGAGTATGACCATGACGCACATGAGTTAGCCTGCTTGGATCTATCTCAATACAGTGAGGGAGAGTATCCAGTAGTTTGGTTCAACGTCTATTCACAAAAAATCGTTGGTCAATGCGCAAAGAACTTTGATTGTTTTATACGAGAGCAATTGAAACCATGGCTATAAAAACACTTAAAAGTGCAGGCAATCGGACAGGCAAAAGCGTCACGCCTTTTGCTCCAAAAGCAGCGCCACTTTAGGCCGTCGTTGCTGCGGACGTTACAATTTTTGAGATATGGAAGAACTCGAAGTGAATAGCCAGTGGCCGCAGATAGAAAAACAATCGCTTCAAGAGATGATTGTGCCGGAATTCTGATATGACGAAGTTCTCGAAGAACCCGCTGATGTGGTGTATTTAAAAATCAATGGCCGTTGGCTTAGGTTGCACTTCGATTGTGGCATTAAATTTTGGCGTCAAGGCAGCGAAGGCTTAGAAAATTAATTGGCCTCAAGGAGCAATTAAAACTTATCCATTGATTGATTTAGCTGAGCACCTTAGAGTCAAAGGTGTTGAGATCATACAGTGAATGGTGTGGCGTTAAAAACTAGCATTAAAAGAGAATTAGGTATGATCAAAGAAGTTGGTGGTACTAAGATTAATACGAAACATATTGCAACATGC
The DNA here is from genome assembly GCF_968212445.1 of Vreelandella sp. GE22. NCBI lineage: Bacteria > Pseudomonadati > Pseudomonadota > Gammaproteobacteria > Oceanospirillales > Halomonadaceae > Vreelandella > Vreelandella sp. GE22. Next base: position 353,306 of record NZ_OZ309110.1, read on the forward strand.
CACTGTGGCTCTGTTGAGCTTGAATTGCATTTACCAAACGGTATTGAAAAGCCCAGGCGTTGTGATTGTTCTATTTGCCGCCGTAAGGGGGCTGTTGTTGCTTCTGTAAAGCTTGAGGGTATTCGTTTGTTAAAAGGGCAAGATTTTCTAAAGCTCTATCAATTCAATACAAATACGGCTAAACACTATTTTTGTTCAAATTGTGGGATCTATACTCATCACCAAAGACGTTCGGCTCCTGATGAATACGGTTTTAATGTAGGCTGTTTACAGGGCGTAAATCCGTTTGATTTAGGTGATGTTGTTACTAATGATGGTGTCAATCATCCAGCCGATAGGTAGTTTTATAATAAAGCGCTCAAGATGGCCAACAAACGTTCGGCATTTTGGTTCCATTAAGTGTGGTGTTGGCTGGGGTTAATTGAGTTGAGTGTGTAGTGGTCAAGTAAAACTGGCCACCGCTTTATAGTTAACCCAGTACTTTTCCTCTGCCTGGTTCGGACTCATACCACCGTTATGCTGGTGAGGCCTAAGCTGGCTGTAATACCCGATTAAATAGTTCACGATATGATGCTGCCCCTGCAAGAATGATCGATAGCCATACGTTGGCACCCATTCAACCTTTAAGCTCCTGAAGAAACGCTCCATTGGCGCATTATCCCAGCAATTACCACGTCGACTCAGGCTTTGTTTTGCCTGGCATTTCCAGAGTGTCTGACGGAACTTACGGCTCGTGTAATGACTGCCCTGGTCGCTGTGGAACATAACCCCTTTTGGCCGCCCACGGCTCTCATAAGCCATTTCCAATGCGCTGCTGGTGAGTTCGCTATCGGGCGACAACGACATCGACCAGCCAATCGTTTTCCTGGCAAATAAGTCCATGACAACGGCTAGATAAGCCCAGCGTTTGCCAGTCCAGATATATGTGACGTCGCCACACCAAACGCGGTTGGGCGCCTCAACGTTAAACTGACGCGCTAAGTGGTTCGGTACCTCAACATGTTCATCACCTGTTTTCTTGTAGGTGTGCCCAGGCACTTGGCAACTAATCAGGCCAGGCTTTTCCATCAGGCGGCCAGCGCGATAGCGACTTAACGGCACATCCTGCCTTGTCGCCATCTCTGCGATGCTGCGCGCCCCTGCAGAGCCTTCGCTCTCGCGAAATAGCTCTCTGACCTTGGCTATTTCCTTGGTCTTCGTGGCACACACAGGTCTTTGTGAACGTTGTCTCCAGTATTTAAAGCTGCTGCGATGCACGCCAAACACGTCACACAGTTTTTTTACCGGGTAGCTCGTCTTGAGTTTCTCGATTAGCGAGAAGTGTTCAGGGAGTCCGACATCAAGAGAGCGGTAGCCTTTTTTAGGATGTCTTTTTCCATCTCAATGTCACGGATGCGCTTTTCAAGCTCGCGAATCCTGAGCTGATCGGCTGTCATGGGCGTTGCTTTAGGGCTTTGGCCATCACGCTCCTGGCGTAACTGACGAACCCATTTATCCATGCTCGAATACCCCACATTCATGGCTTCAGCCGCTTCACGAACCGTGTAGTGTTGATCGACGACTAGCTGTGCTGCTTCGAGCCGGAATTCAGGGCTAAAGTTACGTTTTGGTCTTGTTGCCATGCTGCCACCTGGTGATGTCTTGGTGCATATTAGCACCTCTAATTAGGTGGCCAAATTTACTATGCCACTACAGTGCCATGTTTTTTAGTCACTTAGCTTAGTCTTGTGGACCGTAATCGAACGCTACAAATACTAATGAGATAGAGTGCTTCGTGAATCGGTTCACTCCTTGTCGATTCGACACTGGTAGCAGTTGTTTGCGGCGGATCGCACGTGAAGATAAGCAACGCCTGGGTCCGCGAAAAGCGCTTCTGCGTATTCCGCAATCAGAGTTTTCTGGGTAACCTTTCCCGTTCCATATCTTATTCTGTCGGAGGAATCGTAGCCCCGGACAATGTATTGAGCGCTATCGAGAATGGGGGGAAGATCTCTACCGCTTTCATGCCTCTCGCATTCCTTCGTGCAGAAATATGGGGCCATGCTCGGAATAGGGCTGGAGGGTAGAAAAAGGGCGAAACGACAGAATTAGATACTTGTCACCTTCCTCAACGTGTCGAAGGCAGTGGCGACACGGTATTCCGGCACCAGTGGAAGTCGCCTGCTCACACGGTTGCCCGTTGGCATCAAGCCCTCCATTCTGGAGCTTCCGTACGGAGGCAGTATCAAGAGCTACAAAACGAACCATTAGGCATACCTCGATCAATGAACTTTCGTTAGGGGTAGGACCTCCATTGTTGACAAGATTTTCTTCCAAGCCGACCCGTTTCTTGCGGTATTCAGTCTATCGCTGCACTGGATCTTTAGGATTCGGCATAATGGTTGAACGGGGATGAAGGAAGTGCCTAACAAGGTGCTGCAGCGGGCTCGGATTAGACGCAAGCCACTTTCCTTGGCTCCTCGTACGCGCCACTGGGCTTGGTCGTTAACTTTAATCTAGCGTAGGGCCCCATATATGGGATTCAGAGTCGGTGAATACGTCCAGAAGAACCCAAAAACATGGCAGCCTAATGAGTTCGACGCATGGGGGCGTGGCGTTGGAGTAGGACAAATTGTAGAGCCTCCTTTCGAGATGGCAGATGACCAGGTTGATGTTCGATGGCCCGAAGGCCGGTGCTTCGAAAGCGCTCATCGACTCTTGCCAGCAGGAAAAGATGATACGTTTAGCTGTGGCAGTCGATAAAGCGAATCAGCCGAATAATTCAAAGCGGCTTTCCGATTCGCTCCAAGCCACTTTGAATTACGCTGTTCGCGGCGTTAACTGCCCAATTTAAGGACAATAATGAATTACAAGTCATTGCTCGTCACAATAGCGTTAATTTTTTCATTCAATGCCGAAGCCGCTACACCTCAGGGTGACTGTACTGGCACACCTGACACCGCCGTTATAGAGCTACCTGAGCCATTGTCGGAATGGGGAGAAATAGTCTGTACTCCATACGGGCATATTATCTCTAATCGCGAGGGTTGGATTTGGTCAGAGCCTGCTGCGTACTCGCCGGTTTTCATTCCATCCCAGATGGTACAGACTCAGCCGGAACCGATTGGCGGAGCGTCTCACTTTACAAAGATTGAATTTTTAGAGATGCCCACTAATAATCCTGAGGTGCAGGCCGCTATAACTGAGCTGCAATCAGGGCTAGACCCAGAGCCTGTAGAAAAGGCACACCGATTAGCTGTAACTGGATCACTTGATCAAAGCCTGGTCATTTACTTCATTAATATCGGTAGCACGATTTGGGGTATCTGGTGTGGGAGCGATGGTACTAGCTGCCGTTCAGATTCTAGATTCATGGTGTTGGATATGCGGCATGGCAACTAAAAAATTATTTAGGCGAAAGCCCTGATGGGTGCCGCTAAAATTAAGAATTAAGTGTCAATATGAAAATTATTTTAAGTATATTATTCGTAGTTATCTTGACGGTTTTGGGCGTTTGGCTCATGGATATCGCTACTGACCAAGCTAAAGTTGTAGAAATCAGTGCCCCGGTGTCTGCATACACTGACTGGGAGTGCGGCTACTCGAATAAACCAGGTTGTAGCGTAATATTTGAGATAATCACCGATGCTGAATATGATGTACAGCGTATTCAGTATGGCAAGGACTTTATGGCCATAAAAATTCAACAAGGTGGCGTAAGCGGCTGGGTTTTTTACGGTAAAGCAGTGCGGATCCACGCTGGGTCAAATACTTAAAATGGCAATGTTGTCGGGTAGTTTCTCCCTGGCTTCACTGCTTTAAAACTGACGTAAGTTTAAGCGTTGTGCATATGAATAATTATCTGGGTCATGTTATTGCTTTTTGCATTAGTATCTTAATTTCTGGGGTATTGGTTTACACCCAGTTTGAAAGTGATAAAAGAACGCTGTATGACACACTTCGTGTCATTATTCCTGCAGTGATTTTAATTGGAACGCTTATCTGGTCAATCAAGGCAAAATTTTTAAGTGAAATGTCAGCAGGCTTACTGGCTCTTTCGTTACCATTTTATATTTTGGTAGTAAACTGGATTCCGATTTTCTCTATTACTGACTACCGAGTTAGTCATAGGCCAGTGATATTTTCAATGAGTGGAATTTATATCATATACTATTTTTCCGCTTTGTATCTTGGTCGAGGAGAAAAGTGAAGTTTATACATGGTAAGGAAGGGCGGTCTCAAGTTCAAAGTGTCGCTCTATGGAAGGGTGCTCGGACCGGCGATCAATTTCGTAAGCATTTCCCACAGTGTCTGGAAGAGTGAAGACGCCTTCCGCGCCTGGATCCAGTCCGAAGCCTTCCGCAAGGCCCACGCCAACACCAAGTCACCGGAAGGCATCTACCTTGGGCCGCCAAAGTTCGAAGGGTGTGAATTGGTGCTTTGACGCTTCGCTTTCCAACCACTCATTTAATGCTGCCACTTACGAGCGGCAATGTTGTGTTGGGCCTGCCTGAAAAATTGGCGAGCGAAGGTTTGCGACCTATGGCTGACGACTGTCATCAAATTTACGCGTGACCGAAGGTAAATTTGTGGATAGGGTATGATTGAAGCGAGCAAAACGAGCGGGCATGCGAATAATGAATAGGTTGCCTGAAAAAGGGTCGGCGTTAAATTGATCAGTAAGTTACGGGCTGCGCTTGGGCTGCATAACATCAATAAGCGCGCCGGCGCGTTTATTGATGTTATGTGGTTGGGCGTATAATCTCTGTTATGCGTAATCGATGGACTACGGAGTATTAGATGGAAGTAGTAGAAGCGGAAAAATCGGATTTAGATTCATTCTTTGCGTATCTTGAAAATCAGCTGTCTGAAAATGGTAATGGAGAAGTTCCTCTTTTCCAGCCAATATCCAGAGAGCAAAGTGAAATTCCAGAAGCAACAAAAGATAAGTTTATCCAAGGCTTTTCCCATCACTTTGGCGATTTAGGTTGGAGAAAGCTCTGGGTTGTAAAAGACACCTCTGGAAGTATCAAAGGTCACATTGATCTTCGCCACCACGGTGATGATAGACGTTCTCATCGAGTTCTACTTGGTATGGGCGTAGATGTTTCCTGCCGGAAACAAGGTGTTGGTCAACGACTCATTGATGCGGTTATAAATTTCTGCCAAGAAAAAGCCGAAATTGACTGGCTTGATCTTTGTGTACTATCAGAGAATTTCTCAGCAAAGAACCTCTACCTAAAAGCAGGGTTCGATGTTGTTGGAGAGTTCAAAGATCAATATAGAATCGACGGTTTGTCAGTCTCGGAAACAGCAATGACAAAGTACGTCAAAAATTACGCATAACAAAGCATTTAAGAGTGATTCGCAACGCTTGGCAGTTTCGCTTCGCTCAAGTATAGCCAAGCGTCGCTCACACCTTAACGCGGCGTTATGTGCTTGGAGGGAAATCATGGATTCAAAGGAAGTTGTCTTGGCATTTTGGGATGCAATGAAAACTAATGATTTCGCGAAAGCTAGTGAGTGGCTTAGTCTGGATTTTGAAGTTTTTTGGCCTCAATCTGGTGAGCTTATTGTTGGGCGAGAAAATTTCACAGCAATCAACTCCTACTATCCAGCAAATAGTACTTGGGAATTCATCGTTCATTCAATCGTCTGTGATGGCGAAACCGTAGTCACTGATGTTTTTATAACTGATAGCATTAAAAAGGCGCGTGCTATTACGTTTCATACTGTAGAAAATGGGCTTATCCGTAAACAAAAAGAATTCTGGCCTGACCCAATGGAAGCGCAAGAATGGCGTTCCAAATGGGTAAAAATGGTGTAAGAGTTGGCTACGCACATAACATGGTGCTTAAGGCGGACTGCAAACGCGTGGCGGTTTTATTTTAAATTGGATTTATATGTTTACGGTGGTAATTTTAGGGCTAGTGTGGCATTTTTAGCCACTTAGATTAGCGTTATATTTTTAATTGGGATTCGAGATTATGGAAGAAAGAAGTCAGGCTTATTTAAACAAATATCTAAGCTCATTGCCTAGCGAAACCGCGGAAAAATATACGTCTTTCAGTGCTGATTATTTCTGCGCAGATGAGTACAATGCCAATGTATGTGCCGACTTAATACTGCGTGGAGAAAAACGTGTCTCGTGTAGCCTGGAGTATTGGTATAGTCACGAGGGTGAACCCATGCCAGAAGTTGGTCATCTCCAAGTAGTGACGGATTGGGAGGGGGCACCTGTCTGTATCATCGAACTCACCTCCGTTAGTAAGTGTAAATACAGCGATGTGACCGCGGCTTTTGCAGCAGAAGAAGGTGAGGGCGATAAGTCATTAAAGTGGTGGCGAGAAGCCCATTGGGAATTTTTTAGCTTAGAGTGCAACGAATTGGGTATTGAGCCAACAGAGGATATGCTGTTGGTTTTAGAACGCTTCAAGGTCGTCTATAAATAAAATAAAAAAAACGGTTCAAGAGAGACTGCCAACGCGTGACATTTTTTTAAATTGGCATGTGTACTTACGGTTGTTATTTTAGGTTTATTGTTTTTACGTTGTCAGCCCATTAACCGGACGTTAACTGGCAGGAGAGAAATGGAAGTTCAGCTGATCAAAATTAAAGAGCAAGAGCGCAAGGTACTTGAGAACCTGTTTTCCTATTACATATACGATATGACCGAGTATATGAAATGGAATACTGACCATGAGGGTAAATTTAGTTACGACGTTTCAAAGTTTGACGTGTACTGGGAGCAGGAAGATTGTATCCCTTACTTTATTTACGTGGGTTCCGAACTGGCTGGTTTTGTGTTGATTCGTCGTTATCCTGGCGATTTATCAATATACGATGTCGCCCAGTTTTTCGTACTTCGTAAGTTTAAAGGTCAAGGAATAGGTAAAAATATTTTTTCGCAGGTGGTTAAGGCGTTTCCTGGTAAGTGGCAAGTTCGTATTCTTCTGGAGAACTCCGGCGCCCTGAGCTTCTGGGAATCTGCCGTTTCCAATGTCGTGGGTGAAGGTTACAGCTTGTCACAAGCTAAAGATGTCGATCTTCTAATGTTTTTTATCCACTTCGAGACAGCTAGTTAAAGCGCGTTCGCAACGCTCGACTATTTTAGTTTAAGTTGAATTTCGTGTTTAAGGGTAAGGGACGATGGTTTAGGTGTGGTGGTCGGCGTTGCTCACCCCTTGACGCGGCGTTATATTGCAAATGAGTTTCATCGTATAAAAAGGAATATAAATGGTTGTGCTTCGGGAAATGCAAAAAGAGGAATATCCCATTTATTGTCAGTATTTTATCGCTGATTACAGCCGGGAAATAGCCCAAAACTATGGGCACTCCATAGAGTGGGGAGTTGAGCTGGCTAAGAAGGATCTCCAACGTTGCTTTCCCAATGGTTTAGAGGGGAGTGAGCATTCACTGTTGTGCATTGATGCTGACATTGATGGGCAGCTAAAGCATGTAGGTTATTTGTGGCATTCGATCAATGCTGGAGATAAGTCGACTTATATATCTGATTTCTTCGTATTGGATGAGTTTCGGGGTTTGGGTTATGGCACCTTTGCTATTGCCGCTTTCGAAAAGCAGCTAAAAGAAGCTGGTATTAATCAAATAAAGTTAAGGGTAGCTTGCCAAAATGAGCGTGCGCTCAAGCTATACCAGGAAGTCGGCTTTGCGATTACTGGTTTCAATATGTCCAAGAACATTGGTGAGTAGTAGCCGCAATATAAAAATGATGCCGTATCGATGCATGAACAGCGCCACTTCAAGGCTTCAGGGCCACCTTCTGAAGCCAGAAATACGGGCGCTCCCACATCAAGATGGTTAGCCGCAGTTAAGTGCCCGTCGTTTATAACGGGCTCTCAACACTTACCGACATCCCTAAAAAAACGCCAACCCACTCGCCAGCAGTACGCTATAAACCAGCGTCGAAAGCGCCGTCTTCTTCAACATCCCGGTCAGGGTTTCACCGTTGCGGGTGTGGCCAAGCGTTCTGGCGGCATCAGAGAGGGGCTTTGCCACCAGCAGGCAGCTCCAGCCCAGCCAGGGCACCGGTAGGAGTATCAGGTAGGCCAGGGTCAGCAGTAGCGCCGTGCCCAGCAGGGCCCAGTGATAGCGAAGGGCGCTTTCGCGGCCGAGCTTGACCGCCAGAGTCAATTTGCCATTACGCGCGTCGCTTTCGATATCGCGCACGTTGTTCACGTTCAGCACGGCGGTGCATAACAGCCCACAGGCCGCGGCGGGGAGTATCGAAAGCCCGCTTATGTGCTGCGTATGAAGATAATACGTGCCGAGCACCCCCAGTAGCCCGAAGAACAAAAACACGGCGATATCGCCCAGCCCCCGGTAGCCGTAAGGCTTGCCGCCGAGCCCCACGGTATAGGTAACCGCCGCCAGCAGGGACGCCGCCCCCAATAGCAAAAACGCCAGAATATGCCCCCACTGCCCGCCGAACGCGGCCAGTAATAGCCCGCTTCCCAACACCGCGGCCGCCCCGGCGGTGACCATCATGCCCCGACGCATTGCCGCCGCCGTCATAAGGCCCGACGACACCGCTCGCACCGGGCCGATACGCGCGTCGTCGTCGGCGCCAGAGGCCGCGTCGCCGTAGTCGTTCGCCAGGTTGGAAAGTATCTGTAGCGACATCGCCGTCAACAGGGTCAGCACGAAAATACCCGTCTCGAAACTTCCCTGCTGGGCGGCCAGCCCGCTACCCAGCAGGATGGAGGCGCAGGCCAGCGGTAAGGTGCGTGGCCGGGCCGCCAAAAGCCAGGTTTTGAAGTCAGGGTATCGTCTGAAATGGACCATCGATTACTATCTCTTTTAATAACATGGGTTAAGAAATGGCGAGTTGGCTCATCCTGCAAGCAACTCAGGCAAAAATGTAGGTGAATGGCCGGTTAAGTGATGAAACATAGACATATGTCATAAAGCGCCAGCCCACTTTCAACCACACTAAGGGTGTTCCCTTTTGAAAAGGAGTCTACGAAATGATCGGCGACTTATTTAGGAAAAACAAATATATGGCCTTCGTGTGGTTGGTGTTGCGCCTTTACCTGGGCGTGACCTGGCTCATGCTGGGTATCGGCAAGATCACCGGGGGCTTCGATGCTCAGGGCTTTTTGAGTAATGCCGTCGCCAACCCGGTCATGCGCGAGGGTAGCATGGTGTACCCCAACTACGAGGCCTTTCTGGAACACTTCGCACTGCCTTATGCCGAAGTGTTCAATGTGGTCATTCCCATAGGCGAAATACTGGTCGGGCTTGGGCTGATCGCGGGCGTTTTGACGTCGTTTGCCGCTTTTTTCGCCATCGTCATGAACATGTCCTTCTTGATGGCGGGCACCGTCTCGACCAACCCGTGGATGATCGCGCTCACTTTCTTCTTGCTGGTTGCCGGCGCCAATGCAGGCCGCTTTGGCGGAGACCGCTGGGTGCTACCCTATATCAAACACCGGTGGCTGGGTGTCCGCCATTCTTGAGTCTAACCACCTCTACATCGGGCCGTCGCATTGTGCAGCAGGTAAAGAAAATAGGTGCTCAATGAAGCCATCAGCAACCCCGGTCGTCGAGCTAAAGCGCCAGTTGGAAGCGCTTTGCCCTGACGACCGGCGGGGATTTATACGTCTGAGTACGCCTTGCCCGTGTGGCCCTTTGATGGATTGGCTGAACGGGCAGAGCGCGTTACCCAGGCTTTACTGGAAAGCGCGGGAAGCCGAGGCGCCGGAATACGCCATAGTGGGCGCCGCCCGGGCGTTTAATACCCTGGCGGCGCTGCATGGCGACCAGTGGGCCCTGGCCGCCGAACCAGGCGCGCAGCCCGGCTATTTTGGCGGAATGGCCTTCGACCCCGGAGCACCTGGGTGGACCGGGTTCGGCGCCTGTCATTTCGTGTTGCCCCGTATAGAGCTAAAGCGCGAGGGCTCGCTTACGACCCTGTCGCTGAATCTACGCTTTGATGAGCGCCCGCGGGAGCAGGAGCTGGCCGAGGCCCAGGCAGCGCTCGATTCACTAATGCCCCCACGGCCTTTTCCGCCCCCCGTGCCGCTTACCCTTATGCGAGACGACACCCCCACGCGGGCAGAGTGGGGTGAGCGAGTCAAACGTGTGACACGGCCCGAGCAATTGAATGAAACGCCCAAGGTCGTGCTTTCACGCGAGACACGCCTGACGAGCAGTGAACTGCCGGACCCCTGGGCGCTGCTGGCGCGTTGGCAGGCGAAAGCCACCGGGTGTTTTCAGTTTGGTATTCAGTTCACCCCCGATGAGGCGTTTATTGGTTGCCCGCCGGAGCGGCTTTATGGGCGTGAAGGCCGCCACGTACAGAGCGAAGCCCTGGCGGGCACGACACGCCGCGGGCGCGATGCTAAGCAGGATAGTGAACTGGCGGACGCACTGCTTCGGGATACCAAGAACAGTCTGGAAAACCAGTGTGTGTATCATCAGATACTGACCCAGCTAAAACCGCTTTCGCGCCAGGTAGGCATGGGTGAGGCGCACATCGTTACGCTGCGTTCGGTGCAGCATATCCGCCGCCTCATTCATGCCGAGCTTCACCCCGAGGTGACCGATCAGCAGCTTTTGATGCGCCTACCGCCCACGCCAGCGGTGGGGGGCGTGCCGCACGCCGCGGCGCTTTCGTTCATTCAGCGCCATGAAAGCCATCAGCGCGGTTGGTACGCGGGGGTGGTCGGGCGCATTAGTCATGCCAATAGCGACCTGGCGGTGGCGATCCGCTGTGCCCATGTAGGCGCCGATACGATTCGCCTCTATGCCGGCGCCGGTATCGTGGAAGGCTCTGAACCCGAGGCTGAATGGCGCGAGCTGGATAGTAAAATTGCCGATATCATGGCGCTTTTGGGTATGGGGTAACACACATGACCACGCCTGCTTCAATGCCTGGCTTTGCAACGCATCACGCCACTTTCAATCACCTCTGGGCCGCGCTGATGCTGGAGGAGCTTTATCGCCTGGGGGTGCGCGATGTCGTGCTGGCGCCGGGCTCGCGTTCGGCCCCGTTGACGGCGGCGGCCAGCGAACATGCGGGGCTAAACTGCCACTGCCATTTCGACGAACGCGGGCTTGGCTTTCTCGCGCTTGGCATGGCCCGGGGCAGCCATCGGCCGGTCGTGATCATCACGACCTCGGGGACGGCGGTCGCCAATCTTTATCCGGCGGTCGTGGAAGCCAAATTGACCGGCGTGCCGCTGGTGGTGATCTCCGCCGACCGGCCGATCGAGCTATTGGATAACGGCAGCAACCAGGCGATCGATCAGCGGGATATTTTCGCCCGTCACACGGTCGAGCACCGCGATTTGCCGCCGCCAGCCGCTGAGATGCAAGCGGCTTTTTTGCTGAGTACCATCGACCACTGTGTCGATCGACAGCGCCGCACGCCTGGGCCTATCCATATTAACTGCCGGTATCGCGAACCGCTCTACCCGGGTCGCGAGTTACTGGATGCCACCCACTATCTTGCCCCGCTAGGCCGCTGGCAGGCAGGCACCGCCCCCTGGAGTGATTGGCAGGCGCCTGTGGAAACCCCTGCACACACTAGCGCGTGCGATAGCGAGTGGGAGGTGTTTTCCCGAAAGCGGGGCGTGATTGTCGTGGGCAATATCGAGGGAAGCGCCCATGCCTCCCACCAGGTAGCGAAGATCGTCGAGCTCTCCAAACAGTTGGGCTGGCCTTTATTGGCCGACCTGCAAAGCCAGATTCGCTTCGATCCACAGAACCTTGTGTATTTCGACCTGGCCCTTCATGACCCGCAGTTTTACGAAGAGCTTGCCCAGGCCGAGGTGCTGCTGCAGTTCGGCGGGCGGCTGATTTCCAAGCGGTTGACCGGCTTTATTGCGCAAAAGCACTGGCAGGACACCTGGCTGGTCGATCCGCTGCCTCAACGGCTCGACCCCGATTACGTGATCAGGCGCCGCTGGGTCAGCCCGCCCGACGCGTTCATTGAAGCGTTGCCCACACTCGCCGAGCGGCCGCCCTGGCACCGGCTGGATCGCCTTCAGCGGCGCACCCGCGAGTGTGTCGACGCGCGATGTGCTGCGTTTTCCGAACTGGGGGTGTGCCACCAGCTGGCGCAACAGGCGAAAGGGCAGCTGGTGGTCGGCAATAGCCTGGTGGCGCGGCTGATGAATATGCTGGGCACCTACCGCGAAATGCCCCTGCGGGTATTCACCAATCGCGGCGCTTCCGGCATCGATGGCCTAACGGCCACGGCCTACGGCCTCAGTTGTACCCATCCAGGGCCCACCACCCTCGTGCTGGGGGACACCAGCGCCCTGCACGACCTCAACAGCCTGGCGCTGCTGAAACAGGCGGCGCACCCCTTGGTGGTGGTCATTCTCAATAACGATGGCGGCAGCATTTTTCATATGCTGCCGGTGCCCAAAGAAGGCGAGCAGTTGGAGCGCTACTTTCGCCAGCCCCACGGGCTAAGCTTTGAGCATGCGGCTTCGATGTTCGGGCTTGCGTACGCCGCGCCCGATTCGCTCGATGCCTTTACCGCGGCCTACCAGCAGGCCCTCGAGACCGGCGTTACGCTGATCGAAATCAGCTTGCCTCATCAGCAGGTAGCGGATGAGCTGGCGGCCCTGGGCACAGCGATTCGAGAGGCCTGATATGAGCGACTCTTCCAAGCATTCTTCCAGCCATTTTTCCAACCCGCCCCTGATAATGCTGCATGGCCTGTTAGGCGACCGGCACGACTGGATAAAGGTCCGTGACCAGTTGGCGGGGAAGGGTATTCCGACGCTGGCACTGGACCTGCCCGGCCACGGCGAGAACCACGGCGTGCAGGTAAGCTCTTTCGACGCATTTCATCACTGGTTGGGCAACACCTTGAACGCCCGGGGCATCGACCGCTACTGCTTGCTGGGGTATTCCCTGGGCGGGCGGCTGGCGCTTTATCACGCCAGCCGCCAACCGCCGGGGCTTCAAGCGTTATGGCTGGAGAGTGCCCACCCCGGGCTACCCGAAAGCGAGCGGCCGGGGCGTATTGCGCATGATGAACGCTGGGCAATACGTTTCGAGCAGGAACCGCTTCAAAACGTGCTCGCCAACTGGTACCAGCAGCCCGTATTTGCCGATCTCTCCACCGCGGCGCGCAGCCAGCAGTGCAAGCGCCGGGGGCACAATATCGGCAAGTCCGTTGCTTGCATGTTACGGGCCACGTCGCTGGGGCATCAGCCCTCTCAGTGGCAGTGGCTGGCAGACACCTCGTTGCCGGTCGGCTATCTGTCCGGCCTTCAGGACGCCAAATTCAACGGCTTAGCGACCCGCCTGGCAGCGGCGGCGACCCACATAGCGCATGCCCCCCTCGAAGGGGGGCACAATCTGCATTCCGAGCAGCCCGGCCAGGTCGCGCGGCAGCTGGAAAGCTGGTATCGCGCGCTCTTTTAAGGGCCCTTTGCTCAGTGGATCAGCAGCAGCCACGGAAGCCCGACCGCCAACCAGACCACCAGAAACAGCAGACCAAAGACCGCTCCCAGCCGCCACCAAAGGCCGCCCGGCAGGTAGCCGCTGCCGTAGTAGACCGGGCTTGGGCCGGTGCCGTAGGGCGTCAGAATGCCCATGAAGCCAAGTGTGGGGAGCAGCAGCAAAACGAACAGCTCCATATCCAGCCCCGCGATGCCCGAGGCCGCCGCCAGCATGACCGGTAGTAAAGCCGTCACATGGGCGGTAACGCTGGCAAACAGGTAGTGGAGCAGATAGAAAATCACGGTGAGCGCGACCATGGCCATCACGGGGTTGAAGCCGCTGATCTGCCCGCCGACCACGCCACCGAACCAGTTGACGAACCCGACCTGGCTCAGCCCGCCGGCCAGGGCCACCAGGGTGGCAAACCAGACAAAGGTATTCCAGGCCGCGCGGTTATCGAGAATATCGTTCCAGTTGATGATGCCGGTCAGCAGCATGGCGCAAATGACCACCAGGCCCACCAGGGACGCCGAAATGATGTCGCCGCCAAAGATCCACAGCAGTAAGGCCGTGACCACCATAACGACCAAAAGGATTTCATGGCGGGTCAAGCGGCCCAGCTTGGCCAGTTCCTGGCCGGCCCAGTCGGAAATTTCATTACCCGCTTTTACCTCTGGGGCGCACAGCCAGTAGCACAACAAGGGCACCAGGAGTAGCAGGAAAATACCCACCGGCGCGACCGCCATGAACCACTGCCCCCAATTGATATGCAGGCCGGTGGCGCTTTCGGTCAGTGCGATGGCCAGCAGGTTGGGGGCCAGTGCGGTCAGAAACAGCGAGCTTGTGACACAGGTGGACACGATGGCCGTCCACATCAAAAAGCTGCCCATGCGCTTCATGCTGGGGTCGTTGGGGTGGGAATCATAAAGCGGCGGCAGGTTGCGAATCACCGGGTAGATGGTGCCGCCGCTGCGCGCGGTGTTGGATGGGGTAAACGGCGCCAGAATCGCATCCGCGATCATGACCGCGTAACCCAGCGTTAGGGTGCGCTTGCCCATGGATTTCACCAGCCAAAGCGAGATGCGCCGCCCCAGGCCGGTTTTCTCATAGCCAAGGGCAAACATGAAGGCGCCAAAAATCAGCCAAACGGTCGAGTTGGTGAAGCCCGAGACCGCCCAGGCGAAGGCCTGGTTGGCGGCATTGAAGCCTTCCACTGCCAGCTGCTCCGGCGAAAACAGTACCCATTGCGAGAGCAGCGCAGCCAGCGTCACCCCGAGTAGGCCAACGACTGCACCGGGCAGGGGCTCGAGTATCAGCCCGACCACACAGCCCAGAAAAATGGCAAAAAAGTACCACGCATGCGGTGCCAGCCCCGATGGCGCGGGTATCAAGGCAACGACGATGGCGACGAAAAGGGGTGCTAACAACTTCCATAACGGCACGGGTTGAGCACGACTGGTCATGTTGCCCTCTCTTATGGCGGGTCAGGTCAGAAAATTACCCGTAAATCACTTACGGGAGGAAAAAGTGGGGGTGAGTGGCCTCCTCATACGCTGCCTGAAAGACGCTGGCGCAACGTCACGGTGGGTGGAGATATGACTGTAATACGTGCGCCTAAGGCCTTTGATTGACGTGTGTCAATAGTTCTTTGGATTAAGGCGCGATCCATACTTTGATGTGCCGGGGTATGGTAATTTCAAACCAGAAAAGAGTGCCGTAGAGCGCTTTATCGGTAAGCTCTTAACCTGGCCAGCGGAGGGGGGTGCCATGCGTCAGCAGGATTTCGATATTGTCATCGTAGGGGGAGGCGGTGCGGGGTTGCGCGCCGCGATTGGCGCGGCCGAGGCCGCCAAAGAGCAGGGTACCTCGCAGCGTATTGCAATGCTCTCCAAGGTCTATCCCATGCGCTCGCATACCGTAGCCGCCGAAGGTGGCGCGGCGGCGGTTACCAGCAGCGACGACACCCACCAAGCTCACTTCGATGACACCGTCTCCGGCGGCGACTGGCTGGTCGAGCAGGGCGTGGTGGATTACTTCGTTCATCATGCCTATCAGGAGCTGGTGCAGATGGAGCGCTGGGGCTGCCCCTGGAGTCGTAAAGACGACGGCCAGGTGCAGGTGCGCCGTTTTGGCGGCATGAAAACCGCCCGCACCTGGTTTGCCGCGGATAAAACCGGCTTTCACATGCTGCACACGCTCTTTCAGACCTCGCTCAAATACCCGGAGATCGAGCGCTTCGATGAGTATTTCGTGCTCGACCTGGCCGTTCACGAAGGCGCGGTCATCGGCGTCATTGCGCTGCAGATCGCGACCGGCGAGCTGACGCTGCTGCGCGCCAAGGCGGTGGTGTTGGCCACCGGCGGCGCCGGGCGCCTGTTTCGCTTCAATACCAATGCAGGCATCGTCACCGGCGACGGCATGGCGATGGCCTACCGCCACGGCGTAGCGCTGCGCGATATGGAGTTCGTGCAGTATCACCCTACCGGGTTGCCCGGTTCCGGCATTCTGATTACCGAAGCGTGCCGCGGCGAAGGCGGAATTCTGCTCAATAAGGACGGCTACCGTTACTTGCAGGATTACGGCCTGGGCCCGGAAACGCCGCTGGGCCAACCGGAAAACAAGTACATGGAGCTGGGCCCGCGGGACAAGCTCTCCCAGGCGTTTTGGCAGGAGCAGCAGGCCGGGCGCACCGGCAAATTCGGCGACAGCGACGTGGTGTATCTCGACCTTCGCCACCTGGGTGAGAAAACCATCCTCGAGCGCCTGCCGTTCATCTGCGAGCTGGCCAAATCCTATATCAACGTCGACCCGGTGAAGGAACCTATCCCCATTCGCCCCGCCGTTCACTACACCATGGGCGGGATCGAGACCAACCCACAGTGCGAAACCTCGATCACTGGGCTCTACGCCGCCGGGGAGTGTGCCTCGGTGGGCTTGCACGGCGCCAATCGTTTGGGCTCCAACTCACTCACCGAACTGCTGGTGTTTGGCCGCCTGGCCGGTGAACAGGCAAGCCGGCGTGCGGCACACACCGAGTGGGCCGATAGCGCTCTTCTACACGCCCAGGCCGAGCGCCAACAGGCCACGCTTGCGCGCCTTTGCGATGGCGGCGGCAGCGGCGAGAACTGGGTGGATCTCAAACATGCCATGGTGCAGGCCATGGAAAGCGGCTGTGGTATCTACCGCACCGAGGAGAGCATGGCCCAGGCGTTGGCACAAATTCGAAAACTGCGCGCGCGCTACCGCGAGATTCGTGTCAACGATACCAGCAAGATATTCAATACCGAGCTTCTGGAGTGCCTCGAACTTGGGTGTGGCCTGGATATCGCCGAAGCCTCGTGCCTTGGTGCCCTGGAGCGGCGTGAATCCCGCGGTGCCCACCAGCGTCTGGACGAAGGGATGCAAACGCGGGACGACGTTAACTACCTCAAGCACAGCCAGGTGTTCTATCAAGGCGAGGCGCCTGCCGAGCTGCACTGGCAGGAGGTCGATGTACGCTTTTCCGCCCCGGCAGAACGGGCCTATGGGGATGCCGGTAAAGGGGGCAAGGTATGAACAAGACCATCAGCGTTAAGCGCTACGTACCCGATAACGCGGCGGAGTCCTACTGGCAGGCCTTTGAGCTGCCGGTTGATGACAGCACGTCGCTACTGGACGCCCTCAACCATATAAAAGAGCAGTTGGATAGCACGCTGAGCTACCGCTGGTCGTGTCGCATGGCGATCTGCGGCTCCTGTGGGGTCATGGTGAACGGTATTCCCAAGCTCGGCTGCAAAACCTTTTTGCGCGATTATGACGGCGAGATCCGTATCGAGCCGCTCGCCCACTTTCCGGTACAGCGCGACCTGGTCGTGGACATGGAGATCTTTCTCGAGCACCTGGCGGCGGTGAAGCCCTACCTGATTGACGACAGTCCGGTAAAACCTTACGACCCTAAAGCGCCGGAAACCTATAAGCAGTCGCCGGCGCAGCTTGCCCGCTACAAGCAGTTCGCCAACTGCATCAACTGCGGGCTCTGCTACTCGGCGTGCCCACAGTTCGGGCTCAACCCGGAGTTTCGGGGCCCGGCGGCGATCGCGCTGGCCCACCGTTACAACCAGGACAGCCGCGACCACGGCAAAAAGCAGCGTATGGCGGAGCTCAACCGCCACGAGGGCGTGTGGAGCTGCACCTTCGTCGGCTTTTGCTCGAAGGTGTGCCCGAAGCACGTCGACCCCGCCGCGGCGGTGAACCAGGGCAAGGTCGAAGCGGCCAAGCATACCTTGATCGCCTTGTTCAAAGGCGATGAGATGAACGGCGAGGGGAAGGCGCATGAATAAAACATCATCGCAACGCTTGCCGCCACTGAAACGCAACTGGTGGCTAAAGCATCGTTTTTTCAAGCTTTATATGCTGCGTGAAGCCACGGTTTTGCCGCTGGTGTTTTTCCTGCTTTGTTTGATGGCGGGAATGGTGGCGCTCGTTCAGGGGGCGGATAGCTGGCAGGGCTGGGTGGGCTTCATGGGCTCGCCGCTGGTGTTGGCGCTGAACCTTCTGGCGCTTGCCGCGAGCCTTTATCACGCCGCCACGTTCTTTGTGCTGTTTCCACGGGTCATGCCGCTGCGCATCGCTGGCCGTAGCCTGCCTGACAATATGATCGTGGCGGGGCAGTGGGCAGGCGTGGTGGTCGTCGCACTGCTGTTCTTCTGGTTATTGGGGAGGGCCTGAATATGAGCAAGCAAGCCATGAGTAAACCCGACAGCACACAGGCGGCCCCCCACCAACAAGCCTTCGATGAGCCGCTCTGGTGGGGGCTTTTCAGCGCGGGCGGCGTCTGTTTTGCAGTCCTTTTGCCCGCCGTTATCCTGTTTATTGGCGTTTTGTTGCCGCTTGGGCTGCTGCCCGCCGACGCGCTAAGCTACGAGCGGGCCACGGCGCTACTGTTCAGCGTACCGGGCTTTTTGTTTGTCGGCGCAGTGGTGTGCCTGCCGCTCTTTCATGCTGCTCACCGCTTGCGCCATGGCCTGTTCGATATAAGCGTGGGCCGCGACGGCTTCAACAAGAAACTGATGTACGGCGCGGCGGCGCTGCTGAGTATGCTGGCATTAGGCCTGGTGGTGGCCGGTATGCTGAGCTGACCGGCGCACGGGACGCAGAACGCCTTAACCGATTAAAAGAGACTGACATGATTAACGGACTGACTGAATCAGAACTCTATGCCCCCATCGCGTGGCAGGACAACTCCGCAGACTACCAGGATATTCTGTATCACACCTCGAGCGAGGGCGTGGCCCGCATTACCATCAACCGCCCCGAGGTGCGCAACGCCTTTCGCCCGCAAACGGTCAATGAAATGGCCCAGGCACTCAACCGCGCCCGCCACGACAGCGCCATTGGCGCCATTCTACTGACCGGCGCCGGTGATAAAGCGTTCTGCTCCGGCGGCGACCAGCGTATTCGCGGCGACTACGGCGGCTACCAGGACGAAGAGGGCACCCATCACCTCAACGTGTTGGATTTTCAGCGCGATATTCGCACCTGCCCGAAGCCGGTGGTGGCCATGGTGGCCGGCTACGCCATTGGCGGCGGCCACGTGCTGCACCTGATGTGCGATTTGACCATCGCCGCCGACAACGCCGTGTTCGGCCAGACTGGCCCTAAAGTCGGCTCGTTTGACGGCGGTTTTGGGGCCTCCTATCTGGCGCGCATCGTGGGTCAGAAAAAGGCTCGGGAGATCTGGTTTTTGTGCCGCCAGTACAGCGCCGAACAAGCGCTCGACATGGGTCTGGTCAACCACGTGGTGCCTTTGGCAGAGCTCGAACGCGAGAGCGTGCGCTGGTGTCGCGAGATGCTCCAGCACAGCCCCATGGCGCTGCGCTGCCTGAAAGCCTCGCTCAATGCCGACTGCGACGGCCAGGCCGGGCTTCAGGAGCTGGCCGGCAACGCCACCATGCTCTACTACATGACCGAAGAGGGCCAGGAAGGGCGCAACGCGTTCAACGAAAAGCGCCGCCCGGACTTCTCCCGCTACCCGCGTAACCCCTGATGGCGCGGGCGCTCTACCGCTACGCGCTGGCGCTGACTAAGCCGCTGATCTTCAACGGCCAGCGGCTGACCCATCGCGAGGGCTTGCTGGTAGAGACCGATGGCCAGTGGGGCGAGATCGCCCCGCTGCCGGGCTTCTCCCGCGAGACGCTGGCCCAGGCCGAAGCCGAGGCGCTTGACTGCCTTGCCGCACTCGAACGCGGCGAACCCATCGCCCCGCAGTTTGCCTCGGTGCAGTTTGGCCTCGACTGCGCCCAGCGCGCCTGGCCCGAACACTTGCCCGAGGCGGCGGCCCCTTATCCGCTGCTGCAGGGCACGCCCGCCTATCTGATGGTCGCTCTTGAAGTGCGCCTCAAGGCCTGGCGAACGGCGCCGCCTGCGCGCCTCAAACTCAAAGTCGCCCGCTACCCCATTGATGAAGAGCTGGCGCTCATCAAGCGGCTAAGCGAGCGCCTGCCCACCACCCGGCTGATCCTCGATGCCAACGGGGGCTTTACCCGCGAGCAGGCGCTGCGCTTTTGCGCCCGGCTGCCGGCAGGGCAGGTCGATTATCTGGAAGAACCCTGCGCCGCGCTTGCCGACACCCAAGCGGTGGCCGAGGCGACCGGGGTGGCGTTTGCGCTGGACGAAACGCTCTCGCAGCAACGCCCCTGGCAGCCCCACCCGCAGCTCGCGGCGCTGGTCATCAAGCCCACGCTGGTCGGCTCGCTCTCCAAATGCCAAGCGCTGGTCGAACGCGCCCGGGCACTGGGGCTTCGGGTGGTGGTTTCGTCGAGCTTCGAATCCGACCTGGGGCTAGGCCTCCTTTCGCGCCTTGCCCGGGAGTGGGCGCCGGGCCAGCCGCCGGGGCTCGATACCGCGGATTCGCTGGCGGAGCGCATCACCGATGAGCGCGGCGCGGTCCTGCGTGAGCGCTGCCAGTGCCTTTACCGCGCGGAGTGAGACGCCATTACGTTCCCCGTTATCCACTTCATTCAGCCATCGTCAGGAGTGTTGCGTGACCGAGCCATGCCCCATCCATTACTGGGCCACCCAGACCCCCGAACATAATGCGATCGAAGCGGGCGACCTGCGGCTAAGCTACCGCACCTTGGACCGCCGCGTGGCAGCGCTGGCCCAGCAGCTGGCGCGCCAGGGCGTCCCGCCCGGCGAGCGGCTGTTGGTGCCCGCACGCGGCTCGCTTGAAGCACTGTTGCTGGCCTGGGCCTGCCTGCGCGCCCGCGTGGTGTTCTGCCCGGTCAACCCGGCGTTTCCCGCCGCCCAGCAGCTCGCCATGGCGGGGCGCCTGCCCGCGCGTTTCGTGGCCCAGCCCGAAGGCGTCAGCGCGGAGCTTACAAGCGCCAGGGCGCTAACGTCGCTGGCGCTGGACTTCAGCGCCGAGGCCGAGCCGGGCGAACCCACCCTCGACCCAGAGCAGCCCAGCAACACGATCTTCACCTCCGGCTCCAGCGGCACGCCCAAAGCGGTGCAGCACCGGCTGGGCAACCACCTGGCCTCCGCCCGCGGCTCGGCGTCGTTCATTTCGGTGGATCAAACGAGCGGCTGGCTACTCTCGCTGCCGCTTTTTCATATCGGTGGCTACGCCATCGCCTTTCGCATTTTTCTGGCCGGCGGGCGCGTCATTATCGACGACGGCTCGCCCTTATTGGCGCGCCTCGAGCAGCAACCGATCACCCACCTGTCGCTGGTGCCCACCCAGCTCTGGCGCCTGCTCCACGCGGGCTTCGACCCGCAAAAGACAGCGCTGCGCGAGCTACTGCTGGGCGGCGCGGCGATCCCCACGCCGCTGGTCGATAAAATGACCGCGCTCGGCCTGACCCCCAAAGTGAGCTACGGGCTCTCGGAGATGGCAAGCCAGGTATGCACCGGCCGGCCCGCCGACCCCGGCGTGGTCGGCGTACCGCTACCCGGGCGCGAGGTACGCATCAAAGAGGGCGAGATTCAGGTGCGCGGCGAAACGCTCTTCAACGGCTATTTGCGCGAAGGGCAGCTCGACTCAGCGGTGGACAGCGAGGGCTGGTTTGCCACCAAGGACAAGGGCCACTTCACCGAACAAGGCGAGCTGGTAGTCGAAGGACGGCGGGACAACGCCTTTATCTCCGGCGGCGAAAACATCCAGCCCGAAGCCATCGAACAGCGCCTGGTCAACCACCCCGGCATCGCCCAAGCGCTGGTGGTGCCCGTGCCCCACCCGGAATGGGGCGAACGCCCGGTGGCGTTTATCGACTACCACACCGAGGCAGTGGCCGAAGCCGCGCTCGACGCCTGGGTGCGCGAGGCGCTGCCTGGTTTCATGGTGCCGGATGCGTGGCTTGGTTGGCCCGAGGGGGTGGGGTTCAAGCCTTCGCGGCAGGCGTTTGCGGCGAAGGCGCGAATGGCGCTTGAGTCAACCGAGAGGGCCAGTGAGTGAGAACCTACGACTTATTGCGGATGAGTGTCATCAAATTTTTGCGTGATCTAAGGTAAGTTTGGGGATAGGGTATGATTGAATCGAGCATAGCGGGCGGGCATGCGAACAACGGATAGACGGTTTGGAAATTGATCGGCTCTATAGTGATCAGTAGGTTACGGTTTGCAAGCGGGCTGCATAACACCAATAAACGCGCTGGCGTGTTTATTAAGGTTATGTGTCTGGGCGTATAATCACTGTTAGCCGTAATTCCACCGATAGGAGTTAGAATGAACGATCCACGTACGATTGAAATATGGGAACCGGAGGCGGCAGAATCGGAAACAAAGCACGCGTTGCCAGCGTTTGGTAAATCTCGGGTCAAATCAACCGAGGTAGATTTGACCGTCCTTAGCGGTAACCTGAAGGAGGTCCTCGCCGACTTCCAGACTCTTCTTGATGAGCAACCTGAGTCGAAATCTGGCTATTATGTCGATGAGATAGAGCTTTCACTAGGTGTAAATGGCAAGGGGAGCGTCGCCTTGATTGGTAAACTGGAAGCGGGGATGCAAGCAAGTATCAAGGTCAAGATAAAACGTGACTCGAAATGACACCCAGTGACTACATCGCATCGATAAAGGCGGAAGACCCTATCGACGAGATCACGGAATCCAGTTTGCCCGACTGGCTGAAGACACAGTGGGTCAAATCTGGACAAGATATCTCCGACCTAATTGCATCAGCAAATAAGTCTGACTGGGCGCAGAGTTTGCTCGAACATATAAAACCTCGGTTTCATCTTTCACTTGTTTCGCTTCTTGACTCCGATTACATCGCAGTCGGAACAGTTGCCAACCCAACTCCAGATGTCTACGTAAATAAACTCCCTTCAGGCTACGCGATCGTATTTCATACAGGTATGAAAGATTTTATCTATCGCGTCGCAAGGGTTATCGCAACGCGTTCTCACCCTATGGGCACGGAGATCGCCCCATCGATAGGCGACGGTTTACAAGAAACGGCTCGATTAATAGCCGAAGTGTTTTGGTGGTTTCAAGAAACAGGCCATGCATTCGGTCCACAGTATCCGATCGATGAGAATCAAATCCAATTTGCAAATATGTTGGCGATGGAAGCAGAAGCCTTTCTCGTTGCCCACGAAATTGGGCACATAATCGCCGATGTTTTCGAAAATGAAGAAAGGAAGCTGTTTGATCTTCCAGACGATATATCACCCCATCATCTCGATGAATTCACCGCTGATTTTCTCGGTGTTCAAATGGTTATGGAACTCCACAACGAGGATGCTAAGCGCGTTGCTTTTAATACACAGCTTCAATATGCCGCCGTTGAATTCGCACTTCAGATTTTTCGTGGGTTGGAGGAATTGGGGTTCGAGTTTCAGGATTCACACCCATTAGCTGGCGAAAGAATCGCACGGATCCGAAGCGAGATGCAGCGTAGATGCCAAGACGACGCCGTATGGAGCAGTTTGTCTGAGTTGGCATGCGCCATTGAGGGCATGTTTACTCAAATCGTTCAAATCATAAACGAACCCGGCGAGCATGCCGCGTTCTTTGAACGAGAGGCTGAAAAAGTCGTGTCAGAACTCGATCAAGCGCTCGAAAAGTGCTCTGGTGAAACAGTGCCGAACTATGCTGAATTCTACCCAATCGTTAGTGAAATATTTAATCGCGGTTACTCACAAAAGATTCTGGAACGCATTGCACAAGTTGCAGCAAATTTCTTCGGAGATGTTGATTCAGCCAGCAAGGGTAACTCTAAGCCCGATCATTCTGAGTGGTTGCGTTTCCAAAAATTCAAACTGCTGTTCGGGTATATTAACCAGCTCAAAGAGCCAATGAAAAGTATATTCGTCAGCGCATTCGAAAGGCATCAGAGTGACGGCTAACAAGGCGCTGCTAGGGACAAACCTACGCTGCGCTACGGTTTGTCCCAGAGCGCGGCGTTATACGCTGTCATCCAAGAAGCAAAACCGAGAAAGGAGATTAAACAGTGATCGTAGCGAAATTGGAAAGCTCAAAAGACCTCACTGATGTTGCGGAAAAACTCAGGGGGCTGGAATATGAAGTGGTGCCGGCTGTTAAAAAAGAGATTTTCGTTTTTAGAAAAAAGGGAAGCAACACGGATTTAAGTCGAGACGTGAAATCGGCCAAAGATGCTTGCAAATTCACTGGCCCAATTAAAAGCGTCTATGGCACGAACTCCGCCACCTATTAAGGCATAACTCAGGCGTTATACGGCACAGCCTACTTGTCGTTTTCTACCTAAGGCGTTCAAGCGATGGGCTCAGCAGACAAACAAAACCTAGGTGTTTGGTCCCGGGAAGTAGTAGTTCGGGTTATCATAAAACCTTTCGGGCTCTTTTTGCCATTGTTCAAGGATAAATCCAATCGGTGTTTTGCCCTTGAGAGCTCTTAGCGGCCGGGCACTATTATAGGCCCAGAGATAATCCTTTAAATGGCTTTGAAGCTGGCCCAACGAGGTGTAATGGAAGGCTCGAACCGTGGCTTCCTTGAGGGTGCGGTTCATCCGCTCCACTTGGCCATTGGTCTAGGGGTGGAACGGTTTCGTCAGACGATGTTCGATACCATGGCGATGACATATCACATCGAAGATATGCGGCTTGTAAGCTTCTGTGCCGGCCTTCCTGGCGAACTGCACCCCATTATCGGTCAACACTGTATGGGCGCGATAAGGCAGCGCCTGGAGCGTGGCTTCAAGGAAGTCAGCGGCCACCTGCCTTGTCATCTTCTGGTATAGCTGTGCATGAACGAACTTGGACGTTCGATCCACTGCCACGAAGAGATAGGCCTTGCCTTCGCCTGTCCGGATCTCGCTGAAGCGCATGCAAGCAGTCATCAAGGGGCAGCAGGGTCTTCTGCCGGAACGTGATAGCGGCAGCTTCTTCCAGCGGCGTCAGCGAGGTGGAGCGGGCTGCTTTGGGTCCCATACGCACATCTTCAACAGAGGTCCGGCTGCGCCACTTGCGTACGGTTTTAGGGTTAATGCCGTAGCGTCGGCTCAACGCCGCGACCGACTCCGTCGATCGCTGTAGGTCTTCTCGGATGGCGTGCGTGGTCGTGGCGCGTTGATGAAGTACCTGAGCCATGGATCCTCCTCGGATAAGGGTTCATACCATAAACCATTACACCCCGGGACCAAACACCTAGTACTACTGTGTCATAAATAAATATGCTACCAATACGTATCGTGTCATCTGTATAGCGATATCGCATTATGGTTAACGACGCACTTCACGACCTTAGCTGGAAATCTCATCGATTTCAAGGTGTTAACTTAGAGGGAAAGGTCAAACCTGAATAAGATCTAGAGCGCATCGACATATGGGCACCTGCCTGTGGCTATGCACTTGGCGGTGGTCTCGAAGATTTATAAGTGCTAGCTCATTCCATGTTCAAATAAATGGCCGACCTGACCGTGGCGATCAACAGCATTAACGGTTAGCGGTGGACTTTCGTAAACTGCCTCCGTCCGCATTATCCGTATGGGAGCGAGCTTCCTCACATCTTTAACCGGGACCGGACAAGAGCGACCCAATAGGCCACGCCCATGGGCATTATTTCGTCATTAAAGTCATAGTGCGGATTGTGCAACGAGCAACCGCGTTCTGCTGAGCCGTTGCCGATCCAGATGAAGGCGCCGGGCTTGCGTTCGAGCATGAAGGCAAAGTCTTCCCCAGTCATACTCGGTGCCATTGTGGTGCTGACGTTTTCCCGCCCGGCCACGGCGTTGGCGGCTTCCACACAATGCTCTGCATGCACTGTGTTGTTGATCACTGGCGGAGATCCGAATTCGAAGAACTTCAGCGATGCAACAACGCCCATTCCAGCAGCCAGTTGTTCAACAAGCTCGACCATTCGATGCGATGCAATTTCGCCAGCCGCGGGGCTAAAGTAACGCAGAGTGCCAGTAAGGCGGGACTTGTCGGGAATAATATTGTGAGTATGCCCAGCGTGGAACTGGGTGACGCTGAGAACCAGTGCATCAGCGGGGTCGATATTGCGTGAAACAATGCTTTGCAATGCCGCGACCAAGTGTGCCGCAGCCAATAGCGGATCAGCTCCTTGATGAGGAAGCGCTGCATGGCAGCCACGGCCGCTAACGACAATTTCAAAAGGTTTGGCGCCAGCCATTACCGCACTTTGGTGCACCACAAATCGGCCTGCCTCCACACCTGGCCAATTGTGTAGACCGTACACACATTCGGCGCGGAATTTCTCAAACAGCCCATCGTTTATCATCGCCTTGGCCCCAGTACCGATTTCTTCGGCTGGTTGAAAGATTAGGTGGACTTTGCCTGCGAAGCGACGGTCTGCCGCCAGGAGGCTGGCGGCACCCAATAGCATCGAGATATGGCCGTCGTGACCACAGGCATGCATCCAGCCATTGTGGCGTGAGCAGTGGGCGAAGGTATTTTCTTCCTGGATGGGCAGTGCATCCATGTCGGCGCGTAGAGCTATCTCGATACCGGGTTGTTCGCCTTCAATAGTCGCGACAACACCGGTCCCGCCAATGCATATATGAGGCTGCAGGCCAAAGCTGCGCAGTGTATCGGCGATGAAAGCACTCGTCTTGCTCTCTGCGAATCCTGGCTCAGGATGCTGATGCAACCAGTGACGCCAGCCGACCATATGTCCTTGAAGTACTGAATCCATTTCCATCTTTCTGTTCCTGATCTGGAAGTGGCTCTGAAGTGGTATCTCATCTGCCAAGGAATGCTGCCGTGCAAGCTCAAGCCGGCTCGTGCCTCAGCCCTTCCCTGAGGCGCAGCAGGGCCTCACGCATAATCGATTGCTTATGAACCAGTGCAACGCGCACGAAGCCATCGCCTGGATTCCTGTCGTTGCTTTCGGCATAACACAGATAGCGTCCAGGCATCACTCGCAAACCCTGTTCAGTCCATAACCGGCAGGCTGAGGCCTCGCCATCTGCGACGGCTAGCCAGAGGAAAAAACCGGCTTCGGCACGCTGATATCCAGTCACTTGGGCGAGGCAATCATCGGCCATATCCCAGTTGCGTTGCAGGGCCTGTCGTTGCTTCTGCACATGGACGTCATCTTGCCACAGAGCGGCCGAGGCCGCGCACGTCGGCCAAGCCATTGACACTCCGCAGGAGCGATTGTAACCGGCATAGGCGGCAACACTCTGTGGGTCGCCAGCAATGAAACCGCTGCGCAAACCTGGTGCGGCTGATCGCTTCGACAGGCTGTGCAGCACCACAAACGGACAAGGTGCAACAGCACCGGATTCTACCAAGCTGAGATAGCCGTATGGCGCTGAATGCCAAGCCAGATCCGTGTAGCACTCATCGACCAGCAAGCTGGTCTGGGTCTGGTGTGCCCGACGGCTGATTGCCACAAGCGTATCGGCGGCGAGGATGTTGCCGAGCGGATTGCCGGGGTTGCACAACACCACGGCCGCAGCGCTGTCGCCAGCCAATGCCAGCTGAGCGGCAAGATTCGCCTCCAGTTGCCCATTACTCAGATCGTAGAACAAGGCTCGCGCGCCTACGGCTTCTGTTGCCGCGACATACGTGGGATAGAATGGGTTGGGCAATACTACTACCGGCTTCTCGACTCCTCGTGCACGTGCCCGTGATACCGCAAGAGCGATGCACGTGGCGATCGCCTGCTTGGTTCCTGGCGTGGGTTCAATGGCAATTGAGTTGCCGAGGTTAGCGGCGATACCAAAGCGGCGCTGCAACCAGTGATTGTAGGCGTCGCGCAGTTGCGTCGTCGCGTTTAACGGTGGATAGCGGGTCCAGCCTTCGAGTTCAGACATAGGTGCCAGCAGCGATGTCGGGTCGCCCAGTCTGCTTTCTCCTAGGTGCAGGTCGATTACTGGCAAGCCTGGTGCGGGAGGTAGGTCATCCAGTAATCTTTGCAGCTTGGCGAAAGCATTACCTGCGGTGTTCATCGGCTGAGCGCTCGGACAAGGTCGTTGAGCGTAGTTTTCGAACGCGTACGCTCATCAACGTATTTCACGATCACAGCACAGGACAGCGACACCCCTGGCAGTTTCGGGTCGGCGCGACTGCCAGCAATCACCACCGCGTTGGTCGGCACCTCGCCGTAGCGTACTTCGCCGCTAGCGCGGTCGATGATCGGAGTCGAAGCACTGAGGTAGACACCCATGCCGATCACAGCTCCACTGCGCACAATGACTCCTTCGGCGACCTCGCTGCGGGCACCGATAAAAACGTTGTCTTCAATGACTACAGGGTTGTCCCCGAGGGGCTCAAGTACGCCGCCCAGACCCACGCCACCGGAGATGTGGCAGTGTGCGCCAACTTGTGCGCAGGAACCTACCGTCGACCAAGTATCGATCATCGTGCCTTCGCCGACGTACGCGCCAATGTTGATGAAGCATGGCATCAGCACGGCGCCCGGGCCGATGTACGCTCCGGCCCGGACGACCGCGCCTGGGACCACACGGATGCGCGCATTACGAAACGCACTGTCTTCCCACTGTTCGAATTTGAGCTGCAGCTTGTCGTAGCTTTTGGGGCGCCTAGGGTTGGTTTCGCCTACTGCATTTTCGCGCGTCAAGAAGTGCAGTAGGATAAGCTTCTTGACGAAGGTGTCGCAGATCCACAGGCCATCTTGCGCACATGCCGCGCGCAGCTCGCCACGCTCTAGAGCGGTAAGGCCGGTTTCAATCGACGGCACCAAAGTCGATAGCTCTACCGTCGTGAGCTGTGTACGCCGCTCGAACGCTTCTTCAATCAATTCACGGTAACTCATCTAACGCACCTTATGAGGGCTGAAGACATCAATGGGTTGCCATTGAATCGGGCGGGTATGATCATCAAAGGTCTCAGCCCGACGGATTTCAACGACATCGCCATCGTCGGTCAACATCAGTTCTGCGGGCCGCAACCGGCCGTTATAGGTAAAGCCCATGGCATGACCGTGCGCACCCGTGTCATGGATCAGTGCGAGATCGCCGATGAGCGGGGTCGGTAGCGGGCGATCCATGGCGAACTTGTCAAAGTTCTCACACAGTGCGCCGACCACATCGAACACGCCTTCGGGTCGTTGATCGGCGAAAGGCAAAGTCAGGTGGTGGTAGGCACCATACAGTCCAGGGCGCATTAGCGCAGACATCGAGGCATCGAGACCGACGATTTCTCGTCCTTTGCTACCGCGGTTGATGACCCGAGATACAAGTACTCCGTGCGGCCCGCTGATGTAACGGCCCAACTCCATCATCAGCTTGGGTGTATGGCGTGGGAATGCCTGCTTCAATGCGCGTTTCAGCGCATCGGCATATGATGTGAGATCGAGGGCCTGGTCGTTGAGCCGATAGGGAATGCCCAAGCCACCGCCGATATTAATGTATTCGAGCTCAATGCCTGCCTCGCGGGCTACCCTAGCCCCGACCTCGATGACTTGTACACCGGCCTGCACGGCGGCCTCTAGTGACAGCTCGTTAGCGCACATCATGCCATGAATACCAAAACGTCGGGCACCGCGATTCAATGCCTCTCGATAGCACTGAACTAGTTCGGTCTCGGGGATGCCAAATTTTGATTGTTGGGCATTGCCCATCTGTAATGACTGGGCAATGACGCCATGTGGCGACACGCGAAAGGCAACTATATCAGGCAAGGTTGTCACTTGATCGAGCATGCTGCGGTCGTCGAACGTAATCAAGGCACCGACCTTCAGCGCCATGTTGTATTCGCTGAGTGAGGTGTTGTTGGAAGTGAAAACGATATCATCACCCCGCGCGCCCAATCTTTCAGCTAGTGTAAGTTCGACAGGCGAAGAGCAGTCCAGCCCGCTGCCCTCCTTGAGCAGCAGGGATAGGATCGCAGGAGTGGGAAGCGCCTTGACCGCGAAGTACTGACGAAACGCGCTCCCGGCGAAGGCTTGCTCCACGTTTCGATGAGTCTGGGCGATGGCACGCTCGTCATAGATATGAAAGGGCGTTGGGTAAGCCTTCGTAAGCTCATTGAGCAGGGGCAACAAACGTCGGGCGAAGCTTTGAGATATAGGCACGGCAATTTCTTCTAACAATTCATGCGTGATCGACTCAAGGCACCAGTGCGACGCACAAGGTGCGATTGCGCAGGCCGCTGATCGGGCGCGTGTACGGGAAGTAATAGGTTTCCTCTACCTTGAAGCCGGCCTCGATCAGCGCGTCACGCAGGTAGTCCCTAGAAATGAACCAAAAACCTTCGACTTTATCGTGGGCGGCAAAAGGCGTCTCGGGATCGCGGGGCGAATCGTTGGAGAACACCAAGGTCGTGCCGGATTCCATGTTCAGTTCCTTGAGCTTATCGAGGGTCGGCTTAAGTTCCAGCTCTGGATGAAACAAATGGCCGAGTAAGCCGTCGACATAGACCGATTTTGTGCTAGCAAGGGCACTGGGCTCCAGCTTGAAGAAGTCGGCTGTGTAAGCATCCACACCTTTTTTCCGGCTCAGGGCCACCGCTTCGTCGTTGAAGTCGATAGCCAGCACCCGGCGTTTGGCTTTAACCAGGTCTCCTTCGACAAAACCGTTGCCGCAGCCAATAGAGAAAATTGTCTCCCCTTCATTGGTGAGGGACTTGAGCTTGAGTCCCATATGCGAGCGATATTCTGCGTTGTAGGTGGACGGTGTAATAGAGTCATTGAATGCCCCTCCCTGTTCCCAGATCTCGTAGATGGTGGAATCCCTGTCGCCAAACCGGCGGGGGGTACTATAGAAATCTTCAACCTGTTTGAGATCCTGCACCATCTTCGTCATCTCTGTTTCTCCTTGCCTAGAGGGGGGTGAAATCACATTGCGTCGCTTTACATAAGTACACTTACAGGCTCTTGCACATATTCGATGGACTGCGCTGGCGTCTTGGCCAGCGCAGTGATCAGCGGCTGCAACGGCTGCAGACGTGCCGGTCCGTAAAACTGGTAAAAGGCAACAGCCGTCTCCGGATTGCCCGCAAGCAGGGCGTCGGATAGCACTCGAGCTAGCGATCGCAAGCCGGCGAGCAAGGCGCCGTGATCGACCAGCAGTTGCACGGATTGCCCACCTTCATGCTTCAGTGTCAGGGCGCCAAGCTGGACGAAATAAGATAATTGCAGGTACATCCCATCGCAGTCAGGGAAAAGCCCAAGTCCACGGTTGAGGTAACGCAGGCACTCTCCTAGGTAGTATTCAAGCACTTGCTCGGGCGGGATCTGCAGTGCAGGCGCCCAGACCTCGGCAAAGATTAGGATGCCGAAGACATCCGCTGAGACTTCTTGCAACACCACAGAGGCCCAGCGATTAGCGTCGTTCAAAGACGAGTAGGCAGTCTCTTTGCGATGGACGAAATGGCCGAGTTCATGGCTAAGCACTCCCAGTGTCGGGATGCGGCGCAGAGGCTCGCTCGTAACGTCAAAGTGGGTTCCGGTCGCTAGGAAGTGCTGGGCTAGCGGCGTCGCTAGATGCTCGACCATCGCTGCGTGGGTGTTAGCAAAGTAATAGGTCTTCTTGAATGGCGAGCGTTTGATGCCTTCGTCTTCCGGGAGGAAGTAGGCGACATGCTTAGGATGAAGGTTGCCTTCGCCGGCCATGAAAAACAGATCGGTGGCGGCGAAGGCGGGCACATCGCCCAGTCGCAAATGGGTATGCAGACTCCTGAGGTACGCGGGCACTTGATCCACCATCGCCATGGCCAATTCTACGTCCTGTTGCCGCTCCGAATTGCGCTGGCAGCCAAAGGCGCTCGGTAATCCTCCCTTCTGCTTGCCATACCAAGTGGCCAACTGCCCTGCGACCAGTGCAATATCTTCTTGCAGGCCAGAAAGGGTCTTGAGTATTTCGTCGTCGTAACCGAATTCAATGGCCTTCGCCCTGAGTAGCAAGGCTTGGCGATCATTCGTGCTCTGCAAATTATCACCCAGCGCCCGCAGAGCCAGGGCCACAGGGCGCGGGTCGCTTAAGCGGGTCCGTTCTGGCACGCCGTGAACTTTGGCATAGCGCCATTGCTCATCAATCGCGGTCTTAAGCAAGTCCAAACAGTCTTGCCAGGCGCCATCCAGACTTGGGTTAGCTGAGGTCAGGTCGAGCGAAATTAGCTGGTAACTGTCAGATGGGGGCCAGAACGTGTTGCGATAACCACGGTAAGTGGTGGCCTTGGCAAGATTTCCAAAATAGTCGAACCGGTTCACGCTCATAGTTACCCCTACATGCTGAAGTACGGCAGAAAACACTTCGCTATCATTAAGACGCAAGTACGCGCGGATAGACGGAGTGGAGTAGTGGCTTCTGCGCATTAATACTGACAACCATGCAATTGATGGCAAATGTGATACGCAGATTAAGTCGGCATAGCCTTGGCTTGTTGGCTAACGTCGGCCATGTTGGCACTAACGTTCAAACTTAACAATGCCAGATGGCGCAACGCTAACGGCCTAAAAATAAAGAATATATGGGTATAAGTATACACCTCTTTATTCATTAACACTTGAAGATTTGAAACAAATTTCAACTTCAACTACTTGTTTCGGAGATTAGCGTTATTTTTTTTTTAGCACAAGCAATGAGACAAAAAAAATTAATCAGTGCGATCTTTCTAAGTTATTTTAAAAAAATAACTTAGAAATCAATAACTTATATGCAAATTATTATGAGGCTTGTCGTTAAATATTTTCTTTCACTGTGCTAAGCGCGTCAGTTATTAATAAAAAAGAATTTGCTATATATGCCGCTACCATTTTGGTGCATAGATAAAGGTATGTGGTTTAGCGTGCACCATATTGGAGCATTTTTTGAAATTTCGTTTCATAAAGAATACATAGTTGATAAATTCTATAAATACAATTAGTTAGGCTTATGGAGTGAAATTTTACTTAATAATTTGTAAAAGATGGCTTGAGTTCGAGCGAATAAATAGATAAAAACAAAAAGCGATCTATTATATTTTGCCTGTTGGCCACTAACATGTGATCTAAATGGAGATTACCTTGCCAATTAAGGCATTGCCCGGTAAATAAAACGAAAGGAGCGTTATATGAGCGGTATGGCCGGCTGGGTAGACCTGCGTCACGGTGTTGGGCAACAAGCGAACCTGCCTCGTTCGGAAGTTCATAGGGTTGTTTTAAAGATGATCGATGCTATGGCCGGACGTGGTCCTGATGGGCAAGGAGTGTGGGTCGGCCCGGAGCTTGCGCTAGGACATTGTCGTACTCTGACCTCACGCTACGACTTCGATGAACAGCCTTGGATTAGCGAGATTTGCGGCGCTACCACGGCCATTATATATACTGGGCAAATCTATAACGCTGGGCAACTTCAGCAGGAACTCGCCGACCTCGGACCGAAACCGGATCGCTGGTCTTACGCCGAGATCATTCGCCGAGCCTATGTACGATGGGGGGCAGGCTTCGTCGAGCACCTTGAAGGTATGTTCGCTATTGCTCTTTGGGATGGCCAGAAACGCGAGCTGTTGCTGGCCCGTGATCGTCTCGGCCTGCAACCGCTTTATTATACGCTGACCGACGGTGGAATCATTTTCGCCAGCATCCCCACGGCTATTGAGGTTCATCCTCAATTTACCGCCAGACTGGACACTAGTGCGTTGGCAATAGTGCTGCAGCCGCGAATGACACTACCAGGCGAAACCCCTTTGCAAGGCCTGCGCGAACTGCCACCGGCCAGTGTATTAAGCTTCAGCGAACGCGGCCATACACAAGCGCGCTACTGGCAGCTCGAGAGCGCCCCACATACCGATAACTTCGAGCAGACTGCCAATCATGTACGCGAGTTGCTCGAGGAAGTTGTAGCGCGTCAGTATGAGCATGAAGTGCCATGCGCAGCGATGTTGTCCGGCGGGATCGATTCTACGTCGGTTGCCGCGCTGGTGATGAAACAACTGGCGACTCGAGGCGCAGGTTCAGCACTCGATACGTTTTGCCTCAAATTCGACACGGACGAAGATGCCTTTACCTCAACCGAACTGCGGCCGGACATCGATGCGCCATTCGCCGCACTGGCTGCTGAACACATAGGCACCCGCCATACGACGCTCAGTGCGACCATGCAGGATTTGCTTAATGTCATTCCGGCTACGCGTGTGGCACGCGGATTACCTGGTTGGGGCCAGTTTGATGCGTCGATGTATCTTCTGTTCGAACGCATGCGCAACAATTGCTCGGTGGCATTGACCGGTGAGGCCGCCGACGAGATCTTCGGGGGCTATCCCTATTATTTCAAACCTCAATTACTAGCCCGTGCGCAGTTCCCTTGGCTGGGGGATGGTCCGAAGCTGGCCGACTATCTGTCGCCCTCCCTAACCACTGCGCAGCGGGTGGAAGAGGACGAGCGTGCCCGCTACGACTTCTGGCTGAGTGAGGTGCCGCGTCTGCCAGGGGAAAGTACCGAGGCAGCACGCATACGCGAAGCTTTGTTCCTCGGCATGTCTGGGCCGTTGTCAGTGATCCTTGATCGCAAGGAGCGAATGAGCATGTCCCAAGGCCTAGAAGTGCGGGTGCCATTCTGTGATCCGCAATTGATCCAGTATGTATGGAACGTGCCATGGGAAATGAAGTCCCGGGGTGGGGTCAAAGGTTTGCTTAAGGCGGCGATGAACGACATCTTGCCGCCAACTACCTTATCGCGCAAAAAAAGCGCATACCCGCACATTCAGGATACCGAGTACGACAGGGTACTGATCAGCGAAGCGCGCTGGATCGCTACGAATCCGAAATCGCCTATTGCATGGATGTTCGACACCCCACGCCTGAGCGCACTGATCGAACAGATTGCAGCGAATCAGCTTAACGCATCGATGCTACCAGGCGGGGCCAGCCCGGCTCATCTGTTGATCCAGTTAGTGGAGATGCATCGTTGGATCATCGACAACCGGGTCGTGGTGTAAGACACAGGCAGCACGGAAGTGTGGCCTTAAGAAAAATAAGGAGGTGGCATGCTTGAATTTGTTCCTATTACCGATTCAATCGGTACCGAGGTCCGCGGCATCGATGTCAATGCCAAGCTTAGTGACGACACTATAGAAGCGCTTTACGACGCCTGGATCAGCAGCACCATCCTGTTGTTTCGCGGACAGTCTATGAGCCCTGAGCAGCAGTTGGAATTCAGTCGCAATTTCGGCGAATTGGTGAGCTATACACGCTCGCAATTCAGTGAAAAGACCCAGCCGGAAATACTCATACTGTCGAATATTACCAATAATGGGAAGCTAATCGGCTCACCCGTTAGTGGCCGGGTTTGGCACACCGACGGCCACTACCTGGAGGTACCACCGGCAGGATCGATGCTACACGCATTGGAAACCCCGCCGGAGGGTGGCGACACCTGGTTTGCAAACATGTTTGCCGCATACGAGGCATTGCCTGAAGCAGTCAAACATCGCATCGAACACCTCAAGGTGGTCATCAGCCGAGCTCAGTCGCGGCCCTACAATTATCCCGACCGACCTGCGCCCTCGGAGCAGGAATTGGCCGAATGGGTCGACGTTGCGCAACCGTTGGTGCGTCGTCATGAGGTCAGTGGGCGCAAGGCGCTTTACGCCGGCGGTAATGTGCCTTGGCGTATCGAAGGATTACCGCTGGAGGAAAGTGCGCCACTGGTCACGTTCCTCCAAGAGTTTTCGGTGCAGCCACAATTTACTTACCGACACGTCTGGACGCCGGGAGACATCATCTTATGGGACAACCGCAGCGCTATGCACAAAGCCACGGTGTACGATGATAAACATCGTCGTCTGCTGCATCGCACTACCATCGGCGCCCGCATAGCCGAGTCTCGGGACAGGAACCATCCTGCATGAGCGAATATGACTACATAATTGTCGGGGCGGGTGCCTCTGGCTGCGTGCTGGCGGCACGCTTGAGTGAAAACCCGGATATCCAAGTACTGCTGATCGAAGCCGGCGCCGAACGACGTAGCCCCTTGTTGTCAATTCCCGTAGGCGAAGTCCTTCTAATGGGCAATCCGAAGTACGACTGGTGCTTTGAAACCCAGCCGGATCCAACGCTGGGCGAACGCCGTCTGCAGATCCCCCGGGGGCGTTTACTGGGCGGGTCGAACCTAATTAACGGCATGATTTTCGTACGTGGTCAGCGCGAGGATTATGATGAGTGGGAAAAACATGGGAATGCGGGCTGGAGTTGGGATGAGGTTCTGCCGTATTTCAAACGTCTGGAAACTAGTGTCGACGTGCACGGCGCGGCCCGCGGTCAAGACGGACCAATCCATGTGGCGCTGCCCCGTGAGAGCGACGAACTGTGCGACGCCTTTCTTGAAGCCGCCAGCGAAGCAGGATATCCGCGTAACCCCGACTACAACAGCGGCGAGCAGAAAGGCTTTGGCTATTACCAAGTCAACCATAATCGGGGGCAGCGGTCCTCGGCTTATGGTCGATACCTGCTGCCGGCACGCAAGCGTGCAAACCTGACGGTTATCACCGAGGCACCCGTTCAAAAACTGCGTATGGAAGGCAAGCGTTGCATTGGCGTCGATTATCTCTCCGGCACATTGCAGTTCGCTAGAGCCCGGCGTGAAATTATACTCAGTGCGGGGGCTATTCAGTCACCTCAACTGCTGGAGCTATCGGGAATTGGCATACCCGAGGTGCTGGAAAAAGCCGGTGTCGCTGTACAGCATGTGCTATACGGCGTCGGTGAGAACTTTCGCGATCACTTTGCATCTCGTCTAAAGTGGCGCATTCGTCAGAAAATCACCTTCAATGAACGCACTCGTGGTTTCGCCTTATTCAAGGAAGCCTTGCACTACCTGACGCGCCGTCGCGGGGTGTTGAGCCTACCGATTGCTCTAGGGCATGGCTTTGTCAAATCCCGCGAGCAAGAGCCGCGGCCCGATTTGCAGTTCCATTTTGCACCGGCCAGCTATGGGCCCGGTTCCAGTCGTCGACTGGATACATTGCCTGGTATGACGATGGGGGTATATCCGCTGCGACCGGAATCTACTGGCAGCATCCACATCCATTCCAGCGATCCGTCGGTGGCGCCAGTCATTGAGTCGCGATTCCTAGAACATGAAGAGGATCAGCGGCGGATGATTGCGGGTATGCGCATCCTGCGCGAGATCGCTGCGCAACCGGCATTGCGGGCCTACTGTGACCACGAGTTGTCGCCGGGCACCGAGATCGAATCAGACGAAGAATTGTTGGCGTTT
Source organism: Vreelandella sp. GE22 (assembly GCF_968212445.1). NCBI lineage: Bacteria > Pseudomonadati > Pseudomonadota > Gammaproteobacteria > Oceanospirillales > Halomonadaceae > Vreelandella > Vreelandella sp. GE22. The sequence continues at coordinate 390,294 of NZ_OZ309110.1, forward strand.
GTCCGCACCCAGGGTGACACCTCCTACCATCCGGTCGGAACCTGCCGCATGGGCACTGATGAGATGGCCGTGGTCGATTACCGCCTGCGTGTGCGTGGCCTTGAAGGTCTGCGGGTGATCGACGCCTCAATCATGCCGACGATGGTCTCGGGCAACACCAACGCCGCGTCCCTGATGATCGCCGAGAAAGGTGCGGATATGGTGCTACAGGATCACGCGTCGTCGTCGACATTTGGGCAGGAATTGTTCAGCATCGATGAAGGCGACCCCGAGGAGCTGCAGGTTGCTGCGCTACTACAACGGTCTGAGGATTATGCGCGCTCACTGTATCCCGCTGAAAGTGTGCACATGCTTGACGTGACACAGCTCAAAGGGCCAAGTGTTAGCTTCGTCGTCGCCCGCGAGTTGCACAGCGGCCAGGTGCTCGGCTGTGGTGCGGTTGTGAGCATCGGCGACGGTGACGCCGAACTCAAGCGTATGTTTGTTGCCGACAAGGCCCGCCGTCGTGGAGTCGGTATGCGCTTGCTCAAGCATCTGGAGCAACTGGCCCGGCGCAATGGTGCCAGAACACTGTTGCTGGAAACCGGCATAAATCAACCTGAAGCGATTTCGCTATATCATCGTGCGGGGTTTAGTGATCGCGGACCCTTCGCTGATTATCGAGAAGACCCTCTGAGCGTATTCATGGAGAAGGCTGTCAGTGAACAAGCCTGATGCAAGCCAGACCGGCTTCGCCAAACCAAGCAGCCGCTGGGTCGGGGGGGCAGGGATTCTGTACATAGCAGCGTTCCTAGTATTGGCCAACGCGAACGCGGTTTTTTCCGGCAATCTGCTGCAGCAGCTACATCCGTTTACCTTCTTGTTTTGGAGTTTCGTCATCACCAGCGGCTTCTTTCTGATGCGCTTGTTGCTCAGTTCCGGTACGCGTGGACTGGCAATCGACGCTAACGCTGCAGGCCCGCTGACCGTCCTGAATTTCACTACTGCCTTGAACTGGATCGGCTATTTCTATGCCTTGCGCTATATCGAACCGGCAATCGTTAGCGCAATCATGGGCGGACTCGGCCCGGTGAGCACGATCCTGTTAGAGCGGGTGGTGCGTCGGCGACAGCTGCCGCTTTACACCTACGCGGTGGCGGCGGGCATCCTGTCCGGTGCGGCATTGCTGGCCTGGGCGTCATTGGTGGGACTGGCGGGAATTCGTCCAATCAACGTCAGTGACACCCTGATCGGCCTCACCGCCGCCGCGGCCGGCGGCACATCCCAGGCGCTGAACACCATTGCCACCAAGCAACTGGGCGAACGCAGCTGGACCGCTACGCGAATCATGGCCCACCGTTTCTATCTGCTGATCATTGTTGCCGCAGTATTGACCAACAGCGGTCCTGGCTTTGTGATGGCCTCCAGCACGCAAGTCGGCGGCTTGGCGATTGCGACCCTGCTCGGGGTGATTATTCCGTTATGGTTGCTGCAGCGTGGCATCCTGCTTTCGGAACCCTTTATCGTGGCTGCGCTACTCGCGTGGGCACCGCTACTCACCTACGTCTTTCAAGTATTCGATGTGAGGATACATTGGTCGATGGCCTCTGCGTTAGGCTGCTCCGTGATCGCGATATTCACAGTGTTTGGCACGTGGATGAAATTCAAAGGAGATAGAAAATGACTCAAGCCAAGAAAAAGATCCTCATCGTAGTTGATGGTTATTCGTCGGGCTCACAAGTGCCGACACTGATGGCTGGGTTTGGCTGGAAGTGCGTGCACGTAAGCAGTTCAGCCAACCCTCCGGAATACTACCTGCGTACATACAACAAGGATGAGTATGTCGCGCAATTCGAATATCAGGGTGACATCCAGTCACTGGTTTCCGACTTAGAAGCTTGGCATCCAGCAGCGGTACTGCCAGGGACCGAGAGCGGGGTAATAGTAGCCGACCTCCTAGCTGCTGCTCTGCAACTGCCGGGCAACGACCCTTCGACCAGTCTGGCCCGACGTGACAAATACACCATGCACGAGCGCCTTAAGGCTACCGGCCTGCGCAGCATGGATCATTTCCTGGCTATTGACCGCGATGCCCTGAGCGCGTGGGCCAAGCTCGGCGCCTGGCCGGTGGTGATCAAGCCCCAGGCCAGTGCGGGCACCGATTCGGTGACTTTTTGTGCCGATCAGCGCGAACTGCTCGAAAGCTTCGACAAGCTCTTCGGCACTGTCAATCAATTAGGTGAACGCAACAACGCAGTCTTGGCTCAGCGCCTGCTGGTCGGCCCGGAGTATTTCATTAACGGCGTCAGCGGTCATGGTAAGCATTTAATCACTGAAATCTGGCGCGCCGACAAGCTGCCAGCACCGGGCGGAGGTTGGATTTATGATCGTGCCGTGCTGTTAGATCCGACTTCGCTCGAAATGCAAGATATTGTCGAATATGTCCACGGTGTGCTGGATGCACTGGGCATCCGCTACGGGGCCAACCACACCGAGTTGATCGTGACCGCCGACGGTCCAACGCTAATCGAGTGTGCCTCACGTTTGTCTGGCGGGCTGAATCGTTCGGCAGCAAACTACGCGGTCGGCGCCAGCCAGCTGGATCTGATGGGCAAGCTTGTCAGTGAAGGAGAGTCGACCATCGATGACATTATACGGACCTGGCAATCTCACCGCTATCCGCTACACCAAGTGCAGTTCATCTCCAATCAGGAAGGCGTGGTCGCGCGATCAACGTACGATGAATTGCTCAAGACGCTCAAAAGCAAGACTTGGCTTCAGCGCGCTCCGAAAGAAGGCGACATGGTGGTCAAGACGGTAGACCTGTTTTCCAGTCCCGGGATTGTGTTTATGAGTCATGCTGACAGCAATGTCCTACACGATGACTACCGGACCATCCGGGAGTGGGAGTGCACCTCGCGTCTATTCAGCGTCCGATAGCGCCTTGCGATGATGACTGCGCATCAAGCTGCTTAAGGTTTCGGTGCGCCATCGCATCCAAGCCCTCCGCGCGCAAAGTTGCGTTTCTACGTTTGAAAATCATCTGTATGATTCCAATGAATTCGACGTGGCAATAATACAGAATGCTGCTGGCTTAGGGATAGACACGCTAATGAAGCGCGTAAGCTGTGGCGTTACCATAGAACCTAAAGCCGGTACGTTTGATCAGATACTGACCCGTCATTACCTTCGTCTACGTGAAGATGGCAACAAGGATCTGGACACATGGCTGGTAGATTCAACCTCCATCAGCGTAACCTGGTCGGCCAGCGGTGCCGGCAAAAAGGGGGACCGCTAGAGCCCGGAGATCATGAGCTCAGCCGTAGTTGCGGCGGACTGACCAAGAAGATACACATGGTGTGCGATCGTCATGGTTTTAAACTCGACTTTTCTCTGTCAGCTGGCCAGCGCGCCGATTCGATTTATCTGACGGAACAGCTGGAAAAACGTCCGGCTGCCGGGTTGTTCTGGTCAACCCCGTAAACGCAGTCGTTACATTGTGACAGACAAGGGGTATGACAGTGACGCGTTACGGCGTTATTGCACACGTTACGGCATGCGCCCAGTCATCCCGCAGCGCCGTATGCATCGACGACCGAAACCGGGTCTTCCTCATCAGTTTGACCGACCAAAATATCGCCAGCGTAACGTTGTGGAACGCCTGCTTGGCTGGCAAAAGGAAAAACGTCGGCTCAACACCCGTTACGATAAGCTGGCCAGTAGCTTTGAACCAATGGTGACGCTGGCCTGCATCGAACGGTGCATGAGAGCCGACTTTTCAGACAGAATCTAGGTGTTTGGTCCCGCGAAGTGATGGTTCGGATTATCATAAAATCTGTCGGGCTCTTTTTGCCATTGTTCCAGAATAAATCCAATCGGTGTTTTGCCCTTGAGGGCTCTCAACGGTCGGGCGCTATTATAGGCCCATAGATAATATTTCAGATGGGATTGGAGCTGGCCTAACGAGGTGTAATGGAAGGCTCGAACCGTCGCTTCTTTGATGGTGCGGTTCATTCGCTCCACTTGACCGTTGGTCCAAGGGTGGAACGGTTTCGTCAGACGATGTTCGATACCGTGGCAATGACATATCACATCGAAGATATGCGGCTTGTAAGCTTCTGTGCCGGCCTTCCTGGCGAACTGCACCCCATTATCGGTCAACACTGTATGGGCGCGATAAGGCAGCGCCTGGAGCGTGGCTTCAAGGAAGTCAGCGGCCACCTGCCTTGTCATCTTCTGGTATAGCTGTGCATGAACGAACTTGGACGTTCGATCCACTGCCACGAAGAGATAGGCCTTGCCTTCGCCTGTCCGGATCTCGCTGATATCGATATGTAGGTAGCCTATCGGGTAATGCTTGAAGGACTTTTTCTCGCGCTTTGGTTCATCAACCCTGGGCCGCTGACTAATACCGTGGCGCTGGTAGAGTGGGTGCAGGCTTGAGCGGGTCAGGGAAGGGATTTCGCGCTGAAGCGCATGTAGGCAGTCATCGAGAGGCAACAGAGTCTTCTGCCGGAACGTGACAGCGGCGGCTTCTTCCAGCGGCGTCAGCGAGGTTGAGCGGGCATCCTTGGGGCCCATACACACATCCTCGACAGACGCCCGGCTGCGCCACTTACGTACGGTTTTAGGGTTAATGCCGTAGCGTCGGCTCAACGTCGCGACCGATTCCGTCGATCGCTGTAGGTCTTCTCGGATGGCGTGCGTGGTCGTGGCGCGTTGATGAAGTACCTGAGCCATGGATCCTCCTCTGACAAGGGTTCATACCTTAAACCACTACACTCCGGGACCAAACACCTAGGGGCGATATAGCCCATAAAGGTAGGGACGCTCACTACGTCACGATCATCAACTTAAGAGAATATCGCCAGCAGGTTGCCAAAACCGCGCTGGACGTTGATAACGAACTAACTGAATACTTGTGCTAAGTCACCCCGGGAGTAGAGCGTCCTTGGCGCAGGCGCCTTTAATAATCGGCTGCACAGCGACCTTTTTTCCGCCTTTTCTCAGCTCCACAACAGCGCGTTATGACAGAACGAACCCCCACCCTCTAGCATCTTAAGCGCCATCTTTTTGAATATCCTAATAAGGATTTCACCTCCATTGATGATATTCAGGCAGCAGGCGGCACCAGCCTCGGCAACACTCCCTCCAACAGCCGCGCCACATGCACCACCTTCATATCCTGATACTTCCCCGCGACCAGATGAAGCCCCACCGGCAGCCCGTTGTCATCCAGCCCGCACGGCATTGAGGCGGCGGGTTGCTGGGTGAGGTTGAAGGGGTAGCTGAACGGCGTCCAGTCCATCCAGTCCTTATAAGGCCCACCGGGCGGCACGTTATGGCCCGCGGTGAACGGTGATATCGGCATGGTGGGGGTCACCAGCAGGTCATAGCGCTCGTGAAACGCAGCCATATGGGCGGTCAGCTCGCTGCGCTCGCGTCGGGCGGCTAGGTACGCTGAAAGCGATACGTCCTGCCCACGCCGGGCAATGTCCAAAAAGCCTGGGTCCAGCACCGCTTGCTGTGTCTCGTCCAGCTTCTCAAGCGCCTGGGTGGCGCCCGCGAACCAGAGCGTATTGAACGTTTCCAGCGGGTTGTCGAAGCCCGGGTCGATGCGTTCGACCGTAGCACCCAGCGCTTCAAGGTGCGTGACCGCTTCTTCCACTTTCTTTGCGATGTCCGGCGCTACGTCCACGTAACCCAGGTTTGCGCTAAAGGCGATGCGGTAGCCGCTCAGGTCGGCCGGTGGGGGTGCTCGCCAATCGGGGCCTTGTGGGTTGCCCGCGTAGCCGTCCCGGCTATCCGGCTGGGCCATCACGCTTAACATTAGCGCGCTGTCCGCGGCGGTGCGGGTCATGGGCCCCAGGTGCGAAAGCGTGCTCATGGCGCTGGCGGGCCATTGGGGCACCCAGCCGAAGGTGGGCTTGATGCCGAAGGTGCCGGTAAAGCTGCACGGAATGCGAATGGAGCCGCCCGCGTCGCTGCCCTGGTGCAAAAGCCCCAGGTTCAGCGCCGCCGCCGCGCCCGCGCCGCCTGATGAACCACCGGGCGTCAGCCGGGTATCCCAGGGGTTACGGGTAATGCCGTGCAGCGGGTTGTCGGTCACGCCTTTCCAACCAAACTCCGGCGAGGTGGTCTTGCCGATCACGATGGCTCCGGCCTCGCGCAGGTGGCGGCTGATGGGCGCGTCCACCTCCCAGGGGCCTTCGGTCGAGGTGGTGGTCGAGCCCATGCGGGTGGGCAGCCCCTTCGTCAGGGTCAAATCCTTGATGGTTACCGGTACGCCGTCCAGCGGCCCGCAGGGCGCGCCTTGCTGCCAGCGCTGGTGCGATGCCCTGGCGAGTTCGCGCGCCTCACGCTCGTTGACCACGCTAAAGGCGTTGACCCGCGGGTTGTGGCGCGCGATGCGGGCCAGGCAGTCCTCGACGAGGGTTTCCGGGCTGAGCGTGCCTTCGCCAAACCGCGCCAGCGCTTCACCGGCGGTCAGCGTCTCGAAGGTTTCCTGGGAAGGCTTGGTCATCACGCGCCCCCTTCATCGGTACCCGCCGCGTCCAGTACCGCCTGAAGCAGCACGTTGGCGCCGGCGTGAACGTGTTCGGGCGTAGCGCTTTCGGCCTCGTTGTGGCTAATGCCGTCCTTGCAGGGGATGAAGATCATCGCCGCCGGCGCCACGCGATTGATAAAAATAGCGTCGTGGCCCGCGCCGCTGATGATCTCCTGATGCGAAAGCCCCAGCGTCTCGGCGCCCTGGCGAACGCGCTCGACGCAGGTTTTATCGAAAAACTCCGGCGCGAAGGTCGCTGTCGGCGTGAGCTCGTACTCGAGCCCGTGGCGCTTGCTGATCTCCTCGACGGCCTGGGTTACCTCGCGGCTCATCGCTTCCAGCGCCTCGGGCTCCCAGTGGCGCATGTCCAGGGTCATCTTCACTTGCCCGGGGATCACATTGCGCGAGCCCGGGTGAAGCGCCATGTAGCCCACCGTGCCCCGGCCGTGGGGGGCGTGGGCATGGGCGATACGGTTGAGCGCCTGGGTGACTTCCGCCGCGCCCATCATGGCGTCGCGGCGTAAATCCATGGGCGTGGGGCCGGCGTGGGCTTCTAACCCGATGAGCGTCAGGTCGAACCACTGCTGGCCGAGCGCGCCGATCACCACGCCAATAGTGGTGTCGGTGTCTTCGAGGATGGGGCCCTGCTCGATGTGGGGTTCGAAGTAGGCCGCGATTTCCTCGGGGGAGACGTCGTCGCTGCCGCGATAGCCGGTCTCATCCAGCGCGTCGCTTGCCGTCATGCCCTCGGCATCGGTGCGCGCCATCATCTCGTCGAAGCCGAGCTCGCCGGTAAACACGCCGGAGCCCATCATGCAGGGCGCAAAACGGCAGCCCTCTTCGTTGGTCCAGGCGGCGATCTCGACGGGCGCGCGGGTTTTGATGTCGTGCTGGTTCAGGGTGCGAACGACCTCGAGGCTCGCCAGCACGCCAAAGGCGCCGTCGTACTTGCCGCCGGTGGGCTGGCTGTCCAGGTGGCTGCCGGCCATGACCGTCTTGGCCTGCGGGTCGCGGCCTTCCCGGCGAGCGAAGATGTTACCGATGCGATCGATACGCACCGTGCAGCCTTCGGCCTTGCACCACTCGATGAATAAATCCCGCCCCTGGCGGTCCAGGTCGGTGAGCGCTTGACGGTTGACGCCGCCTTTAGGCGTTTCGCCCAGCTTGGCCATCTCCATCATCGAGGCCCAAAGGCGGTCGCTGTCGGTGGTCAGGTCGGTTGGGGTGGTTTGCGTCGCGGTCATGTTGTTCTCCTCGCAGGGTTAAGCGCTGAGGGCGCCGGTCGAGCGTTGTCTGTCAACAAATCGTGCAGTTTGGAGCGTTGATGTGAATCGACGTGAAGGCTGCCGGTCAGCATCTGGGCGGCCATCTCGGCTTCCAGGGCGCTCATGTGAAATTCCGCATCCGCCATGTGCTCGGCCATTATCTTGCGCACGCGCGGCGTGTCCTCGGCGCGGTAGGCCTCTACCAATTGACGGTGGTAGTCCTGGTTGGCCCGGTCGAACTGGCCGCGTTCGGGCACGTAAGCTTTCTTGATGACGACCAGGTCGCGCAGCATGTCGTTGAGAAACCGGCACATGAATGCCAGCAGCGGGTTGGGGCAGGCGGCCGCCAGCAGCTGATGGAACTCGAGCTCCAGAAACCGCTGATGGCGGTGATCGTCCTCGCTGGCACCACAGCCGCCGCAAGCGGCCATATTGGCTTCGAGCTGGCGGTAATCTTCCTCACTCAGCCGACCGACCACGGAGGCGGCCAGCTCCACTTCCAGAAGTTTGCGCAACTGGTACACCTGCCAGCTATCGAGCTTTTGAAAGTGCAGAAAATTGCGCAGCATGCGGCTGGCGGGTTCCATGCCCGGCTGATTGATCACCGCACCCCCTTTGGGGCCTGTTTTCAAGGTGATCAGCCCCTCGACCTCGAGAATCTTCAGCGCCTCGCGCACGGTGGCTTTGGCGCTGCCGTAGAGTTCCATCAAGGCTTTTTCATTGGGCAGCCGGTCGCCTTCACCGAGCGACTCGGCGGCGATCCAGCGCTTGATGTCGTCGCTGATCAGCTCGGCGAGCTTGGGGCGGCGGCCGGGCGTGGCGGGGTGAGTCATCAAGGCGCTCCTTACCGGTTACGCGCAGCGGTGGAAGCGGTATCGGTGGTCAGGCGCTCCGGGTGGTACTCGGCATCGTACTCTCTACGCGCTTGGGTGAAGCGTTCGACCACCTCGGTGTCGCGGCGCTCTAACGCGCGGCTCAGCCCGATAAACAGTAAAACGTTGAGCAAAAGCCCCCAGATACCGGCATGAAAACCGAAGGGCGCGCTCAGCGGGCCAAAGGTCATCAGCAGTACGCAGGCCACGCCCGCCCACAGGCCGGCCAGGGCGGCGGTGGGGTGGGCTCGCTTCCAGGCGATAGCGCCAACGGTGGGCACGATCAGCTGCGCGGTGCCCGCCAGCGCGGCAATGCCAATAGTTACCAGCACGCCGGGCACGGTGAGCGCCATGATGTAAGCAGCCAGCGAGAAGCCGACCAGCGAGTAGCGCCCGATGGTCACGATGCGTATCTGGCTCGCGTCCCGGTTTACGTAGCGCTTGTAGATATCCATGGTGACCACGGTAGACACCGCGTGGATCTGGGAGTTAGCCGTCGACATCGCCGCCGAAGCGCCCGCCGCCATGATCAGCGAGGCAAGCAAATAAGGGGCGTACTCCATCAGCATGATGGGCAGGATCTGGTCGGGGTTTTCCACGCCTGGCTCCAGCAGCACGCCGGAATAGCCCGAAAGCACCGAACCCACGTAGGCAATGGCTGCCAAACCCAGCAAAAAAGGCATCAGGTTGAAAAGCTTGCCGTGTTTGACCGAGTACATGCGCAGCCAGATTTGCGGGCCCATGAAGGCACCGATGGCGGTAATCGCAAACAGCGAGAACCACATGGGGTAGCCCATGTTGCCGTTCGGCCCCGGCAGGGTCAGGTGCGCCGGCGAGGATTGCTGTAGCTGGCTGAATAGCGCGACGGGCCCACCCAGCTGGTTCGAGATGTAGTAGCCCGCGTACATCATGCCGAAAAACAGCAGAGCGCCGTAGATCACATCGGTCCAGGCGATGGCGCGGATACCGCCGATCCAGACGTAAACGATGATGATGAAGTAGAAAAGCAGCGCCGCCAGCCAGAAGGGAATCAAGCCGTTGGAGGCGACTTCGATCAAGTAGGCGCCGCCGGTGAGCTGGATCTGCAGGTAGGGGACGGTAAAAAACAGAATGATGGCGGCCACGGTGATGCGCAGGGCCTCGCTGTTATAAAAGTCGCCCATCAGGTCCGAAGGCGTTAAATAGTCGAAACGCTTGCCCAGAAACCAGACCCGTTTACCCACGGCGTAATACATGAAGCCAAACAGGAGATTCCAGGCAAGGGCGGTGAGAAAGACCGGGCCGTTGGTGTAGAACGTGGCGTTGGAGCCCAGAAACGCGAAGGCGCTCCACCAGGTTGCCGCCACGGTAAAAAACACCGCAATACTGCCCATTGCCCGGCCCTGAACGAAGAAGTCCTCGCTGGTGGCCTGGGATTGGCGGGCCGATAGTACCCCAACGATCAATGGGATGATCATGAAGGCCGCAATGATAAAGAGGCTGCCAGACATTAGTTTTCTCCCTGATCAGCGGGGTGGTCCCCTCGACGAGCCGGTGCCGCGCTGCCCCAGTTGGTGAAATACGCCACCAAAAACGTCAGCGTTAGCATCAGCCACCAGAACAGATTCCAGGCCAGGAAGAAGGGGATCCCGAGCACCGTGGGCTCGATACGATTGGCCACCAGGATGAGGGGGCTTTCCAGCATTACAAAACCAAGCGCGATGGCGCCATACAGCCACAGCTTGGCAGGAGGGAAGTGCTTCATGACGAATTAGCCCTTTGTTGATATCCGCTTTATACGTAGTTGTGAGCGGCAGTCAGCACCGTCGAGAGCCGCAAGGGCGCCGCGATGTTTGACCTGGGTAGGCGTGCTTATCGGTTTTTATATTTATTCGTATAAATACAATAATTAGGGCTGTTCACAAAAAACGTCAAGGAGTGCGTGGCTGTCATAGCCACGTATTACGTATAAATTTACTAACGTGAACTAAAGAGAAATCTTGTTTGATAAACGTATTTCGTAACGCATGCTGACTTCATATCCCTATCGCTATGGAGTTTGCCACCGTGACGGATCTCTCCACGACCTCGCACGCTGGCGCCCAGCAAGGCGCCAGCGAAACGCTGAACCAGCACTACTGGATGCCCTACACCGGCAACCGCGATTTTCGCGCTCACCCGCGGGTGATTACCGGCGCCGAGGGGCGCTACTACATCGACGACCAGGGCCGTAAGCTTTTCGACTCGCTCTCCGGGCTCTGGACGTGTGGCGCGGGGCACAACCGGGAAGAGATTCAAAAAGCCGTTTCGAAGCAGCTCGGCTCGCTGGATTTCGCCCCAGGTTTTCAGATCGGCCACCCCTTGGCGTTCGAGCTGGCGGAGAAGATCGCAAGTCTTACGCCTAAAGGGCTCGACCACGTCTTTTTCACCAACTCCGGCTCGGACGCGGCGGACACCTCACTCAAGATGGCTCGGGCCTACTGGCGCTTGAAGGGTAAGCCGGAAAAGACGCGCCTGGTCGGCCGCGCCAAGGGGTATCACGGTGTGAACGTGGGCGGCACGAGCATGGGCGGCATTGGTGGCAACCGTAAGCACTACGGCCAACTACTGGATGTCACGCACTTGCCGCACACCCTTCAAGCCAACTTGGCCTTCACCAAAGGCCAGGCCGAGACCGGCGCGGAGCTTGCCGATGCGCTGCTCGACCAGATCGCCCTGCACGACGCCTCGAACATCGCCGCGGTGATCGTCGAGCCGATGTCCGGCTCCGCCGGCGTCATCGTGCCGCCCAAGGGCTACCTGGACCGGCTGCGCCAGATCTGTACCGAGCACGATATCCTGTTGATTTTCGATGAAGTAATCACCGCCTTTGGGCGCAGCGGCGCGCGCACCGGTGCCGAGGCGTTTGGCGTGACGCCGGACATCATGAACGTGGCCAAGCAGGTCACCAACGGCGCGGTGCCCATGGGCGCGGTGATCGCCAACAGTGAAATCTTCGATACCTTCATGCGCGGCGGCGGGCCGGACCACGCTATCGAGTTCGTCCACGGCTACACCTACAGCGCCCACCCGGTGGCCTGCGCGGCGGGGCTGGCCTCGCTCGAACTGTTCGAGCGTGAAGACTTCCCCGGCCAGGTGCGCGGTATCGCCCCGGCCTTCGAGGCGAAGCTGCACGCGCTAAAAGGCCGCGCGAACGTGGTGGATATCCGCAACTATGGGCTAGCCGGGGCCATCCAACTCGCCCCGCGCGATGGCGATCCGACCATTCGCCCCCGGGATGCCCATATGGCACTCTGGGAAGCCGGCTTTTACGTACGCTTCGGCGGCGATACGCTGCAGTTCGGCCCTCCGTTTGGCACCACGGAAGCCGAGCTCGAGCGGCTGTTCGATGCGGTGGCAAGTACCCTGGATTCGTTGGCATAACCGATTGGAGTAAAGCGATGAGCGTTGTTTCTCATTTCATCAACGGCGAGCGCGTCGAAAGCCCGCGCACGCTGGACGTCACCAACCCCTCGACCGGCGAAGTCATCCGCCAGGTGTGCGATGCAAGCGCCGAGGATGTCGAGCGCGCAATCGAAGCCGCCCAGGCCGCGTTCCCGGCCTGGCGCGATACGCCCCCGGCCAAGCGCGCCCAAGTGATGTACCGCTTCAAGCAGCTTCTCGAAGACAACGAAGAGCGCCTGGTGCAGCTCGTTAGCGAAGAGCACGGCAAGACGCCGGAAGACGCCCTGGGCGAGCTCAAGCGCGGCATCGAGAACGTCGAGTACGCCTGCGGCGTGCCGGAGCTTTTGAAAGGCGAGTACTCCCACAACGTGGGCCCAGGGATAGATGCCTGGTCGAACTTTCAGCCGCTGGGCGTGGTGGCCGGCATCACGCCGTTCAACTTCCCCGCCATGGTGCCGCTCTGGATGTATCCCATGGCGATCGCCTGCGGTAACTGCTTCATTTTGAAGCCCTCGGAGAAAGACCCGTCGTCCACCATGGCCGTGGCCGAGCTTTTGAAAGAAGCGGGCCTGCCGGATGGCGTGATGAACGTGGTCCACGGCAGCCGCGAAGCCGTGGAAACCCTGCTGGACGCCAAGGCGGTGAAGGCGGTCTCGTTCGTGGGCTCCACCCCGGTGGCCGAGGCGATCTACACCCGCGGCACCGCCAACGGCAAGCGCGTCCAGGCCCTGGGCGGGGCGAAGAACCACGCCGTGGTGCTGCCGGATGCGGATCTCGACAACGCCGCCAACACGCTGATGGGCGCGGCGTTCGGTAGCTGCGGCGAGCGCTGCATGGCGATTTCGGTCGCGGTGTGCGTGGGCGATGAAACCGCCGACCGGCTGGTGGACGCCATGCTGCCCAGGATTGCCGATCTCAAGGTTGGCCCGGGAACCGACAAGGGCCTGGACATGGGCCCGCTGGTCACCGCCGAGCACCGCGACAAGGTGCTGAGCTTTATCGAAGAGGGCGTGAACGCCGGGGCAAAACTGGTCGCCGACGGCCGCGAGCTTACCGTAAAAGGCCATGAAAACGGCTACTTCGTCGGCGGCTGCCTGTTCGATAACGTCACCGCGGATATGCGCATCTACCAGGAAGAGATCTTCGGCCCGGTGCTCTGCGTGGTGCGCGTGGGCAGCCTGGACGACGCCATGCAGCTGATCAACGACCACGAGTACGGCAATGGCACGTGCCTGTTCACCCGCGACGGCGAAGCGGCGCGCCGCTTCACCGACGGCATCGAAGTGGGCATGGTCGGCGTCAACGTACCGCTGCCGGTGCCCGTGGCCTACCACAGCTTCGGCGGCTGGAAGCGCTCGCTGTTTGGCGATCTGCACGCATATGGTCCCGACGCGGTGCGCTTTTACACCCGGCGCAAGGCGGTTTCTCAGCGCTGGCCGTCGGTTAGTGAAGCGACCCGTGCGGAGTTCTCGTTTCCTGCCAACCAGAGTTGATGAGAAGCGCCAGGCGTTAGCGCCTGGCGCAGCGGCATTGAGAGCCCCATCCGGATAACCGGGTGGGGCTTGTTCATGTTAATCCGGTAAGTAGAGCGTGCCTTTGCCCACGAGTACCGCCTGGCCGCTCACGTCCACCAAATCGCCGTTCATTTCAGTCTCGATCACGCTAGGCCTGCCCATCTCGACGCCCTGGTGAATCATCCAGCGGCGCATATCACCCTGGGTAGCCAAATAGCCGCTAAGCGCCGCCGCCGCGCTGCCGGTGGCCGGGTCCTCGCAAAGACTATCGTGCATCGAGAACATGCGGCTGCGAATGGCGCCCGCGTTATTGGTGTCGGTTTCCCGCACGTACAGATAGACCTGCTCGGCGCCGCTCGGGGCGATCGTGGCGTTCCACTCGGCGGCGGACACCTGCACGGCGCCCAGGGCCTTGGCATCACTCAGCTCGACAAGATGAAACGCCAGCCCGCAGGAGGCGACGACCGGCTCGCCCATTACCTGGCCAGGTTCAAGCCCTAAAAGGGCTGCGGCCCCTTCGCGGCTGAGCGAGCTCGTGTCGATGCTGGCCGCCCGGGCGGTCGTGAAGGTGGCTTTTGTATCCGAGAAGCGTACGGCCAACTCGCCTACCGGCGGCGCCAATACCAGCGTTTGCTCCCGCTCGACCAGGCCAAGTTCGGCAAGCAGCTGAGCGGTACCCACGGTGGGGTGGCCGGCAAAATCCAGCTCCTCGATTGGGGTGAAAATGCGCATTGGATAGTGCCCGGGCGCTTTGGCCGTGCCCAGAAACACCGTTTCCGCCAGGTTCAGTTCGTGGGCGATCGCCTGCATGGTGGGTGTGTCGAGCGCGTCGCTTTCCAGAAACACCGCCAGCGGGTTGCCGGTAAAGGGTCGATCGGTAAATACATCGAGCAGGTAGTAATCAGCGCGTGTCATACGGGTCTCCTTTGGGCATTGAGCTGCGCCAGCACGGGCGCTTGGCCTCGCGATTGACTTGGGCGCGACTCATGCCGATATCGCGCAGCAGGCGGTCGTCGAGGGTTAACAGCTGGCGGCGGCTGCGGCGGCGTTCGCGGTACTTGCGCAGGGTAGCGCGAAGCAGGTTTAGGCTGAAACGGGGCATGGCGAGTCTCCTTGGGAGGGCTTTCCCAAGGTAACTGGCGCCTGCTTGAGGATACAGATGTAGGATTTATTGATTTTAAGATACAGAGGGCCGATGTTAGCGCTCTGTAGGGTAAAACTCCTTTAATCTGTATGGTCGTTGGAGCGTTCATCGGGAGACTGGTATGACGCGTTACGAGCAAGTGGCGGGTATTCTGCGCGAGCGCATCGAGCACAATATTTACCCCGTGGGCGAGCGGCTACCCTCGATTCGCGCCGTGTGCCAGGAGTTGGATGTGAGTATTTCCACCGCCCAGGAGGCGTATCGCCAACTGATGGATTCGGCGGTGATCGAATCAAGACCGCGGTCGGGCTACTTCGTTTTGGCCCGCCGGGCGCCGGCGGCGTTGCCTTCGGTGTCGCGCCCGGCCCAGCGCCCGCTGGACGTTTCCCAGTGGGACCAGGTGCTCGAGATGGTCGCCACTCAGCGTGACGACCAGCGCCTGCTGCTGGGGCGCGGCATACCCAATCTCGAGTACGAAACGCTCAACCCGCTTTCCAGGATTCTCTCGGGTCTGCACCGCCGCACCGACCTTCACGGCTTCAACTACGACAAGCTGATTGGAAGCCCGGAGCTTCGCCAGCAGGTGGCGCGCCTGGCGGTCGCCTCGGGCTGTTTGCTCCACCCGGACGACATCGTGGTCACCACCGGCTGCCAGGAGGCGCTGTCCATCGCGCTGCGCACCCTGACCCAGCCCGGCGACGTGGTCGCGGTGGATTCACCCAGCTTCTACGGCACCATGCAAATTCTCAAGGCCAGCGGCCTAAAGGCGCTCGAAATTCCCACCGACCCGCAAACCGGCATCAGCCTGGAAGCTCTGGAGCTGGCGCTTGAGCAGTGGCCGATCCGCGCCATTCAGGTCACGTCCACCTTTAATAACCCGCTGGGCTACACCATGCCCGCCGCGCGTAAGCGGGCGCTCTTCCAGCTCGCCCAGCGCTTTGACGTGGCGATCATCGAAGACGACATCTACGGCGACCTGTCATTCAGCCAGCCCCGACCGCCCACGGTGAAATCCTTCGATGACGATGGCCGGGTACTACTGTGCAGCGGCTTTTCGAAAACCGTGGGCCCCGGGCTTCGGGTGGGGTGGATGGCGCCGGGGCGCTACCGCGACCAGGCGCTGCATATGAAATACGTCTCCACCGGCGCCTCGGCCACGCTCCCCCAGTTGGCCGTGGCGGAGTTCGTCGCCAAGGGTTATTTCGATCGCCACCTGCGCTTTGCGATTCGCCAGTACCAGCGCCAGCGCGATGTGATGATCAACTGGGTGCAGCGCTACTTCCCCGACGGTACGGCCATCAGCTACCCCCAGGGCGGCTTTCTACTCTGGGTAGAGCTGCCCGCCGCGGTGGACTGCGTACGCCTGAACGAACGCCTGGCGCCCCACGCGCTTCATATATCGCCGGGGTCGCTCTTCTCCGCCTCGGGCAAGTTTCGCCAGTGCCTGCGGCTGAACTACGCGTTCACGCTCACGCCGGCGATGGAAAGCGCGGTGCGTACGGTGGGTGAATTGGCGGGGGAGATGGTGGAAGAGTCGCGGGCCTCGCTTGCGTAACAAGCCCCTTGGTCGCACCGCGCGTTATAATGTCGAGGTTCAAGCATTCCGCGTAGACGTGGGGTGAGTCGTCTATCAAGACGCATATAGTCTCTGCGGTTTAATCAGATCATCGTTTTGATTTACACAGCTTCCTTGATACCCAAAAAGCCCGGCGTCGCAGTACACCGGGCTTTATGGTTGGGTATTAGACCCAGTCAAGCAGTAGCAAAATTATCTATGTGATTCTGCTCTTTGCGCTCAGCCTGCCACAACTCGTAACTCGACTGCATTGCTAGCCAATGCCGGGCATTACCGATGCCACCATGTTCGAGCCTAACGGCAAAATCAGGGGAGATGCTGGCGCGCTCATTCAATACGCGTGATACAGCCGCGCGTGACATGCCCAGCTTTTCGGAAAATTCGGTGACCGTCAGTCCCAGCGCCGGAACGATCCGACGGCGCAATAAACTACCTGGATGGGGCGGGTTCATCATCGTCATTTTTTGAGTCTCTCTACTCTATTTAAAGGTGGTGCCATCCCGGCTACCGGCATCGCCGGCAATAACCTGTTCGGTGCACCTTGATAACCGTACCGAGCCAGTTATCAAGATGCGCCGCCACTAGTGGTAATCCAAATAATCGACAAGGGTTGCCTGGTCGCCTTCAAACGTAAATATGACCACCCAATTACCGTTTACATGCACCGAGAAAAAATCCTTTCTCTTGCCTTTCAAAGGGTGAAAATCCAACCCGGGCAAATCCATATCCTTGGGTTTTACGGCATCGTCCAGTGCTGAAAGTATTTCTCTCAAATCGACGACATGATCTTGCTGGACTCCCTGTGTTTCACCATGCGTGTAGAGCCGTTTCAAACCCTTGTGCTTAATCTTTTTAATCCTCGCATTGCTAACCCCTCCCATGTTGTGAATGTCGATAGCAATGTAGCGCGTAACGTTACACGCTTCAATCTGTACGTTGATTTCTTCATTGGTTTTTACATGCCGTTCCGTTCCCCGCCGGCGCGGGGGCGAATCGCTCTGAAACAATCAGCTAAACCGGGATAGCCACGTGACAGACGGCCAAACAATGCGTTATGAAGTAGCCAGCACGCTTGAGCGCTTGTCGAAAAACGTTATCCAAGGCAAACCACAAACAGGAGGTGGATATGACGTTACGCACACTAAGCTGGTTGACCGCCGCGACGCTGACGGTTTCCGCCGGCTTTGCCGCCGCGCAGATGGACGAGGCCTCTTCGGCGCCCCATGAGTTGCCGGAAGAGGTAGCCGCACTGGTGGGTGAGGCCTGTGGGCCGATCGACCCCGCCCGGGGAATCGCGCCGCAGCATCACGAAATCGAGGATGATCTGGTCAGTGGCGATTTGTGGCTGGTGCCGTGCAACGCTGGTGCCTACCAGACCACTTATGAGGCGATCTATCAGGCCGAGGACGCCGATCCGCGCAAGCTGCTCTTCGCCCAGTGGCGTAACGGCAGTTGGACCGGCGCCGATCAACTTTTCGACCCAACGTTCGATGCCGATACCGCGGTGCTGAGTGATCAGTACAAGGATCGCGGCGCTGGCGGCTGTGGCGGTGCACGCACCTGGCAGTGGCAGGGCGCCGATTTTCACCTCATCGAATACCGCGCCGCCGAAGCCTGCGACGAACCCGTCGAGGAGTACCCGGTTATCTTCGAAGCCGAGTAACGGTTTATCCGGCGCCTGTCGCTTGGCGCAGGCGTTGAACGTCGCACCTCAATACCCGCCTCGGCCGAAGGCGGGTTTTTTATGCCCGCGCGGCCAAGTGATGCCTTTCCCTTAATCGCTGGGCTTGCGCTCTTTAGGCGGCATTGCTCAGCCAGAGGATTAGTGAACGCGGTACGCTAGGGGTGGTTTTCCATTCAATTTTTTAATAACTAAAGTCGAATTAACTCGAAATGTAAGAGATTGCCTACACGCTATGTAAGTGATCGCTTAAAAACTCCTTATATCTTGCTTTTAAGCATCGCTCCTGTAGTTTTTGCTAATCCTGAGGGCAGGAAAATATCGCGCGGTGCGCCTGCTCTCGCTGACTCTCACTATCGCGCAGGGCGTTCGCTGCGAGCGCCATCCTGACCCGGCTTTCAAGGAATAGAAGGCGCATGCCTTTATTTATCTCGATCATTTCGACCTTCCCGACGGTGATTTTCACCATTCTGCTCAGCGTGGCCGTCATCTACTGGCTGATCTCGCTGTCTGGCATGACCGGTGACGACCTGGGCGATATGGACGGCGCCGATGGCTCCGTGGACGCCGGCGGCCTGCTGGCGACGTTAGGCCTCAAGGGCGTACCGCTACCGCTGGCCGTTACCCTGGTCGTGCTGTTTGGCTGGCTGTTTAGCTATTTCGCCGAGCTCTTGGTGGGGGAGTACGTCGCTGCCGGGCTTTTATACGGGCTCTTTGGCCTGGTCGTGCTGGTCCTCGGGTTCTTCGTGGGTATCTTCATTACCTCCTGGCTGATCAAGCCGCTGCGCCCGCTCTTCAAGCCCGCGCTGCATTTGCCTACCGAGCAGCGCCTGGCCGGCACGCTTTGTACGATCCGCTCCGGCAGCGTCGACAGAGCCCGCGGGCGCGCCGACGCCTATATCGACGGCGACCATCTCATCCTTCAGGTGCGCAGCGACAAACCGCTGGTACGGGGGGACCGTGCGATTTTGATTAACTACCTGGCCGATGAAGACGCCTACCGGGTCATCCCGGAAGACGATTTCAACGCCGGCTCGAACGACTGACCCCCCGTTAACAGGAGAGAAAAAATGGACTTACCGTGGCTCATGCCAACGCTTTTTGTCATTGGCATCATTGTGGTTCTTTTGTTGGCGATTTTATCGCTCATTAAAACGTTCTACCGCAAGATCGACCAGGGCCAGGCGCTGATCGTCAACGACCTGGCGACCACGCCGAAGGTCTATTTCACGGGGGCGATGGTCCTGCCGGTGATTCACCGCGCCGAAACCATGCAGATCTCGGTCATTACCCTCGAGCTCAACCGGACGGGCAAAGAGGGCTTGATTTGCCGGGATAACCTGCGCGCCGACATCAGCGTGGCCTTCTACCTGCGCGTTAACGCGACCGCCGAAGACGTGCTGCGGGTGGCCAAGTCCGTGGGCGTGAACCGCGCCTCGGACCGCGACGCCGTCAACGAGCTTTTTAACGCCAAGTTCAGCGAGGCACTGAAGACCGTCGGTAAGAAGATGGAATTCATGCAGCTGTTCGACGAGCGCCAGCAGTTCCGCGACGCCATCGTCGAAACCATCGGTCAGGATCTCAACGGCTACGTGCTCGAAGACGTGGCGATCGACTACCTGGAGCAGACGCCCAAGAGCTCGCTCGACCCGAACAACATTCTTGATTCCGAAGGTATCAAGTGCATCACCGAGATCACCGCGAAGCACAATGTCGAGACCAACCGGCTCGAGCGCGATCAAGATCTCGAGGTGCAGCGCAAGAACGTCTCGGCACGGGAAGCGGCGCTCGAATTAGAGCGTACCCAGGCCGACGCCGAGGCGCGCCAGCGCCGCGAGATCGAAAGCCTACGCTCGCGCGAAGAGTCCGAAGCCGAGCAGGTCAGCCAGCAGGAGCGCTCCAAGAGCGAAGCCGCTCGCATCAAGACCGATGAAGAGCTGGCGATTGCCGACGAGAACATGCAGCGCCAGATCGAGATGGCGACCAAGGCCCGCGAGCGCGCCGTCCAGATCGAAGAAGTGCGTATTCGCCAGGCCAAGGAGCTCGAGGACGTCAACCGCGAGCGGGCAGTCGAGATCGAACGGATCGGCATGGAGAAAGCGCTGGAAGAAGAGCGCAAGGACATTGCCGAGATTACCAGCCAGCGCATCGCCGTCGAGCGCAGCGTGGCCGAAGAAGAAGAGAACATCAACGATGTTCGCAACCGCTCCGAAGCCGAGCGTAAGAAAGTCACTCGCCTGACCGCCGCCCAGGCCGAGGCCGAAGAGAGCAAACTCAAGGAAGTGCGCGCCGCCGAAGCGGTCTTCGAGCGCTCCAAGCTCGAAGCCGAAGAAACCGTCATCCGCGCTCAGGCCGAGCTGGATTCCGCCGAGAAGCGCGCCGCCGCCGAAGAGAAGCAGGCGCGCGGCCACCAGGCACTGGCCGCGGCGGATGGTTTGGCCGAAGCCCAGGTGCTGGAAGCGCGGGCCCACGCCCAGCGCAGCGAGGGCCTGGCCCAGGCGGAAGTCAAAACCGCCAATGCCAAGGCCGACGAAGATGCCGGCATGGCCGAGGTGCGCGTGCTCGAACAGCGCCTGGAAGCCGAAGCCATGGGCGAAGAGCAGCTGGGCACCGCCAAGGCCAAGGCCCGTGAGGCGATGGCCAAGGCCGAGGCCAACGGCCTGGTCGAGAAGCTGCGCGCCTACGACAACATGTCCGAAGAAGCGCGCAACTTCGAAGAGTTCCGCATGAACCTGGAGGTTCACGAGAAGGAAGTGATGGCCCAGATCGAGGCGCATCGTGTCGGTATGCTGGAAAACGGCAAGGTCATGGCCGCTGCCCTGCAAAACGCCAAGTTCGAGCTGATCGGCGGCGACGGCGACATCTTCGAGAAGTTCGCCACCGGTATCGGTTACGGCAAGTCCATTCAGGGCGTGCTCGACAAATCGCCGGCGCTGCAGGCCACCCTTGCAGGCCTGGCCGACCGCGCCCTGGGCGCGAAAAAGTCGTCCGAAACGGTTTAACCGCCGCCTTGTAGCGCCTTTGAAAGACCGCAGGTGTTCGCCACGTGCGGTCTTTTTTGTTTTGTCGTGAGCCCTTGTCTCGCGAGCACTCATTCAGGATGGACACGATGTCGAAGGACACTGGATCAAGCGATACTACGTCGAAGGACGCCGTCGAGAACCTCGTCAGGGAGAGCTCGGCCTTCGAGACCATTCAGCGCCGGCTGACCACCCAGGCAAGCGAGCTGGGCGCGTCGGTGACGCGTTTGAACGACGCGCGCGCCGAGGTTTTCGGCACCAGCAACATGGCGCTGTTGGGACGCGCCCGGGTGCGGACCGAGAACAACGCCATCGCCCGCGACATGGTGCGTATCGGCGGCCAGATTCTGTTCGGCTTCAATGTTCAGCTAGGGCTTCGCAAGGCGCTCGAGGCAAGCGACGTCTTCGCGCTTTATCATCTCAAGGATGACGACGACGGGCTCGAACTCACCGAAAGCACGTTGGCCGAAAGCTTTCTAACCGACGAACAGTTCGTCCGCGATTTTCGCGAGCTACAGCAGTATTACAGCAACGCCACGCTTTCGCAGATGGCCACGTTAAACGGCAAGCTGCTGGTGGCGTTTCAGATCGGCGAAAAGCTCACCGACTTGCGGGTTTTCCGTTGGGAACTCAGCGCCCAGGGCGAGGTAAGCCGCTATATCGACAACCGCGGCGAGCGCGACCTGGTTTTTCCCGAGCGCTTCGCTTTCGCCTGGCAAAGCGCCGGGCGCGACCTGCAGGAGCAGGGCCGTGCGCCGCACCTGAACATTCTCGATACGGTGTTCGTCGACAACCTGGGCGGTAACATCACGTTCAAGATCGAGAACAACACCAAAAGCGGCGAAGGGATCTTCAGCGACCCGGTCGATTCGGACTCCCAGTCGCTGGACGACGCCACCTTCGAGTACGCCGACCTGGGCGCGGTGCTGCTGGTGCGCATTCTGCCCTTCAACGAAGGCGAATGGCGCTACTACCTGTTTAATCGCGGCGAGCAGCACGTCAAACGCATCGACGCCATGGCGGGCTCGGTGGTCGAGCTTCCGGAAAACCACGGCATCATCTTTCCCACCGGGTGCTACCTCAACAATGGCGAGCTGACCACGTTCGAGGTGCCCGAAGAGGATCTGCGCTTCAAGCGCGTCGTGCGCTCGCCCAACGGCGAGGACGTGCTCTACGTGTTCTACGCCGTCAGTACCGGGCAGGTCGTGCTGTACCGCTACAACCTGATCCGCAAAGAGGTCGATACCCCCATGGTCGGCCACGGCGCCGCGGTGCTCGAAAACGGCCACCTGGCGATTTTCTACGCCGAGGACGAGCCGACCCTGGTGCACCCCATTCAGGTGTGGGCGACGCCGTTCATGTCCGAAGGCTTTCACGCCCAGGAGGCGGTGCGCAACGACACGCCCATGGGGCGGATCGGCAACCCGGAGCTGGTGCGCGGCATCGCCGAGCTCAACAGCATCGTTCAACTGGCCGGCGACGGTCAGGCCAACGAGCGCCACTTCAACGCGATCATCCGTCGGGTGGACCGCACGCTGAATCAGTTCTACTGGATGGGCGAGGCGGACTTCTCCGCCATTCACGCCGTGCTCGAACAGCTCAAGCACACCGCCGAGCTGATGCTCGACGAGTACGAGAAAGTACAGGCAATCCGCGCGCAGACCGCCGAGGCCCTGAATGAGCTCGAAAAGGCCCAGTCGGCGCTTCTGCGCGAGCTCAAACCGAGCAGCTGGAAAACGCCGGATCTGTTCGTCACCTACCTGAAAAAGCTGCGCGATCACCGCGGGCGGCTGATGGCGCTGGGCGAGCGGCGCTATCTCGATACGGCGCGCCTGGCCGAGCTCGAGCAAGCGCTGGATAAAGCCGAGGCGTCGCTGACCGAGCAGACGTTTTCGTTTCTCGCAACGCCGGAGGCGCTCGAGGGGTATCGCGCCACCCTCGACGAGATCAAAACCGCAGTCAGCGAAGCGGAAAACCGCAAGGCGCTGGCGGAGTGCGTCGAGCGCTACCGCGAGCTGACCGCTGGTCTCGACATGATCCAGGGGCTGCTCTCGTCGATGCCCGGCGGCGACGCCCAGGAGCAGACGCGCATTACCGAGAATATCTCGAGCATCTACGCCAGCATCAACCAGCAGCGCTCGAAGGCGGAAATCCGCCTGCGCGAGCAGGGCAGCGCCGAGGCCCAGGCCCAGTTCGCCGCCCAGATTCGCCTGTTCGAGCAGAGCCTGGCCAACGGCGTGGGCGCCCTTCGCGAGCCGGACGACTGCGACCAGCTGATGACGCGCATACTCGACCAGCTGCAGGAGCTCGAGAGCCAGTTCGGCGAGTATGACGAATTTTTGACCACGATCCTCGAGCAGCGTGAAAGCGCCCACGAAAGCATCGAAAGCCGCCGCCAGCAGCTCCAGGACGAGCGCCAGCGCCGCGTCACCACCCTGACCGACGCCAGCCGGCGCATTCTCGACAACGTCGTCCAGCGCACCGAGCGCTTCGAAACCCTCGAGGAGTTGCACAGCTTCTTCGCCGCCGATGCCATGGTGGGCAAGGTGCGCAGCATGGTGGAGGAGCTGCGCGGTTTCGGCGCCAACCTGGAGGCCGACGACATCGGCGGACGCCTGCGCGCCTCCCAGGATGCGGCGCTGCGCAGCGTGCGCGACCGCGCCGATATCTTCGAATCCGGCGGCAACGTGATTCGCCTGGGCCCGCGCCACCGCTTCAGCGTCAACCAGCAGCATCTGGATTTGACCCTGGTCCCGCGGGACGAGCGCATCATGCTGCACCTGACTGGCACCCAGTATTACGAGCCGCTGACGGATGAGCGCCTGAGTGCGCTTAGCGGCTACTGGAGCATGTCGCTGCCTTCCGAAAGCCGCCAGGTCTACCGGGCGGAGTACCTGGCCTACCGCTTCATGGAGGCGCTGGCTAAGCCCGACGCCGCGCCCATTAACGTTGAAGACACCGAGGTGCTGCAGCGCGAGATCGCCACGTTTGCCTCGCCGCGTTACCGGGAAGGCTACGAGAAGGGCATCCACGACCACGACGCCGCCTTGATCGTGCGCACGCTGTGGCCCGCCCGCCAGAGCGCCGGGCTGCTCGGCTTCGGGCCGCTGCCGCGGGCGTTGGCCATGCTGTTTTGGGCGGATCGCTTGAGTGACGACGAAGCCGCGCGCAACCTGCGCGCGCGCTGCCTGTCCGCGGGGATTTTGAGCCGCATCATGCAAAGCGAAGACCTGCTGCGCGCGCTGATCGGCGAGATCGCGCCAAAGCTAAGCGCCTTTGTTGAGCACCATGCGCTCCCGGGCGGGCCCGCCGAGCGCGACAGCGCCGCGGAGTTTCTGGTACGCCAGCTTGCCGAGGAAGGCGAGGCGTTCTCGACCACGCAATACGCCGCGGCCCTCACCGAGGGCTTTATCGAAACCATGCAGCGCCAGGGGCACTACGCCCATTTTCAGGAGGCGCTGGCGGTGGTCAAAGGCCAGCCTGGCGCGCGCTGGACGATTACGTCCCACTGGCTCCAGGCCCACGCCCGCCAGGCCGGCCAGCAGGGCGTGCTGCACTATCTGCCCGAAGCCATTGCGCTGCTCAACACCGCCCAGCGGCTGACGACGAGTGCCCACAGCGTCGAGCTCGCCTTCACCGTCGAGGGGCTGATTGGCCAGCACGAACGTTTGGATCAGCAGAGCCTTGCGCTACAGCTCGACGACTTCCAACAGCGGCTGCGCCACCACGAGCACGTGGTGATTCGCGACTGGACACAGCTTCAGGAGCGCCGCCAGATCATTCTGCGCGAGCAGCGCGAACGCTTGAGACTCGAGGAGTACCTGCCCAAGCCGCTGAACTCCTTCGTGCGTAACAAGCTGATTACAGAGAGCTACCTGCCCATCATCGGCGACAACCTCGCCAAGCAGATGGGTACCGTCGGTGAGTCGCGCAGCACCGATAACAGCGGCCTGTTGATGATGATCTCGCCGCCGGGTTACGGCAAAACGACGCTGATGGAGTACGTTGCCAACCGGCTGGGGCTGATTTTCATGAAGATCAACTGCCCAAGCCTTGGTCACGACGTGACGTCGCTGGACCCGGAGTCCGCCACCCACTCCACCGCGCGGGCCGAGTTGATCAAGCTGAACCTGGCCTTCGAGATGGGCAACAACGTCATGCTCTATCTCGATGACATCCAGCACACGCACCCGGAGTTTTTGCAGAAGTTCATCTCGCTGTGCGACGGCAGCCGGCGAATCGACGGCATCTGGAACGGACGCACCCAAACCTACGATATGCGCGGCAAGCGTTTCTGCATCGCCATGGCGGGCAACCCCTACACCGAAAGCGGCGACGTCTTCAAGGTGCCGGACATGCTCGCCAACCGCGCCGATGTCTACAACCTGGGCGACGTATTGAGCGGCATGGAAGAGGTGTTCGCGCTCTCCTATATCGAGAACTCGATGAGCGCCAACACGGTGCTGGCGCCGCTTTCTACCCGCGGGCTGGACGACTTCTACCGCTTCGTCGACCAGGCCCAGGGGCGCGAGGTGCCCAGCACCGACTTCGAGCACGACTACAGCGGCGCAGAGCGCGAAGAGATCCTGGCCGTGCTCAAGAACATGTTCAAGGTGCGCGAGGTGGTTCTGCGAGTCAATCAGCAGTACATCGCCTCCAGCGCCCAGGCCGATGAGTACCGCACCGAGCCGTCGTTTCGCCTCCAGGGCAGCTACCGCAACATGAACCGCCTGGCGGAGAAGATATCGCCCATCCTCAGCGACGCCGAGCTCGAGGCGATCATCGACGACCACTACGTGGGCGAAGCCCAGCTTCTCACCCAGGGCGCGGAGGAGAACCTGCTCAAACTCAAGGAGCTGCGCGGCACACTAAGCGAGGACGAAAAAGCGCGCTGGGACGAGATCAAGCGCGAGTTCAAGCGCCGCCAGCTCACCGGCGGCGACGAAGAAACCGGCGCGTTGGTGGTGCGCCAACTGAGTTTGATTGCCGAAGGTGTTGGGCAGTGGGGCAAGACGCGCCAGGACGAAGGCTGATGAGGCCTTATGACGTACCGGGTGTGACAGCCGAAAACACGTTTTTTCAAGGAGTTCGACCATGAGTGGCAAGCCAGCAGCACGTGTGACCGACGACACCGCGTGCCCGATCCCCGGGCACGGAACCAACCCGCTGGTCGAGGGCTCCCCCGACGTGTTTCACGACGGATTGTCCGCGGCACGGCTCGGCGACAAGTCGGCCTGTGGAAGCCCCATCACCGGGACCGTTTCCTCCTCGGTATTCATCAACGGCAAGCCCGCCGCCGTTCTCAGTAGCGTCGGCGCCCACGGCAATACCGTGATCGAAGGCTCGGGCACGGTCATTATCGGCGACGTTTGATGGTCAAGCCGCGTTTTCGCGGCCTCGCAGGTACGCCCGACTTACCCGCGCTATTCGACGGCGGAAAAAGAATCCTCGCTCATTAAAAACACTCGGGAGATCCTAATGCCGATCAGTTAAGCTTGGCTAGCCCCTGTGGTACGGAGATTTAGCTCGCGACGGGTGGCTTGGCCAAGGCGCCTGACGGCGCCATTCGCCGAATGGTCGGACTACCGCTGAAGCGGGCTCCACAACAACGAAATCTTGCATCCATCCCTTGTAGGAGCAGGCTTCAGCCAGCGATGCAGCGCAACGCGCTGCCGGGGTTGGTGATGATGGCAACCAAAAGTGCCGTCGCCACCGAAGGGCGGCTATCGCCGCCATCGCCCAATGGAATTGGGCTCCTACAATGGAGTCGTGCCCCATCTCTCGTAAGAGCAGGCTTTAGCCAGCGACGCAGCGCAACGCGCTGCTACAATAGATTTACCGCTCGTTATGGGTAGGCAAAAGCCTTAACTGATCGGCATTACCCGGGAGATCCGGCTTTTATGGGTGTTCTTGAAGCCACTGGCGAATCTCTAGCGCCTTAAGGGTTCTTGGCCGGGCATCGCATGCGCCTTCGCCCACTTCTGCTCACTAATTCAGGGGAGGCTGCTGTGAAATTACCCTTTGATCTGGCCGAAGAATTAGCTAAGCATCCCCATTTACTGGAAATCCCCGGCAACCTTTTAATGAAAGGCGGACCCGAAGAGTATATCGGCGCCGTGATTTGCCTGAGGGGCACGCTCTACTTCAAGAATGCGCATACACCTGAGGTGCGCGAGGCGCTGTGCCAGTGTTTCGATGCGTTCAAACGTCTGGCGGAGCCCCATCTTACCTGGCTGTGGCGTGAAGAGTCGCCAGAGGGAAGACCGTTGACGCCTTATGCCCAGGCTCGATCGCTGCGCGAGCTGTTGTCTCGCATGGATGAAAATTACCCGCTGAGCTTTTACTACACCAGCGGTAAGCAATCCAATGATGCGAGTGCTTGGTACTTTAGAATATCTGGACGAGCAGCTTGGCAGGCGAAAATTGGGCGTGACCTTAGTGTAATAGAATTCTCCATCCCGCTACTCTATCAAGAGCAGCATCCGCTAAACTTCCTGCGTTTATTCTTGGACTTTGCACGGTTGCTAAACCCAGAACAGGGCTATGCGGGGCATGCCTTCAACCTTTCTGTGACCAACCGGAGTGAGAACGAGCCGACCGAGGCCTTTATGGCTGATCGTATGCCCGGCTTGGATGCGGGGACGGCTGGGTTATTGGCAAACCGCCCCCAGTTCAAACACACTAAGATCAAAACCGTCAGTTGGCTGACGCTACTCAATCAGGGGCGTTTGCAATTGGCCGGGGGGCGGGATTCCCTGCAAGCGCAGCTGCCTGGTAGCCATTTTGCCTTGTATGATTTAGGCGCTAGCGTGGTTATCCAGTCGGGGGCTTATGCTTATATTGCTGGCGATGCTGAAGACCCTAAACCAGCCCCCTACGTGCTGTTGAATCATCTGCTCAAGGATATCCGTTGCGAAACGGTCGGGGATCTACACGGCGGCTCCCGCCACGGCGAGCTGCGCCTGACCGGCTGGGCGGCGGACCAGTGGTTGAAGCGCCTGGATGTGGATGAGCAGGAGATTCCGACTTGGCGAGCCCAACTGCTGGAGCAGGAACCGCGGCTGGACAACACCAATAGCCTGCCCGAGCGGTTATAGCCTCGGGTTCAGTATCGTGCTGAACAGTATCCCCTGGGGCCCGCCTTGCGCGTTTATTCGACGGCGGAAAACGGGTTCTCGGCCATCAGGAACGCCCGCAGGTCCGGCTTTTGCGGGTGGTCGTGAAGCCATTGGCGAATCGCTAGCGCCTTCTCGTAATCTTCATCGCCAAACTTCTGGCGGTAGAGGTCGGCGAAGGTGTCGCTGGTTCTTTCCGCGCGAATGCGCTGCTGCCAGTGATCGGTGAGAATGGCGTTCAGATTACCCGCCAGGCCTTCCGCCACCAGCATTTCCCACTCGCCCCGATTGAGCCAGACCCCGCCGACCCGCGCGCTGTAGTCCAGGCGGTGGCTGTGGTCCTTGCTGATACGAAACTTACTCATGATGCCGCCGGTGACCGGGCAGATCATCGCGCCCACGGTGTCTTCGGCATCGATGTTTTCGATGTGGTCATCGTCGAACACGTGCTCGGGGTGGCGCTCTTTCCAGCTGATATAGTCTTCGATCAACAGCCAGTTGCCGCCGCAATTTTCGCAGGTATGACAGCGAAAGAGCGAGTCGAGAAAACTGGGAACGAGTTTGCCTTCTTGGCAGGCCGTACACTTCATGGAGCGCTTCCTTGAATAGATAAATGTTCGACACATGCATGTCGAACCAACGGACGATGCCCGGCCATGTTTGGCGGGCTCCCAGGCACTCCGGTTAGCCTACTCCAACGGCTTCTAATATACAAAACGGCAAAGAAAGCTTTGGTCGCGAGAGGGCTCAAGGCTGTTGCTGTACAGGGTGTGAGAAGGCGTCTGGCTAATCATCCACCGCTTGGAGTTGACGTTAGTGGCTATTCGGGTAATCGTCACAGCGTCTTCACCTGTGGGGGCGTGCTTTTTTAGGTCACTGAATGGAAAGGGATGTGTATCGCGTGGCGAGAACCCAGGATGAAATTCGGCAAACCAACGTCAAGAACATTCTCGAGGCGGCGGAGCAGCTGTTTGCGGAAAAAGGCTACGCCGGCGCCTCCATGGCCGAGATCGCCGCCCGGGCGGGGCTGCCCAAGTCCAATGTGCACTACTACTTCTCGACTAAAGAGGCGCTCTACCAGGAGGTGCTGCTGGCCCTGTTAACGCTTTGGAAACAGGATGCGCTCTGCTTCGAGCTCTACGATGACCCACGCGTGGTGCTTTCGAGCTATATTCGCGCCAAGATGAACCACTCGCGCTATCGCCCCCAGGGCTCGAAAGTATGGGCGGCGGAGGTCATGCAGGGCGCGCCGATTCTCAAGGAACGCCTGCGCGAGAACCTGTTCGATTGGGCCAAGCTCAAAGAGGCTAAGATCGCCGAATGGGTGGCCTCCCATCAAATCGCGCCGGTCGATCCCTCGCATCTGCTTTATATGATTTGGGCCACCACCCAGCACTACGCTGACTTCGACTACCAGGTCGAGCTGCTCAACGACGACCAGCCACTTAGCGACATGCAATTCGAGAAAGCGGTGCAGTCGGTGACCTCGATCGTGCTGCGCGGGATCGGGCTTTCGGTTTAGCTACCGCCCGCGACTTGCTTTCCACTTCTGAAAAACGGCTTTGAAAGGTTGGCGCTACAGGCCGGCAGGCTGGCCGGGTACGCTACGTCTCCTGACCCTAAAGGAGAACGACATGACGGCTTACTATCTATGCGCGCGTATCCGCGCCACCGACTTCCAGCGCCTTGATGAAACCCGGGAAAGACTTCTGCAGCTGGAGGCAGCGACCCAAAAAGAGCCCGCTTGCCATCAGTTTCAGGTGCTGGAAGATAGCGCGCGGGCCGGGGATTTTTTGCTCTGGGAGTGCTGGGAAGGCAAGGCGGGGCTAAAGGCCCACTACGAGGCGCCGCACACCCAAGCGCTGCTGGAAGCGAAGCTCACCGAGATCATCGAGATTACCGAGCTGGCGCCGCCGGGCGCCGGCGGCGCCGTTTAAAGCCGCAGAGTGTCCTGGCGTACGTCCAACTGCGCCAGGCGCTGCTTCAATAAACCGGGAAAGCGGGTGTACCAGGTCTGGTTGAGCGGGGAGGGGTGGGGCAGCGGATGAAGCGTGACGCTGCGCGCCTCGCCTTTACCGTCTTCGAGGGTCACATCGATACTGCTCTCGAAGCGGTCGTCACGTTTCCAGAACGCCTCGAGCCGGGCGCGCTCCTCCTTGGAACGATTAATCCCGAACCATAAAAACGCCTCGCGCCCCAGGGTGATCAAATCCTGGCCCTGCCAGTCTGCAACTACTACCTCACTAATTAAGGGGTGGAAGCGGCGCTTGACCTTCATCGACCACGCCTTGTTGCCAATCGGTTTGTAGGGCACGGTGTTGATCCAGAAAAAGTGCTCACCCACCGCGCGGGAGGCCTCGAAGTCCGGCAATTCTTCGCCGTAAAGGCGCTCATAAAGCGCTTTTCTCACCAGTTGGCCGCCGGCGCCGATGAACGGGTCGCCATGGCGGACCTCGTCCCGGCCCGGGTCGCGGCCGAAAAAGCCGACCCGCAAATGGGGCTCGCCCAGGCCGATGATCGGTTTAAGCGGGTCGCGCTCGAAGCGCTCGTATACCTCGAGATCGATCCCGTCGGTCTCGGCGGCCAGGGCTTCGAAGTGCTCGATTTGGCGCGGCGTGAGGGACATCGTTTACTCGAACCACTCCTGGGCGGTGCGCCACACGCACATGCCCACGAAGTAGATCGAGGATACCGCGAGCCCCACCAGCGCCCAGCCTGCGTGTTGCGGGCTTGAAAGCACCAGTGCGGTGGCGCACACGCACCATAAAAGCGTGATGGCGATATTGACCGGCATGAACCGGCGCACCCGGAAGGGGTGGAGAAACTTCATCTTGGTAACGGTGAGCACGGCCAGAAAGATGATGCCGGCAAAGGTGACCCAAGCGGGGAAGCCGAGAATATAGAAGTAGACCGCGGCGATATTCCAGGCAGCGGGAAAGCCGACGAAGTAGTTATCCTGGCTTTTCATGTCCACGTTGCAAAAGCAGAACATCGACGAGAGCAGGATGGTGAACACCGCCAGCAGCTCGAACCCGGCGGGCAGGTCGATGAAGTAGTAGATGAAAAGCGCAGGAATGAACGCCCAGGTCAGGTAATCGATGACCATGTCCAGGGTGGAGCCGTCGAAGTGCGGGAGGATCGTTTTGACCTCGTACTTGCGCGCTAGCGTGCCGTCGAAACCGTCGATCATCATCGCCGCGCCTAGCCACAAAAGGCAGGCCACCGGGTTGTCATCGACCAGCGCCAGAAGCGCCATGGTGCCCAGCAGCACACCGCTGGCCGTTAACACGTGCACGCTCCACGCCTTGTATCGTGATGCGTGTGAGGGGGCGGGTGAAGAGAGCGGTTGAACCACGTTAACCTCATGGGGAACGCCGTGTTCCCGGACTGTTGGGTGTATAGATGTGCGTTTAAAGCGCTACCCTACTACAAGACGCTACATCGGGAATACGTGACCCGATGGCGTTCTTTTGGTCGCGGGCGCTTTGAAGACGCCAGGCTGCTTTAATGAAGATAGCTGAAACATTGAAGCCGCGGGCATTTAAGATGCCTGCCGCATTAGCCGGTGGCGCCGTTTGACGGGTCGCGCGTTACTTCGAGCCACGCCTGGCTGAGCCAGCGGCCGGCGCGAGAGAGTTCGTCCTCACTCGCTCCGGCGTAGCCCAGCACCAACCCGGCACGCTGGGGCTGGCCCATATAGTAGCGGGAAAGCGGTGACAGCGTCACCTCGGCCTTTCGCGCCCTATCGACGAGCGCGCGCTCTTGCTGCACGTTTTCAAGCTCGGAGACCAGGTGCATACCGGCATGGCCGGACGACAGGGTCAGCCCGGCTTCGACTGCCGGTGCCAGCGCCCGGCGCAGGCAGGCCTGGCGCTGACGATAGCAGCTTCGCATTCGTCCGATATGGCGGGAAAAATCCCCCTTCGTGATGAACTCGGCCAGTGCCGCCTGCAGCGGGTAATGCCCCTCTCGGTGAAGGCGGGCGTTGGCCAGCCGGAAGGTGTCCGCCAGCGCCTCGGGCAGCACGATATAACCCAGGCGAAGCCCGGGGTAGAGCACCTTGCTGAACGTGCCGATGTAAATGACCCGCGCCGTCTCCGACAACCCCTGAAGCGAAGGCGCCGGCGCAATATCGTAGCGAAACTCGCTGTCGTAGTCGTCCTCGACCAGCCAGGCATCCTGGGCGGCGGCCTGCTCCAAGAGCGCCAAGCGCCTGGGTACCGGCATGGTCACCCCGGTGGGGTACTGATGCGAGGGCGTGACGTAAATCAGCCGTGGCGGCTTGGAGCCCGCCGGGCAGCGTGCCGGGTTTAGGCCGTTGTCATCCACCGGCACGGGGATCAGATCGAGCCCGGCGGCCAGAAAACTGGTTTGCGCGCCGCCGTAGCCCGGCTCCTCCATCCATACGCCGTCGCCGGGATCGGTCAAGAGCTGGGTGATGAGTTCGAACGCCTGCTGGGCGCCCTGGGTAATTACGATCTGCGCCGGGTGGCAGCGCACCGCGCGGGAGAGCGTCAGGTACTCGCAAAGCGCTTCTTTTAAGGCGGGCAGGCCGCCTTGAGTTTGATAGCCAAGCCACTGGCTATCGGCCTGGCGGTAGTGGCGGCGCAAAAGGCGCTGCCACTGGGCGTGGGGAAAAAGATCGAGCCCCGGAACGCCGGGGGCAAACGCCGGATGCGCTTCGCTCAACGTGGCGCAGCGCTCCAACAGCGCCTGGCCCCGTTGGGACGGGCTGAACGAGGCGGGCGGCGGCGGCGCATTAGGGGCGGCGAAAGCGGGCAGCTCGGCAACGTAAAGCCCCGCGCCCTTTTTCGAGACCACCAGGCCCTCGGCCACCAGCCGCTCCAACGCGGCGAGTACCGTATTGCGGCCAAGCGCTAGCCCGCCTGCCAGCCGCCGTGACGAAGGCAAACGACTGCCGGCGCCCAGCTCGCCGCGCTGTATCCAGTCGCGTAGCGTCGTGTAGAGCTGGCGGTTTAACGGCGCGGCAGCGTGCGGGGTGACCCGCAGCGCCAGGGCATCGATGATCCAATCACTGGCGGTAGCGCGCTGGCTCACTGGTCCCCCCGATATTGCAAAAAGTGGCTCTTACCAAGGGGCCACTATAGCGCGAGACTGAATCGTCCAACAGCCAGTCAAGAGGAAAAGCTCATGACGATCAGAGCCGCCGTAATGAACGATCTCGAAGCGTTGACCGTGCTGCTGGATGCGTACCGTCAGTTCTACCAACAGCCCGGCGATGTAAGCGCCGCCCGCCATTTTCTGGAACAGCGCTTCGGGCTGGGGGATTCGTTCATTCTGGTCAGCGAAGACGAACGCGGCGAACTCGACGGGTTCGTGCAGATATTTCCCGGGCTCTCCACCGTCGGCCTGAACGCCCGCTGGACGCTGAACGACCTTTACGTCGCCCCAAACGCCCGCCAGCGAGGGGCCGGCCGGGCGCTGATGGAGGCCGCGGCATCGCTTGCCCACGAGCACGGCGTGGCGCGGCTAGTGCTGATGACCCAGGTCGAAAACGAACCGGCCCAGCGCCTTTACGAAACACTGGGCTGGCAGCGCAACACGGCTTTCTACAGCTACCTGTTGAATACCTGATAAAGGAGATATTCGTGACCGACACACCTTCTTCCGCGGTGCTCGCCTTCCCGCCTGCGGCCCCGATCGATATGGCCAAAGCGATGTACGACAAGCTTTGCTACCACACCGATGCCTGGGATCTGGCCCAGGATCTCGCCAACGACGTCGACGAGGTCGTGGTGATCGACACGCGAAGTGTCGAGCACTACTGCGCCGGGCACATTCCCGGGGCGGTGAGCTTTCCCCACCGGGAAATGACGCCCGAGCGGCTTGCCGCGCTCGATGCCTCGAAGGTGTACGTCACCTACTGCGACGGCATCGGTTGTAACGGCTCGACCAAGGGCGCGTGGAAGCTGGCAAGCGCGGGCTTTCATGTAAAGGAGCTTTTAGGCGGGCTGGATTTCTGGCGCCGGGACGCGCACCCGGTGCAGGAAGGGGAAGAGCGGGGGCGTCTTTTGAAAGCGTCGCTTGCGGAGTGCGGCTGTTAGGGAAGATGGCGAACCACTCTTCGCTCTTTATTAGACAGGCAGCTCCAGTAGTGTGGGCTGCCTGTGGGCGTCATCTAGGCAATTGGAATTGATAGCTTTTGTCAGCGTTTCGAACGTGCTTTTAATGAATTAATTAGTCGCTGCTTTCGAAGACATTATTTCTCTCCCAAGAAATATAAGAATGAACAAGCCTGTCGCACAGAAGATAGTTGTCGCCAGCGGTGAGTGTGTGAAAAAAGACAAAAAATTGCCATCAGAAATCAGGAGTCCTCGTCTAAGGCTTTGTTCGAATTGTGGACCAAGAACCAATCCAATTACCAATGGAGCTAGAGGGTAATCAGCTTTTCTTAAAAAGTAACCCAGAATGCCAAATAAGATGGTGACAACAGCGTCCAGAGGGTTGCCGCGAACTGTTAATGCACCAATTAGTGAAAGTACTACAACCCCTGATAAGATTATAGGTTCAGGGATTTTTAATAGACTTCCAAATATGCGAACAATAGGAGGAGCCAAGAAAATAATGAAGATATTGATGGCAATCAGAAGGATAAAAATTGAGGAAATTACCTCGGGATGCTGACTCATTAACTGTACGCCAGGAGTGATTCCATGAATTACCAATGCGCTCAATAGTATCGCTGTAACTACGTCACCAGGAATGCCCAGTGCTAGCGTGGGTATCATCGCACTTCCAGTAACTGCATTATTTGAAGACTCAGCTGCTATAATTCCGTCAGCCTCACCCTTGCCAAAGTTCTCTCGATTTCGAGATACTTGTTGGGCAACTCCATAGCTGATGAAGGACGATGTAGCTGCGCCTGTGCCCGGTAGAGTGCCTACCAGGCAGCCGATAAAAGAGCTTCTTATAAGACCTGTTAATCTTCCTTTCCACATCCTTAAGCGAGGATAGAAGAGCTTTGCTCCTTTGGTTACGTTGCCTTCTGAATCCGGATTTTGAATTCTGGTAAACACTTCGGAAATTGCAAAAAGTCCGATCACGACACTGATAAGGTCTAGTCCACCTGTTAAAAAAGTCGTTCCAAACGTTAAGCGGTTGCTCCCGGTAATAGGGTCTGTACCAATCAGAGATAGCATTAAGCCTACAATGCCGGCCATAATTCCTTTAATCATGGCTCCTTGAGAAACCGCTGCTATGCAAGTCAATGCCAGGGTGATGAGGGCAAAGATTTCTATCGAACCAAAGTTAACGGCAAATCTTGCTAGCTGTGGTGCCGCAAAAATTAAAACAGCGCAGGATATTAAGCCTCCAATAACCGAAGCTGCTGTCGCCCACCCTAAAGCAAGACCTGCTTTTCCTTGAAGAGCCAAGGGATATCCATCCAGCGTCGTTGCCGCGGCTTGTGGTGTCCCAGGTGAGTTTATTAAAATGGCAGAAATAGACCCTCCGAACACTGAGCCACTATAAACACCAAGTAACAAACCAAGGCTGGGCAAAAGCGACATGCCAAATGTGAAGGGAAGGCAGATAGAAAGGCCCACAACCGATCCTAAACCCGGTAGAGCACCTATGATAATACCTAGCGCAGTACCTAATAAAGTGGCTGAAATAACGTATATATTAATAAGATCAAGAATGTCATTCATTAAAAAATGCCCCCGGGCAATATTGTTGGCAATCTGAGGGATAATAGGTGGTGAAATAGAAACCAGATGGCTGGCCCAAGTATTATTGTTGCTATGGTTATCTGCCATTTACCTTTCGTGCCAATTAAAAAAAGCAGTAGTGGCAAGAAGGTGGTGATAACGATAAAAAACCCTAAAATAGGCGTTATCCAGACAATTAAGCTAATTAATGCCATAATGGTTATTAGTTTAAGAGAGACAGTGCTTTTGCTATTGTCCTCTTGATTTCTGGAAATTTTGCCAAAAATATCTTTGATGAAAATTATCGAGGCCATTGCCACCCATAAAAGAGAAAGTGGATCTGTGAGCGAGCCTGATGAACTATTCGCAATCATATTTTCCGAGCCAACGGATCCAGTGTTGAAAAACCCATTCCAGATCAGAAGGCAACCAATCACCAAAAAAGCTAAGTTAATAGTATTTTTGTTATTTATGATTATCGCTTTTTTATACATCAGCTCGCTCTCAGAAATAATTTAGCGTTCGTTTTTTAAAGATTATTGATTTAGTCCAATTTCCTGGATTATATCAGCGTTAAGTTGGAAGTTGTCTCTAACAAATTTTTCGAATTCAGATGATGATTTGTAAGAAATATTGATGTTAGCGCTTTCGGAAAACGAAATCATACTGTCTGATTCGAGAGCTTCTAGACAAGCGGATGAAAGTGCCTCTTTTCTTTCTTCCGAAATTTCCTTTGGAGCGAAAACGCCTTGCCATACGGAAAACTCCAAATCATATCCGAGTTCTTTCATTGTCGGTATGTCTGGATATTGTGTTGAGCGCTCTTGGGCGAATATCGCCAAAGGCGTCACATGATTGGCTTCGATAACAGAGGCTGTATCGGCAAATAGCTCGATTTCCCCTCCTGCCATTGCATTCATGGCTGGTCCTGTACCCGGAAATGGTAAATGTACTGAACTCACCCCAGTGGCATTGGCCAACGCAGCCATTGCCAAGTGTGGAACGGTGCCTGGACCAGAAGAGCCATACATGATTCTTCCTTCTTCCGGCGAGTTGATGATGCGCTCTAAAATATCTTCGTCGTTGTCAGAGCTTTTGAATAAGAAGACAGGATTATTTACCGTTTGACAAATATACGTCCAGCTATCCAGGCCATAAGGAGTTTGACGTAAAGAAGGTTGGATAGCTACGGGACCGATCGGCAAGTAACCAATAGTTGTGCTGCTCTCTTTAGCAGCTTCTGCCGTTCCTATCGTTCCACTTGCTCCATCAATATTACGAATAATAGTAGTGCTTCCTAAAGCATTCGAAAAGCCGGGCTCGAAAACTCTAGCGACCAGGTCTGTACCTCCGCCAGCGCTAAAGGGCACAATCATCTCGATATTGTCAGCTAAAGCAGTTTGAGTGCTGAGTAACGCTGTAGTGGCAGCAAACAGGCTCGGCAGTAGTAGGGTTTCCTTCTTCATTTTTTCACCTCTATGTATTTGTTTGGTTAGGTGCTTATACAACGCGACACATCGTCAGTGAGCGTCATTACACTTAAAATCGTAGCGCTATGATTTTTGTTGTCAAAAGAGACTAAAGTCTAAAATATATTCGATATAGCGGTATTTTATCATTAAAATCATTAGCTTATAAATTAATTGTATTGATTTTAATTATAGCTAATTTTATTTTAATATCAATTTAATCAATAAGTTATATTTGCTTCTTTTGTGACTGGTCGGCTGTTAAATAAGTGGGATTTAAAATTTCGTAGCGATACGAATGTACTGATGCACTTCGGTACGACGGTCAGGCCTTGCTCGAAAGTTGAATGCGTTCGTGAATTCCAAACAGGCGCTCATGCAAAAACTAATTCTTACGAGATATACATTGTTAATAATTCGGCTGAAGAAGCGCCGATGTTTCCATACGATATAGAGAGTTTTTAGTACTTTTGGAGCGCTCTACAAAGTCGGAGGGGGCTTAGGGTTTTTTCTTTAGCGAAATTTAAATAGTACATTTCTACCAGGAGTGGTCGACTCAAACATATATATTACATTTTTGACGATTGTGGTTTTGTGAGTATCGAGTTGCAGATGTTTGATGATAATTTCAAATGACTAATAAGAAGATTGTTGTATCGATGGATACAGGAAGATTCATAAATGTACCATCGTGTACCGCGTTTTCTTTTATCCTCGAAAGGTAGTGGGTCCGGCCTTTGCCGGACCGTGGGGCGTCTCATCTATTATCTGGTTTGGCGTGCGCGGTAGAGGTTTTCCATGGTGTTCAGGCACGCACTCGCCGCTTCCTTGCCCTTGGCCAAAAAGTGCTGGAAGTAGAAATCGTGATGGGTGGCGTGCTCGTGGAAGTGGTGCGGGGTGAGCACCACCGAGATCACCGGGACCTGGGTGTCGAGCTGGACGCGCATCATGCCGTCGATCACCGCGTGGGCGACGAAGTCGTGGCGGTAGATGCCGCCATCCACCACGAAGCCTGCGCCGACGATTGCCCCATAGCGGCCGCTTTCGGCCAGCACTTTCGCCTGTAGCGGAATTTCATAAGCGCCGGAAACGGTAAAGACATCGACCTGATCGGCCTTGAGGCCGTTTTGCTCGATTTCTGCGATAAAGGCCTGGTACGCCTGACCGACGATATCGCCATGCCAGTGGCCTTGAATGAAGGCGATACGCTGAGACGTGGTGTGCGAAGAAAGCTCTAAAGGAAAGGTCTGATTCATGGTCATTCTCATTGAATAAAGTGCCAGAATCAGGGCATGCGGCGCCCGCCCGCCACGCCCTTGCACGCGCCCAGGGGCACGCATAAAAGCGGGTAGCGGCGCCGTTCTCTTTCATCCGGACTATCACCGTCGGCTTCGGAGTCTCACCGAATCTGCTGACCTCCAACAAAGGGCTGGAGCGCTCGCGGGCTTGAGCGTTTAGTACGCCATCACCGCCGGTGGGGACTTGCACCCCGCCCTGAGAACGTCGCTGATCGCTCGCACCTTATCGGCGCGAGCCGTTAGCCCGCTTAGTGTACGCATAAGGGCCCTGCGCCGCCACCGGCGCAGGGCCCTCGATGTGGCCGGTTTGAAGCGCTTAGGGGGTTTCGCTAAGCGAGCAGACATCCACCCACTCGGCGTGCACCAGCTCGGCGAGCCTTTTTGGGGCGATGCGCACGGCGCTGTTGCCGGAACCCGCCGCGGGCAGCACTTCATCGAAGCGCTTGAGCGATTCATCGCAGTAGACGGGCACGTCGGCGGCGAGACCGAACGGGCAGACACCGCCGACCGGGTGGCTGGTCAGTTCCATCACCGTATCGGCGTCGAGCATCGTCGCTTTGCCTTCGAAGTGCTCGCGGATTTTGGCGTTGTCGATGCGGGCATCCCCGGCGGCCACGATCAAAAGCGGTTTCTCGTTCACCTTGAAGGCGAGCGTCTTGGCGATTTGGCCCGGCTCGACGCCGTGGGTCTGGGCCGCTTCGGCCACGGTCGCCGTGCTCTCGTTGGATTCGACGATCTCGATGTCCGGGGCGTGCTCGGCCAGAAAACTGCGCACGGTTTCAACGCTCATACATCCACCTCCTTGTTGGGAACCGTTTCAGATTAACGCGCTTTTTCCGACTCAGCCAATCCAGTTCGGCGTGACGATGCGCGAGGGCTCGCGCTGCATGATGGTCTCGCCGTTTCGCACCGAGAGCAGCACGTCGCCCTGGTTGCGCAGCACGCTATAGTCGTCCTCACCGTCCAGTACGTTGAAGCTTGCCGGTTTGCCCACCTCGATACCGTAGCGCTCCTGGATATTGAGCGTGCGCGCGCTGTTGTCGGTCACAAGCGACAGCGCTTGGCTGAAGTCCTTATAGCCCATCATCTGACAGATATGCAGGCCGAAATCCAGTGTGCGCAAGAGCTTGCCGTTACCCAGCGAATACCAGGGATCAAAAATCGAGTCCTCGGCGAAGCAGACGTTGATACCCGCCTCATTGAGCTCTTTCACGCGTGTGACGCCGCGGCGTTTGGGGTAGGTGTCGAAGCGCCCCTGCAAGTGAATGCTCTCGGTCGGGCAGGAGATGAAGTTGATGCCTGACTTCTTGAGCAGCAAGAAGAGCTTCGAGCAGTAGGCGTTATCGTAGGAGTGCATGGCCACGGTGTGGCTGGCGGTCACCCGCGAGCCCAAGTCGTTGAACAGCGCCTCGGCCGCCAACACTTCGAGAAAGCGTGAGTTGGGGTCGTCGATCTCGTCGCAGTGCACGTCCACCAGCCGGTCGTACTTCAGGGCCAACTCGATGACGCGCTTCATGGAGGCCACGCCTAGCTCCCGGGTGTACTCGAAGTGCGGGATGCCGCCGACCACGTCGGCGCCGATCTCCAGCGCCTCTTCCATGAGCTTGTCGCCGCCGGGATAGGAGAGCAACCCGTCCTGGGGAAACGCCACCACCTGAATCTCGATCTTGTCCTTGAGCTCGTCGCGAAGCGCACACAGCGTGCGCAGGCCGACCAGGCTCGGGTCGCTGGTGTCGGCGTGGGTACGCACGAACTGAACACCGTTGCCGATCAGCAGGTTGAGCGTTCTGTAAACGCGTTCGCGAATATCGTTTTCCGAGAGCATCGGCTTGCGCTCGCCCCAGCGCTCGATACCCTCGAACAGGGTGCCGCTTTCGTTCCAGGCAGGCTCGCCGGCGGTCAGCGCAGCGTCCAGGTGAATGTGGGGTTCGATGAAAGGCGCGCAGACCAGTTGGCCTTTGGCATCGGTTTGTTCTGGCGTCGCCTGACGGTGCGCGTTTTGGGCAGTAATGGCGCTAAACACGCCGTCCTCGATCGT
This sequence comes from Vreelandella sp. GE22, assembly GCF_968212445.1. Classification (NCBI taxonomy): domain Bacteria; kingdom Pseudomonadati; phylum Pseudomonadota; class Gammaproteobacteria; order Oceanospirillales; family Halomonadaceae; genus Vreelandella; species Vreelandella sp. GE22. The sequence continues at coordinate 430,905 of NZ_OZ309110.1, forward strand.
AAGATGAAAAAGCTCGGAGCGGTGGCGCAGGCGGGCATTGACGATATCCATGGGAAGCTCACTTATTGTTTAGCGGTAGCGGGTGAGGGGGCGGTTGAAGAAGCCTGGTTCAGGCGAAGCAGTACGGCGTAGCTTAGCGCAGCGGCCAGCACTCCCACCAACGGGGGCAGCAGCGGCGAAAAGTAGGCCGCGCCCGCGCCGAGCGCGTAGGCAGCAAGGCCTCGGCGGTTGAAGTCGGGAAGTCGCGCGGTGTCCAGCGCCGGGTAACGGCCTTTATGTTTCAGCCAAAAATCCGCCATGATCACCCCGCCCATCGGCGGGATGAACGTACCCAGCAACACCAAAAAGGGAATCAGCAGGTTATACATGCCGCCCACCGCGAGTACGGTACCGATGGCCGCGCCGGCCACAGTGACCAGCCGGCGGCGTTTAGTGCGCAGCAGGTTACAGCCGGCTACGGCAAAGTTGTAGATGGTGTTGTCCTGGGTGGTCCAGATGTTGAGAAACAGCATCAGCACCGCCATGGAGACGAAGCCCTGGGCGATGAGCACGTCCACGATGTCCGCCTGCTGATAGATCATGGCGCCCAGGGCGCCGGTCAGTACCATGAGCCCGTTACCCACCAAAAAAGCCGCCAGCGTGGCCACCACCGCCGTGCGCGGGCTTTTGGCGAAGCGGCTCCAGTTGGTGGCTTGGGTGCCGCCGCTGATGAAGGTGCCGATGATCACCGTGACCGCCGCGGCCACGCTCATGCTTTCGGTGGGCGTTTGCTGGCCAAGTCCGGCCAGGCCGCCCACGTCCACCAGGCCGGTGAACAGGCTGATCAAGATGAACAGCATCATCGCCGGCACGGCAAAACGCGAAAGCCAGTCCATACCGCGGTAGCCGATCATCGCCGTGATGCAAAAGCCGAAGCCAAAAAGCACCATTAAGGGGCTTTCCATCCATTCGGGCATCCCCGTGGTGCGTACCAGCACTACCGCAATGGTCGCGGTGCCCCAGGCGTACCAGCCGATCTGGGTAAAGCCGAGGATGAAATCCGACAGCTTGCTGCCTTTTTCGCCAAAGCAGAAGCGTCCCATCAATACGGCATTCAAGCCGCTTTTGCAGGCGATATAGCCAAGGGCCGCGGCGTAGGTGCCGAGTAGCAAATTGCCCGCCAGAATGATCCATAAAAGCTGGCCGATGGGAAACGCCTGGCCCAGCGAGCCGCCGGCCCACATGGTGGCGGTGAAGAAGGTGAACCCGAGCAGGACCACCGATGTGGATAAAAGCCCCTTGCGAGCGCTTTGGGGTACCTCTTTTAGGGGATAGTCGGAAGTTTGCACGGGCGTGGCCTCATGGTTAGCAACGTAATTGTTCGCAACGTAGTACTAACAATAAGCAATAATAGTGCCAGAACAGGGGCTTAATGGTTTGACGCCAGGTGTCGCCCAGGTTACTTCCATAAAAAAGCCCCTGCCCATCAGGTGGGAGGGGCTTGCGTACCCAAGGGGCGTTACGGCTGGGTCGCCAGTGCGCTGACCACTTCTTCGATCTGTAGCGTCAGGCTCTGCAGGCCGCCGCCGGAAAGATACCAAAGCTCCGGCGAGAGCAGTGCCACCTCGGCGTTATCCGCGCCGGCGTCCGCGAGCTGCTGGCGCAGTTCGTCGGCATCGGCGGGGTCCTGGCCGATGGCGGCGCTACGGTCGACGACCAGCAGGCGCTCGGGGTCGATCTCGGCAATCGTCTCGGGCGTTAGCGTGACAAAGGTGCGCTCGCCAAACGTGCGTCGTTCGGCGCTCTCGGGGATGTCCTGGGTCGCGACCCCCAGCACATCGTGGACCACCGGGTGCTCGTTGAGCGAGTAGCTGCCGTCGTTATGGGTGACGACCAGGGTGCGCGGGGCATCGCTGAGCGCCTCGCGCTGGTTTTCGATTTCGTTGTGTAGCGTTTCGAGCGAGGTTTCGGCTTGCTCTTCGACGCCGGCGTGCTCGGCCAAAGTGCGGACGTTGTCGTCGAAGGCGGCCAGGTAGTCGTCACCGGCAATACCGGCATCGAACAGCGGCGCGAGCTCTTCGAACTCTGCTTTCGATTCGTTTTGGCGGCCGGTGTAGACGATCAGCGTCGGTTCGCTCTGTTCGAGCGCCTCGAGATCCGGGCTTTTTAGTCCACCAAGGTCGGTGTACTCGTCGGTGTCGAAGTGAGCAAGGTAGTCCGGCAGCACCTGCTTGGGCAGGCCCACGACCTGGTCGCTTGCGCCCAGCGCGTCCAGGGTGTCCAGGCTGCCCAGATCGAAAACGGCGAAGCGCTCATCGGCATGGGCGGACGCGCTCATGGCGGCCGCGAGCAGCGACGCCGTGATGACCGGTGTCTTCAGGGCGGCGTTGTTGAGGGGCATTTTTTTCATGATGTCTCCTTTTTGAGAAAGTATTGTATATGAGATCGATTATCATAATGGCAAATTAGTCTGAGGCTGTCACGCTAATTCATTGAATTCACGAGCGCCTCGGGAAGCTCGCGGTTAATGGTTTTATTTGATATGTTATAATGTAATTAAATAAATGGCCTCGTTCGGCCATTCAAAAGGGCAACCAGTTTTGGGAGGGGCACGTGGCCTCACTACTTTTCGAGCATATCGAAGCGCTACAGGGCGAGCGCCCCTGGGGCCACTTTCTGGACGCCGGGACCGGCGTCAACTCGATTGGCTGGGTCAGCGCTTTGAACACCGAGAGCTGGACGGCGGTCACCGGTGCCGGCGGCATGGCGCAAAGCGTCGAGCGCGCGGTGGAAGGGAGAAAACGCGACCAGGACCGTTTGGTACTGGGCAACTGGCAAGACCCGCGCTTTCTGGCAGGGGAGCGCTTCGACACCGTGCTGGCGGATTACCTGCTCGGCGCCATCGACGGCTTCGCCCCTTACTGGCAGGACGAGCTTTTCCCGCGGCTTTGTGCGCTCACCAAAAAACGCCTTTACCTGGTCGGCCTCGAGCCCTACGTGCCCTTCGATGCAACGACCGCCGCGGGCAAACTGGTGGTGGAGATCGGCCGGCTGCGCGACGCCTGCCTGTTGCTGGCCGGCGAGCGCACCTACCGCGAGTACCCGAGCGCTTGGGTCGAGCGCCAGTTGGGCCGTGCCGGTTTCGAGGTCGTCGAGAGCAAGCGCTTCCCGATTCGCTACGCCAGGAAATTCGTCGAGGGGCAGATGAAAATGTGTCGCCAGCGTATGGCGACCATCGCTGATCGCAATCTGGCCCGGGCGATGCTCAAGCACGTCGACGACCTGGAGCGCCGGGCGCTTGAGCATATCGAGATCGAGGGTGGGCTCAGCCACGGGGCGGATTACGTGATGGTGGCCGAGCCCAAAAAAAGCGCCCCGCAGGGCGCTAAAGGCAGTTAGCCCGCGGCCTTGAAGGGGTTGCGCGGGTCGTGGTCCCAGGCCAGGAAGGGCTTGCCGGTGTCCTGGGGCACCATGGTGATGCAGTTCTCTACCGGGCAGGTGATCTGGCAGAGGTTACAGCCCACGCACTCTTCCTCGATGATTTCGTAACGGCGCGAGCCGTCGGGCTCGGCGAGCTTGGCGATCGACTGGTGCGAGGTGTCCTCACAGGCGATATAACAGCGCCCGCACTCGATGCACAGGTCCTGGTCGATATGGGCGATGGTCTGGAAGTTGATGTCCAGGTGCTTCCAGTCGGTGGTCTGCGGGATCGCCTTGCGCGAGAACGCCTCGATGGAGTCATAGCCTTTCTCTGCCATCCAGCGCGACAGGCCATCTTTCATCTCCTCGACGATGCGAAAGCCGTTGAGCATCGCCGCGGTGCAGACCTGCACGCTGCCCGCCCCCAGGGCGATGAACTCCGCCGCATCCCGCCAGCTGGCAATACCGCCGATGCCGGAGATGGGCAGCGTGGGCGTTGCCGGGTCCCGGGCGATCTCGGCCACCATGTTCATGGCGATGGGCTTGACGGCGCTGCCGCAATAGCCGCCGTGGGTGCTTTGATGACCCACCGTGGGCTTGGCGACCATGTTGTCCAGATCGATGCTGGAGATCGAGTTGATGGTATTGATCAACGCGACCGCATCCGCCCCGCCGCGCAGCGCCGCCCGGGCACCCACGCGAATGTCGGTGATGTTCGGAGTCAGCTTCACGATCACCGGTTTGGAGTAGTACTTCTTGCACCAGGCGGTGACCTGCTCGATCAGATCCGGGTTCTGGCCCACCGCTGCGCCCATGCCGCGCTCCGGCATGCCGTGAGGGCAGCCCAGGTTTAGCTCGATACCGTCGGCGCCGGTGGCCTCGACTCGTGGCAGGATGTACGCCCAGGACTCCTCCACGCAGGGCACCATGATCGAGACGACCAGCGCCCGGTCCGGCCAGTCTTTCTTCACCTGGGTGATCTCCGCCAGGTTCACCTCCAGCGAGCGGTCGGTGATCAGCTCGATGTTGTTGAAGCCGATCACCTCGCGGTTCTTGCCGTAGTGGGCGGAGTAGCGCGAGGAGACGTTCACCGCCGGCGGCTCTTCGCCAAGGGTTTTCCAGACCACGCCGCCCCAGCCCGCTTCAAACGCACGGGTCACGTTGTAGGCCTTGTCCGTGGGCGGGGCGGAGGCGAGCCAGAAGGGGTTGGGGGCCTTGATGCCAGCGAAGTTCACCGAAAGATCGACACCGTTGACGATGTTTTCGCGGCTTTGCTGCCTGGCGTTGGGGGTAAATGCGAATGTGTTCATGCGGCCTCCTGCTGGGCGGTCAGAGCTTGGTGGATGGCGTGGGCGGCGAGCTTACCGTGCTGCACCGCCTGGACGGTCAGATCCTGGCCCGGGGCGATGCAGTCACCGCCGGCGTAGACGCCCGCCAGCGAGGTTTGAAAGCGCTCGTCGACGCCGATGCGCTCGCCCTCGCGACCGAGGTCGGTGACATCGGCCAGGCTTTGGCCGTCGAACCCTTGGCCGATCGCCTTGAAAATCGCGTTGGCGGCGATCTCGAAGGTCTCGCCGGTGCTCACCAGGCGCCCGTCCTCGTCCTTGGTGGCTGCAAAGCGCATGCCGGCCACCCGGCCCTGCTCGTCGAGCAGCACTTCGTCGGGCTGCGCCCAGGTCACGATGCGCACGCCGTTCGCCTTGGCGATGTCCTGTTCGTGGTGGGTGGCGGACATCGCTTCGCTGCCGCGGCGGTAGACCAGCGATACCTCTTTGGCGCCCAGCCTGGCCATCTGGGTGGCCATGTCGATCGCCGTATTGCCCGCGCCGATGACGATGCAGCGATTGGCCACCGCCAACCGCTCGAGATCCGCCTGCTGGCGCAGTGGTTTGATGTACTCCACCGCGGGCAGCAAGCCCGGGGCGTTTTCATCCACCAGCCCAAGCGCCCGGCTGGTGCCTAGCCCAAGGCCTAGAAAGACGCTGTCGTGGCGCTCGCGCAGTGCCTCGAGCGTCAGGTTGTCACCCAGGCGCTGGCCGTACTCGATGGTGATGCCGCCCACGCCGAGCAGGAACTCGACCTCCCGGCGGGCGAAGTCGTCGGTCATCTTGTAGCGGGCGATACCGTACTCGTTCAAGCCGCCGGGTTTTTGCTCGGCTTCGAAAATCGTCACCTGGTGGCCCAAAAGCGCCAGGCGATGCGCGCAGGAGAGCCCGGCGGGGCCGGCGCCCACCACGGCGATGTGCTTGCCGGTCGGCGCTTCCCGTTGGAAAGGGTGGCCGTCGAAGTCCATGTTATCCGTGGCGTGGCGCTGTAAAAGGCCGATCAGCACCGGCTGGCACTCCGCGTCGTGGTTACGCACGCAGCTTTTTTCGCAGAGTATTTCCGTCGGGCAGACCCGGGCGCAGCTACCGCCCAGGATATTGGCCTCCAGAATCGTTTGTGCTGCGCCGTTGACGTTGCCTTCGCTGATCTGGCGAATGAAGCTCGGCACGTCGATCTCCGAAGGGCAGGCCTCGACGCAGGGCGCATCGAAGCAGTAGAGACAGCGCTGGCTCTCGATGATCGCCTGGCGATCCGTGAGCGGCGGGTGAATATCGCTGAAATTGCGGGCAAGCGCCTCGGGGTCGAAGGTGCCGACCTCTTTGGCGCTGGGCAGGTGGTCGAGGGAATGGGTCACGGTCGTTTCTCCCGGGTTGTTATTAGCGTTATTAGCGGCTCACGGCCTTGGGGGCTTCACGCTCGGCGCGCTTTTTGAGCTGCTCGAAGACGCCGGGGTAGGCCGGGCGCTCAAGATAGCGCCCGGCGCCACGCTCGGCGTGAAGCTCCTCGGCGTTACGCCACACCCACTTGCCCTGGCTTACGGTATGGCGGGCGATACCGCGCACCGTCTTGCCCTCGAAAATATTGAAATCGACATTTTGATGGTGGGTTTTGGCAGAGATCGTGCGGGTGCCGTTAGGGTCCCAGACGACGATATCGGCATCCGACCCTACCTGGATGGCGCCCTTGCGCGGGTACAAATTGAAGATGTTGGCGGTATTGGTGGAGGTCACCGCGACGAACTCCTGGGGCGAGAGCTTGCCGGTGTTCACGCCTTCGTCCCAGAGGACGGCCAAGCGGTCCTCGACCCCGGCGGTGCCGTTGGGGATCTTGGTGAAGTCCTCCTTGCCCGCGGCTTTCTGCTCTTCGCAGAAGCAGCAGTGGTCGGTGGCGGTGGTTTGCAGGTTGCCGGATTGCAGGCCGTGCCAGAGGGCCTCCTGATGGCCTTTCGGGCGAAAGGGCGGGCTCATTACGTGGGCCGCGGCGGTGGCCCAGTCCGGGTTCTGGTAGACGCTGTCGTCGATCATCAAATGTCCGGCCAGCGCCTCGCCGTACACCGCGTGGCCCTGGCGTCGGGCGTAGGCGATCTCGTCCACCGCGTCCTTGGTGGAAACGTGGACCAGATATACCGGTGCGCCTAACGTACTGGCAATACGAATGGCGCGGCTGGCCGCCTCGCCTTCCACTTGCGGTGGGCGGGAAAGCGGGTGCGCCTCGGGCCCGGTAATGCCCTGGGCGAGCAGTTTCTGCTGCATGTGGTAGACCAGCTCGCCGTTTTCGGCGTGCACCGTGGGCACCGCACCCAGCTCCAGGCAGCGCGAAAAGCTCTCCACCAGGATATCGTCGGTGGCCATGATCGCGCCCTTGTAGGCCATGAAGTGCTTGAAGCTGTTCACGCCGTGCTCATGGACCAGCGTGCCCATCTCCTCCTTGACGCTCTCGTCCCACCAAGTGATCGCCACGTGAAAGGCGAAGTCGGTGGCGGCTTTCTCCGCCCAGCCCTGCCAAGTGTCGAAGGCTTCCAAAAGCGATTGGCCGGGTTGAGGGATGACGAAATCGATGATCGTCGTCGTGCCGCCGGCCATGGCCGCGGCGGTGCCGGTGTAGAAATCTTCGCTGGCCACCGCGCCCATGAAGGGCATCTGCATGTGGGTGTGCGGGTCGATACCGCCGGGCATGACCAGCTGGTCGCTGGCGTCGATGGTTTCGCAGTCGGCGGGAACGTTCAGGTCGGTGCCGATGGCTTCGATCTTGCCATTCACGCAGAGGACGTCGGCGCGGTAGGTGTCGGCATGGGTGACGACCGTGCCGCCCTTGATCAATAGGCTCATTGCGTTACTCCTGCTTATCCAGTCAGTCGCTTGATTACTCGCCGTCGGTCAGGCGCGTGTAGGTCTCGGGGCGGCGGTCGCGGAAGAACTGCCAGTTGTTGCGCGCCTCGCGTACCGCGTCCAGGTCGATCTCGTGGACGAGCAGCTCGTCCTCGGTGGCGCTGGCCTGAGCTTCGATCTTGCCGCGCGGGTTGACGATATAGCTCGAGCCGTAGAAGTCGCCGATGTTCCAGGGCGCCTCGGTACCCACCCGGTTGATGGCGGCGATGAAGCAGCCGTTGGCGGCGGCGGAGGCGGGTTGTTCGAGCTCCCAAAGGTATTGGGAAAGCCCGGCGACCGTGGCGGAAGGATTGAAGATGACCTCGGCGCCGTTAAGTGCCAGCGCCCGCCAACCTTCGGGGAAGTGGCGGTCGTAGCAGATGTACACGCCAATCTTGCCGAAAGCGGTATCGAAGACCGGCCAGTTGGACTGGCCCGGTTTGAAGAAGTACTTCTCCCAGAAGCCGGCGACCTGGGGAATGTGCGTTTTGTGATATTTACCCAAGTAGCTGCCGTCGGCGTCGAACACCGCCGCGGTGTTGTAGTAAACGCCGGTTTCGGTCTCTTCATAGACCGGCACGATGATGACCATGTGGTGCTCGGCGGCGAGTTTCTGCATCATCTGGCAGGTGGGGCCCTCGGGCACCTTTTCGGCAGCGGCGTACCACTTTTCGTCCTGGCTGGGGCAGAAGTACGGTTGGTTGAATACCTCCTGAAAACAGAGCACCTGAACGCCTTGCTCGGCGGCCTGCTCGATCATCGGCAGGTGCGCCTCGTTCATGGCATCGCGAATCTCTGCCGGGTCGGCATCCGTGCTCGCTTTTAGCCCCATTTGAATCAAGCCGATTTTCATTGTTTGCATGCAAGAGCCCTCTCTCGTCGTCACACACCCCGCCCCACTCAATGAGGCGGTTATCCGTTGAAAGTATTGTTGGCGTTAGTGGCGTGCTGTTAAGCCTCTTTTAATCAAAAGGCCGTTGTTGTTTTAAAAGCTGTCCGTGAAGACAGTTTTTAGATTAGTTGTATAAACCCTGCTGTTTCAAGTGTTTTTATAAGTGTCCGTAAGTTTATGATTAATCTTGGTTTTAGGTCATTGGTTGCCACCTTGGTGAATCGATGCACTTATTTCCGTCATCTTTTTACTTCATTAAAATCATGGCTTTAATGTGTTTTCTAAGAATTATTTACGTTAGTCCGCGCTTTTGTGGTGCTTTTTTATTTTTAGGCGTACCCTCTTTAACGAGTGGTTTTTAATAACGCTCAATAAAATAAAAACAACTGTAAAGAGGCGCTTTAACTGTCGAATAAGTCAGCTTTTTATCAATAAGTTATGCGCCGTTGTGTACGGTTAGGCACACTTATTGCTCTGGTTTCAGATGACTTGGTTTTAGATGACCTGATTTTAGCTGACTCAATAACGATAATAGACAGTGGCTCTTCGAGGAGGAACTCATGACCGTTTCAGCATCCCGGATGGTGGATCGAGAAGGATTGATCGAGCTTGAAGTGAATAACGACGTGCGCGATAGCCCGCGCTTCAATGAGGATATCGCCCCCACCACCGCCGCCGAGCGCACCTGGAGCAAATGGAACATTGCCGCCCTTTGGGTGGGCATGGCGATCTGCGTGCCCACCTATACCCTGGGCGGCGTATTAACGGCGTATTTTGGCTTGAGTGTGGGGGAGGCGCTGTTTGCCATTTTTCTCGCCAACGTCATTTTGCTGCTGCCGTTGACGCTCAATGCCTTTCCCGGAACCAAATTCGGCATTCCGTTTCCGATCGTGCTGCGCTCCTCCTTCGGCATTTTGGGCTCCAACGTGCCGTGTCTGGTGCGCGCGCTGGTGGGGTGTGGCTGGTTCGGTATTCAGACTATGTTCGGGGGCCTGGCCATTCACCTGCTGCTGTCGGCGCTGTTTCCCGCCTGGGCGGCGCTTGGCGGGGTCGGCGAGGTGATCGGCTTTTTTGTATTCGGGGCAATGAATCTTTACGTGGTGATTCGCGGGGCGGAGTCGATCAAATGGATGGAGACGCTCGCCGCGCCTTTGCTGTTGCTGGTGGGCATTGGCTTGATGGTGTGGGCATGGCCGAACATGTCGATGACCGCGCTTTTGGCGCAGCCACCGTCGCGGCCCGAAGGCGCCTCGGTCTACGGCTACTTCTTTGCGGGCCTGACCGCGATGGTCGGCTTTTGGGCCACGCTTTCGCTGAATATTCCCGACTTTAGCCGTTTCGCCAAAAGCCAGAAGGATCAAATCGTCGGCCAGATCATCGGCCTGCCGCTGACCATGTTTTTCTTCGCCTCCCTTGGCGTGGTGATGACGGCAGCCTCCGAGTCCCTGGTGGGGCAGACGGTGGCGGACCCGGTGCGCCTGATCGGTTTCATCGACAGCCCGTTCTGGGTGATTCTGGCGATGCTGCTGATCGTCGTGGCAACCATTTCGACCAACACCGCCTCCAACATCGTCTCGCCCACCAACGACTTTCAGAACATCGCGCCGAAGTTGATCAATCAGACCCGCGGGGTGCTGTTGACCGGGCTCGTCGGGGTTCTATTGATGGGCTACGACCTTCTGCAAAAGGCGGGGGTGATCGCTCAGGGGGTGTCGCTCGAGCAGATGTACTCCAACTGGCTGCTGGGGTACTCGAGCCTGCTGGGGCCGATCGCCGGCATCATGGCGGTGGATTACTTTTTGATCAAAAAGCAGCAGTTGGATGTGCCGAGCTTGTACCAGGATGGGCGCGCTTACCCGGCGGTGAACATCGCAGGCTTTATCGCCTTCGGCGTGCCCGTCGCGCTGACATTGATGGCGCTTTTGACCGGTACGATGAGCTGGTTCTACGACTACGGCTGGTTTACCGGCTCGGCCCTGGGGGCGGTGGTTTACTACGTGGCCAGCACTGTGCTTGGCCATGAGCGCGCGGCGGGAGGCGTTGCGGCGGCGCAATCGCGCTGAGGGGCACGGCCAAAAAAATGGCGGAGGAGGGTGAGAGTCGAACTCACCAGGGGCTGCATGGCAGCCCCTACACGGAGTTGAAGTCCGGTCGCCCCACCGGGGAACGATCCTCCTCCTCACACACCAGGAAAGCCTAACGGTTTTTAACGCCACATGCCAGGCTGGCGCAGCTTACGCTCGTCGCGCACGCGCCGGGTATAACCGACGCGGTCGAAGAATTCGAGCTGGGCGATGGCGAGCTTGCGACCGACGCCGGTACGGTCGCGGTAGCCGGCGGCGGTGATGGCGCCATGGTCGGCCTCGAGGGTCTCCACCTGTTCGGCCAGACGTTGCAATGTGGCCAGCGGGTAGAAATGATCCTTGCGGACCTCGAACAGCCGCCCTAAACGCGCATTGGCGCGCAGCACCTCGCGTACCCGGGGCTCATCGAGCTGCTGGGCATGGGCGATATCGCGCACGCGAGGGGGATCGAAGGTCGCTTCCAACAGGGGCAATAATGTCTGGGACTGTGCTTCGTCGGCCTCATCGAGGCGGGCGCGGTGCTCGGGTAGCGCGATGAAGGGGCCCTGGGCGCGAACCTGGTTTGCCTGAATCAGCGTGTCCAGCCAGCGGCGAAAGATGCCGTCCGGCCATTTGGAGGCGACCCAACGGCGCAGACGGTCACGCTCCACACCGACTTCGGAGGGGGCATTCTCGTGGTATGCCTCCAGCGCCTGGCAAAGCGTCTGGCCGAGTGCTGCGAGGTTCGCCGGGTCGAACGCGCGGTGCTCTTCGCCGGCGCTGAGCAGCGTCAAACCCTGCTCGCTCGCTTGGCTTTCCAGCGCCTCGAGTGGGCGGTTGAAGGTGGCGGCCAGCGCGACAAGCGATACGCCGTTGGCTTGCTGCTGCGCCAGGGTTTTCAGCGTGTCGGCGTAGCCTTCGAGGCGCTCCGGCGCGCCGCTTTCAATCGCCTGCTCCAGGGTTTTGAGTGTGCGCAGCCGTTCGGGGCGCCGCGCGCCGCGTCGGGGTGGCTGCGGGTCGAGCACGCGCCCGCCGCCCAGGGTGTGGTCGGCGCTTTGGGTGCGGATGACGAAGCGGTCGCCGCAGCAGGCGTGTTGCGGGGTGTCGAGGGTCAGCTGGCCCAGCGCCCGGCCGCCGGGGGCAAGGCTTTGGCCCTCCAGCAACCCCAAACGCCCGGTCAGGTGGGCCGCCCCAATATGCACGTGAACCGGCGTCCAGTGAGGCGTGTCGCGCTCCAGCGAGTCGAGCAGGTTGACCGTGACATCGAGGCGCTGGCTGCCGGGAAGCGGCGCCGGTGCGTCCAGCAGCCAATCGCCCCGGGCGACGTCTTCGCGCTCGATGCCGGCCAGGTTGAGGGCGCAGCGGTCGCCGCGCTGGGCGCTTTGGGAGGGCTGGTTCTGGCGGCGCAGTCCGCGCACCCGCACACGCTCGCCCTGGGGCAGCAGCCAGAGGTGACGGCCTTCTTCGATGGTGCCGTCCACCACCGTGCCGGTCACTACGAGCCCCGCCCCTTTTTTACTGAACACGCGGTCGATGGCGTGGCGAAAGCGCCCCGGTGCCGGGCGCGCTTGCCAGCGTTCGGCCCGTTCGCTCAGCCACTGGGATAGCGCCGCCACGCCTTCGCCGGTGCGCCCGGAGACACAAAAGACCGGTACGTCGCCGACGAGGGCCTGGGCTTGCTGGCGGCGAAGCGTGTGGGTCTCGGCGCTTGTCAGGTCGCTTTTGGTCAGTACTACGGCGGTAATCGAAATCGAGAGCAGCTGAAGAATGGCCAAATGTTCGCGGGTTTGCGGCATGACGCCATCATCGCAGGCGATGATCAACAGCGCGCCGTCCACACCGGCCACGCCGGAAAGCATATTGTGTATAAAGCGTTCGTGGCCGGGCACATCGATGAAGCCAAGCTCCGCCTTGCCGTCGGTCTCTGGGTAGACGAAGCCGGGCTCGATGGTCAGCCCGCGGCTTTTCTCTTCCTTGAGCGTGTCGGTGTCGACGCCGGTCAGCTGCTGGATCAGCGTGGTCTTGCCGTGGTCGACGTGGCCGGCGGTTGCCAGAATCATGAAGCCGTCCCTTGGGTCAGCGCGGTGCGTAGCTGCTCGGCGAGCAGCGCCTCGTCGTCAGGGAAAAGGCAGCGTAAATCGAGCCATAGCGCGCCTTCCTTGATGCGCCCGATGATCGGCCGGGGCAGGCCGCGAAGCGCGCTTTCCAGCCGGCGCAGATCGCGCTCGCGGGTCTCGCGCCGCTTTGCGGTCGAGGCGATGACCAGCGCTTTGCTGGGTAGCCGATCCACCGGGAGCGAGCCGCTGCCCAGCTGGCTCATGCAGGACACCAGGGCGAGTTCGTATCCCCCCGGCGGCGTTGCGAGCGCCGCCATCAAGCGCTCGCCCGCCGCGTGAATATCCGATTCGAGGCGGGTGAGCATTCTGAGCGTGGGCAGCGTTTGATTCGGGTGTTCGTCGTCGCGGTAGTGTCTGAGCGTGGCCTCTAAAGCGGCCAGCACGAGTTTGTCCAGGCGCAGCGCGCGCTTGAGGGGATGGCGCTTGATGCGCTCGATACAGGCGCGGCTGCCCGCGATGATACCCGCCTGAGGGCCGCCCAAAAGCTTGTCGCCGCTGAAGGTGACGACATCGGCGCCGGCGGTGATGGCATCCAGGGGCTGGGTCTCGTAGGGCAGGCCAAACCGGGAAAGGTCGGTCAACGCGCCGCTGCCCAGGTCCACCACCAGCGGTAGCCCGGCTTCGTGGGCGATCTCGGCCATGCCGGCTTCGTCGACTGACTGGGTAAAACCTTCGATGGCGTAGTTGGAGGCGTGCACCTTGACCAAAAGCCCGGTGTTTTCGTTGATGGCCTCGCGGTAATCGCGCGGATGCGTGCGGTTGGTGGTGCCGACTTCGCGAAGCTGGCAACCGGCGGCGGCCATGATATCCGGCATGCGAAAGGAGCCGCCGATCTCGATCAGCTCGCCGCGGGAGACGATTCCTTCTCGCCCTGCGCCCAGAGCACCCAGGGTGAGCACCACCGCGGCGGCGTTGTTGTTGACTACCGTGGCGGCCTCGGCGCCGGTCAGCTCGCAGATCAGCGCCTCGATGAGATCATCCCGGTCGCCGCGCCCGCCGGTGGCCAGGTCGTACTCCAGCGCCACCGGCGAGCGGGCAACGCTTGCCATGGCGTCGATGGCAGGCTCCGAGAGCAGCGCACGGCCCAGGTTGGTGTGGATCACGGTACCGGTCAGGTTGAACACGGCGCGGGCGTTGGGGCGGATAGCCTCCAGAAGCCTTGCCTGCACCTGGCGGGTAATCGCCTCGTCATCCAGCGGCGCGTGAAGCGGGGCCTGGCGCAGCGCGCTTAACGTGTCGCGGGTCATGCGCTTGCAAAGCGGCTTGCCGTGCTGGGCCGCAAGCGTCAAAAGGTGCGGGTGGTTGAGCAGCCGGTCGACAGAGGGCAGCGTGCGGCGCCAGTCTTCGGTTGTTTTAGAGGGAGCGATATCCGTCATCAGGCTTGCATCCGTGTCGAGCGGTGTCCGGGAGTGATATCGCAGGCGCGGGGGCTAGCCGTCCTCGCCGCCAAAGGCGAGCAGCGGGTTGAAACCGGCGCGGGCGTAGCCCTGCTCTTCCAGTAGCACGTCCAGGCCAAGCGTTGCGATATCGTCGGCAAAGGGGTCGGTGTCGGCTTCCCATTCGCGGTCCATTAACTTAACGCTTGCCCGGCAGGCCCCGCAACTCTCGGCGCGAATGGGCAGGGCCCGCTTGCCGTCCGGCCCTTCAACACCAATATAGTCGAGCTTTTCGGTGTCGAAACAGTGGCTGCAGCGCGTCCGCTCCAGGTACCACTGGGTGGCGCAAAGCCCGCACACCAGATAGCGTACCCGCGAGCGGTGACGACCCAGTTGTACGGTAGAGGCCACCGGCGGCGTACCGCAGCAGGGGCAAAGCCCCTGGGCTGCGTCCTTGGGGCGGTGGGGAAGCCGCGCAAGCGACTGCGCCAGCCGCGTCCAGGCCACCTGGAGCGCCGCGCCGACCAGCGGCGCCAGGCCGCGAAGTTCGGCGTCGACGCCTTGCTGCTCGACAATCGCCCGGGCAAGCTCGGCCACCTTGCGCTCGCTGAGGCCCCCCAGCTTGGCGAGTAGCTCACGCTGGGCGGCGAACGTGGCGTTTTCGGCCTCGAGCGCCCGGTCGAGCTCTGCGAGCAGGGCGTTTAGATCCGCCTGCCAATCCAGGCTAGTGATCAGTGCCGAGGGCGCGAGCGGCGGAAACTCGTGGTCAAGCGCGACATCCCAGCTTTGTGACTCAAAGGGCTCGGCCTTGCGATCCTTCAATACACGGTGCTGAGCGCGGGCCAGGTGGGCGTTGAAGGCGAGAAACGGCGCCATCTCATCGAAGCGCGTTTCGAGTTCGCTAAAGCGAGTGGCCCGCGTAGCGAAAAGGCGCGATTCCGGCAGCACCACCAATGGCGGCTCGCCGTGGCGCGGCGGCTTGGGGTCGTGCAGCGTATCGGAAATCCATTCGCTCATGCCTGCTCCTGTCACACGGGGCGCCGTTGGCGCCCCGTGTTAGTCCTGAGTGTTGAGTTGGTGCGGGTCGTCGGCCGCCGGAGTGGGCTCCCGGGATTGGCGTTCGCGCTCGCCTTTAACGTGTTCATCGTACCAGAGCGGGTGGTGGTGTTTGGCCCAGGCGTGGGTCACCCAGCCGCGAATCATGGCGCCGAACGAGCCCTTGATCCAAATCGCCGCGTAGATGTGCACCACGATCGTGACGATCGCCCCGAAGGCGGCCACCGCGTGCAAAAGGCTTGCGATACGCACCACCGTGACCGGAAAGTAGCCGGCAAACCAGGGCCGCCACATCAGCACACCGGTGATCAGAAGTGTCGGCACGCAGAGCACCAGCAGCCAGAACACCAGTTTTTGGCCCGGGTTGTACTTGCCGATCGGCGGGACTTTCTCATCGCGGTTGCTCAGCACATCATCGAGCTGCTTCATCCAGCGCACGTCGTTTTTGATCGGCAGGTTGGAGCGAACGTGGCCCACGGCCATGAGAGCAAAGAGCAGAAAGAACACCACGCCGATGAACGGGTGCAGAATGCGCGCCCATACCGGTCCGCCCAGGGTGTGGGAGAGAAAGAAAAACGCCGGATGAAAGAACGCCAGCCCCGACAGCGCCAGCAAAATGAAGCTCAGCGCCATCGTCCAGTGGTTGACCCGGGTAGAGGGCGGGTAGCGCAGCATCATGCGCTGACCCAGCTGGTTACGCTTGTAAGAATCGCGTTTCATCGTCACTTCTCCTGCCGAGCATCGGCCTGCTCGGCGTCCGGCGCATCAGTGGGATGATCGCGCAGGTAGGCGTCTTCGCCTTCCGGGCCGAACACCTCTTCATCCAGCGGCTCGTCCTTCGGCCCCTTGGTGAGGTAGTGCATGAAGCCGGCAAACGCGGTGATGCCGATGATCGCGCTCATGATCGGCTTGGTCGGGCCTTTCCAGGCGCTGACGAAGGGCGAAATGCTCGGGTCATTAGGCAAGCCCGCGTAGATGTCCGGGGTGTCCGCGTGGTGCAGCACGTACATGACGTGGGTGCCGCCGACGCCGGCCGGGTCGTAAATGCCCGCCTCACTGAAGCCGCGCCCTTTCAGATCGTCCACGCGCTGGGCGGCGCGGGTCAGCATGTCCGCCTTGGAGCCGAACTCGATACAGCCGGTTGGGCAGGTTTTCACGCAGGCGGGCTCCAGGCCCACCGAGACCCGATCCGAGCAGAGCGTGCACTTGTAGGATTTGCTGTCACGCTCGGAGATCCGCGGAATGTCGAAGGGGCAGCCGGTCACGCAGTAGCCGCAGCCGATACACTTGTCCGAGTCGAAATCGACGATACCGTTGGCGTACTGAACGATGGCCCCCGGCGCCGGGCAAGCGGTCAAACAGCCCGGGTCGGCGCAGTGCATGCAGCCGTCCTTGCGGATCAGCCACTCGAGATCGCCTTGGGCGTTCTCGAACTCGGTGAAGCGCATCACCGTCCAGGAGTCTTCGGTCAGATCATTGGGATTGTTGTAGGTGCCGGTATTGATGCCGACCTCGTCGCGCACGTCGTTCCACTCCATGCAGGCGACCTGGCACGCCTTGCAGCCGATACAGCGGCTGACATCGATCAGCTTGGCCACGGGCTCGACCTCGTGACGCCCCTGGGGGGGCGTCGTGGTCGTGGCCGAGCGGCGCAGGATATTTTGCGGATTGCTCATGCCCTGCCTCCTGTGGTGTCTTTTTCAACGTTGACCAGAAAGGATTTGAACTCCGGGGTCTGGGTATTGGCATCGCCTACGAAGGGCGTCAGCGTATTCGCCAAAAAGCCCTTCTTGGCGAGCCCCAAAAAGCCCCAGTGGATCGGAATACCGACTTGGTGCACGATGCGGTCCCCCACGGTAATCGCCTTGATCCGCTTGGTAACCACCGCCACGGCGCGAATGTAGCCGCGTTTCGATGAAACCCGTACCCAATCGCCTTCTACGATGCCGAGTTCGTTCCCCAGCGCCTCGCCGATCTCTACGAACTGCTCCGGCTGCACGATCGCGTTCAAGTGCACGTGCTTGGTCCAGTAGTGAAAGTGCTCGGTCAGGCGGTACGTGGTCGCCGCGTAAGGGTAATCCTCCCAGGTGCCCATCATCGCCAGGTCCTCGTCGAAGACCCGGGCCGCCGGGTTGTAGCGCACCCGGTTGTTGCGCGGGAAGAGCAGGTTGCCCTCCGGCACCGGGCTCTCCAGCGGCTCGTAGTGGGTGGGGAAGGGGCCTTCCGCCATGCCCTGGCTTGCGAACAGCTTGCCCACGCCCTCCGGGTTCATGATGAAAGGCATCTGCCCGCGGGTGGGGGCGGAGTCGACCGGGAAGTCCGGCACGTCCGCACCGGTCCAGCGCCGCGTCACGCTATCCCACCACACCAGCGACTTACGCTCGGACCAGGGGCTGCCATCAAGCTTGGCCGAGGCGCGGTTGTAGAGAATGCGCCGGTTGGCAGGCCAGGACCAGGCCCAGCCCAGGGTCTGGCCGATGCCGTAGGGGTCGGCGTTGTCGCGGTTGGCCATCTGGTTTCCGGCCTCGGTCCAGGAGCCCGCGAAAATCCAGCAGCCGCAGGCCGTCGAGCCGTCGTCGCGCAGCTCGCCAAAGCCCGCCAGCTGCTCACCCATGGGACGCACCAGGCGCCCGTCGACGTACACATCGCTCAGCGCGCGGCCGTTGTATTCCCGCGCAAGCTCTTCCGGTGCGGGCTCCTCGGGCTTTTTGTAGTTCCAGGCAAGGCCCAGGATTGGGTCCGGGAAGGCGCCCCCGTCGCGCTCGTAAAGCTCGCGCACGCGGGTGAACAGGGCCCCCAGAATATGGGTGTCCGCGCGCGCCTCACCGGGGCCGTCCGCGGCGGGGTAGTGCCACTGCAGCCAGCGGGCGCTGTTGACCGTGGAACCCGCGTCCTCGGCGAATGACAGCGCCGGCAGGCGGAAGACCTCGGTCTGGATCTCGCTCGGGTCGACGTCGTTGTACTCGCCGGCATTGCGCCAGAATTCGGCGGTTTCCGTATTGAGCGGGTCGATCGAGACCAGATAGCGCAGTTTCGAAAGCGAGCGGGACACCTTCGCCTTGTTGGGAATCGCCGCCAGCGGGTTGAAGCCCTGACAGAAGTAGCCGTAGATCTCGCCTTTCGACATCCGGTTAAAGGTGTCGAGGATATCGTAGAGCGGCTTGTCGAGCTTGGGCAGCCAGTCGAAGCACCACTGGGTGTCCGCGCGGGCGTTGTCGCCGTACCAGGCCTTCATCAGGCTTACGAAGAACGCGTCGGCGTTTTGCCAGTAGGAGACCTGATTGGGCTGCAGCGGAGCCCGCCGCCGGGCCTCGAGGAAGGTGTCGAGGTCTTCCTCGTCGTCCGTCGGTGCGGCGATGTAGCCGGTCAGCTGGTTCGAGAGCAGGCCAAGGTCGGTCAGCCCCTGAATGTTGGAGTGACCGCGCAGCGCGTTCACGCCGCCGCCGAGCTGGCCTATGTTGCCCAGCAGCAGTTGCACCATGCCCGCGGTACGAATGATCTGCGAACCCAGCGAGTGCTGTGTCCAGCCAAGCGCGTACAAAAGCGTGGTGGTGCGATCTGGCGTGGCGGTGCTCGCAAGCGTCTCCCACACGCGCATTATCTTGTCCACGGGCGTACCGCAGATCGAGGAGACCATTTCCGGCGTGTAGGCGTCGAAGTGCTCGCGCAGCAGTCGGTAGACGCAGCGCGGGTGCGTCAGCGTATCGTCTCTAAGCGCGAAACCGTCTTCACCGGTTTGATAGACCCAGTTCTCCTTATCGTAGGAGCGGGTGGTTTCGTCGTAGCTGTCGAACAGCCCCTCTTCGAAGCCAAAACCTTCGTCCACCAACAGCGCCGCGTCGGTGTAGTTGAGCACGTAGTCGCGCTGAATCTGGTCGTTGTCGATCAGATAGCGAATCAAGCCCCCGAGAAAGGCGATATCCGTGCCGGTACGAATCGGCGCGTAGAAGTCCGCCACAGAAGCCGTACGCGTAAAGCGCGGGTCCACCACCATAAGCTGGGCGTTATTGTGCTCTTTCGCTTCGGTGACCCAGCGAAAACCGACCGGATGCGCCTCGGCGGCGTTGCCACCCATGACCAGAATGACGTCAGCATTGCGAATATCGACCCAGTGGTTCGTCATCGCACCGCGACCAAATGTTGGGGCAAGACCTGCCACCGTTGGTCCGTGTCAAACGCGCGCCTGGTTGTCGAAGGCCAGCATGCCAAGGCTGGTGACAAACTTGTGGGTGAGATAGCCCGATTCGTTGGAGGAGGCCGAGGCCGCCAAAAAGCCGGTGGTCGTCCAACGGTTGACCGTACGGCCTTCGTCGTCGGTGGCGACGAAGTTCTCGTCGCGATCGGCTTTTATGTGGCGAGCGATACGGTCGTTAGCTTCCTCCCAGGAGATGCGCTTCCACTCGTTGGTGCCAGGCTCGCGCACCTCGGGGAATTTCAGGCGCGAGGGGCTTTTCACGTAGTCGAGCAGGCCCGCGCCCTTGGGACAAAGCGCGCCGCGGCTCACCGGGTGGTCCGGGTCGCCCTCGATGTGGATGATCTGTTGTTGAACGTTTCTCGCTTCATCGCCGCGGCTGTAGATCAGCACACCGCAGCCTACCGAGCAGTAGGTGCAGATATTGCGCGTCTCTTTCGTGTGCGTCAGCTTGAAAGGGCGAATGGAGGAGGCGGCGGCTTCCGGGGAGAACCCCATCATCGCCATACTGGAGGTGGCAAGCCCTGCCGCCCCCAGTTTGAAAAACCCGCGTCGGGTTACTTGAATCGTCATGGTCTCACCTCGTGCATCGATCGACACGGATAGACGAGAAGCGCTTCATGAAAAGCGCTTCCCCTCACACACGAGTCGATCCGGTCGTGATGCTGATTTTTTATGCAAGTTTTAAAAACACTTTAGCAGCTAATCGAGGCCATTTGCGTCAATTTATATTCAACGATTGTAGTGAAATGTTCGCGCCTGGCCTTGCCAGCAGCGGCTAGGTATCGGCCGCCGCGGTGCTCACCAGACTCAAGAAGGCATCCACTACCCGGTTGGGGCGCCGGTCTCGGCGGGTAACCAGCACGAACGGAATACGGTAGCTGTACTGGTCGGTGCATAGCGGGCGCATTTTGTCGGCGGCGACCCATTGCGCGGCCACGTGTTCGGGTAAAAAGCCGATGTAGTGCCCGGTGAGAATGAGAAAGGCCGCGCCCTCGCGGTCCGAGGCCGAGGCACGTAGCGTCAAGGCGTCGTGGGCCTGGCGCGCTTTGGGGGGGAGCGGGTAGCGCGGCGCCACCCCCGACGCCCGGGTAATTTCGGCCGCATCCGGGGGCTGGCTTGTCGTCTCGAAAAGCGGGTGGCCGGCGCCGCAGTAAAGATAAGAAGGCTCGTCGTAAAGCCAGCGTGTCTCCAGGCTTGCCGGCAGGTTGACGCTGGGGACGACGCCCACGTGCAAGTGGCCGTCCATCACCTGGCGAATCACCGCGTCGGAGGGCTCCATATGGATGTTGACGCTTACCTCACTGCTTTGTCCGGTAAGCTCGGCGAGGGCATTGGTGACGTTCATGGCGGGCAGCGTGACCAGATTATCGGTAATGCCGATATTGAGCTCGCCCTTGATGGTATGATGCAGGGCGTTGACGTCGCTGCGAAAGGCTTCCAGTGCGGCGAGCAGCGTGAGCCCGGCCTGGTAGAGTTCCTTGCCCTCTTCGGTGAGGCTAAAGCCGCCGCGCCCGCGCTGACAAAGCGACAAGCCCACGCGTTTTTCCAGGTCACTCATGTGCTGGCTGATCGCCGAGCGGCTGATTCCCAGGGTCGTTTCCGCCGCGGTAAAGCCGCCGCACTCGACCACCGTATTGAACACGCGGACCAGGCGGATCTCGTAGTCACTCATTTGCCCAAGCGATACCATGGACACCTCCTTCCCGCTGTACGAAACGGCCTTTCTTGACAAATCATTTACAATAAAAACGGTTTGTATCGAAAGTAGCACGCTGCGATTAGACAGGACCACGTTTTTTAAAGGAAAATGGCGCCTCGGGTGGCTGTTATTACAGCGGTTTGCAGGGTTTATTAAGAAAAGGCATACGCGCAATGTCCGTTGTACCGGATACTCCCCCCCCGGCCGCTATTGGGCCCGATGTAACCGCTAGCGCCAGTCGGCGCGCCGTACTGCTCTACGTGCTGGCCCTGCTCTTCATGGCAAGCATGTTCGGCTGGCTGGTCTACGAGCAGTACCAGCGGGAGATAGAAGCGGCCACGGTACGCATGGAGGCCCGCGTCGGCGTCGTGGCCCAGTGGACCCAGGGCGTTTTGGGCCAGAGCGAGCAAGCGCTTTTTAGCCTCAACGAGTTGGTTAAGCTGTTCGAGGATTCCGACGAACAGAGCCGCCAGGCGCTCGAGCAGGCCATCGACGAGCTCACTCGGTATGTGTCGTCGGTGGACGCCATGGGTGTGCTCGATACCTCGGGGCGCGTCGTACTGAGTAGCGACGAGCACTACCTGGGGTTCTCCTACCGCAACACCGACTTTTTTCAGGCGTTCCGGGATAGCGAGCTCACGCGTGAGGTGACGACCCTACAGCGCTCCCCGGGAAGCGGCGAGGTGTTTCTGTACAACGCCAAGCGGTTGGAGAATGCGCTGGGCGAGTTTGCCGGTATCGCCGTGTCTCGCATCCAGCCGCAAATCTTTGCCGATGCGCTGCAGCAATTGAGCATGAATGAAGGCGAGAGCATCACGCTGGTCGATACCGATTTCCAGTTGATAGCCCGACATTCACAGCCGCCCCTGGACGTCACGGTAGGGCAAAGATTGGAACCGCCGACTCAGTGGCGCCGTGTGGGCGGCGGTGAGGCGGGCCAGGCCATTCGCATGCGCTCGCCGGTCGACCAGCGCGAGCGCCTGTTTCGTCTCGAGCGTATCGGCGACTATCCCGTGTACGCCGTGGTCGGCGTCGACCTGCAAAGCCTGCTCAGCGATTGGCGCGACCGCACGGCATTGCTGCTCGTCATCATGGTGGTCATCGCGCTGCTGGGGGGCTGGGGGCTTCGCCATTACCTCAATCGGATAACGCTTTCCCGCCTTTTGCAAAGGCGTATCGAGGAGCGCGAGGCAGCCCGCGCCCATGCCCTCGAGCGCGAGGTCCGCCTGGACGCGCTGGTCAATTCCCTGCAGGACCTGCTCTTCGTGTTCGATGAGCAGGGGCGGTTTCGCCATATTCACGCCATCGACCAGCGGCTTCTATTGCTCGACCCGGACGCGGCGTTGGGCCAGCATTTTTCGAACATCCTGCCCGCCGACATCGCTGAAACGTTCAGCGATGTCTTCGACCGGGTCAAGCGCTTTCATCAGGTCAAAACCTTCGAATACTCGCTGGTGATCAACGGTCAGCACCACTGTTTCCATTCTACGGTGAGCCCGCTGGTCGATGTCAGCAGAACCTTCAGCGGTGTGCTGTCCGTGGTACGCGATGTGACCGAGGACAAAAGGCTCCAGGCGGAGCTCAAGATCGCCGCCGCTGCCTTTCAAACCCACCTGGGTATTTTGATCACCGACCGAAAGGGCTACATCCTAAAGACCAACGACACGTTCAAGCGCATCACCGGCTACCAGGACGCCGATATGGTGGGCAAGACCCCGCGGATGTTCAGCTCGGGCCAGCACGGCGCGGCGTTCTACCGCGAGCTTTGGCAGCGCGTCAATCAAGTGGGCAACTGGGAAGGCGAGATCTGGAACAAGCGTAAAAACGGCGAGTTTTTCCCGCAGTGGATCACCATCAGCGCCATTTACGATGACGCCGGCGCGCTCAGCCACTACGTTGCGACCATCAGCGATATCAGCGAGCGCAAGGCGGCCGAGCAAGAGATACATCAACTGGCGTTTTACGACCCGCTCACCGGGCTGATCAACCGGCGCCTGTTCATGGACCGTTTGGAAACGGCGTTGAAAGAGCTCAACCGTCATCAGCGCTACGGTGCGCTCATGCTCTTCGATATCGATAATTTCAAGGAGGTCAACGACACCCAGGGGTATCACGCCGGCGACCAGCTATTGCAGGGCGTGGCGCAGCGGCTTTCGCGGATGCTGCGCGATACCGACACCCTGGCAAGGCTCGGGGGCGACGAATTTGCCGTGCTGATCGAAGGCGTCAACAGCAACCTGGCGCAGACGCACCAGCTTGCCCAGGGCATTGCCCACAAGCTGATGGAGTCGCTGAACGAGCCTATCAAGCTCAATAATAGCCTGGCAACGATCACCGTCAGCGCCGGGGTCACGATGATGTCAAGCGACCAGCACAACATGGACGACTATCTCCAGCAGGCGGATATGGCGCTCTCCCAGGCCAAAGGCAACGGGCGTCAAACGCTACGCTTTTTCAACCCGGGCATGCAGGCCGAGCTGCTGGCCCGGGTACGGCTGGAGTCCGATCTTCGCCAGGCGGTGATCTTCAAGCAGTGGCAGCTTTACTACCAGCCCCAGGTCGACCCGCGCGGCGTCATGAGTGGTATGGAAGTGCTGCTGCGCTGGCACCACGCGGAGCGGGGGATCATTTCGCCGGGCGAGTTCATACCGCTTTTGGAAACCACCGGCCTGATCAACGAAGTCGGCGAGTGGATACTCGAGCAGGCCTGCTGGCAGCTCAACGAGTGGGCCGGGCATCCGGTGTTAGGGCGGTTGACCATCTCGGTGAATATCAGCCCGGTACAGTTTCGCGAGTCAGGCTTTGCCGAGCGCATCGAAAGTGTGTTTGCCCGCACCTGCGCGCCGCTGGAGCAGTTGAAGCTCGAAGTGACCGAGTCGCTGTTTGTCGAAGCGCCGAGCGAGGTGCGCGAGACCATGCTGCGCCTGAAAGCCCGGGGTGTACGTTTCTCGCTGGACGATTTCGGCACCGGCTACTCGTCGCTCGCCTACCTGGCCCAGTTGCCGTTGGATCAGCTCAAGATCGACCAGTCTTTCGTGCAGCAGATACCGGGCAGCACGGCCAACGCCGCCATCGTGGAAAGTACCATCGCCCTGGCGAAAAGTTTGAACCTGGATGTGATCGCTGAAGGCGTAGAAACCCGCGAGCAGTACGCCTGGCTTCTTGCCCACGGCTGCCTCTCGTATCAGGGGTATCTCTTCGGCCGGCCCATGCCGGTGGCCGCGCTCACGCGCCAAGCGCTGGGTACGAGCGGGACGTAAGAGCGTGCAGGCGATCGAGCAACTGGCGCGGGTCCAGCGCCGGGCATTCCGTGGGAAGGATGATCTCGAGGCGCGAGTCCTGGCGCCAGGCGCTTGCCTCGATGCTCAAGGTGCCCAGGCCTCGGTTGAGCCGCTTCCAGCCATCGGCAGTGTTGAAGACGCCCTTGGCCCGCGCCTTTTTGGGGAGTGTCGAAAGCACCTGGGCGAGCTGGTCAAGATCGAAGCGCTCGCTTGGGTGCCAGCGAAGCCCGGTACTTGCGTAGCCCAAGGCGTTGGCGGTTTCGACGCGCGGGGCGCCGGGCTCGGGCGGCGCATCGAAAAAAACACCGTCGACAGAAGGAGGCGCCTCGAGGGCTCGATGCGCGGCGGGCCGGGCGCGCTCTTCGGCCGCGGTGGGCTCGCTTTGAAGAAGAAGCGAAAGCGGGAGCGTGCCGCCAGCGGCCCGGTGCACCCATTTGGGGGCGGGCCAAAGCGTTTCGATAAACGCATCGCCACGTTCGATCTGTAAAGCGCTTGCCTGCTCGGTCATGGTCAGCGCCAGCGCATCGGCCACGGCGAGCTGGTCGTTGAAGGTCTCGTGCTCGCGCACGCGGGCCTCGTCCAGCCGGCGCGGGTCGAGGGTGGCGATGATATCGCGCACCTCGAGGGTCGAGGCAAAAGCCTCGCCGCGCAGCAGGTCCAAAAGCCCCGCCGGGTGGCCAAGCCCCGAGGGTTCGATGATCAGCCGGTCGGGTTGGGTGCGGGTGACCAAGCTCACCAGCGCCGCCTGCAACACGAACGCGAGCTGGCAGCACAGACAGCCCCCGGGCAGGCCTTTCACCACCACATCGTCCCGGTCTTCGAACATCGCCTGGTCGATGCCGATCTGGCCGAACTCGTTGACCAGAATCGCCCATTTCTCGTCCACAGGCTTTTGCTCGATCAGGCTGTGGATAAGCGTGGTCTTGCCACTGCCCAAAAAGCCGGTCACCACGTGGGTGGGGATGCGCACCGTCGCCACCGCCTAGCCGCCGGTCATATTCATGAAGCGCACCACTTGGACATCGCCGTCGGTGGTGAAGTGGTGACGCTCGGGTTTTAGCGGCAGCGCATCGATGATGGCGCGTTTGAGCGCGTCCATGTCGCCGGGGTGGCGGCGCATGACCGCGCGCAGGTCCACCGAGTGCTCGTTGCCCAAACAGAGTAAAAGCCGCCCCTCGACGGTGACGCGCACGCGATTGCAGCTTTCACAGAAGTTGTGGGTGTGGGGCGAAATAAACCCGACACGGCTGTCGCTGTCGCTCATTTGGTAATAGCGCGAAGGCCCGGGGGTCGTCACCGTGCTCGGGGTCAGCGGGTAACGCGCCTCGATTAGCGCCTTGACGTCGTCGCTCGAGTAGAAGGTCTCCGCCCGGGAATGATCCGACACATCCCCCAGCGGCATCTCCTCGATAAAGCTGATATCGAGCCCCTCACGGCGGGCGAATTCGACCAGATCCAGCACTTCGTCGTCGTTACGCCCTTTTAAAATCACCGCGTTGAGCTTGATGCGCTCGAAGCCCGCCTCCTTGGCGGCGCGAATGCCGTCGATCACCTTGTCCAGATCGCCGGTACGGGTCAGCGCCTTGAAGCGCTCGGGGTCGAGGGAGTCCAGGCTAACGTTGAGCCTTTTTAGCCCGCCGTCGAAAAGGCGCTTTGCATGCTTTCTGAGCCCGGCGCCGTTGGTGGTCATGGTGAAGTCGTCGAGCCCCGGCAGTGCGCCGATCTCGTCGACCAGGTCTTCGATGTTTTTACGCACCAGCGGCTCGCCGCCGGTCAGGCGGATCTTTTCGACTCCAAGCTCGGTAAATGCGCGGGCGAGGGTGGAAAGTTCTTCCAGGGTCAGCACCTTGGCCCGGGGTAGAAACGTCATCTCCTCACTCATGCAGTACACACAGCGAAAGTCGCAGCGGTCAGTGACTGAGATCCGTACGTAGTTGACCCGGCGGCCAACGCTGTCAATCAGTTGCTCGGTCATTGCCATCTCTCAAGCCTGTGAATTAGGGCAGTGTAGGCGATTGCGGCGAACGAAGCGGCTGAATAACGACTATCTCGCCTTCAGCGGCGGCCTCGAGCGCCTCGTTGAGTTCGATCAAACAGTTGGCCGCTACCATAGAGGTTAACATACCCGAGCCCTGGGCTTTGACCGCGCAAACGCGAAGCCTGCCTTGGGTATCGCAGCGGTATACCCCACGAATCAGGTCGGTGCGTGCCAGGCGTCCTTCGACCCGCGCGTCCAGCACCGCCGTCAGGCGCCGGGCCGGGCCGGGCGTTTGCCCCTCCAGGCGTGACAGCAGCGGCGCGACGAACTGATGAAACGTCACCATGGCCGCCACCGGATTGCCGGGAAGCCCGACAAAAGGGGTCTGATCATCGCCCAGATAGCCGCAGGCCAGCGGCTTGCCCGGGCGCAGCGCCACGCGCCAGAACACCAGCTTGCCCAGTTCTTCCAGCGCCGTGCGGGTGAAGTCCCGCGCCCCGGCGGACACGCCGGCGCTGGTCAACACTAAATCGCACTGCCCGGCGGCGTTACCAAGTGCGCTCGCAAGCGCCGCCGGGTCGTCGGGCAGTATGCCCAGATCGAGCGGCGTAGCGCCGTGTTCGCGCACAAGACCCATGAGCGCAAAGCGGTTGGCGTCATATATACCCGCCTCGGCCAGCGCCTCGCCGGGGGCGGTCACCTCGTTGCCGGTCGAAAAAAGCGCGACCACCGGGCGTTTGAAAACGCTGACCCTGGCAAAGCCGAGCGAGGCGATCAGCCCAAGCGCGGCGGCGTCCAAACGCGTGCCCGCGCTTAGCACGGTGGAGCCCGTGGCAATCTCTTCCCCGGCCAGGCGCACGTTCTGGCCTTTTGTTACGCGCTCGGCGGCGGTGAGCGTTACCCCCGCGCCGTGCTCATCGAGCTGCTCCTGGGCAATCACGGTGTCGGTGCCCGTGGGCAGCGGCGCGCCGGTGGTGATGCGTACGCAGGTGCCGGGCGCCACCGCGCCTTCGAGCGCCTGGCCTGCGAAGGCGCTGCCCGCCAGCGGCCAATGCCCTTGCCCCTCGCCAGGCCAGGCAAGTGCCACGCCGTCGAGGGCGGCGTTGGTGTATCGGGGCACGTCGAGCGGGGCAATGGCCGGCGCGGCCAGCCGGCGGCCAAAGGCTTCATCGAGGGGGATTTCTTCCACCCCCACCTGGCGGGGGATCAGCGCAGCCAGCGCCTCGCGCGCCTGGTCGACACCGAGGAGCGCATCGTTTTCGAAGCAGGAGAACGTCATGGGCGCCCCTTCGACTCGGCGCGGGCAAACGCCAGGTGCTGCTTCTCCGCTTCGCTATTGAGATTGACGAATGCGTCCTTGATATCCGCCATATCGACATTATGGGCGCCGTGGCGCTCGTACCAAAGGCCCAGCTTGCGCTCACCCGAGGCCAAAAAAGCGCCCAGATCCGCCGCCAGCGACGTGGCGATCAGCGCCACGGTCGGGTGGCGGCGCTCGCCATCGAAGGCCACGGCGATGTGGCCGTCACTGATCGCGGCGCTCAGGCGCTCGGCCAGCGTCGCCGGCAGCAGCGGCGTATCGCAGGGGACGACGAGCAGCCACGGCGTTTTCGCCGCTAAAAGCCCGCTGTAGATCCCCATGAGCGGCCCATGAAAGCCCGGCTCGACGTCCTCGATCACGCGGTGGCCGAACAGCTTATAGGCATCCAGATTGCGGTTGGCGCTGACGAGGATCTCGGCCACACGGCCCTGAAGCGGCGTCAAGGCGTGGGCAAACAGCGGCAAGCCCTCGAAGGGCTCGAGGCCCTTGTCGCGCCCGCCCATTCGCCGGCCTTCGCCGCCAGCTAAAATCATTCCGGTCAGTTCGTCTTGGGCGATCATTGAAATGCCTTGCGCGTGATGAGTGAGCCCGCCCCCGGCAAGCGGCGCTGCCAAGCGTTGAGTATAGACCCGAGCAGGGCCGGCGAGTGCCCGGGGTTTGTCATATTCGCAGCGGTGGAGGCGTTTTTAAAGCGTGTCTTTTGCTATGCTGGGAAACGTCCGACACCCGGGAGATATCATGCAAGCCTTCAACGAATTAGACCAGACGACCCAGACCGAGCTCGAAGCCGCCGCGTTTCGCAGGCTCCTCACCCACCTGGACGACAACAAGGACGTCCAGAACATCGACTTGATGATCCTGGCGGATTTTTGTCGCAACTGTCTCTCCAAGTGGCTGGTGAGCGCCGCCGAGGCGCGCGGCGAGACACTCGATTATGAAGCCGCCCGGGAGCACGTCTACGGCATGCCCTACAGCGAGTGGAAAGAGCTCTACCAAGCCAAGGCAACGCCGGAACAGCTGGCCGCCCTGGAGGCCCGCCAGGCGACAAAAGAGCACAAGGAGTAGCGCTTTGGAAACGATGGTGGCGTTGAATATCGCAGTGCTGACCGTATCCGATACCCGTGACGAGGCGAGCGACCGCTCCGGGGCGCTTCTGGTAGAGCGCCTGAAAGAGGCCGGCCACCGGCTGGTTGAAAAGCGTATCGTGGCGGATGACACCTACCGCATTCGTGCCCAAGTGGCGCACTGGATCGCCGAGCCCGAGGTCCAGGTGGTGATTACCACCGGCGGCACCGGCTTTACCGGGCGTGACTCCACGCCGGAAGCGGTCTGTGTACTCTTCGACAAGGAAATCCAGGGCTTTGGCGAGCGTTTTCGCCAGCTAAGCGGTGACGAGATCGGAAGCTCCACCATCCAGAGCCGCTGCGTGGGCGGGCTTGCCAACGCCACCGTCATATTCTGCTTGCCGGGTTCGACCGGGGCGTGCCGTACCGGCTGGGATCATCTTTTGGCCGAACAGCTCGACAGCCGCCACAAACCCTGCAATTTCGCCAACCTGGTGATCCCCGGGCGAGGCCAGCATGGGTGAACTCGCCCCCATCGAGCAGGCCCTTAAGGCGCTGCTTAGCGACGTCACCCCGCTTGGCGCCGAACACGTCACGCTTGCAAACGCCGCCGGCCGGGTAATGGCGGTAGACGCCGTGGCCACCCAGGATGTGCCGGCCTTCGATAACAGCGCCATGGACGGCTACGCCCTGCGCGCCGCGGACGCCGGCGGCTGGCTGCCGGTGTCCCAGCGTATTGCGGCGGGCAGCCCCGCCGCGCCTTTGGCGCCGAACACCTGCGCGCGCATCTTTACCGGCGGTGAGCTTCCCGAGGGCGCCGACTGCGTGGTAATGCAGGAAGAGGTCCAGTGCGGCGGCGAGCACGGCGACGAGCGCGCGCGCATTCCCGCCGGCATAGCCCCGGGTAATAGCGTGCGCCGCCGCGCCCGCGACGTCGCCAAGGGCGCCACATTGATCAAAGCCGGCACCCGGCTGAACGCCGCGGCGCTGGGCCATCTGGCGGGGCAGGGTATCGCGCACGTCGAAGTGAGGCGCCGACCTCGTGTGGCGCTTTTATCGACCGGCGACGAGGTCGTCGAGCCCGGTACCCCCTTGAAGCCAGGCCAGCTTTACAATAGCAACCGCCCGATGCTCAAGCACCTGCTGGAAACCTTCGGTGCCGAGGTCGTGCAGCTTGAAAGCGTACCGGACAGCGCCGAACGCACGCAGCAGTGTTTGAAAGAGGCCGCCGCGCTGAGTGACGTGGTGATCACCACCGGCGGGGTGAGCGTGGGCGAAGAGGATCACGTCAAAAACGCGTTGCAGATGCTGGGGCGGCTGGATCTCTGGCGGCTGGCGATTCGCCCCGGCAAGCCCCTGGCGCTGGGACGCCTGCCGCGAGAAGATGCAAGCTTTGCGCGCTTTGTCGGCCTTCCCGGTAACCCGGTGTCAGGCTTCGTGGGCGCGTGGCTTTTTTTGCGCCCGCTGATGGGGGCGCTGCTCGACTGCCCGGCGCTTGAAACGCTGCCCCGGCTAAGCGCCACCGCCACCTTTTCGACCACCACCGGCCCGCGCCAGCACTACATGCGCGTGAAGCTGGCCTTTACGGAGGCAGGTATCGAAGCAAGCGCCTTCCCCGACCAGGACTCCTCCGTGCTCTCCTCCTGCGTGGAGGCGGACGCCCTCGCCGTGATCGATCCACACCAGGCGGTGAGTCCTGGAGAGCAGGTCACCTGTCTATGGCTTTCGCCCTGACGCAGGGAGAGAGCCGGAAGAGGCGATGATCTGGAGCAAGGTTTTTTCATAACATGCGTTATAAAACTTGTACAAGGTGACCTTTTCAAAATTGGGTAAGCGACCGCGGCTGCTGTGAAAGAGAGTTAAATCACAGAGGTTCATGAATTTACTGAATTTTAACAAATGTACACTAAGTGTAATTATTTTGACAAAAGTGATACAGCTGGGTAGCTTGTAAAGGGTCAGATAGACATCCTTGCAGAGGAAGCAGTCATGTTGTCACTTTCCCACGAGACAACCTTGTGCGTTCTTCGGGCAGTCGCGGCCCAGCATCATAAGGCGAAGCATACGGACATGCTGCCCTGTGTGGGCACGCCGGAACGCGTCGGATTGGCCCATGCGCTCGAGCATCTGTTCGGCTCGCGCCAGTTAGCGCTTTCGGATACCGCCATTACGTTGAGTGAGTGGGCAACAGCGCTGGCAGGACACATCGAGATCGACTATTTGAACCTGTTTGATGCGACCACGGGTGCGTTTTGTAACCGATTGCAGCGCCCTTACCGCCATTCCGGGGCGGCCCTCCATCAGGAAGCCAGGGCGTTAAAGGCGCTTTTGGATTTGCCCGAGTCCAGCGAGCGCACCCTGATCAGTTGGCTTTCTCTGCAGACCGTTTCAGGCTTTATGCTGGGCGCCCTGCTACCTCAGGAGGCGAACTGGCAGACACGCTCGTTGTTCGATAGCGCGGGGGCTCTTTGGGAACTCAACGCCGGCGATATCATCGCCACCGATAGCCAGCGCTGGCGCCAGCTTGTCCAGCGCCTGCCCGCGCTTCCTGACGACATCACGGCCATCGCGACCACGCCGCTTGATGTGGTTACGTATCAAGCGCTCAAGGAGAAGGGGGTCGCCCATATCGTGGAGCTTTACAGCGAGCCTGCTCTGGGCGTTATCGCCGCTCGACGTTCGCAACAAGCGCCCTACGAGCTCTTGTCGCATTGGCACCCTACGGAAAGCGACGACTACCTGTTGCGCCTTTCAAGGGGAAGCGCGTTGAAGGAGGTCAAACTCTGCGAGCCGCTTTGCTGGGTAGGAGCGCGCGACTTCGTACTGCCGGAAGCTGAAACGGCAGCTAAACGTCTACCGGGCTGGGCGGGTCGTTCATCCGCCCAGCACCCGTTACAGGACGCCACGGCCGCTTAAGCTGTCGCTTTTTAAATGATCGCGTGGGGCACAAAGCAAGAGGAATCCTTGGTAATGCGCCCCACATCCTCGCGAATGCCCATTCCGCAGGCACGATCACCGATGACCCAGCTCCCCACCAGGGCGTGATACTGCCCAAAGCGCGGCATTGGGTGGTACGCCTGGCGAATCCAGGGGCTATCCACGTAGGGCCCGCTGACCTCTTCAAACTCGCCTTTATCGGTCATCATCGCGACGTTGCTACCCTCGCGGGAGAAAAACGGCTTGCGCACCCAGCCCGGCGCCAGCGGCGACTCGCCCGGCTTTTCGAAGTAGGCGGGCAACAGGTTGGGGTGGTTACGGTACTCTTCCCATAAAAGCGGCAAAATCCCCTTGTTGGAGAGTACCGCCTTCCAGGGCGGTTCGAACCAGTGGGTCGCAAGTTTGGGGATCATCTTGCCGAAGTCTTCAAGCGCCAGCTCTTCCCAGGGGTAGAGCTTGAACAGAGCGCCGATCGGCGCATCGTCCATATCCAAAAAGTAGTCGCCGCCGGGCTGGTAGCCGATATCCTCGGTGTGGATGAACGGCGCCTTGAGCCCTGCCTGCACGGCGATATCCTGTAGATAGTGAACCGTGGCGCGCTCCTCGACGTTGTCCTTGATACACGAGAAGTAGAGGGTGGCGTCGTCGAGGCGCTGACCGATATGGGCCAGGGCGCCCATCAAACGCTCGTGGACCGAGTTGAACTGGTCGGCCTGGCGGGGAATGAGCCCCTGCTGGATCGCCTGCTCGAGCCACACCCACTGAAAAAGCCCAGTCTCATAGAGCGAGGTCGGCGTATCGTAATTGAGCTCCAAAAGCTTCGCCGGGCCTGCCCCGACGTAGGCGAAATCCATACGCCCGTAGAGATGCGGCTGCCCGGCGCGCCAGGACTCAAAAATGGTGTCCCACATGAACTCAGGAATCGCCAGGCGCTGCATCAGAGCGTTGGAGTGACAGACCTTGTCCACCAGCGCCATGCACATTTCGTGAAGCTCCTCGGTGGGCGCTTCGATGTCGCGTTCCACCTGCTCCAGGGTGAACTGGTAGTAGGCGCTCTCTTTCCAGTAGGGCTCGCCGTCGATGGTATGAAAATGAAACCCCAGCTCATCGGCCAGGGTTTTCCATTGGGGGCGTTCGGCAATATCGACTCTCAACATGACGGTTTTAAGAGCCCCAGCCGCCGCGCGCCGAGGAGCGCGAGCCAAAGCCGCTGCGCTGGGTGGCTTGGCGGTTCTGCGTGGCGCTGGTGCGCATGGTTTGCTGGCGCTGATTGACGCGTTGGCTTGCCTGGTTGGTCGCCGTGTTCCAATTGCCCTGGTTTTGCCGGTTACGATAAACCGGCTCCTGGTAAAGGCCCCGGTTGGTGGCGCCGCGGCTGGTGCGCGACATCATGTTACCGACCATATAGCCCATCATGGCGGGCATGAACCAGCCGCCACCGCTACCGCCGGTGGCGGCCTGGGCCTGCTCCTCGGTCGGCGCGACGCAGGCGCCTTCGCCGTGTTCGGCTTCGCAGGCCTCGATGGATTCAAAGCGCGGCACTTCCTCGAGCGAGGCCTCGTAAGACTCCTCGCAAGCACTTTGGGTATAGACGTTCGCCGCGACGCACTCGTCGACGCTTTGGTAGCTGCGGGGGCTATCGAAGCTCACGTCGGTGACTTCCTCGGACTGGCCGCAGCCGGTGAGCGTAAAGGCGCCGGCGCCCATCAGCGCAAGCGAAAGACGCAGGCTGCGCTTGCGCTGAGGGAGGTGGGACGTTTGATCATGCTGGGTCATGAGAAGCT
Organism: Vreelandella sp. GE22; assembly: GCF_968212445.1. Lineage (NCBI taxonomy): Bacteria > Pseudomonadati > Pseudomonadota > Gammaproteobacteria > Oceanospirillales > Halomonadaceae > Vreelandella > Vreelandella sp. GE22. Next base: position 464,260 of record NZ_OZ309110.1, read on the forward strand.
CCTTACCACGTCATCGAGGCGGCGTTGAGTAAACCGACCGCAATGCAAATACTGCCAACGAGAATGCCGTAGGCCATATGGCCTTCGCTGATATGCGTCGAAAGGCTCTCCCCCTGATTTTTGAGCACGACTTTCAGCCCAAAGAAGGTGGCCAGCTGCACGCCAAAAGCGATTACGCCCCACAGCAGAAAATCGATAAAGCTGATCGAGTTCGCCATGGCGCTGTAAAGCGGCAGAGTGAAACCCAAAATGGAGCCAGCGTAGGCCGTAGAGGCCGCCGCGTTGCCCTGGCGGATCAACTGCCACTCCTTGTGCGGGGTAATCCGGCTATAGCAGTACATGAAGGCGCCCAGCAAAATCAGCGCGCCGATCAAATAGCCTAAAAAGTGGGGCAAGCCCTGCAAATAATTCATGGTCGAGTCTTCCTTGTGAGCGAGTGGATCCTGGCCTTTGGATTAGAGTAAAGGCTTGGCGGTCAAATAGCATCAATATCTATCGAGGCTACGTCAACGCCCAGGTTTTCCACCAGCATGAAGCTGCCTTCTTCGTCGTTTTCGGCGCTCATGAGCACGTACTCCATGCGCTCGGAGCCCTCGATCGGGCGCTCGAACAGCATGGCGTGATGCACGACCTGGCGCGTCATCACGCTCTCGATGGTCATCACCTGCTCTTCGAACTGCACCGGCGGCGACCAATCGCTTGAAGGCTCACCCCAGAGGCGCTCGAAGCGGCGCTCGGTCTGGTCGCCGGTCGACTCGATCGTCAACTGTTTGGCGCCCAAGGGGCTTGCTGCCTTATCCTCCGGGTTCAAAAGCGCGTCGAACTCCACATCGGAAAGGTGGCTCACGCGGTAAAAGTCGAACAGCTTATACTCGACGACGCGCTGATTCTCGACGTTGGCCTGAAGCCAGGTATCGTTTTCCAGATAAAAACGCACCAGATGCGCGCCCTGGCCAAGCTCTATGTGGCCCACGGCGGCGATATGATAGTCCTGGTCGCTTTCCCAGCTAAAGAGCGTGTCCGGGAACGCGCCCAGCTCGTTGAGATCCAGGCGCACCCGGCCGTCCAGGCGAAGCCCCGCGAAGTCGTCGGAGGACATGCCGATCGGCAAGCCCGCGCTGAAGGTGGAGCCGCTCTCGGATTCGTTGGCGTTCTCGGTGTTGCCCAACAGGTTCTTCAAGGTCTTGAACATCAGTTATCTCTCCCTAGAGCCGCCTGGAAAAGGGCGACAAGGTCGCTGTCGCTCAAGCGGTTATCCCCCATGTAGTAAAGGGTGTCGCCCGCCGCTACGGCAAAATCGGCGGGCGGATTCAGCAGCTGGTGTTCGTCGCTGGCCGGGCGCCAGACGCCCAGCAGCGTCACGTTGTTGTGGGCCTTGGCCTGGGCCATCAGATCGCCGTAGCGCACGCTCTGCTCATTCGACAAGGTCATCGGCAGGCAGGCCTGGAACTGGGTGGCGCCCTGGCCGATGGCCAGCAGCTCGTTGACTACCCGGCTGATGCCTGCATCGGTCGCCGAACGTACCAGCATTTCGATGGAAAGGCCTTGGGTGCATTCGATACCCGGCAACGTACGGCGCAACATGTTGGCAGTCGAAGGGTTGTCGCAGTGGGCTACCATATGGCACTCCGGCGATTTTTGATCAAACACCGAAAGCGCGATGGTCGCTACGCGCTCATCTACCTTGTCGTAGATGATGATACGGCTGGCGCCCTTGATGCCCGCGCGGTCCAGCAATTCAGGGTCGGAAAAACTCTCGCCCTTGACGAACTTGATGCTGCCGGGCAAGGGGTTGTCGATATCCGTGGCGACGCAAAGCACGATATCGTCCGGAAGGTTAGGGTCCGCCTGCAGGATGCGGATGATATTGGCTGTGGGCTCGCCGTGCCAGCCGATCACGAGTGTATGGCCCGTCAGGCCCGCATAGTTCGCTTTACCTTGCACCAGCGTTCTCCATGTTGAGCTGATATTGGCCGTGGCCTTGCCGATGAATGCCGCAAACAAGATGATACCGCCGGGAATGACCCAAAGCGTGGCGGTCCACTGGCCGAGAGGCGTTTGCGGGCTGAAATCGCCATATCCCACGGTGGTGGTCGTGGTGACATAGAAATACATCCATAGTCGGAAAGAGCTTGCCACCGCTTCATCGGCATAGTCCATGACGGCCCAGGAAAGCGCCGAATGGCCGACCACCATCAGAAAGAGAAAGGTCCAGCTCACGCTGATGGTCGAGGCTTGAAGCGCCTTCAAAAGGCGCACAAGAATAGGCACTGCTCGCTCCTTGAGGACAGGCCCGCCCGTAGGCGGGCGCTTTGCCGGTTATGCTTGTGGGGTATTCTTCTTGGCCTTGATGCGAGCCAGCACGTCGTCGGCCTTGCGCTCGTTGGCGCCGATACCGGCGGCTTTCAGGCGGGTATCGAGGGAGGCGCCGCTCTCCTCGTTGGAGAGCTGCTCGGCGGCTTTCATCTGCGCAGAATCAAGCGCCTGGCGCTCGCGAATTCGCTCCAGAGACTCCATGGCGCTGCCCATGGCGCTATTCTGCCCGGAATGGCGCGCAGCCACGGCGGACTGGGCGCGTTGGGCGGACTCGGTCGCCTTGACCACGCTGACCTGTTGCTTGAGCTGGCGCAGCTGGTTTTCGGTGTTACGGATCGTGCCGCGCAGGCTCTCGATGCTCGTATCGAACTCGCCCACAATGTGCTGCTCGGCGTCCAGTGCGTCCTGTAGCGCCACGATACGCTCGGCGACTTCGGTGGCGAGCTCCTCTTCGCCTTTATCGAGGGCCGCCGTGGCGCTTTGCTCGAGCTCACCGATCTTGTTTTCGAGGGTGGCGACCTTGTCACTGTTGATCTGGCGCTGGCCCATCAGCCTGGCAAGCTCGGTTTTGGAGTCTTTCAGGTGTTGTTCGGAGTCGCGAATTTCCTGGTCCAGAATGCGTAGCGCCTGGGAATCGACCACCGCTTGGCCGGTTTCGTGGGCCTTGCCGCGAAGGGCCGTCATGATCTTGTTCAGCATGGGAACTCCTTGGGTTTAACGTGCCGGGTTGGAAAAATGTAGCTGGATGAGCCTGGCCACTTCCATCGCCGCGCTCGCCGTGGCGTGAAGCTCGGCGCAGATCGAGGCGAGCCTCGAGTCACCGAACAGCTGGCCATAGGCCACGTAGTAATCGTACCCGTCGATCTCGACGATACCGACGGAGGCCAGCGGAAGCGCCAAGCCCTGGCGTAGCAGCTCTTCGTTGAGGGCGGCGTTATCGCTTACGCTGGTGACGGGGGTGATGGGCGTCATCGCCAGCCACTCGTCGTCGTTTTTGGAAAGCGTCAGCGTCAGGTTGCCGTAGTCGAAAAGCGTCCAGATCAGCGTCTGGTTGGCATCATCGAGCTGTACGTCGGCGCGGGGCCACTCGAGCTCGCCTTCCTGATCGGCGGTGGCTATTACGCGCTCATAAAGCTCGGCTGCGGTGGCGGCGGGGGTATCGCTAAACGTCGTCAAGAGTGAGACTCCTTGTAAAAAAGCGTCCATGGAAACGTATTAAACGGTGTCAACATTCAAGATACTACCTGAACGCTTCTCCACATGCTGGGCAAATGAAGTAACCTTAAAAAAGTCCACTCAATAAGACCCGATACCCTCGCGGGAGTTCGCCGCGCGGGCCGCCTCGAGGAATTTTCATGACCCATAACGCAGAACACGCCGGGCTCTGGTCAAAACGCCTGACGGACTTTAGCGACGGCCTGGCTCACGCGCCCATGCCAGGCTGTGGCGCGGCGGCCGGCGTGACGGCAGATTTTGGCCTGGCGCTGATGCTCAAGGGCCTGCATCTGGGCCAAAAGCACCAGCCAAGCCCTGCGCACGCCGCGCTGATCGAACAAGGCGAGGCGCTCAAGCGGGCGCTTGCGCCGCTGGCCGACGAAGATGTGGCCGCGTTCGAGGCGATGATGGCCGCGCTGCAAAAACCCAAGGACACCGACGACGAGCAGCGCGCCCGGAAGAAGGCCATTCATAAGGCCGCTAGCCGCGCTGTCGAAGTACCGCTGGAAACCGCCCGGTGCTGCGTCGAGGCGCTGGCGCTTGGTCAAAAGATCACGGCGCAAATCGAGGCGCAGTTTGAAAGCGACGCCACCGCCGGGGCGCACCTGCTCAGCGCGGCCGTTCAAAGCGTGCTGCTCAACGTCGACGCCAATCTTGACGCGCTAGGGAGCGAGGAGGAGAAGCGCCGTGTGCAGCAGGAAGTCGATGCGTTAAAAAGCCGTTTTGCTGACGCGCGCCAGGCACTTTCGCTCACGCCGTGATGTCCTTATCGGTTAACCCCCGCACTGCTATACCGCCTGATGCTGGTGGCTAACGCGCCGGAGCGCCACTACGGCGTTTCGCCCTCGGTCTATCGTCAGCGGTTTCACCACGGCCGCGACGCGATCCCTCAAGGAGGCGCCGCATGCCCATGACGGTCGTACTGCTTTCGCTGTGCCAGGCGCTGCTGGTGAGTGGCAACATCCTCTTGATTGCCGTCTCGCCGCTGGTGGGGGCCGCACTTGCCCCTGACCCAGCGCTTGCCACGTCGCCGGTGGCCAGCCAGTGGATCGGTTTGATGTGCGCCACCGTGCCCGCTTCGCTCGTAATGGGCCGGCTCGGGCGTAAGCGCGGCTTCGTGCTTGGCAATCTGGTCGGGCTTGCGGGCACCGGGGTGGCCATGGTCGCGCTCGGGGTGGGCCACTTTCCGCTTTTCCTGCTCGCGACCTTTTTGATCGGCGTGGGCCTCGGCTTTGGGCAGCTCTACCGCTTCGCTGCGCTTGAGGCCGCCGAGGCGCGCCACCGCGAGCGCGCGTTGGGGCTCGTCATGGGCGGCGGGCTGCTGGCCGCGTTCATCGGCCCCTGGCTTGCCCGGTTCAGCCGCGAACTCTTTGATACCGCGTTTCTGGCAAGCTTCGCGGGCCTGGCCGTGCTCTATGTGCTGGCGCTTTGCCTGCTGCTCGTCACCCGGTTGCCGGTGGCGTTTGAACATGCACCCGCAGGCGAGCAGCGCCCGCTGAGCGCGATTTTGCGCCAGCCCGCCTTCGTTGTGGCGGTCGTTTCGGCGATGGTCGGCTACGCGGTGATGAACCTGGCGATGACGGCGACGCCGCTGGCCATGGCCCACGCCGGCCACGGCTTCGACCAGGTGGCCATGACCATTCAGTGGCACGTGGTGGCGATGTTCGCGCCTTCGTTTTTCACCGGCCCCTTGATTGCCCGGGTGGGCGCTCGCGCGGTGATCGTTATCGGCTGCCTGCTGTTGGCGGCGAGCACGCTGGCCGCCCAGTACTCGCTGACGTTTGCCGGGTTCAACCTGGCGCTGGTACTGCTGGGCTTGGGTTGGAACTTTACCTTTCTGCCGGCCACGGGGCTGGTGAGCCAGGCGCACCGCCCGGCAGAGAAAGCGCGGGTGCAAGCGGCCAACGAGTTTCTGGTGTTTGGTTGTGTCGCGCTCTCGGCGCTGCTGGCGGGGCCGTTGGTGAGTACGCTCGGCTGGGCGGCGCTCAACGCGCTACTGCTGCCGGTGGCGCTGTTGCCTATCGCCTTGCTGGCGTGGCAACGATACCGGTAGGATCGCTTTTTTATGTTTGAGGCCCGCGTCACTGATGGCTCAGAAGATCGAAAGCCCCTGTATCGCCGTGTGTAAGCTTCAGGGCGAGCTCTGCATCGGCTGCGGGCGCAGTATGGAAGAGATCCGTACGTGGTCCGCCATGAAGCGCCCGGAAAAAATGGCCACCCTCGAGCGCGCCGAGCAGCGGCGCAAGAAGCTTGCTCGTCCGCGCGATGAGCGCTAATCCCTTTCCAGACACCACCCCTGGGTCAGCGTGAGCGCCACCTGCTGACCCGGGGCGAGCGCGTGCGGGTGATAGGCCATGAGCGTGCTGTCATCCGCAAGACGCAGGTGCAGCTCGAAGCGCTCGCCGCGAAAGGTCTGGTGCTCGACCCGGGCGGTTAGATCGCTGGCGGTAGGCGCGTGCGACTCGATGCGGACATGCTCCGGGCGCACCAGCACGGGCTGGGTACGTTCGGTTTCACCCGCGCTCATGCCCCGAGTAATATCGTCCGCTTGCAGGCGCTGTCCCGTGGCGCCGGCGGCCATCATCAGTTGGCTCCCCTGGCCGATAAAGCTTGCCACCCACTGGCTTCGCGGCTCGCGGTAGAGGGTTTCCGGGGTGGCCCACTGCACGAGCTTACCGTCGCGCATCACCGCGATGCGATCCGCCAGGGCCATCGCCTCGCTCTGGTCGTGGGTCACGTAGACCAGGGTGGCGCTGGTGCGGCGGTGAAATTCGGCAAAGCTCTGCTCCATGGCGGCGCGCAGGTGGCGATCCAGGTTGGCCAAGGGTTCATCGAGCAGTACCACCGCCGGGTCGGTGGCCAAGCAGCGCGCCAGGGCTACGCGCTGGCGCTGGCCGCCGCTTAATTCCTGGGGCGTGCGGGTGGCGTAATCCTCGAGCGACACCAACGCCAGGGCCTGCTCGACCTGGCGTTTATACGCCTCGCCGCGCACTTTTTTGAGCTTCAAGGGGTAGCCGACGTTGTCCGCTACGCTCATGTGCGGCCATAGCGCATAAGACTGAAACACCATCGCCATCTGGCGCTGCTCCGGCGGCACGTGGTGGCTCGGGCTTGCCAGCAGCGTATCGTTCAGGCGGATTTCGCCGCGCGTGAGCTGCTCGAAGCCGGCCAGCATCCGCAGCATGGTGGTCTTGCCGCAGCCGCTGGGGCCGAGCAGCGCCACGAATTCGCCGGGTTCGACGGCCAGCGAAAGTTCGTCCACGGCGGCGTGCGCGTCAAAATACTTGCTGACGCCTTCGATGGTTAGCGCTGCCATGGTATGACTCCTTTGGGTAAGCGGGGGGCCAGCAGGCTCAGCGACAGCATCAGCGTGGCGACCATGCCCACCACCAGCACCGATACCGCCGAGGCCAGCACGCTCTCGCCGCCTTCATCCAGGTTGAAAATCAGCACGCCCAGGGTTTCGTTACCCGCGCTCCATAAAAGCGCCGAGACGGTGAGTTCGTTGACCGCCAGTAAAAATACCAACAGCCCCCCGGCAAACAGTGCCGGCGCCACCAGCGGCAAAATGATCGTACTAAGCCGCCGCCAGGGGCCGGCGCCGGCCAGTTGGGCGGCTTCTTCAAGCGAGGAGTCGAGCTGGGCCAGGCTTGCCGCCACCGGCTTCAAACACACCACCAGAAAGCGCGCGAGATAGGCGATGAAAATCAGCCCCAGCGTGCCGTAGAGCGCCACGTTCACCACGGGAATCGGGCGCACGAACAGCAGAATGCAGGCGATGGCGAGTACCACGCCGGGCAGCGCGTAGGGCAGCTCCACCGCGCTTAGGGTCAGGTTTTGAAGCCTGGGCGGCAGGCGCTGCAGCCGGTAGGCCAGCGGCAGGCTCACCGCCATCAATACCAGCGCGGCGCCGCCGGCGAGCCACAAACTGTTGCTCACCGCCCGCCAGGTCACCCCCTGGCGGCTGAGAATTTCCACGTAGGCGCCAAGAGTCAAGGTGGTCGCGTCGAGGGGAACGCCCAGGGCGGGCACCAGGGAGCTGACCACGAGCGCTGCCAGCGGGGCGACGAGAATCACCAGCAGGACTGCGACGAGGAGCGTGGTGACGAGCGCGCGGTAGCGGCCCAGCGCGAAATCGTGGGCGCGGCCGCTATGGCCGGTCAGCCCGTAACGGCTACGGCCCATGAAGTGCTGTTGAAGCGCCACCCCCGCCAACGCCACGATGCCGATCAAAAGCGAAAGCGCCGCCATCTCGGAAAGCACGCCGGTGCCGAAGCTCGCCATGCGCTGATAGATCAATGTGGGCAGCACGTAGTAGCCCGCGGGAATCCCCAGCATGGCGGGGATGCCGAAGTTACCAAGGCTCGAGATGAACGCCATGGCGGCCCCGGCGACCAGCCCACTGCGAGTGACCGGTAGCACGATATGCCCCCACACCTGGGACTGGCGCGCGCCGCTGATGCGGGCGGCCTCGACCAGCTCGCGGGGCAGCGACAAAAGCGAGGTACGCAGCGCCAGAAAGACCAGCGGCGCGCTTTGAATGCCGAGCAGCAGCGCAATGCCTTCGGCGGAGTAGAGCGGCTGGGGGCTACCCAGGGGCGGGGCCATGCCGATACTCTTGAGCAGCGGGCTCGCCGGGCCAAAAAGCTGCAGCCAAGCGAGCGCCGTGACCTGAGGCGGGATCATCATGGGCAGCATGAAGCAGAACACCAGCGCCGCCTTGCCGCGAATATCGGTGAGCGTGATCACGAAGGCGAACAAACTGCCGAGCGTGAGCGCAATGAGCATGCCGAGCCCGGAGGTGTAGACGCTATGCCAAAGCGCGCGCCAAGTGGCGGCGCTTTGCACGACGCGCCAAAGCGGCGCCTCGCTGCCCTGCGTCAGATCCCCCAGCGCCTCGATGAGTAGTCGCACACTCGGCACCAGGCTCAGCAGTACCACGGTAAGCGTTAAAAGCGTTAGCAGCCCGCGCTCTTGGCCACCGGCGCGGGGGGCGAATGTTCCCCGCATCAGCCGCCGAACAGCTCGCTAAAGCGCGCTTTCAAGGCTTCTTCCTGTTCGAGGGTCTGGGCGGTGTCCACGGGCATCAGCTCGATGGTGTCGCGCGCCGGGAAGCCTTCCGGCGCCTCGATATCCGTACGGGCGGGCAGGTAGCCCTGGCGGGTGACCAGTTCCTGGCCCTCTTGCGAGAGTACGAAATCGACGAACTTTTGGGCGGCGTCGACGTTCTCGGCGCCTTCCATGATGGCGACCGGCTCGGTTACCGCGCTCACACCCTCTTCGGGGAACACGAACTCGACCGGCGAGCCCTTGGCGGCTTCGCGAATCGGCAGAAAGTCCACCACGATACCGTAGGCCTTGGTGCCCGCAGCGACCGCGTTGAACACGCCGCCGTTGCCGCTTTGCGCCTCGGCACGATTGTCGCGCAGCGCTTCATAATACGCCTCACCCAGGTCGGGGTGGTCGGTTACCGCTGCCATGTGAATCAGCGCCGCCCCGGAGTAAAGCGGGCTTGGCATGGTCACCAGACCTTCGTATTCCGGGCGGGTCAAATCCTGAAAGCTGGTCGGCTGCTCCTCGGCCCCGGTGTTGTAGACGATACCGGTGGTGATCAGCTTGGTGCCGTAGTAGTAGCCTTCCGGATCAAAAAGCTCACTATCAAAAGCGTCGCGCTCGGGGCTCTCGTAGGGCTGCAGGTGGCCGTCGCGTTTCAAGGACTCCATGGTCATGCTGTCGGCAATCAAGAGCACGTCCGGGTTGCTCACCCCGGCGGAAAGCTCCGAGCGAAGGCGCGTCATCAACCGCGTGGTGCCATCGCGCACCCGCTCCACCTCAATGTCGGGATTCGCTTCCATGAAGGCGTCGACGGTTTGCTGGGCGTCGCTTTGGGGCTGGCTGGTGTAGAGCGTCAGCGTGTCGTTGGCCTGGGCCGCGGCCGACAGAACCAACGTAGAGAGCGTAATGGCAGTGCAGAGTGAGCGTTCGAGCATCGAAACATCTCCAGAGGGGGGGTAGGCGCTGTCCAGAGTAGGACCGTTACCTTACAACCTTGTGACATTGGACGATAGCCAGTACGTCTTCTTCTCCGGCCGCTAAAAACGCGGCCGGAGGTGACGGTTTACTCGCCCTGTTGCTTGATGGCCGCCCAATCCACGCCGGGCGCCTGGCGGCCGTGGCGACCCTTGTAAGGCGCCGGCTCGGGGGACTGCCAGTCTTTCAGCAGTGCCGGGTCGAGTTGGTAGATCTCCACGCCCAGCGGGTTACAAGTCTGCAGCGGATCCCGGGCGTTTTCGCCCCATAGATCGACGGAGAGATCACCCCCGGGGCAGCACGACAGCGCGCAGAGCAGGTCGGTCTCGGCGAAGAACTCCAGGTAGTCGCCCTGGCGGGCGGGGCAGGCTTTCATGAAGTACTTGTCATCGCGGTTGAGCCCGGTGCACTGAAAGATATTCAGCACGTCGTGGACGTCGAATTCGGTCAACCCCCAGGGTTCGACGGCGCGCACCAGGTTCGAGTGGCAGTGAAAGTCGAAGTCTTCGCCGGTGAGTAGGTGATTGACGTAGGGGTCGCAGCGCGTGCCCAGCAGGTCGTGGACGCGCCCGCCTTCGTCGTCGACACCGTACTCACTCAGGGTGTCGTCGATGATCGTCGCCATCGGCCGAAGGTAAGGCAGGGTCGACCAGAGGCGGTCGTAGGTGCTGACGTGGGCGCGCTGGAGCTGACGGGTACGCGAGGCCCACATGCGCTCGCGCGGGTTGTGCAGGTTCCACAGGTTGAAGTCCCCCACCTGGGGGCCGTCGGTGATCTTGACGCGAAATACGTGGCCGGCGGGCACTTTCCAGGCCAGGCCGTCGCGGATCGGCACCGTCAGGTCGGCGATTTGCTCGCGGGCGCCGGCACGCTCGGTGAGGCGATCATAAAACGCCGTATCGACGTCCAGAATCGAGCCTCGACTCGCCCGGTAGGCGGCGGGTACGTCGGACATGGTGATTATCTCCTCTCGATGGTGGTAGCTGTATAGCAGTGAACATCAGCGGCTATCGCAAGTAAAAGTTAAGCGATAGCGTACGCATTCTTAAACACCCCAGACCCTTGTGGGCTTTTAAAGCTGCTATGCTGCAACGAGGTTTTCTTCGGCGCATTGGGCGCCGGTTTTTTATCAACGTAATACTTCACTATAAAAAGGAATGCTCTCATGTCTCGCCAACCGTTGCTGGCCCGTGCGGCCGTACTGTTAGCGCTTGCCTCGCCGCTGGCCGCCGCCGACACCCTGGTCTTCACCGCCATTCCCGACGAGGACGAAACGCGCTTGCAGCAGCGCTTTCAGTCGGTCGCCGACTATCTTTCCGAAGAACTCGATGTCGACGTGCGCTTCATTCCGGTGACCTCTTACGCCGCCTCGGTCACCGCGTTTCGCAACAACCAGGTGCAGCTGGCCTGGTTCGGCGGCTTCACCGGCGTGCAGGCCCGCGAGCGGGTCCCGGGCTCCCAGGCGATCGCCCAGGGCGTCGAGGACCCGGAGTACAAGAGCTATTTCATCGCCAACGCCTCGACCGGCATCGAGCCGGTGGAATCCGACACCGCGCCGGAAGCCCTCGAGGGGCTGACTTTTACCTTTGGCTCGCAAAGCTCGACCTCCGGGCGGCTGATGCCGGAGTACTTTTTGACCCGGGATTTGGGTGCCTCGCCGGATGAGCTCTTCTCCCGCGTGGGTTACAGCGGCAACCACAGCCGCACGGTATCGCTGGTGCAGTCCGGCGCGTATCAGGCGGGGGTTTTGAGCTACACCGCCTGGGAGAACGAGGTGGAGCAGGGCAACGTCGACCCGGAGCAGGTGCAGATCGTTTGGGAATCCCCCACCTATCCGGATTACCACTGGACCGTGCGCGGCGACGTGGACGAGCGCTTCGGCGAGGGCTTCACCGAGCGCCTCCAACAAGCGCTTCTGGACATGGACGACCCGGAACTGCTGGCGAGCTTCCCGCGCTCGGGCTTCATTCCCGCCTCGAACGAGGATTTCCAGCCGATTCATGACGTGGCCGTCTCGCTGGACCTGCTGTAAGGGTGAGCGATTTCGTTTTACAGGACGCCGAGGCGCACTATGGTGCCACTCGGGTGCTCGGGCCGCTGTCGATCGGCGTGGCGCAAGGCGAACACGTGGCGCTGGTGGGCAAGAGCGGGGCGGGCAAGTCCACGCTCTTGTCGTTGATGTATGACCGCTGGCGGTCACAGCCGGTGGCGCTGATGCCCCAGGCGCTGGGGCTGGTCGATACGCTCTCGGTGTTTCACAACGTCTATATGGGCCGGCTCGACCGCCACCGGTGGTGGCGCAACCTGGCCACCCTGGCCAACCCCTTCAAGCGCGACATCGACGAGATCGTTGCGCTGCTCGAGGAGGTCGGCATCAGTGAGAAGCGTTGGACGCCCTGCGGCGAGCTCTCCGGCGGGCAGCGCCAGCGGGTGGCGGCGGCGCGAGTGCTCTACCAGCAAGGGGCGCTCTTGCTCGCCGACGAGCCGGTCTCGGCGCTGGACGGCCCCCAGGCAGGCTCGGTCATGGGCAAGCTGACCATGGGCTACCCGTGCTCGGTGATGGCGATGCACGACCTGGAGCTGGCGCTGCGCTTTTGCACGCGCATCGTCGGGCTCAAAAACGGCGCCGTGGTGATCGATGCGCCCAGCGAGACGCTCAGTAGCGCGTCGCTTCAGGATCTCTACTGATGCTGCTTCGCGCCACGACCCGCGTCACGCTGGGCTTTATTCTACTGGCCTTGGCATGCCTTTTACTGGGTGATTTCGAGATCAGCGCCCACGACCCTTGGCGCTCGCTTGGCCAGCTCTTTCTCGGGCTGATCCAGCCGGATTTCACCAGCGTCGACTCGCTTGGCGAGGCGCTGTTGCGTACCGTGGCCTTTGCCTTCGTGGGCGTGGGGGTTGGGGCGCTTGCCGGCATGGGGCTGGCGCTTTTGTTCCACCACTGGTGGGTGCGCACCTTCAGCGCCTTCATTCGCGCCATCCACGAGCTCTTCTGGGCGCTGATCTTTCTACAAAGCTTTGGCCTGCACCCGATTACCGGGGTGCTGGCTATCGCCATCCCCTACGCGGGCATATTTGCCAAGGTGTACGCCGAAATACTCGACGAGACCGACCCGCTGCCGGGCGAGGTGCTGCCGCGCCAAACCGGGCGGCTCTCGAGACTCGTCTACGCCCGGGTAAGCCAGGCCTGGCCGCATCTGGTGAGCTATACGGCGTATCGGCTCGAGTGCGGGCTTCGCTCCAGCGCGGTGCTGGGGTTCGTGGGTATGCCGACCATCGGCTACCACCTGATGGCGGCGTTCGCCCAGGGCCACTACCCGACGGTCGGGGCGCTTTTGCTCACGTTCTACGTGCTGATCGGCACGCTCAGATGGTGGGTGCGCCCCCGGCTGTTGCCGGTTTATCTGCTGGCCGCGCCGTTTCTGCTGGGCACGGGGCTACCCATCATGTGGTCGAACGTCACGCGGTTTTTTACCGAGGATATCGTGCCCGCGCCGCTTAGGCGGGGCGAAGGCCTTGGGGCGCTTTGGGAGTGGCTCAGTCAGCTCTTTGTGAACCAGGCGCTGCCGGGCATCTGGAATACGCTCTTGCTCACTCAGATCGCGCTGGTGGCGACCGGGGCGCTGGCGCTTTTGCTGTATCCGGTGATCTCGCGCCATTTCACGAACCGCCCGGGCGGCACGGTGGGCCATGGGGTGCTGGTGGTGATGCGCTCGACGCCGGAGTACATGCTGGCATTCATTTTGCTCCAGCTCTGGGGGCCTTCCATGCTGCCCGCGGTGGTGGCGTTGGCGCTGCATAATGGCGGGATCATCGCGCACCTGATCGGGCGGCGCAGCAACGAGATAACGCTCAGGCAGGACGCGCCGCGGGGCGTGGACCGCTACGCCTTCGAGATGGTGCCGCGCCTTTATGGCCCCTTTTTGGCGCTATTGTTCTACCGCTGGGAGATCATCCTGCGGGAAACGGCGATTCTGGGGATTCTGGGTATCGCCACGCTCGGCTTTTACGTGGACACCGCCATCCAGGAAATCCGTTTTGATCGCGCCATGGTGTTGATTTTGATCACCGCACTCATCAACATCGGCGTCGACGTGCTGGCGCGCCGCCTACGGGCCTACCTGCGCCTGCGCCACGGTATCAACCGCCAACAGTGCTGACCCCGCCTGCAGGCCTTGAGGAATGACATGCTGGACAACGTGAACGTACTGGCCCTGGCGGGCCAGTTTTTTGGTTTGGTGGCGCTCGTACTGTGCGTGCTGGCGTTTGCCAATAAAGACGACGACAAGCTGATGGTGCTGCTCATCTCGGCCAACGTCGCCTTCATGCTGCAGTTTGGTTTTCTGGGCAGCTGGACTGCGGCGGCGCTGACGGCCATGGTGATTCTGCGTATTGCGCTGGCCCGGCGCTACCCCGGAAGCCTTGCGGTCATGGCCGGGGTGCTCGTTGCCAGCGCCGTGGCAGCGGCGTTGACCTGGCAAAGCTACGTGGATATTTTCGCCGTGGTGGCGATGTTGTTGGGCACGCTTGGCATGTTTCTGCTGCGGGGCGTCATGCTGCGGGTCTTTCTGGGGCTGGCGGCGTTTAGCTGGATGATGAACAACCTGCTGATCGGCTCGATTGGCGGCACGCTGGCGGAGGCGCTGGTGGTGATCACCAACTTCATCACCATCGCGCGTCTGATCAAGGCGAAGCGCCGCTACCCCAAAGCGTTCGACGAGATCGAGCCTTGATCAGGCGTCGTGGTCGGTGTCGGGCAGGCGTTTGAAGTAGATGTAGCGGTGCAGACGAATGAGCGGGCGAAGGAGCAACTGCACGCTGCCGATCAGAAAAAGCCAGACACCGACGGTCTGCACGGCGCCCTCGTAAAAGAAGCAGAAACTGCCGATCACGAACCAGATACCGATCAACACATCGTTGACGATACTGAGGACTTCGTAGCGCTGGTGGACCACGAGTTCCCGTTGACCGATGGTGAGTATCCAGTCCTGGTGGGCAGGGTCTTGTTGTTGACGCATCGTTTCTTCCTTTGCTCAATCCGTGCGCACTGACCCGCATCAGGCGCTCATCGCCGCCCGTACGCAGGCCAGCACGTTGTAGTCGAAGCGACCCTCGAGGGCGTCGAATACTGCCCGGAGCCCCTGGCCCGCGTGCGCTCGAAACGCGCTTTCAATGCGTTCCAGATCGGCGGGGTCCAGCGCCACCACGTCACTAAGCGCCAGCGCGCCGCTTTCGATTACCTCCGCCAGGTGGCGGTAGACGGTGTTGACGGTGATCCCACGGCTTGTGGCGATCTCGTCGACCGATATCCCTTGGCCAAGCATCTCGGCGGATTGCCGGGCGCTGTCGCCGACGCTTGCCGCCGGGGTGCTGCCGCGGTGCTTGTCGATCACCGCCAGTATCCCCTCGCCGTAATCCTCGAGCTTGCGCGCGCCGATGCCCGTGACGCCGCCCAGCGCCGCCAGGTCCTGGGGCTGCTGCTCGGTCAGCTCATTAAGCGTGGCGTCATTGAAGATCACATAGGCTGGCACGCCTTGTTCGTCGGCAAGCTGTTTACGATGACTGCGAAGTGCCTCCCACAGCGGGCCGTGGCCCTGGGCGGGGGCGCCGCTTCTGCCGCGGCGAGTGGCTTTGGTTTTCGCGGGTTTTCTCAGCGTCAGCGCCTCTTCACCGCGCAGCACCGGCTTGGCTTTGGCGGTCAGGTGAATGGCGCCGTGGCCTTCGATATCCACGCTCAGGTAGCCGCTGGCGATCAGCTGGCGGTAAAGCGCCTTCCACTCGTTGGCGGAAAGCTCATTGCCGATACCGAAGGTGCTGACCCGGTCGTGGCCAAAGCGGCTGATGCGTTCGCTTGATTTACCCAGCAGCACATCCACGAGATAGGTCACGCCGAAGCGCTGCTCGGTGCGAAAAACACACGACAGTGCCTTTTGCGCGGCCACGGTGGCCTCCCAGGTGTCCGGCGGGGTCAGGCAGTTGTCGCAGTTGCCGCAAGGTTGGTCCAGCTGGTCGCCGAAGTAGCGCAGCAGCGCCTGGCGGCGGCAGGTGATGATCTCGCAAAGCCCCAGCATGGCGTCGAGTTTTTGTTGCTCGATGCGCTTTTGCTGGTCCCCGGCGCTGGAGTCCTGCTGCATCTGGCGCAGGGTGATCACATCCTGGAGCCCGTAGGACATCCAGGCATCCGCGGCCAGGCCGTCGCGCCCGGCGCGGCCGGTCTCCTGGTAGTAGGCTTCGATGCTCTTGGGCAGGTTCAGGTGCGCCACGAAGCGCACGTCGGGCTTGTCGATGCCCATACCAAAGGCGATGGTCGCCACCACGACCACGCCGTCTTCGCGTAGAAAGCGGCTCTGGTGGTCCTGGCGCTGCTGCGGGGGCAGGCCCGCGTGGTAGGGCAGGGCGGTCAGCCCCTGGCGCTCGAGCCAGGCCGCGGTCTCTTCCACCTTTTTGCGGGAAAGACAGTAAACGATGCCGGCCTCATTGTCGTGGGTATCGCGAATGAAGCGTAAGAGCGCCTCGCGGGCGTTACCCAGGTTTTCGGCGATATGGTAGCGAATGTTGGGCCGGTCGAAGCCGTTATTGAAAAGCGCCGCGTCCTGGAGCTTGAGATGCTCGATGATATCGCCGCGGGTGGGCACGTCCGCGGTGGCGGTCAGCGCAATGCGCGGCACGTTCGGGAAACGTTCGTGAAGCTGGGAGAGCTGGCGGTACTCCGGGCGAAAATCGTGGCCCCACTGGGACACACAGTGGGCCTCGTCGATGGCAAACAGCGCGATCGGTACCTGGTCCAAAAGCGCCTGCATGCGCGGCATCGCCAGGCGCTCCGGGGCGACGTAGAGAAGATCCAGCTCGCCTGCGCGCAGTTGGTTCTCCACCGCCATGGCGTCCTGGAAATCGAGGCTCGAGTTCAGATACGCCGCGCGCACGCCGTTTTGAACGAGTGCGGCGACCTGGTCCTGCATCAGCGCGATCAAAGGCGAGACCACGATGGCCGTGCCTTCGCGCAGCAGCGCCGGAATCTGGTAGCAAAGCGACTTGCCGCCGCCGGTGGGCATCAGGACCAGCGCATCGCCGCCGGCGCTTACCTGGTCGATGATGGCCTGCTGCGGGCCGCGAAACTCCTCGAAGCCGAAGACTTCCTGCAGCACCTTCAGCGCCGCCGGGTTGGATTCGCCGTGCATCCTCGCTCTCTCCTCGCTCGTTGACCGTTGCCGAGAATTGTCGCACGAAAACCAGCGGCAGCGCCCGCCTAGCGAATCCCCGCGCGCAGAAACGACTGCACGAACTGGCGCTGAAAGAGCAAGAACGCGATCAAAAGCGGCGCGATGCTCAGGAGCGTGGCCGCGCTCACCGTGGCCCAGTTGACCCCGGTTTCCGGCGCCGAGAACACCCCAAGGCCCACGGTGAGCGGGCGGCTCTCCACCGAGTTGGTCACGATCAGCGGCCACAGGAAGTTGTTCCAATGGTGGCTGATCGATACCAGCCCGTAGGCCAGGTAGGTGGGCTTGGCCAGCGGCACGTAGACTTTCCAGAGCACGGCCAGCCAGCTGCAGCCTTCGATACGGGCGGCGTCCTCGAGCTCGCGGGGGATGGTCTTGAAGGTCTGGCGCAGCAAGAAGATACCGAAGGCGCTGGCCACGTAAGGCAGCCCGATACCGGTGATGGTATCCAGAAGCCCCAGGCCGCTGACCAAGCGGTAGTTCTCCACGATCAGCACCTCGGGAAACACGAATAGCTGAATCAGAACCAGCATGAACAGCACGTTCTTGCCCGGCACGGGAAAGCGCGCGAAGGCGAACGCCGCCAGCGTACACACCACGAACTGCGCGGCTACTACGCCGGTGACCAGCAAAAAGGTATTGAGGTAGTAGCGCCCGAACGGCGCCTGGCCCCAGGCAGTGGCGAAGTTATCGAGTGTGAGCGGGGCGAAGAGCTCGAAGCGCACCACGAACGCCGGCGGGTGAAACGCTGCCCACACCGCGTAGAGCAGCGGAAAAATCCAGATCAGCGCCAAGAGCCAGGCGGCCAAAGTTTCCAGGGAAACGGCGGCTGCAAAGCGGCGAGGGGCGGTGGCGGTCAACGTACTCATGGGGAAAAAGTACTCATTGGTAGTGGGTCCTGCGGTCAAGAAGCGTGAACTTGAGCGTGGCCACCAGGGCAAGTACGACGAGAATCACCACCGTGATCGTGGCCGCCGTGGTGCGGTCGAAAAACGCGAAGGCGTTCTCGTACACGTAGTAGAGCAGCAGGTTGGTGGCGTTGTTGGGCCCGCCCTTGGTCAAAATGAACAGGTGATCGATCACGCGTACGGCGTTGATCAGCGCGTTGATCAGCACGAACAGGGTGGTGGGCATCAAGAGTGGAAACGTCACCCGCCAGAAGTAGCTAAAGCGGCTGGTGCCTTCCAGGTCCGCGGCTTCTTTCAGCTCCGGCGGGATCGCTTGAAGGGCGGCGAGATAGAAGATCATGAAAAAGCCCGCCTCTTTCCACACCGACATGACGATGATCGAGCCCAGTGCCAGGCTCGGATCGCCCAGCCAGTTCGCCCCGGAAAACCCAAGCGCGCCCAGCAGCTTGTTGAACAGCCCAATCTGCGGGGCGTAGAAGAACATCCAGATATTCGCCGCGGCAATCATCGGCAAAATGGTCGGCGTAAAGTAAGCCATGCGCACCAGGCCCCGGCCGGGCAGCCGGCCGTTGACGAACAGCGCCATGACGAGGGCCAGCGCGATGGAGGTGGGAATGGTGCCCAGCGCATATATCAGGTTGTTGCGCGCCACCTTCCAGAAGGTGGGGTCGTTGAACAGGTACTGGTAGTTCTCCAGCCCCACGAACTCGGCGGGTGCGCCGCGAAAGCCGGGCAGGAACAGGCTCTGGATCACCGTGGTGATCGTGGGCAGGTAGGCGAATAAGCCCAGCAACACGGCGGCGGGCAGTAGCAACAGCGCGCCATAGAGCTGCATTTTACGGTGAGCGGTGAGCGTCATGATTGAACCGCAAGTTAAGACGCGCTTTGTCAAAACGCGCTAAAGCATGTCTGGGTGGGCGGCCTTTAGCAACTCTACGCGGGGGCGCTGTGAATCCATCCTTGGACGCTACTTTCGCCATCCTTGGCGAAAGACCCCCGCTACGAGTTGCTCAAGACCGCGTTCGAGAATTGCTTTACTGAACCTGGCGGTATTTAACGCGCGTAGCGGCGCAGAATACCGTCGGCTTCGCGCTGGGCCTGCGCGAGCGCCTCGGCGGGTTCCATCTGGCCGGTGAGCGCCGCTTGAACCGCGTTATCCAGCGTGCGGCGAATACGCCCGCCCTGGTAGGTGGAGAGCTCGGCGGTGCCGTGCTCCAACTGGTCGCGGGCGACCGCCGCCGGCGGGAACTCCTCGACGTAGGCCTGGAGTGCCTCGGTTTCGTAAGCGGCGGGGCTCACGCCCATATAGCCGGTCTCGATCGACCAGTCCGCGGCGCGCTCTGGCGAGGTCATCCAGCGAACGAAGGTCATCGCGGCGCGCTGCTCTTCTTCGCTTGCGTCCTTGAAGATGTAGAAGTTGCCGCCGCCGGTGGGGCTACCGCGCTGCTCTTTCATGGGCAGCATGGCCACGCCGAAGTCGAAATCCGCCTCGTTACGCGCGGCGGTCAGGTTGCCGGTGGTGTGCCACATCATGGCGGTGGTCTGCTCGATGAAGTTCTGGCGAAGCGTACCCCACTCGATGATGCCCTCGGGCATGGCGTCGTGCTCTTCTGAAAGCGAAACCCAGTACTCCAGCGCCTCGATGGCGGCGGGGTCGTCGAAGTAGACCTCGGTGCCCGCTTCGTTCATTAGGCGGTGGCCGTTTTGATAGGCGAACGCCTGGAACATCCAGTAGGCGTAGCCGGTGGAGGGCACCATTACGCCCCACTGATCGTTATTGCTGGCTTCGCGAATGGTGGCGGCCATCTCGGCCATTTCATCCCAGTTCTCCGGCGGCGTTTGGGGGTCGAGCCCGGCGGCCTCGAAGGCGTCCTTGTTCCAGAACAGCACGATGGTGGAGCGCTGGAAGGGAATGCCGTAGGTCTGGTCATCGAGCTGGCCGTTTTCCATCAGCCCCGGGTAGAAGCTATCCAGCCATTCGCGCTCCTCGTCGGTCTCGACCAGCTCATCGAAGGCGACGATGGCGTCCTGCTCGACGAGCTCGAATAGATCGATGGAGAACATCACCGACAGCGCCGGGGCGTCGCCGGCTTCCAGAGCAGAGGTGGCGCGCACTCGGGTATCGTCGTAGTTGCCCGCGTAGATCGCCTCCACGGAGATATCCGGGTGTTCGCTCTCGAACTCCTCGACCAGGTTGTCGACCACGCCGGTCAGGGCGCCGCCCACCGAGACGGGGTAGTACAGGGTGAGGTCGACGTCGGCGCTGGCGTAGGAGGCGCTGAGCAAACCCGCGGCCAGGGCCGTTGGGGCAAAGGGAAGACGAAAACGCATGGGAACTCCTGGGGTTTAGTGTTGAAACGAACCCACCTGGGGCGGGCGAGACACGCGGCGCAGTGTGCCGGGTAGCGCGCTTGGCGAAAGCTGCGTTTGGCGCAGGCCGTCCTCGGCGAAAAGGTGGGCGCTCTCCGGCGCCCAGAAAAGCCGGCAGGCCTCGCCCGTCAGCGCGGGTTTGCCGTTGACGCGCACGCGCAGGCGCTGCTCGCCCACCGCCACGTAGACGATGGTGTCCGCGCCCAGGTACTCCTCGCCCACTATTCTTGCCGGGATGCCGGGGGCATCCGCCGGGCGCAGTTCGATATCTTCCGGGCGAATGCCCAGCTGGCCACCCGCCGCTTGCAGCGGGGCGACGAGGGTCGTGTCGCCGTCGATCACGGCGCCGGTGTCACCGGCCACCAAAGGCAGTAGATTCATCGCGGGGCTTCCTATGAAACTGGCGGCGAAGGCGCTCGCCGGGTGGTTGTAGAGCGCATCCGGCGTGGCGTCCTGAACGATGCGCCCGTGCTGCATCAGGATGACCCGGTCGCCCATGCTCATCGCCTCGACCTGGTCGTGGGTGACGTAGATCACCGTCATGTTCAGGCGGCTCTGCAGCGCCTTGATCTCGCGGCGCATGTCGCTACGCAGGCGGGCGTCCAGGTTAGAGAGCGGCTCGTCCATCAAACAAATCGGGTGCTCGGAGATGATCGCCCGGGCGAGCGCCACTCGCTGGCGCTGGCCACCGGAGAGTTTTGCGGGCTTGCGGTCGAGATAAGCGGTCAAATCGACGAGCTCGGCGACCTGTTCGAGCCGGGCCTGGCGCTCGGCTTTAGCGACGCGGCGACTCTTGAGGCCGAAGACGATGTTCTCCGCCACGCTCAGGTGGGGAAACAGTGCGTAGGACTGAAACACCATGGAAAGGCCGCGATCCCCCGGCGGCAATCGCGTCACGTCGCGCTCGCCGATATGAATCTCGCCCTGGGAGGCGTCCTCTAGCCCGGCGATCATGCGAAGCGTGGTGGATTTTCCGCAGCCGGAAGGGCCGAGCAGAATGACGAACTGGCCCGGGGTGACGTCAAAGGAGACGTTGTCGACGGCGGTGGTCGCGTCCCAACGTTTGGTAACACCTTCCAGGCGGATACGCGATTGGCTCATGACTCGATACTCGTTCGAAACGGTATGACGATGGTCAATCACTCTGCGTCAAAGGTGTTGCGGTTGTGTGACACGCCGGGGTGGGCGTAGGTCAGCCGTTGGCCGCAAGGCCGTAGCGCTTTAGTTTGCGCACTACACTCGATTGGCTGATGCCTAGACGTTTGGCGATGGCGTAGGTGCTGGTGTGGGTTTTGCAAAGCCCTTCGAGAAGCTCGTCTTCGAGGCGCGCCAGATAGTCGGGCAGTGTTTCGCCGGCCTCCAGCGGCGCGCTTTGCGCCGCCAAGGGTGAGGGGGCGTCCTGGGCGGCGGTGGGTTGAGGCGAAAGCCCGACCCGATCGATCTGATCAGAGGCGCTCGAAAGCCAGGCACGCTCCAGCCAGTTTTCGAGCTCGCGCACGTTGCCCGGCCAGTCGCTTCCCATCAGCGTCGACCAGACGTAATTGCCCAGAAATTTCTGCCGCCCGTAGTGGGCGTTCAGCCGCGCCAAACATGCTTCGGCAAGGCCGGGGATATCCTCGCGGCGTTCGCGAAGCGGGGGCAATGTCACGGGGATGACGTTGAGGCGGTAGTAAAGATCCAGCCGGAAAGCGCCTTCCTGCACCCGGCGCGCCAGGTCCTGATTAGTGGCCACCACCAAGCGAAAATCCACCCGGCGCGCGCGGGTGTCGCCCAGCCGGGTGAGCTTACCGTCCTGAATCACTTTCAAAAGCTTGGTCTGCATCAACAGCGGAAGCTCGCCGATCTCGTCGAGAAACAGCGTGCCGCCCTCGGCCTGCTCCAAAAGCCCGGCCTTGCCCTGGCGGGCGGCGCCGCTAAAGGCCCCGGGTTGGTAGCCGAACATCTCGGACTCGAACAGGTTTTCCGGAATGGCAGCACAGTTGACCTCGATGAACGCGCCTTCACCCCGCGCGCTCCAGCGGTGGAGCTGTCGGGCGAAAGCGGTCTTGCCCACGCCGGACTCGCCCAGCATCAGCACGTTGGCACTCGAGGGCGCAACGCGTTTGAGCAAACGCGCCACTTCGCGCATCGCGGGGCTTCGAACCTGTAGGTGCTCCAGGGCGCTATCCAGCGCGCGGTCGTCGGGGGTCGCGCCGTTGCGGTCGCGCTTGATGTGTTCGTTGAAGCGTTTTTGCAGCAGCGCGTACTCGTCCTGAAGAAGCTGTAGGTCGGTTAAATCCCGGGAGCGGCTGATGATGCGCTCGAGCTTGCCGTTCACCAGCACCGGATGCGCCTCGGCGATCACCCGCCGCCCGGTGCCGGTGGTTTGCATCAGCTGAGCAGCGCGCTGGGTGCGCATGACCTCCAGGCTGATCGAGGGCTTGAGGGTGCCGTTTTGTTCGAGGGTTTTGACGTTGCTGCCGAGCAGTTCATCCCGCGACATGCCGTACACCGCCTCGACCCCGGGGCTGATATCAAGTACCTGGCCGCTTGCGCTGACGATGAAGAAGTGGTCGTTGGCGGTTTCCACGATGGTGTTGAGCACGTGCCGATCGATATCTTCCACTCGGCCTCCTTGTTTGAACCGAATATGACTTGGTCAATGCATATATGACTCAATGCTACGCCTTTATAAGTCATTTTTGCATCGATTGAGCTCGAAAAGCCCCGTTCAAGGGATTCCAGTGTTTGGCACGTTAAATGCAGTATCAAGGTAACGCGTAGCCAAAGAGGGCTTTTGAAAGCCCGTCTCGATAACGACAGGAGGTTTTAATGTCCGAGTTCAACCAGCCGCTGGGCGGTAACAGCGTGCCGCGCTTTGGCGGCCCGGCCACCATGATGCGCCTGCCCACCCAGGAAAGTGCCCAAGGGCTCGACGTGGCCTTCATCGGTATTCCCATGGATATCGGGACCTCCAACCGCCCCGGCACGCGCATGGGCCCGCGCCAAATTCGTGATGAATCACGCATGCTGCGCCCCTACAACATGGCGACCCGCGCCGCGCCTTTTGAGTACCTGCAGGTGGCGGATATCGGCGACGTGCCGATCAACACCTTCCACCTGCCCAAGAGCGTCGACATCATCACGGCGTTTTTCGACGACGTGTTGCGCCACGACTGCGTGCCGCTGACCCTCGGTGGCGATCACACCATGACGCTGCCGATTCTGCGCGCCATAGCCAAAAAGCACGGCCCGGTGGGGCTGATTCATATCGACGCCCATGCGGACGTCAATGAGCACATGTTCGGCGAAGAGATCGCCCACGGCACGACCTTTCGCCGCGCTCAGGAAGAGGGACTTCTGGCGAAAGAAAAGGTGGTGCAGATCGGCCTGCGCGGCACCGGTTACTCGGCCGAAGACTTCGACTGGTGCCGGGGTCAGGGCTTTCGCGTCGTCCAGGCAGAGGCGTGCTGGTACCAGTCGCTGGCACCCTTGATGGAGGAAGTACGCGCGCAGATGAGCGATACGCCGGTGTATATCAGCTTCGATATCGACGGGCTCGACCCCTCGGTGGCACCGGGTACCGGCACCGTGGAGATGGGCGGGCTCACCTCCCATCAGGGCCTGGAGATCGTGCGCGGGGCGGCGGGGCTCAATATCGTCGGCGGCGATCTGGTGGAAGTTTCACCGCCCTATGACACCAGCGGCAATACTGCGCTGATGGGGGCCACGCTCTTGTACGAGATGCTCTGTGTGCTGCCGGGGGTCAAGCGGGGCGAGTAAGTTCCCGGCGCCGATGACGCTCGATTAAAACAATAGATAACAAAGGGAGGCCAAGCCTCCCACGCCCACGCCGCCAGCCCACCTCCAATAAGCACTCTCAACAGGTGAACTCTATGTCTGAATCTCAAACGACACGCGACGAGGCTGCGTCAAACGGGCCTATCCCTCGAAGCCATTTGCTCAAGTTTCTGATTCCCTCGGTCGTCGGCGTCTTGCTGTTTCTGGTGCCGTTTCAAACCGGGGAGTCGGTCAATATCGGCATGGGCATGATGGCCGATGGCTTACAGGCGCTGCTTGGTCAGGCGCTTCCATTAATTGCCATGCTGGTGTTGTGCGTGTCGGTGGTGGTGACCCTGTACGTGAAGACGACCAACCCGGCCTGGGCGCGTGGCGGCCACTTCGGCGATATGTTCAACGTCGGCCCGATCTGGGTGGCGTTGCGTATTCTGGGCGCCGTTTTCGTGGTGATGACCTACTTTCAGGTGGGCCCGGAGTTCGTCACCGCCTCGTTCACCGGCGGGGTGATGCTCGACGATCTGGCGCCGGTGCTGCTGACGTTTTTCTTCTTTGCCGCGATTTTGCTGCCGTTTCTGGTCGAATTCGGTTTCATGGAGTTTATCGGAAGCCTGGTGCGCAAGCCGTTTCGGATCATCTTCAATCTGCCCGGGCGCAGCGCCATCGACGCCACCGCCTCCTGGATGGGCTCCGGCACCGTGGGCGTGCTGATTACGTCCCAGCAGTACGAGCAGGGCTTTTATAACGGCCGCGAGGCCTCGGTGATCGCCACCAATTTCTCCGTGGCCTCCATTGCGTTCAGCCTGCTGGTGGCCAACTTCGTGGGTATCAACCACCTGTTCGTGCCGTTCTACTTCACCGTGGTGGTATCCGGGCTTGTCGCCGCGATCATCGTCTCGCGCATTCCGCCACTTTCGTTGAAAGCCAACGACTACTACGCGCCGGTGGGCTGCCAAATCAGTGAGGAGAACACCGGCAAGGCGGGGCTTTTCCGCTATAGCCTTTTACAGGCCACCCGCCGCGCCGCCGGTGCCCCGGGGCCTGTCGCGCTTGCCAAGCTAGCGCTGATCAACGTGATCGATATCTTCCTCACGCTGTTGCCGCTGGTGTTCGCCATCGGGACCGTGGCGCTGATTCTCGCCGAGTTCACGCCGCTGTTCACCTGGCTCTCCTACCCGATGGTGCCGGTGCTCGAGCTGCTGCGCATTCCCGAAGCCCAGGCCGCGGCCCCGGCCACGCTGGTCGGCTTTGCGGATATGTTCCTGCCTGCGGTACTGGCCACCAATATCGACAGCGAACTCACGCGCTTCGTGATCGCGTGTCTTTCCATGACGCAGTTGGTGTACATGTCCGAGATCGGCGCGCTGCTGCTGAAATCGAAAATCCCCATCGCGCTGTGGGAGCTGGCGGTGGTGTTTTTGCTGCGTACCGCGATCACGCTCCCCATCATTGCCTTCATGGCGCATACGTTTTTCTTTTGAGGCATAGCTCATGAAGGATTTTCAAACGATGACCTGCGCCGAGCTTTTGATTCGCCTTTTACGCGATACCTACGGGGTCGAGTCGCTCTTCGGCATTCCCGGCGTGCACACGGTGGAGCTTTACCGCGGCTTAGAAGGCAGCGGTGTACAGCACGTGACGCCGCGCCACGAGCAGGGCGCGGGCTTCATGGCCGACGGTTACGCCAGGGCGAGCGGCAAGCCCGGCGTGTGCTTGATCATTACCGGCCCCGGTATGACCAATATTGCCACCGCCATGGGCCAGGCCCTGGCGGATTCCATTCCCATGCTGGTGATCTCGAGCGTCAACCGCCGCGATACCCT
Organism: Vreelandella sp. GE22; assembly: GCF_968212445.1. Lineage (NCBI taxonomy): Bacteria > Pseudomonadati > Pseudomonadota > Gammaproteobacteria > Oceanospirillales > Halomonadaceae > Vreelandella > Vreelandella sp. GE22. The sequence goes on from NZ_OZ309110.1 coordinate 489,919, forward strand.
GGCAATGGGGCAAGGGCGGCTTCACGAGCTGCCAAGCCAACAGCAGCTGGTCAGCGGCGTGGCGCGCTTTAGTCACACGCTGATGGACGCCTCGACGCTGCCCGAGGTACTCGCCCGCGCTTTCGCCGTCTTTAACGGCGCCCGCCCGGGCCCGGTGCATATCGAAATCCCCATTGACCTGTTCGATACGCCAGTGCCTGCACCGCGAAGCTGGCAGGCGCCAACGCTCTACCGCGCCGCGCCGGACCCGGAAGGGCTGGGTGAGGCGGCGCGCCTGCTAAACGCGGCAAAAAAACCGCTGGTGCTGCTGGGGGGCGGCTGTGTTGCCGCCCCGGAGGCGGCCCGCGCGTTGGTCGAGCGGCTCGACGCGCCGACGGTGACCACCATCAACGCCAAGGGGCTTTTAGGGCGCGACCACCCGCTGGACCTGGGCGCCAACGCCGCGCTGCCGCCGGTGCGTAAGCTTGCCGCCGAGGCGGACGTGATTCTGGCCGTCGGCACCGAGCTTGGCGAAACCGATTTTGATGTGGTGTTCGACGACGGTTTTCGCCTTGACGGCACGCTGATTCGCATCGACCTGGACCCGGAGCAGCTCGTGCGCAACCAGGCGACCGCGCTGGGCCTGGTGGGCGATGCCGGGCGTAGCCTGGCGCTGCTTTTGGAACACTTCCCCGAGGCGCACGAGCGCGGGGGCGTCGCGCGAACCGCCGCCGCATGGGCCGCGCTCGATCTTGCCAATGACCCGGCGTTCAGCGATTTCGTGCCGCTTTATCGAACGCTTGCCGAGCACCTGCCCGAGGCGGTGCTGGTGGGGGATTCCACCGCGCCGGTGTACGCGGGCAATCACCTGGTGAGCCAGCCCGCGCCGCGGCGCTACTTTAACGCCTCGACCGGCTACGGCACCCTGGGGTATGGGCTGCCCGCAGCGCTGGGCGCTCAACTTGCCCGGCCGGATTTGCCGGTAGTCGCGCTGGTGGGCGACGGCGGGGTGATGTTCACACTTTCGGAAATCGCCACTGCTGTGGAGGCGAAGCTGCCGGTCGTCATCGTGCTCTGGCACAACGCCGGTTATGAAGAAATTCGCCGCTACATGGACGCCCACGGCGTGGCGCGCCTCGGCGTGGATCTTCAGGCGCCGGATTTTCTGACATTGGCCGACGGGTTTGGCTGTGCAAGCGTCCGGGTCGAGTCGCCCGAGGCGCTCGCCCACGCCCTGATTAAGCGCAACCCTGCCGGCCCGCTACTCATCGAAATCGACGCTGCCGCCTGGCATCACGCCTGCACCCAGTAAAGGATACTTATGAAGACGCTCGATCAGCAGTTCATCAATAACCAGTGGGTGACTTCTCTTGGCAGTCGTCTACTCGAGGTATTCAACCCCTACCGTGAAGAGGTGATCGGTCAGGTAACGGCAGGGGCAGCCGAGGATGTGGACGCCGCCGTGGTGGCGGCCCGAAACGCCCAGCCCGCCTGGCAGGCGCTGGGCGGCGCCGGGCGGGCACCGTATCTCGAAGGCTTCGCCGAGGCACTGCAAGCGCGGCGCGCGGAACTCATCGAACTCAGCGCCACCAACAACGGCAAGCCCTTTATGGAAGCCGGCATCGACCTGGACGACGCGATCGCTTGTTACCGCTACTACGCCGGGCAAGCCCGCGCGCTGGACGCCCGCCAGGGCGAGCGGGTGGCGGTCGAAATGGACGGCGTCGAGGCGCGCACCTATTTTGATCCGGCTGGCGTGGTCGGGCTGATCACACCCTGGAATTTTCCGTTGGTGACCAGTGCCTGGAAGCTGGCGCCGGCACTGGCGGCCGGCTGCACCGCCGTGCTGAAACCTTCGGAAATCGTACCGCTGCCCGAACAGGCGCTGGCGGAGATCGCCCTGGAAATCGGCCTGCCCGAAGGCGTCTTGAATTTGTTGAACGGTGATGGCGAAGGCATCGGCGCGCCGCTTGCAAGCCACCCGGACGTGGACAAGGTCTCGTTCACCGGCAGCAACCGCGTGGGCGAGGCGGTGATGAAGGCGGCCAGCGCACGCGCCGCCGGGGTCTCGCTGGAGCTGGGCGGCAAATCGCCCATTCTGGTGATGGACGACGCCGACCCCGCTCAGGCCGCCGACTGGGTGATGGCGGGCATCTATTTCAACGCCGGGCAGATCTGCTCGGCCACCTCGCGCCTGTTGGTGCACGAACGTGTGGCCGAGGCGCTTTACGGCGAACTCGCCACGCGCATGGACGCGCTGACCCTGGGCGACCCGCGCGTGGAAGATACTGACCTGGGGCCGCTCACCAGCGCCCAACAGCGGGAGGCCGTCAACGCCTACCTGGACGTGGCCGCCCAGGAAGGCCTGAGGGTAGTGCGCGATAAAACCCATTACACGCTGCCGGAGCAAGGCTACTTCGTCGCGCCTACGCTCTATCGCGACGTGCCGCCCACAAGCCGGCTCTGGAAGGAGGAAATCTTCGGCCCCGTGCTCTGCGCGCGCAGCGTGGCAAGCGAGGCCCAGGCCATCGAACTGGCCAACGACAGCACCTTTGGACTCGCGGCCACGGTGATCAGCGGCGACGTCGAGCGCGCCAAACGCATCGGCCGCGCGCTCAAGGCCGGCAGCATCTGGTACAACACCGAGCAACTGGTGCTGCCCGAAACCGCCTGGGGCGGCTTCAAGCAAAGCGGCATCGGCCGCGAGCTGGGGCCCTGGGGGTTGAGTGCTTATCTGGAGGTGAAGCACGTGGTGGGGCCGGGGGCTTGATCCTTAACGTGGTTATAAGGGAGTACTAGACGCCTGGCCTTGGGTCTATCACTCCAGTAGCGTCAGCTCATAAATATGACGAATGCGCTCGCCATCCCAGTCGTAGCCGAGGTGGCGTCCCTGGTGTGCGGCAGACAGCACCGGTGGGCGCAATACAGCGGCGCACTCACCGCCGGGGGCTCGAACGCTGGGATAAACGATTCCATCAGCGCGTGTTTCCCAGGCACTTCTTCCCATGGTTTGGCTCACGGTCCAGCTGTCCGGTGCAAGAAGTGTTTGGGTATGAGGCTGTTCGCGCAGGTCGATTAGATGTCCCCTCAAATTCGACAGGTAAACGCGTTGCTGGAGCATCATGGGCGGCTCGCGGGATTCTGCTAAAAACCTCTCCGCGTGATAGACCGTTTCAGCGATTGCCGTGGCCTCTGTAAGGGCGCAGTAGTACACCCCAAACGTGCCATCACTAAAACGTGATCCGGTGGCAGGGAAATGGCAAAAGGCGGCCATGACTGGTGTAAAGCCCGGCCCGTAACGACGGTCTTCATCGCGAACCAGATGGATAGCGCCTGCCTGTTCGCGTAGCCGCGCCGAGGTTTCACCTTCCAACTCATTGAGTAAATCCCAATCGCTGGCACTGGCGTTCACGTTTTCGAACAGGTGAATGGGCGGAAAGCGTGAGGGAATAACGCGATAGCTGGGTCGCCATACAACGCTGTTTGAAGGAAACCTCATGCGTGACCACCACCACGTGCAGCATCAAGGTGCTGGCGCACGACGTACAGGTCCGACACTTGGCCGTTGAGCAAACGCTCCATGGGCGTGTGGCCTGAAAAAAGCGGATTGCTGTTGGGTTTGCGAAGCCACCCATCCGCGGCCTCCTGATTAGGCAGCAGAATATGCAGTGCCTTGTAGATCCCAAGTATCAACGACATTCGCTCAAGATGGTTGGCATCGAGGTTTGCGCTTTCTGGCGTTTTTTTCCATCGCCGATAAGTGGAGCCCGGTACGCCTAACAGTAGGGCTGCCTCGCTTTCGCGCATTTTCCAAGCGAGTGAGATGCCGGGATAGGTTCGCATCGCGGCGGCTGCCATCGCTTGGCGTTTAGCCACAGATCGTTGCTGTATTCCCATAGTACTCTCCCCTAACGTTTTTAGAGTTTACGCCAGATGAGCGATATGAGGAAATAGCGATCATTTGAGCTGTAAAGTTTTAAATCATGGGAAGGCTTGTTAGAAAGCTATCAGCGACTCGAACGTATTGGTTGTCAGTGCGGGACTGGATAACGCCGGGCCCCCTTGCCGGCCTTGACCACCTGGCCAGGCACGTCGTGGCCCACATGCTCGGGTAGGGTAGCGGCTATCTCGAGCAGGGCGTCCAGGTTCATGCCGGTGTTGACGCCCATCGCCTCGAACATGTGCACCAGGTCCTCGGTGCAGACGTTGCCCGTCGCACCCGGGGCAAAGGGGCAGCCACCAGCATCTTGGTGGCAAAGGGACCGGCGATCAGTTGGCCTAATTCGAGTACTTTCAATCCTTGAAGCGGCAGTTCGCGCGCTTGATCAGCCATGGGATTACCTTTCCAGTGCCGGTGGGTGTCATTGTTGCGCGAAAGCATGGGCTACTCGCCAGAGCCCGACAATTAGCCAATAGGTAACCAGAGGTTGGTCACCGGCGAAGGACGATGGCGTGCTCAACGGAGAAACTCGCCCTCCGCCACGACCCACAATGTCTAAAACGCCGCTGGCACGCGCACATGGTCGTGCCGCTTGCCTGCGACGTATTGCCCAACACGACTGATAATAAAGCTCAGGCACCCTACAAACGAAACTAGCCCGGCAGGGTAACTCCCTGCCGGGCTAGCGGTTGGATGCGCGTTGCGTGAGCCGCTATAGCGCTTAGTGGCGCTTGCCGTCGACCAAGCGCGTGACGTTGAGCGGGTTGCCGTCACGCAGCGCTTCGGGCAGCAGCTCGCCGGGCAGGTCCTGATAGCAGACCGGGCGCAGGAAGCGGAAGATGGCGGCGCTGCCCACCGAGGTGGTACGGCTGTCGGACGTGGCCGGGTAGGGGCCGCCGTGGACCATGGCGTGGCCGACTTCTACGCCGGTGGGCCAGCCATTGACCAGGATGCGTCCGGCGCGCCGCTCAAGGGTCGGCAGCAGGCGCTTGGCCGCCTGCAGGTCAGCGTCTTCCATTTGCAGGGTGATGGTCAGCTGGCCTTCCACCTGTTTGGCGACCTTTAGCATCTCATCGGCGTCGGCACACTCAATGATCAGCGACGTGGCGCCGAAAATTTCTCCCTGCAGCGCCTCATCGGTCAAGAAATCCTGGGCGCTTGCCACATAGAGGCCTGGCTGGCTGGTATGAGGGCCGTCGCCGGTTTTCCCGCGGGCGACTTCCTTCACACTGGCTTGCTTGGACAGTGCCGCCACACCGCTTTGGTAAGCGTCATGGATACCCGGTGTCAGCATGGTGAGGCCGGTGGTTTCCTTGACCGTCTCGCCGGCGGCGTTGATGAAGGTATCAAGCTCAGCGCCTTTAAGGCCGATCACGAGCCCTGGGTTGGTACAGAACTGACCGGCGCCCATGTTGAGCGAGCCGACAAAGGCTTCGGCGATTTGCTTGCCGCGTGCTTTGAGCGCCTCCGGGAGCAGGAAGACGGGATTGACGCTGCTCATTTCGGCGTAGACCGGGATCGGCTCGGGGCGCGCCTGGGCGGTCGCCATCAGGGCTTTACCCCCGCTGCGCGAGCCGGTGAAGCCAACGGCTTTGATGTGCGGGTCCGCCACCAGCGCCTGGCCAATCTCTTTACCCGAGCCGAAGAGCAGCGAAAAGACGCCTTCCGGCAGCTTGCATTTCGCTACCGCACGCTGAATGGCGCGGCCCACCAGCTCCGAGGTGCCGGGGTGTGCCGAGTGGCCTTTCACGACGACCGGGCAGCCAGCGGCCAGGGCCGAGGCGGTGTCACCCCCCGCCACGCTGAAGGCGAGCGGAAAGTTGCTGGCCCCGAAAACGGCTACCGGGCCGAGCGGAATGTGACGCTGGCGCAGGTCACCCCGCGGCATCGGCTGGCGATCCGGAAGGGCCGGATCGTGGCGAATATCGAGCCACTCGCCGGCGCGTACCACGCTTGCGAACAGGCGCAGCTGGCCGCAGGTGCGGCCGCGTTCGCCTTCAAGACGCGCTTCGGGCAGGCCCGTTTCCGCTACGCCGCGCTTCGTAAGGTCCGCGCCAATGGCTTCGATCTCGTCAGCAATGGCTTCCAAAAAGCGTGCGCGCTCCTCCAGCGAGGTGTCGCGATAGTGGTCGAAAGCCTGTTCGGCAAGTGCGCAGGCCTTTTCGACGTCGCTGCGCGTGCCGCCTGGGTACGTGGGGTCGAGCTGTTCGCCAGTGGCCGGGTTGATGGCATTAATACCGGCGGCGGTGCCGGTAACGGCCTGCTGGCCAATCAGTAGGGTACCTTCCAGATTCATCGTGCCTCCTTTACGCATAAATCGATGTCGTTACTTGATTACTGGTCGTCGCGGGAGTGTACTTTTGATCAAAGCGGCTGAATGTCGCCGGTCGCTCTGGTTGGCGTCGGGCGCAGCGTATTGCGCAGCGGGCGGCCAAAATCGTTGAGGGCTATCTCGAAACGGTCGCCTTCGCGGGTTTGGATCCCATCGGCAAAGCTGAGCGTTGCCGTGCCGAAGAAGTGCACGTGCACATCGCCTGGGCGGCGAAAGCCGGGGTACTTGAAGTGGTGGTGCTCGAGGTTGGCGAGGCTGTGCGCCATGTTGGCTTCGCCGGTGAGAAAGGGTTTTTCCCAGAGCGTTTCGCCATCGCGCACGATGCGGCTGGTGCCCTCCAGGTGCGCGGGCAGCTCGCCGACCAGCAGCTCCGGCCCCATGCTGCAGGCGCGCAGCTTGGAGTGGGCCAGCCACAGGTAGTTGAAGCGCTCGATGACGTGGTCTGAAAATTCGTTGCCTACGGTGTAGCCCAGCCGGAAAGGGGTGCCATCGCCGCTGACGATATAAAGCCCGGCAAGCTCTGGCTCTTCACCTGCGTCTTCGGCGAAGCCTGGCGAGGGCATGTCCGCTTCGGGCGCCACGATGCAGTCGCCGTCGCCCTTGTAAAACCACTCGGGCTGGGCACCGACGCTGCCGGCCGCGGGTTTACCTCCCTCGACGCCAAGCTTGAACATGCGCATGGAATCGGTCAGCTCATCGTCGCTCACTTGGGTCTTGGCATGCATGGCCGAGCGGGTGTCGGCGCTGCCCAGATGGGTCAGGCCCGTTCCTGTCACCAGGCAGTGAGCGGGGTCCGGGTGGGTGAGCGGGGGGAGCAAGCGGCGTTCATCGATCAACGTTTGGTAGTCGATCAGCTCGTCGCTTTGGTGGGCCGTTGCCACTGCTTGCAAGGAGCGCCCTTCTGCCATTGCCGCCTGGGCAAGGCCATAGGTACCGCCATCGATCTCGATAGGCCTGACCTGGTCATGGTTTTCGACGCAGGCGACCCGCAGGTCGTTGGCGTCGAGGTATTGAATAAGTCGCATCGTTATTTGTCCTTGTATGAGCTATTACGTCTTGCGGCGTGCGGCGGGGCGTTGAGTCATTCCTTTAAATGTCTTACCTTATTTCTTTATGTTCAACATAGACTTTTGTATGTTTCTGGTAAAGCGAAAAGGCTGCTAACCGCCGGGTGACCGCTCGGCCGTCGAAACCGCGGTTTTTAAAACGCGTGTCACGACCGTGGAGTGTCGTTATTGAAGCAGGGTGGATGAGGCGCTGTTGGCGAGTCGCTGTGATGGCGCCCGGGTAATTACGTTATGATGGATATGAATTGAAACAGGATCGATTTTAGTGACGTCATCTCTGAACAAGCCCACGGCTCGTCCCAGCATTGCGGAGCATTTGGTCAGCGAGATTCTGACCGGACAGTACCAGCCGGGTGACTTCGTGCCTCGCGAGCTGGATCTTTGTGAGCGGTTTGGGATTAACCGCTCGGCGGTTCGTAGCGACCTGCGCCAACTGGTCGACGTGGGTATTATCGAGCGCATTTCCGGCCACGGATCGAAAGTGCGCGAATACTCGGAATGGCACATTTTGGACCCGCAGGTGACCGATTGGCTAACCCGATACGCGGTGCCCAACCCGGATATTCAGCGCCAGATTCTCGCTTTCCGTTTGGATGTAGAACCCTACGTGGCCATGACCGCCGCAAAATGTGCCAAGGCACGGGATTTGGTCGCGATCGAAGAGGCTTTCGAGGGGCTGGGGCAAAACCTGCGCAATGCGACCTGCGCCGAAGAGCGCCGCCTGCACAGCGAGTACGACGTGGCCTTTCACGAAGCGATCTTCAAGGCCACCCACAATATCGTTTGGGCGCAGCTTTCGCATATTCTCCGGCCCTCCATCTACATGCTGATCTCCATGTCCAACGATAGCGCCTCCAACCCCGATGAAGCGCTGGAGCGCCATCGCGTACTGATGGAGAGCATTCGTATGCGCCGCCCCAGGGAGGCGTTCAACGCCGCCCTGGCGGTGCTGGCAGGAACCGCCGAAGCGTTAGGGCTCGAACACGGGGCCAGTTCCCTGGGGCGCAGCGTCGACCATCACTGACACAACGATTCATTTCTTTTCAAAAACAAGGCGAACGTATGTCGAAACTGAACATTGGGCTTGTTGGCGTCGGGAAAATTGCCCGCGACCAGCATTTACCTGCTATAGCGGCCACGTCAGCCTGCCAACTGGCGGCGACGGCAGATCCCCACGCATCCTTGGAGGGTGTTCCAGGCTTTGAATCGCTTGAAGCGATGCTGGATAACCAGCCGGATATTGAGGCCGTGGCGATCTGCACGCCGACCCACCTGCGCTATACCACGGCGCGAGCGGCGCTTTTACGCGGCAAGCATGTACTGCTGGAAAAACCGCCGGGCGCCACGCTTAGCGAAGTCGAGGAGTTGATAACCCTGGCCAACGCGCAGGGCGTTACGCTGTTTGCCGCCTGGCACTCACGCTTTGCCCCGGGGGTGGCGCGTGCTCGTGAGTGGCTTAGCCAACGCGATGTACGCCGCGTCGAGATCGAGTGGAAAGAGGATGTGCGTGTCTGGCACCCCGGTCAGGCGTGGATCTGGCAGCCCGGCGGAATGGGCGTGTTCGATCCGGGTATCAACGCGCTTTCGATTGCGACGGCCATCCTGGCACAGCCGTTTTTCCTGCGCGGTGCCACGCTACAGGTGCCCAGCAACTGCCAGACCCCCATTGCCGCTGAGCTGAGTTTTACCGACGCGCGTGAAGCCGTCATCGAGGCGCATTTCGACTTTCGCCAGACCGGGCCGCAAACCTGGGATATTCATGTGGAAACCGACGAAGGGCCGCTAAGCCTGACCCAGGGGGGCTGTCGTTTGACGATTAACGGTGAGGTTATCGTCGATGCCGAGGAGCGCGAGTACGCGGGGCTTTATGAGCACTTCGCCGAGCTGGTCGGTCGTCATGAAAGCGATGTCGACGTAGCACCGCTTCGCCAGGTTGCCGATGCTTTTCTTTATGGCCACCGCGAAACCGTCGATGCGTTCATCGAGTAGGGACTTCGTCGACCGGCTTTCATGCAGGCGTGAATTAAAAAAGCCCGGCGTTGGCCGGGCTTTTGGTTGGGTCGATGCCGCTTTAAAAGCGACGCTTCTATCACTCTACTGAGCCGATCTCGGTGCCCCAGTTGCTGATGATCTCTTTGACCAGGGTTCCGGAATCGGTCAGCTCGGATGCGTCCCACTGGCCCGTAGGACTAGCGCCCGGCCTGATAATGGAGGCACCTTCATCCTTGTCGCTCACCGCCCAATTGAGGTGCGTGATAGCGTTGTCGGCGAGAAAGTCCATCCATTCGCGAGTACTTTCCTCGGCCACGGCCCCGCCGCCATCGGCGTTGACGGCGCCCCACTCGGTCACCATCAAGGCGACACCGTTATTCAAGGCGGTTTCGGCCTTATCGCGTAGGGATTGACCGTGGGTGCCTGCGTAGAAATGCAGGGTATAGGCGATATTGTCGCCCTCGATCGGGTCGACAGAGGCGGCATCGACGTCTTGCGACCAGGTGGGGGAGCCCACCACGATCAAATTGTCAGGGTCGATGTCACGGATAGCCGCGATCACATCTTCCGCGTAAGGCTTGACGACATCGCTCCAGCTCACCTGTAACGGCTCGTTATAGATTTCGTAGATGACGTTGTTGTAATCGCCATACTGCTGCGCCATTTGTTGGAAAAAGCGAATGGCATCCTCTTTTTTATCCTCACCGTGATGGGTGTGAAAATCGATGATGACATACATGTCATTGTCGATCGCCGCGTCGACGATCGTTTCCACCCGTTCCACGTTGGCTTGAGGATCCTGCTGGTACGAGCCGCCTTCATCGGCGCCCATTGCCGCTCTGACGATCGTGGTGTTCCAATCCTCTTTTAACCACTGCACCACCTGGGCGTTATACATTTTTTCCTGGTCCCAGCCCGTATTGCTCCAGAAAAAGCTGTTACCGGCAAAGCTTTTGGCTTCTCCGCCGCTCAGAATCTGGTTGCCTTCGACGCTTAACGGCGGGACGTCGGCGACGGCAGAGGTACTTGCACTGATTGCTAAAGTGATGAGTGCGGGCTTTAACCAGACAGGCTTGACCCCGGAATTGAGTAGAAATTTCATTAAGCGCTCCTTTACCAACAGGTAGGTGGCCTTCAGTGAAACGGTGGATGCTGAAGTAGCATCAAAAAAAGCTTAGCTCATTACTGTAAATATATACAGTATTTTTGTGCCAATAATATTGGTGCCTCGATACGTTTCAAACGATCTGGCGAGGTATTGCTTTCAGGCTACAAGCACCGGGCAGACGAACGCGATCTTCGGTCAGCTTATTCGATCAGCTCGCGCAGCGTGCTCATCAGCACCGCCGCCCCCGGAGAGAGCCGCTGTTGGCGCAAACTGACAAGCCCGTAGGGCTGCACGCTAAGGGTTTCCACGAAAGGCAGCCGATGAAAGCGCTCGGGCGGGCAGAGCAGGTCGGCGGTTTCGCGCGTGGCCACGGTAATCGTGTCGGATTTCAAAACCAGCGAAAGCGAGACCAGCAGGTCGGTGGTGTCCACGACCTGGCGGGGTGGCGCGACCTGATGGTGGAGAAACAGGCTGTCCACCCGCTGGCGCATGAGCGCGCCGGGCGGCTGAAGCGACCATGGGTAAACGGCCATGTCGGCAAGGCCCAGGGTGGGTTCGTCGGCCAGCGGGTGCGCCTTTCGGCAAACAAAACAGAGCTCCTCCTCACCAATCTCTTCGAATACGAAGTGCTCGATGTTGTAGCCCGCGGGAATACGCGTGATGGCAAAATCGAGCTCACCCTCCAATAGGCGCGGCACGAGCACCTTACTGACATCGACCTCGACGCTAATTTTGAGCTCGGGGCGGTCGCGGTGGACGCGCTCGATGGCGCTGGTCAGCAGCGTGACGGCGGGGGCCATGACGGTGCCGACCGCGACGGTTCCCAGATGGCCACGTTGTAAAGCGTTCAGCTCTTCGCCGGTGTGACGAAGCGTCGACAGTATGCTGTGCGCCTGACGAACCATCACCTCCCCATACCAGTTGGGCGTCAAGCCGCGGGAGTGGCGATCGAACAGGCGCACGCCCAGGTTGGACTCCACATCGCTGAGTAGCTTCGAAGCGGCGGGTTGGCTGATATGGAGCTGACGCGCCGCCCGGTGCAGGTTGCGCTGCTCTTCGAGCGCTAAAAATAACTGAAAATGGCGCAACTTTAGTCGAGCGTCGAGAAACCAGTCATCCTCCAGAACACCCATGGGATAAGCCTTTTGTCGTTATCGATAACTAAATGTATATGGATTTTAGCCTACTTATGTATTGGTTGGTTATGCCCGAATTGTCTAGGGTTAGCGATGACCAGGCGGGGTCCATACCGCCTTGATAACAACAACCATAAAAGGGGGGAGTATCATGCCTCTAACGCACGCCACGCCGGGCCGTTTTGTCCCTGCTTTATTCATCGGAGTGGGTAGCGCGCTGCTGGTGATGAGCACCGCCCATGCGCAGAATGAGACGTCTACCATGGAGCAACAGCGCCCGACACACACCGCTGAAAGCATCGAAAAAGCCACCTTCGGCCAACTGCCCGATGGTCGTGAGGTGGCGAGTTACTTACTCACCAATGCCAACGGTGTCGAACTCAAGGTCATTACCTACGGTGGCACCATCGTGTCGCTTAAAGTGCCAGACAGTGCCGGCGATTTTGACGATGTCGTGCTGGGCTTCGACTCGATCGACGGCTATCTCTCGGACACCTATCAGCAGGTCAATCCTTACTTTGGTGCGCTGATCGGGCGTTATAGTAACCGTATTGCCAACGGCCAATTTTCGCTTGAAGGCGAGACCTATACGCTCTCCATCAACGATGGCGACAACCACTTGCACGGCGGCGCGCAAGGCTTCGACCGCGTACTTTGGCAAGCCGAGCCGTTCGAGAACGAAAGTGGCGCGGGCCTGGTGCTGCGCTACACCAGCGCGGAAGGTGAAGAGGGCTACCCTGGCGAGCTGAGCGTCGAGGTGACGTATACGCTCACCGACCAGGATGAATTGATCATCGACTACCAGGCCGACACCGACAAGGCCACCCCGGTCAACTTGACCCAGCACAGCTACTTCAACCTGGAGGGCGAGGGTAGCGATACCATTCTCGATCATCAGCTCATGCTCGACGCCAATGCCTTTACGCCAGTTAATGAGTCGCTGATCCCGACCGGGGAGCTTCGCGACGTGGCGGGCACGCCGTTCGACTTTACCGAGCCAACGGCCATTGGCGAGCGTATCGAGCAGGACGACGAGCAGCTCGGTTTTGGCCAGGGGTACGATCACAACTTCGTACTCGAGCGCGATGAAAGCCAAGAAGGCGAGCTGGTGCTGGCGGCGCGGGTATGGGCGCCGGAAAGCGGCCGGTTGCTTGAAATCGAAACCACGGAGCCGGGTATCCAATTCTACTCGGGTAACTTTTTGGGTGGCGAGCTCACCGGTAAAAGCGGCCAGGCGTATCAGCAGCGCTCGGGGCTGGCGCTGGAAACCCAGCACTTTCCCGACTCGCCCAACCAGGCCGACTTCCCCAGCACTACTTTAGAACCCGGTGAGCATTATCACTCGCGCACCGTGATGCGTTTTTCGACTCATGAAAGCTGGTAGTGCGCGGTCAACGCCTGGCTCTCGCTGTGCCAAGTGTTGCCCGCCAAGCGGTAACGAATAAATAGTGATTAAAAACAATGACGATAAAAGGAGCTTCACCATGCGACTAGCCACCTCTTTTGCACGCCTGGCACTATGCAGCGCCATCATGATGGCGCCATTGAGCGTTCAGGCACAAAGTGACGAGGATGTAAAAATCGGCTTTATCGTGAAAAAGCCGGAGCAGGCGTGGTTCATTAACGAGCAGCGCGCGGCGACCGAGGTGGGCGAAGAGCTCGGTTTCGAAGTCGTGCGCCTCGGCGGTGAGGATGGCCAGCAAGTACTGAGCGCCATCGATAATCTTTACGCCCAGGGGGCTCAGGGCTTTGTGATCTGCCCGCCGGATGTGCGCCTAGGGTCGGCCATCATGAACCGCGCCAACCAGTACGGTATGAAGGTCATCACCGTGGACGACCAGTTCGTGAATTCCAGCGGCGAGCCCATGGCGGACGTGCCTCATCTAGGCATGTCGGGCACCAAAATTGGCCGCCAGGTGGGCGAGGCGATTGCCGCGGAGATGCAGGCGCGGGGCTGGGACAGCGAAGAGGTGGCCGCGCTGCGCATCACCAATAACGAACTGCCCACGGCGGTGGAGCGCACCGATGGCGCCACCCAGGCGCTGCTCGAGGCCGGCTTCCCCGAAGAGAACATTTTCGACGCGCCCCAGCAAAGCACCGATACCAACGGCGCCTTTTCCGCCGCCTCGCCGGTGCTTTCCCAGCGCGGCGGTTACGAGCACTGGGTGATCTACGCGCTCAACGAGGAGAGCGTGCTGGGTGGCGTGCGCGCGACCGAGCAGTATGGGCTGGCGCCGGAAGACGTGATCGGCGTGGGTATCAACGGCTCCGGCGCTGCCTTTGCCGAGTTCTCGCGCAACAACCCCACCGGCTTTCACGGCACGGTGGCCGTTAGCTCGACCATGCACGGCCGCCAAACCACAGAGGATCTGTACCACTGGATTAGCGAAGACCGCGAGCCCGAGGCCAATACGGAAACCACCGGCACCCTGATGACCCGGGATAACTGGGAAGAAGTGCGTGAGGAACTGGGACTTTAATGCGCTCTGTTGAGGGAGGGGGTGGTTATGTCTGAACCGTATCTTCGTTTCGACGGCATTAGCGTGGTATTTCCTGGTGTGCGCGCGCTGGACGATGTGAGCTTCTCGGCCCACACCGGTCAGGTGCATGCGCTGATGGGCGAAAACGGCGCCGGCAAATCCACGCTGCTAAAGGTGCTTAGCGGCGTGAACCGGGCCGCCGAAGGCGCGCTTTGGATCGATGGGCAGCGTCACGTCTTCGGCAATGCCCGGGAGGCGCTGCGCGAAGGCATCGCAATCATCTATCAAGAGCTCACCCTCTCGCCGAACATGTCAGTGGCGGAAAACCTGTTGCTGGGGCAGCTACCCACTCGCAGTGGGTTCGTGGACCGCCGTCGGTTGAAAGAGCGGGCGCTGGCGATTCTGAAAGACCTGGGCGAGGGCGCGATTCATCCCTCCACGAAAGTACGCGATCTATCGATCGGCCAGCAACAGATGATCGAGATCGGCCGCGCGCTACTGCGCGATGCGCGGGTCATCGCCTTCGATGAGCCGACCAGCAGCCTCTCGGTACAGGAGACGCGCCAGCTCAAGCGTATCGTCCAGCGCCTGCGCGATGAAGGTCGGGTAGTGCTCTACGTGACCCACCGCATGGAGGAAGTGTTCGAGATGTGCGATGCGGTCACGATATTTCGCGACGGGAAGCACATTCGTACCCACGAGGACATGAGTACGCTCACCCACGACCTGCTGGTCAGTGAAATGGTCGGCCGCGATATCAACGATGTTTACGGCTACCGCTTTCGTGAAGCCGGCGAGACGGTGCTCAGCGTGGACGGCATCGAAGGCCGGGGGATCAAAGGCCCGGTGAGCTTCTCGGTGAAGAAGGGGGAAGTATTCGGGCTATTCGGCCTGGTGGGGGCCGGGCGCAGTGAACTTTTGCGCCTGGTGTGCGGGGTCGAGACGCCCAAAGCGGGCAGCGTCACCTTCAAGGGCACCACGCGGCGCTTCAAAAGCCCCGGCGAGGCGATTCGTGCCGGGATCGCCATGTGCCCGGAAGACCGCAAGTCCCAGGGCATTTTTCCCGTGGCAAGCGTCGCCGACAACCTGAACATCAGCTGCCGACGTTTTTTCAAGCGCTGGGGCGTGTTTCGCCACCCCGGGCGCGAGCGGCGTAACGCCGAAGACTATATCCGGAAGCTGAGCATCAAGACGCCGGGCCCGCGGGCGCCGATCGGCAAGCTCTCCGGCGGCAACCAGCAGAAGGTAATTCTTGCCCGGTGGCTCTCTGAAGAGATCGATCTGTTCGTGATGGACGAACCCACCCGGGGCATCGACGTGGGCGCACGGCGCGATATTTATAGCCTGCTTTACGATTTGGCCGAGCAGGGCAAGAGCGTGCTGGTGATCTCGAGCGACCTTGCCGAGGTGAGCTCGATCTGTGACCGCATTGCCGTAATGCGCGATGGCGAACTGGTGGAGGTGGTCCCGCGGGACGCCGCTACCCCCGAACACCTGCTGGGGCTGGCGCTGCCGGCGTAACCGTCTCTGGGCTCAGGCTTTCTTTTAGGATTAACACAATGACAACCAATAAATTGACTCAGGATAGCGCAGCGCCGGAACGGCCTGCCGGGCGCCAGGGGCTGATCAAGCCGCTACGCACACTGCTCGATACCTCGGGGCTGATCGCCATTTTTCTGCTGCTGTTCGTGGCATTGGCGGTCTTCATTCCCGACTTTCTTACCGGGCGCAACATGGTCGGGCTGCTCTTGTCGATCACGCTGATCGGGAGTCTCGCCACCACCATGATGCTGGTACTGGCGCTGGGGGAAGTCGATCTTTCGGTGGCCTCCACGGTGGCGTTTGCCGGGGTCGTCGCGGCGGTGGTGACCTCGAGCACCGGCAGCGTATTGACCGGTGTGCTCGGCGGCATCCTGGCCGGCGGCGCGGTCGGGGTCTTTAACGGGCTGGTGATCGCCCGGTTCGGTATCAACTCGCTCATCGCCACGCTGGCCGCCATGGAGTTCGTGCGCGGGCTTGCCTACATCACCTCCGGCGGCGATGCGGTCATGATTACCGTACCGGGCTTTTTCGACCTGGGCAGCGCCGCGTTTCTGGGCCTGACGCTGCCGGTCTGGACCATGCTTGCCTGCTTCGTGATCTTTGGCGTGGTGCTCAATATGACGGCGTTTGGCCGCAACGTGCTGGCGATTGGAGGAAACTCGGAAGCGGCGTCGCTTGCCGGGGTGAACGTGCGCCGTTTGAAAATCATCGTGTTCGGTCTTCAGGGCGTGGTCGCCGGGGTCGTTGGGGTGCTGCTCGCCTCGCGCATGGGGCTTGGCGACCCTAACACCTCCATGGGTCTGGAGCTTGCCGTCATCTCCGCGTGTGTGCTGGGCGGGGTCGCGCTCTCCGGCGGGGTGGCCACGATTACCGGTGTGGTGGTCGGGGTGTTGATCATGGGCTGCGTGCAGAACGCCATGGGGCTTTTGAACGTGCCGACCTTCTACCAATACCTGGTACGCGGGGCGATTCTTCTGCTAGCGGTGATGTTCGACCGCTGGAAGCAGACCCGCCGACAGCGCGCTTAACGCTCACGCGTTCCCTTTTTTAGTCACACCCAATTTTGTCACCGGCATCGATACGGAGAGACTTTCATGTCTGATCAAAAGGCGCCCCTGCGCTCGGCCCAGTGGTTCGGCACCGCCGATAAGAACGGCTTCATGTACCGCAGTTGGATGAAAAACCAGGGAATTCCCGACCACGAGTTTCAAGGCAAGCCGATCATTGGTATCTGCAATACCTGGTCGGAGCTGACGCCTTGCAACGCTCACTTTCGCAAGCTCGCCGAGCACGTCAAAAAGGGCGTACTGGAAGCGGGAGGCTATCCGGTCGAGTTCCCGGTGTTCTCCAGTGGCGAATCCAACCTGCGGCCCACCGCCATGTTCACCCGCAACCTGGCGAGTATGGATGTCGAGGAGGCGATTCGCGGCAACCCCATCGATGCGGTGGTGCTGCTGGTGGGGTGTGACAAGACGACCCCGGCACTGCTGATGGGCGCGGCTAGCTGTGATATCCCCGCCATCGTGGTGACCGGTGGGCCGATGCTCAACGGCAAGCATAAAGGCAAGGATATTGGTTCCGGCACCGTGGTCTGGCAGCTCTCCGAGCAGGTTAAGGCCGGCGAGATCTCGCTTCACGATTTCATGGCCGCCGAGGCGGGTATGTCGCGCTCGGCGGGCACCTGCAACACCATGGGCACCGCCTCGACCATGGCCTGCATGGCGGAATCATTGGGCGTGTCGCTACCTCATAACGCCGCCATTCCCGCGGTGGATTCGCGGCGTTACGTGCTGGCGCACCTCTCTGGTAATCGTATCGTCGAGATGGTCCACGAGGATCTCAAGCTGTCCAAAATCCTCACCCAACAAGCTTTCGATAATGCCATTCGCACCAACGCTGCGATCGGCGGCTCCACCAATGCGGTGATTCACCTTCAGGCGATTGCCGGGCGTATCGGCGTGGAGCTGAACCTCGACGACTGGAGCCGGGTCGGGCGCGGCACACCCACGGTAGTCGACCTGCAGCCCTCGGGGCGCTTTCTGATGGAAGAGTTCTACTACGCCGGCGGGCTGCCTGCGGTACTCCGGCGCCTTGGCGAGGCGGATCGGCTGCCGTTCAAGGATGCGCTGACGGTGAACGGGAAAACGCTTTGGGAGAACGTCCAGGACGCACCGCTCTATAACGACGAGGTGATCCGGCCGCTGGATAATCCGCTCACTGCGGACGGCGGGATCTGCATACTGCGCGGCAACCTGGCGCCCAACGGCGCGGTGCTCAAACCCTCGGCGGCGACGCCTGCGCTAATGCGCCACCGCGGCCGGGCGGTGGTGTTCGAAGATTTCGACGACTACAAAGCGCGCATCAACGACCCGGACCTGGACGTCAACGCCGACGATATCCTGGTCATGAAGCACTGCGGCCCCCGGGGGTATCACGGCATGGCGGAGGTGGGCAACATGGGGCTGCCGCCCAAGATTCTTGCCCTGGGCGTGACCGACATGGTGCGCATTTCGGATGCACGCATGAGCGGCACCGCCTACGGCACGGTGGTACTGCACGTAGCGCCGGAGGCCGCGGCGGGTGGGCCGCTTGCCGCAGTACACAACGGCGACTGGATCGAGCTCGACTGCCAAAGCGGGCGGCTGCACCTGGATATCAGCGATGAAGAACTGGCCGAGCGGCTGAGCGCTGACGATGCCACGGCGGCCTCCACGATGATCGCAAGCCAGGGCGGCTACCGCCAGCTCTATATCGAACGGGTGCTGCAAGCCGACCAGGGGTGCGACTTCGACTTTCTGGTGGGCTGTCGCGGCGCCGAAGTACCCCGTCATTCGCACTAAAAGATAGCCAATGCCTTGCGAGGATCCCTTGGGCGCATTAACTGCAATTGACATGACCAACGCGGCCCATGTGCCAACCTTAAACATTAAAATACGTATTAAATGCAGGTTTGAGTACGGGTTGGCACACGCTTTTGTATTTTTAAGTTTTTGATTTTAAATTATTTTCCATTTTTTATTGAAAATCTGGTACGCCCGCTGCAATGGTTTGGCCAAGAGCGCAGCGTCAGGATGGCACGGTGCTCTTGTTTAAACTCAACGTACGATTTTTTACCGGGTAACGCTTTTATTGATACCCGTGTCGAAAAGCAGGAAAGTAAAGCCAATCAGGAGGCACGATCATGAAGAAGGAATCTCTCAAGAAACTAGGCATCCTTGGTGTATCTTTCGGCCTAATGGCCAGCCCGCTAGCCTTTGCTGGCATGGAAGAAGACACGGCGCCGCAAGAGCCGGTACCGCAGGAAGACACCATGCAGGATGAGCAGGGCACGTACAACTCCTACGACACCGAGCAGGAGCAGGGTGCGACTACCGAGTACGAAGAGGAAGAGCAAGAATTCACTTACGAAGAAGAGGAGGAGGAGCAAGAAGATTGGGATACCGATACTGACACGGATACCGACTCCGACAGCAATTGGTAAACCCCGCTTGCTAAAGGACTAACCGCTTCCCTGGTTCAAGGATGAGCCACGAAATGCCCCGCCGAATGCGGGGCATTTTTGCGTTTAAACGTCCGCTACCCCTGTTACGGGCGATAAGCTAAGGTTGAGGCCCTCTCACTATAGCTTGGGTGATCGACATCGAATCGACGCCGTTTACAGGGATGTACGCCACGTGCTGAGCTTAAAATCGAGCTTAAAAGAAGTACCTGTTCTCCCCAGGGCACAAGGGCGGATCGAAGCCATCGACTTGGCCCGGGGTATAGCCATTGGTTTGATGATCATAAGCCACACCGTCAGCGGCCTGGTGGGTATTCCCAACGTGCCCGAGTGGGGCATGGTGCCCGTGCACCTCATTACCAAGTTCTCCTCCTCGCTTTTTATCATGGTGTTCGGCATGGCGCTGGCGGTGGCATTTTTACCGCGTACCCAAAGTGCCGATTGGCCCAGGCGGCGTTTGAAGCTGTGGCTGCGCGCCCTTGAAGTGTGGTTTTGGTACAAGGCGCTCACCATCGTCGAAATGCTCCCGTTCAACGCGCCAGCGGATATCGTCGATACGCTGCTCTATGGCAACTTTGCCATCTGGGTCGAAATCCTCGGCTTCTACGCCATCGCGCTTTTGTGGGTGCCGCTGATACTTCCGCTCTGGGCCCGGGCGCCGCTATGGTCGCGCCTGGCGGCTATCGCAGTGCTCACCGCACTTTCGGCCTGGCTGCAGGGGTTCGATTTTGGTGGCAACCCCCTTTTGAAAGCGCTGCTGGTCGATCACGAAGCGTATTACACCTGGGGGCAGCTAAGTCGCGCGCCGCTGATTCTTGCCGGGCTTTTGATGGGTGAGGCCACGCTTCGCTGCGTTTTCGAGCGTGCCACGCGCCTTCGCCTGGTCGCGATATTGCTCGCGCTGGGCGGCGCGATGATCGGCGCCTTTTATGGCCTGGCGGCCCTGGGGGATGGCCCCTATGCGGCCATGGTGGCGGTGGCGAACAATGCCGGTAAGCACCCGCCACAGCTTGCCTTCATGCTGTTCAGTGTGGGTGGGGCGCTGGTTGTTCTAGGGCTTGCGTTGGCCGGCGGCGCGGCGGCGGCCAAGGCACTTTTGCCGCTGACCATTGTCGGAAGCGACGCGCTCAAGGCGTTCATTTTCCATATCGTGCTGATTTTTTTAGTGCTTCGTTTTCTGCTGGAGCTTAACGGCACCTATACCTACACGCAGGCGCTGGGCGTCGGTGGGCTTTTGATTCTCGGGGCCGCGCTGTGGATTTGGGTAACACGCTGGATAGCGGCGCACCGATAACCACAGGACAAACGATCGAGGTGACGATTTGCGATGGTTTAAATGTACGCTGATTGTCGCGGCGCTTTGTATAGCGCTGCCGGTACAGGCGGATTGGTACTACGAGACCGACAAGCAGAGCTATTGGCAGGGGAGCCTGAGCACTCGTCTGGCCGCTATCGAGGACGCCTTTGGCGGAGCGCTCGGCGTTTACGTTCAAAACCTGCAAAGCGGCGAAGCCTTCTCCTGGCAAGCCGACACCCCGTGGTATCTGGCCTCGCTGATCAAGGTGCCGGTAGCCGCCGAGGTCTTCGCAAAGCGTCAGGCCGGCGGGCTGACGCTCGATGAGCGCATCACGCTCAACCAGAGCGACTACGTGGATGGCGCCGGGCCGGTGAATTGGCACGACCCCGGCACGCCGATCTCGATTACGTATCTGCTGGAGCAGATGATCACTGTCAGCGACAACACCGCCTCGGACATGCTGATCGACCGGGTCGGGCTCGAGGCGGTCAATGCGCGCGCTAGGCAAATGGTGGCGGCCAGTGGCGGTGACCCCAATGAGCTGGGCCCGATTACCCGGCTGGTGGGGGTGCGCCAGGGGGTGTATGGCGCGCTGCATCCACAAGCAAAAGCGCTGGGCGGCAGCGATTTCATGGCGCTTCGCCAAAACGGTATCGGTCAGCGTCCGGCGGCGCTTGCGCGCCTTTTAGGCGTTGCCAGTAGCGATTTACGCGAGCCCGATTACGATCGCGCGTTCGATGCCTACGAGCAAACCGGTGAAAACACCGGTACGCTCAAAGCCTACGGCGACCTGCTCGCCGCGCTCCACCAGGGGGGCGTAAGCGACCTGGCTTCCGACCAGCGCCAGGCGCTGATCGCCCTGATGACGCGTACTCAGTCCGGCGAGGCGCGCTTGAAGCGGGGCATGGGGGATGCCATCACGTTCGCCCATAAAACCGGCACTCAGCACCGGCGTAGTTGCGATGCCGGGCTGGCCTGGCGGGGCTCTTTGGGCTCGGCCGAGCAGGGCCCTTGGGTGGTCGTTGCCTGCGCCCGGGGGCCGCTTTCGCGCAGCCAGCACGAACAGGCCCTGGCCGGCGTGGGCGAGGCGCTTAGGGTGACCGGCGCGCTGGGTACGCCTTAGCGATGTGTAACGTGCTCGAAGCGGGTGTCGAGCCCAGCGCGAACAACCGGGTTAACGCCACCCACCCAAGCACAGCCGTGATAAACTAGTGACCCCTTAAAACCGATGTTCAGGAGGCTTATATGGCCAGTGCCAGCGCCCGTCATATTCTGGTAAATAGCGAAGAGCAGTGCCTTGCCCTCAAACAAGAGATCGAAAACGGCCGCGATTTTGCTGACGTTGCCAAGGAGCATTCGAGCTGCCCGTCCGGTCGCCAGGGCGGCGACCTGGGCACGTTCGGCCCGGGTCAAATGGTGCCGGAGTTCGATAAGGTCGTCTTCAGCGGCGAGCTCAATCAAGTCCATGGTCCGGTTCAAACCCAGTTTGGCTACCATCTGCTCGAAGTCACCAGCCGCAGTTAATCTGCCCTTGGGCGCTGGCGGTTCTCTTCCTCGTGCTTGCCAGTCGCCCTTGGCAGTCAAGCACCGCGGCCCGGCCGCGGTGTGAGGAGCACGCCTTGAACGACCCCATTATCTCTATCGAGGGCTTGAACAAAACCTACAGCGGTGGCTTTCAAGCGCTCAAGCACGTGGATCTCACTATCCAACGTGGCGAAATTTTTGCTCTGCTCGGCCCCAATGGCGCGGGCAAGACTACGCTCATCAGCCTGGTGTGCGGGCTGGTCAACCCAAGTGAAGGCCACGTGACCGTCGACGGTTTCGATAACGTCAAGCAGTACCGCCAGGCGCGTCAGCGCATCGGGCTGGTGCCTCAGGAACTCACCAACGAGGCCTTCGAGACGGTCTGGAACACGGTCAGTTTCAGCCGCGGCCTGTTCGGTAAGCCGCCAAGCCCGGCGCATATCGAAAAAGTGCTCAAGTCGCTAGCGCTATGGGATAAGCGCAACAACCGCTTGATTACCCTTTCCGGCGGTATGAAGCGCCGCGTACTCATCGCCAAGGCGCTCTCTCACGAGCCGCGCATTCTGTTTCTCGATGAACCCACCGCCGGTGTGGATGTCGAGCTTCGCCGCGACATGTGGGAGGTGGTGCGCGGGCTGCGCGATAACGGCGTGACCATCATTCTCACCACCCACTACATCGAAGAAGCCGAAGAGATGGCCGATCGCATCGGCGTGATCAATCATGGCGAAGTGGTGCTGGTGGAAGAGAAAGCGGCACTGATGAAAAAGCTCGGCAGCAAGCAGCTTACTTTAGAGCTGCACACCCCACTGGATACGCTGCCGCCCAGACTCGAGGGCGATACGCTGAGTTTGACCGACGCCGGCCAGACGCTGGTGTATACCTACGATGGGCATCAGGAAGAAGAAGGCCGCGGCGTGTCCGGCTTGTTGGCCGCCCTGAGCGAAGAGGGCATTCGGGTGAAGGACCTGCACACCCGGCAGAGTTCGCTTGAAGATATTTTCGTCGATTTGGTCAAGGAGCGCTCATGAATCTCTACCCCGTCCGTTCGATCTACATGGCGGAGATGGCGCGCACCCGGCGCACGCTTTTGCAAAGTATCGTCTCACCGGTCATTTCCACTTCGCTCTACTTCGTGGTGTTTGGCGCGGCGATCGGCTCGCGCATTAATGAAATCAACGGGGTCAGCTACGGCGCCTTCATCGTGCCCGGGTTGATCATGTTGATGCTACTGACGCAAAGCGTTTCCAATGCGTCCTTCGGCATCTTCTTTCCCAAGTTCTCCGGCAGTATTTACGAGATTCTTTCCGCGCCCATTTCGTACCTGGAAGTGGTGGTGGGCTACGTGGGGGCCGCGGCGTCCAAGTCGATACTGCTGGGGCTGATCATTTTGGGCACCTCGAGCTTTTTCGTGCCGCTTCAGATCGCCCACCCGTTCTGGATGCTGACCTTTTTGGTGCTCACCGCCGTCACCTTCAGCCTGCTGGGGTTCATCATCGGCATCTGGGCCGATGGGTTCGACAAGCTCCAGCTGGTGCCGCTTTTGGTGATCACCCCGCTGACCTTTTTGGGCGGAAGTTTTTACTCTATCGACATGCTGCCGCCGTTTTGGCAAAGCGTGACGCTGGCAAACCCGGTGGTCTATCTGGTCAGCGGCTTTCGCTGGAGCTTTTACGGCATCAGCGACGTAAGTCTTGGAGCAAGCGTGGGTATGATTACGCTCTTTCTCGCGGCAAGCCTGGCCATGATCGGCTGGATTTTCCATACCGGCTACCGGCTA
This sequence comes from Vreelandella sp. GE22, assembly GCF_968212445.1. Lineage (NCBI taxonomy): Bacteria > Pseudomonadati > Pseudomonadota > Gammaproteobacteria > Oceanospirillales > Halomonadaceae > Vreelandella > Vreelandella sp. GE22. The sequence continues at coordinate 513,595 of NZ_OZ309110.1, forward strand.
AAACCCTAAGCGTCTCAATTTTTGATCATTTAAAAGGCAAGATTCCCCTATGCCGCTTTTGCAAAGCATCGTGCACCGCCTGGAACCCACCCTGGACGGCGAGCGCCTGACCGTGACCACCGCGCCGGCCGTTGGCGAAAGTGACGACCCGGTGATGGCAAACCTGGTGGGTAAATTGAATGATACCTACAACACCAAGGCCAAGGGGTGGGGGCGCTTCGCTCTCGAGGGCGAGCAGGCCGGGCCGCTGGTGGCCTGGCTTGCCGCATACCTTAAAGGTGATCAGGACTTCATGGCATTCTCCACCGCCTTGACCGAGCGCCTGGCGCGCGAGCTGCAGGAGGCGCTTTCGGTGAGCGGGTATCTGGTGATCGCCCACCAGCGCCAGGGCGATACCGAAACGCTCTTCTTTGCGCTCGTACATCAGCGCGAGGGCATCGGTATTAGTGAATCCCATCAGGCCGTGCCCGCCGCCCAGCTCAATACCCAGCAGCTCACCCTGGCCGCGCGGGTCAACATTACCCAGTGGCAGGGCGATGAGACCGCCAGCCAACAGTACGTCTCGTTTCTAAAGGATCGTGGCGCGAAGAAGCTGGCCGATGGCGTGGCGGCGGTGCTCGGCATGGAGGAGGGCATCGACGCGCCCGCCGAGACGCGCACGCTGCTCAAGGCCTTTAGTGACTTCGTCGAGCAGGAAGAATTCGACGAAGAGGCCAGCCGCGAAAAGACCGATACGCTGGTGGACTACGCCAACGAGCAGATGCGCCGCGGCGAGCCGATGACCCTGGAAGAACTCTCCGGGCTCGTCGACGAGCAGCAGCCCAAGGCGTTTTATGAGCACATTCGCAACGCCGACTACGGCCTTTCGCCGGAGATTCCGCCGGACAAGAAAACGCTGAGCCAGTTTCGCCGCTTTACCGGCCGCGCCGGTGGTGTCTCCATCAGCTTCGATTCGCACCTACTAGGCTCCAGCATCGAGTACGACGAGGGCCAGGATCGGCTGATCATCAAGCAAGTGCCCAAACAGCTCAAAGAACAGCTTGCCAAGCGTAAGGAGTGAGCCATGCTCGACGCGATTCGTGATTTTTTTCAGGACGCGCTCGCCGAGCCCGAGCGGCGCGAAAACCAACACCTGACACTGGAACTTGCCTCGGCGGCGCTACTTTGCGAAGTGATGCGCGCGGACTTCGAGCAAACCGATGCCGAGCGCCAAACGCTCAAGCAGATACTCATGGCCCGCTATCGGCTGGGAGATGCGGAAGTTACCGAGCTGATGGCGCTGGCGGATGCCGAAGTGGAGGAGGCGGTGGACCACTACCAGTTCGTAAGCCTCATCAAGGAGCACTACGACTACGCAAAGCGCTGCGAACTAGTGGCGCTGATGTGGCAACTGGCGTGGGCGGATGGCAGTATCGACCCGCAGGAAGAGCACCGCATTCGTCGGCTGGCGGATCTTTTACACGTTAGCCACAGCGATTTCATCCGTAGCAAACTCAAGGCAGAGGAGCGTCAAAACTCCCATGAGTAACGAACCTCAGGCGGAAAGCGTGACCGAACTTCTCCATGCCATGGAGCAGATGGAAGAAGAGAAAACCCGTGTCAGCGTCGAGGACATACTCGACGCTGTGGGGCGGCGCTCCTTCGGCCCGCTTCTGCTGGTCGCTGGCTTGATCGTGCTTGCCCCCATCGTGGGCGATATTCCCGGCGTGCCCACGCTGATGGCGGCAGTGGTGCTGTTAACCTCTGGCCAGCTGCTGCTGGGGCGCAAGACCTTCTGGCTACCGGGGTTGATTCTCAACCGCTCGGTGTCGCGCAAGGGGTTCGATAAATCGATCCAGCTGATGAAAAAACCGGGTAAGTGGGTCGATGGCCTGCTGGGCGTGCGCTTGACCTGGTTGAGTGGCTACCTAGGCATGCGCGCAACTGCCTTGGCCTGTGTGCTGATCGCACTGGCCGTGCCCCCCATGGAATTCATCCCCTTCACCGCCAACGGCGCCGGCCTTGCGCTGACGCTCTTCGGCTTGGGCTTGGTTGCGAAGGACGGCCTGGTATTGGCGCTGGGGTTTCTGATCACCGGCGCCACCTTCGCCGCCATTCTCATGTATCTGCTTTAAACACCGCGTTGCGCTCGAGAGTTGAAGGGAGCGTTAGCGGTAGGTCAGCAGGTTCATCACCAGCCGGTTCAACTGCTGCTGAAACTGCCCGCCCGGCGAGGGGGGCGTGGGGTCGGAGGTGATCACCACGGTCATGTCACGCTCGGGAATGACGAACAGCGCCTGGCCGCCGTAGCCGCGCCCGTAATACACCGGCGTGGTGCCAAGGGTGGTGACGAACCAGCCAAGTCCATAGCCATCCCCGGTCCACTGAGAACTACCTCGCGGTGTCCAGGAGTCCTCCACCCAGCCTTCGGGCAGAATGCGTTCGCCGTCCACCACGCCATCATTGCGGTAAAGCTCGCCGATTTCCACCAGCGCCCGGGGCGAGAGCTGCATGTCGTTGCCGCCAAAGTAGATGCCCTGCGGGTCCTGCAACCAGCGGGGGATGGCAATGTTCAGCGGCTCGGCCAGAAGCCGCTGGGCAAGCTGGTAGGTCGACTCACCGCTTGCGTAGGTGAGCGCGGCGGATACCAGGTGGCTGGAGCCGGTGGAGTAGAGCATACGTCCGCCGGGTTCATCCACGAACGGCCGGCTCAGGGCATCCTCTACCCAGTTGGAGCTCGCCACCCAGCCGCTGTAGTTGCCGCCCGAGGTGCGCTCGAGCCCCGCCTGCATGGCGAGCAGGTTCTCGATGCTAATCTCGCTAACCTTCGGGTCCACACCTTGGGGCACGTGGCTGCCTAAAAGCTCGACCAGCGGCTGGTCGATCGAGTCGATCACACCGGCCTGGATAGCGGCGCCGGTAATCGCCGCCAGTACGGTTTTGGAGAGCGACTTCACGTTCGCCGGGGTGGCGACCCCCGGCCCGCCCTGCTGAAATTCGTGAACGATCTCCCCCTCGATCGCGACCACGACCGTGTGCAGGCGGCCAAGCGCGCTGGCTTGCTCATCCAGCACGTTAAATGCCTCTCTCGAAGGCGCTTCGGCCTGAGCGGTAAAAGGTAGCCCCATAGCCATCACCACCCCTAATCCCATTAACATTGCGCGCATTGGCACCCCTTTCGATGATGGCTTGACTGCTAAAAAGCGTAGAGTCTTCGACACGCTAGCGCACGTAAATTACGCAAAGAACCCAAAAGCCTGCTAGGATGTGGGTGTTGCCCCGATGGGGAAAGCAACCCGTTGATTTTTCTAAACGCAAAAAAGCAAGGAGCGCCGTTATGCGTAATATCATCTACATCGTGGGTCTGATAGTCGTCGTACTGTTTATTCTTTCGATGCTTGGCCTTCGTTAATTATAACGCCGTGCCAAACACAAACGCCCGCATTCGCGGGCGTTTTTGCGTTTAGAGCGCCTATTTTAAGAGGTTTGGGCTATCCCTAGGCGCAGTCCGCCGCCCCTTGGCCAAACATATCGAACATGATCTCGCGGCCCAGCGTCGTTAGCACAAAGCGCCCCGCTGCGTTGGTGGTGCCCGCCTCGCTTGCCTCGAGCGTTTTGCGACACCTGGCCCAGCCAGCGTCCTGCTGATCCAATACGGCCATCTCCCGCTTCGCCAGTCCGCAGCCGGGTAGCGTAATGGTTTCCAGCACGTATCCGTTCACATAGAGAAGCTCCGCCACGTTAAAAAGGCACCTGCGCAGTTGCTCTCGGCTAAACGGGGCGGGGTTGGCAGTAAGGGTGTTGCCCTGGGCAAACATGAGGCTCTCCAACAGTGAACACGGAATACGCAGGCCAGTGTAAGTCACTCCCGAGTATTAGACCAAGGTCTAAATAAGACGGTGGTTCAACGGACGCTTTTTAGCGGATTCATTGGGAAGCGGCGTAGCCCAAAACTTTCCAAACATTACAGAAAATAACCTTTTAATGAGTTAAAACAGGTCAAGAGCTAAAGAAAAAGCGCCGGGTGCCGATATTCAATGCATCAACGCAGGCAAATTTTCAGGTCGCGCTGTCGAATGAGCGACACTACTTCCAAGAGGCACTAACTCATGGCTGCTATTACATCACTGGGCATCGGCTCCGGGCTCGATTTGAACGGGCTGCTGGGCCAGCTTGAGACTGCTGAGCGAGCCAAGCTCACGCCCATCGCGCAACAGGTACAATCTGAACAAGCGACGGTTTCGGCTTACGGGACACTCAAGAGTGCGGTGGCCACTTTTCAGGATGCCACTGAGGCGCTCAACGACACAGCCACGTTCGAGAGCCTTACGACCAACGTCGACGGCGATGCCGTGACGGCGGTAGTTAGTAACGAAGCACAAGCCGGCAGGTACGAAGTTGAGGTCGATCAGTTAGCAACGGCTGGAAGTTTCGTCACGGAGCGTTTGAGTTCCTCCGATGAAAGCATCGTCAGTGGTGAGCAAACACTAACTTTCGATATGGCTAAAGGCGATATGGCCCCCATAACCATTGCCGACGGCAGTTCGCTGCAAGACATTCGCGACGCCATCAATGAACAAGGCGATGGTCAGGTAACGGCTTCTATCATCGATGACGGCAAAGGGTATCGGCTATCGGTCATGGCGAGTGAAACGGGAGCCGACGCCAGCATCGAAAGCTCCAACTTCTCCTCCATTCTATCCGAAGCAGCAGTGACGTCGGACACCCAGGTGATTCAGGCAGGGCAGGATGCGGCCTTCAATGTGAATGGCATCGACATCGTAAGCAGCTCCAATCAGGTCGAAGAAGCCATTCAGGGCATGACCCTGAATCTCACTGAAGCGGGCGCCTCGAGTACCATTAGCGTCGAACAGGATGACGAAGCGTTGCGGAAAAACGTTGATGCCTTCGTTGAAGGCTTCAACTCGCTCAAGGATACCTTGACGCGCTTGACCAGTTTTGACGCCGAAACCGGTCAATCAGCAGGTCTGAACGCCGACGCCACTACTCGGGCGGTCGAGCGTGATCTACGTCAGGCCATTACTAGCGTAGTGGATGGCGATGGCTTTAGCGTGCTTTCTGACATCGGCATTTCACTGCAAACCGATGGTAAGCTTGAAATCGACGATGACAAGTTGGACAACGTCATCGCGACGCAGCCCGATACGCTTGCCAGCTTTTTTGCCGGCAGTAGCGATGAAACGGGTATGGCCGGGCAAATCAATGTTTCTCTCGAGCGCATCGTGGGCGACGGAGGACGTCTGGATACGGCTGAAAGCAACGCTGAAAGCCGTGTTGGAACGTTAGAAAATCGTTTCGCCCGCACCGAGGAGCGCATCGATCAGACTATCGCGCGCTTTCGCGCCCAGTTTCAGGCAATGGATAGCATGGTGGCGCAGATGAACCAGACCAGCAGTTACCTGAGCGAGCAGTTGGGAATGCTTGGCCAGAACAACCAGTCGTGATCGCCAAGCGCTACTCGTGAGACAGGAAATGCCCGGCGTTTGCCGGGCATTTTTACAGGATTTTAAGAATCTTAACCGCTAAAGTTTGTCGTTTATCAGCCGATAGAGTATTTAACTGTACTTCTCTACTACTTACTAGAGGACTAACCTCATGGCGTCTATTACGGCATTGGGTGTGGGGTCTGGATTGGATTTGTCGGGATTGGTGGATCAGCTTAATGCGGCCGAACGCCAAAAGCTCGTTCCCATCCTTGAGCAGAAAAGTGCTCAGCAAACCAAAATTTCTGCTTATGGGCGCCTGGAATCCGCAATGGATAGGGTGCAGAACTCTATTACGGCGTTGAACGATGCCGCTACTTTCAATCAGCAAAAAAGTACGGTAACGGGAGAAGGCGTACTGGCGACGGCGAGCGAAAAAGCCAATCCGGGTCGCTATGAGGTGACGGTTTCCCAACTGGCGCGCGGCGGCAGCGCTGCGTCCAATAGCGTGGCACTGGACCAGGAGCTTACGGCAACCGATACGAAGTTGACGCTTAATTTTGGGGCTGGCGATACGCAAACAAGCTACGGCGTCGATATTAAAGCAGGCAGTACCCTGGCTGAGGTTCGTGATCAGATCAATGCGGATAAAGAGTCTGGCGTTACGGCTTCGCTCATCAATGATGGCAAAGGGTATCGCCTGGCGTTGAGCTCCAAGGAAACGGGCAAAGAGGCTTCGCTGGCAGGGTTTTCAGGGCTGACCTCCCTTTCGATGGACCCCACCACGCTACGTGCTGGCCAGGATGCCGAGTTGAATGTCAACGGCATCGCGATTACGAGTAAAAGCAATCGGGTAGAAGAGGCTATCCAGGGAGTAACGCTCAACCTGACCGCTGCCTCCCTGACCCCATCCACGCTTGTAATCGAGCGTGATGAGGCGTCACTGAAAGAAGCCATCAATGCCTTCGTTAGCAACTATAACGAAATGAAGTCCACCGTTGGCCGTATGACCGAATTCAAGGGCGAAGGTAAGACATCGGGCGATTTAGTGGGCGACCGCACCGTTCGCACTATCGAAAACCGTCTGCGTCAGGATGTAACGGGCAACTTTGGAACGAGCGATATAACGCGGCTTGCTCAAATGGGTATCGACATCGACAAGCAGGGCCGCCTCCAGGTCGATGAAGCCAAACTGGATGAAGCAATTGCCAATAACTCCGAAGGTTTGGCTGCCTTTTTCGCAGGTGATACGAAAGAAGATGGTTTTGCAGGGCGCATAAGTTCGACACTCAAGGATATAACGGCAGATGACGGCATCATTAAAAGCTCCATCGGCAGTGCTGAGCTGCGAATAGAGAGCCTGGACCAGCGCAAGCTGCGTATGGAAGCCAGCATCGAGCGAAGCACTGAGCGCTACCGTAAGCAGTTTGCGGTGCTTGACGGCATGCTCGCCCAGATGAACTCCATGAGCAGCTACCTCTCTCAGCAGTTCGATATGATGAGCGCTATGCAGAAGAAGTAGGTCGTATTTTCCTGGCTGGGTCAGAACGCTTTTGACGTAACAGCCATCAACGCAAGTGACGGGGCCGAAAGGCCCCGTTTGCCGTTTGTGGATGCAACGACTTTTTTATAAAAAAGTGCAAAAGAGCTAAAGAAGTGGGGCGACAGGCCGTTAATTATAATAACGGCGATGCAAGTGCCGATTCATGGGCCTCTCCCAGGCCACTAAACACCGAGGATTAAATTCATGTCTGTTATCAACACCAACATCACTTCCATGATCGGCCAGAACAACCTGAGCAAGTCCCAGGGCATGCTGGCTCAGGCGCAAGAGCGTCTCTCTTCCGGCCTTCGTATCAACAGCGCTTCTGACGATGCGGCTGGCCAGGCCATTGCCAACAAAATGACCGCCCAAATCAAGGGCATGGATCAGGCGAGCCGTAACGCCAGCGACGGTATCTCGCTCGTTCAGACCATGGAAGGCGGTCTGGATCAGATCAACGACAACCTTCAGCGTATTCGTGAACTGGCGGTTCAGGGCGCCAACGATACCAACACCGCTGATGATCGTGCAGCGATTGCCACCGAGATCACTGAGCGTATTGCTGAGATCGATCGTGTTGCGGGTAGCAACAACTTCAATGGCACAAACCTCTTGTCTGGTGCGGGTGATGGCCCTCTAAACATTCAGGTGGGTGCTGGTACTAGCACTAACGACACTATCACGGTCGCTACAATTGATGCGTCCAGTACTGGGCTAGGTCAAGTTGATGCAGTTGGAACAGAGGAGGACGGGGTTCCTGGGGCTAATAATTTAAGTGAAGCAGCTGCTGCTATCGCGAATGGCGGCGCCTCTAATGCGAACTTCCAGAGTTTGATTAACTCAGTAGATAGCGCCATTGGAACCCTCGATGAAAACCGCGCCACCCTGGGTGCCACGCTGAACCGTTTCGACTCGGTCATCGACAACCTGGCGACCACTACTACCAACCTGTCTGAAGCGCGTTCACGCATTGAAGACGCCGACTACGCGGTGGAAGTGTCCAACATGACCCGTGCCAACATCCTGCAGCAGGCCGGTACCTCCATGCTGGCCCAGGCCAACCAGACCCCGCAGTCCGTACTGTCTCTGCTGGGCTAATAGTACGCTAGTGCCAAACCATGACGGGGCCAATAGGCCCCGTTTTTTTGGTTTTTTAACCCGCAATTTTTGTTAATTGAGTTTTTTGAAAATCGCCGCATGGCGGGAGCTTAAGCGCGGTGTCTTGGGTGTTGAGTAGCTAATGTTACTTTCCCTTACATAAAAAACGTATTGTTTTCTAAAGAGTTTGCACGAGCAGCCGTTACCAAGGGGTAGCGGCATGACAAACGTCGCAAAGTTGGCCCGCTGGCCAGTTATACTTCCAGGAGAAAATACTCATGTCTGTAATCAATACGAATATCACCTCCATGATCGGCCAGAACAACCTGAGCTCTTCGCAGAGCATGCTGGCTCAGGCGCAAGAACGTCTCTCCTCTGGTCTGCGCATCAACAGCGCTTCTGACGATGCCGCTGGTCAGGCCATCGCCAACAAAATGACCGCGCAAATCGACGGCATGAGCCAAGCAAGCCGTAACGCGAGCGACGGCATTTCCATGGTGCAGACCATGGAAGGCGGTCTCGACCAGGTTAACGATAATCTTCAGCGTATTCGTGAGCTGGCGGTACAAGGCGCCAACGATACCAACACAGCTGAAGACCGCGAAGCGATTGCTACCGAGATTAACGAGCGTATCGCCGAAATCGATCGCGTTGCAGGTAGCAACAACTTTAACGGTACAAGCCTTTTGTCTGGTGGCGATGATGGTAACAACACGGATCTGCAAATTCAGGTTGGTGCTGGTACTACCGGCAATGACACTATCACGGTAACTACCGTTAATGCGTCTAGCGAAAGCTTGGGTGAAGTTGCAGCCGAGGGTGGGAACGATGGGGTTGCTAATTTAAGTGCCGCAGCCGACGCTATCTCTGGTGAAGACGTTGGTAATGGCGATTTTCAAAGTTTGATCAACTCGGTGGATAGTGCAATTGGAGAACTCGACGAGGAACGTGCCACGTTGGGTGCCACCCTTAACCGTTTCGATTCAGTGATCGATAACCTGGCCACAACCGAAACCAACCTCTCCGAAGCGCGCTCGCGTATCGAAGATGCTGACTACGCCGAAGAAGTCTCCAACATGACCCGCGCCAATATCCTTCAGCAGGCGGGGACCTCCATGCTGGCCCAGGCCAACCAAACGCCGCAGTCTGTACTCTCTCTGCTGGGCTAATCTTCTCAGCCATTACACGGGGAAGATGTTTAGCACGGGGCCGCAAGGCCCCGTTTTACGTTCTGACCAAGGCGTTTTTCACAGACTTTTCGTGCAGGCTATTAGTTTTACGGCTAGAGGGTGAAACAGGTCATTTTTCCTAGAAAAAGTTGGGTAAAAAGCTAAAGGAATGGCCACCACGGCCGTTAATTATAATAACGGCGATGCAAGCGCCGATTTCCCGGCCCTTCCCAGGCCACTAAATACCGAGGGTTACATCCATGTCCGTTATCAACACCAACGTCACTTCCATGATCGGCCAGAACAACCTGAACAAATCTCAGGGCATGCTGGCACAGGCACAAGAGCGTCTCTCTTCAGGTCTGCGTATTAACAGTGCCTCTGATGACGCGGCTGGCCAGGCCATCGCCAACAAGATGACTGCCCAGATTAAGGGTATGGATCAGGCGAGCCGTAACGCCAGTGATGGTATTTCACTGGTACAAACCATGGAAGGCGGTCTAGATCAGATCAACGACAACCTGCAGCGTATTCGTGAGTTGGCCGTACAGGGCGCTAACGACACCAACACCGCCGATGACCGCGCCGCGATTGCCACCGAGATCACTGAGCGCATTGCCGAAATCGATCGTGTTGCGGGTAGCAACAACTTCAACGGCACAAACCTTTTGTCTGGTGCGGGTGATGGCCCTCTAAACATTCAGGTGGGTGCTGGTACTAGCACTAACGACACTATCACGGTCGCTACAATTGATGCATCCAGTACGGCTCTAGGTACTGTTGATGCAGATACAGATGCAGGAATTGTTGCGGTTGCTAGTCTGAGCGAAGCGGCTACTGCCATCACGGGTGAAGGCGCCACTAATGCGGGTTTTCAAAGCTTGATTAACTCGGTAGACAGTGCCATCGGAACACTTGATGAAGAGCGCGCTACCTTGGGTGCCACGCTGAACCGCTTTGACTCGGTCATCGACAACTTGGCGACCACCACCACCAACTTGTCCGAAGCGCGTTCACGTATCGAAGATGCTGACTACGCAGTGGAAGTGTCCAACATGACCCGTGCCAACATTCTTCAGCAGGCCGGTACCTCCATGCTGGCGCAGGCGAACCAGACGCCGCAGTCCGTACTGTCTCTGCTGGGTTAATAGCACGCTATAGGTAGCGTTACACCATGACGGGGCCGAAAGGCCCCGTTTTATTGAGTTCTCAACCGTATTTCTCATGTCGTGGCGGAGCCGTCCTCATGGAGGTTTGAAAACACTTTTTTCATTCCGCAGTCGTTTATTTTCTAAAGTAATCGTCTAAATGGTCGTTAATTATAGTAACGGCGACACAAGCGCCGAATAGCAGGCCCTTCGGCCAGCCAAACTTTAAGGGAGCACTTCCATGTCCGTTATCAACACCAACGTCACCTCCATGATTGGCCAGAACAACCTGAACAAATCTCAGGGCATGCTGGCTCAGGCGCAAGAGCGTCTCTCTTCTGGTCTGCGCATCAACAGCGCTTCCGACGACGCGGCCGGTCAGGCCATCGCCAACAAGATGACTGCCCAGATCAAGGGCATGGATCAGGCGAGCCGTAACGCCAGCGACGGTATCTCACTGGTACAAACCATGGAAGGCGGTCTGGATCAAATCAACGACAACCTTCAGCGTATCCGTGAACTGGCGGTACAGGGCGCCAACGATACCAACACCGCTGACGACCGTAAGGCGATCGCCACCGAGATCACTGAGCGTATTGCCGAGATTGACCGTGTTGCGGGTAGCAACAACTTTAACGGCACAAGTCTCTTGTCTGCAGAAGGTGCTGGCACAGACCTGAACATTCAGGTGGGTGCTGGCACTACCGGTAACGATACAATCACGGTCACTACCATTAATGCATCCAGTGAGAGTTTAGGTGTATTTGATGGTGGCGACGTCCCTGCAAATGCAACTATTAGCGTAAAAGCAGCAGCCGAAGCACTTACCCCTGATGAAGGCGAATCAATCGGCAATGACGAATTTCAAGCGTTGATTAATTCCGTGGATAGCGCCATCGGAACGCTCGATGAAAACCGCGCTACTTTGGGTGCCACGCTGAACCGTTTCGACTCGGTCATCGATAACCTGGCGACCACCACCACCAACCTGTCCGAAGCGCGTTCACGCATCGAAGACGCCGACTACGCGGTGGAAGTGTCCAACATGACCCGTGCCAACATCCTGCAGCAGGCAGGTACGTCCATGCTGGCCCAGGCGAACCAGACCCCGCAGTCCGTACTGTCTCTGCTGGGTTAATCGATTTAAGATAAGTAACAAAGGGCCGATAGTCTATATCGGCCCTTTTTATTATTAGGGGGATAAATGAAAAACCTGGACGTTCTTGCTCTGCTGGCGGGTGAAGAGACTCTGGAGCTGCCTGAAGGAGCGAGCATGGTGGACACGGAGCGCTTCGTCGACATCAAGAAGGAAGCGGTCGAGGCGATTTTGGTGGTCAAGGGGAGTGTGACCGTCGTCTCATCAGAAGGCGCGGAGAAAAAATCCGAAAATATTAATAACGGTAGTATTTGCTATTTCGATACCAAGGATAAATACGTCTTTTTAAGAGAAGAAGGTGCTTTTTTGGTTTTTGATAGCAAAATCAGAAAACCGGCGACTACTGAGCCTTCCAGGTTTGGGTTTTTTAATCGAAAGAAAAAAGAAGACGTTGGAGCTCAGGAAGGGCTTCGGGTAACGGCATTAGAGGGTATCGAACTGGCTGAAATAGAGGACGAAACGGGCAAGAAAAGCGTGCTCAGCAACATGATACCCAGAATTCAGGGCATCTGGTATCAGACGGCCGGGCCCCTGACCTCAGCCGTTGTCAACGATGAGGGGCGTTTTAAGGCGTTGGCGGGCAGCGTTTATAAAGTGCTCCCCATGCCAGTCAGGTTTGTGGTGGGGGAAGAGTTTTTTGTGCAGTGGTGCTATGAAAAACGGCATATATTGCTCGTTGAAGCTCCTAGCAGCGATGCTGGCCAGGAAGTCAAAGTTAGCGATGACGTTTAGCTGTATTAAAGGTGGTTTAAAGTGATTAAGCTTTTTGTATTTGCATTCTTTGCGCTTTTGGTTTCATGCCTTGTGTCCAAGGTAGCTGGCAGTGGCCAAAAAGAAATGAAAGTTCAAGCAGGAAGTTTCTTCCAAACGATAATAGGTTTTATTTTGCTGGCCTTTGCTTTATTTTTTGGATTGAGAATCGTCATCTTTGTGCTTTCGGGGTAATTCCGGATCTGTTGGCGCCCTAAATTCATAGAATATGCGCAGCACTTTGGATCAAAAGATAGAGGTAGGAGGGCTAGCGCCGGTACCCTCTCTGCCTCTACCTTGTGGTCCAAAGTGAGACAGGGCATGTGATACCGAAAACTGACCCAGGGCCAGCGATACCAAATTTTTGCCTATCTTGAGATCGGCATTAGCTTGAAACAGATCGCCAAGGCCATTGGAGTTCATGGCAGCACGATTAAGCGCAACGGGTTAGCCAATGGTTATGCGCCCGCACAGCCCCAAGCGGCAAGTCCGGTCGGAATTCGCCGAGTATCGACAGGTTGCCAAGGTCGTCTCGGCTAGGTGTTTGAGGTATTAAGTAATCGTACTCAGGTTTTATCCGCTTCTGCTGATAACCATGGTAACGCTTTAGAGTAAAGAGCCTATGCCCGTCGTCAACACCAACATTACGGCCCTAACCTCGCAGCAAAACCTGCAGAAATCGCACTCATCGCTAGCGACCAGCCTCGAGCGCTTGTCATCAGGGCTGCGTATCAATAGCGCCAAGGATGACGCTGCCGGTCAGGCGATCAGCAACCGTATGACCAGCCAGATCAATGGGCGGGCCATGGCCATGCGTAACGCGAATGACGGTGTGTCGCTATCACAAACCGCTCAAGGGGCGCTTGATCAAATCAACGACAAGCTCCAGCGTATCCGCGAGCTGACGGTCCAGGGGTTGAATGGCACGCTCAGTTGGAGCGATAGCGACTCGATTCAAAATGAAATCAATATGAACCTCAAGGAGATCGACCGTCTGGCGGAATCCGCTCAGTACAACGGCATACCGCTACTGGATGGCCAGAAAGGCCTGGTCAATCTACAGGTTGGTGCGAACACTAGCGACACCCTGGATATAGACCTTTTGCCACCGGGGTTTAGTGTCGAGGCGTTAGGGCTCGAAGACTTTACGGTGAGGGGGATAGACGGCGACGTTGCCCCAAGGAATACGCTCAATGGACGCGCCTTCGATATCGAGCTCTATCCGCAGAACCCGAATCAAACGCGGGTCACTTATACCAGCGTAACGGGCAATGAGCCGACCTTGCGTCAACAAAATGCGACCGATGGCGGGCTGAATTACTATATCAGTACGTTAGACAATAACGGCAATCCGCGTTTTTACGATACCCGCACGCCAGTGGCCAACCACACGACGGCCACTGATAGTAGTACGGTACGCGTTGCGAGTACCGGGCTGCTTTATACCGACGCACTATCCAACGAGCCCGAGCAAGAAATTTCCAGCATTACCTTCAACGATGCCAACGGTAATACCATGGAAGGCTCGGCACGCCTGCTGCAGTCGGATGGACGTTATTTGATCGAGCAAACATCCGATAGCGGTAGCGTAAGTTACTTTGATGCCGAGCTTGATTTCGCACCCGGTCAGCGAGCGGCTACTGCCAGTGCGGTAAGCAATGCGCGTACCGCTGAGCAAGCATATTTTATGGCTTCGGATATCGAAGTCGACGGGGCAAATTACTCGATTGGCGACGCAGAGCTCGTATTTCAAAGCCGCGATGGTGAAACCTTGTCCAGCGCAGGTGCCCTCGAACAAGGTGATAACTACTATATTCGCAGCCAGTTGGACGGAGAAACCGTTTACTATCGCGTGGATGAGGTTAGTGCCACGACCACGACGGAAAGTGGCGTCGAAGAGACGACGTTGGTTTTTCAAACGGATACTACCCGCGCCTTTTTAAGTGATGATTTCGCCGACAGCGAAGAAGTCACGACGTTACCAGCAATTGATTTTTCCGCTTCGCCCGCCATGAACATTACCGATGCCAGCGGAAGCGTTATAAATGACAATGCGCGGCTAATGCAGAGTGAATCGGGCCAGTACATTGTTGAAATCAGCGATGGCGGTGGCCGTTACAGCTACCATGAAGCTAACGTCGCTTTCTCGCTGGGGCCTAATGGAGACGTACAGGTCGATGCCCAGGCGCAGTCGACGGCGGTAAATACGTTTGATCTCAATGAGCGAGTCGAAAAAGTAGACGGCACCTCAACGATTACACTCGACCCGCGTAACGTGACGGTTAACTATACGGATTCCAATGGTGACACCTTTAGCGATGTGCTTCGCCAGCGTGAGGATGGGAACTACTACTTCGATTTGCCTAATAGCCATTCAAGCTACGGCAATTCTAAAGTCGCAAGCTTGGTCGATGTCGATGGTAACGATACGCTGATCAAAACGATCAACGGTACGGGGGAGGTGATTATCTATCATCCTCTGAATGTAGCGCCGTTATCGGTCAATGTCGTCACGGATGCTAACGGCGGCGCCGACGATGGCGTGCCTCACAGCACGGTGAATTTGACCGAGGTGGATCGGGATATCCGGCTGCGCACTCCGCCCAACCCGCTGGCAGCGTTGGATCAGGCCATTGCCATGGTGGATAGTAAGCGGAGCTATTTAGGGGCTTTCGAGAACCGGCTAGGATCAGTGATCGAGAATAACCTGAATGCCAATATCAACCTCTTGGCCGCTCGCTCACGTATTGAAGATACCGATTACGCGAGCGAGGCCTCCAATATGGTAAAAACTCAAATACTCCAGCAGGCGGGTACCGCCATGCTGGCCCAAGCCAATCAAACGCCTCAAACTATTCTCACTCTGTTGGAGTAGTTCAAAGCGTTAAGCAGAAACCGATATTCAATAAGTGGGCGGTAGGGGAGACACCTCAAAGGGCTGTGGGTATGCGCGCATTTGAAAACGTTCAACGTCCATTAGGGCCCGCTCATGGAAAGCAGCGCCGCCTGTGATATAGGCCGAAGACCCTTCGTTCATTGTTGTTATATCTCATAAGTCTATTCTGATATGCTTTACTGGCTTAACCTATGATAATAAGCAGTTGGTTCAGTTTATAAGCCAAGGCCGTACTCAATGGACACCGTTACCCTAACCCTCGTTTTTGCCATTCTGGCGATGTGGCTTAGCTTTACCTGCGCACTGGTCGTGGTGTATTTGCTGCTCAGCGGCCCGCCCGCCGGGGCGGCCTCTTCTGGCAATGCGGCGGGAGAAGACAGTAATAGGGGAAGCGAACCCGATAAAAACGCCCCTGTGCTGGTGAATGATAGCGGCGTCGCCTGGGGAGTGCAGGTGCTCTTCGAAGACCCATCGACCGCTACCAATCAGCGGCTGATCAACGTACTGGCTTCTCTAGGGGCCGAGTATGAGAGTGCCACTAAGGTCTATACAGTCTCGGGAGAGACGTCGCGCACGCCCATCGTGGTTGAAAACGCCGCGGCCCCTGCGCCGCTACCGGCGCCAGACGATGTCGATAGCCCCTATATAGTAAAGGGCGTAAGCGTTCAGATACGCGCGAATAGCGAGGTGATGAAACCCGGCAAGCTGCAGCTAGCGCGCTTGGTCAAAATCGCCAAAGCGGTGACCCGAGTGGGGGGGACCGTGGTGGATGCCCAGAAAGCGCCGATTACTAAAGCGGGTTTCAAGGCCGTGATTGCCGGTAAGGCCAGAATGTAGCCGCGTCGCTTCAATCGTGCTGTTGGCCGCTCCCCGGTTTGCTGAGGCAGGCGGATCTGGGCTTCAACGAAAAAGGCAGCCTGTGGCTGCCTTTTTCGTTGCTGCTTTTCCTTGGGAGTGCAATAGGGAGGCGCTATGAACGCCCCCGATAAAGCAGTCCCTTAGTGCGCCAATGTAAGCGGCTGGTGTTCACCGGTTACCTTGAAGCGGCTGACCATACTGGCCATGTCGCTGGCCTGGTCATCCAGTGCACTGCTCGCCGTGGCGACCTGTTCTACCAACGCCGCGTTTTGCTGGGTGACTTCGTCCAGCTGGGTCAATGCCTGATTGATCTGCTCGATCCCGGAGGACTGTTCCGCCGTGGCGGCGGAGATTTCCGCGACCAGCGCGGCGGTGTGTTGGGCGCGTTCGGCAATGGTTTTGAGCGTGTCGCTGGTCGAGGTCACCAGGTTTTCGCCTTCCTGAATGCTTTCGACGTTATGGTGAATGAGCTGGCGAATCCGTTTGGCTTCTTCGGCGCTACGGCTGGCCAGGTTGCGTACTTCCGCTGCGACCACGGCGAAGCCGCGGCCCTGCTCGCCCGCCCGCGCCGCTTCCACAGAAGCATTCAGCGCCAGAATGTTGGTTTGGAAGGCGATGCCGTCGATCGCTTCGATGATCGCGGTGACCTGCTGGTTGGCCTGGTGGATTTGTTCCATGGCCAGGCGGGCCCGCTCGGCGATATCGTTGGCCGCGTTGGCCTGCTCGGCCATGTCCTGGGTGGAGTGGCTTGCCTGTTGCGCGGTGCTCGCGCTTTGCTTAACGGTTGCCGTGATTTGCTCCATGCTGGTCGCCGTTTCCACCAGTGAGGAGGACTGTTCTTCGGTGCGCTGCGCCAGATCCGCATTGCCCTTGGCGATCTCTTTACTGGCGACCTCGACGGACTGTGCGCCCTGTTTGATACTGGCAACGAGTTCTTCTGTTTTGGCCGTCGATTCATTGAACGCCAGGTAAAGCTTTGAAAGTTCATCGCTGCCGGGAACGGTCAAACGCTGGGTGAGATCGCCGCCTCGGGTTTGAATGTTGTGAAGCGCAGCATTTAAAGGCCTTACGATGCTGCGCACGATCAGGATGGAAAGCACGATGGCCAGCACCGCGGCGGCCAGCGTTAAAATCAGATAAGACGTCAGCTCGCTCACCGCATCGTCGCGAAGCCCCCTGGCGGTTTCGAGCAGCTGTTCGGCCGCGCTTTGTCCGACCCCGGCCAACTGGTCGATCAAACGGGTTTGCTGTTCGAACCACTGCTGGTGATCCACATTGAAGTTACCGGCGGTTCCTTGCGCTATGGCGATACCGCGCATGTCGCTCAAGGTTTGGGCTAGGGGGCTTGTCAGTATCTCATCGAGTTCGCGTTGAAGCTCGGCGTTGGAGAGTTTGTTGAACGTGCTTACGTATGCCTGAGAGCGGCCGGTTAGCGAAAGCAGGTTGGCGTACGTGGCGGGCAGCAGGGTATCGACACTGAACGCGGTGGTCAGCACCGCGCGCTCGATCCCGGCCAGTTCCTTAATATTCAGGAGGCTGTAATAGGCGTTGAGTTGCCGGACGATCTCGCCACGCTCGACACTAAAGGTCAATGCGCTAACGATATCGATCAACAGGGTATTGATGTTCGTGTAGTAGGCAGTCGATTGTTCACCCGCAATGGCCAGCTGATCGATACGCTGGCGATACGACGCCAACTCACTCAGCAGGGCGCTCGCCTGATCTACTTGCGCTCTCACTGCCGTATCATCGTTGGTAAAAGTCAGGGTATTCGAATAGTGGTTGAAGTCCTCAAACTTCGCGTCGGTTTGACGCCGCTGTTCTGGCAGCTCCGCACGAAAGTTTTGGCCCTCACTGCCTAGAAAAGCCGCTGACATTCCTCGTTCGCGTTGAAGCTCGTGAACCAGAACGCCGGCCTGCTGACTAAGCTCTGTCATTTCTTGAAGATGGCCCATTTCGGAGGCTATGTCCTCACGTTCTAAAATGCCCGTTACCGCCAGCCAAGCCATGGCGAGCAAGGGTAACGCTAGGGTCATGGCAAATTTACGCCCCATGGATATACGATGTAGTGCCTTTTGCATGGCGGTTTCTCGTCTGAAAAAAGGTGGCCTACCGAGGCTGACAGGAAGGTGGCAAGGGAAGATGCGCACAGTCCTTTCAATGGTATCGGCTTTAGGTCCGCACTCTTGAGAAGAGAAAAAAGCCGTTAAAAAAATCCATGATATAGATCAATATTTTTTAAAATATACGGCTGATTTTTTGGCTTTAACGCTATTCGGGGAGGCTCACGGGCGTTTTGATACGAAAGGACCGCCTCTCCTGATATGTTTTGCTGATTTATTGTTTTAACTTATATCAAGTAGTAAGTTCAGCTTTAAGCGATTTTCTCCTGATAGTTTAGTAATGTGAGGAGGTCGTTTAGTGGAGTAAGCATATTGTATTTTTATTTTAATTTTATAAGCAATTGATTTTTATAATAAATTTATTTTAAAAAGACGTCAAAATCAATAAGCTGGGGAAAATGAGGAAGTTGAGGCTGTCATTATAACGTGCGTTAGTAATTAGTGTTTCAAGGGTTGCAAGCCTGCCTGTATTGGCTACTTTTGTTATTACACAGTTAGTAACGTTTTAAAAAGCTTCTAGATCTGAAGTTTAATCATACAAGGAGTGGATTAGATGACAGTCACCAACACACCTCTTAACGTTGTGACCGCTCATAAACAGTATAGCGAGATGGGCGATATGGCCTCTACCCAAAGCGTGAAAGAGCAGGATTTATATCCTACGCGTCTTTCCAAAAAGCCCGCCTCGCTCACCCAGCCGCGCCGTGATGCGGTGGTGAAAGGCGGTGAGCTAAGCGGGCCGCTATCCAAAGCGCAGCTCGATGAGTTCGAGCGTAAGGGGTTTTTGTTTATCCCCAACCTGATTAGCGGCGACGAGCTCGACGAGCTTTGCGATGACATCACCGAGCTTATGAACACAGACGAATTCCGCAACCGGGAATTCAGTATTACCGAGCCGGAAAGTAACGAGATCCGCTCGCTCTTTGCGGTGCATAAGCTCTCTGAGCGGCTGGGCCAGCTTGCCAATGACGAGCGCGTGGCAGGCGCCGCCCGCCAGATCATCGGTGACGACCCCTACGTGCATCAGTCGCGTATCAATTACAAGCCGGGCTTTGCCGGTAAAGGTTTTGATTGGCACTCGGATTTCGAAACCTGGCACGCGGAAGACGGCATGCCGAACATGCATGCCGTGAGTGCCTCGCTGATCCTGACCGATAATCATGAGTTCAATGGCCCGCTGATGCTGATCCCCGGTTCGCACAATGAGTTCGTACCGTGCTTGGGTGAAACCCCGGAGGATAACCACAAGAGCTCATTGAAAGCGCAGGAAGTGGGCGTTCCCAGCGCCGAGGCGCTGACAGAGCTTGTAGACAAATACGGTATCGAGGCGCCCAAGGGCAAGGCAGGGGGCTTATTGTTGTTCGATTGCAACACCCTTCACGCCTCCAACGCGAACCTGTCGCCGGACCC
This sequence comes from Vreelandella sp. GE22, assembly GCF_968212445.1. Taxonomy (NCBI): domain Bacteria; kingdom Pseudomonadati; phylum Pseudomonadota; class Gammaproteobacteria; order Oceanospirillales; family Halomonadaceae; genus Vreelandella; species Vreelandella sp. GE22. The sequence continues at coordinate 533,169 of NZ_OZ309110.1, forward strand.
GCGCAGCAACGTGTTCTTTGTCTTCAACCGTCCGGATAACCGTTGCGGCGAGCCCTTTGCGGCACCCAAGCAGCGCCCCGGCTTTTTGGCCCATGGCCCTGATGGCGGCTGGTCGCCGGAGCAAGGTTGAATGCCTTGACTGCCAGGGCGTTCATTTAAAAGAAACGCTCGGGTCTAAATAGCACCGCCCGAACCAGGCTTCACGGCTGGTTCGGGCGGTTTTTTTATTGAGACAAAGGTCGTTGACTCAGGATGGGGCGGATGACGAGTGACTATTCACTGCTTTTGGGAGCTGCCTTGTCATTCTCCTGATCAATGTTTTTCTTGTGTGCCTTCTTCTCCTTGACGACCTGAGCACCGGAAAAAGGCGCATTCTTCATGGAGGTGTTATGTGCCGGCGACGTTGAATGGCTCTTTTGGCCATCTACGTTTTCGTCAGGCCGATAAGGCTTTGGCTTTTGAGTGTGCGAGCCTTCTTGCGGCGCCTCCTCGCTATTGGGCACGTCTCTCTCCATGAGCCGTTCGGCTTCTTTAACGTCACCACGTTTTTGATCGCTGCGTTGATCGTTCATCGGAATACTCCATTACGGATGAGAAGCAATTTAAAAGGTAGTATCTTCTTTTTATTTATCAATCGTTATTTAGCGGTTTAGGAATATTCTAAAATAAAAATCTTAATATAGGTTATCTTATTGCTGAGTATTGACAGTTTTTAATGATAATTATTGAACTATCTCGTCGTTTATCAGCTCTTAGCTTTAAGTTGGCGCTTATTTTTCTAGGCGTGTTTTTCTAAGGATACTTTTCTAAATTTAATTTTCTAAATATGGTTGGTTGATAATGCTTGTCGATTTTTATAAAAGGTATTCGATAGAAAGGTCTCAGTTGAGATAGATAAGCGCTCAATGGGTATGGAGGAGTCTTTTTTTATACTGAAGTGGCTGGCGATTGAGCGGAAACCGTTTTTACTAGAATGTTGTTAAGACATGCGTAGTGATTAATACGTATAACGCTTTTTAATCGAGGAGTAAGCACCATGGAAAACAGACATCTTTTGGATTGGCTTCGGGATGCACACGCGATGGAAAAGCAGGCCGAGCAAATGCTAAGCGCTCAGGCGCGGCGGCTTGAAAGCTACCCTGAACTTCAAAAGCGCATCGAGCAACATATAGATGAAACGCAAGGTCAGGCCCGAAAACTCGAGCACTGTATTGGGCTTTTGGATGCCAACACGTCTACCATCAAGGATATTGGCGCGCAGATGACGGCGTTCGGCCAAGCCATTGGCGGAATGATGGCTGAGGACGAAGTGATCAAAGGCAGTATTGCTTCTTACGCTTTCGAGCATTTCGAGATCGCCTGCTATAAGGCGCTCATCGCAGCGGCGGATATGGCAGGAGAAGCGGAAATATCGCAAATTTGTCATGAGATCCTCGAAGAGGAAGTCGCTATGGCGCAGTGGCTGAATAAACACCTGGAAGATACTACGCGTGAATTTTTAGAGCGTTCGGACAGCGAGAGCCTGCGCTCTAAAACGTAGCCTTGGAAGTGGCCTATAACGCTAGTGGCATTGAAACGACCACCCCGGCTTGCCGCCGGGTTTTTTTATAATTCATTATTGGATTATGTGGTTTTTATTAACCTTTTATAATGTTTTAGGGGTTGAATCGAGTTATTTATCTTTTATTAAATCCTTTCTTTTCAATAACATAGGTTATGACTTTTGCGTGCTTTATTCTTTGACAAAAAAAGCCTTTTTGTTTAATCATTTAGCCGCGATCGAAAGATACAAGGACTTTATAAATACAGGCTGAGTAGTCGGTGCATTTTATTAACATTTGTTAATAATATTCTCTTTGGTCAGGGTTAGACTTGGTTATGAGTGTTGCTATATTTTTCGTCCATTTGGTTGTTCCGTTATATATGTGTACGCGCCCTGTATTTTGTCTTTTAGAAGCATAACTTTTGCATAGCGGTAATGGAGTGTTGAGAATGCGTAGCAGGTATGGCGCTGATGGACAGGATTTGATGAAAGATAGTAGTTATACTTCGTCGCCAAACACTATTGTAAAGCATGAGAAAAATATCTCGCTTGCGAAAGCGCTAAGCCTTTATGGCGTTGTTAGCGAGAAATCCAATGAGCTGTTGACTCGAATTGCTGTCAAAAAAGTCGAGCTAAAGCGCCACCAGAAGCTGTTTTTTCTACAGGAAGGGAAGCCCAAACTTTTTATCATTAAAAAGGGATGGGTCAGTATTTGCCAATCAGTTAAAAATCACGGGCAGGATATATGTAACGTTTATATGCCTGGCGATATTGTAGGTCTGCGTGAAAGTTTTTTCGACACTAACGATGTTGCCATAGTGGCGCTACAAAACTGCGAGCTGGAGCGTGTGTCCGCTGAAGAGGTTCACGCACTGTTTGAAATACACGATGACATAAGAAAGGCGATTATTTCTTATGTCATGGTCAATGACAATATCGCCATTGCACGGTTAAGAAGCTGCACCCACCACAAGGCGGAAGAGCGAGTCGCCCACTACCTGCTCGAAGTATATTCCCGCTACCGGTTCAAGCAGGCGAGCGATACAGACTTTTTCACGCTTCCCATTACTCAAGAGGTCATTGGTGAGCTTTTAGGAATGACCAGCGTGCACGTTAGCCGCTGTATGACCACGCTGGAGCAGAAAAAGCTGATTCGAAAAAATCGTGCCGCCATAAAACTGCTCGAACCCGAGCGTTTGATCGAGGCAACGGGCTTTGACGAGCGGCTGATTTATGGGCATGTGTATGTAGCATGAAGCGTAGCTAGGCGCGTGCTCTTCAAAAAAACGGGGGAGGGTTGTCGTACAGGTAGTCGGGTGGGGTAGACTAATGCGCCTGTCGTTGAGTATGCGGCACGTATAATGAGAAGGAGAGTACCCGCCATGCGTTTTGTTCCACAGTTTACCGATGGCCAGGAATTTCCCCACGCGCTGGGTAAGGTCGTGTGCGTTGGCCGTAACTACGCCGACCACGCCAAAGAGCTGCAAAATCCGGTTCCGAGCGAGCCGTTGCTGTTTATCAAGCCGGCGACCAGCGTGGTCGATATTACCAAACCGTTGGATCCTCCCTTCTCCCGCGGTGATGTGCACTATGAAGCCGAGCTTGCGCTGCTGATCGGCGAAACGCTGACCCACGCGACCCACGAACAGGCCGAGCGCGCTATTGTCGGCATTGGCCTGGCGATGGATCTAACCCTTCGCGACGTGCAAACCCAACTCAAAGAGAAGGGCCACCCCTGGGAAACCGCCAAGGCCTTTGATGGGGCATGCCCGCTCTCGGCGTTTTTGCCGCTTAGCCGCGTGCCCAACTGGAACGCGCTGACGTTTACGCTCGATATCAACGGCGAGCAGCGCCAGTACGGCGAAGGCGCGGATATGCTGTTTGCGATCCCGACGCTGGTGGCGGAAATGAGCCGCCACTTCACCCTGGAGCCTGGGGATGTGATCTTGACCGGCACGCCGGCGGGTGTCGGCGAGCTGCCCCGGGGCGCGGCGCTCAAACTGACGCTGACCGGCGGGCTCGAGGTGAATACCACCGTCGTCGAATAAAAGCAGGCATTAAAAACGCCGCCGGCCCTTGGGGCCGGCGGCGTTTTTGCGTCTGCGCTACATGTTTGCCGTTCGAGCGTCATTCAAGCTAGAGGCCCATCATTCAAGATAGGTGTAGCCTTCCAGCCCTTCGTTGAGGCTCGCGGCGAAGCTCTCTTGTTCGGCCTCGGAGAAACCACTTCTGGTGAGTTGGTCGAACAGTTTGCGCTTGAGGGCCGCGGCGTCAAAGTTCACGTAGCCCAGCACGTTGGCCACCGTATCGCCGGCTTGCGGGTTGGAGAGCACCCACTCGCCGTTCTGGCCCAGGGCGGCGTCGACGGAGTCGGTGTCGCCGAACAGGTTGTGCAAGTCGCCCAGAATCTCCTGATAGGCGCCCACCAGGAAAAAGCCGAGCCAGCGCTCTTCGTTTTCGGGCCACTCGGGTAGCGGCAGGGTGCTTTCAACGCCCTGGCCGTCCACGTAGCTGTCGATACGCCCGTCGGAGTCGCAGGTAATGTCCTGAATCACTGCGCGGCGGGTGGGCGCCTCGTTCAGCCCGGTCAGTGGCAGCACCGGGAAAATCTGCTCGATCCCCCACACGTCCGGCACCGACTGGAACAGCGAGAAGTTCACGAAAAGCTTGTCGGCGAGTTTCTCGGCCAGCTCGTCCATGATCTCGCGGTGGGCGCGGTTGCGGGTATCCAGCTGGCCGCGCAGGCGCGCGCAGGTCGCCATGTAGAGGCGCTCGCCCTGGGCGCGAGCGTCGATGTTGGAAAGCCCCATTACGAAGCGTTCGTGCAGCTCGCTGACCGCCTGTAGCACGTCGTGCCAGGCTTCCACCAGTACGCGGGGCTCCTGAGCGCTCTCGAGCTGGTCGAAAACGCGCCAAAGCGCTTCCACCTGGGGGTCGTCCTGTTGTTCGCGCGCCGGCGGGGTGTCGTCGATGCGCTCCTCGCCGATCACGTTGGTAATCAGCACCGCGTGGTGGGCGGTCAGCGCCCGGCCGGATTCACTGATTAGGTGCGGGGCGGGCAGGTTCGCCTCCTGGCAAAGCTGGGCGAAGGCGTTGACCACGTTGCGGGCGTACTCGCGCATCGAGTAGTTCACCGAGCAGTCGCTTCTTGAGCGCGTGCCTTCGTAATCGATCCCCAGGCCGCCGCCCACGTCCACCGTATCCACCGGCGCGCCCAGGGCGATCAGGTTCTGGTAGAAGCGGGCGCACTCGCGCAGCCCCCGCTGAATATCGCGAATGTTGGCGATCTGCGAGCCCAGGTGGAAGTGCACCAGCTGCAGGCTTTCCAGAGCATTTTGGCTTCGCAGGGTGTCGACCACCTGCAGAATCTGGCTGGCGGTGAGACCGAACTTGGATTTCTCGCCGCCGGTGTTTTGCCATTTGCCTTTGCCCACCGAGGCGAGTCGGGCGCGCAGGCCGATACGCGGGGTCACCTCGAGCGCGCGGGCCTCTTCGAGAATCATCGAAAGCTCGGAGAGCTTTTCGACCACGAGGTACACCTTGTGACCGAGCTTTTCGCCCAGCAGCGCCAGGCGCACGTACTCACGGTCTTTGTAGCCGTTGCAGACGATCAGCGAAGAGCCGGCATCCGAGAGCGCCATCACGGCGATAAGCTCGGGCTTGCTGCCCGCTTCCAGGCCCACGCGGCCGCTGCCGCGCTCGGCGGTGGCGAGTATTTCCTCCACCACGCGGCGCTGCTGGTTCACCTTGATGGGATACACCGCGGTATAGCCGCCGGCGTAGTCCGCTTCCTGCATGGCACTGTCAAAGGCGCTACACAGCTGCTCGACCCGGTCGTGAAGAATATCGCTAAAGCGCACCAGTACCGGTAGACGAAGCCCGGCGTTTTGCAGCTCCCGGGTCAGCGTACTGAGCGCAAGTGCCGGGCCCTCGGCGTCGCTGCCCAGCGGGCGCACCAGCGCCTGGCCCTGCTCGTTGACGTCGAAATAGCCGCTGCCCCACTGGTCGATGTTCCAGGTGCGGCGCGCGCGCTGGGCGGCGCTTTGGGAGCTTGAAGAGTCACTCATTCATCATTGGCCTCAGGCAGCGGCAAGGCCCCGTGGGCGATGCGTGCCTTCAAGATGGTGCGAAAACGCTCCGGGTCGTGGGGCGTCAAATCGTGGGCCGGCGGGTCGACATAAACGACCAGAAGCCGCGAGAGCCAGTAACGAAGCGCGGTCATGCGCAGCATCGTCGGCCACAGCGCACGCTCTTGCGCGGTGAAGGGCCGCCGCGCCATGTACGCCGATAAAAGGGTGTCGTAACGCTCGGCATTGAGCGTGCCGTCTTCATCGGTTGCCCAGTCGTTGATCACGATGGCGACGTCGAATAAGAGCTCGCCGGTGCAGCCGTTGTAAAGATCGATAATACCGCCAAGCCGGTCGCCCTCGAACAGCGTGTTATCACGAAACAGGTCGCCGTGAAGCGCCCCGGTGGGCAACGCATCCACTTGGCCAAACGCGCTTTGAAAGTCGTCGACCTCGTCTTTCATCAGCGCCTGATCGGCGGGGCTCAAATACGCCAACACCTTGTGGTGTACCGCTTCCAGCCAGTTCAGATCCCGCGGGTTGGGGCGCTGCCCCGGAAAATGTTGGGAGACCACGTGCAATTGGCCCAGCGCCTCGCCCAGCGCCCGGCACTGCGCCAAATTGGGGCTGGCGGGGTGGCGCCCCGGCATACGGGGGAATAAAAGCGCCGGCTTGCCCGCCAGGCTTTGTAGCGCCGTACCGTGATGGTCGTGCACCGGGCCGGGTACCGGAATGCGGTGCTCGTCCAGGTAATCCATCAGGTCGACGAAAAACGGAAGCTCTTCGTGCTCGCCTTGCTCGAAAAGGGTCAATACCAGCTCCCGCTGGTCGGTCGTGACGAAAAACGTCGAATTCTCCGTGCCGCCGGCCACGCCCTCCAGCGCGACCAGCCGGCCCACGTCGAATCGTTCCAGAAAAGTGGCGACCTGCGCGTCGCTAAGCGGGGTGAATACAGCCATCGTTTTCTCGCCCGGGGTTTGGTTGGCTCATTGTAGCGACTCGACTCGCCAGTTGGCAGCGTTATGGTGATTTCCTCGCCGTACCCATTCTGCACCCTGGCCCACGAACGCGTATCATGGCCGCCCACAGCTTGCGTTTTGGCCTATAGTGACCACCATTAACGCTCAAGCGATACCGCTCATTTCACCCGATCTGCAATAGGGACTGGTTATGGCCCGCGCTCCAATCGTGCTCGTCGATGGCTCTTCGTATTTGTACCGCGCCTTTCACGCGCTGCCTCCGCTCAATGCCTCTAACGGCCAGCCCACCGGCGCCGTGAAGGGCGTTTTGAACATGCTCAAGCGGCTCATCAAGGACTACCCCCAAAGCCCCATGGCGGTGGTGTTCGATGCGCCCGGCAAGACTTTTCGCGACGAGATGTACAGCGAGTACAAGGCCCACCGCCCGCCCATGCCGGACGACCTGCGCGGCCAAATCCAGCCGCTGCACGACTGCGTCAAAGCGCTGGGTCTGCCGCTTTTGTGCATCGAAGGTGTGGAGGCGGACGACGTGATCGGCACGCTCGCCTTTCACGCAACACAAGCCGGGCGCGACGCGGTGATCTCCACCGGCGACAAGGATATGGCCCAGCTGGTCAACGGCCACATCACCCTGGTCAACACAATGAAGGACGAAACGCTGGATGTGGCGGGCGTGGAAGACAAGTTCGGCTTGCCGCCGTCCTTGATCATCGATTTTCTCGCGCTGATGGGCGACAAGGTGGATAACATCCCAGGCGTACCCGGGGTGGGCGAGAAAACCGCCATCGGCCTTTTGCAGGGTATGGAAGGCGGGCTCGACACCATTTATGGTGATCTGGATAAGATCAAGACGCTGAGCTTTCGCGGCGCCAAGACGCTGCACAAAAAGCTCGAGGAGCACCGCGACCAGGCCTACCTTTCCTACCAGCTCGCCACTATCAAGACCGACTGTGAGCTGCCGGTGGGCCTCGATGACCTGGACATCGCCCACCCGGACCGGGAAAAGCTCACCGAGCTCTATCAGATGCTGGAGTTCAAGCAGTGGCTGGTGGAGCTGCTCGAGGGCAAGGATGAAGGCGTCGACGACGTGAAAGGCGGCTCGCCTGCCCCGCATGAGGTGAGTGAGGCCGAACCCACCCCCAGCGCGGCGCGGGAAGACCACGTCATCACCGACCAAAAAGAGTTCGATGCGTGGCTCGAGCGGCTCAAAAGCGCCGAGCGGTTCTGTTTCGATCTGGAAACCACCAGCCTTAACTACATGGAGGCGGAGATCGTCGGCGTGGGTCTTTGCCTGCAGGCGGGGGAGGCGGCCTATATACCGTTGGCCCACGACTACCTCGATGCCCCGGCCCAGCTCGACCGGGGTGATGTACTCGCCGCGTTGAAGCCGATTCTGGAAGGTACGCAAACCGTCAAGATCGGCCAGAACCTGAAGTACGATATCTCCGTGCTCGCCAACTACGACATTTCAGTTGCCGGCCCCTTGGCGGACACCATGTTGGCTTCTTATGTACTGAACTCCACCGCCACCCGCCACGACATGGATTCCCTGGCGCTCAAGTACCTCGGCGAGAAAACCATCTCGTTCGAGGAGATCGCCGGCAAGGGCGCCAAGCAGCTCACCTTCAATCAGATCGCACTGGAAGAAGCCGCGCCCTACGCCTGCGAAGACGTGGACATCACCCTGCGCCTGCACGACACCCTGCGCCCGCTGGTCGAAAAAGAGGGCCGCCTGGCCGAGGTGCTCGACCGGCTGGAGCTTCCGCTGATCAAGGTGATTTCGCGCATCGAGCGCAACGGCGTGGCCATCGATGACGAGCGCCTTCACACGCAAAGCCAGCAGCTCGACACGCGCATTCGCGAGCTCGAGCAAAAGGCGTTCGAGCTTGCCGGTCGGGAGTTCAACCTGGGCTCGCCCAAGCAGCTCGGCGAGATCCTGTTCGATGAGCAAAAAATCCCGGTGCTCAAGAAAACCCCGAAGGGCGCCCCGTCTACGGCGGAAGCCGTGCTCGAGGAGCTGGCGCTGGACTACCCGCTGCCCAAGGTGATCATGGAGCACCGCGGGCTTTCCAAGCTCAAATCCACCTACACGGATAAGCTTCCACGCTTGATCAACAAGCAGAGCAAGCGGGTGCATACCAGCTACCACCAAGCGGTGACCGCCACCGGGCGGCTATCGTCCTCCGACCCGAACCTGCAGAACATTCCCATTCGCACTGAAGAGGGGCGCAAGATTCGCCAGGCGTTCGTCGCCCGGCCCGGCTACAAGATCGTCGCCGCCGACTACTCACAGATCGAGCTGCGCATCATGGCGCATCTCTCCGAGGACAAGGGCCTTCTGGAAGCGTTCGCCGAAAACCGGGATATCCACACCGCCACCGCCGCGGAGGTCTTCGGCACGGCGCTTGATAAAGTCAGCAATGAGCAGCGCCGCAGCGCCAAGGCGATCAACTTCGGGCTGATCTACGGCATGAGTGCCTGGGGGCTGGGTAAGCAGCTACACATCGAGCGCAATCAGGCGCAGACCTACATCGACCGCTATTTCGACCGCTACCCGGGCGTGGCGCGCTATATGGAGCGCATTCGCACCCAGGCCGGTGAAGACGGCTTCGTCGAGACCGTACTGGGGCGGCGCCTGTACCTGCCAGAGATCCACTCGCAAAACCGCAACCGCCGCCAGGGCGCCGAGCGCACCGCGATCAACGCCCCCATGCAGGGTACCGCGGCGGACATCATCAAGCAGGCGATGATCGACGTCGACGCCTGGCTCGCCGAGGGTGAATTCGACGCGCTGATGGTCATGCAGGTACACGATGAGCTGGTGTTCGAGGTGAAGGAGGCCCAGGTAGAGTCGTTCATCCAACAGGTGCAAAAACGCATGCAAGGCGCGGCGGAATTGAAAGTACCGCTGATCGTCGAGGCCGAAACCGGCGACAACTGGGACGAGGCGCACTAGCCACTGACCCCGAATTACCGCCGCCTATCCTGGGCGGCGGTACGTAGCTCAATAACCGATCATTACGCTCGGCAGCCCCGTCACCAGCACCGGGAAGAACGCCATCAGCAGGCAGGCGATTAGAATCAGCGCGCAGAAGGGAATCACCGCCTTGTAGAGATCGACGATCTCCACCCCGGGCGGGGCGACGCCTTTAAGATAAAACAGCGCGTAGCCGAAAGGCGGTGTTAAAAACGAGGTTTGTAGCACCACGGCGACCATCACCACGAACCAGAGCGGATCGATCCCCATTTGCTGGATGATCGGCAGCATGATGGGAAAGCTCAGCAGCACGATGCCGGTCCAGTCCAGAAACATGCCCAGCACGAACACCAGCAAAAACATCATGATCAGCGCCCCGGTCGTGCCGCCGGGCATCGCCAGCAGCAAGTCCTGTATCACCTGCATGCCGCCGCCCCGGGAGAACACGCCGGTAAAGGCGGTGGCGCCCACCAGCACCAGCATCACCATGGTGGTGGTCTTGCCCGCGTCGATCAGCGTGCGATAGCAAGTCGAGAGCTTGCGATCGCCGAAGATCAAAAACAGCAGAAAGGCGATGAAGACACCAATCGCCGAGGCTTCCGTGGCCGTCGCAATACCGGTAAAAAGCGCCCCGAGCACGCCCAGAATCAGCGCCATGGGCGGCACCACGTACTTGCCGAGCATCTTGAGAAGTTCGGGCGTGCTGACCTCGTCGCGCTCCTCCTTCGGCACAGGCGGGCCGTAAGAGGGTTTGAAGTGGCAAACGAGCAACACATAGAGCGCGTACATCACGCCGAGCATCACGCCGGGCACCATAGCGCCGGCGAAAAGCGCACCGACCGAGACAGGCGAGTAGCTCGCCATCAGAATCAGCATGATGCTCGGCGGTATCAAAATCCCCAGGCAGCCGCTGGCCATGATGACGCCTGCGCTGAGTTCCTTGTTGTAGCCGTATTTCAGCATCGGCACCAGTGCGATCATGCCCATCACCGCAATCGAGGCGCCGACGATGCCGGTGGTCGCCGCCAGCAATATCGAGACGATCACCACGGTTAGCGCAAGCCCCCCGCGCAGGTTGGCTAGAAGCAGCCGCATGGCGTCGAACATGCGCTCGGTGACGCCGGAGTCGTTGAGAAACCGCGCCATGAGCACGAACAGCGGAATGGCCACCAGCACGTAGTTGTCCATGGCGTTGCCGAAGATGTTATTGATCAGCGTGCCCAACACCCGCTCACCGGGGCCCAGAAAGGCGCCGATCACCGCGACTCCGCCCAGCACGAAGGCCAGCGGGTGGCCCATGAAGAGCCCAACCAACAGCCCGCCGAACATCGAAAGCGCCAACAGTTCAGGACTCAGGTTCATAGCGCCTCTCCTCACGCAGGGCGATGAAAGCGCGCAGCACGATGGCGATGGCCTGCAGCAGTATCAGTACGGCGGCCACCACGATCACGCCCTTGATGGGGTAGACGGGAATGGCCACCATGCCGTAGGTCGTCTCACCGCGACTGAAAGAGCGCTCGAAAAACAGCCAGCCGTATTTCAACAGCATCCAGATGAATGGCACGAAGAAGATCGCATAGCCCAGAAGGGTCAGCACCGCTTGGCGCTTTAGCGAGAGCAGGCGCTTGAGTACGTCTACTTCGACGTGGGCGTGGTGTTTCAAGCCGTAAGCGGCCATCAGCATGAAGTGGGCGCCGAACAGCATCTTGGTGACGTCGAACGCCCAGTCGCTGGGCCGGCCCAGGAAAAAGCGCGAGGCGATATCATAAAGAACGATCAAGGTAATCACGGCAATCAGCGGCGCGATAAGCCGTCCGAAGACCTCGTTCACCGCATCGATCGCCTTGGCAATGGCGTGCATAATGATTCTCCGCAATCAGCTCGAAAGCCGCCCCGGGCGGGGCGGCGAATACGGCTTGTCTTATAGACAGGCTTCGATCTCTGAAAGCGACGGCAGGCTCTCCATGGTCCGGCTCATGTTGAACGGCGCGGACACATCGCGCCAGGTGGCGTAGTCCTCCAGATAGCTCACCATCGACTGGTAGACCTTGGCGTGGTCCGGGTTCTCGCAGGCGCCCTGAACGATCACCTCGTTGGTGACCTCCTGAATGCGCGCCAGGTCCTCCTCGGAGAACTGATTGATGGTCACGCCGTCTTCGATGAACTGGCGGGTCGCCTCGTTGGACGCGCGTTCGGACCAGGCCAGCGACCAGGCCATGGTGGCGTCGGCGGCGATGCGCAGCTTTTCCTGGGTCGTCTCATCGAGCGCGTTCCAGGCCTCCATGTTGATCATCACGCCGAACACACTCGCGGACTGGTGCCAGCCAGGCGTTGCCCAGTTGTCCGCCACCTCGGAAAAGCCCGCCTTGTAGTCCACCCCGGGGGTGGAGAACTCGCCGGCGTCGATCACGCCGCGCTCGATGGCCTGGTACACCTCGCCGCCGGCCAGGGTCACCTGGGAGCCGCCCAAGCGTTCGAGCACGCGCCCCTGGTCGCGGCCGGAAAGTCGCAGGCGCTTACCTTCAAGGTCCGCGATGCTCGCGATCGGCGTGCGGCCCATGAAACCGGATTCGTTGTTGGTGATGCCGTAGGGCAGGTACATCATGTTGAACTGGCCGTAGATCTCCTCGTAGAGCTCACGCCCGCCCCACTGCTGAATCCAGTTCAGGTAATCGACGCCGTTGAACAGGCTCGTAGTGGTGGCAAGCGGTGAAAACGCCGGGTTGAGCCCTGCCCAGTAGCCCGGCCAGTCGCCGGCGGCCTCGATGCTGCCGGTTTCGGTGGCATCGAACACCTCGGTGCCGGGCATCAGGGTGCCGCCGGCGCGAAAATTGATTTGTAGTTCCTCGCCGGCAAGCCTATTGACCAGCTCCACCCAATGGCGGTCGATCTGAATCAGGTCCAGGTTGTCCGGCCAGGTGGAGGTCATGGTCCACTGCTCCTGGGCCTGGGCGGTGGAGGCGAAGAGCACGCCGGTGGCAAGCGCGCTTAGGGCGAAACGAGAGATCGTCGTCATGATGAGTTTCCTTAGCGTGTGATGTTGTTGGTATTGGTAAACGGTCAGGAAAACCAACGCAGCCTTACGTATACGTCAACTTGGGTGCGCTACAGCGATAAGCTAGCATACTCCCCGGGCCCGCGCGCCATAGCCGTTGGTGGTAGACGCTCAAAGCCGGTCTTGCCGCGTTGAAAGTGTATTCCCGGGGCAGGCGTCGCGTTAGGACTTACGTTGCAGAACCGGTTACGCCGGCGCTTAACGACCCAGACCCACCTGTTCAGGAACTTCCATGATAGAGCGCTCCGCTAATGCTTCGGCCCCCTTTTCCAAGCGCTGCGCCCAGGTCGTGGCCGCCCACGCCACACGCCTGAAGCGCCGCCGCTGGCGCCAGCTGGTGTGGCTTCACGGCGAGACTAGCGCGTGCCGAGAAGCGGCGCTGGCGCTCTGGCAGGCCCACGCTTGGCACGCGCCGCTTTGGGTGGCAAGCCCGGAAGACGCCCCGGTCGCGGCGCTATCCAACAAAAAAGCGCGCAGCCGGCTGGGGGGCGAGCACCAGCTGGTGGTGATTGACGCAAGCGGAGCTCAGGGCTTCGACCCGGACGCGCTCGGCGTGCTGGCGGGCACGTTAACCGTGGGCGGGCTTTGCGTGCTGATTACCCCGTCGGACTGGGGCCGCGCGCCGGACCCGGACTACGCCCGCTTTACCGACCACCCCTGGCATTGGCAGGGGCTGAGCGCCTACTACCTTCAGCGACTGGCGGGCATTTTGACGGCCTCTGCTGATGTCGTCCGCTGGCCGGTAGCGCTCCGGCCCTGGCTGCCCCGGCTTGGCCCGGTACCACCCGCCCCGCACTATGTGGAAGACCCGGCCTGCCAAACCCCGGACCAGGCGCGGGTGGCTTCTCTCATTACCCGCTTGAAGCGCCGCCGACCGCTGGTGATTACCGCCGACCGCGGCCGGGGCAAGAGCGCGGCGCTGGGCATCGCCTGCGCGCGGCTGCTGCAAAGCGGCGTAAACGACATCGTCGTTACCGCGCCGTCGCTTGGTGCTATCGTCAGCCTCACCGAGCGGCTCGGCGCGCTCTGCCCCGCGGGGCGCTGGCAAGGGCCTGCGCACTTCGAACTACCTGGCGGGCAAACGGTGCGCTACTTGACGCCCCAGGCACTCGGCGAGCAGGTAAGCGACGGTGTGCTTGGCGGCGATGGCTGCTACCTGCTCGTGGATGAAGCGGCGGCGATCCCCGCCGGGCTGCTGGCCCAGTGGCTCGAGGCGTTTCCGCGCATTGCGTTTGCCACCACCGTGCACGGCTACGAAGGTTCCGGGCGCGGCTTTGCGCTGCGCTTTCGCGAGGTGCTCGAGCGCCAAACCCCGCTCTGGCGCGAGGTGCGCCTGGATGCGCCGGTGCGCTGGGCCGCCCAGGACCCGCTGGAAGCGGTGCTGAAAAAACTGCTGCTGCTGGACGCGCCGCTTCCCAGGCTCCAGCGTGGCGCCCCTGACGCGACCCAGGCGCTCACCCAGCCAATGCTTTCCCGCGACCCGGTGCTGATGGAAACCCTCTTCGGGTTGCTGGTTCAGTCGCACTACCGCACCACGCCCAATGATTTACGTCAGCTAATGGACGGCCCGGGCACCGGCTTTCGTATGATGGGCGAGGGCGCCGCGCCCCAGGCCGTACTGGTGACCCGGGAAGAAGGGGGCTTCGAGGCCGAGCTCGCCGACCAGGTCGCCCGGGGCGAGCGTCGCCCGCGCGGGCACCTGCTCGCGCAGTCGCTGGCCGCCCACAGCGGCAGCCGCGGCGCACTCATCGCCCGCTGGCGCCGGGTCGCGCGTATTGCCACTCACCCGCAGCGCCGGCGTGAGGGGTTGGGTCGGGCGTTGATCGAGGCGGATATCGCGGCCGCGCGGGAAAGCGGCCTGGCACTTTATGGGGCGACCTTCGGTGCCGAGGCCTCACTTTTACGCTTTTGGCGGGCGCTGGGGTTCAAACCGGTGCGGCTGGGCGTTACCCGCGAAGTCTCCACCGGCGAGTACGCGGTGATGGTGGCGCGCGCGCTCAACCCGGAAGGCGAAGCGGTGCTAAAGGAGCTCGACGCCTCCTTTAGCGCGGGTCTTGAAAGTCTGCTCGCGTTTGAGCTACCAAAGCTCGCCCCGGATGTCGTGGTGCTACTGCTCGGTGCGCTAAAGCCTGCGTCTTTGAATGCGCAGCAGCGCCAGGACGTGCGGGACGTGGCCTACGCCCACCGCGACCCGGCGCTGGCCCGGCCCGCACTTGCGTTGCTGGCGCGTTTGGCAAGCGCCGAGCAAGCAAAGCCGGGCGCGCCTTCGGATGCAACCCACGCCCTCGAAACCCTGACCGCGTGGGCGTTTCAAAACCGCCTGCCCGCCCCCGCGCCGCGGGAGGCGAACCGGGCGCTTCGGGCGGCGGTTCGGTGTCTGGCCGAGTGGGCTCTTTTCCCCGACGAGCGGGAGCGGTAGAGTAGGACGGTTATGAATCACAAAGAGCTATCATGAACGCACATCTGGACTCGCTTGAACCTACGCTGGTATGGCGCCACTTCCGTACGCTGTGTAATACGCCCAGACCCTCCGGTTTCGAGGCCGCACTGGTCGAAAAGCTCGAAGCCTGGGCGGCGGGGCTTGGCTTGACGTCCGATCGCGACAGCTTCGGTAATCTGCGTATCAAAAAGCCGGCAAGCCAGGGCTTTGAAAGCGCCCCCGGCGTGATCCTTCAGGGCCACCTGGACATGGTCGCCCAGGCCAACGCCGACACCCCGCACGATTTCACTAAAGACCCGATCAGCACCTACGTCGAAAGCGGCTGGCTACACGCCGATGGCACCACCCTGGGGGCGGATAACGGGCTTGGTGTGGCGGCGATTCTGGCGCTGCTCGAAGACGACACCCTGACCCACGGCCCGCTGGAGGCGCTGTTCACGCTGGAGGAAGAGAGCTCCATGGGTGGCGCGCTGAACCTGGACGAGAACTGGCTCGAAGGCTCGCTGCTTTTGAACCTGGACAGCGAAGAGCGCGGCGAAGCGTATATCGGCTGCGCCGGCGGCGCGGACGTGCTGGTGGATGCCAAGCTGCCCGGCAGCGCCCTGCGCGAAGAGGAAGCGGTGATCGAGCTTTCGCTGACCGGGCTTAAAGGTGGCCACTCGGGGATAGACATTCACAAGCCGCTGGGCAACGCCAACCGCTTGCTGGTGCGCGCGCTGCGGGCGCTGGATATTCTCGATGCGCGGCTGATCGACTACCGCGGCGGCACGCTGCGAAACGCGATCCCCCGCGAGGCGTTTGCCACTGTAGCATTGCCCGCCGATGAGCTGGACGCCGCACTTGGTAAGGTGGAAAAGCTCGCAGACATTCTGAAAGCGGAGCTGGGTAGCGGTGACCCTGGCCTTTCGCTAAAGGCCAAACAGGTCGAAGGCGATAGCGCTAAAGAGCCGCTGACCCGCGATGCCAGCGCCATGCTGGTGGCCGCGCTTTACGCCGCCCCCTGTGGGGTAGAACGCATGAGCGCGGACGTTCAGGGCGTGGTCGAGACCTCGAACAACCTGGGCGTACTCAGCCTGGAAGATGGGCGGCTGCATCTTTGTGCGCTGGTGCGCTCGCTGCACGACAGCGCTACAACGGCGCTGGCGGATCGCTTCAGTGCGCTGTTCGGGCTCATGGGCGCGCGTGTCCGGGTGGAAAACGGCTACCCCGGCTGGGCGCCCAACCCCCAGAGTGAACTGCTGGCCACGTTCAAGGAGCGCCACCAGGCGCTGTTGGGCGTCGAGCCCGCGGTGAAGGTCATTCACGCAGGCCTCGAGTGCGGCATCCTGGGTAGCAAGTACCCGCATTTGGACATGATCTCGTTTGGACCGCTGATTCGCGGCGCCCACTCGCCGGACGAGCGGGTCGAACTCGCCTCCGTCGAGGAATTCTGGAAAATGCTGCGCGCCTTTACCGAGGCGTTGGCTGAAAAGCGCTAACTACTTCGGTGTTCCAGAAGTGCTGGTGGTACTCACAAAAACGGCGCCTACAGGCGCCGTTTTTGTGATGCGGTGCGGGTTACTTGCTCAAATAAGCGTTTAACATCCACACGGTTTTTTCCTGCTCGCGGATGTAGTCGCCGGCCTGGGCGGCGGTGCCTTCATCGTCGGCATCGGAGGCCAGGGCCAGCACTTCGCGCTGCAGGGCAATCAGCGTCTGGTAGCCGTCCAGCACGCCTTTAACGCAGGCCTGGCCATCGTGTACGTCCTTGTCTTCCTCCAGGCGCGAAAGCTTGGCGTAGTCGCTGTAAGCGTGGACCGGCTTGTGGCCCAGCGTCAGAATACGCTCGGCGACTTCGTCTACTTTGGTGAGCAGGTCGGTGTAGAGCTCCTCGAACTTCTCGTGAAGCTGGAAAAAGTCGCTGCCCTTGACGTTCCAGTGGTAGCCGCGCACGTTCATGTAGAAGATCTGGTAGTTGGCGAGCAGATGATTAAGCTTCTCGGCCAGCTGGCTTGCACTACCTTCGTGTAGACCAATGCTGTTGAACTCGGACATAAAGACTCCTTTCTGTAAAACCGTACTGTGAAACCGT
Organism: Vreelandella sp. GE22; assembly: GCF_968212445.1. Lineage (NCBI taxonomy): Bacteria > Pseudomonadati > Pseudomonadota > Gammaproteobacteria > Oceanospirillales > Halomonadaceae > Vreelandella > Vreelandella sp. GE22. The sequence goes on from NZ_OZ309110.1 coordinate 550,302, forward strand.
TCCTGGGCGCTCGGCCCTTCGTGGCGCTTACCTTCTTGGAACTTAGAGTAGCGAAGGCCAGTGGCGCGATAAAACGGGTTTTGTGTATCGCGGTCATAGCGTGGCGATATCACCGCCGCCTCTACCCTGTTAAGTGCAGGCGGCCAGGCTATTTTTCAACCGCCGGGGCGCCGCAGTAGAGCCGGGTGATACTTTCGCAGCGCGCGCTCAAAAGCTCGGCGGTGCGCGCCAGCGCCTCCTCTAACGTCATGGGGCCGTCGGCCAGGGCGAAGGCCGCCGTCACACCCTCCTCGAGGCACGCCTGCCAGCCTTCACCCAGGCTGCCCGCTAGCACCACCACCGGTTTGCCGTACGGCCGGGCGGCCCGGGCTACGCCAATCGGCGTTTTGCCCGCCAGGCTCTGGCCGTCCAGGCGGCCTTCGCCGGTGATCACCCAATCCGCGTCTTCGATCAGCGCGGACAGGTTCGCCTGGGCCATGATGATCTCGATACCCGGCTTCAGGTTGGCCTTCAAAAAGCTCGCCGCGGCAAAGCCCATGCCGCCCGCGGCCCCGGCGCCGGGAAGCGCCCGATGGTCGTCCCCCAGCGCCGCCGCGCTAACGTCGGCGAAGCGCTCGAGCGCTTTATCCAGGCTGGCCACATCCGCCTCAGTGGCGCCTTTTTGCGGGCCGAAAACGGCGCTTGCCCCGCGGCTGCCTAAAAGCGGGTTATCCACGTCTACTGCCGCCTCGACACTGAGCGCTTCAAGGCGCGGGTCGAGCCCGGACAGATCCAGGGTGTCGAGCGAGGCGAGCGCGGCGCCGCCCGGCGCCAGCGTTTTCCCGCTGGCATCTTTAAGGACCGCCCCCAGCGCCTGGAGCATCCCTGCGCCTGCATCGTTGGTGGCGCTACCGCCCAGCAGTAGCAAAGCTTTTTCGGCGCCGGCGTCCAGGGCGGCGCGAAAAAGCTCGCCCACGCCAAACGTGCTGGTGTGCAGGGCGCGGCGCTCCTGGGGGGTCAAGTGCTGCAAGCCACTGGCTTCGGCCAGTTCTATAAATGCGGTGCGCTCGCCAGCGAGCCAGCCCCAGCTGGCCAGGCGGGGTCGGCCCAGGGCGTCGTGTACCTCGATTTGGCAGCGGCTGGCATTCGTGGCGGCAATCAGTGCGTCGAGGCTTCCTTCACCGCCGTCGGCGAGCGGGCAAGCGTGCACGGTCGCCGAGGGGCACGCCTTGCGGACGCCTTTTGCCATGGCCTGGGCGGCCTTTTCGGCACTCAGCGCATCCTTGAAGCTATCGGGGCAGAGCACAACCTTCATGACGCAGCCTCCATAAAACCTTATGATGAATTGTTTGTCTTGGAAGAGAAATTAAGGCCTGAGCTTAACGTGGCACTAGGTTGGGTACCAGGGCTTGCGTTATCAACCCTACAAGAGCCGGTTTGAACGCCGAGGGAGCACCCATGAAGTCACTACCGATCGGGGTCGTCTGTTTAATGGCGCTGGCAGGCTGTCAGACCGTGCCGGATCAGCTGCCCCGCGCCGAACCGGCACCGGCGCCGGCGTGCTACTTTCCAACCCAGGGCGCCGACGCGCAGGATCTCGTGATCCAGAGCGTGGCGCTTCTGGAAAACTGGGACTTCGAGCTCGATACGACGGATACCACCCTTGGCCTGGTGAGCGCTAGCAAGGAGCGGGAGCTGGTGGGCTATTACGACGCCTACGATGGCTACCGTTACGGCTCCGGCGTGCGCCTGTTTGGCGGCCTGGGGATCGGCCGCGGCTCCTCGGTCGGCCTTGGGGTGGGCACCGGTATCGGTATCGGTCAGCAGCCCATCGAAAGCGAGCGGGTGAGCGTGCTGGTCCACAACGACCACGTGCGTATATCCCGTGATATTCGCCGCTTCGATCATGTGCGCGATGTACGCGAATCGCGCACCGCCAGCAACGACGACTTCTGCCGGCGCTTTCAGTCGGCGCTGCCCGCCTTCGAGCGCTCCGGGAGCCGCTTATGATGCTTTTTCGCCGTGCTTTCGCAGCGCCCGCCCTGATGTTCTGCGCCCTGGCGCTTGCCGGGTGCGCCACTACCCAGCCGGTCGACCCGCGCGAGCTTCGCTTTAACGCCGCGCCGGAGCGCACCTTCCGCGAGGCGGTGGATTTGATGGTGGCCCAGGGCTACGTGATCCGCCACGCCGATTTGGCCTTGGGGCGGGCGGAAGGCGCGTTGGCTCGCTGGCCGGAGTATCGCCTGATGCTGCAGGTCGAACCGCTAGGGACCGCAAGCCAGGTACGTGTTTCTGCACTGCGCGGCGCCACACCCTTGGCGCCGTACCTGCTCGACCCCTGGCTTGTCGAGCTGCAGCAGCGGCTGGGAGAAGCCCCTTGAGCATTTTGCACCGACTGGGCGGCTGGGCGACACGCCCGGCGAGGCTTGGCGCCCTGGCCTTTACGCTGAGCGTGCTTGCCAGCCCCGGCGCCCAGGCGCACCCCCACGGGTGGATCGACCTGAGCGTGAACGTTTTGACCGACGAGCAGGGCCGGGCCACGGCGCTCAGCCAGACCTGGCGGATGGACCCGTTCTATAGCCTGATCGTGTTCGACGAGCTCTCTCGGGTGGAGGATGCAAGTTTCGAGGAGGGGCTGGATCAGTTGGGCCAGGACATACGCGATAATCTCGAAGCCCAGGGGTACTTCACCGAGCTTTGGGTCGATGGCGAACCTCAGGCGCTTGGCGAGGTTAGCGAGTACACCACCCTCAAGCGCAACGAGCGGCTGGTGTACATGTTCACGCTGCCCCTGGCGGAGCCGGTGGCGCTCGACGGCGCGCTGCTCGAGTATCAGATTTTCGATCCGACCTATTACATCGAAGTGGTCCATGAGGAGCAAAACGGCGCCCCCGCAGAAAGCGCGCTCGCGCTCGCCGGTGAGCTTTCCTGCGATTTGAGCGTAACCCCCGCCGACCCGGACCCGGAGCTTGTGCTACAGGCCGCGTTGCTGGACAAGGGCGAGCAGGGCGAGCCCGATCTGGGACGCTTTTTTGCTGAAACCGGCCACGTTAACTGCACCGAGTCGTAGCCATGCGTGATGTCACCTTCAAAAGCCCCGCCGTACAAAAGCCCTCTTCGAAGAAAAAAATCCTCGGCGCGGCGGTGTTGGCCGTCTGCCTGGCGCTGGCAGCCTACGCAGCGTACGGCTGGTTTCAGGGCGCGAGCCTGCAGGTGCTTGCCTGGCAGCGCGGTCTGCACCGCTCGCTCACCCTGGCGGTCACCGAGCTTGCTCGTACGCCTTCGCCCTCGGCGTGGTTTACGCTCTTGAGCGTAAGCTTCGGCTATGGCGTGTTCCACGCCGCGGGCCCGGGCCACGGCAAGGCGGTGTTGGCCACCTATCTCGCCTCCCACGGCGGGGCGACCCGTCGGGCACTAGGGCTCTCCTTCGCCGCATCGCTTTTGCAAGGCGTCACCGCCATCGCGATGGTGGGGGTGCTGGTGTTGGGGTTTGGCTTCGTGACCCGTCAGGCGATGGGCAGCGTGGTCTGGGTCGAGCAGGCAAGCTTTGCGCTGGTGGCGCTTTTGGGCTTATGGCTGTGCGTTCGGGCACTCCGCCAACTGCGCCACGCCTATCAAGCGCCACCGCGCGCGACGTTTGCGCCAGTCGCGGCCTCGCCCTTGAGCCTAAGACCGTCTTCGACACCTGATCCGGCGCATCACCACCACCACCACTGCTGTGGCGGGGCGCATCATATCGAACCCGACCAGGCGCTCGATTGGCGCACCGCGCTGATGACCGTGGGCGCGATCGGCATGCGCCCGTGTTCCGGAGCGGTGCTTTTGCTGGGCGCTGCGGGGCTTTTAGGGCAGTTTTACGTGGGCGTGACGGCGGTCGTTGCGATGTCCGTCGGCACCGGGATGACGGTATCGGCGTTGGCCTTGGCAAGCGTTTTCGCTCGCGGCTGGGCCACGCGGCGGCTCAAGCGTCAGTCGCGCCAAAGCGTGCTGGAAAAAACCGCGGCCTGGGCGGCCTTTGCAGGGGGCGCGGTGATTATCCTGCTGGGGGTGTCGCTTTCGGTTGCCGGGTTTAACCAGCCGGCGAGCTCGCCGCTTTTTAGCGAACCCGCCTCGCGCAGCGCCGCGCCCTTTGGCGCCTCGCCCTGATTTAGAAGGTGAGCTTGTCCATATGCGCCAAAATCAGCTCGCGGCGCTCGCTTTGCTGGGTTGGGGTGTAGGGCACGGCTTCACCCCTGCCCCATACCGGGGCTGGCCAGCTTTCATCGCTTTCAAAGCGCACTACCAGGTGAACGTGCAGTTGGCTTACCACGTTGCCAAGCGTTGCGATATTGAGCTTGTCGCCCTTGAACGCACTATTCATCGCTTTGCCCAGCGCCGTCGCTTCCTGCCAAAGCCGGGTTTGGTCCTCGGCGCTTAGCTCGAAGACTTCACAGGCGCTCTCGTAGCGCGGCACCAGAATCACCCAAGGGTAGCGGGCATCGTTCATTAACAGGGCGCGGCAAAGCGGCAGGTCGGCCAACGCCAGGGTATCGGCGGCCAGGCGAGGGTCTAGCGTAAAGGTGCTCATGGGCGGGCTCCAGGTTCAAATGTTGACGACTAGCATGGCAACTGCTATCTAATTCGGGTGAGCGGCGGTGCGTTAAACGGGCACGATGGCCCAAACGCTGTTACGCTAACACAATGCCTGCGTTACCTATTAAAGCGAAGGCTTCCCCGGCCCATAAATGTTAAGGAGAACACGATGAAAAAACTAATCGCGATGAGCTTCATTCTACTGGTTAGCGCCGCCACTCTGGCAGGCTGCAACACCATGTCAGGTGCAGGCCAGGACGTTCAAGCGGGCGGCCAGGCCGTACAAGACGCCGCCGAATAAGATCGAGCGGGGTTCGAAAAGCAGGCGAGATACTCTCTCGCCTGCTTTTTTATGTCAGGCCGTTGTGCAACTCGAACGCCGCGGCCCGTTCACCACGCACTCACAAGGATAAGTGGCATGTTAAGCGTTAATCGATTGTGCAAAACCGGTTCCGCCGCGCTGGCGCTGGCGGTACTTCTCAGTGGCTGCGCGACCAGCACCGGCGTCGCCCAGGCGCCCACAAGCCCGGACGTTAGCGCGCCGCCGCCGCCGCGGGTAAGCGAAACCGCCCCTAGGGGCGAGTGCGACATTGCCAGACTCGACCAGGTAACGGGCGAGCAGTTAACCGATGCGCGCACCCGCGAACTGCAGGCCGAAAGCGGCGCGAGCGACGTTCGCGTGCTCACGCCGGACAGCTCGGCCACGATGGATCATCGTCCGGACCGGCTCAACATTGAAGTCGATGAGGCCGGGCGTATCAGCGCGTTTCGCTGCGGTTAATGAGCGCCTAGCGCAAAATCAGCACCACACAGGCGGCGGTTAGAACCCCCATGGTGATATTGAACGCCCGCCAGGCGCCGTCGCTTTTGATAAAGCGCCCGATGGCCACGCCAAAGACCGCCCACAACAGCAAGCAGGGCATGGCCACGAACTCGGCAAAGCCCACCAGTATTACCGCATTAATCAACGTGGAGCCGCTGTCGGGCAGAAATCCGGCAATCAGCGCAAGCCCCAGTACCCAGGCCTTGGGATTGGCCAGTTGAAACAGCGCCGCCTGCCAAAACGTCAGCGGCGCTCCTTTGGTGCGCGTGTCCGTTAAATCCGGCGGGGGCGCCGTGGCAATTTTGAAAGCCAGGTAGAGCAGGTAGGCGCTCCCCACCCAGCGCAGTGTGATCTGCAAAATCGGAAAACGCTCGAAGAGTACGCCCAGGCCCAGTGCAATGGCCACATAAAGGGCGAAGCATCCTCCCAGAATTCCCCCCATATGGGGCACGGTTCGGCGAACGCCGAAGTTCGCCCCGGAGGCCGTCAGCATCAAGTTGTTCGGCCCCGGCGTCAGGGTCATCGACACAATGAAAACCGCCACCGGCCCTAGTAGTAAAAGTAGTTCGCTGTTCATCTCTTCGGGCCTTGTCGTGTGAAGCGCTTAGCGGGTAGTTCGAATGTGCTCGTTTAGTCGTAGCGGTCTTTCCAGCGCTGACGGCGCACCTGCTCCTTGAGCATTTCCAGCATGTCGTAGAGCACCTGCTCGGTGACGTAGGCGCTGGTTTCGTCCACGGTAAGCCAGCTCTCAAACCCGCTTTCGGCGGTGCGCTCGACGAGCTGACGGAAATCCGACGAGTGAATGCCGAGGGCCAGCTCGTCGACCAGCCGCTGGGCCACGCCGCTTAACGAGGCCTGCATGGCGCTGGAGGCGGCTTCGCCCATCGGCAGACGGTTGAGCCGCTGAATCTCCGGGCTTTCGTTGAGCGTGCGGGTGATCAAACCATCGATGGAGCTCATGATCGACGCGCGGTTTTGCTCGTAGGCCTTGCCCACGGTCGATTCCAGCCGCTGGGAGATCTCGTGAATCAGCTCGGCCTTGCGGGGCATGATCACCCGGTCCACCAGCCGCTCGGTGAGCGAATCCGCCGCCAAAATCTGCTGCTGTACGTTGCCCATCAGGCGCAGCGCGATACGATCGGAAAGCTCTTCGAGCAGGATGTCGTAGTACTTGGCCACGAACTGAAAGCTCGACCAGTTGCGCACGTTGATCAAACCCAGCCGGTGCAGGCGGTTGATCAGCGACAAAAGCCTGAGCGCGCGCAGCCAGCGAAAGCCCGCCAGCGGAATGCAGCCGAGCACGTCGTACCAGTGGATGAACGGGTAGAAAAACCAGCGGTGGTAGCGCCGCTCGACGACGGCGGCGATCCAACCCAGCAGCACGTCGATCACGAATATCGTGACGAACACCAGGTCGATGGCGAAAAACCGGCTATGGATGGTGCGCTGGTAAGCGTCGTGAAAGCCGGGGGCGGTACTTTCCAGGCCCTGGCGAAACCAGTCCAGCAAAAAAAGCGAGTCGAACAGCAGCAGCGCCAGGTTGACGATCACCACGGCCAGAATGAAAAAATCCCAGCCGATGTGCGCGTACTCCACGGCTTTGGGTAGTTGGGGGTGGCGCTCTCTGGCCAGCATGAAGACTCCTTTCAGTAGTGGTCAAAAACGGGCTAGGACTCGTCGCTTAGGTGTTGCTGGGCGAGCCTTTCTTCCTGCTCGGCCTGTTTTCGCAGCTTTTTACGCAGTGCCGCCTTCTCGAAGCGCAGCTTCTGAAGCGGCGTATCGAGCGAAAGTGGGGGCACTGTGGCGGGCTGGCCCTGGGGGTCGACCGCCACCATGGTCAGGTAGCAGCTATTGGTGTGGCGGATCAGCTTTTCGCGGATATCTTCCGCCACCACCTTCACGCCGATCTCCATCGAGGAACGGCCCACGTGGTTGACGGTGGCCAAAAACGTCACCAGTTCGCCGACCAGGATGGGCTGCTTGAAAAGCACCTGGTCGACGGAGAGCGTGACGACGTAGTGGCCGGAGTAGCGGCTGGCGCAGGCGTAGGCCACCTCGTCGAGCTTTTTGAGAATAGCACCGCCGTGTACCTTGCCGCTGAAATTGGCCATGTCCGGCGTCATTAGCACCGTCATGGAAAGCTCGCGCTGACCGGGCAGGGCCGTGGCGTCGGCGCGTTGGGTATCCGTCATACAAAAGCCTTCTTTAAAATCTGAAAAGCGCGTACCCGTTCGACTGTGGGCCGCGCATCGAACGGAGCGGGTTAAAACCACACCAGCCCAATGGAGATGATCGCGCCGGTTAAAAATAGCTGAACCAGGCAAAAGCCCATAATGTCCTTGGCTTTGAGCCCGGCAATGGCGAGTACCGGCAGCGCCCAGAACGGCTGCAGCAGGTTCGTCCAGGCATCGCCCCAGGCGACCGCCATGGCGACCCGGGCAACGTCCGCGCCCAGTGCCTCGGCGGCGGGCAGCATGACCGGCGCCTGCACCGCCCACTGCCCGCCTCCGGAGGGCACGAAAATGTTCACGATACCGGCGCTGATAAACGACCAGAACGGCAGCGAGGTGGCACTGGCAAACGACACCAGCCACTCCGACAGGCTCTGGGCCAGCCCCGACTCCACCATGATCGCCATGATGCCGGCGTAGAACGGAAACTGGATGACGATCCCCGCGCCGCCCTTGATCGCCTCGTTCAGGCTGGTGAGCAAGTTACGCGGCGTGCGGTGCAGCACGATCGCCAAAAACAGAAACAGGAAATTGACCACGTTCAGGTTGAGGCCGCCGTCGCGTAGCAGAAAATGATCCAGCAAAAACAGTAGGCCAGGCACGCCCATCAGCAGGGCAAGCCAGGTGCTGTTTTCGAGTTTCTCGGCGGGGCGGGTGGTGCGCGCGGTCGTTTCCGGCTCGTCGTCCAAAAGCGCCGGGTCCACGTACACGCTCTCCTGGTCGGCGGGCAGCATCAGCCGGTTGATCAGCGGAATCGCGATGAACAGGCACACGACGATGGCCAGGTTGAAGAGGGCGAAAATGGTCGAACCGGTGCCGATCACGCCGATCTGCTCAAAGGAGAAGTGGCCTTCGGTGGCGATGGTCAGCGGAATCGACCCCGCCAGGCCCCCGTGCCATACCACGAAGCCCGAGTAGGCGCTGGCCACCAGCAGCCGGTAATCGACCTTGATCAGTCGGGCGAGCTCCTTGGCGAACAAAGCGCCGACCACCAGCCCGAAGCCCCAGTTGATCCAGCTGGCCGCAAGCGATACCAGCGTGACCAGGATGATGGCGCCGCCCGGGCTTTTGACGGTGCCCGCCAGACGCTGAAGCAGGCGTTTGACCGGCGGTGAGCTCGCCAGCATGAAGCCGGTCACCAGCACCAAAAGCATCTGCATGGAGAACGTCAAAAGCCCCCAGAAGCCGTCGCCCCACATGCGCAGCACGGCAAGCGGGGTTTGGCGCTCTACGGCGATGGCCGCGACGCAGGTGATCAAGGTGAGCAGCAAAACGAAGATATAGGGGTCGGGCAAATAGCGCTCGACCAGCTTGACCGCGGGTCTGGAGATAAACCTTAGCATGGGAGGCTCGCTTTATTCGTTATTGGGAACGCGTGCTCAATATACGAGCCCGGGGTGGTTTTTTCATCCCCACCAATGGATCAATGTTAGGCGTCGGCGCTTCGCCAGCGCGTTTGGCGGTAGTGCACGTAGTAGCCGATCAGCACCGCCGAGCGGGTGAGCATGAACAGCGTGAAGGCAAGCCATAGCCCGTGGTTGCCAAGCCCCTGACAAAGCCACCAGGCGGGCAGGTAGACCAACAGGCCGATAAATATACTGTTGCGCATCTCGCGCACCGCCGTGGTGCCGATGAACACGCCGTCGAGCAGGTAGCTCCACACCGCAATCAACGGCATGACGACCATCCAGGGCAGATACACGGCAGCGGCGGCGCGCACTTCGCCAAGGCCGGTCAACAGCGCAATGATCGCATTACCAAACAGCGCAAAGGCAAGTGCTGCCAATGCGGCAGTGTAGAACGAAAAGCGCGCCGCCGCGCCCACCGTGGCGCTAAACTGCGTCCAGTCGCGCTTGCCGAAGGCCCGGCCCACCAGCGATTCAGCGGCGTGGGCGAAGCCGTCCAGGGCGTAGCTCGTCATCATGATGAACTGCAAAAGCACGGCGTTGGCCGCCAGGACCGTATCGCCCTGGCGGGCGCCCTGGGCGGTAAAAAACGCCGTGGCGAACAAAAGCCCAAGCGTACGCACGAACAGATGCGCGTTAACGCTAAAAAGCGCCTTGTAGGCGTGAAGCGTTAAAAGGCGCGCGCGATCGAAGGCGCCTTTTAAAAGGCGTAGTTGGCGCAGTACCAGCCAGCTACCGAAGGCCAGCGCGCTGTAGTCGGCGATGACGCTAGCGAGCGCCACTCCGTTGCTGGTCATGCCCAGCCCGACCACGAAATAGAGATCGAGCACAATGTTCACGCTGTTGGTCAGCACCAGCATCATCAGCGTGACGCGCGCATTTTGCTGGCCCAAAAACCAGCCCAGCAGCGTGTAGTTGGCGAGCACCGCCGGCGCCGACCAAAGCCGGATCTCGGCGTACTCCCGGGCCAGCGCCTGAGCGTCCTCGCTGCCATCCAAAAGCCAAAGCCCTAAATCGATCAAGGGCGCGCCCAGCAGCAGCAGGAGGGCGCCAATAAAAAACGCCAGTAAAAGCGACTGGCCGAGCAGGGTTTTGACCTCAGAGGGGTTTTCGCGGCCGATGGCCTGGGCGACGAGCCCCGTGGTGCCCATGCGCAGAAAGCCAAAGCCCCAATAAAGGAAACTAAAAAGTGTCGCGCCCAAGGTTACCGCGGCCAGATAGCGCGAGTCCGGCAGATGGCCGACCACGGCGGTATCCACCAGCCCCAAAAGCGGGACGGTGAGGTTGGAAAGGATGATGGGCCAGGCAAGCGCCCAGATGCGCACGGGCGGCTTAGGCGGCGGTGATGATGTGATACTTCTTCAAAAGCTGCTCTTTGGATTCCGGGCGTTCGGGGTCGAGCGGAATGCAATCCACGGGGCAGACCTGCTGGCACTGGGGCTCGTCGAAATGGCCCACGCACTCGGTGCAAAGGCCAGGGTCGATCACGTAGATCTCGTCACCTGGTGAAATCGCATCGTTGGGGCACTCCGGTTCGCAGACGTCGCAGTTGATGCATTCGTCGGTAATCATCAGGGCCATGGCTATTACCTCTTGAATGGCGAATTCCCTGGCGCGCTTGCCGCGCATCAGGGTGAAGCAGAGGGCTTCAGCGCGCGTTGGCGTAGCGCTCGCGTAGTGCGTCGACGACCGCCGATGGCACCAAAGCCGAGACGTCGCCGCCGAGCCTTGCGATTTCACGTACGATGGTCGACGAAATATAGGAGTTTTCCACCGCCGGCGTGAGAAAAACGCTTTCGAGTTCCGGGTTCTGCGCGCGGTTCATGTTAGCAAGCTGCAGCTCGTACTCAAAGTCGGAAGCGGCGCGAATGCCGCGCAGCATGATGCGCGCATCCAGCTCCCCCATCAAGGTGGTCAAAAGCGACGAAAACCCGACCGTCGAGACATTGCCAAGCTCGGCGCAGGCCGCCTCGCTGAGTTCGATGCGCTTTTCAAGCGAAAGCGCCGGCGTCTTGCCCGGGCTTGCCGCCACGGCGATGATGACCTGGTCGAACATGCGCGCGGCGCGCTCGATCAGGTCGAAATGGCCGTTGGTGATGGGGTCGAAGGTGCCCGGATAAACGGCGATGGTCGGGTGCTCGGCGCTCATGTTAAAAGCTCTCCTGGTCGTCGAGCCGGCCGAAGGGGTTGTCGGCTTTCAAGGAGACCGGCTGCGCGTAGCCTGGAATATGGATGCGCTCGGCGCTGATGTCCAGTTCCGGGCCTTCGAGCACCGCTTCGCCAAACTGGTAGCGCGGCGCGAACTGCCCGCGGCTGGCCCGGTCGAGATAGCTTTGGGCCGTGGCGTTGACCGCCTCGCGGCGCTTTTTCCAGGCGCTGATCGCGGCTTCGCCGTGGCGCTGGGTCAGCAGGCGCTCGGTGACGCCTGGTGAAAGCACCACGCCGGTGGCGTTGTTGCCGCCAAAGCCCTTGGCATTGATGAAGCTGGCGTCCGCCTCGAAGGCGATCGGCTCCTTGAAAAAGCGTAGCCGCTCGGCGAAGACATCGTCGGCCACCGCGTCAAGGGTCGGGATGCCGGGCAGCAGGGCGTGGCTGAAGCTGCCCAGCGCGCTTGCCAGCTGGTCGCCGGCCGCCGAACCCTGGGAGTGACCGATAAACGCCTTGATCGCGACCACCGGCCACTGTTCTATACCGTGGGCCCGGGCGATCTCGTGGAGCACGTGGGACTCGGTGGTGCGGTTTTTCGGCGTGCTGGTGCCGTGGGCGTGCATGAAACTTCTCGTCGCCAGCGACTTTTCGCCCAGCATATCGCGCACCAGCGCCGCCGCCTTGCCCAGGGTAATGTAGTTGCCGATACCCGGCGCGGAGATCGAGCGCTTGAAGCCGTCGGCGTTGACGAATACATCCGGCACCGCGCCCAAAATATTGGCGCCGACCTCGAGGGCGAGGCTATCGTCCATCAACATGACGAACTGGCTCGCCTCGGCCATGGTGAAGCCGCAGTTTTGCGCGAAGGGCCGGCAGGCGCGCTGGTAGTCGGCGTCGGTCAAAAGCGTCAGCGCGTCGAGCGCCTTGAGGCCGGCGTCGTCGGCCAGCGCCCCCATGGCGCGAAACCCTTCGATGATTTCCGGGGTGATCGGCGCATCCGAGGTGCCGACCATGACCACCCGGGCGCGCCCGGCGCGAATATCGTGGATTCCCAATCGCAGGTTGTACAAAAAGCTTGCGCAGGCGCCAAGTGCGGCGCCGGTACTGCCGACACTGCCCAGCACGTAAGCGTTCAAAAAGTCCGCCGGCATCTGCCCGTAACCCAAAGGCATCTGTTTGGAGGTGGCACGGTTGCCGGTCACCAGGCTTTTCATTAGCCCGCCCCAGCCCTCGTCGTCCAGCTGGCCGATGGAGTTGCCTGCGTAAACGGCGATGTTATCCGGGTCCAGGCGCGCGCGCAGGCTCTCCCAGTCGAGCCCGCTTGCGCCCAAGCAGTCGCTGGCGGCAAAAATGGCCATGGCGAGCCCGCGCGGGTGGTGCACGCTACGATAGAGGCTGGCCGGGTCGAACCCCGCCGGTAGCTGCGCGGCGGCAACGACTTTAGGTATCTGGGCATCGGGCAGTAGGGCGCTCAGTGTGCCACCGGGCACGGTCACCTTGACGTGACGGGTATCTTCGGCGGGGCTGAGTGTCCAGTCGGCGGGCAGGTTCTCCGGTAGCTGGCGGCGGCGCAGCGTGAAACGTAACGGGGCATCGAGGGCCATATCGGCTTGGCGGCCAGCGGGCAGGCCCGGGGCTAAAAAGCGCGGGTCTTCGTTACGCCGAATCAGCGTATGGCGCAGAACCTGCTCGGCAAGCGCCTCGGCCGGCTCCTCGAGCGGGGCCCCCTGGGCGTCCTGCCAGCCTTGTTCGGTGTGAATCGCCAAGCGCATCAGCGCCGCCAGGCCTTCCAGCGTGTGACGCTTTTGTTCAGCGGGTAGCGCATCAAGCACGGTGCGGCGAAAGGCCTGATGGCCCGAGGTTCTGCCAGCAGGATTGATGCCGCCCATGCCGACAATTACCGGTAAGTGTGACAAGCCGGATTCCTCGTGGTGCGATAATTAGGTAACGTTAGCGTAAGCGGGGGTAGTCGAACACACCCATGCCAAGCGCCATACAATTTAAAGGCATGATCATAGCACCGGGGGTGCAATGGCGTCATGCCGCGCGCGCCAGAGACTGATAGAATCATGGTTTTTCCATCAGAGGCTGGCATGCAGCACGCGTCTCGAGTCGTTACATCCAACCAAACCGGACCGCACAAGGATCTAAAGCGCCGGGTAGAGCGCGCCCTGGCGCATCCGCTTCAAAAGCCCGTGGCCGAACATAGCCGCCAGGCGTTCGAGACTGCCAACGCTTGGTACGCGGGGGCCAATGCCCCCTTGATTCTCGATGCCGGCTGCGGTGTCGGGCTTTCGACACGGCGTTTGGCGGCGCGGTTCCCGGATCACGTCGTGATCGGTGTGGATCGCAGCGAAAGCCGGCTGGGGCGCGAGCACGGGGCGCTGCCCGCCAACGCCCTGCTGGTGCGCGCGGACCTGGTCGATTTCTGGCGGCTGGCGCTGGCGGCGGGGTGGGCGCCGGCACGCCACTATCTGCTCTACCCGAACCCTTACCCCAAGGCGGCGCACTTGAAAATGCGCTGGCACGGCCATCCGGTGTTTCCCACCGCCCTTGCACTGGGCGGACGGCTGGAGGTGCGCTCCAACTGGCAGATTTACATCGAGGAGTTCGCTTGTGGCGTGATGCTGGCCACCGGGTGCCAGGCGCGGGTCGAGCCGGTCGTACTTGGCGAGGAGTACCTGACGCCGTTCGAAGCCAAGTACGCGCAGAGCGGCCAGCCGCTTTGGCGACTCGAGTGCGCACTCGAAAGACAGAAGGCAAGCGCATGACGGCGCTTTGACGCTCTATACCTCGACCGGCGGGGCGTGACAGCGGGTCTTTTTCAAACGAACGAGTAATAAGGTAGGTGAGTGTGAGTCGTTGCAAACCATTGAGGCGGTGCCTAACGCGGGCCGCGGGCGTTGCCGCTGCGGCCCTTTTGTTCAGTCAACCGCTGCTGGCGGACTTTAGTCGCCTGAGCGAACTTCGCGAGCAGGGCTTTTCGATCAGCGCCGAGGCACGCCTTTTAGGGCCGGATGCCGACCGGGTGCTGGGCAGTATCGACCCGGACCGCCAGCTCTCGCCGGCCTCGGTCACCAAGGCGTACATGAGCGCGGCACTGCTTAGTCGCTTTGGCCCCCAGCACCGCTTTACTTCGGCGCTGGTCAGCAGCGGGGTGATCGATAACGGCGTGCTGCGCGGCGACCTGATTTTCGAAGGCGGCGGCGACCCGGGGCTGACCAGCGAAGACCTGTGGCGACTGGTGCAGCGTTTGAAACTGGCCGGGGTTCAAGAGGTCGATGGGGCGCTGGTCGTCAGCCAATGGCGCTTTGGGCCGGTGACCTGCGCCACGACCGACCGCTGCAATGCGCAAACCCGCGTGACCAACGCCTATAGCGCGCCGCTCACCTCGGCCGGGGTCAATTTTGGCACCTGGTGTGTGAACGTGGCCCCCGGGGCAAGCGCCAATACGCCGGCGCGCACCGGTCTTTGCGATAGCCCCGCACCGCTGATCACGATCGACAACCAGGTACGCACCGTGCCCGCCAATAGCGGCACCGAAATTGGCGCCGTGCGTATTTCTGATGAGCGCGGCGACGTACTGCGCCTGACCGGGCAGATCTCCACCAACGCCTCGCCCCAGGATATCTACCGTGGGGCTGGCGACCCGGCGGCGCAGACCGCCCAGGTACTTTTGAGTATGCTCAATCAGGCGGACGTGACGGTGCGCGACCCCTGGCAGGTGACCTCTAGCCGTCCGGCGGGGGCGAGCCGGCTGGCGGCGGTGGACAGCAAGCCGTTGCAGGAGCTTTTGCTGCGCACCATGAACTACTCCAACAACTACATGGCCGATGTGCTGGCGCTCAACCTGGTGGAAACACCCCAGGCGCAGCTTGGCCAGGCCGGGCAGGCGATCGAAGTCTTTGCCCAAAGCCTTCCCGGCCACGGCCCGCTGACCATGGACAGCGGCAGCGGCCTGACTACCGGCAATCGCATCTCCGCCCACGGCGCGACCGTCATGCTCGAGGCGATGTTCAATCAAAACGCGCTCTTTCCAAGCTTCGTGGCGGCATTTCAGTCGCCGGAAAACGGTGTGATGCGCTTTATACGCCGGGGCTCTTCAGCCTTCCAGAACAGCGTGATGCTCAAGACCGGCACGCTGAACGAGCCGTTTGCGGTACGCGCAGCGGCAGGCTACTTTCGTACCGCCCAGGGACGCTGGGGCGTGTTTAGCGTATTGGTGAATGGCACCGGCTCGACGCCTTATTTAAGCTGGTCGGCAGTGCTCGACCCGCTCTCCCAGGATTTGGATGCCATGATAATGGCAAACTAACAACGCTTAGCAGGTGAAACTCACGCCATGAAGCCACGCCATACCGGAATAACTCACTTGGTCCACTCCACGCGCTATTCGTGGAAGGGGCTGCGGGCGGCTTTTACCAACGAGGCGGCCTTTCGCCAGGAAGTCGTGATCTGCGTTGTCCTGCTACCGCTTGCCTGGTGGCTGGCGGATACGGCCATGGCCTGGCTTACGTTGGTGGGCAGCCTTTTCATGGTGCTGATCGTCGAGCTTTTGAACAGCGCCGTCGAGAACGTGGTGGACCGCATCGGCCCGGAGCATCATGAGCTCTCCGGCCGCGCAAAGGATATCGGCTCCGCGGCGGTCATGCTCTCGCTGATCATGGCAGGGCTTACCTGGGGGGTGCTGGGCTGGGTGAAACTGGCCGGCTAACGCGCAAACTTAACAACGCGCCGGGGTGTACCCGGACAGGCAACGAGGTGGCTATGCAGTGGAACGCAGCGGTTTTATCCCAGGCGCCCGAGGCGCTCACCCCGCTTGCCGAGCAGGCGCTGGCGAGTTTGACGGAGGCGCTCGATAAGGCGGACAACGTCGCCTCGATGACCGACAAACCCCTCCCGTCGCGCGCCTTCGAGGCGCTCGATGAGCCGCTTTTGGCCGCGCTTTATCGCGTGATCACCGTCTCCCACTTCGCCGGTGAAACCCTTGGCCGCTACCCCGAATGGTTGGGCGAGCTGATGGACAACGCCGAGTTCGACGCCACGCCGGATAAAGCCACCCAGCAGGCCTGGCTTGAAAAGGCGCTGGCCGGCGCCGAAGACGAAGAAGCCATGCACCGGGTCATCCGCCGCTTTCGCCGCGCGCGCATGCTCGGGATTATCTGGCGCGATCTCAATCGGCCGGCGGATTACGCCATGTGGCAAACCGCCCAGGCGCTTGCCTGGCTTGCCGAGGTGTGCCTGGAGGGGGCGCTTGGCTGGCTGGAAACCTTCTACGCCCCGCGCTGGGGAACCCCCGCGCCCTGCACCGATGGCCGCCCGCAGCGGCTGGTAGTGCTGGGTATGGGCAAGTTGGGGGCCGGCGAGCTCAACCTCTCCTCGGATATCGACCTGATTTTTGCTTTTCCGGAAAAGGGCGAGACCCAGGGCGGGCGCAAGCCGCTGGAGCACCAGGAGTATTTCACCAAGCTGGGTCAGCGCCTGATCGCTGCGCTCGATGCACTCACCCGGGACGGCTTCGCCTTTCGCGTGGATATGCGCCTGCGCCCGCTGGGTGACGGCGGGCCGCTGGTGGGGAGCTTCGCTATGCTGTCGAGCTACTACCAGGACCAGGGGCGCGAGTGGGAGCGCTACGCGATGCTCAAGGCGCGCCCGGTCGCAGGGGATGTCGAAGGCGGCAAGGCGCTGCTGGCAAGCCTGCGTCCCTTCGTTTACCGGCGCTACCTGGATTTCGGCGCGATCGAGTCGCTTCGAGAGCTGAAAGCGATGATCAACCGGGAAGTGAAGCGCAAGGGCATGCAGAGCAATATCAAGCTCGGCCCTGGCGGCATTCGCGAGGTGGAGTTCGTCGTTCAGGCGTTTCAACTGATTCGCGGTGGCCGCGATACCGAACTACAGGTCGCCTCGCTTGCCCGCGCGCTGAGCGAGCTGCCCCCGCTTGGCCTGCTGCCCGAAGCGGTCGTCGAAGAGCTTTTACACGACTACGCGTTTTTACGCGACGTCGAGCACGCCATCCAGGCGCTCGACGACCGCCAGACCCAGATGCTGCCCGACGATGACGACGAGCGAACCCGCGTGGCCTACGCCCTGAAGAAACCAGACTGGGCAGCACTCGTCGAGGCGCTGGACGCGGCGCGGGAACGAGTGCGCCGCCACTTCGACGCGGTCATCGCCGACCCGGAAGGCGAGGTGGACGACGAGAGCAGCACCAGTGTCGAGCTCGAACAGTGGCGGCTTTTATGGCGCGGGGAGCTGGAGGAGGACGAGGCCCTGGCGCAGCTGGACACGGCGGGCTTTGCCGAACCGGCCCAAGTGCTCAAACGCTTGGAGAACTTCTATCACTCCCGCCAGGTACAGGGCATGCAGCGTATCGGCTTCGAGCGCCTGAACGCGCTGATGCCGCTGCTGCTCGACGCCGTGGCCGAGCACGACACGCCAGACACGGCGCTCGAGCGGGTGCAGCCGTTGATCGAATCGGTCCTGCGGCGCACCGCCTACCTGGCGCTTTTAAGGGAAAACCCCCACGCCCTCGAGCACCTGATGCACCTCTGCGCTCCCAGTCCCTGGATCGCCCAGCACCTGGCGCGCTACCCGATTTTGCTCGACGAGCTGCTAACGCCGGAGACGCTCTACACCCCGGCGGATAAGACGGCGCTAAGCGATGAGCTTCGCCAAACGCTGAACCGGTTGCCCGAGGACGACGAAGAGGCCCTGCTCGAGGCGCTGCGCGTGTTCAAGCACGCCAAAACGCTGCACGTCGCCGCCTCGGATATCGCCGGCACCCGCCACCTGATGAAGGTGAGCGACTACCTGACCTACATCGCCGAGGTGATTCTGGAGGCGGTGCTGGCCATGGCCTGGAAGCACGTGGCGCGCAAGCACGGCGTGCCCGCTGGGCTGAGTGAGCATGAACCGGCGTTTTTGATTATCGGCTACGGCAAGCTCGGCGGCATCGAACTGGGGTACGGCTCCGACCTGGACCTGGTGTTTCTCCACGACAGCGACACCAGCGGCGCCACCAACGGGGCCCGCCCGCTGGATACGCCGGTGTTCTACACGCGCCTTGGTCAGCGCATCATTCACCTTTTGACCGCCACCACCCCGGCTGGCAGCCTTTATGAGGTGGACATGCGCCTGCGCCCGTCGGGCAACGCCGGGCTTTTGGTCACCTCCATCGACGCCTTCGGCGAGTATCAGCGCCAAAACGCCTGGACCTGGGAGCACCAGGCACTGGTGCGCGCCCGGGTCGTGGCGGGCCACGCCGCCCTTGCAGAGAAGTTCGAGACGCTGCGCGCAGGCCTTTTGACCCAGCCCCGCGAAGGCGAGGCGCTCAAAAGCGATGTGGTGGGCATGCGCCAGAAAATGCGCGATCACCTGGCGACAAGGCCCGGGCCGAAGGAGGCCGCCACGACCTTCAATCTGAAGCAGGACGCCGGCGGCATGGTGGATATCGAGTTTCTCTGCCAGTACGGGGTGCTGGCGCTCTCGAACAAGACGCCTGAGCTTGCCACCTACCGCGACAATATTCGACTGTTGGAGACGCTGGCCGAGCACGGTTATATCAGCAACGACGAGGCGGGCGCGCTTCGAGAGGCTTACCTTGCCTACCGAAGCCGCACCCACCGCGCCGCGCTGACCGGCGACAAACCCGTGGCCGACCCTGACCCGTTTACCCAGCACCGCGAGGCGGTTTCTGCGCTCTGGCAACGCTTTTTGGGCTAGCACCTTGAGTAGCGATCCATGACCGGCCATATCCTTGCCACGCTATTACCCGTTTTCCTGATTGCCGCGGCGGGGGCGCTTTACGGGCGCTTTCGCACGCCGGATATCGCAACACTCAACACGCTCAATATGGAGCTGTTCGTGCCACTTCTGGTGTTTGCCGTGCTGGCGGACCGCCAGGCGCCGCTGGCCGAGTACGCCTGGCTTGGCGGGGCGGCAGCGCTGGTGGTGCTTGGCTCGGGGGTGGTGCTCTGGCCACTGGCCCGGTGGCTAAATCTTGACCGCAAGGTGTTCTTGCCGTCGATGATGTTCAATAACTCGGGCAACATGGGCGTACCGCTTCTGGTGTTCGCCTTTGGCGAGGCGGCGCTGCCGGCGGCGGTGGTGGTGTTCATCGTCGAGATGCTGCTGCACTTCTCGGTGGGGCTCTACATGCTCGATTCGCGTACGTCACTTTGGCGCATGCTCAAAATGCCGATCGTGGCGGCCAGCGTAGCGGGGCTTTTCATCAACGTGGGCGATATCGCGCTGCCGGGCTGGCTGCTGGACGCCATGCACATGCTGGGCGGGGTGTGCATTCCATTGATGCTCTTCGCGCTGGGCGTGCGGTTGCTGGAGGTGGATCTTGGCGACTGGCGCACCGGGCTTTTAGGGGCGGTCTTGTGCCCGCTATCGGGACTTGTGATCGCGCTGCCGCTGATGTGGCTGCTACCCCTGGAGCCCCTTCAACTGGCAACGCTTTTAGTCTTCGCCGCACTCCCCCCGGCGGTGCTGAACTACCTGGTAGCAGAACAGTACGACCTGTTACCCCAAAAGGTGGCCTCTATCGTGCTGATCGGAAATCTCGGGAGTCTGGTCGTGATGCCGGTGGTGTTGGGCGTTACCTTCGCCTTCATCCATGCGCCGGTTTAGCGTTTCTCCTTGACCTCGAAGGTGCCTTCGAGCGCGTCCTGGTGGCCATGACGCGTGTCCTGGGCGTGAGAAGAACCGCCAGCGCTGCCGCCAATATCCTGGGCCTGGTCGGCGCGCATCTGATCCATACGCTTTTTCATCTTGTAGCGCATCAATGGCATCAAGGCCCAGCCGATCAGTAAAAAGACCAGCCCGAACACCACGCCAACGATCATCAAGGCGCCGAAGGCCAGCCATACCAGGGCAAGCTTCAGGGTGCCTAAAAGGCCGTTGGGTTGGGTATTGGCCGCTTTGGCACGCCACTGATGGGCGGCCTGCCAGGCAGCGTTTTGCGAATCACGATGAGGGTGGCGCATGAGGGACTCCCTTGATCTTTGGCAACCGGTCTTTGGCTATCGGTCTTTGCAACCCATCTTTTGCAAACATTGGAACACAGCGCGTAGGGCGAGTTCACTTCTGGCGCGGCGCTTGCTTTAGACCCTGTTAGCTGCAAGGGTTAAAACACTGAATGGGGATGATTCAAATCCGGGAGAATAAGGAGATCAAATGGCGCGTAAAGAAGGCAAAACGGTATTCATCGCTTCCGCCGTTATCATCTTTGCACTGGTGATAATCGGCGCGGCGTTTCCGGAAAATTTTGGTAACGGCGCCGAGGCCGCGCTCGGTGCGGTGACCGAGCACCTGGGCTGGTTCTATCTGATTTCGGTGTTCGGGTTCGTCATCTTTTTGTTCGGGCTGGCGCTGAGCAAGTATGGCAAGGTGCGGTTGGGCCCCCAGGACAGCCGCCCCGACTATACCTTTTTCTCGTGGATCAGCATGCTGCTGGCGGCGGGGTTTGGCGTTGGGCTGGTGTTTTACGGTATGGCCGAGCCCATGAGTCACTTCATCGAGGTGCCCTACGGCGATTTCGAGCCCGAGACCGAGGCCGCCGCGCGCTACGCGATCCAGTACAGCTACTTCAACTGGGGCATTCATCAGTGGGCAGCGTTTTCGGTCGTCGGGCTGATCATTGCTTATTTCCAGTTTCGTAAGGGCCAGGCGGGGCTGGTATCGTCGGTGCTTTCATCGGTGGTGGCCAAAAAGCCGCGGCTGCGCTCCTATGTTTCCTGGATCGATGTGTTCGCCGTGGTCGCGACCGTCATGGGCGTGGCGACCTCGCTGGGGCTTGGCGTGCTGCAAATGAACGGCGGGTTGAACGCGGTGTTTGGCGTGCCCGAAGGTACGCTTTGGCAGTTCATCATTCTTGCCGTCATGTTCTGCGCCTACATGCTTTCGACCTGGGCGGGGCTTGATAAAGGCATCAAGCGCCTTTCCAATTTGAACCTGGCGATCTGTATCGGCCTGATGCTCTACGTGTTGATTACCGGGCCGACGGTGGCGATCCTCGAAACCATTACGCTGGGCATTGGCGACTACCTGCAGAACTTCATCGGCATGAGCCTGCGCATTTCACCTTATAGTAGCAACGAGTGGGCCAGCGAGTGGACGATCTTCTACTGGGCCTGGGTAATCGCCTGGTCGCCCTTCGTGGGCACCTTCGTGGCGCGCGTTTCCCGCGGGCGCACCATCAAAGAGTACGTGTTCGGCGTGCTGATCATGCCGCCGCTGCTGGCGTGTTTGTGGATCGGTGTGTTTGGCGGCGCCGCGCTCACCATGGAGATCAATGGCGACAATATCGGTCTGGCCGCGGCGACCCAGGATAACATCACCGTGGCGCTTTTCGAGATGTACGAGCTGATGCCCTTTACCAGCGTGCTCTCGCTCGTTTCCATTTTGCTGATCTTTATCTTTTTGGTGACCTCGGCGGACTCGGCCTCTTATATTGTGGCGCAGATGACCGACAACGGTTCGATCAATCCGCCGCTTTACAAGCGCGTGATCTGGGGCGTATTGATTGCTGCCATTTGCCTTACGCTGATCGCGGCGGGGGGCTTGACCGGTTTGCAGTCGGCAGCGGTGTTGGCAGCGCTTCCCTTTACGTTCATTCTTTACCTGATGGTGTTCGTGCTGGTTCGTGAGCTGCAGGCGGATCGTCGCTCTATGTTGACCCAGCTCTATCGTCGCCACGGCGATACCCCGGTCGGCGCGGACGCTTTCGAGGCCGGCGAGCTAAGCGATGCCGAGCAGGAACGCTTGCGGCGTGCACCGCTCGTGGTCAATCGGCGCATCAAGGACTAGACTTTACCCAGGTATTTTGTAAACCGTCTAAAGAGGGAGTAAGCGCTAATGGCTCGACCGCGCCAAGGCGCAACGCGACGTCAGCCCAAAGGGGCTGGCCTCGGTCGATGTGGGGCTGTCTTCGACCGCTGGCTGGATTTGATCGTCATCGTGGCGGTCCTGACGGCGCTGGTGATCGGTTTGTCCGCCGTTTTGGCGCACTGGCTGCTCACCTGACGAGGACGAGACTCAGCCAACAAAAGGGGCGCATTACGCGCCCCTTTTTTAATGTCTCGCAGTGAGTTTCTCGTGCATTCCGATGGCTCGTTCACTCAGTGCATGCTTGACCTTTCAAACGCCGTGTCTAAACCGGGTCGAAGGCTTCTATGCGATTTCGGCCACGGTTTTTGGCATGGTAAAGCCGATCGTCGGCTTCGCTTAGCAGCTGACTGGCGGTTTTGTCGTTGGTGGGCAGGGCGCAGGCCACCCCGATGCTCACGGTGAGCACGCTATCCTGGCCACGGGCGTGGGGAATGGCCAGCGTCAGTACCGCTTGGCGCATGTGATTGGCGATGCTCAGGGCGCGATAAATATCCTTGGCCGGCAGTACGCAAACGAACTCTTCGCCTCCGTAGCGCGCCAGCAGGTCGGTTTCTTGATCGATGCAGCGGCTAAGCGCGCGGGCAACGCTTTTGAGTGTATCGTCGCCCATGGTGTGGCCGTAGTAGTCGTTGAACGCCTTGAAACGGTCGATATCGACAAATATCACCGAAATAGGCTCTTCCGCCTTGAGGGATTTCTCCCAGTGGCTGGCCAGAAAGGTGTCGAAGTAGCGTCGGTTGGCGATACCGGTCAGGCCGTCGTGCCGGGAGAGCTGATGCA
This sequence comes from Vreelandella sp. GE22, assembly GCF_968212445.1. Taxonomy (NCBI): domain Bacteria; kingdom Pseudomonadati; phylum Pseudomonadota; class Gammaproteobacteria; order Oceanospirillales; family Halomonadaceae; genus Vreelandella; species Vreelandella sp. GE22. The sequence continues at coordinate 573,134 of NZ_OZ309110.1, forward strand.
GGTGGTCGCGCTGCTCCAGACCGCGCTGAAACTCACGCAGCAGGTGATCCATGCTCTCGACCAGGTGGCCCAGCTCATCGTTTCGATGGCCGCGCAGCGTGGGCTTGGGCCACTGGGCCGGAAAGGCCGGGTCGGTCAGGGTGATGGCGGCGTGAACCTTCAAAAGCGGCCGGGTGATGAAAATATGGAAAAAAGCGATAAACAGCGAGCTGAGTAAAAAGGCTTCGACGATACTGATACCCACCACACGATAGCCTCGGGCGAGAAACTGGGCCGTTAGATAATGCTGGTCCAGCGATAGCCGGATTTCCCCGACCTGTGAGGCCGGCACGGTTTCGCCCATGTGATAACGAAGCGGTTCTTGGTAGTTGAGTATATCGCCAAACAGCGCCTGCCCAAGGCGCCCGGACGGCAGCGTGGGCGATTCGAATTCGGCCAGCTTACGGCCAAAATCATCCTCGATGACCACGCGAGCGACATCGCTATCATTGAAAAGCCCCCGTGCGATCTGCTCGGCAAGCTGGGGATTGAGCTGAAACGCCGCCTCCGCCGCCGCGCCATTGATGATGGCAAGCTGCTGCTGGGTGCGTTGTTCGATGCTGGCCCGCATACCTTTAGCGTGGCTCCAAAGCTCGAGGCTGCCCGCGACCAGGCTGATCAGCGTGGCGATGAGAAGCGTCAAAAGCGCTTGCTTCAAGGTCAAGCGTCCTTTGATGAGCCGGTTTTGGGTGTTCATGGCAGCGCCCTTATTGCGTGCTGGATTTTGTCCATTACCTGGCGGGGGACGCTTGGGTTGCAGGCCAGATAAAGCGGCACATGGGCAAAGCTAAACAGGTAAACGAGCGGGATGCCTTCATCCTGGGCGATGAACTCCCCCGGTGTCCGGCCGGAAACGATCACATCCAAAAAACCGGCTTCCAACCGTGCGATGTTGACCCGCTCGCTGGGCGCTCTTATAACGTCGATACCTTGGCTTTTGACGTAGTCGCCCACGGCATCTTCTCGAAAGCTTCCGACGCGCAGGCCGGCCAGGTCCTCAAGGCGGATTAACTCGCCCGCATGGCCCTCGAGCGCGAACGCCGCCCACTCGTTCGCCGCCAGCGGCCCCGCCCAGCGAAAAAGCGCCTCGCGCTGGGGGGTGCGCGTGGTCGAGTAAACGCAGTGGTCGCGGCGAAGCCGCGCTTCGGTATAGGCGCGCGCCCAGGGAAGCAGATAAAACCGGGCCTCGATCCCGGTTTGTTCGAGCGCCTGCTGTAAGCGCTCGGTCGCGTAACCCTGGATGTCGCCACCCAGGCCATGGTTGAAGGGCGGATATTCTTCGGTATTAATCGTCAAGAGGTAGGAGGGCGCCGGGCTCGCCGTCACCTTCATGCTTGAAAACATCACAATGATCATAACGAGTACAGGTGAAAAATATGGGAGCCAGCGGTTACTCATCCTCATATACCGGCGACGGAATATCAAATGAACTTAGCTCAAGCAGCATCGTTTGAAAATATTCGGTCAGCGCCGGGTCGCTCTCCTTGTTGATCGCGAAGTAGAGCGGATAGCGACTCAAGGTATAAACCGGGATCAAAGTGGCAGGCCGGTAGCCCTCGTGATCGACGATCCAGTCGACCACGTTTGCGCTATAGGCCCACAGGTCGACCCGTTCATTGATCAGCATATTGAGCGCACTCTGGTTATCCAGCGCATGGTGAATGAGCGTTTCCGGGTAGCCCGCCTCCGTCAGGCTCAATTCACCGATATCGCCCCGGATTACCACGACGCTGAGGCTTTGCGCGATGGCGTCACTCAGTTCCTCGATGCGTAGTGGCTTGCTGGCATGGCCGATCAGCGTGACCTGGTCGATGGCGATGGGCCCGGCCCAGTGAAAAAGCGCCTCGCGCGAGGGCGTCCGATTGGTCGAGAAAAGCACTGTGTTGGGCGTTTGCAGCGCCATGTTGTAGCCTCTTATCCACGGGTAACTGTGAATATCGGCGTATTCGAAGGGTGTTTGAGAGTAGTTGAACAGCCGCTTTAAAAGATCGACCGTTTGACCCTTTGCAACACCTTGTTCGACATAGTTATAGGGGGGATACTCTTCGGTAATATAGCTAAAGGCAGCGAGGGAGGGGGACGTATCGGCAAAGGATGCGCTTACCCCCATAAGCACCGCGACCCGCAATGCGCCCTTGGCTATTGAATGCTTTTTGACGGCGAATTCATGCGTCATGCGCAGATACCCCAACGTAACTCCCAGGAAAATTTAGAGTAACTTTCACCCCCTGTCATCCCCCTTTTACTGGCTTAGGCGTTAATGTAGTCGAGCTGGCCCCTTTGATGCACTATCTGCACGAGAGCTTCTATGTCCTCTGAACCCGTAAAAAGCGCAGCGGCCTACGCCTCCCGGCGCGAGATATTTGGTTGGGCGATGTTCGATTTTGCCAACCAGGCCTATACGCTGCTGATTATCACGGTGGTTTTCGGCGAGCTTTTTACTACCGTGATCGTTGGTGATCGCGGTGACAACTTCCGACTGGCCAATTTTTTATGGAGCCTGGCGCTTGCCACCAGCTACCTGATGGTGGTGATTACCGCGCCGCTTAGCGGGGCCATCATGGATTATCGGGCCGAAAAAAAGCGCTTTCTGCTGGTAAGTTACCTGGCGACGATCGCCACGACCGCCATGCTCTATTTCGTCGAACCCGGCTACGTGGTGGCGGGGCTTTTGCTGATCATACTCTCCAACTACGCCTACTCCATGGGTGAATCGTTCATTGCTGCGTTTTTACCCGAACTCGGCCCGCCCTCGGCGCTGGGTAAAATTTCCGGGGTTGGCTGGGCGCTTGGCTATATTGGCGGGCTATTCGCCGCGGGATTTACGCTTTTGGTGCTGGGCGAAGCCACACTTGAGAATTTCGAGCGTATTCGCTGGGTCGGCCCGTTCGCTGCCGGATTTTTCCTGGTAGCCGCCATTCCTACTTTCCTGTGGTTAAAAGAGCGGGGTGAGCCCCGAGAGAAGGGCGTATCGTACTGGCGGATCGCGCGGGGGCGCTTGACGTCTACCTTCAAGGAGCTTCGCTATTTCAAGGACCTGACCATTTTTTTGGTGTCGCTGCTTTTCTCGATGGCCGGGGTCTACATCATCATCGCGTTTGCGTTCATCTATGGCGCCCAGGTGATCGGCTGGGACGAAGGGGTACGCAACATCATGTTCATCGTCGTGCAGCTCACCGCGGCGGCGGGGGCGCTGGGGTTCGGCTTTATTCAGGATAAGCTGGGTGCCAAGCGCACCTACCAGATGACCCTGGCGCTCTGGGTCCTGGCCATTCTGGCGATTTGGGCGACGCCAGAACTTACCCAATGGGCCAACGCGCGTTTTGGCTGGCAGTGGCAGGCGCAATACGTCTTTTTATACGTGGGCTGTTTGGCGGGGCTGAGCCTGGGGTCGAGCCAGTCCGCCAGCCGCGCGCTGGTCGGGGTTTTCTCGCCGCTTGCCAAGTCGGCGGAATTTTTCGGCTTCTGGGGCCTGGCGAACAAGCTGGCCGGGGTGCTGGGCATCGTGCTGCTGGGCGTGTTGCAAACGTTGATTGGTTTGCAGGCCTCTATTCTATTATGTGTAGGGTTGTTCATCATGGCGATGCTGATTTGTGCAGGCGTGAACGAGCGCCGCGGCCGCGAGGCGGCGACTGCATGGGAAAGCACCTAACGGGCGGAGAGGGTGTATGACATCGCTAAACACACAGCGCGGCGGCATCGTGATGATGCTGCTATTTTGGGTAGCCTTGATCGGGGCGGGCACCTGGCTTATCGACGGCGGTTTCAAAAACCTCACCACTCCCAACGCTCATATCATGGATACCTCGACAGAGGGGGCGCCGGTGCGGCTCAAGCGCAACCGCTCAGGCCATTTCGAGGCCCCCGGCCAGATCAACGGCGAGCCGGTGACTTTCCTGCTCGATACCGGCGCCACCTATGTGGCCGTGCCCCACGAGCTCGCCGATAGGTTGTCGCTTGAGCCCGGGCGCAGCGCCTGGTTCAACACGGCCAACGGCCGGGTACAGGGTAATTTAACCGAGCTCGACGAAGTGTCCCTTGGCGGGCTACGCGCCAGTAACGTGCAGGGCTCGATCAGCCGCGGTATGGAGCGCGATACCGTCCTGTTGGGCATGAGCTTTTTGAATCTGCTTAGTATCGAAATAGCGGACGGCGAAATGCTGCTGCGATTGCCGCCTCAGTAACGCTCGCATGTTGTCCAGGAAGTGCTATGCTGAGCGCGTAATGTAAGGATATCGGCACACCAAGGAGAGTTGTTATGGGAATTGAAGTAGGCGGCCTGTTAGGCCTTATCTGGCTTGTCATTGTCATTTGGGCCATTGTTAAAGTCGCCAAGAGTTCGGCTGGCGGCCTTGCCAAGCTGATCTGGATTCTGGTGTTACTCTTCTTCCCGCTAATCGGTTTGATTATCTGGTTCGTGTTGGGGCCCAAGGGATAGCCGGTTTAAGCGAAATAAAAAAGCAGGCCTTGGGCCTGCTTTTTTTGTATTCTAAAAGCGTGTCTTGTAACGCTTAAAAGCGCTTCGCTAGTCTTCGCCGCTTTCGTCACTCGCGGGCGGCGCCTTGTAATGCCCGGGGATCGTCAGCTTTTCGCCGTTGGGTAAATCGCGCACCTGAGTGGGTACGTAGACGCGTTTTATGACGCTTTTGGTTTTTTGATCGCCCATCGCCTTCTCCTGTCATGTCAAAAGATGGTTGACAACTCGCGAGTTCAACATTAGCGCGCTACGCATCAACAATCAAGCGGCGTGCGTCGCTTAAAAATAGTGAAAAGCAGCCTGGCAGGTTCTCCGGGGGTGCCGATTTATTCTTGCAATTTGCCCTTCAAACGTTAATAAAGAGTAAGCTAGTGTTACCATTAAGCACTTCGCCACGTTAATCAGATACCATGAAGTTACCGAGGCTATTGACCATTATAAAGGAAGCGGGAGCCGCTCATGTCTGACTATCCCGATCAAGACCATGTGCTGATTATTGAAGATGACCAGCGTCTGGCCGAGCTAACCCGAGAATACCTGGACAACAACGGCTTTAAAGTAACGGTCGAAGCCGATGGTGCGAAAGGGGTCGAGCGGATTCTGGAGCTTCAGCCGGACCTTGTCATTTTGGACTTGATGCTGCCAGGCGAGGACGGTCTTTCGATTTGCCGGCGCGTACGCCCCAATTTCACCGGGCCCATCATGATGTTGACCGCGCGTACCGATGACCTCGACCAGGTGTTGGGGCTCGAAATGGGCGCCGATGATTACGTGCCCAAACCCGTCAAGCCCCGGGTGCTGCTGGCACGCATGCGGGCCCTGTTGCGCCGCGCCGACGCGCCGGTGGCCCCCAACGGCGAGGTGCGCCTGCAGTTTTCCAATCTGGATATCGATAGCGCCACCCGCGAGGCGTGGCTCGAGGGGGAGCGTATCGACTTGACCAGCGCCGAGTTCGATCTGCTTTGGCTTTTAGCGAGCAATGCGGGCACCGTGCTGACCCGGGAGGAGATATTCAGCGACCTGCGGGGTATCAAGTACGACGGCCAGGACCGCTCTATCGACGTGCGCGTGTCACGCATTCGTCCCAAGATCGGCGATGACCCCCATCAGCCTCACCGTATTAAGACCGTGCGCAGCAAAGGCTACCTCTTTGTCAAGGATAGCTAATCGCAGCGTCGCGAGACCCGGTCAAAAGCGCCATCGAGGTGGAGCCATGCCGCGCGTGCTTAGCCACGGCTCTTTTTTTAGATTTTACGTGTTGCTGGCCCTGGCGCTTTGTGTGGTGTTCGTCATTACGATCGGCGGGCGCACCTTCATCGAACAGGTACGCCGCGAAGAGTTTCGCGAAAAGATGGCGAGCCTGCCGATGACACTAATGACCCGGCAGTTGGCCGAGCTTGCCCCGGAAAATCGAGAAGCGCGTTTGAACGCTTTCTCGCATCAGTTCGGTATGCAGCTGGCGCTGGTACCGGTCAACGATGCCGAACTCGGCTATTTCGAGAAAGCCCGCCTGGCGCGGGGTAATATTTTGATCGAGACCAACCCCTGGCGGCTTCGCCAGCGCATTCCCGATGAGCGCCCACAGTCGGATAGCCTCTTGAGCGCTACTTTCATTGGCTGGAGCGAGCGCCAGTGGCAGGGCAGCATGGTGGCCCTGGGCGAGTGGCTGGCACGAACGCCCGCTCCCCAGCGCCAGTCAGTGCTTGCCGATGTGCATCTGCCGGGGTGGCCGTTGGCGCTCGTCTCGACACTGCCCGAAGGCCTCACCCCGGCCCAGCGCCAGCAACTGGCCCGGGGCGGGGTCGTGACACGGCTGGTCACCGAGCACCTCTCCCTCACGTTTCTTTATCAAATACCGGGCAGTGAGCAGTGGTTGAAAGCCGGCCCCATTACCCGGCGGGATACACTACCGCTGAGTCTGCATTTATCGCTTCTCATCGGCGTCATGGTGGTGCTGAGCCTCATCATCTACCTCATCATGCGCAGTATCGAAGCGCGCATGGCGCGCCTGGAACTCGCCGCCACGCGTATCGCAAGCGGCCGGCTGGAAACCCGAGTGAAGGTGGAAAGCGGCGATTTTCTGGGCCGGCTCGGCATGGCCTTCAACACCATGGCAAGCCAGGTGCAAACGCTCTTGAGAGGCCAGCAGGAGATGATTCGCGCGGTGTCTCACGAGCTACGTACGCCGGTGGCGCGTATACGCTTTGCCGTGCAGATGGTCGAGGATATGACCGAGGAGCCGTCGATTCGCCGTCAACTGCAGGGGATCGACGCCGACATCGCCGAGCTCGACGATCTGGTCGACGAGATTTTGACCTACGCGCGTCTGGGCGGCGGGCCAAGCCACGGTGACCCGCTGGAGATGGTGCCGGTGGAGTGCTGTGCCATGGCCAATCGCGTCATCGACGCGCTCACCCCGCTGCACAAAACGCTTAGCCTCAAGCTTGAGACAGAGCACGAGGAGATCGAGCTTCTGGCCGAGCCGCGCTATCTGCAGCGTGCGCTGCAAAACCTGGTCAGTAACGCCTGCCGCTATGGCCGCACCCAGGTCAGTATTCGTCTTTGCGACGAGCCACACCTGGTACGTATCGATGTCGAAGATGACGGCCCGGGGGTGCCGCTGGAGGCACGCAGTGATATCTTCAAACCCTTTGCCAGGTTGGACGACAGCCGGGCGCGAAGCTCCGGCGGCTACGGTCTTGGGCTTTCCATCGTGCACAAGGTCATGACCGGCCACGGTGGCAGCGTCACCATCGATGAAAGCCCGAGTCTTGGCGGGGCGCGCTTTACGCTATTGATTCCTCGCCGCCCCCCGCCGGCTTGACGCCGCTGAGCACCGCGAAGGACGTTTCCCGCGCGGTGCGCAGAAAATCCTGCATCCAGGGGGTGTGGCGCGTCTCATCGCGAATCGCCGCATAGAGCGTGCCCCAAATCCCCGCCTCACCAAGTTTCACCGCGCTTACGTAGTCGCGCTCCAGATATTCGGTCAACGCCCAGTTGGGCAGCGCGCAAACGCCACGGCCGCTGGCCACCAGCTGCATCATCATGATGGTGAGCTCCGCGGTGCGAATCTCCTTCGGGCGTACCTGGGCCGGGGTCAAAAACTGGGTGAACACATCCAACCGAGACTGCTCCACCGGGTAGGTAATCAGCGTCTGTTCGGCGAGCTCTAAGGGGCTGACAAAGCCTTTCTGCGCGAAAGGGTGCTGGCGGGCCACGGCCAAAAGCCCCTCGTAGCGAAATAGCGGCGCGTAGTGAATGCCCTCAATGGGCTGTGGGTCGGCGGTAATCACCAGATCGAGCTGCTCGCGGGCAAGGGCCGGTAGCGGGTCGAAGTGATGACCGCTCGGGATATCGATCTCGACTTCCGGCCAGTGATCGCGGAAGTAGTCCACGGTAGGCATCAGCCACTGAAAGCAGCTGTGGCACTCGATGGCCATGTGTAAGCGGCCCTGCTCGGCACCCGAAAGCCTGGCCAGGTCGCGCTCAGCACGACGCACTGCCGGCAGGAGCTCGTCGGCCAGCGCCAACAGGCGAAGCCCGGCCCGGGTGAACTCCACCGGGCGCGTTTTACGCACGAAAAGCGGGCTCGCCACGCGGCTTTCCAGATCTTTCAACTGATGCGAAAGCGCCGACTGGGTAAGGTGAACGCGCTCGGCGGCCTCGACCAGCGAGCCGGTTTCGCGCAGGGCGGCCAGCGTACGCAGATGACGTAGTTCAAGCATTGACGGTTCGGTTCGCGGTTATAAAAGACAGTGAACGTGTTTAAAGCGAGAACCCCGGTGTTCGAGATTCCCTCGTCGCAGTGTCTCATATTTGCGCCGACACCGCGCCTGGAAGAGCCGCGCGGCGTCGAAGGAGAGGGCGAAGGCTAGCTTTTCGAGGCGTAGGCGTACAACAGCGTTTCCTGGGCGCTGATGGCGTCACTGGTGCCCTGGCCCTGGAGGCGGTAGCCGCCGTCGCTTTCCAAAAGCCAGCTCTGGCAGTTATCCACCAGGTAGGTTTCCATGTCCTTGCGTACCCGGTTAGCGAGCTTTTTGTCCTTGAGGAGAAAGCAGGTTTCCACCCGGTGGAACATGTTGCGCGGCATGAAATCGGCGCTCGAGCACCAGGTTTCGGGCTTGTCGTTGTTGTGAAAGTAGAAGACCCGGGTATGCTCCAGAAAGCGTCCGATGATAGAGCGCACGCGAATGTTCTCCGAGACACCCTTGACGCCAGGCTTCAAACAGCACATGCCACGAATGATCAAGTCGCACTCCACGCCCGCCTGGGAGGCGCGGTAGAGCGCCTTGATCAATTTGGGTTCGGTGAGCGAGTTGCACTTGATGATGATATGGCCGCGCTTGCCCTTGGTGGCAAACTGCGCTTCGCGGTCGATCATTTCGATCAAACGTTGATGTAGTGTAAAGGGGGCGTGGAGAAGGGTATCGATCTTGCGCGTCTGCCCCATGCCGGAGAGCTGCTGAAACACCCGGTGTACGTCGGCGCACAGCGCCTGATTGGCGGTCAAAAGGCTGTAGTCGGTATAGAGTTTGGCGGTTTTGGCGTGATAGTTGCCAGTGCCCAGGTGGGCGTAGTGTTTGAGCTCGCCCTTCTCGCGGCGCACGATATGGATCATCTTGGCGTGAGTTTTATAGGCCATGATGCCGTAGATCACGATGGCGCCGGCCTCCTGCAGGCGCGAGGCGAGCTGCAGGTTATCGGCCTCATCGAAACGCGCGCGCAGCTCGATCACGACGGTGACTTCCTTGCCCTGGCTTGCCGCGTCCACCAGGGCGCTGACGATCGACGAGTCCGCACCGGTGCGGTAAAGCGTCTGCTTGATTGCCAGTACGTCCGGGTCCCGCGCCGCCTCGCGTAGCCAATCCTCGATGGGCGAAAACGCCTGGAAGGGGTGGTGCAGCAGAATATCCTGCTGGCTGATCGCGCTGAACAAACTCCCTTCCTTGAGCGCCTTGGGTACGCTTGGGATGAAGGGGCGGTACATTAGCTCCGGGCGGTCGACATCGTCGAGCACGGCCATCATGCGGGTCAGGTTGACCGGCCCTTCCACCCGGTAGAGATCGTCGGGCGTTAGATCGAACTGGCGCAGCAGAAAATTGGTCAAGTCGTCGGGGCAGTTGTCGGCCACCTCCAGGCGAACGCCGCTGCCGTAGCGCCGTGCCAGAAGCTCGCCGCGCAGCGCCGAGGCCAAATCCGACACCTCTTCCGGGTCGACGCTCAAATCCGCGTTGCGGGTCAGCCGGAACTGGTAGCAGCCGAGCACGCGCATGCCGGGAAAAAGCTCTTCGGCGTGGGCGTGAATCATCGAGGAGAGGAATACGTACTCGGAGAAGCCTTCGGTGCAGAGCTTCTTGGGCAGCGCGATCAGTCTGGGCAGCGAGCGCGGGGCGGGCAGAATCGCCATGCCGCCGGCCCGGCCGAACGCATCCTTGCCTTCGAGGGCGACGATAAAGTTGAGGCTCTTGTTCACTAGCCGGGGAAACGGATGCGAGGGGTCGAGGCCGATCGGACTGATCACCGGCATGATTTCACGATCGAAATACGCCCTCACCCAGGCTTGCTGCGCCTCGTTCCATTGGTCGCGGCGGCGAAAGCGTAGCCCCTGAGCTTCGAGCGCGGGCAGTAAGGTGTTGTTGAGGATCTGATACTGGCGGCGAATCTGGCGGTGGGCGGTGTCGGATATTTCGCTCAGCACTGCCCTTGGCAAGCGGCCGTCGGCGGAGGTGGCGTTGTCGTTCAGCGCAATCTGGTGTTTGAGTCCGGCCACGCGAATCTCGAAAAACTCGTCCATGTTGGAGGAGAAAATCAGCAAAAACATCAGCCGGTTCAATAGCGGGTGGGCATCGTCCAGCGCTTGTTCCAACACGCGAATGTTGAACTGCAGGTGCGAAAGTTCGCGGTTGAAATAGAGCTCCGGGTCGTCCAGGTCGGTTTGCCCGTCTCCACCTTTGGCTTGAACGCCGGTCGGGGTACGGTTGATCCGAAGGGGCAAGCTCTCGCCTTCACCGCTGGATGCTTCAATACTTTGAAGCGGCGTAGAGTCCGACGTTTGCATCTCCATACATCTCCCGCAGATTGGGCATCACGCGTTGTAAGCGCCTACCTGGATCTTAGTGTGTTGGGCTCGATTTTGCAGGATAAAGATGACAGTTCGATGTCGTCCTGGTTTTGAGTTAATTTAAATTAATACTGTCGGCGTTCAAGCGCTCTAGTTTTGCTCAGGACTCAGCGGGTGCTTGGCAGCCGCGAATACCCGCGCCGTACTCTAAGGCGAAAGCCGTCTTGTGGAGCCGATGAAGAGTGACTAGAGTGTCGGCTTTACTATGTCGCTCGCTGTCGAGACTACGAAAACAACCAGGGGAGTTAGGGCATGAGCAAAAAAGTAGCAGTGATACTGGCCGGCTGCGGCGCTTATGATGGCTCGGAGATTTATGAAACCACGCTGACACTGTTGCGTCTCGATCAGCTGGGTATCGCGTACCGCGCCTTTGCACCGGATATCGATCAGCACCACGTCGTCAACCACCTGACCCAAAAGGCGGAAGAAAGCGAGACGCGCAACGTCCTGGAGGAATCGGCGCGGCTGATGCGCGGCGAGATCCAGCCCATTACCGAGCTCGACGCCGATGACTTCGACGCGGTGATCGTGCCTGGCGGTTTCGGCGTGGCTAAAAACCTTTCCGACTTTGCCGAACAGGGCGACGCCATGGCCGTGCTCGAGAGCCTGAAAACGGCGCTTGGCGCGTTCAAGGAGGACGCCAAGCCGATCGGCCTTATGTGCATCGCCCCGGTGCTGGTTTCCAGGCTTTGGGGCGACGGTATTTCGGTCACCATCGGGCGCGATCCAAGCGTTGCCGGAGCGATCAGCGCCATGGGCGGGCTGCACAAAAGCTGCGACGTCGATGATATCGTCGTCGATTTGGAGCATCAGGTGGTGACCACTCCCGCCTACATGCAGGCGAGCCGCATCAGCGAAGCCGCCACCGGCATTTTCAAGCTGGTCGAACGTATCAACGAAATGATGGATCAGGCCAAGTAATAGCGTCCTTTGGGACCGTCGAAATGCTCGAGTAACCAACAAAAAACCTCTGCACGGGTGCAGAGGTTTTTTTAGGCTTACAAGAAAAGGTTTATTCGCTCTCGCTACCCTCTTCGGCCTTGAGCTGGCGTTTGCGCACCAGCCGGCCAAACAGCAAGCCCACCTCGTAAAGCAGGTACATGGGAATGGCCAACAGGCTTTGCGAGATGATGTCCGGCGGCGTGAGCACCATGCCGATAACGAAGCAGCCCAGCAAAATGTAAGGGCGCTTTTGCGAAAGGCTCTGAACCGTCGTGGCGCCGGAGAGAATCAGCAAAAACGTCGCAATGGGAATCTCGAAAGCCACGCCAAAGGCGAAAAAGAGCTTCAGTACGAAGTTCAGGTACTGGTTGATGTCAGTCATGACGGCCACGTCCCTTGGCCCGGTCTGGGTAAAGAACTCGAACAGCAGCGGAAACACGACGTAGTAGGCAAATGCTGCCCCGGCATAAAAAAGCGCAATGCTCGACACCAGAATGGGGATCGCCAGCGCCTTTTCGTTGTCGTAAAGCCCTGGCGCCACGAACGCCCAGGCCTGGTGTAGCACGAACGGAATCGCCAGAAAGACCGCGACCACGAGCGTTAGCTTGAAAGGCGCCAGGAACGGCGAGGCCACCTCGGTGGCGATCATCTGGGAACCGGCTGGGAGCAGCGCGATCAAGGGGTCGGCGACGAAGCTGTAGATATCGTTGGCAAAGGCGTAAAGCGCCAGGAACATCACCAGCACCACCGCCACCGCCTTGACCAGCCGCGAGCGCAGCTCGATCAGGTGTTCGATTAGCGGTGCCTGGCTTAGATCCTCGCGCGGCTGGTTTGAATCGCCCGGCTTACTCATGACGGGTTGCTATCCTTTTTCAGCTCATCGGATTCGGGACGCGCGGACTCATCGGCACTCGCCTGGGAGGAGGGCTCGGGGCTCTCGTGGACTTCCTCCAGCGCATCGTCCAGGCGCGCGGCGGCCTTGGCAACGCGCTTGTCCGTATCATTTCCTGGGGCGCCGGAAGAAGACGGCGCCCCTGGGGTACTCGCGATGCTTTCGACGTCGCGCTTGGCCTGCTTCAGGCTGCTATCGAGTTTTTTCTGCTGATCGCTGATCTTCTGGCGAAGCTCTTCGGCCTCGAGCTGCGCGCTGATTTCGCGCTGCATACCGGATACCGTTCGCTTGATCTTGCCGATCCACATACCGGTGGTGCGCGCCGCCTTCGGCAGGCGCTCGGGGCCGAGTACCAAAAGGGCCACGATGCCAATGAGCATGAGCTCGAGAAAGCCGATATCCAGCATGGCTTAGGGACGCTCCTCAGAGCGCTTCTCGGCCTCGGCCTTGCGCTTCTCTTCGGCCTGAACGTCATAGGTGTTGCCCGGCTCTTCGTGAGCCACCTTGGCGGCTTCGTCGCGCTCGGCGGATTTTTCTTTCTCTTCCTCGCTCATGGCGCTTTTAAAACCCTTGACCGCGCCGCCCAGGTCGGTGCCGACGTTGCGCAGTTTTTTGGTTCCAAAAATCAAAATGATAATGCCCAGTACAATCAAGAGCTGCCAGATACTGATGCCACCTAACATAGTCGTTTCCTCATTAAGCCGGGGCGTAAAACGCGGGAAAAGAGCGCTGATTAAGCGCTATCGGGACGCTTTTTCATCGTGGCCGGAGACCCCGAAGCGCCGTGCGAGCTCGTCGAGCACGCGCTGATGGTCGAGCTCGAGGTGCGAGAGCATCACCAGCGTATGAAACCACAGATCGGCGGTTTCAGCGATAACCGCTTGGCGCTCTTCGTCACCGCCAGTCTCGACGTCCTTGGCGGCCAGCACGGTCTCGAAGGCTTCCTCGCCTACTTTTTCGAGTATCTTGTTGAGCCCCTTGCCGTGCAAGGCGGCGACATAAGAGTGCTCCGGGGCGGCGTGGCGTCGCTGCTCCAGCACCTTTGCTAGCTGGTCCAGAACGGGCGTGGTGTTGGCGGTGCTCATCGAAATCCTTGGGCGTTGATTAAAGATCCTGCGGGCGCTGCGTTCGCATCGATTGGGTATGATTCAAGTGTAGCCTGGCGCGCCTGGCTTACTGCCATAAAAGCAGTAAAAGCCCTGCACCGGCGGCGGCCAGCACCTGCCAGGGTTGGGCCAGCGCCCATTCGCCCAAGGGCTGCCAGGCAAGCGCAATGGCGAGAAGCGCCACGCCAATACGCAGGCGGTGGTGGCGCTTTTTCTGCTGGGTGAATTTGGCATCCAGTTGAGTAATGGCGCTGGCTTGAAGGTGGCGCTGGCGGTGCTCCTGCTCCATGCGGCTAAGCGCCTGGTGGGCGAGCACGGGAAGCTCCGGCAACTGGTGGGAAAGCTCCGGCGCCTGGCGTTTGAGCGACTCCCAAAGCCCGCCGATCCCGGCGCGCTCTTTCATCCACTGCTCTAAATAGGGCTTGGCGGTGCTCCAAAGATCGAGCTCCGGGTAGAGCTGGCGGCCCAGGCCCTCGATGTTCAAAAGCGTTTTCTGCAAAAGCACCAGCTGCGGCTGGACTTCCATGTTGAAGCGCCGGGCGGTCTGGAAAAGCCCCAAAAGCACTTGGCCAAAGGAGATATCCTTGAGCGGTTTTTCTAAAATCGGCTCGCACACGGTACGAATGGCGGCGGCGAACTCGTTGGCCCGGGTATTCTCGCCGACCCAGCCGGACTCGATATGAAGCGCTGCTACCTCGTAATAATCCTGATGGAAAAACGCCAGCAGGTTGCGCGCGAGATAATCCTGGTCTTCCCGGGTGAGGCTTCCTACGATCCCGCAGTCGATGGCGATGTACTGCGGGTCTTCCGGATTGTCGCAGTTGACGAAAATATTGCCCGGGTGCATGTCGGCGTGAAAGAAGTTATCGCGAAACACCTGGGTGAAGAAGAGCTCGACGCCGCGCTCGGCGAGCTTTCTAAGATTGACGCCGTTTTTGATCAGCGTGTCCATATCCGCCACCGGCACGCCGCGAATGCGCTCCTGCACCATGACGTTGCGCCGGGTGAAGGGCCAGTAGATGGTGGGGACGAATAGAAGCGCTGAGTCCTTGAAGTTACGCTTGAGCTGGGAGGTGTTGGCGGCCTCCTTATAAAGGTCGAGCTCGTCGAACAGGGTCGATTCGTAGTCGCGGATCACCTCGACCGGACGCAGGCGCTTGGCCTCGGGCACCCGCGCCACAAGCTTTGCCACCTGATACATCAGCGCCATGTCCTGGCGCATCACCGCATCGATGCTTGGGCGGATGATCTTGACTACCACCTCTTCGCCGGTGTGAAGCGTGGCGGCGTGAACCTGGGCAATGGACGCCGAAGCAAGCGGGGCGCGGTCGAATTCGGCGAACGCCTCGACGAGCGACATCTCGAGCTCTTTTTCCACCCGGGCCACGGCTAAATCACCGGGGAAGGGCGGCACCTGGTCTTGAAGCCTTCTGAGCTCGTTAGAGATATCGTCGGGCAGTAGATCGCGCCGGGTCGAGAGCATCTGGCCGAACTTGATGAAAATCGGCCCCAAAGATTCCAGCGCCAGGCGCAAGCGCTCGCCCCGGGAGCGCTTGCCGACCGGCACCAGACGTAGCGGCAAAAACCACATCAAAACGCGCAGCCAAAGCGATAAGCGCTCCTTGGGCACCAGCGTATCCAGGCGGTGGCGCGCGATGACCCAGAGGATTTTGAAAAGCCGTAGGCTCATGAGCAGGGCTCCTGAACGATGCTCGCGTTCAGGCGCCGTGTAAGGCGATCAAGGCGCGCCTCCAGGCGGTCGGTGGCCATGTCGAGCTCGGTGAGCGCGTCGCGCAGCACATCGCGCTGATGGCGCCCGGGCAGCATCCGGGCTTCTTCGAACACGTACTCGGAAAGATCCTGCAAAAGCTCGTCCCGGGCGCGTAGCCCGAAGCGGCTCAGCCGGCGAATGCCTTCGGCAAATGAGTGGGCGGGGGCGGCGCCGATCCAGGTGGCAAGCTCACCTTCCCAGTCGAGATCCAGGTCGAAAAACAGATCCCGGGTCGCTTCCAAAAGCCCCAAACGCCCGCGTACGGCGAGCTTGCCGTCGAACATCAATCGCTCGATCGAGGCGCCGCTCAGCCACTCGGAGAAGGTTTCCGGGGTCAGCTCGACGGTGGCATCGACGCTTGCCTCGAGCACATCGTCGCCGGGCAGCAGGTCGACCCCGGTGGCGTGGTAGGCAAGCAAAAGCGTCAGGTGCGGTTTTTCGAGCCTGATCAGCAAACGGCTGCCCGCCAGCGCCTCGAGACGGCCAGGGGCTGCCGGGTCGCGGGCGAGCAGAGCGTTTAGCGTGCGTTCACATCCGGCCAGTAACAGGGGCGGGGTCAATCGCATGCTCACCTCAGCGTTCTTTGAACGAGTGCTCGTCGAATCAGAGCACGTTGCTTTATAGCGTGGCATTTCGCGGTATTGAGGGTCATAGCTTGATGCCGCGATGTAGCGCGACGATCCCACCGGTCAGGTTGGTGTACTCCACCCGCTCAAGCCCCGCGTCTTCCATCATGGCCTTGAGGGTTTTCTGGTCCGGGTGCATGCGGATCGACTCCGCCAGGTAGCGATAGCTCTCGCCGTCCTTGGCCACCAGCTCACCGATGCGCGGCAAAAAGCGGAACGAGTATTCGTCGTAGGCCTTGCTCAAAAGCGCGTTATCGGGCTTGGAGAACTCCAGCACCAAAAGGCGCCCGCCGGGTTTGAGCACGCGGGCCATGGAGCGCAGTGCGGCGTCCTTATCGGTGACGTTGCGAAGCCCGAAAGCGATGGTGATGCAGTCGAAGTGGTTGTCGGGGAAGGGCAGCGTTTCGGCGTTGGCCTGAACGTATTCGACGTTGCCGCCGACACCGTTGTCGATGAGCTTGTCGCGGCCGACGTTAAGCATCGAGGCGTTGATATCCGCCAACACGACCTTGCCGCGGGGACCCACCATACGCGAAAACTTGAGCGTCAGATCACCGGTGCCACCGGCGATATCGAGCACCTTGTGGCCAGGGCGCACGCCTGCTCGCTCGATGGTGAGGCGTTTCCATACCCGGTGAATGCCGAAGGACATCAGGTCGTTCATCACGTCGTAACGCGCGGCGACCGAGTGAAAGACATCCGCCACGCGCGAGGCTTTCTCGTCGAGCGGTACTTCCTGGTAGCCAAAATGGGTGGTGCGCTTTTCCGTGGGGCTCATGAGGCGACGGGCTCCCGAGTTCGAGGCGGACATCGATGACGCGTCTGTCATCGCTTGATAGGTTGGCTGTATTGTAGCCTTCTCTCTGTCGTTTTGTCTGCGCCTGCCGCTTCAAAGCCAGGTCTCGACGCGCTTTTCGAAGCGGCCGGGCTTTCCAAATCGGCCGGTGTCACCCCTATAGTTCCTTGAACTGAATGCTCGCCGGCTCGCGGGAGGCCCCCGCATCGCTCAACTGCTGTAGATACTCGGCCCAATAGGCGTCCTGGTGGGTGGCGATCTCGTAAAGGTAGTTGTAGCTATACAGGCCGCTGTCGTGGCCGTCGTCGAAGTGAAGTTTGAGCGCGTAGTTGCCGACCTGGCTGATATCCATCAAGCCCACGTCGCGCTTACCGGTTTGCAGCACCGCGCTGTCGGCGCTATGGCCGCGCACCTCCGCGGAGGGCGAGTAAACGCGCAGAAGCTCGATCGGCACGCGGTAGTGCAGATCGCCTGGGTAGGTCAGCTCCAGCAGGCGGTTTTTCTTATGGTAGTGAACGTGGGTGGGAATCGGGCTATCCATTGGCAATCTCCCTTTGAAGTAGCAAACAGGCGGGTGTGGTGGCCCGCCTGAAAAGCATGTTACCGCGCGGCCTGGGCCAGCGCTTCAACGCAGCCGCTTACAAGATATAGCGCGACAGGTCTTCGTCGACGGCAAGTTCGCCAAGCTGGGCGTTGACGTAGTCGGCATCGACCACCAGGGGGCTATCCATATCGCCGCCCCTGAACGAGGCCTCTTCCAGCAGGCGCTCCATCACGGTGTGCAGACGACGCGCGCCGATGTTCTCGGTGCCTTCGTTGACCTGCCAGGAGATCTCGGCGATGCGCGCGATACCATCCTCGGTGAACTCGACGTCGAGCCCTTCGGTGGCCAGCAGCGCTTGATATTGCCGAGTGAGTGAGGCCGAAGGCTCGGTCAGGATGCGCTTAAAGTCGTTCGGCGTCAGCGCATCGAGCTCGACGCGAATCGGCAAGCGGCCTTGAAGCTCCGGAATCAGATCGGAAGGCCGCGACAGATGGAACGCGCCGGAGGCGATGAACAGGATATGGTCGGTCTTGACCATGCCGTACTTGGTCGAGACGGTGGAGCCTTCGATCAGCGGGAGCAAATCGCGCTGCACGCCTTCCCGGGAGACTTCGCCGCCGCTTGACTGGCCGCTGCCCTTGGCGACTTTATCGATCTCGTCGAGAAAGACGATGCCGTGCTGCTCGACGGACTCGACCGCCCGCGCCTTGATCTCTTCTTCGTTGACGAGCTTGCCGGCCTCTTCGTCGCGCAGCAGTACCAGCGCTTCCTTGACGGTGACTCGGCGCTGTTCGCGCTTTTGCTGGCCCATGTTGGAGAACATGCTCTGCAGCTGGTTGGTCATCTCCTCCATGCCTGGCGGGGTCATGATATCGACGCCCTGGCCCTGGGCGGAGACTTCGATGTCGACCTCTTTATCGTCGAGCTGGCCTTCGCGAAGCTTCTTGCGGAAAGACTGGCGCGTGGCGTTGTCGTCGCGCGGCTTGTCTTCCTGACCCCGGGGTGGCGGCAGCAGCGCGTCGAGTACGCGATCTTCCGCGGCGTCTTCGGCGCGATGGCCAACCTCTTCCTTGGCGTGCTCGCGCACCATCTTGATCGCAGCTTCCATCAAATCGCGAATGATCGACTCGACGTCGCGGCCCACATAACCGACTTCGGTGAATTTGGTCGCTTCGACCTTGATGAACGGTGCGCGGGCCAGTTTGGCAAGTCGCCGGGCGATTTCGGTTTTACCCACGCCGGTGGGGCCGATCATCAGGATGTTTTTCGGCGTGACTTCCGGGCGCAGGTCGGTATCGAGCTGCATGCGCCGCCAGCGGTTGCGCAGGGCAATGGCCACGGCGCGTTTGGCATCCTGCTGCCCGATGATGTACTGGTCGAGCGCGTGAACGATTTCGCGGGGTGTCATCTGGGTCATGGGGTGCCTCAGCGTTCGTTGGAATCAAGCTCTTCGAGCGTGATGTGATGGTTGGTAAACACGCAGATGTCACCGGCGATTTGCAGCGATTTCTCGGTGATCTCCCGGGCGCCGAGCTCGGTGTTTTCCAAAAGCGCGCGGGCGCTGGCTTGGGCGAAGTTACCGCCGGAGCCGATGGCGATGATGCCGCGCTCGGGCTCGACGACGTCACCGTTACCGGTAATGATCAATGAAGCGCTGTGATCGGCCACGGCCAAAAGCGCCTCTAGCCGGCGAAGCGCCCGGTCGGTGCGCCAGTCCTTGGCAAGCTCGACGGCGGCCTTGGTCAGGTGGCCCTGGTATTTTTCGAGCTGCGCTTCGAAGCGCTCAAAGAGGGTAAATGCGTCGGCCGTGCCGCCGGCGAAGCCCGCGAGCACCTTGCCCCGATAGAGGCGGCGCACCTTGCTGGCATTGCCTTTCATAACGGTGTTGCCAAGTGATACCTGGCCATCGCCCGCCAGGGCGACATGATTTCCGCGGCGTACGGATACGATCGTGGTCATGGAGATGACTCCTTAAGAGAGCAAAGGCTCCCGATAACTTACCGGCCGCGTGGCGGCCGCAACTAAAGCACGTTAGAACCCGAGTGATTCACAACAAAATGCGGGCGGCTGATAAAAAATCAACCGCCCGCGTCAGGTTCTGCCGGGGATTATGTGTACGCGTACCGATTCACACGTACTGGGCAGCGGCGCTAGTTTTGCAACTGAATCAAAAGTGGCTCGATCCCCTGGGTCGCCATCAGGTCCTGGGCGCGGCTGAGCTCCCGGGTATCCTCGTAGGGCCCTACCTGGACGCGATGCCACACGTCGCCGCTTGCCTGGACCTCGGTAATCTGGGCCAGAAGGCTAAGATTGCGAAGCTTTGAGCGCAGCTGCTCGGCGTCACCGAGCTCCTTGAAGGAGGCCGCCTGGAGCATGTAGCGGTTGGGCGATGCGCTCGTCGCCGGCGTCGATGGCGCGGCGTCGGTGCTGGCCTGCTCCTGGGGGCGGGTGTTGGCGGCGATGATCTGGGCGATCTGATCGCCCCCCTGGTCGCTATCCGTGCTGCTTGCCTCGCCGGGGTCCGGCGCCTCCGGGCGATTGACCGTCGAGGGCAGCGTCACGCCTGGCGCAATCACCTCGGTTTCCGGCAGCAGGGTGTAGAACTCGAAGGTCGGCATGGAGGGCTCGGCCTCGCCCTCGGTTTGGCGCGCCGCGCTTCGCTCCTCGCTTCCCGAGGGCTTGGGCAGCACCGTGGCCTGGGGGGTGTCTTCCTGAGCCTGCCAGGGCGCGGTGCCTTGCTGGTGCTGGGCCAGAAAGAAGCCCGCCACGATACCGAGAAGCGCCCAAAGCCAGCCCGGTAGCCTAAACCCCGAGCCTTCGGTTTTGGACGCCTTACGCTGGCTGGTCGCTCCGCGGCGGGTAGGCCGTTTGCGCGGTCTTGCCATTTACATCTCCTCTGGGGCGCTAACCCCCATTAGATCGAGTCCGTTACGCAGCACCTGGCGGGTGGCAAGGCCAAGGGCCAACCGGGCGTTTCTAAGCGCGTCGTCGTCGACCATGACTTTGACCGCGTTGTAGCAGGTGTGGAAATCGCCGGCCAGGTCCAAAAGGTACTGGGAAACCTGCTGGGGCTCGCGTGCCCGCGCCGCCTGTTCGACTACTTCCGGGTAGCGCGCCAACCGGTTCAGTACGGCCTTTTCCTGGTCGCTATCGAGCTTCGCCAGGTGCGTAAGCGCCTGGTCGTAGTTGAACGCCTTGTCTTCGTTTTGTGCCTTACGCAGCATGCTGCATACCCGGGCGTGGGCGTACTGAATGTAGTAGACCGGGTTGTCGTTGGACTGGGAGCGGGCCAGGTCGATATCGAAGGTGAGCTGGGAGTCCGCGCGACGCGCGGCGAGGAAAAAGCGCGTGGCGTCGCGCCCCACTTCGTCGATCAAATCGCGAAGCGTCACGTAGCTGCCCGCGCGCTTGGAGAGTTTTACCTCCACACCGCTTCGAGTCACCAACACCATCTGGTGCAGCACGTAATCCGGGTAGCCCTTGGGAATACCCAGCT
Source organism: Vreelandella sp. GE22 (assembly GCF_968212445.1). Taxonomy (NCBI): domain Bacteria; kingdom Pseudomonadati; phylum Pseudomonadota; class Gammaproteobacteria; order Oceanospirillales; family Halomonadaceae; genus Vreelandella; species Vreelandella sp. GE22. The sequence continues at coordinate 593,944 of NZ_OZ309110.1, forward strand.
CCAGCGCCTGCAGGCCTGCGCGCACTCGGGTCACGGTGGAGTGGTGGTCTGCGCCTTGCTCGTTGATCACGGTTTTGAAGCCGCGCTGCCACTTGTTGTAGTGATACGCTACGTCCGGCAAGAAGTAGGTGTAGCCGCCATCGCGCTTACGCATGACGCGGTCCTTGTCGTCACCGAAGTCGGTGGTGCGCAGCCACATCGCGCCGTCGTCTTCATAGGTGTGGCCGTTGGCGATCAGTCGCTCGACGGTGGCCTCGACGTTGCCCTTTTCGTAGAGCGAAGACTCCAAAAAGTAGATGTCGAACTCGACGCCGTACGCCTTGAGATCGAGATCCTGCTCCCGGCGAAGCCAGGCCACGGCAAATGCCTGAATGGCGGCGAGATCCTCCGGGTCGGCCTGGCCGGTGACTTCGCGGTCGTCGGCGCTGACGGTCTTGCCCGCCAAATAATCCTTGGCGACATCAAAAATGTAGTCGCCGCGGTAGCCGTCGGCGGGCCAACTTCCGTCGTCCGGCCCCAGCCCCTTGGCGCGCGCCTGCACGGAAAGCGCCAGGTTCTGAATCTGAGCGCCGGCGTCGTTGTAGTAGAACTCGCGGGTCACGTCATACCCGGTGGCTTCTAAAAGCCGGCACAGGCAGTCGCCGATCGCAGCACCCCGGCCGTGGCCTACGTGCAAAGGGCCGGTCGGGTTGGCCGAGACGAACTCGACCTGGACCTTTTCACCCTTGCCCAAAAGGCTTCGCCCGAAGGCGTCGCCTGCGTCCAGCACCTGGGCGATGATTTGCGCGGCGGCATCGGCGGCGGCAAAGAAGTTGATGAAACCGGGGCCGGCGATCTCGGTTTTGGCAATGGCCTCGCTTTCGGGCAGCGCCTGGACCAGTTTCTCGGCTAGATCGCGCGGCTTCATGCCCGCGGGCTTGGCCAGCATCAGCGCCAGGTTGGTGGCGTAGTCGCCGTGGGCCTTGTCTTTCGTCGGGTCGATCTTGATGGTCGGGGCAAGATCCTCGGGCAGCACGCCTTGGTGCTTAAGCGCGTCGATCGCGCCCTGGAGCAAAGAAGTGATCGTCTCTTTCATTTGAATATCCGGGATTTTGGTGGCGGCGTGTGCGTCGTGAAACGGTTGCTTGACGTTAAAACGTGAACAGGCAAAAAAGTAAAAGCGACCATTATCGGCAATTGGCGCCCAGTTTCAAAGCCGTATTGCGTTTGAGGGACGCCATGCTTGAAAAGTGGGCGCTTACGAAAGCGTTTGCGGGTCGATATCGATCGACCAGCGTACGCCGCGCGCCTCGCGATGGGCGTCCAGCCACTGTACCAGGTAGTTGGCCGCTGCGTGGCGCTGGCTGCGCTTGTTCGCGGCCAGTAGCACGTGAATGTGGTAGCGATTTTGACGGCGCTCCATGGGCGCGGGCACCGGGCCCAGGCAGTTCGCCTGCACGCCGGATTCCTTCAACCACTGGCGCAGCGCCTGGGCCGCTTGCTGGGCCAGCGCCAGGGCGGCCTGCTCTTTAGGGCTCTCCAGGCGCAAAAGCGCCATGAAACCAAAGGGCGGCAGCTTGGCAAGCCTTCGCTCCTCGAGCAAATTGCGCGCCAGCGCCCCGTAGCCGTGTTCGGCCAGTTGGCCCAGGTGCGGGTCGTCCGGGTGCAGGGTTTGCACCAGCACCCGGCCTGGGTGTGCGGCGCGCCCGGCCCGGCCCGCGACCTGCTCGAGAAGCTGGGCGCTATGCTCGAGCGCCCGGAAGTCGGCGCTGTAGAGCCCGCCATCGGCGTTGATCACCACCACCAGGGTGACGTGGGGCAGGTGGTGCCCCTTGGCGAGCATCTGGGTGCCGACCAGAATACACGGCTCGCCGCGATGAACCTCTTTGAGGACCTGGTCGAAGCTGTCCTTGCGCCGGGTGCTGTCACGATCGATCCGGTACACCGTGGTGTCCGGGAAAAGCCCCTGCAGGGTCTCTTCGGTGCGCTCGGTGCCGGAACCCAGCGCGCGCAGGTCGCCGCTGCCGCAATCCGGGCAGGCATCCGGCAGTGCCCGGCGGCTGTCGCAGTGGTGGCAGGCCAGAAGCGGCGGCTGGCGGTGCAGCGTCATGCGCGCATCGCACTGCTGGCAATCCGCCATCCAGCCGCAGGCGTGGCAGGCAAGCCGGGGCGCGAAGCCGCGCCGGTTGATGAAAATCAGCACCTGCTTGCCCGCCTCGAGGGTCGATTTGATCGACTTGATCGCACCGGGCAGAAGCCCGCCCTGGCGGCGCTGGTGGCGAAGATCACAAAGCTCGAGCTTGGCCGGCGGGTGGCGGCTGGGTCGCTTGGTCAGACGCAGGTGGCGGTAGTGTCCGGTGAGTGCCTGTTGAAGGCTCTCGAGCGACGGCGTGGCGCTGCCCAGCAAAAGCGGTATCTGGTGGTGGTGGGCGCGGGCCACGGCCAGGTCCCGGGCGTGGTAGCGAAGCCCGTCGTGCTGCTTGTAGGAGCCGTCGTGCTCTTCGTCGACGATGATCGCGCCGGGTTTGGCAAGCGGCGTGAAAATCGCCGAGCGGGTGCCGATTACGATCAGCGCGCGGCCATCGGCGGCGGCCTCCCAGGCATCCATACGCTCGGCGTCGTTGAGCCCGGAGTGAAGCGCCACCACCGCCACCTTGAAACGGCTTTTAAAGCGCGCAAGCGTTTGCGGCGTCAGGCCGATCTCCGGTACCAGCACCAGCGACTGCTTGCCCTTCGCCGCTATCGCCTCGATCAGTTGAAGGTAGATCTCGGTCTTGCCGCTGCCGGTCACGCCTTCGAGCAGGCAGGGGTGATAGCCTGCCAGGTTTTCGTGCAGCGCGGAAAGGGCCACGGCCTGCTCGCGGTTGAGCGGTAGTGCCGGGCTTGCCAGAAGCCCCTGGGGGGCGCCGGCCCCGGCCTGACGGGCGATTTCCCGGGAGCTTACCAGCCCTTTGCGCTCCAGCGCGTTTAGCTGCTCTTTGGCGTAGCCGTGGGCGCTGATCGCCTGGGTGGGCAGGCCCTGGGCGTGCTGGCGCAAAAGCGCGTAGAGCGCGGCCTGTTTAGGGGCGTTTTTAAGCGTTGGGGGATCTGACTCGCCCGCTGCCTGCCACTGGGTGTAGGTGCGCCCGGCCATTGGGTAGCCCTGACGGAGCCTGGCCGGCATGGCCAGTTGCATGGTGTCGCCAAGGCCGTGCTGGTAGTAGCGCGCGGTAAAGTGGCAAAGCCACAGCCAGTCCGCGGGTAGCGGCGCATCGTCGAGTACCTCGGAAATCGGCTTTAGCTTCTCTCTTGGGTACGCGCTTTGCTCTATCGCCTGAATGACCACGCCCACCACGTCGCGTCGGCCAAAGGGCACGCGCACGCGAAGACCGGGCACCCAGCCGCCGGCCGGCGTTTGGCGCGCTGGCAAATAATCGAAAAGCTGCCTGAGCGGGGAGGGCAGCGCCACGGCAAGCGCGCCGGGGGCCTTGGGCGCCTGGGAAGTGGGGGCAGAAGAAAAGGGTTCGGGCAATTGGCCTCCGGCTTAAAAAGTTGCTAGAATATGCGCCCGCTACACGTTTTACCAACTCGGTTTACGCGTGATGCGGCGATCCGGTTAGCAGTTATTTCAACCCCATATGCGGTGCCTGGCAACGGATCAGGTGGCGGCATAAGCGTGCGAGGTTCACGATGAAACAAGGTATTCACCCGAATTACAACACGGTCACCGCGACGTGTTCTTGTGGCAACGCCTTCCAGGTGGGTTCTACCTCTGGTCAGGACTTCTCTTTGGATGTGTGCTCCAACTGCCACCCGTTCTATACGGGCAAGCAGAAGCAAGCGACCACCGGTGGCCGCGTAGAGCGCTTCAACAAGCGTTTCGGCGCTGCCGTCAAACGCGGCTAAATGCCCGTTTACCGGCACATATGTGCTGGGCGCTAAAAAGCCCACGCTCACGCGTGGGTTTTTTTATGGGAGCGATAAAATGAAATTAATTTCCAGAATTGCTGCGCTGCATCTATAAGTAAAGCGTTATGGTTAAAAGGGTTGAGTATAAGTTGCAGCAAATGGCTGTAAAAAAGCCCGATCATGAGCCAATGTGGGGCTAAAAAGCTGTTTCGTTTTTAAAGTTGACTGCGCCTTGAGGCGCCAGGGGTTTTTCTATACTCTAAAGTTACATATCTACTTTAGAATGACGGAATCCCATCATGACAGACGCTAATCGGCAGGCAGCGCTTGATTATCATGCCAAACCCATTCCTGGAAAGCTTTCGGTCGAGTTAACCAAGTCCACTGCGACTGCCCGCGATCTGTCGCTGGCCTATAGCCCGGGGGTGGCGGAGCCGGTGCGCGAGATCGCTCGCGACGCCGAAAACGCTTACCGTTACACAGGTAAAGGCAATCTGGTTGCGGTGATCTCCGATGGCAGCGCCATTTTAGGCCTTGGCAACCTGGGGCCGCTTGCCAGCAAGCCGGTCATGGAAGGCAAGGGCGTGCTGTTCAAGTGCTTTGCCGGTATCAACTCGGTGGATATCGAGGTCGAGGCCGAAAGCCCGCAAGCGTTCATCGATACCGTCGCGCGCATCGCCAATACCTGGGGCGGCATTAACCTCGAGGATATCAAGGCGCCGGAGTGTTTCGAGATCGAAAAAGCGCTGATCGAGCGCTGCTCGATTCCGGTGTTCCACGATGACCAGCACGGCACGGCGATCGTGACCGCGGCGGGCATGCTCAACGCCCTGGATATCGCCGAAAAGCGTATCGAAGACGTCAAGATCGTGTGCATGGGCGCGGGGGCGGCGGCGATTGCTTGCATGCGCCTGCTGATCTCCTGCGGGGCCAAAGCGGAAAACCTGGTGATGCTCGACCGGCGCGGGGTGATTCACACCGAGCGCGACGGCATCAACGAGTACAAGGCAGAGTTCGCCCGCGATACCGATATGCGCACCCTGGATGATGCCATCGATGGCGCTGACGTGTTCATCGGCCTGTCTGGTCCGGGGCTTTTGAGCGCCGACCAGGTCAAGAAGATGGCCGCGGACCCGATCATTTTCGCCTGCACCAACCCGGACCCGGAGATTCACCCGGACGTGGCCCGCGAGGCGCGCCCGGACGTGATCATGGCCACCGGCCGCTCGGACTTCCCCAACCAGGTCAACAACGTGCTGGGCTTTCCGTTCATTTTCCGCGGGGCTCTGGATGTGCGCGCCACGCGCATCAACGAGGCGATGAAGATCGCCGCGGTGCACGCACTGAAAGACCTGGCCCGGGAGCCGGTACCGGAGGAGGTGTTGAATGCCTACGAGCTCACCGAAATGAGCTTTGGTCGCGACTACATCATTCCCACCCCGGTCGATGTGCGCCTTTTGGAGCGTGTCTCTTCCGCGGTGGCCCAGGCCGCCGTGGACTCGGGGGTGGCCCGCAAGCCCTACCCGGCGCACTACCCGCTTAAAACGATCAACAACGTTTACGGCGGCTGAGCGCATCAATCTGGACGATCTCGAGCAACCCTACGCGGGGGCGCCATGAATACTTCCCTGTAGGCTACTTTCGCCATCTGACCGCCAGGGATGCGGGAATGCCGAAAATGCAGGAGCAATTTCCGGCCCTGGCGAAAGACCCCCTCTACGGGTTACTCGAGACCTTGGTAGTCCTAATCCTGAAGACCTTGCTTGAAACTTTTAAAGCCCGCAAACGAGTAATGCCGATCAGTTAAGGCTTTTGCCTACCCACAACGAGCGGTAAATCTATTGTAGCAGCGCGTTGCGCTGCGTCGCTGGCTAAAGCCTGCTCTTACGAGGGATGGGGCACGACTCCATTGTAGGAGCCCAATTCCATTGGGCGATGGCGGCGATAGCCGCCCTTCGGTGGCGACGGCACTTTTGGTTGCCATCATCACCAACCCCAGCAGCGCGTTGCGCTGCATCGCTGGCTGAAGCCTGCTCCTACAAGGGATGGATGCAAGATTTCGTTGTTGGGGAGCCCGCTTCAGCGGTGGTCCGACAATTCGGCGAATGGCGCCGTCAGGCGCCCTGGCCAAGCCACCCGTCGCGAGCTAAAGCTCCGTCCCACAGGTGATAGCCAGGCTTAACTGATCTGCATTACGCAAACGAGGGCTTTTTTTGTTCTCTGCTATTTCTACTACTCCTGCGGGTAGCGCGTCAGCCCTTCCTGGGCGGTGGAGGCGACCAGCTGGCCGCGCTGGTTGAAAATATGTCCGCGGGCCAGACCGCGGGCGCCGCCGGACCAGGGCGCGTCGATCGAGTAGAAAAGCCACTCGTTGAGACGGGTATCCTGGTGCAGCCAGAGCGCGTGATCTAGGCTTGCGATACGCAGCTTCGGGTCGCCGAATTCGACGCCGTGAGGGATCAATCCGGTGCTCAACAGGTTGAAGTCCGATGAGTAGGAGAGAAGATGGCGGTGGAGCGCCGGGTCATCGGGTAGCTCGCCGTTGATGCGAAACCACATGCCGCGCCCGGCCGGGGTGGCGGGGGTAGGGTTATGGTCCAGGTGGACGAACTCGATCGGGTGGCCAGGAAAGCGCTCGTGCTTGACGTTGCCCTCTTCGATCAGCGCCTCGGGGCCGGGTACCTCGGGCATGCTGATCTGGTGGCTAAAGCCCGGCTCCGGGGCTTGAAACGAGGCGCTGCAGAAAAAGATCGGCCGCCCCTTTTGAATGGCAGTGACGCGGCGAGTGGTGAAACTGCCACCGTCACGCACGTTGTCCACCTGGTAGACCACTGGGCGGTGCGGGTCGCCGGGGCGTAGAAAATAGCCGTGTTGGGAGTGGGGCAGGCGGCCTTCGTCGACGGTACGGGACGCGGCGGCCAGCGCCTGGCCGAGTACCTGCCCGCCGTAAAGCTGGGGAAAGCCCAGATCCTGGCTCTGGCCGCGAAACAGCGTCTCCTCCAGAGTTTCGAGCTCCAGCAAGTTGATCAGCGTCTTCAGCGCATCGTTCATTCTCGGTATCCTGTGACATTTAGCCGCTTAAACAATTTGCGGGTTACCTTAACGGAGTTCGCCTTCATGCGCAGCGACGAATTTTACATGCACCGGGCGTTGGACCAGGCGCATCGGGCGGCGGCGGCGGGGGAGGTGCCCGTCGGCGCGGTGGTGGTCGGCCCAAACGGTGACATCATCGGCGCGGCGCACAATTACCCGGTGGCAAGCCATGACCCCAGCGGGCACGCCGAAATTCGCGCGCTGCGCGAGGCAGGCCGCACTTTGGAAAATTATCGCCTTGACGGCTGTACCCTGTATGTCACATTAGAGCCTTGTATGATGTGTGCTGGTGCCATGGTCCACGCGCGCATCACGCGGCTGGTTTACGCCGCCGCCGAGCCGCGCACCGGCATGGTGGAATCGAAGGCGAACCTGCTCGCCCAGCCCTGGTTCAACCATCAGGTCGATGTTGATGCCGGTGTATTGGCCGGCGCCTCCAAAAAGCTGTTGAAAGCGTTTTTCGCCCGCCGCCGCCAGGCGTAAAAGGCGATTCTCCCGGGAGACAAGATGTACGTGCTACTCAACGTTTTGATCGTGCTCGCGACCATCGCCGCCATGGAAGTGGTGGCCACGCTTTCGCACAAGTACATCATGCACGGCTGGGGGTGGGGGTGGCACCGCTCTCACCACGAACCGCGCACGGGCTGGTTCGAGCTCAACGACCTGTACGCGGTGGTCGCGGCGGCGTTGGCCATCGCGCTCATCGCCTTCGGCACCGCCGGGGCCTGGCCGCTACAGTGGATTGGCGCGGGCATGACCGCCTACGGCATGATTTACTTCGTGCTTCACGATGGATTGGTACACAAGCGCTGGCCGTTTAGTCTCATCCCGCGGCGCGGCTATCTAAAGCGCCTTTACAAGGCGCACCGGCTGCACCACGCGGTGAAAGGGCGCCACGACTGCGTCTCCTTCGGCTTCATTTATGCCCCGCCGGTCGACAAGCTCGAACGAACGCTGAAACGCCGCCACGGCCAAAAAGCTAGCGCGGGCGCTGCCAAAGCTTCAAAGGGCGCTCAGGCGACGCCTTCCGAGCGCGAGAACCAAGCGCGCTAGTCCCGCCCCATAGCAAAAGCGACGCTTTCTCGCCTCGGCCGGTGCTCATGCGCCGGTCCCAGGCGCCCGCCCCGGCGCTTGTCACCTTCACGCCGATTTTACGATACACCCCGAGCGCGGTGGCAATCGCCCAGGCCGAGCGCAGCGGCAGCGCCTGGATGCCTATGCGCGCCGAAGCGTAGTAGGGCTCAGCGGCCTGAATCAGTCGCGTCGCCACGCGGGCAAGCGCCTCCCGGTAAGCCGGGTCGAGAATATCCGCTTGGGTCATGCCCTCATCGCGCAACCACTGGGCGGGCACGTAGCAGCGCCCGGCCTCGGCGTCCTCGACGATATCCCGGGCGATGTTGGTCAACTGAAACGCCAGGCCCAGATCGCAGGCGCGATCGAGCACGGCTTCGTCGCGCACGCCCATCACCCGCGCCATCATCAGGCCCACCACGCCGGCCACGTGATAACAGTAGCGCAGGGTGTCGTCCAGGGTCTCGTAGCGCTCGTCGCGCACGTCCATGGCGTAGCCTTCCAGATGATCGAAGGCCTGGCGCGGCGGAATCTCGTGGGCCAGCGCCACCTCCTGAAAGGCAGCGAAGGCGGGCTCGCTCATGGGGTAGCCTGCAAAGGAGCGCTCGGTTTGCGCCTTGAGCTCGGTCAGGCGCGCTTCACTTGCGGCCTTTTCGGCTTCGCTATCCTGGGCTCGGTTTGCCGGGTTGTTGAACCCGAGGGTCTGGTCGTCGATCACGTCATCGCAGTGGCGACACCAGGCGTAGAGCATCAGCGCACTGCGGCGCGTTTGCGGATCGAACAGCCGGGAGGCGCTGGCAAAGCTTTTCGAGCCCGCCGCCATGGTGACGGTGGCGTGATCCAGAAGCGCTTCACTCATTGCCTGGTTTCTCTAGTGATAGCCTCTCCACCATCAAGCCTGCCGTCGCCTTGGCCGAGCCGATTACGCCGGGAATGCCCGCACCCGGGTGGGTACCCGCGCCGACCAGGTACAGGTTGTCGATCTTGCTGTCCAAATTATGCGGGCGAAACCAGGCGCTCTGGGTGAGAATCGGCTCGATCGAGAACGCCGAGCCCTGATGGGCGCTGAGCGTGTCGCGAAAATCAAACGGCGTGAACATGCGATGGGTCACCAGCTGGCTTTTGAGCCCGGGCATGTAGTGCTTTTCCAGATAATCGAAGATGCGCTCGCGAAGCTTCGGGCCTTCTTCGTCCCAGTCCAGATTGGCGGTGCCCAGGTGCGGCACCGGGGCCAGCACGTAGTAGCTACCCGAGCCCTGGGGGGCAAGCGAGGGGTCGGTGACACACGGCGCGTGCAGGTAGAGCGAGAAGTCCTCGGCCAGGCCGTCGCTTGAGAAAATTTCGTCGATCAACTCCCGGTAGCGCGGCCCGAAGCAGACCGTGTGGTGGGCCAGCTGGGTGTGGTTATGGTCGAGCCCGAAATAGAGCACGAACAGCGAGTTGCTCATGCGCTTGCGCTTGAGTTTTTTAGCGCGGGAGGCGCCGACCGGGTGGTGGCCCAATAGCTTTTCGTAGGTGTGCACTACGTCGGCGTTGGAGGCCACGGCGCGGGCGGGTATCTCGCGGCCATCAGAAAGTTTGACGGCGTTGATGTGATTACCGTCCGCCTCGATGCGCTCGACCTTCGCGTTGAGCGCGATTTCACCGCCCAGATCCTCGAAGAACTTCGCCATGCCCTGCACCAAAGCGCCGGTGCCCCCGCGCGGAAACCACACGCCCCACTTGCGCTCCAGCGCGTGGATCAGCGTATAGATCGACGAGGTGGCGAAGGGGTTGCCGCCGACCAGCAAGGAGTGAAACGAAAACGCCTGGCGCAGATGCTCGTCCTCGATGAAGGTCGACACCTTGGCGTAGACGCTCTTCCAGGCCTCGAGCTTTGCCAGTTGAGGGGCGGCGCGCAGCATGTCGCGAAAGTGGAGAAACGGCACCGTGCCGAGTTTGACGTAGCCTTCGTCGAACACCGCTTGGGAGTAAGTCAGAAAGCGCCGGTAACCCTCGACATCCGCCGGGTTGAAGTGTTCGATCTGGGTCTCGAGGCTTTGCTGGTCGTTGTCGTAGTTGAAGACCTCGCCGGACTCCCAGCAGAGCCGGTAGAAGGGCGTGACCGGCAAAAGCTCGACGTACGCCTCGATGGATTTCCCCGCAAGCTTAAAAAGCTCCTCGATGGCACTGGGGTCGGTGATCACCGTGGGGCCGGCGTCGAACACGAACCCTTCGTCCTCGTAGACGTAGGCCCGCCCGCCGGGCTTGTCGCGTTGCTCGAGCAACAGCGTCGGAATGCCCGCCGCCTGCAGCCGGATGGCCAGCGCCAGGCCACCAAAGCCCGCGCCAATTACGATCGTTTTAGTCATCTTTGAAGGCTCGCAGCCGAGGAGTTTGTTTAAGCACGGCCGGGATGGCCTCTCGAATGGGCACCGGCGGCTTTCCGGAGACGATGCGCGCCTTGTCGAAAAGGGTGGTCGTGCCCGCGTAAAACCGGTCGATCAGGGCGCCATTGAGCCCGTAAAAACGCTGCATGACCTGCCAGCGCCGCTCCGGCCGGCCGGCCAGAAACAGCATACGGTTGAGCATGCGGAAAAACCGCTGCTCGCGCCAGCGCCTTCTGGCGTAGCGCTCGATTAGCCCTGAAAGCGCCTCGGCGCTCAGGTCTTTCTGCGCGGCGATCAGGTCGGCAAGCGCCACCGCGTGGGGCAGCGAATAGCCGGTGGTGGCGTGAAAAAGCCCGGCCCGCAAACCGCTGACGGGCTGGCCGTCGAGCGCTTTCCAGAACGCATCGATATCGCCGTCGAGCGTAATCGGTAAATGACCGAGCTCTTCGCGCTCCAGCGTCTCGAGCGCCCAGCCCTGGGCCTTGGCGTAGCGGGCGATGTTCTCCCGGGCGCGGGGGGCGTCGAGGCCTTTATCATCCACGTAGTGGGTGTCTTCGATCAAAAGCGTGTCGTCGGAAAGCGGCAGGCTGTACACGAAGCGGTAGCCGCTGCCCTGATCCACCGCGGCATCCATCATGCGCGGGCGCGCCAGGCCGTGGGGCTTTGAAAGGCGCCACTGCTGGCCCACGAAGGACTGAAAGCCGACGCTCAGGTGCGCACTTTTGGCCTGGCCGCGGCCATCGATCACCGCTAGGGCCTCGAGCACGGTGGCGTCTTCCAGCGTTACGCTTTGCGGGGTCAGGCTTGCGACGTTGGTGCCGGTTAAGAGCCTTTCGCCCAGGGCGTCGGTCACTACCTGGGCAAAGTGCTCGGAGGTAATGCTCAGGTAGCCGCTTTCGAGGGTGCGCTCGAAGGCGGGAAAGCGCACTTCGTAATTGGGCCAGCGGTACGTCACCAGGGGCGCAAGCCAGGCGTGCTGCTCACTCGAGAGATCCCCCGCGTGAAACGACCAGGTATGGTTGCCCCCGGGGGTATCCCCCGCTTCGATGACCAGCAGCTTAAGGCCTGGCTGGCGCTGGGTCAGGCGCCAGGCGATCAGGGCGTTGGCCAGGCCCGCGCCGATGAGAATGAGGTCATACTGCTGCATGGGGCGTCTCCGCGAAAACCGGCTGCCCGGTGGACAGCGCCTGCTCGGTGATGGCGGCGCCTCGCTCGGCCCCGCCCGCGGCGCGTAGCGGCGCCTGGAGTCGGCCAAGGTGCGTTTTGTACGCCGGGTCCGTCTTCAGCGCCGCGAGCTTTTGGGCAAAGGTGGCCGGGCGCGAGACGCTGAACGCGCGCTCGCCCAGGCCGTGGTAGAGCACCCGCGCCGCCACACCGGGCTGGTCGAACGCCAGCGGCACCGCAAGGATCGGGGTGGCGTGCTCGATGGCATCCACCACGGTATTGAGCCCGCCGTGGGTGATCACCGCCTCAGCGCGTGCAAGGGCGGCGCCCTGGTCGACGAAATCGACCACCGCCGTGGCGCCCGCCGCGCCAAGCGCTGCTTCTTGCGCGGCGCTTAGCTTGCCGCAGTGGGCGATCAAAAGCGGGGCCTTTTGCATCTTACAGGCCCGGGCGATTTTTTTAAAAAGCTGGATGCGGTGGCCCTGCAGCGTGCCCAGCGAGGCAAACACGAAGCGCTCGGGTAAATCCAGCGTCTCCAGCCGCCGGTTCGTCGAAGGCCCAAAGGGCAGGCGCAGCGGCCCGACGGCGTGAAAGGTCTGGGGCAGTCGATGACGCGGGAAGTCGAAAGCCAGCGGCGTTTGGCTGATTTGGGCAAGCGGCGACAAACACTCGTGGAGCGCGTGGCGCGGTGTCAAGCCAAACGCCTGGGCGTGGCGCGCCACTACCCTTGCGTGGCGGCCCATCAGCCGGTCGTAGATACGCTCGCTTGTGGCGTACATGCTGCGGGCCTGATCGGTCTCGGCAAAACGAAAGGGCATGACGGGAAGCGGCAGATGCGCCTCGCGGTTGACCGGCAGCGCGCAGGCGATCGAGACGAAGGGGAGCCCGAGCCCTTCGGCCACGATGGCGCCTGCCGGCTCCATCTGGTCGGCCATCACGCCGTCCACGCCAAGGCGTTCGAGCGCGGCGGGAAGCTCGCGGCAAAGCATGTCCGTGGTAGCGGCCAGGTCGCGGATCATGGCAAAAAGGCCAACGCCTCCGGGGTTTGCGAGCCGCGAGAGCGTTTGCGCCATACGCCCTTCCGGGTGGCTTTCACGGCCCACCACGGCGAAGCCGATGCGTTCGTCGCCAATCAGCGGCCGGGCGTCCGCTTGATGAACGAAGGTAATCCGGTGGCCGCGCTCTATCAGCCGGACGCTGAGCGCCTCGAGGGCTTTGACGTGGCTGTAAAGCGGTGGTGCCACGACCGCATAATGGCTCATGGGTGCGTGCCCCCTCTCGCGCTAGCCGAGTACGGCGAGCTGCTGGGTGAACCAGGCGTGGACGAACTGCCGGGTGCGACTGCCCGCTGGGCAGGCTCTGCGAAGATGTGTATCGGCGCGGGTCAGGTGGTCGTCCAGGCGCTCGCGTACCGCGCGTTCGCCAAGCGTTGCCACCAGGGTCGATTTGCCGGCGTCCTGGTGGGTGTCCTTGCCGGTGCCGCTCAGCCCATCGGCCAGGTCGTCGATCAGTTGAAAGGCCTGGCCGAGCTCCTGGGCGAAAAGCTCGAGGGTGTGGGTCGCGCTTTCGTCGGCATCCGCGGCTAGCGTGGCAAGCGACAGCGTCGCGTTGAACAACATGCCGGTTTTGAGCTCGTTGGCGGTCAGGATCGAATCGACATCCCGCGCCTTGTCCCCTTCGCTCAAATCGAGAAACTGGCCCTGCACCAGGCCTTGCAGACCCACGGCGCGGGCCAGGGCCGCCACCGCGGCGGCGCGGCGCTCGCCGCCAAGCCCCGGGGCTTCGGCCACCATGGCGTAGGCGCGGCTCAAAAGCGCCACGGCGGCCAAAATGGCCACGCTTTCGCCGAACTGGCGGTGAATGGTGGGCCTTCCGCGGCGCAGGTTGGCGTTGTCCATACAGGGAATGTCATCGAGGATCAGTGAGGCGGCGTGAACCATCTCCACCGCGCAGGCGAGATCCAGCAGGCCGTCGAGCTCGGTCTGCACCCCCAGATCCTTCGCGGTCAGAAGTAACAGCAGCGGACGCACCCGTTTGCCCGGCGTAAGCGTGGCCTCGCGCATGGCGTTGGCGACCAGGTCTTGGCCGGGGCCTTCGGGCAGCCAGTGATCCAGGCGCTTCTCCAGCGACTCGCGCAGCGCCTGGATCTCGTCTTCATGGCGTAACAGTTGGTCGGCGTCGGCGTTCATGGAAGCGGTCCCTGGTATTTCATTGTTCATGGCAGTGGCGGGCGTGAAAGGCGAAGCCCGCGCTGTTCGCCGGTCAAAGGGGCTTTCCAGCGCCACTGCGATTGTAAAAAGAGTTTTAACATCAAGGGGCGAGGCGGGAAAGTCAATGCCGCTTTACTCGAGCATGGCGTGGAGAAGCTCCATGACGTGGTTGACTTCGTAAAGCGTCAGCGGGCCGTCCTTGGCAAAGCGTACGCGCCCGGCATCGTCGTGTACCACGACTGCCGAGCCGCCGCGCTCCAGGTTCCAGGCGTTTTGTACCGCGCTCGACTCGTCCACCACGAACTGAACGGTGGGGACATCGCGTTTGCTGCTTTCGACGCTACGGCGTACGAACATGGCGCTGCCGAATACCGCGTCGTCGGTGTTGATGATCGTGGTGGTCTGAAAGCGCTCATTGGGAAAATCGGCGGCTTCGATCGCCTCGATGATCGGCGTGTTCAGATCCTTGGCCGAGAGCCGCCCCGCGACGTGAAGCACCACGCCCACGTGGCCGGAAAGCTCGGCGCTGTCCCAGGCCTGGTACCTGAGGGCGCCATCTGACAATACCAGCTCGCCGCGGTCCGCCACGCGTACTGGGGTGACCGGTTCGCCCTGTTCAAACGCGGCGGCGGGCGCCAGGGTGCTGCCTATCCATAGCGCGGCGGCAAAGGCCCAGCGGCCGGCGGTGACATTCAAAAAGGGTCGCATCATGCTCTTCTCCGGGCTGATGACGGGGAGGGGGGTATGGTCAAGGCAGCGCGCCGGTGCTGGCAAGGCCTGTCTGGTCCAGCCGGAAAAATTGCTGACGGCTGCGCTCGACGTAGCTCAGCATTTCGTAGTAACGCCGGATGTTGCGCACGTAGATCACCGGCTCGCCGCCCCGAGCGTACCCGTAGCGGGTCTGGCTGTGCCATCGGCGCTGCTGCAAAAGCGGCAGTGACTTGCGCACGTCTGCCCAAAGGTCCGGGTCGTCGCCGCGTCGGCGGGTAATGTCGCGGGCGTCGTACAAGTGGCCAAGCCCCACGTTGTAGGCGGCCATTGCCATGTAAAGGCGGTCTTCGCCGGTGATGTCGTCGGGCAGGCGCTCTTCCAGGCTTCTCAAATAGCGTGCCCCGCCGTCGATACTCTGCGCCGGATCGCGGCGGTTTTGCACGCCCATGTCGCTGGCGGTCGGGTGGGTCAGCATCATCACGCCCCGCACGCCGGTGGGCGAGACCGCCTCCGCGTCCCAGTGAGACTCCTGGTAGCCCACTGCGGCCAGCAGTTTCCAGTCGAAACCGGTGGTTTCGGCGGCTTGCTTGAACAGCGGCGCGAACTCGGGCAAACGCTCGTCCAGGTGGCCCAGAAACGTGCGCGTGCCGACGTACTCGAGGTAGTCGTCGTGGCCGAAGTAACGATCGATCAAGCGATCCAGCACGCCGTTTTCGCGCTGCTCGTCCAAAAAGCGGTTGGCGGCGTCGAGCAGGCCAAGCCCTTGGCCCGCGGGCAGCGCCCAGGCGAGGGACAGCGGCTCGCCAATGGCGAAACCGCGCTCGACGTTGGGAAAGAACAGCCGGTTGACGCGAAACTGATGGTCGAAAATCACCGCGGCGTCGAGTTTCCCGGACTCGACGCTTGCCAGCAGCTCGGCAATTTCGCTCTCGTCCATCACCTGCCATTCAAGGCCTGGCACCGAGTCTTCGAGCACCTGCAGGGTCCGTTCGGTGCCGGTGGCTCTGAGCGTACCCACTTCGAGCCCGACCAGGTCTTGGGGCGTGTTGATCGCGTACAGCCCGCGGCGGTAGACCACCAGCGGCTGCATGTCGATGATCGCCCGGGTGTAGTGAACGCCGGGGGTCGATGGCGAGAGCGGCAGCGCCGAGGTGCCGATGTCGCCACGCTCGCGTACGGCGTCGAGCACCTCTTCCGGTGCGTGGCGGGCGTCAAGGTTGAGGCTTACGCCCAGGTGCTCGGCAAAGGCGTGCACCAGCTCGTACTCGAAGCCGGTGGGCCCCTGGCGGCCCTCGTAGTAGGTGGTCGGCGTGGTGCGGGTATGCGCGGTGATGAAATCCTTTTCTAGCACGCGGTTTAGGTGTTCCTGGGGCGTTTTGCCGGCGGTCACGGGCACCATTACCAGCCATACAATACTGAGCAGTGCCCAGTAGAGGCGATAGTAGGTGAGAAAGTGTCGGCAATAGAGTGTCGGCATGGGGCGTGGTCGATGTAAAACAGGCAGTCACCATACCCAGCCTGGTAGTCACTGTCACCTTGTCGATTTCGTATCAAAGCCGCTTTCCAGTATCATGGCGGGATTGTCGCACTGCGGCTTGGTGATTTCCCGCTCGAACTCTCTTAGCTTTAGAGGCCCCCAGATATGCTCGAACTGCGAGGCGCGCCCGCCCTTTCTGCCTTCCGTCATGACCGGCTTTTAAAAGCGCTGCGTGAACGCGTTCCCGAGGTAACGGCCCTGGCCGCCCACTACGTCCACTTTGCCGATTGCGCCGAGCCGTTGACGGATTTTGCACAAACGCGTCTGGCCAGTCTTCTGGACTACGGAAGCTTCAGCGCCGGCGAGGAGGTCCAAAACGCGCTTCGACTATGGGTCGTCCCGCGGCTGGGTACCCAGTCTCCCTGGTCCACCAAGGCAACGGATATCGCGCATAGCTGCGGGCTATCCAGCGTGCGTCGTATCGAGCGGGGTATCGAGTATCACGTGGGGGGCGAGGGACTCGACGAGCAGAGCAAAGCGTTGATCGCCGAGGCGCTTCACGACCGGATGACCGAAACCGTGCTGTGGGAGGCCAGTGAGGCCCAAAAGCTCTTCACGCGGCTGGACCCGGCTCCGCTCGGCGCAGTGGACATCCTCGGCGGCGGGCGCGAGGCACTGGCGGTGGCCAATCAGGAACTTGGCCTGGCGCTGACCGACGACGAGATCGACTACCTGGTCGATGCCTTCGGTGAGCTCAACCGCAACCCAAGCGACGTCGAGCTGATGATGTTCGCCCAGGCGAACTCCGAGCACTGCCGCCACAAGATCTTCAACGCCGACTGGCTGATCGACGGCGAAGAGCAGCCTCAGTCGCTTTTCAAGATGATCAAGAACACCTTCGCTACTTCGCCGGACAACGTGCTCTCGGCTTACAGCGACAACGCCGCGGTGATCAAGGGTAGCCAGGCCGGGCGCTTTTTCCCCACGCCCTTGACCGGGGCGGCGGGCGAGCGCGCTCAATACGGTGCCCATCAGGAGCCGATCCACATTCTGATGAAGGTGGAGACCCATAACCACCCGACGGCCATCGCGCCGTTTCCAGGGGCGGCCACCGGCTCCGGCGGCGAGATTCGCGACGAGGGCGCCACCGGCATCGGCGGTAAACCCAAGGCGGGGCTTGCCGGTTTTACCGTGTCCAACCTGCGTATTCCCGAATTCGTCCAGCCCTGGGAGGCCTTCGATTACGGCAAGCCCGAGCGCATGCAGTCGGCGCTTTCGATCATGCTCGACGGGCCGATCGGCGGGGCGGCGTTCAACAACGAGTTTGGCCGTCCGAATTTGACCGGCTACTTTCGCACCTACGAGCAGGACACGCTCAGCGGTGACACCATCAAGCGCCGCGGTTTCCACAAGCCGATCATGATCGCCGGTGGTTTCGGCAACATTCGCGCTCAGCACGTTCAAAAAGGCGATATTCCCATCGGGGGCAAGCTGATCGTCATGGGCGGGCCCTCCATGTTGATCGGTTTGGGCGGCGGGGCGGCGTCGAGCGTGACCTCCGGTACCTCGAGCGCGGATCTTGATTTCGCCTCGGTACAGCGCGAAAACCCGGAAATGGAGCGCCGCGTTCAGGAAGTGATCGACCGCTGCTGGGCGATGGGGGATAAAAACCCGATCCGCTTCATTCACGATGTCGGCGCCGGCGGGCTCTCCAACGCCCTGCCGGAACTGGTCAAGGATGGTAACCGCGGCGGGCTTTTCGACCTGCGCGCCGTACCCAACGCGGAGCCGGGCATGAGCCCGCTGGAAATCTGGTGCAACGAAGCCCAGGAGCGCTACGTGCTGGCCGTGGCGCCGGAAGACCTCGATACCTTCGAGGCGTTCTGTAAGCGCGAGCGCTGCCCTTATGCGGTGGTCGGCGAGGCGCTGGAAGAGCACCACCTGGAAGTGCGCGACGGCCACTTCGAGAGCAAGCCCGTCGATCTGCCCATGAGCGTGTTGTTCGGCAAGGCGCCGAAAATGCAGCGCGAATTCACCCGGCAGACCCCGGAGCTCTCCGGGGTGATGCTCGACAACCTGGACCTGCGCGAAGCGCTGGACCGGGTGCTGCGCCTGCCCGCGGTGGCTTCGAAAAGCTTTCTGATCACCATTGGCGATCGCTCGATCACAGGCCAGGTCGCCCGTGACCAGATGGTCGGCCCCTGGCAGGTGCCGGTGGCGGATGTCGCCGTGACCACCGCAAGCTTTGACACCCACGCCGGTGAGGCCATGGCGATGGGCGAGCGCCCGCCGGTGGCGCTGATCGACGCGGCGGCCAGCGCCCGTTTGGCGGTGGCGGAGTCGATCACCAATCTGGCCGCTGCCCCCATCGGCAAACTCTCGGACATCAAGCTCTCCGCCAACTGGATGAGTGCGGCGGACCGTCCCGGCGAAAACCAGGCGCTGTTCGATGCCGTATACGCGGTCGGCATGGAGCTTTGCCCAGCGCTGGGTATCGCCGTGCCGGTGGGTAAGGACTCGATGTCCATGCACACCGCCTGGCAGGGCGAGAATGCCCGCGGTGAAGCGGAGGAGAAGAGCATTACCTCGCCGCTTTCGCTAGTCGTCACGGGCTTCGCGCCGGTCACCGATGCGCTGGCGACCCTGACCCCGCAGATCAACATGGAGCAGGACGAGTCGGATCTGATCCTGATCGACCTGGGCGGCGGCCAGAACCGCCTGGGCGGCTCGGCGCTGGCCCAAGTGTATGGCCAACTGGGCGACACTTGCCCGGATGTCGACGACCCGGAAGACATCAAGGCCTTCTTTGAAGTGATCCAGGGGCTCAATCGCGATGGCAAGCTGCTGGCCTACCACGACAGAAGCGACGGTGGTTTGCTCGTCACGCTGCTCGAGATGGCGTTTGCCGCCCACGCGGGGCTCGAGATCAAGCTCGATTGGATGGTCGACGAGCCGGTAGAGGCGCTCAACGCGCTGTTTTCCGAGGAGCTGGGCGCGGTGATTCAGGTCAACCGCCAGCACACCGAAGAAGTGCTCACCCAGTTCGCCGTAGCGGGTATCGAAACCTGCGGTGTGATCGCAAGGCCGCGCTACGACGACCAGGTGCGGGTCACGCTGTTCGAAGAGCCGCTTCTGGAAACCACGCGGCAATTGACCCAGCGCACTTGGTCGGAAACCAGCTACCGCATGCAGGCGCTGCGCGATAACCCTGAGTGCGCCAAGAACGAGTTCGACAGCCTGATGGACGTGCGCGATCCTGGTCTCAGCGCCGCGCCCAGCTTCGATGTGAACGAAGACATCAGTGCCCCTTTCGTCAACACCGCCAGGCCCGCGGTCGCGGTGCTGCGCGAGCAGGGCGTCAACGGCCAGGTCGAGATGGCCTGGGCGTTCGACAAGGCGAAGTTTGAGGCCGTCGACGTCCACATGAGCGATATCCTCGAAGGCCGCGTGTCGTTGGACGAGTTCAAGGGTCTGGTCGCCTGCGGTGGCTTCTCGTTTGGTGACGTGCTCGGTGCCGGCGGCGGCTGGGCGAAGTCGATCCTCTTCAACGAACGCGCCCGGGAGCAGTTCGCCGGTTTCTTTGGCCGCGACGACACCTTTACCCTTGGCGTGTGCAACGGCTGTCAGATGCTTTCGCAGCTCAAACCGCTGATTCCGGGGGCCGAGAGCTGGCCGTCCTTCGCGCGCAACGAATCCGAGCAGTTCGAGGCGCGGGTCTCCATGGTGCGTGTCGAGAAAAGCCCCTCGATTCTACTCAAAGGTATGGAAGGCTCGACACTGCCCATCGCCGTGGCCCACGGTGAAGGCCGTGCGGAATTTCGTGATAGCGCCCACCTGCGCCAGATGCAGTCGTCGAGCCAGATCGCGCTGCGCTATATCGACCACTACGGCCAGGCCACTACGCGCTATCCGGCCAACCCCAACGGCTCGCCGTCGGGTATTACCGGCCTCACCACGCCGGATGGCCGGGTAACGATCATGATGCCGCACCCGGAACGAGTGACCCGCGCGGTCACCAACTCCTGGCGGCCCAGCGAGTGGACCGAGGACGGCGCCTGGCTACGCCTGTTTCGCAACGCGCGCACCTGGCTTGGCTAGACCCTCGTTGATCAATGAGCGTTAAGGTGTTTCAGGCGTAAAAAAAGCGGTGACAGGATGCGTTCCTGTCACCGCTTTGGCGTGACGGTTCATAATAGCGGTCAACCTGTTGCTCTCATCTATTCAAGGGGCTGGGATGGGGCGTGTTGGCGCCGGGTAACACCTGCAATGTCTAGCTCGTCTTCGAGATGGCTCAGGCTCTTTTGATAGCGCTCGACCATCGCTTCGTAGCGACCAAAGTCGTGACCACAGTCCATACAGTAAACGTGGACCGTGTTGCGGCGGGTGGCGGGTAAACGCTTTAGCCGGCTACCGCAGGAGGGGCAATCGGCGCTAAAGTGGTTGGTAGACATGGCATACTCCTTCATGACGTCTTACATCCGCAAGAAATTAAAAAATGTTATCCCTGTCTCCCTGATGGTGTGATTCACATCTTGGCAAAAAGTTCAATAGCAGGCTAACTAATTGGTTGAAAACCCGGCATCGACCCTTCCTACACTGCGTGGTTATCAGCGCCAGGCGGTAGAGCGGGTCATCGAACATTTTCGCGGGACAAGCGCTCCAGGCGTGGTGGTGCTGCCCACCGGCAGTGGTAAGTCCCTGGTGATTGCCGAACTTGCAAGGCTTGCCCGGGGGCGGGTGCTGGTGCTCGCCCACGTGCGCGAGCTGGTCGAACAAAATTACGCCAAGTACCAGGCCTACGGGCTCGAAGCGGATATCTTCAGCGCGGGGCTTTCGCGCAAGGAGGCGAGCCGCCAGGTGGTGTTTGGCTCGGTGCAGTCGGTGGTGCGCAACCTCGAATCCTTCGTTGATGAAAACTTCACGCTGCTGGTGATCGATGAGTGCCATCGGGTCTCGCTCGAGAAGGATTCAAGCTACCGCAAGGTGATCGACCATCTTCAGCGCCAGAACCCAAACCTCAAGATTCTAGGCTTGACCGCCACGCCCTATCGGCTGGGTCAGGGGTTTATCTACCACCGCCACTACCATGGCATGGTGCGCGGCAGTGAGGCGTGCTTTTTCACCGACTGCGTGTTCGAGCAGCCGCTTCGCCTAATGGTCAAAAAGGGCTACCTGACTCCGCCCGAACGCCTCGACATGGCTGTTCAGGGCTACGACTTCTCGCGTTTGGTGCCAGCCCAGGGCGGCCAGTTCCCCGAGCGCGCACTCAACGAAGTGGTGGCGGCGAGCCGCGCTACGCCGGGCATCGTCGAGCAGATCGTCGAGCGCGCCGAGACGCGCCAGGGCGTGATGATCTTCGCCGCTACCGTCGCCCACGCCGAGGAGGTAACGGGGTATCTGCCCGAAGGACAAGCCGCGCTGATCACCGGCGATACCCCGGCCCAGGAGCGGGAGCGGCTGATCGCGGCGTTCAAGGCGCGCGCGCTCAAGTACCTGGTCAATGTCTCGGTGCTGACTACCGGTTTCGACGCGCCGCACGTCGATGTGATCGCGATTTTGCGGCCTACCGAGTCGGTGAGTCTTTATCAGCAGATCGTCGGGCGGGGGCTTCGCCTTTCACCGGGCAAGGAGGATTGCCTGGTGCTCGACTATGCCGGCAACCCCTGGAACCTGTACGCCCCGGAGGTCGGCGAGCCCAGACCCGATAGCGACAGCGAGCCGGTGCAGGTGATTTGCCCGGCCTGCGAGCACGCCAATCTCTTTTGGGGCAAGCGCGACGGCGAGCTGGTCATCGAGCACTTCGGGCGACGCTGCCAGGGGTTGGTCGAGGACGACCAGGGCCGACGCCAACAGTGCGATTTTCGCTTTCGCTTCAAGGTGTGCGAGCAGTGCGGCGCCGAGAACGACATTGCCGCCAGGCGCTGCAACGGCTGCCAGACGCTGCTGGTCGACGCCGACGACAAGCTCAAGGATGCGCTGAAGCTCAAGGATGCCAAGGTGTTAAGAGTGAGCGGCATGCAGGTCGAGGCGACCACCAACGGCCGGGGGCTGCCGCGTTTGAAGGCCACCTACTTTGATGAGGACGGTTTGAGTCTGAGCGAGTGGTTCGCACTCGAAACCGCCGGTCAGCGCCACGCTTTTTACCAGCGCTTTCTGCGCGAGCATTTGCGCGCTCCGGGCATCGAGTGGAAGCCTGCCACCGCCGAGGAGGTCGCGGTTGATGCCCAACGGCTGCGTCGCCCGGATTTCGTGGTGGGGCGCAAGGTGGGCCGCCACTGGCAGATTCGTGAAAAGCTGTTCGACTACCAGGGGCGCTTTCGCAAGGCCGCCGACGCCGGTGGCGATGCCCCTTAGCCCACGCGCTGTTACACTGTGCGCATGTCCATGAATCTCTCTATGCAACCGTCCATACGACTATCCGTGCAGGCGTTTAGAAAGCGGTTGATAAGACCGCCCAGCCAACCGTTCATTAACCTGGCAGGTCCCCCCGCGTGAGCGAAACGCAAGAGCCCAGCGACGAGCATTACGCCGAGCAGTCGAGTGTCGACGAGCCCTTGGTCGACGAGCCCATGGTCGAGGCGCTTGGTCGGCTCTTCGACGAGCCGATTACCCAGATGCCCGAGGATCTCTATATTCCCCCCGAGGCGCTCAAGGTGTTTCTCGAGGCCTTCGAGGGGCCGCTTGATCTGCTGCTCTATCTTATCCGCCGCCAGAATCTGGATATTCTGACCGTCAACGTGGCGACCATTACCCACCAGTACATCGAGTACGTGGAGCTGATGAAGGCGATGCAGATCGAGCTTGCCGGAGAGTATCTGTTGATGGCCGCGATGCTTGCCGAGATCAAATCGCGTACGCTGCTGCCGCGCCCGCCCAAGGAGGAGGGCGAGGAAGAAGAGGACCCGCGTGCCGAGCTGATCCGCCGCCTTCAGGAGTACGAGCGGCTCAAGGAGGCCGCCGAAACCCTCGATACCCTGCCCCGGGTGGGCCGCGACTGGTTCAGCGTGCAGGCGGGGCTGCCGCCGATCGAAACCCGGGTCATCCACCCGGACGTCGAGCTCGACGAGCTGTTGGGCGCGCTCACTCATATTCTGAAACGCGCGGAGCTGACCCAGAGTCACCAGATCGGCCGCGAGGTGCTATCCACCCGCGAGCGCATGCTGAAAATCATGGAAATTCTGGGAGAGGACGCCGCTCAAGGGCGCTATACGCCTTTCGAGGCGTTGTTCACTCTGGAGGAGGGGCGCGGCGGCGTGGTGGTCACCTTCATGGCGATTCTGGAGCTTGCCAAGGAGGCCATGATCGATATCGTGCAGAACGCGCCACTTTCGCCCATTCACGTTCGCGCCCGCCAGGCGGCGCTGACCGACGCGCAGGAAAATACCGCCTTCGAGCCAGGCGATGACGCCCAGGACGCTTTTGAAGAGGATCCATCGTGACCACCACCACCCTCGACGAAATCATCGAAGCGGGGCTTTTGGCGGCCGGCGAGCCGCTGTCCGTCGAGCGCCTCGAAACGCTCTTTATGGAAGGTGAAAGCCCCGGCCCCCGGGCGCTACGCGAGGCGCTCGGCCGCCTGGGTGAGCGCCACGAAGCAGGCGCCCTGGAGCTGGTCGAAACCGCCTCGGGCTTTCAGCTGCGCATTCGCCCGCGGCTTTCCCGGTGGGTGTCCAGGCTTTGGGATGAACGCCCCCAGCGTTACTCCCGAGCGCTTTTAGAGACGCTGGCGCTGATCGCCTACCGCCAGCCGGTCACCCGCGGCGATATCGAAGAGGTGCGCGGGGTGAGCGTGTCGAGCTCGATCATGCGCACGCTGATGGAGCGCGGCTGGATTCGCGTGGTCGGCCACCGCGACGTGCCGGGCCGCCCGGCGGTCTACGCCACCACCCGCAGCTTTCTCGACGACTTCGGTCTGAAGACCCTGGACGCGCTGCCGCCGATGCACGCCCTGGTCCATCAGGAAGAAGCCCGGCAGGAGGAGGCCCAGCAGGAAGAGCTTGCCATCGGCGATGACGCCAGCGCCCCGGCCGAGCAGGAAAACGCACCGCTGGATTCGAGCGCACCGGGGAGCGAAAAGCCCGCGCCAGAAAAAACGTCCGAGTCTCTGGACGAGGCGCCGGAAACCGTGCAGGATGCGCCACCCAGTACGGGTGAGAGCGCTCAGGATACGAGCGCTCTCACCCCACACCACGCCGAGACGGCGTTAACCCCGCCGCTTAGCTTCGCCGATTTAGAGGCACGGCTAGCGGCGCGTGCGGCCAAAAAGCGTGACGAGCCCACGACGACAGAGAAGAAGAGGTCCGACGACCATGAGCCAGAATAACCAAACCCCACCCCCCGGCAGCGAAAAGCTGCAAAAAGTGCTGGCCCGCGCAGGCTTTGGCTCGCGCCGGGAAATGGAAAACGTCATCAGTGACGGCCGCGTCAAGGTCAACGGCCACGTTGCCAAACTTGGCGACCGGGTCGAAGAGCGCGATAAGGTCAGCCTCGACGACCGCCCGGTCTCGCTGCGCCCCGAAGCCGAAGTGCCCCGGCGCGTTTTGATGTACAACAAGCCCGAAGGCGAGCTTTGCACGCGCAAGGACCCGGAAGGTCGGCGTACGGTCTTCGAGCGCCTGCCGCGGCTCAAGGGCGAGCGCTGGATCGCGATTGGCCGACTGGATATCAACACCAGCGGACTTTTGCTGTTCACCACCGACGGCGAGCTTGCCAACCGCTTGATGCACCCCTCGACCCAGGTCGAGCGCGAGTACGCGGTGCGCGTGATGGGCGAGGTCAAGCAAGAGAACATCAAGGCAATGGTCGACGGCGTGATGCTCGAAGACGGCCCGGCGCGCTTTACCGACGTGCAGGAGTTCGGCGGCGAAGGCATCAATACCTGGTTTCACGTGGTGATCATGGAAGGCCGCAACCGCGAGGTGCGTCGTCTTTGGGAGTCCCAGAGCCTGACCGTGAGCCGTTTGAAGCGCGTGCGCTACGGCAATATCTTTTTGGACAAGCGCGCCAAGGCCGGCGAGTGGATCGAACTCAACCAGGACGAAATCGACGATTTGGCAACGCTCGCCCAGCTCGAAGCGCGCAAGGTGCCCGAGCTCACCCCGGACGAGAAAAACCGCTGGAGCCGCGACAAGCACAAGCGCCGCCCGGTGCAGGCGATGCGCAAGCCCAAACCCAAGCGTGGCTAAGGCAGGCTCATCCTTGTTGACTCCTATTGGGACAGTCATATTGGAACAATAGAGTGCAAGTGGCGATTAATGATCGGTAAAGTATAAAAAGTACTTGCGAAAGCGTTGGGGTATCCGTACTATATGCATCCGTTCGAGGGGGTCGTTAGCTCAGTTGGTAGAGCAGTTGACTTTTAATCAATTGGTCGCAGGTTCGAATCCTGCACGACCCACCACCGGCGCAAAGGCATCTATTCTGCGCTGGCCCTTTTGAAAGTATCAGTACTTTTAAAAGTCTCAATAGAAGTATCGAACGCCTTGCCCTATAGCGCACATCGTGCCCTTGGCAGTTTGGGTCGTTAGCTCAGTTGGTAGAGCAGTTGACTTTTAATCAATTGGTCGCAGGTTCGAATCCTGCACGACCCACCAAATTCAGCGCCCCTGGCAGTTATCTGCCAGGGGCGTTTTGTTGTGTACCCGTTCGCCGGGCTGGCAGTGGGTCAGTTAAACGATGAGAGCGCCTCTCGGTACTCCAGGAAGGCTTCCCGACGCTGGTCGATCAACGCCACCAGGGAAGGCTCGTTTTCCTGCTGGGCCACGTTTTTGGCAATCGCGAGTTGCTGAATGCCGCGGTCCACCCGGCCGGTCAGTTGAAGATACTCGGCCTGGGCCAAGTGCCCCCAGCCATTATGGCCGCTACGCCCGGCGGCGGTGCTCAAAAGGTTAAAGCCCTGCGGATTTTCCGGATAGCGCTCGGTCACGCGCCTAAGCAGCGAAAACGCCGCCTGGGGGTCGCGCTGAAGCTGCGCCTCGGCAAGCATCAACTGGGTGGGCAGGTAGTTGGGCATAAAGCGCAGCCAGCGCTCGCTGCGCGTGATCGCTTCGTCGATACGGTTGGCCTGTAAGGCCACCTCGGCGGCGGAAGCGGGGATCATGGCGTAGTCTGGATACTCGGCGGCGAGCTGGTCGAGGCGCTGCAGGGCGGTGTCCACCTGGCCGCGCCGGGCGTCGATCAACGCCGCCAGGTAGCGCTGCGCGGGCTCCTCGACACCGCCTTGTTCAAGGCGCGTGGTCGCTTGGCTTGGGGTATTGGCGTAAATGCTCAAAAGCGCCCGGGCGCGCATCATGTCGTAGAGGGTGTCGCTTTGGTAGCTGTCGGCCACGGTGAGCTGGGCCACCCGGGCCTGGGCGTCGCTCAAGCGGCTGTCCGATACCGGGTGGGTCAGCAAAAACTCCGGCGGCGTGCCGCCCTGCAGGCGCGCCATGCGCTGCATGGAGGCGAACATGCGCACCATCGCTTGCGGCTCATAACCGGCGTCGGCCATGGCCTGTAGGCCGATTCGGTCCGCCTCTTGCTCGAAGCGCCGCGAGTAGGAGAGCTGGTCCTGGATCACCGCGGCCTGGGAGCCCATGGCCGCGGCGATACCCGCATCGCCGCCGCCGCTAGCGGCGATCAGAATGCCGGCCAGCATGCCCGCCATGGCGGGTAGCTGGGTTTGCCCCGCGCGTTCGGAGCCGCGGGCGTAGTGGCGCTGAGACAGGTGGCCAAGCTCGTGGGCGAGTACCGAGACGAAAGCGCCTTCATCGTCGGCAAAGGCAAATAGCCCCGAATTGATCCCCACCACGCCACCGGGTACCGCAAAGGCGTTGAGCGCGCGGTGATCCACCATCACCGTCGTGGTGTTCAAAGCGCCCAGTTGGCTGTAAGGCGTGAGCCGGGCCACTAGACTCTCCAGATAGTCGTTGACGATCGGATCCTGCCACTGCGGCGCCTGGGCGCGAAACTGCCTGAGCCAGGCGCGGCCAAGGCGAAACTCTTCCTGGCTGACCGAGGGCGCGGCGCCGCCAAGACTTGGCAGTTGGCTGTTGTCGAAGGCTCGACCTTGCGAGGGCAAAAGAACGCTTGCCAGTACCAGCGTAAACGCCAGGGCCCAGCGTGGCAGAAAACGAACGTGCGGCATGGCATCCTCTTCTAGTAAGACCTGCTCGGGGAAGCGGGGACGTGGATGTGACATTGATTCGAGCGGGGAAGTGCCGTTAAATCAAACGCAATCGAAGCTTAGTGATAACCAGGTTTATGCCACAATGCCAGCTTTGCCCAGGCATTTTAAGGGAGGCGCCATGGCCAGTGATGACGAGTTGGATCAAAACACGCCCGAAGCACCCGCGCCGGACGCGTTCGTGGACGCCTGTGGTCTGGCCTGCCCGCTGCCGCTTTTGAAAGCCAAGCAGGGGCTGGCGGCGCTCGAAAGCGGTCAGCTTCTGGAAATCGTCGCAAGCGACCAGGGGTCATGGCGGGATATCACCTCGTTCACCGAGCAGAGCGCTCACCGGCTTATCAAGCGCGAGCAGCGCGACGATAAGTACCATTTTTGGATACGCAAAGCAGAGAGTTCGCCTATATGACCATGCGCAACATCCTGAAAAGCTGGGTGGAACGCTACTTCTCGGACGAAGAAGCCCTGGTGCTTCTGTTAGTGCTGATCGCCGGGTTTGCCGCCATTATCTGGTTTGGCCGTATGCTGGCGCCGTTTTTCACCGCGCTGGTGCTGGCCTTTCTGCTGCAGGGCGTGGTGAACGTTTTCACCCGCCGCGGCGTGCCGCACCTGTTGGCCGTCATCATCGTCTTTTTGGCGTTTATCGGCGTGCTGCTGACCCTGGCCTTCATTTTGATGCCGTTGATCTGGAATCAGTTGGTGGGGCTCGTGCAGGAGTCGCCGCGCATGTTCGCCAGCAGCCAAGCGTGGCTCGACGATCTTCAGGCTCGCTACCCCAACCTGATCACCCCGGACCAGATGCAGAGCTGGGTGGGCGTGGCCAGCCGCGAGATCAGCCAGCTTGGCCAGCGCGCGCTGACGCTGTCGCTGGCCTCATTGGGTAACGTGATGTCGATCATCATCTACCTGGTGCTGGTGCCGATTCTGGTGCTTTTCATGCTCAAGGATCGCGACAAGCTGGTGGGCTTCATTCTTTCTTTATTGCCGCAAAAGCGTACGCTCTTGACGCGCATCTGGCGGGAAATGGATGTCCAGATCGCCAACTATATCCGCGGTAAATCCATCGAGATTATCATCGTGGGCACGGTGGCGTTTTTCACCTTCACGCTGTTTGGCCTGCCTTATACCGCGCTTTTATCGGTGCTGGTCGGCTTTTCGGTGCTGGTGCCGTTTATCGGCGCCGCCGTGGTCACGCTGCCGGTAGCCGCAGTGGCGGGCTTTCAGTTCGGTATCGGCGAGCAGTTCGCCTACGTGCTGCTCGCCTACGCCATCATTCAGGCGCTGGATGGCAACGTGCTTTCGCCGATTCTGTTCTCGGAGACCAACAACATCCACCCGGTGTCGATCATCGTCGCCGTGCTGTTCTTTGGCGGTATCTGGGGCTTTTGGGGCATCTTCTTCGCGATCCCCCTGGCCACGCTTTTAAAAGCGCTGGTCTACGCCTGGCCCAGGCGCGTCAATACCCGGCAAGCGCTCGAGGAGCCTGGCATCATGGTGACGGACGAAAGCAGACTATAAGCCAGTCCAGAAGCCGCTCTAAAACGCCACAGTAAGCGCCCGCCAGAGCCTCTGGCGGGCGCTTTGGGTTAAGCGCTTTGCGGGTCGAGGGCTTGGGCCTCGGCCAGCACCTCTTCGACGTGGCCGGGTACCTTGACACCACGCCACTCCTTGGCCAGTACGCCGTCTTTATCGATCAAGAAGGTGCTGCGCTCGATCCCCAGGTGCTCCTTGCCGTACATCTTTTTTAGCTTGACGACGTCGAAAATCGAACACACCGTTTCGTCCTTGTCGGAGATCAGCTCGAAGTTGAACGCCTGCTTGGCCTTGAAGTTCTCCTGGGCGCGAATGCCGTCTCGGGAGACGCCGATCACCACCGTATTGGCCGCTGCGAACGCCTCCTTGTGGTCACGGAAATCGCCCCCTTCGGTGGTGCAGCCGGGGGTGCTCGCCTTGGGGTAGAAGTAAACGACCACCTGCTGGCCCTTGTAATCCGAGAGCGTTACGGTGGTGTCACTGGTCGCCGGGGCGCTGAAATCGGGAACGGGTTTGCCTACTTCCACGGCCATTGAAAAGCTCCTGTTACTGGGGGGTGTTGCTCGATTACACGCAACTGGGCTCTCTGTGTCAAAGTCGGCGGGAGCGTCTCTTGCCCGGCCAGGTGAAAACTTGGCGCGCTTTACGCTGTACAGGTTCGAGTGCGCTGAGTACCATTTGCCTCTTGAATGTGCCTGTCGGCGGCAAGACGAGGGCGTTTTAGAACGCTTCGAGCGGGCCGATCGTTTTAATATGACGTATTTACACTTACCAGGTGAGGAATAAGCGGATGATCACAGGCAGCATAGTCGCCCTGGCGACGCCAATGAAAGTCAATGGCGATATCGACTGGGAGGCGTTACGTCGTCTGGTGAACTTCCATCTCGAGAACGGCACCGACGCCATCGTCGCCGCGGGCACGACCGGCGAGCCCACCACGATGTCTTTTGCCGAGCATTTCGATGTGATTCGAAGCGTGGTGGAGGAAGTGAACGGGCGCATTCCGGTCATCGCCGGTACTGGCGCCAACGCGACTTCTGAGGCGGTAGAGCTTGCCCGTTACGCAAGCGAGGTAGGCGCGGACTACTGCCTGTCGGTCTGCCCGTACTACAACAAGCCCACCCAGGAGGGCCTGTACCAGCACTTCAAAGCGGTGGCCGAGGGCAGCAAACTGCCGGTCATCATGTACAACGTGCCGGGGCGCACCTGCTCGGATCTTTACAACGAAACCGTGGTGCGTTTGGCCGAAGTGGACAATATCATCGGTTTGAAGGACGCCACCGGGAACCTTGAGCGCGCGGAAGATCTAATTGCACGGCTCAAAGGCAGCGGTTTCATGCTCTACTCTGGTGACGATGCAACCGCCTGTGACTTCATGCTGATGGGGGGGCACGGCGATATCTCGGTGACCGCCAACGTCGTCCCCAGCGCCATGCACGAGCTGTGCAGCGCGGCGGTTGCCGGTGATAGTGAGAAAGCGCACCAGATCAATACGCGTTTGATGCCGCTTCACACGAATCTCGGGATCGAGTCCAATCCGATCCCCGTCAAGTGGTCGCTCAACCGCATGGGCTACATGGACGCGGGCATTCGGCTGCCCTTGACTTGGCTTTCGGAAAAATACCACGCCACTGTTAGTGAAGCGCTGCAGTTGGCTGGCGTCGTCGAAGAGTAACGGCGTCCGACCCCAATGCCCGGCCACGCCGGGCGAGTGAACTGTTGACTTAAGGTGGCTTGATGAGCTCTGTGCTTAAAAGACCCGCGCTGAAATGTATGCCGCTGGCACTGGTTATGGGGGTGGCGCTTTCTGGCTGCGCACGCGATGGCTTCTATGACGATCGCAATCTGGACTACGCCGACGTCACCCCGGCTTCGCCGCTGGTGCTGCCGGAAAGCCGTAACGCCCAGCGCTACAACGATGCCATGCCGGTCCCCCAGGCATCGCTTCAGGGCAGCCGGGTCGAAAGCGCCGCCGACGTTGCTCCGCCGCCGTCGCTTTCGATCGGCAGTGGCCTGGAGCCCGAATACGTCGAGCGCCGCCAGGTAGGCAGCCGCGCTTGGCTGGTCGTCGCCGCCGATACCGGCGCCGTGTGGCCTCAGCTTGAAGCCTTCGCGCAAAGCCGTGGGCTGGGTATCCAACAAAGCGATGCCAATCAGGGCGTGATCGTCACCTCCCAGGCCAGGCTTGAACTGCAAAGCGCGCTGCGCGCGGGCAGTAGCGAAGTGCGCTGCGAGCAAAACGGCCAAGCGGCAAGCAGCTGCCTCGACGCCCTGGAAGAGTATCTGGGCGCGCGCAGCGCCACGGCCAGCGCCTCCTCCTGGAACGCGCAGCGCCTTTCCAACGAGCGCAGCTTGCAAATTCGCCAGCAAGACGGCGAGTGGGAAGCGGTCATTCCGCAAGATGCCGAGCGCGTATGGGCCGAGCTCGACCACTACATGACCCAGGATTTCACCGTCGAGAATCGCCGTGAGCTGGTCGAAAAGTCGCCGGAGAACTACGAATTTCTGGTCAACTACATGACCGCCTCGGAAGAGGGCCGCAACCCGATTCAGGTTGTCTTTAGTAACGACGTTCGCCGTATGACCCAGAACATTCGCTTGGTGCTCGAGCCCCAGGGCAACGAAAGCGTACTTCGCGCCATCAATGCAAGCGATCGCGAATTCAGTGCCAGTGATCAGCGCGAGCTTCTCGAGCGCGTTACCGGCTACTTGCGCTAACGTTTAACTACATTATTCGGAGCCCCCATGGAAAAGCGTGACGAACTCTACGCTGGCAAAGCCAAGTCGGTCTACACCACCGACGACCCGGACCTGCTGGTCCTTAAGTTTCGCGACGACACCAGCGCTTTTGATGGCAAAAAGATGGAGTCGCTGGCGCGCAAGGGGATGGTCAACAACGTCTTCAACGCCTTCATCATGGAGCGTTTGGAAGAGGCCGGGATTCCTACCCATTTCGAAAAGCAGCTCTGTGATACCGAGAGCCTGGTCAAGAAAATGGAGATGATTCCGGTCGAGTGTGTGATCCGTAACGTCGCCGCCGGCGGTCTGGTCAAGCGTCTGGGCATCGAGGAAGGGCAGGCGCTGACGCCGCCCACCTTCGAGCTTTTCTTGAAAAACGACGAGAAAGGCGACCCGATGATCAACGAATCATTAGCGGAGACCTTCGGCTGGGCCACCTCCGAGCAGCTTTTACAAATGAAGAAGCTGACCTACAAGGTCAACCAGGTGCTCAAGCAGCTCTTTCATGAGGGCGGCATGCTGCTGGTGGACTACAAGCTCGAGTTCGGCGTGTTCAAGGGTGAGATCGTACTCGGCGACGAGTTCTCCCCGGATGGCTGCCGTTTGTGGGACGCCAGCACCCGCGAGAAGATGGACAAGGACCGCTTCCGCCAAGGGCTCGGGGGCGTGATCGAGGCCTACGAAGAAGTCGGCCGCCGCCTGGGCATTACCTTTCCGGGCTAAGCGCTAATCTTGAGTACTGGGATTAAGTACTAATCTTAAGCACTAGGCGCTGCCGGGTTCGATAGCCACCACCTCCAGGGTGGTGGCGTTGTTTTGGGCGGCGCAAAATTTTACTTCCACATCGCGCAGGCGCAGGCCGTACACGCGCTCGCCGCTGGTGTGATAGGCGGGGCGCGGGTCCTGGCTGAGTACCTGCTCGATCAGCGCATAAAGCGACGCTCGGTCCGGACGGTTTCCCAAAAAGGTCAGCGCTTTGGCGCTGAATTCGACCGCCTTGAGCGTAGGCGCTTGCGGTGCGAAGCCCGCTTGTGCCTCGGGCACCGATTCCGCCCAGGGCAGGTAAGGCTTGATATCCACGACCGGTGTACCGCTGACAAGATCGCACCCTTCCAGTTGCAGGCGCACGCCGTTTTTGAGCTCGATGCCCACCAGTTTGACCAGCGAAAGCCCTAGCCGGTTGGGGCGATGGGTGCTGCGGCTGGCGAACACCCCGACCTTTTGATTGCCGCCAAGCCTTGGCGGGCGTACCAGCGGTGTCCAGCGTGTGGGGCTTTGGTGAAAGATGAAACTCAGCCACAAATGGCTAAAGGTTTCGAGCCCTCGCACCGCCAGTGGGTCGTTATAGGGCGCCTGCAGTTCGAGGGTCGCCCTGGCCGCCGGGGCAAGCCCTGGCTGGCGCGGTATGCCGAACTTGTCCGGGTAGTCGCTCGCTATCAGTCCAACGGGCGCGAGTGAAAAGGGCGGGGCGTTGTGCATCGCGTGGCCTTGTGCTGAGATAGGTGCCCCAGTATAAAGCAGCAAGGCGCCTGGGCCGAGCGACTGGAAAATCCGAGGGGCCTTATGTTTTAACCCCCGAACCCTGCGTAGAGGTGGTGCATGACGACAACACGAGAGCCGGCCGCGCGCATTACCTACCGCCAGGCCCTGGGGCGCGACGCCTCGGATCAAGCGGAGGTGTTTTATCACGCGGTGATGCAGGGGGCGGCGAGCCACTACGCGACGAGTGAGCGCGAAGCTTGGGCCAACGCGCTGCCCCGCGAGGCCAGCGCCTGGGCGGCCCGCCACGCCTTTTATACGACCCTGGTGGCGGTATGCGACGGGCGCTGCGTGGGCTTTTTGGAGCTCGACAGCCAAAACGCGCGGATTGTCACCCTCTACGTTTGGCCCTCGCTTACCGGGCGCGGGATCGGCAGTACCCTGCTGATCCACGCCGAGCGCCTGCTGCTCGAGCAGGGCATTACGCGGGTCGAGATCGAGGCGAGCCTGGTGCTTTATGAGCGCCTCGAGCGCCGCGGCTTTGAAAACCACGGCGAGCAGTGGGTGGAGCGCAGCGGCGAGTGGCTCAAGCGCTACCACATGAGCAAGGCGCTCAAGGCCGTCGAGACCTAACGCCTTACGCTTGAGAGCTAAATGCTAAAGGTTTGGGTGATGCGCATGGAAAGGTCGATCGAGGCGATATCCTGGGTCAGCGCGCCGCTCGAAATCGTGTCGACCCCGGTCTCGGCGATGGCTCTTAGCGTGGTGGCATCCACGTTGCTCGAGGCCTCCAATACCGCCCGGCCGCCGTTGATCTCCACCGCCACGTAGAGATCCTCAATCTCGAAGTTATTCAGCATGACGATATCGGCGCCGGCGGCCAGTGCCTGGTCGAGCGCCTCAAAAGTGGCGACCTCGACCTCGACGAGCACATCGCTTGCAAGCTTGCGCGCCTGGGACACGGCGGCCTGGATGCCGCCGCAGGCCGTAATGTGGCTCTCCTTGATCAGGAAAGCATCCCAAAGGCCCAAGCGATGATTGTGCCCGCCGCCGCAGGTCACCGCGTACTTCTGGGCGATGCGCATTCCCGGCAGCGTCTTGCGGGTATCGAGTAGCCGGGTCGAGGTGCCCTTTAGAAGGTCAACGTAGGCACGGGTCGTCGTGGCCGTCGCACTCAACGTTTGTAGAATGTTTAGCGCGGCGCGCTCGCCGGTTAACAGACTGGCCGCCGGGCCCTCCAGTTCCAGAAAATGGTGCTCGGGCGTAATGGTGTCGCCATCCGCTGCTTCCCAGCGCAGCGTAACGCGGCTGTCCAGACGGCGAAAAATCTCGTCGACCCAGGCCACGCCGCAAAGCACCGCGTTTTGGTGTGCACTGACGCGGGCGGTCGCCCACTGGTGCTCGGGAATCAGCTGCGCAGTGATGTCCCCCGCGCCCACGTCCTCCGCCAGCAGGCGGGCGGCGCTTTCGCGGATCTCTTCGGCAAGAGCGTTTTGATAATGCATGGCGGTATGGTCTCAAGGCGTAGGTATAGCGCAGAGTATAGTGAATTTACTACCCGAACCTAGAGGAGAGTGGTGACGTGGTCCAACCCGGTATCCCGGGCATCTGGCCTGGCGCACGCCAGGCCAGATCGCCCAATGCAGACGAGCGCGCGGGCGGCGAAGTGTCGCTTTTGGTGATTCACGCGATCAGCCTGCCGCCTGGCCAGTTTGGCGGCCCGGCGATCGAGGCGCTGTTTACCAATACCCTGGATGCGAAGCGCCACCCGTTTTTCGAAACGATTGCCCACCTTCGCGTCTCTGCGCATCTGTTGATCCGCCGCGACGGCGAGTGCGTGCAGTTTGTCGATACCGACCGGCGCGCCTGGCACGCCGGGCGCTCACGCTGGTTCGACCCTTGCCTTGGGCGTTCGCGCGAGGCGCTCAACGAGTTTTCCGTGGGTATCGAGCTCGAAGGCGACGGCGTGAGTCCGTTTACCCGCGCCCAGTACAAAAGCCTGGTCGCGGCGACCCGGTGGCTGATAGCGCGTTATCCGGCGCTCGATGCGTCGCGCATTACCGGCCACGCGCATATTGCCCCGCTTCGTAAAGAGGACCCGGGACCCTGCTTTGATTGGGCCTACTATCATCAACGTCTGAATTCACCGTCATTGCGCCTGCGTTAGGCGAGCAGGGCGTCTGACAAGCCCAACGCATTCATTCGTCGGGAAATAAAACGGTAGTTTGACTACAGTTCCCGCCAGTCGAGGGTATGGAAATAGCTTCCAAAAGCGCTATGTTGCGGTGCAATATGCTGTTTTGGATGGAATTTCCATCGCGCTGGAATTGGCAGAATAGCGACTTTGCGGTATCTTCTATATACAAAAGGCTACCCTTTACGGCCCCTATGTAGCTTTCCTACATTCTCGAGCGTTTGCCTGATCGGGTAGCTCGTTGAATGTAGAATAAAAAACGTTCAAGACACGCAAGCTCGGCTTTTATCGGCCTTGGCGGCTCAACGTCGCAGCCGCCCCATCCCCAAAAGGGTCGCGGGCGTATTGTCATTTATCGTCATTCGGAGAGACCTCTATGAGTCTGGAGACAAGAGAAGATCTCGATCCGGTCGAAACCACGGAGTGGCTGGAATCCCTGGAATCGGTACTGGATCGTGAGGGCGAAGATCGCGCCCGCTACCTGATGACCCGCCTGGCGGATCGCATGCGTCGGGACGGTATGAAGGTGCCCTTCTCGGTGACGACCCCGCACCGTAATACGATTCCGGTTCACCGCGAAGCGCAGATGCCGGGCGATTTGTTCATGGAGCGGCGTATCCGCTCGCTGATTCGCTACAACGCGATCGCCCAGGTCATTCGTAACAACCGGGCAAACCCGGGATTGGGCGGCCACATCGCAAGTTTCATGTCCTCGGCCACGCTTTATGATGTGGGCTTCAACCACTTCTTCCGCGCGGCAAAGGACGACTTCGCCGGCGACCTGGTCTACATCCAGGGCCACGTGGCGCCGGGTATCTACGCGCGCTCCTACCTGGAAGGGCGGCTGTCCGAGGATCAGATGGACAGCTTCCGCCAGGAAGTCGACGGCGACGGTCTTTCGTCCTACCCGCACCCCTGGCTAATGCCGGACTACTGGCAGTTCCCCACGGTTTCCATGGGACTTGGCCCCATTCAGGCCATCTACCAGGCCCACGTGATGAAGTACCTGCATCACCGTGAGCTCAAGGACATGCACGATCGTAAGATCTGGTGCTTCATGGGCGACGGCGAGTGCGACGAGCCGGAATCCCTGGGCGCGATCTCGCTGGCGGGCCGTGAGAACCTCGACAATCTGATCTTTGTCATCAACTGCAACCTGCAGCGCCTCGACGGCCCGGTACGCGGTAACTCCCGCGTCATGGACGAGCTCGAAGGTGTGTTCCGCGGTGCCGATTGGAACGTCATCAAGGTCGTTTGGGGCCGCCATTGGGACTCGCTGTTCGAGAAGGACAGCAAGGGCGTTCTGCAAAAGCGCATGGACGAAGCGGTCGATGGTGAGTACCAGAACTACAAGGCCAACGGTGGCGCCTACACCCGCGAGCACTTCTTCGGCAAATACCCGGAAACCGAAGAGATGGTCAAGGATCTCTCAGACGAAGACATCTGGAAGCTCAACCGCGGCGGTCACGACCCGTTCAAAGTCTACTCGGCCTACCACGAAGCGGTGAATACCCAAAACGGCAAGCCGACGGTCATTCTGGCGCATACCGTAAAAGGTTACGGCATGGGTGCCGGCGACGGCGAAGCGGCCAACGAGGCCCACCAGGTCAAGAGCATGGAGCACGAGGCGCTGAAGAAATTCCGCGACCGCTTCGGCATTCCGCTTTCTGACGAGCAGCTGCAGGAAGTGCCGTACTACAAGCCCGAGGAGGACTCCCCGGAGCTCAAGTACATGCACCTGCAGCGCGAGCGCCTGAACGGCTACCTGCCGAGTCGCCAGAGCGACTTCGAGGCGCTGGAAATCCCTACCCTCGAAGACAAGACCTTCGCCTCGCAGCTCGGCGGTTCGCGCGGCCGTGAAGTGTCGACCACCATGTCCTTCGTGCGCGTGCTCAACGGCCTGGTCAAGGACAAGAAGCTTGGCAAGTACGTCGTGCCTATCATCCCGGACGAAGCGCGTACCTTCGGCATGGAAGGCATGTTCCGCCAGCTGGGTATTTACTCCGCGGCCGGGCAGAAATACGAGCCGATGGATAAAGGCCAGATCATGTACTACCGCGAGGACCAGAAAGGTCAGGTTCTCGAGGAAGGTATTACCGAGGCGGGTGCGATGTCGGCCTGGATGGCGGCCGCGACCTCCTACAGCAACAACCACGTCACGCTGTTGCCGTTTTACATCTACTACTCGATGTTCGGTTTCCAGCGCATTGGCGATTTGGCTTGGGCGGCAGGCGATTTGCAGGCGCGCGGCTTCATGGTCGGCGGCACCGCCGGGCGGACCACGCTCAACGGCGAAGGCTTGCAACACCAGGATGGCCACAGCCTGATCCAGGCCTCCACCATCCCCAACTGCAGAAGCTACGATCCGACCTATGGCCACGAAATCGCGGTGATCGTTCAGGACGGTCTGAAGCGCATGTTCACCGATAAGGAGAACTGCTTCTACTACCTGACCGTGATGAACGAGAACTACGAGCACCCGGAGCTCGAGGACGTGCCCGCCGACGATATCGTCAAAGGCATGTACCTGCTGCGCGAAACCAAAGGTGACAAGGGCCGCGTTCAACTGCTCGGTTCCGGCACCATTTTGCGCGAGGTCGAAGCCGCGGCGGAGCTTCTGGCCGAGGATTGGCAAGTGGGCGCCGATATCTGGAGCGTCACCAGCTTCAACGAGCTGCGTCGTGAAGCGCTAACCCTTGATCGCGAAGCCTTCCTGAACCCGGAGAGTGAGGCGCAAACGCCCCACGTCACCAAGTGCCTGGCAGGCCGCGAGGGCCCGGCCATCGCCTCGACGGACTACATGAAGCTTTATGCCGATCAGGTCCGCGCTTGGGTGCCGACTGAGTACACCGTACTGGGCACCGACGGCTTTGGCCGCTCGGACACCCGCGAGAAGCTGAGAAGCTTCTTCGAGGTGGACCGCTACTTCGTGGTGGTCGCCGCCCTGCGGGCGCTGGCCGAGCGTGGCGATATCGAACGTAAGCTGGTGGGCGAGGCGATGAAGAAGTACAACATCGACGCCAACAAGCGTAACCCGCTGACTAGCTAAACCGCAGCCCGGTGGGCAGTGCCCGCCGGCTCGATCCGATTTGGAAGGAGCGCGACCTTGAGTAGCGAAATCATCAAAGTTCCCGATATCGGTGGCGATACCGATGTCGAAATCATCGAGATTGCGGTGTCAGAAGGCGACGTCATCGAAGCGGAAGACGCCCTGATAACGCTGGAATCCGACAAGGCCAGCATGGATGTTCCCTCGCCCAAGGGCGGCAAGGTCGTCAAGGTGCTGGTAAAAGAAGGCGACAAGGTCTCCGAAGGCGACGACATCATCGAGCTCGAAGTCGAGGGTGATGATGACGGCGACGGCGACGGCGACGGCGACGGCGACGGCGAGCAGGCCGAAAGCGACGACCAACAAAGCAGCGAGCAGCCAGAAAGCGCCGCCCAGGACGAAGGCCAGCAGGAGCAGAAAAGCGAGCAGAAAAGCGCTTCCTCCGGCAGTGCCAAACAATCCGGCGGTAAGCAGACCGTCGATATTATCGTACCCGACCTTGGTGGCTCCGAGAACGTCGAGATCATCGAGGTCGCCGTCAGCGAAGGCGATAGCGTCGAGGCCGAAGACGCGTTGATCACGCTCGAGTCCGATAAGGCTTCGATGGACGTGCCGAGCCCACACACCGGTAAGATCGTCTCTTTCACCGTGAAAGAGGGCGACACCGTCTCGGAAGGCGACGTGATCGGCCAGATCGAAATCGAAGGCGAAGGAGCCGGCGAGGACGAAAGCGATAGCGCGGACGACGCGCCGGAGCAAAAGCAAGACCCGGCTTCCGATGCCGGCGATACCGAGTCCGATGAAGCCGATGACGACGAGGACGATGACGAGGAAGAGAGCGGGGGGACCGAGCGCAAGGAAGTTCGCGTACCGGATCTTTCCGGCGCCTCGGAAGTGCCGGTCATCGAAATCGCCGTGTCCAAGGGCGACGAGGTCAACGAAGAAGACGCGCTGATCACGCTGGAGTCCGACAAGGCCTCGATGGACGTACCGAGCCCTTACAAGGGCAAGCTGGTCGAGGTCAGCGTCAAGGAGGGCGATACCGTCTCGGAAGGCACGGTGATCGCGATTATCGAAGTGGCCTCCTCGGGCGGTGCCAAAAAGGCGAAAAAGCCCACCGGCAAGCCGTCGGATCAACAGAAGGACGCTGAGAACAGCACCTCGAACCAAGGCTCTGAGAGCAAGAAGTCGGAGACCCAAAAAACCGAGAGCAAATCCGCTGACAAGGCCCCTTCGAAAGGCAAGGGCGAAAGCGCGGGTGGCTCGCCAAGCCCGGAAGCGGCCATGGCGGCGCACAAACCGCGCGACGGCAAGCTGGTCCACGCCGGCCCCGCGGTACGCATGCTCGCCCGTGAGTTCGGCGTCGACCTCGAACTCGTCAAGCCCAGCGGTCCGAAAGAGCGCATCCTGAAAGAGGACGTGCAGGCCTACGTCAAGCAGGCGCTCTCCAACGAGGGCGGTGCGAAGGCCCAGGCTGGCGCGGCCCCTGCCGGCGGCGGCAGCGGCATTCCGCCGATTCCGGAGGTCGACTTCAGCCAGTTCGGCGAAGTGGAAGAGAAGCCGATGGGGCGTCTGCTCAAGATGGGCGCGACCAATCTGCACAGAAGCTGGGTGAACGTGCCCCACGTGACCCAGTTCGACGAGGCGGACATCACCGAGCTCGAGAACTTCCGCAAGTCGATGAAAGCCGAGGCCGAAGCCCAGGGCGCGAAACTCACGCCGCTGCCGTTTTTGGTCAAGGCCTGCGCCTTTGCCCTCAGGAAGTTCCCGCAGTTCAACGTAAGCTTGAAGGGCGACGGCGAAACCCTGGTATGGAAGAAGTACGTCCATATCGGTATCGCCGTGGACACGCCCGAAGGCCTGATGGTGCCGGTTCTTCGCGATGCGGACAAGAAATCCTTGATCGACATCGCCAAGGAGATGGCCGAACTTGGCAAGAAAGCGCAGAGCAAAAAGCTCAAGCGCGACGAGATGACCGGCGGCTGTTTCACCATTTCGAGCCTTGGCTCGATTGGCGGCACGGCGTTCACGCCGATCGTCAACGCTCCGGAAGTCGCGATCCTGGGCGTGTCGAAGTCGCAGATGAAACCGGTCTGGGACGGCGCTGCCTTCCAGCCGCGTTTGATGATGCCGCTGTCGCTCTCTTACGATCACCGTGCGATCAACGGCGCTGACGCTGCGCGCTTCACCGCGTTTTTGGCCGATGTGCTGACCGATATCCGTCGCCTGCTGCTCTAGGCAGCGTTGGCGGAAAGTAAGCGGCGCCCATTTTTATGGGCGCCGCTTGCGTTTCATCGACCCCCTTTTGAGGCAAGGCGCCGGGCCAAACGAAAAAAAGCGCTCGTTTGAGGCTTTTGGAGAGTTGTGCCGCCCGAGTGGCCCGGTTATTGTCCTTCTATTCACGTTTACTTTGACCGTTTTATTACTTTGAACGATTTATGACTCGAGGAGCAGTGCCATGCGTTTAATCTTGTTGGGTGCCCCAGGCGCGGGTAAGGGAACCCAGGCCCGGTTCATTTGCGAGCGGTTCAAGATTCCGCAGATCTCGACCGGCGACATGCTCCGCACGGCCATCAAGGACGGCACCGAGCTTGGCCTGAAGGTTCAGGAAATCATGCAAACCGGCGGGCTTGTGTCCGATGACATCATCATCGACCTGGTGAAAGAGCGCATTAGCCAACCCGACTGCGAAAACGGTTTTCTCTTCGACGGCTTCCCGCGCACCATTCCCCAGGCCGACGCCATGCGCGAAGGCGGCGTGAAGATCGACCACGTGCTGGAAA
Organism: Vreelandella sp. GE22; assembly: GCF_968212445.1. Lineage (NCBI taxonomy): Bacteria > Pseudomonadati > Pseudomonadota > Gammaproteobacteria > Oceanospirillales > Halomonadaceae > Vreelandella > Vreelandella sp. GE22. Next base: position 634,844 of record NZ_OZ309110.1, read on the forward strand.
TCGCCGTGCCCGACGAAGAGATCGTCGACCGTATGGCCGGGCGCCGCGTACACCCAAGCTCCGGGCGCGTCTATCACATCGACCATAACCCGCCCAAAGAGCCTGGCAAGGACGATGTGACCGGCGAAACCCTGATTCAGCGCGAAGACGATCAGGAGTCCACGGTGCGCAATCGTCTGTCGGTCTATCACGACCAGACCGCACCACTGATCGACTACTACCAGCAGTGGGCCACGCAAGAACCCGAGGCGGCGCCCCAGTACCAGCGCGTGGAAGGGGTGGGCAGCGTTGCCGACATCACGCAACAAGTGAAAGACGCCCTGAGCTAAATTACTGGCTTTTCAGGCACCGGGGCCCGCTAATGCGGGCCTTTTACATCGCCGGGCTTTCGGCGTTCAACGCCTGGTTTTATCATATCGCCTCGAGGCGCCCCTGTTACCTGCGCCCCTGGATTGGAGTATCAAGTCGTCATGCCGTCATACCTTCTCGCCCTGGACGCCTCGTCGAGTGCCTGTTCCGCGGCGCTCATCCGCGCCGAGGGCGAGCGCCGCGAATGTCTGGCCCGCTTCGAGCATACCCCGCGCGCCCATACCAAGCGGCTAATGCCCATGGTGGACGACGTGCTCAGTGAAGCCGGGATCGCCCCGAAGGCGCTCAGCGGTATTGCCTATGGCCAGGGGCCGGGCTCGTTTACCGGGCTGCGTATCGCCGCGGGCACCGCCCAGGGGTTGGCGTTCGGCCTCGACTGCCCGCTGGTGGGCGTCTCCACCCTCGAGGCGCTGGCGCTCCAGGCTCATCGGCGCTACCACGTTCGCCATGTCGTGACCGCCCTCGATGCGCGCATGGGAGAAGTCTACACCGCTGCCTGGCACTGTCAGAACGACGCCCCCACGTTGATCGATGAAGAGGTGGTCGTAGCGCCTACCCGGGTATTGCTACCCGACCTGCAGACCGACTGGGTCGGTGTCGGCTCGGGATTTACCCTCTGGGAGCAGTTCGACGATCTCTTGAAGGCGAGCATGACCCAGCACCTGAGCGATCTCGAGCCCCGGGCCGAGGAGATGGCCTGGCTTGCGCTGCGCACTCTGGAAAGCGGCGGCGGCCAGGCCCCGATCGAGGTGCAGCCGGTTTATCTGCGCAACGACGTGGCCTGGAAGAAGCCTGCATGAATAGCGTGCAGGCCCCAGGCCTTGGGCTTCCCGCCGGGCTGAGCCTGGCCGAAATAGACGGGCGGCTAGCGCTTGCGGGCGAGCCTGGGGAGTTCGGCCACCCCTTGAGCGTGGATTTCGTCGGCGGCAAGGCCGGGCACCGGCGCCAGTTCGGCGGCGGGCGCGGCCAGCTGATCGCCAAGGCGTGTGGCTTGAGCCAGGGCGTGACACCGAGTGTGGTGGATGCCACCGCCGGACTTGGCCGCGACGCCTTCGTGCTGGCAAGCCTTGGGGCGCCGGTGCTGTTGATCGAGCGGGTAGCGGCGATCGCCGCGCTGCTCGAAGACGGCCTGGCCCGCGCCGCCCGCGAAAGCCAGGTTGAGATGATCGTGGCGCGAATGCACCTGCTTCATGGCGACGCTGCCCGCGCGCTCGCCGCGCTGGTCGAGCAGGCCGGCTTTATCCCGGAAGTCGTTCATCTGGACCCGATGTTCCCTCACCGGGAGAAGTCCGCGCTGGTGAAAAAGGAGATGCGTCTGTTTCGGCTTTTGGCGGGCAGCGACGACGATGCGCCGCTTCTTCTGGAGCAGGCGCTGGATGTGGCCACTCACCGCGTGGCGGTCAAGCGCCCGCGCAAGGCGCCGCCCATCGAAGGCCCCGCGCCCAATCATACGCTGCTGGGCAAAACCAGCCGCTACGACCTTTACGTGCACCGTTCGCTTAAACCCCGTTAACGGCCGAGGAGTCGCCATGTCGCCCATATGGCGCGACGGTAATCGCTTTACCCTGCTGCCCGAAGCATCCATATTTCTGCCCGAGATGCTCGAGGCGATGGCGAGCGCCGAACACTATATTTTCGTCGAACTCTACCTGATGGAGTCCGGCGAGCTTGCCGACCGGCTAAGTCAGGCGCTGATCGACGCCAGCGCGCGGGGAGTGAAGGTATATTTGCTGCTCGATGGCTACGGCGCCCGGGGGCTTGCGCGTAAAGACCGTGCGCGGCTAATGGAAGGGGGCGTGGCGCTGCGCTTTTTCAACCCGCTGGGGCTTCATTCGCTGGCACGTAACTTGAGCCGGGATCACCGCAAGATCGTGGTGGTGGATGGGGGGGTGGCGTTTACCGGTGGCTTCGGCGCGGTGGATGAGTTTTTGAAGGCCTGGTATGAAATTGCCGTGCGCGTCGAGGGCCCATCGGTTAACGACTGGGAGTCACTATTTCGCCGGCTGTGGCGCTCGAAGCTGACGCGCCGCGCCAAGGGTAGCCCCGAGTGCGAGCTGGTCGAGCGCCGTACGCCGCCGGCGTTCGATGACGGCGCCAAGGGGCGGGTGATGCCGGCCCGGGGCTATCGCTACCAGGCGATCCGGCGTTCGCTTTTTGAGCGGGTGCGCCACACCGACACGCGGCTTTGGCTCTGCACGCCGTACTTCGTACCGACGTTTTCACTGCGCCGGCGGCTGGCCTGGGCGGCCCGGCGCGGGGTCGATGTGCGTTTGCTGTTGCCTGGCCAAAAACACGACCACCCGGGCGTGCGCTACGCCGGGCAGCGTTACTATCAGGCGCTATTGAAAGCGGGAGTGCGGATTTACGAGTTCCAGCCGACCTTCATCCACGCCAAGTTCGTGCTCGCCGACGACTGGGTGAGTATCGGGTCGTGTAACTTCGATCACTGGAACCTGCACTACAACCTGGAGGCCAATCAGGAGATCGAATCTTTTGATATGGCCCGCCAGGTTCAGGCGCTTTTCGAGCGTAACTTCGCCGCAAGCGACGAGGTCGATGCCACCGCCTGGGGTGAGCGCCCCTGGGGCCAGCGTGCCCGCGAGTGGATTTACGGGCTGCTGAACGCGGTGGTGATGCGCCTTAAGTAGGTCGGCTCTAACGCTTTTTGCCCTTGGGCGATTTTTTACCGGCGGGCTTTTTGGGCCGTGGCTTGGGCTTGGCGGTTTCCGGCGGTACGCGGTAGTGCAGGTATAAATCGAGCACCAGCTCCGGCAACTGCGCAACGAGCTCCTCCTGGCGGGCGGTGTCGCCGGCTAAATCCTGCATGTCCGGCTCGTCGTCGAAAAGCCCGGAGAGCAGCATGAAAGGCAAAAGTAGCGTAGCCGCGGCCTCCTCATCGTCCTGGAACCAGGCGCTTTCGTCGCTAAACACCGCTTCCATGAACCCGGCGCACCAGTCGCCGATGGGCGTCTCTTCCGGCGCAATGCCGTCCAGGCTCAGCTCGAAGGGCAGCTCCGGAAGCCCCCCTTGCTCTAGCACGCTGACCGCATTGTCGCGAAGGGTGGCCAAGAGCCCGGTGATCTCATCGCGCTCGGCGGCGTCCTGGTAGTCGGGCTCGCCCTGAAAAAGCTCCTTGAGCCAGGTGTCGTGAGGCTGCTCGCTGGGGGCCACGGCCAGCGCCACCAAAAAGCCGTGGGCAGAAATCAGATCCAGCGCGTCTTCGCCGACGCGGTCGGAGTCGAGAAAGTCGTCCAGCCGGTCGAGCTGCTCGTCGTCCAGCAGCGGCTCCGGCGGGAGCTGCTCGGAATTTTCACTGCTACTTTGCGGTTCAACTGCCATAAAAGGCCTCGTTCGATCATTTTGAGAAATCCGGCGCGATCGCTCACACTGGCAAGCGTCACCTGGGAGCTAGTTTATCATCAATGCGTATTTCTCCACTGCCCGCCTGGCCGCTCGAGCGGCTAAATGCGTTAAGCCAGCCGGCGCTTTTTGACGCTGCCCGCACCCGCGTCGACGAGGCGCTGGCGCGGGCTCGCGAGGTGCACCCCCATTTACCCGCGCCCAGGGTGTGGTTCGACCTCAAGGGCGCTAGCGCCGGCCAGGCCCACCTGGGGCGCGGGGGCTTGCGCTTCAACCCGGCGCTGATGGCGGACAACCGCCTGGCCTATTTTGATGAGGTCATTCCCCACGAAATGGCCCACTGGCTGGTGTTCCATCTCAAAAACGGCCCGCGCCTGAAGCCTCACGGGCGCGAGTGGCAAACCGTGATGCGCGAGCTTTACGGCCTTGCCCCGCGCGTGACCCACCGCTTGGATATCACCCAAACCCAGCGCCGGCCTTATCACTACCGCTGCGATTGCCAAAGCCACCATTTCACTGCCCAACGCCATGCTCAGGCGGCCAAGGGGCGGCGCTACAAGTGCCGGCGTTGCGCCCACACGCTTCGCTTCATCGCCCGAGTTGAACCAGAATAGGGCATTAAACACCTGTTTTTTATGGCAAATTAGCTACTACCAATGTCTAAGGGGAAGGTGCTCTGAGTAGGTTTATGCTAGGTTGATATTTGCCCGCCTGACCCGGCACGATCTACGGGCGGCGCCGTTTTCCAACTATTGCAATTTCACGGACTGAGGCAGTGTCATGAGCGAGCATAAGAACGTTTATCCGGTGCGCGATAACATCGCTGCTAATGCATGGGCTGACAAGGCCAGTTATGAGGCCCTGTACCAGCGCTCCATCGACGACCCCGAAGGTTTCTGGGCCGAGCAGGCCAAGCGACTCGATTGGATCAAGGCGCCGGGCACCATCAAGAACACCTCGTTTTCACGTGACAATGTCGATATCCGCTGGTTCGAGGACGGCACGCTCAACGTCGCCGCCAACTGCCTGGACCGCCACCTGGAAAAGCGCGGCGACCAGACCGCGATCATCTGGGAAGGCGACGACCCGAATGACACCAAGCACGTAAGCTACCGCGAGCTTTACGAGCGCACCAACCAGCTTGCCAACGCGATGAAGTCCCTGGGCGTCGGCCGTGGCGATACGGTCACGCTCTATATGCCGATGATTCCCGAAGCCGCCATGGCAATGCTCGCTTGTGCGCGTATCGGCGCGGTGCACTCGGTGGTGTTTGGCGGCTTCTCCCCGGACGCCGTTGCCCAGCGCGTGATCGGCGCCGACTCCAAACTGGTCATCACCGCCGACGAGTCCGTACGCGGCGGCAAACAGGTACCGCTCAAGGAGAACGTCGACGCGGCGCTGACCCGCGATGGCACCGAGGTGTGCAAGAACGTGCTGGTGGTCAAACGCACCGGCGGCGATATCGACTGGCACGAGGGGCGGGATATCTGGTTCAGTGATCTGGTCGATCAGCAATCCACCGAGTGCGCGCCGGAAGCGATGGGCGCCGAAGATCCGCTGTTCATTCTCTATACCTCCGGTTCCACCGGTGCGCCCAAAGGGCTCAAGCACACCTCCGGCGGCTACCTGCTGTTCGCGGCCATGACCCACCAGTACGTGTTCGACTACCAGGAAGGCGAAATCTACTGGTGTACGGCGGATGTCGGCTGGGTCACCGGTCACAGCTACATCGTTTACGGGCCGCTGGCCAATGGCGCGACGACGCTGATGTTCGAAGGCGTGCCCAGCTACCCAAGCCACGGCCGCATCGGTGAGATCGTCGACAAGCACCAGGTGAATATCCTTTATACCGCGCCGACCGCGGTGCGCGCGCTGATGGCCCACGGCGACAGCGTGATGGACTCAAGCTCTCGCGACTCGCTGCGCCTTTTGGGCTCGGTCGGCGAGCCGATCAATCCGGAGGCCTGGGAGTGGTTCTACCGGGTGATCGGCAACGAAAAATGCCCGATCGTCGATACCTGGTGGCAAACCGAAACCGGCGGCATCATGATCGCCCCGCTACCCGGCGCGACCGACCTCAAACCCGGTTCCGCTACCAGGCCTTTCTTCGGTGTCCAGCCGGCGCTCGTCGACAACGAAGGCACTCTTCTCGAAGGTGCGACCGAAGGCAACCTGGTGGTGCTCGACTCCTGGCCGGGGCAGGCGCGCTCTATCTGGGACGACCACGAGCGCTTCGTGCAGACCTACTTCTCGACCTACGACAACATGTACTTCACCGGCGACGGCTGCCGGCGCGATGAAGACGGCTATTACTGGATCACCGGGCGGGTAGATGACGTGTTGAACGTTTCCGGTCACCGCATGGGCACCGCCGAGATCGAGTCGTCGCTGGTTGCGCACTCAGCGGTCGCCGAGGCGGCAGTAGTAGGCTTTCCGCACGATATCAAAGGCCAGGGCATCTATATCTACGTCACCTTGAATGATGGCATCGAGGCCTCTGACGAGCTCAAGAAGGAGCTGACCCAGTGGGTGCGCAAGGATATCGGGCCGATCGCCTCGCCGGACGTGATCCAGTGGGCGCCGGGGCTGCCCAAAACTCGCTCGGGCAAAATCATGCGCCGGATTCTGCGCAAGATCGCCGCCAACGAGTGCGAGGGGCTTGGGGATACCAGCACGCTGGCGGATCCCTCGGTGGTCGACGATCTGATCGAGCATCGCGCCACGCAGTAGCCCGCCAAGGAATATCAGACGTTGAATGGTAGGCTATGTTAAGTTGAACGCAGGTCACAACCGTTCGGGTGCCGGCTTTTAGCCGGCACCGTTTTTTTACGCCGGATGACGAATGACAAATTGTGCATGGCGGAGCTTTTGTAACTTAAAGCCCATGGGGTACCATGCTAAACCGTATGAGCTAGCCGTTGCGGCAAAGATGTCCCGCGCTCGAGGAACCGGAGGAGTATCATGGCAGTAGCCCATAAGTTTATCGTCGCTGACGATCATCCGCTGTTTCGAGCAGCGCTTACCCAGGCGTTGCGTCAATTGGCTCCCCAGGCGGAGATCGTCGAAGCCGATACCATGGAAGCTACCACCGAGGTGGTGAACCGCCACCCGGACGCGGATCTGATTTTGCTCGATCTGCACATGCCCGGCGCCCACGGCTTCTCGGGACTTATCCAGCTTCGCGGCCAGATGCCCGACGTGCCGGTAGCGGTGGTCTCCGGTAGCGACGAGCCTTACGTCGTGCGCCGCGCCATCGACTACGGTGCCTCGGGCTTTATTCCCAAGTCGTCGTCGCTTCAACTGATTGCCGAGGCGGTCGGTGAGATCCTTCAGGGCGAAGTATGGCTGCCCGAGGCGCTGGCCGGCATTTTGGAAGAGACCAGCGAAGAGGAGTCGCGCTTTGCCGAGGCGATCGCCTCGCTCACGCCGCAGCAGTTTCGCGTGCTCAACATGCTGACCGAAGGCCTTTTGAACAAGCAGATCGCTTTTGAGCTCAACGTCTCCGAGGCGACCATCAAGGCCCACGTCACCGCGATTCTGCGCAAGCTGGGCGTTCATTCGCGCACCCAAGCCGTGATCGCCGCCCAGAAACTCGAGGTCGAGCCGCCGAAAGTCGAATCCTGACCGCGGGTATGTGAGTTTCAGAGACCTCGCTTATGGTATCCATAAGCGAGGTTTTCTTGTTTAGAGGCCGCTACACCTTGCGCTGGTTCGAGTAACCCGTAGCAGGGGTCTTTCGCCAGGGCCGAAAAGGAGCTCCTGCCTTTCCGGCATTCCCGCCATCCATGGCGGTCAGATGGGGAAAGTAGCGTACAGGGAGGTATTCACAGCGCCCCTGCGTAGGGTTGCTCGAACCAGCCTTTTCCTGTAGCAAAGTTACCCTTTTCGACACGCCAGGTTTAGGTCCTAGCGCGGCTGGCCTGCAGCGTGCGGGTCAAAAGTGCGCGCAGGGCGGCGGGTTTGACCGGTTTTAAAAGCAGCTGGTAGCCCGAGCGCTTCACTTCTTCGGCGACCTCCTCGGTGCGGTCGGCGGTAATCACGATACCCGGTACCGCGCCTTTCAAACGCTCGCTGAGCGCCTCCAGCGCCATCAGGCCGGTGACCTCGTTATCCAGGTGGTAGTCGGCCAGAATCGCGTCCGGGTCGCCGTCCATGTTACGCAAAATCGACTTCGCCCCGCCGATGCTGGTGGCGGTGAATACCTCGCAGCCCCAGCCGCTGAGCATCGCCGTCATGCCTTCGAGTATCAGCGTTTCGTTATCGATACACACGATTCGCGCGCCGGCCAGCTTGTTGCCGCCGCGCCGGGTGGGCGCCTCGCTCGCATCCGCGCTGCGCTCCTGGGCGGCCACCACCGGCACGCTGACCGAAAACACCGTGGCCACCCCCGGCCAGGAGCGCACCTTGATCGGGTGATCCAGCACGCGGCTCATCCGGTCGGCGATCGAGAGCCCCAGCCCTAGCCCTTTTTCGCTCTCCTTGTGGCGCGATACCTGATCCAGACGACGAAACTCCTGGAAGATTTCGGTGAGTTTCGACTCGGGGATCCCCGGGCCGCTGTCCCACACCTCGATGTTCAGGCGGCCGTTTTGGCGGCGGCAACCCAGCAGCACGCGGCCCTGCTGGGTGTAGCGCAGGGCGTTGGAGAGAAAGTTCTGTACGATGCGTCTCAGCATCTGCGGGTCGGAGTCGACCCAGAGCGCGGTGGGCACGACCTTGAGATCCAGGCCGCGCTCGTCGGCCATCACATCGAACTCGGCGCGCAGCGGGCGGGTGATATCCGAAAGCGCAAAATGGCTGCGCCGCGGGGTCAAGGCGCCGGCGTCGAGCTTGGAGATATCCAGCAGCGTGCTCAAAAGCTCCTCGGCGGCCTGTAGCGAGTTGTCGATATGGCCGATGGTGCGCTGGGTGCCGCTTTCCTGCTCGTTTTGCATCAGCGCCGAGGTGAAAAGCCGGGCCGCATTCAAGGGCTGGAGCAGGTCGTGGCTCGCCGCAGCCAGAAAGCGCGTTTTGGAGGCGTTGGCGTCTTCGGCGACCTGCTTGGCCTGGCGCAGCGCCTGCTCCGCCTCGGCGCGTACGCGGTTCTCCTGGCGCAGCGCCGCGTTGGCCTTGGAGAGCGCCTGGGTGCGCTCGCGCACCCGCTCCTCGAGGGTCTCGTTGGTCTCCTTGAGCGCGATCTCGGCCTGGCGGCGTTCGGTAATATCCTGATACAGCGCGAAAAAGCCCAGAATCGACTGGCTGTCGCCGAAGTGGGGCGTGTAGGTCACCAGCATGTAGCGCATGTGCGTGTCCACGCGCATGGCCACCTCGAAGCTCACCCGCTCGCCGCTTTGGGCTCGCTTCACCCAGGGCAGGCGCTCCTCGGCCTGTTTCACCGGCAAAACGTCTTCGAAACGGCGGCCGATCACCGCGTTACGGTCGATGCCAAAGGCCTGTTCGTAGGCGCGGTTGGTAAACAGGTAGCGGCTCTCTTTATCGAAGTAGGCGATCAGTGCCGGTACGTTGTCGGTGTAAATCCGGATATTGTTTTCCGAGCGAATCAGCGCCTCTTCGATGTGCTTTTGCTGGGTGATGTCCTGATAGGTGTACACGAAACCACCGCCGGGCATCGGCGTGCCCTGAACTTCCAGGACGCTGCCGTCCTGGCGGTAGCGCACGTAGCGGTGGGGCTGGCCCTTGCGAATGTTATCCATCAAAAGCTCGACGTGCTCTTCCGGATCCCCCGGGCCGTACTCGCCGTTGTGGGCGTTGTAGCGAAAGATGCGATCGATCGGCGCGCTCACCCGAATCAAGTGATCGGGAAAGCGGAAGAGCTCCAGATAGCGCTGGTTCCAGACCACCAGGCGCAGGTTCTGGTCGACCACGCTGATGCCCTGGTTGATGTTCTCGATGGTGGCCTGCAAAAGCGCCCGGTTGAACTCCAGCACCTGGGAGGCTTCGTCGACGATCGAGATCACATCCGAGATACCGATACCGCGGCCCTGAAGCGCCGAGTTCACCACGATGCGCGCCGAGGAGGCGCCGAGTACAGAGGCTAGAAAGCGTTCGGTGAACTGAATCACGTCGATCGAGGCGCGGGTGGCGTTATCCAGCGGCTTGCCGGCCCGCCCGGCGTAGTCCTCGAAGGCGCGCGCCACCTGGTCGGCGCTTAGAAAACGCTCGCAGAGCACCTTGAGATCGCCCACGGTGGTGGCCCCGGTCCAGGGGCGGTTGACCGAGGTCTGGCGGGTCTCGACGCTGTCAACGAACAGAGACGCTTGGATGCGCTCGACCACCCGCTGCGAGCTCACCTGGGAGACGAATATATAGCAAAACAGATTCACCCCTAAAGAGAGCATGACGCCGTGAGTGAAGCTATCGCCCAGGTTCAAACCAAAAAGCGCCGTGGGCGAGAGCCAGCCGATACCCAGCGGCCCGCCAGCAAGCCACGCCTGAGGCAAAACGCCTGCGCTGATCATCGCGGGCAACAGCAGGCTGTAGGTCCAGATCGCGAAGCCCGCGTTCATGCCGATGACGACCCCCAGCCGGTTACCGCGCTTCCAGTAGAGCCCGCCGATCACCGCCGGGGCAAACTGGGCGGCAGCGGCAAACGAGAGCATGCCGATCGAGGCGAGCGAGGTGAACTCGGCAAGCAGCTGATAAAAGCCGTAGGCCATCGCCAGCACGGCGATGATCGTCAGGCGCCGGGCGCGCAGCACCAGTCGGCCGTAGTCCCGCGCCTTGGTGTCGAACCAGCGCAGCCGGAAAAGCGCTGGAATCACGATCTCGTTGGAGATCATGATCGACACTGCCACCGCCGCGACGATCACCATGCCGGTGGCCGCGGAGAAGCCGCCGATAAAGGTCAACAGCGTCAGCCACTCGTGGCCGGAGGCCATGGCTAGCGTCAACACGTAGGTGTCGGGCTCCACGCCGCTGTCCGAGAACAGATAAAGGCCCGCGGCGGCCAACGGCACCACGAAAAAAGCGATCGCCAGCAGGTAGAGCGGGAAGAGCCAGCGCGCCTTGGTGGCGTCGTCCGGGTGGATGTTTTCGACCACGGCAACGTGGAACTGGCGCGGCAGGCACAAAATGGCCAGCATCGCTAAAAGCGTTTGCGCCCAGAAGCTCTGGCCGAAATCCTGGTTGGCGAGCTGGCGCTGTAGGCCCAGCTGGGTTTCGGCGTGCTGCATTAACGCACCTAGCCCGTCGAACATGCCCCAGGTGACGAAGGCCCCCAGCACGACAAAGGCGAAGAGCTTGACCAGCGACTCGAAGGCGACGGCGTGGATCAGCCCCTCGTGATGCTCGGTGGCGTCGGTGTGGCGGGTGCCGAACAGCACCGCGAAAAGCGCCATGACGATCGCCACGTAAAAGGCGGTATCGTTGAAAAGCGCCCCGGTGGGGGCGTTGTTTTCGGTCAGCACGCTAAACGTGGTCGATACGGCTTTGAGCTGCAACGCGATATAGGGCAGGGTGCCGATCAGCGCCACCAGGCTTGCGAAGGCGGCAAGCGACTGGCTCTTGCCGTAGCGCGAGGCGATGAAGTCGGCAATCGAGGTGACGTTTTGGTGCTTGGCGACGCGAATCATCTTGGCCAGCACCGGCCAGAAGAGTAAAAAGGTCAGAATCGGGCCGACGAAAATACTCGCAAAGGACCAGCCCGCCGTAGCGGCCTGGCCCACCGCGCCGTAAAACGTCCAGGAGGTGCAGTAAATCGCCAGCGCGAGGCTGTAGATGATCGGCCGGCGGCGGCTGGCACCGCGGGTACGCGCGCGGCGGTCGCCAAACCAGGCAATGCCAAAAAGCACCGCGATATATAAAAGCGATACCGCGACCAGCAGCCCACCGTGAAACATGCCTATTCCCTCTACCAACGATTATTTTGCCCAGTAAGCGGTGCTTGCAAGGTTCTCCATTCTAGGCAAAAGCGGCGCTTACGTCTGCTCTTGAGCGCCCGCGAGTCCGCAGACCGCTGTGAGTAGCGGCGAGGTTTCGCGCAGGCGGCGTAATTCGCCGGGGGAGGCCGCGTCGGCTGTGCTGTTCAACGCCATTAGCTCGCGAGTAGCGCAGTTTAGAACGTAAGGCTGGGTGGTCAGAATATCGGTGTGGTGGCGCTCGAACTGATACAGCAGGAACTCCGCCACCCAAGCGTCCTCGATCTCTCGGGCCACGATATTGTCGCTATCCACTACGCTGAATTTGGTGGTCATGGGAAAGGCAAACGTCCAGGGACGCCATACCGCAGTCGACGTATCGCTTGAAATCACGCGCGCCGTCTCCGGCAGCTGCGCTTTTTTGTGCTCGAACCAGGAGTATTCTACCTGAATCTGATAGGCCAGCATGCCAAGCCCCCCCAATACCGGCACGACCCATTTGGGAAGGCGTTTGCCGCTTAATGCGCGCAGCAGCAGGCCGATCCCGGCGCCAGCAAGTCCGGCAAACACGGCGGCGATCAGGTGCCATATCATAGAATTTCCTTTCTGAAAGTCATCGGGCCTCCCTGAGGAGGCCCGATGGTCAATGGTGATTCCTGCACGAGGTGTCAGGATCGATTATGGCTTAGTGGTCGACGGCAACACCAGCTCCTTTCGGGTAGCGCACGCTTTCTACCAGCTCCTGGATCTCTTTCGGCGGTGCGGCGGTGACGCTGGAGACCGCAAACGCCACGGCGAAGTTGATCATCGCACCGACCGCGCCAAAGGAGAGCGGCGAGATACCGAAGAACCAGTTATCCGACGTGTTGGCCAGCATGTTGGTGCCGGGGATGAAGAACCAACCCAGGTAGGTGAAGATGTAGAGCAGCGTGCAGAGCAGGCCCGCCAGCATACCGGCAATCGCGCCGACGTTGTTCATGCGGGTGGAGAAGATCCCCATCATGAGCGCCGGGAACAGCGACGCCCCGGCGATACCAAAGGCCAAGGCGACGGTTTGCGCGGCAAAGCCTGGCGGGTTCAAGCCCAGGTAGGTCGCCAGCAAGATCGCCCCGCCCATGGAGATGCGCGCTGCCAGCATTTCGCCTTTCTCGGTGATTTTCGGGTTGATCATGGTCTTGATCAAATCGTGACTGATCGCCGAGGAGATCGCCAGCAAAAGGCCCGCCGCCGTCGAAAGAGCCGCTGCAATACCGCCCGCCGCGATCAAACCGATGACCCAGCCGGGCAGGTTGGCAATTTCCGGGTTGGCCAGTACGAGAATATCGTTGTTGACGGTGAGCTCGTTGCCTTCCCAGCCGCGGTCGGCGTAGTCGGCGTCGTCGTTGTAGAACTGAATACGGCCATCGCCATTCACATCGTTGTATACGATCAGCCCGGTGTCTTCCCAGGTACGGAACCACTCCGGACGCTCTTCGTAAAGAATGGGATTTTGTGTGGCTTCTTCGTAGTTTTCCACCTGGCCGGCCATCTCCGGGTAGACCGTGGTCATCAGGTTCAGGCGCGCCATGGAACCTACCGCCGGGGCGGTCAGGTACAAAAGCGCGATGAACACCAGCGCCCACCCCGCGGACCAGCGCGCATCGGCGACTTTCGGCACGGTGAAAAAGCGAATGATAACGTGGGGAAGACCGGCGGTACCCACCATCAAGGACAGCGTGAACAGCACCATGTTGAGCTTGTTATCGACATCGGCGGTGTAGTCCTGGAAGCCCAGGGCACTGACCACGTCATCGAGTTTTTGCAGCAGCGGAATGCCCGACTCGGTGTGCGTGCTGAACATGCCGAACATGGGGATCGGGTTGCCGGTCAGTTGGAAGGCGATGAAGACCGCAGGAATCGTGTAGGCGATGATCAGCACCACGTACTGCGCTACCTGGGTATAGGTAATGCCTTTCATGCCCCCGAATACGGCGTACAGGAAGACGATCAGCGCTGCCAGCCAAATGCCCCAGGTGTTGCTGACTTCCAAAAAGCGCGAGAAGGCCACACCCGCACCGGTCATCTGACCGATAACGTAAGTGACCGAGGCAACAATCAAGCACACGATCGCAACCAGGCGGGCGGTGTTGCTGTAAAAGCGGTCACCGATGAAGTCCGGCACGGTGAACTTGCCGAACTTGCGCAGGTAAGGCGCCAACAGCATGGCCAGGATCACGTAGCCGCCGGTCCAGCCCATCAGGAAGGTGGAGTTGGCGTAGCCGCCGGAGGCCAAAAGACCCGCCATGGAAATGAACGACGCCGCCGACATCCAGTCCGCGGCGGTCGCCATGCCGTTGGTGATCGGGTGAACGCCGCCGCCGGCGACGTAGAAGTCCTTGGTGGAGCCGGCCCGCGCCCATATCGCAATGCCGATATAGAGCGCGAAGGAGGCGCCTACGAACAGTAGGTTAATTGCAAACTGGCTCATCGCTTACTCTCCCAGGCCGAATTTCTTGTCGAGCTGATTCATTCTCCAGGCGTAGAAGAAGATCAGCACGATGAAGGTAAGGATGGAGCCCTGCTGGGCGAACCAGAACCCGAGATCCGTGCCGCCCACGGGAATCGCGGCCAGCAGCGGGCGGAACAGTATCGCACAGCCATAGGATACGAATGCCCAGACCACCAGGCAGCCAGTGATCAGGCGAACGTTGGCTTTCCAATATGCAGCAGCGTTGGATTTGTCATCTGCCATTATGATGCTCTCCGTTTATGGTTTTTAAGGTTGGAAAGTGTCTTCACAGCGGTTTGCGGCCTTGTACCGCGCAGATAAAACCACCGGGTCGAAAGTGCCCTTGCCAAATCGATGAGTGTGACGCTTTGTTGCGCGACCCCCTGTGTCGCGTTAAGCGGCTCGATAATGTTTGTCCCGGGGATTTATTGGCTTTGTGAACTCAAGGTAATACTGGCCAATAAATGAAAAAAAGAAATCCAGACTTTGGTATCACGGACTAAAGGCGTCCTTGGCAGACTGCTTTATACAGGTAAATTACTCTATGTGTTCACGTTTTTACGCCAAAAGAGTACGACTTTAGTCCGGATGGGACGATAGTCTATAGGTGGTCATAAAGCGCTATCCGCTATTTTGAAAGTGCCGTACTGAGTCTCTTCGAAGGCAGTTTTAAACGTTTCAGAAAAGGGCTTCTCGGTCGTTTTATATAGACTTTAGTAATGCCCACAACAATCGCGATAAGTATTGAGGTGTCTAAGTACGCCGTTATGTTAAAGGGCCATTTTTATCGGGGTGATCCATGATCGAGGTCGATCTTACAAGGCTGCCATTTTCCCTGCTCGACGAAGCGGGGCTCGAGCGCGTGCGCAGTGACCTAAACCTGGCCTACTTCGACATCGGCGATATCATTTTAGAGGCCCGCCAAGCCGGCGAAGGCGTGTTCATCATCCATAAAGGCGAGGTCGCCGAGCTCGACCCGGCGATGCCCCAGGCGCAGGCACGCATCGGCCACTACACACCGGGCGACCTGTTCGGGGCGATCAGTATTTTAAACGGCCAAAGCCGCTACCGCTTCGAGGCGGAGCAGGAGACGCTTTGCTACGTGCTTCCCAAAGCAGCGTTCTGCGCGCTTTGCCAGCACTATCCGGCGTTCGAGGCGTTTTTCAAACAAACGCTTGCCAACAAGGCGCGGCTTCTTACCGAGCGGCGTGCCGTGGGCGGGGTCACCATGGCCGGGTTCATGCTGGCCCGGGTGCGCGAGTGCATGCGCGCGCCAATCGTCATCGAGGCAGGCCTGGACATTCAAAGCGCGGTCCATACCCTTTTGGCGCACCAGGCCGACAGCCTGCTGGTCAGCACCCAGGGCGGCTACGGCATGGTCACCAAAACGGATCTGCTCAACGCCCTGGTCGTCGAGCAGAAGCCCCAAACCACGCTCATCGACGCCCTGGCCTGCACTGCGCTGGTCGTCGCCGCCCCGGAGCAGTATTTGTTCGAGGTGCTGGTGCTGATGACGCGGCACAAGGTGGCCCGGGTCGTCGTGATGAAGGAGAACACGCTTTGCGGCATCGTCGAGCTCACCGACGTGCTGAGCTACTTCTCCAGTCGAAGTTACGTGGTGGGGCTACAAATCGAGAAGGCCAGTGATCTAAAAGCGTTGGCTCAGGCGAGCCAACGCACGCCGGAACTCGTCGAGGCGTTGATGGTTCAGGGGGTGAAGCTTCGCTTTGTTATGGAGCTTTTGGCGGCGCTTAACGCGCGTATTATCCACAAGGCCTGGGCGTTTAGCGTGCCAAAGGCGCCAGAACAGCGGTGCTGCCTGGTGGTCATGGGCAGCGAAGGCCGGGGTGAGCAGATCCTCAAAACCGATCAGGACAACGCGCTGATTCTCGAAGACGATCAGAGTTGGCCGGATGTCGCGGCCCAAATGCAGCGCCTGACCGATACGCTGATCACGCTTGGCTACCCGCCGTGCCCCGGCCATATCATGGTCTCCAACCCGGAGTGGGTCGGCAGCGTAGCGGTCTGGCAAGCGCGTATCGCGCGCTGGGCCGAGCGGCGCGACGGCGACAGCCTGATGAAGCTTGCCATCCTGCTCGACGCCCAGCCCATGGCCGGCAACGCGCAGCTTGCCCGGCGCGTGCAGCAGGCACTGTTTGATCGCTGCGCCGGGGACGAGCTGCTGTTGAGCTACCTGGCCCGCGCCGCGTTGAGCTTCTCAACCCCCCTGACGCTGTTTGGTTCGCTTAAAAAGCGCGAGCACGGCATCGATATCAAAAAGGGCGGCATCTTTCCCATCGTTCACGGCGTGCGCACCATGGCGCTGGAGCGGCGTATCGAAGCCGTGGGCACGCTCGAGCGTCTCGAAGCGCTGGTAGATGACGGCCGACTGGAGAAGCGCTTTGCCGAGGACCTGGGCGAGGCGCTGGCGCTTTTCACGGAGCTTCGCCTTCGCCAGCAACTGGCCGAGGCGAAGGCGTCGACGAGCATCTCGACCAACCACGTGGTGGTGCAGCACCTTTCTTCGCTTGAGCGCGACCTGCTGCGCGAGGCGCTGCATATCGTCAAGGAGTTCAAGTCGCGGCTGACCCATCGCTATCATCTGGAGTACGCGTAGCCGTATGCGCTTCACGGACCGATACGCATCGCTTTTGGGCGGCTCGCTGCGCACGCTCGTCAAGCGCGAAAGCGACCGGCGCCGCTTCGCCGGCTCCGCCTTCGAGTGGCTTTTTCACCCCTACCTGGGCGAGGAGCTCGTAGCGTTGGCGTTCAGGTTTTCCCAGGATAGTGAGATTCTGAGCATCGCCGCGGTGGTGTTTGACCAGCGCCAGGTGTACACCCGCAGTGCCTGGGTCGCTACCCTGGCGGACGAGGCCCGAATAAAGCGCCGCCGCCAGCGTCCTTCCAATGACCAACACTGCATCGCCCGACACTGCATCGCCCAGCACCGAATCTTTGCGCCGCTCCCCCCGACGGCGGAAAACATCGCCGCACTTGCCGAGTTTATCGGCAACCGCCCGGTGGTGGGGTGGGGGCTTGGCAGGGCGCTGGCACCGATCAACCGGCTTTTCAACGCGCGGCTCGGCTTCGAGCTGCCCAACGCCCAGGTCGATGTGGCCAGGCTCTATCAGCGCAAGGCCCGGCGCTCGCCGGTCGAGCCCCAGGCGGCAAGCTTTAGTCAGGCGCTCAGCCACTCGCGGCTGGCGCTGCCCTGGCCGTCGCTTCTGGGCGAGGCCAGCGCCTGTGCGCTTTTGTATATGCGGCTCAAGCGCGACGCCGCGCTCGAGGTTTGAAGGCGCTCGAAGGCTTTGTTGGGTGGCAGCGGGAGTCTTGATAGAATAACGCCTTCACCACCCATCACCGGCAGTGCTTATACCATGCAACAACCCGATCATTTCGAGCCCGTCGTGGCCGAGGCCCCGGCTCCGGCAAGCTCAATCGAGCCAAGCGATGTGAAACAAAAGCGCGAATTCAATAAGTTGCAGAAAAGACTTCGCCGCGAGGTCGGCAACGCCATTCTCGATTATCAGATGATCGAAGAGGGCGACCGGGTGATGGTGTGCCTCTCCGGGGGCAAGGACAGCTATACCATGCTCGAGATCCTGCGCAATCTGCAGCGCAACGCCCCGGTCAATTTTTCGCTGGTGGCGGTGAATCTCGACCAGAAACAGCCCGGCTTCCCCGAGCACGTGCTGCCGCGCTACCTCGACAAGCTGGACGTCGAGTACCATATTCTCGAGCGTGATACCTACTCGGTGGTGAAGGAGAAAACCCCGGAGGGCAAGACGACCTGCGCGCTTTGCTCGCGGCTACGCCGTGGCTCGCTCTACGGGTTTGCCGAAGAGATCGGCGCCAACAAGGTGGCGCTTGGTCACCACCGGGAAGATATTCTCGAAACCCTTTTCTTGAACATGTTCTTCGGCGGCACGCTCAAGGCCATGCCGCCCAAGCTTTTGTCCGATGATGGCAGGAATATCGTGATTCGCCCGCTGGCCTACTGCAAGGAGGCGGATATCGCCGAGTTCTCGCGGCTAATGGAATTTCCCATTATTCCCTGCAACCTGTGCGGCTCGCAGCCCAACATGCAGCGTCAGAACGTCAAGGCGATGCTTGCCGAGTGGGATAAAAAGTACCCGGGCCGGCTCGAAAGCATGTTCAAAGCGGTGACCAACGTCGCCCCTTCGCAGTTGGCCGACCAGGCGCTGTTCGACTTCCAGGGCCTGGAAGCCAAACAGGCGGAAATGAAGGCCGGGCGTATTCAGGCGCTCAATGTGGGCTAAAGGCGGGTTAGGCGGACACTTCTTCGTCGGCCAGGGTGGTCAAGCGCGCCATATCGAGAATGTTCACCTCGCGTCCGGAAACGGCGACCACCTGCTGCTGCTGAAGCCGGCTTAAAATCCGGCTGACCGTCTCGACGGCCAACCCCAGGTAGTTGCCGATATCGGCCCGCGCCATGGAGAGGCGGAAGCTATAGGGCGAGTAGCCGCGGCGGCGGAAACGATCAGAGAGCGTGGTGAGAAACGTCGCCAGGCGCTGGTCGGCGGTCTTGCGCGATAAAAGGCGCATCATCCGGCGGTCGTCGCGAAGCTCTTTGCTCATGCTGCGATAGAGTTGGCCGCGCAGCTCGGGCAGCTCTTCGGAGAGCTTGTCCAGGTGCTGGAACGGAATCTCACATACCGTGGTGGTTTCGAGCGCAATGGCGCTGCCCGGGTACAATTCCTCATCGATACCGTCGAGGCCGACCAGCTCGCTTGGTAAATAGAAGTTAGTGAGCTGGTCGTCGCCATTGCCTTCGCTGGTTACCTGCTTGAGACTTCCCGAACGGACCGCGTAGACGCTGGAGAAGCGCTCGCCTTGATGAAACAGCGCCTCGCCCTTTTTGAGCGGCGCGCGGCGGCGGATGATGGCGTCGAACTGGCTGACGTCCTCGAGCTGCAGCGCTAGCGGTAAACAGAGCGAACTCAAGCTGCAGGTTTGGCAGCGCGGCGCCTGTAGCATCGAGCGGCGTTGGCTGGCAGTGATGGACATCACCTTCTCCTCGTATGGCCGGGTACTTAGCATCTTATAAGATTCTTGAATAACGTGCGGCGAACTGCTCTGTCAAGTAAGTATCGAAGGCCATGGCCAAGTGGCGGATCAGTAGCCGACCGATCGGCGTAACGTTCAATACCAGGTCCTGGCGCGTCACCAGCCCGTCACGTTCGGCCTGGCGCAGGTTATCCAGCGCTTGGGCGAAGTACGTTTCGGCATCGATCCCGAAACGGGTGCCAATGGCCGCCAGGTCCAGGTGCATATCGCACATTAGCCGCTCGATCACCTCGCGGCGAATGAGGTCGTCCGGGGTCAGGCGCACGCCTTTACAGGTGGCCAGTTTACCCTGATCCAGCGCCTTTGCGTAGTCATCCAGGGTGACCGGGTTCTGCGCGTAGACGTCGTCGACCCGGGAAATCGCCGACACCCCCAAACCGATCAAATCGCACTGCGCGTGGCTTGAGTACCCCTGGAAGTTACGCTGGAGCGTGCCGTTTTGCTGGGCGAGCGTCAGGCTATCATCGGCGCGGGCGAAGTGGTCCATGCCGATATGCACATAGCCCGCTTGGCCTAACATTTCGATACTCATGCGCAAAATGGCGAGCTTTTCATCGGCGCCGGGCAAGTCGGCTTCGAGAATACGCCGCTGGGGCGCAAAGCGCGTGGGCAGGTGAGCGTAATTGAAAAGCGATAACCTGGCCGGGTTGAGCTCGATGATCTGAGCAAGCGTATCGGCGAAGCGTTGCTCGGTTTGGCGCGGAAGCCCATAGATCAGGTCCACGTTGAGCGAGCTAAAGCCCAATCGGTGCGCCTCGTCCATCAGGGTTTCGGTGAGCCTGCGGGGCTGGACGCGGTTAATCGCTTTCTGGACCTCGATGTCCAGATCCTGCACGCCCAGACTCAGCCGATTGAACCCAAGCGATTGAAGATGGCGCAGGGTGAGGACGTCCGCCTCGCGCGGGTCGATTTCGATGGCGTAATCCCGCGCCGGGTCACTCGAGAGCCCGAAGCGGGCATCCATCCGGTCGATCAGGTCGCCCATCTGCGAGAGCGTCAAAAAGGTAGGCGTGCCACCGCCCCAGTGAAGCTGCTGCACCGGGCGCGCGGTATCCACGTGGCGCGCGGCCAGCACCATTTCCCGGTCGAGGCGGGAAAGGTAGGGCTCGGCCAACTGGCGATTCTTGGTCGCGATCTTGTTGCAGGCGCAGTAAAAGCAGATCTTCTCGCAAAACGGAATATGTACATAAAGCGACAGCGCCCTTTGGCTATCGTTGCTTCGCGCTAAAGCGTCGGTAAGATCCTCCGGGCCAAACGCTTCGTGAAAAGCGAGCGCCGTGGGGTAGGAGGTGTAGCGCGGCCCGCTTTTATCGTAGCGGCGCACGAGCGCTTCATCCCAGGCGGGAGCGGGTGACGAGGGGGCAACGTGGGCGCAGGTCGACATAAAAGCTCCCGGGTAGGTGAATGAGCGGCCGGACGGGTAGGTGGCGACGTACAGATTAACGTCTGCCGCCAAGGCCTACGTTGAGCTGAGTCAAGAAAGCCCGCCGCTTAATGCCCTGCGTGGGGTAAAAGCGCCCACAGCTGGTAAAGCGCAAAGCCGATGATGAGAAGCGCCGCGACGACGCGGGTGGCCGGGTGGCGGATTAGCCCGGCAAGCGTGCGGGCGGCAAAACCGGTGGCCAAAAGCGCGGGCAGCGTGCCCAGGCCGAACGCACCCATGAGCAGCGCGCCCTGAGCGGGGCTGGCGCTGGCCATGCTCCAGGCAAGCATCGAATAGACCAGCCCGCAGGGCAGCCAGCCCCAAAGCGCCCCCAGCGCAAAGGCCTGGGGCAAGTGAACCACCGGCATCAGGCGCCGGCCCACTGGCTCGATATGACGCCAAAGCCTGCGTCCCAGCGCCTCGAGCGCTAACAGCCCCTTCCACCAGTTGGCGATATAGAGCGCCATCAAAATCAGCATCACTGCGGCAAATACCTGAAGCGTCAGCCGGGCGGCAGGGGCGAGGGAGACTAGCGTGCCAAGCCCTGCCACCAAGGCACCGGCCAGCATATAGCTCGATACGCGCCCCAGGTTGTAGCCAAGCAACAGCCCGGTCATGCGCGCGGGGCTTCGCATGCTGGGCGGCACCGCAAAGGCCAGCGCGCTCATGATGCCGCCGCACATGCCGATGCAGTGCGCCCCGCCAAGCAGGCCGAATACCAGCGCGGCGGCAAGCGGCGGTAAATCCATGCCGGTGGGGTTCATGGCGGCGGCTCTTTGGAGGATGGGGGCTTGTCACCGGCGCGGCTCTTTGCCGGCGGGGGCGGGTCGTCATCGAACAAAATGCGATGAGCGGGGCCGTCCAGGTCGTCGAACTGGTCGTTTTTGACCGCCCAGAAAAACGCCCATACGGCCATGGCGAGCAGCGTGAGCGAGAGCGGAATCAGCAGGTAGAGAATCGTCATGCGCGCACCTCTTGGGGAGGCGTCTCTTGGGAAGGCGTCGTGTGTGCGTCGACCCGCGCGCGAGCGTTCAGGCGCAGAGCGTTGCAAACCACCACCAGCGAGCTCAGCGACATGCCAAGCGCGGCAAGCCAGGGCGGCACCAGGCCGAGGGCGGCCAGCGGTAGCGCCAGGGCGTTGTAGCCCACCGACCACGCCATGTTTTGGCGCATCACCCGCCGGGTGGCGCGGGCAATGGTCAGGGCCTCGCCAATGCGGGTCAGGCGTGGGCTCAATAGCAGTGCATCCGCGCGGCTGCGTGCCAGGTCCGTTGCGCCATTCATCGCCAGGGCGACATCCGCGCCGGCCAGTACCGGCACGTCATTGATGCCGTCACCGACCATCAAAACCCGCTCGCCGTCGGCCTGTAAAGCGCGCAGCCGCGTAAGCTTGGCCTCGGGCGAGGCTTGGGCCTGCCAGGTCGGAATACCAAGCGCGGTGGCCAGGTGCTCCACCGCCTCCGGCGTGTCGCCGGACAAAAGCTCGACCCCCACCCCCAGCGCCTTTAGCCGGGCAATGGCCAGGGCGGCGTCGTCGCGCAGGGTATCTTCGAGTTGGAACCAGGCCTTGGGAGCGTGCTCTTCGCTGAGCAGCAGCCACTGGCCGGGGCCGGGAGGGGCGAGTTCGTGGCCTGCGGCAAACGCCGCCTGGCCAAGGCGCCAGGTGGCGCCTTTTAGCGTTGCGCTTAGCCCACGGCCCGTCTCGCGGACGACATTTTCCGCGCTTGTTTCTACATCCCTGAAAGGGCGAAACGCCGAGGCGATGGGGTGCTCGGAGTGGGCCTCGATGGCGGCGGCAATGCGCCGGGCCTGGTGGCCGGTCAGGGTGTCGTCCACCGGCTGGGTAGCGCTTAGGCGCATCTCGCCTTGGGTCAGCGTGCCGGTTTTATCGAACACCACGCGGGTCACCGTGGCAAGCGTCTCCAGCGCGTCGGCCCGGGTGATCAGCACGCCGCGCTTACCCAGCTGGCCGTGGCCGGCGGCAAGCGCCGTAGGGGCGGCCAGCGCCAGCGCGCAGGGGCAGGTGACCACCAAAACCGACAGCGTCACCCAGAACGCCCGGCCGGGGTCGATCAACGTCCAGACGATGGCCACGCACACCGTGACCAGCAGCAGGCGCAGCACGAAGCGCTGGGCCATGGTCTCCGCCAGCCGGGCAAGCCGTGGGCGGCGCTCGAACGCGCGGTCGGTCAAATCCAGCACGTGGGAGATCGCCGCCGAGCTGCCGGCCCGGGTGACGCGCACCACCAGCGCGTTTTCCATGTTCTGGCTGCCCCCGGTGACCCGTTCGTTTAGCCGCCGGGTGACCGGCAGAAACTCGCCGGTGAGCATCGACTCGTCAAGGCTCGACTCGCCCTGTTCGATCACGCCGTCGGCGGGAACGGTGGTGCCGGGTTTTATCAGCACGCGGTCATCCGGGGCAAGATGGCTGGCGGGGACGATGCGCTCGGCGCCATCGGCTTCCAGACGCACCGCCGAGGCGGGCAGCGCGCCGCTCAAGGCGTTGCCGCTTTGCCCGCCACGGCGCCGGGTGCGCGCCTCGATGTAGCGGCTAAACAGCAAAAAGAAGGTGAACATGGCGATGGAGTCGAAATAGACCTCGCCTTGGTGGAACACCACGGCAAAGGCGCTGGCCAGGTAGGCGCCACCCACGGCGAGCGCCACCGGTACCTCCATGGTGAGTCGGCGGTGTTGAAGCCCCGCGAGCGCCTGCTGAAAAAACGGCCAGGCCGAAAAAAACACCACCGGCGTCGTCAGCGCAAGCGACAGCCAATGAAAGAGCGCGAAGAAATCAGCGCCCAGCTCATCCGGGCCCGCCACGTACATGGGCACGGAGAACATCACCACCTGCATCATGCCCACTGCGGCGACGATCAGCCGCCGCACGGTCATACGTTCTTCGCGCTTCAGGCGCTTTTGCGCCCGGTCGGGCTCGAAGGGCATCGCCGCATACCCGATGGCGGCTAGTTCGGCAAAGATATGGGACGGTTTGAGCGTGTCCGGGTCCCAGCTCACCCGCAGGCGATGATCCGACAGATTCACCGCGCTTTGAGTAATGCCTTCCAGCGCGTTCAGGTGGTGCTCGATCAGCCAGGCGCAGGCCGCACAGGTAATATTTTCCACGGCCAGGGTCGCGCTAACGTCCTCTTCACGCGGGTGAACGAACTGCGCCTGCAGGTCCGGGTGGTCGAACGCCGACCAGGTTTGCGCCGCGGCCCGGTTGCTTTCCGGGCGGGCGGAAAGCTCGGTGCGGTAGCGGTAGTAGTTCTCGAGCCCGCCCTCGACGATGGCGTGCGCCACCGCCTCGCAGCCGGGGCAACAAAGTGGGTGCGTGGCACCGTCGAGGGTGATGGACCAGGGCGCGCCGGCGGGCACCGGCGTGCCGCAGTGATAGCACGGTGGCGTCACGGCGCACTCCTGGCGGGGGCCAGGGTGACGCCCGCGTTGGACGGCAGGGTGATCTCGCCGCTTAGCCGCCACTCGTCGGCCTCTTGCGGGGTGAGCGTTACGTACCAGCGGTGCTCGAGCCCTGCCGGGGCCTGGCCTAAGTAGCGCCCGCCGTGGCGGTGCGTCAGCGCTACGGTATGGTCACGGTTATCCTGAGTGGGAAATATCAGGTTGAGCGTCAACACCTCCGGGCGCGCCTGGCCTCTCAGGTCGAGCACCACCTCCTGGGTGAGCGAGTCGATACGCAGCCCGGCTTCAAGATTCAGCGTCTCGGCGCGCTCCGCTTTGGCGAGCACCGCGTTGATCGCTTTGCCGTGCTCGAAGTAATCCTCCTGGACCACCATACCGTCGAAGGTCTTGACCGCCACCACCGCAAAGCCAACGCTCACCAGCATCGAAGAGAGCAGCAGGGTGATCAAAAACCAGGGCCAGAACTGGCGATACCAGGGCGACGGCGCAGGTTCCAACATGGGGCTATCTCCTCTCGCCGCTCAAAAAGCGGGTTTGCCGTTCGGCGCGTATCGGCGCGTGCTCGGCTTCAAGGATGAAAGCGAGCGGCTGGCTGGGGGTAAGCCCGGCGCCAGGGGCGCTCACATTGACCACCTGGGTGCGCGAGGCCCCAGCGGGCACCCTTAAGCTTCGGGTGTCGAGCTGCGCGTCGGCCACACCCTCGACGCTTAGCCGGTAGGTATGGGCCTGGCGGTCGCGGTTGCGCACGGTCAGCCGGTAGACGTTTTGGATGTCGCCGCCGGCGGTGGTGGTATAAAGCGAAGCCCGAGGGCGCTCGGCCTCGAAGCTTACCGGCACGCGCTGGCCAAGGGCAAAGGCAAGTGCGGCCAGCGCCACGGTTAACGCCGCCAGGTAGCCTAAAAATCTTAACCGGTAGCGCGAAGAGGGGCGTCCCTCCAGGCGGTTTTGGGTGGTGTAGCGGATCAAACCGCGGGGTTTTTCGAGACGGTCCATCACCGTGTTACAGGCGTCCACGCAGGCGGCGCACTGGATACAGGCGTACTGCAGCCCGTCGCGAATATCGATACCGGTGGGACAAACCTGCACGCAAAGCGAGCAGTCGATGCAGTCGCCGCCGGTGCTTGGGGCGTTCGAGGCCTTTCGCCCCCGGGGCTCGCCACGGCGGGCGTCGTAAGCCACGGTGAGCGTGTCGCGGTCGAACATTACCGACTGAAAGCGCGCGTAGGGGCACATGTAAAGACACACCTGCTCGCGTAGCCAGCCGGCGTTGAGATAGGTGAAAAAGCCAAAAAAGCCCACCCAGAACAGCGCCCAGCCCTGGGCCTGGAGCGTGGCAAGTTCCGCGACCAGCGCTTGGACGGGCGTAAAGTAGCCGACGACCGTGACGGAGGTGGCCAGCGCCATCGCCGCCCAAAGAGCGTGCTTGACTGCCTTGCGCGCGAAATGGCCTTTTGGGCGGGTGCGGTCGTGGCGGATACGCCGGTGACGCGACCCCTCCAGGCGGTGTTCGATCCACATGAACGCAAAGGTCCACACGCTTTGCGGGCAGGTGTAGCCGCACCACACCCTGCCGGCTAGCGCGGTGATAAAGAAAAGCCCGAAAGCGGCGGCGATGAACAAAAGTGCCAGCAGGATGAATTCCTGGGGGTAGAACGTCGTAGAGAGCAGATGAAATTCCCGCCCCGGGATATCGAGCCAGATGGCCGGGCGCCCCTGCACCTCGACCCAGGGCAGCAGGAAAAAAACCAGCATCAGCAGGGTATTGAGCCCGCGGCGAAGTGCCTGGAAAAACCCTTTGCTTTCGCGCACGTAAAGGCGGCCGAGCTGGCTTTGCGGCGCTTTGGTCGTCGGTGGTTTCTCGGCGCGAGGGGTTATGTCCTGGGCGGGTATCGGCTGCATCGAACTCCGGCCTTATCGGCGGTGGCGCAAAAGCGTAGGGCCATGATAGCAATAATCGCGGCCAGATTAGATGGCCTGGGTTAGGTGGGCGCCAAGTGATGGTGCGGCAAATGCGCGCCTACTCGCGCTGGGTGGCGCTAAAGCGCAGGCTGTAGACGTAGGCGGCCACCAGGTGAACGCGCTCCTCGTTAATGAACGGCGCCTGGGGTGGCATTTGGCCGGTTCGGCCTTCGTTCAGGGTCTGGCGGACCGCTTGGGCCACGCTTTGGCCCGGCGCCTGGTGCAGCCAGATGTCGTTGGTCAAGTTCGGCGCCCCCAGGGCCTGGTTGCCGGTGCCGTCCGCACCGTGGCAAGCCACGCAAAAACGGGCATAGCTTTGTTCGCCGCGTTCGGCCTCGGGGCTTTCGTGTTCGCGGCCGGCCAGGGCGAGCACGTGCTGGGTGAGGTCTTCGAGGGTCTCGTCGCCCAGCTGCGCCCAGGCCGGCATCACCCCGCGCCGGCCTTCGCTAATCGTCGTTACCAGCGTCTGTGGGTCGCCGCCGTAAAGCCAATCGTCGTTGGTCAGGTTGGGAAAGCCATCGCCGCCCTGGGCGTTAACGCCGTGGCACATGGCGCAGTTGTTCATGAACAGGCGCTCGGCGATCTGCATGGCCTCAAAATCCTCGGCGAGCTCGGGGATCGGGACTTCGTGGTACTGGGCGAAAATAGGCCCGAAGCGCGCCTCGGCGGCGGCCACTTCCTCTTCCCACTGGTCTTCCTGGGACCAGCCAAGCAGCCCTCTAAAGTTGCCGAGCCCCGGGTAGAGCGCGAGATACCCCAGCGCGAACACCACCGTGGCCGCGAACAGATAGAACCACCACCTAGGGGTGGGGTTGTCGTACTCTTCGATGCCGTCGACCTCGTGGCCGGTGGTCTTGCGCTGCGCCTCGCCGTCAGCGCCCGGCGGGCCACCGTGGCCGACATTGGCCGCCACGATCCAGACCACCAGCGCCAGGGTGATCAGCGTGAGCGCGATGATCCAGGCGCTCCAGAAACCGGGCAGGGCGTTATCCCACAAATCGCTCATGGGCGGTCCTCGCGCTCGTCTTCGCGGGGGCTTGCGCTTTCGTCGTCGTCGGCGAAGGGAAGGTGGGCGGCTTCGCTGAAATCGTCGCGGCGGCGTTTTGAGTATGCCCATACCACGATGCCGATAAAGGCGATGATGAGAAACAAGGTGATGAGCCCGCGAAAGGTGCCGGTATCCATTTAGCGTGCCCCCTCGAGTACCGTGCCGAGCTGCTGCAGGTAGGCGATGAGCGCGGTGATTTCCGGGGTGCCCTCGACCTGCTCCTGGGCGCTTTCGATCTCTTCATCCGAGTAGGGCACGCCCAGGCGCTGCAAGGCACGCATCTTGGCGGGCGTGGCCTGGCCGTCGAGCTCGCGCTCGAAAAGCCAAGGGTAGGCGGGCATGATCGACTCTGGCACGACGTCGCGCGGGTCGTACATGTGCCGACGGTGCCAGGTGTCGGTGTAGCGCCCGCCGACCCGGGCAAGGTCCGGCCCGGTGCGCTTGGACCCCCACAAAAAATTGTGCTCGTACAGCCCTTCGCCGGCCACGTTGTAGTGACCGTAACGTTCGGTTTCGGCGCGAAACGGGCGAATCATCTGGGAGTGGCATCCCACACAGCCTTCGCGGCGATAAATATCGCGCCCCTCGAGCTCCAAAGCGGTTAGTGGGCGAAGTCCCTCCACGGGCTCAGTGGTATCTTTTTGAAAGAACAGCGGCACGATCTCGGCAAGCCCGCCGAAGCTGATCGCCACGAGTATCAATACGCCCAAAAGCCCGGCGTTTTTCTCGACCAGCTCATGCTTCATGGCGGCCGCCCTCCAGCGCTACCGTGCGCGGTGCGGGCGCCGAGGTTTGGCGGTACTTCACCGTCATGTAGACGTTGAACGCCATCACCAGCATGCCCGTCAAAAAGAACAGCCCCCCCAGCATGCGCACCACATAGCCTGGGTGGCTCGCCTCGACGGCGTCGACAAAGCGATACATCAATGTGCCGTCAGCGTTGATCGCGCGCCACATCAGCCCCTGGATCACCCCGTTGACCCACATGGCGGTGATGTAGAGCACCGTACCGATGGTCGCTAGCCAAAAGTGCAGCGCGATCAGCCCCACCGAGTGCATCTGGGTGCGCCCGTAAAGGCGCGGGATCATGTGATAAAGCGAGCCGAAGGTGATCATCGCCACCCAGCCAAGAGCGCCTGCGTGAACGTGGCCAATGGTCCAATCGGTGTAGTGGGAGAAGGCGTTGACGGTCTTGATCGCCATCATCGGGCCCTCGAAGGTCGCCATACCGTAGAAGGTGAGCGCGACCACCAGAAAGCGCAGGATCGGGTCGGTGCGCAGCTTATGCCAGGCGCCGGAGAGCGTCATGATGCCGTTGATCATGCCCCCCCAGGAGGGCACCAGCAGGATGATCGACATCACCATGCCAAGCGACTGTGCCCAGTTGGGCAGGGCGGTGTAGTGAAGATGGTGCGGCCCGGCCCACATGTAGATCATGATCAGCGCCCAGAAATGGACGATCGAGAGCCGGTAGGAGTAAATCGGCCGCTCGGCCTGCTTGGGCACGAAGTAGTACATCATGCCCAGAAAGCCTGCCGTCAGGAAAAAGCCCACGGCGTTGTGGCCGTACCACCACTGCACCATGGCATCCACGGCCCCCGCGTAAAGCGAGGTGGAGTACATCGGCGTGACCGGAAGGGCTGCGTTATTGACGATATGCAGCACGGCGATGGTGAGAATGAACGCCGCATAAAACCAGTTGGCGACATAAATATGCGAGGTGTTGCGCCGCTTCAGGGTCATCAAAAAGACCACCGCGTAGCTCACCCATACCACCGCCAGCAGGATATTGATCGGCCATTCGAGCTCGGCGTACTCCTTGGTGGTGGTGTAGCCCATCGGCAGCGACACGAGCGCAGCGACGATCACCGCCTGCCAGCCCCAGAAGGTGAACGCCGCCAGTCGGTCGCTATAAAGCCGGGTCTGGCAGGTGCGCTGGACCACATAGTACGAGGTGGCGAATAGCGCCGAGCCGCCGAAAGCAAAGATCACCAGGTTGGTGTGCAGCGGGCGAAGGCGGCCAAAGCTCGTCCAGGGCAGGCCCAGGTTGAGCTCGGGCCACACCAGCTGGGCGGCCAGCAAAAGGCCCACCGCCATGCCAACGATCCCCCAAACGACGGCCATCATCGCGAACTGACGCACGACCGTGTAGTTGTAAACAGAGTTATAAACCGAGTTGTAAACCGGGGCCGAGGGCGGTGGCGGCATTGTATGGGCGTCGCTTTGTGGGGCGCTTTGCATAATGGCTTTCCATGAAACGGGGAGGGCATGAAGCCCTGGGCGAGTCTAGCCTGGCGGCGCGTTAAGCTAAATAGCACGTGTGGTGAAAACCGCTGCTCGATTGTGACACTTTTGATTGACGAAGCGGGGGCAGTTGCGGCATTCTGCCTCGGCGCTCAAGGCAGGTGGTTCGGGCTCTAGCGGCAACACGTTAATTTGAATCAAAAATTCATTAGCGTATTGACACCAGACCGGAACCCTGTAGAATGCAGCGCCACGTGACCAGCGGGTGGTTAGCTCAGTTGGAAGAGCACCAGCCTTACAAGCTGGGGGTCACTGGTTCGAACCCAGTACCACCCACCATTTTTTAATGGGTTGGACACGTTAGCAGTAAAAGTTGGTGTATCAGCGGACCGGTAGTTCAGTTGGTTAGAATGCCGGCCTGTCACGCCGGAGGTCGCGAGTTCGAGTCTCGTCCGGTCCGCCATCATCGCTTTTGTTGCCCTATGTTATCGTTATTCGGACCGGTAGTTCAGTTGGTTAGAATGCCGGCCTGTCACGCCGGAGGTCGCGAGTTCGAGTCTCGTCCGGTCCGCCATCGATAACAGTCGCGGTAGATAGAAAGTGATTGAACGTTTTCGACGTTAGATCATGGGTGGTTAGCTCAGTTGGAAGAGCACCAGCCTTACAAGCTGGGGGTCACTGGTTCGAACCCAGTACCACCCACCATTTAAAAGCGCCTCTGAACCGCGATTAAATGGTTGTTTCAAAGTGGACCGGTAGTTCAGTCGGTTAGAATGCCGGCCTGTCACGCCGGAGGTCGCGAGTTCGAGTCTCGTCCGGTCCGCCATCAAGTTTCCCTCCCCGCTTTACTTTCTTCTTTACTATTCCCGCGCCACCGCGCACCCTTATCCTGTTCACGGTTCACGGTTCACGGTTCACGGTTCACGGTTCACGATTCACGATTCACGATTCACGATTCACGATTCACGATTCACGATTCACGATTCACGATTCACGATTCACGATTCACGATTCACACATAAAAAAACCCCGAGCCATCGCCCAGGGTCGTTTTTGCGTGCCTGACGTTTAGCCGATCGCGGCGACACCGGCCTTGGCGACCTGCGCGTCCTGGTCCGGCTTCACGCCGGACACGCCCACTGAGCCTACAACCTGGCCGTCGATGATGATCGGGACGCCGCCGGTCAGCATGCCCTCGAGCGGGGCGGAGAGAAACGCCGTGCGGCCATTGTTGATCATCTCCTCGAAAACCTGGGTCTCTTTACGGCCAAGGGCGGCGCTGCGCGCTTTTTGCGTGGCGACCTCGGCGCTGAAGGGCGCGGCGCCGTCCAGACGGCGAAGGCCCAATAAGTAGCCGCCGTCGTCGGCGACTGCAATGGTCACCGACCACCCCTGGCGTTCGGCTTCCTTTTGCGCCGCGTCGAGGGCGGTGAGTACATCGGTCTGGCTCAAAATGGCTTTGGTTTGCATACTGTTTCCTTTTTGATGTTGTAAAAGTGCTTGGATTGCGCGGGGGTTAAAACGGGTCAGGTCAGCGCGGCATCGACGATTTCTACCCAGTGACGAACCGGCGTGCGGTTGGCGCTGGCCAGATGCGTTTGGCAGCCGATGTTAGCGGTGACGATCATCTCCGGGTCGCCGGCTTCCAGGGCGTTGAGCTTGTTGTCGCGAAGTTGCGTTGCGATTTCGGGCTGGGTGATCGAGTAGGTACCCGCGGAGCCGCAGCACAGGTGGCTATCCTGCACGGGTGTCAGCGTAAAGCCGAGCTTGGTCAGCACGCCTTCTACCGCGCCGTTGAGCTTTTGGGCATGCTGCAGCGTACAGGGGCAGTGAAACGCCAGGCGTTTGTGCTCTTTCACGGCAAGCTTCTCCAGCGGCTCCTCGCGCAACACTTCGACGATGTCGCGGGCCAAAGCGCTTACGCGCTCGGCTTTGGCGGCGTACTGCGGATCGTGTTTGAGCA
Source organism: Vreelandella sp. GE22 (assembly GCF_968212445.1). NCBI lineage: Bacteria > Pseudomonadati > Pseudomonadota > Gammaproteobacteria > Oceanospirillales > Halomonadaceae > Vreelandella > Vreelandella sp. GE22. The sequence continues at coordinate 666,059 of NZ_OZ309110.1, forward strand.
TCTCACCATACTCCTTCACAAACGCCCCGCAGCCGCTGGCGGTTTGCACGATCGCCTCGACCCCCTGTTCCACGTGGGGCCACCAGGCGTCGATATTGGCGCGCATGCGTTGGCGTCCCGCCTCCTGGGCGTTCAGGTGAAAGTCGATCGCCCCGCAGCAGCCCGCCTCGCTAACCGGCGTCAGGCCAATGCCCAGCCGGTCCAGCAGCCGGGCGGTGGCGGCATTGGTGTTGGGCGAAAGCCCCGGCTGCACGCAACCCTCCAAAATCAGCATCTGGCGGGCGTGCTGAGTGGTCGGGCGCGTGCCCGCATCCACCGGGGGCGGCGGCATTTTGTGTCTGAGCGTAGCGGGCACCAGCGGCTTGAAGGTTTGGCCGAGTTTCAAAAGTGCCTGGAAGCGTTTGGGCTCGACCATCATCTTGCGTAGCGCAAAGCGCGTGGCGCGTTGGCTTGCCGGTCGCGGCACTCGGCGCTCGATCTCCGCGCGGCCGATGTTCAAAAGCTTATGATACTCAACCCCCGACGGGCAGGTGGTTTCACAGTTTTGGCACGTCAGGCAGCGGTCCAGGTGAAGGCGCGTTTCTTCGGTCACCTGGGTATCGTCGTCGCGGCTCTCCAAAAGCTCCTTCATCAGGTAGATACGCCCGCGCGGGCCGTCGCGCTCGTCGCCCAACAGCTGGTAGGTCGGGCAGGTGGCGTTACAGAAACCGCAGTGTACGCAGGTTCGCAGAATGCGGTCGGCTTCCTGAATATGCGGTTTCTGGCGATCTGCATCGGTAAAGTTCGTCTGCATGAAAGCTCTCCTTAAAGCCCCGCGTAAAGCCGGCCCGGGTTGAAAATGCCGTAGGTATCGAGCTCGGCCTTGAGCTTCTTGTGATACTTCTCTACGACCGGGTCAAGCGGTGTAAAGGGCGATTCATCGCCCCCCTGGGCGTGGGGCGTAAAGCAGGTGGCGTGTCCGCCTTTGGCCTGGCATGCCTGGCGCAGCGCCTGGCCATCCCGGGTTTTTACCCAGCGCTGGCAGCCCGCCCAGTCGTAAAAGACGTCGGCCTCGCCGGTATCCAGCGCCGCGGTATGCGCAGGGAGCGAGGCCCGCCACAGCGTCTGGCCCGCTTCGAGAGTGAAGAAGTCGTGGCGGTGGTCGCGAAGGGCCGTCCAGACATCCGCCTCCAGGGTTTCGCCGCCCAGGCGCTCGCGGGTCGCCTTGACCGAGCTTTCCCCCCCTTCGAGGCGAATATAGAGCGCATTTTGATGCCACGCCGCGCCGGTGATCGGCAAGGGCTCGCGGCCGAGTGTGGAAAGCATCTCCAGCGCTTTTTCGATGCCAAGGTCGTCAAGGCGTAGGCTGTGGCAGGCGCTGGGTTGGGGCAGCACCTTGAAAGAGATATCGGTCAGTACGCCCAGCGTCCCCTGGGCGCCGGTCATCAGCCGTGACACGTCGTAGCCGGCCACGTTTTTCATCACCTCGCCGCCAAAGCGCAGCTGTTTGCCTTGCTGGGTGATCACGTGGCTGCCCAGTACGAAATCGCGCACCGCCCCCGCCCAGGGGCGTCGCGGGCCGGAAAGCCCGGTGGCCACGGCCCCACCGATGGTGCTGGCCGGGCCAAAGCGCGGCGGCTCGAAGGGCAGCATCTGATGATGCTCTCCAAGCGCCGCTTCCAGGGCGTCGATACGCGTACCCGCGCGCACGGTGACGACAAGCTCCACCGGGTCGTAGCTTACGATGCCGCTATGCTCGGCGAGGCTGAGTTCGATACCCTCTACCGGGCGCCCGTAAAAGCCGCGGGTGTCGCCGGCTTTAATGCGCAATGGCGCCCTGGTTTGGTAAGCGTTGGCGACCTGTTGGCAAAGCGCCTCGCTAATATCGCGATCAAAAGCCTGTACCGCTGGTTCTGTCATGGTCATTCCTTTATGTCGCAAACCGGACCGGCGTTAAAAACGTGGCAGCTCCGGGTGGGGCAACTCGTTGTTATGGACGTGCATCGCCCCGAATTCGGCACAGCGCGCAAGCGTGGGAATGTTCTTGCCCGGGTTGAGCAGGCGCTTTTCATCGAAGGCCGCCTTTACGGCGTGAAAAACGCTGATCTCATCCGCCTGGAACTGGCTGCACATCTGGTTGATCTTCTCGCGGCCCACGCCGTGTTCGCCGGTGATCGACCCGCCGGCGGCCACGCAAAGCTCCAGAATCTTGCCGCCCACGTCCTCGGCGAGTTCGAGCTCGCCCTCCTTGTTGGCGTCGAACAGGATTAGCGGGTGCATATTGCCGTCGCCGGCGTGAAACACGTTGGCCACGCGAAGGCCGCTCTCCTGGGAAAGTGCGGCAATACCCTTGAGCACCCGGGGCAGCTCACGACGGGGGATGGTACCGTCCATGCAGTAGTAGTCCGGCGACATACGCCCCACGGCAGGGAAGGCATTCTTGCGTCCGGCCCAGAAGTTGGCGCGCTCGATATCGTCCCGGGCTTGCTGTATATCCGTGGCGCCGGCCTTTTCAAGCACGCGGCGTACGGTCTCGCAGTCATCGTCCACGTCGGCCTCGACACCGTCGAGCTCGCATAAGAGGATGGCCTCGGCCTCCAGCGGGTAGCCCGCTTTGACGAAGTCCTCGGCGGCCTGGATGGCGAGTTTGTCCATCATCTCGAGCCCGCCGGGAATGATGCCCGCGGCGATGATGTCGCCCACCGCCTTGCCGGCTTTTTCCACGTCATCGAAGCTTGCCATCAACACCTTGGCGGTTTCCGGCTTGGGCAGAAGCTTCACGGTGATCTCGGTGACCACTCCAAGCATGCCTTCCGAGCCGTTCATCAGTGCGAGCAGATCAAACCCGGGGGCATCGAAGGCCTCCGAGCCCAATGTCATGTGCTCACCCTCGATGGTCAGCACGTCCACGCGCAGCACGTTGTGCACGGTCAGGCCGTACTTCAAACAGTGAACGCCGCCGGCGTTTTCCGCCACGTTGCCACCAATCGAGCAGGCGATCTGGGAGGAGGGGTCCGGGGCGTAGTAGAGACCATAGGGCGCGGCGGCTTCGGAAATCGCCAGGTTGCGTACCCCGGGCTGTACCCGGGCGATACGGGCGTCCGGGTCGACCTCGACGATTTTGTTGAAGCGCGACATCACCAGCAGCACGCCTTGCTCGAGCGGCAACGCCCCACCGGAGAGCCCGGTGCCCGCACCGCGGGTGACCACGGGCACACCCAGAGCGAAACAACACGTCAAAAGGCGTTCGACCTGCTCGAGGTTCTCGGGTAGCGCCACCAACATGGGCAGCACGCGGTACGCCGCCAGCCCGTCGCATTCGAAGGGTCGCAGGTCCTCTTCCCTGTGCAGAAGGGTTAGCGTGGGGGCCGCGTTTTGAAGCTCGCGCAGAACCTCGCTCTTGTCACGGTCAGCCAGCTCGCCGTCCAGGCGAGCGTCGTAGAGGATGTTCATATCCCCTCCTGTTTTTGTAATATCGATTTTTAAACGCGGCGTAGCGCCGCTGATATCGAATAATCTGGGCTTTTTTCGTGCAGGTGTCTAGCCTGTGGTGCAGTGGTCTGACCAGTTATTCGAGCCCGCCCTGGAGGAGACGCGCGTGAGCCAGATACCTTTTGAGACGCCGCTTGGGCGGCGCATGCCGGAGCAGGTAGCCGCGAAAATCGAGGCGCTGATTCTGGAGGGCGTGTTCCGCCCGGGCCAGCTGCTGCCCTCGGAGCGGCGCCTTTGTGAGCGGCTAGACGTCTCCCGCGCCTCGCTGCGCGAAGGCCTGCGCATTCTGCGCAGTAAGATGATCATCGAAACCCGTCAGGGGCGCGGGTCCGTGGTCGCCTCGCTGCTGCCCATGCCGCAGCAAGGCCCGCTCATGCATCTGTTTCGCGATCACCCGCGCACGCTGTTCGATCTTTTGGAGGTGCGCGCGCTGTTGGAAGGCGAGTCCGCTTACCTCGCCGCCCGGCGGGGCACCTCGATGGACCGGGTACTGATTACCCGCCGTTTCGAGGCAATGGCCGATTACGTCGCCAACGCTGAAGAAGTGGATGTCGAGAAGCTGGCACGCTTCGACCACGCCTTTCACCTCGCGGTCTCTCAGGCCTCGCACAATCCGGTGCTGGTGCATACGCTTCAGGGGTTGACCGATCTGCTGTTGAGCTCGGTATTCGCCTCGGTGAAGCACCTTTACCACCGCCCGGGCCCACGCGCGATGATCAACCACCAGCACGAGCAGCTCTTTCACGCGGTGGTGAAAGGCGACGCCGAACAGGCCAAGCGCATCGCCCTCGAACATTTGAGCAGCATCACCGAGCTTTTACGTGAGCTCGACGCGGAAAACGAACGTCTCGAGCGCTCCTCGATGCGGCTGGAGGAGTGGCGTTAGTTCAAGGCTCAGGCGTTGGCGGTTTAACGAGCCAGGCGTTAGCCTGAACCTGCGCGACAGAACGAATAACTCAGCACACAACGAACAACAGGAGATCAACGTGGCCATTTATCAATTTGGCGAGGAACGTCCGGAGATCGCCGACGATGTCTACATCGCCGACACCGCCGACGTGATAGGCAAGGTGACCCTCAAGGCGCGATCGAGCGTGTGGTATCAGGCGGTGCTGCGCGGTGATACCGAGCGCTTGGAAGTGGGCGAGGAGAGCAACATCCAGGACGGCGCGGTGCTCCACGCCGACCCCGGCTTTCCTCTGAAAGTGGGCAAGGGGGTCACCGTGGGCCATCAGGCGATGCTTCACGGCTGCACGGTGGAGGATGGCTGCTTGATCGGTATTCAGGCGGTGATCTTGAACGGCGCCGTGATCGGGGAGAACAGCCTGGTGGGGGCCTGCGCTTTCGTGAAGGAGGGTGCGGTGTTTCCGCCCAACTCGATGATCGTCGGCTCCCCCGCGCGGGTGGTGAAGGAGCTACCCGAAGGCGCGGTAGAAGGGCTCAAGCTCAACGCCCAGAGCTATGTCGAGCGGGGGCAAGAGCACGCCAAAAAGCTCAAGCGCATCGACTAGCGAAGAAGTAACTGGTTGTAAGGTCGCCCATAAAAAACCACCCCGAGGGGTGGTTTTTTACGCGGTGAATGACGCGTGTGAGGCGCCTGTCACTACATCAACGTATCGGTCACGCCGAGGACGTAAAACGCGATCAGCGCGATGATACCCGTGAAAGTGATGTAGTAGATCGTCGGCAGGATCGTGATACGGATCGTTGCCCCCTCGCGGCCCAACAGGCCCACGGTGGCGGACGCCGCGACCACGTTGTGGATGGCGATCATGTTACCTGCCGCCGCACCCACGGCCTGGAGGGCTACCATCATGGCCGTGGAAAGCCCGAGGGTTTGGGCCACATTGAACTGAAACTCTGAAAGCATCAGGTTCGAGACGGTGTTGGAGCCGGCGATGAACGCCCCCAGGGCACCGACGGCCGGGGCAAAGAGCGGGTAGATATCGCCCACGCCATTGGCGACGGCCTGAGCCATCATCACCGGCATGGAGACCAGATCCGCCTCGTTCACACCGGAGTTGATCAGGATACGCACCATCGGCACGGTGAATACCAGCACGAAGCCCGCGCCGAAAATGGTCTTGGTGGACTCCGACATGGCTGCTTTCAACTGACTGCCATTCATCTTGTGCAGGAAGTAGGTGATCAACACCACGGCGATGATGATGCCGCCGGGCAGGTAAAGGGGCTGCACGCCGCCGCTGACGCCGGTTTCACCCAGGATATTGGCCCAGTTCAGGTTGATGGAGGTCAGCGCGGCCTGCAGCGGCTCCACGGTGCGCGAGGCGACCAGGAAAACCGCCAACAGCACGTAGGGAACCCAGCCGCGGAAGGTGGACATGGGCGCCTGGCCCGCCACGTCATTGAGTTTGATCTGCAGTTTGCCGATCCACTCATCCGGCCAGGACGTCGCCTCGGGGAAATCCCAGGTGTCCTTGGGCAGCAAAAAGCCTTTACGCGCTGCCGGCACCACGATGGCCAGACCCACCATCGCGCCGATCATGGAGGGGAATTCTGGGCCCAGGAAAACACCGACCAGCATATATGGCACCACGAAGGAGATACCGGTAAAAATCGCGAAGGGGGTGATCGACAGACCCTCTTTCCAGGACTTGTTGGCGCCGAAGAAACGCACCATCACGGTCACCAGAATCAGCGGCATCAGAAGACCCACGATGCCGTGGGTGATGACGACTTCACTGGTGATCAGTTGAAAGAACACGTCCCAGGAGGAGCCGTTGGCGGCCAGGTCGGCGGTGATGCCGTTGCGATCGAGGCCGGTCCCCACGCCCACGATGATCGGCGTGCCCACCGCGCCAAAGGAGACCGGCGTGGATTGCAGCATCATCCCCACGACCACGGCGGCCAGCGCCGGAAAGCCCAGCGCGACCAGCAGCGGCGCCGCCACGGCGGCGGGGGTACCAAAGCCCGAAGCGCCTTCGATAAAGCAGCCAAACAGCCACGCCACGATCAGCGCCTGCACGCGGCGGTCCGGGCTGATGCCGGAGAAGCCGTTACGGATGGCGGTGATGCCACCGGAGTGCTTGAGCGTGTTGAGCAGTAAGATCGCCCCGAAGATGATCCACAAAAGCCCTGCGGTTTGGATCAGGCCTTGGAGGGTGGAGGCCGCCACGCGGTTAAAGGTCATGTCCCACGCGGTCAGACCGATAATGGCCGCCGTCAGGAAGACAATCGGCATGGCAATTTTGGCAGGTATTTTAAAACCCACCAGCAAAATACCCGCAAGCAGTAGCGGCATGAATGCCAGTAATGCAAGTATCGTATCACTCATGAAAAACGGCCCCTTGTTGTTAATCGGCTACGCTTTTTTAATCATTGACGCCCGGCGCTCTGACCGCCCGACGCTTTCACCTGCAAGATACGGACAGCTTAACGCCATGACTACATTGGAAAATTGGTCTTACCAATAGGCAGGTGATATCGTCGCTTTAAAAGAGCCAATCAAATTTTTTAACGTTTTGAATTTTAAATATTTTATGAGAGTTGAACGATTAAGCGATGACTCCCTCTCATTAGACTAATAGATAGGGGCAAACCCGCGGGCTGAAACTCGATGGCTTGCAGGGCGCGGGGCTCACGCCCATGCTGATTTTGTATTCCCATAAGTAGAGGTGACCGATGGATCGTATTGTTTATGACCTTTGTGGCCGCGACGAACGCCTGCGTTTTTCACCCTTTTGCTGGCGGGTGCACATGTCGATGGCCCATAAGGGCCTTGCGTATCGCACCGAACCCTGGCGCTTTCAGGAAAAGGAGAAAATCGCCTTCGCCAATCACGACAAAGTGCCGGTGCTGGTGGATGGCGAAACCGTGGTAACCGATAGCTTCGATATCATGCGCTATTTGGATAAGACCTACCCCGAATCGCCTATTCTGGGGGAAGGGCAGGACTACCAGCGCGCGCTCTTTTTCAAGCTTTTCGTGGAGCGCAGCGTCACCCCGGCGCTCTTTCGCATCGTGGTCATGGATCTGCTCGAGGCCATTCATCCGGACGATCGCGATTACTTCCGCGAAAAACGCGAAGCGAGCTTCAACATGCGTTTCGAAGAGCTGCATGACCCCGAACAGGGCCGCGAGCAGCTTAAAAAAGCGCTGGTGCCGGTCAATGCAATGCTCGAAGAGAGCCCGTTTCTCGATGGCGAAGCGCCCAGCGGCGCCGACTATTTGCTGTTTGGCAGCATGATGTGGGCCCACGTGGCATCGAAAGAAGCGCTTTTTGAAAAAGACGCGCCGATAGCGGCCTGGTTTGAAAAAATGCTGGCGGTTCATGACGGTATAGCGGGCAAGGCGCCGACCGTACGCGACGTTTAAAGCCCACAAGCGGGGCTTTTAAAATTTTATGTTGCGCTGCACAAAAAGCACTGCTAGCTTTAGCAGAACAAGGCAATTGCTTTGCTATCGACCGCCAGTCTACAAGCGAGTCGAATCGCTAACTTGCAGGAGGTTACGTGATGGATAGGACCGCAGAAAATACCAAGCAGCAGTTCGAGTCGGCTTTCGTATCGCCGATGCGCTCATACACGCTGGCGGCGCTTGATTACTACGAGCGTCTGGTAAGTGCCCAGATCGACGCGGCGCGCGCTTACTCCGACATGAGTATTTCCCAGGCACGTACCTGGCTTGATGTAAAAGACGCGGACAGCTTCAAACGTGCGATGCAGACCCAGCAGAAGACCGCTTCTGACTTCGTGGAGCGCGTAAAAGGCGACTCCGAGAAAGTCACCTCGATCGGTCAGGACTTCATGCAGGACAGCCAGAAAATGGCTGAAGAGAATACTCAAAAAGCCGCCGACAGCCTGAACAAGTAATCAGGCGTTAGCCGCTTTTCAAGCCGCGCTTTTTAGCGCGGCTTTTTCGTGGGTGAAAGAAACTCAAGAAGCCTCTTCGCTACGCGCCACCAGGCGAAAGCGCGCGATGCGAATGATCTGCTCGACAGCGGTTTGCCGCTCGACGGCGGGGGTGTTCTCCAGGCGCGTTTCGAACGCCTCGAGAATCGCGTAGCGATCGAGGCCCTTCACCGCGGCCACGAAGGGAAAGCCGAACTTCTCTTTATAGGCGCTATTGAGCGACTCAAAACGGGCAAGCTCCTCCGGTGAGCACTGATCGAGCCCGGCGCCCGCCTGCTCGCTTGTCGACGATGACGTAAGCTCCCCGGCAAGCGCCGCCTTGCCCGCTAAATCCGGGTGGGCGCGAATCACCTCGATTTGGCGCTCCGGGCTTGCCGCCAGCAGCACACTACCCATCGTTTCGGCCAGCGCCGTCGGCGCGTCGTGGGTGGCGTTCAGTCCTTGCTGCCAGGCACGCTCGGCAATCCAGGGGGAGTGCTCGAAGATGTCGCCATAATGGGCTACAAAATCATCCCGCCCGCACTGGCTAGGTGCTGGCGTAAGAGAGCGGTTAGCATCGCGATTAGCGTGAGACACGGCGTCTTCTCCTGGGCGTACGTCGAGGGCGTTAGCGTATACAATCGATAGTATCACCCGTAATCTTTGACCAATAGGTCAAACACAACCCCAACAAGGAGACGCTATGGGACGGCTTACCACTCACGTGCTGGATACGGCGAAAGGCCAGCCCGGAGAAGGCATTACCATCGAAATTTTTCGGCTATCCGCTGGCTCTCGTGAACACCTGGGCAGCGTCGTCACCAACAGCGACGGCCGCTGTGACGGCCCGATTCTGGAAGGCGAAGCGTTCCCGGCGGGTGAGTACGAGCTCGTTTTTCACGCCGGCGACTACCTGCGCACCCACGGCGTCGACGCCTTTGAGCCGCGTTTTCTGGACGTGATTCCGCTGCGCTTTGGCGTGGCCGACGCCAGCCAGCACTACCACGTACCGCTTCTGCTCTCCCCCTATGGCTATTCGACGTATCGCGGCAGCTAACCCCCTAAAGCGTGGCTAGCGCAGGACGTTCAACCATTGCAAGGAGAGGGCATGCGCGACGAGGCAACAACGAAACGCCGCACATTCGAGAAAGAGGGCGAGGCGCGCCATGAAGCGATTTATCGCGCGGTGAGCGACGCCATCGTCGAGCAGCGGCTACCTCCCGGCGCGCGTCTGCGCGAAGACGCGCTATCAGACGTATTCGGCATTAGCCGCACCGGTATCCGCAAGATTCTACAGCGTTTGGCGATCGAGCAGTTGGTCACGCTCACCCCAAGGCGCGGCGCCAGCGTCACCCGCCCGACCGCGGACGAGGCCAAGGATGTATTCGACGCCCGCCAACTCGTGGAGTGCGGGCTGATGGCGGACGTCGCTCGGCGGATGGGGGCGAAGGAGGTGGACGAGCTGCGCACCCTGGCCCATCAAGAGCGCCAGGCCCTGCGAAGCGGCCAGCAGAGCGTAGCGATTCGCCTCTCGGCGGATTTCCACGTGCACCTGGCAAAGCTTTCCGGCAACGCAACGCTTGCCGAGTTCGTCGAGCGGCTCTGCTCGCGCTCCTCGCTGATTCTCGCGGTCTACGGCCACCGCGGTCACCTGGGCTGTGAATCCCACGACCACGACGACCTGATCACCTATCTCGAAGCTGGCAACGCCGCCCGCGCCCAGGCCTTCATGAGCCGCCACTTGAAAGCGATCGAAGCGTCACTTTCGATGGTGGAAGAGCAGGAAAGCACGCCGGATTTACACCAGATTTTTGGCCGCTAAGCCGGCGAGGCGGTTATCACCGCGCATCGCTTGCTAAAAAACGCCACCGGCCCAGGCCGGTGGCGTTTTAGTGGGTTGCCCCAAGGGAGGAGTAAAACGCCTTGGGTTGCCTAATCGGTGCCGAGTTGGGGGGCCGCCTTGAAGTTGCGCATCAAGAAGAAGTAAATCAGCCCGCCCAAACCGGCGCCGATTAGCCAGCCGTAGCCATCGAGCCCGGAAAGCGCAGGCACCAGCACGGTGGAAAGCGAGAACAGGGCCGCACCCAAAAACGCGACCAGGGCGCGTTTGTTCCAGCCCTTCACGTAGTAGTAAGCGCCGCCCGGCGCGGAGGAGAAAAGCTCCTGCATGTTCAGGTGCTGGCGCTTGATCAGGTAATAATCCACTACGATGATGCCGTAGAAGGGAGCAACGATGGCACCGAGCGCGTTCACGAAGCCCGCCACGCCGATCTGGCTGATGACCGAGACCCACAGCGCACCCACGAAGAACGCGATGATCGCGGTGATCAGCCCGCCGGTTTTGAAGCTGATCTTGCTGGGGAACAGGTTGGCCAGGTCGTAGGCCGGCGGGATGAAGTTGGCCACCAAATTGATGCCTACGGTGGCGGCAAAGAAGGTCAGGGCGGCCACGATGGTCAGCGGCAAGGAATCCACGCGCTCGACGATATCCGCCGGGTTGGTTAGCGCCTCGCCAAACAGTACCAGGGTGCCGGCGGTAATGATCAACGCGATGAAGGAGAAAAACGCCACGTTGAGCGGTAGCCCTAACAGGTTGCCCAGCTTCATTTGCCGCTCGCTTTTGACAAAGCGGGTGAAGTCGCCAAAGTTGATCACCACGGCGGCAAAGTAGGCCACCATGGTGCCGACGATGGCAAAAAAGGCCGAGATGGCGCCGCCGCTAGGCTCACCGCTACCGCTAAAGATGGTATCGACGGCGGGGAGCAGTTCGCCACTGGCCTGGTACCAGACCACGCCCATTAGCACCAGCATGACCACGTATACCATCGGGCCTGCCCAGTTGAGAAAGTGCTTGATGCGCTCGATGCCCTGCCAAAAAATCGCGATCTGGAAAAGCCAAACGATCACGAAGGAGATCCACGCCACTGGCGAGAGCCCCAGGAACTCGCCGCCGCCAACATCGCCCACGAAGGCAGTGATCAGTAACGCCACCGCCGTCGAGGCGAAGTAGGTCTGCACGCCGTACCAGAAAATCCCCACGATGGCGCGCAGCATTGCGGGCAGGTTGGCGCCGCGCACGCCCATGCTGGCGCGTACCATGACCGGGAAGGGGATGCCGTACTTGACGCTGGGTTTACCGGTCAAGTTGACCAGAAACATCACGATTACGCTTGCCAGAATGATGGCCGCCATGACCGCCCAGCCGTTCAAGCCGTAGCTAAGAAACAGCGAGGCGGCCAGGGTGTAGCCAAAAAGACTTTGAATATCGTTGGACCAGACGTTGAAGATTTCGAACGCGCCCCAACTGCGTGCCTCAGGCTTGAGGGGGGCCAAATCCTCGTTATAGAGGCTTGGGTCGATCTGCTTTATATCGAGCTCAGGGGAGAGCGGCTTCTCATTCATTATCGCGTCCTTGGGTCGAGAAGCTGCCGCCTTGGGGGGCGGCAGGTGAACAAGTGCTTACTGGGTAAATCGCTGGCAGGTGGGCCAGTAGGTCATGAGTAAATAATAGACGACCCCGGCGGGGATCAAACTGGCATACCAGGAGACCGCCGAGAACGAAAGCGCTGCGACGACACCCACCGCCATGGCGATCAGGGCCGCGAGGTTGATGCCTTTATACGGCCCCTCCGGATCGTAGAGTTTGTCGATGTCCAGCGTACGCCGGCGAATCAGGTAGTAGTCCACGACCAGGATCGCAAAGATGGGGCCAAGAAAGGCGGAGTACGTTTGCACGAACAGTTGAAGGCCAGCCGCAGATTCAGGCTGCACCAGCTTCCAGGGGAAAGTGGCGAAGGCCAGGAAACCAACGATGATCGTGGCCGTGGGAAAGCGCATCTTGAAAACGTCCATCAGCACATAGGTAGGCGGCACCACGTTATTGAGCACGTTGGTGGTCACCTGGGCGAAGGCGATGAACAAAAGGGTGGTCATCAAAAGCGGGGTGTTGTCCACGGCGTTGGCGAATACCTGAATGGGGTCGGCGGTGCCGGTGGCCTCGGACACCATATAGCCGATCAACCCCATGAACAGCGTACAGGGCAAAATCGACATGGCGTAAATGGTCGCCAAAAGCCCGCCGCCGGTGCCCTTTTTATGCTCGCGGGAATAGTCGCTAACGTTGAGCATCATGGTGCTGTAGATCCCCAAAAAGAGCATGGTGGCGCCCCAGAAGGGCATGCCCCAGGAGCCCTCCATGGTCAGAAGGCTGGCCGAAAGCTCGTCGCCGTAGCGTTGCACCGTGGCGTAGAACATGTAGGTCAGCGAGCACAAAATGAAGATACTACCGATGTTCTCCAGCCACTTGATGCCCTGAAAGCCGGTCACCGACAGCGCGATCTGCAGAAGCTGGAACGCGATGAAGTAGAACACCAGGTGGTCGAAGCCGAACAGCGTAGCGGACACCATGTTAAGCGCCCCGGCGCCGATCCAGCTTTGAAAGCCGTACCACACCACGGCGGGCACCGCGCGCACGAGTCCCGGAATGCGCGTACCGGTAAACCCGAAGGCGGATCTTGCCTGTACCATGAAGGGAATGCCGTACTTGTAGCCGGCGGCGCCGTTGATCGCCAGCGCCACGCCGATCACGAAACAGCCGATGGCGATGGCAAGCGTTGCCTGCAAAAGATTGAGGGTGCCCACCACGCTCGAGCCCATGGCGAAGGTGCCGATCGACACGCACCCCCCGAACCAGGCCAGAAAGTAGGAGCAGCGCCCCATGATACGGGTCTGCTGGGGCGCCAGGCTTTCGGCGCCCATTGCCTTGTGGGCAGGGTCGGTCGTGGGCCCTGAGGCCGCTGATTTGGGTTTAGTCGTGCTCATCGTACCGTCCTCGCAAGATTTTATCGGCGTTATAGTTTTGCCCGGTGGCCGGGCGACGCTTGCGGCGTGGCGTACTAACGGTGTTTTTAATTGTTTATGTGTAGCGTGTAATCGTTATGGGATAAATCGAGCGAAATTAGGGTTTGTGCGGCAAACGAAGCTCGGAGAACTCAGCGAATTTACCGGTGAAGGGTTTCGGACGCGGGTAATCCAGGTCGCCGTGCTTGCTGGTCGTCAGGTTCAAACTCACCAGCGACTCGGCCAGTTTCAAGGCGGCACTGACGCCTTCGACCACCGGCAGGCCGACTTGCTGGCTAATCGCTTGGGTCAAGTTCGCCATACCGCCGCAACCTAGTACGATCGCGCCGATGCCGTCTTCGTCCCGGGCCCGGCAGCACTCTTCGACAATACGCTTGAAGGCCGCATCCGGGTCGTGCTCCAGGTCCAGCACCGGAATTTCCGCCGCGCGAATACGCCGACAGTGGTGGCGAAAGCCGTACTGCTCCAGCAGGTGCTCGGCGATGATGCCGGTACGGCCAAGGGTGGTGACGATCGAAAAGCGCGTGCTGATCAGCGTGGCCAAGTGAAAACCGGCTTCGGCAATGCCGATGACCGGCTTGGCGGTCAGCTCCCGGGCGGCCAGAAGCCCCGGGTCGCCAAAGCAGGCGACGATGTAGGCGTCGATGCCGCCTTCGCGCTCGCCCTTGAGCACCTCTTCGGCCACGCCTACCGCGCTAATGGCCTCGTCGAAGTGGCTTTCGATCGAGACCGGGCCGGACTCGGGCTGCGTCGCGCTCAGCGTCGTGTCCGAGCCTTTGAGCGCCTGCGCGGCCCGTTGAATCGCCTGGGTCATCGAGGCGGTAGTATTGGGGTTGATAATGCGTATATGCACGTTGAGCGGCTCGCAGGTAAACGTTAACGGGAGTCTTGTATACGAAAATAGGGCGGTTTAAAGCCCGGCGCAACCCCTTTGGCGTCGAACCCTGGCGAAACGCGTAGGCGCCAATGACCGGGGCTTACTGGCAACATAAAGCCAAGTGGGTAGGCGCAGTGGCGGCTTCGAAGCTTGCGATTTCGCGCGTTGCGGTGCGGCTTTGAAATCGTATACCTTGTATACAAAGAGAATGAATCGACAAACGACGGGGAAACGCCATGGCGGCTGACAATGAACAAACCGAAAGCTTTTATCCGCGGGATTTGATCGGCTACGGCCGGACGCCGCCCCACGCCAACTGGCCCGGCAACGCGAAAATCGCCGTTCAGTTCGTGCTCAATTACGAAGAGGGCGGGGAGAACTCCGTGCTGCACGGCGACGTCGGCTCGGAGCAGTTTCTGTCCGAGATCATTGGCGCCGCCAGCTACAGTGACCGCCATCTGAGTATGGAGTCGATCTACGAGTACGGCTCCCGCACCGGGGTGTGGCGAATTCTGCGCGAGTTCGAGCGTCGCGGCCTGCCGCTGACCGTATTTGGCGTGGCCATGGCCCTGGAGCGCAATCCGGACGTCGCCCAGGCGTTCAAGGAGCTGGGCCATGAAATCGCCTGCCATGGCTACCGCTGGATTCACTACCAGGAAGTCCCCGAGCACATCGAACGCGACCACCTGCAAAAAGCCGTGGCGATCTTCGAGCGTCTTTACGGCGAGAAGCCCGAAGGCTGGTATACCGGACGCGACAGCCCCAACACCCGGCGTTTGATTGCTGAGGAAGGCGGCTTTTTGTACGACAGCGATTACTACGGCGACGACTTGCCCTTCTGGACGCGGGTCACCGACCGCCAGGGCTGCGATCACAACCACTTGATCGTGCCCTATACGCTGGACACCAACGACATGCGCTTCGCCTCGCCCCAGGGCTTCAACACCTCGGATCACTTCTATAACTACCTGCGCGACGCCTTTGATGTACTCTACGCCGAAGGCGAAGAGGCGCCGAAGATGCTGTCGATCGGCATGCACTGTCGCCTGCTCGGCCGCCCGGGGCGCTTTCGCGCGCTGCAGCGCTTTTTGGATTACATCGAAACTTTTGATCGCGTGTGGGTCGCCCGGCGTATCGATATTGCCCGCCACTGGGCCGAACACCACCCGGCGCCGACTCTTTAAAAGGTGACTGCCATGACGACACCCCGTTACTACGCCCCTAAAGGCGGCCATCCGCCGCAAACCCAGCTAACCGCCGACCGCGCGGTGTTTACCGAGGCTTACGCGCTGATTCCCAAGGGCGTGATGCGCGATATCGTGACCAGTAATTTGCCGTTTTGGCAGGGCACCCGGGCCTGGGTGCTGGCGCGGCCGCTGTCGGGTTTTGCCGAGACGTTTTCCCAGTACATCATGGAAGTGCAGCCAGGCGGTGGCAGCGACAAACCCGAGCCCGAAGCGGATGCCGAAGGCGTGCTGTTCGTCGTCGAAGGGGAGTTGACGCTGACCCTCGACGGGGTGCGCCACACCCTGGCGCCGGGCGGCTATGCGTTCATCCCGCCAGGCTGTGAGTGGCGGGCGGGTAACGACAGCGGCGAGCCGGTGCGCTTTCACTGGATTCGCAAGGCCTTCGAGTTCGTCGAAGGGCTCGAGGTGCCGGAAGCCTTCGTCACCAACGAGCAGGCCATTACGCCTAATGAGATGCCCGGTACCGAAGGGCGCTGGTCGACCACGCGCTTCGTCGACCCAAACGATGTGCGCCACGACATGCACGTCACCATCGTCAATTTCCAGCCCGGCGGCGTCATTCCCTTCGATGAAACCCACGTCATGGAGCATGGCCTGTACGTGCTGGAAGGCAAGGCGGTGTATCACCTCAACCAGCAGTGGGTGGAGGTCGAAGCGGGGGATTTCATGTGGCTGCGCGCCTTCTGCCCCCAGGCCTGCTACGCCGGCGGCCCGGGGCCGTTTCGCTACCTGCTCTACAAGGACGTCAACCGCCACGCAAAGCTCAAACTTTCCCGCTAACGGGTTTTTTGCTGCCAGAACGTTGCTTTCAAAACGTTGCTGCCAAAACCTTGTTGTCAAAACAAAGGAGCCGCCATGCTAACCCTGACCGCGACGCCCCTCACCGCCGAGGCTTTTCGCCCCTTTGGGGAGGTCATCGACGCGCGCGCATCAAAATCCTTTCCTATCAACGCCGGGCGCACCCAGCGCCACCACGATCTGGCGAAGGTCGAGACCCTGGGCGAAAGCGCCCATACGCTGATCAACATCTTCGTCAGCCAGCCGGTCACACTTCCGCTGGAACTTACCTTTTTGGAGCGCCACCCCCAGGGCAGCCAGGCCTTCATGCCGCTGCATGGTGAGCGCTTTATCGTGGTGGTGGCGCCCGCCGGCGAGACGATCGACGAAGGCGCGGTGCGTGCCTTCGTCACCGACGGCCGCCAGGGCGTGAACTACGCCGCGGGCACCTGGCATGCGATCAATTCGGTCCTGGAGCGTGAAGGGGAGTTTTTGGTGGTCGACCGCGGCGGCGAGGGTAATAACTGCGACGAATATCCGCTCGCGATCACGGTCACCCTCGACGACTAACGACGCAACCCTTTGTTCGTCACATTATTTTGCTAAGCTGATAACCCACTTCCCGACCAATCGAGAACGTCATGAGCCAGCACACCGCTACCCCGATTCGCCGTACCAAAATCGTCGCCACGCTAGGGCCCGCCAGTGACCGGGAAGGCGTACTGGAAGCCATGTTGAAGGCGGGGGTGGATGTGGTGCGCCTCAACTTCTCCCACGGCACCGCGGACGATCACCGCCAGCGCCTGGCGCGAGTGCGCGAGATCGCCGACAAGCTCGGGCGCAGCGTAGCCGCCTTGGGCGACCTGCAGGGGCCCAAGATTCGCGTAGCGCGCTTTAAAGAGGGCGCGGTAATGCTCCAGGAAGGCAAGCCCTTCGTGCTCGATATGGCGCTGGACAGCGACGCCGGCGACATCGACAAGGTTGGCTGCGAATACAAAACGCTTGCTCAGGACGTGGTGGCCGGCGACCGGCTGCTGCTCGACGACGGCCGGGTCGTGCTCGATGTCACCCGTGTCGAAGGCCAACAGGTTCACACCCAAGTGGTGGTCGGCGGCAAGCTCTCCAATCACAAGGGCATCAACAAGCAGGGCGGCGGGCTTTCGGCCCCGGCGCTGACTGACAAGGACAAGGAAGATCTCAAGACCGCCGTCGAGATCGGTGTGGATTACCTGGCGATCTCGTTTCCCCGCTCGGCGGCGGACATGCAGGAAGCCCGGCGCCTGCTGGGTGAAGAGGGCGCCGAGATCGGCCTGGTCGCCAAGGTCGAGCGCGCTGAAGCGGTGGCCGATGAGGCCACCCTGGACGGCATCATCGAGGCCTCACAAGCGGTAATGGTCGCGCGGGGTGATCTCGGCGTGGAGATCGGCGACGCCAAGCTCGTTGGTGTGCAAAAGCGCATGATCAAGCGCGCCCGTACGCTCAACCGCGCGGTGATTACCGCCACCCAAATGATGGAGAGCATGATTTCGGCGCCGCTACCTACCCGCGCCGAGGTGTTCGACGTGGCCAACGCAGTGCTCGACGGCAGTGACGCGGTGATGCTTTCCGCCGAAACCGCCGCCGGCGACTACCCGGTCGAAACCGTCGAGGCGATGAACCGGGTGTGCCTGGGGGCCGAGCGCGAGCGGCTGATTCAGGAGTCCGGTCACCGCATTCACGAAGGCTTTGCCCGCCCGGACGAAACCATTGCGCTTTCGGCGATGTACGCCGCTAACCACATGGAAGGCGTGGCCGCGATTGCCTGTATGACCTCGTCGGGCTATACGCCCTTGATCGCCTCGCGCATAAGCTCGGGTCTGCCCATCGTCGGTCTTGCCCACACGCCCATCGCCCAGCGGCGCATGGCGCTTTACCGGGGCGTGGTCTCGTTGCCCTTCGATACCAGCGAGATGAGCCCCACCGAGCTCAATGACCGGGCAATGGATGTGTTGGTCAAGCAGGGCGTGGCCAAGTCGGGGGATCACGTGATTCTGACCCGGGGCGATCACATGAATGCCCACGGCGGCACCAACACCATGAAAGTAGTGTCGATTACCGACGAGCACGCCAGCGCCTGACCGAGGAAACCGCCATGAACGTATCGCGTCGCCAACTCATCAAGACCGCGGTTGCCGCTTCGCTGCTGGCAAGCGTCGCTTCACCGCTTTTAAACGCCTTTGCCGAACCAAAAGCCGAAGACCTCACCGCGTCTACGCTGCCGCTGACCCTTCATACCGATCAGGGCCCACACCGCCTCGACGTGGAGGTGGCGGAAACACTCTCTCAGCGCCAGCAGGGTTTGATGGGCCGCGAGCACTTGGCCGAAGAGCGCGGGATGCTGTTTCGCTTTGAAAACGAGCAGCCTGCCAATAACGCTTTTTGGATGTACAACACCTTGATCGCGCTGGATATCGCCTTCATCGACGACGAAGGCCGAATCGTTGCGATCACGACCATGCCCCCCTGCGAGGCGGAAAGCGCCCAGGAATGCCCCACCTACCCGGCGGGCGCGGCGTACTACTCCGCCCTCGAGGTGAACGCCGGTTATTTCGAAGAGCGCGGGGTCCAGGTGGGCGACTGCGTCTCCGTGCCGGCGCTGGCCGGGTTTTGCCGGCCCGAGTAATTCCCTGCCCGGCCTACGCCGAAAGTCGAGCCTGTAAAGCGGGCCGGCCACCTATCTTTCGCTTTTCAAACCCATAAAATAGAAGCAGGCGGCCGCTCAAGCGGCCGCCTGCTTCTATTCACACCAACCGAAGCCGCAGTCGTCGCGGCACCCTGGTGGGGCTTTTCTTCACCCGGGAGCTTTCACTGCGCGACCTGTGGGCGCTGTTGGGAGAGGCGTCGATCATCTCCGGGGTCGTGATGCTGATCATCGCGCTGGCGGTACTGCTCGCCGGGATGCTGCTCGATGCGATCTCGATCTATCTCATCCTGATGCCCATTTTGATCCCGGTGATGCAGCACTTCGAGTGGAACCCGGTCTGGTTCGGCATTTTGCTGGCCATGAATATCGCGATTGGCCAATTTACGCCCCCGGTAGCGGTGAATCTGATGGTCACCACCGAGGTTGCGAAGATTCGCCTCGAGCAAACCCTCGGCTGGGCACTTTTGTTCGTGGCCGCGATGGCCTGCGCCATGGCGGTCGTGGCGATTTTTCCGGCCATTGCCCTGTGGCTGCCCGGGGTGCTGGGCTATAACGTGTGAGGGCATCCGTGCTAGCGTTTAAAAAAGACGAATCGCTAAACGCATGTTTAGCCAGCAATTTTTTATACTCCTTAAAAAGGTTGGACAGCGGCGCACAAGAAGCGCTATAAGCCTAAAGGGCTATGTCGAGTTAGCCGTATTAATCGCGGATGAAAGCGAGTAGGGTGCAAGGATTGCTGCGTTCGCGCCCACGGCGGTTTCGCCAAGCGGCGGTTTTTTCGCTAAAGTGAACAAGGCTCTGCTGCCATTGGCAGAGTTAACAGCCTGTATTAAAAACGTTTTGGACGAAATAGCCCAGGGGATCGGTAACGGGTGTTCAAAGCGAATAATGCTCACAAAAGATAAAGAGGTGTGTCCATGAAGCGCCATGTATTTTCAACCGCCGCCTTTTCAGGCGCGCTGATTGCCGCGGCCAGTTTTGCAAGCCCGGCCGTCGCCCAGGAAAGCTACATTACCATCGGTACCGGCGGCCAAACCGGCGTTTACTACGTGGTCGGCCAGTCGGTTTGCCGCATGGTCAACCGCGGTAGCGAAGACCACAACATCCGCTGTAACGCGCCCTCGACCGGTGGCTCCGTTGCCAACGTCAACGGCATGAAAAACGGCGACCTGGATATGGGCGTGGTGCAGTCCGACGTTCAATATCGCGCCTACAACGGTGAAGCCAACTTCGAAGGCGACGGCCCCTGGGAAGAGATGCGCTCCGTGTTCACCATGCACGGCGAGCCGCTGACCGTGGTTGCCCGCGCCGATGCCGGTATCGACAACATCAGCGACTTCCCCGGCAAGCGTGTCAACATCGGCAACCCCGGTTCGGGCCAGCGCAACACCATGGACGTGGTGATGGACGCCTTCGGTTGGGATGAAGACACCTTCGCCCTGGCCTCGCAGCTCGACGCCGCCGAACAGGCCGCCGCGCTTTCCGATAACAACATCGACGCCATGGTCTATGTGGTCGGTCACCCCAACGGTTCGATCCAGGAAGCGACCACCACCATCGACGCCAAGCTGGTTTCGGTGACCGGTGACGAGATCGACGGCCTGATCGAAGAGTACCCGTACTACACCCGTTCCGTGATTCCGGGCGGCTTGTACCGGGGTAACGACGAAGACGTCGAGACCTTCGGCGTGGCGGCAACCTTCGTTTCCTCGACCAATGTCGACGAAGAAGTGATCTACGAAACCGTTAAAGCCGTGTTCGAAAACTTCGACCGCTTCAAGCGCCTGCATCCGGCGTTCGAAAACCTGGACGAAGAAGAGATGATCTCTGACGGCTTGACCGCACCGCTGCACGCCGGCGCCGAGCGCTACTACCGTGAGCGTGGCTGGATCGAGTAAGCCGTACCCGGCGCTAAACGGTGAGTACCGGTAGCGCCGTTGAGTAAAACGCAAAGCGCGGGCACCTTGGGTGTCCGCGCTTTTGTTGAATGCGCTGATGACAAATGCTCATGATCGGCGTGGACTTCAAAGGGCAAGCGTATGCAAGATGAAAAGAAATCCTCGGCGGACGCGCACCACGACCTGGAGGATATGGTCGCCTCCAGCGACACCGGCGCGCGAAAACCCCTCGGGGCTCCCGGCAAATTACTGGTGGGAATTGCCGCTGCCTGGTCGCTGTTTCAGCTTTGGATCGCCTCACCGCTGGCTTACATGGTGGGCTTTGGCGTCTTCAGCGCGACCGAGGCGCGCTCGATCCACCTGGCCTTTGCGCTCTTTCTAGCCTTTATGGCCTACCCGGCGCTCAAGCGCTCGCCGCGGGACCGGGTGCCGCTCCAGGACTGGGCGTTTGCCGCCGTGGCGGCGTTTTGCGGCGCTTATCTGTTTATTTTTTACGACGACCTGGCCAGCCGGGCCGGGCGGCCGATCACCCAGGATATCGTGATCGGCGTGATCGGTATCGTCATGCTGTTGGAGGCGACACGGCGCGCGCTTGGGCCCCCCTTGATGGCCGTGGCCGCTATTTTTATCGCCTACTCGCTGTTCGGGCCCTATATGCCCGGTATTCTCGCCCACCGCGGCGTAAGCCTGGGCGGGTTGATCAACCACCAATGGCTGGGTACCCAAGGGGTGTTCGGCATTGCGCTGGGCGTGTCGACCAGCTTCGTGTTTTTGTTCGTGTTATTTGGTGCGCTGCTCGATAAAGCCGGCGCCGGCAACTATTTCATCAAAGTGGCCTTTTCGATGCTGGGCCACTTCAAGGGCGGCCCGGCCAAGGCCGCGGTGGTGGCCTCGGGCATGACCGGGCTGATCTCCGGCTCCTCGATCGCCAATACCGTAACCACCGGTACCTTCACCATTCCCATGATGAAGCGCGTGGGCTTTAGCGCGGAAAAAGCCGGTGCCGTCGAGGTGTCTTCCTCGGTGAACGGCCAGATCATGCCGCCGGTCATGGGCGCGGCGGCGTTTTTGATGGTGGAGTACGTGGGTATCTCCTACGTCGAGGTCATCAAGCACGCCTTTTTGCCCGCACTGATCTCCTATATCGCGCTGATCTATATCGTTCACCTGGAAGCCCTCAAGGCGGACATGAAAGGGCTGCCCTCGAGCAATCCGGCGCGCCCGCTCTTGAACAAGGTTATCGGCTTTTTGACCGGGCTTTTACTGCTGATGGGGCTTTCGGTCGGTGTCTACTACGGCCTTGGCTGGCTGAAGCCGGTGCTGGGCGATGCAACGCCCTGGGTCGTATCGGTGGGCCTCGCCGTCGTCTATGTCGGGCTTTTGAAAATCGGCGCCCGCTACCCGGAGCTCGAAATCGACGACCCCAACTCGGCGGTCTTGACGCTGCCGCAAACCCGGCCGACGGTCATGGTCGGGCTTCACTACATTCTGCCGGTGGTCGTGCTGGTATGGTGTTTGATGGTCGAGCGTCTGTCCCCCGGGCTTTCGGCGTTTTGGGCCACCATGTTCATGATCTTCATCATGCTCACCCAGCGCCCGATCATCGCGCTGTTCCGGGGGCGCAGCCAGCTGGCGGCGGATATCAAAGAAGGCCTTTTCGATCTGTGGGATGGGCTTGTGACCGGCGCGCGCAACATGATCGGCATCGGTATCGCCACCGCCACCGCGGGTATCGTGGTGGGGGCGGTCTCGCAAACCGGCGTCGGGCTGGTGTTGGCGGACGTGGTCGAGCTCCTTTCCGGCGGCAACCTGATGGTGATTTTGCTGCTCACCGCCGTGTTGAGTCTGATTCTGGGGATGGGCCTGCCCACTACTGCCAACTACATCGTAGTGTCGGCGCTGATGGCGCCGGTGATCGTGCTGCTCGGCCAGCAAAACGGGCTGATCGTACCGCTGATTGCGGTGCACCTGTTCGTGTTCTACTTCGGCATCATGGCGGATGTGACGCCACCGGTGGGCCTTGCCTCTTTCGCGGCGGCGGCGGTCTCCGGCGGGGACCCGCTGCGTACCGGCTTCCAGGCGTTCTACTACAGCCTGCGCACCGCGGCGCTGCCGTTTCTGTTCATCTTCAATACCGACTTGCTCTTGATCGATGTGACGGTGACCCAGGGGATCGTGGTGTTCATCGTGGCCACCATCGCCATGCTGATCTTCGCCGCCGGCACCCAGGGTTACTTCATCACCCGCAACCGCTGGTACGAGTCGATTCTGCTGCTGTTGGTCGCCTTTACGCTGTTCCGTCCGGGCTTTTTCATGGATCGCATTCACGACCCGTACAACTCCGTGCCGCCGGCGCAGTTCGCCGAGGCGCTGGGCCAGGTCGATGAAGGCAGCAACCTGCGCATCCAGATTGCCGGTGAAGACGACTACGGCGCGCCGATGTCGACTTATATGCTCATTCCGGTACCCGCGGGTAACACCGGCGAGGAGCGCCTGGAGAACCTGGGGTTAGAGCTTTATACCGACGGCGACCAGACCCTGGTCGATTTCGTCGAGTTCGGTAGCCCCGCGGCGGATCTGGGGCTCGATTTCGACCAGGAGATCATCGAAGTGCTCGCCCCGGTGGACCGCTGGACCAAGGAGTGGATGTGGTTGCCGGCGCTTGGCGTGTTCGCCCTGGTGGTGTTGATGCAGCGTCGCCGCCGTGGCCGTAAAACGCCGGACCACACCCCGGCCAGCGCCTAAGGAGGCCGTGCGATGTATCAGAAAATTCTGCTTCCTGTGGATCTCAACGAGGCGGCGTCCTGGCAAAAGGCGTTGCCGGTGGCGGTAACGCTTTGCCATACCTTCGGGGCGTCGCTTCATTTGGTGAGCGTACTACCGGAGTTCAAGATGCCGATGGTCGGGGCCTACTTTCCGAAAAATTTTTCGAAAAAGGCCCACGAGGCGATGCACGAGGCGCAAAACGCGTTTATCCAGGAGCACGTGCCCGAGGATATCCAAACGCAAAGCGTGATCGTCGATGGCTCGCCCTGGGAGGCGATCATCAAGATCGGTAAGAAAATCGACGCCGACCTGATCGTCATGGCCTCGCACACCAAGCGTAAGTTCGCCGACTACGTGCTCGGCCCCAACGCCGAGCACGTGGTGCACCACGCGAAAGTCTCGGTGATGATCGTGCGCTGATCCGTCGCCTGGTCAAAAAAGACGGCTTCGGCCGTCTTTTTTTATGGGCTGCGACTTTTGGGTGATTTCGTTTGGGCGCTGGGTGACCAACACTGAAAGTGGTTCAATCATCTTAACGCTGAGGAGCTTAACCATGATCTACGCAAACCCAGGCGATAACGGCGCCCTCGTCACCTTTGAAAAACGCTACGGTAATTACATCGGCGGCGAGTTCGTCGCACCCGAGAAAGGGCAGTACTTCGACAACATCAGCCCGGTGAACGGCCAAGTGTTCTGCGAGATTCCCCGCTCCAGCGCCGAGGATATCGACAAGGCCCTGGACGCTGCCCACAAGGCCGCCCCGGCCTGGGGCAAAACCTCCGCCGCCGAGCGCAGCAACATCCTGCTCAAGATGGCGGATCGCATCGAGCAGAACCTGGAAGCGCTTGCCGTGGCGGAAACCTGGGACAACGGCAAGGCGGTGCGCGAAACCCTGAATGCCGACCTGCCCCTGGCGGTGGATCACTTTCGCTACTTCGCCGGCTGTATCCGCGCCCAGGAAGGGAGTGCTGCAGATATCGACGCCAACACCGTGTCGTATCATTTTCACGAACCGCTGGGCGTGGTGGGGCAAATCATCCCCTGGAACTTCCCCATTCTGATGGCGGTGTGGAAGCTGGCGCCGGCGCTGGCCGCGGGCAACTGCGTGGTGCTCAAACCCGCCGAGCAGACCCCGGCCTCGATTCTCGAACTGATGAAGGTCGTAGGCGACCTGCTGCCGCCCGGGGTGGTCAACATCGTCAACGGCTTCGGCGAAGAGGTCGGCGAGAGCCTGGCCACCAGCAAGCGTATCGCCAAGATCGCCTTTACTGGCTCAACGCCAGTGGGCTCGCATATCCTGAAGTGCGCCGCCGAGAACATCATTCCCTCCACGGTGGAGCTTGGCGGCAAATCGCCGAACATCTACTTCGCCGACATCATGAACGCCGAGCCCGCCTTCGTGGATAAAGCGGTCGAAGGCCTGGTGCTGGCGTTTTTGAACCAGGGCGAGGTGTGCACCTGCCCGTCCCGGGCGCTGGTCCAGGAGAGCATGTACGATGACTTCATGGTCAAGGTGCTCGAGCGCACTAAGGCCATCAAACGCGGCACCCCCCTGGACACCGACGTGCAGGTCGGCGCCCAGGCATCTCAAGAGCAGTTCGACAAGATCATGTCCTACATGGACGTGGCCCGGGAAGAGGGCGCGGAGTTTTTGACCGGCGGCAACAAGGCGAGCATCGAAGGGGATTACAACAGCGGCTACTACATCGAGCCGACGATTCTCAAGGGCAACAACAAGATGCGCATCTTCCAGGAGGAGATTTTCGGCCCGGTCGTGTCGGTGACGACCTTCAAGGACGAAGAAGAAGCGCTGGCGATTGCCAACGACACCGAGTTCGGCCTGGGGGCGGGCGTGTGGAGCCGCGATATCAACGTGGCGTTTCGCATGGGTCGCGGCATTCAGGCCGGGCGCGTGTGGACCAACTGCTACCACCAGTATCCGGCGCATGCGGCCTTCGGTGGCTATAAAAAATCCGGCGTGGGCCGCGAAACCCACAAGATGGCCCTCGAGCACTACCAGCAAACCAAGAATCTGCTGGTGAGCTACGACATCAATCCGATGGGTTTTTTCTAAGCCTTACACCAGGCCCGGCTTGGCCGGGCGAGTAAGCGCGCTATAAACGCCGGGGCTACCCCGGCGTTTTTTTGTCTGCCGCTTGGCTAGCGGCAAGCCACCGCTCGGCCAAGCGGCTTGCCTGATCGAGGCTGGCCGTGACTGCGAGTTTTCCGGTTGCGCGGCGCATACCGGCACGCTTGAGTTTCAACACCATGCGCGGTGCCAGCCCCACCATGATCACCCCAACGCCCCGTTCATCGAGCTCGCCTAGAAGGGTATCCAGCGCGATCATGGCCGAGGCATCGAGGCTGGGTACCGCGTGCATATCCAGCACCACCACGCGCACGTCCTGGTCGACCACGCGCAGCGTGGCCATGGCTTTCTCGGCGGCGCCGAAAAACAGCGGCCCGCTGATCTTATAGCGGGCCACACCGGGCGCAAAGGCAGTGCTGGAGGATGCTTCGACACGCTGAGTCTGGGTCAACTGGGCCATGCGCCGGATGAACAGCGCCGCCGCCAGGCCCATACCGACGGCCACCGCGATGACCATATCGAACACCACGGTGAGCAGAAAACAGATCACCAGCACCGCTACGTCGCTTGCCGGGGCGCTTTTCAGCGTGTGCACGAAATGGCGCGCCTCGCTCATGTTCCAGGCGATGATGAATAAAAGCGCCGCCAGTGCTGCCATGGGCACATAGCCCATCGCCCCCGCCAGGGCGATCACCGCCAGCAGCACGACTAATGAGTGGACCAGCGCCGCGATGGGGGAGAAGCCGCCGCTTTTGATATTGGTCGCGGTACGGGCAAGCGCCGCGGTGGCGGTAATGCCGCCAAAAAAGGGCGCGACCACGTTGCCAAGCCCCTGGCCGATCAGCTCCACGTTGGGGTTGTGGCGGGTGCGGGTCAAACCATCGGCGACCACGGCGCACAAAAGCGACTCGATCGCCGCCAGCAGCGCGATGGCAAGCGCCGGGCCGAGCAGCGCCTGGATCAGTGCGAAGTTAACGTTAAGCGGCTCGCCATTGGCCCCGGGCAACTGCCAGGGCAGCGCAAAGCCCGGCGCAAACGGCGGGATACCGCTGCCCGTCACGCCCTGGGATTCCCAGCTAAAGCGCGAGGCGATGGTCGCGACATCGCTTCCCAAAAGCGACAGCAGTAGCGCCACCAACGTGCCCGCCGCCAGCCCCACCAGGGGCGCGGGGATCGGCGTTTTCAAACGCGGCCACGCAATCAAAACGCTCAAGGTCGCCACGCCCACGCAGAGATCGGCAAGCGAAAGCCCGGGCAGCGCCTGGGCGATAACGAGCAGGTTGTGCGGAGTGCTACTGCCCAATGCAATGTCGGTCAGGCCCAGAAAATCCGGCACTTGCAGCAGCGCGATGACCACGCCGATCCCCGCGGTGAAGCCCAGAATGACCGGGTAGGGCACGTACTGAATCAGCGTGCCGAGTCTGGCGAGCCCCAGCGCCACCAAAATGGCCCCGGCCATGAGCGTGGCCAACAGCAGCCCGCCCAGGCCAAACTCCGCCGCAATGGGGAACAAAATCACCACGAAGGCCGCCGTGGGCCCAGAGATATTGAAGCGCGAACCGCCGGTCAGGGCGATGATCGCCCCCGCCACGATCGCCGTATAAAGGCCGTGCTGCGGCGCTACGCCGGTGGCGATCGCCAGCGCCATCGAAAGCGGTACGGCCACCACGCCCACGGTGATGCCCGCCAAAACGTCGCGCTTGAGTTTGCCAAGGGTGTAACCTTCGCGCCAGGCACTCAAAAGTGCACTGCCAGGCACGGGAAAGCCCCCTCCCGAGGGGCGGCGGGCGCGGGACATGAAGAACCTCGTAGCCGGTTGGAAACGTTAGCCTTTTAACTTACTCCGCGCCGCTACGTTGCACAACTGCGCCGCCGGTATTAGCCACATACGAAGTGGGGTATGAGAAAAAAGCCAAGCCTACAACGGCGCCATGCCCGGCTGGGCCGGGCATGGCAAGAGGGTATGCTAAGAAGAGTGTAACGAGAGAGTATAACCAGAGAGTCGCGCAGAGAGACTTACTGCGTGGTGATAGGCTCGTCGCTTTCACTATCGTCTTCGCCGTGGTGGCGCTCGCCGCGGCTTTCTTCGTGCATTTCGCGCATGGCTTCTTTCAGGGCCTCTTCTTCGTCGCTGGTGAGAATCTCACTGACGCGCTCCTTGTGCTCGTCGCGAAGCGTCTTCATCGCCTCGTAAAACTCGGCGTTGGCTTCATTGAGCTCTGTCTGTTTCTCTTCGTTGATCTCAGCGCGCTGATACACTTCATCGCGCTGCTCCTGCATGTGTTCGCGCATCTGCTCGCGGTCCTTGCCATCGTGCGGCCCGGCCTGAGCGGTCAATGCCACCGGAATCAAAGCGGCGGCGAGCAGAGCAGGAGCGGCGATTTTACGAATGGATAGCGTCATGGCGTACCTCTTTTGTCGATGCAGTTGAATGTCTTGACCCCTGCAGTATCAAACGCCTCGGTGTAAAGTCGTTGCACGAAGTGTGCAAACAACGTGATCTTCGCTTCTCGATGCGAAGATATGAATGCGCGAAAGATAAAAGGAGTTATCGATGCAGGCATTTCGCGGGATCCGCCAAACCCTGGGCGCGGGCAGTCTGGCGCTGTTGCTCGGCGGTTGCGGCGCCACCCATCTCGCCTCGAACGGCGAACCCGCCCAGGCCCTGGCCCAGGAAAAGCCCGTCGTGCGCTCCGCGGCGCTGGCCCCCCAGCGCTACACACCGCCCGAGTGGCCCGAGGCGCTCACGGCCAGGGTGCGCCTGCCGGATACCCCGGGGGAAGGCCTGCGCCCGGCGGCGCTGATCGTCCATGGTGGCGGCTGGCGTGGGCGAAACCCGAAGGATATGGATAAAATCGCCAAACAACTGGCAGGCCAGGGCTATGTAACGGTCAATGTCGCCTACCGCTTCGCCCCCGAGTATCGCTTCCCCGCTCAGCTTCATGATTTGCAGCAGGCGATGGCGTGGATTCATCAAAACGCCGAGCGCTTTCGCATCGATACCGACCGCATCGTGGGCGTGGGCTACTCCTCCGGAGCGCACCTGGTGAGTTTGCTGGCACTGGCAAGCGAGCACGGCCCGTTGGCCGAGCCTTTTGGGGGCGCGCATACCCGGCTGCGCGCGGCGGCGGTAGGGGGCCTTCCAAGCGATCTTTTGAAGTTCGACGACGGCGAACTGGTGATCGACCTGATCGGTGGCACCCGGGATGAAGAGCCCGAGGCGTACCAACTGGCCTCGCCCGCGCGCCAAATCACCTCGCAAGCCCCGCCGTTTTTCATCTTCCACGGTAACCGGGACCGCTTGGTACCAGTGGACCACGCCGAGGATTTCTACCAGGCGCTCGCGGATCAGGGCACGCGCTCCGAACTTTATGTGCAGCACGGCCGCGGGCATATCGGAAGCTTTCTGCTGCGCGGCGGCGCCATCAAAGCGGCCATCGCCTTTCTCGATAGAGAGGTGAATTCTGAGGCGGGCCAGGGCGATTAGACTTTAGTTGGCTTTTGAGGGCGTGCAAGGTTGGTGAAAGCTTCGTGGCATAGCGTAGGGGCACTGCAGGCGCAGACCTGCCCAAAATCTATAAATTTATAAAAAGTGAGAACGCTATGCCTAAAAACAGTGTCGCTTCGCTTGGTATGACCGTGAAATCGCTGCTGGTCGGCGCTACCGCCACCGCTGCCTCCCTTGCCATGGCGCTGCCCGCCGCGGCGGACAACTACCCCGAGCGCCCGATCAACATGATCGTAGGCTTTGGCACCGGCGGCAGCGCCGACCGCCTGGCCCGCGCCATGTCCGGCTATATTTCGGAGGAAATCGGCGTGCCGGTTCAGGTCAGCAACCGCCCGGGCGCCGGCACGCAGGTCGCCTCCAACTACGTGCTGAACATGCCCGACGATGGCTACACCGTGTACGCCTCGACCTTCGCCCCGTACCTGACCAACTCGATTTTGACCGGCGGCGCCAACTTCAGCGTGGATGACTTCAACTACATCAATTTCCAGTGGTTCGACTTGGATCTGATCGCCGCCAACGAAGACAGCGGCTATGACGACCTGCCCGAGCTGCTCGAAGCCATTCGCGACGAGGACACCCAGGTACGCGGCGCCGTGGTACAGGGCTCCGCCGGCCACCTGATGGTGCGCTTGCTGCTCGACCAGGCCGGTATCGACCAGGACAACCTGAATCTGGTGACCTACAACAGCGGCGGTGAAGCGCGTTCGGCGGTCGCTGGTGGTCAGGTCGATTTCGTCTCGATCAGTGCCCAAGGCAGCGAAGGCATTCGCGAGTTCCTGACGCCGCTTGCCATCGTCAGCGATGAGCGTATCGAGCAGTGGGACGTGGCGCCGATCAACGAAGCCCTCGCCCCGATGGACATCGAAGTACCGGTGCTCCAGGGCTCGATGCGCGGCTTCGCGGTCACCAGTGAAATGGAGCGCGAGCATCCGGAGCGCTTCGAGACGCTCTCATCCGCCATCCAGAGCGCGCTGGCCCGCAAAGAGGTGCAGGACCACCTCGAGCGTAACGACATGGGCGGCGTTTGGGTCGGCCCGGAGCGCGCCAACGAGCTGATGCGCGAAAACTACGAGGTCTTCGAGCAGTACGCCCACCTGCTTAACTGATCCGCTTGAAGGCCGGCCCGCCAGGGCCGGCCTGGAGAATCACCATGTCCGAAAACAAACGTGACTATGGGGACTTTCTGGTCCTCATGGCCTTGGCGTGCTTTACCCTCTGGTATCTGTGGGATGCCTATAGCGTCTCATCAAGCGCCCAGAACCTGCTGCTGATTTTGCCGCTTTCGCTGGTCGTGCTGGCGGTCATTGCCCTGGAGCTTGGGCTACGCATCAAGCACGGCACGCTTTTCCGCCCCAGCGAGGAAGAGGAGCCGCTGCACCAGACGCTGCCGGTGGTCGGGCTCTTCGCCGCCTACGTGATCTCGCTGGAAACGTTGGGCTTCGATATCGCCACCGTGGCGTTCATCGCGCTTTTTCTGGTGCTCAAAGGCGAGCGCAATGTCTGGCTGGTCACGGGCTTTAGCGCCGTTTTCGGGCTGGGCTGCGCGTTTTTCTTCTCGCAGATGTTGCCCTATCCCATGACCCTACTGCTGCTGCCCAGCTAAGGAGCCGCCATGATCGATTTTGCCGCAGTAGAGCAGAGCCTGGCGCTGCTTTTTTCCAGCTTCAGCCCCTGGCTGGTGGTCATCCCCGGCATCATTTTGGGGCTGATTTTCGGCGCCACGCCCGGGCTTCAAATCTCCATGGCCATGGCGATCTTCCTGCCCATGACCATGTACATGGACTTCATCCAAGCCATGCTGTTTTTGACCGCCATCTTCACCGGCGGCTCGTTTGGCTCGGGGATTCCGGCCATTTTGATGAACATTCCCGGTACGTCGTCGGCGATCGCCACCGCTTTCGATGGCTACCCGATGGCGCGCAACGGCCAGCACAACGAAGCGCTCGGCGTGGCGCTTGCTTCTTCGGTCATCGGTGTGCTGATGGGCTACGTGATCCTGTTCATCATGATCCAGCCGCTCTCGGTGATGGTGTTGAAGCTCGGCCCCGCCGAGATGTTCATCGTCATTTTGTGGGGCATGACGTTGATTGCAAGCCTCAAGGGCGAGCAGGTACTCAAGGGCTTGATGGCCGGCTTCGTGGGCCTTCTGGCGGGTACGATCGGTTTTAGCGAAGTGGGCCTGGCGCGCGGCACCATGGGGCAAACCTACCTGCTCGACGGTATCCCGGTCATCCCCGCCATGATGGGCATGTTCGCTGCCTCGGAGCTTTTCAAGCTGGCCAATAAAAACTTCATCGTCGAGTCCGAGGCGTCGCGCAAGGTCAGCATCGGCCAGATTCTCGGTGGCTGCCGGATGGCGTTGAGCCACCCCTGGGTGATGATTCGCGGCGGCTTGATCGGCGTGTTCGTCGGCGCGGTGCCAGGCGTGGGCTCGTCGGTGTCGAATCTGCTCTCTTATGTGGAGACCAAGCGCCGCGATAAGGACCCGGAGTCGTTTGGCAAGGGCAACCCCAAGGGCGTGGTGGCCTCGGAATCCGCCAACAGCACCTCGGAAGCCGGTTCGATGGCGACGCTCTTGGCGCTGGGTATTCCCGGCGGTGGCGCCACGGCGGTCATGCTGGCGGCGTTTGCCATGCACAACATCACCGGCGGCCCGCAGTTCATTCGCCAGCAAACCGATGTGGTCTACGCCATCATTTTTGCCAACTTCGCCCAGGTGTTTTTGCTGGTTATCGTGGGGCTTTTGTTCATTCCGCTGTTGGCCAACATCATCAAGGTGCCGATGCGCTATCTTATTCCTTCGGTGCTGGTGCTGGCGGTGATGGGCTCGTTCGGGCTGACCGGCAACATGACCGGCCCGGCCACGGTGCTGGTGTTCGCGGTGATCGGCTGGATTTTCCGCCACTACGGCTACTCGGTGCCCGCCGCGGTTATCGGGCTCTTGTTGGGCTCGCTTGCCGAGAAGTCGCTTCTGCATTCGTACCAGATCAGCGGCGGCGATTTTAGCTATCTGTTCACCCGCCCGGTGGCGCTGGGCATTCTGGCGCTGCTGCTGATTTCACTGATCGGCAAACCCTTGATGCAGCGCTTTCAAACGCGGCGCGCGCAAAAGGCGTAGCGGATGGTCTGGCGAACGCTTAAAACCCTGGGCCTGGGCGGTGTGGGTGGTGTGGTCGCCACCCTTTTTTCACTGCCGCTGGCCTGGATGCTGGGCGCGCTGTTTCTGGTGATGGGGGTCTCGCTTGCCGGGGTGAAAACCGGCGTCGACAAGCGCGTTCACCTGGTCGCCATCGGGCTGCTGGGGCTTTTTATCGGCAGCCGTATTCAGGCCTATGAGTTGGCCGGGCTGATTCACTGGTACCCAAGCGTTCTGGCCATGCTTGTGTATATGGCGATGATGCTGGCCGGCGGCTACTGGATCTTCACGCGCGCCGGGGTGGGGCGGGTAAGCGCGATGTTCTGCGCCTACCCGGGCAGCATGAATTCGGCGCTGGTGCTGGCCGAGGACGCCAAGGGCGATTTGCGCTGGATCGCCATTTCCCACTCGCTGCGCCTTGTCACCGTCGTCTCCGGGGCGGCGCTAATGGCAAGCCTTTTGGTGGGCGAGGCAACGCTTTCAAGCGATTCCCACGCCCCGAATCTGATGGACGCCGCCGCACTGATGCTGGCGCCGCTTTTTTGGTGGCTGGCGCGAAAGCTCAACGTGCCGATACCGGAATTTCTGGGGCCCATGGCCGCCGGGGCGGTGCTGGCCAACGCCGGTCTCGACTACTCGGTGCCGGTCTGGCTGGTGTTCGGCGCTTTCTTGATACTCGGCTCCTCAGTGGGGTCGCGCTTTTCCAACACGCCGTTTTCTCAGGTGCTCAAGGTCGGGCGCTTCGGCATCGCCTACGCACTGTTCGCTTTGGGCGCGGCGGCGGCCATGGCCTGGTTGGTGGCATCCATCACCGCGCTTTCCTTCCTGGCGGTGCTGCTCGCGCTGATTCCCGGCGGGGTGGGGGAGATGGCGGTCATCGCCACGGTCATGGGCATCGACCCGGTCTACGTGGTTTCCCACCACGTGCTACGGCTACTGATCCTGATCTTCATGACGCCAGCAATGGTGCGCTTGGCAAGCGCGGTCAACCAGCCGGAATAGCCGGAAACGCGACCCGCACGACCAACCCACGCCCTGCCTGGGTGTTCGGCGCTTGCTCGCCGTCGGCTCGGTTGCCAAGCGTCAGCGTGGCCGAGTGGGCGGTCGCCACCTGCTCGACGATTGCAAGCCCCAACCCGCTACCCGGGGTTTGCCGGTCATGGCGGTAGAACCGCTCGGTCAGTTGGCCAAGGCTTGTCGGGTCGACACCGGTGCCGTGGTCGCTGACGGTGAGTACGGCGCTGCCCGGCTTTTCTTCGAGCACGATGTCGATACTGCCCCGGTAGGGCCGGCCGCCACCGGCGTGAACGCTGGCGTTCTCGATCAGGTTGGTGACCATCCAAAGCAGCATGATCGGGTCGCCCAGCACCTCGGGCGGCGTACCGGTCTGCTCGAAAGAGAGCTCTTGGCCCTTTTGGTAGATGCTGGTGGCCGTTTGGGCGCAGGCCTGCCGGCAGATAGCGACCAGGTCGACTTCTTCCAGGTGGGTCGCGTCGAAAAGCTCGTGGCGGGTCTTGGCGTATTTGAGAAGCTGCTGCACGGTGTGGCTTGCGTGCTCGGCGATGCGCTGCATTTCGATCAGGTTGGCGCGGGTGTCGGGCTCTTGGGTGGTTTTGAGCGAGATCTCGCTGAGCGCGCGCAGCTCGGAAATCGGCGTTCGCAGTTGATGCGACACATCGGCATTGAGCTGTTGCGTGCTCTCGATGCTGCGGCGGATACGCTGCATCAACTGATTGAGGCTATGGATCAGCGGGTGAATTTCCCGGGGCGCGCCGTCCTCGATGGGGTGCAGGTCGTTGGGTGAGCGCTGGCGAAGCGTTTGGCTGACCGCGTTGAGCGGCGCAAGCCCCCGGTAGATGGCGAAAAGCGCCAGCGTCATGGCCAAAATCCCCGTTACGGCCATCAGGCTGCTCAAGGTCAGCATGAAGTCGTTGGCCAGGGTGTAGCGCGCCTCTTTCGACTCGGCGACGATCACCTCGATGTCGGTATGGGTGAGGCTGCGGTTGAAAGGGAAGGTGAGCGCCACGGCGCGCAGCTCGTTGCCGGCGTAGGTGACATCGTAAAAAAGCGGCTCGTCGAGCGGCCCGGGTGGGTCGCCAAGGCCCGGGAAGCCGGCAATGATACCCCCGTCGATGTTGCGAATGCGGTAGAAGATTTTGCCTTCGCCGCGACTACCCAGAGTGCTCACGCTGAAGTAATGCATGTTGATCTGAAGCTCACCGTCCACGGTGTAAATGCGCCGCTCCAGACGGTTGGCCGCGTTGAGCAGCATGGCATCGAAGGTCTCGTTGATCTGGCGGGTAAGCAGCACGTGGCTCGAGGCCAGCATCACCAGTGCCAGGCCAATGAAGGGCAGGCCGATCCAGAGCAGCAGGCGCCCGCGAATCGAGGTGGGCATGCGCTTTTTCAGTCGGGCTGCGACGTTCAACATCCGGTGACGCTCAAGATCAAGACGGGGGTGCCAGGTAGTAGCCCAGCCCGCGCACCGTTTTCAGGCCGAACTCCTGGCCAATCTTTTTACGAATACGCGAGATATAGGTTTCCACGGCGGCGGCGCTGACCGGTTCGTCCAGGCTCGAGAGCCGGTCGATGATCTGGTCCTTACTCACCAGGCGGTTCTGGTTGATCATCAGGTATTCGACCACCTCGAGTTCGCGACGGTGCAGGGTGATGGGCGCGCCATTGACGCGAAGCTCCCAAGCGTCGGGCAGAAACTCAAGCGGGCCGCAGGTGAGCGACTCGCCGCCGAAATGCTTGGCACGGCGCACCAGCGCCCGGGCCCGGGCGGTCACTTCATCCAGCGAAAAGGGCTTGCACAGGTAGTCGTCGGCGCCCTCTTCAAGGCCCGAAATACGCTGGTCGAGCGTATCCCGAGCGGAGATGATCAGCACGGGCACTCTGTCGTGCTGGTGACGCAGGCGCCTCAATAGGGTGATACCGTCGAGCTCGGGCAGGCCCAGGTCCAGCAGCAGTAGGTCGAAGCCGCCCTGGGCCAGCATGTGCTGGGCCTGGGCGCCATCGCTTGCCAGGCTGATCTTGAAGCCCGCCTCGGTCAGCGTCGTGGCGATCGAGCGCGCCAGGTTGTCGTTGTCTTCTACAATGAGCGCTTTCATCAACGCCTCTGCCGATGTCCTTGATAAACGCCTAGGGTCTCTCTGAAAAGTCGACGAGCGAAGACAAGACAAGGCAAAAATTGGCGAGAAAACGGAGTTTACATGTGTAAATGAGTATTTTGAGCCAATTTTTAACGCCGTATTGTCGAGCGCAGGCACTTTTCAGACAGAGCCTAACCTTCGGGCTGATACTTGTAGCCCACCCCGTACACCGAGCGGATGATCTCCTGCTCGGGCAGGGCTTCGGTGATTTTCCTGCGCAGCTTCTTGATGTGGCTGTCCACGGTGCGCTCGGACACGATGCGGTTGTCGCGGTACATGTGATCCATCAGCTGTTCGCGGCTGAAGATGCGCCCGGGGGCGTGCATCATGACGCGAAGAAGCTGAAACTCCACCGCGGTGAGCCCTAAATCCTGGCCCTTGGCCAGCGCCACCCAGCCATCGTCGTCCAAAGTGACCGGTGACGGCGGCGCCGCTTGCGGGGCGGGCTCGGCGGCGGCGGTGCTGCGCCGCAGCACCGCCTTGACGCGCGCCACCACTTCCCGCGGGCTGAAGGGTTTGCAGATGTAGTCGTCCGCGCCCATTTCGAGCCCGACCAGGCGGTCCACCTCTTCGACTTTGGCCGTCACCATGATGATCGGCAGCGCCGGCCACTGCTGGCGGATCTCGCGGCAAAGCGTCATGCCGTCCTTGCCCGGCAGCATCAAATCCAGCAGCACCAGCGCCGGGGTGTTGGCCTCGAGCCAAGGGAGTACCTCGTCGCCGTGCTCGATCAGTGTAGGCGCGAAATGGTGACTTGCCAGGTAGTCGGCCATCAGCCGGGCAATTTTTGGCTCGTCCTCGACGATGAGAAGCGTCGGGTTGGCGGGCGGCCGTGCGTCGGCATGATGTGAATCAGTCGGTGACATAGGAAAGCTCGTCTAGCGTGAAGACAAAAGTGGAAAGCGCAGTGTCCATTGAAGCCCACCCAAGGGCGCGGCGTCGGCGGTGAGCGTGGCGTTGTGGGCGCCGGCCAACGCCTTGGCAATCGAAAGCCCCAGGCCGCTGCCGCCGCTTGCCCGGCTGCGCGAGCCCTCCACCCGGTAGAGCCGCTCGGTCAGCCGGGCAAGCTCGCTTTCGGGGACGCCCGGGGCGCTATCTTCCCATATCAAAACGGCGTGTTGGCCATCTTTATAAAGGCGCACGTGCAGTTCTCCGGGGGGCGCGGTGTAGGCGCAGCTGTTGTCCAGCAGGTTACTCCAAAGCTGGCGCAGGCGCTGGGTATCGCCCAGTACCGTAAGGTTCGGGTCGATACGGGTGGTCAGCGTCAGGCCGCTGTCGCTTAGCCAGCGGTCGGCGTCCAAAAGGCGCCGTTCCAAACACTCGCTCAAGTCCATGGGGGCGAGCCGGATGTCCAGCGCCCCGGCATCGCTTTGCGAAAGCAAACGCAAATCCGCCACCAGCCGCTCCAACTGGCTGACCTCCTGGGCAAGCGAGCCTAGGTTCTCCTGATTGAGCGCTCGCACGCCGTCCTGCATCGCTTCGATCTCGCCGCGCAGCACGGCAAGCGGCGTACGCAGCTCATGAGCGGTGTCCGAGACCCAGCGCGCCCGGGCGTTGCGGCTAGCTTCCAGGGTTTCGGCCAGCACGTTGAAATCCTGGGCCAGCCGCGAGAGTTCGTCGCGGCCCCGGGCGCGCAGGCGCATCTCGTAGTTGCCTTCGGTAAGACGACGCGTGGCGCCGGCCAGCGCCCGGGTGCGCCCACCCAGCCACCAGGAGAGTCCGCCCGCCAATAAAAGCGAGGCCACGACCAGCGAGATCACGATGATGAACAGGTTACGCTTTTGGCGCTCCAGAAAGCGGCTCTCCATACGCTCCATCATCTGCTGGGGCGAGCGAAAGCCCAGGCTGCCAATCGCCTGGGTGCCGGGCCCCGAGGCGCTTTCGCTGTAAAGCGTGAGCCAGCGCCAGTCGCTTTCGGCGCCGCTGGGGCGGGGGCGAACCACGTCGTCGCCCTGGGCGTCGCGCAGCGCGAAATCCTGCGCCTCGCCCAAAGGCGATGGGCGCTCGTTGTTCTCCTGGCCAAGCTCGAAGCGCACGACCCGGGGCCAGCGCTGCGGGTCGCGTTCGAGCCACGCCCAGCTGCCCTGGGCGTTCCAGCGGCTGACCAGGCCGTCGGCCAGTAGCGCCGCGCGGCGCTGCTGGGCCTGGTTCAGGTACTCGATAAAGCCCCGGTCGATACTGTAAGAGACGGCCAGAAAAATACTCGCGGCAATCGCCACGTTCACACTCAGGATGACCGCGAAAAGGCGCAGCCCAAGCGTGGAAGGCCGCCAGCGAGAAAGCGCACCGAGCCGGCTCATGAGGAGGCTCCTTCAGGTTGGGGGGCGACCGGGGCGCTTAGCCGCTCGCGCAGGTTCTCGAGGCCAAGGTACAGGCAGGGCACCAGAATCAGCAGGATGACGGTGGCGAAGATCATGCCAAAGCCCAGCGAGATTGCCATGGGAATCATGAAGCGCGCCTGACGCGAGGTTTCCAGAATCATCGGCGCCAGCCCCAAAAAGGTGGTCAGCGTGGTCATCATGATCGGGCGCAGGCGGCGGGTAGCGGCGGCCACGATCGCTTCCCGAGCGGCCATGCCTTCCCGGCGCTTGCGGTTGGCGTAGTCGATCAGCACCAGGGCGTCGTTGATGACCACCCCGGAGAGCGCCAGCATCCCCAGAAGGCTGATGATCGAAAGGCCAAAGCCCATCACCATGTGGCCGGCCACCGCCCCCACCAAACCAAACGGGATGGCGGCCAGTACTAAAAGCGGCTGCAGGTAGCTTCTAAACGGGATCGCCAGCAAGGCGTAAAGGGCGGCCAGCATCATCCACATCGCGGTGCGCAGCGTGGCGAGGTTGTCGGCGGTATCCTGCTGGCGCCCGCCCAGGGCCACTTCCAGCCCTGGCCAGGTGTTGGTCAACGTGGGGAAAACCTCCTCCTCGAGGGTGGCCAGCACCTGGTTGATCACCTGGCCGTCGTCGGAGTCGGCGGTGACGGTAATGATGCGCCGCCCGTCGATACGTTGAAGGCTGCTGGAGGCCTGACTCAAGGTGATATCCGCCGCCCGCGAAAGCGGGATACTCATGCCTTCGGAGGTGCGCACGGGCAGCCGGTAGAGCTCGTTCAAGCTCGCCCGGTCCTGCTCGGGCAGGCGCACCTCGACACTGACTTCCTGACGGCCGATGAACTGTTCGACGGCGGTGGCGCCTTGAAGCGGGCCGCGCAGGGCCTGGGCCAGGTCGCTACCGGTGAGCCCCAGCGCCCGGCCTTCGGCGGAAAGGCGCATTTCGAGCTGGGGTTTGCCGTCGCCCAGGCCGCTGTCGATGTCGGTGAGCCCGTATTCGCCGAGCTGCTCGGCCAGGCGCGTGGCGGCGGCTTCCAATACCTGGGTGTTGGGGTGGGAAAGGCGCAGGCTAAGTGCGGCGCCGCTGCCCGGGCCGCCTACGTCCGAGGCGAAGCGAACCGACTGCGCGCCGACCAAATCGCCGGTTAGCTCCCGCCAGTCGGTGGCGATGCGCGACGGCGGCCAGGCGTCCAGGCTTTCCCGGGCGATATCCAGGGTGACCTCCAGGGACTCGCCATCGAGGCGGCTACGGGTGCTCTCGAAAGCCAGCGTCGGCTCGCGCTCGCTCAGGGTTTCGGCGGCGTCGATCAGCTGTTGGCCAAGTTCGCGGCTTACGCTGATATTGCTGCCAATCGGCAGCGTCACGGTGGCCCGCACCTGGTCGGACTCTACCCGCGGCATCAGCGAAAACCCCAGACGCCCGCTCATGGCCCAGGCCAGCACCACCAGCAACAGCGCCACCCCCAGCGCCACGCTTAGCAGGCGCTGGTTGAGGGCGCGCTGCAAAAACGGCTCGAAACCCTGGTAGGTAAAGCGATGCAGCCCGCCCTGCAGACGATGGCGAAGGCCTTCCAGCGGGCGCTGCCAGGCTGGGGTTTGGCGGGGTTTATGGCTATGGGCCAAGTGCGCCGGCAAAATGAACAGCGCCTCGACCCAGGAGATCAAAAAGACCGTGACCACCACGACCGGCACGGTGGCGAAGATCATGCCCAAAAAGCCGGGTAGAAACAGCAGCGGCATGAACGCCACGATGTTGGAAAGAATCGCGAAGGTGAGCGGTACGGCGATTTCACCGGCGCCCTTGACCGCCGCGTCGCGCAGCGAATAGCCCTCTTCGCGGTAGCTGTAGATGTTCTCGCCCACCATGATGGCGTCATCGACCACGATGCCCAGCGCAATGATGAACGCAAACATCGACATCATGTTCAGCGACACGCCCACCCAGGGCAGAAACAGCATGGCGCCCAAAAAGGCCGTGGGAATGCCAAGCGTTACCCAAAAGGCGAGCCGCGCTTCCAAAAACAGCGCCATCAGCACCATCACCAGCGCCAGACCCATCCAGGCGTTTTTGAGCAAAAGCCCCAGGCGGTCTTCGTACACCTCGGAGCTGTCCCGGGCGACATCCAGGTGAATATCAGCGGGCAGGTTGGCGCGCAGCTGCTCGAGCTCGCTATTCACCGCGTTGGAGATACTGGTGGGCGTTTGATCGCCGACCTGGTAGACATCCACCGAGAGCCCGCGCTGGCCGTTATAGAACTCCTCACGGTCGGCCTCGGCGAAGCCTTCGCGAACCTCGGCGATTTGGCCCAGCAGCACCGGCGCGCCCTGGGCGGTGGTCAGAACCGGCAGGTTCGCGAACTCGGCGGCGCTGTTGCGCCGGCCCTGGTAGCGAATCAGCCACTCGCCCTCGGCGGTGGTGAGCTGGCCGCTGGCCAAATCCAGCGCCTCCTCATTGATGCGCGCGGCGAGCTGCTGGTGGTCGAGACCAAACCGCTCGATCGCCTCTTCATCCAGCAGTACCTGAATTTCGCGCTCCCGGTTACCGGAAAGCTCCGCCCGGGAGATACCGCTCGAGGCTTGAAGCTCGGCGCGTACGTTCTCGGCGGCGTCGTGCAGGGCGGCCAGGCTGGCCGAGCCGTAGACCTGCAAACTCACCACGCTGCGCGAGTAGCCGGCCAGGGTGAAACGGGGCGGGTCCGCGGCGCCCGGGAAGGTGGTGA
This sequence comes from Vreelandella sp. GE22, assembly GCF_968212445.1. NCBI lineage: Bacteria > Pseudomonadati > Pseudomonadota > Gammaproteobacteria > Oceanospirillales > Halomonadaceae > Vreelandella > Vreelandella sp. GE22. The sequence continues at coordinate 706,425 of NZ_OZ309110.1, forward strand.
TCGCGTTGACGCCCTGCTGGATTTCCTGGTAAACGCGCATGGTGTCCACGCCGTCGATCAACGTGGCGCGCACCACGCCGCTACCTTCGCTGGCGGTGGCGGTCAGCTCGTCGATGCCCTCCACGTTGGACACCGCCGCCTCCACGGGCAACAGCAAGCTCTGCTCGATATCCTCGGGCGTCGCCCCTGGGTAGCTGATGGTGACCTGCACGGTTTCGCTCTCGAAGTCGGGGAACACCTCTTTTTTGATCGCAAGCGAGGCCATCAACCCCCCGACGATGAACAGCACCATCATCAGGTTGGGGGCGACGCCGTGATCGACCATCCACGCGAGCGGGCCTTTGCGCATCATGAGCCTTCCTCTGACTGCTGGGCGGGGGTGTTCGCCGGCGCGCGCGGGCGAACCTGCTGGCCGACCCGGGGCTGTGCCAGCCCGCCGGTCACCACGCGCTGACCGGGGGAGAGCCCGGCGCTGATCAGCGCTTGCTCTTCGCCGCGGTAGGCGAGTGTCACCGTGGTGTTTTGCAGGCGGTCGTCGTCATCGAGCCACCACACCACATCCCCCGGGCGAAGCGCCGCCGAGGGCAGGGCAATCAGGGGCTGGCGGGCGGTGGTGTGATAGCGCAGGCGCATGACGTCGTTCAGGCGCAGGGCGGGGCCTGAGGTGTCCAGGGCCAAGGGGTCATCGATCGAGACCAAAAGCTGCGCCTGTAGGCCGTTCTCTTCCAAACCCGGCAGAATCGAGGTGAGCCGGCCTTCGCGGCTTTCCCCTGGCGGCCAGCTCTGGCTGGTCAGGGTGACCCGGTCGCCGGGGGAAAGCCAGGTCAGGGTCTTGCCAGGGAGCGAGGCGCGCACCCAAAACTCCTCCACGCCCACCAGGCTCAGCACTTCGGTGCCCTGGCTTAAGAGCGTACCGGCGCCTACCGTGCGCTCGGTCACCATGGCGCGCCAGGGGGCGCTTAGCGTGGCGCGCTCCAGGTTCAGCGCCGCCTGGTTACGCACCACCCGGGCCTGGCTGAGCGCCGCTTCGGCCTGGCGCAGTTGGGGCTCGCGCAGTACCAGCGCGCGGCGCTCGGCGCTTAGTTCGCGCCCGAAACGGGCGTAATCGGCGCGGGCGCGCTCCTGCTCGGCCTCCTCTAGCGCCAGGCCGGCCTGGGCGGTGGCGACCTGAGCGTCGGCGTCTTCAAGGGTTAGCTCCAAATCCGCGCGGTCGATATACACAAGCGGAGCCCCCGCTTCCACCACCTGGCCTGGCACCACGCCGGGGGCGAAACGATCGAGCTGGCCGGCTACGCGGCTGGCAAGCTGGGTCGATTTTTCCGCCTCTACCCGGCCGAACCCGGTGAGCTCCGGGGCCTGGGTTTGCTCGTCGACGGTGATGGTATCGACCACGGGCACGGGCGCCGGGGGTGGCGCGCGTCGCTCGATACGCGGGGGTTGGGTCATAATCCACCAAGCCAGGGCCAAGCCACCGACCAACACGAACAGAGCCAAAACAGCGCCAAGGCGCACCCGGCCAGACTGGCTGGCAGCCGTCGAATCAAAAAGAGTCATTGCCGCGCGTCATCCGTAATAAAGACTAAAATGCTTGAAGAGAAGCTTGATATGCTAGCATCTACGCTAGTTAAGCAGGGACTGGGCAAGTAATATGCAAAGAACGTGCAAGCTGGCGCCCAGCCCCACGGCATGCCATTTTTAATAAATATACCGGCTTCAAGATCGGTAGCGGTATCCGAACGACAGGCTCAAACAACGCTATGAAAAACACCGCAACCCGCGACAAACTGATTAATACCGGCGCCGAGCTGATCTCTCAGCACGGCTACACGGCCACCGGGATTAACGCCGTTCTGAGCACCTGCGGGGTGCCCAAGGGGTCGTTTTATCACTACTTCTCGAGCAAGGAAGATTTCGGCCTGGCAGTGATCGAGCGCTTTGGCGAAGAGTACGACGAAGACCTTGCTGCCCTGTTGGAAAACGACTCCCTCGACCCTTGTGAGCGGCTGCGCCTCTATTTTGCCCAAGGGCGCGCCTACATGAGCGACTGCAACCATAAAACCGGCTGTTTGATCGGTAACCTGGGCCAGGAGCTCTCCGGCCAAAGCGACACCTTCCGCGACGCGCTCAATAACGTGTTCAAGCGCTGGGAGCAGCGTTTTGCGGTGTGTATCGAGGCCGCCCAGGCCAAAGGTCAAATCGCGTCTCAGGCGCCCGCCGAGGCCCTGGCCAGTTTCATTCTCTCTGGCTGGGAAGGCGCCATTCTGCGCTCCAAAACGCTCAAGTCGACGGCGCCGATGGAGCAGTTCGAAGCTATTTTGTTCGAGGGCGTGCTGGTCGATGCGCCGGTTGCGCAACCGGCCTGATAGCGCTTTTTACGCTGCTTCTCAGGCCTCGATTAGAGGGTTAGTGGACCGGGCTGATGATCAACGCAGCGTTCACACCCCCGAAACCGAATCCGTTGCACAAGACATGCCGGGTAGCGTGGCCCCGGGCAGCGGTGACGAAGGTTAAATCCTGCATGTCGTCATCGCACTGCTCCATGTTGAGCGTAGGCGGGAGCGTTTGATGAATGGCCGTCAGGGCCGAAAAGATACTTTCGATGCCCCCGGCGGCGCCCAGCAGATGCCCCGTCGATGCCTTGGTGGCTGAAATGGGAATAAAGGGCAGCCGCTCGCCGAAGGCCGCCCGAAGTGATGCAATTTCCGCACGATCGCCGACCGGCGTCGAGGTAGCGTGAGCGTTGACGTGATCGATGTCGGCCCCGCTCAAGCCCGCCATGTCGAGCGCGCTATTAATCGCCAGGGCGGCGCCGGCACCATCTTCCGGGCCCGCCGTCATATGATGCGCATCGGCGCTGGTACCATAGCCGCTCACGACGGCAAGCGGCGTGGCGCCCCGAGCAAGAGCGTGCTCAAGCGTTTCGATCACTAAAAGCCCGGCCCCTTCCCCCATGACGAAGCCCGAACGCGCCCGGTCGAATGGCCGCGAGGCGCGCTGCGGCGCCGTGGACTCGGTGGAGAGCGCTTTCAACGCGTTAAAGCTTGCCAGGGACAAGGGGTCGATACACGCCTCGGCGCCGCCCACCAACGCGACATCCGCCTCGCCGCTGCGAATCAAGCGCATGCCATCGCCAATGGCCTGCAGGCCGGCCGCGCAGGCAGTGACCGGGCACCCCAGCGGCCCTTGAAAACCGTAGCGAATGGAAAGATTGCCGGCGGCCAGGTTGGCCAAAAAGGCCGGCACGGTAAAGGGGGAAAGCTTGCGATGACCCCGCGTGCTCAGCGTTTGCTGCGCTTGGGTGATCGTCGGGAAGCCGCCAATCCCCGAGCCCACGATGGTGGCGGTACGGCGTTTATGAAACGCCTCGGTCGGGTGCCAACTCGCCTGGTCCAGCGCTTCCTGGGCGGCGGCCAACGCATAGAGGCTGAACAGATCGAGCTTGCGCCGCTCCTTGGGGTTGGCAATCGCGTCCAGGTCCAGGCCGTGCGCCGGGTCCTGGTCCAGCGTCTTGACGGTGCCCGATATCTTGACCGGGAGCTCGCCGGTATCAAAGCGTTCGATGGCGCCAATACCGGACTGGCCATCCAGCAAGCGTTGCCAGCTCGTATTGACGCTACTGCCCAGAGGGCTGACCATACCCATGCCGGTAATAACAATTGGTGATTGCATAGCGGTTCCTGAGTGATTGATGCCGCCACCCTAGCAATCCGCATTATATGATCAAGATAATATTAAGCGTGCCCAGTCCGAGGTCACTATGCCTTACCCCAAGAGTCGTAAGTCGAAAACGAAAGAGCGCATTTTAGCCTCGGCCACCGAGCTTTTTAGCCGCAACGGGTTTCACAAGGTATCGATTGGCCAGATCATGAAGCTCGCCAAAATGACGCATGGCGCTTTTTATGCCCATTTTGCCTCGAAAGAAGCCTTGTACCACGAGTCCGTTCGCTTGACCTTGAACGAGAGCCGCGCTGCCCGGTTGGTGAAAGGGCCGCTTTCGCTTCAGCACCTGACCGAGCTGGTCGCTAACTACTGCAATCTTCAAGAGCTCGAAACCCGGCAAAAGCCGGGCCCGGAAGCGGTGCTGTTCAATGAAATCGGCAGCGAACAAGCTGAAATTCGCACCCTGTTCGAAGCCTCGTATCTGAGTATGAAAAAGATGCTGGAGATGCGCCTGCGCGCATTGGGTCGGCTCAATAAACTGCCGCTGGCGGATGACCGTCAGGCGATTGCGGATAAATCCCGCGTCATTCTGGCCGCTTTGGTGGGCGCGGTCGCCATTGCCAAAAGCCTGCCCGGCGAAGCGGAGCGCAAGCAGGTGCTGATCGCCACCCAGCGCTATATTTTGCAAATGCTGGGCGTCAGCGACGATGAAGCGGATACCATGATTCAAACCTGACGCGAGCATTTAAAAGGCCGGCTTTAAAGCCGGCCTTTTGGCGTAATGCCGATCAGTTAAGCTTGGCTAGCACCTGTGGGATGGAGCTTTAGCTCGCGACGGGTGGCCTGGCCAGGGCGCCTGACGGCGCTATTCGCCGAATGGTCGGACCACCGCTGAAGCGGGCTCCCCAACAACGAAATCTTGCATCCATCCCTTGTAGGAGCAGGCTTCAGCCAGCGATGCAGCGCAACGCGCTGCTGGGGTTGGTGATGATGGCAACCAAAAGTGCCGTCGCCACCGAAGGGCGGCTATCGCCGCCATCGCCCAATGGAATTGGGCTCCTACAATGGAGTCGTGCCCCATCCCTCGTAAGAGCAGGCTTTAGCCAGCGACGCAGCGCAACGCGCTGCTACAATAGATTTACCGCTCGTTGTGGGTAGGCAAAAGCCTTAACTGATCGGTATTAGGCCTTTTGGCGTACCGGGTTTCGAAAGCCCTCTTATGTATTCAGCACGACCCCGCCGTTCAAGTGCAGCGTTTGCCCGCTCATGTAGGAAGAGTCCTGGCATGCCAGATAGACGTAGGCGGGCCCCATTTCGCTGGGCTGACCCGCGCGTTTCATGGGTACCTGGGCGCCGAAACCGGCGACTTTGTCGTCATCCATGCTGGCGGGAATCAACGGGGTCCACACAGGCCCCGGGGCCACGGCGTTGACACGAATACCGCGATCCATCAGCGACATGGCAAGCGAGCGTACCAGCCCCTGAATCGCGCCCTTGGTCGCGGTGTAGTCGATCAGTGTGTCGTTGCCCTTGAAGGCGTTGATCGACGAGGTGGCGATAATGGTGTCGCCTTCGTTTAGGTGGGCCAAGGCCGCCTTGACCATGTAGAAGTGGCTGAAGATATTGGTCTGGAAGGTACGCTGCAACTGGTCATCGGGAATGTCGGTGATGTCGTCCCAGTCGTACTGTTCGGCGGCGTTGTTGATCAGGATGTTGATCTGGCCGTATTCATCGAGGGTGCTTTGTACGATCTCGCGACAAAAGCCGGGTTCACCGACATCACCCTTGAGTACCAGACACCGCCTGCCTTCCGCTTCTACCAGCCGCTTGGTCTCTTTGGCGTCTTCGTCTTCTTTGAGGTGAACGATCACGCTGTCGGCGCCTTCCCGAGCATAATGCACGGCCACGGCGCGGCCGATGCCGCTGTCGCCGCCGGTAATGATCGCTACTTTATCGAGCAGCTTATTGGAGCCCCGGTAGCTCTCCCGAATGTACTCGGGCTCCGGGCGCATGGCGTGCTCGTCGCCTGGCTGCTTGTTCTGATGTTGCGGGGGTTGCAGTTGATCGCTCATGGTGTCTCACTCCTTGGTTAACGGCGTAGGGCGGGCGCTTGGCTCAAAGGCCGACCGGCGGCCGCTTCCTCGGCCGCGGCATATGTTCATACTAGATGCCGATGTTCATTCTGGGCGCCTATGTTCACCCTAGTTGAAAGTCGTAAAAGGGCCAAACCTACGACGTATCACTCACACTTTTAATTAATAACCTTTGTTAAATTAATCATTCCGGTTTAATGGCCCTTTAAATAAACTGTTTATTTTTCAATGAGGTTCTTTTTTAAATAAGTTAGTTATATTTAACCATCTTTTGCGAGTTTCGTTTTTTTGAGGTTTTGTGTTGTACAAGTATTTGAAATTGAATTGAAAATTTATATTTTTATTTGATTGTTTTGGTTTTTATAGCGCTTTTTGAGCGTCGTATTTATAAATTGACAGTTTTCGTTGTCTCGCTATATTTCAATAGTGGCGTACTATTAATTCCCACTAATAATTAGTCTTTGTTTTAAAAAGGAAGGCGCTTTAATTAGCGCTTGAAGTTCATTTTGTTTAGTACCACCAGCTGCAACGCATGGAGGATGCAATCAATGAGCGATCAAGGAAAGTACTCCCACTCCGGCCCGAGTGGCGGCAGCGCCCACCAAACGTCTGGCGCGCATGACCACCTGGATACGGAACGTCTCAAAGAGCAGGGCCGGGAAGCGGCTCATGATATCGGCGGCGCCGCCCAGCACCAGGCCGAACACTTCTATGACAGTCAGCGCCAAACGTTTGCCGAATACGCCAGCAAGTTTACCGGCGTTATGAAAAAAACGGCGGACGAGTTCGATAGCCAGCAGCAGCCGTTCTTTTCCCAGCAGGCGCGTAAAGTGGCCGACCTGGCCGACGGCTTCTCCCACCAGCTGCGCGATAAGGACCTGCGGCGTATTTGCCACGATGCCCAGGACTATAGCCGCCGCGAACCGGCGGTTTTCATCGGCGGGGCCATCGCGGTGGGCTTTTTGGTCGCGCGCTTTTTGAGAAGCTCGAGCGACCATCAGCAAGGTGCCTATAGCGAGCGGCGTACGGACATGAATGCCTCGGGGTCGCGCTACGCCTCGCAACACCCGGCGTCTGGCCATTCTTCGTCGTTCGAAAGCGACAGTATGCGACCGGGTAATGGCGGCGCGCCTCACCAGCGCGAGCCCTCAGAACCCAGCGCTTACGGCTACGGCGAGCCTTCCCGGCCGATTACCACGCCAAGGCCCGGCGATGACCCTTTAGCCGGTGATAACGGCCCAAACCGTTCATCCCGCTAAGAATTACGGGGTTTAACGTTCATCGACTTGCCAGTACGCACGAGGCTTATATGGAAACGCAGCATAATAGTACGACGCAGGGAGCGTCCGTTGGCTCGCTCTTAACGACGTTGACCCGCGAAGTCACCGATTTGGTTCGCAACGAAGCCGAGCTTGCCAAGGCCGAGGTATCCGAAAAAACCCACCAGGCCATGACCGGCCTGGCCGCCATCGCCATTGCCGGCGCGGTCATTTTTGCCGGCTTTCTGGTGCTGTTGGCAGCGGCGGTCTTCTTACTCAATGAAATCCTTCCCCCGGACATGACGCCCTGGCTTTCCGCCGCCATCGTGGGCGTTGTCGTGGCCGTGGTGGGCATGATCATGCTCAGCGTAGGGCTCAACAAGATCAAGGCGCGCAGCCTGATGCCCCAGCGCACCATGCAAAGCCTGCAACGTGACAAGACGCTTGCGAAGGAGCATCAGCACAACGTCAAGGAGGAGTTGAAATGAGCGAGCATCCGGACCAACGAAGCCCCGAGGAGATCGAAAAGGATATTCACCGCTCCCGGGAGCGCCTCGACTCCACGCTTAGCGAAATCGAAGAGCGTTTTTCGCCCCAGCGCCTGCTCAACGCCTCCTACGACTACCTGCGCCAGGGCGGTGCGAACGAGTTTTTCACCAACCTGAGCACGACCATCAAGGAAAACCCGGTACCGTTTCTGGTCACCGGGGCCGGGCTTGGTTGGCTAGTAACCGCCCAGCTCAGCGCCAATACGCAGCGCCAAAGCGGGGCAGCGCACTTCGCCAACTCCGAAGCCTACCCGCATAGCGGCCCGACCGGGCGCTTCGATAACACCGGTTACCGCGAAGGCCAGGCGACGGGCTTTTCGGCCGGCCAAGGGCCAGGCCGTGACCCCCGCGAGCAGGAACGCGACGCTTTTGGTGGTGGCCATGCGGCCGGGTTGGAGGCGGGCTCACCGCCCCGGCCTTTTGGACGCCCAGCGCCCAGCGCGTTCTCCCACCCGCCGGCGTTTGACGAGACGTATGGCGATGACCCCGCCGCTTCCCGCCATAACGAAGGGCCGAGCATGAAAGAACGCATGACCGAAAGAGCGCGTCATTTCGGCCACGGCGCCAGCGACGCAGCGCACCACTTGAGCGACCGGGCACACGATATGGGAGGCAGCATGCGCAATACCACTTCGCGTTTTTACGAATCATCCCAACACGGCGTTCAGGACGGCACGCAGTGGGCGCAGGACGCTGGTCGCCAAACATCTGATTTTATTCAGCAGCACCCGCTGGTAGCCGGTGCGTTAGGGTTTGCTATTGGCGCGGCGCTGGGCGGTATTCTACCCTCTACACGTAAAGAGGATGAGTACATGGGCGAGTATCGTGACCGTTTCATGAGCGAGGCGGCGGATAGGGGCCACGAGCAAGCGGACAAGATGCAGCACACGCTTCACGAGAGGACCGAGAAGATGAACAACGATACCGATAAGGACCATCAGGAACACGACCCCAAGCGCACGCCAAGCGATACCGGGGGCGAATCGATGCGCTACACCGACGAAGCCATGCCGGGGCACAACTCCGCGTCCGGCCCTGCCGGTAAGCCGGGCAAAGAGCGCACGCCCCACGAGAAGGACAGCCGCAAAAAAGAGCACGGCCTGGCCGACTCGGATACGCCTTCCGGCAATACTCAGGGCGACGACACCCTGGAGCCGCCCAAGCGGTAATCTGAAACACCCCACTTGAAGCGATGCTTTAAGTATCGCCATAGCGCCCGGCCCACGCCGGGCGCTATTTTTTATGGCGGCGTTTTACCTCGACGCTCAAACGCCCCTCGCCCAGGCGCAACGAAAGCTTCTGGCCTGGTGCGGTGTCCTGGGCGCTGTGTATCACTTGGCCCTTATCATCCTGAGCAATCGCATAGCCCCGGCCCAGCACGGCCAGTGGGCTTACCGCGTTCAGTTCCCGCGCGGCGCTGGTAAGCCTGGCCCGGCGCGCTTCAAGGGTGCGCTGTATGGCGCCTTTTAGGCGCCGCTCGAGCTGGTGGATGCGTGTTTGCTCTGCCTGGTGAAGCCGCGCCATGTCCTGGCTTGCCAGGCGCTTGCCAAGTTGAGTGACGCGGCCCTGCTGCTGCGTCAGGGTAAGCTGCATGGCCCGTTGAAGGCGCTGGCCTAGCTGATCGACCTGCTGGCGCTTCTGGGCGAGCTGCTCGCCGGGGTGTTTGAGCCGGGCGCGCAGGTTGTCCAGCCGCTGGCTTTCGCGTTGAAGCTTTTGCTGCATGGCCCGGCGCAGGCGCGCCTCGCTCTGGCCAAGTGTTCGGGCAAGCGCCGTGCCATCCGGCACCAGCCGCTCCGCCGCGGCCGAGGGCGTGGGGGCGCGTATGTCGGCGGCGAAGTCGGCAAGGGTCGTGTCCACCTCATGACCTACCGCGGACATCACCGGCAGGCGGGAGTTGAAAATCGCTCGGGCCAGGTGTTCGTTGTTGAACGCCCACAGGTCCTCCAGGCTACCGCCGCCGCGGGTGATCAGTATTGCGTCCTGGTTCGGGTCCAGCCGCGTTTGCCGGTTGAGCAGTGCCAGCGCCGAGACCATCGCCGGCGCGGCCTCCGCCCCCTGAACCGGCACCGGGATCAGCGTCACGTCCGTCAGCGGCCAGCGCGCTTTGAGGACCGCCAATACATCGCGAATTGCCGCCCCGGTGGCGGAGCTTAGAATCAATAGCTTGCGGGGCGGGTAGGGGAGTTCCCGGGCGTTGGCGAACACCCCCTCGCCATCCAGCTGGGCTTTCAGCCGCTCGAAGGCCGCCAGTAACTCGCCAAGGCCTGCCGCCTGCACGGCTTCGGCAATCAGCTGGTAGTCGCCCCGGGGCTCGAACAGCGAAACCTTGCCGCGCAGCTTGACCTGGTCGCCGTCGCGCATGGGCGCTGCCACGAAGCGCGCGCGCTGGCGAAACAGCGCGCAGCGCACTTGGGCCAGGTCGTCCTTCAAGGTGAAATAGATGTGGCCCGAGGCGGGTTTAGAGACGTTGGAGAGCTCGCCCTCGACCCAGACCTCACCCATGTCGCGCTCCAGCGCCTGGCGGGCCTGCTTGTTGAGGGCGCTCACGGAAAGCGCTTTGGAAGAAGGTGAGGTCATGGAAGGCTTCGGGTCGAGAAAGCGCTTAGCCTAGCATTAATTGGTCGTTAGCAAATGGTCCAGCTGGCTATTGGCGGTGAGTTCCTGCTGGCCGTTTGCCGAGAACTTGACGCCATCGAGCTCGCCGAGCAGTTGGAGCGACTCGCCCTCCCGGCGAAGCGCCGTGCCTTCACGCAGGCCAACCACCAACGCCTGGGGGTTGAGCGCCAGGTACTCGCTCAAACGCTCTTCGCGGCTTTCGCCGTTATGCCCGGCGGGTTTACCGGCAAGAAAGTGCGGGTTGAGCTGAAACGGCACCAGGTTCAGCGTCTTGAAGCTGGGCGGCTCGACGATCGGCATGTCGTTGGTGGTACAAATCGTCGGTCCGGCGATATTCGAGCCCGCGCTCCAGCCCATGTAGGGGAGCCCCTGGGCGACACGCTCCTGAATGACCGGGAGTAGATCCGCCTCGTAAAGGCGCTTGACCAGCGCGAACGTGTTGCCGCCGCCCACGGCGATAGCTTCGGCGTTGCGCACCGCTTGCTGAGCATCTGCGGCCTGATGAATGCCCTCGACCTCGAGGCCCAGCGCCTCGAAGGCCGGGCGTACTTGCGCGAGATAGTCGTCGAAGGTTTTGCCCACACCGGCGAAGGGCACGAACAACACCCGCTTGACCGGGGTGGGGTTGTCGCCCAAAAAATCACCGATGAGGGGCTTTGCATGGTCGAGATAGCCGGTGCTACCGGCGCGGGAGCTGCTCAACAAAAGTAAACGTGACATGGTGTGACTCCTAAACAGTGCGGGCGGCGCAATCGCGTCGCCCGTAACGTCAGATTACCGGGAACCCAGTTTAAGGGTCGAGGAGAAGAAACTGTAAAGCGCCGAGCCGGTAATGAACCCCGCCCCCAGAATATAGAGCTTATGGCCGCCATCGGTGCCAAAGCGTTTGACCACCAGCCAGCGGATGACCAGCGCAATATAGATCACGATGCCCGCCACCGGCGATGTGATGAGCAGCCCCGTGGCCAGCAGCACCCCGATTTGGCGGGACATACCGCCCACGGCCTGAATGATGGCACCCACCACGCCCCAAATCAGTAGCTGCTTGGCGACTTCCAGGCTGGCGCCTGCATCGATGGTGGCGACATAAACGCGGGCGACCGGCGGCACCAGGTCGGCGGCGAAATAGGCGTTGAAGACCAGCGCCACGATGACGATGGCCACGCCGAAGCTAAAAAGCTCCGCAAAGTACTGCTGACGGCGGCCGTCCAGCTCGTATTCCGGGTCGGTGCCTTCGCCACGAATCACCCAGCCGGCTTTCAGGTCGTAGGCCATATCCGCAAACGCCGGGCCGGTGGCTACGGTAAAGGCGACCAGTATGCCCAGCGCCTCGCTTGGAAAACCGATCAACATGCCGATGACCAGAAAAATGAGCGCCGTCGCGAAGGAGGGGAACCACCCGGAGTGCATCGCGGCGATGCCAACGATCAGCTCCGAGGCCATGGCGGCAAGGGCTGCAAACACCATCCAGCCGAACAGCATACCCAGCGGCATGTCGGTATAGATGCCCGTACCCAGCGCCAGTGTCAGCGCAATAATCAAGTAAACGCCAAATCCGTTCAGCATGGCGGTGCGCATTTGAAGCGCTGACCGCGTGGGCCGCTGGGTCGACTCGCCCTCGTTCGACTTTTCCCGGCGGTCTCGACGCATCAACAGAAGGATTTGAACCAGCGCCACCAACCCGGCGCCGATCATGATGCCGTGGGGGATATACGCGGTGCTGATATCGAAGCCGAAAAACTGCTCCGAATAGCCGCGCAGGATGAGCCCAAGGCCCAGCGCGCACATGGCGAAGACGTTGGCGATCCAGGCGATACCGAACATTTCCGCGGGAATGCCAAACGCCTTGCCGGTCAAGCCGCCGGCCATGCCCACCATCAGCAGAAGGGCGTTACGCCCCTTGTTGGCTGCCGCTTTCAAGGCTTCTGCCGTCGCAAGCCCCGGCGGCCAGGCCGCCCGCGCGGTGAATATCTTGCTGTCAAAAGAGAAGTAAAGAATCGAGGCATCGGTAATCACGGCCAGCGCTGCGCCAAAGAGCATGGGCACCAGCATTTGCGATTCGCCCATCAAAAACGGGATCGCCAGGGGCAAGAGCAGACCGTTGGCCGCCGAGAAGGTCGCCCCGGAGATCGTGGTTTGCACCAGCGTTTGGCGCTCGAGGGAGCGGTAGCTGCGAAAAAGGCGCAGCGGAATATACGAAAGCAAAATGGCGATCAACGCCCCGATGATCGAGGTGTTGGGCGTAATACCGACCCGGGTGATCAACTCCAGGCCGATGATCGCCCCTAATACGCAGACGATGACGTTGGTGATCATCTGCCAGGGCGAGAAGAATTTTGGATGTTGGCGCGCGAACTGTGGTGGTTCGCTATCGGCCTGCGCCGACGAGGTCGTATCGTTCATGATGGCTGTTCCCGTGTCGATGTCGTGTTTTTTTATGTAGCGAAGGTGTCGGCTAGCTCAAGAGCAGATTGGCGGCGCTGAAGACCAGCTGGCGCGGTGTCAGCGTGCGATGGCCGGAGAGTTTTGCGATGCGCGTGCGCTGGGCCAGGGTGTACCCCATGCAGTCAAGGTAGAGTGCCTCGCCTTTCAGCAAGGCGGCCTCCCGAGCAGCGCGTTCAAGTTCCTGTGTTTCGCCGTAGGGCGACGCGCTGAGCATCTCGATCTCGAAGCCCGCTTCTTCCCACCGCGCCTGGGCGTAGGCCATCTGGCGCGGCTCCGGGGTCATCACCAGCAGCTTGCCCCTGGGAAAAAGCGCTTGAAGGCCGTGGCGGACCAAGCGCTTGGGCGAGAGCACGGGCACGGGGAGTTCGCGGTAGTCGGGCAACTCGCCGGTGCACAGCACGACGATGGCATCGACCCGCTCGTCCTCGGCCATCGCGCGGATCGCTGTGTCCAGCAGGGGCTCCAGGTCCTGTTCGGCGATGGTGACCTGGCGGCCGTCGCGCATGCGCGAGACGAGTACCTGCGCCTCTTCAGGAACGGGGTAGCGGTGTTCGATCTCTTCCAAAGACCACTCATCCAGAGCGCCCCGCTCGATCACCTCGACGTTCGCGGCGAGTAGCGCCGCGAGGTCGTCATGAAGATCCGTGCGCGGCGCCTGGCCGATTGTCACGATGCCCAGCCGCGGGGTGGTCGTGCTCATGATCGAGCGCCCCCTTGCTGAAAGTGAGTCTGCTCGCCGTAAAGCGCGATGAGCCGGTCGAACTCCTCGGCATCGAAGAACTGGCAGATACCGGCGGTGAAGTCTTTGGCGACCTCGACGGCGAAGCGCGCGGCCTGTTCGATATCGACTTCATGGCTTGCGCCGGTAGCGCAACCAGCAACGGCGGTTTCGGCCGACAGCGCCAGGCCGATCACCGGCGCCTGGGTGGCCACCGCAGGCTGGAGGATGCTGTTCAGATGATGCAGGCCGTTGCCGTAGGGCGTGATGTCTTGCTGAGTCAGCGCGAAAATATCGGGCAAGCGGCCGGTCACCCGGGAGAAGACATCCATCAGGTCTTCGCTGGTGCGCAGGATGTAGCCCTGCTTGACCGTCGGCGACATGGCCACGCCGCGCACGTTGATCACGCGATTGCCCTTGGTGGTATCGATCGAGACGATGGCGTCCATCGCGGTGTCGATCTCGTGCTCCCAGGTATCCTCGAAGCTGATCGGCGAATCCATGAACGGCACCGGGTGGTGCTCGCGGGTGGGGGCATCCGGGCAGATATGCGTGGTGATGATCACATCGCCGGCTAATTGGTCACCGTTGGCTGCCATGCCGATCAGCTTGGCCGCGGCGGCCAGGGCCGCCAGTGCGCCGTCGCCGTCGGAAACGAAGCCGGTAATGTCCGGGCGGGCGCCAATGCCGCCCAGGCGGCCGATCACCCCAAGCGTGGGGGCCTCTTTGCCCGCCTGCTTACCGCTGTGGCCGGCCACGGTGATATGCAAAAAATCGCTCGCGCCTTTCTCGGACTCCACCCGCGTGACGCGAATACTCTCCGGCGCCGCGCCGCAGGCGATTAGATGCTCTTTGACCCGCTCCCCGGAAGCGCTGGGGGTATCCAGAATTTCGTGAAGATCGATCACTTGCTTAAGCATGGGCGCTGCCTCGGTAGAGTATTGAACGTAAGTAGATTACGCTTAAGAATTGATTGTATAAATTTGAATAAAAGATGGATTGATTGGTATTGCCAATGAATAACGTGACCGCCCGCCAACTCGAAGCCATCATCGCCGTGGCCGATTTGGGTAGCTTCACCGAAGCCGCTGAAAAGCTTCACATGTCTCAGCCATCGCTCAGCCAGCTGGTGCGTCAGCTCGAGGAGATGCTGGGCGTACGCTTGTTCGAGCGCACCACGCGACACGTGAGTTTGTCCGCCGCCGGGCGAGAGTTCTTGCCAGTAGCCGAGCGGGTGCTCTCAAGGTTGGATCGTGGCCTGCAAAGCATGCGCGCCTTCGCCAAAGGTCAGCAGGGCCAAATCAGTTTCGCCGCACTTTTGACGGTGGGAGGCAGCCTGGTACCAGCAGCCATGGCGGAGTTTCAAAAGCGCTACCCGCAAATAGGCACGGAGTACCTGGAGGAGAGCGACGAGCCGATTTATCAACAGGTGATGGCCGGCGACGTCGATTTCGGCGTGAGTGTGGCCCCCACCCATTCCGAGGAGGTCAATTTCCATCCGATCTACAAGGATTATCTTTATTTCGTCTGCGCGCCGGACCACCCGTTGGCCGGGGAGGAGGAGGTGAGCTGGCATCAGATCGTCGAGTGGCCGTTCATCGCCATGAAAGCGCGCACCAGTATGCGGCGGCTCACCGAGCAGGGCTTTGCGATCACCGGTAAACCGATGGAGCCGGTGCAGGTGGCGGGGTATCAATCGACCATTCTGGGCATGGTCGCCAACAATATCGGCGTGAGTGCTTTGCCGTCTTCGCTCAAGCTGATGTTTCGCCGGGAGGACGTTTGCCTCATACCCATTCGCGAAAGGCTTTACCGCGACATCGGCGTGCTCACCTCTCGCCGCCAAGAACTAACTCCCGCCGCGCAAGGCTTTATCGAAGTATTGATGGAGCTGGTCGAAGCGAACCGCTCGCTGCTGCCAAGCCCGGAATGACCAGGCCAGGTGTCGAAAAGCGCTCAGGGAACGCGCCCTGAAAGTAGAGCACCGTGGCAAAATCGGGGCGCTATAGCCAAGCGCTATTCACCCGGATACAGCCACCACATTGATGGCGAGGCCCTCGAAACGCTATAATGGTCGATTAACTTTACCACGCCCCATCTTCCCACTTTCCATTGGGTGTTGCCGCTATGCTACGTATGGCCCAAGAAGCGCTTACGTTCGATGACGTACTCCTCGTTCCTGGCTTCTCCGACGTTCTTCCCAAGGATGTCAGCCTCAAAACCCGCCTGACCCGCAATATCACGCTCAATATTCCGCTCGTCTCCGCCGCCATGGACACGGTGACCGAAGCGCGTTTGGCGATTGCGATGGCCCAGGAAGGCGGCATTGGCATCATTCACAAGAACATGACCATGACCCAGCAGGCCGCCGAGGTACGCAAGGTCAAAAAGCATGAAAGCGTGATCGTGAAAGACCCGGTCACCGTGAGCCCCAAGGCGAAGCTCGAAGACCTGCTGGCCATGGCCCGCGAGTACGGCTTCTCCGGCTTCCCGGTGGTCGAAGGCGAAACCCTGGTGGGTATCGTGACCGAGCGGGATATGCGCTTTCAGCCCAACGTGGGCGACAGCGTTGCCGACATCATGACCCCGCGCGAGCGCCTGGTCACTGTCGCCGAAGGCACTGATCTCGAAGCCAGCAAGGCCAAGATGCGCGAGCACCGCATCGAGAAAATGCTGATCGTCGACGATGCCTTCCACCTGCGCGGCCTGGTGACCTTCCAGGATATCGAAAAAGCCCGCACCTACCCGAACGCCGCGAAAGACACCGACGGCCGCCTGCTGGTGGGTGCTGCCGTAGGCACCGGCCCGGAAACCGGCGACCGCATCACGGCACTTGCCGAAGCGGGTGTCGACGTAGTGATCGTCGATACCGCCCACGGCCACTCCCAAGGCGTGATCGACCGTATCCGCTGGGTGAAGCAGCACTTCCCGGACATTCAAGTGGTGGGTGGTAACATCGCCACCGCCGAAGCCGCCAAGGCGCTGGCCGAAGCAGGTGCAGACGGCGTGAAAGTGGGCATTGGCCCGGGTTCTATCTGCACCACGCGTATCGTCGCCGGTGTGGGCGTGCCGCAGATCACCGCGGTTTCCAACGTGGCTGCTGCGCTCAAGGAGTACGGCGTTCCCTTGATTGCCGACGGCGGCGTGCGCTTCTCTGGCGACCTGGCCAAGGCGATTGCCGCTGGTGCCAGTGCGGTCATGGTCGGTGGCCTGCTGGCCGGTACCGAAGAAGCGCCGGGCGAGGTCGAGCTCTACCAGGGCCGGACCTACAAGGCGTACCGCGGCATGGGCTCCATGGGGGCGATGTCGCAAAGCCAGGGCAGTGCGGACCGTTACTTCCAGGACAAGAGCGCGGGCGCCGAGAAGCTGGTGCCGGAAGGCATCGAAGGCCGAGTGCCTTACAAGGGCCTGATGAGCGCCATCGTTCACCAGATGATGGGCGGGCTTCGCGCCTCCATGGGCTACACCGGCTGCCACGACATCGAAGAGATGCGCACCAAGCCGGAGTTCGTACAGATCACCGGCGCCGGCTTCAACGAATCCCACGTTCACGACGTGCAGATTACCAAGGAAGCCCCCAACTACCGGGTGGGCTAACCGGCACGTGAGTTAAACGGCGGCGGGCTCTGGCCCGTCGCTTGCTTTTTATAGCCCTTGTTAGAGCCCCTGTAAAAGCCTTAGCGGCCGCGCCTACACTGCTTGAGAGATACCGCCATGACAGACATTCACGCCCACAAGATTCTGATTCTCGACTTCGGCTCCCAGTACACCCAGCTGATCGCCCGCCGGGTTCGCGAAATCGGCGTTTACTCGGAAGTTCGCGCCTTCGACATCACCGAAGAGGAGATTCGCGAGTACAACCCCAACGGCATAATACTCGCCGGTGGGCCGGAATCGGTCACCGAGCTCGAGTCCCCGCGGGCGCCGCAATCCGTGTTCGAGATGGGCCTGCCGGTTTTTGGCATCTGCTACGGCATGCAAACCATGGCCGAGCAGCTCGGCGGCAAGGTGCAGGGTTCCAATAAAAGCGAGTTCGGCTACGCCCAGATCAGCATCGACGCGGACAATGCCCTGTTCAACGGCATCAAGGACCACGTGGACACCGAAACCGGCAAGGGCCTGCTGGACGTATGGATGAGCCACGGCGACAAGGTGGCCGAAGCGCCCGCCGAGTTCACTGTGACCGCCTCTACGCCGAGCTGCCCGATTGCCGCCATGGTGTGGGAAGAGAAGCAGTTTTACGGCGTGCAGTTCCACCCGGAAGTGACCCACACCCTGCAAGGCCAGCGGATGCTCGAGCACTTCGTGCTGGATATCTGCAAATCCGAAAAGCGCTGGACCCCGGCGCAGATCATCGAAGACCAGGTCGAGCGCGTACGCGAGCAAGTGGGCGACCGCCACGTGCTGCTGGGCCTCTCCGGCGGCGTGGACTCGTCCGTGGTCGCGGCACTTCTCCACAAGGCGATTGGCGACCAGCTCACCTGCGTATTTGTGGATAACGGCCTGCTGCGCAAGGCAGAAGGCGACCAGGTGATGGAAACCTTCGCCAACCACATGGGCGTGAAGGTGATCCGCGTCGACGCCGAAGACCTGTTCCTGGATAAGCTGAAAGGCGAAAACGACCCGGAAGCCAAGCGCAAAATCATCGGCAACACCTTCATCGACGTATTCGATGAAGAAGCCAGCAAGATCGACGGCGTGGATTTCCTCGCCCAGGGCACCATCTACCCGGACGTGATTGAATCCGCCGCTTCCAAAACCGGCAAGTCCCACGTGATCAAATCCCACCACAACGTTGGGGGGCTTCCGGAAACCATGAAGCTCAAGCTGGTCGAGCCGCTGCGCGAGCTGTTCAAGGACGAAGTGCGCAAACTCGGCCTCGAGCTGGGCCTTCCGTATGACATGGTGTACCGCCACCCCTTCCCGGGACCGGGCCTGGGCGTGCGTATCCTCGGCGAAGTGAAGAAAGAGTACGCCGACATTCTGCGGGAAGCCGACGCCATCTTCATCGAAGAACTGCGCGCCTCCGGCTGGTACGAAAAAACCAGCCAAGCGTTTGCGGTGTTCCTGCCGGTCAAATCCGTCGGCGTGGTCGGCGACGGCCGCCGCTACGAATGGGTCATCGCGCTACGCGCAGTAGAAACCATCGACTTCATGACCGCCCGCTGGGCGCACCTGCCGTACGAGCTGCTGGAGAAGGTGTCCAACCGGGTGATCAATGAGTTGGAAGGGGTTTCGCGGGTGACTTATGATGTCAGTAGTAAGCCGCCTGCTACTATTGAGTGGGAATGAAGTTAATTAAACTTACCAAAACCCGCTAAGGCGGGTTTTGGTATTAAACATTTGGATGACCTAATTCTTTTAAAGCCATTGTGACGTTTACATAAAAGCTTTTAAAGCTCGGAACCTCTAGTAATAAATCGACACTTTGTTCTTGGGCTATTCTTTCAAATGGCCACCGTTTTGAGTTTTTACGCGTTTTTCTTGTACTAAGTTCATTCAAAAAATCTTGAATAGGTATTTTTGGGTCAGTTATACTTTCTACATCTTTAGGGTTTTTAGGTAGTTTGCTAAGTTTTTTATCATTAGATAAGCCAAAAACTGTTCTAATTGCTGATCGATCAGCAAGAGTCCAAGCCTCTGTTTCTCTATTAGGTGTTACTACAATACATCGATTTTTTGGGAACGCACATGTTTCCTCAATTTTTTCACAAAGTGAACATGTGCGATCACTTATTTTGCTGGCAAGTTTTCTGCCACCTGTATCCCCATGAATAAAGAATAATGTGAAAGATTCGCTGCCAGCACATATTTGCACAGCTAAATCATCAAAGTTGTCTCTTGGTATACCAAATTCGTGCACAGGATAATCAGGAATGGTAGATATAGGTCCGTCTGAGCCTGCTAGTATATGCTCAATAGTCTTAGGTATTATAACATTGAAGTACTGTAAGTCAGTTGGCCCTTCAACGTAAACACTCCATGGAATATATGTCACGCTGAGCCTCCACCAGATCGTAGTAATTTTTCGATTTCAAATCTAGTTAAATGATGCTCCGGGTTAAATAAATCGTTTTGATTTATAATATCTCTTCTCATTCGAGTTAATTTTTGTGTAATCCCTTTTTCTGTTTGATTTACAACATCTGCTGCAATTATTTCATCATCACTTAATTGAGCCATAACCACTGGCGAATGAGTGTTTATTATTATTTGAAGACAATCTTCGAGGTTGAATTCAGATGCTTCTCTAAGGGTTTCTATTAAAGCAGAAATTCTACCCTCATGAACACCATTTTCTGGTTCCTCAAAACATAGTAATCCGCTTCTTTTAGGGTCAAATAAGAAAGTAATTAACGCAAGAAGACGTAACGTGCCATCAGATATCACTCTGGAACTGAAGTTTTCGCCATCAGACATTTGAATTTCAAAGGAATACTCTTTTTTATCTGTAGAAGTTATGCTGACGACTCGACGTACAGAAGGTATAAGTCTAGAAAGGCCTTGAGAAATTTCATTCAAAGCTCCGTCAGGAATGTCCTCCTCTGATGTTTCATCTTTTATTCTTGCTAATACAGCTGATAAATTAGAGGCATCAGAAAGCATTGTTTGCTCTTCAAAACGATCATTTTCCCTTCTTGCACTTCTAGCATTTATTTCTAAAAAATTCACACCTGATAAGAAGTTTTTTACAGCTAATAAATGTGGAAAGTCTACATTGGAAATCGTAGATATTGCTGATTTAGATGCATCTCTGGCGGGAATAATTCGTGGTTTGCCGCTTTTCCCATCCTGCCTCATCTTAAAAATAGGCTCTTTGTTTTCATTTTCTTCTGTAGTTAAGAAATCTCCAATGTTGCCACCATAATTGATGCTTGGTGCTATGTTTTTAACAAAATTAGATTTGTCTTCTGATTTTTTGATTCTTAAGCATTGCTCGTGGGAAACAAATATCCCTAGAAAGCCATCACCTTCTTTGTTACGCATTTCTAAACTTATTTCATATCGCAAACGACGAGCTTTAACTTCAAAGGTAACACCAAAAGGATCTACTCCTTCTGCCGGTAATAAAAGCTCAACAGCTAAAGTCATAGTGCTACAATAGCCTTCTGAAGTTTTTCTGAATAACTCTTCAGGTTCTCCTCTTGTACTAAAAAAAGATGATCTAACATCAGAGTGTACTAAATTAGATATTAGCTGAATTGCATCGAATAGATTTGATTTTCCACTGGCATTCGTGCCGACTATGGCAGAGAAAGGAGTGAAGTCTATGGAAAAATCTTTAAAAGATTTAAAACCATCTATCTCAATCCGTGTAATCATTTGTTTTTCTCAAATTGAATTTAATGTTTAGAGTGCGATTTAATAGGTTTAATTTTAATTCATTTTTATCGTTATTGCAATATTGGTGTTTTTAAAAAATTATTTTTTAAGTTTGGTTGTTTAAAAAATCCTTCGTTATATGTCTTGATTAAAGAGTTTTAATATATTGAAAGATTGCGTAATAAAGAATTCGGTGGATTAATTTTATTATTCGACGGGTTTGTTTATACATGTTGAGTCCCGTGTGATCAATACACTTTGGCCTCCAGCGGCTGCTAGCCGCTGAACAGGAAAAGAGGCGCGCTTACAAATCACGGTGGTGTAGTTAAACATTACCAACACGCTGTCTGCAGCCAGAAGAACCAAGTTTAATCTTGGCGCCATCAGTAAGTAATGTTCTATTGACAGTAGTGTCGGATGATCGGCATACCAAGCTGATCGATCGCTGTATCCGTTACCACAACGAAGAGAGGCCACGTCAGTCTCTGGACTATGTGGCCTCCCGAGCACATCCGGCATTAGCCGCGTAGGGTGTACAGAACCCTAGGGGCATTACACTATCTTCATCGACCATTGCCAAAATCTATTGGTGATGCAAAGTACGCAATAGCCGCGATGGAAGTGGTGGTCCTGCTCAAGACGCGCTTTGTGGAGAAAAGGATAGGGAGTGATAACTCCGCACTATTTAAGCTTCAGATTGCCATAGTATTCAATGCATCTAGGCTCATTGGTCACGGGATCAGTGAACGCGAAGCCCTTGGAGAGCAACTGCAAGGGGCGCGTGACGTCATCCGGCGAGAGCGGCTGCAGCACTGGGTAGTAGCGGTCATTCAAAATCGGCCAGCCGAGTGACTGCATGTGCAGGCGCAGCTGGTGGCGGCGCCCGCTGACGGGGTGTAATTCGAACAGCGCCTGCGTGTCGGTTTGCTGCACGCAGCGGATCACCGAGTGGCTGTTGGCGTCGCCCTCACCAATCCGCATGCGAAAGCGCTGCTCGCTTGGCTCGATGCGATTCTTTACGTCCCACTCTCGACCCACCCATGACGTATCGCCGTCTACCTCGGCGATGGCCTGATAGGTCTTGTGAATCTGTCGTGACTTGAACAGCTGGTGGTACAGCGCGCGGGTGTCGGGATTCAGCGAGCACAGTACCAGTCCTGCCGTTACTCGATCCAGACGATGCACCGGCTGCAGCGCCTCGACCCCCGTGCTTTTACGCAGCCGCTGTTGCAGGCACTCGTTTACGTAGCGCCCGCCGGGCGTGACGGGCAGAAAGTGCGGTTTGTAGGCCACCAGAATGTGCTCATCTCGATAGACGATATGCTCGGCGAAGGGAATGCTCGGCTCGCTGGCTACTTCTCGATAATAGAACACGCGAAGATGGGGCTTGAAGAATGAGGCCGGCGTAATCCAAGTGCCGTCATCGCGATGCACCTTGCCGGTGGCCATACGCTCACGCCATGTCGCCTCGTCGATGGCCGGAAACTTGAGCAGCAGGTACTCAAGCACCGTCGACACACCGGGATTGACCTGAGGCAGGCTCAGCTTCGAAGGGCGTTGGGAAATGGACATGAGATGCATCACAGGTTGGGAAGGCGATAGCTAAAAAGTGGTGAGAAAACCTCACCCTCCAGGCGGTCGCGCTAGTGTAATCGAGAGAGGTCTTCGTGTCGGGCGAGACATGTCTCTTCTGTCAGCCTGGTTGTCTGGTTGGCGCTATCGCCTTCGTGAACTGGCTGTGAGAGCGGTAGGGAAGGCGAGAGGCTTACCGCCAGTATGGCGTCACGCGCCATGGCGACCGTCCCCTTTTCTTTTCACCACCACTTCGAGCCCCATCAGGTCCAACACATCCAGCACCTTTTGCAGCTGCAGGGTGGGTTTGCCCCGTTCAAGGTCGACGATAAAGCGGTTGCCGGTGCCTGCAAGGCCGGCCAGGTCCATCTGTAACAAGCCTTGTTCAGTGCGGAGTTTACGGATCAACTGGCCCAGCTCTTCGCTTTGGCGAATGGTCGTGGGGGAAGGGGCGTTATCGATTGGCATAGGGAGCCTGCTTGTGATTACCGTTCGGTAATAATAGGCGCGGTTTTGGTACGTAGCAATCACATAATTACCGTTCGGTAACTTTTACGCCTATAAAGCGAAAAGCGGCTTTTTAATTACCGTTCGGTAACTTTTATGCGCGACTGAATCACGATACTGGAACGTAACCGCTGTACTGCTTAAAAGATCAGAAACAGCTGCCAGGGGCTCAGTAAGAAACGCTCTCGCAGTTGTCCTGATACAGCGGGTCATCGGTGCCAAGCGCTAGCCGCTTGGTGGCGCTGTTGTAGTAGAAGCGACCGGGATCAAAGCCTGAAAGCGCGTAGTCGCCACACACGCCATAGCCCTTGTTGACGCGCTCCAAGTCAGAGATGTCGGCCGGTGCTTGGCTTTCAAGGCGTTCGGATATCGTCGCGGCGATGTGAGCATCGCGCTGGGCCTCGGAATAGGCCTGACTGCCGAATATCAGGCCCGCCACGACAAAAATAGCGACGACGGGAATCCATAGGTTGTGCATAGCGTGTCCAGTAAGAAGGTATGAAAGCGTATCGATTCGGCCGAGAAATTATTTAGCAGGATAATAACTTTTTGTGCAGCCCATTTCATTGATTGGCGAGGGGCTTGTTGTCACATAGGCGCGCGAGAACCTGACGACACTCAACGGCTCTGCGAGAATGAAGGCTTTAGGGTAGCTCTTCTCAGCTTGCAGGGCGGTTTACCTAGTGTCGATGCGGAAAGACGGCCGCAGGCCGCCAACTTTGGCTTTGCCATCGATTAGCGTTTGAGCCGAATAAACGCCATAATCGGCTCATAATTTGATTCGAATAAGCGTGGTAATCGGCTCATGCATATATGGGAGCAACGCAACTGGCCTTTATTCGAGTGGGATGAGCCCACTTTGCGCCCCCTGCTGAATACCATAAGGCTGTTGCAAGGCCGTGTGGTCGGTCGAACGGATGCGACACCCGAACACACGGATCTAAACGTGGAAATGGATGCGCTCATTCAGAACGCTATTCGCACCAGCGAGATCGAAGGGGAGCGGTTGGACGTGGGGTCCGTGCGCTCATCGGTGGCTCGCCATTTGGGGTTAGAGCAGGCGGGCGTTACTCACCGAACCACGCCGGAATCTGAAGCGCTGATCGAGCTGCTGCTTCAATCGACCCATCAGCCCGATGATCCCCTCTCCCTGAAGCAGCTATGCCACTGGCAGTCTTTGCTCTTTGTGCAGCGTCCTGGTCTGATAAGCGAGGTACGCGTTAATGAGCTGCGCGGCGATCATCCCATGCAGGTCGTTTCGGGTCGGATAGATCGTCCGAAGGTACATTTTGAGGCGCCACCGCGTGCTCAGTTGGAAGCGGAACTCGAGGCGTTCCTTGAGTGGTTCAATCATCCACCGGAAGGGCTCGATCCTTTGGTGCGTGCCGGTATCGCCCACCTTTGGCTGATTACACTGCATCCGTTTGATGATGGTAACGGCCGCGTTACGCGTGCAGTGACCGATCGAGCGCTGGCCCAGGCTGAGCGGCAGTCCGTGCGCTTTTATTCACTGAGCGCGGCAATCATGGCCCGGCGCGAGGCCTACTACGATCATCTTGAACGTACTCAGAAGGGCGGGCTGGATATCACACCCTGGCTTGCGTGGTTTCTGGATACACTCAAAGAGGCACTCGAACAGGCACTATTGCGTATTGACCGGGTGCTGCTGAAAACGCATTTCTGGCAGCGCCATGCCACCACGGTATTAAGCGCGCGGCAGATCAAGATACTCAATCGGTTACTGGATAACGCGGGGGAAGAGTTCGCACAAGGTATCAATGCGCGCAAGTACCAGGCACTGGCTAAGGTGAGTAAGGCGACCGCCACGCGAGATATGACCGAGTTGGTGGAAAAGGGCTGCTTTTACAAGCTGCCCGGGGGCGGGCGTAGTACGCGTTATGCGGTGTTACTTGGGCGAACTGTGGAGGGCTCTTTGTAGTGGCGATCTTTGCTGTTTAAGGGTGATCGTTACTGAAAGGGGGGATTAAGCAAGTAGCTACCTCATACTATGACCACAAGGCACTTCAAGGATTTGTTTATTAAATGCCTTATAAAGTCACTCTGAGTGACTTTTTTTGTTTGTTAAACTCGGCCCATTGTGTCGGTTTATAGAAAGTTTATTTTAGTCATTATGAGTGATCAAAATGATGGAAAATTAAACCGCCTGTTGACTGGACTAAACGATACCGGCGTGGTTTCCAGCCGGTGGCTAAGAGCGCATGGCTATTACAGTAGCTTGTTGGCCCGCTATGTCGCTAGTGGTTGGCTGGTCTCCCCGGCGCGTGGTGTGTACATGCGTAAAGGAGGCTCTTTGAAATGGGAAGGGGTGGTGCGCACGGTGCAAGAGACGGAGGGTTTGTCACTGCATATAGGTGGGCGCTTTGCGCTGGCTTGGCTTGGGCATGAGCACTACCTACGGTTGGGCGAAGCCGCCGTTATCACACTCTTCGGGCCGGATCGCTTACCAGGGTGGGTATGGAAATTGCCGTTGGTGGAGCGGATCGGCTACTGCGGCAAGGGACCTTTTGATCTACCCGATATTCCGCTTACTGATGAGACAACAGATCAGGCGTTGCTGAACCTTGGGCTGGAACGGCGTGAAGCGATGCCGAGCGGTGTGCTGGTGTGTTCGACACCGGAACGAGCCATGCTGGAGATGTGTGATGAGGTGTCTGATGCGGGTGGGGTCTACGAAGTGGATGCATTAATGCAGGCCATGGCCACCCTACGCCCTCAGCGGCTTGAAATGCTGTTGCGCCATTGCCACAGCATCAAGGCTAAGCGTCTGTTTCTCGCGCTGGCCGAGCGTCATGGGCACGCCTGGTTTTCGCACCTATCGATAGAGGGGGTGAATCTCGGCCGTGGGAAGCGTTCGCTGGTTCCAGGTGGCCGCCTGCATCCCACGTATCACATTGTCCTGCCGGGAGACCTTGATGAGCAGCTGGGATAAAAGACGCGCTCCGCCCAAGTCGCTATGTGCTTTACTATCTACACCTGTTATTCACGGAGAAAACATCCATGGCCATAGGCGGCTTGATTGGATTGCTGGATGACATTGCCGCCCTGGCGAAGCTGGCTGCCGCGTCACTGGACGATGTAAGTGCAGCCGCTGGGCGGGCAACGGCGAAGGCGGCCGGGGTGGTGGTCGATGATACGGCGGTAACGCCGCAATATTTGCACGGGGTAACGGCAGAGCGTGAGCTTTCGATCGTGAAGCGGATCGCGCTGGGCTCCATTCGCAACAAGCTGATCATTATCCTGCCGGCGGCGCTGCTCCTGAATCACTTTTTGCCCGCGTTATTGCCGATCATCCTGATGGTGGGCGGCACCTACCTGGCCTTCGAGGGCGCGGAAAAGGTCTGGCACAAGCTCTCTGGCCAGCAGGACGATGACAAGCCAGCGGTCGAAAAGGGGCTGGAGGCCGAGAAAAAGATCGTGAGTGGTGCCGTTCGCACTGACCTGATTCTATCCGCTGAAATCATGGTGATCGCGCTGTCTACCGTTTCCCATCAGGGGTTTTGGTCTCAGCTGGTGAGTCTGATAGTGGTCGCGTTGGTCATCACCATTTTGGTGTATGGCGTGGTGGCGCTACTGGTCAGGATGGATGATATCGGCCTGAAACTCGCCAAGCGCAAGAGCCCCGGAATACAAACACTGGGCCGTAGCCTGGTGACGGCCATGCCCAAGGTGCTGGCGACCATCTCGGTGGTGGGTACCATCGCTATGCTCTGGGTGGGTGGGCATATTCTAATGGCCAACCTGGGGGCGGATGGCACGGGGTGGTTCAACGCGCCTTATGAGTGGGTTCACCATATAGAGCATGACATTGGCGAAGCAACCGGTGCCTTGGGCGGCCTGCTGGGCTGGAGCTTCAATACGCTGTGTTCTGCGCTCATTGGCTTTTTGGTGGGCTCGGTGGTAGTAGGAACGTTTCACCTCGTTCCCTTCAAGAAGGCACATTCGCCGTAGTGGCGGCCGCAACGGGCGTATCAGGCATCAAGAGCCTGATACCTTGAATCGGCTGTGCCAGGCTGCTTCGACGTCGTTTGCACTACAATCCACGCAGCTTCGGGTGGGTGATGGCCTGTGGTAAAGGCTATTTAAATCCAATATTTTATTGGTTAAAGCGCTTTTCAATCTTCCCGATCCCGCTCATAACGCGCCACCCCAGAAAAGCAGGGCAACCAATCCTCGCGGCGAATGTTCCAGAGCTCATAAATTGGCTGTAGCTGGCTGGGTTCATCAAGGGCGCCAAGGTGAATTTCGATTTCCTCTTCGCTGACTGACCAAACCGATGAGCCGCACACAGGGCAGAAGTAGCGCCCTTTGTAGCTGTGCGGTTCGCCTTCGATCGTGACGGCTTGCCTGGGGTAATCCGCCGCCGCATAGAAAAGCGCCCCGTGGTGTTTGCGGCAATCTATGCAGTGGCAGATGCCTACACTCAGCGGTTCGCCATTGGCTTTGAATCGCACCTTGCCGCACAAGCAGCCACCGGTTAGTTGCTTCATTCCTCACCCCCGCAAGACGTATTCACTCAAGGTAGACCGTTCTTTCAGCTTTGCTTTACGCCGTCATTTTAAGGTTGCCGGTAAGAGCGCTATTTGAGTTCGACTGCATCTAGTGAACCGGAAGTACACCTAAAGAGAAAAAGCTAAAGAAAAAGGTGTAAAGCATACGGCTACTACCCTGTGAGCTAAATACTGACTTCATTCGGCTCGTTTTTTGAGCCGAATAAGCGCTGTAATTGGCTCATCTCTAAATAGGTCGTACTGATAAGAGCAGCCTATAGCGCGTTTCGTCTGAGAAGGCTTCTTTCTCGACCACGGGCAATGTAGCAGC
Source organism: Vreelandella sp. GE22 (assembly GCF_968212445.1). Classification (NCBI taxonomy): domain Bacteria; kingdom Pseudomonadati; phylum Pseudomonadota; class Gammaproteobacteria; order Oceanospirillales; family Halomonadaceae; genus Vreelandella; species Vreelandella sp. GE22. Next base: position 734,005 of record NZ_OZ309110.1, read on the forward strand.
GCGGTGTCCAAGCGAGCACCTGCCCAATGTCGCACCACCTTTGGGCTTCAGGCACTTATGTGGTGCGACGAAGTGGCTTATGAAAGCGGTCAGACCCCCGAAATACAGTTATTTTGGATATGGCACAGTCCTTGCTAAGTACTGAGGTAAGTAAACAGTTACTTAACTCAATCAACTTGGAGCGCGACCTCCAGTGGCGCCTCGGCAAGGGATCACACCATGAAAACGCAACTCAAGAACGCCAAACTGAAAACACTCGCCTATAGCGTGGCATTGGGCGCTTTGACCTTCGCTGGCGTGGCAAATGCCAATACGCACATGAAGTTCCACCACGACCTGCCGGAAGATAGCGCCCAGCACCTGGCGGCGGAGCGCTTCAAGCAGGTCGTGGAGGAGCGTAGCGACGGTGAGATCACCGTGCAGCTCTTTCCCAACAACACGCTGGGTGACGATGTCGAGGTGACTCAGCAGATGCAGATGGGCGCGGTGGAGGCGGCCATCATCCCCACGGCCAAGCTGTCGGGATTCGTGCCCGCCATGCAGATCGTCGATCTGCCGTTTCTGTTCCCCTCGCCGGAGGTTGCCCACACCGTGCTGGATGGCCAGGCCGGGGACGATCTGCTCGCCACCACCGAGCAGGTGGGCCTGAAGGGCGTCACGTTCTGGGAGAGCGGGTTCAAGCAGTTCACCTGCAACCACGCCATCGAGGGCCCGGAAAGCTTTGAAGGCCAGAAGGTGCGCGTGATGCAAAGCCCGATCATCATGGAGCAGTTCAGCGCCATGGGCGCCAACCCGGTGCCCATCGCCTTCGGTGAAACCTACAACGCCCTGCAGCAGCGCGTGGTGGATTGCCAGGAGAACCCGCTGGTCTCGATTACCCAGATGCGGTTTTTCGAAGTGCAGTCGGATGTGGTCATCAGCAACCACGCGTATCTAGGCTACGCGTTCCTGTTCAGCCAGCGCTGGTTCGATGGCCTGAGCGAAGACGACCAGGCGCTGCTGACCGAGGTCGCCCGCGAAGCCACGACCTTCCAGCGTGAAGAGACCGCCCGCCGCGAAGAGGGCTACATCGCCACCATCGAAGAAAGCGGCACTAACGTCAGCTCCCTCGATGACGAGCAGCTGGCAGCGTTTCGCGAGGCGACTGCCTCGGTTCACGAGGCCTTCGCCAGCGAAATCGGTATGGATCTGATGGACGAGTTCCAGCAGGCGATCGCCAACGCCGAGTAATACGCCCGCCGCAAGAGGGCCGGTATTCCGCTGGCCCTCTTTTCTTTGAAGTGTTCCTCATTGGGAGTGCGCCATGCGCAAACTTGATGCTTGGCTGTCGCGCAGCGAGGAGGTCGTGATCGGCCTGCTGATTCTATCCGCCGCGCTCATTCTCTTTGCCAACGTAGTGGCCCGCTACGTGTTCAACGACGGGTTCTCCTGGGCGGAGGAGCTGGTGCGCTACCAGATCGTCTGGATGGTGCTGCTGGGCGCCAGTGTGGCCGCCCGCCAGGGTATTCACATCGGTATCGATATTCTGCGCCGTTTCAGCCCGCCGCCCATCGCCCGGGGGCTGGAGCTGCTTGTGCACGCGATCTCGATCGGCTTCTGCGCTTTTCTGGTGTTCTACGGCTTTCAGCTCACCGAGCAGACCCACCGGTTCGGCCAGGTCAGCTCAGCGCTTCAGGCGCCCATGTGGGTCGTGCAGTTGGCTATTCCCGTGGGCGCCTTACTGATGGGCATTCGCTTTACCCAGCACTTTTTCCGCGTCCTGCTCGGCCGCCGCCAAGCCGACACCCACCTCGATCAGATTGGATGAACCCATGGTTATCACGTTTCTAGTGCTGTTGGCGGTGTTGATGCTGGTGGGCGCGCCGATCTTCATCGCTCTGGCCGGCTCGGTCATGGCGGCGATGGGCAGCTTCAGCCACATTCCGCTGGCCATCGTCGTCGAGCGGCTGTTCGCGGGGCTGGACAAGTTTCCGCTCATGGCCATTCCGTTTTTCATCCTCACCGGCAGCTTGATGAGCGCCGGCGGGCTTTCGCAGCGCATCATCCGCTTCGCCAACCTGCTGGTGGGCCGCTTTACCGGCGGCATGGGGATGACGGCGGTGTCGTCGAGCATGTTCTTCGGCGCTATTTCCGGCTCCAGCCCGGCCACGGTGGTGGCGGTGGGCTCGCTGCTCTACCCGGCCATGCGCAAGGAGGGCTACTCCGGGCCGTTCTCGATCGGCGTGCTGGTCTCTTCCGGGTCGCTTGGCATCATCATTCCACCCTCGGTGGTCATGATCGTCTACGCGGCGGTCACCGGGGTGTCGGTCGGGGCGTTGTTCATGGCGGGGGTAGGGGCGGGGCTTTTATACGCCGCGTGCTTTCTGCCGTACTGCTGGTATCGCGCCAAGAAAGACGGCGTCGCGCCGATGGACCCGCCCAGCTGGCGCGAGGTGCTGGCCGGGCTGAAAGACGCCTCCTGGGGCCTGGGCGTGCCCGTCGTGGTGCTGGGCGGCATTTACCTGGGTATCTTTACGCCCACCGAGGCCGCCGCCGTGTCGGTGGTCTACGCATTGCTGGTCTCGGCGCTAATCTACCGCGAGAAAAGCCTCAAGGAACTGTTCCAGAGCATGATCGACGCGGCGACCACTACCGCCCAGGTAATGATCATTCTCTCGGCTGCCTCGGTGCTGGCCTGGTTTCTGACCAGTAACGGCCTGGCGACCACGCTTGCCAATACCATCCTGTCGCTCTCCGAGAACCCCTACCACATCTTCTTGCTGATCAACGTAACGGTGTTGATCGCCGGTATGTTTTTGGATGCCTCCTCGATCATGGTGATTCTCGCGCCGCTGTTCTACACGGTGGGCATGCGCATTGGTATCGACCCGGTTCATCTGGGGGCGGTGCTCACCGTGAACGGGGCGATCGGCATGTTCACGCCGCCCTTCGGGCTCAATCTGTTCGTGGCGGGCACGTTGGAAGGTGTGGATTACATGCAGACGGTGCGCGGGGCGCTGCCCTTCATCGGTATCGCGCTCGTTGCCTTGCTGCTGCTGACCTACATTCCGGCGGTTAGCATGTGGCTCCCCAATATGGTGTACGGCGGCTAAACGCCTGGAACAAGGATAATGACAGTGGCAACTTCCACGAAGACGGCCTCGGCCCTGGCGCACTCCCAGGAAGGCGTGGTGACCAGCCCGCACACCCTGGCAACTAGAGCCGGGCGCGAGGTACTGCGCCAGGGCGGCAACGCCGTCGAGGCGGCGATTACCATGGGCGCCTGCCTGGCGGTCACCTACCCGCACTTTACCGGCCTGGGCGGCGATGCCTTCATGATCATCGCCGACGCCCAGGGCGGGGTGCGCACGCTCTCTGGCATCGGCCAAGCGCCCAAGGCCAAGCTTGAACACGCTGGCGCGCTGCCCGCCCGGGGGCCAGGCTCGATGCTCACCACGGCGGCCACGGTGGATACCTGGGGGCAGGCCCAGGCGATATCGCGCCAACACTGTGGCGGCCAAATGAGCTGGCAGGCTTTGCTGGAACCCGCCATTGGGCTGGCCGAGGCGGGCTTCGAGGTCACGCCTTCGCAGCGCTTCTGGCTCGATTTCCGCCGTGACGAGATGGCGACGATGCCCGGTGTACAGGCGCTGTTCATGGCGAAGGGCAAAATGCCCGAGCAGGGCGATATTCTTCGCCAGCCGGAACTGGCCGCGTCGCTGCGCTCGATGGCCACGAACGGCTACCGGGATTTCTACGAAGGCGCGTTGGGGGCGAAGATAGCTGCCGGGCTTGCGGCGGCGGGTTCGCCACTGACGGCAAAGGACCTGGCGGCCACCCGGGCGCGGGTCGAGGCGCCGCTTTCGATGCCTTACCGGGGTGGCGAGCTGCTGGCGCATCGCCCGCCCACCCAGGGTATGACGACGCTGGAGATCATGGGTATTCTCGAGCGCTTCGACTTTACCGGCATCGAAGAGGGCAGTGCGGACTACTACCACCTGCTGGTCGAGGCGGTGAAGCGCGCCTTTCTGGATCGCAACGCTCACCTGGCCGACCCGGACTTTGCCTCAGTACCCGTCGATGAGCTGCTTTCGTCAGCGCACCTCGAAGCGCAGGCCGCCCATATTGAGACGGATAAAGCATTGGCGTGGCCGCACGAATATCAGCACGGCGATACGGTGTACCTGGCGGCTTCGGATCGTTTCGGTAACGCCGTCTCGATGCTGCAGACGATCTACTACGACTGGGGCAGCGGCGTCAGCGTGGGCGATACGGGCATTCTTTGGCACAACCGGGGGGCGGCGTTCAGCGCGGACCCAACGCACCCCAACGCGCTGGCGCCGGGCAAGCGCCCCTTTCATACTCTGAACCCGGGCATGTACCGCGTCGGTGGCAAGCCGCGCTTGCTGTACGGCACCCAAGGGGCGGACGGCCAGCCCCAAACCCTAGCGGCGGTGCTGACCCGCCTGATCGACTACGGCCTGGACCCGCTCACCGCGCTGAAAAAACCGCGCTTTCTATTAGGGCGCACTTTCTCCGACGGGCGTGATACGTTGAAACTGGAAGAGGACGCGGGAGAGGCGGTCTTTTCCGAGCTGACCCGGCGCGGCCATCAGGTGAGCCCGCTGCCCGCCCAGAGCGCGCTGGCCGGCCACCCCGGGGCGGTGGTCATCGACCCCGCCAAAGGCCTTTACGCCGCCCACGACCCGCGCAGCGACGGCATCGCGCTAGGCCTGTCGTTATAGATAGTTCGAGACGGTTCGAGACAGCAATAGACAACAACAGAGAACAAGGATGTCCCCATGAACGACCGCGAGGCGCTGGGCGAGGCACCGCCCGCCCGCCCCGAGAAACCCCGTCGTAACGCGGGTGAGACCCGCGAGCGCCTGATGCAGGCGGCCACGCAGGAGTTTTGCGAATGTGGTTTCGACGGCGCCCGGATGCAGCGCATCGTGCGCGCCGCGGCGTGCAACGTGCGAATGGCGTACCACTACTTCGGCGACAAGGAAGGTCTTTACCTGGCGGTGCTGGAGCGCGTCTACGAGGAGCTGCGGGCCAAGGAGAAAGCGCTCAACCTGGGCGGCCTGGAGCCGGTGGCGGGTATGCAGGCGCTGGTCGAGTTCACGTTTGACCACATGGCCGAGCACCCGGAGTTCACAAGCCTGGTGCGCAACGAGAACCTGCTGGGTGGGCGCATGCTGCGAAAATCCGCCACGGTGGTGCAGCAAACCACGCCGCTGGTGGGCATGATCCGCGATACTCTCGAACGCGGCGAGGCGGCCGGGGTGTTTCGTAGCGCCGTCGACCCCACCCAGCTCTACATCTCGATTCTTTCGCTGTCGATCATTCACATCAATCAGCGCGACACGCTATCGATCATCTTCGAGCAGGACCTGGCTGACGTGCAGTGGCTTTCTCAGCGTCGCACCCACGCGGTCGAGGTCATTCTCTCTTATCTTTGTGTCGATCTCGGGTGACTTCATGGCCCTGCTCCTGACCCGCTCCATCAAGCTTCAGAAAGCCAGTCGATGCATGAGACGGGCATGGAGCTGCGCCACCTTCAACTTCGGTAGCAGGGTAATCGTTTACCCGCGGTGGTAGGGTTGAGTGGGCTCGAGGCTTTGTGGCTCGGGCCACTCGATTAACCAAACCAGCGTTGAGGAGGCGTGTATGAAGGCGAATGGCAGGTGGGTAGCAGGCTCTATACTGCTGACGGTCATGGCGGCACCGGCGATGGCAGAAAACCGCATCGATACGGTGCGCCCGGATGCCCCGGAATTGGCGGCCTACGGTGAATACCCGGTGGGCGTGCGCGAGCTGACGCTGACCCACGAGGATCAGATCGATATCGCCAACGTGGCCGAGGACGCGACATCAACGGATGAGATGCCGCGCTACGACCGTCCGCTGCCGGTCGAAGTGTGGTACCCGGCAAGCGATGACGCCGAGGGGAGCACCACGCTCGAGGCGTACCTGCGCGATGGCAAGACGCGGGTCGAGCTCCAGGGCCAGGGGATGCGGGACGCGCCGCCGGCTCAAACGGATGCGCCGTACCCGCTGGTGATCGTATCCCACGGCTATCCGGGCAACCGCTTTTTGCTGTCCCCCCTTGCCGAGAACCTCGCCTCCAAGGGGTATGTGGTCGTCTCGATCGACCATACGGACACCACCTACAGCACCTTGAGCTCCTTCGCGTCGGCGCTGGTGAACCGCTCAAATGATCAGACGTTCGTGCTCGATGAGGTCGCCCGGCTCGGCCAAGCGCCGGAGAGCTTTCTGAACGGCCTGGTCGATGACGACCATACCGCGCTGGTCGGCTACTCCATGGGGGCTTACGGCACGCTGGTGTCCGCCGGGGTCGGGCTTACGGCGCAGGCGGTCGAGGCGGACGACGGCATGTGGCACGCACCCGCCGGCACCCTCGATCAGTACCGCTTCGATACCACGGCTTTTCAGGAGCGTTTCGACCCGCGCATCAAGACCGCCGTCGTGTTTGCCCCGGCCGGGTACTCCTCGGGCTTCTTCGATGAAGAAACGATGAAAGGGCTGAATGTGCCCACGCTCTTCGTGGGCGGCTCGAACGATGACACCGTCGGTTATGAAGAGGGCGTTTTACCGGCTTGGCAAAACGCAGAAGGCGTCGAGCGGGGCCTTTTGATCTTCGAAGGCGCCAACCACAATGTCGGCGCGCCGATGCCCGCACCAAAAGAGGCCTGGGTAGAGAGCGAGGCGGTGGGCTTCAACCTGGCCATGCACTACACCGATTTCGTTTGGGATAGCGTGCGGATGAACAACGTGTCGGCGCATTTCGTGACGGCCTGGCTTGGCCAGTACCTGAAAGACGAAGAGGCCATGTCGGCGTATCTGGACCTCGTACCGTCCTCCAACGACGGCGAATGGCGCATGGAAGAGGGCGAGCCGACCCCGGAGCACACCTACTGGACCGGGTTCCCGGAGCGCTCTGCTCAGGCGCTGCATTTTGATTTTCTGGAGGCCGAGCGGTAATTCAAGCCGGTAATGGCCATTGGCCCCTTGTTGGGGGCCAGAGTGTTTTCTTGATCGGCAAAGCCGTCGTCCGCTCTTTTGTAATCGACGTATCGGTGGGCAGAGAAGGCGACGGCGACACGCTCCAGGGGCATTGGATCGCGGGTTTTCGAGGGCGCTGATTGCGGCTAAGGCATTCGGTGGACGTGGCCCGTCGGGCGGGTTATTGTCTTCAAACGCTGCAATAAGGGCTGGCCAATGCTAATTGCGATAAAAAAGATGGGGTCATTGGGCGTGGAAGGAAACCCCGTCAGGGTTCGCCGGCAAATAGAGCTTTGTAACCAGCTTGGCCTGTTCGGCACGTTGGCCACCATCCCCTATCAACTGTTCTATATTGGCTACGATCTCGACTTCTATCGCGGCATTTTTGCGGCTAATCTGCTGTTCATGGTGGGCTACCTGTCGGTGTTACCGCTTAATCATTGCCGATACTATAGAAGCGCTAGAAAGTTGCTGGTCGTGAATGTGTGTATCCAGCTGTTCGTCGTGACGCTTTTCATTAGCGCTGAAGCCGGCGTGCACCTTTTTTACTTTTGTTTAGCGTCGATTCTGGTGTTTCTGTTCGAGCAGCTACGGGTAGGTACTTACCTGGTGCTGATGACCCTGGTCGGCGCGCTCTACATTGCCGCTCACTTCATGTTTCCACCGGCGGTGGCGCTCACGCCGGTGCCATCGCCCTGGGTCGATGTCATGTACGCCGCTAGCGTCGCGGGTGTGCTGTCTTTGCAGGCTGGGCTTTTGTATCTGCTGCTTCAGCAGATCGACAGTGCCGAAGATGAGCTGACGCACAAAAACGAGCATCTCGAGGCGCAGAGTAATACCGACCCTTTGACCGGGTTGGCGAACCGGCGGCTGCTCGATCGAACGCTCGAACGGGAGTGGTCGAGGCTGGCGTTTCAGGCGGGGGAGCTATCGCTGATCATGTGCGATGTCGATCACTTCAAAAGCTTCAACGATCGTTACGGCCACGGAGAGGGAGACGAGTGCCTGGAGCGGATCGCCGCGACACTCGAGCTTACGTTCGCCCGGCCGACGGACCTGGTGGCGCGCTATGGGGGTGAAGAGTTCGCCTGCGTGCTGCCCTTTACCGATGAGCAAGGTGCTCGTTATCTGGGCAACAAGATCGTCGAAGCGGTTCGAGACCTGAATATTTTAAACGCCGACACGCACGCTGGCCGGGTGACCATCAGCGTAGGCGTCTCTAGCGTCGCCCCGGCGTATCTCGAGGCCCGCTCAAAAAACGACAAACAACTGCTCAAATGCGCGGACCAGGCGCTTTACCAGGCCAAGGCCCAGGGCCGCGATCAGGTCGCGTTTTTGGCATGCTCGGCGGCCGAGCGCTCGCCCGAGCGGCCCAGGCCACCGAGTGAAAGACGCAGCACGACGTAATTTTTATCGGCGTCCTTTCTATCGACGTCCTTCCTATCGACGTACTCCTCATTATCGTTCATTTGCTCGGCTTGGTATCAAGAACCCCCGTGCCAGGCCGATAAAGTCTGATTGGGGGAGCGATTGCCGGTGTCGGACGGTCGTCGCTTCCCCGTTACCGTTGCCTCTCATTTTAAGTATTTATCCCCCCCGTTTTTTGAAAGCGTTTTACCGAGCCGCGCAAGCGCCGAACGCAACCAAAAAACCGTGAAGGGTCGTTTAACGCCGCAACGGAGCTTAAGCCCATGCTGGATGTAGTAATGAAGTGTTGGTCGCCGGGAGTGGCGGGCAATTCGACTCGGCTGCGCCGGCAGATAGAGCTTTGCAACCAGCTCTGTTTGTTCTGCATCGTGGCCACTTTGCCGTACCAACTCTTCTACATGCTTTACGATGTCGCCTTTTATCGTCCCATTTTGCTCATTAGCACGTTATTCGTCGTAATCTGCCTTGTCATCATGTTCCTTAACCACCGGCGACGGTATAACGCCGCCAGAAACACGTTGGTCGCCGTTCTGGCCGTATATCTGCTGCTCAAAACGTCCTTTTTAGGGGCCGACTCCGGGGTGCCTCTCTATTATTTCGCGCTGGCGGGCGTGCTGATATTTTTGTTTCCTCACTTTACCTGGCAAACCTACGGCGTGATGATGGGGGGCTGCGGCGCACTTTACGTGATCGCGCATTTCGTGTTCGCAAGCCGCTCGTTTACGCCGATACCCGCGCCTTGGACCGACATCATGTATGGGGTCAGCGTGACGTGCGTATTGGTGATGTTGGGCGTACTGCTTTATCTTTTTCGACATCAGATCGAGCAAGCCGAAGACGAGCTAACGCTGACCAATCAGGCGCTGCTAACGCTTAGCAGTACCGATCCACTGACCGGGCTTGCCAATCGGCGAGTAATGCACGAAACGCTCAAACGGGAGTGGCGAAGGCTGACGCGAAAACCTAACGCGCTCACCATCATCATGTGCGATGTGGACCATTTCAAGCAGTTCAACGACCACTACGGCCATAACGCCGGGGATGACTGCTTGCGGCGCATTGCCCGCGTATTGGAGGGTGCCGTGTCGCGCTCGTCCGATTTAGTCGCCCGCTTTGGCGGTGAAGAGTTCGTGTTTATCCTGCCGAACATCAACGAAAAGCATGCTCGCCATTTGGGCGAAAAACTGTGCAAGGCGGTACGTGCGCTCGATATCCCCAACGCGGGTACGTCTTCGGGGTGGGTGACGGTCAGCCTCGGGATCGCCAGCATTGACCCCGACAATTGCCCGATTCAGCGTACCAATACCGGGGAGGGGCTTTTGAATATGGCCGACAAGGCGCTTTATCGGGCGAAAGACAACGGCCGTAACCGGGTCGAGTTTTTGCCCTACCCACGCACTGACACACGCTAACGGAGAAAGAATGCAGATTGCGCTTTATCAGGTAGATGCCTTCGCCACAAAACCCTTCGAAGGCAACCCGGCGGCGGTATGCCCGCTGGATACGTGGCTCGACGACGGCGAGCTTCAAGCGATCGCCGCGGAGAACAACCTGTCCGAAACCGCCTTTTTTGTACCGCTGGAAGCGGGCTACCATCTGCGCTGGTTTACCCCCTCCGTCGAGGTGGATTTGTGCGGCCATGCGACCCTGGCCGCTGCCTGGGTGATTTTCAACGAGTTGGGCGATACGCGCGACGTGCTTCATTTTGAGACGCGCAGCGGCGTGCTGATCGTTCGCCGGGAAGGCCAGGCGCTTGCCATGGATTTTCCGGCCAAAACGCTTGCGCCTTTCAATGGTCATGATGAGGTGGTCGCTGCCCTTGGCGGTATCGAACTCGAAGCGCTTTTGATCGCCGATGATATCGTGGCGGTGGCGCGGGACGCGGCGGCGATCGAAACCCTCGAGCCGGACATGCAACTGCTGAAAAAGCTGCCCGGGCGGGGTCTGGCGGTCACCGGTCAAGGGGAGGAGGTGGACTTCATCTCCCGCTGGTTTGGCCCCAACGTCGGCGTGGAAGAAGACCCGGTCACGGGCTCGGCGCACACCGCGCTTGCGCCTTACTGGGCCGAACGGCTGGGTAAGCCCTTACTAACCGCCCGCCAGGGCGGCGCGAGAAAAGGCGAGCTTGGCTGCACCGTTCAAGGCGAACGCGTGGTGATCAAGGGCCAGGTAGCACCGTATTTGAAAGGCATGATCACCTTGGGTGAGCGTTAAGCGGCCATGTAAATACCTTCACAAGCCGGAAAGTAAAAAGGCCGTTCGCGGATGCGCGAACGGCCTTTTGCTTGGTTTTTTACGCCTCTTCGAGCCCATCGACGAGCAGCACCCGGTAGTCCGCGCCCTGAAAACGGTGCTTGCGCGCCGCCTGGTAGGCGGGGCTTTGGTACCAGGCGCGGGCGGCGTCCATATCCGGGAAGCGCAGAATCACCGCGCCTTCCATGTCGCTGCCTTCCATTACCTCGAAGTCACCGTAAAACGCCAGCGGCTCCGGGTCGTGGCCTTCGCGGGCGGCCTGGGCTTTCTCCGCATAGCGGGCCAGTTCATCGGCGTCGTGGGTGCGTTCACGGATCAGTACGACATAAGCGGACATTCGATTCTCCTGTTGTGAGCCGGCGCTTAGGAAAGCTTTTTCAAAAGCGCTTGAGCGGTGGCTTCAGAAGAGCCCGGGTTTTGGCCGGTGATCAGCAGGCCGTCTTCTACCACGTAGACGCCCCAGTCCTCGCCCTTGCTGTACTCACCGCCGTGCTGCTTGAGCATGTCTTCGACCAAAAACGGCACGACGTTGGTCAGGCCCACGGCGTCTTCTTCACTGTTGCTGAAACCGGTCACCTTACGGCCCGCCACGAGCGGCTTGCCGTCGCTGTCTTTAACGTGGCGCAGTACCCCCGGCGCGTGGCATACGGTGGCCACCGGCTTGTGGGCAGCCATGGCGTCTTCGATCAGCTTGATCGAGTCCGCGCTTTCAGCCAGGTCCCAAAGCGGGCCGTGGCCGCCGGGGTAGAACACGCCGTCGAACTGGGAAAGGTCGACATCGGCCAGTTTGTGCGTGTTGGCCAGCGCCTTTTGCGCTTCGTCGTCGGCCTCGAAGCGGTGGGTGGCGTCGGTTTGGGCATCCGGCACGTTGCTGTTGGGGTCGAGCGGCGGCTGGCCGCCGGCCGGGGAGGCCAGCGTCAGCGTCGCGCCGGCGTCCAGAAAGGTGTAATAGGGCGCCGCCAGCTCTTCCAGCCAGAAGCCGGTTTTGTTGCCGGTATCGCCAAGCTGGTCGTGCGAAGTCACTACCAAAAGAATATTCATCATTGAATCCTTTAAAGGTTGGGGCTGGTTTAGCCGGTTGAATAAGGCCGTTGATTTAATAAAGCGTAGGTGGCATTGAGGGCGGCCTCCAGCGGTACGTCGTCCCGCGTGATCTTGGCGCGCAGGCTGGCACCCAGCCACAGGTGGTAAAGCGTGGCGGCCAGTGCCTGGGCATCGCCCTGAACGCTTTCGGGCAAGCCAAGTGAACTATCCGCCGTGGCCGCGTCGATAGCCAGTGCCAAACGGTCGATCACAGCGTCGGTGCCGCGCTCGAGCACGTGGCGCATGTTCTCGGAAAGATCACTCACTTCCGCGGCCAGTTTGACCGCCAGGCATTTGCTGTTCGGCGCATCGAAGCGTTGGGTATCGCGCCAGTGATGCCAGTAGCTCAAAAGCCGCTGGGCGTTGGACGCACCGGGCTGGGCCAAGCGCTCTTCGAGCTGCGCGAGGTAGCCTACGAAGTACTCTTCCAGTAGCGCTTCGCCAAACGCCTCCTTGGAGGAGAAGTAGTGGTAAAAGGAACCCTTGGGTACGCTGGCGGCTTTGAGAATTTCATTGAGGCCCACCGCCGCAAACCCCTTGCCGCCAATGATGCTCTGGCCGGTGGTAAGAATGCGTTGCCGGACATCTCCGGTAATAGGTGTCATGGTCATGGCGTTAGACTACTCTTCATTAGACCAGTCGTCTAGAGGAGATGAGTTTTTTGCCAACACCCGCCTCGACAAAAGCGGGCTTATCGTGTGGGCTTCCAAAGGGTAGACAGCGTTCCGCCGATGGGGTCACCGGCGGGCAAGGCCACGGCGGCGATGCGCTTTTGGGCCGCGTCCAACCTGGCCGGGTCGCCCCGTTCCAGGTCCGGCGCCTGGTTCGGTGGGTAGGCGCCGACCATGCAAAAGCCGTCGCTATCCTCCAGGCAGGCATGGCCGGTACCGGCGGGCAGCACCAGCACGTCACCGGCTTCGAGCGTCACCTCGGGCCCGTTGGGCCCACCCAGTTGCGCCCGGGCGTGGCCGCGAAAAACGCCCAACGCCTCGTGGGCGTTGGTGTGGAAGTGCTGAAAATCGTACAGATGGTAGCGCCAGGCCGGCGGCCAGCCGTTTTGTTCGAACAGCGCCTCGCAGTCCCGGGCGCGCTGCTCGGGGTCATCGGCTTGCAGCACCTGGCGGTAAATCAGCACCGGCAACGGCGAGTTGGGAAAGCCGGCCGTCTCGTCGCGCTCCAGATAAAGGGTCTCGGGGTTGGGAAGCATCATCCTGTCCTCTTTTCGGCGTTGAGCACTCACCTTACTCTAGCAGTCGATCGCCAAGGACGGGTTGTGGGTTACGTGGGCAGGGTGGCAATGACCTTGATTTCGAAATCGAAACCCGCCAGCCAGTTGACGCCGACCGCTGTCCAGTTCGGGTAGGGCTTGTCGGGAAACGCCCGGGCCTTGGCGGCCATGACGGTAGCGAACTGGGCTTCAGGATCGGTATGAAAGCTGGTCACGTCGACGATATCGTCAAAGCTCGCGCCGGCAGCTTCCAGCACCCCCTTGAGGTTATCGAAGGCGAGCTCCACCTGAGCGGCAAAATCCGGCTCCGGCGAGCCGTCTTCGCGGCTACCGACTTGGCCCGATACGAACAGAAAGCCATTGGCGCGTACGGCCGCGCTATAGCCGTTGAGTTCGTAAAGGGCCTGCCGGTTTTGGGGGAACACTACATCGCGTTGTGCCATCGAGGTCTCTCCATTGAAGCTTCATAGGCAAGCGGTGCGCTTGATAGCGCTATTTTAAGCCTGCCCAGGTACTGGATAAACGCGATATCCTGTTCAACACTGTTTGCTCTTTCCAAACAATCACGAGGGTCTGAACGCCATGGACCGTTTCACCGCCATGCAGGCTTTCGCTCGGGTCGTCGAGACCGGCAGCTTCACTCAGGCGGCGCAAACGCTGGGTATCAGCAAGACCAGTGTGACCCAGCTGGTGCAACAGCTGGAGGCAAGGCTGCGGGTCAAGCTTTTAAACCGCACCACGCGCAAGGTGAATACCACCGCAGACGGCGCGGCCTACTACGCGCGCGTTGTTAAGTTGCTGGCGGATATGGATGATGCGGAAACCAGTCTCTCCAATGCGGCCGTAGCGCCCCGCGGTCGGCTCAGAATCGATGTGCCAAGCCCGTTTGCCCGCCTGATTTTGATTCCCGCGCTACCGCACTTTTGGGCGCAGTACCCGGATATTCAGCTCGACATCGGCGTAAGCGACCGCCGGGTGGACCTGGTCGATGAAAGCGTGGACTGCGTCATACGCGGCGCAGAGCTTGCCGATCTTTCGCTGGTGGCCCGCCGGGTGGGTGAGCTGAACCTGGGCGCTTACGCAGCCCCGGGCTACCTGGAAAACACCGGTGTGCCTTCACACCCCGCAAGGCTTTCGGCCTCACCGCACTATCTCATTGGCTTTAAGTGGCGCGGCCTTGCGCCCTTCGCCCCCACGCTCAAACGCGGCGCAGAGCGCGTCGATATTCAGGGGCGCTATAGGGTAACCGTCGACGATGGCAACGCCGCACTGGCGGCGGGGCTTGCCGGGCTAGGCGTGGTGTGGCTGCCCGATTACATGGCTTACGAACACATCATTCGTGGCGAGCTGGTGCGCCTGTTCGATGACTGGCATTTAGAACCCATGCCGATGTTCGTTGCCTTTCGACCCAATCGCCACGTCAGCGCCAAGCTGCGCGTGTTCATCGAGTGGGTGGCCGCGCTAATGGCAACGCCGCTGCCTACTGCCGATCACTTCCATCCGGTAAGTGGCCAAGGCGAACGCCGCCCGGGTGCGCCTGGCATAGACTAAAGTTGGGGGCAGGGGAGCGCTCGCCCAGCGGGTTTACTTGGTACGCTAACCGGTAGCGTAAGGCGTTGGATGTACGGACGCTTCCCCGTTTCCCGTATCGAGAATTAAGGCGATTCCATGATCATTTCAAGCCCGTCGGATTACCGGCAAGCCGCCCAGCAGCGCATCCCCCGCTTTCTTTTCGACTACCTCGATGGCGGCTCGGTCACCGAGAGCACGCTGCGCGGCAACGTCGAGGCGCTGCAGGGTATTCCGCTGCGCCAGCGCGTGCTGAAAGGTGGCGGCACGCCCACCCTCGATACCGATATTCTGGGAAGCACTTGGAAGATGCCGGTCGCACTCGCCCCGGTGGGCGCCACCGGCCTGTACGCCCGGCGCGGCGAAGTACAGGCGGCGCGCGCCGCCGAGAAGGCGGGCATTCCCTACACGCTCTCGACGGTGTCGGTCTGTTCGATCGAAGAGGTCGCCCGGGAGGCCCACGGCGAGCAGTGGTCGCAGCTTTACGTCTTGAAAGACCGCGGCTTCATGAAAAACGCCTTGGAGCGCTCCTGGGAGGCGGGGATGAAAACCCTGGTGTTCACGGTGGACATGCCGCTGCCCGGCTCACGCTACCGCGACCGCCGCTCGGGTATGTCCGGGCCCAACGCCAAACTGCGGCAGTACGCCCAGGCGATTACCCACCCGCAGTGGGCGTATGACGTGGGGCTTAAAGGCAAGCCGCTGTCGTTTGGCAACATCGAAGCCTACACCGGGCGCAAGATGGGCATGGAAGACTACATGGGCTTTTTGGCCAAGAACTTCGACCCCTCGATCAGCTGGGACGAACTGGCCTGGATTCGCGAAAGCTGGAAGGGCAAGCTGATCATCAAGGGCCTTTTGGATAAAGACGACGCCCGCGAGGCCCAGCGTATGGGCGCTGATGGCATCGTGGTCTCCAACCACGGCGGCCGCCAGCTCGACGGCGCGATTTCCACCGCCCAGGCGCTGCCGCACATTGTCGAAGAGGTCGGCGACGAGCTGACCGTGCTGGCGGACTCCGGCGTGCGCTCCGGGCTAGACGTGGTGCGCATGCTGGCCCTCGGCGCCAAGGGGGTGCTGCTGGGTCGCGCCTACGCCTACGCGCTGGCCGCACGAGGCGAGGCCGGCGTTTCGCATCTTCTGGAACTGATCGCCGCGGACATGCGCGTGACCATGACGCTGATCGGCGCCAACTCCCCCGCCGAGATCAACCAAAGCCACCTGGATGCGGTGGTGAAAGAGCTCAAGATGAGCGAGTAAGTGGTTGGTCGAAGCATCTTAAATTTAATTTGAACCTCCTGTGGTGGCAGCCATCCAAAGACCAGATTCTTCGAGGTTTTTCGTTTGGCGAACATCTCGAAGGGCATGATGCAGGCTCTGCAATGAGCCTGACGGCCTCTTGAGAAGTGGCCGTTTTACTATCGATAAGGAGTGTTGAGCCGTGCTGCAAAACGTTAAACCGCTAAAAAAGTGCCTGCCATTGGTTATGCTGGGCGTCGCTGTCTCGGTGCCTGCTTTCGCGCAGACCCTGGACCCATCCGACCCTGACGATATGGCCGAAATGCAGCAGCAGATGGTCGAGATCGCGCTCATGCAGCCTGGGGCGACCACCACGATTGATGGCGCCACTTTACCGCTTTACCCGGATGCAGAGGTCCAGGTCCATTTCACCGACCCGAGCGTTATCCCCAGCATGGATGGCGGGACCCTGGGTGAAGATGCGCTGCCGACGATCATGATGGCGTCCGAGGATTCCGTTGCAGAGGTCACCGACTTTTATGAAGAGGAGCTCGACGGCTTTACGCGGCTGGACTACGACGCGGAAGGCGTTACCTTCGGGAAGGGATTGCCGGAGGACTTGAGCCCGATGGAGTTCGAGCGCTGGGCCAACCTCGTGCCATATCATGAGCACGTGTCCATTTACGAGCAGTCCGGCGAGACGATCATCGAAATGGCCTACCAGCCGGAGTAACGCAGCGCCCTTCGTGATTGATCCATAAACGCCCTTCTCGAGCCGGTCGAGAAGGGCGTTTTGCATTTAATGCCCTGCAGCCGCGGGGTAACGTGGCTTGCCTAGAAGTCGTAGCGCAGCGTGGAGGAGAGGCTGCGCGGCTCGCCGTACACGCCGTAGCCGCCCACGTGGCTGTAGTACTTCTCGTCGAAGAGGTTTTTCAGGTTGACCTGCAGGCTAAGGTCCGAGGTGAACTGGTAGCGTCCGAACAGGTTGGTCAGGGTGTAGCTTCCCTGCTCGAACTCGCTGGGCAGACCCGCCGGGGTGGTCAGGCCGTTGGCGACCAGGCTGCTTTGCCAGTTCACGCCCCCGCCCAGGGTCAGCTCCCGGTGTTGGGGTACGCTGTAGCTTGCGAAAAGGTTGAACAGCGAACGCGGCTGGTCGATGTTGAGGACGTCTTCGTCGTCCTTGGCGGTGAAGTGGGAGTAGCCCAGGGTCATGTCCAGGTCCTCGGTCACCGCGCCGCTAAGCTCTACTTCGAAGCCTTCGCTGACCACGCCGTCCACACTGGTGTAGAAGGTTTCGGTTTGGCCCGGCGCCATGGGCAGGGCCGCGGCGACGTTGTCCTGCTCGATGCGAAATATCGAGGCCGAGCCGTTCAGCAAACCGTTGAACCAGGCGGCCTTGAGACCGGTTTCGTAACTTCTGCCCACTACCGGGTCCAGGTAGGTGCTGGCGGGGTCGCGGAAATCCTGGGGCTCGAAGATTTCGGTGTAGCTTGCAAACGCGGAGTAGGTGTCATCGACGTCATACACCAGGCCGCCGTAGGGGGTGACTTCGTAGGTGCTTTGGCTGTCATTGCTGCGCGCGGTTTGGGTCATGCCGTTCCATTCGGTGTAGCGCGCCCCGGCAATCAGGGTGAGCGGGTCGGCCAGTGAAAAGCGCGCGGCGGTGTAAACGGCTTTTTGCCGCGTGCTGGCCGCTTCGGACGCCTCGAAGGGTGCCCAGCCTTCATTGGGCGCCGCCCCGTTGTAGCGGTTGAAATCATCGACCTCGAAGCCGTCGATGAAGGTGTTCTCGTAGTCGTTGGTTTGCTCGCTGTAGTTAGCGCCGACGACCAGCTCGTGCTCGCGGCCCAGCAGCGTGAAGGGCCCGCTTGCTTGGGCATCGACGGAGTCGACTTCGCGCTGGCCGCGGTTCCAGCCGGTATAGAAGGACACGCCGCTGCCATCCAGCCGGTCGGGCAGGGTGCCTTCCACGTAGGGGTAGGCCAGTTTGCCGTCCATGTCGGTCTCTTCATGGGTGCCCACCACGCGCACCTGCCAATCGTTAGCGAAGCGGTGGCTTAGCTCGGCGAAGACTTTTTCCGACTCGAAATCGTAGTAGGACCAGCCCGGCGCTACGCTGAACGAACGCGAGTAGTCGGTGGGGGTGCCATCGCTGTACCAAAGCGGCAACCCGCCCCAGGTGGGCGAAGAGGTGTGGCTGTCCTGATAATCGAAGCCCAGCGAAAGTGTCGTGTTGTCGGTTATGTCAGCGTCGACCACCCCGTAACCGAAGGTGCGGCGCTTGTCCTGGCGGTCCAGGTGCGCGCCGCCCTCTTCATAGCCGCCGATAAAACGGGCGCGCACGTCGCCCGAGGCGCTCAGGGGCGTGGTTAAATCCACGGTGCTACCGCGCTTGTCCCAACTACCCAGCGTGCCGGAAACCGAGCCTTCGAATTCACGGCTATCGGCGCGTTTGCGTACGAAGTTGACCGATGCCCCCGGGTTGCCCGAGCCGGTCACCAGCCCGTTGGCGCCACGAATGACTTCGACGCGATCGTAAATCGCCGTATTGAGCCGGCCCTCGCCGAAATACCAGCGGCTGTCCCGGTTGAGGGTCGGGATCCCGTCATACTGGTAGCTGTTGATCCGAAAACCGCGGGAGTAAAAACCGACGCGTTCGCTGTCGATAGGGCGCGCGGCGATACCGGTGGTATTGGCCAGCACGTCTTCGATGGAATCGAGGTCTTGGTCACGAATGCGCTGTTCGGTCACGATGCTGATCGCCTGGGGCAGCTCTTTTTGGCTAAGCGTCAGGCCCGTGCCGGCGGTGGTGCTTCGGCGCGTGTAGCCGACGTTGTCGTAAAGGTTGGTGCCAATCACCGTCACGGTTTCGAGTGCCTGAACGTCGTTATCGGTTTGCGCCATGGCGCTACCGGCGCCTAGCAGGCTTACGCAGGTTAGCGCCGAAACCGCCGTGTGGACGGCAAAAGGTGCGGTTTTCATAGGATCCCTTGAGCGAGCGTTATATGCCTTATAAACAGGCGTTATATCTATGGCTACGCTGGATCATATAAAAACGGTTATCTTATGTAAATCTACATGAGAATTATTTATGTTTAATTTTTATGAAGTGCTTTTAGCTCCCGTCCTCTAATCACTGCTGATAAAGCGTTTGAATGATCTGGCAGTGGGCGGTGTCGCCACCACGGCACTGACCAATCACCTGGCGAAGCTCGCCTGCCAGGGATTCGAGCGCTTTGATGCGCTCTTCCAGATGCGCCAGGTGGCGGCTGGCGATGGCATCCACCGCGGCGCAGTCGTTGTTGGGCTGGTCAGAAAGTGCTAACAGTTCTTGAATGGTAGAAAGGTCGAGGCCCAGGTGGCGGCCGTGGCGAATAAAGTTGATACGCTCGAGCGAGGCCTGGCTGTAAAGCCGATAGCCCTGCTCACCCCGGGCAGGGGGCGTGATGAGTCCACGCTTTTCGTAATGGCGGATACTCTCCGGCGAGCAGCCGGTCTGTTTGGCGATTTCTCCGATACGGTAGGACGGTTTCATTGGCTTGACCCTGTAATGGTTACAGGGTTTATCCTGGTGCATATCTACTCGGTCCACCAGCGGGAGACGACGATGGAGATGATGACGAGTTTGCTAAGCGTTGCACTAAGCGCGGCGCCTTGGCTTTTGCTGGGGCTGTTCGTGGCGGGGCTGGTCAAAGCCTGGCTTTCCGAGCGCTTGCTGATGCGCTGGCTGGGCGGTTCGGGCCTTGGCAGCATTCTGCGTGCTTCGATCATCGGCATGCCGCTACCGCTTTGCTCCTGCGGCGCCATTCCCACGGCGATGGCACTTCACCGCGGTGGGGCCGGGCGCGGGCCCACTACGTCGTTTTTGATCAGCACCCCCGGCGTCGGCGTGGACTCGATTTTTCTCACCAGCGCGCTACTGGGGCCTTTAATGGCGCTTTTGCGCGTGCTGGGGGCACTAGTCACCGCGATCGTGACGGGCATTTTGGTCAGCCTGACCGGTGAGCGGGCCGCGCCCGCCGCGCCGGTTTCGAGCTGCTGCGCCTCGGGTGGGTGTGGCTCGGCGTCTAAAGAAGCCAACCCGCCCGGTGGCTTACGGGCCGGGCTTCGCTACGCGTTCAGCGATTTGCTGGATGACTTCAGTGTCTGGATATTTGCAGGGCTTCTGCTGGCCGGCGTGCTCATGACCTGGGTCTCGCCCGAGGCGCTCGCCCGGTTTTCCGGCGGGCCCTTGGCGCTGGGTTTGATGGCGATTATCGGTATTCCGCTTTACGTATGCGCGGCGGCGGCCACGCCTATCGCGGCCGGGCTTTTAATGGCAGGCATCACGCCGGGCATGGCGCTGGTCTTCTTGCTGGCCGGCCCGATTACCAGCCTGGCAACGCTGGGCGTTTTCCGCCGAGAGCTGGGTAGCCAAGCGCTGGTAGTTTACCTGGCGGCCATTTTGGTGGTCACGGTGCTGATTGGTTGGGCCGTGGATATTTTGCTGGCGTCGACCGGGTTCGACCCGGTTAGCCAAGCGGGGCAGGTTCAGGCGCTTTTGCCCCCGGCGCTCGAGTGGGCGGCGCTGCTGGTGCTTGCGTTTTTCGCGCTGCGTCCGCTTCGCCGGCGAGCGCTGGGGTTCTAAACTAAACTTGCCCCGTGATCGAGGTGGCCTCAATCGTCGTTGCGTGACTCGACCGGGGCCGGGGTGATGTCGATGGGTTCGCGCTCGCTTAGGCGGCGCTGGTCCAGCGTCTCGTGGGCGATGCGGTAGCAGTCCTCGATATGTTTGTTGCCCATATACTTCATGGCGGTATAGCTGATACTGCCCGCCACGGCGCTGCCGATGAACGGGACGAACTTCGAGGCGCCCTTGGTGGCCACCTTGAAGCCCATTTTCTGCAGCAGGTTGATGACCAGCTTACGGGTGATGTACTTGCCGGCCATCTGGCTGCCCGTATTCGAAATCGCGGTCATCATCATTACCTTGGATTCGGTATCGAGTTCGTCGATCTGCTCGGGGGTCAGGCCGAACTGCTCGTTGATTTGGGGAATCAGGCGCAGCAGGATCGCCACGTCGGAGCCGATATCCAACCCCGGAACGGGGATCACGGCGGCCCCGGCGGAAAGGGTCGAACTGCGTTTCACCTTCTTCTGGCAGACCCGTTTAATGGCCTCGAGATCTTCGATTGTTTCGATCATGGCAGGTTTCTCCTTGAGTCTGCATTGCAAGCACGCGCATCGCTGCTTTCCTTGCGGCTCGTTACCCTTGGCTTAGGCGCTCGGATGAACGTTTGGGCTGCAGGATTAAGCCCATGCACGAACGTATCATTCAACGTCCGGGAATAAGAGCGTAGTCAATATGGGCACGCCTTACACCATAATACGCGCCAGTTACGCCTTTATATGACGCTGCATGGCGTACCGGGCGCCTGCCTCCTCCCGCCCCTGAATGGCCGAAACGATGGCATCGTGCTCCTGGGGGCCTTGCTTGCCTTTGCGAAAAAGCGCGCGAAGCGCCTGAGCTTTCTTGTCTATACGCGCGATATCGCCCACTCGTTGGTGGCGGGCGGCAAGCGCCGCGGACTCGGTCTCGATCAGCCCTTTGGCTTTCAGGTGGGCCGTCACCTCTCTTACCGCGCTTTGGCTAACGACCACCGGGTTATCACCCGGGCTTGGTATCGCGATCGACGAAGACCGGCTCAAGGCGTTGAAGCTCGATATCTGGAAAGGAAGAGGAAAAGCAGAAGGGGAAAACAGAGGGGGAAAGGCAGGAATGCCCGGCGAGGGTGGCTCGCCGAGCAAGGGGCTTATGACTCGGACGTGTCCGCGTCGGGATCTTGCTCGTCGGGTGCTTCTGTGTCTGCTTCCGGGGCGTTTTGTAGCGTTTGCTCCGAGGTGTCTTCATCTTCCTCAGAAGCCGGCGGCTCGTCAGCGCTTTGCTCAGAGGCGGTCACCGGCGGGTTGTCCGGGGTAATCCGCCACACCACGTTGGTCAGGTCATCGGCGACGATGACCGCGCCATCCGGTGCCACGGTAACGCCGACCGGGCGACCAAGAGCGTTGCCGTCTTCGGTCAAAAAGCCGCTGGCGAAATCGACCGGGTCACCGGCGGGGCTGCCGTTCTCGAACGGGATGAACACCACCTTGTAACCGACCGGATCGGCGCGGTTCCAGCTACCGTGTTCACCAACGAACACGCCGTCGGCGTAGTCATCGCCTACCTCGGGGATCGAGAAGGCGACCCCCAGGGGCGCGACGTGGGAGCTCAGGCTGTAGTCCGGGGCGATCGCGGTGTCGACCAAATCCGGCTTTTGCGGCTGTACGCGCGGGTCGACGTGCTGGCCCCAGTAGCTATAGGGCCAGCCGTAAAAGCCGCCTTCCTGTACCGAGGTGAGGTAGTCCGGCACCAGGTCCGGGCCCAGCTCGTCACGCTCGTTGACCACTGCCCAGAGCTGGTCGGTCTCCGGTTGAATGGCGAAGTCGGTGGGGTTTCGCAGGCCCGTGGCGTAGGGGCGGTGCGCCCCGGTCTCGGCGTCGATTTCCCACACCTCGGCCCGGTTCACCTCGGCGTCCATTCCGCGCTCGGTGATGTTGCTGTTCGAGCCGATGCCCACGTAGAGATACTCGCCGTCGGCGCTTGCGACCATCGCCTTGGTCCAGTGATGGTTGATCTCGGCGGGGAGTTGGGCAATCACTTCCGGGGCGCCCTCGGCCTCGAGCTGGCCCTCTTCGTAATCGAAACGTACCAGCGCATCCTGGTTGGCCACGAACAGGCCATCGTCGATCAACGCGAGCCCGTAAGGCGCGTTGAGGTCTTCGGCAAAGATGGACTGCTCGTAGGTGCCGTCGCCGTTGGGGCGCAAAATCGTCAGGCGGTCGCCGCTTTCGACCGAGGTGTTGCCCTGGTCCTTGATGTAGCCGGCGATGACGTCCTTGGGCTTGAGCTGCGGGGCGTTACCGCCGCTGCCTTCCGCCACCAGGATATCCCCGTTAGGCAGCACGATGGTTTGGCGCGGCACCATCAGATCGGTGCCGATGGCGGTAATCGTATAGCCCTCGGGCACGGTGGGCTTTGCATCGCCCCATTCGGCGGGCTCGGGCACGGTCATGTCCGGCAGCAAGCCGCGCTCGGGCTCGGGCAGGGTCGGGTTGGGGCCATAGGGCTGTTCGACGTCGGCGGCGTTGACGCCGGTGGCCACTAAAAGCGCGGAAAGCGGGGTTAAATATTTGAGACGAAAGACATTCATGAAGCTACTCCAACAGCGCGCGTACGGGTAAAGCCCAAAAAAATCGCTACCAGGCTCAGCAGAGTGATCACCACCGATAGCACGAGCCCGGTGGGCATCATCGCCCAGGCATCCCTGGCGTGGACGAGCGCGTTAACCAGGCCCAGCGCCCAGGTCACGACCAAAAGCGCCAGGTAAAGAAAGGAGCGCGTCGTGCGGTGGTCGGCGCGGAACAAGCCGATTAAAGCGGCGAGAATCGCGAAGCCGTTGAAGATCAGTCCCCCTGCGATCAGCCAGGAGGCAAAGGTTGCCCACTGAATATGGTAGCTCGACGAGTAGGCGTAGTCGGTGAGCGCCGCCCCCAAAAAAAGCGGTAGCATACCGGCCAGCAGTACGGCGTGAAGCGGGTGGATCCCGCTACGGTAAGTAGGGTGTGCAGATGCCTGCATGGTGCGCTCCTCCTTGATGAATGACCCGATGCGGTTGCCGCTTGGGAAGACCGCGTTCCAGACGGGCTCGTGGTTTGCCACTCTATGAGCCGCCAGGCTGAGTATAGGAGACGTTTAGCGAGCTTAGAAAGCTTTCCTTGTCGTCACGCTCTTTTACCGAGCCAGCCGCGCCCTGGTAAAAGCATGGGACTACGTCTATTTTTTCGATAATTGACAAAAATGCGTTTTCATGAAAACGCCTAGCCTTCTTTTTCTGTCCGTAAAACAACGTAATGAACTAATGTCTAACATAAAAGAAAATCGTTTATAATCAAATTTATAAACCAAATTAGCCGGCGTTTTCGGATTTTTGTATTGTTTTTTCCAATGCCCCCGATAGGATGCCAAAAAGAACATGGTATTTTCGGAATTGAAAATACCGCGGCTTCCAGTTGCACCGCGCGGGCAGGGCGGGTGAAGCAATAAACCCAAAAGAAGTAATAAACCCAAAAGTTGGATAACGATGTTTGCAACCATTTTTCTACACGAAATCGCCGGCACGGCCATCCTGACGCTTCTGGGCTGCGGGGTCGTGGCCAATGTGCTGCTCAAGGGCACCAATGGCAACGGAAGCGATAGCATCGTCATCTTTTTCGGCTGGGGGCTGGCGGTGTTTTGTGCGGTGTACGTGGCCTTCGATACCGGGGCGCATATCAACCCGGCGGTAACCATCGGTTTATTGATGAGCCCGGCCAGCGAGTACGCGCCAGGCATTCCCGTGACCGCGATGACGACGTTGGCCTACCTGATCTCGGAAGTGATCGGCGCCTTTTTGGGAGCGCTCGTGTGCTATTTGGCCTACAAAAAGCATTATGATGCCACCGAACAGGCCCCGGCTATTTTGGCGACGTTCTCCACGGGCCCCGCGATTCCCGCGTTGGGGTGGAACCTGGTCACCGAGATTATCGGTACCTTCGTGCTGATCTTTGTCATTATCATGTTCGGTAACACCCCGTCCGGGCTTGGGCCGCTTGCCGTGGCGCTGCTGGTGGTCTCGATCGGCGCCTCGCTTGGGGGCCCCACCGGCTACGCGATCAACCCGGCGCGGGATCTGGGTCCGCGCATTGCCCACGCGCTGCTTCCCATCAAACACAAGCAGGGCAGCAATTGGGCCTACGCCTGGGTCCCGGTCCTGGGGCCATTGATCGGCGCCTCGCTTGCCGGGCTGGCCGCTCACGTTTACTAATTCGTTTACACTTTACCGTTACTTTCTTAACTAAACGCCAACGCTTGAGAGGCATTTCATGAGCCAGAAAAAATACGTTCTCGCGATCGATCAAGGCACCACCAGCTCACGGGCAATGCTATTTGATCATGAAGGCCACGTTGCCAGCATGGCCCAGCACGAGTTCGAGCAGATCTTTACCAAACCCGGCTGGGTCGAGCACTGCCCGCGGGAGATCATGACCAGCGTGCTCACCACGCTGACCGAGGTGATCAACCAAAGCGGCGTGGACGTGACCGAAATCGCGTCCATCGGTATCACCAACCAGCGCGAAACCACGGTGGTGTGGGACAAAAATACCGGCCAGCCGGTGCACAACGCTATCGTTTGGCAGTCGCGCCACTCCGCCGAAATCTGTGACGAGCTCCGCGAGGCCGGCCACGCCGACATGATTCGTGAGAAAACGGGCCTGGTGATCGACGCCTATTTCTCAGCCACCAAGCTCAAGTGGATTTTCGAGAACGTAACGGGCGTCAAGGAGAAAGCCGAGAAGGGCGATCTGCTATTCGGCACGATCGACTCCTGGCTTGTGTGGAATTTGACCGGCGGCAAGGTGCACGTCACCGATGTCAGCAACGCCTCGCGCACCATGCTGTTCAATATTCGCGATCGCCAGTGGGACCCGGAGCTTCTGGAGCTCTTCGGCGTGCCGGCCTCGATGATGCCGGAAGTAAAATCCTCCAGCGAAGTGTACGGTCAGATTCAACCGAAGTACCTGGTAGGCCAGGAGATCCCCATTGCCGGTATCGCCGGCGACCAGAACGCGGCGCTGTTCGGCCAGGCCTGTTTCGAGCCGGGTATGGCCAAGAACACCTACGGCACCGGTTGCTTTACCCTGATGAACACCGGCACCACCGCCACGCCCTCCAAGAACGGCCTTCTGACCACGGTCGCCTGGGAAGTGGATGGCACCCTGGAGTACGCCCTGGAAGGCAGTGTGTTCGTGGCGGGCTCGGTCATTCAGTGGCTGCGCGATGGTATGCGCATGCTGGGCAAGGCATCGGATTCGGAAGCCTACGCCACCCGCGCCAAGGATAACGACGGCGTTTATATGGTGCCTGCGTTTACCGGCCTGGGCGCACCGTACTGGAACTCCAACGTGCGCGGCGCCATGTTCGGGCTCTCACGGGGTACCCAAAAAGAGCACTTCATCCGTGCGGCGGTCGAGTCGCTGGCCTATCAGAGCACCGACGTGCTGAAAGCCATGCAGGCCGACGCCGGGCTCGACCTGAGCGAACTGCGCGCCGACGGCGGGGCGATCGGTAACGACTTCCTCGCCCAGTTCCAGGCCGACATGCTGGGCGTGGACGTACTACGCTGCGAGGTGAACGAAACCACTGCGCTCGGCGCTGCTTACCTGGCCGGTTTGGCCGTTGGGTTCTGGGCGTCTCGCGAAGAGATCTCCGAGCAGTGGGCCATCGAGCGCCGCTTTACCCCGGAAATGAAGGCGGAAAAACGCGATGCCCTCTACGCCGGCTGGAAACAGGCGGTCAACGCCACCATGGCGTTTCACGTCGAGTCCTGAATAACGGGCTAAACGATGTGCCTAAAAGCCTCTGGTTCGCCCAGAGGCTTTTTCATGGCCGCATCTCAAACGGCGAAGGTAGTGTAAGCGGATGTTCGGCGTAGTATTCTGAAAAACGCCCGATAGCCTAAAGAGACGACGCATGACAAGAGCCGAGCTTTATCGTCAGTTGGCACCGGAGGCGCGCCCGCAGTTAGGGCTCTCCGGGGTTAACCGGGTGATCTGCCTACTCATTCTATTCGCCTCGCTGACGGCCATTTTGGAAACCGAGTCGACGTTGCGCGACCCGGCGCCGCAGCTTTTTACCGCGCTGGAGGCGCTGTTTGTCGCGCTATTCACCGTCGAGTATCTGGTGCGGCTTTACGCGGTAGGCGAAAATCCGCGCTATCGCGGAGTGAGGGGGCGGCTTCGCTATATCTTTTCGTTTTGGGCGCTGCTCGATCTTGTGGCTATTTTGCCTTTTTTCATCGGCTTCATACATCATGACAACGCGTTTTTACTGCGCCTTCTACGACTGGTGCGCATGCTACGCTTGGCACGTTTGGGACGCTTTAGTCAGGCCTGGTCGTCGCTTGCCGAGGCGTTGAAAACGCGTGCCTATGAGCTGTGGCTAAGTGCAGGCGTCGCCGGGATTTTGCTGCTGTTTTCTTCGTGCTGCCTCTATGTGGTAGAGGCCGATGTGCAGCCAGAGGCTTTTGGGAGCGTTCCTCGGGCGCTTTGGTGGAGCATCGCGACCTTGACCACGGTTGGCTATGGTGACGTAACGCCGGTCACCGCGCTGGGCAAATCCTTCGCCGGGCTCACGGCGGTGGCGGGTATCGGGCTTATCGCCATGCCCACGGGCATTCTAGCCGCAGCGTTTAGCGAAGCGTTCAGGAAAAAATAAGCGCTATTTCCCTTTGGCAGGAAGACATCGCATTCCACTCACGTGCGCTTCAAGCGCTGACGCAGCCTGGGCAGCGCCCGGGCAATCGGCGGCAGG
Source organism: Vreelandella sp. GE22 (assembly GCF_968212445.1). NCBI lineage: Bacteria > Pseudomonadati > Pseudomonadota > Gammaproteobacteria > Oceanospirillales > Halomonadaceae > Vreelandella > Vreelandella sp. GE22. Next base: position 761,241 of record NZ_OZ309110.1, read on the forward strand.
CGGGTGGCCAGCAGTAGCGCACCGATAGCGGCGTACACGGCCCATTCCTGCATGTCGGCGCGCACCACCCAGAAAAAGTGCAGTAGCATCAAACCCAGAATCGGATAAGCGAGTTTGTGCAGCGTTTTCCAGCGCTTGCCAAGTTTGCGCATGGCGGCGCGATTAGACGTAGCCCCCAGCAGCGCAAGCCCAATGAGCGCCAGCATCCCCACGATGATGTAGGGGCGTTTGACGATCTCGGCGCCCAAAAGCGCCCAGTTGAGCCCGAGTATGAAAAGCGCATAGCAGCAAAGGTGCAGGCTGGCGTAGGCCAATGTCCAAAGGCCCAGCTGGCGGCGAATCAGCGCAAAGCCCTTCCAGCGGGTGAGTTTGGAAAGTGGGGTCAGGCTAAGCGTCAAAAGCATTAGCCAAAGCCCGCCGATCCCGATATTGAGCAGCAGGTAGCGCCCGGGTTCCGGGCCGGCCGCGTTTTGATACACCTGCCAGCCCCAGTAAACGAGCGGCGCCAACGCGGCTAAAAACACCGCCCCGCGCCATAGTCGCCATTTGCCTTGTCCCGCCATGAATCGCGCCCCGCCCTTAATAGTTGGTCCTTAAATCCATACCGGCATAGAGCTTGGCGACTTCGTCTTCGTAGCCGTTGAACATGCGCGTCTCGATGTTGTTCGGGCTGAACAGGCTGTTGGGCAGACGCCGTTCGGTGGCCTGACTCCAGCGCGGGTGGTCGACCTGAGGGTTCACGTTGGCGTAGAAGCCGTACTCGTTGGGGGCCAGCAACTGCCAGGAGTTGACCGGCTGCTCTTCGACCAGCGAAATCCGCACGATCGACTTGATGCTCTTGAAGCCGTATTTCCAGGGCACCACCAACCTTAGCGGCGCGCCGTTCTGGTTGGGCAGCTCGCGGCCGTACATGCCCAGTGCGAGCATCGCCAGCGGGTGCATGGCTTCGTCCAGGCGTAGCCCTTCCACGTAGGGCCAGTCGATCAGCGCAAAGGAGGAGCGCTGCCCGGGCATCTGTTCCGGGTCGACCAGGGTTTCGAAGCGTACGTATTTGGCCTTGCTGGTGGGGTCGGCCCGGCGGATCACATCGGCAAGCGGAATGCCCAACCAGGGAATGACCATCGACCATGCCTCGACGCAGCGCAGCCGGTAGATGCGCTCTTCGAACTGGGAGGGGCTGGCAATATCTTCCAGCGTAAAACGCCCGCCGTTGTTGACCTCGCCGTCGACCACCACGCTCCAGGGCTCGGTTTGAAGGCTCCCCGCGCGCTTGGCCGGGTCGCTCTTGCCGGTGCCGAACTCGTAAAAGTTGTTGTAGCCGCTGGCGTCGTCAAAGGGGGCCAGCGCGTCCTTGTCCGGATCCTGGGGCGTGACGGCGCGCCACTCGGTCTGGGCGATTTTTTCATCGAGCCAGGCCGGTGCCTCCCCGCTTGGCACATCGGCGTAGTCTTCGCTTGCCTTGACGTTACCGGAAAACGCAAGACCCGCGCCCAGGCCCACCACGCCGCCTAAAAAGTGTCGCCGGTTAAGGTAGACGGATTCGGGCGTGACGTCGGATTCGTGCAGGTCACCGGGTTTGGCGATTTTGATCAGCATCGGTATCTCCCTGACGCTAGCCTTTAGGGCGTCGTACCCCAGGGCGCGTTCTGTTCAGTTTTTATGCTTCTAGCCGGGTTGTCTAACCCTTTTAGTCAACGGTGTTTCGATAGGCGGCCAGACGAAAAGTTCGTTGATAACGCCCGGTGCCAGCGGCCTAACCGGCCGCCGCTGTGCTGGCGTTTGGGCGATGGCCGGGCTGGCTCGCCATGGTGTCGGCCAGGCGGTCGAGGGACAGCGCCAGCCGTTCGACCAGCCCGGTTAAAAGCTCGCGGTGGGCGCCACTTTCTTCGTCGTGGTTTTTTAGCGCCTTATCGAGCTGCTGGCCGGCCTCGAGGATGCCTTGCGGCGCGTGGCCGCGGGCGCTTTGTTCGAACCCTTGGGCGAGGGCGCGCAGCAGCGTTTGGTGCGCGTGTTGAATGGCCAAGTGAGGCGTATTGTCGAAACGGTGGCGCAGGCGCAGGCTGGCCGTGCCGATATCGAGCCCGGTAAGCCCCAGGATGAAAAGGTGGCGCTGCTCCTGGGCGAGCATGTCGTCGTGCTGGGCCAGCTGTAAAAGGCGGTCGGCCATATGGCCGCTAAAGCGGGTTTCGCTTTGGGTGATCGAGCGCCGCTGCAGGCCGTGAATATCGCGGGAGATCGCGCGGATCAAGCGCCGCCGGCGAAGCCGCGTGCCAAGGCCCGGCAGCAGGCGAAACGCGGTGACCACCGTGGTAAGCCCGATGATGGCCGCCACCGCGCGGTTGGCAAAGCTATCGAAGGAAAAATCCATATCGTTGCCCGGCATGGTGAGCAGGATATTGAAGATGGTGAACGCCAGACAGTAGCCCATGGTGGCCGGATTGGTCGCCCCCAACAGCCCCAAAAACAGCGGTGTGCCAAAGACCACGGCCATCAGCGGGAAGTCGTGCACCTGGGCGAGCAGCACGTGGCCAAAAATGAACGCGCTGGGAATAGCGGCGAGCATGCCCTTATAGAACATCACGGTGACCGTCACCGGGTTGTCACGGGTGGCGAAAAACGCCGAGAAGAGCGTGCCCAGCATCATGGCGACCATGGCGCTGTCCCAGGCCGTGACGATCCAGAACGTGGCGAGCCCGGCGAACACAAGCCCGGAGCGCACCCCATTGATGGCGGCGGCCACACGGTCGCGGTGCCAGGCAAGCGGGCCCGCCTTCAACGTATAGGCGCCGGGTGCGGCGATCGCCTCGCGGGCGTCCAGCATGATCATCGCATGGCCCAGTACTTCGCGCAGGCCCAGGCGCAGGCGACGGTCCAACGGGCTTGGTGGATGGGCCTGCGTTTCGTCGTTTTCGTGTATCCGGGCACGCAGCCCTTGCAGGTGCTTGCGGGCGTTGGCCACTCCATTGACGTCCTCGGCGTCGCGAAACCCCTGGGCGAGTTCGCGGGCAATGGCCACGCTCGTTGGGTCGAGCCTTTGGGTGTGTTCGAAAAGTAGCTGATGCAAAGCGTAAAGGCTTGCCAAAAAGCGCAGCGTACGTCGCGTGAGCACGTGGGAGGCGCGAATGCGCCCGGGGCCTTCCGGGCCTTCGAAACGCGCTGCCTGGCTGTCGGTTTCGAGCATGGTCAGCGCCCCCAGGCTCTCGCGCATCGCTTTGAGCATGGCGTCGCGGTCGTCGCTTGCCTCCAGGCGCAGGGCCGCGTGAGAGAACGCGCTGTTGATGACCGTATCTGCTTGCTGCGCCAGATGGCCGCCCACCCGCGAGGGCCATAGAAGCGAGCTGACCAGGGTCGCGCAAATGGCGCCCAAGCCAAGCTCGGTGAGCCTGGCCATCGCCACGTTGAAAATACCCGCCGGGGTACTGCCGCCGGCGATCACCACGATCAGCATGGCGGTCACGGCGGCCATCAGGCAGCCGTAGGTGTAGTTGTTGCGCCAAAGTGAGCCGACATAGGTGCACAGCGCAATCCAAAGGGTCAGCGAAATGAGCGCGGGCACCCGGGCCTGGGCAAAAAACGCCATGATCACGATACCCGCCACCACCCCGATAAAGGTGCCGCCCAGTTGGCAGATGCCTTTCTCGATCACCATGCCGCTCATCGGGCGCACCTGTAAGAAGGCGGCGGAAATCAGCGCCCAGTAGGGGCGCTCGAGATCCAAAGCCAGGGCGATATAGAGCGCCAGCATCATCGCAAGGGTCGCCTTGATGGCGAACTTGACCGCCGACATCTCGGGCATCAGGTAGGTTTTGACAAGCGGCGGCATGGGGTTACTCGTCGTCCTGACGGATGCGCACGGTAGCGGTCATGCCCACGCTCAAAAGCGTTTCGTCGGGAATGTCCTCCAGGGCAATACGCACCGGAATGCGCTGGGCGAGACGCACCCAATTGAACGTGGGCGCGACCTGGGGGAGAAGCTGAGCATTGAGCGTGGTGTTGGAATCGGCGATGCCGCGGCCGATACCCGCGACCCGGCCCTGGATACGGGTATCGCCCTGCATCAGCGTGACCACCGCCGGGTCGCCAACGCGGATCGTACTCATCTTGGTCTCTTCGAAGTAACCCACCACGTAGTAAGAGTTCTCGCGAATCAGCGCCATGATCGGCGTACCGCGATTGACGAAGTTACCCGCGCTGAACTGAACGTTGAGCACGTGGCCGCTAGCGGGCGCGGTGACGTTGGCGCGCTCGAGATCCAGCTCGGCGCTGGCCAGTGCCGCCTGGGCCTGTTCCAAATCCGCCGCCGCGACCTGGGAGTTGATCTGCGCGATCTGCTGATTCTCTTGGCTGATCGCCCGGCTGTTGCCCAGCTGGTTACGCCGGTTGGCCTCGGCGCGGTTGAGTTCGAGGGTGGCCTGGCGGTGGGCGACTTCGGCCTGGGCCTGGTCTAGCGCTGCCTGGTAGCGCGCCTGGTCGATTTGAAAGAGCGGATCATCCTGGTTTACGTAGTCGGTGTCGGTCACGCTGAGTGAGCGCACCCAGCCGGAGACGTCCGGCGAGATGGTGATCACGTCGGCGTGAACCCGGCCATCGCGGGTCCAGGGCGTGTAAAGATAGTAGCGCCAAAGCCAGGTGCCGGCGGCAATGGCCAGCGCCACCATGACAAGCGTAAGCAGTATGCGAAGCGAAGAGCGCATCAGGCAGTCTCGAGCAAAACGGTGAATGTGAACGCGATAAGCGCCGTGAGAATAACGAACAGCGATACGTCGAACCACGCTTCGAACCAGAGCGCGCGGGCGGAGAGCGTGACGTGCAAAAGCGTCCGTAAAAGTAGCGTCAGGATAAAACCCAGCAGCGCATACACAAGCAGTGGGCTAATATAAATCCCGCCAAGGGCGAATTCTTGAAGACCCATAGTGTCCTTTTTAGTATCGACCTGTTTTAGTGGGGGCCGCCATGGGGCGCCTGGTGTTGGTATGACCCCGCTTTAAACGATGCAGTGTAGCGGTTAACTCATGTTGTCGCGCTAACCTGCGGGTACGTTAAGCTCTGCGCCGCCTCGAACCCGGCGCGCGCTCATGCAAGGATAGCAGGCGGCCCGCCGTCGTTCGCCACCGTTTTAAACGCTGCCATTAGTGGCCGCATTCTCGCTCGACCAACGTTATCAATGGACAACTGCATGAAACGAAGTATCTCTTGGCCGCTCTGGGTGTTGGGGCTGTTGGCCTTTTTATTGATTGGCTCGAGCGCGGCACAGGCCCAACAGGAGAATAGCGAAGAGGGGCTTTGGTTTAGCGCAGAAGAGCTTAACCCAGGCCTTGGCGAGCTGCCCGAGAACGTATCCCGCGTTACCCCGCGCGAGGCGATCAGAAGTTTTTTAAAGCTCACCGATGACGAGGACTACGCGGCGGCGGCGCACATTCTCAATCTTTCGAATATCGACCCCGGTGAGCAGCAAGAACGCGGCGCAGAGCTTGCCATGCAGCTTTCCCAGGTATTGAAGCGCGGCGACTGGCTGACCGCTTCCAACCTGCCTGCCCGCCAGGATGCGGTGATCGAAAGCACCACCGGCGAGAACCCGCTGGCGGGCGAGCCGCGCCGGGATATCGAGCTCACCGCCCTGGAGACCGGCGGCGAGATCTACGATATCCGCATGGGCCGCTATTACATCGAGGACCAGGAGCCCGCCTGGCTGGTCATGCCCGAAAGCGTTGCCTCTATTTCGATACTTTACGACGCCTACGGCCCTTCCTGGCTCGAAGGGCAACTGCCCGAGCGCTTAAAGGTTTCTCTGGGCCCGTTGATGCTCTGGGAATGGATTGCCATCCCGCTCTTTTTGGTACTGATCGGTGTACTCGGGTGGGGGTTGTATAAGCTCGTCGAGCTGACGTCAACGCTACTGCCGTCGGGCAGTGTCACCATTTTTGCCCTGCGCATCAAACTACCGATCGCTCTGTTGGCCATGGCCTTCATTATCCAGGTACTGCTGGACTACGTAGTGTCGTTTTCGGCCATGGCAACGACCAGTTTCCGGGTGATGCTGGTGATGGTCATCGCCTGGGGGATTGGCTCCATCGCGCTACGCTTGGTGGATACGATCCTTTTGAACATGGCCAAAAAGCTGGTGGGCGAAATAGACGATACCAAGTCCCGGGACGAGCGCCGTTTTCTGACCTCGCTTTACGCCATACGCCGGGCGATCATTTTGTTTACCGTGGTTGGGACGTCGCTTTATGTGATCAGCCAGATCCAGCTCTTCGAAACCCTGGGGCTATCGATTCTCGCCTCTGCCAGTGTACTCGCCGTGCTGGTGGGTATCGCCGGCCAAGCGGTCCTGGGCAATATTCTTTCCTCTTTTCAGCTGTCGCTGGCCAAGCCCATTCGCATCGGCGACCTGGTCATGTTCGAAGGGCAGTGGAGCTACGTCGAAGGCATCTTCTACACCCACATTCGCCTACGGGTGTGGGACGAGCGGCGCCTGGTCGTACCGGTCACCTACTTCGTTTCCAAGCCGTTCGAGAACCTGTCGGTGAAAAGCTCCAAGCTTTACCGCTATTTGGAGTTGACGCTGCATATCAGCGCCAATATCGACACCCTGCGCAAGAAATTCATGGCGTATGCGGAGCAAGAAGAGAATATCGTCGAGCATCACCGCCTCCTGTGCGCGGTGACGGCCCAGAACGGCCCGCAATTAACATTGACGTGCTATTTCGTGACCTCCGAGCCGTTGGCTGGCTGGTATGCGGAGGTGAACCTTCGTGAAAAAATGCTGACCTTCATTCGCGATGAACATCCCGAGTGGTGGCCGCGGGATATCATGGTGCTCAGTCACGAAGACATCGCCAAAGGCGAAGGCGCCAAAATGCAGAAAACCATTATGGCCACCTCCAGCCCCAAAGAGGGGGAGAACGGCTAATCTCGCTAGCCGCCAACGCAAAAGCCCCCGCAAGCACTGCTTGCGGGGGCTTTTCGATTCACGCTGCTCGTCTTCAAAAGTAAGCGCTTACACACGCTATGTGTTGCAGCCTCTGTTAGGAGAAAACGCGGAAACGCTCGCTGTCATCCATGAACTCTTTCTCACCGAAGGGCGCTTCGTGAGAGCCAAACGGCATCTGCGCGCGAAGCTTCCAGGTGGTGGGCAGGTCCCACTCCTTGGCGACCGCGTCGTCGATGATCGGGTTGTAATGCTGCAGGCTCGCGCCTATGTTGGCCTCGGCCAGCGCCGTCCAGACCGCGAACTGGGCGATACCGGTCGAGTGCTCCGACCAGACCGGGAAGTTGTCGGCGTAAAGCGGAAACTTCTCCTGCAGGTTTTTGATCACGTCCTGCTCTTCGAAAAACAGCACCGTACCGGCGCCCGCGGCAAAACGGTTGACTTTCTCCTCGGTCGATGCAAAGGACTCCGGCGGCACCATCTCGCGCAGCGTGTCCATCACGATTTCCCAGAACCGGTCGTGCTGCTCATTGAACAGAATCACCGCCCGCGAGCTTTGCGAGTTGAACGACGACGGCGCCAGCTTCACCGCTTGCTGGATCAGCGCGGCCGTCTCCTTTTGGCCGAGCGGAATATCCTTGCCAATAACGTACTGGCTGCGGCGGTTTTCAAAAACGCTAATAGCAGAGTTGGCCATTCAACCTCTCCTTGTGTTGCCGATGATCGTTGGGCGGCGCCCAAATTAGAATACATTAATCTAGTTCAGTGCTGCTGGGCATTCCATGGGGAAATGTCCTTCCCACCGGTGAAGAAAAGTATTTATACACACGTGGCTCATTCTGAAGGCGAAGAGTCGTTCGACTCTGCAAGCGTCAAGAAACCGTCTTCGTCCAGGTAGCCGCTGTCCCCGGTGACAAGCCAGGTGTGGCCGCCTTGTTCGTGAAACGCCCGGGCGGTGCCGGCTTCGTCGTTCAGGTAGCCCTGCATGACTTGGGGGCCGCTGATGAGTATGGTGCCGGTTTCACCGGTGGCCTTCTCTTCGAGGCTTTCGGCGTCGACGATCTTGATGCTGGTGCCGGGTAGCGGCATGCCGACGCTGCCTACCTTGGCGCCGCGCTGTACCTGCAGGTAGTTGGTATCCAGCGTGTCAGGCAGGTTGGCCGTGGCCACCGGCGCCGTTTCCGTTACGCCGTAGCCCTCCAGAATCAGCTTGCGAAATTTACGCTCGAAAGCGTCGCGCAGCTCCGGGGTAACGGTGTCGCCGCCCGCCACCACCAGGCGCAGGCTGTCCAGCATGAGCGGATGCACATCGTCGCTTTGGGTAAGCCTTTGCAAAAAGGCGGCGTTGGTGCAAAGAATCGTCGCCTGGTGTTTGGCTACGGCTTTGGCGATGCCGACGGCGTCTTCCGGGTCCGGGTGGCACACCAGCGGCAATCCTTCCACCAGCGCGAGTAACTGCGTCGCGGTCAAGCCGTAGGCCTGATGCGGTGGCAAAGGCGCCATCATGACATCGTTGTGCTCGGTATTGAGTGCATCGGAGATCTGGCCGACGTTGGCCATCAGGTTACGGTGGCTCAGTTGGATGCCCTTGAACGTGCCGGTGCGCTCTAACTTGAAGACAATGACCGCCGTGGCGTCCGGGCGGTGTGCGCGGCTGAGTAAACGGCGCAGCGCGCCGGTGGGAAGCAGGCGTACGCCAAGCCAGGTGAGCGCGCGCTCGCCCCGGCCGGCTTTTAGATCCTCCAAATAGACGATGTCGGTGCCGGCCAATAGTGTCGTTATCGGGTGCCCGCGCTGGGCAAGTTCCCCGGCAAACGCGCGGGAGGTGACGACCGTGGTGATACCCGCTTGGCCAAGCTGGTGGGCGAGTGCCTGTTGACCGGCCGTGGCGTCGAGGTGGACCGCAGTTTTATTCGCCATCAGCGCAGCCATGGTGGTCAGCACGCCCTCATTGCTGCTGGGTAGTAAAAGCCCTAACGGTGTTGCCAAAGCCCGCTTTTTTAACCGCCTGGCGAGCATCGCGCTTTCGCCAAGCGCCTGGGCGGCGGTCAGTGTGCGGCGCGAGGTGTCGGTCAGGGCAAGTTCGCCCGGGCGGCGCTTGACGCTTTGAATCCAGGCATCGGGCAGGGTAGCGAACTCCTCCACGGCGTGCTGCCAGGAGCGGGTCGCCTGATCGAAAATACGCCGTTTGAGCACGTCTGCGGGGGTATCCTTTGAAAGCCCCTCGCCGAAGGCGACGATCACCGAGCGGTGGAGGGGGGCGCTTCGTAAGGTTTTCAGCTTTTTTGATGAGCGTGAGAATTGGCTGCCCCATAGCCCGCGCAGGTAAAACGGCACGATTTTGACGTCCGGATTGGCCATTTCGCAGGCGCGCTGATAGCCGCGACGAAACTCGCCCAGCTGGCCGGTGCGGCTAATGGCGCCTTCCGGGAAAAGACAGACGACCTCGCCGGCATTGAGCTGCTCGGCAACGCGCTCCAGCGACTTGCTGGCGTTTTCGCCGCGCTCGATCGGAATGCAGCCCAGCGCTTTCAAAAAGCCGCGCAGGTACCAGAGCTCGTAAACGCTTTTAAGCATCACAAAGCGCACCGGGCGGGGGGAGGCGATCTGAACGATCGCCCAGTCCACCCAACTGATATGGTTACCCAGCAGCAGTACGCCGCCCTGGGAGGGCATGTTCTCCAGCCCCTGAACCCGCACGCGGTAGTGGCGAGTGAGCAGAAAACTCAGCACGAAGCGCACCAGGCTCTGGGGCAGTTTCACTACGGTATAGGCGCCGCCCAAAAGCGCTACGGCGGCAATCAGTAGCAGCAGGTAGCGGCTGTCGAATCCGGCCAGTGCCATTAGCGCGGTGATGATCAAAAAGCCCAGCATGGCCAGGTTTTGAAACCAGTTGTTGGCGGCCAGCACGGTGCCAAGCTCGCGCTCGTCGGCGTGAAACTGAATCAGCGCGTTCAGCGGCACGATAAAAAGCCCGCCCATGGTGCCGATAAATACGAAGTTGAGCGCCTGGCTCAGCGGCGTAGACAGTAGCGGCAGGCAGCCAAGGCCCAGCGCCACGCCAAGCGCGCCCACCGGAATCAGCCCGGTTTCGATACGGTTGCGCGAAAAACGGCTGGCCAGCATCGAGCCCAGCGCGATCCCCACGCCGCTGGCGGCCAATATGCCTTGCAGTACCAGAGTGTTGTCGATATTCAGCGCGCCCTTGGCGTAGGCGGGAAACGCGGCAAGCAGTACCTGGCCGACCGACCAGAACGTGGCGAGGCCAATGATCGAGAGTCGAAGTACCGGCTGGCGGGCCACGGCCTCCAGGTTGCGCCAGCGGGAGCGCCCGCCCATGGGGCGCTGGGCCTCGTCTTCGTTGGCTGGCTTGACCGGTGAGTCCAGCGGCAGGCGGTAGAGCAGCAGCGCCTGTATTACGCTATTGACCACTAAAAGCCAGCCAAGCGGGGCAACGCTGGTGAGCATCTGCCCCGGGCTGGCGCTGGCGCTGGCCCACCGCTCGAACAGCGCCGTAAACGCCACGGTACCGGTTAGAATGGCCGTGATGGTGATCGCCTGGACCACGCCGTTGGCTTCGGCCAGGCGCTGCTTGCCGAAGAGCCCTTTGATCAGGCCATACTTGGCCGGCGAGTAAAACGCGGACTGAATGGCCAGTAAGAGCGTCATGGCAAACGCCAGCCAGAAAAGCCCAGCGTAGTAGGCGGCGGTAATCCCTAATGATACGGCCACCGCCCCCCAGGCCGAGAGGCGCAGCACCCGCACTTTGGGAAAGGCGTTCGCCGCGTGACCGGCCGGGGTGAAGAGCAGGATGAACGGCAATAGAATCAAGCCATTCACCAGCGCGGTCAGGGCAATTTGGGTGGTGCCCTCAAAGCTTTTGAACAGCGTATTCTGGATGACGATCTTGTGACCGAGGTCGACAAAAGCGTTGAGAAAAATCGCGACCAGGTAGGGCCAGGCATTTTTTGTTTGCAGTACACGTTGCATTGGAAAATCAGCCTTGTCGTCTCGAAGTCATCGAACTGTCCTTTATGGGTGCGTATTGCGCAACCTTTTAACCCCAGGTTGCGTTATGTGCGCGCTTAAGTATCGTTATAAGATACTCAAGGAGAGCCTGTCATGTCACAAACCGCCTCGCTGATCGATGCCTTGAAGCGTGAATTGCGCGCCCAGGGGAAAACCTATGCCGATGTTGCCGGGTGGCTTTCGCTTAGCGAGGCGTCGGTCAAACGGCTTTTCGCCGAGCGCCATATCACCCTGGCGCGGCTCGAGTGTATCTGTGAGCACCTGACGCTCGAATTGAGCGAGCTGGTCCAGACCATGCAGGCGGATACCCACCGCTTGCAGGCGCTAAGTCACGCCCAGGAGCAGTGTATCGCCGACGATCAGGAGCTCTTTTTGGTCGCGGTATGCGTGCTCAACGGTTATAGCTTTACCGATATACACCGCCAGTACCAGCTAAGCGAAGCGCAGTGTACGCGCCATCTTTTGAGTCTGGAGCGGTTGGGGGTGATCGAGCTGCTGCCGGGCAATCGCATCAAACGCCGGGTCGCGCCGCACTTTCACTGGCGCCCGAACGGGCCGATCCAGCAGTTTTTTCAGCAGCATATCGCCAACGAGTTCTTTCGCTCGCGCTTTAACAGCGAAAGCGAAAAGCTTTTGGTGCTCAACGGGCTGCTTTCCCGGGCGGGCAACAGCGAATGGCAGCAAATCATGCAGCGTTTGGCCAAGGAGTTTCACGCGCTGTGCGAGCGCGAGCAGGCGCTGCCCATCACCCAGCGCTTTGGCACGACCTCGGTGCTGGCGGTGCGCCAGTGGCAGCACGGCTTGTTTCAGCACTACGCCCGCTAGGCCGCGATGGGCCAGGGTTAAGGTGGCGGTGGCTCAAGCAGGGCGGCCTGGGCAAAGAGCCACTCGCAAAATTGGGCCACCGCGGGTGGGGGCTCGCCACTCGTTGGCCGTATCAGGGAGTAGGAGAGGCGCGAGGTGAGCGGATAGCCTGCCAGCACGTGGTTTTCGCTGCTGCGCCGCTACCGGGCATCGCAGTTGGGTATCTTCTCGTTTCTGGCGCCGCTTTTTGGGGTGATTTTTGGTACGCTACTGCTCGATGAAACGCTGAGTATCCATTTCCTGTTGGGGGGCGGCGTCATTTTGCTGGGCATCGTGCTCGTCATGCGCTCGCCTGGCTGATGGTGCCGCCCTCGACGTTCTGCCTTCAAGAGCCTTCATGTTAACCACCCCGTTCGAATCGCTGGCCTGCCCGCTCGATGGCCACCCGCTCACCCGTCATGAGGGCGCTCTGCGCTGCCCGGCGGGGCACAGTTTCGATATCGCCAAACAGGGCCACGTGAACCTGCTGCCGGTGCAGCAAAAGCGCTCCACCGACCCCGGCGACAGCAAGGCCATGGTGGCGGCGCGCCAGCGTTTTCTAAGTGCGGGGTATTATCAGGGAATTGCCGATGCGGTGAGCGCGGCGGTGTTCGAGTGCGTGCCCAACGAGTCGCTGCGCTGCCTGGACGCCGGCTGCGGCGAAGGCTACTACCTGCGTGCGCTGGCGGACTCGGCCGGCAAGGTAGCGCTCGAGCGGGTCGGCCTCGATATTTCCAAGTGGGCGGTGCTTCAAGCGGCCAAACAGAGCCGGGGCGATGATAAAAGCGGCTGGCTGGTGGGGAGTAACGCGAACCTGCCGCTGCAGGACGGCACCATCGACCGGCTGTTGTGCATGTTCGGTTTTCCCGTGGTCCCGGAGTTTTCCCGCGTGCTGGTACCCGGGGGGGTATGGCTGCAGGTGGAAGCGGGGCCGGATCATCTTCGCGAGCTACGCGATATTATCTACCCGCGTCTCAAGCCCGAGCGCGAAGGCGATCCTGAAACGCCGGCCGGGTTCAGCGCCCGCGGCGTCGAGACGATTCGCTACTCGGTGACGCTTGAAGATCAAGGCGCGATCGGCGACTTGCTGACCATGACTCCGCATCTCTACCGCGCAAGCGTGGAAGGGCGTACGCGGGCACAGGCGTTAGAGACGCTTACCGTCACGGTCGATGTGCGTGTGATCAAGTGGGTAAAGGAAGGCTGAGAATCGATGCTGTCTGAAAAGTACGCGCTTACGGCTTTTTAGACAGCATTTGGGTAACCCCAAACGCAGCAAGGCCCGCATAAGCGGGCCTTGAGGGGGCGGATCGAAATCCGCTCAAGCAGTTAATCTAAACGATTAAGAAGTCTGCTTGATGTTAGAAGCCTGAAGGCCTTTCTTACCCTGGGTAACGTCGAAAGAGACGCTAGCGCCTTCTTGCAGGGTTTTGAAGCCGTCGGCTTGAATTTCGGAGAAGTGTGCAAAAAGGTCGTCGCCACCGTCAGAAGGAGCGATGAAACCGAAACCTTTAGTGTCGTTAAACCATTTAACTGTGCCAGTTGCCATTTTTAAATCCTTTCGCGCAAATGCGCTGTCGTAAAGTTCCTGGTATTACCCAGAGGAAGTAGCGGGTGAAACAAGGAATACACTATCAGGCTGCCGAAAAGATCGTACGCTTCTGAAACCATGCTGCTTGCTAACCAACTGACGACACAGTGTCATGATTCGATCGATGCGTCAAAGCCTTTCTGCAAATATTTTATAATCCCCGCTGTGAATCTTCGCCTCGCGCCGCTCGGTTTATGCCTGTTCGGCCCTTTCAAACCGCGCGATTCAAGCCGTGCGGCGGCGAACGAACAGCTGCAATAGCGCGCCCGCCCCGGCGAAAGCGGCGGCGCTTACCGCCAGTAGCCAAAGCGGTAGCGCATGGGAGAGTAGCAGCCCGCCAAGCGCCGCCCCGATAGCACTTCCCAGATACAAGGCGGATTCGTTGAGCGCCACCGCGAGGTTGGCATCACCGGTGGGCTCTCTTACCGTCATGAGCTGATTGTTCTGCGGTACCTGTAGCGCCCAGCCCACCGCGCCCCATAACGCAATGGGGGCCAGGGCAAGCCAGGGGTGCTGCGAGGCCGCAAGGGGAAACGCCAAAAGCGCGATGGTTAATAGCAGCATGATCACCAGTGTGACGTTGGCCTCGCGGTACTTGTCGGCCAGCGGCCCCACCAGAAAGCTGCCGGCGATGCCCCCCAGGCCCCATACCCAAAGATAGAGCGTGATGGAGGAGACCTCGCCAAAGGTGGGGGCGGCCAAAAAGGGCGCGATAAAGGTATACATGCCAAGGCTCGCCGTCGCCGCCATCAGCGAAACGGCCAGGATGGCCAGGGTGGTGGGGTGTTTCAAAAGGGCGAGTTTGCGCACGAGCGAGACGACGTTCGGGGTCGCAAGTGTGGGTAGCTTGAAATAGAGCCCGGCCCAGGCAATGGCGCCGAGTGCGGTGATGAGCCAGAGCGCGAATTGCCACCCCAATTGGCTTGCCAGTACAAGACTTAGCGGCACGCCCAGCACCGTGCCGCTTGCCATGCCGCCCATGATGACGGCAATCGCCTTGCCGCGCTGCGTGTCGGGTGCAAGCGCTGCCACCGCCGCGATCCCCATCGCCAGATAAACCCCGGCCGCCGCGCCGGCAACGCCCCGCCATACCAGTAGCGCGGTAAAACTTTCGGCCAGCGCGCTTAGTGCATTGGCTAGCGTAAAAACGGCCAGTGCGCTAACGAGCCCTTCGCGCTGCCAGCGCCCGGGTAGCAGCGCCACCACCAGCGGAGAGCCCAGCCCGTAGGCCAGGGTAAAGGCGGTCACCAGCTGCGCGGCTGCCGCATCGGAGACGTCAAACGCCTGAGTGATCAGTGGTATCAGCCCCGCCGTCACGTAGGAGGCCATGCCCAGGGCAAACGCGCCCAGGGCGATCAGGTAAAGGGATAGTCGATAAGAGGGGGTCATTGAGCTCTCCATATAGCGCGGTGGTCGTGAACGGCGCTATTTTGGCGAGCTCTTTAAAGGGGTACAATTTAACTCTTTATGCTATTACTAAAGGCAACAGCGTGGCCGAGACCCGTTCGCTACAACGCCGTCACCCGGAACTTGGCGAGTTCCTCAAGAGCCGCCGCGAGCAGATAACGCCACAGGACGTGGGCCTGCCAAGTGGGCCACGGCGGCGCACGCCCGGGCTTCGCCGGGAGGAAGTCGCAGCCCTTGCTGGCGTGGGGCTGACCTGGTACACCTGGCTGGAGCAGGGGCGCGATATCCGCGCCTCGAGCGATTTTCTCGAGCGGCTGGCGCGTATTTTCAAGCTCGATGCGACCGAGCGGCGCCACCTTTTTTTACTGGCCCACCAGCGCCTGCCCTCTGAGCCCGGCAAAACCTGGTGTCAGGTGCCGCCTTTGGTACATCGCTTGCTGGAGGATTTACCCACTCGTCCGGCCTACGTGCTCAACCTGCGCTGGGACGTGCGGGCCTATAACCCGGCCGCCGATGCGCTGTTTGGGTTTTCGCGCCACGAGGGGCCGGCGCGTAATCTTCTCTGGCTGTTGTTTACCGATGTCGCGGTACGCGCACTTTTCTGCCCCTGGCAGGATCAGGCGCGCCAAATGCTCGCCAGCTTCAAGCGTGATATGGCCCGTGCTCCTCGCGACCCGGCGATCAACGCGCTGGTCGAAACGCTCGAGCAGGTGGATGCGGATTTCAGGGCCTTGTGGCCAGGTCAGGATATCCAGGGGCCCTGCCTGGGCGTGCGCCATCTGCAGGTAGCGCCACTTGGGGCGGTGGACGTTGACCATATTTCGCTCACGATCGACGAAGACCGCCACCTGCGCCTGGTGTACTACGCGGCGCAAGACACCGCCCTGGGTGATTGGCTAACGGCGCGTTAGTCGATAGTGTCTATACTCGCTGCCAGGCCGTGGGCCGCTAAAGGGGTGGGCAGGGTTGTGTTGGGCGTAGGCGAACGCCATATAAGGCGGCATTTGGCTGGACACCCACCCAAACACTCTTTTTACCGAGGCAGGGATTATGAAAGCGTTGTTACACGGCTATATGCGCACCTCGCTGATTTTGCGCGTCAGCATTGCGCTGGTGCTAGGGGTTGCGGTGGGCCTTTTCGGCGGCGAGACGCTGGCGGGGTGGCTGGCACCGCTGGGCGATCTGCTGCTGCGCCTTCTGACCTTTCTGATCGTACCGATCGTGCTGTTCACCCTGATGGTCGGGATCAATCAGTCCCAGGAGGGTAGCGTTGGGCGAATCGGCGGCAAGGTGCTGCTCTATTATCTGGCCTCGTCGGCGCTGGCGATCATCGTGGGTTTGACCGTTGCGTCGCTTTTCAGCCCCGGCAGTAATACCACGCCCGAGGAGAACATGAGTTTCTCCGTGCCGGATAACCCCGGGGTGGTGGATGCCCTGCTGAATATCGTGCCCAACAACATGTTTGGCGCCTTCACCGAATTGAACATGCTGGGCATTATTTTTACCGCGCTGGTGTTTGGCATCGCGCTTTTGAAAATGCGTCAGTCATCGAGCCAGCAAGCGATGGGTGAGCGTCTTTACGGGGTGATCGAGGCGCTGAACGAGGTCACCCTCAAGGTGATGGCAGGATTTTTACACTACGTGCCGATTGGCGTCTTTGCCATCGTGGCGGGCACCGTGAGCCAGCAGGGGCTCGATACGCTACTGGCGCTAGGCGATATGGTCGTGGTGCTCTACATTGCGCTTGCCGTGCAGCTCGCCCTTTACTGCGTGGCGATGCGCCTTTTCGGTGTGCGTCTTGGCACGTTTTTCCGCGAGGCGCGAACCCCCATGGCCACGGCGTTTGCCACCCAAAGCAGTTCCGGCACGCTGCCGCTGACCGTGAACGCGGCGCATCGGCTGGGCGTTTCGAAAAGCATTTACGGCTTTAGCTTGCCGCTGGGCGCCACCATGAACATGGATGGCGCGGCCATTCGCATCGCGATTTCCGCGGTGTTTGCCGCCAACGTAATCGGTGCGCCGCTCGACTTCGCCAGCATGGTGCAGATCGTTCTGATCGGTACGCTGGTGTCGATCGGCACCGCCGGGGTGCCCGGCGCGGGCATCATCATGATCTCGACGGTGTTCACCCAGGTGGGGCTTCCGATCGAGGTGGTGGGGCTTTTGACTGCCATCGATGCGCTGGTGGGCATGGGCGCGACCGCGCTGAACGTCACCGGCGATTTAGCGGGTACGACGCTGATAGCGCGCAGCGAAGGCCAGACGCTTCACGAGGAACCTCAGGCCTTGGAGGTGCCTGCGCCGGAACGGACGTGACAAGCTCATAGGCTTGAAAACGACAAGGGCGCCGAAAGGCGCCCTTGTCGTTTGATACGTTTAAACGGGGCGGGTCAGTACTTCAATATCACGTAAAAGGCGTGGATGATGCCTGGAATGAAGCCGAACAGGGTGAGCAGAATGTTCAGCCAGAAGTGACCTTTGAATCCGACTTCGAGAAACACGCCCAGCGGGGGCAGTAGTATAGCGAACAGCATCTTGATGGGGTCTGTGGCGGTCAATGCCATGGTAAGCCTCCTGTGCTTATCAACCTGTGCTTGTAAAAAAATAGCGGCTTGTTACCTGGCTACCTGCACAAGTGTAGTGACCGCTGCTCGGCCCAGCGAATATTTTGCGTTAATTTTTATGTGATCTTGCCGGTTTCTTTCAAAGCGCAGTCTCGGTTTACAATAAGCGCTACCTTTTCGTAAGGGTTTGCCTTTTTACCGTACGACCACGATGAGATGCCATGAATAAGCTGTTGTCCTCCTCCGTTATGCTTGCAAGCGCCGTGGCCACGAGCCCCTCCCTGGCCCAGGCCCCCGCATCGGAGGTCACCGCGCTCCCTACGCTTGAAGTGAGTGCCCCGCGCCTTTCGCGGGAGCTTTACGCCACCCCCGCTGCGGTTTCAACGCTGGAGGGTGACGAGATCAGCCGCGGGCAGCAGCGCGTACGCCTGGACGAGTCCCTCGTTCGCGTGCCCGGGGTGTTCGTGCAAAACCGCGATAACTTCGCCCAGGGCCAGCGCATCGCCATTCGCGGCTTTGGTGCGCGCGCTCCGTTTGGCGTGCGGGGTATTACCGTACGAGTCGACGGCATTCCCTACACGCTGCCCGACGGCCAGGCCCAGCTCGATGCCATCGACCTGGACAGTGCCGAGCGTATCGAAGTCATTCGCGGGCCCTCATCCGTGCTTTACGGCAACGCCGCCGGCGGGGTGATCGATATCACCACCGCCGATGGCCGGACCAACCCGGGTTCGAGCGTGCGCGTCGAGGCGGGTAGCGACGGCTACCAGAAGCTTTCGCTGCAAAACGGTGGCCAAAACGGCGACTGGTCGCACCACGTGAGTCTTTCCGGGCTGAATGTGGACGGCTACCGCGAGCAGAGCTCCACCGAAAAGTACCTGCTCAACGCCAAGCTGCGCCGGGAACTGGGC
Organism: Vreelandella sp. GE22; assembly: GCF_968212445.1. Lineage (NCBI taxonomy): Bacteria > Pseudomonadati > Pseudomonadota > Gammaproteobacteria > Oceanospirillales > Halomonadaceae > Vreelandella > Vreelandella sp. GE22. The sequence goes on from NZ_OZ309110.1 coordinate 779,517, forward strand.
AGCGACCGCGCGCTGACTGCCATTGTCAACCTGCTGGAAAACCCGCGCTCGGAAGACCCGGGGGCGCTCAACGCCTCTGAGGTGGCCCGTGGCCGCGACCAGGCCGCGCCGAATTCGAATGCGCTGGACGCCCACCAGAACGTGGACCAGCAGATGGTCGGTTTGCAGTACGAAGACCTGAGCGCAGGCCCGGGCGAGCTATACATCAAGGGCTTTTACGCCCAGCGCGATTTCGAGCAGCAGCTTCCCTACGTGGGTGACAGCCGCCTGGGCTACGAGCGCGACTACATGGGGGTAAGCACCGAGTACCACCACTCCGTGGGGCTTGGCGCGTTGCCGCTGGATTACATCGTCGGCGTGGACGCTGCCCGCCAAAAGGACGACCGCTTTCGTAACGACGTCGGTTCAAGTGGTGCGGTCGGCGAGCAGGTCAATGATGAAAAGCAGACCGCGACCTCGACCGGCGTGTTCGCCCAGGGCGATCTGGGCCTTTCGGAGGCGCTGACGCTTTCGCTGGGCGCGCGCTTCGATCGGGTCAAGCTCGAGGTGGATGATCGTTTTCTCGCCGATGGCGACCAAAGCGGCGACCAGACCTTCAACGAGTGGAGCGGCTCCGCCGGGCTTAGCTACCGCTACCGCCCGCAGCATCAGGCGTACATCAATACCGGCACGGCGTTCGAGACGCCCACCTTTGCCGAGTTCGCTAACCCCGCCGGCGGCGGCGGCTTCAACCCAAGCGTAGAGCCGCAAAAATCCTGGAATCGCGAAGTGGGCCTGCGCGGCTACGTAGCCCCGCTGGCGCTGGATTACGACTTGGCGCTGTTTTCGGTGCGCGTGCGTGATGAGCTAGTGCCTTATGACGAGGGCGGGCGCACGTTCTACCAAAACGCCGGTAATACCGACCGCGACGGCATGGAGCTCTCGCTTGGCTGGCAGTTTTTTGACCAGTGGCGCGTGGACAGCGCGCTCACGCTTGCCCGCTACACCTTCGATGAGTTTGCCACGCCTTCCGAGCGCTTCGACGGTAACCGTATCCCGGGCCTGCCGGAGCAGACCTGGATCAGCCAGTTGACCTGGGAGGGCGCGAACGAGCGGTTTGCCACCCTCGAGACCGAGTACATCGGCGACTTAAAAGCGGATAACGCCAACGAGGTCGAGGCGGACAGCTACTGGCTGGTGAACCTGCGGGTGGGTGACGGCTGGCAGCTCGACGAGCGCTCGCGGCTCAACGCCTTCGTCGGGCTCAGAAACATTTTCGATCGGGAGCATTTTTCCAACGTACGCCTGAACGGCACCTATGGGCGCTACTATGAGCCGGCCCCCGGGCGCAGCGTTTACGGTGGCGTGGAGCTTGCGTTCTAGTCAGCCAGGCCGGTCGTTAAAGTGAAAACGGGCAGCCTTGGGGCTGCCCGTTTTTAGTATAGAGCGCTTGCTATTCACCCGCGTCTCGGGCTGCCCGTAGCGGGGGTCTTTCGCCAGGGATGGCGAAAGTAGCGTACAAGGACGTATTCACAGCGCCCCCGCGTAGGGTAGCGCGAGACCGCACCAAGCTGGCCATCTACTGGTTCAGCCAACCAAAACGGGCAGCCCTTGGGCTGCCCGTTTTGGTGGAGGACGACCGGATGCAGCATTCGGTCAGGCGGGGGTTACTCGGGCAGCGCGTAGCCGATCACGTAATCCCCCATTTTGGTGCCGAAGGTGCCGTGACCGCCGGCGCTGACCACCACGTACTGGCGGCCGTCGGCGCCGGTGTAGGTCATCGGGGTGGCCTGACCGCCGGCGGGCAGGCGGGCCTTGAAGACCTCCTCACCGGTTTCCAGGTTGTAGCCGCGCAGGTACTGATCCAGCGTGCCGCTCATGAAGGTCACGCCGCCGGCGGTGGTCAGCGGGCCGCCAAGTGCCGGCACGCCGACCGGCAGACCAATGGGTAGGCCGAAAGGCATGCTGTCCCGGGTGGTGCCGTTGGGATGCTTCCAGACGACCTCGGCGCTTTGCAGGTCGATACCGGCAACGTCGCCCCAGGAGGGCGCCTGGCAGGGCAGGTTGAAGATCGACAGCAGCGGGCCGAGCTCGACGGCGTAGGGTGCACCGGCGTTAGGCTGAAGGCCCTGTTCGCTGGCCGAACCCTGTTGACCTTCGATTTCGTCCCGCGGTACCAAAGTGGAGACGAAGGCCAGATACTTGGCGCCGGTGAACAGTGCCTGACGCTGCGGGTCGATGGCTACGCCGCCCCAGTTCATCACGCCCACGTTACCCGGGTAGACGATGCTGCCCTCGAGCGACGGCGGCGTGTACTGGCCTTCGTAGCGTAGCGAGTTGAAGCGGATACGACACATCATCTGATCGAACGGCGTTGCGCCCCACATGTCGCGCTCGGTGAGCGGCGGCGGCAAGAGATTCAGTGCCGAGCGGGGCTGGGTTTCGGCGGTCCAGTCGCCTTCTACCGCGCCTTGCGGGACGGGAATTTCCTCGATCGGCACGATCGCCTCGCCGGTCTCCCGGTTGAGCACGTAAAGGCTGCCCTGCTTGGTCGGCTGAATCACCGCGGGCTGGGTGCCGTCCGCGGTGGCCAGGTCGATCAGCACGGGCTGGGCGGGCATGTCCATGTCCCAAAGGTCATGGTGAACGAACTGATAGACCCAGGCCACCTGGCCGGTATCGAGCTCCAGCGCCACGAGACCGGCGCTGTAGGTTTCGTCGTTCTCGGTGCGGTTGGCGCCGAACTGGTCCGGCGTCGCATTGCCCATGGGCAGGTACACAAGTCCTAGTTCTTCATCGACGCTGATCGGCGGCCAGACGTTGGGCGAGTTGCGTGTGTAGGTCTCGTCCTCGGCGATCGGCTGAGTCTCTTCCGGATTGCCGCTGTCCCAGTTCCAGACCAGCTCGCCGGTGCGCACGTCAAAGGCGCGGATCACACCGGAAGGCTCGTCGGTGGAGCTATTGTCGGTCACGTGGCCGCCCAGAATCACCAGGTTTTCGGTCACGGTAGCCGGGGAGGTGGAGTAGTAGCCGCCCGGATCGAAGCCGCCGATATTGCGGGTCAGATCGACCTCGCCGTTGTCGCCAAACCCGGCGCAGCGCTCGCCGGTGTCGGCGTTTAGCGCGATCAGGCGGGCATCCGCGGTGGGCAAGTAGAGTCGGCGCGGGCACATGACATCGGTCTGGCTAAGCAGCATGGAAGACTCGCTGCCGGTAGAGCCCGCCAGTTCTTCGATCAGCGCCACGTCGACGGCGAAGGCGCTGGCATCGGCGTAAAGCTCCGAAGAGCCGGCTGCTTCTGCGCTGATCTCGGTCGCGCTTTCGTCAGACTCGCCGCCGGCGTAGTTGGCGGCGTCATAATAGGCAAGTCCACGACAGGTCATGTGTGCCCAGCCGGAGAAGTTCTCGGCGCCCATGGTGCTGATCTCGGGGTCGAACTGCCACAGGGTTTCGCCGGTTTCCGGCGAGAGTGCCACGGCGCGGCTGTGCGAGGTGCAGATATACAGCGCGTCGTTGACCTTCAGCGGCGTGTTCTGGTTGGTGATTTCCGGGGGCGCGTTGGGGCCGGGCTCGTCGCCGGTTTGAATGCGCCATACCTCTTCGAGCTCGCCAATATTGTCGAGCGTGATCTGATCGAGCGAGGAATAATGGGTGCCGGCATTGGTGCCGCCATAAGCAGGCCAGTCATCGCCGGCCGCTTGGGCGGGGTTGATGTCGCCATTCGAGCGGTTCTCGGCCAGGTTGCCTTCCACAACGCCGGGCGCGGTGAACTGGCTGGCAATGGCCACGCCGATGCAGGCAACGACGCCAAGCGTCAGCGCCAGGCCACCGCCGCGAGAATCGAGCGGCTTGCGCCACCAAGGCAGCAGCATAATGATCGCGATCAAACAGGGAATCGCCACGCGGGGTACCAGCTGCCACCAGTCAAGGCCCACTTCCCAAAGCGCCCAGACCAGCGTGGCCAGCAAAGTAGCGGCAAAAAGCCAAAGCGCGGCGCCTTTGCGCAGTGCCAGCAGTAAGCCGGTTGCCAGTACGCTAATACCGGCGATCAAGTAGTAGGCGCTACCGCCCAGGCCGAGCAGCTTTACGCCGCCAATGGCCAGCGCCATACCCGCGATGCCCAGTACAACACCCAGCAATAGGCCAGGCCAGGGGCTGCGGGCGCGTCTTTTTTCGTTCATGAAATTCCCTTGTGATAACGCTTTAGGGGCTAGCGGACACTAAGGCCAGCTAGCCGTCTTGACGTGCGCTAACCCATCGATAGGGTCAATTATCGATAGGATCACTCATCGATAGGCTCAATGGGTTAGCGCGCGTTGGAGGAGGGCGTATTTTAAGCGTCAATTCGCTATTGGTCGAACGAGTTTAATACTCTTTTAACAAGAAAAGGCCGCCGCTCGAGGGCGGCGGCCTTGGCAGGCGGGAAGAAAAAGTGGTTAAAAAGAGGGCGTTAGTCGGTCAGCTTGACCAGCATTTTGCCGGTATTGCCGCCTTCGAAAAGTGCCAAAAAAGCGTCCGGTGTGCGCTCGAGGCCTTCTTCCACGGTTTCCTGGTAGTCGAATTTGCCCTCGGCAACGTGCGGCGCCACCTCGTTGAGGAAGTAGCCGTAGTTGGACCAGTGGTCGGCCACGATAAAGCCTTGCATTTTCGCCCTGCGCGCCACGATCTGAAACAGGTTGCCCGGGCCGTGGCCGGGTTTGCGCTCGTTGTAGCTATCGATCATACCGCACACGGCAATCCGCGCGCCTTCGTTGAGCTGGTCGAGCGCGGCCTCGAGGCAGGTGCTGCCGACGTTTTCAAAGTAGACGTCGATGCCTTCGGGGCTTGCAAGCTTAATGGCGTCACTGAGTTCCTGGGCAGTGCGCTCCTTGTAGCTGACCGGCTCGACACCCACCGATTCGAGCCAAGCGAGCTTGTGCGCCGCACCGGCAATGCCCACTACGTGGCAGCCCTTGGCCTTGGCGAGCTGTACGACAAGCGAACCCACTGCGCCGCTGGCCGCACTCACCAGCACGTTGTCGCCGGGTTTGCACTCGGCAATCAGGTTAAGGCCGGTCCAGGCGGTCATGCCCGGCATGCCCAGAACACCCAGGTAGGCCTGGTCGGGAACGTCGTGGTCGGGCAGCTTGGTAACGCCTTCGCCGGGCACCTGGGCCACATCGCGCCAGCCGCCCATGTGGCTGACTTTATCGCCGGCTTTCAGTTTCTCATCGTTGGATTCGATGACCTCGCCGATAGCGCCCCCTTCCATGGGCTTGCCAAGCTCGAAGGGCGCAACGTAGGTGCGCACGCCACTCATGCGCCCGCGCATGTAGGGGTCGACGGACAGCCAGTGGTTTTGGATGCGCACTTCACCCGGGCCGAGGGGTTGAAGCTCTTCGGTTTCCAGCTTGAAAAGCTCGCGGCTGGGTAGCCCTTGCGGGTAATCGGTCAATGTAAAGTAGCGTGACTGCATCGTAGCCTCCTGCTGGATGGGGCGATTTAAAAAGCTGACGTTTAGCCAGGTAACATAAAGACTATAAGTACCGCCGCTAGTTCGCCAATCGCTTATGAATAAAAAAAGCGGCCCGTTCGCGGGCCGCTTTGTAGCGAGAAGGTTTTATAAAATAACGGGTTAACCCAAGGGGTAGCGCACGAGAGAGGGTGCGTTAGCCGTTGAGTTCTGCAAGTGGCTAGTTGATCAGCGTAAGCATGACCGGGGCCGTGCCGCGGCGCACAATGCCAAGTTCGCGGGCGGCACGTTTGGAAAGATCGATGATCCGGCCTTGAACGAAAGGCCCCCGGTCGTTGATCAGTACCTCGACCTCTTGGCCGGTATCCGGGCGGGTCACCAGTACCTTGCTGCCAAAGGGGAGGCTTGGGTGGGCGGCGGTCAGCGCCTGCTGGTCGAAGGAGTCGCCACTGGCGGTGGTCGCCCCTTGGAAACGGTCGCTATAAAACGAGGCCTCGCCTCCCTGCAGATCGACGCCCTGGGCCAAGGCGCTACTTGAAGCGATGCTTAATAAAACCGCGAATAGGCTTTTCTTTAGGGTTCTTGCATGGGCTCCCATTGGAGTACCTCAGCTATTGATGTCGATCCGGCATTCTTTTGGAAAGTTGCCTGATAGGCCCGGAGATGTTACCGCCCTGGTTTACATTCAGCAAGCTTTGCGATATTCGGCGAAGATGTACCCCAAGTTACGATTTTAGTTCAATTGGCCGCTCTTTAAGTGAGATCAGTCAGTTAAAGCGCCCCATTCATCAAGGGAGTAGGCGTTGCCCACTCTTAAAAAACGGGCTGCGCGCTTTATAAGTAAGGTGCCATGTAAGCAAAGCTATGCGACTATATTTCGCACTCGAATAGTGGTCTTAAAAGGGGATCCCATGGCTAACAGTTCTTCGTTAACGCTCGCAGTGGGTGTTTTAGGCGGCGCCCTGACCGGCTTTTTGATCGCCCAGGTCGTGCCAGGGCTGGATCTTGTATCCGACCCCGACCCCGATGCATCCGAGACCGAGCAGGGACCCGAGGCGCTTCGCGGGCTTGATTATTTGACCCTCGATGAGCGCCTTCGCGGCGAGCTCACATCAAGCGCCGAGCTCAATGGCAAGGACGGTAGCCGCTCGATGCGCTATGCGCTGTCGCTCGATGAAGACACCCTTGTCGAGCTGAGCCTGAGCGGAGCGCTTTTAGGGGTGACCTCGCTTTATGACGACCAGCTGCAACTGCTGGATAGCGCCGAGACGCTTCGCTACCGCGTTGAAGAAACCGGCGATTACATCGTGGTCGTGAGTGGACAGGACGCCAGCAGCTACGGCCCGTTCACGCTCTACCCGCGCACCGTCGAGCTAAGCGATAGCGATACGCTCACGGTGGGTGAGCCGTCGGATCGTTGGCTGCAGGCCCGGGAGGAGGCCATTACCCTCACCATCGAGGAAGCCGGCCTTTACCAGATCGATATGCGCTCAGAGGATTTCGACGCGTATCTGACCATCGAAGGCCCGGACGGCTACCAGCGTGAAGACGACGACAGCGGCGGCAACCTCGATGCGCAGATCGCTGACTTTCTAGCGCCCGGCGACTATACCGTCAGGGCACAGACTTACGGCTCGGGCAGCGGCATGTACACGCTGACCGCCGAGGTCAGCGACCTTCAAGCCGGGGAGCTTCGAAACGATGGCCCGATCGCACCGGGTGAGGCGCTCAACGGGTGGTACAGCGACCAGCCGTTGGCGTATACGCTCACCATCGAAGAAGCGGGTATCTATCAGATCGATATGACCTCTGACGCTATCGACGCGTTTTTGGAGCTTAGCGATGAAAGCGGCTACTACCGTGAAAACGACGACGGCGGCGACGGTTTGGACGCTCGGTTGAGCGACTTTTTGGCACCGGGCACCTATCAGATTACCGCGCGCACGCCTTATGAAAGCGGGAGTGGCGGGCTTTTCGCGCTTTCTGTAGAAAGCAGCGAACTACCCGATGGCGTCGAGCTTCAAAATGGTGGCGACCTTGGCATTGGTGAAACGCTCAACGGCTGGTACAGCGGCGAAGACGTGCTCTATCAGATCGAGCTGGAAGAGAGCTCGGCGGTGACGATTGCCATGGACTCCACGGATTTCGACGCCTACCTGGAGCTCACCGGCGATGGAGTTTCCTACACCGATGACGACAGCGGTGGTGGAACCGACGCGCTGCTCGAGGTATCGCTTTTGCCGGGACGCTACACGGTGCACGCCCGTGGGTTTAGCTCCTATGACAGCGGTCTGTTCGAGCTCTCCTTCGAGGCCGAGCCCACCGAGATGCAGCCAGACGCCTAGGGTCTGTCTGAAAAGCCGGCGAGCGAAGGCAAGACAAGGCAAAAATTGGCGAAGAAGCGGAGTTTACACCGAGTAAATGAGCATTCTGAGCCCATTTTTAACGCTGTATTGTCGAGCGCAGACACTTTTCAGACAGAGCCTAAGCGTCGATAGCCTTTATCGGCTCTCCGCAACGCCCTTGTTCGCTTTGTGCGGCAAGGGCGTTTACATTTATAGGGCCGCTTGGCGTTATTGGACGGTTAAAGCGGCGCTACAAGGATAGAACTCAAAAGGGATCTACTATGCAACGTATTACAGGGGGCGTGCTGGCCACGGCCGCGCTGGTACTTACCGGCTGCCAAAGTCATCCAAACGCGCCGGTCGAGCCTTACGCCATCGTAACGCTGGCCCAAGAGAAGCAGTTCGTCGCGCCCGAGTGTCAAGGCGATAACTGCGCCCAGGTGCGCGTCTCCGCGCTCGAGTTCCCCAAGTCCCCCGGGCTTACTCGCGAGCTTCGCAGCCGCTTGATCGCGCTGGCCCCGAGCGAGCGCGCGAATACACCGGGTGAGGGCAGCGCGTCCTCACCCAGCTGGGCAAGCTACGCCAACGACTTTTTCGAGCAGGCAAACCGCCACGGTATGCCCATGCCCGATGGCGGTGCCAGCGCGGTTTTGCTGGAAGCCGATGTCGTGGGTCGTTACAACGACGTGCTGATCATCGAACTCAATAGCGACACCTACTTCAACGGCCAGGCACATGGTCTGCCCGCCACCGAGTTCATGGTGATCGATGAGCGCCAGGCGCGCACGGTCGGCCTGGACGACATGCTGATCGATGGTCGCGAGGCCGCCTTCGAGCAGTTGGTAGGCGAGGCGCATCGGCGCTGGTTGAGCGACATCGACCAGGACGATACCTTCGCCGCGAACTGGCCGCTGAGTGATCATCGCAACGTCGCGCCCATGGAGGATCACTGGGTGGTGAAGTTCGACGTCTATGAGATCGCTCCTTACGCGGTGGGCCAGCCCGAACTGGAAATCCCGCTCGACGCGCTCGAGGGGATTGCCAAGCCGCGCTATCTGGATCAATAAGCCGGGATAGCGCCCGTAGCGTTTGACAAAACCCTTCAAGGGCAGAACGAAAAACCGCCACGTTGTCGTGGCGGTTTTTTTTGTTGATAGAAAAGCGTGTTTCGGGCTCGCCGAGTAAGAGAGGGAGTCCGGGTTAGCGGCCCGCTTTTAGACAGCCGACCACGACCAATACGGCGGCGGTGGGCAGGCGCCAGTCGAGTACGCTCATGCCGGCCAACACCAAAAGCAACCCGGAGAGAATCGGCACGCCGTAGGCCAGGCTGCCGACCAGGCTCGAATGCCCCCAGCGCAGCGCCTTGTCCCAGGCGACCATGGCGATGCCGTAAGGCCCAAGGCCCAGTGCGATACCGGCCAGCAGCGCTTCGCCGCTTGGCAGGGTCAGGTTGTTTTCAAGCACCAGGCTTGCGCTGGTAGCGATAGCGCAGGCAATCAATAAAAGGCGCGGTAGAAGCGGGGTCAGCGCGACCGGGGCGGTTTGCCCGAACCAGGAGTAGAGCGCCCAGCAGCACGCCGATAACAGCGCGATCGCGTAGCCGATGACTTCACCTCCCAGCCCGCCGCTAATCGCCTGGGGTAGCAGCAGGAGCGAGGCGCCGGAGAACGCGATCAGCGCGCCGATCACCCCTTCGATGCGCAGCTTTTTAAAGCGGCTGTACTGGCTAAGCAGTACGAAAAGCACCGGCCAGGTGTAGGTGATCAGCGCGGCTTCCGCTGCCGGGGCCAGCCGCATGCCGATGAAGTAGCTGCTCACCGCGCCTAGAATGAGCAGCGGTACGCCCACCCAAACGCTAATGCGCCACCCCATGCTCAACGTGCTCACCCCGGTCTTGCGGCTCAGCGGCAGTGTGGCAAGCGCCCCGGCCAAAAGTGTCAGCGCGGTCAACTGCAGCGGTGTCGACGTATGCGCCATCTCCGCCAGCAGCGGCGCCACGCTCCAAAGCGCGACCGCGATAAGGGCGGCGCCGATACTGTATCCGCGAGAGGGGAGAACAGGGGTGTGAACGCGTTGCATGAAGCAGCTCCTTCTATATAAACAAACCTTGCCTTCTGTCAGTGGTGATAAGCATAATCCTTGGTTAAACATCACAATATCGATCTTTAGTGATGATACCTATCAATAGTGGTGATATATGCGTGCACCCATTTTTGACTTGTCACTGCTTCGCACGGTGGTGGCCATTGCCGACACCGGCAGCGTCACCGCGGCGGCCAAACGCTTGGCCTATACCCAGTCCACGGTCAGCATGCAGCTGCAACGCCTGGAAACGCAGCTGGAATTGACGCTGCATGAGCGGGAGGGCCGGCGGCTACGCTTTACCCAGGAAGGGGAGCGGCTTTTAGCCCACGCCAGGCGCCTGCTGGCGTTGAACGACGAGGCCTTTAGCGATATGCAAGCCCGCCAGGTAACCGGTGATCTGACCCTGGGCATTCCCGAGGATTACGCCTCGCTTTTACCGTCGGTGTTCGCCTACTTTCACCAGCTTTACCCGGCGGTGGGGCTGACGGTGATTTGTGGAACCAGCGCGCACCTGGTGGAGCAGGTCAAAAATGCCGACATCGACCTTGCGCTGGTCACGCGCCAACGTAACTCGCCGGGCGGCGAGGTGATCCGGCGTGAGCCGCTTTTATGGGCGGTGGGCATGAACCAGCAGCCACTTTTGAGCGACCCGATCCCTTTGGCGCTTTATTCCCCCGGCGCGGATGTGTTTCGCGAAGTAGCCGAGCAGGCCCTGCAGGCGGCGGGGCGCGATTGGCGCGTGGCCTACACCAGCCAGTCGATGGCCGGGCTTGCGCCAATCGTGACCGCAGGCCTTGCGGTGGTGGTGGTGACCCGCAGTATGCTCACACCTTCGCTTCGCCCGCTGGACGAGTCGAGTGGGCTGCCCAGGCTTCCTTCCATCGAGCTTGCCCTGCACCGCGCGCCTCATCGGCCCACCGAGCCCGCTCGGCGGTTGGGAGAGTTAATTCGCGAACAGCTAGCGGCCATTGGCGAAGCGTTATAAGGTTAGGGCAGCGTTTTCCTCATAAAGATTTAGGCGTCAGGAGCAAGCGATGCACGAGCTGGATCACTATATTTACCCTCATCGGGTGCTGCACTGGCTGGTGGCAGCGGCGGTACTGGTGTCATTGGCGACGGGACTAACGCTTGGCACTTGGGGCTTCGAGCGTACGGCCAATTTTTTGGGAACGACCCTCACCAACCTTCTGTATACCGGGCATAAAACCTTGGGCGTGACGATTTTGCTACTGATGACCCTGCGTATCATCACGCGCATCGCCTTCGTGGTGCCAGACCATGACCCGCCCCTGAATGCGTTCGAGCGCATCGTCAGCAAAAGCGTACATCACCTTTTGTACATCGCGCTGGTGCTGATGCCGCTGATCGGTTGGGCGGCAACGGCCACCGGCGGCTACCCCGTCGAGTTTTTTAGCTGGCACTTGCCCGGGTTTTTCAGTGAGAACGCCGCGCTCTCCCAAACGCTTTTCGGCTGGCACGAACTGCTTGGCTGGGCCATTTTGGTGTTGGTGGTGCTTCACGTAGGCGGTGCGATGCTCCACTGGCGTATCAAGCGCGACAACGTCACCAAGCGTATGAGCCTGTTCGACTGATCCAGGGCGGCTTCAAGGGAGTGAGGGTATGGCGCTGCAAATCGTCTTTGCGCTAGGGCTTGCCAGTGTCCATCTATTCGCCGGACGCTTGCAGCGCCTTAACGCCATCCCCCGAAGCGCCTGGCTCTCGTTTGCAGGCGGGGTGTCGGTGGGCTATGTATTCATTCATATCTTCCCGGCGCTAAGCGACGCCCACGATACCATCGAAGAGCACGGCCCCCTTTTCGTGCTGGAGCATAACGCCTATATCGTTGCTTTGGCGGGGCTTTGCGCTTTTTACGGACTGGAGCAGGGCGCCAAACGCTTTTCTTCCCACCGTGGCGGCTCTCAACGCGCTTCGCTGCACGAATCCCGCGGTGTGTTTTGGATCCACGCCGCCTCGTTCTCTCTCTACAACGCCCTGATCGGCTACCTGCTGGTGTATCGCGACAACCAGTTTCCGGATGTAGTGTTCTTCTTTCTGGCAATGTCGTTTCACTTTCTCGTCAACGACCACGCTCTGGTGCAGCACCACCGCCACACTTACCGCGCCGGCGGGCGCTGGGTGCTGGCCGCCTCGGTGCTGGTGGGTTGGCTGATCGGCAGCGCCGTGGAGGTGACCGAGGCGTTCGTGGGCGTGTTGTATGCGTTCGTCGCTGGGGGCATCGTGCTGAACGTGCTCAAGGAGGAACTACCGGAGGACCGGCACAGCCGCTTTTGGCCCTTTGCGCTGGGGGCGGCCGGGTGCGCTGCGCTGCTGATCTTTTCCTGAGGACTTGAACGGACATCGTAAGCGCAAATGACAATCACTTGCTGATTGACTTGGCGGGTGAGTGCGTCACAATTCGCGGCTTACACCACGGGGGAGTCTCTAATGGAGTTGTTGCGGGTCGTCTTTACGCACTACCGCTGGGCCTTTCTTGGCGCCATGGGGTTGAGCCTTCTAAGCGCCGGGTTAGGGGTGGGGGTCATCGCCTTCATCAACCAGCGTTTGATCACCGCCGAGAGTACCTTCTCCGTACTGCTGCCCTTCATGGGACTTTTGACGCTGCTTTTGGCGGTTACCCTGGCCACCCAGCTCGCGCTCACGCTATTGGGTCACTACTTCGTTTATAACCTGCGCTCCCGGCTTTTGAAACGCATGCTGGATACCGATATCGAGCGCCTCGAGCGGGCCGGTAGCGCCACGCTTTTGGCGAGCCTTTCAAGCGACGTGCGCAACATCACCATTGGCTTCGTACGCTTGCCGGAACTCGTGCAGGGCATCGTGATGAGCGTGGCGTGCGTTGCGTATCTTGCGTGGCTTTCGCCGGAGATGGTGCTGGTAACGGTGGCCTGGATGGCGGCTACCATGGGGATTGGCTGGTTACTGGTGTCCAAGGTGTACCGCCACTTTCATCTGGTGCGCGAAAGCGAAGATCTTTTATACCGGGACTACCAGACCGCTATTGAAGGGCGCAAGGAACTAGCGCTCAACCGCGCGCGGGCGCAGCGCTTTTTCGACGATACCTACACGGCGAACGCCAAGACCTACCGCCACCATATCATTCGCGCGGATACCTACCATTTAAGCGCCAATAACTGGTCGAACATCATGATGCTCGGCGCGATCGGCGTGGTGTTTTTCATGGCCAACGTGCTGGGGTGGGCGGGCCAGGCCACGGCGGCGACCTTCGCGCTCACGCTGCTTTTCCTGCGCACCCCTCTGATTCAGGCCATTGGCGCCTGGCCTACGCTGATCAGCGCCCAGGTGGCGTTCGATAAACTCAAAAGCCTCGAACTTACCGAGTACCGGCCCGGTTTCGAGGTCGAGGATACGCTCAAAACCTGGCAGCGTATCGAGCTGGTCGACGTGGTCTACCGCTACGAAGGCGAGGGGGGCGCGCAAAACGCCTTTCAGGTGGGGCCGTTGAATTTGACCCTTCAGCGCGGCGAGCAGGTATTTCTGATTGGCGGTAACGGCAGCGGCAAGTCGACGCTGGCGCGGCTTCTTTCCGGGCTGTACCGCCCACAAAGCGGCTACATTCAAATCGACGACCAGCGCATCGGTGCCGCCGAGTGGGACGCCTTTCGCGCCCGCTTTGCCAGCGTATTTACCGACTTCCACGCCTTCGATCAACTAATGGGCCCGGGGGGCGGTGCCGCTGAGCCTGCGCTGGTGGCTCGCTGGCTCGAGCGGCTGCAGATGACGCAAAAGCTTGCGTGGCAGGAGGACCGCGTCACCAACCCGACCCTCTCCCAGGGCCAGAAAAAGCGCCTGGCGCTGCTGCTCGCCATTGCCGAAGAGCGCGATGTGCTGCTGCTCGATGAGTGGGCGGCGGACCAGGACCCGCAGTTCCGGCGGCTTTTCTACCGTGAGCTGTTGCCGCATCTAAAGGCGATGGGAAAAACCGTGTTCGCGATCAGCCACGATGACAGCTACTTCGTGCATGCCGACCGGCTTTTGGAAATGGCGAAGGGGGAGTTGATCGAGCTGACCGGAGAGCAGCGCCAGCAGGCAAGCGCGGACGCCGTGGCGCAGATCAGCCCCGGCGGCTAGCGCTTGCGGGCGCGTCGGTCGCAGCCCTCGAGCGGGCAGTTGCTACACACCTCGAACTCGTCCAGCAGGTAGCGCAAGCAGCAAAGCTTGCGCACTTGCTTCACTTCATCCGACCCCTGGGGCGTGAAACTTTTCACCGGCTGGTAGAGCGGGTTGCGTTGGCCGTCGAGGGTGCGCGACTCCAAAAGCGCCCGGGCGTCCTTCAAAGCGGCTGGCCGTACGAAAGGGTGCTCGGCTAAAAGATTGACGTAGTAGTCGAGGTAGCCGCCAGCATTGCTCCAAAATACCCGGGGCGCGGCGCCGGAAAGCGCGGATAGCCGTTCGATCAGCGGCGCCCAGTGGCCGTCGATCAGCGCGGCAAAGCGCTTGGCCGGGTCACGGGTGGTGACCGGCTCGCCGCCCTGGGCAAGCCAGAGCCCCTGGGCGCAGCCCTGGGTGTTGAGTAGCACGTAAGCCTCGTCCAGGCTAACCGGCAGTGCCCGGTCGAGCAGCAGGTGCGAGACCACGGTGGGCACGGTCAGCGTGCTGAACAGCCACTTCGACCAAAGCGAGACGATGGCGCGGCGGTCGCCACCGGGAAACTGGGCGGCGTACTGCGCGATGTCCTGCTCCAGCAGCGCCGGGTTGCGCCAGCGCGCGGCCTTTATTGCCCCAGGGGGCGGCTCGCCGCCAATGTGCGGCGGCGCCAAGTGGGCCAAACGGTCGGTGTAACACTCGGCCAGGGTGGCGGGGCGCCGGGGTTCGGGTTCGCGTAGGGCCAGGGGCATCGTCGCTCTCCTTATCCAGGGCGGGGCAGCGCCCCGGCGTGTTCTACATTGATCAGATTAGTCGATAATGGTTATCAATTAAACCCGTAGGCCGATCACTTTGCGTACTTACTGGGCCACGGCAATGGAGTGGTGGCCGCTGGGGTGGTCGATGACCTGCATGGGCAATCCGTAAATCGCCTCCAGGGTAGGCGCGTGCATCAGCTCCCCGGGCGTGCCCTGGGCCAGCAGACGGCCGCTGTGCAGCGCGATCAGTTCGTCACAGTAGCGCGAGGCCATGTTGATATCGTGCAGTACGATGATCACGCCCAGATCGAGCTCGTCGCAGAGCTTGCGCACCAGCGCCAGCACCTCGACCTGATGGGCGATGTCCAGCGCGGCTAGCGGCTCGTCCAGCAGCAAAAACCGGCTGCCCTGGGCGAGCAGCATGGCAAGCCACACCCGCTGGCGCTCGCCGCCGGAGAGCGTATCGACCAGCCGGTCAGCGAAGGCCTCGATATGGGTCAGGCGAATGGCGCGCTCGATCGCGGCTTTATCTTTTTGGGTATGGCGGCCCAAAAGCCCGTGCCAGGGGTAGCGGCCAAAGCCGATCAGCTCGCGGCTGGTCAGGTTCTCCGCGCGGGGTAACTGTTGGGGCAGGTAGGCCACCTGACGGGCGAACTCGCGGTGGCCCCACTGGGAAAGTGGGCGCTGGTCGAAGTGGATGGCGCCTTCGGTGAGTGGCTGCTGCTGCGCGAGCAGCTTGATCAGCGTCGATTTACCCGAGCCGTTATGGCCGATCAGACCGACGACCTTGCCCTGCTCGAAGGTGTGCTCGATGGCGTGAAGCAAAGGCTTGCCGGCAATGGTAAAGCTTGCGTTCAAGACCTCGAACATGCACGGCTCCCGTGGTTTGGCGAATTGATCGTCCAATTGTAGTGTTAATACTTATCATTTAGAATCCTGCGCTTGAATTATTTTCTCTCACTTCTTGCCGACCGGGCTGCTCCATGACAACGCTTGCTCCTGTATTGACTGCTCTTTTAGGCGTTGGGTCGGCATGTCACTAAAACTTCGCGTCACCCCCTTTACCACCTGTGTCTTGCTCGGCCTTCCGCTGCTTTTGCTGCTGGCACTGGCTTTGGCGGAGCAGGGCGGTGTTGCCAACAGTGTTAGCGGGCTTTTTAGCCCGGATTTTGCCAGCGCCGAGGCACTGCTGCTCCATTTTACCTGGTGGCCGCGGTTTTTGATGGCGCTACTGGCCGGCGGCGCATTGGCCCTTGCCGGGGTGTTGATGCAGCAGGTGTTGCGTAATCCGCTGGCCTCGCCCACCACCCTGGGGGTCGCCTCGGGTGCCAATCTCGGCCTGATGATGGCGACGCTGCTGGCCCCCGGGTTTTTGGCTTACGGGCGCGAGTGGGTGGCGCTTGGCGGCGGCGCAGCCGCCATGGCGCTGGTGTTCGGGCTTGCCTGGAAGCGCCGGCTGGCGCCGGTTGTGGTGGTGCTGGCAGGGCTTGTGGTCAACCTTTACCTTGGGGCACTGGCCACCGCACTTTTACTGTTCAACCACGAAACCCTGGCGGGGCTTTTGATCTGGAGCGCGGGGTCGCTGGCGCAAAACGGCTGGGAGGGTGTGGCCACGCTTTCGCTTAGGCTTTTGCTGAGCGGGGTGGCCGCCGTGCTACTGATCCGCCCACTGGCGGTGTTGGAGCTCGACGACGCCAGCGCCAAAAGCCTTGGGCTTTCGCTTAAATATCTGCGCCTGACCGGGCTGGGGCTGGCCGTTTTCATCACTGCAAGCGTGGTTAGCGTGGTAGGGATAGTGGGCTTTATCGGCCTGGCGGCGCCGAACATCGTACGCATGGCCGGGGCGCGGCGGCTGGGGGCGCGCATGCTCTACTCGGTGGTGCTGGGCGCGGTGCTGCTCGCCACCACCGACTTGTTGCTGCAACGCTTCTCCGGCCAGCTTGCCACGCTGCTGCCGACCGGGGCGATTACTGGCGCCCTGGGCGCGCCGCTACTGCTTTGGCTGATCCCGCGCTTGAAGCTGCAAAGCGATCAGCCCCCGCAGGCCACGGGGGTGACCATGCTTCGCCATTCGGCACCCGGGCGGCGGGCCCTGTGGCTGCTGCTTTTGCTGGCGGGCGCGGCTTTGCTGGGGCTAACGGTCGGCCAAAGCGGCCACGGGCTCAACCTGGTGTCGCCCTTCGACGCGGCAGTGATGGAGTGGCGCGCGCCCCGCGTGATGGCCGCGGCGGCTAGCGGTTTGATGCTGGCGGTGGCGGGCACCCTTTTGCAGCGTCTTTCGGCCAACCCCATGGCAAGCCCCGAGGTGCTGGGTATCAGTGGGGGCTGCGCCATTGCGCTGATTCTGGGCATCTACTGGCTGCCCACGCCGGGGAGCGCTCAGTTGGTGGGGGTGGGGACGTTAGGCGCGCTGGCGACCCTGGCGCTTCTGGTCGTGCTCAACAAGAGAAGCGGCTTTCTGCCCGAGCGTCTGCTGCTGAGCGGCGTGGCGGTCAGCGCTCTGTTCGATGCGGTGCGTGGCGTGATTTTGGCCGGAGGCGACCCGCGCGGCCAGCAGGTGATCGCCTGGCTTGCCGGCTCGACCTACTACGTGGATATTCAAAGCGCGCTTTTGGTGGGGGTCGCCGCCGCCGGGCTGCTTCTCTTGGCGCTGCCCTTTACCCGTTGGCTGGATATTCTACCGCTGGGGGCGGCCACCGCGCGGGGGCTGGGCATCGGCTTGAACCGGGCCCGGCTGGCCTTGCTGTTACTGGTGGCGGTGCTGACCGCCTGCGCTACCCTGGTCGTTGGCCCGCTTTCGTTCATAGGGCTTTTAGCACCGCACATGGCACGCCTGGCCGGTTTCTCCCGCGCCTGGTGGCATCTTTTGGGCGCGGGGCTGATCGGTATGCTGCTGATGGTGCTGGCGGATTTGATCGGCCGCCAGGTGATGTTTCCCTACGACATTCCAGCGGGCCTGGTCGCCTCGCTCATCGGTGGCGCCTATTTCATGTGGGGGCTGCGCCGCCTGTAGGCCGGCTTAGGCTCTGTCTGAAAAGTGTCTGCGCTCGACAATACGGCGTTAAAAATTGGCTCAAAATACTCATTTACACATGTAAACTCCGTTTTTTCGCCAATTTTTGCCTTGTCTTGTCTTCGCTCGTCGACTTTTCAGACGGACCCTAGCGGTCGAAATACGCCTGCATCACCTCGAGCACGCGCTCGATATCGTCGTCGCTAATGTCGCGGTGTACGACAAAGCGCGTGGCGTAAACCAGGTCGAGCAAAATGTCGTGTTCCTCGAGCCACTTGGCCAGCCCCTCGACATGGCCTTCATCGACCTGGGCGAACACCATGTTGGTCGCCTGGGAGGTCACCGTAATGCCGGGTAGCGCGGCCAGCCCTTCGCCCAGGCGTGCGGCCCGGCGGTGGTCGTCGGCCAAATCCGCCACGTGGTGGTCTAGCGCGTGCTGGCAGCCGGCGGCAATGATACCCGCCTGGCGCATACCGCCGCCCACCACCTTACGCCAGCGCCGGGCTTTATCGATCAGCGCGTGGGAGCCGACCAGTGCCGAGCCGATCGGCGCGCCCAACCCTTTGGAAAAGCACAGCGACACGCTATCGAAGGGTGCGCAAAGTTTTTCGAGCGAGGTGTCCGTGGCCACCGCGGCGTTGAACAGGCGCGCGCCATCCAGGTGGGTGGCCAGGCCGTGTTCGCGGGCAAGTGCGGTGGCGCGCTGGATGTATTCGAAAGGCAGCACCTTACCGCCGATGGTATTTTCGAGCGCCAACAAGCGCGTGCGCGCGAAGTGAATATCGTCGGCCTTGACCGCAGCGGCTATTTTCTCCAGCGGCAAGCTGCCATCCGGCGCGTTTTCGATGGGCTGGGGCTGAATGCTGCCCAGCACCGCAGCGCCGCCGCCTTCATAGCGGTAGGTGTGGGCATTTTGTCCCACGATGTATTCGTCGCCGCGCTCGCAGTGGGCCATAAGGCCGACCAGGTTACTCTGCGTGCCGCTGGGGAAGAGTAGGGCCGCTTCCTTGCCGGTACGCTGGGCAAGATGGCGCTGGAAGGCGTTGACGGTGGGGTCGTCGCCCCAGACGTCGTCGCCCACCGGGGCGGCCAGCATCGCCTCGCGCATGGCGCTGCTCGGGCGCGTGACGGTATCGCTTCGTAAATCAATCATGCCAGGCTCCTCTACTTTTCATGCGGCGTAAGGACAATTCTTTGTCCAGACACTATGGTTAACAGGACAACCTTGAGAAGGCAATTAAATGGATCTTAAAAGCGGTTATCCGTTCTGGGCGGTAAAAAATGGCCTGCTTGTTTCCTTTCCCCAACTGGACCACGACCATACCTGCGACGTCGTTGTCATCGGCGGTGGCATTACCGGCGCGCTGATCGCCGATGAGCTTAGCCAGCACGGCCACCACGTGGTCGTCTTCGAGCGTCGCGATATCGGCTGGGGCAGCTCCGCGGCGAGCACCGCGCTTTTGCAGTATGAAATCGATACCCACATGGTGGAGCTTGCCAAACGGTATGACGAGCCCCATGCGGTGATGGCCTATCAAGGCTGCGGCGAGGCGATTTTATCGCTCGAGCGGCTGGCCGGTGAGCTGAGCAATGTCTCCTTCGAGCGCCAGGAAAGCCTCTACTACGCCTCGAGTGAAGACGATGTCGACGCCTTGAAAGCCGAGTACGCGCTGCGTGACAAGCACGGCTTCGACATGGAGTGGCTGGATCGCGAGGCGCTTTATGAGCGCTACGCTATCGATGCACCCTGCGCGATTCTTTCGAAGCTCGCTGCGAGCCTGGACCCTTACCTGATGGCGTACCGGCTTTTCGAGCGTGTCCAACGCCAGGGCGGCGAGGTATTCGATCGTACCGAAGTGGCGAGTCTTTCGCCCGATGAGCAGGGGGTGGTGGTTACCTTGAAAAATGCTGCCCGGGTGCGCGCTAAAAAGGTGATCATAGCGGCGGGCTACGAATCACAGCGCTGGCTCGACAAGCCGGTGGCGAAAAACCGCAGCAGCTACGCCTTCGTGACCGACCCCATTGCGCCACAGGTGCTGGGCAAGCTTCGCCATACCCTGGTGTGGGAGTCTGCCAGGCCCTATCTCTATATGCGTTCCACCGATGAAGGGCGGCTTTTGGTCGGCGGTGATGACGACGACAACGACGTGCCCAAGCGCCGCGACGAACGCGTGATGGAAAAAGCCCATGGGCTCGCCCACAAGGTCGAGTCGCTTTGGCCTGGGCTTGCGATCAACCCAACCTTCTGCTGGGCCGGTACCTTCGCCGAGACCGACGACGGGCTGCCGTATTTTGGCCCCGTCGAACGCTGGGGGCCGCACGTGCATTTCGCGCTGGCCTACGGCGGCAACGGTATCACCTATTCGATGATGGGCGCACCGCTGCTGCGCGCTCTGATCGAGGGATCCACCCACCCGCTGGCCGCCTTCTTTTCTTTCGAGCGGCGGTTAAGCGAGCCTGCTGATGAACACGACCCCGTACCTTCTCACGCATGAGAAGCGGCTCGCATGGGCTTTACCGAGCAGGAAAACGTGACGAGGCGTGAAAAGGCGTCTACCCGAATGACGGGTAGACGCCTTGGGCGGGGCGATTAATTGAGCGAGTTGGATAGCCGGCTGGCCCGATCACCCGGCGCCGGGTGGCTGGAGAAGAAGCTGCTGTTATTACCGTATTGCGCTTCCATTTTGCGCAGCGCAGAGACCGATGCCTCGGCATTCAGGTTTTGGCTCTGCAGCATTTGCAGGGCGTAATCGTCGGCTTCGTTCTCCTGGCTTTGCGAGAACTGGGCATTGATGAGTTCTTCGCCCAGATCACCAAGCTCCGAGGAGGAAAGTACCGCTGCGGTAGAGCTACCGCTTGAAACGGCGGCTTCACGGGCAGCAGAGGCGGCGTAGGCCACCTGGAAGGCTTTTTTGGAATGACCCAGTGCGACGTGGCCGATCTCGTGGGCGATGACGTAGCGAACTTCGTCATCGTTCATTTCATCCATCAGCCCGCTATAGAGGCGGATAGAGCCGTTCGGCACCGCGAAAGCGTTCATTTCGGATTGCTGATAAACGTTGAAGTCTAACTGGTGGCCTTCCACTTCTTCCCAGCCTTGGGTCAAGCGCTGCAGGCGGGTAGCGTATTGACTATTGGTGTCCACCAACTGACTTTCGGCGTCCAGCTGGGCAATGGTTTGATCACCGATCTGTTGGATTTGCTGATCGGACATCATGGCGGCGCCGGCCATATTGGTGCCCGCTGACATCAGGCCCCCCAGGTCTGCACCAGATTGACAGCCGCTCATCGCCAATACGGCGCTCAAGGTTAATGCGTAGCGGGTTTTCGATCCTAAAAACGGGGTCTGCATTGTCAGTTCCTTAATGAATGAGCTTGTTTAAACACTTTTTGAATTAATAAAGCCTGTTCGAGGCTAACTAATATTAACCGAGAATGTATAGGAGGACCACCCATTTTAAAAACGCGCTAAGCCGCGATGAAGCTTTATAGGTTTTTATGAGAAAGCGTCAGAACGGCGCTAAAGAGAGTAGGCTAACATGTAGTGAGTGCTGTAGCAGGTTTGGTAAAAAAGGCACTTTATTGGCGATTTTTATCGGCATTTTAGCCATTTTTATACGTAAATTATTGTAAAATAAACTTTATTTTATTTTCTTGAATCACCGGCTAAGTGCTTTCATGTATTCAAGTGTAGGGTCTGAATAAACAGGCAGTGCCCGCATCGCTTTGGCGGTCTATAAGGCTGTTTATAAAAACAGAGACAAAAGAAGACGCCTTGTAAGCAAATGCTTACAAGGCGGGGTACATTACGCTAACGTTTTAGCGAAGCTTCTTTAATGAAGTTTTTGGTTTTGACGCCAATGGTGAATGACCTTTTGCCGAAGCGGCGGGAAAAGCAGGATGTGGTATTACGATCGAGTGCTGGGTCTGTCTGAAAAGTCGACGAGCGAAGACAAGACAAGGCAAAAATTGGCGAAAAAACGGAGTTTACATATGTAAATGAGTATTTTGAGCCAATTTTTAACGCCGTATTGTCGAGCGCAGGCACTTTTCAGACAGAGCCTAGCCCAACCCCTTGGAGCTGCTTAATTGGTCGGTATATTCGGCAATTCCTTCGCTGGCGGCGTACTGCCAGACTGCCTGTGCTTGCCAAAAAGCGAGTACTTCCTGATCAAGGCAAGCACCGGATGTCGATAAGCTCATGTTGAATCCTCTGCAGGTTATACCACCAGGCTTTGCCCTAAAAGCTGGCACTGACTCAGTGCAAGCCAACGTCACCGCGGTTTTGAACCCTTAACCGTGGCCATAGACGCTTAGTATAGCAGCTTTGTTGCATTGCAGCATAAAGAGAACGTCCGTGCGTTCGGCAAAACCCCGGTTCAGGGCTAAGCTAAGAGACCACATCAACGCTGTGAAGGGAGTCGCCCATGAGTTCGAATGTCGCCGAGATACTGGTCAATACGCTGCAAAACGCCGGTGCCAAGCGCTGTTACGGCGTCGTGGGGGACTCGCTCAACCACTTCACCGATGCGCTCCGACAAAGCGACATCGAGTGGATCGGCGTGCGCCATGAGGAAGTGGGGGGCTTTGCCGCCGGCGGCGAGGCGTACATGACCGGCGAGCTCGCGCTTTGCGCCGGCTCCTGCGGGCCAGGCAGCCTGCACTTCGTTAACGGGCTTTTCGACGCCCACCGCAACAACGCGCCGGTGGTGCTGATCGCAAGCCACATTGCGCTGGGCGAAATCGGCAGCCAGTTCCCCCAGGAAGTGGATCAAACCCACATCTTCAAGCAGTGCAGCGTGTTCTGCGAAACCGTGGTGTCCGCCGAACAGGCCGGGCGCATGGCGGCCATGGCTGCGCAGGCGGCCATTAGTAAGCGCGGCGTAGCGGTGCTGATCGTTCCTGGCGACGTCATGACGCAACAGCCCGCCGGCGAATTGAGCTTTAAAACGCACACCTTCGACTACTCGATTCGCCCCAGCGCCGAGGCGCTCGTGCCCGCCGTTCAAGAGCTCAATAAAGGCGGCAAGATCACGATTTTTGCCGGCGCCGGCTGCGAGGATGCCCGCGAGCAGGTCATCGCCTTGGCCGAAAAGCTTCAAGCGCCCATCGCCTGGACCTCTCGGGCCAAGAACTACATCGAGTACGACAACCCCTACCAGGTCGGGATGACCGGTGTGTACGGGCTGGAAGGGGGCTACCACGCGGTGGCGGAGTGCGACACGCTGCTGCTGCTCGGGTGCAGCTTCGCCTTCGCCCAGTTCTACCCGGAAGGCGCGCGCATCATTCAGGTCGATCACGAGCCCACCCAGATTGGCAAGCGCTACCCGGTGGATGTCGGTATCGTTGGCAGTATTGCCGAAACCTGCGAGGCGCTAAACCAGACCGTTCAGCCCAATAGTCATTCCGCTTGGCTCGACAAGTGCTTGAAGCGCTACAAGAAGTCTCTAGAAAAGTCGGCCCACGACACCAAGGACGATAAGACGGTTCACCCGCAAGAGCTGACCCTGGCCATCGACCGCTTAAGCGATGAGAATGCGATGTTCACTGCCGACACGGGCAGTGTGAATGTCTGGATGCTGCGCCACATCCATACTTCAAAAGAGCGGCGTACGCTTTCGAGCCTGCAACACGGCACCATGGCCAATGCCTATCCGCAGGCGCTGGGGATTCAACTGGCTTATCCGGATCGCCAGGTCATCGCCATGTGTGGCGACGGCGGCCTTTCGATGCTGATGGGCGACTTGCTTACGCTGGTCCAGCGCAAAATCCCGCTCAAGATCGTGGTCTACAACAACCAGTCGCTGAGCTTCGTCGAACTGGAGCAGAAGGTCGAAGGGATGCTGGACGCCTACACCGAGCTTCAAAATCCTAACTTTGGCGAAGTGGCCAGTGCCGTTGGGCTTTGGGGTAAACGCGTGGAGCGCGAGGACGAGCTGGAGGGCGCGATCACCGAGTGGCTCAACCAACCCGGGCCCGCGCTTTTGGATGTCATGACCAACCCGATGGAGCTGGTCATGCCGCCCAAGGTAGCGGCGGGGCAGGTGGGCGCGACCGCCCTCTACTCGGCCAAGGCTGTGCTGAGCGGGCGCATGGACGAGGTCGTGCATCTGGTGAAGAGCAACTTTTTGAAACGCTAGCCTAAAAGATGCGCTCAGCCCGGTGCGCGCGCAAGGTGAGCGCCGGGCTGCCCACGCCCTGGAATGCCTGATCAAAAGATGAAACGCTGCGGCTGCGCATGCTCTCTCATTTCCGACGGGGGGATTTTTATGGGGCTTTCGCGTTGCCAAAGTGTTTGTTATTAGGCTAGGTCACAGTGCATCGCCGCTAAAAGGGGACGCTAGCGGTAAGCCTATAGCGTCCCAAAGAGGCTACCGCTGTAGCCCTTTTCAAATTAAGTATTGGATGGATTCAGCGCTTTCCCCTTGACCTGCCTTGTGTTTTTCAAAAAGTACGCTTTTGCGTTTTATAACTTAAAAGCGTGGCCTAATGTAGAAAGACTTCTTTGTCCGTTTAAACTTTGGTCTTGCTTTAGTGGTTTTAGCTTGCCGTATCCCATGCTTAACCATAATCTTTCATTTGTATGATGTATTATTATTCATTCCTTGAATGGTACATCGAGTGCGCCCAATGATCGGCTGAAGCCTTGAAGTGTCGCTAAACAAAACGTAACGGCCTTCAAAGCGTAGAAAACCAATAATCAACGCAAAAGGTAAGCTTATGTTGCTATCCAAAAAGACATTCATGCGTGCAAGCGTCGCTGCGGCCATGGTGGGCCTTACCCTCAATGCTGGCTTTGCCATGGCCCAGGACGCCGAGCTTCGAGGCAACGTCCGCGTCGTGATCGGTTCGACCTCGACCGGCGGCGATACCTACCAAAATGCCAGTATTGTGGTAGACCGGTTGGCCGAGCATCTTGGCGTGAACATGAAAGTGGATGCGGTCGGCGCAAGCTCGGCGTTTCGCACCCTGGATAGGGACTCTCGGGGTAACACCCTGATGATCTTTCACGATCAGTCTTACCTTGGCTACCTGTATGGCGTTCAGGGATACGACGATATTTTCGAGAAATACACCATTGGGCCGACCATTGCCATCAACCCCGGCAACGCCTACCTGGTGCCCATGGATTCACCCTACCAGACGCTCGATGACATCATCGAAGCCGTAGGCAGTGGTGAAACCGTTCGCGTCTCCATTCAGCCCGGCGGCGTCTCCGAAATCGGCTACAGCGCGCTCAAAAACGCGATTGCCATCGAACATCCTGGTCAGGAAGAGAACCTGGTCGCGATCAATACCGGCTCCCAGTCCGACAAAAACCAGCAACTGTTCGACGGCCAGGCCGATGTCATCAACGGCAGCGTTCAGGCCAACGAGCAGTACACGCGCCTGCCCGAGAGCGACCAGAAAGCCATGCGCTTCATCTGGCTGACGGCGCGCCAGGATACGATCGAACAGGCGCCGGAAGAGGGGCTTGGTCAAACCACCCGCGAGCAGCTCCTTGAATACGTCGAACCCAACGTGAACGTCACCATGGGCGATGACCAGAGCTTTACCTTCGATAAAGAGTTCTTCTTCCTTTACAACAAGGACATGGATCAAGGCATCATCGACCAGATCGACGAGGCGCTTGCCGAGATCTATGACGAAGGCGACATTCAACAGGCACAGCTCGATGCGTTCTTCATCCCCGACTTCAAGCCTTCTGCAGAGGCGTCGGAGTACCTGCAAGAGAAAATGACCCGCTACGAAGAGATCATCAGCAATATCAATTAAGAACAACGTCGACTAAGCGGTCAGGCGCTGGCGGCGAGCTGCCGTCAGCTTCTCCTTTCCTTTCCCCGAGCAAGCACACCGACGCGCTCACCGCCGCTGTCGGTGTGTGCGCCGAGTTCATACGTCTGGAGCAGATATGGCGTCAGATCTGTTGAGTGTTTCGATCGATTTCGAAACATCGCACTTATATTTTCCGACTCTCGTTCACTGGATTTTGGGCATTCTGTTTGCCGTGATTCTAGTCACCCGAGTGGTGCCCTTCATGGCGGCGGTCAAGCGCGGGGAGCGTACGCTGCCAATCCTTGGTGAGTCGCGGGATAACGGACGCTTTTTTGGCACCTTCGCGCTGATCATCGCCTACTTCTACCTGATGGACGTGGTCGGCAACCTGTTTCCGTATACGGGCTACGGCTTTCTGTTCGTTTCGATGGCGTTCGTGCTGCTCATGTCGCTGCTTTATCTGCATAAGTGGACCCAAAAAGCCCTCATCATTGCCGCCGTCAATGCCGTCGTCGCGCCTACGCTGGTTTGGTTCGTACTCGCCAAGCTTTTTACTATCACCTTGCCGTGACCCGAAGGTAGCGCCATGGAATTTCTCTCGTTCCTCGATCTCTCTTTCTTTTTACTCGTTGGCTTTGGCACCCTGGTCGGTATCATTTTTGGGGCGATCCCCGGTATGACGGCGACCATGGCCGTGGCCGTTTGTCTCCCGCTGACCTACGCGCTGGGCTTGAACCACGGTCTGGCGCTTCTGCTGGGGCTTTATGTCGGCGGTATATCCGGCGGGATGGTGCCGGCGGTGCTTTTGAATATACCCGGCACACCCTCATCGATTACCACCACCTTTGACGGCTACCCCATGGCCCAGAAAGGCGAGGGCGAAAAGGCGCTGCGCATCTGCGTGATCGCATCGCTGGTGGGGGGGTTGGTGAGCGCTGCGGTGCTCTTTTTGTTTGCGCCTTTGCTTGCGGATTTCTCGATCAAATTCTCCTACGTTGAGAAGTTTCTGATCATCTTGCTGGCGCTCTCCGTGATTGCCTCACTTTCCAACAGTATGTTGATCGGCATTTTCAGCGGCGTGATCGGCGTCTGGCTGAGCCTGATCGGCGATTACAGTATCTCGGACGGCGGCAACGGCCATACCCGGCTGATGTTCGATTTCATGGAGCCGTACCTGTTCGAGGGCTTCTCGTTACTGCCGGTACTCATCGGTATTTTCGGGATCTCGACCATTTTGCTTGAAGCCGAAAAAGGCGTTAAGCGGGACGTTGCCGGCGAGCGCGTCAAGATTGGTAAGGAGAGTGCTTTTTCGCTGTCGGTGTTCAAGGGCAGCCTGACCAACCTCACACGCTCCTCGTTTATCGGCACCTTCGTGGGCATGCTACCAGGCGTTGGGGGAAGTGCTGCCTCGGTACTGGCCTACACCCAGGAAAAGAACCTGGCGCGGGACTCTTCGCAAATGGGTAAAGGGGCGCCCCAGGGCTTGATCTCTTCAGAATCAGCAAACAATGCGTTAACCGGCGGCGCGCTCATCCCGCTTCTGTCGCTGGGTATTCCAGGCGACTCGACCACTGCCGTTTTGATCGGCGCCTTTACGCTGCAGGGTATTCAGGTAGGGCCGCTATTCATTCCGGAAAACCACGACACCTGGTACGTCATGATGGTCGCGCTGGTGCTGGCCAACTTCGTGATGTTTTTCTTGATGTTCTTTGCCATCAAGCATATCGCCAAGGTGGTCATGGTGCCCAAGCATATTCTTTACCCGCTCATCGTGATGATGTGCGTGGTCGGGGCGTATGCCATCAACTACGGCATCATGTTCGATGTCTGGACACTGCTGATCTTTGGCGTGTTGGGCTACTTGATTCAAAAAATCGGCCTCGAAGTCGCGCCGCTGATCATCGGGTTCATTCTGGGTAGCCAAGCGGAGGTCTATTTCGTCAAAAGCCTCGAATCCTTCGGCACCTATAGCATCTTCTTTACCAAAAGCCCGATCGCGATGGTGCTTTGGGCGCTGATTGCCGCGTCCGTGGTCTTTGCCATCGCCATGGGGTTCAAGTCGCGTGCCCGGCAGAAGATGGCGCTGAGTCAAATGCACAATCGTTCGCACATTGCCCCAGGAAAGCCTCATGACCCAAACAACGACTAATTCGCCCGTTATTCAGGTACACCCGAACGACAACGTCGCTATCGTGATCGCGCATGGCGGGCTTGCCGAAGGGGTCAGTATCAACGACGAGTGTAAGACGTTGATGCCTATTCCCCAAGGCCACAAGGTGGCGCTGAAAGCGATTGCTCAGGACAGCCCGGTCATTCGCTACAACGAGGTGATCGGCACGGCGGTGGTGGCGATCGAACGCGGCGGCCACGTCAATGAAACCAATGTGCGCCTGCCCACGGCCCCGGGCCTGGACGAGCTACCCTTGGCCACTCGGGAGCCGCCGGCGTCCGAGCCGCTCGAGGGCTATACCTTCGAGGGGTTTCGCAACCCGGATGGCAGCGTGGGCACCAAGAACGTGCTGGGTATCACCACCAGCGTACAGTGCGTAGCGGGTACCGTGGAGTACGTGGTCGAGCGTATCAAGCGCGAGCTTTTGCCGCGCTATTCCAACGTGGACGATGTGGTCGGGCTCAACCACAGCTACGGCTGCGGCGTTGCGATCAACGCACCGGCGGCCATCGTGCCCATTCGCACGCTGAAAAATATCGCGTTGAACCCCAATTTCGGCAACGAAATCATGGTGATCGGCTTGGGCTGCGAAAAACTTCAGCCCTCGACGCTACTTGAAGACCGCCCGGTGCGGATTTATGAGAATACCGAGGCCGCCGATCCCGAGGCCAACGTCTTGAGTCTTCAGGATGAAAGCTTTGAGGGGTTTGGCGAGATGGTCGATGGCATTCTCGCCATGGCCGAGCGTCACCTCGAGCGCTTGAACAAACGCCGCCGCCAAACCTGCCCGGCATCAGATCTGGTGGTGGGCATGCAGTGTGGCGGCAGCGACGCCTTTTCTGGGGTGACGGCCAACCCGGCGGTGGGCTTTGCTACGGATTTGATCGTGCGTGCCGGTGGCAGCGTGATGTTTTCCGAGGTCACCGAGGTGCGCGACGCCATCCATCTTCTAACGCCCCGGGCGATCGATAAAACCGTTGGCCAGGCGCTGATCGACCAGATGGCCTGGTACGATGACTACCTGCTACAGGGCCAAGCCGATCGTAGCGCCAACCCGTCGCCGGGTAACAAGAAGGGCGGTTTGAGCAATGTGGTCGAAAAGGCGCTGGGCTCGGTGATCAAGTCTGGTAACTCGCCCATCGTCGACGTGATTGGTCCGGGCGAGCGGCTGCGGCGAAAAGGGCTGACCTTTGCGGCAACGCCGGCCAGCGACTTTATCTGCGGCACATTACAGTTGGCCGCGGGTATGAACCTGCAGGTGTTCACCACCGGGCGGGGCACCCCTTATGGGCTCGCCATGGTGCCGGTGCTCAAGGTGGCGACCAATTCACACCTGGCGCGGCGCTGGCACGACATTATCGATCTGGATGCGGGGCGTATCGCCACCGGCGAGGTCAGTATCGAGGATGTCGGCTGGGAGCTTTTCCACCTGATTCTGGATGTGGCCAGCGGCCGGAAACAGGCCTCGGCGGATAAGCTGGGCATCCACAACGACCTGGTACTGTTTAACCCGGCGCCGATCACCTAGATAGCGCATCGATACATTTAATCTGGTCAAAAGAGGGTCGATAGTCATGTTGCCAAAAATTACCTCAATGAAGGTCGTACCCGTCGCTGGTTACGACGGCTTTTTGCTTAACCTGAGCGGTGGCCACGCGCCCTGGTTCATTCGCTGCGTCGTGATTCTTGAAGACGACGCCGGTAACAAGGGCGTGGGTGAGATTCCTTCCAGCGAGGGTATTCTCAAAGGCCTGGAGCAGTGCCGCGATACCGTCGAAGGCTCCAGCATCAACAGCTTCAAACAGACGCTCAACAACGCCCGGGTGACACTGGCCAAAAACGGTCGCGAAGAGCGCGGACGCCAAACCTTCGATCTGCGCGTCGCGGTTCACGTCATTACGGGGCTGGAGTCGGCGCTGCTCGATCTTTATGGCCAGGCGGTAGGGCTCCCGGTGGCGGATCTTTTGGGTCAGTACGGCCGCCAGCGCGATGAGGTCGAGGCGCTGGGTTACCTGTTTTTGCTGGGCGACCCGGATAAAACCGATCTGCCCTATCCGAAGGCCACGGCGCCGGCGGATGCCTGGGACGAGGTGCGCTACCAGGAGGCGCTGACGCCGGATGCGGTCGCCAACCTGGCCAAGGCAGCTTATGAGCGTTACGGCTTCAAGGACTTCAAACTAAAGGGGGGCGTGCTGCGCGGCGAAGAAGAGGCCGACTGCATCCGCGCGCTTCACGACGCCTTCCCGGAGGCGCGGTTGACGCTGGACCCCAACGGCGCCTGGACACTCGATGAGGCGGTACGGGTTCTGGATCCCATCAAGCACCTTTTGAGCTACGCCGAAGACCCCTGCGGTCAGGAGGAGAGCTACTCCGGGCGTGAAACCATGGCCGAGTTCAAAAAGCGTACGGGCCTGCCCACCGCGACCAACATGATCGCAACGGACTTCAAACAGCTGCAGTACGCGGTTCAGCTCAACGCGGTGGATATTCCGCTGGCCGACTGCCACTTCTGGACCATGCAGGGTGCGGTCATGGTCGGTGAGCTTTGTAACGAGTGGGGGATGACCTGGGGGTCGCACAGCAACAACCACTTCGATATCTCGCTTGCCATGATGACCCACGTCGCCGCGGCGTGCCCGGGGGAGATTACTGCGATCGACACCCACTGGATCTGGCAGGACGGTCAACGCATCACCAAGGAGCCGTTCCAGATCCGCGATGGTAAGCTCGCCGTGCCGAAAACGCCGGGCTTGGGCGTCGAGCTCGATGAAGAGAAGCTGATGGAGGCACACCGTCTTTATAAGTCGCTGGCCGTCACTCAGCGCAACGATGCCATGGCGATGCAGTATCTGATCCCCGATTGGACGTTCGATCCCAAGCGCCCGGCGCTCGCTCGCTGAGTGAAATAACGCATTAGAAGTATCGCAAGAGAGCAGCCTGACAAGCAGGCTGCTTTTTTTTGCCATTCAAGGTTGTTTCGCTCATCGCGCTTATTTTCAATTCGCTGTTTTATAAAATAATTTTCTAAGTTACGAAGCGCCTCTACCCACTTTTGTTCGGGTTTTAATGCTACTTATAATTCAGGCGGAAACTGTATGGACCATGGTCGTATATTAAAACGTTGTAACCACGTCTAACTTGTAGTTGTATGATTAAATACATATTACTTTAAAAAGAGTTTTTGTCTCAAATAAACAAAAACTTAAGCGCTATTATTTTAATAAAAATGGAGCGAATACGATGAAAAAAACCAAAAAGCTACTTTTGAGCGCTACCTCACTTTGCCTGGTGATGGCGGCCAATAGTGCGTTAGCCGAGGAGTTCAGGGGGCCGGTAAGAATCGTGGTGCCGTTTGCACCGGGTGGTACCTCTGACATTCTCGCCCGCTATATAGCCCCGGAACTGTCTGACGCTATCGGCCAACCCGTGATCGTAGAAAACAAGGCAGGCGCGGGGGGCAACATCGGCGCCGACTACGTTGCGAAAGCGACACCCAACGGGCATACACTGCTTCTTTCCGATTTAACGGCGCTTTTGGCTGCTCCCAGTGTTTTGGAAAGTGTGGCATACGATATCGAGAATGATCTGGCGCCCGTCACCATGGTGTCATACTCGCCTTACGTGTTGGGGGTGTCTCAGCGTAACGAGTTTGCTGACTTCGATGAACTACTCGAGTACTCCCGTAATAACCCCGGCGACATTTCTGTTGCCACCTCGGGAGTGGGCGCGAACAACCACATTACCACCGAGCGTTTGATTCAACATCTGGACCTGGACTGGAACGTCATCGCTTATCGCGGCGGCTCTGATGCCACCCGCGCCGTAGTCTCGGGGGAAAGCGATATGCTGATGAACGGTACGACTGCGTCACTGCCTTTCGTGCTGAGCGGCCAAATGAGTGCGTTGGCGGTGACAGGGGAAGAGCGTCTTGAAGAGCTGCCGGATATTCCGACCTTTCGAGAGCTAGGCCTTCCAGGCGAGCTGGACGGTACTTATCAGGGTATCTTGGTAACGGCCGGTAGCCCGCCCGAGGTCGTCGAGCGGCTCCAAACAGAGCTTACCGCGATTCTTGCCACAGAAGAGATCCAGTCAAGAATCGCCGAGCAGGGTGGCCAGGCCCGGCCATCCGATTCACCCGAGCAGCTTCAGGAGTGGATGGCTACGCAGAAAAGCGAGCTGGCGCGCTTCATCGAAAGCGCCGGTATCGGTCAGTAATTATCATCAATATCCATTGTGTAAAAAATACATCCTGCTCTTTGGAGCGGGATGTTACGCCCTGATGATAAGAGATAGGCATCATGCGAGTAATAACCAATAGAGATTTTCTTGCAGGATTAATGTGTCTCATCGTATCGATGCTGGTGCTTTGGCAGGCACAGGACTACAGCATGGGAACACTACGTAATATGGGGCCGGGTTATTTACCACGCTTTCTAGGCTTTTCGCTCGGCTTTCTTGGACTAGTGACCATGGGTTTCTCAGCAAGGACTGCCAGCGAGTTTCCCAATATCAACTATAGAGCGTTGGTTTGTATCACGGTCGCTATTTTGGTGTTTGCTTTTTTGATGAGGCCGGCCGGTGTTTTCATCGCCACGATGGCGCTGGTATTGATATGTGGTGTAAGTGAGAAAACGTTCAGGCCCGTCAGGCTGTTTTTAATCGGCATAACGCTTTGTTTGATGTCGTATGTCGTTTTCATTGTTGGTCTTAATATGCCGATCCGCCTTTTTCCCTGGAGTTTCTAATGGAAATTTTAAATAATTTGGCGCTTGGTATATCCGTTGCTTTTACGCTCGAAAATCTCATGTACTGCGCCCTGGGGGTCACGGTAGGTATGTTCATCGGGGTCATTCCCGGTGTAGGGCACCTGGCGGCGATCTCCATGCTGCTCCCCTTGACCTATTACGTACCGGCCACCACGGCGCTGGTCATGTTGGCGGGTATCTATTATGGCGCCCAATACGGTGGCTCTACGGCGGCCATACTGCTGAACTTGCCCGGCACGCCTTCTTCCTCGGTCGTTTGCCTCGATGGTTACCCCATGGCCAAACAGGGGCGAGCCGGGGTCGCCTTGTTCATGACCACGATCGCTTCCTTCGTGGGTAGTTTCATTACCGTTATCGTGCTGGCGGCCTTTGCGCCACCGCTTGCGAATTTTGCCGTGGCTTTCAACTCCGCCGACTATTTCGCCATGATGCTTTTGGGGCTCGTGGCCGCCGCTATTCTAGTACAAGGGTCGCCGGCAAAAGGACTAGCCGCGGTCGTGTTCGGGTTGATCCTGGGTGTTGTCGGTACCGATGTGAGTACGGGTATTCAGCGCTATACCTTCGGTTTAACGTTCCTTTATGACGGGCTCAACATCGTCGCGATCGCCATGGGTATTTTCGGGGTGACCGAGGTGATTGCCAACGTAGGTAAGGTGGTTCAGGTCAAAAACGATGAAAAGATTACCTTTCGGTCACTCTTGCCAACCCGGTGCGATATGAAGGAAAGCATTTTCCCCATGTTGCGAGGAACGGGTATCGGAACAGGGATCGGGATACTACCCGGCACGGGTACCTCCATCGGCTCGTTCATTGCCTACGCGTTGGAAAAAAGGATTTCGAAAAACCCGGAAAAGTTTGGCAAGGGGGCAATCGAAGGGATTACCGCCCCTGAAAGTGCCAATAACGCAGCGGCTCAATCGGCGTTTATTCCTACCCTTACGCTGGGGATACCCGGTGACGCGGTGATGGCACTCATGCTTGGTGCTCTTTTAATACACGGTATTACGCCTGGGCCTAACGTGATTTCCGATAGCCCGGATCTTTTCTGGGGGCTGGTTATCAGTTTTCTGATTGGCAACGTGCTTCTTTTGATTCTCAATATTCCCATGGTGGGGCTATGGGTAAGGCTTTTAAAAATCCCTTATCCCATTTTATATCCTGCCATCATCCTGTTTATCGTCATTGGCGTGTACAGCATCAACTACTCCGACATGGACATCATGCTGGTCGCACTGTTTGGCGTGCTTGGGTGTGTTTTCTTGTTACTGGGCTTCGAACCTGCGCCTTTATTATTAGGCTTCATTCTTGGGCCCATGATGGAAGAGAACTTTCGCCGTGCCATGCTGCTCAGCCGTGGAGACTTGATGGTCTTTTTGGAAAGGCCCGTTAGCGCCACGTTCTTTGCTCTGATAGCCGCCTTTATATGCTGGTCGATATACTCAGCGGTAAAGAAAAAGAAAATGCCTGTCGAAGAAGGTGCTAAATAAATCATTTAAATAATCAGCCTGCACTGAATGGCATTTCTGATAGTAAGACGTTAGATGAGAAGCAAGCCGTAAGGCGATATAGGTTGACGGTTAACCCTTAGCCTAAAGTCTAGAAGAATGCTTGTATGATGTATGACAATATGGCCTCATGGCTGAACGCAGTTGCCTCAATAGGCGATACACAGGTGATGAGCGTCAATCCAATCACCGCCGGCTATGGTGGCTTACCGCATAAACAAAAAGGGACTCGCAATGAATTTTTCTAAAGAATCGCTCAAGGCTTCTGTCACTGATGGCCTATTGTCATTTCCTATTACGGACTTCGACTCCGATGGTAAGTTTGATGTCGAAAGCTATCGTAAGCGGCTGTTATGGCTGAAAGAGTATGAGGTTTCTGCGCTTTTTGTTGCGGGCGGTACCGGTGAGTTTTTCAACTTGACGCTTGATGAGTACCGTCGGGTCGTCGAAGTGGCGGTGGAAACCATCGGTGGCCATGTTCCCATCATCGCCAGTGCCGGTCAGAGCGCCGAGCTTGCTCGCCAGCATGCAAAGGTCGCTCAGGACGCCGGTGCCGACGGTATTCTATTGATGCCTCCGTACCTGACGGAGTGCTCACAAGAGGGCATCGTCGATTACGCGGCCAGCGTTTGTAATTCGACCGACCTGGGCGTTATCTACTACAACCGCGCCAATGGCTATCTGAACGTCAATGCCGTCAAGTCGTTGGCAGAGCAGTGTGACAACCTGGTGGGTTTGAAAGATGGCAAGGGCGATATGCAGTCGCTCAATATCACGATCAAGACGATCGGTGATCGCCTGGCCTATGTCGGGGGCGTACCTACCGCCGAGATCATCGCGGAAGCTTACTTGGCCATTGGTGTGAGCACCTACTCCTCTGCGGTCTTCAATTTTGTACCCGACATGGCCGTCAAGTTTTACAAGGCGCTGCGTCAAGGTGACAGCGACTTTATCAGTAAGGCGACGCGTGAGTTTTTCATTCCCTTTGTCACGCTGCGAGATACCACACCGGGTTATGCCGTCAGCCTGATCAAGGCCGGCGCCGGCATCGTAGGCTACCCGGCGGGTAACGTCAGAGCGCCTTTGACCATGCCTAACGATGAGCAGGTAAGTCAGCTCAAAAAGCTGGTCGAGAATGCCAAGTCGCTCTAAAAACGGGCATGCCTTGCAAGGGAGGCGCCTTCATTTGCGGGCTTCTCTCGCGCTATTGGATAAGTAATGGTCTACGCGACGATAGACTGATGTTGAGGTGTTTATGCCAAGCCATGGTACTCCCACCATTATCGAAATGCGCGTCATCCCGGTCGCGGGTCGCGACAGCATGTTGCTCAATATCGGTGGGGCTCACTCTCCCTACTTTACTCGCAACCTGATCATCCTAAAGGACAGTGCCGGTAATGTGGGCGTGGGCGAAGCACCGGGGGGAGATACGATCCAGCAGTCTCTCGAGCAGTCCAGAGAGCGTGTGGTTGGCCAATCGATTGGCAAGCTGCGCTCAGTGGTCGCCTCTTTGAACAGTGCCGGTCAGAGCGCGGACTTCGAGGATTTCGGCAAAGGCTCCTGGACGTTCGAACTGCGCGTCAATGCGGTCGCCGCTCTTGAAGCGGCCCTGCTCGATTTGCTGGGCAAGTTTTTGGACGTACCCGTCGCCGAGCTTTTGGGAAATGGCAAACAGCGCGACAGCGTGGACGTGCTGGGTTATCTCTTCTTTATTGGTGATGGACATGCCACACCGCTGGATTTCAGGCGCGGTACTGATGGCATGAGTCACGATTGGTATCGCCAGCGCGACGAAGCGGCAATGACGCCGCGACGTATCGTCGAACTGGCCGAGGCCGCTCATGATCGCTACGGCTTCAAGGACTTCAAGCTCAAGGGCGGGGCGCTACCCGGCGAGCAGGAGATCGAAGCCGTGACGGCGCTTCATAACGCGTTTCCTGACGCGCGAACCACGATTGACCCCAATGGTGCCTGGTCCTTGCAGCAGGCTATTGCGCTTTGCAAGGACCTTCATGGCGTCATTGCGTATGCAGAAGACCCTTGTGGCGCGGAGCAGGGCTTTTCGGGGCGCGAGATTTTGGCGGAATTCCGCCATGCCACCGGGTTGCCCGTCGCGACCAACATGGTTGCCACTAACTGGCGTGAAATGGCGCACGCCTTGATGCTGCGTTCCGTGGATATTCCGCTTGCCGACCCGCATTTCTGGACCCTGTCCGGCGCGGTGCGTGTTTCGCAGCTTTGCCAGGACCACGGTATGACCTGGGGCTCCCACTCCAACAACCATTTCGATATATCGCTTGCCATGTTTGCGCAGGTGGGGGCCGCCGCAGTAGGCCGTACGACGGCGCTCGATACGCACTGGATTTGGCAGGAAGGCGATGCACGCTTGACGTGTAACCCGCCGGAAATTGCCAATGGCAAAGTGGCGGTTACCGATGCGCCCGGCCTTGGGGTGGAAATCGATATGCAAGAGGTCGAAAAAGCCCACGAGCTCTACCGCCGCTTACCGGCAGGCGGGCGCGACGATGCCACCGCCATGCAGTATTTGATCGATGGCTGGACATTCGATCCCAAGCGACCCGCGCTGGTTCGCTAAGTGGTGCTGTCCCGGGGCGTTCAAGCGTAACTCCGGGCTTCTAAATCCGAGTGAGAGGTGCACTAATAATGAAAAAACTACTAAGCAATTTGACGCTCGCCATCGGGGTAGTTGCCGCAGGTCAGGCAATGGCGGATTACCCTACGAAAAATATCAGTATGATCGTTCCGTTCTCTGCCGGTGGCGGTAACGATACCTTCGTCCGTGCGCTTCAACCGCTGGTCGAAGAGCAGTTGGACGCCACCCTGGTCATTCGCAACATCGCCGGTGGCGGCGGCGCCGTGGGTATGTCCCGCGCCGTGGCCTCGCCGGCCGATGGCTACACGCTGCTGGCCGCCAGCAATGCCATGCTGACGCTTGAAGCGATGGGTAACGTCGCTTTTACCCACGATGATTTCGACTTCATTGCCAAGATCGTCGAAGAACCCTATTTGATTGCGGTGAGTAGCGAGAGTCCCTACCAGGATATCGAGAGTCTGGCCGAGGCCGCGGCGTCTGAGTCCATTCGTGTGGGCTCTTCCGGAGTGGGCTCTTCTGCCTATATTACCGCCAACGCCATCGCCAACCGTACCGAAGCTAACTTTAACCTGATTCCCTATCCCGGTGGCTCCGAAGCCATTTCTGCGGCCATGGGTGGCCATGTCGAGGCCGTTGTGTTGGGGGGTGCAGAGCTTCGCTCGGCGCTCGAGTCGGGTCGTTTGAACGCCCTGGCGACGACCTACGCCGAACGCAGCGATAACCTGCCGGACGTACCGACGTTTCAAGAGTCCGGGTACGACCTAACGCTTACCGTTTGGCGGGGTATCGTCGGTCCGAAAGGCCTGCCCGAAGAAGTGAAAGAGCAATGGGTGGCCGCCATTCAGCAAATCGTCGAAGACGGCTCTTACGAGCAAACGGCGAACAACCTGGGAACCGAGCTTGCACCACTCTACGGCGACGAGCTCGATGCTTTCATCGATGAGTCCGCCACGGTCATGCGCGAAGCAGCGGGTGATTTGGCAAATTAATCGTGGGAGAGGCACGCTGGCGGGCATCCCCTGCCAGCATGGATGTTTTCGGCACTACTGATCTAGCGTAAAAGCGACTGGGTAACATTATGGAACGTGACATTGGAAAGCCGCTATTTAATGTTTTTCTACTAATTGCTTCAGCCAGTGCGTTCGTCGCTGCCTCAGCGCTGCCTAATGTTGAAATACCCGGTGACCTTTCTGCCGCTTTTTTTCCAAAGCTTCTTTCTAGCCTCATTTTTATACTGGCCATCCCCTGTCTAATTAAAGACTTTCAGGAATGGAAGAACCAGGAAAGCAAGAGCCCGGAAAGCAATAGTAGAAGTGACGACAAAACATCATCGGCTTCGGGGCACGTACGTAGCATCGCCCAGTGGTCGTTTATCATCGTTTTGTTGATTGCCTATATTTTAGCGTTCGAGCGGCTTGGATATATTATTAGCACATCATTATTTACCTTTTTTTGTGTAATGGGGCTGGTACTGATTAGCGGTACCTGGGCGACGTTATCGACGGCGCAAAAAGGGGTATCGGTACTCTCTGCTGCGGTTTTTTCGGTAGTACTCGCAAGCGCCATCTTTTATGTGTTTACCGAACTGTTCCAAATTCCGCTCCCATCGTGACCGGACATTCTTACTTCTTGATATTTAGGAGGCTTGCATGATTTCCGGTTATCTCGATGGCTTGGGTATGGTGTTACAACTGAGTACCTTATTGGCGATTGCCGGTGGGACTCTATTGGGTATCATTATGGGGTCGCTGCCGGGTTTGACCTCGGCGATGGCGATTGCCCTGTTGCTACCCGTGACCTTTGGTATGCCCCCCGTTGCGGGGATTGGCATGCTGCTCGGCGCCCTTTGTGGTGCGGGCGCCAGTGGTTCTATACCCGCCATTTTGTTGAATATTCCGGGCACGCCTTCGTCGGTGGCCACCACCTTCGATGGTTTCCCCATGGCGCAGAAAGGCGAAGCAGGGCGCGCGCTTGGCCTGGCAATCGTGGCTTCTTTCTTTGGCGGCGTCGCCAGCATGGTGATACTGAGCCTGCTGGCGCCGCCCATTGCCGAATTTGCGCTGCGGTTTGGGCCGGCAGAGTACTTCTCGCTGAGTGTTTTCGGTCTGGTGATCATCGCCTCGGTGGCGGGTAAGTCGCTCATCAAGGGTTTGATCGCCGGCATTATCGGCTTTTTTATCGCTACTGTCGGAACCGACCCGATTACCGGGGTCAACCGCTTTACCTTCGATGAGCTCTCTCTTTTGACCGGGGTAAGCCTTTTGCCGGCCTTGATCGGGCTATTCGCGGTTTCTCAGGTCCTCAAGGATGCGTTTGAGTACGACCCTAACGAGCGCATCAAGGAGAGTGCTCACCGGGTCGACATCGCCCGCCCGCGTTTTATCGAAACGTTAAAAAACTGGAAGGCCGTGCTGGTCGGGGTCGCGTCTGGCTCGGTGGTCGGCCCCATACCCGGCGCTGGCGGTAGTATCGCGTCTCTGGTGGCCTACGATCAAACGCGGCGCTTTTCGAAATCCCCCGAGAAGTTTGGTACCGGTCACGCGCCGGGTATCGTGTCCGTCGAAAGCGCGAATAACGCTTTGCTGGGGGGCGCGCTAATTCCTACCCTGGCCTTGGGTATTCCCGGCGAGGCTGCCACTGCCGTGCTACTCGGCGGGCTCATGATTCAAGGTATTACGCCTGGACCCTTGCTCTTCGCTGATCAAAGCGGCACCGTTTACGGTATCTTTCTTGCCTATCTGGTGGCGAATGTCTTCATGCTTTTGATCATGTGTCTGGGCATTAAGTTATTTATTCGTGTTCTGACGGTGCCAAGAAAACAACTTTTATCCGCCATTCTAGTGTTTTGTTTTATCGGTGTTTATGGTGTCGATGGCGATGTCTTTAATCTCTATTTAATGCTCGGCTTCGGTGTCTTGGGTTATTTCCTAAATCGTTATAATTTTGGTACGGCGCCGGTCATTCTGGGGTTGATTCTCGGCCCTATTGCCGAAGCGAATTTGCGTCGCGGGCTTCAGTCGTTTCAGGGCGACTGGACCCCTTTTTTCACTCGACCAATTAGCGTAGCCTTTTTAGTAGTAGCCGTTGGTTTACTTGCTCTGACGTTATGGCAAAACTATCGTTCTAATCAGCGAAGCAACACTACCGAAGGCGATAATGTTTAATATTTATAAAGACATCTAACCGAGTATCGATCTACTAGATTACATACGAGGGGCATTGTTTTCGACTCGCCATTTTAAGGCGAAAGTGCTAGCTAAAGTTTGCAAGGGCTGCCTGGTTTAACTGCAAATAAACCAGGAACATTACTCTCATCGCAGGAGGCAAGATGAATTTAACAGGTGAAATGTTAATCGGACAGAAAGCCGTTAAAGGGTCTCGTGATCCTATTCAGGCTATCAATCCCGCAACAAACGAACGCCTGGAGCCTGGCTATGCAGGCGGCACCCAAGCGGAGGTAGATCAGGCATGCCAGCTTGCCTGGGACGCTTTTGACCAGTACCGGGAAACATCGCTTGAAGAGCGCGCTGCGTTTCTTGAAACCGTTGCCGACGAAATTGAAGCGCTAGGCGATGCGCTGATCGAGCGGGCCGTTGCCGAGTCGGGGCTACCTCAAGCGCGTATTCAGGGCGAGCGAGGCCGTACCTGCGGCCAGCTTCGCCTGTTCGCTAAAACCGTGCGTGCCGGCGAGTGGCTGGATGTACGGGTCGACTCGGCCATGCCTGACCGTGAACCCATGCCGCGTAGCGATCTGCGTCAGCGTCACATTGCGCTTGGCCCGGTGGTCGTATTTGGCGCCAGTAACTTCCCCTTGGCTTTCTCTGTGGCCGGTGGTGACACCGCCTCGGCACTTGCCGCAGGCTGCCCGGTCATCGTGAAAGCGCACGCTGCACACCCGGGCACCGGTGAGCTTGTCGGCCGAGCCATTCAGTCAGCCGTCAAGAAATGCGGTCTGCCTGAAGGTGTCTTCTCGCTACTGTTTGGTTCCGGTCGCGAAGTGGGAACCGCTCTGGTGAGCGATGCACGTATCAAGGCCGCTGGCTTCACTGGCTCGCGTAGCGGCGGTATCGCACTTTGGAAGGCGGCTCAGTCGCGTCCGGAACCCATTCCGTTCTATGCCGAAATGAGCTCGATCAACCCGGTGTTCCCGCTGCCAGAAGCCTTGAAAGCGCGCGGTGAAGAGATGGCTAAAGCGTTCGTTGGGTCGCTCAACATGGGCGCGGGCCAGTTCTGCACCAATCCGGGGCTTGTGATTGCGATTAAAGGACCAGAGCTTGACGCGTTTGTTCAGACGGCGGGCAACGCCGTCAAAGAGAGCGCGGCTCAGACCATGCTGACCCCGGGTATTTTCGAGGCCTACGAAAAGGGCGTCAAAAACCTGCAGGATAGTGGCAAGGCTCACGAAGTAGCGCGCGGACAAAAAGGCGATAGCCCCAACCAGTGCCAGGCCGGGTTGTTTACGACCAGCGCACAAGACTTCCTGGGTAGCGAAGCGTTGCAGGGGGAAGTGTTCGGTTCGACCTCTCTGGTCGTCGAATGTGCTGACACAGAGGAACTCAAACAGGTGGCCGAGCACCTGGAAGGGCAGCTTACCGTGACGCTGCAAATGGACGACGCCGACCTTGAGGCCGCGCGTAAACTTCTGCCCACGCTCGAGCGCAAAGCCGGCCGTATCTTGATCAATGGCTGGCCGACCGGTGTCGAGGTGTGCGATGCCATGGTGCATGGTGGCCCGTTCCCGGCGACGTCGGATTCTCGGACGACCTCGGTTGGAACGGCGGCTATTTACCGCTTCCTGCGTCCGGTGTGCTATCAGGATTTGCCGGATGCGCTGCTCCCCGAGGCGATCAGACAGAGCAATCCGCTGAGTTTGAACCGCCTGGTAGATGGCAAGCGCGAGCAGTAATCGGTTAGCGATCTTCGTGTAATCGTTTCAAAGGCCACCTTCGGGTGGCCTTTTTTAATTATAGCGACCAAGGAGGAATAGCTATGTAGATGTGTTAAAGCTAACGTAATAAATATATTATGTATTATGTTTTGAGGTGATCATGACTAGAGTGACGTT
This sequence comes from Vreelandella sp. GE22, assembly GCF_968212445.1. Classification (NCBI taxonomy): domain Bacteria; kingdom Pseudomonadati; phylum Pseudomonadota; class Gammaproteobacteria; order Oceanospirillales; family Halomonadaceae; genus Vreelandella; species Vreelandella sp. GE22. The sequence continues at coordinate 821,170 of NZ_OZ309110.1, forward strand.
TGAAACCTTGCTGAACACGCTTGAAAACGTTTTTTTAAAAGCGGGTTTGAGCGAGGAGTGCGCAAAAACCTGCGCGCGTATCCATACCGAGAGCACCCAGGACGGTGTTCACTCCCATGGCATCGGCCGCGTGCCGCGTTTCGTCGAGTTCGTAGAACAGGGCTTTGTCGATATTACGGCCTCGCCCACTAACGTGCAGACCCTCGGGGCCATCGAAGTACTGGATGGCAACATGGGCATAGGTATCACTAACGCCTTGCACGCCACCGAACGGGCCATGGAGCTAGCTAAAGAGCACGGGATGGGGCTGGTGGCTTTGCGTAATACCACCCACTGGATGCGCGGCGGAAGCTACGGCTGGCACGCCGTCGAGCAGGGGTTTGCTGCGATCATGTGGACGAACACCGAATCGTGCATGCCTGCCTGGGGGGCGACGTCCCAATCCGTTGGAAACAATCCGCTCGTCATGGGTGTACCCTACGAAAAGGGGCCGCTGGTACTGGACATGGCGATGTCCCAGTTCTCTTATGGCAAGCTTCAAACGACGCAGTTAAAAGGCGAGCAACTGCCCGTCGATGGTGGCTTCGACGCCGACGGGGAGCTCAGCCGGGACCCGGCAGCCATTGCGGCCACGCGCCGCTTATTGCCAACCGGGTATTGGAAAGGCTCGGGGTTGGCCATCCTGCTCGATGCGTTAGCCTCTTTGTTGGCCCAGGGAAATCCGAGCCACGAAATCGATAAGGTCCAACGCGGCAGCGGTGGCGGTAGTTGCCAAATATTCATGGTGTTCGATCCTCGCCAGTTGGGAGGCAAGGCCTCCTGTGATGCGATTGTCGAGGGGATCCAGGCTCATTTGAAAGCAGCGGTGCCAGCAGAACAAGGCCACACCGCGCGGTGGCCCGGAGAATCGACGTTTCATAATCGCAATGCAAAAGAACTTATTAATATCGACGATCAGTTATGGCAGTCGGTTATTGAACTTGCAGGTTAGCGTTATAAAGATAGATGTTTAATTTTTCGAGTTAATATTTAACAGTTTTTTGATTTTTTAATAAAAGTTAAAAACTATATAGATATGACTCATTCGCACCCGGAAAAGGGGATTGCCGGGATCAGGGTTTAAGCCCAAGTGGGAACGGGTGGTAGGATGATATGCGATTATAAATTAGTGCCTGTTTATCGAACACTTATGAAAATGGCGCGATACATTTTATTGAATGCAAACAAAGGATGTCGGGCATGGCCACGCAAACGCCTCTAACAACGCCATTTAAAGTCAACAAGGTTCCTCAACAGGGTAGTTTATCCGTACACGTGGCGGAGCAGCTTGAAACGTTGATTGTGCAGGGCAAAGTAGCTGTAGGAGATAAACTGCCCACCGAAAACAGTCTTTGCGAGTCCTTTGGCGTGAGCCGCACCGTTATTCGGGAAGCCATTACGCATCTCAAGTCACTGGGTTTGGTCGAAACACGCCGTGGTGTGGGCACGACCATTTTGCGTACCTCGAAAGTGGAGGCGCGCCCGGCAGAGCGCATTAAACCTACGACGGTCGAGGATATTTTACACCTTTTAGAACTACGTTTGACGCTGGAGCCTGCCGCGGCAGAGCTTGCCGCTTTACGCCACGATGAACAGGATAAAGCGACGCTGGAGTCTCAGCACCAAGGGTTTATCAAGGCATATACGGCGAATGCTCAGGCCCGGGAAGAGGACTATCTTTTTCATTTTACGATTGCCAAGGCAACCAAGAATCCGTTTTTCGAGTCGTTCTATGAGCAGTGGAGCCAAAGTGTGATTCCCCGCGCCAAGCTCATGAGTAGGGATATCAATCCGGTGTCTTCTCAGCGCTACCTGGAGCAGGTACAAAAAGAGCACGCGCGCATACTCGAAGCCATCTTGGCGCGCGATGGTAACGCCGCGAAAAAAGCCATGCAGCAGCACCTCATGCGCGCGCGGGATACCTACGCGCAGTACCGCGACCAGGGATAGTAGCGCCCTTCATGGCGCCTCGCGCCGGGCCAAAGCGTAAGCGCTAACATCGACGCTGTTTTCTCATCCGGCGATCCGCGGGCCTTTTTTGCTTCACCTTTATTAGCAAAGCGCTATTTGTGGGCTTTGCAAAGCTTCCCTACGCTAAAAATATATCGTCTCAGTTAATCCACGTTAATCTTTTCTAAAGGAGTAGATCATGACGAGCCAAAAGGTACTCAAAATGCCCTTGAAGCCGGCGCCGCTTCGGTGGGGGGTGGGCGCGGCATTTTTAGCGATGGCGGCCGGGGCGCAGGCCGAGGCCAGCGTGTTGGAAGAGAGCGTGGCGACGGACGTGGAAAGCGAGGAAACCACGTTCGACGTCACGCGCGTCGTTGGCGGGCTGGAGCACCCCTGGGGCGTGGCCTGGTTGCCGGACGGGCGCATGCTGATCACCGAGCGCCCGGGGCGGCTTCGACTGATCGATGGCGATAACGTGATCGAGCTCGACAACCTCCCTAAAACCGATGTGGAGGAGGACGAGGACTCCGCCGTCGAGGGCGGTAACCAGGGCGGGCTGTTGGATGTCGTGGTGCATCCGGACTACGCCGACAACGGCTGGGTCTACTTCACCTACTCAAGCCCTGGCGACCCCCGCGCCTTTAGCACCTACGAGCCGGGTTACGGGACCGGAACCGCGGTGGCGCGCGCACGAATCGACGCGGACAACGCTACGCTGACCGACCTGGAAACCCTTTACACCCAGGTACCGCGTACGCATCCTGGTGCTCACTATGGTTCGCGCATCGTCTTTCCCGGCGACGGCTCGATGATCTTCCCGATCGGCGACCGTAACGTTCAAAACCTGCCCCAGGATCTGACCAACCCCGGTGGCAAGATGATTCGCCTAAATGAAGACGGTGGCGCTCATTCAGACAACCCCTTCATCGGCGTGGAACCCGGCAATCTGCGCCCGGAAATCTACTCTTACGGCCACCGCAATAACCAGGGGCTGGCGCTTCACCCGGACACCAACGAAGTATGGGCGGTGGATCACGGCCCCAACGGCGGCGACCGCCTCTACCGGGTAGACGAAGGCGCGAACTACGGCTGGCCGATGATCGCTCACGGTACCGAGTACACCACCGAAGAGCATATCGGCCTGGGACGTGAGGCGCCCGGCGTGACGCCCGCGAACCATATCTGGGAAGACTCCATGGCGCCGTCGGGGCTGACGTTCTACACCGGTGACGTTGCCGAGTGGCAGAACAATATGTTTGCGGGCTCCTTGAACCGCGAGCAGCTCCATCGCCTGGTGCTGGATGACGACAACCAGATCGTGCACGAAGAGATGCTGCTGGCCGACACGCTGGGTCGCATCCGCGACGTCCGCCAGGGCCCGGACGGCATGCTTTACGTGCTCACCGACGAAGAGGACGGCGGCCTTTACCGTATCGAGCCGCAAAACGCCTCTAGCGAGTAATCGCCGGCGCAAGATGAATACCCTATCGGGCACCTTCGGGTGCCCGATTTCATTGAAAGGCGCGGATGAATTTTAAAACGCTTTCATCCTGCATATAAGCGACATTCAATCGCTTCGCTTTCTTCAACGGGCGGCTTTGCCCATCCGAACATCCCGCCTGTCGGCGGGGTGAAGACTTCCCAGCCGTTATGATAGAGCGTGACCAGTATGGCGCCCATATGGCGTGCGAGCCGCATGAACAGCGCTTGCAACTGCTCGAGATCCGGCCCGTCGGCCAAGTGTGGCACGCCGATGAGACGCACGCCGTGCATATGTAAAAGGCCAAAGAGGTTGTAGTAATCAAAGAACTCCGCGAACACCGTATCGCCGGGTTTCACCAACAGCTTCAGCAGAAGACCCAGCGCGTGGCTTTCGCTGGCGGGCTGTTTGAGTGTGTTCTATCTGCTGCTCCATCAGGCACGGCGCCTTGCCTGATAGGCTGCGCGAACGAGCCGACGATGGTCAGGCTTTTTCGGGAGGGCGTGCCTCGATGTTGGCTCGTAGTCGGATTATTTCAACCAATGTGTAAGCGCGGCGCCAGGTTCGAGATGCCTGAATACGTTCGCGCCAAGGCGGCGGTGCCTTGAATGAAACCGTCGCTCAGTGCTTTCGCAGTGGGGCTTTCGGCGTGGCTGACGAGCCAGGCACTCAGCATGATGCGCCGAATCATAATAAACGTATCGAGCGTTGCCTCGTCGTGCTCGTCGAAGGCGGCAACACGTCGATAACCGCGAAGCCACGCCTTGCGCAGCCGAGGGACGAGCGGGTCGAGCTCGAAAAAGCTGATGGCAGCGGCGAAATCGAACGCGTACCAGCAAAAACCACTGTCGTCGAAATCGATGACCGATAGCCGCTCGGCGTTCACCAGCAGGTTGGCCGGGCGCAGGTCGGCGTGTATCAATCCGTAGCGCCGCTCGTCGCTGCCGTACGCGCTAATGAACCGGTAAATCCGCGCGATGGCCCGTTCGATCGCGCGTTTATCCGGCGCCGTGATACCTGGGGCTTGTCGCCAGTCGCCCCAGAGGGCGTTCGGCCCGATCATCGTTTCCAGGTCCCACCGTTTGCGAACGAACCACGTCGGTGGCTGCCAGGCTTTGCTGTGCTCGTGAAGTGAAGCGGTGATCGCCCCCAGCTTTTCGAACCCGTCGGGCAGCTCTTGGCCCCAGTTCGGGGCTTCCCCTTCGATATACTCGAACGCTACGGCGTAAAAGCAGCGGCCGTCGAGCCGGAGTTTAAGGACCGGGCTGTCTGTGAGGGTAGGCAGCGGTGACGGTATTTCGACTCGGCGGGCCCGGCGTAGGTCGTCGAGCCAGGCAAGCTCCGATTCGATCTCTCGCCTTGAGTGATAATGCGGGCGATGTACGCGAAGCGTGTACGTCTGTCCGGTAGCGGGGCTCGTCGTCAAAAAGGTGGCGTTTTCCGAGGTAGTGAGAAGCTTGACGTGCGAATCGGCGGGCAACTGCCAGCAGGGTAGTGCCTGGGTGAGTCGTTCCTGAAGACCGGCCAGCAGGGCCTGGGTGTACATGGCAAAGCTCTCGTTGGCGTTTTAGGGTAGCAATGTTCGCTTTGCAAACCACGAGGGGGAGCTCAATTGATCTGGCGCACCAGTAGCCCGCTGGTCGGCGCCGCCCAGCGCGTGTCGACGGTAAACACGACGTCGCACACCACCGGCGAGTAGTGGCAGCGGACCTGCTCGTCGACTCGGTCACGAAGGGCGTCCTGGGTGGTCAGCGACATCGACGCCTGATCGTCGGGCAGCACGACGTGAACCATCACGTACAAAAGCCGACCAGGGCGGACGATGCGAACCCGCACCTCCAGCGCATCGATGCTTTCGAGCCCCCGCGCCACGGCCTCGCGAACTGGTGCCGCCACCGCTTCCGTGGGGGCCTTGTTGACCAGCTCGCCCAACGCCTGGCTCGCCATACGGATGGGCACGCCCAGACAAAGCACCACGACCGCGATCACCAGAATCGAGTCGACATAGGGCAGAACGCGCTCGAACCCCAGCTTATCGAACAGTACCACTAGGCAAAACGCGGTGAGTACCGCCGCCGAGATAATACTGTTCACCACCCAGTTGAGCTTGTCCGCGGCTACCAGGGGGCTGACCACGTGGCGCTCGCTTTTATGCATCACCCAAGCGGTCAGCGAGCAGGCCAGAGTCGCAAAGCTTGCGTACACGACTGCGATACCCGCGGATATTTCGCGGCCCCCGGTCAAAAGCGCGGCAATCGCGTCGACCAGCGCAAAGATTGAGACCCCAAAAATCAGTAGCCCCTTACAGAGATTGACCACCGACTCGAAGTAGCTATAGCCGAACGGATAGGCGTCGCTGTCCGGCTGGCTCGCCATCTTGCTCACCTTGATGGTGACCAGCGCCACGACGAAATAGATCATGTTGAAAAGGCCATCCAGCAATATGGCTTGGGAGTTGGAAGCAAGCGTGGCCGCGATGCCCACGACACCGATCAAAAGCGCCATGAATGCGGAAAAAGCCAATGTACCGGACTCGGTCTTCACCAATACTTGCTCCTAAAGTGGTGGACAACGCGGCTCAGCATAGCAATTTTCTGGCGTGCCTTCGCCCAAAGCTGGCACCCACTTGGCCCGGCAAGCATTTGGTAAGCCGTGAAGAGTTGTACTAGCCTTTCATGACACGCTGTTATCACGTTCAACCAATTTGGAGGGTGAAACGATGCCGCTGCTCAATGCAGGAACCGAGCAAGGAACACCGGTCGAGCTTTACTACGAGGTCCACGGGGCGGGTAAGCCCGTGGTGCTGATTCATGGCTGGCCGCTCAGCGGGCGCGCCTGGGAGCCGCAGGTGCCGGCGCTGGTCGAGGCGGGCTATAAGGTCATCACCTACGATCGCCGGGGCTTCGGTAAATCCACCCAGGCCGACGGCGGCTACGATTACGACACCCTGGCGGCGGATCTTAAAAAGCTGCTCGACGCTCTCGACGTTCATGACGCAACGCTGGTTGGTTTTTCCATGGGTGGCGGCGAGGTAGCCCGCTATATCGCAAGCTACGGCACCGATCGAGTCAGTAAGGCGGTGCTGGCGGCAGCGGTGCCCCCATATCTTTACAAGGCTGATGACAACCCGGACGGCGGGCTGGACGATGCCACCATCAACCAGTTCCTGGACGGCATTCGGGGCGATCGCCTCGCGTTTTTGGAGGATTTCACCAAAAACTTCTTCGCCGCCGGCGACAAGACCGATCTGATCAGCGAGCCCAATCGCCAGTACCACCGCGACATTGCGGCGTTCGCCTCGCCCAAGGCGACGTTCGATTGCGTCAAGGCCTTCAGCTACACCGACTTTCGCGACGATCTGCCCAAAATGAAGCTGCCGACGCTGGTGCTGCACGGCGACGCCGACGGTATCGTACCGGTCGAGGTCAGCGGCAAGCGGGCCAGTGAAACGCTGCCCCATTCGAAGTTCGAGACTATTAGCGGCGGGCCCCACGGCCTCAACGTCACCCATGCTGAGGCGTTCAATAAGGCCCTGATCGCGTTTTTGGATAGCGACGAAGGCTAGAGCTCGGGGCAAGCTCGAAGCGCCAAGAAAACGCCAATCCTTTTATAGCGCCGCCGCTTTGTATCAAGAGGCGGCGATTTTTTGCGTTTAGGCCCAGGCATCGTTTAGGCCGGGAGGCCTCGCCACGCTCGAAAGCGAAGATCGCGCGGCGCGGCGGGTGTGTATAATGATTGCCTGAAGTGGCGGCTGCCGGGCGTCCCGCCGAACGGGTTTTCCGGTGTTTGCAGCCTGCCCCCGTTAAGTCTCAGCAGGCCATCAGAGGGTACGCAGCGGCCATGAACGCATCGACACGCTCGGTGCCTGTCTGAACTTGAATCGATTCTTGAAAAGGAGCGGGGCCATGCGCGTCCTAAGCAAACACCGGTTACAAAAATGGCCTGAGGCGCTAATGCGCGTCAGCCGACAGGTGTGGTCCTGCGTGACGCCCCGCAAGGAGCATCTGTGTTTACCTACCCGTGGCGAGTGCGAGAAGGGCACGGTTTACCTGGTGGGCGCGGGCAGCGGCGATGTCGAGCTTCTAACGCTGAAAGCCGCCAGGCTTTTGATGCAGGCCGACGCCGTGGTTTATGACCGGTTAGTGGACGATGAGGTGCTGGCCCTTATACACGCCGGCGCCGAGCGCTATTACGTGGGCAAGAGCCGCGGCCATCACAGCGTGCCCCAAGCCGAGATCGGCGCGCAGCTGGTCACACTTGCCCGGGCGGGCAAGTCGGTCGTGCGTTTGAAAGGCGGTGACCCGGGCATTTTTGGGCGCATGGGCGAAGAGCTTTTTTCACTGGCCGAGGCGGATATCAAGGCCCGCATTGTGCCTGGTATTACCGCCGCCTCGGCGGCGGCGGCCAGCATGGGTATTCCGCTGACCGACCGCGGCCACGCCCAGCAGCTTCGTTTCATTACCGCCCAGCTCTGCCGTGAAGGCGGCGCGCCGGACTGGCAGGCACTTGCGCGCCAGGACGAAACCCTGGTGTTCTACATGGGGCTTTCAAAGGTCGAGGCGATTTGTCAGAGCTTACGCCAGGCAGGCCTGCCGGACGATTGGCCGATCATGCTGGTGGCCAACGCCAGCCAGCCCGAGCAGCAAGCGCTCGTCGGCACGCTCGAGGATATGCCCGTGCGCCTGGCGTCGCACCCGCTGCCGTCGCCCTGTTTGATCGTGGTAGGCAGTGTAGTCAGCATGGTGGCGCAAAGCCCCGCGGCGCACTCAGCGGGCATCGTCGAAACGATCCACCCGGCGTAGCGTGGGAAAGAGCTTCATCCATGCGCCGACCACGGCCAGTGTGCCCACGCCGCCGATTACCGCCGCTGGCACCACGCCAAGGCCTGCGGCCATGCTCCCCGCACGAAACTCCCCAAGCTCGTTGCTCGAGCCGATAAACAGCATATTGACCGCGTTTACCCGGCCGCGCATCTCATCCGGCGTGGCCAGCTGAATCAGCGTCGTGCGCACGTAAACGCTGATCATGTCCGCCGCCCCCGCCACCAGCATGGCGGCCATCGATACCCAAAAAAGCGTCGAGAAGGCGAATACCAGGTTCGCCACCCCAAAGACCGCCACCGCGGCAAACATCACGTGCCCGGCGCGGCGGGTAATGCCCCGCACGCCCAGATAAAGCCCCATCAATAGCGCGCCAATGGCGATGGCGCTTCTCAATGCGCCAAGGCCTTCGGCGCCCACGTGCAGCACCTCCTGGGCGTAAATGGGCAATAGCGCTACCACGCCGCCCAATAACACGGCGAAAAGGTCCAGCGAAATGGCCCCCAAAATGATCGGCTGATGGCGGATGTAGGCAATGCCTGCCGAGAAGCGCTTCCAGGCGGTACTTTCGAGCACCTTCACTTTCTCGACGTAGCGCACCGGCACCCGCAGCAGAAAACCGAGTGCGACGATAAAGCAACCCAGGCACACCGCGTAGGCAAGCTCTCCGCCGCCTACGCTATAAAGCATCCCGCCCAGCAGCGGCCCGCTGATGACCGCGACCTTCATGATCGAGCTATTTAGCGCAATGGCCTGGGCAAGCTGGGCACGCGGCACGATATTGGGTAAAAGGCTTTGCAGGGTCGGGCCGGTAAACGCCCGGGCGCAGCCAAAAAGCGCCAGCACCAAATAGATTTCCGTAATGCTTTCATGGGCCGCCTGGGCGAGTACCCATAAAAGCGCACTGCAAAGCCCCTGTACCGCCCAACTCAGCAGGAGTATACGCTTGCGCGAGAAACGGTCGACCACATCGCCTGCGGGCAACAGCAACACGACCATGGGCAGAAACTGGGCCAGCCCCACGTAGGCCAGCGACATTGCATCGCGGGTAATGTCGTACACCTGCCAAGCCACCACGATCGCCTGGATCTGCATGGCGAAGACCGCGGCTAGCCGCGCGAGTAAAAAGCTCAAAAAACCGGGCTGACGGTAAATCGGCGGCGTACAGGGCGTATCAATGGCGTTATGGGGCATGGCGGACTTATTAGCAGGCAAAGAAAAGAGTGTAGCGCATTGCCTTGAGTGGTTGAACTTGGCTGCCGTGTGCCCCATATCGCTACTTAAGTCTTAACGACACCGCACATGCAAGTGCTTAACGCAAAAAGGATGATACCCATGGCTACGAACACCCTGCCCAATCCCGGTTTCGGCACCTTCCGCTTGGAAGGGGAGACGCTTAAAGAGAGCATCAACGCCGCGCTGGAGGCGGGCTATCGGCACATCGATACGGCCCAGTTTTACGGCAACGAGGAGACCGTCGGCGAGGTACTTCGCGATAGCAGCGTGGCTCGCGGCGATATCTTCCTGACCACCAAGGTCTGGTACGACCGCCTCGAGCCGGATGCGCTCAAGCAGAGCGTGGACGAGTCCCTGAAAAAGCTCAAGACCGAGTACGTGGACCTTTTGCTGATTCACTGGCCCTCGCCCAACGACGAAGTGCCCATGGCGGACTACCTGGCCGCGCTAAAAGAGGTCAAGGCGGAAGGCAAGGCGCGCCATATCGGCGTTTCCAACTTCACCATCGCCCAGCTCGACGAGGCAGTGGGCATTCTCGGTAAGGGCGAGATCCTCACCAACCAAATCGAAGTGCATCCGTTCTTGCAAAACCGCAAGCTTGCCGAACACTGCGAGTCACTGGGCATCGAGGTCACCGCGTTCATGCCGCTGGCGGTGGGCAAGGTGATGGAGGATGCGGTACTCAAGCAGATCGCCGGCGTCCACGGCCTCACCCCGGCGGACATCACCATGGCTTGGCTCAAGGGCCGCGGCATCGTCACCATTCCGTCCTCCACCAAGGCGCGTAATATCGAGAGCAACATCAAGGCCTTCGAGCTCACCTTGACCGAGGCCGAAATGGCGGATATCGCGACCCTCGACCGCGGTGAACGCATTGCCAACCCGGACATGGCGCCGGCCTGGGATGAGTAAACTCGTATAACGGGCAGCAACCCCGGCGGGGTTGTTGGCCGCAATCGGCGCCTGCATCAGCAGGCGCCCTTATCTGCACGAAGCACTTTAGAAATAACCAGCTTTAAGCCGCAGAAAGGTCGTGACAACGCACTCAAAGAGAAGCTTTGCATATCCATGTCTTGGATATAGCAGCCACGGCCTTTGCTGGTTTATGGGTTACCAATTATCAACTGTATTGAATCGAACGGCTTTCGTAAGGTCTGAAGAATCGTTTTTTTGTGTTATCGATAGCTATCGGGCATGCATTAATCTCGCCATTGAGTGGCGTTTCGTCGAAGGATGTCGCAAAAACCAGTCACTGGTTCGCTATAGTAAGTCTCTTTTCGGGTTAATAGTCCGAAAGGTGTTAGCGTCCTGCCCAAGCTCATGGGGAGCTTTTCAATCAATCCCGCCGATAAGTGATCGTTGAGTACGGTTTCGGCCATGACAAGCAGTGCATCGCTTTTCTGCACAAGCTGTAACGCCGCAAAGATAGATCCGCATTCGATAATATCTCGAGGCGAAACCAACCCTTCCATTTCGAGCTCTTTTTCCAGTGCCTGGCGCGCGGGTGTTGCGATGGGTTGCAATATCCAGGGCCACATTTCAAGCAGATCTTTTAAAGGCGGCAGTGGGGCCTCAACGAGGGGATGATGACGGCGAACTACTGTCACCATGTTTTCATTGCCCAACGGTTCGAAGTCGAACTGATTATGCTGGATCGAGGTGGCATAGCGGGCAATGGCGATATCCACCTTTCCCTGATCGAGGAGTTCTACGAGCTGGTCGCTGGTTTCTCCCATCAAGCGTATCTGTAGAAGCGGGCGCTGGCGTTTCATCTCAATAATGGATTGCGCTACCAGTTCGGGTGCGGCCCCCATAATAGCACCTACCGTCAATTGACCTCGGCCGCCTAGCTGATAGCGGTGCATCTCTTCGGCGCAACGATCAAGGCGTGCCAAGGCGTTTTCAGAAAATTCGATGAGCATGTCGCCTGGCCCCGTCGGCTGCATGCCATGCGCGGTACGTTCGAAAAGCTGACAGCTAAACACTCGCTCAATTTCCCCCAGCATTCGTGTAGCGGCTGGTTGAGACATATGCATAGCGGCAGCTGTCTGATGTAGATTTCTACGTTTCCCTAGGGTTGAAAGCATCAGCAGGTGCTTGTAGCGCAGCCGTGCGACCAGTGACTGAAAGCTTTCCATGGTTATTGCTCGCTTTTTTGATACCTAAATAGTATGGCGAAGTGAACGTCTCAAGCTGTGCGACATTAGTCTAGTGAGCCATATCACGTATTTTACCTGCTTGGATCCAAAGCCGCGCCGTTGTGGGCGTTAAGCCAGTTGATAACTAAAAGGTATCGAGAAGAGCTGGATAAGCATTGGCCCACTAACTTACTTTTACATACAACGTTACTTAATACGATGGCGTTAATAAGAGCTAAAAGGAACGTTAATGAGCGATATGACTATCAAGCAAGTGCGCGCCTATACCGTTCGCGGTGGCGGTGCGGATTATCACGACCAGGCAGAAGGGCACTGGATCGACTCACAAATTGCCACGCCCATGAGCAAGTACCCTGAGTATCGAATGACCCGAAGCAGTTTCGGGCTCAACGTCTTGGGCACGTTAGTAGTCGAGGTAGAGGCAAGCGATGGCACGGTCGGGTTTGCCGTCACCACCGGTGGCGAAATTGGTGCCTGGATCGTCGAGAAACACCTGGCGCGCTTTATTGAAGGCAAGCAGGTGGGCGAGATCGAAAAGATCTGGGATCAGATGTTTAACGCCACGCTTTATTACGGACGTAAAGGCGTGGTGGTCAACACGATTTCCTGTGTCGATCTGGCCCTTTGGGATCTATTGGGCAAAGTGCGTCAACTGCCGGTACATCAGTTACTGGGCGGTCCGGTCCGCGATGAGCTGGTGTTTTATGCCACCGGCGCACGTCCGGATCTGGCCAAGGAAATGGGCTTTATTGGTGGCAAGATGCCGCTGGTGCATGGTCCAGCCGAAGGCGATGAGGGACTTCAGAAAAATCTTGAGCACTTGGCCAAGATGCGCAAGGCCGTTGGCGATGATTTCTGGCTGATGTACGACTGCTGGATGAGCCTCGATATCAACTATGCCACGCGGTTGGCTCAGGGCGCTCAAGAGTATGATCTGAAGTGGATCGAAGAAGCTTTGCCGCCGGATGACTATTGGGGCTATGCCCAGCTCAAACGCGATGTCCCCAAGGGCATGCTCGTAAACACGGGCGAGCATGAAGCGACCCGATGGGGCTTTCGCATGCTGCTTGAAATGGAGTGTTGCGATGTCATTCAGCCCGATGTGGGGTGGTGCGGTGGCATCACCGAGCTTATTAAAATCTCGGCGCTGGCTGATGCCCATAACAAGCTGGTCGTACCGCACGGCTCCTCCGTATACAGCTATCATTTCGTGATTACACGCCACAACAGCCCGTTCGCCGAATTTTTGATGATGGCGCCCAAGGCGGACGAGGTCGTGCCTATGTTCAATCCGTTACTTTTGGATGAGCCTGTACCAGAAAACGGTCGCATGCCCGCTTCGAAACTCGACAAGCCCGGCTTTGGCGTACGCCTGAATCCTGATTGCGAGTTGGCGCGTCCCTATACCCATTGAGTCGATTGCAAAGGAGGTCTCATGCCGATTCAAGCGGTGCGTATGACGCTCTATCCCGGGCAGGAAAAGGAGTACCGGCGTCGCCATGACGAGCTATGGCCAGAACTCGCGAAGGCTTTAGCCGATGCTGGCATCGAGGAGTACCGGATTTTCCTGGATCCACGAAGCCATCATTTGTTCGCCATCATGTACCTGCGAGAGGCACACACCGTCGACCAGCTATCTGCACTTCCCGTTATGCAGCGCTGGTGGGCGTATATGGACGATATTATGGACACGACCTCAGATAAATCGCCGGTCAGCATCCCCCTTGAGGAAGTGTTTGCCTTTTTACCTGGAGAGTCAGCTTGCAAGTAGTCGACCCGCACCTGCATTTTTGGGCCCTCGACCAAGGCAATCAGCCCTGGCTCGAGAACCCCTCGCCGAACTTGCTGGGCGACTACACGCCCATGGCACGCGACTTCGGACCCCAGGAGTTGTTCGATCAGCTCGACGACATAGAGCTTATGGGGCTGGTACATGTGGAAGCCGATGCGGATGACCCTGTGGCAGAAACACAGTGGCTTACTCGCCTGCTTGCCAGGCATTCTTCCCTGGATGTGGCGATGGTCGCAGGAGTGGATCTATCGCAGCCTGAGGCGCCAGCGCAGCTAGAGGCCCAGCTCGAACTTTCAAGCCAGATACGTGGGGTACGCCAAATCCTCAATGTGCACCAGGATCCGCTTTACGACTATGTGGGGCGCCACTACATGGAGGAGTCTCTATGGCAGCAGAACATGGCCCGGCTAGCGCAACTGGAGCTCTCGTTCGACCTGCAGATTTATCCTTCGCAAATGACTCAGGCCGCCGCGTTAGCCGCTCGTCACCCGGATATTCAATTCGTGCTAAATCACGCGGGCATGTATGTCGACCGGCAAGGCGTACGCGGCTGGCGCGAGTGGCGCGATGGAATGCGCTTGCTGGCTCGTCAGCCCAATATAGCGATCAAGCTGAGCGGCTTCGGCATGCTCGATCATCACTGGAGTGTCGGTAGTATCCGCCCGCTGATTCTCGAGGCGCTCGATGCCTTTGGGGTAGAGCGCTGCCTGTTTGCTTCCAACTATCCGGTGGATGGGTTGTATGCCGGCTATCAAGATATCTGGCGTGCCTATGCCCAGATAGTGGCTGATGCGAGCCAGGCGGAGCATCAGGCGCTATTTGTGAAGAATGCTCGCCGCATTTATCGCTTTTAAATTTTACTGACTGAAATTAAAAGGATTTTATATGTTGCTAGCGGATAAGAGCGTCATTATTACCGGCGCTTCACGGGGCATTGGCCGTGCGGCCGCTCTGGAGTGTGCGCGCCAAGGGGCCAATGTGATCATTGGCTATAGCGGTAGTCCCTCTAGTCGTACCGCGGTCGACGAATTGATCCAGGAAATCGAAGCGCTGGGCCGTAAGGGGGTCGGGGTTGGCGCGCCTGCGGAAGATCCGGACACCGGTCAGCTATTGGTTGACGCCGCCGTCGAGCATTTCGGTGGTGTCGATGTGTTCGTAAATAATGCGGGTATTTGTCCTTTCCATAGTTTTCTGGATATGCCGCGGGAGACCTATCTCGACACGGTTAATACGAATCTCAATGGTGCCTTCTTCGCGGTTCAAGCCGCGGCCAATCAGATGAAGCGCCAAGGCCGCGGTGGCGCGATTATCGCGGTGAGTTCTATCAGTGCACTCGTGGGCGGGGCGATGCAAACGCACTATACCCCCACCAAAGCAGGACTTTTGTCGTTGATGCAGTCCTGTGCGGTGGCATTGGGGCCCTATGGAATTCGCTGTAATGCGCTGCTTCCGGGCACTATCGAAACCGATATCAACAAGGACGACCTTGCCGACCAGGAGAAGCGGGATTACATGACCGAGCGCACGCCGCTGGGCCGTTTGGGCCGCCCTGAAGACCTGGCCGGGCCGCTGGTGTTTCTCGCCTCCGACATGGCGCAGTACGTTACCGGTGCGTCGCTACTGGTAGACGGTGGCATGTACGTCAATTTGCAGTAACTGGTTATTACCTCTTGGGAGCCGCAAGCATGCAGATGCCCGTTAATACCTTCAAAAATGCGCTGACCGAGCGCGATCCCCTGTTTGGTTGCTGGGCCGGTTTCGCGACAGGCTATGCCGCCGAAATTCTCGCCGGCACCGGCTTTGACTGGTTACTCATCGATGGTGAGCATGCGCCGAATACCGTGCCCACGATTCTGGCCCAGCTACAAGCGGTGGCGCCTTACCCAACCGCGCCGGTGGTGCGCTGTGTCAATCAGGACCCGGCGTTGATCAAGCAACTGCTCGATATTGGCGTTCAGACGTTAATGGTACCCATGGTCGAAAGCGCCGAGCAGGTCACGGCGCTGGTGCAAGCGACGCGCTACCCACCGCACGGTATCCGTGGCGTAGGCGGAGGCCTGGTACGGGCAACTCGTTGGGATGGCGTTGATGACTATCTGCATAAGGCCCATGAGTCGTTCTGTTTGATTGTGCAGGTGGAGTCGCCCAAAGGCGTGGAACACGCCGAGGCGATTGCCAACACAGATGGGGTGGATGCGGTATTTATTGGTCCTGCCGATCTGTCGGTGGGAATGGGCCATGCAGGCAATCCGGGCCACCCCGATGTCCAACAGGCTATCGAGAAGGTGATCAAGACCGCCAAGGCCGCAGGCAAGCCGGTGGGAATTTTAGCGCCGCTCGAAGAAGATGCCCGACGATACCAGGCGCTAGGCTGTCATTTCATCGCGGTGGGAATCGATATCAGCCTGCTGCGTCAAAGCGCCATGGAGACGATTGCTCGCTATAAAGAGCAACCGACGCAAAAGCCATCCGGCACGTATTAAAACACTGAGCCATTGCGGCATCTGCGCCGCGAACTATAACGATAACAGGAGACTCACGATGTCACAGCCAACCACTTATCAAAATTATATCAATGGTGTGTTCGAGCCAAGCGAGCAGCACTTGGAGGTTTTCAACCCGGCGACTCAAGCGCTGCTATCGCGGGTGCCCAATGCCAATTCTGAAGAGGTTGACCGGGCACTAGAGGCTGCCCGTGCCGCGCAAAAAAGCTGGGCTGCGACACCGGCCGTCGAGCGGGCGGCATGGCTGCACAAGCTGGCCGACAAACTACGCGATAACGTGACATCGTTGGCGCGTACCATTACTCAAGAGCAGGGCAAGGTCAGCGGTCTGGCCGAAGTCGAGGTCAACTTTACTGCGGACTATCTGGATTATATGGCCGAATGGGGGCGCCGTATCGAAGGCGAAATCATTCAGAGTGATCGGCCTAAAGAGAATATCTTTCTGTTTCGTAAACCGCTTGGCGTCGTCGCCGGCATCCTGCCTTGGAACTTTCCGTTTTTCCTGATAGCCCGCAAGATGGCACCTGCCTTGATCACAGGAAACACCGTGGTCATCAAACCAAGTGAAGAGACGCCCAACAACTGCTTCGAGTTCACTCGGCTGCTCGATGAGGTTGGTTTTCCGAAGGGCGTGTTCAACGTGATCAGCGGTACCGGGGCTGAGGCGGGCAACGCCCTTACCGCCAGCCCACAGGTCGATATGGTTAGCTTCACAGGTAGCGTAGAGACGGGTAGCCGCATAATGACCAACGCGGCAAACAATATCACCAAGCTCAATCTGGAGCTGGGCGGTAAGGCGCCCTCTATCGTCCTCGACGATGCCGACCTTGATCTAGCGGTGAACGCTATCCGCGGCTCCCGGATCATCAATACCGGGCAGGTTTGTAACTGTGCTGAGCGTGTTTACGTTCAGCGGGGCGTTGCCGATGAGTTTACCGCGCGAATGGCCAAAGCGATGGAGGCTACTCGCTTTGGCGACCCGCTAGCCGATAGTGACGTCGAAATGGGTCCGATCATCAACCAGGCAGGGTTGGATAAGGTCGCGCAAATGGTGGAAACCGCACGTCGTGAAGGAGCTGAACTGGTTACCGGTGGCAGTATCGCCGATTCCGGCGCTGGGTTTCACTATCAGCCCACAGTACTTTCCAATTGCCGTCATGATATGGAGATCATGCGCAAGGAGATTTTTGGTCCCGTTCTCCCCATACAGATTGTCGATACCCTCGATGAAGCCATTGCCCTGGCCAATGATTGCGAATATGGACTGACCTCTTCCATCTATACGCGCAGCCTCGGCAGCGCCATGCAGGCAGCGCGAGAGTTGGACTTTGGTGAGACCTACATCAACCGTGAAAACTTCGAAGCGATGCAAGGCTTCCACGCGGGGGTGCGTAAATCAGGGATCGGTGGAGCGGATGGTAAGCACGGTCTGTACGAATATACCCATAGCCATGTGGTGTACTTGGAAACCTGATAAACCATCCGACTGAGGTATCCAGCCATGAGTCATACGAGCGACTCTGCTACTACGTCAGATACGTCTGGCGTAGTGGGTGGAGAGTACGAGCGTACGCCGGTGCCTGCCCAGGCCCGGCTTGGTTTCAAAAGCTTTATCGGTATGTACGCAGGCGAGCACACCGCAGGTACCGAGCTGATGATCGGCCCGCTATTTGTGCTCGCAGGTGTGGCCGCCTTCGATGTGGTTGTCGGGCTGTTGGTGGGCAATTTGCTGGCTGTAATGAGTTGGTTTTTTTTAACCGCGCCCATCGGCACACGGGTGCGGCTAACGCTCTACCGACACCTCGAAAAAATTGCTGGCCGTTATACGGTCATTCTTTACAACTTGGCCAACGGCGTTTCATTCTGCTTTCTTGCTGGGGCGATGATCACCGTGTCGGCCACGGCCGTCGGAGTATGGTTTGGGTTTCCACTACCAACTCTTGCTGACCTGTTGCCCAATAGCCTGGGCTGGGTGTTGAGTGTTGTGGGCGTGGGAATAGTGATTACGCTCGTCGCAGCTTTTGGCTACCGCTTTGTGTCATGGTTTGCCAATATCGCGGCTCCCTGGATGGTGTTGATGTTCTTGGGTTTTGGCATCGTATCATTGAAGTGGTTTATCGATGCGACGGGGGCTGAAGCAAGTTCACTAAGCGATTTATGGACGCTAGCGGATACCGCCATATGGACGGGTGTGGAAGTGCCGGGCCAGCCCAGCTTTTCGATCTGGCATGTGATTTTCTTTGCCTGGTTCGCCAATATGGCCATGCACGTGGGCATGTCCGACTTAACGGTGCTGCGGTTTGCGCGCAAGAGTTGGTATAGCATTGCTTCGGCTGCAGGCATGTATGTTGGCCACTTTATGGCCTGGTTGGCGGCCTCGATGCTGTTTGCCTTTCAAATGTATGACGCGGGACTTACCAGTGAGGCTGCTGTAATAGCGGCCTCTGAGGCGGGGCAGATGCCTAACCCCCTGCCTGGCCCGCTGGCTGATCAGGCTTTGGGAGTGGCGGGACTGATCTGCGTCATCATCGCCGGCTGGACGACGGCCAATCCAACCATCTATCGGGCAGGCTTGGCGTTTCAGGCGATCATTCCCTCGGTTTCGCGCTTTAAAGTGACTATCGGCACGGGGCTTTTGACGACTGTCGTGGCGCTATTTCCAGGTGTGGCGATGCAGCTTCTGGATTTTGTCGCGCTGTATGGTCTACTGCTCATGCCTATAGGGGCGGTGATCGTCATTGACTACTGGATACTGCCCAGGCTGGGGCTGAAAAGCTTTTATGCCGAACACGCTGGACAGCGCTTTACGATACCCGTGATGGCGACATGGCTAGTGACGTTGGCTGTTTGTTTGTTCATGGTGCAGTTTGCCGGTATCGAAATCTTCTTTGTAGCGCTGCCCGGTTGGTTCATTGCTGCGGCCCTGTTTATCGCCCTAAGCTTTATTGCTCAGCATAAGCGGCAAGAAGAATCAAAGACATCTTCCATATCAAAGCGGGAGTCCTTGTAATGCGTAAGCTTTTCCAGGGTATTTCACTTTTGATGCTGGTGCTGACCGTGCTATTACCGCTGCTGTATTTGTTTGACGTGGTCAGCGATTCCACGATGAAGGGGAGCGTTTTAGTGGTAACCGCTATCTGGTTTATCGTGACCCCTGTGTGGATGAAAAGAGAGGGCGAAACATCCAAGGGGTAATAGCTACACCGTTCCAGCACCTCAGCATCTGGTCCAATAATAATAATAGCGAAATAAGTGGCGGATACGCTCCGCCCACTTGAGCCCCTGTGAACTCAATAAAGACGATAATAGTGGAGATGACGCCATGGAAGTATTGCATCTTGCAATAGCGATCTTGCTGATCCTGTTGCTGATACTTTACGTAAAATTGAATGCCGCCATTAGCCTGGTAGTGGGCTGCTTGTATCTCGGCTTATCTATGGGCCTTGGCATGACCGGCACGGTGGATGCCATTGGTGCAGGATTTGGCAATATCATGACGGCCATCGGCTTGCCGATCGGCTTTGGGGTGATCATTGGCCAGCTCATGAGTGATTCGGGTGCCGCCCATAAGATTGCCCACAAAATGGTATCCAGCGCGCCTAAAGGAGCCGGATTATATGCCCTCGGACTTACCGGGTTCTTGCTGTCGATACCCGTATTCTTCGATGTCACGTTTGTCATTCTAGTGCCGCTAGGCGTGGCTCTGGCCAAAACACTGGGCAAGCCATTGCCGTATGCCATAGGGGCGCTGGTAATCGGTGCGGCCACCTCGCATACGATAGTACCACCGACTCCCAATCCTCTCGCGGCGGCCTCTATCCTTGGTTTTGATATTGGTATCATGACCTTTGCAGGGCTGACCGTTGGGTTGATCACGTCGCTGATCGTCATGAAACTCTATTTTATGTTGCTGGATGCAGGTATCTGGAATGCTGCCAAAGACGAATTGGCGATCGATGAGGCTGGTGAGCTAGAGGAGGAATCTGCGGCGCGCCCTGACGTGGCGGGCATCCCGCTATGGCAGGCGCTGGCACCTATAGCCATTCCAATCCTGCTCATTTTAAGCGGCACACTATACGATTACGGCCAGCAAATCGGAGTACTTGGAGGGACCGAGCCGCCTGGCTTCGTCGCCTTTGTGAGTGACCGAATCGTGGCGTTGATGCTCGGGGCGATAGCGGCATATGCCGTTTCCATTCCACTGATGTCCCGCGACCGGTGTGATGTTTCCGCCTCCAAAGGGTTACAAACGGCGGGACTTGTGCTGTTGGTCACCGGTGCGGGGGGCTCGTTGGGGGCCGTAATTCAGGAGACGCAAATCGGTGAAATGCTGGTCGATCAGCTTTTCCGAGATACCCAGTCAGCGCTAGGCATGGTGCTATTGACCTATGCTTTGGCGGCTATTTTCCGGATTGCCCAAGGCTCTGGCACCGTGGCCGGTATCACTGCCATGACCATCATGGCGGGGGCGGCCTCCACAGGGGTCGTCGAGCCGCTATGGATTGCCTTGGCGGCTTTAGCGGGCGGTATCAGTATTGGTCACGTCAACGATAGTGGCTTCTGGATTACCACCCAATTGGCCAGGTTCACCGTTCGCGGGGGATTCAAAACCTATACGCTGGGCGAGGCGATGGTGTCATTGATGATCCTGATGCTGACAATCGTCGGCGTATTGATCTGGAATTGACCCATCGAAATTCGAAGCTGTCACTGCAGGGGCGGGCGGCGTTAGCCAAATGGGGCTAGCGCCGCCCGCTCGTTAGCGGGGGTGATTGCTGATATTGGGGCCAGCGTTACTCAGAGATTGGATGAAGGCAAAACTGGCCTCGATATCATCTGCCTGGATTTCATCCATGATGATATCGATATAGGGTTTTTTACTGATCAGTTGGTCAAATACCAATTGATAATCAAGCCAGCCCTTGCCCAAAGGTACAAATACCAAACGGCCGTTGTCGATAATGAAATCTTTAGCGTGAATAATGGCGACTTTATCGCCCCACTCGGATATGGCGCTGCTTAAAATTTCCCGTTGATCATGATAGTTATCACTCGTTAATAGATTGACAGGATCAAAAATGATCTGCAGGTTATTCGAGGGTATGGCGTCTACTAAACGGCGTACTTTATCTACGCTATGGAGGGGATGATTGACCCCCGGCTCTATACCGACAATAACGCCAAATTTTTCTGCTTCTACTACCAGCTCCCTGACGCTTTTCACCATCTCACTGAAGGCTGCCTCTGTGAAGTTATCTTCGGTATACATAATCTCGGCATTTATATTGCCGGTTTCGGTACCCACAATACTGCAGCCGAAGTCCCGCGCGTACTTTAAGTGCTCTTTGAACAGGGCGAGCGCCTGCTCACGCTCCCGCTGATCAGGATGGATGATATTTACGTAGCAGCCCAATACCGATATCCTCAGGCCTCTTTCGCTAAATGCTCTTTGGATATGGCTAGCCAAACCCGGGGTGATAAATCCCGCTTCAGGGATTAAATCGAAGGATTTTCCCAAAGCGAGCTGTACGGTGTTTAGATGCCTGTCTGATAAGTTGTCGACAAGACTATTCAATGTCTGTTTAGGCAGGTCATGAGCTCTAATGCCAATATTCATAGAGTCCCCCGTTAAATAAAGTATAGTAGAATGCAGGAGAAGGGGTACCCAATAAGGCGTAGCAACAAATGCTACGCCTGCTGGGAAATAGTTCTAGTGATTGCTGGCCGCTTTAATCTGCTGATAAATAGCGTACTCTTCAGGTGTGCTTTCTAGCGCTTCGTAAATCGGCTGGACAGCTTCCTGGAAGGGGGGGATGTCCACTTCATTAATGGCAACCCCAAATTCATCCTGGATTTGTGTTTGGGCATTGGTGATCGCTTCTTGCCAATGTTCTACCTGAGACTCAGTAGACTCACCAAGCGCTTCCATTACCGCTACGCGCTGATCGTCCGAGAGCGACTCAAGTACCCGGTTGCTGATCAGGATGATGTCGGGAATTCGGGTATGGCCATCCAGCGTATAGTAGTCGACGACCTCACCATGGCGGGCAGCGGTGAGAGCGAACTCGTTATTTTCAGCGCCGTCTAACACGCCTTGCTGCAGCGCTGTATAGACTTCTTCTTGTGCCATCACCACCGGCGAGGCACCCAGTAGTCTCATCGTGTCGATGGCAGTTTGGCTCTGCATTACACGAATCTTTTTACCTGCTAAATCTTCAACTCGTTCGATGGGTTCGCCAGTAGTGTAAAAATTGCGCTGACCAGAGTCATACCAACCAACGCCTACAAAGCCTTGTTCTTTCGTGGATTGATACACGTTCGACATAATCTCTTCATCGTTCATAACGTGATAAAAATGTTCTTCGTCATCGAACAGATACGGCATTGAAAAGACATCGTAAAGGGGCGAGAAACTGCCCATTAACCCCCCGGATACCTTCGTCATATCGATTGCGCCCGCCTGAAGTAGCTCGACGAGTTCGCTTTCGCCGCCTAGCTGGCTATCCGGAAAATAGGATACGGTAATCGATCCATTGCTCTTTTCCTCTACTAGTTCCCCGAAGAGGTCCAGCGCATCTTTCACCGGCTGTGAATTTTGAGCATAGGCCAGCTTTAGGTTAATGCTTTGCTCTGCTTGAGCGCTCCCGGCGGCTAATGCGAAAACGGTGATCGTCGCGGATAAGATTGTTCTTGGGTAGCGTGAGGTGATCATGGTTCACTCCGTATTGATATTGTTGGTATTGAGTTGCGCGTTACATACGCTAATTTACAAGTATGTCCGCATGTATTCAGAAAGACATAATATGGACATCGCTTGACCATACGGCATTGATGTTAATGGTATTTCTTTGTAGAAGTCGAGGCTATCTCCCATGGCTGTCCCAAATGAAACCTGCTCTAGCTCACCTGCTGAGTTAATGTTGTCAATAACGCCTTTAACCGCTTTTTCTGCCACTTGAGCATAACTGGCATCGATATAGCGTAAACGCACCGCTTTTAATAATCCGTATGCAAACCCTGCCGTTGCCGAGGCTTCAAGGTAGGAGTCTGGATCATTCATTAATGTGTGCCAAAGGCCGCTGTCGGATTGCCACTGGGCAAGTGCTTCGATTTGCGACTCAAGTACCTGGATGAGGTGGCGACGAAATGCATCGTGCTTTGGCAGGTCGAGCAATTCCAAAAAATCAGGGATGACGATGGTTAGCCAGCTATTACCCCGTGCCCAGAGTGCATTGGCGTAATTATGATTGCCCTCGAAAGTCCAGCCATGAAACCAGGCGCCGGTTTGTTTATCCATCAGGTATTGAATATGAATCAGAAACTGGTATTTCGCCTCTTCGATGTACTCGGGTTTATTCAACAACTGCCCAATCTTTGCAAGTGGCATTACGCTCATCATCAGCGTGTCATCCCAGAGCTGCTGATAATTTTCGCTGTTGTAAACGATATGCTGGAGGCCGCCTTTCTCCGTACGAGGCATTTCATACATGACCCACTCGGCCCAAGCTTCCAGGTAGGGTAACCATTCTTTATGGCCCGTTTCTTCATAGCGATAGGCAAGCGTCAAAAAGGGGCATACAGTGTTCACATTCTTGGTAGCCAAGGGCTCATCGAAGCGGTCTTTAAACCACTGGTCGATAATGGCCAGAGCCTCTTTGTCGGTGGTTTGCTCGTAATATTTATATATACCGTAAAGGCCGATGCCATGGGTCCACTCCCAGCCTGCCCAGCCCTTGGTATCGATCGTTCTGCCATCATCCAGGTGCAACAGGTACTCACCTGTTTGATCATGTATGTTGACCAGGTTGTGGATATTGCTTTTAATAAGTTCGATCAACTCTTTGCGCTCTATGAAGCGCTCTTTCTTTCTTAATAGATCGCTATTCTTTACTTCAAATACTTTCATTGGTGTCGTCTCCACTAATAATTGATGGCGTTATAGACCCATAAGCTTGGGTAGAAATAGTGTGATTTGAGGAATATAAGTAATTAACAAAAGTATAGTCATGATCACGAAGTAGAAAGGTAACAAAGGAAGCAGCAGGTTTTCGACTTTCTCTTTGGCAACGCCCGCCCCCACAAACAGGCCGGTTCCAACCGGTGGTGTGATGGTGCCGATACAAAGGTTGAATACCATAATGATGCCAAAATGCACTGGATCGATTCCGATTTGCGTAGTTATCGGAAGTAAAATGGGTGTAAAGATCAAGATGGCGGGGCCTATATCCATAAAGCAGCCGATGACCAGCAGCATCAAGGTAATCACCAGTAAGACTATTATCGGATTGTCCGAGATCTCTAAAATGGCTGTACTCAACGCGCCAGGAAGGCCTGTGATCGACATCGCGAATGACATGGCAGCTGAAGCAGCCAGTAGAAACATGATGACGCCGGTAGTCTCGAGTGCTTTTATCAGTGACGCTTTGAACGCGTTAAAGTCGATGCTGCGATAAATGCAGATGGTCAGTAGCATGGTGTAGAGGACAGAAATCGCGGATGCCTCCACGGCGGTGAAGACACCCAGAATGATCCCACCAATTATTATGACAATTAAGAATAAGCTTGGCAGCGCATCTATAGTGATCTTTCTGACCGATGAGTTACGTAAATCGATACTGGTGGTATAACCTCTTGCTTTCGCTGTTAGGTAGGCGACCAGCATGCAGCCGAATCCCCACAGGCAACCAGCAATAAGCCCGCCGGCAAAAAGGGCAGAGATAGAGGTTCCTCCACTGGCCAACGCATAGAGAATGAACGCCGTTGTTGGGGGAATAAGCATGCCGGTGGGCGCCGAGGCAATATTGGCTGCTGCCGAAAAGGGACGGCTATAGCCTTCTTTCTCACTCATGGGGACCATGACGCCCCCGATCGAGGTCGAGGCGGCAATCGCTGAGCCCGAAATAGCGCCAAACATCATGTTGCCGACAATGTTGGTATGAGCTAAGGAACCAGGGATTCTGCCGCTGAATAACTTGGCGAAGTTAACCAAGCGCAGTGCAATCCCACCATGGTTCATTAAAACCCCGGAAAGGATAAAAAATGGAATGGCGAGCAGCGTGAAGCTATCCAAGCTGGAAACCATTTTTTGTGCGGTTGTAAAAATGGCAATTTCTGTTGGCAATGCCATAAGAATCGTGGCCATCGAGGAAACCGCGATGCAAATACCAATGGGGGCGCCAATAATGAGTAAAATGAAGAAAGTGGCCACTAATAAAATACCAGCGTCTAACATCATGGCGTTGCACTCCCTGTGAGAGCCTTATTCTTGAAGATGAGGGTGCAGTTATTTAAGCAGTAGATTATGATTAATGTGCCAGAGACCGGTAGAGATAAGTATAAGTAGCCTTTGGGAATGCCGAGCAATGGATAGATCTGGGACATGCTGTTATTCGCCGCTTGTAGTCCACCATAAATAAGCACAACCGCCGCAAAGAGGATAAAGAGTATTTCCATCAGTAAGTCCGAGCATTTTTTCCAGCGTCCTGTGAGCTTGCCGGTGAGCAGTGTTAGGCTGACATGCTCCCGCTGACCTACCACATAAGCAATAGCTAGCATTGACAACCACACCAAAGAAAACCTAAGTAGAGCCTCGGAAATAGTACTGGGGTTATTAAATGCATAGCGAGCAATGACTTGCCAGCTAGCCACGCCCACCATGCTTATAAAAAGTAGGCAACAGAGGTACTTTAGCGATAAATCGATAGCGGCGTGTATTTTTAGCATTTTACATACTCGTTTCTTTAAGATTGATAGCAGTTATCTTCATCAATAAAGTATTTGGTTGCCTACAACTTTTTATCTAGAACTTATACTGATAGCCAATAAGCCAAGAACTATTTCGTTGGTTTGGATCGATACTTGCTTCAGAGCTGTTACGATCCCTCTGAACGTAGCCTCCAAAAACAGTATTATTTGCATTCAGATGGTTAAATACGAGGAGCTCTTGTTCTAAGTAGTCACGGTTTCCTGTGCCGAAATCAGGAGAACTGCTCTCATGCTTAAAGTGATAGTGGGGATTGTAGAGGAGCATCCAGCTATCATTGATATTGTAAGTAGCATATAAATCAATCCGTCCCGCACGGCCTTTTACCGCTGTTTCATGGGTCGTTTCGTGCTCATAGCGATAGCGGCCAGCTAAACCCCAGTCGTCCGCTTGGTAGCTCAAACGTAAGCCCGCCAATGCACGTGTTACGTTAGATCTGAATTTAGCGCCTGCTTGAGGCGTCATAGACCATCGGTTGTTGGCGTCTAGCTGAATTTTAGGGAAGGAGTAATTAACGAAAGCTTCATCGTGCTTTGGCCAGCCGCTTTCATGAACGTCATCCTGCCAAAACCAGGACTTTTCAAACATAAGGGAGGATGAGTCTTCAAAGATCCGGCTGATCGCGATTTTGGGTAGCATCAGCGCATGATCATTGGTCGTCTGCTCGAGCTTCATTGTTAGAAGATGCTCAGCAGACCAGGCGGGAGTAGAAAGTGCAATTAACGCACACGCTGTAGCTAAGTTTGATACCCGCGCCACCCGATGAAGTGTAGTCATGTCTTCTCCATATTGGTTTTGTTCTTTGTCTATTCCCCAAGGGTACTTTGGTTTTAATATTACAAATCCCAAGGTGCGCATTAAATGTAACAGTGTGCCTATAAAAATGAAACGATGTTTCTTTTATACTTTAGTCGTTTTTTATATGCCTGGATGATGAGCGTCATAACAGAATTCGTTGGCAACTCATGTTTTTTGAGGTAAATTCAGAACGATAGTCCATTTTTTATGAAACGAGGTCCAGGCAATATGGCCGCTTCGCAGAAGCCGGATAATGTAGCAGCCGTTATGAAGGTTTTCGCCATTCTTGAAGGGCTTGCCGAGCAACCAAGCATTGGCCTCTCCGAGCTCTCACAACGTTCGTTTACTTCAAAAAGCACGGCATACCGCTTTCTTCATACAATGAAGGAGCTTGGTTACGTGTCTCAAGAGCAGGAGTCTGAGAAGTACGCGCTGACGCTTAAGCTTTTTGAGCTAGGGGGCGCAGCTCTCGAAAATGTTGATTTGATTTCACTGGCGAACCCGGAGATGCGTGCGCTTTCTGATCAGACCCATGAGGCTGTACATCTTGGGGCGTTGGATGAAGACGGGCAGCATATTGTTTACTTACACAAATATGATTCGCAATTTAACTTGTGTATGAATTCGCGCGTTGGTCGGCGTAGCCCTATTTACTCAACCGCGATGGGTAAGACGCTCTTGGCTTGGATGGAGGAGGGAAGAGCGCTAGAGATACTCAAAAACACAAGCTTTGTTGCTAAAACAAAGCATACGTTAACCAGTGCGCAGCAGGTTCTTGATGAGCTGCCTGCTATTCGCCAGGAAGGAATTGCCGAAGATCGCGAGGAAGCCGAGCTTGGAGTACGTTGCTTGTCAGTGCCGGTATTTGATCGATTTGGTCAAGCAGCGGCGGCTATGAGTCTGTCGTTCCCTGTGGTGCGCTATGATGAGCACAAACGCGAAGAGTATCTAAAACTACTTTTCAAGGCGGGGCAGCGTGTCTCATTCGGATTGGGATTCCATGACTACCCATTCCACTCGGCTTGATATGACCATTAGCAAGTAAAAATCAGTAATAAGAAAGGCGCCAATCTTCAAAATTGGCGCCTTTTAACAGAGATGAACAATAACGTTTCTTAGCGAGCTAGCCAGCCACCATCCACCGCCAGGGTATGCCCCTGCACGTAATTAGACGCGTCTGAAGCGAGAAATATTGCCGCCCCGGCGAGGTCTTCGGGTTTGCCCCATTGCCCTGTGGGAATTCGACCAAGAATCTCCTGGCTGCGCTCCGGATCGTTGCGCAGAGCTTCGGTATTGTTGGTAGCCATATATCCCGGCGCGATGGCATTGACATTGATGCCATGGGCAGCCCACTCATTCGCCATCAATCGTGTCAGACCCAGAACACCGCTTTTCGAGGCGGTATATGAGGGGACTCGGATGCCGCCCTGAAAGGAAAGCATGGAGGCAATATTGATAATTTTGCCGCGGCGCTGCTGATCGATACATGAGCGTGCAAAAGCCTGAGATAAAAAGAAAACGCTCTTGAGATTAACGTCGAGTACTTCGTCCCAGTCTTTTTCGGTAAACTCTAATGCATTAGCCCGTCGGATAGTGCCGGCATTGTTGATAAGGATGTCGGCCTTGCCGAAACGCTGCTCTGTCTGCTGGATTATATTCGCTATAGGATCGGTGCTGTCCAGCTCTGCCTGGATCGACAAGAACTCTACGCCCAGCGCTTCGACGCGTTGCTGTGTTTCATCCGGCGATCGCCGATTAACGCCCACAATATTGCAGCCCGCGCTTGCTAGTCCTAAAGCCATACCCTGACCCAGACCGGTATTGCAGCCGGTTATAATGGCTGTTTTACCATGTAAATCGAATAATGTGTCGCCCATGATACCTCCCAGCTTTTAACGCAGATCATCCATCGGGATATGATCCATATCGGAAAAAGTTTGATTTTCACCCGCCATTGCCCAGATAAAGGTATAGCTGCCAGTGCCTACGCCTGAGTGCAATGACCAGCTAGGAGAAAGAGCGACTTGACGGTTGCGTACAATGAGGTGGCGGGTTTCCTGGGGTTCGCCCATCATATGAAATACAACGCTGTCATCCGCCATATCGAAATAAAAATACGCTTCCATGCGGCGTTCATGCGTATGACACGGCATGGTGTTCCAAAGGCTGCCTTCCTCAAGGCGTGTCATGCCCATCAATAGCTGGCAAGTTGGAAGCACGTCGGGTACAAAATACTTGTAAATGGTGCGCTCGTTGCTATTGGCCGGGTTACCTAGCGTTTGTGGAGAGGCGTCTGCCAAAGTTACTTTGCGAGTAGGATATTGCTGATGGGCGGGTGCACAGCAAATATAAAAAACCGCCGGATTAGACGCATCATCACTCTCAAACTGTACTTCACGGCTCTCTTTGCCGATATAAAGCCCTTCGTGCGTATTGATACTATGTTGGGTACCGTCAACGGTAATTGTACCGGGCCCCCCGATATTGATAGTGCCTAACTCACGACGCTCAAGAAAGTAATCCGTTCCAGTATGTTGGCACATGGATGTAGTAATCGGTACGGCTTTATCGGTAGGCAGTGCGCCACCAACAATTAACCTGTCCAAATGGCTATATACCAAAGTCAGCTCATTTTTATTGAATAGCTCTTCTATCAAAAATTGGTCACGGAGCCCTTGAGTGTCTAATTGCTTGGCATGTTCGCTATGGATAGCTTGGCGAGATTCCATGTTATCTCCGGATCGATGTTGTTAGAAAATAGAAACACTGGTTCAATATATCAGGTGTGGTGTTTTTTTCAACGCTGATAGCCTGGATCGCCATGGCATGGCTCAAGGGCCGCGGCATCGTCACCATTCCGTCCTCCACCAAGGCGCGTAATATCGAGAGCAACATCAAGGCCTTCGGGCTCACCTTGACCGAGGCCGAAATGGCGGATATCGCGACCCTCGACCGCGGCGAACGCATTGCCAACTCGGACATGGCGCCGGCCTGGGATGAGTAAATGCTCGCTTGGGGCATTTAGCGGGGTGGGCCACAAGGCCTCCCCCGTAAGGCAGGAGCGCCGCTTTTAGGCGCTTACTGGTAGCCCGCCGCCTGTAACTGAAAAAGCTGTGCGTAGCGGCCTTCGAGTTCCATGAGCGATGCGTGGCTACCTTGTTCGATAATACGCCCTTGGTCGATCACCAGAATCAATCCGGCGCTTCGCACGGTCGAGAACCGGTGCGAGATCAAAATCGTCATCTTGTCGCGGCTGTGTTGGCGAAAGCGCGCGAATACATCGGCTTCGGCGGCAGCGTCCATGGCGGCGGTGGGCTCGTCGAGCACTAAAATATCCGCGTCCTTGCGCATGTAGGCCCGCGAGAGCGCGATTTTTTGCCACTGGCCGCCGGAAAGCTCCTGACCATCCTTGAACCATCGGCCAAGCTGGGTGTGATACCCCTTGGGCATGCGCTCGATGAAGTGGTCGGCGAGGCCGAAGTGCGCCGCCTGCTGCCAGCGCGCCTGGTCCTCGAAGGCGTGGATATCGCCCACGCCGAGGTTCTCGCCTACCGGGAGCTGGTAGCGCACGAAGTCCTGAAAAATGACGCCCACGCGTTTGCGCAGCGTATCCGCGTCCCAATCCCGCAGGTCGCTGCCATCCAGCAAAATACGCCCTTCGCTGGGTTGGTAAAGCCGGGTCAGCAGTTTGATGAGCGTCGTTTTGCCCGAACCGTTTTCGCCTACCAGCGCTAGGCTCTGCCCGGGTAATAGATGCAACGAGATATCCACGAGCGCCTGGCCACCGCCTGGGTAGGCGAAGCTCACGTTCTCGAAGCGAAGCCCGTCGCCGGGTGCTGCGCCCACGGTCAGCGTGCCGCCTTCCTGTTCGGTGGGGTGCTCCAGGTAGTCGTAAAGATTGGAGAGATACAGGTTATCTTCATACATGCCGCTAATCGCGGTCAGAATGGCGGAAAGCGCCGACTGGCCTTGCTTGAAGACCATTAGATACATGGTCATCTGGCCCAGAGTGATCGCGCCGACGATCGTCTCGAGCACCACCCAGCCGTAGGCGATATAAAACGTGAGCGTGCCCAGTAGGCCGAGTACGAACCCCCAGCCCTCGCGCTTAAGTGTCAGCAGGCGATCCTCGGCGAAGAGACGATCGAAAATGGCTCGGTAGCGACGTAAAAAGAGCGGCTCGAGACCAAAGAGTTTGACCTCCTTGATACTGTCTTCCCGCGCCAGCACGGTTTCCAGGTAGCTCTGCATACGCGTTTGTGGCGAGCGGCGGCGGAAAAGCCGGAAGGCGTCGCCGGAAAACTTCGCCTCGGAGATGAACACCGGCACCGCCCCGACGGCCAAAATCAACAGCGCCCAGGGGGAGAACTGAATGAGCAGTACACTGAAGCTACCCAGCGAAATCGCATTTTGAATGAACCCAAAGGTTTTAGTGACCAGCGCCAGCGGCCGGGTAGAGGCCTCGCGCCGGGCGCGGGTCAGCTTGTCGTAAAGCTCGGAGTCCTCGAATTGGCCCAGGGAAAGCGTGCCGGCTTTCTCGAGAATCAGCACATTGACCTTTTGGCCCAGCATCGCGCGTAAAAGCGACTGCTGGGCGGCGAGCCCGCGCTGGGCCAGCGCAATCAGCGCGATGATCAGCGCCTCGAGCGCCACCAGCTGCAGCACCGGCGCGATGATGATCAAAAGCACCGGTTCTTCGGCGGCCTCGAAGGTATTCATGGCGCTGACCACGCCATCGACGATCAACTGGCCCACCCAGGCTGCCAGCGCGGGCAAAACACCGGCCACCAGCGTGCAAAGGGCAAGGCCCAGCATCATCCAGCGGGAGGTGCCCCAAACCAGCGCCAGCGCGCGCCGGCTGTAGCGGAACACGCTGACAAAGCCGGTAATCGAAGA
Organism: Vreelandella sp. GE22; assembly: GCF_968212445.1. Lineage (NCBI taxonomy): Bacteria > Pseudomonadati > Pseudomonadota > Gammaproteobacteria > Oceanospirillales > Halomonadaceae > Vreelandella > Vreelandella sp. GE22. The sequence continues at coordinate 852,607 of NZ_OZ309110.1, forward strand.
GGAGGGGCTCAACAAGGCCATAAAGCGCAGGGCACCTTTAACGTATCAAAAGCGCCATGATGCAACGCTTTGGCCGTTACTACCAGGTGAACGCTCGTAATCAGTGTCGGGCTCAAGCGCCCGGGCCACGATAAGGGCATCAGCCGAGCAGCGTGGCCCCGTAAATGAGCGCGCCAATGACCACGAAGGCCGGGTGTATCTTCCACCACACCAGCGCCGCGGTGGCGAAAGCGCCAATGATCAATGTATGGATGAGGCCGGCGCTTTCCATGCCTTCCAGAAAAAAGCCGAGCGTTAGCCACGCCATCATGACCGCGATAACCGGGCGTACCCACTGACTCATGCGCTTGACCTGGGGGGATTCGCGGTGGCGATAGAGAATGCCAAGCGCGCCCAGCATGAGCAGCAGCGAGGGAACGACGGTGGCCAGGATGGCGACCGATGCCCCGGCGATGCCGGCAACCTCATAGCCGATGTAGCCGGCCATTTTGGTGGCGATCGGGCTTGGCAGGGCGTTACCCAGCGCCAGCGTCTCCGCAAACCCTTGAGAGGTCATCCAGCCGTAGCGGCCAACGACCTCTGCCTCGAGCAGTGGAATGATGGCCGGGCCGCCGCCGTAGCCGATGATATTGGGAATGAAAAAGGCCAGAAACAGCTCCCAGTAAATCATGGCGAGGTCTCCACGGGCTTTTTAGGCTTGGGCTTCAAGAGGGCGGCCGCCAGAATGGCGCCGATGATCAGGCCCGGGTGAACGCCGAGCCAGTAGATCAGCGCACCGGCAACCAGCGCGATCACACTACTGACGAGCCAGCCAAGCGACGCTTTGGATTTCTCCAGAAAGTCCCAGGTCAGTTGCCCCATCATCACCATGACCACCGGAATGACCGCTTGGCCCATGCCACTGATCCAAGCGACATCGCGATAGCGGCTGAACACTCCCAGCATGACGATCATGGCGACGATCATGGGGCCGGTAACGGCCAAAACCGCCGTGATGCAACCGAGAGTGCCGCCTACCCGATAGCCGATGTAACCCGGCATTTTGGTGGCAATGGGCCCGGGCAGGGTGTTGCCAATGGCCAAAATGTCGGCAAACTCTTCGTCGGTAAGCCACTCGTAGCGTTTGACCACTTCGGCGTGTACCAACGGGATCATCGAAGGCCCGCCGCCAAAACCGAAGATGCCGACCCGAAAGAAAGCCCAGAACAGTGCGGTGTGTTTCATTGGAGTATTGCTCGCTAAGATGGCTTCATCGCGATTACCGCGCCGTGGTAAAGTCGTCGGTAAAATCGTTTATTTTTTTAAAATCGATTATTAATGACGCTGAATATAATGTAGCGGCTTGTGCAGCGTCAACAGCGCACCTTCAACCATTACGTGTGACGGGCAGTTCGCTGCTCTACGCCACAAGGAAGCCATGATGAATACGCCATGCCCGCCGGCCAATGCTACGGCCTCCAGCCGGATCTACGAAATTCTGCGCAGGGACCTCGTCGATGGCCGCTTTGCCGCGGGCGAGAAGTTGGCCATCAATGCCTTGAAAGAGCGCTATCAGGTGGGGTTGAGCCCGCTACGCGAGGCGTTGAATAAGCTGGCGGCCTATGGCCTATTGATTCAGGAGAATCAGCGTGGATTTCGTGTGCCAACTCTGACACGTACCGAGCTGGACGATATTGCCAAAACGCGCCTGGCGCTGGAGGCAATGGCGTTCGAACAAGCCATTGCCCACGGTGATGCGACCTGGGAGGCAGATTTGCTGGCCGCCGAGCATCGTTTGAAGTGCGCGGATATGGCCCCCGAGAAAGAGGATGAGTGGGAGCGGTTGCATACCCGGTTTCATCGCACCCTGGTCGCTCCCTGCGGCTCTGTCTGGCTACTGCGCTTCATCGAGCAGCTTCATGACCAGTTCGACCGCTACCGCCGTCAGGGCCCCGAAATGCCAGCGGTTCGCCAGCAACTCGACGAGGAACACCACCAGCTCGTGGTGCTGGCGCTTGAACGCAACGCCCAGGCGGCACGCCAGCTGCTCGATGAGCACATCACTAGATCCTACGACGCGGCGCTACAGTGTTTCCAGATTCGGAACCCAAACACCTTGGACGCATAATTGTTGCGCGCACTGGTGTAAACTGGCGCGCATCGACATGCGAAGATGGGCGTAAAGCGTAATGCAATATTCAGACGAGGTAGTCGCCGGGCAAACGTTGAGCTGGGTGCGCAATTTTATCGTGGCACAGAATATATGCCCTTTTGCCCAGCGTGAGCTGGAGAGGGCGGCCATCCGCGTCGCCGTGGTGCGCTCGAAGAAAGTCGAAGTAGCGCTGGAAGAGCTGATGAACGAAGTCGCGTGGCTGGATGAACATCCGGACACCGAGACCACGTTGCTGGTCTTCCCGACGCTGTTCAAGCATTTCGAACACTATCTGGACTACGTCGAACTGGCCGAAAGCATTCTTATTGATCAGGGTTACGAAGGGGTTTACCAGTTGGCGACCTTCCACCCGGACTACTGCTTCGATGGTGTGGCACCCGAGGAGGCCTCGAATTACACCAACCGTTCGCCCTACGCCATGGTGCACCTGCTGCGCGAGGCAAGCGTCGAGAAAGCCATCGCGTTTTATGGCGATACCCAGGCCATTCCCGAACGTAACATCGAACACCTCACCGCCATGGGAAGCGGCCAGGCCGAGCGCTATTTGCAGGACGCCCTGGCCGAGCAGACCCCCGGCTAATCCTTCGGCGTGTGAATGATGAGCTGATTTTGGCTGCGGTGTTTCAACCGCCGTGCAGAAAGGACCGGGCAGCCAGAGGCTGCCCGGCGACTTATTGCGAGGTTAAAACGCCTCCCATTCGGGTTCCGCGCTGGGGGATTTGGCGGGGGCGGGCTTGCGTGAAGGAAGTGAAAGGGCAGGCTTTTGCGCAGGCGCCAGGGTGCGTGTCGCTGCTTGCCCACCGCTTGGCAGTTTAAAGGTCTCCACGATCGATGCCAGGCGCGTGGCTTCATCTTCAAGCGAGGCGGACGCCGTACTGGTCGCCTCTACCAACGAGACGTTTTCCTGGGTTGCGGAGTCCATCTGCGCAATGGCCGTACTGATCTGCGCGATGCCCGACTCTTGCTCCTTGGCCGCCAGGGCCAGCTCCTGCATCATGTCGGTCACGTGGCGAACGGCCTTGTTGACCTCGCCCATGCTCTGGCCGTTATGGATCGCCTGATTGGCGCCCTCGGCGATACGCTGGGCGATATCCTCGATCATCGTGCGGATCTCTTTCGAAGAGTTCGTCGTCTTGGTAGCCAGCGAGCGTACTTCGCTGGCCACTACGGCAAAGCCGCGACCGTGTTCGCCGGCGCGGGCGGCTTCCACCGAGGCGTTAAGCGCGAGAATGTTGGTCTGGAAGGCGATCGAGTCGATGACCTGAACGATGTCGTGAACCTTCTGGGAGTCCTTCTCGAGATCGCGCATCCATTCGCCGGAGCGCTCGGCCTCGGTTTGACCCTGTTGGGCTTTTTGCGCGGCGCTGACCGTTAGTTTTTCGGCCTGGCCCGCCGTGTCGGCGTTTTGGCGAACGATCGAGGAGATCTCGTCCATGCTGGCCGCCGTTTGCTGAATGGCGGCGGCTTGCTGCTCGGTACGCGAGGCAAGGTCCTGGCTTCCGCCGGCGATCTCGCGGGAGTTGGCGGCCACGGTACGGCTGCTTTTCCCAAGCGTCGTCATCATTTGCTGTAGCTGGGTCTGCATATCGCTCATGGCGCTGTAAAGCCGCCCGATCTCGTTACGCCCGCGCGCCTCGACACTTTGGGTTAGATCCCCCTGGGCGATACGTTCGCAAAGTTTGACGGCGCCTTGTAACGGTGCCACGACCAGCCGGTTGATACCGACTTGCACGACTGCATAGGCGATTAACGCAAGCGCAATCAAGACCCCAAAAATGAGGGTATCGCGGTTACGTGACGCCTCGGCGGCGGCGGTAGTCCTTTGAGCAAAGTTGCGCGTGTATTCGTTAAAGTCGCGTACGTTTTGGGTAAACGTATCGAACTGCTCGTTGAGCCGGCTACGTTGGACCATCAGGGCATCATAGCCCCCCTGCGTCAAGGCGCTCAGCAGTGCCGGGCTTACCAGCCGCGCGTACTCGCTGTTCAACGAGTTGATCAGTGACGCGCGTGGCGAGTCCGCCGGCACCTGGATGGCGCTGAATTCGGCAAAGCGCTCATCGGCCCGCGTCAGGGCGGCCCGGGCACGCTCCAGTGTCAGGTCGGCCAACGCGGTATTGCCGCCTTCGGAATATTCCTGATAATGCTCTAAGCGTACTCTGAGTTCCATCAGGTTGACTTCGGTGCGATTGATGTACGCCGTTTGACGAGCGGCGACTTCATCGAGGGCCGAGAGACTATTAACGGCGCTATTCTCGGCGCGTATTCCTAATGCGGCCACGATCAATAACATGACCACCAGCAATCCCAATGCCCCGGCCAAGGCATATTTTACGGATATATTCTTCATGTACTTTAGGATCTCACTCAAGCAGAGCAATAGCAGGAAAAGCCAGCGTCGCGATCCGATAAGGCGTTACGCTGGTAGCAGGGAATGCCAACGCAGCGATCCGTTGGGTTCACTGCGTTAGTAGCGTTATCGGCAAAAGGGGCGGGAAATTTAGCGGGAAATGCGCCGTTATAGAAATTTATGCATGACGTAGGTGTCCACCAGCCCTTGGGTGGGGTGGCGAAATGCGCCTGGCACGGTGCCGGCAAAGCTGAACCCAAGCTTCTGCCAGAGCGCTACGGCGATTTCGTTGGTGCTGACCACGGCGTTGAACTGCATGGCGAGAAAGCCGTGCTCTTTGGCAAGCGTTTGCGAGTGCTCGCACAGGGTACGGGCAAGCCCGCGGCCGCGGGCAGCCTGGGCTACCATGTAGCCGCAGTTGCACACATGTTGGCCCGGACCCGCCGCGTTGGCTTTTAGATAGTACGAGCCCAACACCGCGCCCTGACTATCCTTGACCACCAGCGTGGCCGCGGGCGCCTCGCACCAGAGCGCGTAAGCGGCGTCAAACGAGATATCCGGCGCGATGGCGTAGGTCTCTTGGGCCTCTACAATGGCGCTAAAGGTAGGCCAAAAAGCCCGAAAGTCGTCCTTCGTCATCGGCGCGATCGTCATATCGGTCATGGGCTGTCCGCTCGCTAAACGTTAAAGGGTAAAACACGATGTCTCGAGGGCGTTAACGCGCGACCTCGGCGACGATCTCGTAACTTTTCAGCCGGTCTTCCTGATTGAAAAAGTCGCTATTGATCATCAGCTCGTCGGCGCCGGTTTGCGCCTGGAACGCCTCGAGCCCTTCCTTGACCGTCTGTGGGCCGCCAATGATCGCGGCGCCCAAAAACTGGCTGACCTGGGCCTGCTCCATGGGCGTCCAGTCGAGCTGCTCGACCGGCGGCCTTGACTGGGTAGGCTTGCCGCGGATCAGGTTGAGAAACTTCTGCTGCGCGGTGGTGGCTAGGTAGCGCGCCATTTCATCGCTTTCGGCGGCCATGACCGGAAGCCCCACCATGGCGTGCGGTTTGGAAAGCACCTCGGAGGGGCGGAAATTATCGCGATAGAGCCGTAACGCCTCGAACAGGTACCCCGGGGCGAACTGGGCGGCAAACGCGAACGGCAGGCCAAGGCGCGCGGCAAGCTGCGCGCTGTAGCCGCTGGAGCCCAAAAGCCAGGTGGGTACGTGAGTCCCCTGGCCGGGAACGGCCTTGACCTGCTGGCCCGGCGCTTCATCGCTTAAGTAGCGGGTCAGCTCGTCGAGCTGGGCGGGGAAGTCGTCGACGCCAGCCTGGGCGCTTCGCCGCATGGCGCGCATGGTCGCGCCGTCCGAACCCGGGGCCCGGCCGAGGCCCAGGTCGATGCGCCCAGGATAGAGCGTTTCCAGCGTGCCGAACTGCTCGGCGATCACCAGCGGCGCGTGGTTGGGTAGCATGATGCCACCGCTACCTACGCGAATGCGTGAGGTATGCCCGGCCACGTGGCCGATCAAAACGGACGTGGCAGCGCTGGCGATACCCGCAATATTGTGGTGCTCGGCCAGCCAAAAACGGGTGTAGCCCAGCTGCTCGGTGCGCTGGGCGAGCTCTACACTGTTGGCGAAGGTTTCAGCGGCACTGCCGCCCTCGCGGATGGGGGCTAGATCCAGCACCGATAAGGCGGTCTCGGCGAGTTGGCTCATGGTTCACCTGCACATTGGGAGTGTGGCGGCCAATGACGATCCCGATGAAGTCATTAGCACGCTTGTTAATACTATGTAATGCGGGCGGGAGGGAGATAAAACAAGGCCACGGCCTGATGCTCACGGTTCAAAAGCATCAGGGCCGAAGCGGGGAAGGGCTAAAGGCGCTATTCACGGGGCGGCGTGGGCCGAATCAGTATCTCGTTGACGTCGACGTGGGGAGGCTGATTCAGCGCGTAGACCACCGCGTTGGCGATATCCTTGTCTTCCAGGGCATGCTCCGGGGGTTCATCGAAAAAGGGTGTATCGACCATGCCAGGCTCGATCAAGGTGACGCGAACGCCACTACCGCGAAGTTCTTCGCGCAGATTATAGCCCATGCCGGTCACCGCCCATTTGGTGGCGCTGTACATCGAGCCGGGGATAGTCGCCCGGCCAGCCGCGGAGCCTGTGAGCAGCACGTGGCCGGCACTGCGCTTGAGCGCTGGCAGGCAGGCCTGCAGCGTCAGCCCCACGCCGTACACGTTGGTGAGAATCATCTCGCGCCAGGTCTCGTGGTCGGCGCCGCTAAACCCGCCCGGCGAGCCGCCCCGTCCGGCGTTGGCAAAGACGCCGTCAATGCGGCCAAAGGTTTCCATTGCCTGCTCCACCATGGCGTGCTGTTGTGCCATATCGGTCACATCCAGCTCGACGGTGAGCAAGTTTTCCTGGCCAAGCTCTTGGGCGAGGGCTTCGAGCTTGTCCGTCGAGCGTGCGGCAAGCACCAGTTTATAGCCCTCACGCGCGGCGGCCCGGGCAGTAGCCGCGCCGATGCCGCTCGAGGCCCCGGTGATGAGTAATACACGGTCTTGCATGGGATGCGCTCCTTGCCATTATTAATAGGGGAACCCTCAGAATGGCTAATGGTGCGGGATGTTGCAAACCTCTCGTATCGGCAAAGAGCGTCGTTCAGAGCGCTTTACGTTCCAAGCGGCCCCCTTTTCCAAACGGGTCACTCATTCATGTAGACGGTGTCGATGTCCAGAGTCGAGCGCTCGCCCAGCGCCTCGAAGTTCTCCTGGAGCCAGCGTTCGGCGGCGGCGCGGCCCAGGTCGAACAGGTGGCACAAAAACGGCCACTCAGCGTTCATTTTGCTCGATACCGACAGGCTCTCCAGCGCGTGTTCGCCGCTGATGCGGTGAAAGAGCGTCTGCTGGTAGCAGTTCTCGATCCCCTGCTCGTCAAGCGCGTGCTTGAGCAGGGCGATCATCCGGATCTCCTTGATCAACGCGGCATTGAAGGTGATTTCGTTTAGACGGTTCATGATCCCCGAGGCGCTGGTGGGCAGGGTGTCGCGGCTGATGGGGTTGATTTGCACCAGCAATATGTCCCGGGCGCTGCACTCCTCCATGAGCGGGAAGAGCGCCGGGTTGCCCATGTAGCCACCGTCCCAGTAGGCTTCGCCGTCGATTTCCACGGCCTGAAACACGAAGGGTAAACAGGCCGAGGCCATGACTGCGTCCAGGCTCATCTCTTCGCGGCGGAACACCCGCTGCTTGCCGGTGCGCACGTTGGTGGCGGCAACGAATAGCTTTAGCCGGTCGCAGCGGCGCACCCGCTCGAAATCGATGTGCTCGTCCACGATGCTGCGCAGCGGGTTGATGTTCAAAGGGTTGAGCTGGTAAGGGGAGACGAGCCGGCTCATCAGGTCCATGGCGATGTAGCCTGGTGACTGATCAAGGCTCCAGTTGCCGGTGAGCACGTCAAGCGGCGAGCGGCGAATGGGGCTTGCCATACCGGCTCGGCTAACCGCCTGCCAGAAGCCGCGTAGCGCCTCGCGGGCGGTCTCTTTATCACCGCGGGTCAGCGCGTCGGCCATCACGACCCCGTTCATGGCGCCGGCGCTGGTCCCGCTGATGCCTTCGATTTCGATGCGCTCATCTTCAAGCAGGCGGTCGATCACGCCCCAGGTGTAGCCGCCGTGGGCGCCACCGCCCTGAAGGGCCAGATCCAGCGTTTTTACCTTTGCCATGCCAACTTCCTCACTTCAAGTAGGAAAGCCTAAGCATGGCATAAAACGCGTGCCGCGAAAGCAAGGGCTTCAACGAAGCCTGCCTGGGAGAGAGGCGGCGGTGGGTGGCGCTTTAGTAGGCGGCGGCCGCGAGTTGGTAAATACCGCCTTCGGAGCAGCGCAAAAACGCTGAATTCGCCATCCATTCGGCATCCGGATAGTAGGCGAAAACGTACTGGCTCTCTTTCAAGCTGTCGATCAAGGGGTAAGTGATCTCTTCGCGAACCGCCGGGCAGCCGTGGCTGCGACCCAGCCGGCCGGTCTGGGTAATGAAGTCGTCGCTAACGTAGTGGGCGCCGTGAATGACGATTGCGCGATCGAAGGCCTGGTCGTTGACGTTCGCCTCCAGCCCGTCGAGGCGCAGCGAGTAGCCGTTGCGCCCGTAGTAGCTGTTCATAGTGCGAAAAAGTCCGATGCTCGACTGATAGCTTTCCGGGGTATTGGAGAACACCTCGGCGTTGGCGTCCCCGGAGCCGCGCCCGTGGGAGACCAGCTCTTTGAACAGCAGCCGGTTTTGGTGAAGATCGAACACCCACAGGCGCTGTTCGGTCGACGGCAGTGAGTAGTCGATCACCGCCAGGCGCTCGGCGCCGGGGTCGGCGCAGCTAAGTGCCTGAGCGGCGAGTTGCAGCGCTTTAGGGGTCGCGGAAGGGGCGAGCAACTGAAGTTGCTGGTGAAGCGGTGAGACGCCGGCTGGCGGTAAGGCGGTCATCTGGGAAAAAAATGGCGCGGGTGGTGCGGCCTGAAGGGGGGCGCTTGCCAGCAGTGTCGGGAGAAAGAAAAATTTGCTAAAAAAGCTTAATCCGAGCCGCATAGTGTAAGACCTACTATAATTAGTGGTACGCAAAGCGATAACATCATGACAAGCGTGCGCATGTTTTATCTTTATGGGGTTGGCATGCGACACCGCATAGTAACCCATGGAGGGGTTATGAACGAGAAACCGCCAATTCAGAAATGGGCCTTGGGTGCCGTGTTGACCGCCGCCCTGCTACCCCTTCCGTATGCTATCCATCATGCCCATGCCGACGCCCCGGCTCAACCGGCATTGGCTCAGCAGTTAAACGCCTACGTAAGCGATCTACCCGTGGCCGCGTTCTACCAGGCCCGTGAAGATCAACTGGTCTGGCAAGACGCCGAGCGTGTCGAGTCGCTGGCCGAGGCTTTGGCGCGTCTCGACCAGGATGGCTTGACCCCCAGTGACTATCAGGGAAGCCGGCTGCTCGATGATTTCCGTGTGAGCCAACAGGGCGATGCCAGCGCTCAGGCGCGTTTCGACCTCAAGGCCACGCAAACCCTGCTGCTGGCGCTGGATCACCTCTCGCGGGGCAAGGTGGACCCCAAAGCGCTGAATACACAGTGGAGCGGCGAGCGCCCGGCGCGGGGATACAGCATGGTTCAGGTGCGTCAGGCCCTCGCCCAGGGCGACGTCGAGGCGGCTTTCGAGGTCGCCAGGCCCCAGTCGAATGCGTACCGCGAACTTCGCCAGATGCTGAGCGATTACCGTGCCCTCGAGCGCCGAGGCAGTGCCAGCGTGGCGTACCTGGCCGGGCGTGACGACGCGCTGCGCGTGGGCGATACCGACGCCGATGTGGTGACGCTGCGCGAGCGTTTGGCGCTCTGGGGCGAAAGCGGGTTAGTCGCCGCTGACGACGGCGCCTACCCGATGGTGGAGGCCGTTAAACGAAACGGTGATCAACGTCGCTTCGACACCACCGTTGAGCGCGCCGTCCAGCGTTTCCAGCGCCGCCACCAGCTCCAGGCGGACGGCGTGGTCGGCGACAAAACGCGGCGGGCACTCAATACGCCGCTGTCCCGTCGGATCGATCAACTGCGTATCAATCTTGAGCGGGCACGCTGGCTCGAACACTTCGAAAGCGAGCCTTCCCGTGTATGGGTCGATGTGGCCGGTTACAAGCTTCACTACGTGCGCCCCAACGGCGAGCAGTGGGATGCCCGGGTCGTGGTCGGTTCGCCCCAGCGGGCCACGCCGATGATCCATTCGGCGATCAGCCATCTCACCATCAATCCGAGCTGGACGATTCCGCCCACCATCATGCGCGAAGACGTGCTGCCCCGGGTGCGTAGCCATACAGGCTATCTTTCCTCGCGCAATATTCAGGTGCTAAGCCCCGCCGGCGAGCGGTTGGATCCGGAAAGCGTCGACTGGCAGCGCCCCGGTGGCGTCATGCTTCGGCAAACGGCGGGCAGTGGCAACCCGCTAGGGCGAATCGTGGTTCGTTTTCCCAACGACGACATGATTTATCTGCACGATACGCCCGCCCAGGGCGCGTTCGGTCGCACACAGCGCGCGCTCAGCTCCGGCTGTATCCGCGTGGAAGGCATTAGCGAACTTGCCCAGATGCTTTTGCGCGACAGCGGCAGCCAACACCGGGTCAATACGCTCATTGGCCGAGGCAGCAGCGATCAAAACGTGAATTTGCCGCAGCGCATTCCGGTCATGTTGCACTACCTGACCGCCTGGCCCAATGCCGAGGGCGAGATCGAGTTCCGCGACGATATCTACCGTCACGACGATGCGCTGCTCGATGCGCTAAGCCGCCCGGTTTGATGGGGCGTGTGGTCTAAAGACGCAAAAAAGCCGCCCGATTGGGCGGCTTTTTTTAGCGCAAGTGAGCAGGCTCTTTATTCGTCGCGCTGGTAGTTGGCTACATTGATCGTACCGGTCTCGCCGCTGTTGAGGGCAGCCAGCATCGGTTCGGCCTGGTTCTTGAACGCGATCAACGTATCGCCGGTCAGGCTCGAGGACTCGGGAAGCTCTACGGTCATGGCGTTAACCGGTGAGTTATTGACGATGACTTCGTAATGCAGGTGCGGGCCGGTGCTACGCCCGGTGTTGCCGGAAAGCGCGATGCGCTCGCCCATGGTCACGCGATCGCCGGCATTGACCAGCGGTTTTGACAGGTGCAGATAACGCGTGCGGTAGCCGTTATCATGGCGAATCACTATGTAGCGGCCGGCTGCTGCGTGATTGGTCACCCGCTCGACCCGGCCGTCCGCCGGGGCGGTGACGGGGGTGCCGATCGGCATGGCAAAGTCGGTGCCGTTATGCGGGCTGATACGGCCGGTGACCGGGTGCTTGCGGTTCGGGTTGAAGTTAGAGCTCAAACGGTAGCTGCCTTCGAAGGGATGACGCGCAAAGCCCGGCTCCAGGCCGCTGCCTTCCGGCGTATAGAAGTTGTCATCCGCCGCGTTACGCACCATCGTCAAATCCATGCGCTCGCCGTCGTACTCGACCGCCAGTACGCGCGAATCCAGTGTCTCGCCGTCGATCATGTCGGATTCGACCAGCACGTTGAAACTGTCACCGCGACGGCTATCCCGCCGGAAGTCGAGCTTTTTCTCGAGAAGGCGTGTCAGCTCGGTCACCGAGCTGCTTGAAAGCCCCGTTGCCTGGGCTGAGCGCGCAAAGCTACCGCTAACGGTACCGGCGAACAGACGCTGAACCGGCTCGCCCTGACGTTCGATGACGGTTGCCGCGAACGAGGTGTCTTCATTGCGCTCGAGCAGCACGCCGTCGCGGATGTCTTTCATCATGCGCAGCGCGAGCAAGTTGCCGTTTTCGTCCAACTGGTAATCGAAGCTGTTACCGGCGCGCCAGTTGGTGAGAATGCGCGGGTTCGGCATGTCGTCCAAAAGGGCCAGCACTTCGCTGTAGCCAAGCCCCAGCTCGTTTTGCGCCAGTACGGCAAAGGTTTCACCCGGCTCTACGATATGGGTAGCCCACTCGGGAACGAAGGGCTCTTCAGCGGCCAGTTCGAGCTCGAGAAAGGAGATGTCGTCGAATAGCTCAATGCCATAATCCTCGTAAGAGGTGGCGCTATCCACGGAAGAAGTAGCATCGGCAATCTCGACCGGCCCCGGGGTGCCCGGTTCGTCGATATTGAGCATGCCACTGGTCAGGGTGCCAAACACCACCGCCATGTGAATGGCGCCGTCGTCCAGTACGGGCTTTGCATCGATTTCGCTGGCGATTGATGCCTCGGCAGTGGCGATGACATCGAGATCGATAATCTCTGAAGCGGCGAGATCACTTAGCGGGATCTGCTCGCGGGTGGCGTCGATGGCGCGGGAGGCGCGGTCGATCGCTTTGGCTACCGGTTGACGCTCCTGATGCAAGGAGGGAACGGTAGTAAAAGAGTCGCTGGGTAGCGGTACAAGCACGCTCTCCAGGGACGTATGGGGTTTATTGAGATCCTGGTACGTCGTTATAAGCTTTTGTGTGCCCAGCACGGTGACCATTGTAGCCACGGGTAAAAGTAATAATTTATGTGCGCGGGGCAGCGAATGAAGGATTCGCAACATGGGTAAATTGACCGCCGAGTTCGTGGTGAAAATGAACGTGAAAGTGAACAAGCACGGGAACAATACCCCATGGGGGTAGGGGTGAATAGACTGTATTTACATACATAGCGAGGGGTTTCGCGTTAGCGAAAAAACCGGACAGGAAGAGACTTGTTAAGAAACAGTGTTTGCTAATAGCGTTGGTGATACGAAAACTGAGTTTTTAAACCTGCCAATAGCTTGTACACCTAAATGTAGTTGTATCGGTTCAAGCGTATGAATATAGACAATAGTGGTTTGTTGTAAAGCCTTCCCTATAGCAAGGATCAATGGTTTATCGCGCTGGCTGCCCGCGAACATCGAGAGCCGTTTCCAAAAACGCTTTTTCTACGGCGTTTTGAGCGGCTACCGGCACCATGTGTTTGTACAAGGATTGGCTGGGTACAGAGAAAGCGCCTTTGGAATAAAACGGTGTTTCCGGAAATTGTTAGCCCGCTAGTTAATGCAGTGATTGTAAAGAGTACTTTAGTCTCTGCGTCTTTGTATTTTTTTGTAACTAAAGAGCAATAGCTCATTTGTCTTATAGCAAAGTAGAAGCAAAGGCGATGTTATACAATATTTTCAAAAAGTTCCCTGTTTTTTAGTGTTTTCGTTGAAGCAGCATGAGCCGCCGCACAAGTTAGCTATTCGCCGCCGCCAGCATTCTGTTAAAGTTTTTTCGAAGACCAAGCGCACTAATACGCTTTTAGCGTCGAGGAAATCGAAATGTCTCGGGTAACACTTGCTCAGTGGCACATGCTCGCTGCCGTTGTAGATTACGGTGGCTTTGCGCGCGCCGCGCAGGCTATTCATAAAAGCCCTTCTACGCTCAATCATGCGGTGCACAAGCTGGAGGAGCAGCTTGGCGTTCAGGTGCTCGAGCCGGTCGGCCGCCAGGTCCGCCTGACCGAGGCCGGTGAGCTATTGCTGCGCCGGGCGCGTCAGCTCATCGAGAGCGCCGCCTCGATAGAGGACATTGCCACACGGCTTGCCGAAGGGCTCGAAACGGAAGTGGCGGTCGCCATCGATCAGGTGTTTCCCGCGGATGCTCAGGCCAAAGCGCTCGAGCGCTTCTCCGAGGCCTACCCGCAGGTCCGGGTCCAGCTTTATGAAAGCGTACTCAATGGCGGGGTAGAGATGCTGTTCGATGGGCAAGTGGATCTGGTGATTTCCGGCATGGAAGTGCCGGGGTTTCTGGGCGAGCCGTTAGCCAACGTGCGCTTTATCGCGGTGGCGCATCCGGATCACCCGCTGCACGGGCTGGGGCGTGACCTTGATCTGCGCGACCTGGCGCAATATCGCCAGCTGGTCGTGCGCGACTCGGCCAACCGCCAGTCCGCCAATGCGGGGTGGCTCAAGGCCGAACAGCGCTGGACGGTCAGCCACCTCAATACATCGCTTGATATGATAAAGCGCGGCCTGGGCTTTGCCTGGATGCCGGTCACCCGGATCGCCGAGGAGCTCGAGCGCGGGGACCTGAAGCCGCTACCCCTTACTGCCGGGGGAATTCGCGAAGCGCCTTTTCAACTGATTTTCAAGGATCGCGACCATGCAGGCCCGGCCACTCACGCCATGGCCCAAGTGCTTCGCGAGGCGGTGATCGAGCAGTGCCCGGAGGATTCAATTTACTCGAATGAAACAGGGTAAAACATCCGCTTGAGTGCATCGTAAAGCGCGCTATGCTCTAAAAACATAAGCAGAGACGCAAATTACAGGAGGCGCCCGATGGGACTATTAGTAGAAGGCGAGTGGGTCGATCAGTGGTATGACACCAAAAAGCATGGCGGCGAGTTCGTGCGCGAGTCGGCCCAGTTACGCGATTGGGTAGAAGGAAGTGGTCAGCAGCAGGGACAAAGTTTTCCCGCCGAAAAAGACCGTTATCACCTTTACGTATCCCTGGCCTGCCCCTGGGCGCACCGAGCACTCATCATGCGCAAGCTCAAGGGGTTAGAGCCATTGATTGGCGTTTCCCACGTTAGTCCCTTGATGCTCGATAAGGGCTGGACCTATAACGAAGAGGAAGGCTCGAGTGGCGATCCCATCAACCGGGTGAATTACCATTACGAGCTCTATACCATGACCGACCCGGCCTATACCGGGCGCGTCACGGTGCCGGTGCTTTGGGACAAAACGCGCAGCGCCATCGTCAATAACGAGTCCGCTGATTTGCTGCGCATGCTCAACGGTGCTTTCGATGAACTGACCGGCAACGATCTCGACTTCTACCCCGAGGATCTGCGTGAAACCATCGATGAAGTCAACGACGATGTGTACGACAACGTGAACAACGGGGTCTACAAGTCGGGGTTTGCCACCGAGCAGGATGTTTACGAGAAGCATGTCAAGGCACTGTTCGACGCGCTCGACCGGCTGGAAGCGCGTTTGGCAGAAAACCGCTACCTGGCAGGAGCGTGGCTGACCGAAGCTGATATTCGCTTGTTTACGACCCTGGTGCGTTTCGACGCGGTCTATTTCGGCCACTTCAAGTGCAACTATAAGCGTATCGAGGATTACCCCAATCTCTCGAACTATCTGCGTGAGCTGTACCAGTGGCCAGGTGTTGCCGAGACGGTGAATATGGACCACATCAAGCGCCACTACTATTACAGCCACGAAACGATCAATCCGACTCGGATCGTCCCCGCCGGTCCGCTACTCGATTTTGAGCGCCCTCACGATCGTGAGCGGCTAGAAGGTAAAGGCATTCGTACGCATCGGAAGTAACGAAACAAGTAACGGCAAAAAAGTAACCGCAAACCGTCGAGGCCCTTTTTTAAAAAGGGGCATCTGACAAAACGAAAGGCCACCCGATGGGCGGCCTTTTTATGCGCGTTTAGACGAGCCGCTTATTGCTGGGGCTGGTTCTCGTCGTCATCGAACGCTTCGCGAGTCGATTGCCAGGCGCTCTGGGCGCCGTCGCGAGTGCTTTGCCAAGCGCTGCGCGCGTTGTTTTGAGTCTGCTCCCACCAGTCGCGGTTGTAGGCGGGGAAGCTTTCCACTTCTTCAGGAGTAGCGGTCAACATGATGCGGTGTTCGGTCTCGCCATCGCCTTCCGTGCTGGTTTCAAGCGTAAAGTAGTCTGTGCCGACCACGATTTCACGACCACCAAGGCCTAGAACGGCGCCGCTTTCGATCACAAGGCCAGTGATGCGCATGTCATCGTCGAATAAAATATCGTCGACATCGCCGACTTCTTCACCGGAGCCGTTAGAGAAATAAACCTCGGCATCCAGTATGTCTTCGGCGGAGTAGACGCCTTGAGGCTCTTGGGATGCCTGCGCATTGAAGGCCATGCCAGCCAGCAGGGTGGTGCTCATTGCAGCCAGTAGCAGTGATTTACGCATCGCGTTACTCCTTTAACTTCCTGTGGCGTTTTATGAGCGGCTTTCTAAAAACCGCTCATAACGCCGTTGACGTGTTCACTACGTTTTAACTGTTGGCTTTCTTACAGGCTGTCCGCCCAGTCATCGGCGCGCTTTTCGGCTTCTTCGCGCTCTAGACCGTATTTCTGCTGAAGCTTACCGACGAGCTGTTCCTTTTTGCCGCCGATCTGGTCGAGTTCATCATCGGTGAACTCACCCCAGCTCGAACGCGCCTTGCCTTTGACTTCGGTCCATTTGCCTTCGATTTGATCCCAATTCATCGTCTCTCTCCTTGACTGCATAAAACGTTATTGCAGTTAAAATTTTAGACCATATGTCGACAAGCGCAAGGTCGCTTGTTCAAGTTGGGTAAAGCAAAAAAGCTAGCCAGATAATTTTTGAAGTGCTAGTATTCGCCCTCCTCGCATGTGTTGACCCCTCCATCACGACGGTAAGCGTTAGACTGCGTAGCACTCATTGCGTAGTGGCGCTTGCGGGAACATCCCTTTGAGATGTTCATTGCTGTGAAGATGGCGCGTCTTTAGCATTTCACCAACCGGGTGAAATCGACGCAGAAGGTCGCCACAACGGTTGGCGCGTTATTCATGTTTCTGCCAACTGGATGCCAGGTGCGACCGGCGTCTTTGACTCCTTTATCAAGCGATCCGCCAAGCGGCGTTTGTGTTCAGCGCGAGTACGCTGACCAACGTGTCGAAGACGCTTACGATGTTTTTTGCCGGCCACGCCGGTCTACCAAGGTGTGATTAATGACCTCGACTTCTGTCGCCTCGCCGAGCTTCGGCGATCTTGCTCTGTTGCCTGCCGTTCTTTCTGCTGTTGAAGCACAGGGCTACCAGACCCCTTCGCCCATTCAGGCGAAAACCATTCCCGCGCTGCTGGAAGGCCGTGACATGTTGGGCCAGGCCCAAACAGGTACCGGTAAAACCGCGGCGTTTGCATTACCGTTACTCTCGCGTATCGATCTCGACCGCCATGCGCCTCAGGTGCTGGTGATGGCGCCGACGCGCGAACTGGCCCAACAGGTAGCGGTTTCGTTCACCAAGTACGGTCAGAATCTCAAAGGCCTGGAAGTGGCCACGCTGTGCGGCGGTCAGGAGTATCGCGAGCAGCTGGGCGCGCTCAAGCGCGGTGCTCAGGTCGTCGTCGGTACCCCGGGTCGTATTATCGACCACCTGGACCGCGGCAGCTTGAAACTTGGTGACCTTCAGGCGCTGGTGCTGGACGAAGCCGACGAAATGCTGCGCATGGGCTTTATCGACGACGTAAAACGCGTGGTCGCCGATACCCCGAAAGATGCTCAGCGTGTCTTCTTCTCCGCGACCTTGCCCGCCGAAATCGAGCGTATCGTTAATCGTTACCTCGTTGACCCGGTGAAAGTGGCGATCGAATCGAAAACCACCACCGGCGAAAACATCGAGCAGCGCATCGTGCGCGTCGATGGTGGCGCCAAGCTCGAAGCGCTGTCGCGTATTCTCGAAGTCGAGCCCGTCGATGCGGCCATCGTTTTCGTACGTACGCGTGCCGCGTGCACCACCCTGGTCGAGCAACTGACCGCCCGTGGTGTCAACGCTGCTGGCCTGTCGGGCGATCTCGATCAGAGCCTGCGTGAGCGCACCATCACGCGCTTGAAGCGCAGCAAGGTCGACGTGCTGATCGCCACCGACGTCGCCGCACGCGGTCTGGACGTTTCGCGTATCACCCACGTCATCAACTATGACCTGCCCCAGGACGCCGAAGCCTATACCCACCGTATCGGCCGTACCGGTCGTGCCGGGCGTAGCGGTATCGCGATCACCTTCGCCGGTTTCCGCGAAGGTCGTAAAGTGGGCTGGATGGAGCAGGCAACCGGTCAGAAAATGGCCGAAATGCCGCTGCCCGACGAAAGCGCCATTCGCGCTCACCGGGACGAGGTGTTCCATCAGCGCGTCGTGGCCGCGCTGACCAAGGGCGCTGAAGAGCAGCGTGCGCTGGTCGAGCGTCTGGTCGAAGAGGGTCACGACCCGGTCGAGCTGGCCTGTGCCTTTGCCGCCATGGCCCGCGCCGACGAAGCACCCATCGGCCGCTTGCAGGCCCCGCGCAAAGAGCGTGCCCCGCGTGAAGGCGGCAAGGACAGCGGCAAGCCCGCTAACCGTCGCGAGCGTTCGAGCGCGCCCAGCGAAGGCATGACTCGCTACCGCGTTTCCGTGGGTCACAAGGATGGCGTCAAGCCCGGCCAGTTGGTCGGCGCCTTGGCCAATGAAGGTGGTATCGAAGGCGCGCGTATCGGGCGTATCGATATTCGCAACGCCTTCTCGGTGGTCGAGCTGCCCAGTAACCTGCCGTCTACCATCCTGACCAAGATGGCGCGCGCCCGTGTGGCCGGTCGGCCGCTTGAGATCAGCGAAGACAGCAGCACTCCGGAGCGCGCACCGCGTCGCCGTCGTGACGAAGGCGGCGATGCGCCGGTCCGTCGCCGCGAACGCGCTTAATCGCGAGCCAGGCCAAGCAAAACCCCGCTTTCGAGCGGGGTTTTTTATTGGCTGCTCGATGCTCTACGCTTAACGTTTCAAAGGGAGAAAACTGCCATGGATGCGCCGTTACACGACTGGAATCTCGAGCCCAAAGACGCGATCGCGCTGCAAACCGAGCTTGCCGGGCGGCTGGAGCTTAGTGATCGCCTCGACGAGGTGAAGCTCATCGCCGGGGTGGATATCGGTTTCGAAGACGAGGGCGAAACTACCCGCGCTGCGGTCGTGCTACTGAAGTGGGACCCCCAGAAGGCGCCTTATCTCGAGCAGATCGAACAGGTCGTTCACCGCGAGCCAACGCGTATGCCCTATGTGCCGGGGCTTTTATCGTTTCGTGAGATACCCGCCGCGCTCGGTGCCTTTGCCAAGCTCTCCCAAATGCCTCAGTTGGTGATGGTCGACGGCCAGGGCATTGCCCACCCGCGCAAGCTGGGTGTGGCGGCGCACCTGGGGCTCTGGCTCGACCTGCCGACGATCGGGATTGCCAAATCGCGCCTTTACGGGCGCTTTGAAGAGGTGGGCGGTGAACGCGGCGACTGGAGCGCGCTCACCGCCAAAGGGGAAACCCTGGGCGCGGTGCTGCGTTCGCGAGTGAACGTGAAACCCGTGTTCGTATCCCCGGGCCACCGTATATCGCTGGCTACGTCGCTTCAGTGGGTCATGCAGTGCCTTGGGCGTACCAAGCTGCCCGAACCGACGCGGCTGGCCGACCGGCTCGCCTCCCAACGCGTCGAAAAGCGCGCCGCCAGGGCGGCGGCCAAAAAGGCTACAAAAGGCGAATGAAGCGCTCGAGCAGGCTGGTCGCCTGGGGCGTTTCCTTGATGCGGTTGATCAGGGCACCGACGTCTTCGCCCTGTTCGATCAGCGCAGGTTCCACGCGTTCGATATAGGCGCGCAGGATGTCGGCGTTGAACTCCGGGTGAAACTGTACGCTCCACTGGCGGGTGCCGTAGCGAACCGCCTGGTGGCTGTCGTGGTCGTTGAACGCGAGAATGAGCGCATCATTGGGTGCTTCGAGCACCGTCTGGCCGTGGGTCAGGTGCGCCATGAAACGCGTGGGTAGCTGACTAAAGAGCGGGTCGCTATGGGAGGCGTCGGTGCGTTCGATCTCGAAGGTACCCGCCTCGCGGCCGTTTGGGTGATTACCGGCTTGGCCGCCAAAGGCTTCGGCCATCAGCTGGTGTCCGTAGCAGACGCCCAGCATGGGAATGTCGCGCGCGCGCGCCGCGTTAAGCCAGGGCTTCAGTGCCTCGCTCCAGGGCTCGGCGTCGCTCACCATGCTGTTGGAGCCGGTTATCACGATAGCATCCAGCGCATCCAATGAGGGGGCATCGGGCTCTGCGCGCGGATCCCATACGTTAATCGTCGTGTTGGGGACTACCCGCTTCATGGGCTCCTCGAACAGCGCATCGAAATCGCCGTGCTTGTCGGTCACTTCGGGAAAAGCGTCGCCGGTTTTTACGATCAGTACTAAGGGCATGGCATACTCGTGGCGGTGCGACGGGGCGCTGTCGCTGACAGGCCCCGGGGTGTATCCAAACGGCGCGGTTTGGGGTTAGGGTAGGTCTCGGCGAATGCCGGATTTGCCTAATCACTGCGCGTCTACCTATAACATGGGACTACTATTCTATGCAGCAAATTACCCGAGGCGGTACCCCGATGGACGTTGACGGCGTCATACCGAAAGTGGGCGAGAAAGCCCCCGGCCTTACGTTGACCAACCGGGAACTGAGCGACGTCACTCTCGACGACTACGCCGGTAAGCGCAAGGTGCTCAATATCATCCCCAGTGTCGATACGCCGACCTGTGCTACGTCAACCCGGCGCTTCAATGAGCTGGCTTCCAACTTGCCCGATACGGTGGTGATGGTGGTGTCGGCGGATTTGCCGTTCGCGGCGGTGCGCTTTTGTGGCGCCGAGGGTCTGGATAACGTCGATACCCTCTCTACGTTTCGCCATCAGGCGTTTCTCAAGGAGTGGGGCGTGGCGCTGACCAATAGCGCCATGGAAGGCCTCTGCGCCCGTGCGGTGGTCGTGCTCGATCGTGACAACACCGTGCTACATAGCGAATTGGTCAGCGAGCTTAAAGACGAGCCCGACTACGACGCCGCGCTGGCCGTACTGGGCGCCTAACGCTCAAAAGGCTCGGCGCTACGCCGCTTTTTCGCCGCCTTCACCAGCGCGCTAATCAGACGCTGCTGAGGGCGGTTGAAAATCAGCCACTCCGGGTGCCACTGAACGCCGATCACGAAGTCGTGATGTTGCGACTCGATACCCTGCACCAGGCCATCGCGGTCGCGGGCGACGATCTTGATGCCGTCGCCGGCCTCGTGCACCGCCTGGTGGTGCAGGCTATTCACACGACACCAACTTACGTCGAGCAGGCTGTGGAGTTTACTCCCTGTGACGATATCCACGGTTTTGCGCGGCAGTACCGTGCGGCGGCGTTTCAAACCTTCGTGGGTGGTATAGATGTCCGGGTCCAGGGTGCCGCCCAGATGTACATTGATGAGTTGGGCACCGCGGCAAATACCCAGCACCGGCGTGTGGCCGGGAATGAAGCGTTCAAGTAGCTCGAGCTCGAGCTCGTCCCGGGCCGGGTCGAGACGCACGTTGAGCTGCACTTCGCCACCGTACAGGTGCGCCTGGATGTCGTCGCCGCCGCCAACGATCAAGCCGTCCAGGGTATCGGGCAGCGGGCGCGAAGGCGAAAGGCGCAGCGGCTTTCCACCATGGCGCCAAACGGCGAACCAGTCGAACCACCAGGCCAGGTGACTCTTGTAATCGGACGTCGTGATACCGATGAGCGGGCGGGTCATAAAACGAAGTCTCTTAAAAATTTCAGCGACGCTTGAACGAACGCAGCAGTTTGTTTTTCAAGCGGGTCGTCCAGGCCTGGGTGTTGTAGGCGATGTACTCATCGCACCGGGCATTCAAGGTCTCATGGTTAGCGGCGAGTTTTTCGACCTCGACCCAGCGGTTCCACTCCACCGCCGAGCCCCAGCCTGGCTGGGAGATCTGCGCGTTGGGCAGCCGGTAGTGAAAAGTAGGGCGCGGCTTGGTGAGCTGGCTGTGCAAAAGCGCGTGGGGATGATCCGGGCGCAGATGGGCAAACAGCGGAAGAAGGTCCAGCTCGCGATTACGCGTCGGGTTATAATGAAGGTAGTCGTCGATCAATTGATCGAGCGCCGGGGCGTAGCGCCGGTCCAGTACCTTCAGCGCGTACTCCTTGGGAAACGGGTTGGCGTGGGGGAGCACCTCGCGAGTGATATCGACCTTGATTTCATCGCGCAGCCACTGGGCCAACAACATGTAAGCGCGCAGCATCGCTAAAAGAGATTCGGCATCCATCGCCCCGGCTTCCGGATTGAGATGCAGGCCGAACCCATAGAGCAGGCTGGCATCGGTCCCTTTGGCGCCTTTTTCGCGCAGCGCCTTGAACAGCGTGTCCAGCTCGTCCAGTTCATCCCAGGGCACCGGCGGACAGACGATTTCGGTAGGCACCAGGCCGGTGACCATATCGCCGATCAGTTCGCGGGTTTTGCGGTGAAACTCCACGCGGCGAAGATGCTGCTGGCGCGCCCATTCGCTGTCGTCATCGCGTTGGTCATCCAGCAGTGTCTGGTCCGGGTGGGCATACTGTGTATCGAGCTCGATACCAAAGCTGCCCCAGCGGGTATGATGTACCAGTAGCCTGTGTGGGCTTACCACGTTAAGCTCGCCCCCGAAGAGTTCGCTCACCAGTTGGGCGGTGTCGTGAGGGGGAAGTCCTGCAAATTCGATCTCCACGCCGACGCGTCGCGTTTGGCCGTGATGGTTCAAACGATGGGGGGGCGCCTGGAGCGTCATCTCTACATCCTTGAGGTGAACGTTTAGGCCTTCACCCTATCATAGTCAGGCGGTAGGCTAAGCGATATTCATCGTGGTCTGGTTATTTTGCCTCGTTACCCACCACCGTTATTGGGTCGTTCATCAATGAGACCGACACGCATCGGTCGAGCCTGGAGGAGCATGTGCGACAGCACTGGTTGATCACTGTCTTTTTGAGTGTCGCGCTATGGGTAATGGTGGGCGCGGCGTCTTTGGCGCAGGCACAAAGCGTGGGGCTGCCCAGCCTTACCAGCAGCGACGATACGGCCGAAGAGGAGTCGGTGAGTAGCAGTGAGTTTCAAAACTCGCTGTCCGACGTCATTACATTGTTGGAAAACGATGAGCAGCGCCGGGCCCTTCTCAACTCGCTGCGCGAGCTGCAGACCACGAGCGAAGCCGCCGAAGAGGAGGGCGTTGCCCGCCAGGGGCTTTTGGGCGCGCTTGCCGATACGTTGAGTGACCTGGGGGACCAGGCGCAATCGGGTAATTCCCCGGTCGACGAGTGGTCTCGCCAGCTTTTGCAGGGCGCCCAGGATCTGCGTGCGCTCAATGAAGACACCAACCAGGGCGAAGCGATCCGCGAGGTCGTGGACGGCGCCATTCTGGCGGCGATATGGGTATCCCTATTGATCGCGCTGATCGCCTTTGGGCGGCTTATTGCCACCCGGCGCGAGTGGCCGCTCGATCTTCCGCGGGATCCCAAGGCTTGGCTTTTGGTCGCGCACTTCTTTCGCCGCATGCTGCCCTGGACGCTCTCGTTTGCGGTCATTCTAGGGATCGGCCAGCTTCTGCCTTACAGCGCCGGGCGCACGCTGATACTGGTGATTGCCTACGTCTGCCTGTGTGGGCGGGCGCTTTCGGTGGTGTTCGAGACGGTCATTGCGTTTTTCAGCCGCGGCCACCGCTTTACCGCGGTACAGCTGATGCAGAACCAGGCGCTGCGCGGGCTGTTCGTGATCGGCGCGTTGATCGCCCTGGGCGATGCAGTAAACTCCACCCGGCTGGTCGATCTGCTGGGCGCCGAGCTTGCAAGTCTTACGTCGGTGCTGGCCAATATGCTGGCGGCGGTGCTGGCAGCGCGGTTTATCTTCAAGTTCAAGCGCCCGGTGCGCCACCTGATCTGTAATCGGCCTTATAAACAGCGCCGCGATGCCAGTGCGGCGGTCGAAATGGTCCGTACGCTGGGCGGGCTTTGGCACATTCCAGCGCTTTTAATGGTGGGCGGCTCGCTTTTGGCGATCTTCATCACCGTGGGCGACGTGGCCACCGCACTTGCCCGTTCGATCATCTCCGCAAGCCTTTTGGTGCTGACGCTTGTAGCCACGGGGCTTCTGCGCCGCCAGGCCGAGCGGCTCACCAAGCGCCGTCACCGCCGGCGCCATAGCCAGTACCGCAAGCGCCTGGAACGCTTTGGTTTCGTGCTGGCGCACCTGTGCGCGTGGATGGTATTTGCCGAGCTTTCCATGCAGGTATGGGGTGGCTCGCTGTTCGGCCTGGGCCAGCAGGCCGTGGCCAGCGCACGAATAGGCCAAGCGCTGGTGAGCTTGGGCGCGACTGTCTTGCTGGCCTGGCTTGTGTGGATCTTTGCCGATACCGCCATCCAGCGGGCGCTGACCTCGTCGGCACGCTCGCGCGGGCGCCGGGTCAACCAGGCCCGGGCGCAAACCATTACGCCCATGATTCGCAACGTGATTTTCGTCGCTATTTTGATCATCGCGGTGATCGTCGGGCTTGCCAATATCGGGGTTAACGTGACGCCGCTGCTGGCCGGTGCCGGTGTCATCGGTCTGGCGATCGGTTTTGGCGCGCAAACCCTGGTGCAGGATTTGATCACCGGTATTTTTATTTTGATCGAAGACTCGCTGGCCGTGGACGACTTCGTTCAGATCAACACCCACATGGGCACCGTCGAGGGGCTGACCCTGCGCACGGTGAAGCTGCGCGATTTGGACGGCGTGGTGCACATCATCACCTTCAGCCGCATCGAATCGATTCATAACATGTCGCGCCAGTTCGGTATCGCCCTGATGCGTATTCGAATTCCGTTTGATATGCACATCGACGACGCCATCACGCTGATGCAGGAGACCGCCCAGGAGCTGCGTAAGGACCCGATGATGCGCCACTACATCTGGTCGCCTCTCGAGATGCAGGGGGTTCAGGGCTTCGAAGATGGCTGTCCGGTGCTGCGGATGCGCTTTCGTACCGCCCCGGAGATGCAGTGGGACGTCTCCAGGGCGTTCAACTTGCTGCTCAAGCAGCGCATGGAAGCGCAAAACATCGACCTGGGCGTGCCGCGGCTTAGCGTCAGCATGGAGCCTCGTTCCCAGTCAGAGGTGGAGGAGAGCGCGGGGACCGATTTCTTTATCGAAACCAGCGGTGACGACCCCGAGGGGCCGCGTCAGCGACCCGCACCGCCCAAACCCGCGCCACGGCCTACGAACGCCGAAACGCGCAAGGACGAGCGCGAGCGCCAGTCAGACCGAACCCACCCCAAACCGAACGAGCAGGGCGAGCCCCAAAGCGAGGCCTACGCTAGCACCAACGGCGAACACGGCGACGAGTAGCCAGCCGCCGCGAAAGCGCTTCCAGCGGTCGTAAAACGTCACCGCTTCGCCAAGGCGCTGGGAAAGTTCGTCCAGCCGGGGCGCGGTGTTGTCTGGCGGCATCGAGAAGTCGTTGGCGGCGTCGCCCTGCCAGTGCGGGGCGTGACTTAACCCAAGCCCTGCGCGCAGACGACCGATATCGCTTAGCGTATGGTGCATCGCATCGTAATGGGCGCGGTGGCGGGCCTCGGCCAGGGTTGCCTCGGCGTCCTCGCGCAGTGCGCTGTTGGCGCACTTTTCCAGCGCGGTGTTAAGCGTCTGCTCGTCCACCTCGGGGGAAAGTGCCAGCCGTTTGTAAAGATCGCGCATGTCAGAACCCTTCGTTAAAGCGTCGCTTTGATCAGATAGTCGTAGGCATTTTTTATACGCTGAAACCGTTGAGAGGCCAGCGCTATGTGGTGCTCGCTTTTGGTGTAGAAGCGGTCCGGGTGGTGCAACTGCGCCATGCGCCGGTAGGCGCGGCGAATCTCCGCGCGACTGGCCCCGGGGGAAAGCTCCAGCACCGCCAGCGCCCGGCGGGTCTGGTAACCCCCGGCGGGCTCGACGCGGGTATGCTGCTCGCGGTGGTTGCGGTGTTGTCGCTCGTGCTCGCGGCGCTGTTCGTGCTGGGCGTTTTCGCGCCGCGCCCGTTCGCGGCGGGCACTTTCCTGGCGCCCTCGCTCCCGGCGCGTTTTTTCTTCGCGGGCGCGCTCTCGTTCGGCGCGTGCTCGTTCGGCCTGTTCATGGCGTGCTTTTTCCCGTTCGGCGTGCTCGCGCTCTGCCTTTTCACGCTCGGCCTTTTCGCGTTCGGCTTGCTCCTGAGCTTTTTGGGCCTGGCGGGCTTTCTCTTCGCGGTAGGCGGCGTCGTGGTGCAGCCAATAGCCGCGGCGGCTGATATCCTCGGGTAGCTCTAGCGCGCTGCCGGTGAGTTCTTGAAAAAGCGAGACCAGGGTTGCCGGCGCAATGGTGAGCACGTCGGCCAGAAAGCGCAGCACGTAATGGTTGGCGGGGGAGAGCTTGCCGTCGTCGGTGGCCAGCGCAATGGCCTGATGCATGATGGCCAAACGGCGCGGCTCGTCGCACTCGCTGCGCACTACCTCGGCGGCCAGCTGTAGCGCCTTGAGATCCTGCTGGCGGGCAATATCGAACATTACGCCCTGCGCGTGGCCGTGACGAAACTGCGCGGTGACCTGGGCCAGGCGGCGGCGGCGCTGGCCTTCGGAAATATGCTGGCGCTTGGTCAGCACCCAGGCCAGCAAAAGAAGCACCGCCGTATCCACTTGGCTGCGGCTTTTAACAAGCACACGCTCAAAGGTAGAAAAACGGGCGGTGGGCATCCCCTGGCTCCAAAAGCGATGAAAGATTAGCGGGCAATACTCGCCCGCGTACTGCACGATAGCAAGCCCATCCTGGGCTACGCTTGGGGAGAGTCTTCAAGGCCAGCGTGTTCGAGTAGCGCTCGAAGGCACATGATGAAACATTTTACCTTAAGGAGATAGCAGGCAGGTGATTAACGTCGAGCGTAAAAACAGCTTTCAGCTAAGGCTTACCCGGCGGCTGAAAGAGGAGACGTCGCACACGCTGGATGTTTACTTGTTTGTTCCCGGTGAGTTGGGGCTTAGCACGCAGCTGGTCACCGAAGAGGCCTTCTTTCATAGCGCCGTTCAGGTATCGCGCACCTACTACAGTGACCAGTACCACCTGCCGCTGGTGCATAGCCGCTTGGCGAGCCGCAACCGGCTGGGCAGCGAGTCCTACCGGCTTGGCTTGAGCCTTTACGCCTACCAGTACGTTATTGCTTTGGAGCAGGCCACTCAGTCGGTACTCACCGATGCCCGAGCGCTACGCGTCGAGAAAAAAGAGGCGCTTTCCGAGGCCGAGCGCGAAAGCCAGCAGGCGCTTCTGGATAAGGTCGATGAAATGAATGACCTGAGCGAGGGCATACTTAGACGCCTGCGGCGTAACGAGCCAAGCGACGAGGCGCTTTACAAGTATTTCGCCAATATCGACAACTATCTTTCCTGGTTCACCGAGCAGCAGCGCCTGACGCTAGTGGCACACCTGCCGCGGGGCGGGGTGTTCAACCCGGTGCGTAAACAGCTGGTCGCGCTTTGCGAGCTCGAGAACGGCTACCGCCGCGAGCGGCAGTACAACGCCGAACGGGTCATGGCCGACCCCACCCGCATGTCCAACAAGATGCGTTTGATGCGCCGCTTGATCGAGCACCCAATTACCCTCAAACAGGCTTCGCTCGAGCTGGGTCATGGCGAGCAGCGGGCGGTGAAGGCGCTGGCAACGGCGGTGGTCATGTCGTTTGTGACGCTGGGGGTTTTGCAGGCGCGGGATGTGGTGGGGGACATTACTGCGCTGTTCGTACTGGTGATGGCGATCCTGTACGCCATGCGCGAGGTGTTCAAGGATGACCTGCGCAATACGCTGTGGCGGCTTCTGCGCAAGGGACGGCCCAAGTGGCGCCGCCGGTATCTGGACCCGACGCGCAACGTGCTGGTCGGCAAGCAGCTCGAATGGTTCAACTACAAGCGCTTTTCATCACTGGACGAAGAGATACAAAAACTTCGCCACCGAAGCGTTGCCCAGCGCGAGGAGATGGTGCTGCATTATCGCTCGCGTTCGCGTATGTCCCCCACGCGCTTTTTGAGTGGCTACGAGCACACCCGGGAAACGTTGACGCTGGATATTTCGCTCCTCACCCGGCTAATGAACAAGGGCAAGCACCATATCTACCGGCTGAAAGAGGGCCAGGCGGTGCGCGAAAGCGTCGAGCGCCGCCACCTGTTCAACCTGGTGATCCGCGAAACCGGCAGTGAAGACACGCCGCAGCTGGTGCGCTGGAAGGTCGTGGTCAGCCGCTCAGGGATCGTCGATGTCGAGCGGGTCGAGCAGAAAAGCGCATCCCGGTAACGTAAAGCGCCGTTTGGGGCGCTTTGACGATTGACCGCTTATCCCTCATCCACTCTACTTACCGATTCACGATTCACGATTCACGATTCACGATTCACGATTCACGATTCACGATTCACGATTCACCGCTTCGATCGCCTTTTCCAGCTGATCGACGCTGCGCTGGGTATGGTGAAGCTTGTCCAGCCCGAAAAGGCCGATACGAAAGGTCTGGAAGTGATCGCCTTCGTCACACATCAACGGCACGCCACCGGCGACCTGCACCCCCGCCTGGCCTAACTTGCCGACCAGTGCGGCATCGCTTGTGTAGCTCACGACCACCCCCGGCGCCTCGAAGCCCTCGGCGGCCACGCTTTTGAAGCCTTGGCGTGTCAGCATATCGCGCACCGCGCGGCCGAGTTCGATCTGCTCCTGCTTCACCTTGTCGAAGCCGTACTCGCGGGTCTCCTGCATGATGGCACAAAGCGCGCGCAGAGCATCGGTGGGCATGGTGGCGTGGTAGGCGTGACCACCGTTTTCATACGCCTGCATGATGCCGTGCCACTTGCCCAAATCGCAGGCGAAGCTGTCGCTCTGGGTGTTTTCCAGGCGCTTGACGGCGCGGCTAGACAGCATGACCATGGCGCAGCAGGGCTGGCCGCTCCAGCCTTTTTGCGGCGCGCTGACCACCACGTCGATACCCAAGTCCTGCATGTCCACCCAGAGCGTACCCGCGGCGATCGCGTCGAGTACGAACAATGCGTCTACTTCCCGGGCCGCCGCGGCCACTTCGCGAATATAGTCGTCCGGCAGCAAAATACCCGCCGAGGTTTCCACCTGGGGGGCAAAGACGACCGCCGGCTTTTCGGCGCGAATACGCTCGGCGACTTCGCTTGCCGGCATCGGCGCGAAAGGCGCCTGGGGGTCGTTTTCCTCTACCCGGCGCG
This sequence comes from Vreelandella sp. GE22, assembly GCF_968212445.1. NCBI lineage: Bacteria > Pseudomonadati > Pseudomonadota > Gammaproteobacteria > Oceanospirillales > Halomonadaceae > Vreelandella > Vreelandella sp. GE22. The sequence goes on from NZ_OZ309110.1 coordinate 881,401, forward strand.
CCTTGAGCGCGGTGTGATCCTCGGTCAAACGACCCATCTCGATGATCTGGGTCCAGCGGTAGCTGAACCAGCCGTTGCGAATCACCAGCACCTTCTCGTCCTTCGCGAACTGGCGGGCCACGGCCTCCATGCCAAAAGTGCCGCTACCCGGCACGATAACGCTGGCCTGGGCGTTATAGACCTCCTTGAGCGTGGCGGAAATGTCGCGCATCACGTGCTGGAAACGCGCGGACATGTGGTTGAGCGAACGGTCGGTGTAGACCACCGAATATTCGAGCAAACCGTTAGGGTCGACGTCGGGCAAAAGGGCCGCCATGGGCTTCTCCTGGAGTTAAGGGCGCGCAGGCAACTGCTCGGGGCCGAAGGCATCGGGCAGCAGCGTCTCGATGGTGTAGCTCTTGAGCCGTTCGCCGGCACGGGAGACCACGTGGATCTCGGTGTCGGGGGTGGCGAACTCGCGAATGCGCTGGCGGCAGTCACCGCAGGGCGTACAAAGGTGCTCGCCCGGGCCCATTACGTACACTTTCGAAAGCGTATGGTGACCGGCGGTAACCATGGCCGAAATCGCCGAGCCCTCGGCGCAGATGCCCTTGTAATGGGCCACCTCGACGTTGCAGCCAACGAACTGCTGGCCATCCGGCGTCTCCATGATGGCGGCGACCGGGTGGGCGGAGTAGGGCACGTAGGCGTTAGCCAGGGCGCCGGTAAGGCGTTCTACCAGCGCAGGATCTACCTGATTCATCGCAATCTCCGGTTCAGGCGTTGACGCCCTTGTCGCGCAGCACGGCGTCGAGGGCGATGGTCATCATGTCGTTGAAGGTGGTTTGGCGATCGGCGCTCGAGAGCGAATCGCCTTTCAGGATATGATCCGACACGGTGCAGATCGTCAGCGCCCGGGCGCCGAACTCGGCGGCCACGCCGTAAAGCCCGGCCGCTTCCATCTCGACGCCGACGATGTTGAAGCGCTTCATTAGCTCGGCCATCTGCTCCTGGGGGTTGTAGAACAGGTCCGCGGAGAAGATGTTGCCCACTTTCACCGGCACACTGTGCGCCTTGGCGGCGGCCACGGCGTGGCTCGCCCACTCGAAATCCGCAAGGGCGGCGAAATCGTGGTCGTTGAAGCGCATGCGATTGACCTTTGAGTCGGTGCTCGCGCCCAGGCCGATGACTACATCGCGCAGGTTGACGTCGTCGCGCACCGCCCCACAGGAGCCCACGCGAATGATCGATTTCACCCCAAACTCGGTGATCAGCTCCTTGGCATAGATGGAAACCGAGGGGATACCCATGCCGTGGCCCATCACCGAGACCTCGACACCCTGGTAGGTGCCGGTAAAGCCGAGCATGCCGCGCACGTCGTTTACCTGGCGCACGTTCTCGAGGAAGGTGTCGGCAATGTACTGAGCGCGCAGCGGGTCGCCGGGCATTAAAACGGTATCGGCGAAGTCGCCAGATTCTGCGTTGATGTGGGGCGTTGCCATAAATGCTCCTTAAACGATCAAACCTTGAGCGGTCAAAAACGAATCAGACGAAGGCGGGCAGAAAGCTTTCGCCGTCGTCCATTGCGCGCAGCACGAAGAAGTCGGCAAGCGTCTGGCCGATATCGGCGAAGGTGTCGCGTTTGCCAAGCGGCCCTGGGGTAAAGCTTGCGCCGCTCACTAGAATCGGCACGTACTCGCGGGTGTGCTCGGTGCCTTTCCAGCTCGGGTCGCAGCCGTGGTCCGCGGTCAGTATCACTAGGTCGTCCTTGTCGAGCGCGCCCATCAACTCCGGCAGGCGGGCGTCGAAATCCTCGAGAGCGGCGGCGTAGCCGGGCACGTCGCGACGGTGGCCGTAAAGCGAGTCGAAATCGACGAAGTTGGCCATGATGAACGTCGGCTTCTCGCGGGCCTCGGTGCGCGCGATTTCCCCCAGGGTGGCGTCCATTAGCGCGTCGTGGCCGCTGGCTTTCACCTTATGGGTAATGCCGCAGTGGGCGTAGATGTCGGCGATCTTGCCAATCGAGACCACGTCGCCACCGGCTTCCGCGAGCTTTTGTAGCACCGTGGGCGTCGGCGGCTCGATGCTGTAGTCGCGGCGGTTGCCGGTACGCGTGAAGCTTGAGGCGTCATCGCCGACGAACGGGCGGGCGATGACCCGGCCGATGTTGTAGGGCTCGAGCAGTTCGCGCACGGTTTCACACAGCGCGTAGAGGCGCTCGAGGCCGAAATGCTCTTCGTGGGCGGCGATTTGAAAAACAGAGTCCGCCGAGGTGTAAACGATCGGCTTGCCGGTTTCGACGTGCTCCTCGCCCAGCCGCGCGATGATCTCGGTGCCCGAGGCGTGGCAGTCGCCAAGCGTGCCGGGAAGCCCGGCCTGCTCGACGATCTTGTCCAAAAGGGCCGGCGGGAAGCTGCCCTCTTTGTTCGAGAAGTAGCCCCAGTCGAAACGCACCGGGACCCCGGCGATTTCCCAGTGGCCGGACGGCGTGTCCTTGCCGCTGGAAATTTCCTGGGCGTGGGCGTAGGCGCCCTTGAGCTCTTCGGGGAGTTCGACGCCTTCGGCCACTTGGCCGGTGGCATCGCGGTGGGCGTGAAAAAGCCCGAGCTTGGCCATATTGGGCAGCTTCAAGGGCCCACTGCGAAATTCGGTGTCGGCCTCGCCGCGGGCGCAGGCGGTTGCGATATGGCCCAGGGTGTCGGCGCCTTCATCGCCGAAGGCCGCGGCGTCCGGCGCCGAGCCAATACCAAACGAATCCAGTACTACTACGATCGCGCGGCGCATTAGGCTTCTCCTCTAAAGGTGTCCTGTATCAGCGTATCGGCGTTGACGGCTGATTGCCCCAGGGTGATGGCGGCCTTGAGCTGCTCGGCGGCGCGGTTGGCGGCTTCTTCGCTCTGGGCGTGAACCATGGCCAGCGGCTTTTCGCCATCGACCCGGTCACCGATTTCGGCAATCTCGCTAAAGCCGACGCTGTGATCGACGGTGGCGTCGTTGCGAAGGCGCCCGCCGCCAAGCTCAACCACGCTCATGCCGACTGCACGGGTGTCGATACGGCTGACGATACCAGACTCGGACGCGTAGACCGGCTTCACTACCGCCGCCTTGGGCAGGTAGCTGTCCGATTTCTCCATGAAGTCGCTCGGTCCGCCAAGTTCCGACACCATACGGGCGAAGATTTCGGCGGCCGCGCCGGACGTCAGCGCTTTGTCGAGCTTCGCAAGGGCCTCCTCGCGATTAGCGGCCAGCTTGCCGGCCATCAGCATCTCGACGGCAAGCTCACGGGTGACCTGCATCACGCGGCTCTGCGGGCGCTCGCCGCGCAGCAGGGCCAAGGTGTCGACGATTTCGACCGCGTTACCGGCACTGGGGGCCAGCGGCTGGCTCATGTCGGTCAATAGCGCGGTGGTCGGGGTGCCTGCCTGGGTTGCCACGTTGGCAATGCTTTCGGCAAGCTCCCGGGATTTTTCCGGCGTGGGCATGAAGGCGCCGCTACCGACTTTGACATCCATGACCAGCGCGTCGAGCCCGGAGGCGAGCTTCTTGCCAAGGATAGAGGCGGTAATCAGCGGGATCGACTCCACGGTGGCGGTAATGTCGCGCACGCCGTAGATGCGCTTGTCCGCCGGCGCCAGGTTGCCGGTCTGGCCGATGATCGCCACGCCCGAGGATTTCACCACCTGGCCGAAGCGCTCCGGAGCGGGGTAGGGGTCGTAGCCGGGGATCGACTCGAGCTTATCAAGCGTACCGCCGGTATGGCCTAGCCCGCGCCCGGAAATCATCGGTACGTATGCGCCGCAGGCGGCGACCCAGGGGCCAAGCACCAGCGACACCAGATCACCCACGCCGCCGGTGGAGTGCTTGTCGACGATGGGGCCGGGCAGGTTCATCGAGCCCCACTCCATGACGTGGCCGGAGTCACGCGTGGCGGTGGTCAGCGCCACGACTTCTTCGCGGCTCATGCCGTTCAAATAGACCGCCATGGTGAAAGCACCGATCTGGGCATCGCTGATGCGATCGTCGGCTACGCCTTGAACGAAGTGCTTGATCTCCTCAAACGGCAGCGTTTGGCCGTCGCGCTTCAAGCGGATGAATTCCTGGGGGAGCAGGGCGTGCTGGGAAGACATTAGTATTCTCCTTCTTCCGGCGCGGTGTCGGTGGCGTTCAAGGTCATGAGCACGTCACCCAAAAGGCTCGAGGCGCCAAAACGGAAATGCTGGGGCGTGACCCAGTGTGGGCCCATGATGCTGGCGGCGAGTTTCATGTACTCGATCGCTTCTTCGACGGTGCGTACGCCGCCGGAGGCTTTGAAGCCCACTTCCTGGCCGCTTGCCTTGATGGCGTTGAGCATCACGTCGGCGGCTTCTAACGTGGCGTTGGTTTCGACCTTGCCCGTCGAGGTCTTGATGAAGTCGGCGCCGCCTTCGATGGCAAGCTCGCTTGCCCGCTTGATCAGCGCGGGCGTTTTCAGCTCGCCGGTCTCCAGAATCACTTTCAAAAGCGCCTGGCCGCCGCAGGCGGCCTTACACATTTCGACCAGCTCCCGGCCGGTTTCTTCATCGCCGGCCATCAGCGCGCGATAGGGGAAAACCACGTCGACTTCGTCGGCGCCGGAGGCAACGGCTTCGCGGGTGGCCCGGGCCGCGCCCATGATGTCCTCGCCCCCCTCGGGGAAGTTGGTCACCGAGGCGATTTTTACCTGGCCTGCCAGGTTGTGGGCGCTCAGGGCGCGCTGAGCGGTCACGATGAACTGCGGATAGATGCAGACTGCGGCGGGCGTGCCGACCGGGGTTTTGACCATCTGGCATAGCGACTCGATGCGCGCGTCGGTGTCGTCGTCGTTGAGGCTGGTGACGTCCATCAGGGCGAGCGCTTGTTTAGCGGCTTGAATGAGGTCGGGTGAGGCAGTCATGGCATTCTCGCGTTGGTATCGATATTTTCAGTGTAAAAAACAAACGGGCATCGCGCGTGGCGTGCCCGTTTTTTGGCGCATTTAAAAAAAGGGCTACGCCGCGACGCTTCCCAACGCGATGAAAAAGCCTGCGATCGAGGCCGACATCAAGTTGGACAGCGTGCCGGCCAGTACGGCTTTGACCCCGTACCGGGCGATTTCATTGCGCCGAGTCGGCGCGATACTGCCAAGCCCGCCCAGCAAGATCGCAATGGAGGACAGGTTGGCAAAGCCACAAAGTGCAAAAGACAGAATCGCTGCGGTATGCGGCGTCATCATCTGACCCGTCGCGGCCACTACCTGTTCCCCATCGATGTAAGGGGCGAGGTTAATAAAGGCAACGAACTCGTTGACGACGATCTTTTGGCCGATGAACGACCCGGCCAGGGTCGCTTCCGACCAGGGCACACCGAGCAAAAACGCCAGCGGCGCGAAAAGCCAGCCAAGGATCATTTCCAGGCTCAACGTCTCGAAGCCGAACCAGCCGCCGACACCGCCCAAAATGCCGTTGATCAGCGCGATCAAGCCGATGAACGCCAATAGCATGGCGCCCACGTTGGCAGCCAGCATCATCCCGGAGGTCGCGCCGGAGGCCGCGGCGTCCAGCACGTTGACCGACTTGTCGTCCTGGTCCTTGAGCTCTTCGTCCACTTTGGAAATGCTATCGCTATCCGCGTTGTCCTGGGTTTCCGGCATGATCAGCTTGGCGAACAGCAGCCCGCCCGGGGCGGCCATGAACGAGGCGGCCACCAGATACTCCATGGGAATACCCAACTGCGCATAGCCGGCCAACACCGAGCCCGCCACCGAGGCCAGGCCACCGCACATTACGGCGAAAAGCTGCGACGGGGTCATGCGTGCGATGAACGGGCGCACCACCAGCGGCGCCTCGGTTTGACCCACGAAGATGTTGGCCGTGGCCGAAAGCGACTCGGTGCGCGAGGTGCCTAGCGCCTTTTGAAGTGCGCCACCCAAAATGCGGATGACCCACTGCATGATGCCCAAATAGTAGAGCACGGCAATCAAGGAGGAGAAGAAGATGATGACCGGTAGAACCCGAACCGCAAAAACGAAGCCGATGCTTTCGACATCCGCCAGGCCACCAAACAGGAAGTCGATACCGTCGTTGGCAAACACCAGTACCTGGCTCACACCGGCCGAAATCGTTCCCAGAAAGACCTGGCCGAAGGGAATGTAAAGCACGAACGCACCAATGCTCGCCTGAATGACGAAGGCCCCCAGTACGGTGCGCAGACGTATGGCCTTACGGTCGTAGGAGAAAAGTAGAGCAATAGCGACCAGCGTCGCCATGCCGACCAGGCTCATAAGGAGTGTCATAGGGAGATCCTTTGAGTTCGCGAGGCTCGCCTCGGTTTAGAAGAAGTTGAGCTTGACCGAGTAGATCATCGCGTTTTGGTACTGATTCGGTGCGCCTAGCTTGTTATCCGAGTAGCGGTACTGAACGCCGGTGGTGATCAAATCCGCCGGATGCCACCAAAGACCGATCGCACCGTTGGTGCCGGTACGGCTGGCCGTGCCGCCCACGTAGTTCTGTTCGATGTAATCGCTGTCGCGATCAAAAGTTTGCTCGTGCCAGTTGGTCACGCTAAAGCCCTGATCGAAGGCCGTGAATTCGTAACCCGCGACCCAGCCGGCCATATAACCATTCATGCCAGTGTAGCCGTCACTTTGTACCCGCGCCGGACCAATGAAGGGTTTGAACCACAGGCCGTTATCGAAGGTGGTGCGGTAACCAAGGCCCAGAATCTGATCCTGTTCGCGGCTGTCGAAGCCGTAGTCGCGGAAATCATAGACGTGGGCGTAGAGCGAGAAAGGCGTATCGCCCAGATAGATGTGCGAGGTGACCTTGCCCGCGGTACGAAAGTTATCCTGGCCGTTGCTCGATTCATCGAACTGATCGTTGGTCGGGTTTTCGAAGTCGAAGAAGCCGTAGAACTCGCCCCAGCTAAAACCAACGCCACCTTCGAGCTCCACGTAGGTGAAGTCGCTCTTGGCTGCGTTGTCGGCGGTGCGCCGCTCGGTGCCGCTGGACCAGTCCAGGTAGTTGACCGAGACATTGGCAAATGACCAGAGCCGGTCGAGGTTTTGCGGCTCGGGTTCGTTGGCCAATGCCTGGGGCGTGAGCAGCGCGCCTACCAGCAAGGCGCCCGCCCCGCAGAAAATGGATGCGTGCGGAAGTCGGTTAATAGGTAGAACAGTCATAAAGCCTCAAGGTTAACGTGGCACGGCCGCCATCTGGTGTTATTAGTAGGGCGGTTCAAGTAGTGCGCCGGGGTACGTGGACGCGGGCTGGCATGACTTTAGATTATAACATTTAGTTTTATTTGTTTAATACCGCTTTGCCCGCCCTCTTCGAGCCTTCAAAAAAGCGCCGCGTGGGTTTGATCGCGCGAAAAGCGAACTTTACCGGTCAATGTGCGCAAATTGGGTGTTGCTCGGCCAGTCTATTTTGCTACTCTTGGCAGCCTCGATGTAATGGTCTCCGATGACGAGCAGATTTCAAAGCGATTTGAGAGACGCTCGAACCGAGAGCCGAGCATCGCAGTGACTTGGCCGAAAGGTGGTATTCATGGGTTTTGAACGGGCAGGGTGCGGCAATGCGTCGCTTTCTGCGCGCGCGTAATCAATAGAAAATACCTCCGCCTTCATTCGTGCGTGAAACGCACGCCAGGTTCGCTACCAACCCCATGCGGTAGCGCATATTTTTCCCGGTGTTATGAGGCCCGCGCCTGGTGCGCCAGGAAAAGTATGGGGTGCTAGTTGGTCTGCTATATGGCATATCGTTTGGCTTGCTGTCTGGCGGCTAGTTTTGAAACGCAACTCTGACGAGATCGCACCATGCAACAACCCTCCAAATGGCGCAGGCGTGGCACTTTCTTCGTGCTCCTCGCGCTGTGCTTGCTCCTTGCAGGCTGTAGCTCGGCCCTGATGGACCCCAAGGGCGATATTGGTGAAGCACAGCGTTCGCTGATTCTCAGTGCCTTTGGCTTGATGATGATCGTGGTGATCCCGGTCATCGTGCTTACGATCGCTTTCGGTTGGCACTATCGGCGCAACAACACCGTCGCGCAGTACCTGCCGGACTGGGCGCACTCCAACGTGATCGAAGGTATCGTGTGGCTGGTGCCCGTTGTCATCGTCGGTATTTTGGCGGTGATTACCTGGCGCTCTTCTCACGAGCTCGACCCGCACCGCCCCCTCGAGAGCGACGAGCCGACGCTTGAAATCCAGGCGGTCTCGCTGGACTGGAAATGGCTGTTCATCTATCCCGAACAGGGCATCGCCACGATCAACGAAGTCGCCATGCCGGTCAATACACCGGTGCGCTTTCGGGTAAGCTCCGGCTCGGTCATGAACTCGCTGTTCATACCGCGTCTGGGCACACAGATCTACGCAATGGCGGGTATGGACAACGATGTCCATCTCATGGGTAACGAAATCGGTACCTACTGGGGGCGCTCCACTAACTATAGCGGTGCAGGCTTCGCCGGTATGGTCTTCGACGCTCACGTGACATCGCAAGAGAACTTCGATGCGTGGGTCGCGGAAGTCGCCGCGTCACCCAACACCCTGACTTACCCGGAAGGTTACTCCGAACTTGCCGAGCGTTCTTCGTTCGTCCCGGTCGAGCACTTCTCTGACGTAACGCCGGAACTCTACGAGCGGCTAGTAAGCAGTTTCCATACGGGTACAGATCCTGAGACGGAAACGCAGGACGCAGACCGTGCACCGGCCGTTGATACGAATGAAGCCTATCAAACGACCGAAAACCAAGAGGGTGAGGGGTCTGACGACGACCAGCTCATCAGCAATGAGGCGGGAGGGTAAGCCGTGTTCGGTAAACTAAGCTTAGAAGCAATCCCCTTACACGATCCGATTATCGTGATCGTGGGTATTGGGATGATTGTCGGTGCCATCGCCCTTTTGGGCGCGCTTACTTACTTCCGTAAGTGGGGCTGGCTATGGAATGAGTGGTTCACTTCGGTCGACCACAAGAAACTCGGTATCATGTACTTCGCGGTGGCGCTTGTCATGCTGCTGCGTGGTTTCGCCGACGCCATCATGATGCGTAGTCAGCAGGCCCTGGCCGCTGGCGGCTCGATGGGCTTTTTGCCACCGGATCACTACGACCAGATCTTTACCGCCCACGGCGTTATCATGATCTTCTTCGTGGCGATGCCGATGGTTATCGGCCTGATGAACCTGGTGGTGCCGCTACAGATCGGTGCGCGCGACGTCGCCTTCCCGTTCTTGAACAACCTGAGCTTTTGGCTGTTCGCGGTTTCCGCTGTGTTGATCAACGTATCGTTGGTACTGGGTGAGTTCGCCAAGACCGGTTGGCTCGCCTACGCGCCACTGTCGGGGATAGAGTACAGTCCCGGGGTCGGGGTGGATTACTGGATATGGGCACTGCAGATATCCGGTATCGGTACGACGCTGACGGGTATCAACTTCTTCGTCACCATCTTGAAGATGCGTACCAAAGGCATGACCATGTTCCGCATGCCGATCTTCACCTGGACGTCCTTGTGCGCCAACGTGCTGATCATCGCGTCGTTCCCGATTCTGACGGCAACCATTGCCCTGCTGACGCTTGACCGCTACTTCGGTATGAACTTCTTTACCAACGAGCTTGGCGGCAACGTAATGATGTACGTCAACTTGATTTGGGCCTGGGGCCACCCGGAAGTTTACATTCTGGTGCTGCCGGCATTCGGTGTCTTCTCGGAAGTTATCGCAACCTTCGCCCGCAAGCGTCTGTTCGGTTACCACACCATGGTATGGGCCACCGTTGCGATCACTGTTTTGTCGTTCATCGTTTGGTTGCACCACTTCTTCACCATGGGGGCCGGGGCCAACGTCAACGCCTTCTTCGGCATCATGACGATGATCATCGCCATCCCGACCGGGGTTAAGGTCTTTAACTGGATCTTCACTATCTTCCGCGGTCGCCTGGAAATGACCTCGCCGGTACTGTGGACACTTGGCTTTATCATCACCTTTACGATTGGTGGTATGACCGGTGTGATGCTGGCGCTGCCGGCGGCGAACTTCGTGCTGCACAACAGCCTGTTCGTTATCGCGCACTTCCATAACGTCATCATCGGCGGCGTCGTATTCGCCATGCTGGCAGGTCTGACCTATTGGTTCCCGAAAGCGTTCGGCTTCACGCTGAACGAGAAGTGGGGCAAGCGTGCCTTCTGGTTCTGGATCACCGGCTTCTACACCGCGTTCATGCCGCTTTACGTGCTGAGCTTCTACGGTGCGGCGCGCCGCATGCAGTCCTACCCCAACGCTGAATGGCAGCCCTGGATGATCGTTGCCTGGGTAGGCTCGGTACTGATTGCGCTGGGCATCGCCTGTACGCTGGTCCAGTTCTACGTCAGTATTCGTGATCGTAAGCAAAATCAGGACGTGACCGGCGACCCCTGGGATGCCCGTACACTCGAGTGGTCCACTTCTTCGCCCGCGCCGTTCTATAACTTCGCGCACGAGCCGGAAGTCGGTGACATCGATAGCTTCTGGACGCAAAAGCAGCGCGGTTTGGAGCAGGCAGAAGAGAAGACCTTCAGTGATATTCATATGCCCAGAAACACCGTGGCGGGCCCGATTATCAGCTTGTTTGCGATGATCTTTGGCTTCGCGATGATCTGGCATATCTGGTGGCTGGCGATCGTTGGCGCAGTGGGTACGCTGGTGAGCTTCTTGGCGCGCGTCTTTAACGACGACATCGACTACTATGTCCCGGCCGCCGAGGTTGAGCGGATCGAGCGGGCTCATCAAAAGCGTGTGGAGGCACAAGGGTAATGGCGACAGATACAACGCACCACGGCGCCCATGCTGACGAGCATCACGACCACGATCATCATGATGTAGAAGGTACCAAAGTCTTCGGCTTTTGGGTCTACCTGATGAGTGACCTGGTGATCTTCGGTACGCTGTTTGCCACCTACGCCGTGCTCATGAGGGGCACGGCGGGCGGCCCAACCGGCGCCGATATATTCGAACTGCCGCTGATTCTTTTTGGCACCTTTGCCCTTTTGATCAGTAGTTTCACCTTCGGCATGGGCGTGTTGGCGATGAACGCCAACCGCGTCGGCCAGGTGAAAATGTGGCTCGGTGTGACCTTCGTTCTGGGTCTGATGTTTTTGGGGATGGAGATTTACGAATTCCAGCACCTGATTCACGAAGGTTTCGGGCCTGATCGTAGCGCGTTCCTGTCATCGTTCTTTACGCTGGTAGGTACCCACGGTCTACACGTTACCTTCGGTATGATCTGGATTCTGGTCATGCTGGTTCAGCTGTCCACCAAGGGGATCAACGCCCAAACGCGTCCGCGCATGCTGTGCCTTAGCTTGTTCTGGCACTTCCTGGATATCGTCTGGATCTGCGTATTCTCCTTCGTTTACCTGATGGGAGTGCTTTGAGATGAGTCATTCTTCTAGCCAACCGTCCGCTCACGGCTCGACGAAATCCTACGTACTGGGGCTGGTACTCTCGCTGGTACTGACGATCATTCCATTTGGCGCGGTCATGATGGGCTTGTTCAGCACGCCCGTGACGGTCTGGATTATCGTGATTACCGCGGTGCTACAGATGCTTGTTCAGCTTGTGATGTTCATGCACCTGAATACCAAGGCCGACGAAGGTTGGAACATGATGTCCTTCGTGTTCACCGTCTCGATTCTCGCCCTCGTGGTAGGAGGCTCTTTGTGGATCATGCATCATCTGCACCTCAACATGATGATCGGCTAACCACGATGCCCAGCCGGCGGCAGGATCTCCTCGAACTGACTAAACCCGGTATTATCGGCGGCAATCTGATTGCCGCCATCGGCGGCTATTTTTTGGCCGCCCAAGGGCAGTTCGATGGCATCACCTTCGCCGCCGTCTTACTGGGCATTGCGCTGATTATCGGTTCAGCCTGTGCCTGCAATAACGTCATCGACCGCGATATCGATGCATTGATGGCGCGCACGCGCCATCGCCCGCTGGTACGCGGTAGCGTCTCGATCACCATGGCGCTGGGCCTTTCAGCGCTGCTGGGGGTTTGCGGTGTGGTATGTCTGGCGCTGGGCACCAACGGCTTGACCGTGGCGCTCGCGGTGATCGGCTGGGGCGTTTATGTGGGCATCTATAGCCTTTACATGAAGCGCAGCTCCGAATACGGCACGCTGGTAGGCAGCCTTTCCGGTGCGATGCCGCCGGTCGTTGGCTACTGCGCGGTCACCGGCACGTTCGATAGCGGTGCGATCGCGCTGCTGGTGATTTTCTGCCTGTGGCAGATGCCGCACTCTTATGCCATCGCGATCTTCCGCTACGCGGACTATCAGCGCGCCTCCATTCCGGTTCTACCGGTGGTGCGTGGCATCAAGACTGCCAAGCATCACATTCTGGGCTATATCGTGGCGTTCATTCCCGCCTCGCTTGCGCTGGTATTGGCGAGCAAAGCGGGGATCGGCTATTTGTGCGTGGCACTGGTGATGGGCTTTTATTGGCTCTACCTGGCGCTGCGCGGCTACCGCCTGGAAGACGATGTGCGCTGGGCGCGGCAGGTATTCGGTGTATCGATTCTCACCATTACCGCGCTGAGTATCATCATGGTGCTGGAAGCCGTGGTACCGCTCGCCTAAAGAGGTGATCGCGGTAAGTAAATGAAAACGCCCCGAGGGTCACCTCGGGGCGTTTTTCGTTTATGGCCACGTACCAAAAAACAACGCTAGCGCTGGCTGGCCTGAATCGCCGTGAGCGCGATGGTGTAGACGATGTCGTCGACCAGCGCCCCGCGGGAAAGATCATTCACCGGTTTGTTCAAACCCTGCAGCATCGGGCCCACGCTGACCACCCGAGCGCTACGCTGTACCGCCTTGTAGGTCGTGTTGCCGGTATTCAAATCCGGGAAAACGAACACCGTGGCTTTACCGGCCACGGGGGAGTCCGGTGCTTTCTGCTTGCCGACACTTTCGATGGCCGCGGCGTCGTACTGAAGCGGGCCGTCGATCGCCAGGTGGGGGGCGCGCTCTTTAGCGATACGCGTGGCTTCGCGCACCTTGTCGACATCCACCCCGGTGCCTGAGTCGCCGGTAGAGTAGCTGATCATGGCGACCCGCGGTTCGATCCCGAAGGCCTCTGCGGAGCGGGCGCTTTGCAGCGCGATCTCGGCCAGGGTCTCGGCGTCCGGGTCCGGGTTCACCGCGCAGTCACCGTAGACGACGACCTGCTCCGGCAGCAGCATGAAAAAGATCGACGACACCTGGCTGTACGCCGGTGCCGTCTTGATCAACTGAAATGCCGGGCGCACGGTATTGGCGGTGGTATGAATAGCGCCGGAGACCAGGCCGTCCACTTCATCGAGGGCGAGCATCATGGTGCCGAGCACGACGTTGTCCTGAAGCTGGGCTTCGGCGGTCAACTCGTTGAGCTTGCCACGGCGGCGCTCGACCATCGGTGCGATATAGTGGGCGCGAGTGCTCTCCGGGTCGATGATGGTCAGCGCCTCGGGCACGGTTAGCCCGCGGTGGCGGGCCACGCTTTCGATCTCCTCGCGCTGGCCCAAAAGCACGCAGTCGGCAATGCCGCGGCGCTGGCAAATAATGGCCGCCTCCACGGTGCGGGGTTCGTTGCCCTCCGGCAACACGATACGCTTTTTGACCGATTGGGCCTGTTTGACCAGCTGGTAGCGAAACGCCGAGGGCGACAAGCGCCGGGTATAGCCACGGCTCAGGTTGGCTTTTAGCCATTCCAGGTCCATGTGCGCGGCCACGTAGCGGGCCACCTGCTCGGCACGCTCGAAGTCGTCCATGGGGATTTCGCGGCTGACCATGGTCAGGTTCTGGGCGGTGGTCAGGCTGTCGGTTTCGACCGCCAGTACCGGCAGGCCCGTTTTCAGCGCCGGGCGGCACATTTCGATCATGTTGTCGTTGGGCATGAAGCCGTTGGTGAGTAGCACCCCGGCAAGCTGGGTGCCGTTCATGGTGGCCAGGGCCGAGGCGAGCACGACATCGTCCCGGTCGCCGGAGGCCACGACCAGGCTGCCCGGTGTAAAGATGTGCAGAGCGTTGGCGGCGCTGCGCGCGCACAGGCTGGTAGAGAGGACCCGGCGCGAGGCGGCGTCGCCTTCGTTGAGTACGGTGGCATTCAGCGCCCGGGCAACATCCAGCGTGCGGGGGGCGTTGAGTGTTTTACTCTGCGGCACGATGCCGATCAGGTGGAAGCTTTCGGTGGCCAAAAAGGGCGAGTAGCGACGCAGCTCCGCCAGGACTGGTTCTTCTAGCTGAGGTTTGACCGTGCCCGGTGCGGCGGAGAGCTCGTCTTCGTGGCCGCCGTAGGGCAGGTTTTTCATGCGCATCAAAATACCGCCCAGGGTGCGCTTGGACCCTACACCGCCAAAGCTTCGTGCGTGCATATCGAGCTCTTCGGCCAGCCGCTGGGGCTCGTTCAAATCACCGGTGCCGACCAAAATGATTCGCGCGTTCAGCGCGTGGGCAAGCTGGGCGTTGGTCTGTGTGGCGTAGGTGGTGTACTGAGTGGGGACGACGCCTTCGACGACCACTAAATCCAGCGCAGTGTCGTCACGCTTGGCTTGCTGGAGCACCTGATCGAAGAGCTCGACGGCATCTTCCATCAGTTCATCGGTATGATCATCGCGTAACAGCCGCTCCAGCCGCGCCTGGGAGATGGGCGAGGGTGGGCGCAGGTTTAGCGTACGCGATACCAGCGCCGTCGAGCGGTCGAGGCCCGGGCCGTTGAGCTCGTTTTGCATGAAGGGTTTCAAAAAACCCGCTTTTAGGCCGATGGTATCCAGCGCCTGAATAAGACCCAAACAGGCCGAAGTCAGGCCCGCACCCGCGCTGGTAGGTACCAGCAAAATGGCCTGGGGTTGGTCGTCCGGTGTGCTCATATCAAGGTCTCCAGGCACTGGCGAGTTTCCAGGGCGATACGCCCCTCTTCATCGGTGGGAATGACCCAGGCTTCCGGGCCGTGGTGGGGTTGGCTGATAAGGCCCTCCTGGCCACGGATGGTGGCCTCGTTCACCTTATCGCTGAGCGTAAAACCGAAGTGGGGCATCAGGCCGAGCACCCGCGCGCGTACGATCGGCGAGTTTTCACCGATACCGCCGGTGAAAATGACACCGTCCAAAGAGGGCAGTGCGCAGGAGAGCGCGGCCAACGATTTGGCGATTCGGTAGCAAAAAACCTCCAGCGCAAGCGACGCCCTGGGGTGGCCGGCAAGCGCTTGCTCTTCGATTTCGCGCATATCGTTGGTCAAGCCGGAAAGCCCCAAAAGCCCGCTTTGCTTGTTGAGCACCTCATCGATTTTATCCAGTGACCAGCCCAACTGGCGGTGCAGGTGGGCGTGAAGGCCCGGGTCGACATCCCCGCTGCGCGACCCCATGACCAGCCCTTCGAGGGGCGTCAACCCCATGCTGGTATCCATGCTTTGGCCGTGCCACACCGCCGCGGTGGAGCAGCCATTGCCCAAGTGCGCGGTCAGCCAGCCACCTTCGCCTTGGGTGCTGAGTTCGGCGGCGCGGCGGCTTACGAAGGCGTGACTGGTGCCGTGAAAACCGTAGCGGCGGATGCCGTGCTGGGTGTAAAGCGTCTCGGGTAGCGCGTAGCGGTAGGCGCGCTCGGGCAGGGTCTGGTGAAAGGCGGTATCGAACACCGCGACCTGGGGCAACGCCGCAAACACGCTGCGGGTGGCGGTGATGCCGGCCAGGTTCGCTGGGTTATGAAGCGGCGCCAAAGCGGCGGTGGTTTCAATGGCGGCAATGACGTCCTCGGTAATCAGCGCGGCTTGGGTGAAGTGCTCGCCGCCATGAACGATGCGGTGACCGACCGCCACGGGCAAGCGGCCCTCCAGGCGATCCAGTATGGCGTTAAGCGCCTGAGCGTGGTCGGCGTGGGGCAGCGCCTGGGTAAAACGTTCCCCCGCGCTGGTTTTCCCTTTCAAGCAGGCCTCGGCGCTGCCCAGCCGCTCGGCAAGCCCTGAAAGACGTGGTGTATCGGGGGTCGAATCGATCAGCGCGTACTTGATGGAGGAGGAGCCACAGTTGATCACCAGCACCGGTGCATTCATACAAGCCTTCTCTTGGGTGGGGTTAAGTTAAAGCGGGGAATCGACTTTAGTGTAGCATGACGGCTCTGACGCAATCAGCGCTGAAGCGCGCGGGCCATCCATGTAATATGGCTAGTTCTTGCCCCTTATTTATCCAATATGAGCCGATCTGTCGCTATGTCAGCTTTATCTACTTCGCCGCTTCCGCGCCATTTAGCCATCATGTTGCTGGTAACGGTGGCCAGTATGTTCGCGGCCAATCACGTTTCGGCACGGCTCGCCTTCGATAATGGGACCGGCTTACTGCTGGCTATTTTAACCCGCTCCGGCGTCGCCTGTTTGATCCTGATCACGCTGGTGTGGGTACAAAGGAAAAGTCTTTGGCTGCCCAGGGGGGCCTGGCCCTGGCAACTGGCGGTGGGGCTTTTGATCACCGTTCAAAGCCTGAGCCTCTACTCCGCGGTGGCGCGACTTCCCGTCGTCGTGGCTCTTTTATTGGTCAACACCTTTCCCATTCAACTGGCACTGCTGAGCTGGGCGCTCGGTGGGCCGCGGCCGACACTTCGACAGTGTCTGATAATGGGCACTATTTTGATCGGCCTGCTGGTCGTGCTGGATATCCCCTCCTGGCTTGCAACGCCGCAAAGCATGGGCCCCGAATGGATGGCGGGTATCGGCTTTGGTTTGCTCGCCGGTTTCGTCTTTGCCAACGCGCTATGGATTACCGAGCACCGCCTGGCCAGTGTAGGCAGTACCTTGCGCACCCTGTTGACCATGCAAACCGTTTTTTTTGCCATGGTGATAGGGGCGGTTACTGGTGCGGTGCCCGGCGGCATGGACCTGCCCGGCAACGGCGCCGGCTGGACCGGGCTTGTGCTGCTGGCACTGTTATACGGCACCGGGTTTTCGACGCTGTTTATTTCTGTGCCGCGCCTGGATATGGCACGCAATGCCCCGGTCATGAATCTCGAGCCCGTGGCCTCGTTGGTGTTTGGATATTTCGTTTTAGGTCAGATGCTTGGCCCGGTTCAACTGCTGGGTGGGGCGGTCGTGGTCGGCGGGATCGTGGTGCTGAGTCTTTCGAAGGTACGCTGAGGAGTTGCGTTGAGCGCCATTCTGGGGCAAACTTAAAAAACGTAAGGAAACACTGTTTTTTAACTGAGGTACCTCCTATGAAGATGACCGTATTATCACTCACCTCTGCCGCTGTCGTTCTCGGCGCAAGTGCTTTCGCGGCATCGGCCCAGGCGCAGCAATCCTTTGGCTACCCGGAAGGTTATATCGGTGCCGATGCCATGTTCTGGAGCCTGGACCCGGACCGCGGCTCCTCGCGCGATGACGTAGGCCTGCGCCTGCGCGGCGGCGCTCAGTTCAACGACTACTTCGCCGTGGAAGGCCACCTGGGTACCGGCGGCTCCGACGGTGGCGCCAAGCTGGATTACCTGGCCGGTGTCTACGCCAAGGGTATCGCCCCGATCGCCCCCAACGTTCGCCTTTACGGCCTGGCGGGTATGACGGAAGTTGATTTCGATCTCGACCGTGAAAGCGGCTTCTCCTACGGCGGCGGCGCCGAGTTCGATATCGCCCCGAACATTGCGATCAACGCCGACTACATGCGCTATCTCGATAAATCCGCCTACGATTTCGACGCGGCCAGTGTCGGTCTACGCTACCGCTTCTAAAGCGAGCTCGTAGCCGCGTTTCAAAACCCCACCCCCGCGGTGGGGTTTTTTGTGGGTATATGGAACCTTAAAAGGGGTTATATTGTTAGCTTGCTAATTATTTGGTAGACTAACGTATTAATTTGAATCGACCTGGGCCCCTGCCAGGGTTTGAAAGAGTAAATACGATGTCCCCCGATCAGCGCTTTACCCGATGGGTAAGGGTGGCTTTGGCTGCCTTTGCCCTTTTGTTTGTCTACTTTCTGATAGCCGACAGCTTCATGCCGCTTACCCCCGAGGCGCGCATCATGCGCCCGGTCACTCGTATAGCGCCGCAGTTGAGTGCGCCGGTCAGTGAGGTGGTGGTACGCGATCATCAGCAAGTGGCCAAGGGCGATGTACTGTTTCGCCTTGACCCCGAGCCTTACGAGATCGCGCTTGCCAAGGCGGAGCTGAATGTCGAGCAGGCCGCCCAGGAGAACGAGCGCTTGCAGGCCGACCTGGCCGCGGCGCGCGCCTCGTTGAGCGCCGCCCGGGCGACCGCAACCGAGCTCAGCGGTGAACGCCAGCGGGCGGAGTCGTTGGTGGGACGTCAGAGCATTTCCCGCCAGCAGTACGAACAGCGGGTCGCGGCGGCGAATACCGCCAATTCCGACGTGCGCGCGGCCGAGGCACAAATCAAAAGCCTCGAGGCGCAGTTGGGTGAAGAAGGCGATACCAATCTTCGGCTACGCCAGGCCCGCAATGCGCTGGCCAATGCGCAGCTCGATCTGGACCGTACCGAGGTGCGCGCCAAAGAAGCGGGGCAGGTGACCAACCTGCAACTTCAACCCGGCGATTACGTGCAGGCGGGCCAGCCGGTGCTGGCGCTGGTGGCGGGTGGCGTGGATATCGTGGCGGACTTTCGCGAGAAGAGCCTGCGCCACGTGCACGTCGGCGACGAAGCGAAAGTGATACTGGATGCGCTGCCTGGGCATATCTTCGAAGGCCGCGTGACGGCACTGGACGCCGGCGTGAGCGAAGGCCAGATCAGCGCCAACGGCCAACTGGCCGATATTCCCACTTCGAACCGGTGGGTGCGCGATGCCCAGCGCCTGCGCTTGCACGTTACATTAGAAAACCCGCTCGCGGCTATGCCGCCCAGCGGCGCCCGGGCGAGCGTTCAACTGCTGCCCGGCGAGCATGCACTGGCGCACCCGTTCGCGTGGCTGCAGGCGCATTTGATCAGCTGGCTACATTATGTCTACTAAGATCCGGTCTACTAACACAGGGTCGATTCAACACCGGTTGACTCACGCCAGACCCATCAAGGCGTTCATGACGTACGTGTTTGGCGGCCCGGCGCGGGAGAAGATACTGGACGAAAACGGCCTGCGCCAGTGCCTGCGCGTGGCCGGGGGCGCGACGATCGGGTTCGTCATCAGCAAGATAATGGGCTGGAACTACGGTGTGTTCTTCACCGTCTTTCCCATGTTTTTGTTGGGCATGGTGCCTTTGCTGAATGCCAGCATCGTT
Source organism: Vreelandella sp. GE22 (assembly GCF_968212445.1). Taxonomy (NCBI): domain Bacteria; kingdom Pseudomonadati; phylum Pseudomonadota; class Gammaproteobacteria; order Oceanospirillales; family Halomonadaceae; genus Vreelandella; species Vreelandella sp. GE22. The sequence goes on from NZ_OZ309110.1 coordinate 900,586, forward strand.
CGCCAGTTTCTGGGCAACGCCACCTTCAATGTGGTGGAGGTCAGCCTGATCATCGGCTTGTTACAGCATATGCCGGTGGTGATGACGCTGGTGGTGCTCGGCATTTTTCTTTTCCGCTTCAATTTGATGGCGAAAGGTCCGCTTTTTTTATACGCCGCCAACGGCGTGGTGACCCTGAGTGTTCTGCTGCACTTTGCAAGCTACCCTGGGGTGGACCTGGGCGAGCTTTTAACCGCCAACATGCTGGCGAGTTTGCTGGCGGTGCTGATCGCCATGCTCATGCACACGCTTTTCCCCGACGTCACGCCCCGCCAGCCGCCCCCGCGGGCGGAGAAGCCGGCCGTGCAAATCCGTCACGAGACGTTGATCGGCGGAATTACCGCCACCCTCTCTTTCGTGGTGTTTCAAACCTTTGATTTGCGCGATTCGCTCTCGGCCCAAATGGCGACGGTGCTGGTGCTGTTCGCCATGGGCTACGCCGGCGCCCAGGCCTCGTCCATCCGGCGGATTATCGGTACGCTTTTAGGGTGCAACATGGCGCTGGTGATGCAGATGCTGCTTTATACCCAGAGCAATCACTTCTTGCTGGCGATCATGATTTACTGGCTGGGTTTGATGCTTTTTGCCCGCGAACACGTTCGCGAGGCGGGGGGCTCCGGCGTCGGGTTTGGCGGTATGACCACGCTAGGCATTCTGTTTGGCCAGTCGCTTGGGCCAAGCCAGGACCTTGTTTACAGTGCGCTTTACCGGTTTTCATCGATGTTCGTGGCGCTGTCGATCACGCTGATGGTCATGGCCTGCCTGCACTGGCTGCTCAATAAGTGGAAGGCCACGGCATTGCCCGAAAGAAATTAACGCAACTTTTTCAGCACCGGCTACTCTAATAGATACCTGTAAAGCGAAAGACAGTGATTGTCTCCTTGCAGGATGCACGTTCCCTACTAACGGATTAGAGGTATATGACTATGTCTGGTGCAAACGAAGATAAAGCAAACGGTAACGCCAACAAAGCTGCGGGCAAAGTGAAAGAAGCCGCTGGCAAAGTAACCGGTAGCGACAAGACCGAAGCCAAGGGCAAAGCCCAGCAAGCCAAAGGCGAAGTGCAAAAAGGTAAGGGCGATCTAAAAGACGCCGCCAAAAAGTAATTCAGTTTTAGAATAGTGAGCAGGGGCCTTCGGGCCCCTGTTTTGTTTTTGAGAGCAGATCGTTTGTTTTTGAGAGCAGATTGTCGTTCAGCGTAGCGCCCGGCCGGCGCTACGCTGACGCGTGGTCATACCTACTCTTCGGCCATCTCGACCGAGAAGCCCATCTCCAGGCCCCCGTCGCCGACCGTGACCCACCACTCCATCTGATCGTAGATGTCCCCGTAGTGGCGGAACACCTCGATATCGGCCTTGGAGAAGTCGTCGCCGGGGGACTGCGCGGCGACGTTTGCCATCGCATGAAAGAAGTCGCCGGCCATGAACCCGTGCATCAGCAGGTTCTCATCGGCGGACGAGGCCTGCAGGTCATCCTGCAGTGACGAGGGGTCGTCGCTGCCAAGGCCCAGTGCCAGAGCGGACTCGGACATGGCGGCGTAAAGCTCGGGCGCGTTCGGGGGCAGCAGAATACTCTCGACGCGCTGGGCGTCGCCGCCTGGCGTCAGCCTTAGCTCGCCAAACCCCGGCAGGAAGTTGCTGGCGCTCTGGAGCAGTGTCATGGGGTTGGGGGAGGCCAGTGTCAAAAGCCCGGTGCCCGCTGGCATGCCTTTTTCGACGTAGAAACTGTCGACTCGGGTGTAGAGGCCCGAAAGCGATGGCCCAACCATCATCATGAGCGGATGGCTCAACGTTTTGTTGGCATCGTCCCAGACGCCGTTTAGCTCCTGAAGCTCGGCGCAGCCGAAGGGGTTCTCGCGTAGTTGGCGCGAGTAGGTCTGCACGGTTTCAAGTAGCACCGGCAGGCTCAGGCCCATGCCAAAGCTCGCCAGCCCTTCTTTGCTTCCCAGACCCGGCACGTCGGTAACGAGGCGGCGCAGGTCGCTAACGATCGCGTCGTCGGTTTCCACGATCAGGTTCATCTCCGAGCGGCCGTTTAGGTCCTGCTCCCGCGAGCCCATCGCGATACCGGGGAAGCGGTCCGTGATACGGTCGAGATCCGCCTGGCAGGCGGAAAAGTCCAGCGGCTCTTCGCCGGCCAAAGCCAACAGGGCCTCGGTGCCTGCGTGGTCGGGCGAGCTCAACTCATCCAGTACGCGGGCGGTGCGAATCTGGCCCGCCCCGTAGGGGGTGAAGCCGTAGCGGCTTTCGAGATCGGCGAGGGCGCCGGTGTCATCGAGGCTCTCTTCCGGCAGATTCTTACCCAGTACCTCGGCCAGCAAGGAATCGCTGGCATCATCGGGTACCAGCGACAGCAACGCCTGCCCGTCGACGAGGGCCAGGATGATCTCGACATCGTCTTCCGGGGTCAGCACCCAGTAGTCGGTGCCGTCCGTAGTGCCCGTGCGCGGCGTTATATCAGCATTGGCCAGCACGCGCTCGAGGGTTTCGCGAAACGCCGCGCTATCTTCCAGTTCAAAGCGCAGCACCGGCAGGATGCCCAGGCCGTAAAATGCGGCCTGGGGCGCGGCCTTGATACCTCGCTCATGCAGGTCGTCCAGGGTCTCTACGCTTTTGACCTCTTCTCCGAGAGCGAGGATCAGCGAAATGAACGCCTGGGATTGCGCATCGGTTTCATGGCGCTGGAGCTCGCGCAGCTCCTCCATATCCTGTTCGAGACCTTCATCGAAGAGCATCGTGCGTTTGTAGAAATCGAACACCTCCTGCTCCGGCATTGTCTCCCGGGTGGCCATGAAGTACGGGGAGTCCGCCGGGATGTAGCGCAGCATCGACGTATCGTCGGTCGAGTCGCTGTCGTCGCCGCAGCCGCTGAGTACGCTACCGCCCAACAGAGCAAGGGAGGCCGCCAGGTAGGTTTTTCTATTCATCGTCGGGTCGCTCTCTGACAGGAAAACCCAAAGAATACATAACTTGGGTTAACAACACTATTGTCCCTTGACGTTGAACCGGGTTTTTCGATCGACACCGCGCACCTTTAAAAAAACGGCCTCGATCCCCGCTGGCATCAAGCGCGGGCCATCGAGGCCATGGCAGCGAAGCGACAACGTATTGGCGCGTTACACCTTCTGGTAAAGCTCGCCGCCTTCCTCGCGAAACTTCTCGGCCTGTTCCTGCATGCCCCGCGCCGCGTCACTTCCCGAGGCGGTGTCACGGTAGGTATCACGCACTTCCTGGCTTATTTTCATCGAACAGAACTTCGGCCCGCACATGGAGCAAAAGTGCGCCACTTTCGCCGAATCCTTGGGCAGGGTTTCGTCGTGGTAGCTGCGCGCGGTGTCCGGATCCAGCCCCAGGTTGAACTGGTCTTCCCAGCGGAACTCGAAGCGCGCCTTCGATAGCGCGTTGTCGCGGCGCTGGGACGCCGGGTGGCCCTTGGCCAGATCCGCCGCGTGGGCGGCAATCTTGTAGGTGATGATGCCGGTCTTCACGTCCTCCTTGTTGGGCAGCCCCAGGTGCTCCTTGGGCGTCACATAACAAAGCATCGCACAGCCGAACCAACCGATCATCGCCGCGCCGATGCCGGAGGTAATATGGTCGTACCCCGGCGCGATATCCGTCACCAGCGGCCCCAGGGTATAGAAGGGCGCCTCGTCGCAGTACTCCAACTGCTTGTCCATGTTCTCTTTCACCAGGTGCATGGGCACGTGGCCGGGGCCTTCGATCATCACCTGCACGTCGTGCTTCCAGGCAATATGGGTCAGCTCCCCCAGGGTCTTCAGCTCCGCCATCTGCGCTTCGTCGTTGGCATCGGCAACCGAGCCCGGGCGCAGGCCGTCGCCGAGGGAAAACGCCACGTCGTACTGCTTGCAGATCTCGCAGATCTCCTCGAAGTGGGTGTACAGAAAGCTCTCCTGATGATGGTACAGGCACCACTTCGCCATGATGGAGCCGCCGCGGGAGACGATCCCGGTGACCCGATTGGCCGTCAGCGGCACATAGCGCAGAAGCACGCCTGCGTGAATGGTGAAGTAGTCCACGCCCTGTTCCGCCTGCTCGATCAGCGTGTCGCGAAACACCTCCCAGGTGAGGTCTTCCGCCACGCCCTTGACCTTCTCCAGCGCCTGGTAGATCGGCACCGTGCCGATGGGCACCGGCGAGTTGCGCAGGATCCACTCGCGGGTTTCGTGAATGTTCTGCCCGGTGGAGAGGTCCATGATGGTATCCGCGCCCCAGCGGATGCCCCAGGTCATCTTGTCGACTTCCTCCTCGATGGAGGAGGTCACCGCCGAATTACCCAGGTTGCCGTTGATCTTCACCAGGAAGTTGCGCCCGATGATCATCGGCTCGCTTTCCGGGTGGTTGATGTTGTTGGGAATGATCGCCCGGCCGCGGGCCACCTCGTCGCGCACGAATTCCGGGGTGATCTCTTCGGGGATGCTGGCGCCGAAGTTCTGGCCCCGGTGCTGGCGGCCTAAAATACGCTCGACCTCGGCATCGCCCAACGCTTGGCGGCGCTGGTTTTCGCGAATGGCGATAAACTCCATCTCCGGCGTCACAATGCCTTGGCGGGCGTAGTGCAGTTGGGTCACGTTTTTGCCGGCTTTCGCCCGGCGCGGCGTGCGCTTCAAATTGAAGCGCAGCTGGGCAAGGGTGGGGTCGTTGGCGCGGCGGTTGCCGTACTCCGAGGTCAATCCTTCCTGAAACTCGGTGTCGCCGCGCTCCTCGATCCACGCCCGGCGAAGCTCCGCCAGGCCCTGGCGTAAATCAATTTGGGCGTCGGGGTCGGTGTAAGGGCCGGAGGTGTCGTAGACCAGCAGAGGCGGGTTTTCTTCATCTACCCCGCTGGTGGTAGTCGGCGACAGGGTGATTTCGCGAAACGGCACGCGAATGTCCGGCCGCGAGCCTTCCACATAGTGCTTGGTGGAGGCGGGCAGCGGCGCGATGGCGGCGGCATCGACCTGGGCGGTCTCGGCCAGAAAGTGTTGGGTGCGGCTCATGGTCGTGGTCTCTTTTTTGTGGTTGTAGTGGCGGTTAGTCGGTCAGGTCCAGACCCATCTGCCAGAAGTCGATCTCCAGGCGCGTGGCATCGCGGAAGATTTTGGTCAGTTCTTCAAAGCGAGTCGGCGATACCTCCGCCAGGCGGGCGTTCAGCCATTCAAGCTCCGCGTGCATCGCGGTTTGAAATTCCTCGCTTTCGTACATGGCGATCCAGGCGTCATACGCGTTATCGCCGCCGCGCAGCGTAGAACCCTGAGCGTTTAGCCAGTTGGCGATCTCGCCGTAACCCACCAGGCACGGGGCGAGTGCGACGTGCAGATCCAAAAGATCGCCGCGGCTGCCGGTATCCAGCACGTAGCGGGTGTAGGCCATCGTCGCCCGCGCCTCGGGCAGCTTAGCCAGATCGTCTTCACTAATGCCCCACTCGCGGCAAAAACCGATGTGCAGATCGAGCTCTACATCCACGATAGCTTTCATGCCCTCATGAGCCTGGCGCAGGTCGGCAAGGGTGGGGCTTTTATAGGCGGCCAGCGCGTAGGCGCGGGCGAAGTGGATCAGAAACAGGTAATCCTGCTTCAGGTAGTGGCGAAAGGATGCTTCAGGGAGCGTGGCGTTGCCTAATTGGCGCACGAAGTCGTGCTCGATGTAAGCGCGCCAGTCGTTATGGCAAGCGGTGGTGAGATCGTTAAAGCAGTAGCCCATGTTTCCTCCGGGGGTAGAGATCCGAAGGGCAGGCGAGAAGATCGAGGAAATGGCGGGGAAGGGGGCTTGCGATCATGGTAGAGCCAGCCGGCGCCATCGCTTGATCCCTACGCCGGTACCCGCGCTTTTCCAATAAGCGCATTAGCCGGATCAGGTTCAGCGGGACCCGCGCTTGGAAGCTTTAAGCTCGCCCTGCGCCATCTCAGCCGGATATCACCGGCACCCCGTCAAGCAGTTGTCTTGGCGAGTCTAGGGCTGGGCGGGGGGAGATGCAAGGTGAGATAGCCGAACAATGCCAGATGAGCCAAGCGGCGCCGTTAACCCAACGGGCTTTTCACCCCTGCAAAGTCGTTACCCAGCACATGCGTATATATTTGAGTGGTTTCGACGCTTTTATGCCCCAGCAACGCTTGCAACGTGCGTATGTCTGTCCCTTGGCTAAGCAATTGAGTCGCAAAGCTATGGCGCAAAGAATGGCATGACCCAGGGCGCGTTAAAGACGCCGCGCGCATGGCGTGTTTCACCGCTTTTTGGACGGCAGACGTGTGAATGTGATGGAGCACCACCCGGTTATCAACGTCGAAACAGGGCCTGGTTGAAGGAAAAAGCCACTGCCACGCAAGTGACGTTCCGGCATTGGGATACTTTCGGTCTAGCGCGTAAGGGAGTGACACGGGGATCGCGCCGGTTCCAAGCCGCTTGGCCAGTTGCTGCTCTGCCTGGTAAACCTGGGATTGCAATGACGCTATACAAGACGGGGGTAAGAGCGTCGTACGGTCCTTATCGCCCTTGCCGGAACGTATGGTGATGACTTGTCGTGAAAAATCGAGATCCTTGACCCGCAGACGGCAGGCTTCAGAAACACGTAGCCCGGAGCCATACATAAGCGAAGCGATGAGGTGCATGGAGCCTGTCAGGTGCTCGAAAACACGCATCACCTCTTGATGGGAAAGCACGACCGGTAAACGCTGAGGGCGCTTGGCTCGGCTAAAAGTGCCAATGTCACCCAGTGGTTGTTCAAGTACGTGCCGATACAGGAATACGATGGCATTAAGCGCCTGATTTTGTGTGGCAGCGGCCACGCGCCGCTCAGTTGCGAGATACTCCAGAAACTGCCTGACTTCTTGACCTGCCATCGTGGCTGGGTGGCGTATTCCATGAAAACGAATGAAGAAGCGAATCCAGTAGCAATACGTCTTCTCAGTGCGAAGGCTATAGCGTTTCACCCGCAGGGTAGCCCGGACCCTATCCATTAACTTCATGGCGGCATCCTTTTGTATGAATATTTTATATGTATTTATATACAGTATTATTGAGAATGGCAAATCTCGCCAGCACGCGAATTTTGGATAACCAGCCAAAATTTGCTTTGCTAGTAATAGAATCAATGAGGTAGATTTGATCAGAGCGGCTAGATAACCCCAATGAACGTGCCGGCACGTTCATTAAGGTTATGCAGCCGGCTATATAATCACTGTTAACTCTCCATAATGGAGTCCGAGTATGAGTCATGATTTAGGCTTCTTCTCCGTCAAGCAAGGAGCCACAACGGCAGAAGTGAGAGCGGCATACCTCAATAGTTGCGAAAGAGTAGACCCCTCATGGCCTTCGTCAGAAGCACTAAAGTCATTTATCTCGACCTTAGAAGGTCAGTATCCTTGCATCGATAAGCTTAGTGATGACGAGGTTGATAATAGTCCTTGGTCGTGCGGTTTTGATAAAAGCGATGGGCATATTATCGTGAGCATGGTTTTCAGCCGTGCATCAGAAGTAGGTAACTTTATCTGGGCCTTGCTCGAGCGGCATGAGCTTATCGTATTTGATCCCCAAGCAGATAAAGCATACTTTGGTAACAATGAGCTTCCAGAAAACTAGAAACTCAAAGATGGTGGCAGTTCTGGAAATAATAGTTAACAAGTGCAGGTTGTCGGACAGGTACTACGCTGCGCTCCGTACCTGCCGCAACTGCAAGCGTTATATGAGCAATAGAGGATCTTACATTGTCAGATAATTCAAAGAAAATTGAGAAAGCCACATTGTGGGATTGGGTAAAAGCTATATGTACACTTGTTGTTGTAGGCGTTACTTGCTACAAAATATATTTAACACCAATAGCCTTAACAGTTGATTTCCCAACTTTACTATCTTTACTTCTGGCATTGTTTTCAGTCGGGTTAGCAGCCCTTTTCTACTTTAAAGCCACTGAGACTAGCAATACCTTTTATGACAACACTTACAATTTCACCAAAGATATCGCGCAGCTATTAGCCAAAATTGAAAGTGGATTTGGAGAAAAATTAAGAAACTTAGATGAAGGTTATTCATCAGTTCGGGATTATATACAAAATAGCTCTTCCTCCTCTAATGATATTGATGATACCAAGCAAAAGATCGCGGGTGAAAAGCAAGAAATCGAAAAGGTTGTAGAAGAAAGAAACCAAATCTTCCGAAAACTTCTTGAGCAATCTCAATTACAAGAAGAAGAAAAAGAAGCTGTAGCGCTACAGTTAGCAGAAAAAGAGCAAGAACTTGAAGCTTCGCAGAAAGAACTATCCAGAATGAATAGGAAGTTATTTATCGAGCGACTGAGGAAGAGAGAAGAGCGCGAAATCGACTCCGGAATGGAAGAGTTTACAAAAGATTTTATCATTCGTGAATTAGAGCCTGATCGAATAGTTAGATCACCTCCTAGCCGAATCCGTAGAATGGTAGATGACATTTTGAACAAGGCTCCACACCAATATATAGAGGATTTGGAACGTCATGGTTTTTTCGATAATGGTATAAATAGTGAAGGTATTCAGTTTATCCGACGACTCGCAAAACAGCTCATATAACAAACAACTGCAGCGGATCAAATTTCGCTGCGCTTAATTTGCCCGCTGAGTTGGGCGTTACATGTGCGAATCATGAGAAATATCGAAGCAATAATTAAAGACATCGAAGAGTATGCACCAGTCAATGACGAGTGGGAGTCTCTTGATGAGCTGATAGATGAAGCCTGCAATGCAAATGATCGAAGGGTTTTTAAGCCTTTACTTGGGTTGTTTGAGCGCAACCAAGATCATGATGGCTACGGTGTATTTTGGTCAATTGTTCATGGGCTAGAAGGCTTGGGTGGTTACGAAACTGAACTGGCAGCCTCTGTATTAAGTAAGCCTCATGAAATGAGCGTGCTTATGCTCAATCGGATGTTAAACGGCGGCATTCAAGCAATTGATGGTAGGCCGGTATTGGAAATACTTAAAGAAATAGCAACTAATACTGCTTTTCCAAATAGCTTGCGAGAAGATGCTAAGCGCTTTGTGGCCTATCAACAAGAAAACATGTAACAAGTCAAAGCACGCGGACTTGGTAAAGCTGTCACCTTTTTCGCTTGCGCAAAAAATCCGCCAACTTCACCAAGCCGGTGTTTGAGGCATTATACGGAGCGTTCGTCTTGACGTACGTACTTTAAGGCGTACACTTCCCATGAGGCAACATATTAGGAGGTGCGTCATGACCGCAATTACCGCCACTGAGGCGCGCAGTAATCTTTACCGGTTGATCGACGAGACCGCCGAGTCCCACCAGCCCATCGCGATTACGGGTAAGCGAAACAATGCCGTGCTGGTATCGGAAGAGGATTGGTCGGCCATTCAGGAAACACTGTACCTGCTCTCCGTGCCGGGTATGCGGGAGTCGATTCGTGAGGGGATGGACACTCCGGTGGATGAATGCGATGAGGAACTGAACTTGTGACATGGAGGTTGGTTTACACCAAGCAGGCGCAGAAGGATGCCAAAAAGCTGGCTTCTAGCGGCCTCAAGCCTAAAGCCCAGGAACTTCTAGCATTGATAGCGGAAGATCCCTACCGCAAACCGCCCCCATTCGAGAAACTCGTTGGTGATCTTGCTGGGGCGTATTCGCGCCGCATTAATATTCAGCATCGTTTGGTCTACCAGGTGCTTGAAGATGAGCGAGTGATCAAAGTGCTAAGGCTTTGGAGCCACTACGAATAATGAATCATCAGACGATGTTGCCGAATATTTCTCTAACGCTTTGCGGCTTTTACAGATTGGATCTTGCTCCGGGCGTTTGATCCACAAACGCCCGGAGTAGGGGTTATCCTCTGTACTGGCGCTGTCCCAACCGCCCCAACATCATCAACACTCCAAACTGCACCACCAGCCCCGCGACCAACAGGACCCACACCGATTCCACCATCATCGAGGCTACATAAAGCAGCCCGCTGATGCTGGCAGGTACCAGTGCGTAGGGAATTTGCGTGCGCACGTGGGCGATATGATCCGAGCCCGCGAAGATCGAGGCCATCACCGTGGTATCGGAAATGGGCGAGCAGTGGTCGCCGAAGATCGAGCCGGAGAAGATCGCGCCGATGGCCATGCTGACCAGCGCCACGTCGCCGCCGGAAAGCTCGAACGCCAAGGGCACGGCAATCGGCGTGAGAATCGCCATCGCGCCCCAGGAGCTACCGGTCGCGAACGAGATCACCATAGCGATCAAGAAAATCAATAGCGGCAGCAGCGCGGGCGATAGCCAGTCGCGAGTCGCGTCTATCACATGCTCGCCGGTGCCCAGCGCCCCGGTCACGGTGCCGATGCTCCAGGCCAGTACCATGATCACCAGCGCCGGCAGCATGGTACGAAACCCGGCCAGCAGCGTCTCTTCGCAGTCTTTTAGCGTCTGGCGCTGGAAAAGCGCCATGATCATACCGGTCATTACCATGGCGAACGCCGCCCAGGAAAGCGCCACGCTCACGTCGGTCTCTTCCAGCGCGTCCATGAGTGTGGCGCCTTCGGCGCCGCCGCCGGTGTACCAAAGCCCCCAGCAGGCAACGCTAATCAGCACCACCAGCGACAGCAGAAAGTGCCAGAGCCGCCCGCGGCCTTCCGGCACCTCGCCCAGGTCCGCATCCACGTTGGAAAGCGGCGTATCGCCGGGGGCGACCAAATCACCGGTCTCCTCGGCGCGGCGCTGGGCTTTCGCCATGGGGCCGAAATCCCCGGCCAGCAGAATCATCGGCACGGAGGCCAGGCAGAGCAGGGCGTAGAAATTCCAGGGAATCGACAGTAGAAAGAGGCGGTAGGGCTCCGCCGAGGCAAAGCTCAAGCCCACCAAAGCACCGGCAATTAGTGAGACCTGATAACCAATCCAGTCAGACACCGGGCCCAGGGTGGCCATGGGGGCGGAGGTCGCGTCCATCACCCAAGCGAGCTTCTCCCGGGACTGGCGCTGGCGCGCGGTCAAATCCCGGGTGGCGTTGCCCACGATCACCGAGTTCACGTAATCGTTGAAAAATATCACCACGCCCAGCGCCCAGGTGAGCAGCAGTGAGGCACGGCCGGAGTGAATGCGCTTGGCAAGCGCGCGGGCCAGCGCCTGGGAGCCGCCAGTGCGGTGCATAAACGCCGCACCGGCTCCCAGCAGGGCGACCAGCACCAGAAAGCGGGCGTTCCATTCGTCGGTCATCACCTCGGCGAACCAGTCGAAGGTCTGGCCCACGGCGGCGATGGGGTTGCCCGCCACCAGCCAGCCGCCAATCCAGATACTAACGAACAGCGAAACATTCACCCGGCGGGTAGCGAGGGCCAACGCCACGGCAGCAATGGGTGGGAGTAGCGAAATGAGGGCGTCCATGCGATAGCGTCCTGTCGTTGTACTTCTTTTTATTGTTAGCACGCAAAGCATGATGTTTGCAAAGCTGAAGGTGGCCGCACAAAAGCGAGGAATCTCTATCGCTGTTTTAATGGTTGAGTGTCGTGCAGTTTGATCGGTATGCCAGAAGCTTTGCTTCGCGCAGGTTTTGCCTCCAGTGTTAACATACTTAATAGAAATAAGCATGACCGAAAAAAATGGTGCAACCTGGGCTGAGCATGACGAGGATAACTGCTTCAGAAAAGCTGATATTGCGACACTTTGGTCCCGAAGATATCGCTTCGATTTTCGCAAACTATACGGGCGACCCTGAGTCAGCAAAATATCTTGCGAGGCAGCCCCATGCTAGTCCCGAGCAAACCGAACAAATGCTGCAGCGGCTTTCAACCCCGCAGAGCCTGACGTTGACAGGTAAATGTATTTGGGTGATCGAGGAGGCCGAAGAAGAAAAGCCGATAGGATTGTTAACGGCCATACAGCGTGATGAGAGTATGGAACTTCACTTCGGTATCGGCGCCCCGTTCAGAAGCAAGGGGTATGCAACACAGACGCTGTCACTCGCCGCTCGCTACTTTCTCATGACCGGGCAGGCAAAAAGCATTACTTCTTTTACGGACATGGAAAACGCTGCCGCACAACGCGCTTTGGTTAAAGCCGGGTTCGTGTTTACTGAAAGCGACGAGAGCGTTTACAAGGCGCCGCAGTTGGCTGGGGAATACAGAGATGTTTACCGTTACCGATTCATGATTGGACAGAGACAAGAAAGCTAGCGTGTGCACCCAGCGGCGGTTGTCGGCTTCAGCGACAAGCTCGATGAGGTGTCGCGCCACGCTCCCTGCATCTCACCATGGCTTGACCCAGGCTGTTGAAGCGTCCACCGAGGAATTCAGGCAAGCCACCGCCGGTCCAAGCACTCTTGAGTGGCGTTGCGCCTGAAACACGAGATTCTCGGCAGTACTTGAAATAAAAATCACCTGGCACGGGAGCACAGAATAGGCTGCCAATGTTTTCTTTGCGCGCTGATGAATTCCTGGGGTAGGTTTATTTTAGATGGCTTTATAGCCTCGATGGTAAAGCGTGTACGTTCATTAGGGTGTGTGTCCATAATCATCACCTTGGCTCTCGTTATGCGTCGCTCAGTATAGAAACGAGCTTGTGTAGTATGGTTTTGGAGGGAGTGTGGAAGTACAGGCAGAAATACTCAAACTATCGGACGCCCGTGAGTTGCTGGAATTCGAGCTGGACAATAGAGCGTGGTTTGAGCAGTTCATCGCACCCCGAGAAAATGAGTTCTATTCATTATCGGGGGTGCAGTCTCAAATAACAGAGTTTTTGATCAAGTATCAAAGTGACACCATGGTTCCCATGTTGCTAAAAACACCCGACGGTCGAATATGTGGCCGCGTGAATCTGCGTATCGACGATGATGAACCCGAAGCAGGGTTTATCGGGTATAGGGTAGGAAAAGCGTTTACTCGTCGGGGCGTGGCGACCCAGGCTATAAAAATAATGCAGCAGTACGTTTCCTCGAATAAGGCTATAACGTCATTAAAAGCAATCGTTTTAATGGTCAACCCAGGTTCGGCGAAAGCGCTCGAAAATAATTCATTTCGTCCTGCTTTATATCTTGATAATTATACTGTTCTCAATGGCAAACAGGAGGATGCGCGAGAGTACCGTTGGGAAAGTGAATGAAAAGGAATATCGTTTTTAATTTTGTATTCGTTTGAAAATACCCACTATTGTATCGGAGTTTGCAGGAGGTGAGCCATAACGATGGTTTACCAAGTAGCGATATTGTTGGAACGCAGTAGAGAAGGTAGAGCCTTGGCTACGAAATACGTGACCCGCATGCTGAACGGCGTGATACAGACGAATAACGCATACGGGAATGCATTGACGCATTAAAACACCGCCGCATTAATGGCGCGCGTAAGAGGCTTGGCCAGTCAGGGCTATGCGTTTGTGAATCAGCCTTCAGGATAGCTTTTGGAACCAGGTAGGGCCAAACCGACAGCGTAGAAAGAATCACTACCACTGAAGTGAGCGGCCCAGGCCCCGCCGGCGATTATCCCAAAATCTGCGGATTCAACTGCCAGGTACTCCAGGTCAAGGCGCAGGCGAGCCCCACCCAAGCCAGATAAGGCACCAGCAACACCCCGGCCAGTGGCTGAAGGCGCCAGAACTTTACCAGCGTGATCAAAATCAGTACCCACAGCGCCACGACGCCAATAAACGCGATCATGCCCAACTGCCACACGAAGTAGAGCCAGGTCCAAAGGGCGTTGAGCGCCAGTTGTACCAGGAACATCGTTAGGGCCGGGCGGTGGCGGGGTTCGCGCCAGGCAAGCCAGGCGGCGATGCCCATCAGGCCGTAAAGCGTCGTCCACATCGGTCCGAACAGCCAGGCCGGCGGCGCCCAGGCGGGTTGCTGGAGCGATTCGTAAAAGTCGGCCGCATTGATAGAGGCTACGGCGGCGATGGCCGCAGCGATATACGCCAGTACCAGCCAGCCGATGAGGCCCTTGATCTGTTGATTGCGGGTAAGTGCGCGCATGGAATTGCCTGCTGAAGTTGGAGAAACGGCTCCAATGGTAATGCAGCGGGGCGGGGCTCGGCCATGGTCAATAACGCGTGGCTTTGTCGCCTACCATTCACCGGCAACGCTTCGCATTAATCAACAAGCTCAGCTTTCGTAAGTTCGAAAGGCTACTCTGTTAAAATAGGTTATTGGTCGCCTGTGGCAGCTTCGGATAAGGCGTTTGGAATAAACACTGGGAATGATTTGATGAACCATCCGCAACCCAACAACCCCTTGCACGGCTTGACCCTTGAAACGATAGTGACCCGCTTGGTCGAGCGCTACGGCTGGGAAGGCCTGTACGAAAAAATCCGTATCAACTGCTTTTATAATGATCCCTCCATCAAGTCCTCACTCAAGTTTCTACGTAAAACGCAGTGGGCACGCGATAAAGTGGAAGCGCTGTATATCGATACGTTCAGGGGGTAATACGCTCTGTTATGTTCTGAACCAGGCGTAATCGTGACATAAACCGGTGGGCTGAGTTTCTGGGTGATTTAAGGTTGCCAGTCCTGTTGGTGCAAGTATGAGGTAACGATCAAAACAAGGAGCCGTCAATGGCATTGCATTACCGCTTGGCAAGTCTCGATGATCTGGAAGGTCTAGTCGCCTTGCTCGCTGCCGACCCGTTGGGAAGCCAGCGAGAAGATGTATCCATGCCCCTGAACGAGTCTTACATCGAGGCGTTCAAGGCCATTGAGGCCGATCCAAACAATCTTCTGCTCATAGCGGAGCTCGACGGGCGGTTGGCCGGTATGCTCCAACTGACGTTTACTCCCTATCTGACGCATCAAGGCGGTTGGCGCGCTTCAATCGAAGGCGTCAGAATTCATGAAGCGTTTAGGGGGCAAGGGTACGGCGAGAAGATGTTCGCGCATGCCATCGCGCTGGCCAAAGAGAAGGGTTGTCATGTCCTTCAGCTCGCCAGCGACAAGCAGCGCCCTGATGCCATCCGGTTCTATGAGAAGATTGGCTTTAAAGCCACCCATGAAGGGTTCAAACTCGTGCTATGAAGCGTTGATGGATAAGGTGCGTAACAATTGCACTCACACAACGTCTCTTTAAAGTACTGGCTTGAAGTAGTATGCCCGAAAATTGCTGCCATACTCTTCCGGGTCACTGAATCCATGGACGAGAGGAGCGACACAATGGTACGCCCACTATTTACACGCACGCTGCTGGCAAGCGCCATTGGCACGGCATTGGCCATTGGCACGATAGGCAGTGCCGCCGCCGAGGACGCACCGAAATTCGACGGCGAGCTCTCCGGTTTCGAATACGCCTACCCGGTCGAGCGGTTCGAGTTCGAATCCCAGGGCCAGGAGATGCAAATGGCCTACCTCGATGTTCAGCCTGAAGAGGGCAGCGCCAACGGTCGCACCATGGTGCTGATGCACGGCAAGAACTTCTGCGCGGGTACGTGGGAGGCCACCATCGAAGCGCTGGTGGACGAAGGGTATCGGGTTATCGCCCCGGACCAGGTCGGCTTTTGCAAATCGACCAAGCCCGAACACTACCAGTTCAGCTTTCATCAGCTAGCGGCCAATACCCATGCACTGCTTGAAGAGCTGGGCGTAGATAAAGCCACCGCCATGGGGCACTCCATGGGCGGCATGCTGGCGACGCGCTTTGCGCTGATGTATCCGGATCAAACCGAGCAGCTGGTGCTGGTCAACCCGATTGGTCTGGAAGACTGGAAAGCCCTCGGCGTGCCGTATCAAAGCATCGATGACGGGTATGAAAGCGAGCTCGAAACCACTGCGGAGGGTATTCGTGAGTATCAGCAAAGCACCTACTACGTGGATACCTGGGAGCCGGAATACGACCGCTGGGTCGAGATGCTGGCGGGCATGTACGAAGGCGAAGACGGCGAATTGGTCGCCTGGAACCAGGCACTGACGTCGGACATGGTCTTCACCCAGCCGGTCGTGCACGAATTTGGCGAACTCGAGGTGCCCACGCTTTTGCTGATCGGCGAGCAGGACAACACCGCCATTGGTAAAGGACGCGCCACTGAAGAGGTTCAGGAAACACTGGGCCATTACGACGTGCTGGGCGAGCAGGCCCGCGATGCGATCCCGCAGGCAACCCTGGTCGAATTCCCCGAGCTTGGCCATTCGCCCCAGATTCAGGCGCCCGAGCGCTTTCATGACGCGCTGCTCGAAGGGTTGAATCAGCCGTAACCGTAACCGTAACCGTTAGCGTTGGCGCCAGTGCTGACATGCGCTGGCGCTTCGAGTCTCTGTAAAGCTTTATCCCATCGAGGAGCTTGAACCATGACGATTCAGTGTCGGCCTGCCAGCTCAAGCGATATCCCCGCAGTATGTTTACTGTTGGCGCAACTGGGCTATTCCTTCGATGAGTCGGCCCTGGTACCCATGATCGCCGAGATACGCAGTCGGGAGGGTGAAGTGTTTGTCGCGGTAACGCACGGCACGGTCGTCGGCTGTATCAATGTCATCGTGGATGTGCGGCTGGCGGAGGGGAAATGCGGCGAGGTGGCGAGTTTGGTGGTCTCCGCTGATCATCGCGGGCAGGGAGTTGGCCACCAACTGTTAGCGCATGCTCAGGAGTGGCTGAGTGAGCGGGTCAACACAATGCGCATTCGCGCCAATGTCACTCGACACGAAGCCCACGGCTTCTATCTTTCGGCAAACTTCACCGTGGCCAAGGAGCAGAAGGTCTTTACAAAAGCGCTCGGCTGCCAGGATAAAGAGGGCTAGCGGCGTCTACTGGTGGGCCATTGCTTGTCGAGGCGGCTTGGATACCGCTAACGAAGGCATGGAAAACGGACATCCCCCAACACGGCGCTAAAGCCGTGTTGGGGGGGTGCTATATGGGGTTATTCAACCTCGCCTTCAGCCTCGAGCTCCATGGCATTACGCAGCGTGAAGAACAGATCGGTCTGATCCGTTAGTCCGGTCACGTTGGCAGCTTGCGGGCCGTAGGCGGCAATACGCAGCTGCGCGCCGGTGTGGCCCTGGGAGTCGAGTTCGGAGTTGCCGTAGCTGACGGCCATCACCGCGTCGTCTTCGGTATTAAGCGCCAGCGTCAGGCCAGGCGCTTCGGCGTCCGGGTAGACGATCTGGCTGGAGTGGGCGTGGTCGGCGGTGACCACGACCAGCGTGTTGCCGTCTTCGCGGGCAAAGGCCAGCGCTTGTTGCACGGCTTCGTCGAGATCCACGGTTTCACCAATCTGGCCGCAAGGGTTGGCCGCATGCGCCTCTTTGTCGATCGACGCGCCTTCTACCTGCAGGAAAAAGCCTTCGTCGTTCTCCTTGAGCAGGTCAATGGCCATGGCGGTCATGTTCGCAAGTGTCGGGATCGTATCGTTACGCTCCGGGTTGACCTCGCAGATCACCGCCGGGTTGTCGAGGTTGCCGTGGTAGCTCGCTTGGGGGCCAGTCCAGCGCACCGGCATATTGCCCGGGGCAAACAGGCCCAGCAGCGGCTGATCCTGGTTGGCGGCGCTGACGGCGGAAAGCTCCTCCATGTTACTGACCATTTGGTAGCCGCGGGCTTCGGCCTGCTCGCGCAGGGTTTGTCCTTCCCACTCGCCGGCGCCGGCCACTTCGTCGAAGGTTTCGGCGCCGCCGCCCAGGGTTACGTCCGGGCGGGTGTCGAGTAGCTGCTCGGTGATCGACCCCGCGCCGCCATTTTCCAGGGCGTTATCGGGGCACTCTTCCAGTGTACGGACCGGGCCATAGCATTTGCGCGCGCTCACATGGGCGAAGAGCACCGCCGGCGTGGCATCCTGTATTTCGGCGCTCGAGACATCGCCGGTGGCCTTGCCCGCACGCTTGGCAAGTTCCAGCAGTGTGGTCTGCGGGTTGCCGTCGATATCGACACTGATCGCGCCGTTATAGGTTTTGGTGCCGGTCGCCCAGGCGCTGCCGGAGGCCGCCGAGTCGGTTACGTAGTCCGGCTTGCCGGTGTCTCTATCCAGCGCGTAGTGGGTGTACTGGCCGGTGAAGGGCAGGGCGTCGATGCCCTCGAAAAAGCCGCCGGCGCCGAGCGCGTAGTTACGCGCGACGGTGATTTCGGAATCGCCCATGCCGTCGCCAATCAGCAGAATGACATTCTTGGCCGTACCGCCAGCAATCGCGTCGCGCAGCTCGTCGGTGATATCGCCGCTTAGGCGGCGAGCGCCGCCGTGCTGGTTCAGCTCGCCCTGCGCTTGGCGCTGCATCAGCGCGGAAGCCTCCGCTGGTGAATCCGACGCCTGGGCGAAACCCGCGTTGGAAAGGAGAAGCGTGGCACTGGCGACAGCAAGGCGTAAAGGAGTCGGTAACATGGCAAGGGTCTCTATATGTAAGGGTTTTATGATATAAGGTTCAATAAGAGTGCCCCGCCAATGTGACGATTGAATGACGAGCGAGTTTGGGGTGTGTGGGTTGTCGCCATGGAAGGGCAAAGAGCAAAACAGGAGAAAAAGCGAACGCATAGAAGGCGGGTTATCGTTAGATGGTCCACTGGCTTGGGTCGTTGAAATCGAGGCGCTGGGCACTGTTGTATTACCGCCGCGCGTTGCCGACGAAGTTATCAGCCTCCCACGCCTTACTGGGAGCGACTTTTGCTCATGCTCTACTTCTGGATACCGACCCCTTTATCTTGCTGAAATAACATCATGTGAAGGGTCGGAACTAAAAGGTCACAAGGGTAATAGATCTATGAACGTGCCCTCATGAATTGGATTTTTCAGCTAAAAGGTATACGTTTGAAGCGTGGTAACGGCTTGTTTTAATTCATTGTCGATGATTTTCTTTAGTTTGTAATAAACAAGTCAAAGTGGAGTCGTCTGGTAAATCGAGAGGTAATCAAAATGGCAGCAACGTTTCAAAGTGACCTGTTAAAAGGCCGCGTCGCCGTGGTGACCGGTGCCACCACCAACGAAGGACTGGGCGCCGCATCCGCCTTCTACCTGGCGAACCTGGGCGCGAAGGTGTACGCGCTGGGACTGGAGGCCGACAAGCTCGAGGTGCCCGCCGGGCTGGATGTTTCCGCCTTTGAAATGGATGTGACCGATGAAGAGAAAGTAGAAAGCTTCTTCGCCAAGCTGGATCAGTTGGATATCCTGTTCAATGCGGCGGGTATTTGCCCGTCCGAGCAATACGATTATGCGCTGTACAAGAAGATCATGGACATCAACGTCAACTCGGCGTTTCATCTCAGCACGCTCGCCCAGCCGCTTTTGAAGGCCTCTGACCTGGGGAGTATCGTCAATACCTCCTCCATGTATGCGATATTCGGCTCGGATGCGTTCCCTGCCTATAGCGCCAGTAAAGGCGCCGTGGATCAGGTCACCAAGTCGCTGGCGGCGAAATACGCCCAGGACGGCATTCGCGTCAACGCGGTTGCGCCGGGGTAGGTGGCAACCTCACTGATGAACGCGCTACCCGAGGAAGCGCAGAAATCGACGAAAGCACGTACGCCGATGCATCGCTTTGGTGAGCCCGAAGAGATTGCGCAAGTGGTAGCCTTTTTGTGCTCGCCCGCCGCCTCTTTTGTATCAGGCGCCATCATTCCGGTCGATGGCGGTTATTCGGTTGTATAATTTCTGAGCATGACCCATTCAAGCCACCTTGATGGGCCGTTGTAACGCTCCAAAATGGATTTAAACGCAAAAGCCCTCTTGAGTGATAAAGAGGGCTTTTTGTCTTCCTGAAACGCCTTGTTCATCCGGGGGCAAGCGGCACATTTTCCCTCACGCTGCTGACAAGCGCTATTGGCACGGCACTCGCCATCAGCGCGGTTGGCAGCGCCGCCGCCGAGGAAATACCGGTATTTGATGGTGAGCTCTCTGACATCAATAACGCCTACCCGGTAGTTCGGTTCGAGTTCAGCTCTCAGCAGTTGGCGCACAAGACCCGGGCACTGCTCTATGAACGAGGTGGCAAGACCGTCATCGTCAGGGGCCACTCCATAGGCGGCATGCTGGCTACGCGCTTTGCGCTGATGTGCCCGTATCAAACCGAGCAGCTGGTGCTTGTAAACTCGATTGGCCTGGAAGACTGGAAAGCGCTGGGCGTACCGTATCAAAGCATCGATGAGGGCTATGAAAGCGAGCTCGAAACCACTGCGGAGGGCATTCGCGACTACCAGCAAAGCACCTACTACGTGGACAATTGGGAGCCGGAGTACGACCGCTGGGTCGAAATGCTGGCGGGCATGTACGAAGGCGAAGACGGCGAGTTGGTCGCCTGGAACCAAGCGCTGACCTCGGACATGGT
Source organism: Vreelandella sp. GE22 (assembly GCF_968212445.1). Taxonomy (NCBI): domain Bacteria; kingdom Pseudomonadati; phylum Pseudomonadota; class Gammaproteobacteria; order Oceanospirillales; family Halomonadaceae; genus Vreelandella; species Vreelandella sp. GE22. Next base: position 920,793 of record NZ_OZ309110.1, read on the forward strand.
TTTCACCCAGCCGGTGGTGCAAGAGTTCGGCGAGCTCGAGGTGCCCACGCTGCTGTTGATCGGCGAGCAGGACAATACCGCCATTGGTAAAGGCCGCGCGCCGGAAGACGTGCAGGAGGCCCTGGGCCACTACGACGAGTTGGGCGAGCAAACCCGCGATGCGATTCCCCAGGCCACGCTGATCGCGTTTCCCGAGCTTGGCCACTCGCCGTAGATTCAGGCGCCCGAGCGCTACCATGAAGTGCTGCTTGAGGGGCTGCGTCAACCGTAGTCTGAAGTCTGCAAGAAGAGCGACTCAGGAATCTCTCCTTGATGACGCTTGTTGCCCCATGTACGGCTTACTATCGAACATGGGGTGAAAATCAAGTGTCGGCTGCTGCGGTAGGCTGAGGCTCTAGAGTCGGTTTTTCCGCCTTATCTTTAGAGGGTTTGGCCGCAGGTTGGGTGATCAGGTAAATTTGTGCGCCAATGCTGGCTATCACCAGATTGGTGATCGCTGACTTGGCCAGTACATATAGCCAGGCATTGTCGTAAAAATCGTGCTTGGCCAGAAATAGGGAGCCGAATGCGATGACAGCCATCAGCGCCAGTCCGCCTAAAACAATGGGAATGGCGACATTGGTAAGTGTATTGAGCCGCTTGGCGATCAGGACGGTTAGCCAGATGGCCCCGCCAAATGTAAGCAATAGCAGGCAAAAACCACCGGCCATCAGTGTATATTGAGTTGCGTCTGCATAACTGATGTAAAATGAGTGGTTTGTTCTGGTAGAAGACCAAACCATCAGGCGTACTGCGACGGCAACAGCGACGCCAATGAGGAGCGTGAGTAGACAGTAGCACAGTGCCAAGCCGCCTTTCTTGATTTCATCAAGGTAGACTACGAGGCGTTTTATCCACCATAAACCGCCAATCACCATAATAATTCCAGCAGTTCGCAGCCAGAAATGGAATTTATCGCTCGTGAGCATTTTCGCGATCTTGTCTGGATGATCAAGGCTCCAGCTAAAAGGCCAGGCAAGCAGTACAGCCACTATGAGCAGGACCAATTGAGCGCGTAGAAAACGACCTAGAAATTCGATGCAATCCAGTTGCTTGACGTAAGGTAGTGTTTCTCGCTTGCGCAGGAGTGCATGTTCCGGAGCGATATCGCGCAGAGGACGGAGCTTGCAACCCATCGCCAACGCCAGGATACCGATAGCGGCTAGTCCCAGCAGCACGAACGTAGTATGCCCAATGAGTCGTGATGGGTCGTATGAATTCGCGAGTGCCAATAGTAGTCTGCCAAGAACGCCCAGAGAATAGGTGCCTATGCCAGCCAAGACGCCATAGAAACGACCAAATGCATTGATCCCTACTAGTAGATGCAGGAGCATTACTACGAGGCCCTCCAGCATCTGTGGCGCTAAATAAATGTCTAATATCCACTCTGGCCCAGTGGCTGTGTTGATATTGTTGTAAAATATGACTATTAATGCGTTAACCATGATGCTGCCATACTGCAATAACAAGAGTAGATAAACAGCCAGCCAGTAACGGTGTCTATCAAGGCGGGGCTCGTGTGATGAGCGCAGCCAATAGAGTTCTTTCAAGATGTGAAACATGGTGGGCTCGGCTCGATAGATGTCATGGAGTGGTGGTTGTCTAGTGTTGACGGATAACCGTACGTGGATTATACGTTTTCTTCTCTTTTCGCGGACGTGTCAGGTGCTTGCGAAAGATGTTCTTCCTGTGTCGAGTCGGGCATCTCTTCTACCGGTACTACATTCAGCTGATAAGTGTCGCTACCTTGTTTATTCAGGCTCAAAGTATAGCCATCCGGTAGTTTTTCCAGATTGGCTCCCGCAATCTCAGTGATATGGCGTTCGAGCGTTGTATTTCTTTCATTGATCGCCTTGTTTTTTAACTGCTGGCCACCAAAGATCGCCAAGCCGGCCAGGGTCGCGATCGGTCCGGGGTACAGGAGCCAGAACTGCGTAAAAGTAGGTCCGGAATAGGAGACTTTGATGGAGCTCGGCCCGAAAATGATAATACACGCTGCGATGGCAAATACGCATCCCGCTATGATGAAGATCGTATTAGCCGCAGCGGAGAGCGAAGCGCTTTCATCAGTTGCTTCGAATTCTATAGGAAAGGCATCTATCGAGTATTTGTCCTGATTCTCATCCATGGGTATTACCTTGATATTGTGGTTTGAAGCTGATAGTGGTTTGAAACTGATAGTGCTTATGAACTGCGCAGAAGATTATATTAACAAGATTTCATGTATCGAGGGCAACCCTGCATTTAAAACGGTTTATACAAAATGTCGCTGATGTCATACACACAATCTTCATGAAGTATCTGACGCCTCGCCTCGTATTGCGCTGACGCGCTAGCGCTCGTCCCTTTCAGCCATGCTCAGGCGAACAGTGGCAAAGCGAGGAATACCTTGGGGCGGATCAAGAGTATTACGAGCTTCGTCAAAAGACGCATAATCTCATTGAGGGGAGTGATGCCTGGACGAGCCTGCTTCGTTCTATTGCTCATTTCTCCGTACGTTGCACATGCTATCAAGCGTTAACCCAAAACTGGGAGGTTTCTGTGTGGATATGGGAAAAATTCAGGAAAAAGCGCGCTCTCGATTCGTACATCAAGCAGCTGCCCAACATACTGTTGAATGATTATGGCCGCTCTGGAGGGTGCAACCCAGAGCAGATCAGACGCAGTATCGAGCGCTCGGGATTGAACGCTCAATACGTGCACTATGCGCTTGCCATATACGCAGATCCGTTCAAGTTCTGGCATGGTCAGCCTGCGATGGCGATAGGGTTTGATTACCACACGTTACGTCAGGAAGTCGGTGACCGCTACTTCAACGGCAATGCCGATTTTAGCGCCAGCGATATCGCGAAGTTCTATTCGAATGACGACAGCAGTGTTGCGGGAGGAAGCGACGGCGGTAGCGATATGGGAGAGGGGTGCGGTGGCGGAGGTAATGGCGGTTCCGGCCCTTGAGTGGCGGCTGATTCAATGTCGCTTTACCTACGCAAAAGGTAGGGGCTTGGTAACGATCGCTACATCACTTTAGACGATGACGATTGGGCAAATGTAAGGTGATATGTCCATTTTTGAGCCTGTCCTCTAGAATTATCGAACACTGTTCGTGTATGGTCTGTTTAAATTATACTTTAAATGTGGGAGTGGACCATGTATCGGTGGCTGATAGTACTCGTTTGTATGTTACTTGCGGGTTGTACCGCGAAGCTCTGGAATGAAGAACCGGAGCGGGTCGTTAATGTCAACGGCTTCTACGTGAACACGGAAACGAACGATGTGGTGATCACGACTCGTCGAGAAGCCTATTTGTTTTCCGGACAACAACAGCTTGGCCAGGCGCTGCTGCTCAGTCGAGAGGTCGAGTTTGAACCCGGATTCAGCTATTTCACCCTTACGAGTTCAAACGCGGTTACCGGCAGCGTAGCGCTTACGCTTCGCGAAGAGATCCCCTCAGATGAGCTTATCGATCAATTGACTGCGATTGGCTTTACGCTGGATGAGGCGGGCGATCACTATCAGTTGATGAGTTCGTTAAAAGGCGAAAGGTATATCATTGAAGGTGATTTACCACTTCAAAAACTCGAAAACGAGTACCCGGTGCACATGAAAATGCCCACTACTCCCCTCGATACTGCCGGCCGTGTGATTGCAACACCTGTCGCCATAGCCTTCGATGCAGCGACGATAGCGGTCGTGATACCGCTTTATGCGCTCTTTGCGGTGTCATACGGTATTCATGGCCCTTAGATCTTGAATTCAGGATCAAAATTTTATCGTAGCGGGCTTTTCGCCAGTAGCGATCGTTGTTGATGCGGTGGGGGCGATTCTTCTTGCCTTCATGACTTATAGGATGAATTACCACGAGATGGCGATGCGACGAAAGTAATGCCACCTGGGCAAAATGTCAGTGGAGAGAGTTAATGATTACCCCGCTATTCCTCGATACCCGCGATGGCCGCCATTTTTCAATCGACGCCCGCGACGCTATCGAGCGGGTTTGCTTCGAGGTCGAGCCCAAGGTTCGGGCGCACTTACCGGTGCTTGTCGATGACATCGAGCTCGCCTGCCAGACCGGCAAGGCGGTGATTCCCGAGACCGGCGAAATGGGGCTGGCGATTTCTGCCACGCGAGTCGGCTGGACCGTCGATGGTGAGCGCCCGCAAGGCGTGGCCGATATCGCCCGCCAAGAGCTTGGCTATACGTTGTTTCATGAGCTTCATCACTTGGCCCGGGGCTGGGTGATCCATCGTGACGAGCCGCGCACGACGTTCATGGAGGGCGTGGTCAGCGAAGGGCTGGCCACCGTGTTCGAGCGTGACGTAGGCGGGCGGCGCACGCCCTGGGGCGACTACCCGGCTAACGTCAACGTGTGGGTCGAGGAACTGCTGGCACTGCCCGTGACCGCGCCCTATTTCCAGTGGATGATTCAACACGATGACGGCCGGCGCTGGATCGGCTATCGCGCGGGCACCTGGATTGCCGAACGCGCGATTCGCGCCAGCGGTAAATCCGCGGCGGCACTGGTGAGCGTACCCACCAATGAGATTTTAGCGATGGCCGACGTCGGGCCTAAACCCACGCGCGTTGCCGGCACCCTATAGCGACTTAAAGCGTTGGATTAGGCGAGTAATATTCAAACGCCCGCTTCGCGGCTCAATCCCACTTGGGCGACAGGTTTTCAGGAATGCGCGTCGTTTTGGTGGAGCGCGTCAGCGGTATATCGCCCAGTTGATGCTCCCAACGCAGCGCTACCTGGGCGGCGGTTTTGGTAAAGCGTGTTCATCGCATGTAAGTAAAAGGAATACGAGTTTGATAACGTCTGTCATACAGGAAGAAACTACCGGCTGCGGCATTGCCTCCGTTGCTAACATTTTGGGCAAAACCTACCCGGAGATGAAAGCCACCGCCAATGCGATGGGCATTCACGCCGAAGACGAGTCGCTCTGGTCCGACACTCAGTACGTTCGGCGAATGCTGGCGCAAGCGGGGGTTACGACCTCGCCGCAGGAAATCCCGTTTGATTGCTGGCAAGCATTACCGGATTTGGCGTTATTGGCGGTTAAACCGCACCAAAGGGGCGGCAAGCCCTTCTGGCACTGGGTCGTGTTCAAGCGTGAAGAGGGCCAAGCCGTGGTGCTGGATTCCGCCAGCTACCTGCCCACCAATGTACGCACCGACTTCGAGGCCATGCACCCGGCATGGTTTATCGAGGTAACGCCGCCGTAAACACTACGCCGTTAATCGAGAAAAACGATGAAGATAGAAAAAGCCGATAAAGCCCACTACTCGGCGCTGATTGCCGTGTGGGAAGCCTCCGTGCGCGCCACCCATGATTTTCTCGCCGAAGACGATCTGTTGATGCTCAAACCGCTCATTTTCGAGCAGTTTTTCGATACGGTAACGCTGCAAATGACACGCGCGCCCGGCGGCGAGATCCTGGGATTCAGCGGCGTAAGCGATGGCAAGCTCGAAATGCTGTTCATCGCCCCCGACGCGCGAGGCCAGGGCATCGGCAAAGCGCTGGTCGAGCACGCCGTTCAAGAGCAGGGCGTCGACAAGGTCGATGTAAATGAGCAGAACGTGCAGGCGCTGGGGTTTTACCAGCGGCTGGGCTTTGAGGTGGTGGGGCGCTCACCGGTTGATGGGCTGGGCAAACCTTACCCGCTACTACACATGGTGCTTGGCTAGCGGGCGGTGGGGCATCCTGTCTTCGAGCGTTATCTTAAGAGAGCTTGATTATGCGATTTTTCGAGAGGATCAGAAAAAAGAGGGCCATTGAATCCTATATTCAGCGATTACCGACGACCCTGGCCAATGATTATGGGCGTCAGCCGTACTATACCCATCTCCAGGTACAGCGCAGTATCGAGCGGTCAGGGCTTAATAATCATTACCAGCAGTATGCCATGGCGATGTATACCCGAGAGCCAGAGTTTATGGCTTTTCGAGACCACGACCGGGGGGACGCAAGTTACGAAACCCTGCGGGCGGAGGTAGGGAACGATTACTTATCCGGTAGCACGGATTTCAACTGCTCGAGCATTATTGCTGCCAGCGCAAGCTTTAGCGGTGGCGCGATGGGCGACGTCGGTTCATTCGACAGTGGCGACGGAGGAGGCGGTGGTGCGGACGGCGGCAGCGGCAATTAAGCCTGGCGCAAGCCGCCAGTCCAACGCTCGCGGGCTCGGTCAGCGCTGGGTCCATCGTGTCGGGTTTATCGACAAAGGGATGGACGGGGTAATTGGGAAGCGCAACCATAGCCAGTGCGTTCTAATGTGCTCCTCACGGCAGCAACTGGGCTTAGCGCTGGAGCGCATTGAAGGAGACGCTACGAATGAGCGCCGTCACCGCCATGCCTTTTTTCAACCCAAGCGCCTCGAAGGCGTGGCGGGTGAGCCGGGCGCGCAGGCCAAAGCGGCCAAGGCGCAAGAGAAGCTCGACCGAGTGGGGCGTCTCGGGTAGCGTCGCGGTGTCCTCGATGATGGCTGGCAGCTGGTTGCGAAAGCTGGTGTCGGCCGGCGGCGTCAGGGCCAGGGCGATGTCGCGGGCGGGAATGCGCACGCGCACGCGGCTACCCACCGGGGCGGCGTCGCCGGGCAGCATCAAGCGGTGCTGTTCGTCCAGTGCCAGGCAGGTCAAGCCGTAAGCATGATCGACGGATTCGACGGTACCTTCCAGCAGCGAGGCCGCATCGAAGCCGCCGAGTAGCGAGGTCAAATCGAAGCGCTGTAGCAGCGTGTCCAGCGTGTCGCTTGCCACCACGCGCCCGGCGTTCATGACCACCAGGTGGTCGGCAATGGCGGCGATCTCATCGGCGTCGTGGCTAACGTAGACCACCGGAATGTCGACCTGGCGGGTGAGCCTAGCGATATAGCGCAGAAGCTCGTCCTTGCGCGCGCCGTCGAGCCCGGTCAGCGGCTCGTCCATCAATAGAAGCTGCGGCTCGCTCAGAAGCGCCCGGCCGATAGCAACCCGGCGCGCCTCGCCACCGGAGAGCGTGCCGGGCATACGCTCCAACAGCGCCTCGATGCCCAGAAGCTCGACGACGTCATCGAAGCGCTCCGGCGCCGAGCGGGGCATGGCGTAGGTGAGGTTGCCCCGCACCCGGTAGTGGGGGAAAAGCCGCGCTTCCTGAAACACCACGCCGATACGCCGTCGGTGAACGGGCGTACAGCGGCGTTGCCGGGTATCCAGCAGTGTCTGCTCGCCCAGGGTGATCGTTCCCGACCTGGGGCGGTCCAGCCCCGCGATCAGGCGTAGCAGGCTGGTTTTGCCGCTGCCAGAGGGGCCAAAAATGCCGCTGACCCCGTTGGCAGGTAAGTCCAGGGTGGCGTCGAGCTCGAATTCGCCCAGCGTTTTGGCGACGCTGAGCCTTAGCCGCCTGGCGGGGTTCGTGGACATCGGATTAGCCATCACGTTGTTGCAAGCGTTGTCGGGTGCGCCGGGCCAGCCACTCCGAGGCGATCAATGAGGCCAGGGCGATCACGATCGAGATCAGGCAGAGCCGCGCCGCGGCGCCCTCCTGGCCGGCGGATTGAATCAGCGTATAGAGCGCCAGCGGCAACGTGCGCGTTTCGCCGGGAATGTTCGAGGCGAAGGTGATCGTGGCGCCGAACTCGGAAAGCGCCCGAGCGAAGGCCAGCACGGTGCCGGTCAGAAGCCCCGGCACGGCCAGCGGCAGCGTAATGGTGCTGAAAACCCGCAGGCGGCTGGCGCCCAGCGTGCTGGCGGCGGCCTCGAGCTTGGGGTCTACCGCCTCAAGGGAGAGCCTGAGCGCCCGGACCAGCAGGGGAAACGCCATGACGCCGCTGGCCACGGCGGCTCCTTGCCAGGTGAACGGCAGCGACACCCCCAGCGTGGCATATAACCACGCGCCGACCACCCCTTGGCGGCCCAGCGTGACCAGCAGCAGGTAACCCACTACCACGGGGGGCAGCACCAGGGGGAGGTGAATGAGACCATCCACTAACGCCTTGCCGCGGAACTCGAAGCGGGCCAGCCACCAGGCCACGGCGATACCCGGCGGCAAAATCCACGCCACCGCCGCCCCGCCGATCAACAGGCTAAGCCGTATCGCTTCCCACTCGGCGGGCGTCAGGCTCATGGCGTGTCGGTGTCGGTCGCGAAACCGTATTCGCCAAAGATGGCCAGCGCCTCGTCGCTTTCGAGCCAGGTCCGTAGCGTTTGCGCGGCGGTCGCGTCTTTCGAGGCATCGTCGGCGCCGATGAGCGCGACGGGGTAGGTGATGGGCTCGTGGGTATCGGCGGGAAACAGTCCCAGGGTATGTACCCGGGGGCTTGCCAGCGCATCCGTCTGGTACACCACGCCCACCGGCGCCTCCTGGCGCTCCACCAGAGCAAGCGCGGCGCGTACGTCGCTTCCCCGCGCCAGCCGGGGCGCCAGCGCTTCCCATTCACCCAGCGCTTCGAGGGCCTGCCGAGTATAGATACCCGCGGGTACGTGATCCGGGTCGCCGACGGATAACCGCTCGTTGTCCGCCAGCAGGGTATCGATAGTGCCATCCTCGCCGGGCGTGAAGGCGGCCTGGTTCTCGTTGCCGGTCACCAGCGCCAAACGGTTGTGCAGCAGGTCCCGGCGCTCGGTGAGGCCGACGCCTTGCTCTTCCAGCCAGTCCATCCAGTCGACGTTGGCGGAGAGAAACACTTGGGCGGGACTGCCGTTGGCGATCTGGCGCGCCAGCGTCGACGATGAAGCGTAGACCGGGGTGACGGTAATGTCGTGGTCGGCCTCGAAGGCGGCGATGGCCTCATCCATGGCATCGGTGAGCGAAGCCGCGGCGGCCACATGAACGTTGTCCGCCGCCTCGGCCGACAGCGCAAACAAGAGAAGCAGCGGCGCGGCCAGCGACGGGCGTGCAAGAAGAGGTTTCATCGTGATCTGCTCCCGCTATTTCCGTTTGGATATAGCGGAGAGTAGCGGCAATAACGGTCAGGATCAAGCCAGTCCGTTCGATCGAGAGCACGCCCTATCGGTTAGCCCTCCTCACCGGGAGGTGCTAGAAGTGCCAGCAGTGCCTGGGCATCTTCGCAGTGCTCGGTGGCCCGCTCGAGCGCGCGGTAGTGGCGAATCACCAGCGTGCCGAGCTCGGTGAGTTGGGCACCCCCGCGCTCGCTACCGCCGGCGTGGGTGGCCACCAGAGGGCCGGTAAAATGCGCGTTCATGGTATCGATCAACTGCCACGCTTTTTTATAGCTCATATCGAGTTCGCGCCCGGCGGCGGAGATCGACCCCGTTTGGTCGACGGCCTCCAGAAGGCTCACCTTGCCGGGCCCGATGATGACATCGCGGTGCAGCGCCAGGCGCAGTTGAAAGGTGGGGGCGGGGTGGTGGGTGCGGGTCACAGTCGGCTCCGGAAAAACGCAACCTCGCCAGTGTAGCAGCCGCCCGGGCCAGGGTAGAGTAGGCTTGCCAACAAGGCGGCTTAGTGGCGCGGCTGCCTATAAAGCCACCAGGTGTCGTACCCGAAGGAGTAGGCGGAGGCGATCAACGCGCTGAGCGCCAGAAGGCTCGCCGTCACGTGGGAGGTGAGCGGTGTAAGCGCGAGTAACAGCGCCAGGACCTGCCAAACGCATACCGCTTTACGCCGAAAGCTCGCAAAAAGCGGCGCCTTGAGCCACTCGAATCCTCGGCCTGCCAGCACGAACAGATAGCGCATACCGCCAATGAGCAGTACCCAAGCGCCGAGGGATTCGAGCTGCAAAAGGCCGATGCACAGCAGCAAAATCATAAGCGCATCGAGCTCCATGTCAAAGCGGGCGCCAAAGTGCGAGTGGCTGTCGGTTTTGCGGGCCACGAACCCATCGACACCGTCGAGCATCAACGAGGCCACGGCCACCGCAAGCCACAGCCAGATAGCCTCGATGAAGGCGTCACCCGCCAGCGCGCCGGCAATGATCGCCACTAAAACACCCCGCACCAGTGTGACCCGATTGGCCCAGCCAAGCGGTCCGCACCGCCAGAAATACAGGGTCAAACCGGTGATCACGCTATATATCGCTGCGGTCAGCCCCCAGGTTGCTAGCGACGGCAACAAAAGGGGGAAGCACGTACCGATCACGACGAGAAGTAATGCCCCCAGGGCCAGTTCGAACGCGCTGTAAAGGCGTTTGAATAGCCCTGCTGCGAGGGTATCGGTCAAAAGTGGCATGGCAACTCACAAAGCGGGCAAGGCCGCATCTATGTTCTATGTTGTGTTCTATGTTGTGTTCTATGTTGTGTTCTATGTTGTATGTTTATATTTTGAAAATATGATCTTTGTATAAGTTTTTGGCTTTGTCTATACCTGTATAAAGGGTATGTTGATGAAAGACCGGCGTGATTTGTCCGGCTTGTCGTCATCTAAACTAAGCCAGGCTAAGGTTAATGAAAAGAACTCATGACGTTGAAAAGTGATGAAAACCTGGCAATGCTTAAGCGTTGGACGATAAAACGCATTCTTCACAGGGAATCGAATCTATGGCGCTGATGGAAACGGCGGATGCCTTTTGGATCAAGCGCCCCGGCGTGGGCCAAATTCAGTCTGAACACCTCGCCCCCTTGAGCGAAGACCAGGTTCAGGTGCGCACGCTTTATAGCGGCGTAAGCCGGGGAACGGAGTCGTTGGTCTTCAACGCGCGGGTGCCCGAGAGCGAATACGCCCGGATGCGCGCGCCCTTCCAGTCCGGGGATTTTCCAACGCCGGTCAAATATGGCTATTGCAACATCGGCGTGGTCGAAAAGGGCCCCGAGTCGTTGCTGGATCAAACCGTCTTCTGCCTTTACCCGCACCAAACCCGTTATGTCGTGCCTTCAAAGGCGGTCCTGCCCCTGCCCGACGCCATCCCGCCTTCGCGCGCGGTCCTCACCTCGAACATGGAAACCGCCATCAACGGGGTGTGGGATGCCAACCCCCGGCTGGGCGAGAAGCTTTGCGTCGTGGGCGCAGGGGTAGTGGGGGCGTTAGTGGCTTATCTGTGCGCGCAGATCCCGGGTGTGACGGTGCACCTTATCGACATCAACCCGGAGCGCCGCGTACTTGCAAAGGCGCTGGGTGTCGATTTTTGCACCCCGGAAGACGCGCCGGCCGACCAGGATTGCGTGATTCATGCCAGTGGGCACGGCGAAGGATTGCGCTTGGGGCTTGGCCTTTTGGGTAGTGAAGGACGCTTGATCGAAATGAGTTGGTTCGGTGAAGGTGAGACATCGCTTGCCCTCGGCGGCGCCTTCCACTCCCAGCGGCTTTCCATCAAGGCAAGCCAGGTAGGGCAGCTACCCGCTGCGCTCAAACCGCGCTGGGATTATCGCCGGCGGCTAACGCTTGCGCTTTCCCTGCTCGCGGATGCCCGGCTTGACCACCTGATCAGCGGTGAATGCTCGTTCGAGGAGTTTCCCGCATTGGCGCCCACACTTTTCGGACCCGAAAGTCAGGCGCTTTGCCACCGTATTCACTATACCTAATCGATTGATCGCTTGACGCGTTCAATCCTTGGCCCGCACATTTTAGAAAAGGAACTTCCATGTACCGTTTATGCGTTCGCGACCATTTCATGATTGCCCATAGCTTCAAGGGCGAGATTTTCGGCCCGGCCCAGCGCACCCACGGGGCTACCTACGTGGTCGACGTGGCCTTCAAGCGCCCGGAGCTGGATAGCGACGGGCTGGTGATCGATATCGGCCTGGCAAGTGACACCGTGAAAGAGGTGCTGGCCGCTTACAACATGCAAAACCTCGACGAAGTCCCCGAGTTCAAAGGCAAAAACACCACCACCGAATTCATGGCCGGGGTGATTTTCAATGCGTTGGCCAAAAGCATCAAAGAGGGCAAGATGGGCACTACCGCCCAAGGTATTACCCATATGGAAGTGACGCTTCACGAATCCCATGTGGCCTGGGCAAGCTACGAAGGCGCCTTATGAGAGAGCGCTTTACCCTGGTCGTAGCGGGCTCGCTCGATCAGCGTACCGGGGGCTATATGTACGACGCCCGAATGGTAGCTGCGCTTCGCGAGCAGGGCTGCGAGGTAAACGTGGCCGAGCTTGCCGGGCGCTTCCCGGACGCCTGCGACGAGGCCGCGGGCGAACTCGCCCAAGCGCTGGGTGCACTGGGCGATGGCGAGCGGGTGATTATCGACGGCCTGGCGATGGGCAGCCTTCCGGATATCGTGGCAAGCCACGGTGCACGGCTGGATATCACGGCCCTTGTGCACCACCCGCTGGGCGATGAGCAGGGCCTGGACGACGCGGCGCAAAGGCGGCTACACGCGAGCGAGCTTCAGGGCCTGCAAAGCGTGGCCCGTATTATCGTCACCAGCCGCTTTACAAAGCGCCGTCTCGAAACGCTGGCGGATGAATACGATTTGCCCTTGCGCGCCCCCGTTACCGCCGTCGAGCCCGGGGTCGAGCCCGCTCCCGCTAGCCCGACGCCTGCAAGCGGTGAGCCGCTGCGCCTTTTGTGCGTGGCCACCCTGACCCCACGCAAAGGCCAGGACGTACTGGTCAAGGCGCTGGCCGGCGTCAGCGCTACCCAGTGGCAGTGCGATCTTTATGGCGGCAAGCGCGACTCGGCTTTTACCGCCGAGGTCGAGGCGCTGATCGAGCGTCACGGATTGAACCAGATAACCCTGCACGGCGAGTGCGACGCCGCCACCCTCGAGACCGCCTACCAGCACGCCCACGCCCTGGTGCTGCCCTCCTGGTACGAAGGCTACGGCATGGTGGTCACCGAGGCCCTGGCCCACGGCCTGCCCGTGATCACTACTACCGGCGGGGCGCTAGCCGACACCTTACCCGCCAATGCGGGTATGAGCGTAGAACCTGGCAATGTCGCAGCGCTTAATGAAGCGCTCGAGGGCTTTTTAAGCGATGAAGAGCTGCGCGCGCGCCTGCGCCAGGGGGCACTCGCCGCGCGGGATGCGCTTGGCGACTGGCAGGCGGCGGGGCAGGCCTTTGCAGACGCGCTTGGCCGCCCGGCTGCGCTTTCGGCGGGCAGCGAATTTGGTGCCGATTGGCTCACGCTTCGGGAAAGCGCGGATTTCAAGGCGCGCAGCGCCGAGCTTGCCAACCAGGCGGGGCAGTGGCTTCAGAAGCAACCCGGCGAGCCGGTGATAGCCGATCTGGGCTGCGGGCGCGGCAGCAGCATGCAGTTTCTGGCGCCACGGCTTCCCGGCGCGCAAAGCTGGCAATTACTGGATCACGACGAGCGCCTGTTAAGAGAGGCCCAACGTCGGGCCGAGGCGCTAACGAGCGCTAGCGGCGAAGCCGTCAAAGCGTGTATTCACTGTGCCTCGCTCAGTGATCTGGACCACGAAGCGCTGGCGGCGGCAAAACTCGTCACCGCCTCGGCGCTTTTGGACCTGGTCTCCAAAGAGTGGATCGAAGCGCTGGCCAAGCGATGCGCGGCGCAAAAGCAAGCGCTTTTAGTAGCGCTTAGCGTCACCGGTCAGTGGTGTTTCGTCGACCCGGCCGGCGAGATGCTCGAAAACGATGAGGATCGCTGGGCGCTGGCGCTGTTCAACGCCCACCAGCTTCGCGACAAGGGCCTTGGTAGCGCACTGGGTGGCGCGGCCCAGGCCGAGCTCGTCGAGGCCTTGAACGCCCACGGCTTCCATGTAGAGCAGGCCGCTACCCCTTGGCAGCTTAGGGCCGGGGACCCTGAATTCGCTCCCATGATGTGTTCGCTGCTCGAGGGCTGGGCCGAGGCGATGACCGAGCAAGCCCCCGTAGAGGCAAGCCGCATCGCGCAGTGGCGCGATGCGCGCCTAGCCATGGTCAGAGCTGGTGAGCTGGGTATCTGGGTCGGGCACCAGGATGTGCTCGCCTTACCGCCCGTAAAGGCGTAACGCATGGGCGTAATGGCGTGGCTTAAAACCCCTTGGGTGCAGCGCGGGCTCATCAGCGCGGCACTGTTGGGCGCGGTGGCGCTTTGGGTAAACCCGGGCGAGGTGGCCCGGGAGGTCCAGCGGTTATCACCGATGTGGATGGCGCTGGCGCTGGCGATTAGCGTTTTGCAGGTCATGCTAAGCGCCTGGCGCTGGAAGTTCACCGCGGATTTGGTGGGGGTACCGCTGCGCTATGGTTACGCGCTGCGTGAGTACTACCTGGCGCTTTTGGTCAATCAGCTGCTGCCGGGCGGCGTGCTGGGCGACGCCGGGCGTGCCCACCGCCACGCGACCCAGTCTGCCTCCAAAGGCGGCGCCTGGCGCGCGGTGCTCCTCGAGCGCGCCTCGGGCCAGGGCGCTGTGGCGCTTTTGGTCATACTGGCGCTGTGCGCTTCGCCGCTTTGGCATCGGGCGCTGGGCGCCACCGGGTTTTTGCTGTTGGTGGGGGGCGTGATCACGATAGCGCTTGGTGGAGGGGGGGGCGCGTTTTGGCTGCGCCAAACCCGCACCTTCGAGCTGCCCGCCTGGTGCGCTACCTTCGGGCGCGATATGCGCCGCAGCTTGCTCAAACGAGGCGTTTGGTACTGGCAGCTGGCGTCATCCCTTGCCATTGTTATCAGCTACGGTTTGGTCATGGTGTGCGCTGCACGCGCGATCGGTATCGAGCAGAGCACCTGGAGCATTCTGGCCCTGACGCCCCCGCTGCTGCTTGCCATGCTGGTGCCGCTCTCCATCGCCGGCTGGGGGCTTCGCGAGGGAACGGCGGCGGCGGTCTGGCTGTGGGTCGGGCTGCCTTCGGCCCAGGGCGTGGCCATTTCGCTGGCCTACGGGGTGCTGGTCCTGCTTTCGAGCCTGCCAGGCATTTGGGTGGCCCTTGGTCAGCGCGGCCAGGCGACGCCGTCAGGTAGCGCTGCTGGCCAGGCAGATGTCAAAGAGCGTGTCGTCCCCGCAGGGGAAGGTGCGCATACGCGGGCGCAGCGCGCTCTCCAACGTGTCGATCGGCGTCATTTGAAGACCCGGCCGGCCCGAGCCAATCAACAGGGGAGCCACCAGAAGATGCAAATAGCCAATCGTGCCGGCTTCGATGAATCTGGAAATGGTGATGCCACCGCCTTCGACCAGAATGCGACGATAGCCCTGCCCCCGCAGAAGCGTCACGACATCCGTGGGGTCGAACTGACCGTTCGCGTTCAAGGGCAGCTCGCACTGGGTAGCACGGGTGGGGCGCCGCTCGCCCCCGGCGCCGATGATGTGCAGCGTGGGAGGCGCTTCGCTTTGCAGAAGACCCAGCGTCGCGGGCACGCGCCCGCGCGGGTCGATGATCACGCGTACCGGGTGCGCGCCGCTCACGTGGCGCACGGTGAGCTGGGGGTTATCGGCGGCGGCGGTGCCTGCGCCCACGACCACGGCGTCCGCCAGCGCCCGAAGCCGGTGCAGGTGAACCAGGCTTTCGAAGCCATTGATATAGTGCGAATGACCGCTTTCGGTGGCGATACGCCCATCCAGGCTTTGTCCCAGCTGGGCCAGCGTCCATGTCTTTTGCCTGGCCAGCGGCGTCAGGCAGGTCAGAAGCGTTTCGGCCTCGGCGGTGACGCGAACGCCGTCCGGGCAGTGCCACCCGCCTTCGCCGGAAAGCATGATGGGGATGTCACTTGTAGCGTCGTTACGCGTGGCGAGCAGCCACTGCCAAGCGTTATCGACGTCGATAACGGGGCCAGCCGGCGCAAGGCCTATCAAACCATCGGAGTCGGGCATGACGCCTCCCAGGAAAAATCAACGTTGAATCATGCCGGGGCCACGCGCCCAACGCAAGCGTACCTTGCTCGCATTACCAGGCAACCAGGAGGCCTACATGTATCACATTGAACGCGCTATTTTCGACATTCGCCGCGGCTTGCCCGTGGTGTTGAAGACCGGTGGTCAACGCTTGCTGGTGCAGGCACTGGAGGGCAGCGTTTCAGTCGATACGTTATCCACGCTTTCCGGCTCGCGGCCGGCCATGATATTGACGCGCCACCGCCTCGAAGCCATGGGCATGTCGCTCAAGGCCGAGGCGGCGTGCCTGCCCCTGGCCGAGCAGGTAAGCGAAAGGGATCTTCATCGTCTTGCGGTGGCCAAGGGCGAGGAGAGCGCTTCAAGCCTGTTGACCGGGTTAAAGCCGGCCGGGGTGGGCGAGCGCGCCGCGGTCAACCTGATGCGCCGGGCGCTGCTCATCCCCGCCGCGCTCTGCGCCGAGGTGAGCGAGGCTCAGGCCAGCGTCATCGACGAGCAGCTCGTGCAAGGCAAGCTTTTGGAGGTCGACGCCGAGGAAGCCGAACAGTGCCTGGCCGGCGCCCCGGGCATGCTCAAGCGGATCAGTGAAGCGCACATTCCTCTGGAGGATGCGGTGGAGAGCCGTTTCGTGCTGTTTCGCGAGCCGGACGGGCTGCGCGAGCACGTGGCCGTCGTGATTGGTGATCTCGAAAAAATCGAAGGCGCGGTGCCACTTCGCCTGCACTCGGCCTGCCTGACCGGCGACCTGTTCGGCAGCCTGCGCTGCGATTGCGGCGAGCAGCTCAGAAATGCCGTGGCGGGTATCGAGGCCATGGGCGGCGGAGTGCTCTTGTACCTGGCGCAAGAAGGGCGTGGCATTGGCCTTGCCAACAAACTGCGCGCCTACACCCTGCAGGATGGCGGGCTCGACACCGTCGACGCCGACCAGGTGCTCGGCTTTGGCGATGACGAGCGCCAATACGCCGTGGCGGTGGATATGCTCCGCGCGCTCTCGATCGACAAGGTACAGCTTCTGACCAACAACCCGCTTAAAATTCAGGCGTTGACGGACGGCGGGGTCGAAGTCGTCTCGCGCCAGGCCCTTTACGGCAGCGTGACGGATCAAAACCACCGCTACCTGAGCGCCAAGGCCAACCGGGCGGGCCATTTGCTCGACGACGTGCTGGAAGGCCGCGGCCGCTAACGAAAGTAAGCGCTTGCACTGGCCGCCAGTAAATACCGCTGGCGGCTTTTTAATGCGCCTTTTGAAAAGCAGGAAGCGTGGCGGTTTCCGCGACGACCTGGGCGAGTTTGGCCGCGTAGTGCTCCACCAGGCGCTGACCCAGTGCCGCCTCGGCGCCGGTAGCATCGCCGGCTACGCCGTGCTCGCTCAAATCCTCCCCCAGCCAGGCAAATGCCGCTGCCCCCTCGGGGCCGAGCAAATGCTCGGGCTCTTTAGGCTGCGCTGGCGGGGCGGGCGCGTAGTCTTCTAAATGTACGAGCGACGGCGCCAGGTAAAGCATCATGGCCGTCTCCAGCAGGCCGCCGTGCAAGCCGTAGCGCAGCTCGTCAGGGTCGATGGCGGCCTCGAGCGGGGGAAGGCGCGTATAGGTGGCTTTCACCACGCGCATCGCAAAGCGCTTGCGCAGCGTCAGCGCCGCCAGGTCCATGACCGCCTTGTTACCGCCGTGACTATTGATCCAGACCATTTTCTTGATCCCCGCGCGCGCGACGCTTTCCCCGTAGGCTTCGAGGGTGGCGATTGCCGTCGTGTGGGGCAGGCTCAGCGTGCCGGCAAAGTGGCTATGCTCGTCGCTGGCGCCCACGGCGATCGGCGGCAGGCAAATGACGTCTACGGCCGAATCCAGCACGTCCAGCATGGCGCTTTGAAGTCCCTCGCCAATGATCAGGTCGGTGGCCAGCGGCAGGTGCGTGCCGTGCTGCTCGATAGCGCCCAGGGTCAAAACCGCCACCGGGTCGCGGGCGGCGATCTCTTTGAGCTTTGGCGCGGTAAGCGCCTGCCAGTGAACAATCATGCCGCTCCTTGTGTGTTGTTAGACGTTTGAGGTCATCAATGGGTGGTCCGCTCGGCAGGCGTATAGATCGCCAGAGGCGAGCCCGTCGGCGCCTTCGTCGAGCCATTGGCGCACCGCTGCGGCCGTTTGCCACTCGGCAAAGCGAAAATCGCGCTGCTCGCCGGCCACGGCATTGAAGCGGTAGTCCCCCAGGCGCTCGATCTCCCCGACGCAGGCGTGGCTGACCTGCAATACACCGGCCACGAATTCCACCGAAAGCGCCGCCACCGGGTGGTTAAGGCCTTTGAGTACCTCGGCTTCGAAGCCTTCGACATCGATCTTGATAAAGCAGGGCAGCCCAAAACGCGCGATGAGCTGGTCCATCGTGGTCACCTCGACGCGCAGCGTCTGCTCCCAGGCGATGCGCTGAAAGCCCGGGTTATGCGTGCCTATTTGGCTGCGCCACTCATGGGCCAGGGTAGAGAGCGTGGGGTTAGCGGCGCTGATCGCGATATCCGCGTGGCCCGCCTCGGGGCCGGCGGCCAGCGACAGCAAGGTGATATCGTCATGTTTGAGTACGCGCCGAAACCACTTGGCCAGTGCTGGCTGAGGCTCGAGGGCCACGACCCTGGCGCCCAGCGCTCGAAACGCCGCGCTGCGATCCCCCAGGTGCGCGCCGATATCAAACGCCACCTCGCCTGGCGTTATGAACGGGCGATAGAGGCGCCTTAGCCCTTTTTGACGGCCAGGGCGCCAGTAGACGATTAGTGAACGCGCCACGCCGCCGGTGCTTTTGAGCCTTTGCAGCAGCGAGTGCGCCATCAATGGGGCTCTTTGGCCGAGGCGTCGACGATTGGCTGCTTGTCGAATCGACGAAACGACTGGCGGGGCATATCCCCCAAAAGCTCGCCAGGCAGGGGATACGTGGCACCCTCGAGCGGCGTCTCTTGGGCGTACTCATCGCCGCTTCGCGCGCCTAGGGCGGCGAAGTCGTTCAAAAGCGCGGGCTTGAAGGTAATGCTGGGGGTTTTCAAAAGGCCCAGGCGGTGGCTGATGACCCCGCCCCAGGTACCGCTGCTTGAATACTTGACGATCGGCGCGGCGGCGATCAAGCCAAACCAGGCCGGGGCCAGCCAGGCAAACGCATGAGGCGAGAAGAGATACATCACCCCGGCCCAGGCGACACCGCATACCGTCATCCAGCCGGTATGCCACCAGGCCTCGCGCCAGGCTAGTGAGCGCTCACCCCGATGCTGGGTTTGCCAGTCAACGGAGCGGCCCAGCAGTACATTGAAGATGAAAAGGCTGTGCCAGGCCATCATTAGCGGTGCGATGAGGGCGGCGAAGAGCAGCTCGACCAGCACGCTGGCGACGAGCTTGAAGCGCCCACCAAAGGCCCTGGGAGACTGCACGAGGGTCAGCAGTAATCCCAAAAGCTTGGGAGCGAGCAGCATGAAAAGCGTGACCGATAAAAGCCCGAGCGAGAGGGGCGTGGGCAGGGCATGGCCCGGGGTGGCGGTCATGGCCTGAACGCATACCAAAAGGCTGGTGCACACCAAAAGCCCCAACCACACCACCGAGGAGAGATAGGCGAAGGCGCCGAATAGAAAATGCAGGCGGCTGATCGGGTGAAAGCCGGCGCCGGTCAACAGGCGAAGGTGCTGCAAATTGCCCTGGAGCCAACGTCGGTCGCGTTTGGCAAAGTCTAAAAGGTTACTGGGCATCGCCTCGAAGCTGTTGTGATTGGCACCAGTAGGCGGCGCCTGGGACGAGACGGCGGTGGTCGCGCCGGTATCCAGCAGTACTTTCCAGCCGCCGCGCTTCAAAAGCGCGGCTTCCACGAAATCGTGGCTCAATAGCTCGCCCCCCAGGGGCGCCTTGCCCGGCAGGGCCGGCAGCCCCGCATGCGCCATGAAGGCGCGGGTGCGGATGATGGCGTTATGCCCCCAGTAGTTGGCCGCGTCCCCTTGCCAAAAGCTTTGTCCGGCGGCCAGCATCGGGCTGTAAAGGGCCGAGGCCAACTGTAAGCATCGGCCAAACAGCGTGTGCTGGCCAACGGGAATGGGAACCGTCTGAATGAGCCCGACATTGGGCTCACGCTGCATGCGGTGCACCATGTGCAAAAGCGTGGCGCCACTCATCAGGCTGTCGGCATCGAGCACCACCATGAAGTCATAGCGTCGCCCCCAGCGCCGGCAGAACTCGGCGATGTTGCCCGCCTTGCGCCCTTCATTGTTTTCGCGGCGGCGGTAGTAGACGTTGATTTGACCGGCCAGGCGTTGCTGTAACGCCGCAACGTGGGCCGCTTCTTCCTCGGCCTGGGACGGATCTCGCGTATCGCTTAAAATGAAGACGTCGAAGTGTGGATGAAGCTTGTTTTCGCCGCTTTCATCAGGTGTTGCGTCCTGGGCGTTGGCTTGACCCAAAAGCGAGCGACAGGTGGCCTCGAGACCGGCAATGGTCGGAATCGGCGGCTCGGCGTAGATCGGCATCACCAGGGCGGTTTTACTGACCAGCCGGTAGGCGTTCGGCGGGGCCGGGCGCTGGCGGCGAAGTGTTAGCGGGTCCAGGCGAAGCGCGCAGATGACGAAGCCACACACCGCCCCCCAAAACGCCATCGCGATCCAGCCAAAGGTGAGCACGAACAGTGTCAGCAGCGCGATTTGCCAGCCCAGGGCTAAATCGGCCACGACCCGTGCCATCGCTAAAAAACCTAGCGCACTCGAGCCAAGCACCGCGAAGGCGTAAAAGGCGCGGCGGCTTCCAAGCCAGGGGATACGAACATCGGTATTGAGTTGTTCAGACATCGGGGTACCACACGTAATTCCAGGTTTCGCTAATCGGTTCGCCGTTCAATTCAAGCCGTAAACGGATGTCGGTGGCGGCATCGGTCGGGATACGGAAGCTGGCGCGCCACCGGTTAGCCGACAGCGCCAACACGTGCGCTTCACGCACATCGCCGGTGCTGGTCTCGATAGTCAAGTCGATGTCTGCGTCCTCACTCAAGCCATCGAGCGCGCCGCCTTCGAAATCCACGATGAACTGGCGTTCATCGCGCAAGTCGCTAGCGCTTGTGATCCCTACCCGGCCCTGGCGGGTGCGAAACACGTGGGCTTGGGTGTTGGCTTCGGGGACGTCGTCGAGGGTGTAGGTGCGGTAGTGAAGCGTTCGCGATTCCCCGGCGTTCAAGGCTTCGTCCGCCACCCAGTAAGCAACGATATTGTCGTGGGTTTCATCCTCGGTCGAGATCTCGACCAGCTCCACGTGGCCCGCGCCCCACGCTTGCAGCGGCTCCACCCACTGGCTCGGGCGGCGGTGGTACTGCGTCTCCATGTCCAGGTAGCGGTCGAAGTCGCGCTCGCGCTGCATCAGGCCAAAGCCTTCCGGGTCTTCGTCGCTAAACCGGGAAAGGCGTAGCGTGTCCGGGTTGCTGAGCGGGCGCCATATCCACTCGTCGCCCCCGGTATGCAGTAAAAGGCCATCGGAGTCGTGTACCTGGGGGCGAAAGTCGTCGGGCGGGTTCGATGTGACGTCGCCGAAGGCGAACATGCTGGTGAGCGGGGCAATGCCGAGTTTATCGATATCGTCGCGGGCGAAAAGCTCGGCCTCGACCTCCAGGTTCGTGCGCTCCCCCGGGGTGAGCGTAAAGCGATAGGCGCCGCTTAGCGAAGGGCTATCCATCAGCGCTAAAAAGGTCAGGGTCGTGTCGCCGTCATCGGGTTTGAAGAACCAGAATTCGCGAAACTCGGGAAACTCCTCCTGTTCACCGGCGCCGGTATCGATGGCAAGCCCTCGCGCCGATAGCCCATAGGCCTGATCTCGCCCTGCCAGGCGAAAATAGCTGGCGCCCAAAAAGACCGCGACCTCATCGTGATACGCTTCGCTATTGAGCGGGTAATGCAGGCGAAACCCCGCGTGGTCGCTACCGGACAGGTCGTCTTCCAACAGTGCTTGAGCTTCACCCTCGTAGATATAATCGTCACTGGTAAAGCGCAGCCGCTCGACGTTGTCACCGTCGATGACGTTGAGTTTCACTGGATGTAAAAACAAAAATCCGCTATGAAAAAGCTGTAGTGAAAATGAATCGTTTCCGCGCCAGTAGGCACGCTCGGGATCAAAGCGAATCTGGCGGTAGGCATCGTAGCTCAGGTTCTTCAAGGCACTGGAGAGGCGCGGCTTCGGCGGCTCGTAAGGCGCTGCGGCCAGGGTTTCAGCGCGTGCGATCACATCGTCGAACAGGGCGTCGCTTGCTTGAACAAGCGGGGCATTAACCACGCCCAACGCCACGATCCATTTCGCGCCAAGGCGACCTTTCATGAGTGAGTTCCCTTCGTATAAAGGCCTGATTAATCGAAAGCCAGGCTTTAAATGTATTTTATTGCTATAGGAGGGCCTGGTGTTTTGACTACCACTATTTTGCCAGGCACAGTTCCGTTATCCTTGAATTTCAAACCTCTATATTAGATTGACGATTAATGTCCGTCCGGTCAACGCAGCGTTAACTATACGGTGTTACGGCCTTTCTCGCCTAAAAGGTTTTTTCAGGGTGTCGACCTATTCATGCTCCGCTTTTTAATCGCAGCTCTAGCGCTTAATTTTCTGCTCGTCGCGCCCCTGTGGTGGCGTTTCGAGGCTTCCGGCGTAGTGCTCATTGCGCTAGAAGCGTGGGTTCTGGCCCCGCTACTGATGCTGATGCCGGTAGGGCGCGTGCGCCGCTTGCTGATGGTGCTCATCGTCGGCTGGGCGGGGCTTGTCAGCGCTGCCAACCTGGGCGGCGCCGCTACCCATACGGCGTTTGGCCGCTCGCTCAACCTGTATCTCGATGTTCCGCTGCTACGCTCTATTTATCATCTGCTAGTAGGTAATGTAGGCCAGTTGGCCGCAGTTTTCATAATGCTGCTGGGCGGGTTCGTCTTTTTGGGCGTGCTCGTTTTGGTGGGCTGGTTGCTTTCACCCAGGCGTTCGCTTACGTCACGGCGCCTGCCGGGGCTTCTTGTCCTGGGGGTTGGGGCAGGCGCGCTCGTGCTCGGCGTATTGGCGTATAACGGCCACCGGGTGCTGGCGAATTCAGCGCTGCCGATGGTCGATGTCACGCGTTTTCAGGCCGAGCAGATAGCCGCCACGCATCGGGCGCGGCAGGCCTTCGAAGACCAGCTCGAGCAGGCGCCGCTCGAGGCGCAGCCACTGCCGGGTCTTTCCGGGCGTAACGTGCTGCTAACGTTCATCGAATCCTACGGGGTGACGGCGCTCGACGACCCGCGCTATGGCGTGCTCATTCAAGCAACGCTCGAGGAAATGGAGGAGCGCTTGCAGGCGGGTGATATCGGCGTGGTCTCCGGTCTTTTAGAGGCGCCGATCCGTGGCGGCCAGTCCTGGCTTGCTCACGCCAGCGTATTGAGCGGGCGGTGGATCGATAACCAGCTCTGGTACCGGCTCATGCTGGATAGCGGCCACTCCACCCTGGTGGACGATTTCCACGCGACCGGCCAGCGCTCGCTCACCGTCATGCCCGCCATTACGCTTGCCTGGCCCGAGGGCGTCGCCTACGGGTTCGAAGAGATCAAAACCGCGCGCAATATTCCCTACGCCGGGCCGATGCTCAACTGGGTGACCATGCCCGATCAGTTCACCCTGGATTACGTTGCCCGCACACAGCTCGACGATGCCCCGCTTTTTGCCCAGATCACGCTCATTTCGAGCCATGCCCCCTGGACGCCGATACTACCCGTGCTCGAGAACTGGTCGATGATTGGCGACGGTGGGATTTTCACCCCTTGGGAAAAGGCCGCCGACCCGCCCGAGGTGCTCTGGCAGGATCTGGAGCGTATTCGCGACCACTACGGCTGGTCGGTGGATTATTCGGTCAAAACCACCGGGCGCTTTGCCGAGCGCGTGGTGGACGACGACACGCTCTTGATCGTTCTCGGTGACCACCAGCCGGCGCCGCTGATCACCGGTGAAGAGGCAAGTGCGGCGGTGCCGGTGCACGTTTTCAGCAAGGATCCGGCGCTGCTGGACGCCTTCCGTGCCCGCGGCTTTATCGATGGCACGCTTCCGCCACTTGACGATCCCCATAGCGCGCCGCGAATGAGCGAGCTGCGTCACTGGTTGCAGGAAGATTTCGGCGCGCCGGCGCCTTGAGCAGGGTTAGCGGGTGTGGCGGGTATCAGTAAAGGCGATATTGTTTGACGTTTTTAAGGCCCTGGGCCTCTTCGACGACCTTGCGATAACGCTTGTACTCCCACTGGTACTGCTCCGGGGCGAGCGCAATCGAGGCTTCGACACTTGCGTTGACGCCGGTGGCCGATGTGACGTCCTCTTCACTGTAGACGCGCTCGTCGGCATCCAAAAAGTGGATCACGAAGCCCTTGCCCGGCACGCGAAGTGCTACGCCGGTGACGACGCGCGCTTGGGTGCGGGCAACGAGCTTGGGTAGCAGGGTCGCGGTATAGGCCGGCCGGCCGAAAAACGGCGCGAAAACGCCGCTGCCCCAGTTGGGCTCCTGGTCGGGCAGGATACCGATCGCCTCGCTGCGTTTGAGTGCCTTCAATAGGGCCGCCACGCCGCGCGGGTTAGTGGGTACCAGGCTTGCGCCCATGCGCTCGCGGCCGTGGCGAATGATCGGCTCCAGATCGTTGATCTTGGGGGGCTCGTACATGGCAGTGAAGGGAAAGTGGCTGGAGAGCCAGAAGTTGAGCACTTCCCAGTTGCCAAAGTGGGGGGCGAGTACGATTACGCCACGCCCCTCGGCTCGGGCACTGTCCAGCTTGTCGCGGCCGTGCACCTCGACGATCGATGCGGCGACTCTTTCCGGCGCGGCCATCCACGCGAAGCCAAGCTCCAGCATGGTGGCCGTGGAGTGCTTGAGACTCTGTTTGGCGAGGTGCTTTTGCTCTTTGGCCGTAGCAGAAGGGTAGACCTCGTTGAGGTTGAGCTCGGTGACGCGGCGCTCACGCTTGCTAAAACGGTAAACCTGAGGGCCGAGCAGCGACGCCACGCGCCAGAGCGTCGTCAAGCGCCGCCGGGAAAGAGTCTTCCATAGCCAAGCGATCACGCGCGCCTGTAGCGCCCCGCGCCGCGTACCGCGATCCTCGTCCTGCATGGATCAGATGAGCCAGGTATCGACATTGGAAGGCGCGCGTCCTTCCTGCAGCGCCTTGAAACCGACGACAATGCGGACGATCATCCAGACCGCGAGTAGTACTAACATGAGTATGCCGATGACAAATAAGAACAAGAATAATGAGATGACACTGTAAACCATGCCGATCCAGAAGGTACGGATTTGATAGCGGTAGTGTTCATCGAGCCATTCGGGGCCTTTGCCGCGATAGACATAAGCGATGATCAGCCCCACCAGCATCGTAAAACCACCGGTGACGTAACCGGCGAGATAAAGGGCATAGTTCACCATGACGAAGGTGGTGTCGGGCTTCTTGGCGACGCTGCCTGTCTGTGCTTCGCTGCCTACGACATCGCCGTTCAGTGGGGTGTTGTCATCTTGCATGGGTACTCCTGTTGTTACAAATGTTGTTACAAACAATGGTGTCCAGCATCTCGGCGATGTGGTTTGAAGGCGCTATGATAGCGCGAATGACAACCGGTATCATCGGTGGAGAGTAACTTTTTCTTAGCCTTCTCGGTTCAACGTCCCAGCGGGCGGCAGATTTCCAGCAGGTTGCCGTCCGGATCGCGCAGATACACCGACTCGATCGTGCTACTCGCTCCCTGGCGCTGTACCGGGCCAAGCTCTATCTCGACGGAAAGCGCCTCGAGGTGGTCGATGAACTCCTCCAGCGGCAGTTGGCAGCGCAGGCACAAGTCCAGGCTGCCCGGCGTGGGCGTAGCGGAAATCGGCGCGATATCGGTATCCGTTTGATGCAGGCGAAGCGCGGTATCGCCCAGCATCAGGTCCACCCGCTGGGCGTCGCGGTAGCGCACGTCGAGCCCGAGCACGCGGGAGTAGAAATCCACGGCGCGGCCCATGTCGGTTACGGTTACTACTAAATGGTCCAGGCCTGTCAGCATGCCACCTTCCTTAATACGTTCCTGAAAAGATTATCGTGATCCAGGGCTTTCTTGATCAGTACCCAGGATGATACGCCAGCCTGGTCGCTGAGTGTCAGTTAATCATTGGCCGGCGAGCCAGGTAGTACTTGCACCCTTGCAATATTACCGTAAACGCCGCGTCGGAGTGGATAAAGGACGTGCTCTCTCAGCCGATAGTTAACATGCGATATAAAAAGCGTTGACTTTAAAGCGCCGAGCGCAATAATTGCGCGCCCGTTTTCTTGCCCTGTGTGTGTACCGGCAAAGAAACGGCCGGTACGGTACTCAATACCATTATGGCAAGGCAAGGTGAGGTGGGCATGTCGCGGCAACTGTTGGCTATGGCGCTTGCGCCGTTATTGGGGCTTTTCATTCTGGGGATCGGCAACGGCTTTTTGGCCACGCTGATCACCCTTCGCCTGGACGCGGCGGGCGAATCCGCGACGCTGATCGGTGTCGTGTCGTCGGCCTACTTCATCGGCCTGGCGTTTGGCGCCATGTTCAACGACCGGCTGCTGGTGCGCATTGGCCATATTCGCGCTTATGGCAGCTTCGCCTCGCTGGTCGCCGTGACCGTTTTGCTGCAAGGGCTTTTCTTCGACCCCTGGGCATGGTTCGTACTGCGTTTGATCGGCGGCTGGGCCACGGTGGGCGTCTATCTGGTCATCGAGAGCTGGCTTTTGACCGCTGGCGATCAAAAGGTGCGCGGCCGGCTACTCGCCCTTTATATGATTTCGCTCTACGCCGCCGGGGTAGTGGGCCAGCTTCTGTTAGGTGTGACCAATGCCATGGGCGTGACTGCGCCCTTCATGGTGATCGGTATGCTGGCGTCGCTTTCGGTGTTGCCCATGGCGATGATTCCCCGCGTCTCCCCCTTGATCGAACACGCCGAACCGCTGCCGCCGCACCGGCTGATTACCATGACCCCCACGGGCGTGGTGGGTAGCCTTGGCTCGGGCATGGTGGTGGCCGCTGCCTACTCGCTTTTACCGCTTTACCTGCAACGCATCGGCATGAGTGTGGGCCAGGTCGGCCAGATGATGGCCGTGTTGATCCTCGGAGCGATGCTGCTTCAATATCCCATTGGCCGCTGGTCCGACCGCCACGACCGGCAAATGGTGCTGATCGGTATCAGCGCGTTCTGTATCGTGATTTCCGGTGCGATGCTCTGGCTGACGCTTTCGACCCCTGTGCTAGCCGTATTGTTGTTTTTGCTCGGCGGTGGTGTGTTCGCCTTCTACCCGGTGGCCGTGAGCCACGCCGCCGACCGGGCGCCCGCCGGCGCTTTGGTGCGTATGAGCCAAGGGCTTTTGCTGATCAACTCCATCGGCGCGACCTTGAGCCCGCTACTGATTTCCCCGGTGATGACGTCTGTTGGCGACGCCGGGCTTTTCTGGGCGTTCGGCGCCATGAGCCTGTTCTTTTTGCTGTTCTTTGGCTGGCGGCGAAGCGTGCGCCCGGCACCGCTACCGGTGGCGCCGTTTACCGCAACAGCGCCGATGTCCAGCGCTGGCGCCGAGCTGATCGTCACCGAGGAGTTGGTTCAAGGGGCGCTGGAGCACGAGCACCTGGAGGACCTCTCCCAGGTCGTTCCGGAGGTGGGCGTGGCGGAGCCGATGGTGGGCCCGCCGGCCGAGGACGAAGCGCACATTACCTACTACGACGATGTCGAGAGCGTTCATCGCCCCCAGGTGCCGACGCTTTAAGCCAGTAAAGGGCACCGGTGAATCCAGAGTGTGTGATACCTTGGGCGAATAGTGTGCAAACGCTCGTTTGACTACCATGCTGTAATTAACGATTACGCGTTTTCAAACGTTACTTCACCTGGGTTGAGGGGTTGCCATGAAGGATTATGTCGCGCCGGTTCGCGATCTGCGCTTTGTACTTGAAGAGATGCTGGCGCATCGTTCGCTGGCGTTGCCCGGCTTTGAAGAGGCCACGCCGGATCTGGTCGAAGCCGTCCTCGAAGAGGCCGCTAAACTGGCCGGCGATGTCTGGGGCCCACTAAATCGCGTAGGCGACCAGCAGGGCGCCACGCGCCAATCGGACGGCAGTGTCACCACGCCTGAAGGCTTTGCCAGCGCCTACCAGGCCTACGTTGAAGGTGGCTGGAACGGCATCGGCGTCTCCGAGGCTTTAGGCGGGCAGAACCTGCCTGAAGTCGTGGCCAGTGCGGTGCAGGAAATGCTTCACGGCGCCAATATGGCACTGGGTCTATGCCCCATGCTCACCGCTGGCGCGATCGAGGCCCTGGCCCACCACGGAAGCGACGCGCTCAAGGTGACCTACCTGCCCCACCTGGTCGAAGGGCGCTGGACCGGCACGATGAACCTGACCGAGTCCCAGGCCGGGTCGGATCTTTCCAAGGTGCGCACCAAAGCCGTTCCCGAAGGCGATCACTACCGTATCAGCGGCCAGAAAATCTACATCACCTGGGGTGAGCACGACGCCGCGGAAAACATCATTCACCTGGTGCTGGCCCGCAAACCCGATGCGCCGGAAGGCAACAAGGGCATTTCACTGTTTTTGGTGCCCAAATTTCTCGTTAATGACGATGGCTCGCTCGGTGAGCGTAACGACGTCACCTGCGCCTCCATCGAGCACAAGCTCGGCATTCACGGCTCGCCGACCTGCACGCTCAGCTTCGGCGAGCAGGGCGGGGCGATTGGCTACCTGGTGGGTGAAGAGGGGCGCGGGCTCAACCATATGTTCACCATGATGAACGAAGCGCGCCACAAGGTCGGCATTCAGGGCATTGGCGTGGCAGAACGTGCCTGCCAACACGCCGCGGATTACGCCCAGGAACGCGTTCAGGGGCGCCTTTCCAGCGCCCGCGGCGGCAAGGAGTCCACGATTAGCGAGCACCTGGACGTCAAGCGCATGCTGCTCTCCATGCGCGCGCGTACCGATGCGCTAAGGGCGTTGGCACTTTACTGCGCCGGCCAGCTCGATATTGCACGCCGCAGCGATACGCCCGCCGAGCGCGAGTCCGCCCAGGCGCTGATCGACGTTTTGATTCCCATCGTCAAAAGCTTCTCGACCGACCAGGCGGTGGATATCGCTTCCCTGGGCATTCAGGTGCACGGCGGCATGGGCTACGTGGAGGAGACCGGGGCGGCCCAGCTTTTGCGCGACGTGCGCATCGCGCCCATTTACGAAGGCACCAACGGTATTCAGGCGCTGGACCTGGCCGGGCGCAAGCTCCAGCGCGACGACGGCGCAGCGCTTACGCGCCTGATCGAGCGCGTCGAGCAAACCGCCAGCGCCCTGGGCGATGACGCGAGCCTGGCGCATCTGGGTGAAGCGCTCGGCCAGGGCGCCCAGGATCTGCGCGTGGCGATGGCCATCGTGCTCGAGCAGGGCAAGGATTTTGAGCGCGGTGTCGATGCGGTT
Organism: Vreelandella sp. GE22; assembly: GCF_968212445.1. Classification (NCBI taxonomy): domain Bacteria; kingdom Pseudomonadati; phylum Pseudomonadota; class Gammaproteobacteria; order Oceanospirillales; family Halomonadaceae; genus Vreelandella; species Vreelandella sp. GE22. Next base: position 949,914 of record NZ_OZ309110.1, read on the forward strand.
CAGGCCTACGCCACGCCGTTTCTGAACCTGGCCGGGCACGTCTTCTGCGCCTGGCAGATGGGCGAGGCGGCGCTTGCTGCTACCCGCGCGCAAAGTAGCGATGCGTTCTATAAGGCCAAACTTGCCAGCGCGCATTTCGTCATTACCCAATGGCTGCCGGTCGGTCGGGCCCAGCGCGCGGTGATCGAAGCGGGTTTCGATTGCCTGATGGATGTCGATGGCGACCCATCCTGATCCCTAATAAAAAGGAGCCAACATGAGCGAACAGGTAATTGAAAAAAACGACAACGACGGCGTCGTAACGCTGAGGATCAACCGGCCCAAGGCGCTGAACGCGCTCAATGGCGAGGTGCTCGAAGCGCTTGCAACGCATCTTGACGCCCTCGAGCGCCAGACCAACCTTCGCCTGGTGCTGCTCACCGGCGCCGGGGAGAAGTCCTTCGTAGCCGGGGCGGATATTACCGAGATGCGCGACAAGAACCCGGAGCAGGCGCGCGCGTTCGCCAAACAGGCGCTGGGGACCATCAAGCGCCTTGAAACGCTGCCGGTACCGGTCGTGGCGCTGGTCAACGGGTTCTGTTTGGGCGGCGGCTGCGAGTTGGCGCTGGCCTGCGACTGGGCGGTGGCAAGCGATAACGCCGTGTTCGGCCAGCCCGAGGTATTACTGGGCGTGATTCCAGGCTTTGGCGGCACCCAGCGCCTGCCGCGTCGGGTCGGCCCCGCCCTGGCGATGGACCTGGTCACCACCGGGCGCAAGATCGACGCCCAGGAAGCGCTGCGTATCGGCCTGGTCAATCGCGTCATGCCCCAGGCGGAGCTTGCAAACTACGCCGAAGAGCTCACCCAACAGCTCAAGGGCAACGGCCGCCAGGCGGTGCGCGCCGCCAAACAGGCGGTGCACGACGGCATGGATCAGGACCTGGACAGCGCCCTGGCGCTGGAAACCAGCCTGTTCGCCCTCTGCTTTGCCGGCGCCGAGCAACAAGAAGGCATGAGCGCCTTCGTCGAAAAACGCCCCGCAAAGTTCTAATTACATTGTTCTAATTTCACTGTTTTAATTTCATTAACGCTCGCACCGTTATTAAGGGGTGGCCCAAGGGTCACCCCTCTTTTATGCTCGAAGGCTTTCTCATTAAATGCGTGGTGCTGCGATGTACGATCTTCATATCGCCAATAAAAACTACTCCTCCTGGTCGCTTCGCCCTTGGGTGTTAATGACGGCCCTGAACATCCCCTTTAACGAACACGTTACGCCGTTTGAAGGCGGTGCGGGGGAGAGCCACGACAGTTTCATTCGCTTCTCGCCCTCGGCAATGGTGCCTTGCCTGGTGACCGCTGATGACGAGGCGGGCCCGGTGTGGGACTCGCTGGCGATTATCGAGTATTTGGCGGAGGTTCATCCTGGCGTGTGGCCGGAAAACCGCGCCGCCCGCGCCTGGGCACGTTCGGCAAGCGCTGAAATGCACAGCGGCTTTGGTGCGCTGCGCGGCGAGTGCCCGATGAACTGTGGGGTGCGCGTTAAGCCAAACGTTTTTTCAGCGGCGTTGGAAAAGGATCTGACGCGCCTGGATGCGCTGTGGCAAGAGGGACTCGAGCGTTTTGGCGGCCCCTTTTTAGCCAGTGAGCAGTTTAGCGGCGTCGATGCTTTCTTCGCCCCGGTCGCGTTTCGCGTACAGACATTCGGATTACCGCTAAGCGAGCGCTCGCGCGGATACGTCGATCGATTGCTGGCGCTTCCCGCCATGCGGGCCTGGTATGAAGGGGCGTTAGCGGAAGCTTGGCGCGAGCCGAATCATGAGAAAGCCACACTTGCGAACGCCACTTTATTAAACGATGAGCGTAGCAAGACATGATGAAGAGGCGGGCAGCGGCTCGCCTCTGGTAGGCAAATGGTTTTAAAACAACAGGAAAATCAGGTAGGCGAGAATAAAGCCGACCAGCGATTCAAGTGCTTGCTGGACCGTCCAGGTCTTGAGCGTGGTTTTGACATCCATACCCAGCAGTCGACCGACCAGCCAGAAGCCCGAGTCGTTGACGTGGCCGGCAAACACCGAGCCCGCCGCGGTGGCGATGGTGATGGCGACGACCTGCATATCCGTGAAGCCTCCTCCGATGACAGCGGGGGCCATCAGACCCGCCGCGGTGACCAGTGCGACCGTGGCCGAGCCCTGCGCCAGGCGCATGATGACGGCGATTACGTAGGCCGCCACGATCACCGGCAGCCCCAGGTCACTGAGCGAGCCGGAGAGCGCATCGCCAATGCCTGAGGCGCGCAGAACGCCGCCGAACATGCCGCCAGCCCCGGTGATGAGCACCACCGAGCAGATCGGCCCCAGCGACGAATCCAGCACTTTTTCGAGCGCATTGCCCTCCACGCCGCGGCGGTGCCCCAGTACCAGCATGGCGACCAGCGTCGAGATCAAAAGCGCCACGGGCGTGCTGCCCAGGGCGCGTAATAGCTGAAACCACGCCTGGCCGCTGTCGACCGCGCCGAGTGAGCGCAGGAAGTCGAGGCCGGTATTCATGAAGATCAGCAGTAGCGGCAGCAGCAGCATGAAGAGGATCGTGCCTACCGCCGGCGGGTTGGTGATCTCTTCATCCTTGACCTCCCCAAACAGCGCCTTGCCTAGCGGGAAAGGGTGACGTTTGGCAACGATTTTGCCCCACATATAGCCGGACACCCACCATAGCGGCAAGGCGATGACCACCCCGGTAAGCATCAAAAGCCCCAGATTGGCGTTGTAGTACTCGGCGGCGCTGACCGGGCCCGGGTGCGGGGGGAGGAACACGTGCATCACCGAAAACGCCGCGGCGGCGGGCATGGCGTAAAGTAGAATTGGACCGCCCAGTTTACGCGCGACGGCGAAGATGATTGGCAGCATGACGATCAAGCCGGCATCGAAGAAAATCGGAAACCCCATCAGCAGCGATGCGACGCCCAGCGCCAAGGGAGCGCGCTGCTCGCCGAACAGCTCGATCATCTTGTCGGCCAGCACGCGCGCCCCGCCAGAGTGCTCCACCAGCTTGCCAAGCATGGCGCCAAGGCCCACCAGCAACGCCACGGCGCCAAGCGTTCCCCCGAAGCTGTCGACCAGGGTGGGCACGATGGCATCAAATGGGATGTTGGTCGCAAGGGCGGTGAGAAAGCTGATGACGATCAAGGCCAAAAAGGCGTGTACCTTGAACCTGATGATCAGCAGCAGAAGCAGCAAAACGGCTACTGCGGCAATTCCCAGCAAGGGGCCCGCCGACATCGTTTGCGTCCATCCATCCATGAGCTTGCTCCAGGGTCAGTTGTATTGGGCCATCGGCAGGTAAATGTTATCGGTAACATTGTGGTGTTTGCATGGTAGAGCATGACCCCGGACACGAAACACTCGACCTTGGTTTAATACCTCCCGTATAAAGCGACCCATGGTTTGCGCGCGCCATGCCTGGAAGCGGCGCGAGGGCGGCGCAAATCCGTTACACTAACGGCCACATTAAACCGGACGACCTCAATGGCTTTAAGCGCGACCCCCTATAAAGTGGATCTGAACCTGACCGACCTGGACCGCAACGTATTCGAAACGCTGCGTTTCACCGTGGCCCGGCATCCTTCCGAAACCGAAGAGCGCCTGTGTGCGCGCCTTTTGGCCTTTGTTCTCTGGTATAGCGAAGCGCTCGGTTTTGGTCGCGGGCTTTCCGACGTAGACGAACCGGCGCTTTGGGAGAAAAGTCTGGATGGCCGCGTGCTTCACTGGATCGAGGTAGGCCAGCCCGACGCCGAGCGCCTGACCTGGTGTTCGCGCCGCGCCGAGCGCGTTTCGCTACTCGCCTACGGGCGAACGGACCAGTGGGAGGCAAAGGTCCTGCCAGGCGTCGCCTCGCTCAAGAATCTACACGTGGCAACCCTGCCCGAGTCGGCCCTTGCGGCCGTGGCCACCGACCTTCCCCGAGCGATCAACTGGGCTATAATGATCAGTGATGGCTCACTATTTGTGACCAACGATGCCGGGCAGCACGAAGTCACCCCGAACTGGCTGATTCGCGAGCGCTAGGGTCTGTCTGAAAAGTCGACGAGCGCAGGCACTTTTCAGACAGAGCCTAAGACGCCGCTTGTATCGCTATCATGCTCAATGGATTGACGCGGGCCTGAAACCGTCGAAGGGAAAAGTGCGCGCGCTAAATAAATTTTTAGTAGCATACAGCCAAAAATGTATATAAGCGTCTACGCTTACCGGGTCCCCGAACGCCTCAAGGAACGAAACATGAACGTATCTTCTGCCAAACGGCGGAACGCCTTTGCTATTGCCGGTTCGCTTTTGCTGCTCTCACCGCTCGCCGCGGCCAGCGACAGCGCCTTAACGCTCAAGATCGAAAACGACGGCCTCGCCAGTAGCGACGACAACCATTTTACCAGCGGTTTCGAGCTCAACTACGGTTACGCCCCGGGCAACGAAAGCTGGACTCAGCGCATGGCCACCGCCTTGCCCGATGCCGTCATCGGCCAGGCCGACCAGGTGGCGTTTCGGCTGGTGCATCAGATCTATACGCCGGAACTGATCGAAGTACCCACGCTGATCGAGGATGACCGGCCTTATGCCGGTTTGGTATTTGGTGGCATGTCGTTTTACGAAGACACACCCATTACCCAGAACATTACCCGGGCTACGGATCTGCACCTGGACGTAGGCCTGGTAGGGCCGTCCTCCCAGGCCGATAGCATTCAGCGCGAAGTGCATAGCATCACCGATAGCGACCGGCCGCGGGGCTGGGACAACCAGCTAAGCGATGAGCCGATCGCCAACGCGACCCTGCGTCGCCAGTGGTGGATCGACATGCCGCTGGCCGGCAAACAGTTCGCCCACGGCCCGAGCCTGGGCGCGGCGCTGGGTAACCTTTATACCTATGCAAGTGCGGGCTACGGCGTGCGCTGGGGCGATGATGCCAGTGGCGTGCCCACGATTACGCCTAACCCCGGCAATCGCGGGCAGTTTGAAAGCACCCACGGCTGGCAGTGGTACCTGTTCGCCAACGTGGACGGCTACTACATGGCGCATAACCTGACCCTAGACGGCAACGTTTTCTCGTCGAGCCACTCGGTCGATCGCAAGGAGTGGGTAGCCGACGCCTCCGCCGGGCTGGCGCTGGCTTACGACGATTGGCAGGTCAACTACACCGCGCTCAAGCGGACCCGGGAGTTCGACGGGCAGGACAGCCACGACACCATTGGTTCGATCACGCTGACCAAGCGTTTCTAGGTCGTTGAAGCGTCGCCAACGCCGTATCTGACGAGGGCCGTTGTATGCCAAAAGCGCCGTTTCCTCATACCCCGGATGGCCGCTACTTCGTGGCCAAAAACCGGCTTTGGCGCTGTACCGACCCGCGCCTGGACGAGGACGAAGAGCAAAAGCACGTCAACGCCTTGATGAAGGCGCGTCGCGCGGTCAAAACCGCCAAGGACCAGGACGACGAGCAGGCGTTGAAAAAAGCCCGGGCCGACGTGCAAAGCGCCAAAGAGGCGCTGGGCGAACGCGGCCCGGTCTGGTGGGACGACGGTGCGCCGGACGAGAACGAGTGCGCCCCTAAAAACAGTTCCTACGCCGAGTGGTGGAGTGAGTACCAAAAGCGCCAGGCCGACCCACAATGAGTCCGAAGTAATCCCCACTGACGGTCCTGGATCGAGTGACTACACTCAACGTCCATGAATCGAAAACGGCGGCGTATTACGTATGGACATGATGTTTTTTAGCGGTTGGGAAAGCCTGGTACGCACGCTGGTGGTCGGTGTACTGGCTTACTTCGTGCTGATCGTCTTTTTGCGTATTTCGGGTAATCGTACGCTCTCCAAGATGAACGCCTTCGACATGATCGTGACGGTCGCGCTGGGTTCGACCCTTGCCACGGTGCTGCTCTCCAAGGACGTGGCACTGGCCGAAGGCACGCTGGCCCTGGCCTTGCTGATTGCGCTTCAGTACCTGATTACCTGGCTCAGCGTGCGGGTGGGCTGGGTCAAGCGAGCGGTGACCGGCGAGCCGCTGATGCTGCTCTATCAAGGCGAGCTTTTGGTAGACGCGCTCTACAAGGCCCGGGTGACCGCCGACGAAGTACGCTCGGCGGTGCGCGCAAGTGGGCTTGCCCACATGAACGAGGCCGCGGCGGTCGTGCTGGAAACCGATGGTTCGCTCTCGGTGGTGACTAGCCAAAGCCCCGGCGAGCGCACGAGCCTTCAAGACGTTCGCGGTCCGCACTAAAGGCGCTAACATTTTGGTGGGTTCTCAACGCAAAACGGCCCTCTCGAGGGCCGTTTTGCTGTGCGATGGGTAAGCGGTCGATCCTTACACTTTGTCCTGGGTCTTGTGCTCGAAGTCGCTGGCGTCGTGGCGCTCGTGAAGCTGCTCGCTCTCATCGCCCCAGGTCTTGTTGACCATGCGGCCACGCTTGACCGCCGGGCGCTCGTCGAGCTCCTCGGTCCAGCGAATCACGTTTTTGTAAGTGTGCGCCTGGAGGAATTCCGCCGCTTCGTAGACCCGGTTTTTCACCAGTGCCCCGTACCAGGGGTAAATCGCCATGTCGGCGATGGTGTACTCGTCACCGGCCATGTAGCGGTTGTCCGCCAGGTGGCGGTCGAGTACGTCGAGCTGGCGCTTCACTTCCATGGTGTAGCGGTCGATCGGGTACTGATAGCTTTCCGGCGCGTAGGCGTAAAAGTGGCCGAAGCCGCCGCCTAGAAGCGGTGCGCTGCCCATCTGCCAGAAAAGCCAGGAGAGTGTTTCGGTACGCTTGGCCGGGTCAGTCGGCAAAAAGGCGCCGAACTTCTCGGCCAGGTACAGCAAAATCGAGCCCGACTCGAATACCCGCTGGGGCGGGGTAACGCTGTGATCCATCATCGCCGGAATCTTGGAGTTCGGATTCACCTCCACGAAACCGCTGCCGAACTGATCGCCCTCGCCAATCTGAATGAGGTGGGCGTCATAATCGGCTGCCTTGATGCCCTTTTCTAGAAGCTCCTCGAGAAGAATGGTCACCTTGACGCCGTTGGGCGTGGCCAGCGAATAAAGCTGGAGCGCATGCTTGCCAACTGGCAGCGGTTTTTCCTCCCGGGCGCCCGCCGTCGGGCGGTTGATATTCGCGAATTTGCCCCCGTTACCGGGTTCCCACTCCCAAACACGTGGCGGTGTGTAGCTATCGCTCATCAAAACGGCTCCTGGTCTTAACAATCGTCTTTAGCGCCACCTTTTTAAGGAATGGCGCTCTCGAATATTAACATGCTCTAAACGTAGTCCCTCACCCATCATGAAGCTAGTGAAAACCCGCTATAGGACGTATATGCTTAATTAATTTGCAGCCAAATGATCCAATACAACAGATCCATTTCAACGGCGGGAGAGGCGATATGCGAACGATCGGTGTGCTGGGCGGTATGAGCTGGGAATCCACCCAAAGTTATTACAAAGCGCTGAACGAGGGGGTCAACGAGGCGCTTGGGGGCTTACACTCCGCCTCGATCGCCATGTTGAGCGTCGACTTTGCCGAGATCGAGGCGCTTCAGCGCGCAGGCGATTGGGACGGTGCAGGCAAGCACCTGGCCGAGGCGGCCAAACGGGTAGAGGGGGCCGGAGCAGGCTGTTTGCTGTTGGCCACCAACACCATGCACAAAGTCGCCCCGGCTATCGAACAGGCGATTCGAATTCCGCTTCTGCACATAGCGGACGCCACCGGCGAGCAGTGTCAAAAGGGCGGCATCAGCCGCGTAGGGCTTTTGGGCACGCGCTTTACCATGGAGCAGGATTTTTATAAGGCGCGCCTCAAACAGCGCTACGGTATCGACGTGGTGATTCCCGATGAAGGTCAGCGCGAAAGCGTTCACCGGGTGATTTTCGAAGAGCTCTGCCGCGGCAAGATCTTTGATGCGTCCCGCCAACGCTATCTCGAAATCATCGATACTTTAAAGGCGCAGGGTGCCGAGGCCGTGGTGCTGGGGTGTACCGAGATTGCGCTGCTGGTCGACCAGACGCACACCCCCGTGCCGCTGTTTGATACGACCGCACTGCATGCGCAAAAAGCGGTGGCCTGGGCGCTCGAAGAGTAAACCGCCAGGCCCTGGACGTTAGTCGCAAGCGGCCTTTATTGCTTTGACACCGCCGAACCGGGTCGTTAGCCTTTCAAAAAACCGATGTTACCGGTAACAGTTGTCGTCGATACACCGAATCCCCTATTCATCAATCCGCTACTCCTCCGGCTTTGAAGCGGTAGAGCTTTAAAGCAGGGAGTGTGCACCTGGAGAGAAACCAATGCCCGCTACTTCGTATCGTATTCTGGTCATGGGGGCCTCCGGGTGTGGTAAGTCCCTGGTCGGCCAGCACGTAGCCGCCTCGTTAGGGGCGCGGTTTATCGACGGCGACGACTATCATCCGCCTGCCAACGTGGCCAAGATGTCCAACGGTACGCCCCTCGATGACAGTGACCGTCAGGGGTGGCTGACGACGCTTTCAAAGCTATTTGCCAAGTATCGCCAGCAAGATGAAAGCGTGGTCATCGCCTGCTCCGGGCTCAAAAAGCGCTACCGGGAGCTTTTACGCGAGGGCGACCCGGGGCTCAACATTCTGTTTTTGGAAGGCAGCCAAGCGCTTTTGCGCGAGCGCTTGGAAACCCGCGAGGGCCACTTCTTCAAGGGTGATAACATGCTGGCAAGCCAACTGGCCGATTTGGAAGCGCCGGGAGAGGATGAAGCCGTCACCCTATCGATCACGCTGGCGCCGGGGGCGATCGTCGAGGGGTTCATCAGCCGTTTGGTCGAGCCGGCCTGATATTGGCGGTTTTCACACGCGGGGTGGCGTCGTATGCTGGATCAGTGAACGCGCCAGACCAACGCTTACAAGGCCCGCCAGTGTGAAGAAAAAACGCCCTACGTTACAGGACATCGCCGAGCGCGTTGGCGCCACGAAAATGACCGTCAGCCGCTGCCTGCGCAATCCGCAAACCGTGTCCGAGGGGCTTCGCGAACGTATTTTTCATGCCGCGGAGCAGGTGGGCTATATACCCAACCGCGCCCCGGAGCTTTTATCCCGCGCCAGGAGCCACTCGATCGGCGTACTGGTGCCCTCGCTTACCAACCAGGTGTTTGCCGACGTCATCGTGGGGATCGAGGCGTGCGCCGAGCCGGCGGGTTTTCACCTGATGCTGTCGCACTACGGCTACAGCCCGGCGCTCGAGGAGCAGAGCCTAGCGTCGCTGCTCTCCTATAACGTGGACGGCGTGATTCTTTCCGACCACGAGCACACCCCCAGAAGCCTGCGTATGCTGGAAACCGCGGGCATCCCCATCGTCGAAATCATGGATACCTACCGCACTCCTTTGGAACTGGCGGTAGGCTACGACAACGTGCAGGCCGCCGATGATATGGTCAGCGAGATGATTCGTCGGGGCCGGCGTCGGGTCATCTACCTGGCGGTTCGCCTCGATGAGCGCACTCGCCAGCGCGAGCAGGGCTATACCAACGCCATGACCCGCCACGGCCTGGCGCCGGTGACGCTGCAAAGTACCACGCGTTCCTCTTACAGCGTAGGCGCCGAGCTAATGCGCGACATCATCGCGCAACACCCCGAGGCCGACGGCATTTTTTGCACCAACGACGACGTGGCGGTAGGCGCTTACTTCGAGTGTCTGCGCCAGGGGCTTCGCGTGCCCGAGGCGCTGGCGATCGCGGGCTTTCACGGTCACGATGTCGGCCAAGCGATGACGCCCCGGCTCGCCAGCGTGATCACACCACGCCAGGCGATTGGCGAGACGGCGGCGAAGGCGCTAATCGCGCGCATTCAGGGGCAAAAAGAGTCCGCCGCCAGCGTTATCGATTTGGGATACACCATCGAGACGGGGCAAACGCTTTAAAACGTGGTGGTAAACTCCTGTATTCGCTAAAGTAGACGGCCACCATTCAGGAAAAAGCGGGGCTCTTTTTGAAGATTACAAAATTAACCGTCTACCCGGTAAAGTCGTTCAAAGGCATCGACCTGGAGCAGGCAACGCTCACCCGTCAGGGGCTGGCCTGGGACCGGCACTGGATGTTGGTCAATGAGCAGCAATCATTTGTCACCCAGCGCGAGATCCCGGCGCTTGCCTTGATTTCGGTGGCGTTGACCGAGCACGCGCTGGTGCTTTCCCATCCCGAGGCGGGCTCGATCGAGATTTCGCTCGAAAGGCCCCAAAGCCCGTTGCGTGTGGTCACGGTGTGGGGAGATGCCTGCAAGGCCTTGCCCGAAAGTGAAGACGTGACCCGCTGGCTGGTAAGCGCGGTGGGCGAGCAGGCGGCCGGAGTTCGGCTGATGCGCTTTGCTACCGAGTTCGAGCGCCCGGCTCGCGCTATCGACGGTGCAACGGCGCCCACGTACTTTGCGGATGGCTATCCGCTGACCATTGGGACCACCGGCTCGCTTGACGCGCTTAACGAGGCGCTGCGTGAGAACCAGCAGACGCCGGTGCCCATGGAACGCTTCCGGCCCAATATCGTGATCGACTGCCCCACCCCTTGGGCGGAAAATGCCTGGCGCACGCTCAGTACCGCTAATGACGTGATTCATCTTTCGCCGTGCAAGCCCTGCCAGCGATGTAAAATAGTCACCACCGACCAGCAAACGGGGCAAATCCCTGTGCCTGGCGAGCCACTGGCGACGCTGGTCAAGCTTAAAACGCAACCTGCGCTCAAGGGGGCCTATTTTTGCCAAAACGTCACGATTGCCCAGGGGCTGGGGGCGACACTGGCCTTGGGTGATGAGGTTCGGGTCATCGATGAGCGCTAGCGGGGTGTTAAGGCGCTCGGCACGGTTTTAAAAATGAGCTACGCTTGTGGGTGTGGCATCGGGAGGTCTCTTCCGAGCCCTTTGAGTAACCAGGCAAATGATTGCAACAGGAGTATTCCATGGATAGTAAAGCGAATGCACATTGGGAAGGCGGCTTAAAAGACGGCAAGGGCAAAATCGCTACGGAAAGCGGTGTGCTGGACGCCGGCTACTCCTTCAAGCAGCGTTTTGAAGGCGAGAAGGGCACCAACCCGGAAGAGCTGATCGGCGCCGCTCACGCCAGCTGTTTTTCAATGGCGCTTTCAATGGTCCTGGGCGATAAAGGCTATACCGCCGATGCGATCGACACTCAGGCAACGGTAACGCTTTCGCAAGGCAGCGGTGGATTCGATATCTCTAAAATCCATCTTGAAGTCGAAGCAACCGTTAGCGGTGCCGACGAAGCGACTTTCAAAGAAGCTGCAGAAACCGCCAAGGCCAACTGCCCGGTATCCAAGGTATTGAAAGCCGAAATCACCATGTCGGCGAAGCTCAAGGGCTAGTTCTTTTACCCGGCCTTAAAGGTCGGTCTGATCGAATAGTTTGATTAAAGCGCTGTCTTCGACAGCGCTTTTTTATTGGGATCCATTCAAGTAGCAGCGGCCATCGATGTTAATTGGTAGATGCTGCCTGGTAAAGGCAGAGTAGTAGGAGTAAGAGTAAGAGGAAAGCGTTAACGAGAAAGCATTAGGAAAAAGCGATAGTGAAACAAGAGGTGAGGGGGTGACCACCAATACCTGTCTGAACTGCATGCCCGTTTGAATTAATTAGATGCCATGGAGTTTAAACGCTCAAACGATAGCCACAAAAAAGCCCTGGTAAAAACCAGGGCCCTTGATCACACTAATAGATAACTATTAGGTGTCCAGATCGTTATCCGTGTCGGTGTCACGATCCATATCGCCGTTCGTGTTGGTATCGTTATTCATACCATCGTTACGGTTAGCGTCGCGGTCATACTCTTCGGCTTCTTCGAGCGCTTCCTGAGTAGCGTTTACGCGAATCACGTAATCGTCGCCGTCGTCTTCACGGGTAAGGTCAAGAGAATCCCATTCGATGGCGACGTCTTTCTCGCCCATACCAAGGAAACCGCCAACACCTACTACGACCGCTTGGATCTGTCCGTCCTGATCAATGATCAGATCATTGATGCTGCCGATTTCATCGTCGTCTTCAACGGTGCTGTGTACCGAATTGCCGGTCAGCGAGTCAGCATGAAAGGTACCCTGCGGTGCGGCTGTCATGTAAGTAGCGTCCATGTCGTTCGACTGCGCATTAGCGCTTGCTGCGAACATGAAAGCCGGTACCATCAGCGTGCCTAGAAAAGCGGGTTTGATCATTTTCATTGCTATTGCTCCTTGCGTTCGTAGTAAGGTATCGAGCATTAATGCTTGTACCTAAACTTTGAATAGTTAGCGTTAAATAAACATGCTAACTATCTTCCTGGTGGCCAAAGCCACGTCTTACTCGTTTCTTTTCGCATCTGCCAAATGACATGAGCGAACTTCTACTGCGTCAGGCTAAAACTACGGGGGTAGTAAGTTAACCTTGCCTTGCGCTAAATGCGCCGGACACTTCTTAAGGTAGACGCTGTGAGTAGTTTTGCAACATTTGTAAGCAATCGATTTTTAAAAAAGCGTTCATCAAGGTTAAATGCACCGAAATAAAGCATTTTAATTAACACAGGTTATCTTTCGGGGTCGAGAACACCGCCCATGGATGCGTTTCGGCGGAACCAGCCCGCAATGCTACTTCGAGGGCGGTGGGTGGTCAGCACCTCGTGGGGGATCGTGTCGGAGAGAAAGCAGGCAAAGGTGCCGGCCTGGGGAGTGACCCTGGCCACCTCGCGCGCTGGATCCTCCGGGGCGTAAATGACCATTTCACCACCGCCGTCGATGGGCCAGTCCGGGCTTAGGTAGCCTACCGTTGAAATGACCCGATTGGCACGGCCGCGAAAGCTGTCCAGGTGGCGCTTGTAAAAGGCGCCTGCCGGGTAGTACGCGAAGTGCGCCTCGTACTCGAAAAGCCCTAAAAAAAGCGTTTGGTTCAGCGCTACCTGCAAACGCTGCATGGCTTGAAGGTAGTGGCGCTGCGCTTCGCTTTCCCGGTTGAGCCAGTGAATGGCATCGCCGCGTATGTCCTTGCGCAGTAGGTGCTGTTGGCCACGGCCGATACCGGCCTCTTCGAGTGCCTCGGCATCTCTCAGGCGGGCCAGTTCAGCGGCCAGGGCCTCACAAAGCGATGGGTCGATCACGTCCTTGCCCACGTACCAGCCCTGTTCGACCAGTGCATCGATCAGTTCGGCCTGGGCGCTTTGCGCAAACGCCTCGCCCCTGGACGTGCTGGAAACACTCATCGCTTACTCCGCTTCGCGGCGGGGGCGGCGCTGATATCGCCTTTGTTGGCCGCCCGGTTGCTACGCTCGGGGTGGTGTTTGAGCGATCCTGACGGTCGCTTGTAAAGATCGATCGGCATACCAAAGCCCTTGGCCAAAAGCTCGACGAGCATCATGGCGGAAAGCCCCCAAATTACGTGGCCATCGACATGGTAGCTCGGCACGTAGTGGGCCACGCCGTCCACGGTAATCACATCGGTGTAGGTGCGCTTGTCGTTTAGAAAGTGGCTCAAGGGCACCTCGAAAATGGTGTCGATCTCGCCGGGGTCGGCTTTCAAGGCCAGCTGGGGCGCAATGATGCCCACCCAGGGCGTCACGCAAAGCCCGTGTAGTGAGACCACGTCGGAAAGCTGGCCGATGCACTCGACCTCACCCGGGGGCAGCGCGATCTCTTCTTCGGCTTCGCGCAGGGCAGTGTGGTAAAGGTCGCGGTCGTCGGGCTCGCGCTTACCACCGGGAAAGGCTACCTGGCCGCTATGGGTCGATAGATGACTGGCCCGCCGCGTAAAGAGCAGCGTGGGCTCGGGATGCGCGACGATGGGCAGCAGCACCGACGCCTGTAAAAGTTTGGCGCGGCCCAACTCTTTTGGCCGATAGTGTTGCAGCTCTTTGCGCAGTTTCTCTAACATGGAGGTTCCATCAGGTTTACTCCCTTTTACAAAGCGTGACAACCGGCGTCAAGCCAAGCGCCCCACCTTATCAGCTGTTGAGATACCATCATGAATTTTTGTAGCCAGTGCGGTGAAAAAGTCCGCTTTGCCGTTCCCGAAGGCGACGACCGCCCGCGCTACCTGTGCGACGGCTGCGGGGCGATTCATTACCAGAACCCGCGCATCGTGGCGGGTACGTTGCCGGTTCATGAGGACAAAATCTTGCTGTGTAAACGCGCGATTTCTCCGCGCAAAGGCTACTGGACACTGCCCGCCGGCTACATGGAAAACGGCGAAACCACCCGTGATGCCGGGCTTCGCGAAACCCGCGAAGAGGCCATGGCGAGCGTCGAAATTAAGGATCTGTACACGCTGATCGACCTGCCGCATATCAACCAGGTCTACATGATCTTTTTGGCGGATCTCAACGGCGGATTCGGCGCGGGCCCGGAAAGCCTCGAGGTCGCGCTATTCGCGGAAGACGATATCCCCTGGGACACCCTCGCTTTTCCCACCATCGAGCGCACCCTCAAGCACTTTTTTGAGGACCGCAAAAGCGACCGCTTCCCGCTGCACATGAGCACCGTCACGTTAGAAGACCGCGAACGCTATTTCGGCAGCGCTTAGGGCGACTGGAAAAGCGGGCGGGTGGGCGAGGGCGCGACCGGTGAAGGATAAAGCGCGCCCAGAGGGGTAGCGTTCAGGCAAAGCCCGGAGGCGCCGGCGCTTTAAGGTCGGCAAGTTCCCATACCGCGTAGGCGACCTCCTCGTAAGGGTGGGCCAGCTGAAGCGCCGCCACCGCGGCGTGAATACAATCATCGTCGCACACCATTTCCACCTTGTACTCCTCTAAGGTGGTGAGTTCGCCCACCTTGCCGATATGCGGGTGGGCGCCCTCCATGGGGCGGAACTGCCCGGTACCCGGCGTCTGAAAGCAGCACGCCTCGTAATGACCAATGCGGCCGGCGCCGGTTTCGAACACCGCTTCCTTGACGCTCTCGGCGTCCTCGATCGGTACATAAAACGTCAGTTTGTACATGATATTGCCTCTTTCAAACAGGGTGTCATTGTCATCTTAGCGGATTGGCGGCTATGGGGCGCGGGCTAGGCTTTGTATGATGGTACTTCACGACCAGCAATCCCTAACGTCTCATTCATAAGGACCAACGAGCCGGACCATGGATAAATTCGAGGTAAAACTGGACCAGGCGGCCCGAGCGGCGTGGCTCTCCTACGTGGGAGGGCTCACCCAGGATGAAATCGCAAGCCAGTTGGGCGTTTCGCGCCCAGGCGTGCAGCGCCTTTTGGCCCTGGCCCGCCAAGCAGGGTTGATCAAGGTGCATATCGACCATCCGATCTCGTCGTGCATGACGCTGGGGCGTGAGCTTGCCGAGCATTTTGACTTGAACTACTGCGATGTAGTGCCGGCGGATATGAATGCGCCGGACAGCGCCGCCTACTATCTGGCCGTGGCGGGTGCCAAACGGATGGCCCACTTGGTGGAGCGTAGCGAGCCGCTGACGCTGTCGCTGGGGGCCGGGCGCTCGGTACGTGCGGCGGTCGAGGCGCTGGATCGCATCGAGCGCCCCCAGCACCGTTTCGTCTCGTTGATCGGTAACGTTGCCCGGGACGGCTCGGCCAACCGCTTCGACGCGGTGATGGCGCTGGCGGATAAAACCGGCGGCGAGCGCTTTTTGCTGCCCGCACCGGTGGTCGCGGAGTCCATCGAGGAAAAAGAGGCCATGCTAGGCCAGCGGCTGTTTCAGGCGATTGCCGAGGTGGCGGCGGCCTCGAAAGCGGCATTCATTGGGGTCGGGCGCATCGACCGCCAAGCGACGCTCTACCAGGATCACTTCATCAGCCAAGTCGAGCTCGATGAGCTGCTTCGGTTGGAGGCTGTCGGCGAGCTTTTGGGCTGGCCGCTCAATCAGCAGGGTGAGCTGATCGAGTGCTCGATCACCCAGCGGGTCACGAGTCTTCCGCTCGATCAGTTCGGCCAGCAGACCATGGTGGCCATCGCCGGTGGCCAGGACAAGGCGCCGGCCATTTTGGCGGCGCTGCGAAGCGGCTGGCTCAAGGGGCTGATTACCGACGAAGTGGCCGCGCACCACATTTTGAGCGCGCTATAAAGCCTTTTAAAACCCGGTGGCAGGCCAGCAACCGCGCCAAGTAATGGGGGGGTTAGCGTAAAGTAGTAGCGCTAGGGCTTTGCTTTTTTTTGCCTCGCGTACGATCATTTGTTCGATTGATGATCAAAATAATCAGCACCATAACAAGTCCAAATTCGCTCAAAGGAGTGCCGTATGCGTTTTGCACATCACTTGCCGCTCAGCGCGCTGGCCGCCGGTATCGCGCTGTCAGGCCATGCCCAGGCCCAGACCCAAATCACTGTGGCCACCGTCAATAACAACGACATGGTCATCATGCAGAGCTTGACCGACGAGTTCGAAAGCGCTCATCCGGAGATTTCGCTCGACTGGGTGGTGCTCGAAGAGAACGTGCTGCGTCAGCGCATGACCACGGATATCGCCACCGGCGGCGGCCAGTTCGATGTCATGACCATCGGCGCCTACGAGGCCCCCATCTGGGCCGAGCGTGAATGGCTAACACCGCTCGATGATCTGCCTGATGAGTACGATATCGATGACCTGCTGACCTCGGTGCGCGACGGCCTGAGCCTTGACGGCACGCCCTACGCGCTGCCGTTTTACGCAGAAAGCTCGATGATGTACTTCCGCAAGGACCTGTTCGAGCAGGCCGGTATCGAGATGCCCGACCAGCCCACCTGGGACCAGGTGCGCGACTGGGCCGAGCAGCTTCACGGTAGCGAAGAGGGGCTGGCGGGGATTTGTTTGCGCGGCAAGCCCGGCTGGGGCGAGAACATGGCCTTCGTCACCACGCTGGTAAACACCTACGGCGGCCGCTGGTTCGACGAAGAGTGGAACCCGGAGCTCGACTCCGACGCCTGGCAAAACGCGATCAGCTTCTACGTCGACCTGCTGGGTAACTATGGCCCGCCCGGGGCGAGCTCCAACGGCTTCAACGAGAACCTGGCGCTTTTTGCCCGCGGCAACTGCGCCATGTGGGTAGACGCCACCTCCGCCGCCGGGACGCTTTATGATGGCGATGAATCGAGCGTGGCCGATAACCTCGGTTTTGCCCCGGCGCCGGTCGCCGAAACGCCCAAGGGCTCGCACTGGCTCTGGACCTGGGCGCTGGCGATCCCCGCCTCCTCGGAAAACAAGGACGCCGCCAAGGAGTTCATCAGCTGGGCCACATCGAAAGAGTACATCGAGCTGGTCGGCGAGACCCAGGGCTGGACCAACGTGCCGCCGGGTACACGCGAATCCACCTACGCCAACGAGCAATACCAGCAAGCCGCGCCGTTCGCCGAGTTCGTGTTAAACGCCATTCAGGAGGCCGACCCCACCGACTCGACCCTGGAGCCCAACCCCTATACCGGCGTGCAGATCGTCAATATCCCTGAGTTCCAGGCGATTGGTACCCAGGTAGGCCAGACCATTGCCGCGGCCCTGACCGGCGACAGCACGGTGGAACAAGCCCTGGATAGCGCCCAGCGCGCTACCGAGCGCACCATGCAGCGAGCCGGTTACAACGACTGATCCGGCAGGCGCCCGCCGACGGCGGGCGCCTTCGCTCTCATTGCACGCTTTTAGCCAAGACTGCTTTCGCGGGTATTTTCATGACTAGAACACGCGCATCCGGCCGTACGGTCGGTGGGTTAAGAGCGCTTTCGCTACAGGCGCCCGCCGTTACGCTACTGCTTTTATGGATGCTGATACCGCTGGGGATGACCGTCTGGTTCTCCTTCCAGCGCTACAACCTGCTGATGCCCGGCATGACCGGGTTTGCCGGGTTTGAAAACTACGAGTACCTGCTCACCGACCCCGCGCTTTGGTCCGCCATGGGCACGACACTGCTGCTGGTGGGCTGGGTGCTGACCATTACCGTGGTGGGCGGCACGCTCTTGGCCGTGCTGTTCCAGCAGGAATTTTTCGGTCGGGGTATCGCGCGGGTGCTGGCCATTTCGCCGTTTTTCGTCATGCCCACGGTCAGCGCGCTGATCTGGAAGAACATGATGATGCACCCCTCCAGCGGGGTGCTGGCCTGGCTTGCCCAGTCGCTTGGCATGCCCGCCGTCGACTGGTTCTCGTCGCTGCCGCTGACCTCGATCATCATCATCATCTCTTGGCAGTGGCTGCCCTTTGCGCTGTTGATTTTGCTCACCGCGATGCAGTCGCTGGATGAAGACCAGGTCGAAGCCGCGCGGATGGACGGCGCGGGGCCGTTGGCGATCTTCTTTTTCATTACGCTGCCGCACCTAAAGCGGGCGATCAGCGTGGTGATCATGATCGAGATGATCTTTCTGCTGACGATTTTCGCCGAAATCTTCGTCACCACCTCCGGCGGCCCCGGGCTTGCCACTACTAACCTTGCGTACCTGATCTACATTCGGGCGCTGTTGGATTTCGATGTGGGCGTGGCCTCGGCGGGCGGCGTGATCGCCATCATTCTCGCCAATATCGTAGCGATCTTTCTGGTCCGTATGGTCGCCAAAAACCTGGAAGATTAGGTCTGTTAACCCCAAAAGCGTGATCCCGGGCGTTTGAGGAGCACGACACACATGAGTACGCCGCTATGACTACGCCACGTCAACACGCAGCGCCGGCGCGCGCCTTCCCGATCAAGCAGCTCTTGTTGACACTGCTGGCCTGGTCGGTCGCGCTGGTGATCTTTTTCCCCATTCTCTGGATGGTGCTGACCGGTTTTAAAACCGAAACCGCCGCCATTGCCGACCCAAGCTTCCTCTTTACACCGACGCTTGAAAGCTACGAGGCCGTGCAGGCGCGCTCGGGTTACGCCCGCTTTGCGCTCAACAGCGTAGCGGTCGCTTTTGGCTCTACGCTGTTGGCGCTATTGATCGCGATTCCCTCGGCCTACGCCATGGCGTTTTTACCGACCAAACGCACCAAGGGCACCCTGTTATGGATGCTTTCGACCAAGATGCTACCGCCGGTGGGCGTGCTGGTGCCGATCTATCTCATCTTTCGCGACGTCGGCCTTCTGGATACCCGCACCGGGCTGATCATCGTCTACACCCTGATGAATCTGCCCATCGTGGTCTGGATGCTCTACACCTTTTTCAAGGACATGCCCCGGGACATCCTCGAAGCCGGGCGGATGGACGGCGCCTCCACGCTCCAGGAGGTCGTCTACCTACTGCTGCCGCTGACGCTTCCCGGCATCGCCTCTACCGGGTTGTTGTCCGTCATTTTGAGCTGGAACGAAGCATTCTGGAGTCTCAACCTGACCTCCTCGAAAGCGGCGCCGCTGACCGCCTATATTGCGTCCTTCTCGAGCCCCGAAGGGCTCTTTTGGGCCAAACTCTCGGCGGCCTCCACCATGGCGATCGCCCCCATCCTGATCCTCGGTTGGATGACTCAAAAACAAATGGTCCGTGGTTTGACCTTCGGCGCCGTCAAGTAAGGAGCCCTTTTATGGCCACTTTGCAGCTTCACAACATCGTCAAACGCTTTGCCGACACCGAGGTCATCAAGGGCGTCAGTCTGGACGTCGAAGATCGTGAGTTCGTGGTCTTCGTTGGGCCCTCGGGGTGCGGTAAATCGACCCTGATGCGCATGATCGCGGGGCTGGAGAGCGCATCGAGCGGCGATATCCTGATCGATGGCCAGCGCATGAACGATGTAGGCCCGGCGGATCGGGGGCTGGCGATGGTGTTTCAAAGCTACGCGCTCTACCCCCACATGAGCGTCGAAGCCAATATGGGCTTTTCCATGCGCCTGGCCGGAGTGCCCAAGGCGAAACGACGCGAGAAAGTGCTGGCGGCAGCGAAAATTTTGCAGCTCGAGCCGCTTTTGGATCGTAAACCCAAGGCGCTCTCCGGCGGGCAGCGCCAGCGGGTAGCTATCGGCCGGGCCATCGTGCGTAATCCCAGCATCTTTTTGTTTGACGAGCCGCTATCGAATCTGGACGCCGCGCTCAGAGTACAGATGCGCATCGAGCTTGCAAGGCTCCACGAGGAGCTCAACGCCACCATGATCTACGTCACCCACGACCAGATCGAGGCGATGACCATGGCCGACAAGATCGTCGTGCTCCAGGACGGCATCGTGGAGCAGGTAGGCTCGCCCATGGCGCTCTATCACCATCCACGCAACCGCTTCGTGGCAGGCTTTATCGGCTCGCCGAAAATGAATTTTTTCGAAGTAGGCGTCGTGTCCAGCGAGGCCAGCGGCGTGAGTGTCGCGCTGCCCGGTGGCGGGCAGTGCCGCGTGCCGGTCGATGGCAAAGCCACCAAGCAGGGCGAGACGCTCGAGCTCGGCATTCGCCCGGAGCACTTAAAGCTTAATGAGGCGGGCGAGCTAAGCGGCACCATTCAAGTACTCGAACGGCTGGGCGGCCAAACCTCGCTGTACGTCAAGATGAACGACCAGCTCATTACCCTCATGGCGGATGGCGATGTGGCCTATCGGGTCCACGACACCGTACGTTTTGGCTTCGACGCCGAGCGCGCGCATCTTTTCGACCAGCACGGCCTGGCGCTTGAAAGCCTGGCCTTGCACCCGCTGGCGAACCTGACCCGCCAGGATAACCGTGGCTTGCCGACGGATGCGCCGGGCCACACCGAGACAGCGTCATGAGTGCGGTGATATTCGACTGCGATGGCGTACTGGTGGATAGCGAAGTCCTCGCCGAAGATACGCTGGAGTCGCATCTCAAGGCGTGGCTGCCGGATGTCGACGTGGCACGCGAGCTTGGCCAGGCGATGGGTATGACCACCTCCAATATTCTGCGTCACCTGCAAACCTTGAGCCGCCATGCGCTGCCCGAGGACGCCGTCGCGCAGGTCGATGCGGCCATCGAAGCGCGCCTAGCCCGGGAGCTTCGTGCCATCGACGGGGCGTTTGAGGCGATCAGCGCGATTCCCTTTGCCATGGCCGTGGTGTCCAACAGCAATCGGCGCCGGATCGAGGCGTCGCTTGATTCGACGGGGTTGGCCGTAGCGCTTAAGAACGCCCCGATACTGAGTGCCGACCAGGTATCCGCCCCCAAGCCCGACCCAGCGATTTACCGGCTGGCGGCCCAAACCCTGGGCGTTTCGGCCCATCACTGCCTCGCGGTCGAAGATAGCGTGGCGGGCGTGCGCTCGGCCGTGGCCGCCGGGCTTACCGTGGTGGGCTTTGTGGGGGCCAGCCACATTGGTGAGGATCAGGCCGACCGGCTGGTCGAGGCGGGCGCCTGGCAGGTGGCGTTTCATATGCGCGAGCTGGGCGTGCTGATCGACACCTGGCACACTCGCACGCCCAACGACACGTCCACGCCCTCTTTCTAACCGCATCGCCAATCCCGGGATTACCCACTGCCAGGAGAGCCATCATGACCCAACTCAACAATCAAACGCTCACCACGCTCGACCCGGGGGTCAAGCTACCCACCTACGACCGCCGCGCCGTCAAGGCGGGCATCGTACATATCGGCGTGGGCGGTTTTCACCGCGCCCACCAGGCCATGTATCTCGATGGGTTGATGAACGAAGGCCAGGCGCTGGATTGGGGCATCATCGGCGTCGGCGTGATGCCCGGCGACAAGCGCATGAAAGAGGTGCTGGCAGCCCAGGATCATCTTTACACCCTGGTGGTCAAGCACCCGGACGGCGAGTACGCCCCCAGGGTGATCGGTAGTATGGTCGACTACCTGTTCGCTCCGGAAGAGACCCAGGCGGTCATCGAAGCCATGGCCGACCCGGCCATCAAAATCGTCTCGCTGACTGTGACCGAGGGCGGCTATAACGTGCACCCGGTCAGCGGGGCGTTCAATCTCGATAATCCGCTGATCCAGCGCGATTTGGCCGAGCCGACCGCGCCCGCTTCGAGTTTCGGCCTGGTGGTCGAGGCGCTGGTGCGCCGCCGCGAGCGGGGGGTTGCACCGTTTACTGTCATGTCCTGCGATAACATCCAGGGCAACGGCGATGTTGCCCGGCGCATGTTTGGCGCTTTTGCCAGCGCTCGCGATGAGGCGCTCGGCGAGTGGCTGACCCGCGAGGTCGCCTTTCCCAACGCCATGGTGGACCGCATTACACCGGTCACCACGCAAAACGATATCGACGAGCTTAAAAGCCGCTTTGGCCTGGAGGACGACTGGCCGGTGGTGTGCGAACCCTTCACCCAGTGGGTGCTGGAGGACCACTTTCCGCTGGGCCGCCCGGCGCTTGAGAACGTGGGCGTACAGCTGGTCGAGGATGTCGAACCTTTCGAGCTGATGAAGCTTCGCCTTTTGAACGCCAGCCACCAGGCATTGACCTATTTCGGGTATCTCGCGGGCTATCGCTACGCCCACCAGGTGTGCCAGGACCCGCTGTTCGTCGAGTTCCTGCTGCGCTACATGAAAGAGGAGGGCGCCCCCACGCTGCCGCCAGTGCCGGGGATCGACCTGCCTGCCTACCAGCACACGCTGATCGAACGCTTTGCCAACCCGCAAATTCGGGACACGTTGGCCAGGCTTTGCGCCGAAAGCTCGGACCGTATCCCGAAGTGGCTGGTACCGGTGGTTCGCCATCAGCTCGAACACGGCGGGCAGGTAGCGCTCAGCGCCAGCGTTATCGCCAGCTGGGCGCGCTACGCCGAAGGCGTGGACGAGCAGGGCGAGCCCATCGAGGTGGTCGATGCCCTACGCGAGAAGCTTACCGAGATTGCCCGGCAAAACCGCACGCGCCCCGAGGCATTCGTTGAAAACCGCGAGCTGTTTGGCGATCTCGCGGACGACCCACGCTTCATGCAGGCGTACCTGGCCGCCCTTGGCCTGCTGCACGAACGCGGCGCCCGCGCTACGCTTGAAGCTCTGGTGGCCTTTGAAGGAATCGCGTGATGTATATCGGGATAGATTGCGGCACGCAAAGTACCAAGGTAGTGGTGGTGGATGTCGAAAAGGGGGTGATCCTGGGCGAGGCCAGCCGCCCTCATCGGTTGGATGAAGGCGAGCAGGGCCGCCGCGAGCAGGCCCCGGCCCAGTGGCTGGCGGCGCTCAAGGGGGCCTTCGGTGAGGCCATCCAGCGCTCGGGGATTACCGCGCGCCAGGTGCGCGCCATCGGCGTTTCCGGCCAGCAGCACGGTATGGTGGCGCTGGACGCCGATGGCGTGCCGGTCTACCCGGCCAAGCTCTGGTGCGATACCGAAACCAGCGCCGAAAACAGCGCTTTGGTCGAGCGCCTGGGCGGGGAGGCGGGGTGTCTCGACAAGCTCGGTTTGGTGCTGCAAACCGGCTATACCGCCTCCAAAATCGCTTGGCTTCGCGAGCACCACCCGGACGCCTACCGGCGCATCGCGACGATTTTGCTCCCCCATGACTACATCAACTTCTGGCTGACCGGCGAGCGGGTGACCGAAGCCGGCGACGCCTCCGGCACCGGCTATTTCGATACCCGCACCCGCGACTGGCAGCTCGAAGTGTTCCACCAGATCGCCCCGGAGCTCGACCCTGCCCAAGTGCTGCCAAGGCTCATCGAGCCCGACGCCCCGTCGGGCATCGTGCGGGCGCAGGTCGCCTCTGAGCTTGGCCTTGCGGATAACGTCGTCGTCTCCTCTGGCGGTGGCGATAACATGCTCGGCGCTATCGGCACCGGCAATATTGCCCGCGGGCTGATTACCCTGAGCCTGGGCACCTCGGGCACGGTGTGCGCCTACTCCCCCAAACCGGTCGCCACCGACAACGCCATGGTGGCCAACTTCTGCGCCAGCCACGGCGGCTGGCTGCCGCTCATTTGCACCATGAACGTCACCTCGGCCACTACCCGCGTGCGCGAGCTTTTCGGCCTCGATCTAAACGCCTTCGCCGAGCGCGTGGCCAGCGCCCCGATCGGCGCGGATGGGATAACCTGCTTGCCTTTCTTCAACGGCGAGCGAGTGCCGATGCTGCCCGCCGCCACCGGCGATTTTCTGGGGCTGACCAGCCTCAACATGAGCCAGGCCAACATGTGCCGAGCGGTGATGGAAGGGGCCACTTTCGGGCTTCGCTACGGGTTGGACCTTTTAGGCGATCTTACCGCCGGCGCCAGCCAGATTCGGCTAAGCGGTGGCGGGGCGAAAAGCCCGGTATGGCGCCAAATGGTGGCCGATATCACCGGTATCGATGTCATCTGCCCCGAGGTGACCGACGCCGCTGCCCTCGGCGCGGCGCTGCAGGCGGCCTGGTGCGAGCAAAAGCCCCAAGGCACCACGTTGGAGGCCTTGTGCGAACGGCTGGTGCATCTGGATGCGGGCTCGCGAGCCGAGCCGGACCCGGCGCGGGTCGAAGCCTACCAAAAGGTGTACCAGCGCTATCGTCAGGCGCTCGAGGTGCGCCACGGCATTGCCTAACGCCCGCACCACCCTGTAGCGTTATCGCTATAATATGATAATGACGCTGGGGGAGGGGAACACCGTGAACACCGAGCTACAGGATATTTTAAGCGTGCTGGCGCTTGAGCCGCGCGGTTCGCTCACCCCGCTCAGCGGGGGCGATATCGCCGGCGTGTTCGAGCTCGATACGGCTCATGGCACGGTCGTTATCAAGCAGGACGACCCGGCGCGGCTGCGCGGCGAGGCGGAAGGGCTTCGCGCGCTGAAAGGGGCGGGCTCGTCACTGGTGATCCCCGAGGTGCTTGGCCAATCCGGGCAGTGGCTGGTGATCGAGGCGCTGCACACCATTCCCGAAACCGCCCGGGCGAGTGCTGAGCTTGGCGAAGGACTTCGTGAACTGCACGGCGTGATTGGCAGCGAGCATGGCTGGCTGCACGACAACGCCTGCGGGCGCACTCCTCAACCCAACGCCCCGCTAAGCGACGGCCGCGCTTTCCAGCGCGAGCGGCGTTTGCGGGCGCTAAGCCAGGCTTGTCTCGAGCAAACCTTGATCAGCCCCGCACTTGGTAAGCGTATCGACGCCCAGGCCCAAGCCTTGGAGCAGTGGCTGCCGGATGCATCGCCTAGCCTGGTGCATGGCGATTTATGGTCGGGTAACGTTCTGTACACCGCCCGCGGCCCCGCCCTGATCGACCCCGCCGTTTACCGCCACTACCCGGAAGTGGATATCGCCATGCTGACGCTTTTTGGCAGCCCCGATGAGCGCTTTTTCGACGCCTACTGGAACGGTTACGGCCCCAGCGACTGGCCCCGGCGCGAAGCGCTTTTTCAACTCTACCCGCTGCTCAATCACGTGCTGCTATTTGGCAGCATGTACTTAAGCGGCGTCGAGCGCTGCGTGAACCGGCTGGAGCAGTACGCCACGTAAGACGTAAGCGGTCGAACCGGGCCTTGACGGCGGTATCGCTCAATAAAAAAAGGCCGACGTTGGAAGTACACGCTTTTCACGCTTTTGACTAAAGTAAGGTGCGCTAGTCTTGACGTTTGGCGAGACACAGATTTTCTAGAACTTCAAGGCTAGCATACATACATGAATGTAACTATAATGCCACCCTTTCACACTCCCACTGTGTGGCGCACCATCCCACGTTGACACCTAGAGGCACTCCCATGCGACTGGCAAACTGGGCAGTCAATGCCCCCTTACGCCCTTTATTGTTAGCCGTGCTGACAAGCTCCTTCGTACTGCCCGCCCAAGCGGCGGACCTGATTACCATCACCCGCGATGCGCTCAACAACAACGCCGAGCTTGCCTCCGCGCGTTCCGAATTTTCCGGTGTGGAAGCCGCGCGGGACGTGGTGGGCGGGGAACTGCTCCCCCAGGTCAACGCCTCGGGCAACGTGGTACATAACCGCCAATACGAAAGTCAGTCGGCGGGTCGGGTCGAGCCGACCAACCCGACCGGCGGCGCTGGCGCCGGCGGTGGGGGAGCACCCGCGGGGGGGGCTCCGGCGAGTGAAGACAACTACAACAATATGTCGCTCTCGCTAGAGGCGACTCAGGCACTGTTCAACGCGGCGACCGCTCGCCAGGTCGACCAGGCCGAGCGCCAAATCGACCAGCAAGTGTATGTGCTGGCGGCGACCGAGCAGCAGCTGTTGCTCGACGTGGTGTCGGCGTACTTCGATATTCTACGTGCCTATGAAGTGCTCGAAGCGCGCCGCGCCCAGGAACGTGCGATCGGCCGTCAGTTGGAGCAGTCCAGCGAGCAGTTCGAGGTGGGTCTGATCGCGATTACCGAGGTAGAGGAAGCGCGCTCGAGCTTCGATCAGTCCCGCGCCGAGCGCATCACGGCCGAGAGCAATCTGCAGGTGGCGTTCGAGCGGCTGGAGCAGTTGACCGGCCGCCGCTACGCCAACATCGAGTCGCTCGGCGACATGCCGGTCGGCCTGCCTGCACCCAGCGAGCGCGACTACTGGGTCGAACAGGCGCTCGAGCGCAACCCGGAGGTGCTGGCTCAGCGCGCCGGTATCGAAGTCTCCCGCGCCGGGGTCGAAGTCGCCCGGGCCGGCCGCTTGCCAACCCTGCAGGCGTTCGCCAACTACCAGTATTCGGACTCCGACATCGACTATCTCGACGGCCACAACGCGTCGAGCCAGCTCGGGGTGTCGGCAAGTGTTCCTCTCTACACCGGCGGCAGCACCAGCGCCAACATTCGCCAGAACACCTTCCAGCTCGAGAGCAGCCAGTACGATTTCGAGTCCCAGCGGCGCACCACCATTCAGCAGGTTCGTTCGCTGTACACCCAGGTCAGCAACAACGTGGAAACCGTCGATGCCCGCCAGCAGGCGATCGTCTCGACGCGTAGCGCCCTGGAGGCAACCCAGGCCGGCTACGAAGTCGGCACGCGTAACATCGTCGATGTGCTCAACGCCGAGCAGAACCTGTATAACGCGATCGCCAACTACGCCGAGTCGCGCTACGACTACGTGATCAATCTACTGTCACTGCGTCAACAGTCCGGGCTTTTGGACGTCGCCGCGCTCGAGGAAGTCAACGGTTGGCTGACCGGCGAAGACGTCAATTTCACGCTGCCCGAAACCAACGAGGGCGACGACTACCAGCGCGCGCTGGATATCGGCGCGCCGCCCCGGCCGGAATCCTCGCCGTCGACCAGTTATTCCTCAGAAGAGTACGCCCCCGCCCGCCGTCAGTCCGGCGGTTATCCTGCCGGCGGCCAGCAGGGCGGCGCCCCCTACGGCGGTGGCCAGCAAGGCGGCTATCCGGCAGGGGGTAGCCAATCCGGCGCTTACTCTCCCGGCGGCAGCCCAGGCAGTGGCCAATCGGGCACCTATTGATACCAGGGGCTGCTGATGCAGCCCCGTGTAGCTATCCGTCAAAATATAGAAATGAATGGGAATACCACGTATGAACAGAGTGATTCACTCAACGAGAGCGAGTCTGGTGACGTTGATAGCTGCACTGACGTTAAGTGCCTGTGGCGGGGACGAAGAGCCTCAACAGCCACAGCAATCCGCGCAAGAGCGGCCGCCGCACGAAGTCGAGGTGGCCGATGTCGAGCGTCAGGATTTACCGATCAATAAATCCTACCCCTCGATGCTTAGAAGCGATAACGAAGTCGTGCTGGTCGCGCGGGTCGACGGCGCCCTGGAAGAGCGCCACTTTCAACCAGGCCAGATGGTCGAGCAGGGCGATTCGCTCTACACCATCGAGCCGGACCGCTACGAAGCCGCCGCCAACCAGCGCCAGGCCGACCTGGAAAGCGCCCGCGCCCAGGCCTCACGCGCCCAGCGCGACGCCCAGCGCTTCGAGCAGCTTCTAAGCCAGAACTCGGTGAGCCGTCAGCAGTACGACCAGGCCGTTTCCGACCAGCGCGTCGCCCAGGCCAACGTCGCCCAGGCCGAAGCCGGGCTCTCCAGCGCCAATCTGGATCTCGACTACTCCAACGTGACCGCGCCGGTCAGCGGTTTGATCAGCTTGAGCCAGATCAACCTGGGCAACGTGGTCACTTCAGGAACCGAGCTTGCCACGATCACCCCGCTCGACCCGCTGGAAGTGCGCTTTCAGCTACCCCAGCGCGATGCCTTCGAGCTACGCCGCCAGATGAACGACGACGCCAATAACTCGACGATCATCGCCCGGCTGAGCGTGCCCGGCCTAAGCGGCAGCGCCGACGCCGAGCTCGAAGGCGAGCTCGAATTTTTGGGTTCGCGCGTGGACAGCGGCACCAGCACCGTCCAGGCCTCGGCCACGTTTGAGAACCCGGACGGCGCGGTGCTGCCGGGCCAGTTCATTCGCGTACGTTTGGATGGCCTCAAGCGCTTTAGCGTGATCGCCGTGCCGGAAATTGCCGTCACCCAGGGCCTGATGGGCCCCCAGGTGTTCGTGCTCGACGACGAAGACAAGGCGCGTGAGCGCACCGTACAGCTTGGCGATGTCGCCGGCCCCTGGCAGATCATTCTGGATGGGCTGGAAGAAGGCGAGCGTGTGATCGTTGGCGACCCGGCGGGTATCGAGCCTGGCATGGTCATCGACCCCCAACCCTTCGATGGTAACGCCGACAATATCGTCGAGGACGTAGAAGAGGCCGAAGCCGAGCAAGAGCGCGAGGAAGCCGAACAGCTTTCAGGCATGGCGGGCGGCGGCATGCCGGCCGGTGAAGGAGAAGAGGGTGGTGCGCAATAATGAACTTCTCTAACTTCTTTATCAGCCGACCGATATTTGCCACGGTACTGGCAATTATCCTGACGCTGATAGGCACGATGGCGATGCGGATACTGCCGATCGAGCAGTATCCAAGCGTCGTACCGCCAACGGTCTCGGTGCAAGCCCAGTTCCCCGGCGCGGATGCGGAAACCGTGGCGCAAACGGTGGCCGCTCCCCTGGCGGAAGCCATTAACGGCGTCGAGGACATGCTCTACATGACCTCGAACAGCGCCGATAATGGCATCATGAGCCTGAGCGTGGCGTTCAACATCGGCACCGATGGCGACATCAACACCATCAACGTCAATAACCGGGTTCAGGGCGCGCTTTCCCAGCTCCCCGAACAGGTGCAGTCCCAAGGGGTGCAGGTCGAACTGCGCTCCGACTCGATTTTGATGCTGGTAGCGCTGACCTCGCCAAGTGGCGATTACAACAACGTCTACATGCAGAACTACGCCACGCTGAATATCCTCGACGAGCTGCGTCAGGTGCCCGGCGTCGGTAACGCCGAAGTATTGGGTGGCGGCGAGTTCGCCATGCGTATCTGGATGGACCCGGACAAGCTGGCCCAGTTCGATCTGACGCCCAGCGAAGTCGCCAGTGCCATTCGCACGCAAAATACCGAAATTCCGGCGGGTAACCTGGCGTCCTCCCCCCAGGGTGAGCCGCGTGCCTATACCTATACCATTACCGCCGGCGGGCGGCTTTCTGACCCGGACGAGTTCCGTAACATCTACCTGCGCACCAACGAGGATGGCTCCTCGCTGCGCCTGGAAGACGTGGCGCGTATCGAGCTCGGGGCCTCGTTTTATGGCGTTAGCGCTCGCTTGAACGGCGCGACCATGACGCCGATCATCATCAACCAGCAGCCCGGCGCCAACGCGCTTTCGACCGCCGAAGCGGTACGCAACACCATGCAGGACCTGGAGAGCCGCTTTCCGCCCGGGCTCGAGTACGTAACGCCTTACGATACGACGCTGTTCATCGATGCCTCCGTGGAAACCGTTTTCCACACCTTCATCGAAGCGTTTTTGATCGTTGCGGTGATTTTGTTCATCTTCCTACAGAACTGGCGCTTTACGGTGATCGCCATGTCGGTGGTGCCGGTCTCGGTCATCGGTACCTTTGCCGGCTTTTATATGTTCGGTTTCTCGATCAACCTGCTGACGCTGTTCGCGCTGGTACTGTCGATCGGGATCGTGGTGGACGATGCGATTCTGGTGGTGGAGAACGTCGAGCGTGTGATCAGCGAAGACGAGGACATCACCGTGCGTGACGCCACGATCCAGGCGATGCGCGAGGTCGGCGGGCCGGTAATCGCGACCTCCTTGATCATGGCCGCGGTGTTCGTGCCCGTCGCGTTTTTGGGCGGCTTTACCGGCCAGATCTACCAGCAGTTCGCGATCACCGTGGCCGTCTCGGTAGCGCTTTCCGCGCTGATGGCACTGACCTTTACGCCGGCGCTTTCGGCGATCTTCATCAAGCACAACCTCAACCACGAACGGCCGTCGAAGTTTCGCCGTGCGATCAGCACGCCGCTTCGCCTGTTCGATCGGATGTTCGCCGGTATTACCGCGGTCTACATGTGGTGTGTGAAAAAGCTGGTTCGCTTCTGGCTGCTGGCGCTCGCCCTGACCCTGGCGGTGGGCGCTGGCTCGTTCTGGCTCTACTCGACTACCCCCTCGACACTGGTACCGGAGACGGACCAGGGGATCGTGCTGGCCAGCGTGTCATTGCCGGATGCTGCCTCGCTCGACCGTACCGAGAACTACATGGCGAAACTAAGCGCGGCGATCGAGGAGATCGAAGGCGTGCAGTACTCCTCGGCGGTGGCGGGCTACGACCTGCTGGCCGGCTCGGTCAACACCGCCCGTGGCGTCATTTTCGTCAACATGCTGCCTTGGGGGGACCGTGACCTGACCGCGGATGCCCTGGTGGGCCGGATCATGGAACTGGGTGCGGGTATCGATGGCGGTAGTGCCATGGCCTTCAACGTGCCGCCCATCATGGGTCTTTCGACCACCGGCGGTTTCACCGGCTACCTGCAGTCCTTCGACGGTGCCTCGACCCGGGAGCTTTACGAAGCCTCGCTACAGATCATGGGCGCGGCCAACCAGCACCCGGCGCTTAACCAGGTATTCTCGACGTTCAACGTCAACGTGCCCTCCTACCGGGCCGACATCGACCAGCAGAAGGCGCTGAGTTATGGCGTGGCGCTCGAGAATATCAACTCGGCGCTCTCCAATACCTTTGGTAACGGGTTCGTTAACTACTTCAGCTACCAAAACCGTAACTTCCAGGTGTACCTGCAAAACGAGGACGAGTTCCGTAAAACGCCGGACGACCTGAACAGCGTCTACGTGCGCGGCGGCAGCGGCGAGCGTATCCCGCTTTCCGAGTTCGTCACCCTCGAGCGCCAGGTCGGGGCGTCGGTGGTGTCGCGCTTCGGTGTTTACACCGGCGCTCAGTTCCAGGGCGGTGCGGCACCCGGCTACAGCTCCGCCGAGGCGATCGAGGCGATGAACGAGGTCGTACTCGACACCCTGGGCCCCAACTGGGGCATGGGTTGGACCGGCACGGCGTACCAGGAGGCCAACCTGGGCAACACTGCCTCGCTTGCGATCATCTTCGGTATCCTGATGGTGTTCTTGATTCTCGCGGCGCAGTACGAAAGCTGGGCGCTACCGCTGGCGGTACTGACCGCGACGCCGTTCGCCTTCCTGGGGGGTATCGGCGGGATCGTGCTGCGTGGGCTGGATACCAGTGTCTACGTGCAGATCGGGATGCTGGTGGTCGTGGGGCTTGCGGCGAAAAACGCCATCCTGATCGTGGAGTTCGCCGAGCTTCAGCGTAAGGACGAAGGCAAAAGCATTCGCGAGGCGGCGATTACCGCTGCGGAGCTTCGCTTCAGGCCCATCGTCATGACCTCGCTTGCGTTTATCTTCGGTACGCTGCCGCTGGCGCTGGCCACCGGGGCGAGTGACGTGAGCAGCCACCACATCGGTACCACGGTGGCAATGGGGATGGCGTCCGTAGCGATTCTGGGCAGTCTTTTCGTGCCCTCGTTCTACGCCATGATCGCCTCTACCGCCGATTGGATGCGGCGCAAGAGCAAAGGCAAAAAACACGACGAACGTCTGGAACATCAGCAGAGCTGATTACGTGTTCAATTGACGCGTGCACATCGAGCGGGCCCTTCGGGGCCCGCTTTTTTTGGCCGGTTTGATCGGCGTCAAGGTGGGCCTGGGCAAAAGCGCGTAATTTGACCTAAACTTGCTTATGAAACGTTTAGGCTTGTACCAAAAACCACAACAACAGGCCAAAACCAACCAGGCAACCACCTGGAGGAGGACACGCCATGCAACCGATTCTCTCGGCCGCTTTATTATTTCCTACTATCGTCTTTACGTTCGTGCTCGGCTTGTTAGCGCTTTACTGGCTGCTGGTGTTGGTCAGAATCGCCCCGCTCGAGCTGTTCGAACACGACAGCCTGCGCGATGACCACATGGCCAGCACGCTGGTATCGCTTGGGTTTACCGGTGTGCCGGCGACGCTTGCGCTGACCATTCTGATGCTACTGGCCGGTGGCATGACGCTTACGCTGGAACTTTTGGTACTGCGCTGGCTGGAGCTTGGCATGCTGCGCGTGCCGCTCGGCGTGGTGATCGTTTGGGGGTCGCTTGCCATTGCATCGCCCCTGGCCGCCGCTATTTGCCAGGGCCTGGCCCGCGGGCTTAACCGCTTTGCGCCTTTCAAGCGCCGTAGCCTTTTGGGGGTCACCGTCGAGGTGACGACCCTCGAAGGTGCCGAGCTTGCCCAGGCGGTGGTGGCGCACAGGCCGCGCTGTAGTGTGAAGCTTCATTGCAAGGAAGATGACGCGTTCAACGTTGGCGAGCGCCGGGTACTGGTCAAGTATCTCGAGGACGAAGGCGCCTACCGCAGCGTAGAGGAGCAAACCTATATGGACACCCGCCAGCGTTTGAACACGCTGCGCCTGCGCCACAAACATCAGGGCGCCGCCGCGCACTCCCAGTCTTTATGAGAAGCAAAAGCCCGCCTTGTAGGCGGGCTTTTTACAGGCAAGTTCCTGGCCGCGTTCTTTGTAGAGTAACGAGGGCAGAGTCAGGGATGTTCAGCGGTCTTGATGGCGTATCAGCTTGATGAGCGTCTCGATGATTGCCGCACCGCGCTCGCTCAGTGAGTAGCTTTCCGGGGCCCTGAGCCAGTCGTGAAAAAGCCCGCCCAGGGTGGCCTGCACCAGGCGCGTGGCAACTTCCGGCGTTACGCCTTCGCGCAGCTGCTGTTGTTGGCTGGCCATTTTGAACAGGCAGAGCATTTCATTGAAACACTCTTCGTTGATCTCTTTTTGCATCTCGAGCGGGTTGATGTCGCTAAAAAACTCGCAACGGTGCAGCAAGATGGAAAGGATGCGCCGGTGCGAGGGTTGCTCCAAACGCCGCATGCCCGCCAGGCACGCCAACTGTATGGCGTCCACGGGCGAGACGTTGGGGTCGACATTTTTGACCTCTTCGACCAGCGATTGAAAAGGCATGCGCACGCGCTCGACCAGCCCCATGAACAAATCGCCCTTGTTCTTGAAGTGCCAGTAAACCGCGCCGCGGGTCACCCCGGCGTGGCGGGCCACCTGCTCGAGCGAGGTGCGGGCAACGCCTTTATCGAAAAACACCTCTTCAGCTGCGTTGAGCAGAGCTTCACGCGTCGCTGCCGCTTCTGCCTTGGTTTTTCTAGCCATAACGCAACCCTGATAACTACCTCGAAAGAGAGACATTTTATCTGAAATGCCGCCTTTTTACATTCAAAACTGTATGGTTAGCTGACCAATGTCATCATCGATGACAATTAACGTTTAATCTGGTGTAAAAGAGTGACTCATTCGGGGCACCCGCGCCGCTTTAGGCCGCGCTTTCATCACATCGACAGGAACCGTCATGGCACAAGCACCGTTCAAGATAGCAGGCCACACTCTTCAGCCCGGCCAGCGGCTGCAAATCGATGTGCCGGTCGCGCGCCTTTACACCCACACGCCGCTGCATATCTCTATCGAGGTCGTTCACGGGCGCAGGCCAGGGCCTGTCATGATGGTGTGCGGCGGTATTCACGGCGACGAGATCAACGGGGTGGAAATCGTTCGGCGCCTGTTGCGCTCGCGCTCGATCAAAAGCCTGCGCGGCACGTTGATCGCCGTTCCCGTGGTCAACGTGTTCGGTTTTCTCCAGCAGACCCGTTATCTTCCGGACCGGCGCGATTTGAACCGCTGCTTTCCCGGTAGTGAAAAGGGCTCGCTTGGCGGGCGCATCGCCGCGCTGTTGCGCGAAGAGATCGTCGATCACGCCACGCACATCATCGACCTGCACACCGGCGCCATTCACCGCACCAACCTGCCGCAAATTCGCGCGCAGCTCGAACCCGACAGCGAAACCGCCCGCATGGCGGACGCTTTCGGCGCCCCGGTCATCTTGAACGCTGAGCTGCGCGAGGGCAGCCTTCGCCACTACGCCCAGAACCGGGGTATCCCGGTGCTCACCTACGAAGCGGGCGAGGCGCTGCGCTTCGACGAGTGGGCGATTGCGCCGGGGGTGCGCGGTATTTTGCGCGTCATGCGCCGACTCAAGATGCTTTCCGGCGAGCAGCGCCGCCGCCTGCCGGCCCCGGCGGAGCTTGCCAACGGTTCCAGCTGGGCGCGCGCGCCGATCGACGGCATCCTGCGGCCCAAGGTGCGCCTGGGGGCCCGGGTCGCCAAGGGCGAGGTGCTGGGTAAGGTCGCCGACCCCTTCGGTAACGACGAGGGGGACGTGCTGGCCATGGCCGACGGAATCGTAATCGGCATGAGCCGCTTGCCGTTGGCCAACGAAGGCGAGGCGCTCTACCACATCGCCCGCTTCGACGAAATCGAAGAGGCGGAAACCGCGATCGAAAGCTTCCAGTCGAGCCTGGAGCCCGTCTCCGACCCCATGTATTGAAGATGTATTGAACATGTATTGAAAAAAGTGCTTTTGAACGCCGTGCGCATTCACCGATTTTCATGTCTTTCGGCTTTAATGTCCGCCGTTTTAACGTCATAGCTTAAAGCGTTGAAGTGGCGGGTAGGTGATCGTTTATAGCTATGGGTGCTATAGCAAGCCGTTGGCCCGAGTACATGGCATGATAGGCCCATCCTGGCTATAACTGATGGACACATACACACGCCAGCATCAACCAATGGGCGACTTGCCAAAGCCCAAAACGAAGGTGGCCCTTTAGAGGCCCCGGATCGTGACATGGAGGAAGGTATGACGAACGGTAAATCCAATAACACCACCACCGACGCCGGTATTCCGGTAGCCAGCGACGAGCATTCGCTCTCCGTAGGCCCGGACGGCCCGATCGTACTGCACGATCACTATTTGATGGAGCAAATGGCGGCCTTCAACCGGGAAATGATTCCGGACCGCCAACCCCACGCCAAGGGCGGCGGTGCCTTTGGTCATTTCGAGGTGACTCACGACGTCAGCCAGTACACCCGGGCGAAGTTCCTGCAGCCAGGCAAGAGAACCGAAATGCTCGCGCGTTTCTCCACGGTGGCCGGCGAAGGCGGCAGCCCGGATACCTGGCGCGATCCGCGCGGCTTCTCGCTGAAGTTTTACACCGAAGACGGCAACTTCGACATGGTGGGCAACAACACCCCCGTGTTCTTCGTGCGCGACCCGCTCAAGTTCCAGCACTTCATCCACTCGCAGAAGCGCCGCGCCGACAACGGCCTGCGCGATCACGACATGCAGTGGGACTTCTGGTCGCTTTCGCCGGAATCCGCCCACCAGGTTACCTGGTTGATGGGCGACCGCGGCGTGCCGGCTAGCTGGCGCCATATGAACGGCTACTCCAGCCATACCTATATGTGGGTCAACGACAAGAGCGAGCGTTTCTGGGTCAAGTACCACTTCAAGACCGACCAGGGCATCAAGTGCATGACCCAGGAGCAGGCCGATGAAATGGCGGGTACCGACGCGGACTACCACCGTCGCGATCTGTTCGACGCCATCAAGCGTGGCGAACACCCGACTTGGACGCTACAAGTCCAGATCATGCCCTTCGAGGATGCCAAGACCTACCACATCAACCCGTTCGACCTGACCAAGGTGTGGCCGCACGACGACTACCCGCTGCAGGAAGTGGGCAGGATGACCCTCGACCGCAACCCGACCGATTTCCACACCGAAATCGAGCAGGCGGCGTTCCAGCCCAGCAATTCCGTGCCGGGCACCGGTTTCTCCCCGGACAAGATGCTGCTGGCGCGGGTCATCTCCTATGCCGATGCCCACCGTGCCCGCCTGGGTATCAACTACCAGCAGATTCCGGTCAACGCCCCGAAAGCCGAGGTGAACAGCTACGCCAAGGGCGGCCGGATGCGTTTTGCCAATACGTCGGACCCGGTCTACGCGCCCAACAGCAAGGGCGGCGCCCACGCCGACCCGAACGCCGTTCCGGAAGACGCGGTATGGGAAGCCGATGGCGAGCTGGTACGCGCCGCCTACACGCTGCGCCCGGGTGATGGCGACTTCAACCAGGCCAACGACCTGGTCAACAAGGTAATGGACGACGCGGCCCGCGACCGTTTGGTGAGCAACATCGTCGGCCACGTTTCCGGCGGCGTGGAAGAGCCGGTGCTGTCGCGTGTGTTCGAGTACTGGAAGAACGTCGACCAGACCATCGGCGAGCGTGTCGAGCAGGGCGTGATGGAAAATCGCCGGAAAGAAGGCAAGTAACGCCCCAGGGCGTTCGCTAAAACGAACCCGCCACGGCTGACCGTGGCGGGTTTTTTATGCGCTGGTTTCGGGCTCGCGGACCAGGCTTAGCGCTTCATCGAACAAGCGCAGGCCCGCACCTTCCTTATGGGCGTTTTCAGAAAGGTGGCGGCGAAAACGCCGCCCGCCGGAACACCCCTGAAAGAGCCCCAGCAGGTGGCGAGTAATATGGTTGAGCTTGGCGCCCTCATCCAACCGCATCTGGATATAGGGTTTGAACGCCTGAGCCGCCTCCAGGCGCGTGGCCGCCGGGCCCGGCTCACCGAAGATCGCCTGATCCACCCCGGCCAGAAGCCACGGGTTCTGGTACGCCTCGCGGCCTACCATGACACTGTCCACGTGCTCGAGCTGGGCCTGGCACTCATCGAGGGTTTTAATACCGCCGTTGATGCCGATATGAAGCGCCGGGTTCGCTGCCTTCAAGCGGTGTACGCGCGGGTAGTTCAGCGGCGGCACGTCCCGGTTCTGCTTGGGCGATAAGCCCTGCAACCAGGCCTTGCGCGCGTGCACGCTAAACGTGGTGCAGCCCGCCTCGGCGACCATATCGATAAACCGCGCCAGGTCCGCGTCTTCGTCCTGGTCATCGATGCCGATCCGACACTTCACCGTCACCGGAATAGTGACCGCCGCCTGCATGGCCTTCACCGCCGCCGCCACCTTCTCCGGGTAGCCCATCAAACACGCCCCGATCAGGTTGTTCTGCACCCGGTCGCTGGGGCAACCCACGTTCAGGTTCACCTCGTCGTAGCCCCACTCTTGCGCAATCGCCGCGCACTCGGCGAGTTCCCCCGCGTCGCTACCGCCCAACTGCAGCGCAATCGGATGCTCGACCTCGTTGTAACCCAAAAACCGCTCCCGCGGCGAGCCGTGCAAAATCGCCCCGGTGGTCACCATCTCGGTGTAGAGCAGGGTGCGTTTGGTCAGGGTACGTGCAAACGCTCTGTAGTCTCTCGTAGTCCAGTCCATCATCGGGGCCACCGAGAACCGGCGGCCTTGGTCTGCACTATTTCTATTCGTTAAATCAGTCATTTAGATAATTTCTTTAGCTGTATAAAAATACAGCTATAATGGTGTTGTGTGCTTGAAAATGTACCCTGAGTGTACCCGGCAGAGACGAATTCAAAATCATCAGTAGC
The DNA here is from genome assembly GCF_968212445.1 of Vreelandella sp. GE22. Classification (NCBI taxonomy): domain Bacteria; kingdom Pseudomonadati; phylum Pseudomonadota; class Gammaproteobacteria; order Oceanospirillales; family Halomonadaceae; genus Vreelandella; species Vreelandella sp. GE22. The sequence continues at coordinate 987,321 of NZ_OZ309110.1, forward strand.
TTGGGTACACAGCAGGTGCTTTTCAGGGACGTAAAGAGGTTTGGCGGCTATTGTACGGAAGAAAGGGGAGCGCTCACAGAGCCAGCGTCAAGCAGTAATGACATGAAAGAGTCGTCAAGCGTCTAATGGCGTTTCTAAGCGGATAATTGAGACCAACGACCAGTGCTAATGCGATGGTGCGTAAGGTTTTGGTGGGTTAAGCTCGCTTAACCAGGTTGCTGATTGAGCGCGTGCTTGTATTTCTAGCAGTGGGTGGCAGATCAGTGACTCGATACGGCGTAGATCATGGGCATGCAGGTGCGCGAAGATAGGGCACCCTGGCCGATGGCGATTGGGTGCTGGTGAATCGGGCCGCCCGCGATCCGAAACAGGAAGGGGTGTTCTTGCTGCTGGTGAGTGGTGAGCGGCGGATCAAGCGGATCAAGCGGGTGCAGCGGCTGGCCGGGGGCGCGCTGTATCTGATCAGTGATAACGATTTGTACCAGCCGGAGATGATCAAGCGGCAGGATATGGGGAATCTGGAGATTCTGGGGCTCTGCGAGGTCCGCACTGGGCGGATTTCGTGACTGCAAAACTGCATTCCTGCAAAGACAGGAAGCTGTAAATGCGGCGGGAGACCGCCGAGCTCGATAAGAAACCGCCCGGAAAGGGCGATACACAATGAGGCGAGGGGATGGAAATAAACAAAGTAATTGTACATGAGTTGGTAAAAGAGCGGCATCAACCGATAGAGAACTCTAACTACCGGCCTCTGGTGTTGGATAATACCCACCCTCTGGTCATCAAGCTTGTAGAGGGAGTGACCAAGATCTATGGGAACCGCTACAATGGTGCTCATTATGGCACCTTTGTTGATGGGGACGGTCGGGGTCAGTTCCCGGATGAGTTTCAAAATTATGCTGGAAAAGATGACCCAACTGATCTTGATTTTATAAAAATCAGTCATATAGGCATGCATAGGCTCTACGATAAGGGGTCTGTCAAAGCTGCATCAGGTGGGTATATCCTATTTTCGGATTTAGTCGCAGATGATGTACGATACTTCCTTGTGGTCATGATCAAGAAGACTCCAGGTATGCGGCTGTCAGAAGAACTGAGTCCTGAAGAGCTTGAGCAACTTGATCTTAGTAAACTTCATCAGGCTGCAAGGATCAATTTTTCACGATTTGGTGAGTATGAGGATGCTACTGTAGAGCAAAAGAGAGAGCTTAATTACTTAAGTTTTATAAGTCCGGTTTCTTCTCGGTCTGCGTCTGGATACTTTATTACAGCTCTAGGTTGTTCGGAGGGCAATACTTCCAATCAAGCAACCACGAACCTGATTCGTGGGTCGAGGAAGTTCTTCAAGGAAAACGATAGCATCAAGCATAATAAAGATGTATTCATGTCAAGTCTTTACACCTATTTGCATGAAAAATTAGAAAGTAAGGAGCCGGTCAAGCTTTCTGAGGTTGCGAATATCGCCAGTAATTATGTACCTCATGATTTAGGAGATGAGGCCCAAGAAATTGTTGATGCGTTCGTGGCAGTTCTAAATAGCGATGAGTTGGCGATTCCCGTTGAGTTTCCAGTAAGTAAAACCTCTTTAAATCGCCATACGCATGTTACTGCCAAGTCTCCGAATTGGAAGTTTATGTTCGATAAAGTTGCTTTAGGCACTGACCCGGCTTCAGAAATATTTTATAATAAAGATCATGGTAGCTTGACAATCACTCAGCTTCCTCCGGAAGTGATTCAGCAGCTTGACCAAGAGGTTAGCGATGATGGTGATGGCCAAGAACAAGATGGCGATGATGAGGGTTAACTAAGTGAGCCTGTCTCCTTTAGTCCAGTTATATCGACTGGTAGAAACTCCAGCCATCACGAATGGACGATTTGAGGCCGAGACAAAGTTCAGCGACGAGGCTCGTTCTCTTGTTAATCAGGTTCTTCAAGTGTAGTGGTCAAGTAAAACTGGCCACCGCTTTATAGTTAACCCAGTACTTTTCCTCTGCCTGGTTCGGACTCATACCACCGTTATGCTGGTGAGGCCTAAGCTGGCTGTAATACCCGATTAAATAGTTCACGATATGATGCTGCCCCTGCAAGAATGATCGATAGCCATACGTTGGCACCCATTCAACCTTTAAGCTCCTGAAGAAACGCTCCATTGGCGCATTATCCCAGCAATTACCACGTCGACTCAGGCTTTGTTTTGCCTGGCATTTCCAGAGTGTCTGACGGAACTTACGGCTCGTGTAATGACTGCCCTGGTCGCTGTGGAACATAACCCCTTTTGGCCGCCCACGGCTCTCATAAGCCATTTCCAATGCGCTGCTGGTGAGTTCGCTATCGGGCGACAACGACATCGACCAGCCAATCGTTTTCCTGGCAAATAAGTCCATGACAACGGCTAGATAAGCCCAGCGTTTGCCAGTCCAGATATATGTGACGTCGCCACACCAAACGCGGTTGGGCGCCTCAACGTTAAACTGACGCGCTAAGTGGTTCGGTACCTCAACATGTTCATCACCTGTTTTCTTGTAGGTGTGCCCAGGCACTTGGCAACTAATCAGGCCAAGCTTTTCCATCAGGCGGCCAACGCGATAGCGACTTAACGGCACATCCTGCCTTGTCGCCATCTCTGCGATGCTACGCGCCCCTGCAGAGCCTTCGCTCTCGCGAAATAGCTCTCTGACCTTGGCTATTTCCTTGGTCTTCGTGGCACACACAGGTCTTTGTGAACGTTGTCTCCAGTATTTAAAGCTGCTGCGATGCACGCCAAACACGTCACACAGTTTTTTTACCGGGTAGCTCGTCTTGAGTTTCTCGATTAGCGAGAAGTGTTCAGGGAGTCCGACATCAAGAGAGCGGTAGCCTTTTTTAGGATGTCTTTTTCCATCTCAATGTCACGGATGCGCTTTTCAAGCTCGCGAATCCTGAGCTGATCGGCTGTCATGGGCGTTGCTTTAGGGCTTTGGCCATCACGCTCCTGGCGTAACTGACGAACCCATTTATCCATGCTCGAATACCCCACATTCATGGCTTCAGCCGCTTCACGAACCGTGTAGTGTTGATCGACGACTAGCTGTGCTGCTTCGAGCCGGAATTCAGGGCTAAAGTTACGTTTTGGTCTTGTTGCCATGCTGCCACCTGGTGATGTCTTGGTGCATATTAGCACCTCTAATTAGGTGGCCAAATTTACTATGCCACTACAAAGATACTACTCTTGGACGGTTTCAAGATATTGAAGTCGATGGAGAGGACTATACTGAAGAGTCGCTCCCCGCGAACGGAGGGAGGCTTTCCTTTGAGTTTCTGTTGAGAACCGGCGGGGCTGAAAGGTTTTACAGGAACTTCGATGACCTAATCAATAGCAACTCATCGATCAGCAGTGGTGATGCTCCCAGAGAGTTCTATCTTATTGAAGAGCGGTGCTATTCAAAAGATCAGGAGTCAGATTCTTGTGTGAAATCGCTTGGAGTGTTTTGCGATTTTGTCAAGAAGCTAGCTTGTCTTGCTCATTACCATGATGCAAAGGTAACCGATAGCGGTTTAAATCTCGTTTTTATCCATCCGAAAGAAGGGGGTGGTCAAAGCACCGTTGCTATAAAGGCAAAAGCTGACCCAAAGATGGTCTTAAAAACAGGTGAACTTGATCTCAGTTTGTTGAGCTCTCTGTGCGATAATGATCAAACAACAGATATGCACTATCATGAGAAAATCAACGTTTTCTCGAGTACGTTGATAGATTTTGTTAAAGGTGACAAAGCTAGGGTTGGTGCTTTTGATAATCTCGTAGATAAGTGGGATGACTTTGTAGATCTTTACAATAAGAATATAGGCACTTACATGAGTGGCTTTGCTTTCCATAAAGCAAAGCGAGAGGTCGCTGAAGCTGAGATTTCAATATCTGAACAGTTTTCAAAAGTGCTGTCAGATATTACAACGCGAGTCTTGAGCATTCCTCTATCCTTTGCCGCCATTGTTGCCTTGATAAAGGCAGATAGTTTTTGGGAAAGTTATTTTATTGTTGTTGGCGTCTTTCTTGCCTCTTTGATAATATCGCAGTTGGTTTCTAATCAGCAAAGACAGTTTAATAGGGTTGTGAAATCTAAGGCTTTGGTTTTGGGGTCTTTTGAAGGAAGGAAAGAACTTTATCCTGAAAACTTAAAGAGTCATCTTGATGATTTGGAAGTTGATCTCGATAATTACGAGAAACGAGTTAGGAGAACCCTTTGGATTTTTAGAGTGTTGAGCTGGGCCCCTGTTCTGGCTGCCTTGTTGGCGTTCTTGCTGATTTATACTGATTGGCTCTCATGAGATGGACGGCAGGAAACTGCTGCACTTCCTGTGCCGTGAGGACCGCGAGCCGATCTGGTTGGCGGGCATCTGGAGCGAGCGGCCGAACGGCAGGCCCGGGGCTGCGCCATTCTCACCGAACCGGCCCGCGGTATGGAGGCAGAGATCCACTCGCGCATGCCGCTGGCTCTGGATGCCGAGAGCCTTGAGCCCTGGCTTGATCCCCACCTGACCGACCGTGAGACGATTCGCCACGTCGTCCATCACCTGCCCGCCGAGCGGATCACCCATTGGGTCGTGAGCACGTGCGTCAACCGGCCGAGCAACGACGACGCGAGCTTGATCGATCCGGCTGATGCCTCCCATCAGTGATCGCTGACAGTGCCGCCTCTTCAGCGGCGCTAAGCTGGAACACATGACGTCTGGCACCCGCGTGCTTCTGGAGAAGGCCGCCGCTAGGATGGCTGGCTGACGTCATCACTTCCCCGCATGGGGCTCGTGGCAGGCCAAGGACGGCCGACTCTAGGCTTTCGCCTTCCTCAACTCTTGCCACTGCTTTGTCCACCGCGGTATGAGGTGGGCGCAGCGCAGGTGCCAGGCGGCGTTCTTTCACGGCACGCCCAGCAGCACCGTGCTCCTTGCCCATCTTCTCGTTCAGCGCGTCCATGGTGACCATCAGCTGCTAGCTGCGCTGGCGTTCCTCTTCCGTTTGCGAGGTGTCCATCAGGCTGAGCTGTTGGCGGTGCTGGTCGGTGAAGTCGAGCATCATCACGCCTGCCTTTGGGTAGTCGTACTTGGGCCGGTAGATATTATTTGAGCCAGCGCTGGTCGCAGCGACAATTTACTAGGCGAGGCTCTTTTTTGCGTCGCTGAAAAAATTCAAGGCGGATGAACACTCGCTAAGAAGGGCGTGTTTACAAGACTAAAGCTCCGCGCAAGCGGTAATGTTAGTCAATTAAGGTTTGATTCATTATCTGGCGAGCGATAGCCAGGTATCAGTCACTGATGCCGGGCCTTTTTCATACCTTTCAGCGTGCCACCCAGGGTGCATCCATCAGCTTACTCTTGGTATGGAAGCACTCTCGTAGCGCGGTGTAACGAGCATTAGCGAGGCACCCGCGGCGGCGGCGGCGCCAGCCGCCTCGAATCGTGCCTGCCTCCCTTTAGCCGCGCGAGGCGCGGCTTTGCGACGGGGCGCAAGATCCGCGGGTGCGCCTTTCGGCTTACCCGCGCTACGGGCTTCGTGCCCTGACACACTCAAGCGTCATTCGGTCTACGGCCTAAAGCTTTCTCACACTAACTGAACGGCATTACGCGCACGCGAGGCTTTTTCGATGGAAGCTTGTCGATGAAATCAGCCCGTTTGCCGCGCCCGGGCCAACTCGGCCATGGCGACGCGCGAAAGAAACCCTGAGCGAGACTTGTCGCCAGGATGGCGAGCCACGAAGTCGTCGATCTGTTTGAGCAGTAAGTCGGGCATGGTGACGTTGATCTTGTGGCTCTTGCCCAGGTACGGGGCGATGTCGATCTCGACCACGGCCCAGATCCAGCCGGCGAAATCGGGGTTGTCCATGTGGTGTTCGATGGATGTGGCCTCGGGGATGGGGTCGCCCACCTCGACGGCTACTTCCAGCCAGCCTTCGATGGCTTCCCTAGCGTTGGTCAGGGCGTCTCCAAAGGTGTCACCGGCCGAATGGCAGCCGGGGAGGTCGGGCACCACGACGCCATAGGGGTGCTGTTCGTCGCCGCGTTCGACGGCAATGGGAAATAACATGGCTCTTCTCTCTCTGTAATGCTCAGTGGGCAGCAGTGGTGAGCCTCATTCGAGGCCAGCGCTTTTCCTGATTGCTTTGACCAGGCCCGTTTGTAGATCCTTTTTAGGAGGCGGCACGGTGGTCGTGCCGGGCTTGGTCGGGTGTCGGAAGTGGTGGTGGCTGCCCTTGATTCTGACGAGCTCCCAGCCATCCGCTTCCAACTCCTTGATCAGTGCTCTGCTGTTCACCTCCGGCCCCTTTACCTATCGTTATAGGGTTACTATAACCCCGTAAAAATAAGAGAGTCAAAAAAACGCACGGCTCCACATTCGTAAAGGTTGATTGAATTCCGAGGGCAAGCCTCGAGCACTAGTGACGCACCCACACCTTTAATGGTATAGCGTAGAGGGTCACGTTCGGTGAGAGGAGAGGGTATGCGCAAAGCACGTGGTGTTATCGCCGTAGCGGTGGTGGGCCTTTTACTGCTGGCTGGCTGCAACGAGCAGATGGAGGAGGTGCCCACAGCCGACGAGGTGCCCAGTGATGCCGTGCAAAGCGAAGGCGAAGAGCGCGTTGAGACACCCTCGCTCGAGGTGAGCTTTTCGCTTCATGCTCAACTGCGCTCCGACCGCCGCTTGATGGTGGAAGGCGAGACCAACCTGCCGGACGGCGCGCGCGTGCAGGTCATCGTCGAGCGCGAGTTAAGCCGCGTGCGCTGGCAGTCGCGTACCCTGGTCAGCGGTGGCACCTTTACTGCAGGCCCCTTTGGCTCGGGCAGCGGGCTGCCGGATGGCGGTTATCTCGTGCGCGTACAGTCGAGCGAAGCCAGCGTTCAGCCACGCGCCGTGCAGGAGATCATTGGGCCTCGGGGGGATTACTTGAGCGGCGAGCTCGTTACACAAACTCGCCACGGGTTGGGGCAGGTGGCCACCTACTCACGGCGCTTTTTGGTGGGGAGTGAGCCAAGACGCACGCGTGACCAGGTGGAAATTATCGAAGAATGACGTAAAGGGTGCTTTAGGCAGGACACCAGTGAGCGAGTACGACGGCGTGGATCTCTTCATCGCTGGGCGCTTTCGAGAAGTGCTCGAGCGTGAATCGATCCTCGCGTTTGACCAGGTAATGCCCGGCTTTATGAAAGACGTGGGTCGGGCCAAGTAACAGAAGATCGCCCGGGGAGGCGGGAGCGAAATCCGTGTTGGCCCCGGGCGTCGTCATGACACAGGGCGCTTTCCAGTCGATTTTTAGCGGCAGATGCGGGGGAGGCGTCAGCGTTGTGGCTTGCACCTGCTCCCAGGGAAGGGGGCCCTGGTGAGTCAGCGTCAGCAAGGGAGGCGCGCTATCGCCTTCCAGTAAGGTCGCCAGCGAGCAATCCAGCGCGTCGGCCAGCGCCACCAGGCGCTCATGACCGATTTGCTTGATCGCGCCCGACTCCCAATACGAAATAGTCACATCCGACACGCCAACTTTTCGAGCAAGCGCAGCTTTATTAAGCTTTACCCGCTGTCGAAGCTGTTTGATACGTGAGCCTAGCGATTCCATTGTAGTTTCCCATTGATGAGCCAAACAAACTCGTTTGAATTACTTCCATTGTCGCCAATGGCGTACTTTACACGCTGAAAAACAGGGTTTTTCCAGCATGGTCGTGCATCATAGGTATTGCGCTAGAAATAGCAAAGATACCTGGGCCTTGGTCGCTATATCCTTAGCAACTTTTGTTAGGACGCTTTTTGGCCGAAGATGTTCCCCGGTCAGGCTGTTGGATACGCAATCGGCGCGTATAATGGCGCCACTTAGCTGTTAAAAAGGATACCTGCATGACCGTACGTACGCGCATCGCGCCTTCACCCACGGGCGACCCCCACGTCGGCACGGCCTATATCGCGCTTTTCAATCTGTGCTTTGCGCGAAAGATGGGCGGCGAATTCATTTTGCGTATCGAAGATACCGACCGCGTGCGCTCCACGGCCGAATCCGAGCAGATGATTCTGGATTCGCTTCGCTGGCTGGGTATCGAGTGGGATGAAGGCCCGGATGTAGGTGGCCCGCACGGCCCTTACCGGCAAAGCGAGCGCGGCGATATCTACGCGCGCCACGCCGAAAAGCTCATCGCAGCGGGTCACGCGTTCAAATGCTACCGCACTAGTGAAGAACTGGACGAACTGCGCGAGGCGCGCAAGGAAGCCGGTCTTCACCTGGCGCTCAAGCCCGCCGACCTGGCCCTCGATGAAGAGGAGCACAGCCGCCGTGAAGCCGAGAGCTGGCCGTTTGTGGTGCGCATGAATGTGCCCAGTGACGGCGTTTGCGTGGTGGATGACATGCTGCGCGGGCGTATCGAGGTCGAATGGGCCCAGGTGGATGCGCAGATCCTGATGAAGTCCGACGGTATGCCGACCTACCACCTGGCGAACGTGGTGGATGACCACCTGATGGGCATCACCCACGTGCTGCGCGGCGAGGAGTGGATCAACTCGGCCCCCAAGCACCAACTGCTTTACGAGTACTTTGGCTGGGACATGCCTACGCTTTGTCACATGCCGCTGCTGCGCAACCCGGATAAATCGAAGCTCTCCAAACGCAAGAACCCGACCTCGATTAACTACTACCGCCGTATGGGCTTTTTGCCCCAGGCCGTGACCAACTATTTGGGCCGCATGGGCTGGTCGATGCCCGACGAGCGCGAAAAGTTCAGCCTGACCGAAATGGTCGAGTCCTTCGATATTCAGCGGGTGTCGCTGGGCGGGCCAGTGTTCGATCTGGAGAAGCTCACCTGGCTCAACGGCGTCTATATTCGCGAAGACCTGGACGACGATGCGCTTTTGAGGGTGCTGCGCGAATGGGCGTTCAACGAAGAGTACGTGAAGCAGATCCTGCCCCAGGTACGTACAAGGGTAGAAACGCTCTCCCAGGTGGCGCCGTTGGCTGGCCACTTTTTCTCCGGGTTGCCCAACCTGAATGAGGATGACTTCGAAAGCGTGAAGCTCGAGCGCGAAGAGCTGGTGAAGCTTTTGCAGTTTTTAGTCTGGCGTTTCGAGGGTGTAGCCGCCTGGAACAAGGAAGCGCTGCTGGCCGAGGTTCAAATGCTGGCCGGTGCGTTCGAGCTCAAGATGAAGGCGTTTTTGGCGCCGGTGTTCATCGCGATAACCGGCACCAGTGCCAGTACCTCGGTGATGGACGCGATGGCGATTCTTGGCTCTGACGTGACGCGGGCACGGCTTCGTCACGCCATCGAGGTGCTTGGCGGCGTTTCGAAAAAGCAAGCGAAGCGCTTTGAGAAAGAGTTTCGTGCGCTGTAGTCAAGCCTGAGTCACCAGGTAACAGCAAAGGAGCACGAACGGCCAGGCAGGGAAGGGTGCCGGTTTCTTCAGGTAGAAATCGGCGCTTTTCTGGTTGACGAAGGCGAGTCTAATCAGTACTATACGCAGCGTCTTCACGACACGTGGGGCCTTAGCTCAGCTGGGAGAGCGCGACACTGGCAGTGTCGAGGTCAGCGGTTCGATCCCGCTAGGCTCCACCAATTCAAAGCGCATGCTTGTGATGTTTTTGTCCCATTCGTCTAGTGGTCCAGGACACCGCCCTTTCACGGCGGTAACAGGGGTTCGAACCCCCTATGGGACGCCACATCATCCTCTGAAGTACCTTCCTGTTTAATGTCTTTTATATCGTAATCCTATGATGGGTTGGCGAGAATTTTCGACGTCTGAATCCCGCTTTCAGGGCCAATTTTTTGCTTTTTTATGCTTGACTTGTCCACTTTTGCATTGGCGGAGGTGGGGTTGTGCACAAGGCATCGCTAATTGCCCAAAAAATCAGCGCTTTAACTTTTATCTATATAAATCAGCAACTTACGTTAGATCAAAAAATAACCAATTTAAAGAAAAGCCAGTGTTCATGGCGATTCCGGGACGTTTTATGGTGGTTGTAAACAGGGTTATCCACAGATAGTGTGGAAAACGCGATTCCCTTCCCACCGGGGTAAATTGTCAAGGTCAAAATGGTCGCAGCAGAGCGTTTTTTTGCCTATAAAAGCCACCTGCTTATAGCGTTTTATGCAGCACAAGCGAAGGCGCCGCTAACCGCACCGGGAAAGCGTTCAAAGAGCAAGCCTTGTAGTAGAGGGCGGCCCCTGAGAGAGCGAAGAAGGGGGTTGGTTGACCTGTGTGCTGCCCAACGTAAAAAGGCCGCCTTGGGGCGGCCTTTTGGCGTTACGACGGCGCGTTACTTCTTGCTGGGGTAGTCGCGCTTCTCGTGGCCGGTATAAAGCTGACGCGGACGGCCGATCTTGTAGCTTTCGCTGAGCATTTCGTTCCAGTGCGAGATCCAGCCGATGGTGCGCGAAACGGCAAAGATCACGGTGAACATGTTGGTGGGGATGCCCATCGCTTTCAAAATGATGCCCGAGTAGAAATCGACGTTCGGGTAAAGCTTACGCTCGATGAAGTACTCGTCTTCCAGCGCGATCTGCTCGAGGCGCTTGGCGATTTTGAGCTGCGGGTCGTCGGCCATGCCAAGCTCCGCCAGCACTTCGTCGCAGCTCTCTTTCATCACCTTGGCGCGCGGGTCGAAGTTGCGGTAGACGCGGTGGCCAAAGCCCATCAGCTTGAACGGGTCTTCCTTGTCTTTCGCCTTATCGACGAAGCGCTGGATGTTCTCTTCGGAGTCGTCGCCGATCTCGTCGAGCATGGCCAGTACCGCTTCATTCGCGCCGCCGTGGGCCGGGCCCCAAAGGGCGGCGATGCCTGCACTGATGCACGCAAACGGGTTGGCGCCGGTAGAGCCTGCCAGGCGGACCGTCGAGGTCGAGGCGTTCTGCTCATGATCGGCGTGCAGCATGAAGATCCGGTCCATGGCCTTGGCGTAAACCGGGTTGATCTTGTACTCCTCGCACGGGTTGCTGAACATCATGTAGAGGAAGTTCTCTGCATAGCTCAGGTCGTTACGCGGGTAGTTGAACGGCTGACCAACGTTGTACTTGTGCGACATCGCCGCCAGCGTCGGCATTTTCGCGATCAGGCGGATAGCGCTGATGTGGCGGTCTTCTTCCTGGGTGATGTCCATGTGGTCGTGGTAGAACGCCGCAAGGCCGCCTACTACGCCGCAAAGAATCGACATCGGGTGCGCGTCGCGGCGGAAACCCTTGAAGAAGTTGTTGATCTGGTCGTGAACCATGGTGTGGTTACGAATACGCGTTTCGAACTCCGCGTACTGCTCCTCGGTCGGCAATTCGCCGAACAGCAGGGTATAGCAAACTTCTACGAAATTGGACTCTTTGGCTAGCTGGTCGATAGGGTAGCCACGGTGTAGCAACATGCCCTGACCGCCATCGATATAGGTGATGGCAGATTGGCAAGAGGAGGTGGCCATAAAACCAGGGTCGTAGGTGAAAAGGCCTTCGGCACCCAGGCCGCGTACGTCGATAACGTCGGGGCCTAGTGTGCCGGAATACATGGGTAGCTCGATCGGGTTATCGAGACCGTCTACCGTCAAGGTCGCTTTCCTGTCAGCCATGAAGGCCTCCTTTCGAATTCGGTTTGGGACGTTAAGTCGTTATTTCGCATACCGCGCCGGCGAAAAGGCTCGCCTACTATAGAAGGGTGCGACTTTTTGTCAATTAGCCTTAATAGGGGCAAATGTTATACAAAATTTATTATCAGATGGTTATTTTGTCTAATATTTTTAATAGAGAGAAGAAATTAGTGTGAACACGTACTAGAATGAATCCGTTAACAGGCTTATTAAGCCTGCTGCCTTTCAAACACTATAACCATGCTGCAACGCAAAATCGACTCCACCCAAGGGCAATTTTTTTGCTCCATAGTCGAGTTAGGTCTGCGTTCGGTTTGTAAGCGGGGGCGAAGGTTCTTATAATTCACCGCGCGCGACCGGCACATAGGTGGTCGTGCCCGACTTGGCAACGGCCGAGCCCCTTCCAGCAACCACTGCCCGCTCGGGGTAAGCCCGAACCTTCACAGAGTGGGCCAAAAGAGTGTGTATAACGCCGTGAATAGCAAACGACCCGTAAATTTAGACCTTTCGACGATACATTTCCCACTGCCGGCACTGACCTCGATTACTCACCGTATTACGGGTGTTATCCTGTTCGTCGGCCTGATTTTCGCCTTCTGGGCGTTGGGAAAATCCCTCTCCTCACCGGCTGGCTTCGATGCCGTTCGCGACGCATTAGCCACCAATATTCTGGCCAAGTTCATCGCCTGGGGCTTGCTGTCCGCGTTGGCCTTCCATTTCGTAGCCGGTATTAAACATTTGCTCATGGATGCCGATATTGGTGTCACTTTGGAAGGTAGCGTGCAAAAAGCACAGATCACCGTGGTAGTGAGCGCAGTTCTGATCATCTTGGCAGGAGTCTGGGTATGGTAACCAACATCACGAGTTTCGGCCGTAGCGGCTTGTCCGACTGGCTAATGCAGCGCGTCTCCGCCGTCATTATGGCGCTTTATACGCTGTTCATCGTTGGCTACCTGCTGTTCAACCCGGGCCTCGATTACTACACCTGGAGCGGGCTTTTTAACCAGATCTGGATGCGGATCTTCTCGCTTTTGGCCTTTATCTCTATTGCCGCACACGCCTGGATTGGCCTTTGGACAGTCACCACCGACTACCTCAAGTCCACTCGTCTGCGTGTCGGTGCCCAGGCCATTATCATTTTGGCCATCTTTGTCTACCTGGTCTGGGGCATTCAAATTCTGTGGGGAGCTTAATCCATGTCTAACCTTCGTAGCCTGACGTTTGACGCCATTATCATTGGTGGCGGTGGCTCTGGCCTGCGCGCTGCTCTGGAACTTGCCAAATCCGGTAAGAAGACAGCGGTTCTTTCGAAAGTGTTCCCGACTCGCTCGCACACCGTGTCTGCCCAGGGTGGCATTACCTGCGCGATCGCTTCCTCCGACCCGGATGACGATTGGCGCTGGCACATGTACGACACCGTCAAGGGGGGCGACTATATCGCCGACCAGGACGCCGCCGAGTACATGTGTTCCGAAGGCCCGAAAGCGGTGTTCGAACTCGAGCACATGGGGCTGCCGTTCTCGCGTACTGATCAAGGCCGTATCTATCAGCGCCCGTTCGGCGGCCAGTCGAAAAACTTCGGTGAAGGCGGTCAGGCGGCACGTACCTGCGCCGCGGCGGACCGTACCGGCCACGCGCTGCTGCACACGCTTTATCAGAACAACCTCAAGAACAACACCACGTTCTTGAACGAATGGTACGCGGTCGATCTGGTCAAAAACGCCGAAGGCGACGTCGTGGGCTGTATTGCGATGTGCATCGAAACCGGTGAAGTCGTTCACGTTAAATCCAAGGCCACGGTGCTGGCCACCGGCGGCGCGGGCCGTATTTTTGCCTCCACGACCAACGCCCTGATCAATACCGGTGACGGTATCGGCATGGCGCTGCGCGCGGGCTTCCCCATGCAGGACATGGAGATGTGGCAGTTCCACCCCACCGGTATCTATGGTGCGGGTACGCTGGTCACCGAAGGGTGCCGTGGCGAGGGTGGATACCTGGTCAACAAGGATGGCGAACGCTTCATGGAGCGTTACGCCCCCAACGCGAAAGACTTGGCGGGTCGCGACGTGGTCGCGCGTTCCATGGTCATGGAGATCCTCGAAGGCCGCGGCTGTGGCGATAAAGAAGACCACGTCTTCCTGAAGCTCGACCACCTGGGCGAAGAAGTACTGGGTAAGCGTCTGCCGGGTATCGTGGAGCTTTCCAAGACCTTCGCGCACGTCGACCCTGCCAAGGACCCGATCCCGGTCGTGCCGACCTGCCACTACATGATGGGCGGTATCCCCACCAACGTTCACGGGCAGGCGATTACTCAGGACGAAAACGGCAACGACCATATCGTTAACGGCCTGTTTGCCTGTGGCGAAGCGGCCTGCGTATCGGTTCACGGCGCCAACCGTCTGGGCGGCAACTCCTTGCTCGACCTGGTGGTCTTCGGCCGCGCGGCGGGTATCTTCATCGAAGGCGCGCTGAACGAAGGTATCGAGTATCTGGACGCCTCCGAGTCGGATGTCGAAGCCGCCATGAAGCGTATTACGCGTTGGAACGAATCCGAAGGCGGCGAGAGCATTCCGGAGCTTAAAGCCGAGCTTCAGGACATCATGCAGAACTCCTTCGGCGTGTTCCGTAAAGAGGACAACATGCAGGACGGGGTGAGGCGGCTGGATGCGCTGCGCGAGCGTATTGCGAACGCACACCTGCCCGACAAGTCCAATGCCTTTAACACGGCACGCGTTGAAGCGCTCGAGCTCGACAACCTGATGGAAGTGGCTGAAGCAACGGCGATTGCTGCCCTCGAGCGTAAAGAGAGCCGTGGTGCCCACTCGCGCTACGATTATCCAGACCGTGATGATGTCAACTGGCTGAAGCACTCGCTCTACTTCCCGCTCACCAAGGAGCTCAAGCAGCGCGACGTCAATTTCAAGCCGAAAACCGTTGATACGTTCGAGCCGAAGGTTCGTACCTACTAATTTTGCGCTGAACCAGTCTTCGCACTGACGAGGGAGTCACTATGTCCAATCTTCAGGTATCGATATACCGCTACAACCCGGAAACCGACTCCGCGCCGTACATGCAGGAGTTTCAGGTCGACACGAAAGACCGTGACCTGATGGTCCTCGACGTTCTGCACATCATGAAAGAGCAGGACAGCGGCCTGGCGTTTCGCCGTAGCTGCCGTGAAGGCGTATGCGGTTCCGACGGCATGAACATGAACGGCAAAAACGGTCTTGCGTGCATTACGCCGCTTTCCGATGTGGTCAAAAACGGTAAGCTGACCCTGCGTCCGCTGCCGGGTCTGCCGGTCATCCGCGACATGGTCGTGGATATGGGTATCTTCTATAAGCAGTACGAGCGCATCGAGCCGTACCTGCAAAACGATACCACGCCGCCCGCCATCGAGCGTTTGCAGTCGCCGGAAGACCGCGACAAGCTCGACGGCCTGTACGAGTGCATTCTGTGTGCGTGCTGCTCGACCTCGTGCCCGTCGTTTTGGTGGAATCCGGACAAGTTCGTTGGCCCGGCAGGGCTCTTGCAGTCCTACCGCTTTTTGGCGGATACGCGCGATACCGCGACCCGCGAGCGTCTGACGGATCTGGAAGATCCGTTCTCCGTGTTCCGCTGCCGTGGCATCATGAACTGCGTGGCGGTGTGCCCTAAAGGGCTCAATCCGACCCGCGCGATCGGTAAGATTCGCGAAATGTTGCTGGCTGACGCCACGTAACCGTTTAATCTTTTAGAAAAAAGCAAGTGAAGTGCCGGTTGTCGTACAAAGCTACTTAAATCCCGGCGCTTCGCTTGTTATCATGGTATATATCATGTGGTGCGACGCCGCGTCGCAGTATCAATCAGCCACGTTTAAAAGCCGGTGCCCTTGTACCGGCTTTTGAGCATGAACTGAAAGCGAATTGCTAGATATCGAACCACGTGAAGGTTCCCGGCCTGTGCCGGTGCCGCCGGCTAACGTTTCGCCCCGCCGGCAGGGCAACAGCGATGTCGCTGCGTTTTGCAGTGATGCCGATACCACCCCATCAGTGTAGGGTGACCGAGAGATGCAACAAGGCATAATGGAGTTGATGTGGCGTTCCTCTCACGTTAGTGGCGGCAATGTTCACTACGTGGAAGCGCTTTACGAGCAGTACCTCGACGATCCCGATTCTGTCACCGACGAATGGCGCCGTTATTTTGACGAACTGCGTAAGTCCGATGACAGTGCCTCCCAGGATGTTCCACTTAGCCCCATCCGTGATCAGTTCTACCAGCTAGGGCGCGAAAAACGCCCGGGCCAGGGCGCTGCCCAGGCAAGCGGTGGTGAGAACAAAAAGCAGGTCAAAGTCCTGCAGTTGATCAACGCGTACCGCTTTCGTGGTCATCAAAAGGCGAATATCGACCCGCTGGGTCTGCGTAATCCTACCCCCATTCCGGATCTTGATCTGTCCTTTCACCAGCTTTCAAAAGCGGATCTCGATACCGAATTTCAAACCGGCTCTTTCTTTCTGGGCATCGACAAGGCCCCGCTTCGGGATATCGTCGAAGCGCTGGAGCAGACCTACTGTCGCTCCATCGGCTGCGAGATCATGCACATTGTCGATACCGAAGAGAAGCGCTGGTTGCAGCGTCGTTTTGAGTCGGTAAGAAGCGCGCCCAAGTTCAGTGACGACGTGCGTAAGCACGTGCTCGAACGCCTGACCGCCGCGGAAGGCCTCGAGAACTATCTGGCCTCCAAGTACCCGGGCACCAAGCGTTTCGGTCTGGAAGGTGGCGAAACCTTCGTACCCATGATGGACGAGCTGATCCAGCGCGCCGGTGGTTACGGTACCAAGGAAGTCGTCATCGGTATGGCCCACCGCGGGCGCTTGAACCTGTTGGTCAATATTTTGGGTAAAAACCCGGCAGATTTGATCGACGAGTTCGACGGCAAGAAAGTCATCGAGCGCGGCTCCGGCGACGTCAAATACCACCAGGGCTTTAGCTCGAACGTCATGTCGCCCGGCGGTGAAGTCCACCTGGCCATGTCGTTCAACCCGTCGCACCTGGAAATCGTGGCACCGGTGGTCGAAGGGTCGGTTCGTGCACGTCAGGACCGCCGCCAGGATGAAGACGGCAGTAAAGTACTGCCGATCAACGTACACGGCGACGCGGCCTTTGCAGGTCAGGGTGTGGTGATGGAGACATTCCAGATGTCTCAAACCCGCGCCTACAAGACCGGCGGCACGGTCCATATCGTGATCAATAACCAGGTGGGTTTCACGACCTCTCACCCGGAAGACGCCCGCTCCACCGAATACTGCACCGATATCGCCAAGATGGTTCAGGCGCCGATTTTCCACGTCAACGGCGACGACCCGGACGCAGTGATTCACGCAACGCAAGTGGCGCTGGACTATCGTCAGCAGTTCAAGAAAGACGTCGTGATCGACCTGGTGTGCTACCGCCGCCGCGGCCACAACGAAGCGGACGAGCCCTCCGGCACCCAGCCGATGATGTACGCTAAAATCAAGGACCACGCCTCTTCGCGCACGCTCTACGCGCAGCGCTTGGTCGAGCAGAGCGTACTCTCGGAAGACGATGCCAAGGCAATGGTCGAAACCTACCGCGACGACCTGGTCGCCGGTAATCACGTCGCCAACGCCCTGGTGCAGGAGCCCAACAAGTCGCTGTTCGTCGATTGGGCGCCGTATCTGGGCCACGAGTGGTCCGGCGACACCGACACCTCCATCGACATGAAGCGCCTTCAGCAGCTGGCGGCCAAGATGTGCGAGATTCCGGACGGGATCGACGTGCAGCGCCAGGTCGGCAAGATCTATGAAGACCGCCGTAAAATGCAGGCGGGCGGTATGGGCGTGAACTGGGGCTTTGCCGAGACGCTGGCCTACGCCACGCTAGTGGATCAGAACCATCCGATCCGTATTACCGGCCAGGACGTGGGCCGCGGCACCTTCTCGCACCGTCATGCCGTGATTCACAATCAGAAAGACGGCAGCACCTACGTGCCGCTGCAGAATATCAAAGACGGCCAGCCGCGCTTCACCATTCACGACTCGATCCTGTCGGAAGAAGCCGTATTGGCCTTCGAGTACGGCTACTCGACCACCGCGCCCAACGACCTGGTCATTTGGGAAGCCCAGTTCGGCGACTTCTTCAACGGCGCTCAGGTGGTGGTGGATCAGTTCATCTCCTCCGGCGAGACCAAGTGGGGAAGGCTTTGTGGTCTGACCATGCTGCTTCCCCACGGCTACGAAGGTCAGGGGCCCGAGCACTCCTCGGCGCGTCTGGAGCGGTTTTTGCAAATGTGCGCCGAGCACAACATGCAGGTGTGCGTACCGACCACGCCGGCGCAGATTTTCCATCTGCTGCGCCGTCAGGTCATTCGCCCGCTACGCAAGCCGTTGATCGTCATGACGCCCAAGTCGCTACTGCGCCATAAAGAGGCGGTATCGAGCCTTGAAGATCTGGCCGAAGGCAAGTTCAACATGGTGCTACCGGACCAGGCGGATCGCCCGGCGGAGGAGGTGACGCGGGTCATCATGTGTGCCGGCAAGGTCTATTACGATCTCGCTAACTGGCGTGCTGAAAACGAGCGCAACGATACGGCGATCCTCCGTCTGGAACAGCTCTACCCGTTCCCGAAGGACGAGCTTCTGGAAGTGCTCGAGACGTATCCCAACCTGGAAGACATCGTTTGGTGCCAGGAAGAGCCGATGAACCAGGGCGCCTGGTACCCCAGCCAGCACCACATGCGGATTGCGGCGGATACGCTCAAAAACGGCTTTGGCCGCGAATTGAAATTTGCAGGACGTCCGGCCTCTGCGGCTCCCGCGGCAGGCTACATGTCCGTTCATACAGAACAGCAGCGCCAGCTGGTGGAAGACGCTTTTAATTTATAAGCGCCACCGGGTTTAGAGAACCTATTAAGGGAAATGACATGGCTACTGATATCAAAGCGCCAACCTTTCCGGAATCCGTTGCCGAAGGCACGGTAGCCGCGTGGCACAAAAAGCCGGGTGACAGCGTTGAGCGCGACGAGCTGATTGTTGAGATAGAAACCGACAAGGTGGTGCTCGAGGTCGTGGCACCGGAAGCGGGTACGCTGTCCGACGTGCTGGCCGAAGAGGGCGACACCGTCGAGTCCGAGCAGGTACTGGGCAAGATCGGCGAAGCAAGCGGCGGCGGCAAGTCCGACGAAGGCGAAGAGAAAGCCGAAAAGTCCGAGAAAGAGGACGGCGGCGACGCTAAAGACGACGGCGCCAAGCAAGAGAAGCAAGACGAGAAGCAAGAAGAGAAGAAAGCCGGCGGCGGTAAGCAGCATGACGTCAAAGCGCCGAGCTTCCCGGAATCTGTTCAGGAAGGCACCGTTGCCACTTGGCACAAGAAAGTCGGCGAAGCGGTCAAGCGCGATGAAGTGCTGGCCGACATCGAAACCGACAAGGTCGTGCTGGAAGTCGTGGCACCCGCCGATGGCGCGCTTGCCGAGATCAAGGCCGAAGAGGGCAGCCAGGTCGAGTCCGAAGCCGTACTGGCGATCTTCTCCGAAAGCGGCGGTAGCGACAGCGGCGCAAGCGAAAGCAAAGGCGATGACAGCGCCGATAGCACCAGCGACGATGAAGGCGCCGACGAGAAAGTAGGCGACAAGATCGTGGCCCCGGCGGCGCGCAAGATGATCGCCGAAAACGACCTGGACGTTGCCAAGATCGAAGGCACCGGCAAGGGCGGTCGCGTTCTGAAAGAAGACGTGCAGAAAGCCGTGAAAGACGGCAGCGCCAAGAAAACGGCCAAGTCCTCCGCGCCGGCAGCGAAGAAAGCCGCTGCGGCCCCGGCCGCCGCCGAAGGCGACCGTGCCGAGAAGCGCGTACCGATGACGCGCCTGCGCAAGACCATCGCCAAGCGTCTGGTCGAAGCGCAGCAAACCGCCGCCATGCTGACCACCTACAACGAGGTGGACATGGGCGCGGTCATGAACCTGCGCGCGCAGTACAAGGACACCTTCCAAAAGGCCCACGACGTCAAGCTCGGCTTCATGGGCTTCTTCGTCAAGGCCGCCGCCGAGGCGCTCAAGCGCTTCCCGGATGTCAACGCCTCGATTGACGGTGACGAGATCGTCTACCACGGTTACCAGGATATCGGCGTTGCCGTATCCACCGACCGCGGCCTGGTCGTGCCGGTACTGCGTGACACCGACGCCATGAAGGTCGCCGATGTCGAGAAAGGCATCGTCGACTTCGGCAAGCGGGCCCGCGATGGCAAGCTTGGTATCGACGAAATGCAGGGTGGTACCTTCACCATCACCAACGGCGGTATTTTCGGCTCGCTGCTCTCCACGCCGATCATCAACCCGCCGCAAACGGCCATTCTGGGTATGCACAAGATCCAGGAGCGCCCGATGGCGGTCAACGGCAAGGTCGAGGTTCGCCCGATGATGTACCTGGCGCTCTCCTACGATCACCGCATGATCGACGGTAAAGACGCGGTTCAGTTCCTGGTCACCATCAAGGAACTGCTGGAAGACCCGGCGCGCCTACTGCTGGACGTGTAACGATGCACGCGGCCAGGGGTTGACCCTGGCCGCGTGATCGGGTGAGAGAACCTTGAGTTCGAGCGTTTTTATGTTATCGCACACGGCCCTTTGTCCATGATTTGATACGACGCGTATGCATTGATCTAGACAAAGCGTCACCAAGCGGAAGGAGCCAACATGGCTGACAAGTTTGATGTAATCGTTATCGGTGCCGGCCCCGGCGGCTACGTCGCTGCCATTCGCGCGGCCCAGCTCGGGCTGAACGTTGCCTGTGTCGAGAAGTGGATTGGCAAGGAAGGCAACGTGGTACACGGCGGCACCTGCCTGAACGTGGGTTGTATCCCGTCCAAGGCGCTGCTGGAAGCCTCGCACAAGTATGTCGAAGCCAAGCACGACTTCGACGACCTGGGGATCCAGGCAAGCGATGTCAGCATGGACATCACCAAGATGATGTCGCGTAAAGACACCATCGTTAAGAACCTGACCGGCGGCATCTCGGGCCTTTTCAAGGCCAACGGCGTCACCGCGATCGACGGTACTGGTAAAGTCGTGGGTAACAAGCAGGTCGAAGTCACCGATGTCGACGGCAACGCGACCAAGTACGAAGCCGAGAACATCGTGATCGCGGCGGGCTCGGTACCGGTCGAAATTCCGCCCACGCCGCTGACCGACGACTTGGTCGTCGACTCTACCGGCGCACTTGAATTCAAGGAAGCGCCGAAGCGTTTGGGCGTGATCGGCGCCGGCGTTATCGGGCTCGAGCTTGGTAGCGTTTGGAACCGCCTGGGATCTGAAGTCACCGTGCTCGAAGCGATGGACGATTTCTTGCCGATGGTCGACACGACCGTTGCCAAGGATACCCAGAAGCTTCTTAAAAAGCAGGGCCTGGACATCAAACTCGGCGCCCGCGTAACCGGCTCCGAAGTGAAAGACAATGAAGTCGTCGTCAAGTACACCGACGGCGAAGGCGAGCAGGAAATTACCTTCGACAAGCTGATCGTTTGCGTTGGCCGCCGCCCGTACACCAAGGGTGTGATTGCCGACGACGTCAGCATCGAGCTCGACGAGCGTGGCTTCATCTTCGTCGACGACCAGTGCCGCACCAACGTGCCGGGCGTTTACGCGATCGGCGACTGCGTACGCGGTCAGATGCTGGCGCACAAGGCCTCGGAAGAGGGCATCATGGTGGCGGACATCATCGCCGGCCACAAAGCCGAGATGAACTATGACGCCATTCCCTGCGTGATCTACACTGCCCCGGAAGTGGCCTGGGTCGGTATGACAGAGCAGGACGCCAAGGCCAAGGGCATCGAAGTCAAAACCGGTACTTTCCCGTTTGCCGCCAGCGGCCGCGCCATGGCGAACAACGCCACCGAAGGTAGCGCGAAAGTCATCGCCGATGCAGAAACCGATCGCATCCTGGGTGTTCACATCGTTGGCCAGCATGCCGGCGAGCTGATCGCTCAGGCCGTGATCGCGATGGAGTTCGGCTCCAGCGCCGAAGATCTGGCGCTGACCTGCTATGCCCACCCCACCATGTCCGAGGCGGTTCACGAAGCCGCACTGGCCGTGGACGGGCACGCCATCCACATGGCGAACCGTAAAAAACGTAAGTAATTCTAGTAACGACCAGGCGCCACCTTCCGGTGGCGCAACGCTATCAGCCCGGCTTGCCGAGCTGATAGCACGGGGACAGCCGGTGCTCGACACCGGTTGTCGTTCGAGTCACATGCAACCAATGGCATGAATCGATGAACCTTCACGAGTATCAAGGCAAGCAGCTGTTTGCTGATTATGGTCTGCCGGTGTCCAAAGGCTTTGCCGTGGACACGCCAGAAGAAGCGGTAGAAGCGTGCAAAAAAATCGGCGGCGAGATGTGGGTAGTCAAAGCCCAGGTCCACGCGGGCGGCCGCGGTAAAGCGGGCGGCGTGAAGCTGATCAAGGACCCCCAGGAAGCGAAGGCCTTCGCCGAGCAGTGGCTGGGCAAGAACCTGGTCACCTACCAGACTGACGAAAAAGGTCAGCCGGTTGCCAAGATTCTGGTCGAGAACTGCACCGATATCGCCGATGAGCTTTATCTGGGCGCCGTCGTCGACCGTACCAGCCGTCGCGTGGTCTTCATGGCCTCGACCGAAGGTGGTGTAGACATCGAAACGGTCGCCGAAGAGACACCGGAAAAGATTCTGAAAGCCGAGATCGACCCGCTGGTCGGCGCTCAGCCCTACCAGGCACGCGAACTCGCTTTCAAACTGGGCCTTAAAGGCGACCAGATCAAGCAGTTCACCAAGATCTTCCTGGGGCTTTCCAAGCTGTTCCACGACAAGGATCTGGCGCTTCTGGAAATCAACCCGCTGGTCATCACCGATGAAGGCAACCTGCACTGCCTCGACGCCAAACTGGGCCTCGACAGCAATGCGTTGTACCGTCATCCGGACCTGCAGGCGATGCGTGATCCGAGCCAGGAAGACCAGCGCGAAGCGGATGCTGCCAAGTGGGAGCTCAACTACGTAGCCCTCGATGGCAACATCGGCTGCATGGTCAACGGCGCGGGCCTGGCCATGGGCACCATGGACATCGTCAACCTGTCTGGCGGTAAGCCGGCCAACTTCCTGGACGTAGGCGGCGGCGCGACCAAAGAGCGCGTGGCAGAAGCGTTCAAGATCATTTTGTCCGACGACAACGTGAAGGCCGTGCTGGTCAACATCTTCGGCGGTATCGTGCGCTGCGACATGATCGCCGAAGGCATCATTGGTGCCGTCGAGCAGGTCGGTGTCAACGTGCCGGTCGTTGTGCGTCTGGAAGGTAACAACGCCGAGCTGGGTGCCGAGAAACTGGCGTCCAGCGGTCTGAACATCATCGCTGCCACCAGCCTGAGCGACGCGGCTCAGCAGGTTGTTAAAGCAGCGGAGGGCAAGTAATGAGTATCCTGATCGATAAGAACACCAAGGTCATCTGCCAAGGGTTCACCGGTGGCCAGGGCACGTTCCACTCCGAGCAGGCGATTGCCTACGGCACGCAAATGGTCGGCGGTGTAACGCCGGGCAAAGGCGGCCAGACGCACCTGGGCCTGCCGGTGTTCAACACCGTCGCGGAAGCAGTCGAGCAAACCGGCGCCGAAGCCAGCGTAATCTACGTACCGGCCGCGTTTTGTAAAGACTCCATCCTTGAAGCCGCCAACGCCGGCATCAAGCTGATCGTCTGCATCACCGAAGGTATCGCCACACTCGACATGCTCGACGCGAAAGTAAAATGCGACGAGCTCGGCGTTCGCCTGATCGGCCCGAACTGCCCCGGCGTCATCACGCCTGGCGAAACCAAGATCGGCATCATGCCGGGCCATATCCACCAGCCGGGCCGTGTCGGCATCGTATCCCGTTCGGGTACGTTGACCTATGAAGCGGTCAAGCAGACCACCGACCACGGCTTCGGCCAGTCGACCTGTGTCGGCATCGGTGGTGACCCGATCCCGGGCTCCAACTTCATCGACATCCTCGAGATGTTCGAGAAGGACCCGAAGACCGAAGCGATCGTCATGATCGGCGAGATCGGCGGCACCGCGGAAGAAGAAGCGGCGGCGTACATCAAGGACAACGTCTCCAAGCCGGTCGTTGCCTACATCGCAGGCGTTACCGCACCTCCTGGCAAGCGTATGGGCCACGCGGGTGCGATCATCTCCGGCGGTAAAGGCACGGCGGACGACAAGTTCGGCGCTCTCGAAGCGGCGGGTGTCAAAACCGTACGTTCGCTGGCCGAAATCGGCGACGCGCTGAAAGAAGCCACCGGCTGGTAAGTCAGGTCGGTCGAGGTAGGCGCTTGTCGGTTGGAAAGCGCAAAAAGGGCACCTTCGGGTGCCCTTTTTTATGTCCGCATTTTGTAAAACTTAGCCGCGGCGTTGCAGGCAGCGTGAGCCGAGCACGACGAACACCGGGGCCCCCACGGCCAAATAAAGGTGGTAGCTCACCAGCCGCCAGACCAGTACCGCCGCGGCGACCTGCTCCGGCGCCATCAGCGGCAGTAAAAGCGTGCCCACGCCAAGCTCCGCCGCCCCGGCACCGCCGGGCAGAAAGCTCAGCTGGCTGGCCGCCATGGCCAGCATCTGCACCAGAAACGTCCAGAGCCACTCCGCCTGCCCGCCCACCCCCAGCACCGCCATGTACAAAAGGCTATAACGCAGTACCCAGTGCAGCGCGGTGAGCAGCAGTATCGCAGCAAGCGTTCGCCCGGGCAGGTGTAGCGTGACCCGCAGCGCGTGGCGACAGCGCAGCAGCCGCCGAATGAGCCAGCGCCTTTTAACGGCGTTGGGCCGCGCCGCCGGGCGCAGGCGTAAAAGCCTGGGCAGATAAACGATGGCCAGCGCCACGCTCACCAGTAACGCGCCAAGGGCGAGCAGGGCGGCCTGAATAAGCCCCTGGTGGGGCCAGTCGACGATACCGGTCAGCGTGGCGGCCACCGCCACACCCAGCATGGTCAGAAAGAAAAGCGAGTCGCATCCCTGGTCGATCAGAAACATCGCCGTGCCCCTGGCTGGGGGCACACCGCGCTTTGCCAGAAGCGCCAGCATCGTAACCGGGCCGCCGCTGCCGCCCGGGGTGGCGCACAGCGCGAACTTGGCGGCAAGCTCGATACCCAGCGCGCCCGCCTGATTAGGCGCGCCTGGGTGAGCGCCGAGCATCAGCCGAAGCCTGAGCGCGTTCAGGTTCCAGCAGACGGCAGCCGTTGCCACCATGAGCGCCAAAAGCCCCAGCGGGAACGCCTGTACATGGCCAAGCGCGGCCCGCCCGCCGGCAAGCGATGTCAGCAGTAGCGGTGTGATGAGTGCGATGAGCAGCAGCACCGCGTGCAATGGACGCGGTCGCCATCGGGATTTACCTTGTATGAATGCGGGGGCGGGCATGGGCCGGCTCGCTTTGATGTAGCGCTCGATAGTGCTCGTATAGTTGGTGTATCACCACATCCCAGCCGAAGCGACGCTCGACATAGTGGCGCGCGTAGCGCCCGCTGGCGGCGATGTCGTTGTCGAACAGCGCGCTGCAGGCCTGGGCCATGGCGGTAGGGTCGAGCGGCGGGCACAGCACGCCGCCGCCCAGGGGCACGTTCTCGATCAAGGCACCGGCGCGGGCGCCGATGACCGGCAGGCCACTGGCCATCGCCTCCTGGGCAATCAACCCAAAGGTTTCCCGCGTGCCGGCGTGGAGCAGGGCGTCGCTGCTGGCAAGCGCGGCGGCCACTTCGTGCACGCCGCAACAGCGGCTGACCGCGGTGACGTTGTCCGGCACGCGGGTGGGCATCCCGGGGCCCATCAGCAGCAGGTGGTAGTCCGGCCCCAGGCGTTTCATGGTGGCCAGCAGCACGTCGATGTTCTTCTCGCGGGAGTAGCGGCCGACGAAAATGAGCAGGCGCTTGTTCTCATTGATGCCAAAGCGGCGGCGAAGGTGCGGGTCGAAGTGGTCGGGATGAAACCGCTCGAGATCCACCCCCAAAGGCTGCACGCGCACGTTCTCCACACCCCACTGTGTGAGGCGGTCGGCCATGGCCTGGCAAGGAGCGAGCACGCTGTCAAAGCGGCGGTAGAGATCGGCCACGTAGCGGATCAAGCGGCGCTCGACGCGCCCCCCGAAGCGGTCGCCCATCAGTCGCGGCAAATCCGAGTGGTAAAACCCGACCACCGGCACGCCCAAGCGCTGACCAGCGTCCAGTGCGGCCCAGGCGGTCACGTAGGGGTCGCCGGCCTCGATGATGTCCGGCGCTAATTCGATCAGCGCATCCCGCCAGGGCGCGCCGCGTAGCGGAAACCGGTAGCCCTGGCCCAGCGGAAGGCGCAGGGCAGGCAGCGTATGGTGCTCGCCCAGGCTATCGCGCTCGGCGCCGGGTACCAGCAGGCTACAGCGGGCACCGGTTTTTTGCAGTACGCGGTGTTTGGCTTGCAGGTAGGTGCGCACGCCGCCGCTGGCCGGGGCGTGAAACATGGTGATATCGGCAATATGCAAGGTCGTCTCCGCGCCACACAAGGGTCACTCATCACCATAGCCAACGAATAAGTCAGTTATGCGACAGCGTGAGTATGCTTTGGGCGCTGCAAATTCTGTCGCTTGCGAAAAACCTTGCTTAAACCCCAATACCACCTAATATAACATCCATATGGATGGTATATGGAATCCATGGGGATTGAAAAGAGCTTCTCACCCGATAGGAGCGCTCATGAGCGTACACGAACTGCGCCGCAAGCCCGGCGACACCAACGAGAAAATCACCATTAACCTCGGCGTCGTCGATCTGGGCCAAATCGACCTGCTGGTGCAGGAGGGCTTTTACTCCAACCGAACCGATTTGATCCGTACCGCCATTCGCAACCAGCTGGCAAGCCACGCCGACGTCGTCAAGGAGACCGTCTCGCGCAAGGCGTTCGTGCTGGGGCTTGAACACTACAGCCGAGCGGATCTCGAAGCGCTAAAGGCCAATGGCGAAACCCTGCAAATCCAGGTGCTGGGGCTTGCCACCATTGCCGACGATGTAACGCCAGAACTTGCCGCCGCGACGATCGAATCCGTCGTCGTGCTTGGCGCCCTGCATGCAAGCAAGGCGGTCAAGGCCGCTCTGGCTGGTCGCATCCACTGATGTATTGACGAGGGCTTTGACCATGATCGATGCCACCATGACCCAACGAATGCAAGAAGCGACGCGGCTGACCCGCGCCGGCAGGCTTTCCGAGGCCATGCAGATGTTGCAAGGCCAAGACCCGATGCCCGAGCGCCAGGCGACACCGGCGGCCGCTCAAGAGGGCAATGTGTTCGAAAGTACCTGCGAGACGATCGGAGAGAAGACGTTTACGGCGTTCACATCGGCCTCGCCGGGGCTTGGGCACAAGCGCCAGGGCTTTCGCTTTCGCGATCAATGGGCGGGCTTTCAAGCCGGCGCCGGGCCGCAGGCACCGGCCGCGCACGAAACGCCCAGCCCCGGCGCCTTCACTGCGGGTCGCTTTGAAAACCGTGCCGGTACCCGGGACTATAAACTCTTTATGCCCAGCGGCTACCACGGCCAGGCGCTGCCCCTGGTCGTCATGCTCCACGGCTGTACCCAAAACCCGGACGACTTCGCCGCCGGGACCCAAATGAACGCGCTGGCCGAAGCGCAAACCTTCTGCGTGCTCTACCCGGCTCAGCCGCAAAGCGCCAATACCTCGAAGTGCTGGAACTGGTTCAAGGCCGGCGACCAGCGCCGCGAAGGCGGCGAGCCCGAGGTGCTGGCGGGAATGACCCGGGAGATCGTCAATACCCACGGGCTCGACGCCGCCCGGGTGTACGTGGCCGGGCTCTCCGCCGGCGGCGCCATGGCGACCACGCTTGCCATGACCTACCCGGAACTCTTCGCCGCGGTGGGGGTGCACTCCGGGCTGCCTCATGGCGTTGCCAAGAGCCTCCCGGATGCGCTGGCGGCCATGCAGGGCGGAAGACCGGCACCGGGCGGGGCGAGTGAAGGTTTTGCCTCGAACGTGCCGGCGATCATCTTTCACGGCGACCGGGACAGCACCGTGCATCTGAACAACGCCGAGCGCGTGGCGAGCCAATATGTCGCCTGCAAAGCCACACCAGGCGATGCGAAGGCGGGGCAGGTGGCTGGCGGCCACGGCTATACGCGCACGGTCCACCGCGACGCCCAGGGCGAAACGCGCCTGGAGCAGTGGCGCATTCACGGCGCGGGCCACGCCTGGGCGGGGGGCAGCGCTCGGGGAAGCTACACCGACCCCAAAGGGCCGGATGCCTCGAAGGAGATGCTGCGCTTTTTCTTTGAGCATCAGTTGAAAGGTGAGTCGTAAATAGTGAGTCGTGAATCGTGAATCGTGAATCGTGAATCGTGAATCGTGAGTCGTGAATCGTGAGTCGTGAATGGTGAGTCGGGTGGGGCGCCGGGGGGGGGGGCGTATAAAAAAGCAGCGGCGCCTTTGGCGCCGCTGCTCTGTGGGGAGACCGGTACGGGATTACTCGGCGGGCTTAGCCACCAGTGAGCGGGTCTCTTCGCGGGCCTCGGTGAGCTGCACGCGCAGGGCGTCGCCGAGCTTGTAGCGCTCTTCACCCTCGATCTGGATGCGGCCTTCCTTGTCGTCGATCACCACCTTGCTGCGGTCGCTATGCATCAAGGGGGCCGGGACGAAGGCCGTGGCGCCGTTTTCGACCAAGCGAACGCGCATGCCGCCGCGGTTGATCGCGATGATTTCCGCGTCGAAGCCATCCTGGTTCTGAGCGGCGCTGGTCAAAAAGCGTACGTAGAGCCAGTCTTTCACGTCGCGCTCGGCCATGCGGTTCAGGCGACGGCGCTCGGTGAGCTGCTCGGTGAGCGCCTGGCTCGCCTCGGCCGGAGCCTGCTCGCCCTTCAGCACGCGCTTGATCAAGCGGTGGTTGACCATATCGCCGTACTTACGAATCGGCGAGGTCCAGGTGGCGTAGGCGGCCAGGCCTAAGCCAAAGTGCGGCCCGGGCTGGGCGGACATGCTGGTAAAGCCCTGGAAGCGGCGCAGGCGGGCATCGAGCCAGGCGTCGTCGCGGCTTTCGAGTGCGCGCTTAAGATCCTTGTAATGGTCCAGGTCGGTCAGCGCCTCGAGGGCTACTTCGATGTCTTGGCCGGCCAAAAACTCCTGGGCGGCTTCGGCTTTGTCCGACTCGAACGCACGGTGCACGTTGAAGATGCCGTGACCGATGTTGGCGGCGAGGAAGTCCGCGCAGCAGGCGTTGGCGGCGATCATCGACTCTTCGATCATGCGGTTGGCGATGCGGCGATCTTCGGTGTTGATCGCCAGCACGTTACCGGCTTCGTCGAGCTCGAACACGTAGTCCGGGCGGTCCTTGAAGACCAGCGCGTGCTCGTTACGCCAGGCGGTGCGTGCCTCGGTCAGCGCCTGAAGCGCTTTGAGCTGCTCGGCGATGTTGTCCGCCGGCGCCCAGTCGCCTTCACCGTCGATCCAATCCGACACCCGGTCGTAAACGAGCTTGGCATGGGACTGCACGTCGGCGGCGAAGAAACGGTAGTCGCCCAGCCGGCCGTCAGCGTGGATGGTCAGCGTGCAGGCCAGCGCCGGGCGGCTCTTGCCTTCCCACAACGAGCAAAGATCGTCGGCTAGCTGCTCGGGCAGCATGGTGACGTTCTGGCCCGGCAGGTAAACGGTGAACGCACGTACGCGCGCTTCCAGGTCCGCCGCGTGCGCTTCGTCGACATAAGCGGTCGGGTCGGCGATCGCTACCGACAAATCCCAACCGCCGTCGTCGCGGGTGGTGATGCGCAGGGCATCGTCCATGTCCTTGGTCTTTTCACCGTCGATGGTGAAGAAGGGCTCGGCGGTAAGATCTTCCCGAGTCAGGCCTTCATCGCGCAGCGGCCAGTCGTTGCCGGCCTCCGGGCTTGCCTGCTCCAGGGCGTGGCGGGCCAGGGTCACGCGCCAGGGCACCGCCGGGTTGTCGGACTTGGCCACCAGCTCGTCGATCTGAGCGAAAAAGCCGCGGTCGTTCTCTTTCATCGGGTGGCGCACCAGCCGCGCGACGACCCAGTCGCCGTCGGCGATGGTCGACTCATCGAGGCTGTTTTTGATGCGCGACTTGATGACGTTGCGAATCGAGGGGTGATCCGGCACCACGGCCAAGCGGTCTTCGCGCTTTTGAACGCGGGCCACG
This sequence comes from Vreelandella sp. GE22, assembly GCF_968212445.1. Taxonomy (NCBI): domain Bacteria; kingdom Pseudomonadati; phylum Pseudomonadota; class Gammaproteobacteria; order Oceanospirillales; family Halomonadaceae; genus Vreelandella; species Vreelandella sp. GE22. The sequence goes on from NZ_OZ309110.1 coordinate 1,017,053, forward strand.
AAGCGGTCGAGCCCGGCTTCGAGCAGCTTTTCCGGCTCGACGGATTTCTTGTCGCCGTTTTCGTGAATCACCGCCTCGACGCGGTCGCCGTGAATGACCTGCTTCATGGCGGGGGGCGGCACGAAATAGGACTCGCCCCCTTCGGTTTCTAGAAAGCCGAAACCTTTTTCAGTGCCCTTGATCACGCCTTCGACGCGGGGCGTGGTATCACGAATCTGTTGCTTGAGCTGGGCAAGCGCGGAGTTATTTTGCAGCATGAGCTCTATCAGTTAACGAGGGTAGCCTGCCACTATACGGATTCCCGCTCACCGCGCCAATTACCCGCCGCGATGAAGTCGCCGCGCGGGCGTAAGGTCAATGACTTACCCGCGCTTTGTATAATCGGTTAAGCTGAAAGACCCTTATAAACCCCCAAGAGCGACCATTTGAGAGGAGCGTGCGATGACCCCCCGGCTGATTGTTTCCGATTTGGATGGAACGCTTTTAGGAAGCGATCACGTTTTGCACGAGAGCACCAAGGAGGTACTGCGCGCCCTGGTCGAGCAGGGCCACCACCTGACCCTGGCCTCCGGCCGCCACTACCTGGACATGCGGGTGTTTCGCGACGAGCTCAATGTGCCCATGCACCTGATCAGCAGCAACGGGGCCTACACCCACGCCCCGGACGACACGCTGCTGAGCGCCCACCACGTGAAGCCTGAAAAGGCCCGCGCATTGATCGATCTACCGCGCCCGGCGGATGTCCGACTGAGCCTTTATGTGGATGATGCCTGGTATATCGATGCCGCCTCGCCTGGGCACCTGGCCATGCACGCCGCCACGGGCTTCGTCTATCAGGTCGTTTCGCCGGCCAACATGCCCGCCGAGGGCATCGGCAAGGTGCTTTACGGCGGCAAGCCCAAGGCGCTTGCCAAGATCGAGGCAGCGGTGCGCGACATCAGCGACGGCGAGTTGCACGTTACTTACTCGACCCCGGAGTCGCTCGAGATCATGGCGGGTAACGTCAACAAGGGCGTCGCCTTGAAAGCGCTGCTCGAACGTTTGGATATCGAGGCCGAGCAGTGCCTGGCCTTTGGCGATAACTTGAACGACATTGAAATGCTGAGCCTGGCAGGCGAGGCGCACTTCATGGCCAATGCCCACCCGGAAATGGCCGGGCGCCTCGGGCGTGGCCGTCAAATAGGCCACCACGGCGAAGCCGGGGTCGCCGCGCTTTTGCGCGAGCGCTTTGGGCTTTGAGCCAAGGGCTGTGATCGGGTTACCACCTTAGTCGATAGTCGCTTGTGGTCGGCAGGGCTCTCCACCATTATCTAGCGCGAAAAAGATAATAACGACGATAATAAAAGAGAGGGAGCCCGCTACTATGACCCACGCGTCTGATTGCGTGATGATCGTCGACGACGACCCGGAAATTTGCGAGCTGCTGGCGGATTACCTGGGCCGCCACGGCTACCAGGTGCTGACCGCCGACAGTGCGCAGTCGCTCTACGCCACACTGGACGAGCAAACGCCGAGTCTGGTGCTGGTGGATGTGATGATGCCCGGCGACGACGGCTTCGCCGTTTGCCGGGCGCTTCGCCGCCAGGGCGATATGCCGATCATCATGCTCACCGCAAGCAGTGATGAAACCGACCGGATTCTCGGCCTGGAGCTGGGCGCCGACGACTATATGGCCAAGCCCTTCAACCCCCGTGAGCTTTTAGCGCGTATCAAAGCGGTGCTGCGGCGCACTCGCGCCGGTTTTGAGCCACCCAGCGCCGGCCACGCCCGCTGGGTGCGCTTTGGCCCCTGGCAGCTCGATCGCACCACCCGCGAGCTGGTGGATCAGGGCGGGGCGCATACGTCGCTCTCCGGCGCGGATTTTCAACTGCTGCAGGTGTTTCTCGAGCGCCCGGCCACGGTGATCACCCGGGATGATCTTTATACGCTGTCACGCGGGCGCCACGCGCCGCCGCTGGATCGTTCCATCGACGTTCACGTTTGCAGGCTGCGCCAGCGCCTGGGTGAGGACGCCCAGCACTCGCAGCTGATTCGCACCGTGCGCGGCGCGGGCTACGTGCTTACCGCCCAGGTCGAAGCCGTCGTGTGAGCACGCTCAGAGGCGTCTTGAAACGCTGTCTGCCGAGTACGCTGCGCGGACGCTTCGTGATCATCATGATTGCCGGGGTGCTGGCGGCTCAGGCAGCAAGCTACGCGCTCTGGAGCTCCCAGGTGCGCGCCAGCCAGCTCGAACAGCTCGACGAGCTATCCAACAACATGGCGCTGAGCATCGCCTCCACCATGAAGTTTTTCCGCTCGCTGCCGGTGGACTACCGCCATATCGTGCTCGACCAGCTACGCAACATGGGCGGAACGCGCTTTTTCGTTAGCGTCAACGAGCGGCGTATTCCGGTGACCGATATCGGCAGCGGCGCCGAAAAAACGCTGGTGGTGGGTAACGTGCATCGTATTTTGACCCAGGAACTGGCCATCGACGACGTCGTGGTCGAGTTCTCGCGACCGGAAACCCTGCGCGTTTTCAACAACGAAGTGCTGCTTCACGATTTACCGCCGCGCTGGGGCCAGCACAGCCTGCTGATGGAGCCGCTTTCGCCGCCGATTCTGGTGGTACAGCTCGAGCTTGCCCCGGACATGTGGCTTTACGTGGCCACGCTACTTGGCGTGCCGGATATCTTTAGCGGCTACCGCTGGCTTTCCGAAGAGCGCCTGCTGGTGGGCTTGCTGGTGCTGATGAGCGTACTGGCGCTCTCCTTTTGGGGTATTACCAGCGTAACCCGGCCATTGGCGCGGCTCTCCAGCGCTGCCCGCCAGCTCGGCGATGACCTGGACCGCCCCCCGCTCAAGGAGAGCGGCCCCAAAGAGGTCGCCGCCACCGCGGTGGCGTTCAACCGTATGCAGCGGCGCATACGCGAGCAGCTCGACGAGCGCGAACGGCTCTTCTCGGCGATTTCCCACGACCTTAAAACACCGATCACCCGGATGCGCCTGCGCGCCGAAATGCTCGACGACTCACTTCAGCGCGAGCGCTTTTGCGCCTCGCTCGATGAGCTGAGCGAGCTCGTCAAAGGCGCGCTTGCCTCGGTGAAGGGGCTCGACCTGCACGAAGACCCCGCCGCGGTGGATATCGCCGCCCTGGCCACAACGCTTGCCGACGAGCTTGGCTTGCAAGGTGGCGAGGTTAGTGTGACAGGCCAGGCCGCGCCGCTTACGGCTAAGCCGCTGGCGCTCAAGCGCTGCCTGGCCAATCTCCTGGAAAACGCGGTGTTCTACGGCCAGCGCGCGGCGGTGCACATAAGCGATACGCCCGAGCAAATCACGATACGTATTCATGACGACGGCCCCGGTATTGCTCAAGACCAACGGGCGCGGGTTTTTTCACCGTTCGTGCGCCTGGAGGCCTCGCGCAGCCGCAACACCGGCGGCAGCGGCCTTGGGTTGGGCATCGCCCGGCATATCGCCCGCGCCCACGGCGGCGATATCACCTTGGCTAATCATCCACAAGGTGGGCTCGTCGCCACCCTGGTGCTGTTGCGCCACGCGCCTATTACAGGTTTGTAAGAAAACCCCAAGACTATGTAGTAAAGGGTAACTCCCGTTTGCAGGTATTGCGGCGTACTCTGCAGTAAGCGCTAGGCGTAACCATTCAAACGAACGATTCGAACGAGTGATTCAAACGAACGATTCACTCAAACGGTTCGCTCAAGCGATTTATAAAAAACGATCCGACAATAACAACGCCAGGAGTCATCATGTCGACATTGCGTTTACCCTCGATGCGTCAGTCCGCCCTCAGCCTCGCGCTTGCGCTGGCCGCGACTACTTCTGCCCAGGCAAACGACGTCGAGGTCCTCCATTGGTGGACCTCCGGCGGCGAAGCGCGCGCGGCCAACGTGCTCAAGGAGCTTCTTGAGGCCGAAGGCTACGGCTGGGAAGACTTCGCCGTGGCCGGCGGCGGCGGCGAAACCGCCATGACGGTGCTCAAATCTCGTGCCATGTCCGGCAACCCGCCGTCGGCGGCGCAAATCAAGGGCCCGGAAATTCAGGAGTGGGGCGAGCTTGGCCTGCTGGGCGATCTGGACGACGTGGCCGCGCAGGAGGGCTGGGACGACCTGCTCCCCGAGGTGGTCGCCGATATCATGCGCTATGACGGCCAATACGTGGCCGTGCCCGCCAACGTTCATCGGGTGAACTGGCTGTGGGCGAACCCGGAAGTGCTCGACGCCGCCGGCGTCGAAATGCCGACCACCCTGGATGAGCTCTTCACCGCCGGTGAGGCGATCCGCGAGGCGGGCTTCGTGCCGCTTGCCCACGGCGGCCAGGACTGGCAGGACGCCACCGTGTTCGAAAGCGTAGTGATTGGAAGCCAGGGCGTGGATTTTTACCGCCAGTCGCTGGTGGAGCTCGACCCAGAGGCGCTGGGTAGCGACGAAATGATCAGCGCACTCGAGACCTTCAAGCGTCTGCGCGAGCTTATGGACGACGGCATGCCCGGGCGCGATTGGAACATCGCCACCAATATGGTGATCGAGGGGGACGCGGGCTTTCAACTGATGGGGGATTGGGCCAAGGGTGAATTCACCGCCGCCGGGCTCACCGCCGGCGAGGACTACCTTTGCGCTGCGGCGCCGGGAAGCGCGGACGCTTTCTCGTTCAATATCGACAGCCTCGCCATGTTCCGCGTCAGCGACGATGATGAGCGCGAAGCCCAGCAGGCGCTGGCGCGGCTGGTGCTCGAGCCTACCTTCCAGGAAGCCTTCAACCTGGCCAAGGGCTCGATCCCCGCGCGCCCGGACCTGGACATGAGTGAATTCGACAGCTGCGCCGAGCAGTCCCTGGCCGACTTCCAGCGCACCGCCGAAGACGGCGGCCTGGTGCCCAGCATGTCCCACGGCATGGCCGTGCGTGCCGATGTCCAGGGGGCGATCTTCGATGTCGTCACCAACTACTTCAACGACGCCGACATGCCTGCCGAGCAAGCCGCCGAGCGCCTGGTAAGTGCCGCGCAGACCGCTTCCTTCTAAAAGCCTTTTGATCAAGGTGCGCCGCCGCCCGGCGGCGCCACGCTGACAGGCGAACTCCCTATGAGCGACACAACTTTGCCCAAGGCCCATCGGCCGACGGTTTCCGGCTGGCTACAAGGCTGGCTTCCGCGGCTGGTGTTGGCCCCCTCCATTGCCATTACGCTGTTTTTCGTTTACGGCTTCATGCTCTGGACGTTCGTACTCTCGCTGACCAGCTCGCGGATGCTCCCAAGCTACGACTTCGTTGGCTTTGGCCAGTACGCGCGACTCATGGCCAACGACCGCTGGTGGGTGGCCTCGACCAACCTGATGATCTTTGGCGTCTTGTTCGTCGCGGTGTGCCTGGTACTCGGGGCCGTGCTGGCGATTTTGCTGGATCAAAAAATCCGCCAGGAGGGGGCGCTTCGCACGATCTATCTTTACCCGATGGCGCTTTCGTTCATCGTCACTGGCGTGGTCTGGAAGTGGCTTTTGAACCCGCAGTTGGGGATCCAGGCCATGGTGCGCAGCTGGGGTTTCGAGTCGTTTCGTTTCGACTGGATCGTTGACCCGGACATGGCCATTTTCACCTTAGTGATCGCCGCGGTATGGCAGGCCTCGGGCTTCGTGATGGCGCTGTTTCTGGCGGGGCTTCGAGGTATCGACGACAGCATCATCAAGGCCGCCCAGCTCGACGGGGCGAGCCTGCCGCGCATCTATTGGCGCGTGGTCATGCCGTGCCTGCGCCCGGTGGTGTTCAGCGCGGTGATGATTCTTTCGCACATCGCCATCAAGAGCTTCGACCTGGTGGTGGCGCTGACCGGCGGCGGGCCCGGCTACGCAACGGACCTGCCCGCGACCTTCATGTACACCCACGCCTTCAATCGCGCCCAGATCGGGCTGGGCTCCGCCAGCGCCATGCTGATGCTCGGCGGCGTGCTGGCCATTTTGATTCCTTATCTCTACTCCGAACTAAGGAGCCGCAAGCATGGCTAACGTGATTCGCCGCCAGTCGCCCGCGGCGCGCCTGTGGCGGTGGGGGCTCTACTTTGTGCTGATCGCCGCCGCGCTTTTCTACGTGCTGCCGCTGATCGTGATGCTGATGACCTCCTTCAAGCCACTCAGCGAGATCACCGCCGGGTCGCTTTTGTCGCTGCCGCAAAACCCGACCCTGGCGCCCTGGACCAAGGCCTGGGGCGAGGCGTGCACTGGCATGCGCTGCGAAGGCGTGGGGGGCTACTTCTGGAACTCCTTCGCCATCGTGATTCCGGCGGTGTTGATTTCGACCACGGTGGGCGCACTCAACGGCTACGCCTTGACCAAGTGGCGCTTCAAGGGCTCGGAGCTTGTATTCGCGCTGATGCTCTTTGGCTGCTTCATCCCGTTCCAGGTGGTGCTGTTGCCCATGGCGCAAACCCTTGGGTGGCTCGGGCTTTCGAGCTCACGGGCGGGCCTGGTACTGGTCCACGTGGTGTTCGGCATTGCGTTTACCACGCTTTTTTTCCGTAACTTTTATGTGGGCATTCCCGACGAGCTGGTCTCGGCGGCCAAGCTCGACGGCGCCGGGTTCTTTCGCATCTTCTGGCGCATTTTGCTGCCGGTCTCGGCGCCGATCATCGTGGTGTCGATCATCTGGCAGTTCACCCAGATCTGGAACGACTTTTTGTTCGGCGTCGCGTTTTCCGGGCACAACACCCAGCCGGTGACCGTCGCACTCAACAACCTGGTGAACACCTCGACCGGGGTGAGCGAGTACAACGTCAACATGGCCGCGGCGATGATCGCTGCGCTTCCCACGCTCATCGTCTACGTGCTGGCGGGCAAATACTTCGTGCGCGGGTTAACGGCCGGGTCGGTGAAGGGCTAAGTCGTCGGTCGATTACTCACAATAGAGCGTCACAACAGGAACGATATTTATGGCAGCGCTTGAAATTGATCAGGTACGCAAGGAGTTCGGTCGCGAGCGAGTGCTCAAGGATGTCAGTCTCTCCATCGAGTCCGGACAGTTTCTGATTCTGGTGGGGCCGTCGGGCTGCGGCAAGTCGACGTTGATGAACGCCATCGCTGGGCTGGAGCCGGTCACCAGCGGCCATATCCGCATCGATGGCGAGGACGTGACCACGCGCACCCCCGCCGAGCGTGATATCGCCATGGTGTTTCAATCCTACGCCCTCTACCCCAGCATGACGGTACGCCAGAACATAAGCTTCGGCCTCGAGATGCGCAAAGTCCCCAAGGCCGAGCGTGCCCAAGCGGTGGAGCGGGTGGCGGATCTCCTGCAGATTTCGCACCTTCTGGAGCGCAAGCCTGCTCAGCTCTCCGGCGGCCAGCGCCAGCGGGTGGCGATGGGCCGGGCGCTGGCCCGCGAACCCAAGGTGTATTTGTTCGACGAGCCGCTGTCGAACCTGGACGCCAAGCTGCGCGTGGACATGCGCACCGAGATCAAAAAGCTCCACCAGCGACTGGGCACCACCATCGTGTACGTGACCCACGACCAGGTCGAGGCGATGACCCTGGCGGACCGCATCGCGGTAATGCGCGATGGCCACATTCTGCAGCTGGGCTCGCCGAACGAGGTCTACAACGACCCGGTAGACATGTTCGTGGCCGGGTTCATGGGATCGCCGTCAATGAACTTCATCCAGGCAACGCTCGAAAGCGAAGACGGTGGCTATCAGCTGCGTATCGCCACGCCTCAAGAAGAGGATCTGGTACTCCCCTGGCCCCAGGAGCGCTTCGCGGATGAGCTTGCCGAGCGGGTAGGTCAGGCGGTGATTCTGGGCCTGCGCCCCGAGCATTTCAGCGAAGAGGACGAGCGGCTGACCGCCCAGGCCGAGGGCACGCTGCTGACGGCGAACGTGGCGGTGGTCGAGCCGACCGGCGCGGATATCCTGCTGCGCCTGCCTCTGGGCGAGCAGGAAGTCACCGCCCGTGTCGGTCCCAAATGTACGGTGGCGGCGGGGCAGCGCCTGGCGCTACGTGTCGATATGGGCCGGGCGATTTTATTCGATGCGCAAAGCGAGCACCGCATCGCTTAGGAAGAGGGCTCTTTATCCGCGCGCTTGAGCTGGCGCCATAGCGCCTGGCGCAGATCGGCAAGTTTGGGCTGCTCTTCGACGGTGAACGCAAGCGGCCGGCAAAGGCGCTGAGCGCGAAGCCCCAGGCGTGCGCTTAAAAGGCCGGTGGCCAGCCCCTGGCCCGCCCGGGTCGAAAGCCGGGCGGTCAAATCCAGCGACAGCATGTCCATGCTCACATCAGTGGCGAGCTCGCTGGCGCCGGCGAAGGCCATATTGTGCAAGACGTTTCGAAAAAGGCGCAGGCGGCTGGCGTAGCCAAGCTCCAGCCCGTAAAGCCGGCAGAGCCGGTCGACCATGGCCAGGCTTCGCCAGGCGACCAGCGCCATATCCACCAGCGTTAGCGGACTGATCGCCACCATCAGCGCCGTCTCCCCGGACATCCGCGTAATCAGCTGCTGCGCCTTGCGATCCCGCGGGGTCAGCAGGTGATAGCACAAAAGCGTCTGGACCTCTTCTCCGCTGTGGTGCGGCTGGCACGCCTTCTTGAACGCCTGCCAGTGGGGGTCGTCGTCGCTGAGTTTGAGCTGCACTCTCAGCTTTTCGGCAAGTGACTGGGCCTTTTCGAAAGAGCAGTGGGGGAGTGTGGCGAGCTCTTCGCGCAGTTGGTCGTGGCGCTTGAGCCGTTTGAGGCGGCTAAGCTCCTTGACCAGCGATACGCCGCCCAGGGTAATCAGGCCCAGTCCAAAGGCCTGCCAGGCGACGTTGAGCCACGCCGAGCCTTCGATTGCCTCGGGGATGCCGGTGGCAAACTCCGCCGCGCCCAGCCCCGCAAAGCCGACCAACGCGAACATCAGCCCCCAACGGCGCTTGCGCGGTGCGCCCAGGGTAGCCTCGGGTAGCGCCTGCGCTTCGCTTTCGGCAAGCGGCGCATCGCCGAGTGCCGGGTCGAAGCGCTGGTGGGCGCGAAGCGTTTCATCGAAGGGCTCATCGAGCGCTTCAGCAGCGCTTTTATCAGCAGCTGGCGGGATGTCGTCAAGCGCGAAGTGGCGGCGCGGCTCGGTGGGTGTCATTGCAGTTTATCTCCAATCAGCCAGTCAAGCGCGGCGTCCATCCGAATGTGGTCGAGGGCGTCTCCGTCGCGGCTCGCGGGGCGAAAACTCGGGTAGTCGAACCCCTGGCGCTGCCAGAACTCCGCGGTGGGCAGGCGGCTCGGGACATCGCCCGGGTAGAGCAGCACCTCCTCGCCATCAAGGGTCGTACCGCGCAGCGCCGGGGTGCGCTTGCCGTTCTCCTGCACCTCGCGGGCCTGAGTGGCGCGAATCGCGGCGAGCGACAACGCTTTCACCGGCACGTTGGCGTAGCGCAGATCTTTGATCGGCTCCGCCAACAGGCTCTCCAACAACGTGACCACGTTGGCGTGCTGGTTCGGGGTGACGTGGTCGGCCTTGGTCGCGGCGATGGCCAGGCGGTCGATTTTGGGGGCGAACATTCGCGTGAGCAGGCTGCGCTTGCCGTAGTTGAAGCTCTGCATCAGCTGGCTCAGGGCGCTGGAGAGATCCTCGAAGCGTTCGGGGCCGGCGTTGAGCGCGCCGAGCACGTCGACCAGTACGATCTGGCGATCGAAACGGCGGAAGTGGTCGCGGTAGAAGGGCCGCACCACCTGCTGCTGGTAGTAGCGAAAGCGCGCGGCCAGCGTCGCGTAAAGGCTCTGTTCCGGCAGCGCTTCGAGCATTTCCTGGGGCTGCGCCAAATCCGGCAGGGGGAAGAACTGCAACACCGGTGCGTCCTCGAGCTCGCCGGGCAGCAAAAACCGCCCGGGCTGAAGATCCGAAAAGCCCGCCTGCTTGGCGCGCTTTAGCCCTTCGGCGTAGGCCTGGGATAGGCTTGCCAGTGTGCCCTCGTCGATCTCGGCGGCGGGGTCGAGCTGTTCGACCGCCTCGAGCCACTCGGTAAATAGCGCCCGGCGGTGGGGGCCCTGGTGGTGCGACTGTGCCTGACACCAGCTGTAAAAATCGTGCTGCAAAAGCGGCAGATCCAAAAGCCACTCGCCGGGGTAGTCGAAAAGATCCAGCGTGAGCTTGGCGGTTTCCGGCGTGAACCAGCCGCTTTGCGCCGGTTTGAAGCGAAGCTCCAGGCGAAGCTCGCTAATGCCGCGGGTCGGCGCGGGCCAGCGGGGCGGTGTCTCGGAAAGCGCCGCCATGCCCGGATCAAAAGGAAAGCGGGGTACGCCCAGATCCGGCTGGTTGAGTCGCTTGGCGCCTAAAAGCCGCCCTTCGCGGGCGGCAGGTAGTAAATCGAGGCGGGCATCAAGTCCGGCATGACGCAGTTGGTTGACCAGCGAGGTTAAAAACGCTGTCTTGCCCGCCTGGGAAAGCCCGGTCACGGCAAGCCTTAGCTGCCGGTCGCGACCGCGTTCGAGTAAATTATTGAGCTCCCGACTTAACGGCTGGGGCATGCTGGGCATTCCTTGGGCAAAGGGGTCGACGGGTAGCGCTACAGCATAGCAAAGCGTTCATTAACCAGCGATTAACCGCGGCTGATCGTCGTGCCGAGCAGGTGCTGGGCGCCGGGGACCAGCCACACCGGGTCCAGCCGGGTGTTGGCGGCTTCGACACACACGAAGCGGTAGGCAGCTTCCGCTGGGGTGTCGGCGGGTAACACATCGCCTGGGTGCCACACCACGGTGGAGTCGCTGGACTGTTTGGCGACGCGCAGGGTGCGCTCGCCATCACTGAGGGTTACCGCTTCGTTGGTGTGATAGATACGGTCGACCGCGCCTTGAACGGCCAGCACGCCCTGTTGTTCGGCTTCGGCGAAATCCTTGAGCTTGTCCAGATAGCGGGCCCCGGCCAGGCCTTCCAGGCGACACTGGTGGGTGTTCGCCACGCCCAGATACGTGTGCAGCGCACCGCTGATTTTCACCGGCGTTTCGCCGATGTTCTCGCTGATGAGCTCCACGTTCAGACGCTGGGCGTTGGCTTGAACGACCACGCGGGCAGTCAGCAGGCCGTGCAGACGCTCGGCCGGGGAGAGGTGGACCTCGATACCTTCGGCGTGCTCGTCCACGGCGTCCAGTCGCCACTGGGCCTGGCGGGCCAGGCCATGGAACGGGCCATCGTGATTTGGGCTTTCATCGGCGTAGCGCTCGTCGGCAAACCAGGGCCAGCAAAGCGGTATGCCGCCGCGAATGGTGGCGGGCAGCGGCGCGGGGGTGGGCGTCACCCAAAGCCAAGACGTGTCGTTATGGGGCTTGAAATGCAGCACCTGGCCACCCTGCAGGCTGATGACCATTTCCCCCCACGCCATGTTGAAAATGATTACCTCGCGGCCTTGCCAGGTGGTCTGTGCCTGATCGGCTACATTGGAGATAAGGGCGTTGAGCGAGTCGGGGATCATGGGGTTTCCTCAATTGGGTCAGCGTATCGCGTTGGCGGGGGTGCTTATGGGTAGGTTACGGCGCACATAAACCAGGCAGAACCTTAGCGCTGTGTGCTATGTTAGGACAAGCGCGCACGGTAGGTAAAACCTGCGTATAAGTGAAAAAACCAAGGAGGAATTATGGGCTTTTTAGCATGGCTTATTATCGGTGGTCTGGCTGGCTGGATCGCTGGCAACATTATGCGCGGCGGCGGCTTCGGCATTATCGCCAATATCGGGGTCGGTATCGTGGGTGCGGTGATCGGCGGTTTCCTGTTTAGCCTTCTGGGCCTGTCCGCCGGGGGCTTCATTGGCTCGCTGGTGACGGCGACCGTCGGTGCCGTGGTGCTTTTGTGGATCATCAGCAAGGTGCGAAGCGCCTAAACGCTGGCTGCCTAAGCACTAAAGGCAAACGGTTTACCCACTAAGCCGGCACTACGTTTTTAAACACCGCCCCGGAGTCTTCTTCGGGGCGGTGTTTTTGGTTAATTGCCAAGCGCGCTATCGGCCTTGCCGGGAGTTTCCGTTACACTAGGGCGCTTTTTCTGGCGCGTTGCCGAGTGTCGTTTTCGAGGTGTCTTTTGGCCGAAGCATTAACTTCCTGGTGGTCCCAACAGCTTGTGCTGTGCGATTGGGCGTTCCTGTCACACCCTTTAGCGATGGATAGCGCAAACGCCGAACAGCGCCTGCAGGCATTGGGTATTACCCATCGGGGGGAGCTGGTCGAAAAGTTTTTACATGGTCTAGGGGCGTTCGATGCGTACCCACACCAACTGCTGGGTGCGCTCGAGTGGAGCGCGCTCGCCGGCGCCGCCGGCTGGATCTCGTCTGAACAGGCGGTGAGCTGGGGCCACCACGTGATGCGCCGCATCGCCGCGAAGTATCGTGACCTGCGCAGCTGGCTGCGCGACCTGCGCCAGGCCGTGGGCGAAAGTGCGCCCGCCGAGGTTCAAGAGCGCTTTTTGGAAGCGTGCCAAACCCTGACCCAATGGGAGAGCGAGGCCAGCGCCGTGAGCTGGCCCACCTTCGAGCGGGCACTCGCCGAGACACCGCCGCCGACCCCCCTTTGGCCGGATACGCCCAACGCCCGGCCCTGGCGGCTGGGCGCGCTGTTTCATCCGGTCATGTGCTACCCGGCAACGCCGGGGGACTGGCCCGAGGCGCGCCAGTGGCTTGCGCAAATCTGGCAGGTCAACGACCGCGACCAGCTTCTGGGTGTGGCGTTGTGGCTTAGCGCCCAGGGCGACCGCCAGCGTTGGGATATCGAGGCGCGGGAGCTGCCGGGTATGGACGCTGCCCAGCGGCTGGAGTGGCAGCGTGGCGCCCAGGACGAGTTTGCCTACGCACCGGTGCTCGATCGGTTCGTTAGTCAAAACGAGCCACTCGAGTGGGCCGCCTGGGACTGGCTGCGCATGGTCGAGCTTGCCTGGGCGGGGGCGTGTAGCGGGCTTTTGAGCCAGCAGGAAGCCGATGATATTGCCGCCCACGGTGCTGATCTGATTACCCAGCGCTACGCCGACTGGTCGACACTGTTGGCCGCCTACCGCCGTGGGCAGAGCCTGTTCGAAGGCATCGACCGGCGCGCGATGACGCCTAGTGCCCAGCATACGCTGCTGCTGGAGGCGTCTTGTAGCCCTTGGGACATGGAGCCCGGCGCGCTTTTGGACCCGGCCGTGCTGTCGGGTTCGCGGGCGCGTATCAAGGCGTGGCGCTCGACCGACCACCACTGGCTGCTGGCGCTTGCAAGCGTTCGCGAACCCGACGCGATGCTGCGCCAGTTCGACCCCGGCGCCTTTATGGGCGAAAAGCGCCGCGCGGATGCGGCGGTCTATTTGCAGGACGCGCTCGGGCTTCACGCCGACGAAGGGGCGGGGGCGCTGGCCCGTTACTGGCTGCCGGCCCAGGCGCATCACCTCAATCAGCTGGCCGCCGACGCCGTGCACGGCGTGATGCCGCCCAAGCGCACGCCCTTTGGCCAACCCGGCGCCGATGAGGTCCGCCAGTTGCAAAGCCTCAAGGGCGTGAGCCGCCACGCCGCCACGGTTCACATGGCCGAGAAGTTCGCCTTTTATCTGCACATGGCGTTTGATAGCCGTTTGTTCGAGCAGCCAGCGCTTTTGAACTACGCCAGCGCCTTGAAAAGCTGCCTGTGTCGCTTTTATACCTCTCCGCGGCGCTTGCTGGAGGCTTGGTTTGCCTGGGAGAGCTGCCTGCCCGAGCCCGAACACGACTCGTTGATCGGCGAAATCGCCTGGCACTTGGAAGACCCTGGCAGCCTCTTCTACTGGCTTGACTGGCATCCCGGTGCCTGGCAGGAGCCCGGCGAGCGGCCCAGCATCAGCCACTTTACTGCCATGGCGCTGGTCGGTCCGCTCAATAGCGCCGTGTGGAGCGACCCCCAGCCCGAAAGCGAGCGCGAACAGGCCTCGATTCGCGAGTGGGTGGACAGCCACTACCACTTGGCCAGCGCCGCCGACATGCAGGATTTTCTGAACTTCATGCTCGAATCCGGCGACCGTCAGGAGTATCAGATCAACTACGCCCCCTACACGCTCAACCCCGGGCGGCTGGCCAGCGAAATCGCCATTCTGGAGTCCGGCGACTGCGTGGAGGAGGAGCGCCACCATCTGCTTCGCCTTCGCCGGGTGCGTGACAACGAGGATGGCTGCAACGATGTGGACATGGCGGCTTGGGACATCGCTCAGTTGATGGACCTGGCGATTGCCGCGCGCCAGCTTGGCTGGCTGGAGCGGGAGGCGTTCAACCGCGTGCTGGACCGCGCCTATCAACTGGCCGACGCACACTACGCCGGTTGGCAGGAGTACGCGGCGGGCATGTACGCTGGATTTTCCTTTTTCATGGGCGAAACGCCCGAGCGCGAGGAGTTTCTGGCCGGCTTCCGCCAGGCCCTGACCGCCTGGCTGAGCGGCGCACCGATTCTGGCCGGCCCCTGGACGAGCCTGGACTTCCCCGGCACCAAACCGCGCCACTTCGCCCCGCTGCATATCGACACCCTACCCGGGGATCAACGGATACTGCATTGAGGCTCGCCAAAGCCGGGGTAATTAGCTTATAGTCGTCGGCTAGAAAAAAAGCCTGGTTTCGGTTAATAACATTAAGGGGTTGTTTGCATGGTTTCGGTGCCACACTTGGCTGTGACAGCTGCCCGAGTCATGGGCGTTTGCGTGATTTTTTCCTTTTTGGCCGGGTGTGCAAGTTCCCAGAATATGGAGCCCCCCGAAGATTATTTCGCAATGACGCTACCGGGATTGAAAAAGGGCGTTAGCCCGCAAATGTCCCCGGTCGATAATACCCTTACCCAAATGCGCAGTTTTCAGACCCCGCCACCTATGATGATCAAGGAGGCACTGCTCGCCCAGCATCAGCGGTGGTCCGGCACCCCCTACCGGATTGGCGGCACGACGCAGCGAGGGGTGGACTGCTCCGGGTTCGTTCGAAACATCTTCCGCGACACGTTCAATCTGGAGCTTCCCCGCTCCACCACCGATCAAGTACACGAGGGACGCTTGATCGACCGCCAGGAACTACAGGCGGGCGATCTGGTCTTCTTCCGGCCCCCGGGACCCTACAACCATGTGGGCATCTACATGGGTGATGGCTACTTCATGCACGCCTCTTCCTCGCAAGGGGTCATTATTTCGAGCATGAGCAACCGCTACTGGCAGCGCCACTATTGGCAGTCGCGCCGCGCGCTGGAACCCACTCACGTTGCTCAGCTCGGTCGTTTTTAACCGCTCTTTGGGCCGGCCGGCTTAGCAAGGCCAAGCCCGGGCGCGAGCGCCGCTTACCAATGGATGCGCCATGATCGAGGCCAAAACCCGCGCCTGGTGGCGCGCCACCGCCGCACTCTGTTTGGGCTCGTTTCTCGTCTTTATCAATCTCTACGTTCCCCAGCCGCTTTTGCCGGGGTTAAGAGACGCCTACGGGGTTTCCACTCTGGGCGTGAGCCTTTTGATGTCCTTCGCGACGCTGTCGCTCGCCTTTTCGCTTTTGGTATTTGGCCCGTTGTCGGATGCGATCGGCCGCGAGGCGATCATGCGCATTACGCTGGCCGCCGCCGGGGTACTGACCGTTTCGTTGGCCATTGCCCCTAATTTCGAAACGCTATTGCTGCTGCGGCTCTTGCAGGGCTTCGTGCTGGGCGGGCTGCCCGCCGTGGCGATCGCCTGGATGGGCGACGAGTTCGACAAGCCCGCGCTTTTAAGCGCCGTGGGGCTCTATATTGGCGCCAACTCGCTGGGCGGAATCAGTGGACGTGTGGTGGGCGGTTTTGCCGCCTCCCTGGGCGGCCCCTCGGCGGCCTTTTTGGTCGTGGGGGTGATAACGCTTTTGGGCTGTGTGCTTTTCTGGCGGCTATTGCCGCAAAGCCAGGCGTTCGTGCCCAAGGCGTTTCGGCTGCGCCAGGCGCTTTGCGACCTTAAAGGCCACCTCAAGACACCGGCGCTTTTGGGAGCGTACTGCCTGGGTGGCATCAATTTCCTGGTCTTCATCAATCAGTACAGCTATATCACCTTTCGCCTGGCGGCCACGCCGTATCAGCTCGCCGCCGGGGCACTCGGGCTAATCTTTTTGACTTACCTGGGCGGCACGCTGGGCTCGACGGTGTCCGGAGGGTTGGCGCAGCGCTTCTCGCCTGCGCGCTGTATGTGCGCGGGTATCGTCATTTTGGCGCTGGGCACCGGCGTCACCCTGGCAAGCTCGCTTTCGCTGATCATTCTGGGGCTTGCGATCAACGCCTTCGGGTTTTTTCTCTGCCATTCCCTCGCCTCGAGTTGGGTAGGGCGTTACGCTCAAGGGGCGCGGGGTAGCGCCTCGGCGCTGTATCTGGTGTTCTACTATCTGGGCGCCAGCGTCGGTGGGTTCTGGCTCGAGCCTTTCTGGCGCTGGTCGCAGTGGCAAGGCGTCGCGGTGGGGTCGTGGCTGCTGCTCGGGGTTACGTTTTTCATCGCGCTAAACCTTTGGCGATTCGAGCGACGCGCGGGCGATTCATAGAGAGGCAATTATGCAGCGGGTAACGGTGACCCTGGACGATGAGCTGATCAAGGAAGTGGACGCGCTGATGCGTGCGCGCGGCTACCAAAACCGCTCCGAGGCAATACGTGATTTAACGCGTAGCGGGCTCAACCAAGCGCAGACCCCCGCCGAGCTCGATAAAGTATGTATGGGGGCACTCGTTTACGTCTTTGATCACGGCGCCCGCGAGCTCTCCCGGCGGCTAACCCGCCACTCGCACGATCACCACGATTTGACGCTCTCTACGTTGCACGTGCACATCAATGCAGAGAGCTGCCTGGAAGTGGCCCTTTTGAAAGGTGAGGGCCAAGCACTACAGCACTTTGCCGACGAGGTGACTTCTTCGCGCAGCGTGCGCCATGGCCAGTTGGTACTAATCCCGGAGACCTAAAACCGATCACCTGCCAGCGCAGAAATGTACCAACGTAAAAAAGGGCGGCCCGTTAGGCCGCCCTTTTCGATAGCGTGCAAGCAGAGCGTGTTTAGTGCTCTACGCCGCCTTCGCCGTGCACGTGGCCGTGCTCGGCTTCTTCTGCGCTTGCTTCACGAACGCTTGAGATTTCAACGTCGAAGTTCAGGTGCTGGCCGGCCAGCGGATGGTTGCCATCGACAACGACCGTATCGCCTTCGACCTGCTTGACGGTGACCATCAGCGGGCCGCCTTCGGTCTGTGCCTGGAACTGCATGCCGGGCTCGACGCTTTCAACGCCCTGGAACGCATCCCGCGGCACTTCCTGCATCAGTTGGTCCTGGACTTCACCGTAACCTTCTTCCGGGGTTACCTTGACGTTCAGCTTTTCGCCTTCGTTACGGCCTTCGAGCTCTTTTTCCAGGCCCGGGATGATGTTGCCAGCGCCGTGCAGATAGGTAAGCGGCTCGCGGCCTTCTGAACTGTCTAGCACTTCACCTGCATCGTTGGTCAGGGTGTAGTGAAACGCGACAACCGAGTTCTGCGCAATTTGCATTTGAAAACCTTTCGGTGAGTGCATGTACCTATAATGGTAACGTGTGTGAGCCTGCTTGTCAGGGGGCTACAACGGGTTTTTCACGGTTATGGCCCTGCGGGATGTTGCGTGAAAAAGGGCCGAGCGATACTCTAAGCTCAACTTTTTTCCACTCGTCCATTCTCCTATCGCCTACCGGAGCCGTCATGACCATTCTGTTTTTGTGGATTATCGCTTTTGTTTTAATCGCTTACTTCGTTCACCAGCATTGGGAAAGCGGCGTTAGCGAAGGGCTCGATAAACTCTTGCCCAGCGCCTTGAAAAGCCGTGGTGAAAGCCGCTACGTGTGGATCGTGGCGCTAGCGGTACTGGGTGCCACGGCGCTGGTAAACCCGGTCGAAATCCTGCTGGTCGCCATTTTGCTGGCGCTGATCGGGCTGGTCGTTGTCAAGCTAGCCAATTGGGCAAGCAGCCTTTCGCACTAAAGGCGTTCGACGCTGCGCCAAACGCAAAAATGCCCGGCTGATTGGCCGGGCATTTTTTATGGCAGGATTATTACTTCTAACAGTATTACTGCTGACTGCGAGTCAAAACTGACCTATCTGTTTAGTAGGGTGCCACGCTCAGGTTGCCGCCGCTACCGATTAGGCGAACCCGCTGACCGGCCTGGAACGGGTGGTCGGCGCCCTGGACAACGACGACATCTGTACCGTCGTCGCGGCGAATTTCCATCTCAAGCCCCCGGGAGCGGTTGGCGCGATCTTCGATGGAGCTACCCGCCACGGAGCCACCCAGTGCACCAGCCACTGTGGCAAGTTGACGGCCACTTCCACCGCCCACCTGGCTACCCAGAAGACCCCCCACCACGGCGCCTCCGCCGGTGCCCAGCAGGCCTCCGGCACGGCTATCGGACTGGATCTGTACCGGGCGGACCGCAACGATGGTGCCGTAGCTGACGCTTTGGCCGGTTTGGGCCTGGTTGCCCCGGTAAACATCACCGGAGTAGGGGGCGGTATTGGCACAGCCTGCCAGGGTCAGCAAGCTAATAGCGGCAACGGGTAAAAAGCGTTTCATAAAACCTCCAAATCTATTGGCGCGGGTCTGTCAGCACGGGTCTAGCGTTCAAGACGGCTTTCAGGTGCGTCACGGTTATCAAACAGTGTTTTTTAAAAGATAAACAAAGTTACGGGGTTTGACCAGTCTCGCTTAAAAAAGATCACTTTTATTAGGCAGAAAGGTGTATCGAGTAAGCAATGTGCAGCAAATAAGTACCGCGCGCTCGCTTTATATGCTTTCTACCGGTAAGCAGGCTTTATGAAGCAAGTTGGCCCGCTCAGAATGTAGTGAAAGTACGCTTTTTGTACAAGAGATATATAAGTGCTGACACTTGGTTGGTCCATACAGGTGCGCCGAGGCGGGGCCTCGGCGCGGGTTCTTCATGGTCGATGCTAGCCAGTGGCTAGAACTGGTTCATGGTGTTGTCCTCCCCGCCGGCTTTGAGCGCGGCATCGCCGTGGAAGAACTCCTTGTGGTCGTCGCCGATGTTGGAGCCGGCCATGTCCTGATGCCTGACGGTGGCAATACCCTGGCGGATTTCCTGGCGCTGAACGCCGGCCACGTAGGCGAGCATGCCTTCTTCGCCAAAGTAGCCTTTTGCCAGGTTGTCGGTAGAAAGGGCTGCCGTGTGGTAGGTGGGCAGGGTGATCAGGTGATGGAAGACGTGCGCTTCCCTGGCGGCGTCGCGCTGGAAGTTGCGCGTCCATTCGTCGGCAAGCTGGCCCAATTCGGTGGCATCAAATTCGGCGTTCATCAGCTGGTCACGCGCATAGGCGGAAACATCCTTGCCCTCTTTTTCCCAGGCATCGAAGACCTGCTGACGGAAGTTGAGCGTCCAGTTGAACGAGGGCGAGTTGTTGTAGACGAGCTTGGCATCCGGCACCACCTCGCGAATGCGGTTGACCATGCTGGCGATCTGGCCCACGTGGGGTTTTTCGGTTTCGATCCAGAGAAGATCCGCGCCGTTTTGCAAACTGGTGATGCAGTCGAGTATGACGCGCTCCTCGCCGCTTCCGGGCTTGAACTGGTAGAGGCCGGAGGCGAGGCGCTTGGGCCGGACCAGCTTGCCGTTTTGCTTGATGACCACGTCTCCATTGTGGATATCGTCGGCGCTTTCGACCGGCTCGCCATCCAGAAAGCTGTTGTACTGATCGCCCAGGTCTCCCGGGGTGTGCGTCACGGCAATCTTCTGGGTAAGCCCCGCGCCGAGGGAGTCAGTGCGCGCAACGATCACACCGTCGTCCACGCCGAGTTCCAAAAACGCGTAGCGAACGGCGTTGATCTTGGCCAGGAAGTCCTCGTGAGGCACGGTGACCTTGCCGTCCTGGTGGCCGCACTGCTTCTCGTCGGAGACCTGGTTTTCGAGCTGGATGCAGCACGCCCCGGCCAAAATGAACTTCTTCGCGAGTAGATAGGTGGCCTCGGCGTTGCCAAAGCCCGCATCGATATCGGCAATGATCGGCACGATGTGTGTCTCGAAGCCGTCGATTTTCTGCGTCATTTCCTGAGCCAAGCGTTGATCACCGGCCTGTTGGGCGTCGTCGAGCTTACGAAACAGGTGGTTGAGCTCCCAGGCATCGGCCTGTTTCAAAAACGTGTAGAGCTCTTCTATCAAGCTGGCCACGGAGGTTTTTTCGTGCATGGACTGGTCGGGCAGGGGGCCGAACTCCGAGCGCAGGGCGGCGACCATCCAGCCGGACAGGTAAAGGTAGCTTCGTTTCGTGGTGCCGAAGTGCTTCTTGATGGCGATCATCTTCTGCTGGCCGATAAAGCCGTGCCAGCAGCCCAATGACTGGGTGTACTGAGCGTGATCGCCATCATAGGCGGCCATGTCCGCACGCATGATGCCGGCGGTGTAGCGGGCGATGTCGAGGCCGGTATGAAAACGGTTTTGAGAGCGCATACGCGCGGCGTACTCGGGTTTGATGGCCTCCCATTTGCCGCCCTGAGCCTCGCGTAGCTGCGCCATGGCTTTGATGTCGTCGAGCAGTCCTGTCATGTTGCATCCTCCGGTAGTGTTCGCGGTCTGCACCCGTTTGGGTGGTCTCCCCGCTGCTGTGCGGCGGGCGTGCTCTCACTATCGCTGCCTTGGTGCGGTGCAACAATTGACACTTCGGGGCAGGCGGGGTCGTAGTTAAACGACACGGGCTTATTCAAACGGCGCGATTACGTCGTCGTTTTACGCCCGTCAGGGTTTTGGGCATAAAAAAAGCGCCGCTTGAAAGCGGCGCTTGCGAGGTAACGCGTATTCAGCGCTACTCGTCTTCCTCTTCGTCCATAAAGCCCAGGCTTCCGGCATTGACCAGATGCGTGAGCACGCTTTGAGCGTCTTCGAGCTCCAGTACGTCGTCATACATGGGCGTGGTATCGGCAATGCGGCGGGCCAGCGCCTCGCTGCAGGCCAGCCCGTCGCCATCGAAGAACAGCGTGGTGGTGCCAAATTCCGTGCGCCAAGCGATGCGCGAGCCGGGCATGTGAAAGAGCGGCTCACCCGCGTGTAGTTGCGCGACAAGGGCCTCTTCGGCCAGCGGCTCCTCCAGCGGCATGACCTGGTCCATATACTTTGGTTGGGTCATGGCCCGGCCAAACCACTGGGCAAGCTCTTGGGGCTGGTCGAGCGTTTCGAGAATGAAGTGCCGCATCCGCTCGAGCGAAGCGTCGTCGAGCTCCCCGGTTTTCTCGGCTGGCGTCATGCCGGCATCGCTGTAACGCTTCGAGCCCGGCAACTGCTCGCCGAGATAGTCGGCAAACGAGGTGATCGCCTCGTCGGCGGAGGGGGCGCGAAAGCCCACGGAGAACGTCATGCAGTCCTCGGTCTGGCTCACACCGTGGTGCGCCCAGCCCGGCGGCAAGTAGAGCATGTCCCCCGGGCCCAGCGTCCAGTCGGAATCGGGCTCGATCTCGAAGGTTTCCAAAATCTTTAAGTCGATGCCCTGAATGATCGGCGCGTCATCGGATTGCTTGCCGCCCAGCTGCCAGCGCCGCTGGCCCCGGCCCTGCAGCAAAAACACGTCGTACTGATCCACGTGGGGGCCAACGCTTCCGCCGGGCGGGGCGTAGCTCACCATGATGTCGTCGAGGCGCCAGTTGGGTAGAAAGCTGAACGCTTTCATCAGCGCGGCGACGTCGGGTACGTAATGGTCCACCGCTTGAACGAGCAGGCTCCAGTTACTCTGGGGCAGGCGCTCGAAGGTGGCGTTGTCGAAGGGGCCTTGGGAGACCTGCCAGGGGCCTTCCGGCCCCTGTTCTTCGACCAGTCGCGCCTCGACGCCGGGTTCGCACGCAAGCCCGGCCAGCTCGTCCGGGTCCAGGGGGCTGACGAAATCCGGCATGGCGCCACGAATCAGCAGCGGTTTTTGCTGCCAGTAGCTTTTCAGAAATTCCTCGGGCGTTAGATCGCCCAGCAGGGTCAGCGGCTCGTTATGTTGGCTCATGGCGAATTCCTGGTGAGTCGGCGCGGGTTATAGCGCATCGAGGCGCTTGGGTAGTGCTCTAGCCTGGGCCTCGGCGTTACCGATGTAGCTGGCCGGCGAAAGGGCTTTCAGCTCTTGTTTGACCTCACCTGGAAGCTCGAGGGAATCGATGAAGGCGGAGAAGCCTGCCTGGTCGATACGCTTGCCGCGGGTCAGTTCCTTGAGCTTCTCGTAGGGCTTTTCGATGCCAAAACGGCGCATCACGGTCTGGATCGGCTCGGCGAGGACTTCCCAGCTGTTGTCCAGGTCTTCATTCAGACGCGTCGGGTTGGCTTCGAGCTTGCTGATGCCCTTGAGACTCGCGTGGTAGCCGATCAGCGCGTAGGCCAGGCCCACACCCAGGTTTCGAAGCACGGTAGAGTCGGTCAGATCGCGCTGCCAGCGGGAAATCGGCAGCTTCTGCGCCAGGTGATTGAGCACCGCGTTGGCAAGCCCCAGATTGCCCTCCGAGTTCTCGAAGTCGATCGGGTTGACCTTGTGCGGCATGGTAGAAGAGCCGATTTCGCCTTCCACGGTGCGCTGCTTGAAGTAGCCAAGCGAGATGTAGCCCCACACGTCGCGGTCGAAGTCGATCAAAATGGTGTTGAAACGGGCGATCGCATCGAACAGTTCGGCGATGTAGTCGTGGGGTTCGATCTGGGTGGTGTAGGGATTGAAGCAAAGGCCCAGCCCCTCCACGAAGGTACGTGCGTTGGCTTCCCAGTCGATCTCCGGGTAGGTCGCCAGGTGAGCGTTGTAGTTGCCCACCGCGCCGTTGATCTTGCCCAATACCTCGACGCTTTCGATCTGCTTGAGCTGGCGCTTCAAGCGGTAAGCGGTGTTGGCCATCTCCTTGCCAAGCGTGGTCGGGCTTGCGGTCTGACCGTGGGTGCGCGAGAGCATCGGCTGCGCTGCGTGGGCCACGGCAAGCTCAGCGATGTCGTCGGCCACCTTGTGCAGGGTGGGCAACACGGCCTTCAGGCCATCGGCCAACATCACACCGTAGGAGAGGTTGTTGATATCCTCGCTGGTGCAGGCGAAGTGAATGAACTCGGTGACCGCGTGCAGCTCCGCCTGACCCTCGATCTTCTCCTTGAGAAAGTACTCCACCGCTTTGACGTCGTGGTTGGTAGTGCGCTCGATCTCCTTGATGCGCTCGGCGTCGGTCACCGAGAACTCGTCGATCAGCGTTTCCAAAAACGCCGTGGCGTCTTGAGAGAGCGCGCTGACCTCGGTGATGCCCTCGTGCTCGGCCAGGCGCTGCAGCCAGCGCACTTCGACGATGACGCGAGCGCGGATCAGGCCGAATTCGCTGAAGTGTTCTCTGAGCGCGGCGGCTTTATCGGCGTAGCGGCCGTCGACGGGAGAGAGGGCGGTCAAAGCGGTGAGTTGCATGGCAAGGTTTCCAGGTATAAAAAGTCGGTGTCTTGAAGAAGGCCTAGTTGAGGCTATCGAGGGCGCGGCGCAGCGCCTTGCGCTGAAACATCAGCTTCCAGCGCCGGCCGCCCTGCTGATGCCACAAAAGGGCAAAGCGGATACCGCTCAGCAAACAGGCGCGCACCCGCTCGGGCATCATGCGCGTCTGTAAAAGCGGCGGGTCGCCCTGGACGACGATGCGCGTTTTGAACGTCGAGATCGTCTCCTGATAGGTTTCGCCCAGGCTTGCGATTACGTTTTCATGCACCGGGCCGAAGTGCTCCGCCTGCCCCTGAACGTGGTCGAGCTTCTGGCCCAGGGCGTCGAGCATGCCGGTATCGCTTCGCAGCTTGTTCATCAGCATCAGCATCGAAAACCCGTAGCGCAGCACCACCGGGTCGGCCTGCTTGCGTCCCACCAGCGCCTCCAACGTATCGAGCCCGCGGCGCAAGTTGTTGGGGTGGCCGCCGTAGATCGCCTCGAAGCTTGCCGGGTTGGTGTCAAGGGTTGCGTTGATCAATGTCTCCCAGGCGCGGGGCTCGACCTGACCGGTGCGCGCTAGTTCATCGACCAGGCTTGCGGCCTGAAACACCCCGGCCAGCGCCAGCGCCTGGCGGGCGGAAGGGGAGTCCGGGGCGCGATGAATCGGCGTGGTCGCGCTCATGCGGCGGCCTCGGCGGCGCTCCAGGTGGTGTCGATCACCCCGCCCCCCAGGCAGATGTCGCCATCGTAGAGCACCAGCGACTGGCCAGGTGTGACCGCCCACTGCGGGTCATCGAAGATGACGTCGACGCCGTTGTCGCTGCGCGTGCGCACAAAGCAAGGGCAGTCGCTTTGGCGGTAGCGGGTCTTGGCCGTGAAGCGGCCCTCGGAAACCGGTGCAAAGCCTGCCACCCAGTCCATCGCCTCGGTGGCCAGCGAATCGGTGTACAGGCGCGTATGGGCCTTGCCCTGCACGACCCTTAACACGTTGCGCTCGAGATCCTTGTCCACTACGTACCAGGGTTCCTCGGAGTAGTTGGCCAGGCCCCCGATGCCAAGGCCCTGGCGCTGACCCAAGGTGTAGTACATCAGGCCCATGTGATCGCCGATCGCATCGCCGTCGGCGGTTTCGATCTTGCCAGGCTTGGCGGGCAGGTACTGCTGCAAAAAGTCCTTGAAGCGGCGCTCGCCTATAAAGCAGATACCGGTGGAGTCCTTCTTCTTCGCCGTCACCAAATCATGCTCTTCGGCCAGCGCCCGCACCGCGGGCTTTTCAAGCTCGCCTACCGGAAAGAGGGTCTTGGCGATGGCGGCTTCGGGCACGGCGTGCAGAAAGTAGCTCTGATCCTTGTTGCGATCCAGGCCCTTCAATAGCCGCGGGCGGCCATCGTATTCGCCGCGGCGTACGTAGTGGCCGGTGGCGATCTTGTCGGCGCCGAGCATCTCGGCGTAGTCGAGGAACACCTTGAACTTGATTTCCCGGTTGCACAGGATGTCCGGGTTCGGGGTGCGCCCGGCCTTGTATTCGGCCAGAAAGTGCTCGAAAACGTTATCCCAATACTCTGCGGCGAAGTTGGCGGTGTGCAGCTTTATACCAAGCTTTTGGCACACGGCCTCGGCGTCGGCCAGGTCTTCCTTGGCGGTGCAGTATTCGGTGCCGTCGTCCTCGTCCCAGTTCTTCATAAACAGGCCTTCGACTTCATAGCCTTGTTGCAGGAGCAAAAGTGCGGAAACCGACGAGTCGACGCCGCCGGACATGCCGACGATCACCTTGCCGGTGGCCGGCATCCCGGCGGCCGGCGCCAGGGGCGTGCTGTGAGTGGATGTCATGGCCATCCTCGTAAAGTGGTATGCAATTGGCCGCGATTATACACGATGCGGGCCTGGCGCTTCGAGTGCTTCACTCGCTGATCACGCCAAGCGGATAGTGATGCTTGGCGCGGGCGGCCTCGATCCGCCTGACCACCAGCGGGCTTCGAAGCCTTCCCGCGCGCTCGAGCGTTTTGATTTCGTGAAGCGTCAGCCAGTGCGTGGCGTGAATATCGGCGTCCAGCGGCGTTGCCAGGTGGGTGTCCGGCGTGGCGATAAAGCCGTGGCTGTGAAAGGTTTTATCCGCAGTGTGAAAGACCCAAAGCCCCAGGTAATGGGTCAGGCGTACCCGCCAGGCGGTCTCCTCTTCGACTTCGCGCAGCGCCGCCGCCATCGGCCCCTCGCCGGGCTCGATATGGCCCGCAGGCTGGTTGAAAAGCGTGGTCGGGCCGCCACGCTCCTCTTCGACCATCAGGTAGCGCCCATCTTGCTCGATCACGCAGGCGGCGGTGGCGTGGATGCGTTTCATGACGTTTTTTTGCTCCGCGGTTTTTGCCCCGGACGCTTGTGTCCGCCGGGCTTTTGGGGCGCCTTAGGGGCGTGCAGGGTCTCTTTTCGCCACTGACCCGGCGCTAAATCATCGAGGCGCCAGGCGCCGATGGCGGCGCGCACCAGGCGAAGCGTAGGAAAGCCCACGTGGGCGGTCATGCGGCGTACCTGGCGGTTGCGCCCCTCGGTAATGGTGAGCTCGAGCCACGAGGTGTTCGGGTGGCGTTTGGGGTCGAGGGGCGGGGTGCGCTCGCCAATAGCCGGGGGATTAATGCGCCGCGCCTTGGCCGGGCGGGTAGGGCCGTCGTTGAGCGTGACCCCCGCTCTGAGCGCGGCCAGCGCTTTATCGTCGATCACCCCTTCGAGCTGGGCCCAGTAGGTCTTGGGCTGCTTGTGGCGGGGGTGCGCGATCTGGTGAATCAGCGCGCCGTCATCGCTTAGTAGCAATAACCCCTCAGAGTCGTAATCGAGCCGGCCCGCCGCGTAGACCCCGGGTACATCGATCACATCGGAAAGCGTTGCGCGGCCTTCGGTGTCGGTGAACTGGGACAGCATCTTATAGGGCTTGTGCAGAAGATAGAGCGTGCTCATCGGGCTCTCTTGTGGCGGGGTGAATTTGTCGACAATCGCATAAAGGAGTAAAGTACAGCGCGGAAATACACAAATACTAAACGTTGGAATGGCATCATCGCCTTCGCGCCGCTTTTATCGAAAACGCCGCGATGGTGGCCGTGGCAAACGCGCCGTGCTCAAACTCTTCGCGGCGCAGCTCGATGAGTAAGCCGCCTGGAATTTTTTAGTCACAGCGACAGAAACGAGGTTAACGCAAAATGTCCGAAACGCCGAAGATCATTTATACGCTCACCGATGAAGCCCCCGCGCTTGCGACCTACTCGCTGTTACCGATTATCGATGCGTTCACCGACCCTGCCGGTGTGGAAGTGGAAACCCGCGATATTTCCCTGGCTGCTCGCGTACTGGCGCAGTTTCCCGACCGTTTGAGCAGCGAGCAGCGCGTCAGCGACGACCTCGCCGAGCTTGGCAAGCTTGCCACTACGCCAGAAGCCAACATCATCAAGCTGCCCAACATCAGCGCCTCGGGCCCGCAGTTGAAGGCGACCATCAAGGAGCTGCAATCCCAGGGGTTCGATCTTCCGAACTACCCTGACGAGCCGCAAAACGCCGACGAAGAAGCCATAAAGGCCGCTTATGACAAGGCCAAGGGTAGCGCGGTAAACCCGGTGCTTCGCGAGGGCAACTCGGATCGTCGTGCGCCGAAGTCGGTCAAGAACTACGCGCGCAAGTACCCGCACCGCATGGGTGAGTGGAGCAAGGATTCCGACTCTCACGTGGCGCACATGAGCGAGGGCGACTTCTACGCCACCGAGCAGTCCGCGGTCATCAAGGCGCCGGGCTCGCTCAAGATCGAGCTCAAGCAAAAAGACGGCACGGCGACGGTACTCAAGGAAAGCCTGAAAGTGCTCGAGGGCGAAGTCGTCGACGCCGCCTCGATGAGCAGCCGTAAACTGCGCAACTTCATCGACAGTGAAATCAAGGACGCAAAAAAGCGTAACGTGCTGTTTTCGCTGCACCTAAAAGCCACCATGATGAAGGTGTCCGACCCGATCATGTTCGGTATCGTGGTCGAAGAGTTTTATAAAGACGTACTCGAAAAGCATGCCGGTGCGCTGAAACTGGCCGGCTTCAACCCGGCGTCGGGCTTGGGCGATCTTTACAACTCGATCGAGAAACTGCCTTCCGAGCAGTCTGAAGCGATCAAGAGCGACATTGACGCGCTCTACAAAGAACGCCCGCCGATGGCGATGGTCAACTCCCACAAGGGCATCACTAACCTGCACGTGCCCAGTGACGTGATCATCGACGCCTCCATGCCGGCCATGATTCGCGATTCCGGCAAGATGTGGAACGCGGGTGACGAGCTCCAGGACGCCAAAGCGGTGATTCCGGACCGCTGCTACGCGACCATCTACCAGAGCGTGATCGAGGACTGCAAGAAAAATGGCGCCTTCGATCCGACCACCATGGGCAGCGTGCCCAACGTGGGTCTGATGGCCCAAAAAGCCGAGGAGTACGGCTCCCACGACAAGACCTTCCACATTCCTGCCGATGGCACCGTGGTCGTCACGGACGAAAACGGCCAGACGCTGTTTAGCCACGATGTGGAAGCCGGCGATATCTGGCGGATGTGCCAGACCAAGGACGCGCCGATCAAGGACTGGGTGAAGCTTGCCGTCAACCGGGCGCGGGAAAGCGGCACGCCGACCATTTTCTGGCTCGACGCTAATCGTGCCCACGATGCCAAGCTGATCGAGAAGGTCGAGACCTACCTTGCCGATCACGACACCGACGGTCTGGATATCCGTATCCTCGCGCCGGTCGAGGCGATGAACCTGTCGCTCGAGCGTATCCGCAAGGGCGAGGACACCATTTCAGTCACCGGTAACGTGCTGCGCGATTATCTGACCGACCTGTTCCCGATCATGGAGCTTGGCACCAGCGCCAAGATGCTCTCGATCGTACCGTTGATGAACGGCGGCGGTCTGTTCGAAACCGGCGCCGGCGGAAGCGCGCCCAAGCACGTCGAACAGCTCATCGAAGAGAACCACCTGCGCTGGGATTCGCTGGGCGAGTTTTTGGCTTTGGCCGCCTCGCTCGAGCACCTGGGTAGCACCTTCGGCAACAAGCGCGCCACGGTGCTGGCCAAGGCGCTGGATGAAGCCAACGGGGAGTTTTTGGACAGCAACAAGTCGCCTTCGCGCAAGACCGGCGAAATCGACAACCGCGGCAGCCATTTCTACCTGGCCATGTACTGGGCCGAGGCGCTGGCCGCCCAGGACCAGGACGCCGAGCTTCAATCGCTGTTTGCGAAGCTTGCGAAAACGCTGCGCGACAACGAGTCCAAAATCATGGACGAGCTCAACGGCGCCCAGGGTAAGAAGGTCGACATCAAAGGCTACTTCCACCCGGACCGCGAGCTTACAAGCCAGGCCATGCGCCCGAGCCAAACCCTGAACGACGCACTTGCCATCGTCGCCAAGGGTTAAACGCTTTAGTGGTCACAACCCTCGTCCGCTCGGTGGGCGGGGGTTTTTTGTTTTATCCAGTGTGATAATTTTGTCTTTTCCATGAACCCTTGCTGACTCTGGGCGTCTTAGAGCAACCTGCTTGCAACATCCGCCTGTCAGCACAGAGACGATACGCCAAGCTTTATGACCAACTTTCAAAGCCCTTGTCTAAATAGTCTGGTTTTGGGTATGACGCGCCCGGATAGACCCGAGTATGACGACGACCTGGATGTGCAGGCTTCGGAGCCCGAAGTCGCTCAGCCGCCGTTATATAAAGTGATTCTGCACAACGATGACTACACCCCCATGGAGTTCGTCATCGAAGTGCTCCAGGGCTTTTTCAATATGAATAATGAAAAAGCCGTTGAGATCATGCTCGCCGTGCATACCCAAGGCAAAGCGACCTGTGGCATTTTTACCCGCGATATCGCGGAGACGAAAAGCCATCAGGTCAATGAATACGCCCGCGAATGCGAACACCCGCTTATGAGCGATATCGAAGCCGCCGACTGATCGACCCACGAGCGCATTAAAGCGCCGTGCGTTGAAAAAAAGTGGCAGCGGGGCTTGCAAGCGGGGCATTTGTACCCGATGTTGAAAGTGCCGGTCGATTACACCGATCCGACGCAAGTCCCGGGTATAAACCACCTTGGGTAGTAGCGAAAAGGGGACTGCCATGCTGAGCAAAGAACTTGAACTGACCCTGAACACGGCCTTTACCGTGGCTCGCTCGAAGCGCCACGAGTTCATGACCGTCGAGCACCTGCTTTTAGCGCTATTGGACAACGCCTCGGCGGTTGACGTGCTAAAAGCGTGCGGGGCAAACCTCGACAAGCTGCGGTCCGATCTGCAGGATTTCATTAATTCGACCACACCTTTGATTCCCGAAGGCCAGAGCGAGCGCGAAACGCAGCCGACGCTCGGCTTTCAGCGCGTGCTTCAGCGCGCGGTATTCCATGTCCAGTCATCGGGAAAAAGCGAAGTCAATGGCGCCAACGTGCTCGTGGCTATCTTCTCTGAGCAGGAGAGCCAAGCCGTTTATTTCCTCAAGCAGCAAAACGTTGCTCGAGTCGATGCCGTCAACTATATCGCCCATGGGATTTCCAAGGTCTCTGGCCACAACGCGCCCAATGCCTCCCAGCAGGAAGGCGAGGACGTGGAAGAAACCAGCGCCGAAGGCGCCGCACACCCGCTTACCGGCTACGCCAGCAACCTCAACGAGCAGGCCAGGCTTGGCAAGATCGACCCGCTGATCGGGCGCGACCATGAGCTCGAGCGCGTGGTGCAGATTCTGGCCCGCCGCCGTAAGAACAACCCCTTGCTGGTGGGTGAAGCGGGCGTGGGCAAAACGGCCATCGCCGAGGGCCTTGCCAAGCGCATCGTGGAAGAGGACGTGCCGGATGTCATCGCCGACGGTGTCGTCTATTCATTGGATATGGGCGCGCTTTTGGCCGGCACCAAGTACCGGGGCGACTTCGAGAAGCGTTTGAAAAGTCTTCTGGGCGAGCTCAAAAAGCAGCCCAACGCGATTCTCTTCATCGACGAGATCCACACGGTGATCGGTGCGGGGGCGGCCTCTGGTGGCGTCATGGACGCTTCCAATTTGCTCAAACCGCTGCTTTCGTCCGGCGAGCTTCGCTGTATCGGTTCGACCACCTTTCAGGAGTTTCGCGGTATTTTCGAGAAAGACCGCGCGCTTGCCCGCCGTTTCCAAAAAGTCGACGTGCCGGCTCCCTCGGTGGATGACACCATCAAGATTCTCAAGGGGCTGCGCTCGCGCTTCGAGGAGCACCACGAACTCAAGTACACTGACGGTGCGCTCGAGAGTGCGGCGCGGCTGGCGGATCGTTACATCAACGACCGCTTTCTGCCAGACAAGGCAATCGACGTGATCGACGAAGCCGGTGCGCACCAGCGCATGCTGCCGTCCGAGATGCGCGTGGATACCATCGATGTGGATCAGGTCGAGGCGGTGGTCGCCTCCATCGCGCGCATTCCGCCGAAAAGCGTGTCGAGCTCGGATCGTAAGCAGCTCGAAAAGCTCGATCGTGACCTCAAGATGCTGGTGTTTGGTCAGGACGAGGCGATCGATTCGCTCTCGGCGGCGATCAAGCTCTCGCGTGCCGGTCTCAAGGCGCCGGACAAGCCGGTGGGTAGCTTCCTGTTTGCAGGCCCCACTGGTGTCGGTAAAACCGAAGTTGCCAAGCAGCTCTCGCACATCATGGGCATCGATCTGGTGCGCTTCGATATGTCCGAGTACATGGAGCGTCACACCGTTTCACGGTTGATCGGTGCGCCGCCGGGCTACGTGGGCTACGACCAGGGCGGGCTTCTGACCGAGGCGGTCAACAAGCAGCCGCACTGTGTGCTGCTGCTCGACGAGATCGAAAAAGCCCACCCGGAAGTGTTCAACCTGCTGCTGCAGGTCATGGACCATGGTCGTTTGACCGACAACAACGGCCGCGAAGCGGACTTCCGCCACGTGATCGTGATCATGACCTCGAACGCCGGTGCCGAGCAGGCGGCTCGCCGCTCGATCGGTTTCCAGACCCAGGATCACACCACGGATGCCATGGAAGTCATTCGCCGCACGTTCTCGCCGGAATTCCGCAACCGTTTGGACGGCATCATCCAGTTCAGCTCGCTGCCGGTTTCTGTGGTACGCAATGTGGTCGACAAGTTCCTGATCGAGCTTCAAGCGCAGCTTGACGAGAAGCGCGTTCAGCTGGAGGTGGACGATGCGGCAAGAGACTGGTTGGCGGACAAGGGGTACGACCCGGATATGGGTGCGCGCCCCATGGCCCGCCTGATCCAGGAAAAGCTGAAAAAGCCGCTGGCCGAAATGATTCTATTCGGCGAGCTGGCCGAGCACGGGGGTACGGTGCACGTAAGCCTGGAAGAGGGCGAGCTTTCGCTTTCGACCGAGTCCGAGATGGCTGACGCCCCGTAGCAGGACAGCAAAGCGATAAGCCAACCTACAGCGCCCTGTCATTGACGGGGCGTTGTCATGTTAAGGCGCCGTATGGAGAATTACCCAAGTGGCTTTACGTTGCGTAAAGCGGGGAGCGCCGGTGTTTAGCGCGAACGGTAAACGATGCGGCCCTTGGACAGGTCGTAGGGCGTAAGCTCTACCTTGACTTTATCGCCGGTCAGGATGCGGATGTAGTTCTTACGCATCTTGCCCGAGATATGGGCCGTCACCACGTGGCCGTTTTCGAGCTCGACCCGAAACATGGTGTTGGGAAGGGTGTCAACAATAACGCCTTCCATTTCAATATGGTCTTCGCGTGCCATATAGGCAAATCCTCACTTATTTAACGTCATTAATCGCAGTTAAGCAGCGCTCGTAGTGTACAAGGGCTGGGCGAGCAGCGCTATATTGTGCCGCAAGCCTGGCGTCAAGGCAAAAAAGCGCGTCATTTTAACGAATGAGCGAGCGCCATTGGCGCCCATCGAGCACCTCGAGCGGTGAAAAAGCCTGCTTGTAGCGCATCTTTCGGCACTCTTCGATCCAGTAGCCAAGGTAAAGGTGGGTCAGCCCTTTTTCATGGCAATGTTCGATCAAACGTAAGATCGCAAGCGTTCCCAGGGAGCGTCGGTCCAGCCTCTCGTCGGTTTCAAAGAAGGTATAGATGGCCGAAAGACCGTGTTCGAGTTCATCGAAGGCGGCTACGCCGACCAACGTATCGTCCAGGTACATCTCTAAAAGCTGCGCGTAGGGCTCGTCGAGAGTTAAAAAGGTGCGATACTGCTCCTGGCTCGGCGGGTACATGTCGCCGTCGCTGTGGCGGTCGCGAATGTAGCGAGCGTAGAGCGCGTAGTGCGCGTTATCGAAGCGGGCGGGCACCACGCGCGTGGTAATGTCGGCGTTTCGCCGTAGGATCTTGCGCTGAGTGCGATTAGCCTCGAAATGAGCTACCGGTATGCGCACCGACCGGCATGCCTGGCAATCCTCGCAGTGGGGGCGGTATAAATGGCGCCCGCTGCGGCGAAAGCCCAGCAGCGATAGGGCCTGGTAAACGCTCCCGGTCGGCGCTTCTTTGGGGTCGAGAAACAGGGTGGTCGCCTGTTGGTCAGGCAGGTAGCTACAGCCGTGGGGCACGGTCAAAAAAAAGCGTAGATCGCGGGCCGGGCCGCGGGGAGTGCTGCTACTCACGGCGGTCTCCTTGTAAGGGGGGCTAACGGCTATCAGCGGTGGCCACGGCGGCAAGCCAGGGCGAGGCCGGCACGCTCGGTGCTGCGTGGCTGCCTGGCGATAGGGTGAACGCGTTTTTCGGCAGCCACTGTTCAAGATAGCCTACGAAGGTCTGTCGAGCGATGGGGGCGGCGCCCAAACGTTCCAGGTGGGGGGTGTGCATTTGACAGTCGATCAGCGCGCCGCCGTTTTCAACCATAGCGCGCGCCAAGTGGGCGAGCGCCACCTTGGAGGCGTCCGGGGCGCGGGAGAACATCGACTCGCCAAAAAACACCGGCCCCATGGCCAGTCCATAAAGCCCTCCGGCAAGTTCGCCGTCGCGGTGAACTTCGATGCTATGGGCAATGCCGAGGGCGTGAAGGCGCTGGTAGGCCAGGCGCATTTCGGGGTTGATCCAGGTACCCGGCTCGCCTTGACGGGGAGCGGCGCAGGCGTTAATTACCTGTTCGAAGTGTTGATTCAGCGTCACGCTAAAGCCACCATTGCGTAACCGCTTGGCCAGGCTTCGCCGCAGCTTGAAGGCCGCCGGCTCGAGGACCATGCGCGGGTCGGGGCTCCACCAAAGCACCGGGTCGTCATCGCTGTACCAGGGGAAGATCCCCCGGCGGTAGGCTTCGACCAGCCAGAGAGGAGAAAGCTCGCCACCGGCGGCAAGCAGCCCGTCGGGCACGTCGAGCGCGCTGGCCGTATCCGGAAAGGCAGGCGTTGGCGAGGAGAGCCAGGGCAGCATCAAAAGGGCTCCTTATGGCTTTGTAAAAAGTGGCCTTTAAATAAATAGCCTTTGAATCAACAAGGCCCGGGTAGCGTCTTTAAAGAGACCAACGCCTGACGACAAGCGCTGTGATGGCGAAAGGATGCTCGGTATGATGCAAACTCGCAAGTGGATTAACGACGCCACCAGGTGTAAAGGGAGAATCGCTTGAAAGTAAACAAGACGGTAGACAAGCGAACGCAGGGCGGTTCGCGTCGACCTTCATCGTCGGCCCAGCCGGCTCAATCGGCCCGGGTCAAAGCCGCCAAAGACAAGGCGCGGCGTTTTGGCCTGCGCCTGCAAGGTTCCATGCGCGAAGGCGTGGTGGTGGTCCTGCTCGCGCTCTGCGTGTTTTTATTGCTGGCGCTATTTAGCTATCAGCCGGAAGACCCGGGCTGGTCCTACCAGGGGCCGGAAACCGACGTGCGCAACTGGATGGGCCCGGTCGGTGGCTGGCTTGCCGACGTACTCTACTCGTTGTTAGGCGCCAGTGCCCTTTGGTGGCCCGGCATGTTCGGGTTTGCCGCCTGGTGGCTGATGCGCTCGCGCCAGGTGCGCTTCGAGCTCGACCCGGTCGCCATTGCGGTGCACGCCGGGGGGCTGGTGCTTTTGATGTTCGGCACCACCATGCTGGGGGCGCTGCACTTTTATCACCCGGAAAGCATTTTGCCTTACGCCTCTGGCGGTATTCTGGGGGAAGGGCTGGTCGGCACGCTCCGCCCGCTCGTGGGTAGCGGCGGGGTAGGGCTCATCGCCGCCGCGCTGATTCTGATCGGCTTCCCGCTGTTTACCGGCATGTCCTGGCTCAACGTTGCCGATGAGCTGGGCAAGCGGCTTTGTCGTTTGGGCGGCTCGCTGCGCGAGCGCCGCGCTCGAGGTAAGCAAAAACGCGAAGACCGCGCCGCGGTCAAGGCCGCCTCCAAAGAAGCCAAGCGCAAGTTCAAGGAGCGCACCCGCAAGGAGCGCGACGACCAGGCGCCGGCATACGAGGAAGAAGAAGAGGCGCCAGTGGCGGCGCGCAGCGAGGCGCCGACACCCAAACCCGCACGCGCGGGCAGCCGCCGCGAGCCCAGCATGATGGCCTTCGATCAGGAACCTGAGGCCGAAGAGACCACCGACACCTCGATTCCCTGGGAGGTCGCGGCCGGCACTACCCCGCCGCCAAGTGAGCAAGCAAGCCCCGTGGCGCCAGCGGATCCCGAGCCGGCCCCCGCGACACCTGCCAAAGCTGAGCCCCCCCTTGAGGAGCCGCCGCGCCCGGCCGCCTGGGCCCCCAACGAGGAGCAGCAGAACGCACCGGCATCTGCCGTGGCGCCAGAGCCCGACGTAGCGCCCGAGAAGGCCGCCGAAAAAGCGCCCACGCCACAAGAGCCCGAGACCGAGCGCCCGGCCGCCTTTGTACAGCCGCCGGAAGCGGCGCTGGATGAAGAAGAGAGCGAGCCGGCCGTTTCTGAACCGGCTGCTTCTGAGCCGGTATCGGCGTTTGAAAGCCCGCGCCCCTCGAATGCTTTCGCGATCTCCGCCCGCGACGAAGTTTCGCCAGCCGACGCTGCGGCAGCCGACGCTGCGGCAGCCGACGCTGCGCCAGCCGATGCTGCGACGACCGATGACACCGCGCCGGACCGCGCTGCACCCTTCAATGAAGCCGCGCCGTTTTACGACGCCGAATCCGCTGAGCAAGCACCGCCGTTCGAGCCGCCCATGCCCGAGCGCGAAGTAGCTGCTCCATCCAGCGCCGACGAGGCCGGAGACGAGCCACTGCCGCTGCGCGCCTCTAAACTCGAGGCGGCGCCGGCCAGCGATTCACGTTTCTATATCGATGACGAGTACGTCGACGCGTCGTATGACGATGAAGCGTTCGATGAAACGCCGGATGCCACGCCCGCGCGCGAAACACAGCCCGCACCGGTCAGCGGCGCTCAACGGGTGCCTGAGGTAGTCCCGGAACCCGTGTGGGAGGATGACGAAGAGCCTGAGCCCGCCCCGGAGCCGCCGGTAGCGCCGCGGCCTACGCGCCAAGAACCCACTTTCGCTTCGGAGCGGGTAGCCCAGGAGCCGGATACCGGGCCGGCGCTCTGGACCGTCGAGCACCTGCAAAACCAGCGCCCGGCGTTCGAGACCGAGGACGAGCCCGAAGGCGATGTGCCGAGCTATCAGCTTCTGACCCCGCCGGAGCCGCACCAGCCCAACTACTCCGACCAGGAGCTCTCGGACATGGCGGAGCTTTTGGAAGTGCGCCTGCGCGACTACGGCGTGAAGGCGGAGGTCGTGGATACCTGGCCGGGTCCGGTCATCACCCGGTTCGAGATCAAACCCGCACCGGGGGTGAAGGTTTCCAAGATCAGCAATCTGGCCAAGGACCTGGCGCGTTCGCTGATGGTCAAGAGTGTGCGCGTGGTCGAGGTGATTCCCGGCCGCCCGACCGTGGGTATCGAGATTCCCAACCCGCACCGGGCGATGATTCGCCTGCGTGAAGTCATCGACTCCGAGCGCTACCAGCAGGAGAGCTCGCCTTTGACCATGGCGCTGGGTCAAGATATCGGCGGCGGCCCGGTCGTGGCGAATCTGGGCAAGATGCCCCATCTGTTGGTGGCGGGTACTACGGGCTCGGGTAAGTCGGTGGGTGTCAACGCCATGCTGATTTCGATGTTGATGAAGGCCACGCCGGACGAGCTCAAGCTGATCATGGTCGACCCGAAAATGCTCGAGCTTTCGGTGTACGACGGCATTCCACACTTGCTGGCGCCGGTGGTCACCGATATGAAAGAGGCCGCCAACAGCCTGCGCTGGTGCGTGGCCGAAATGGAGCGGCGCTACAAGCTGATGGCAGCGATGGGCGTGCGTAATATCGCCGGCTTCAACGCCCGTCTCGATGAGGCCGAGCGCGCCGGTGCCCAAGTGGCGGACCCGCTTTGGGAGCCCCAGCCCTGGGAGATGCACCAGACCCCGCCGATTCTCGAGAAGCTGCCCTATATCGTGGTGGTGATCGACGAATTTGCCGATATGTTCATGATCGTCGGCAAGAAAGTGGAAGAGCTGATCGCACGTCTGGCGCAGAAGGCCAGGGCCGCGGGTATCCATCTGATTCTGGCCACCCAGCGCCCGTCGGTGGACGTGGTCACGGGTCTGATCAAGGCCAACATTCCGTCCCGCATGGCGTTTCAGGTCTCGTCACGCATCGATTCGCGCACGATCCTCGACCAGGGCGGCGCCGAGAGCCTGCTGGGCCACGGTGACATGCTCTACCTACCCGCCGGTTCCGGGCCGCCCAACCGCGTGCACGGCGCCTTCGTGGACGACGACGAGGTACACCGGGTGGTGGAAGATTGGAAGCGTCGCGGCGAGCCCGAGTATATCGATGAGATTCTCTCCGGCGGTGTCTCGGCGGACGCCTTGGCCGGGCTCGAGGCTGAGGGGGGCGGTGATGACGATGCCGAGCAGGATGCGCTCTACGACGAAGCCGTGCAGTTCGTCACCGAGACTCGCAAGGCCTCGATCTCTGCCGTGCAGCGCCGTTTCAAGATCGGCTACAACCGCGCCGCGCGCCTGGTCGAAGCCATGGAAGGCGCCGGAGTCGTGTCGTCGATGGGCTCTAACGGTGCCCGAGAAGTGCTGGCGCCGCCGCCGGTTGGCCAGTAACGACGCGGGCAATCGTGCAACAAGCGTGAAAGTCGCGCCCCGGATGAAACCCCGGGGCGTAAGACGCGTCTGAGTATGGACAAGGACGTTAAAAGTCCTACCAATCAAGCATTAACGCGGCACTGCGTACTAATCATTTTAAGTACTAATCATTTTAAGTACTTATCAATTTAAGTACTTGCCCGTTTGAGTATTGACTCATTCGAGGACGACCGCTATTTGGCAACACTGCCTAGGGAGTAAGGTTATGAGCGACACAGATACTCGACGTTCTTCTTCGCTGATGCTGGCCGCCAGCGCGCTGGGCCTTGGCTTTGCATCGCCTTTGGCGCTTGCCGACGACGCCGCCGAGCGCCTCACCGAGCGCCTCGAACCGCTGGAGAGCTATCAGGCGTCTTTCGAGCAGCAAATCAGCGGCAGCGGAGGCGAGCGCTTGCAGCAGGCGCGTGGTGAGATGTGGCTTTCTCGCCCGGGCATGTTGCGCTGGGAAGTCGAAGCACCCTACGCCCAGGTCGTGGTGTCCGATGGCGATGAAGTCTATCTGTACGACCCGGATCTGGAGCAGGTAACCGTGCAGGCGATGGATAACCGCGTCTCGCACACGCCGGCGCTGTTGCTCTCGGGCAGTACCGTTGATCTGACCGAAAGCTACGACGTATTTTATGAGCAGGAGGGGGGCGAGGATATCTTTACGCTGATCCCGACCTCCAACGATACGCTGTTCGAAGAACTGAGCATGGTGTTCGAGGGCGAGACCCTGACCGAGCTTCTAATGACCGACAGCACCGGCCAGCGTACCGCGATTGCGTTCAACAACGTGGTTCAAAACGGGCGTATCGACACCAGTTTGTTCGATTTCGAAATCCCCGAAGGCACCGATGTGATTCGCGAAAGTTACTGACCCGAAACGCGTCCAGCGCGTCTCTTTGTTTTGATATCAGCAACCACCGATCAGGCGCCTCAGGGCGCCTGATCGGCTTCTGCGTCCTGGGCTTCGCGCCAGGCCATGATCTCGGCAAAGCGCTTTTCCTGGCCATGATCACTGGGCTCGAAAAAGCGCGTATTGGGTAGCGCGTCTGGCCAGCAGTCGTGGGCGCTGCCCGCCGGGTAGCCGCCTGGTTCGTTGTGGGCGTAGCGATAGCCTTCGCCGTGGCCGAGTTCCTCCATCAGTTTGGTCGGAGCGTTACGCAAATAGCTTGGCACATCCACCTGGGGCTGGTTTTTGACGAACTGCTGCGCGGCGTTCCAGGCGCGGTCGATGCGGTTACTCTTGGGCGCTACCGCCAGGTGGATCGCCGCGTGAGCAATCGCCCGCTGGCCCTCATAATCGCCCAGCCGCAAATAGGCATCCCAGGCGGCGATCACCAGCGGAAGCGCCCTTGGATCGGCGTTGCCCACATCTTCCGAGGCGATGGCGCAAAGTCGTCTCACCACGTCCAGCGGGTCACCGCCGCCCTGAATAAAGCGCGCCATGTATAAAAGCGCGGCGTCCGGGCGCGACGAGCGGATCGATTTGTGAATCGCCGAGAGCAGGTCATAGTAGCCGTCGCCCTGTTTATCGAAGGCGCTGGACTGG
Organism: Vreelandella sp. GE22; assembly: GCF_968212445.1. Lineage (NCBI taxonomy): Bacteria > Pseudomonadati > Pseudomonadota > Gammaproteobacteria > Oceanospirillales > Halomonadaceae > Vreelandella > Vreelandella sp. GE22. The sequence continues at coordinate 1,055,976 of NZ_OZ309110.1, forward strand.
TGGCCGATCACATCCGCCAGGGCTTGCTTGTGCAGCACTTCGCGCTCGCCCTCTTGCCGGGTAAAGTCGCAGGCGGTTTCCAAAAGACCCAGCGCCCGGCGCGCGTCGCCCGCCGCGGCGTGGGCCAGGGCTTCCAGCACGCCCTCTTCCAGGTCGATCGCACGCCGGCCCAGGCCGCGCTCGGTATCCTCCAGTGCCTGGCGCATCACGCCAATCAGTTCCTCCTGGGTGAGCGGCTTGAGCACGTATACCCGGGTACGCGATAAAAGCGCCGAGTTCACCTCGAAAGAGGGGTTTTCGGTAGTCGCGCCGATCAGCGTCAAAAGCCCGGATTCGACGTGGGGTAGCAGCGCATCCTGCTGGCTTTTATTGAGCCTGTGAATCTCGTCCAAAAAGAGCAGCGTCTGCGCCCGGGTTTGTCGGGCGCGCTCGACGACGCCGCGAATCTCCTTGACGCCGGCCATCACGGCGCTTAGCTGCTCGAGCTCGGCGCTCGAGGCGCGCGCCAGAAGCTCGGCGAGGGTCGTTTTGCCGACGCCGGGCGGGCCCCAGAGAATCATCGAGCGCACCGTTTGCGATTCGGCCATCTGGCGCAGCGGTTTTCCGGGGCCGACCAGCGCTTGTTGACCCGCGTAGTCGTCCAGGTGACGTGGGCGCATACGAAAGGCGAGCGGAGCGCCCTCGGCAGGTGGTTCAAAGGCGCTTTCAAAAAGGTCCATGTCTACTTCCGTCTTCCGGTGTCAGTCGAGCCCAGGCTTGGGGCTATGGCAAAGCGCGTTGCGGCAGGCTATTTTAGGACGTAATCTGGTAACGCAATGCCTTTGATCACCGCATTTGCAAAGCCGCCCGGCCGGGCGCATGTTCAATCTTACCGTGTTCATTAGCGTAGTAGAAACTGCCTCCCCAGCGCGTTTTTAGGGCTTTTACAGGGCGTTGAAGCAAAAGGCTCGACCACACCTCAAGGAGATCGTCATGTTAAATCAGTTGCGTCTGGATCATGCCAATATGGCACGAATGCTTCATGTGCTTCAGCTCAAGCAGAAAACGCTGGCGCAGGGCGAACGGCCCAACTTCAACCTGATGCGCGAAGTCGTCGACTACATTTTGTCCTACATGAATGATTTCGCCACGCCCCTGGAGAAAATCTGTGTGGAGCGCCTCGAAGAGAAAGCGCCGGAAGAGTTGCCCTCCATGGAGAAAATGGCCAGCGACTACCGTGAGTTGAAGCCGAGCCTTGCGCAGCTTTCCGACGATATCGACATGATTTTGATGGATAACGTGCTGCCGATGGACCGCTTTAGCGATGACCTGAATACCTACCTGGATGCACACCGCAGCTACCTTCGCCACGAGCGTGAAAAGCTTTTTCCGCTGATCGACAAGTACTTCACTCAAGAGGACCTGGAAGAGCTAAGCCAGGCGCTTCCCGGCAAAGCGCAGCAGGAACTCGAGCGCCTGCAAGATGCTTATCCGGAACTTTACGACGAGCTTCGCGGCGCCGACGTGCCCGCCGTATAGCGGCGTTCGCGCCCAGGCTTTGCGGGCGTGTTAAACTGGCGTCTTTTTAAACACTCGAGGGCGCTGTGGCTAACCCATCTCTCAGGCCGGGCGGGGCGCAATGAGCGGGCCTATCCTGATTTTTGATTCCGGCGTGGGCGGGCTTTCCGTGGCTCGCTCGCTCTACAGGCGCCAACCCGATACGGCCATGTGCTACGCCTGCGACAACGCTTGGCTCCCCTACGGAGTGCGCGACGATGTCACGCTGGCCCGGCGTATTCTGCGTGTTTGCCAAGCGGCGGTAAGCGCCTGTGAGGCGAGTACCCTGGTGGTCGCGTGCAACACCGCCAGCACCCTGGCGCTCGCCGGGCTGCGCGAGGCGCTGAATATTCCGGTGATTGGCACCGTACCGGCGATCAAGCCCGCCGCGCGCTTAAGCCAAACCCGCCATATTGGCCTGTTGGCCACCAGCGCAACGGTCAATCGCCCCTATACCCAGGATTTGATCGAGCGCTTTGCCAGCGACTGCCTGGTGACCAGGGTAGCCGCGGACGCGCTGGTGGTCGAAGCCGAGGCCTGGCTTGCCGGAACCCCTGTCGACCGAGCGCGCATCCAGCGTGCGCTGGCGCCTTTGTGGCAGGCGCTCGAAGCGTCTCCACCGCTTGATACCGTAGTGCTCGGCTGTACCCACTTTCCGCTTTTAAAGCCGCTGCTCGAAGAGCTGGCGCCCACCGCGCTTACCTGGGTCGATTCCGGCGATGCCATCGCCCGTCGCGTCTTCGACGTTGCCCCGCGCTCGACCGGCCCGCTCGATGGGCGCTGCTTTACCACCGCCACGGCCGGCCACCTGACCGCCGGTTTTGCCGATTTTGGCTTCAAGCCCCCCCAATGTTTACGGCTGCCCTGAGTGCCCGGGGCGTTTCTGATTAATGTATAAGGAGCCGTTTTGGCTATTCCCGCTGTCGACCCCCAACGCTATGACGAGCAGCTCAAAGACAAACGTGTCTCCGTCGAGGCGCTTTTCGCACCGTTTTCACCGCCCGCGCTGGAGGTGTATCCGTCGCCGCCCAGCCACTACCGCCAGCGCTGCGAGTTTCGTATCTGGCATGAAGGCGACGACCTTTACTACGCTATGTTCGAGGTCAATCCCGAGGACCCCAAGGACAAGAAGGTCGTGCGCCTGGATCAGTTTTTGGTGGCAAGCGAGCGCATCAATGAGCTGATGCCCAAGCTCAGAGAGGCGTTTTTGCAAAGCGACACGCTGCGCAAACGCCTTTTTCAGGTGGAGTTTCTCACCACGCTAAGCGGCGAGGCGCTGGTCACGCTGATTTATCATCGCCCGCTGGACGAGGCCTGGGAGGCCGAGGCCCGCGCACTCGAGGCCGCGCTTGGTATCATGATCATCGGGCGCTCGCGCAAGCAGCGCCTGGTGTTGACCCGCGACCACGTTTGGGAGCGCCTGAACGTCAACGGGCGCACGTTCGACTACCAGCAGGTGGAAAACAGCTTTACCCAGCCCAATGCGCATATTTGCCAAACGATGCTTGGCTGGGCGATGGAGGCCACCACCGGGCAGAACGAGCGCGACCTGGTCGAGCTTTACTGTGGTAACGGCAATTTCACCATCGCGCTGGCGCAGAATTTCCGCCGCGTGCTGGCCACGGAAATCTCCCGCACGTCGGTTGCAAGTGCTAACGTTAATATCGACGCTAATCGCATCGAGAATGCGTTCGTTGCGCGCATGTCGGCGGAGGACTTTTCGCTGGCGCTGAAAGGCGAGAAGATCGGGCGGCGCGTGGCCGAGATGGACCTGGACGCCTACGACTTCTCGACCGTGCTGGTCGACCCGCCGCGCGCGGGGCTCGATCAGCAAAGCTGCGAGCAGATCAGCGAGTACGATCAGATCGTCTATATTTCATGCAACCCGGCAACGCTTGCCGATAATCTGACAACGCTTACCAAAACGCACACGATCGAGCGCTTTGCGCTGTTCGATCAGTTTCCGTTCACCCATCACTGCGAGTGTGGGGTGATCTTGAAGCGCCGTTAGGCGTGCGTAATGCGAAAGCGACATACTCTATAAGCAAATTGATACAGCAGTAGGGCGGCGCGGCCTATTCGCGTAAGCTAACCGGTATCGTGGCCTTACGGCCTGTAACTGTTCGTTTTTCGGCCCAAGGGCCCAGCAATCGAGGTGATGGATGCACTACGTTGCGAGTGAAGAGAGTCGGCAAGATCTTTTAAAGCAGTTGCAAGAGCGCTTGGAGGCGCGCTTGGAACCCGACCGGGCGGCCCAGGTAGAAACCTTCGCGCGGCACTTTTACGCGACCGTACCGGTGGAAGATTTCGTTAACCGCCGACTGGACGACCTCTACGGCGCCACGCTTTCGATTTGGCAGTTTTTACAGTACCACGACCCGGATAGCCCGAAAGTGCGTATCTTCAACCCGGATTTCGAAGAGCACGGCTGGCAGTCCAACCATACTTTCGTGGCGGTGCTGCACGAGGACATGCCGTTTCTCGTCGATTCGGTGCGTATCGAGCTCAACCGCCGGGGCTTGACCGTCCACGCGATTCAAAACGCGGTGTTCGCCGTGGCTCGTGACGCGAGCGATCAACTCGAGACGCTCACCTCGCCCCGCGAGGTCGACGCGCCGGAAGCGAAGGAGTCGCTGATCGTCATCGAGGTGGACCGCCACACCGACCGCCAGGCGCTTTCGAGCATGGAAGAGAAGCTCAACAACGTGCTGCGCGACGTGCGCACCGCCGTTGATGATTTCGATCCCATGTGTAACCAGATCACCTCGGCGATCCAGGAGCTCGAGAAGAACTGCCCGCCCCAGGTCGACCCGGACGACCACGAAGAGGCAATCGCGTTTCTGGAGTGGCTGTTGAAGGACAACTTCACCTTCCTGGGCTACGACGAGTACCACCTGCGCGACGGTGATCTCCAACGCGACCCCGAGAGCGTGCTGGGGGTTTTCCGCCTCAACCAGGCGCGTTATCGCGAGCGCATCCGCACCGAAGAGGGCGTGGACGAAGACGGCCAAGGCTTCGTGCTGGTGCCACAGCTTCTCTCGTTTGCCAAGAGCGCGCACCACAGCCGCGTTCACCGGCCGACCTACCCGGACTACATTACCGTCGACCGCTACGACGACGACGGTAACGTGACCGGCGAGCGGCGCTTTTTCGGTTTGTTCACCGCCACGGTGTACAACGAATCGCCGCGCAACATTCCGCTTTTGCGCCGTAAGCTCAAGGCGGTGATGGACATTGCGGGCTTCAACCCCCAGGGCCACAACGGCAAACAGCTTTTGCAGGTGCTGGAAGTCTTTCCGCGGGATGATTTGTTCCAGATCGGCACCGAGGCGCTGGCCGAAACCGCGCTGGGTATCCTGAATATTCGCGAGCGCCGCCAGGTGCGTCTGTTCATTCGCACCGACGTGAGTGGCAAGTTTTACTCGTGCTTGGTGTTCGTGCCGCGGGACGTGTTCTCCACCGACCTGCGCCAGCGCATTCAGACCATGCTCTGCGACGAGCTCGACGCGCGCTTTGGCGACTTCAACACCTATCTTTCGGAGTCGGTGCTGGCGCGTATCCAGCTGATCCTGCGCTTCAAGGGCGACGCGCCCAGCGAGTACGACCTGAAGCGGCTGGAGAAAAAGGTCGCCCGCTTGGCGCGCAGCTGGCGCGACGAGCTCTTCGAAGCCATGACCGAAGGCTTTGGCGAAGAGCGCACCAATAGCTTGATGGGGGAGTTCCAGCAGGCTTTCTCGGCAAGCTACCGGGAGGATTTCAACGCGCGCACGGCGGTGTTCGACATTCAGCACCTGCTAGCGCTCGAAGGCGACAGGAAGCTGTCGTTGTCGCTTTACCGGCCGATGGAAGAGCAGGCCGGCGGCATGAACCTCAAGCTCTACCATCGGGATGATCAGATACCGCTGTCCGATGTACTGCCGATGATGGAAAACCTCGGCCTTCGCGTGCTGGGCGAGCGCCCCTACGACATCAACGGCCCCAAACAGCGCTACTGGATTCACGACTTCGAGCTCGAGCACACCCGCAGCGGCGTCGACATGAGCCAAATGCGCGATGTCTTCAGCGAAGCGTTTCAGCGTATCTGGGCGGGCGAAGCGGACAACGACACCTTCAACCGACTGGTGCTCGGCGCGGGGCTGGACTGGCGCGAAGTGGCGATGCTGCGTGGCTACGCCCGCTATCTCAAGCAGATTCGCTTCGGTATGTCTCAGGCCTATATCGCGACGACCCTGGCAAGCTATCCCGAGATCACCCAGACCCTTGTCGCGCTTTTCAAGCAGCGCTTCGACCCCGAAGCCGAATCCCACGATACAGCGGATTGCGAAGCGCGGCTGATCGAGCACCTCGAAGGCGTGGCGAGTCTCAGCGATGACCAGTTGCTGCGCCGCATGATGGAGCTGATCAACGCGACCCTGCGCACCAACTACTACCAGAAAACCCCGGAGGGCGGCTTCAAGGACTATATCGCCTACAAGCTCGAGCCCACTAAAGTCACCGGTATGCCCAAGCCGCGCCCGGTCTACGAGATTTTCATGTGCTCGCCGCGGGTCGAGGGTGTGCACCTGCGCAACGGTAAGGTCGCCCGGGGCGGGCTGCGCTGGTCCGAGCGTCTCGAGGATTACCGCACCGAAATACTGGGCCTGGTCAAGGCGCAGCAGGTCAAGAACTCGGTCATCGTACCGGTCGGCGCCAAGGGCGGTTTTGTTTGCAAACGCATGCCGGAAGACGCTGACCGCGAAACCCAGCAAAAAGAGGGGATCGCCTGTTACCAGACGTTCATCCGTGCGCTTTTGGACGTGACCGACAATCTCGACGGCACCACCGTCGTGCCGCCGCAAAACGTGGTACGCCACGACGATGACGACACCTATATGGTGGTTGCGGCAGACAAGGGCACGGCGTCGTTTTCCGATATCGCCAACGCTATTTCGCTGGAGTACGGCCACTGGCTGGGCGACGCCTTCGCCTCCGGCGGTGAGAACGGCTACGACCACAAGAAGATGGCGATTACCGCCAAGGGCGCCTGGGAGTCGGTTAAACGTCACTTCAAGAATCTGGATCTGGATACCCAGCGCGACCTGTTCACCGTGGTCGGCATCGGCGATATGGCCGGCGACGTGTTCGGCAACGGCATGCTGCTCTCCGACAAGATTCAACTGGTCGGCGCGTTCAACCATCTGCATATCTTCGTCGACCCCAATCCGGACGCCGAGGCGGCCTTCGCCGAGCGCAAGCGGATGTTCGATATGGCCCGTTCGAGCTGGGAAGATTACAGCGAAGAGCTGATCTCCAAGGGGGGCGGCGTATTCAGCCGCAGCGCGAAGTCGATCACGATCACCGAAGAGATGGCCCAGGTGTTCGGTATCGAGGCCGAGAAGCTCTCGCCCAATGAGCTGATCAACGCAATGCTCAAGGCGAACGTCGATCTTATCTGGAACGGCGGTATCGGCACCTACGTGAAAGGCTCCGAGGAGAGCGACGCGGACGTGGGCGACAAGGCCAACGACGGCTTGCGTATCGATGGCAGCGAGCTTAACTGCCGCGTGGTGGGCGAGGGCGGTAACCTCGGCCTGACCCAGCGCGGTCGCATGGAAGCCGCGCGTAAAGGCGTGCGCGTCTATACCGACTTCATCGATAACGCCGGCGGCGTGAACTGCTCGGATCACGAGGTCAATATCAAGATATTGATCGACGAGATCGTCAAGCGTGGCGACATGACCGACAAGCAGCGCAACGAACTGCTGGCGGAAATGACCGACGAAGTAGGCGAGCTGGTCATTCTGGATAACTACCGGCAAACCCAGGCGATCGATCTTTCCGAACGGCTGTCGCGTCAGGGGTCCGGCCCGTACCGGCGCTTTATCAGCGAACTCGAAAGCGCCGGTCAGATCGACCGTGAACTCGAGTTCTTGCCCTCGGACGAGATTCTCAAAGAGCGCGCAAGCAACAACGAAGGCATGACCCTGCCCGAGCTCTCCGTGCTGATTTCCTACGCGAAAAGCACGTTGAAGGGCGACCTGGTGCAGTCCAGCGTCCCCGATGACCCCTATGTCCACCGCTACCTGGAGCACCTGTTCCCCTCCATACTGGTCGAGCGCTACCAGGACGAGATGTACGAGCACCGCTTGAAGCGTGAGATCGTCGCTACTCAGGTGGCCAACGACCTGGTCGATCACATGGGCATCGTCTTCATGCGCCGGCTGATCGACTCCACCGGCGCCGGCCGGGCGGATATCGCCCGCGCCTACGTCATCGCTCGTGACGCGTTCAACTTCAAGGCGCTTTGGGAGCAGATCGAGGCGCTGGACAACCAGGTGCCCAACCGCGTGCAGTACGCCATGATGCTCGATTTGATGCGTCTGATCCGCCGTGCCACCCGCTGGTTCGTGCGCCTGCACCTGGGGCTCTCCACCCAGGACACCATCGAGTACTTCGCCCCGCGCTTGACCCAGCTTCAGGAAGGGATTGGCGAGCTTTTGAGCGGCGATGAGCAGGAGGAGTGGCAACAGCGCCGCGATCAGCTTCAGGAAGAGGGCGTACCCGAAACGCTGGCATCCACCGTTGCCGGCGCGCCGAGCCTCTACGCCGGGCTCGGCATCATCTATGCCGCGCGCACCACCAACGAAAAACCCCAGCGCGTTGCCGAGGTCTTCTATGAGATCGGCAATCGCCTGGAGCTTCCCTGGATGACGCGTCAGGTCACCCAGCTCGAGGTGCGCGATGCCTGGCAGGCCCAGGCGCGGGAAACCTTCCGCGATGACATCGACCGTCAGCAGCTGGCGCTGACCATCAGCGTGCTGAAAATGGACGCCGGCAGCCGCGATACCCAAGAGTTGGTCGATCAGTGGCTCGAGCAGCACAAGGACCTGCACAGCCGTTGGCGTAGCCTGGTCGAGGAGGTGCACGGTGGCACTGAGGGCGGCTTTGCACTCTTCGCCGTCGCCGTTCGCGAGTTGGTGGATCTGGCCGAAAGCGGCAGCGAAGGCTAAAAAGGCTTTCAAGCTCGAAAGCGCCCCGCTCAGCGGGGCGCTTTTTTTGTGCTGTATGAGCCCTTGTAAAAGCGCCGGGGCGCGGCCCTGCGCCCGCTGGCGCTTTACGTTATAATCGCCGCCCGCCCTCGATGCTTACCGCCCATACCCGCCTGGAGCCCTTGATGTATCAGCTTACCCGTTCGCTGCTGTTCCGCCTGGACCCTGAAAATGCCCACGGCCTCACGCTTCGCGCATTGGATGCGCTCCACAAGGCCGGCGGAGTGGAAAAATTGTACGGCAGCACGGTAAGTGACCCGGTCGAGCTGATGGGCCTGCGCTTTGCCAACCGGGTAGGCCTGGCCGCCGGGCTCGATAAAAACGCCGACCATTTGGATGCGCTGGGGGCGCTGGGGTTTGGCTTTGTCGAAGTCGGCACGGTCACACCCAAGTCCCAGCCGGGCAACGACAAGCCGCGGCTTTTTCGCCTGCCCAAACACGGCGCACTCATCAATCGCTTCGGCTTCAATAACAAGGGGGTGGCTCACCTGGTCGAGCAGGTTAAAAAGCGCCGCTATGCGGGGCTGGTGGGCGTCAACATCGGCAAGAATCTCACCACCTCGGTGGATGGGGCGCTGGAGGACTATCTCGTCTGCCTGGACGCGGTGCACGGCGTGGCGGACTACGTCACCGTGAACGTTTCATCGCCCAATACGCCGGGGCTTCGTACGCTACAGTTCGGAGCCCAGCTCGATGCGCTGCTCGGACCCATTCGCGAGCGCTGCAACGTGCTGAATTTGGAGGCCGGGCGCAAGGTGCCGCTTTTGATCAAGATCGCCCCGGATATGAGCAGCGATGAAATCGCCCTGGTGGCGCAAAGTATCACGGACAATGGTTTTGATGGCGTGATTGCCACCAACACCACCGTGGAGCGCGCGGCGGTCGAAGGCCACGCCCACGCCGCAGAGGCCGGCGGGTTATCCGGTCGTCCGGTGTTCGAGCCCTCCAACGCCGTCATTCGCACACTCCGGGAGCATCTGCCGACGCTGCCGATCATTGGGGTCGGCGGTATCGACAGCCCGAAAAAGGCCAGAGAAAAGCTCGCCGCTGGCGCGGACCTGGTGCAGCTCTACTCCGGGCTCATCTACGAAGGCCCGGGCCTGGTACGCCGCTGTGCCAAGGCAATCGCCCAAAGGTAGGAATGGCGCTTGCGAGTAAGCGCAAGGCATGAAAAAGCCCGCTTAAAAATGAGCGGGCTCGATCGGTTCAATTAGCTTTTGAAGGGGGAATCGTCAGGTGGTGACCATGGGGTTTTTGTGGATACCGGAAACGCCGGTCATACCGTCCCACTGGTCGCCGCGACCTTCACGCCAACCGCTCATCCAGTACTCGCGTAAATTGACCTCTTGACTGGGGCAATCGTCCCGGGAGCGACCCGAAACCCCCGCTTTATAACCATGAACATACGCCCGCTGGAAGCGATCACGTTTTTGTCGTTTCATTGGCTGACCTCTTTTATGAAAGCCTTGGGTATGAAACGGTATGCCGGAGTGAGAAGAGTGGCCGGCCGCCGTTTCGGAGCTTACTTCAAGAGCGAGTTTGATCAGCTGCCAAGCGCTTGGCACTCACGTGCGAAACGGCGGCCATTCAATCCCGACAAGCCATGGGTTTAAAGTGAAACCTTTGAGGCAATAATTTGCCCGGCTATAAACCCTGACAGATTACGCATGCGTTTTCAGTAGCTACTGTCTTATTGTTAGCCCATGATTGGGGCCGCTGTCGACCCAAAATTGTCATTTAATGTAAATACATTTGCCATATATAGGAATTTCGCGCGGTTACGCGCGGCCAGACTTATGACCGAGCCCAGCCAAAACGCCCCGTTGGATTTTTTAGCGACCTGCCCCAAGGGCATCGAAAGCCTGCTCATGGAGGAGCTCGCAGCCCTGGGAGGGGGTGGCTGCAAGGCCACGGTCGCTGGCGTCTATTTTAGCGCCGACCTGGCCTGCGCCTACCGCGCCTGCCTCTGGTCCCGGCTTGCCAATCGAATCATTTTGATCCTTGGCCGCACACCGCTGGTGGAAAGCGCCGCCGAGCTATACGACGGGGCGCTTGCCGTGAGCTGGCCGTCGCATATCGCGTCGGGTAAAACCCTGACGGTCGATTTTCACGGGCGCAGCGAGCAGATTCGCCACACCCGGTTTGGGGCGCAAACGGTCAAGGACGCGGTGGTGGATTCGCTGGCGCTGGCCGGGCTTGCGCGCCCCAACGTGGACACCAAAGCGCCGGATTTGCGTCTTTACGCCCACCTGCACCGGTCGAATTTGACGCTGGGTATCGATCTTTCCGGCGACAGCCTGCACCGCCGAGGCTACCGCAAGGAGGTCGGCCACGCGCCGCTCAAGGAAAACCTGGCCGCTGCGCTTTTGGTGCGCGCAGGCTGGCCCGAGCGCGCCAAACAGGGCGAGGCGCTGGTCGACCCGCTTTGTGGCTCGGGGACGCTTTTGATCGAGGCTGCGCTAATGGCGGCCGACCAGGCGCCGAACCTTCACCGTCAGCGCTTCGGGTTTCAGGGCTGGGCGGGCCACGACACGGCTATTTGGCAGGAGCTCAAGCGTGAAGCCGAGGCGCGTGCCTCGATCGGACGTAAGCGCTGCAAAACGACGCTTTTCGGCTTCGACCAGAGCCCGGCGGCGCTCTCCGCGGCCCGGGCCAACGCCATGCGCGCCGGCGTGCCCGCACTGATCGAGCTCGACGGGCAGAGTTTGAATAAATTGAGCCGCCCCGAGGCGTTAACGAGCCAAAGCGGGCTACTCATCACCAACCCGCCTTACGGCGAGCGGCTTGGCGAGCTACCCGAGCTGGTGGGCCTTTACGCCACGCTTGGTGATAAAGCCAAGGCGCTGTTCCCGGGCTGGACGCTTGCGCTGTTTACCGGCAACCCGGATCTTGGTCACCGGCTCGGTCTTCGCGCCCACAAGCAGTACGCGCTGAAAAACGGCGCGCTGGATGCCAAGCTGCTGCTGATGGCCATTGGCGAAGGCAAAGCACCCCCGCGCAGCGCTCAATCGGGAAGCGAGGGCGAGGCCGGCCCGCAGGGTAGCGAAGAGGGCGGGCCGAGCGAGGGCCGTGCTCCTGAGGACGCGTCCAATAAGGCCACTGAAGCCGCAACCGAAAGGCACGTTTCTGAAAACGCCCGGATGTTTGCCAACCGGCTGGCCAAGAACCAAAAGCGTTTGAAAAAGTGGCTCAAGCAAAGCGGTGAAACCTGCTATCGCGTGTACGACGCCGATATGCCGGAGTTCGCGCTAGCGGTGGACCGCTACGCCGGCAAGGTGCACGTGCAGGAGTACGCAGCACCGAAAACGGTCAACGCCGCCCAGGCCCAGAAGCGGCTTTTCGATGCGCTGGAGGTACTGCCCGAAGCGCTGGGCGTTCGCCCGGCCGATATCTATATCAAGCGCCGCGAGCGCCAAAGCGGTAGCGCCCAGTACCAAAAGCGGGATGCCAGTAACGAGCGTTTCGAGGTTCGAGAGGGCAGTGCCCGGCTATGGGTGAACCTGCGCGACTACCTGGATACCGGGCTTTTCCTCGATCACCGCCCGGTACGGCGGATGCTCGGCGAAATGGCCACGGGTAAACGCTTTTTGAATCTGTTCTGCTATACCGCCACGGCGACGGTGCAGGCCGCGCTCGGCGGCGCCAGCGATAGCGTTAGCGTGGATATGTCCAAAACCTATCTCGAGTGGGCGAAAGACAACTTCGTATTGAACGATCTCGATCTGCGCCGCCACAAGGTGGTGCGCGAGGACTGTTTTCGCTGGCTGGAAAACGCGGATACCCGCTTCGATCTGATTTTTATGGATCCGCCGACCTTCTCCAACTCGAAGAAGATGCGCGACACCCTGGATGTTCAGCGCGATCATCCGCGGTTGATCGAGCTTGCCATGGCGCGGCTGGCGCCCGGCGGCACATTAGTGTTTTCCAACAACCAGCGCCGCTTCAAGCTCGATGAGGCGGTTAGCGAGCGCTACCAGGTGGAAGAGATCACCGGCAAAACCTTCGACCCGGATTTTGCCCGGCGTACGAACCTGCACCACGTCTTCACGCTTAGCCACAAGGCTTAAAGCGCATCCAGTAGCGAAAGCTGGCGCATGGCGTCCTGGGCCTCCGGCGTATCGTCGGCGGCCTCCAGCACTTTATCGAACCCCCGCGAGGCCTGAATGGTGGCCTCGTCATCGAGCCACATCTGCGCCTGTTCGCGGGTGTCGGCCAACTGATGCTTCAACCCACCAAACTGGGTGCCGATCTGCCCCCAGGCGCGGCTAAAAATCCAGTCGCCGAACATGTCCTGATGAATATGCACCAGGACATAGTCATGGTCGGTTTCCCAGCGTACGATCACAACACTCTCCTTTGAACCACAACGCTTTTTTCCCGCATATTGTAAAGGCCGGACGCGCAAACGCCTATGAAACTTGTCATTGACGCCAACATTCCCGCTGCTGAGGCCTGCTTTGGCCATTTGGGCACGATTACACGCCGGCCCGGTCGCGATATTACATCCCAGGACCTGGCCGATGCGGATGCGCTGATCGTGCGCTCGATCACTCGGGTCGACGAAGCGCTCATCCAGGACAGTCCGCTTTGCTTTGTGGGCAGTTGTACCATCGGTGTGGACCATATCGATCTCGATTATTTGAGTAAGCGCAGCATCGGCTTTTCAAGCGCCCCGGGCTGCAACGCCGAGGCGGTGGTGGACTACGTATTGAGCAGCCTGGCGACCCTGGCCGAGCGCGAAGGCTGGCCGCTTTTAAAGCGCCGCGTAGGCGTAGTGGGGGCGGGTAACGTAGGTGGGCGACTGGTCGAGCGGCTGAAAGCGCTGGGACTTGCGCCGTTGGTGTGCGACCCGCCGCGGGCAAAGCGGGAGGGCGGCGGTGGTTTCGTTGATCTCGATACGCTGATCGAGCAAAGCGATGTGATCTGCCTGCACACGCCCCTTGTCCGCCAGGGCGAGCACGCCACTCATCACCTGCTGGGTGGCAAACGAGTTGGCGCGCTCAACCCGGGCACGGTGCTGATCAACGCCGGCCGTGGCGACTGCCTGGACGGCGAAGCGCTCGCCAAACGGCTTACCGAGCGTGGCGATATGACGGCGGTGCTCGACGTCTGGGAGAACGAACCCGCCATCGACATGGACCTTTGCGCGCGGGTGTCGCTGGCAACGCCGCACATTGCCGGTCACAGTCTGGATGGGAAGCTGCGCGGCACCTGGATGATCGAGCGGGCGCTTTCGCAGTATCTAGAGAGCGCCGACGGCCCGGCGTTCAGTGACATCTGCCCGTCACCGGCTTTGGCGGCGATAACGCTGCAAGGAGCGCTACCCCCCGAAGATGCGCTACGGTTGTGTATACGGGCTGTGTACGATGTTCGCCGCGACCATGAGGCGCTGGCCTACGCGATACGAAAGGAGGGCGTGATAAAAGGATTCGATGCCTGCCGGGCGAACTATCCGCTACGCCGCGAATTTGCCACGCTTCAGGTGAGGCTATCCGGCGAGGCGTTAGCGCTCGAGGGCATGCTGCGAGGAGCAGGCTTCAACGTACTGACGGCATGATGGGCTGTAACGTTAAAGCATCAAACGGGCAAAAGCCTGCCAACCGACTGGGCAACGTACTTGAAATCAACTAAAAATTAAACTGAGTACAATAAGGTGGTGGACAATCAATGACGACGTTACCGACAGAACCCATTGGCAGCATACCCCGTTTGAATAAGTTGATTCAGGCACAGCACCGGTTCGATGCGGGTGAAATCGGCGCAGCGGTCATGGATGCCCTTTATGACGAAGCCGTTCAGCAGACGATGCTCGAGCTCGAGGCCACCGGCTCGCCCATGATTACCGATGGCGAGCAGCGCAAGACCCATAGCTTTGCGACTTATTCCGTGGAAGGGGGCGATAATTTTGCCTCCGATGGCCTCGAGATTCCCTTTAGCGATGGCCATGTCCGCCGCTTACCGCGGTTGATCAATGGCCCGTTTCGCTACACTTTCTCCGCCGCCGATTCCCTGGCGATGGCCAGACCCCATACCGAGCTGCCCATGAAGCAGGCGATTATTTCGGTATCGGCGTTGAGTCTTTTCTATCCTGCCGATGGGATCGAGGGCTACAGCCGCGAAGCGTTTCTCGATGACCTGGTCGATGAGCAGGAAAAAGAGATACGCGGCTGCTTCGCCGCGGGCGCCCAAAAGGTACAGATCGATTTTACCGAAGGACGCCTTTCGCTCAAGCTCGACCCCAGCGGCAGCGTACTCAATAGCTTTATCGAGCTCAACAACCGGGTACTGGCGCGCCTTAGCGATGAAGAGCGCCAGTGCCTTGGCGTGCATACCTGCCCTGGTGCCGATCACGACGCGACCCATAGCGCTGACGTGGATTACGCCGAGCTTTTGCCGAGCCTTTTTGAACTCAAGGTCGGTAACTTCTATATCGCGATGGCGTCGGAAAAAGACCCGGAACGCAGTTTGAAAATCATCGCGCGCTATTTGAAACCCTGGCAGCGCGCCTTTATCGGGGTGATCGATGTCAACAGCCCGCACATCGAAACCGCCGAAGAGGTGTGCGAGCGTGTGCTGCAAGCGGCCCGTTTCATCCCTCTGGCGCAGCTGGGTACCACCGACGACTGCGGATTTTCCCCGTTTTGCGACGATGTTTCGACACCCCGGGAAACCGCCTTTGCTAAAATTCGCGCGCGCGTGGAGGGGACGGCGCTGGCAGCCGAGCGGCTAGAACTGCAGCGCGGCGAACTGCATGAGTAAACCCGAGGCTTTTAACCAAAGCGTCTCGGTTTTCGATGACCGGGGTGGGCTGGTCGATTGGAACTCGGGATTTACGGAAGAGTTTGCCGAGGCCGCCGCCTTGCTTGACCACGGGGTCAGTGCGCGCGCCATTAGCGCCGCCTGCCTGCTTCCCGAGCGGGCGCTGGACCTGTCCTGGACCATGTACGGGGAGCCGCCCCCGGCGTTTGAATATATCAATAGCCGCCGGTCGATACGGGTCACCCAGCACCCGGGGGCTAATGGTCACGTTTTTCGTATTGCCCAAAGTAATCGGGACACGCCACCGCTACACCCGGCCATGGAAGACGAAAGCACGGAGCTTTTAAGGTCGACGGTTTTGCAGATTTCCGCCGCCGTACTCAAGCGGCGTGAACAGGAGAACCACCGGCTGCTGGAGCTTGCGCTGCAGGATGGGTTGACGCTCGTTGCCAATCGGCGCTATTTCGATGAACTTCTCAATATCGAGTGGCAGCGTTGTCAAAAGGATGAACTGCCTTTGTCGGTATTCTTTATCGATATCGATTTCTTCAAGCGCTATAACGACATTTACGGTCATCCATCCGGCGACGAGTGTCTTAAAATCATCGCCTCGACCATAAAAGCGCATTTGAATCGCCCCAGAGATTTGGTCTCGCGCTACGGGGGCGAGGAGTTTACCTGTCTTTTGCCGGCCACCGACCTGGCCGATGCCACGCGCAAGGCGATTGAACTCGAGAAGGCCATTCGAGCGATGGCCCTTCCTCATATAGGCTCGGAGGTAGCGCCGATCGTGACCATCAGCTTGGGGGTAGCCACTGCGCGGCGCATGGAGGGAGGCGAAGCGTCTTTACTGATAAGAGCCGCCGACCAGTTGCTTTACGATGCCAAGGCCGCCGGCCGGGGGTGTGCACGCTCAGCGCTTTACACCCCCTTCGTTTGACCGCGCTAATGACGGTAGGCGGCTTCTTTTAGTGCGCGAATGCGTTCGTCCAGAGGCGGGTGGCTGGCGAAGAGTTTCTCCATCATCGAGCGGGTCTGGCCTTTGGTAATGGCCATGGCACGCATGGTGTCCGGCATCTGGTCGGGCATTTCGGTTTCGGCTTTTAGGCGCGTTAGCGCGTTGACCATCGCGCTGGCGCCGGCCAGCCGCGCCCCGGCTTCATCGGCACGGTATTCGCGAAAGCGGGAAAACCAGGCAACGATCGCCGAGGCGATCAGACCAAATACGACTTCTGCCACCATGACCACCGCGAAGTAGCCAATAAAGCCGAGGCCGCCTTCGCTACCACGGCTTTTCAAAAAGCCGTCGAGCAGGTGCGCCACGGCGCGAGCAAAGAACATCACGAAGGTGTTGACCACGCCCTGAATCAGCGCAAGCGTCACCATGTCACCGTTGGCCACATGGCCGATTTCGTGGGCCAGTACTGCCCGCACCTCGTCCGGACGCATACGGTTCAAAAGCCCCGCCGAAACGGCGACCAGCGCATCGTCTTTCTTCCAGCCGGTGGCAAAGGCGTTGGACTGCTGGGCGGGAAAAATGCCCACTTCCGGGGTTTTGATGCCCGCTTCGCGGGAAAGCTCGGCGACGGTGTCCACCAGCCACTGCTCGGTCGAATTAGAAGGCGATTCGATCAGTACGGTGCCGGTCGAGCGCTTGGCTAGCCACTTCGACATCAAAAGCGAGATTAGCGAACCCGCCATGCCGATGATGAAACAAAACAGCAAGAGGCTTGTAAAGTTGATCCCCTGGCCACGTAAGTAGCCCTCCACGCCAAACAGGCGCAGCGTAAAGCTTGCAACCAGCACCACCGCCAGGTTGGTGGCCAGAAACAGCATGATACGCATCATCGTCGTTCTCTCCCTTTAGGCTTGTCGAATCAAGTCTTTAAAACGGTTTTTCGATACGGTTTCAGGCGATGTCTAAAACCGTGCTGTTAGAGTCGTTTGCTGCCCGGCAGTTTCATGGCCTTACTGGCGGTAGCGGGATAAAAAGTTGGCGAAACGGTCCAGGGCGTCGCCGAGCTGGTCCGCCCAGGGCAGGGTGACGATACGCACGTGATCGGTATCCGGCGCGTTGAAGGCGCTGCCCTGGACCAGCAGAATCTTCTCCTGGAGTAGCAAATCGAGGACCAACTGCTGGTCATCCTTGATGTTGAAGATCGTCGGGTCCAGGCGGGGGAAGGCATAGAGCGCGCCCTTGGGCGTCACGCAGGAGACCCCGGGGATCGCGCTGAGCTTCTCCACGGTAATATCGCGCTGGGCCAGCAGCCGCCCGCCGGGCAGTACCAGGTCGTTGATCGACTGGTAGCCGCCAAGCGCGGTTTGAATGGCGTGCTGGGCGGGTACGTTGGCGCACAGGCGCATCGAGGCGAGCATGGTCAGCCCCTGAATGAAATCCCGGGCGCGCTGCTTGGCAAGCGTTCCGGAAATGGTCATCCAGCCCGAGCGAAACCCGGCGCAGCGGTAGCTTTTGGAAAGCCCGTTCATGGTGATCACGAGCTGGTCGTCGTCGGCCAGCGCCCCGGTCGCCGTATGCTCGACGCCGTCGTACAAAATCTTGTCGTAGATTTCATCCGAGAAAACCACCAGGTGATGCTCCTGGGCGACTTTCAAGACTTCCTTGACGACTTCCGGAGGATAGACCGCGCCGGTCGGGTTGTTGGGGTTGATCAGTACGATCGCCCGGGTACGGCTGGTGACCTTGGCGCGAATATCGGCGATGTCCGGCGTCCAGTCGGCCTGCTCATCGCAGCGGTAATGAACGCCGTGGCCGCCGGAAAGGTGGGCCGAGGCGGTCCAAAGCGGGTAGTCCGGTGCGGGGATCAGGACTTCGTCGCCATCGTTTAAAAGCGCTTGCATGCACATTACGATCAGCTCGGAAACACCGTTGCCGATATAGATGTCCTCGATCCCCACGCCCGGGATATTTTTGCGCTGACACTCCTGCATGATCGCCTTGCGCGCCGAATAGAGCCCTTTGGAGTCGCAGTAGCCTTGCGCCGTGGGCAGGTTGCGCATCACGTCTTGCAAAATCTCTTCCGGCGCCTCGAACCCGAAGGGGGCGGGGTTGCCGATATTGAGCTTCAAAATCCGTTGCCCTTCGTCTTCCAGGCGCTTGGCGTGGTCGAGAACGGGCCCGCGGATGTCGTAGCAGACATTATGCAATTTGTGAGATTTCTTGAGCGGCTGGGGCTCTGAGGGCTGCGATTCTACAGGCTGCGGCGTATCCATGAAGTGTCCCAAACTACCTTGATCAGTAGGGTTAGCGGTCAATAGGTCGTTCGCCATTATGCGCTGAGGGGCTTTCGCTGTCTGCGTCAATCTCGGCGTCATCGTGCAAAGGCGTGACGGGAATGTCGTCCGGCGTTTCCAGCGTAATACGGCCAAGCTTGCCGTCGCGCAGCTCGTGCAGCAGCACCTCGGCACCGCGGTGCAGGTCGACCACACCACCGGCGCGCAGCCCGCCGCGTTTGGCGGCAATTTCTTTTAAAATCGCGTGACCGTCAAAGCCCGCCAGGGCGAGAAAGTCCGGCCGCGCCGGGCCGTCGGCGTCCACGTCCTGGGGTTTTTCCGGCGCCTCGAAAACGGGCAAGTCCTTGAGCTTGTAGCGTGCAGTGAGCGCCTCGGGGTAGCGCTTGGCAAGCTCGGCGCTGGCGACGATACCGACATCGGTATACTCGATGGCGGTATCGCGGATCGCGCCGCTGGCGGCCAAGCGGTAGGCGCTTGCCTGGTCTTCGATCTTGGGCCACAGCACCCCGGGGGTGTCGATCAGCGCTACGCGTCCGTCGATACGTACCTTCTGCTGGCGCTTGGTTACCGCAGGCTCGTTGCCGGTCTTGGCGATCTTGCGCCCGGCCAGGCCGTTGATCAACGTGGATTTCCCGACGTTGGGAATGCCCATCACCATCACGCGCACGTCGCGGTCGGCGCGGACGGCGCCGGCCAGGGTATGGCAAAGCGCGGGAATCTGCTTGAGTTCGCGACTTTGCGTGGTGGTCACCGCCAGCGCCCGGGTATCTGCCTGGGCATCGAAGTAGTCGACCCACTCCTGGGTGCGCGCGGGGTCGGCCAGGTCCGCTCGGGTGAGAATCTTCAACACCGGCTTGTGACGTGTTAGCTCGGCCAGCATCGGGTTGGCGCTGGAGTAGGGCAGGCGCGCATCGAGGACCTCGATGACCACGTCAATTTCCGGCAGCGCCTCTTTGATCTGGCGGCGGGCCTTGTTCATGTGTCCGGGAAACCAGCCGAGCATGGATATCTCCTACGAGCTCAAACGTGAGGCAAAAAAACGGGCTGCCATTCTATCAGAATGCCAGCCCGTCGGGGCGTGCCGGGAAGCTCAGGCGCGCTTACTCGTTGGGATGAAACTCAAGCGATACCGAGTTGATGCAGTAACGAAGCCCCGTGGACTCCGGCGGGCCATCCGGAAAGACGTGGCCCAAGTGGGCGTCACAATGGGAGCAGACGACCTCGGTGCGCGTCATGCCGTGGCTCGTGTCGCTGTGCTCTTCTACGCTGCGGCTACCCAGCGGGCGGTCGAAGCTTGGCCAACCGCAACCCGCATCGAACTTGTGCTCGTTTTCGAAAAGCGGCGCGTGGCAGCAGGTGCAGTGATAGATACCTTGCTCGTCGCTAACTTGGTAATCACCGGTGAACGGGCGCTCTGTGCCTTTCTCCCGCGCCACCCGGTACTGCTCGGCGCTTAGCTCGCTGCGCCACTGCTCCGGCGATTTATCGATTTTGGCCATGGGCGCCTCCCTTTATGTATGACGTACAGCTGTGAAAAATTCTTGCCCATCGATCAACGGCTAATGGATCGACGGCTTATATCAGACCACCAACGGCGGTATGAGGTTCAGTTTAGGCTATAAGCGTCCAGGGCCCAAATAGTAGCGTTAAACACTGGCTGCGCCACCGTCGCTGCGCGGGTCGTGAGCGCTTTCGATCAGGCCGTTGGAGTGGTGCACGATGGCGCCCGCGTGGCCCATGGTATCGCTGTAGGTACTTTCGAGCACTTCTACTTCATGGCCTGCCGCGCGCAGCTGGCTTGCGATATCGGCGTCGATACGCGACTCGAGTTTGAGGTTGGTGCTGTCCTCGCCCCAGGTGCGCCCCAAAAGCCAGCGCGGCGCGGCGATGGCCTCTTGAAGCGGCATGTTGTGAAAAGCGTAGCGTGAAAAAATAGCAGCCTGGGTTTGCGGCTGGCCTTCGCCTCCCATGGTGCCGTACACCATGGTGCGGCCATCGTTAAAACGAGCGAGGGCCGGGTTCAAGGTGTGAAACGGCTTACGCCCCGGGCCCAGGCCGCGCAGGCTGTTTTCGTCCAATGAGAAACTAACGCCTCGGTTTTGCCACAAGACCCCGCTTTCCGGCAGCACGACGCCGCTGCCGAACTCCCAGTAAATGCTTTGGATGAAGCTGACCGAGCGGCCTTCGCTGTCCACCGTACCCATCCAGATCGTATCGCCTGGCTCTTGGGTATGCGGCCAGGTCAGGGCCTGGCTTGGGTCGATACGCGCCGCTTCACGGTCGAGGTTTTCCGCGCTTAAAAGCGTTTGCAGCTCGATCTCCATGCGGGCAGGGTCGGTGATGTACTGATCGCGTAATATGAAGGCGCGCTTGGTGGCTTCGACCAGCCCGTGCAGATGTTCGAATCCTTCTCCTTCACGGATGCCCAAGCGCTCATAAAGCGCCAGAATCATCAGTGACGACATGCCCTGGGTGGGGGCGGGCAGGTTGTAAAGTGTGGCGTCTTGTAGCGCGACTTCCAGCGGCGTGACCCGTTGGGCGCGGTAGGCGTTGAAATCCTCCAGACGAAGCGGGCTTCCCAGCTTGCTCAAGTCCTGCGCCATGCTGCGGGCGAGCTCTCCACGGTAAAAGTCGTCGAGCCCCGCTTCGGCCAGGCGGCGTAGCGTAGCGGCGAGCCGAGGCTGCTGTAGACGTGCGCCTTCCCGCGGTACCTCGCCATTGTGCAAAAACGCCTCGTTAAAGCCCGGGCTTTGCGATAGACGTTCCAGGTGTTGGCGCGTCAGGGCTTCCTGGCTACGAGAGACGGCAATGCCTTGCTCGCCGTAGCGAATGGCATCATTCAAAAGGGTGGCCAGAGGGAGCGGTGTGCCCCAGTGGCTGGCGACGTCGAGTGCTTCCTGCCAGCCGCCTATGGTGCCTGCCATCGTCAGGGCGGCGGTAGGGCCGCGTTCGGGAATCTGTGTTTGCCCCTCATAGAAAGCCGGGGTCGCCCTGCGCGCGGCGGGCCCACAGGCGTCGATGGCGACCGGAGGCTTTCCGGGCTCCTGAATCAACCAAAAGCCGTCCCCACCGAGGGCGTTCATGTGCGGATAGGCCACGGCAATGGCGGCCGCGGCTGCCACCATCGCTTCCACCGCGTTGCCACCTTGCTTGAGAATGTCGCGCCCGGCGCTGGCCGCCAGGTGATGGGGGGCCACGCAGCTTCCGCCGCCATAGCTTCGCTGCGTATTGAAGGCGTCTCCCGGACTAAAGGAGCGAGACGCAGAGGATACGTTTTGATCTATCGGTGTCGCGTTCTGCTCAGCGCTGGCAATGGCTGGCATGCCCAGTGTCAAACCCGCCGCAGAAGAGGCAGCGGTCGTCAAAAACGAGCGGCGTGAAAATGTCATGGCGTTATCTCTTTGACTGATCGAGTCTGACATGGAGCAAGGACCATGCCAGAACGCGAGTCAGTCGCGCCCTACATGCTGGCGGGTACTGACGTTCACGGCGGGGGACGCTGCGCTGCACTTGAATGAAGCGCCTTTTCGCGCGCTGCTCTGTTTGGGTGCGAGGGTAGTTTAAGGCGCTGTGTAAAAAGGAAAAGAGAAATTGAAAGCGAGTGGCTTGACATAAAAACCTCCTCTGAGTAATATACGCGCCACCTCGACGAGGCAATGAAACGTCCCATTCGTCTAGTGGTCCAGGACACCGCCCTTTCACGGCGGTAACAGGGGTTCGAACCCCCTATGGGACGCCACTTCATCGTCAGGTATCGGAGTGCGGGAATAGCTCAGTGGTAGAGCATCGCCTTGCCAAGGCGAGGGTCGAGAGTTCGAATCTCTTTTCCCGCTCCAAGACGTGTCCCATTCGTCTAGTGGTCCAGGACACCGCCCTTTCACGGCGGTAACAGGGGTTCGAACCCCCTATGGGACGCCACTTCGATTGCGAAAATATGTGAAGCGGGAATAGCTCAGTGGTAGAGCATCGCCTTGCCAAGGCGAGGGTCGAGAGTTCGAATCTCTTTTCCCGCTCCAACTTGGTAGTGTGGTAAAGCAAGTGCCGGTCGAGAGCTGGAACGCCAGCTCGGTCGAATCTCTTTTCCCGCTCCAAACGTCTCACGACGTTGATGTGTCCCATTCGTCTAGTGGTCCAGGACACCGCCCTTTCACGGCGGTAACAGGGGTTCGAACCCCCTATGGGACGCCATTTCGCTGCAACTTGCCAGTATTAAGCGGGAATAGCTCAGTGGTAGAGCATCGCCTTGCCAAGGCGAGGGTCGAGAGTTCGAATCTCTTTTCCCGCTCCAATTTAGATCCTTCGATCCCTTCTACGTCGTTTTAATCCAAAGATTTTATCTACCGCCCATCGGCGGCGTTTTGCTGTGCGCGCGGTTTATACAATCGTACCTGGCTTCCTCTTTACCCTGTGCGCCGCGTCCGGGCCGTTGACCGGCCCGGACGCGGGTAGCTTCGCTAACGCTTGGCGGGGGCTGAACTAGCCCAGATGGAAGAAGTTGACGACGCCGTGAGCGACTGGGAACGCTGTTTCAGATCCTGTGCGGAGGTTGCCGTTTGCTGAACCATGTAGGCATTGTCCTGGGTGGATTGGTCAAGCTGGGCGATGGCCACGTTGATCTGCTCGATGCCTTGGGTTTGTTCGTGGGTGGCCGCGGTAATATCTGCAAACAGGTCATTGATCCGCTGAATCTGCTGGTCGATATGCTCCATGCGCTCCCGGGCGGTCGTCACTTTCGAGGCGCCGTGGTCGACCTGAGCGTTGGACGTAGTGATCAATGTCTTGATCTCGCTGGCTGCATCGGCTGAGCGGTTGGCTAGCTGGCGTACTTCGCTGGCGACGACCGCAAAACCGCGGCCATGCTCGCCGGCCCGCGCTGCTTCTACCGAGGCGTTAAGCGCCAAAATGTTGGTCTGGAACGCGATGCTATCGATCAGCGTGACGATATCAGAAATTTTGGCCGCCTCGCTAATGATGGCCTGCATGGAGGTCTCGGCGTCACCCACGGCTTCTTGTCCGGCCTGGGAGGTTTCGCCAGCGCTTCGTACCAGCTCTTTTGCCTGCTCTACGTTATCGGCATTCAAACGCACGGTGGCAGTGACTTCTTCCATGCTGGCGGAGGTTTGCTGAATGGCCGCGGCCTGCTGGTCGGTGCGCGAGGAGAGTTCCTGATTGCTGTCCGCGATATTACCGGAATTGCTATCCACCGCGGCGCTGGTGGCATGGATTTCTTGCATGGTGGTGTGAAGCTTGTCGCGCATTTGCTGAATATCGTGCAGCAGGCTGCTGGTGTCATTGGCGTTCAGCTCGACCCGGGCGGTCAAATCGCCCTGGGCGATACGCGAGACCACGTTGGCCGCGTAGTCCGGCTCGCCGCCCAGGCGGCGTAGAATCAGTGAGATCATGGCCCAGAAAGCAATCGTGACCAGCGCGCCGGCCACCAGACCGACCAGAATGGTCTTGAGCAATTGCGCCATGATGGTCTGGCTAATGTCACCCATGAAAACGCCGCTGGCTACGTAAACGTCCCAGGGGGGGGTAGGCTTCGGCGTAGGTGTGCACCAGGGGCGTGGTATCACTGCCGCGGGCGAAGTTGGAGTAGTAGTCGGTGAAGCCGCTGCCGGTGCCGCGGGTATTGTCCAGAATCGCTTGAAAAAGCAGCGTGCCTTGCGCATCGGTGACCTGAGACAGGTCCTGGCCTCTTGGGCGCTTGGGGTGTGCCATCATGTGCAAATCCCCGGACAGCACGAACAGGTAGTTGTCATCATCACCAAAGCGCACATCGCGGATGTTTTCAAAGGCCAGGGTTTTGGCCTCCTCTTGGGTCATCATTCCCTGCTGGGCCATTTCGTCGAAGTGTTCCAGGGTCGACATGGCGATATCCACCGCCGTGACCATGCGCTCTTCACGCTCGTGATAAAGCAGCGCTCGGCTTTGTAAGGCGTTGACCGTAATCATGATGGCGAGTATCAGCCATAGTACGCCTATACCGATCAACCGCTGCCGACGCAGCGAAATGGCGGCCAGGCCGCGTTGAGTATCGTGAGGGCTCCGGTGGATCGTTGAGTTTTGGGTAGTGACAGGAGGCTGGGCAGTCATGGTGCTCATTATGTGGCTTTCTCGTTTATGGTTGCTTATTCCCTTGCGCGCTAAGCGTTATAACGCATGGGTATACGCATAATACTAAAGTATTAGATCGACTTGCTTATAAGTTTGTGGGTTATCACAAAAAATTACGTTTCTGCCCGCCTGCAGCTTAATAGCGCCGCGCAGAGCACAGTGGTTGAAACAGTGGCTTGAAAAAAGCGCCTCGTGCCCCGATATGGTTGCCTCTAGCGTTTTTTGTGCCCCCTCTTTTGCTGACAGGACATTCCATGGCCGAACCGGCATTGTCGATCCGTGGCCTTACCAAGGTGTATGGCAACGGCTTCCACGCCCTCAAAGGCATTGATCTTGACGTCCAACAGGGCGATTTTTTTGCGCTTCTGGGGCCGAACGGCGCCGGCAAGTCGACCACGCTCGGCGTGGTTTGCTCGCTGGTGCAAAAGTCCGAAGGCAAGGTGTCCATTTTTGGTATCGACATCGACCGCGACTTTGCCAAGGCGAAATATCAGCTTGGCGTCGTGCCCCAGGAGTTCAACTTCAGCCAGTTCGAGAAGGTGCTGGATATCGTGATGGCCCAGGCGGGCTACTACGGCATGAAGCGCAGCGAAGCGCTGCCCCGCGCCGAGCAGCTTCTGACCGACCTGGGGCTTTGGGACAAGCGCAACGGCAGCGCGCGGATGCTCTCCGGCGGCATGAAGCGGCGCCTGATGATCGCCCGCGCCTTGATGCACCGGCCCAAACTATTGATTCTCGATGAGCCGACCGCCGGCGTGGATATCGAGCTTCGCCGCAGCATGTGGGAATACATGCGTCGTCTCAATCGCGACGAGGGCACCACGATCATTCTCACCACGCACTACCTGGAAGAGGCGGAGAGCCTTTGTCGTAACATCGCCATCATCAATGACGGTGCAATAGTGCGCGACACCAGCGTCCGTGAGCTGCTGGGCGAGCTCGATACCGAAACCTTCCTGCTCGATTTGGCCGCGCCCATCGAGCACATACCCGAAATAGACGGCTTCGAGATCCAGCAAGTAGAGCCTTCTCAGCTTTCGTTGGCCATTCAGCGCGGCCAGTCGCTCAATACGGTATTCGATGCGCTAAGCGCCCAGGGCATCAGCGTGATTTCGATGCGTAACCGCGCCAACCGCCTGGAGGAGATGTTCGTGTCGATGGTGGAAGGCAGCCAAAACCCGATCGATGAAAAGCGCAGCCCGGAGGCGACATCATGAATGCGACCCAAACCCTGATCGCGCTTTGGACGCTGGTGGTCAAGGAGATCAAGCGCTTTACGCGCATCTGGCCGCAAACGCTCTTGCCGCCGTCCATTACCATGGCGATGTACTTCATCATCTTCGGTAACCTGATCGGCTCGCGCATCGGCGCGATGGACGGCTTTAGCTACATGGACTTCATCGTCCCTGGGCTGATCATGATGTCGGTGATCACCAACAGCTACTCCAACGTTGCCTCGAGCTTCTTCTCCAACAAGTTTCAGCGCTCGATCGAGGAGATGATGGTCTCACCGATGCCCAATTGGGTGATCCTCTCCGGCTTCATTTTAGGCGGTATGGCCCGGGGCCTGGGCGTGGGGCTGATCGTCACCGTGGTCTCGCTGTTCTTTACCCGGCTGAGCGTCGAGCATCCACTTTTGACCGTGCTGGTCGTCGTGCTGACCTCGGCGCTATTTTCCATTGGCGGGTTCATCAACGCGCTACTTGCCAACAAGTTCGATGATATCTCGATCGTGCCGACCTTCATTCTCACGCCGCTGACCTATCTTGGCGGGGTGTTCTACTCCATCTCGATGCTGCCGGATATCTGGCAAAGTATCTCCATGCTGAATCCGATTCTCTACATGGTGAACGTCTTCCGCTATGGCTTTCTGGGCGTGTCGGATATCCCGGTCGTTTGGGCGCTGGCGGCTATTTTTGCGTTCATCGTCGTGCTGTTTGGCGTTGCGCTGACCATGCTCGAGCGCGGTCATGGTATTCGCAGCTAATCGAAGGAGTCTTTCATGGCACATCGCCCGGATACGTTGGAACACGCGCCCCTGGGGCGCGATTCTGCCTACCCGCAGCAGTACGATGCGGGTCTGCTCTTTGCCATTGCCCGCGCCGCCAATCGCGCGCCGCTAGGCATCGATGACGCCGCGCTGCCTTTCACGGGGGCAGACGAGTGGTACGCCTTCGAGGTCTCCTGGCTCAATGCGCGGGGCAAGCCCGTGGTCGCCGTGGCCAGATTTACGCTGCCCGCAAGCTCGCCCAACCTGATCGAATCCAAGTCCTGGAAGCTTTACCTCAATAGCTTCAACCAGACCCGTTTCGAGAGCCGCGAGGCGGTCATCGAGGTGCTGACCAGCGATCTTTCCCGCGTGGCCGGGGCAGCCGTTGGCGTTGAGCTTTTCGAGGTAGATGATCAGGCTCTCACGCCTTCACGCTTGCCCGGCGAGTGCCTCGACGATCTGGATATCGCCGTCGATGATTACACGCCGAGCGCCGAGCATTTAAGCGCGGGCACCGAGGTGGTCGAAGAAACGCTTTACTCGCATCTTCTAAAATCCAACTGCCCGGTTACCGGCCAGCCGGACTGGGGTAGCGTCATGATTCGCTACAAGGGCCCCAAAATCGATCGCGAAGGGCTTTTACGCTACTTGATCGGCTTTCGTCAGCATCAGGATTTCCACGAGCACTGCGTAGAGCACATCTTCACCGACCTTAAGCAGCGTACAGGGCCTTCCGAGCTTTTGGTGCTGGCACGCTACGTACGCCGCGGCGGGCTGGATATCAGCCCCTGGCGGGCAACGCCGGGAATGGCGCCGCCCGGGTCGCTGCGTCTGGCAAGGCAGTAAGGCATTGCGCTAGAGTAGAGCGCTAACGCCCCCTCAAGGCCCAACCCAAGGACCGTAGTATGGATGCATTGACGCTTCTTCACGAGCGAAGCTCTATGGGTAAGCTCACCGAGCCCGCGCCAAGCTTTGAGCAGCTCGAGGCACTTTATCAGGCGGCGCTGCGCGCACCGGACCATCAGGAGCTTCGCCCCTGGCGATTCATCGAGTTCAGTGGAGAAGGGCGCGAGCGTTTGGGCGAGCTATTTGCCGAGGCGGAGTTCCAGGAAGACCCCAGCGCTACGGACGACACCCTGAGCGCCGCCCGCCAAAAGCCGCTGCGCGCGCCGATGATCATCGCGGTCATCGCAAGCGTCACGCCGGATATTCCCAAAGTGCCCAAAATGGAGCAGGTGATTTCCGCGGGCTGCGCCGCCCACGGCATCTTGCTGGCCGCTCATGCCCTGGGGTTGGGGGCGATGTGGCGTAGCGGTAAGTACGCGTTTGATCCGGTCGTGCGTAAAGGGTTGAGCCTGGCGGAAGACGACGAGGTCGTGGCATTTATCTACCTGGGCACCCTCGGTGGCCGTCACAAGCCGCTGGCGCAGCACGACACCGCTAATTTTGTCGAGCGCTGGAGCTAGGGAGCCGGGCGCATGAGCAAATCACGTAAGCCCGGGCTACCTTACCCTCGGTTAGCGCTTCCCGAGCAGGGCAGGGAAGACCTTGGCGCCTTTCAGCAGTGGCTGACCGAGGCGATTCCCATGGTCGAATCCTTCGGCCTCAAGCAGATGAGCCAAAGCAATGGCCATCTGCTTTGGGAGCTTGCGCTAACGCCTTCGCTCAACGACAAGGGCACCGGCTTTGGCGGGGCATTGACCGCGCAGGCCACTCTGCAGGGGTGGTGCTGGGTCACACTCTGGCTTCGCCAGCAGGGCCTATCCCGCGACGTCGTGGTGGCCGACGCCAGCCAGAAGTTTTTAGCCCCGGTGACCGACGACTACCGCCTCATTTGCAAACCCGCCAAACCGGAAGGGGCAGAGGAGCTTGCCGAGCGCCTTGGAGCCCGCGGCAAGGGCCGTATCGCGCTGGCACAAGAGCTTTATTGCCACGACGTACTCTGCTTTCAAGCCACCGGCACCTACGCAGTTCTGGCTTGATTGCGGAAAAGACTTGCCATTTAACGTCTTACAACATAAAATACGCGCCGTTCTATAGGGAAAGGCAACGCCTTACCCAAGAGCGAAAAATGCGGAGGGGTGTCCGAGTGGTCGAAGGAGCACGCCTGGAAAGTGTGTAAGCCGCAAGGCTTCGAGGGTTCGAATCCCTCCCCCTCCGCCAAGAATATAGATTAAGCCGCTGATTTCAGCGGCTTTTTTGTTACCTAAATTATCTTGACCCACGCTTTGACCCACACCTTGTGCTTGGCTTTCATTAATCAAAATTGAACTGTTTTGGATGCCAACCTCTTCTTGAAAGGGGTTGGCTTGCCTTGAGGCTGCGCACTGACAGAGCACAGTTTGTATTGGAAAGTTAGTAGGCTGGGGATGATTTGTTACTAAAGTTGTAGCTCGATGTAGTGTCTAGTTTTTAAGATAAGCACTGGGTGCACCGTAACTTGAAATATGTAGACTTTCTATAGCGCGAGTAGCTGCTACGTGAATTAAGGCACGTTCGTTGAATTCGCGGTAGCGTTTCTCGACCGGGTCTTCACTTTCCATAGAACGTGGCGCGGGAACGATGCCTGCGTTGATGCCAGCCAAGCACACCTTGCGAAACTCCAGTCCCTTAACGCGATGCATAGTGGCAAGGCGCACGCCCAAGTGCTTGGCTTCGTCACCGGTGTCCTTTTCCATCAACATTACGGGCAGGCCTCGTGCTTCCAGCGCCTGAGCGTATTGATCACGCAGGCGTTGAGTACGAACGACAATGCAACAATCACGGCGTAGGGTAGGGCGCTGGCCATCACCATCATTGGCATTAGCATTTTCGGGCAATTCACTGATCAGTTTGGCAAGGGCGTCTACTTCATCCTCGAAACTATCAAAGTTCGAGATCGACGGAGCTTGTCCCTGCAGCAAAGAGCGATAGTCGCTGCTGGAGTCCTTGCCATCATCCAAGTCATCGACTTCGACACCCTCAAGAAGCGCTACGGCGAAACGTCGCGTTTGCTCGGTGGTACGATAGTTGATGCGCAATTTACGGCCGCGACGGCCACGCACATTGATGCCGCAGCTGGAAAGCGTCGCACGTCGTCCATAGATGCGCTGATGTCCGTCCCCGACTAGAAACAGATCGTTTGTATCCTCTGCGACCAATGCACGCAGCAGCTTGAGCGATTCGGCACCGAAATCCTGAATCTCGTCAGCGATAATATGCTGATACTGGCGGGCCAATTGACCCTGTTCGGCCAGATGCACCGCTTCGAAGGTGCAGTCTTCAATGGTGCGTAGTCCGGCAAGGGTTAGCTGGTTACGCATCTCCTCGAATACCGGCCAAATCGCTGCTCGTTGACCACGGTTGAGCGCCTTGCCACGTCCCACGCGCCGAGCGCGAAAGTATTCCTGCTTCGTGCGGACGTGTTGCGGTAGCACGACTTGCTGCCATTCTTCATCATAAAAGCTTTCTGGCAGGTTCAGCTCATCCGGCATCAGCTGTAGGGCGACTCGCCAAGCCTTGCGATAGCCTGGTTGGCTGGAATATGCCAGCCGCGCCTTGCCGTGGCCGCCGGTTAGCCGGTGAATTAAGCGATCAATATTGATGACCTCAATGCAGGCCATTTCCTCGCGAGTACACAGCTCGAAGAGTTGGTACTCGATATCTTTCGCCAGGTTACGCGTGAAAGTGGTGAAGAGAATACTGCGCTCATCTGCTTCACCACGCTTTACGGCATGACGAGCCAAATAGCGTGCACGATGCATAGCCACTACCGTTTTGCCGGTACCGGCTCCCCCGAGCACACGGACGGCCCCATTCCAGTCACGCTCGACCAGCTCGCGCTGGGAGGGGTGCAGAAAGACACGCCAGTGCTCGAGTGGGGCATTGAGCATGCGGGTCAGCTCATCATCGTCTTCTACGACATGGAAGCGCCGCTGGCTGTCCGGTTGCTGTAGGGCCTGGACGAAGTCTTCGGTATCGACCTCTGGTGACTCATCTGGCGCGCCATAAAGCTCAAGTACTTCCTGTTTGTCCTCGCCCTGCGCAAGGAAAAGTAGCGCCTCGTATGACTCATCCGGAAGCTCAAGCCCCATGGCGTCGAGCGCCGCCGGGTTATTCACGCCTTTCACACGAGCCAACAGCACTTCGGGTACACCGAGACGCAGTAGTTCACGATCGCGCATGTTTTCAAAAAGAGAAACCGCGCGATCAGGGGCTTCTGATGGGGGCTGACTGACTGGGGTGGACGCGTTTTCGACCACTTCGCGTGTAACGGTGGCGAGTACCTGTAAGCTGCCGGTTTGCGGGTTTATGCTAGCCTCGTGGCGGCGAGCCCAGTCGTAGGCATCATCGTGTTTGTCGACCCACATGAACACGTAAACATTACCCTTCTCGGGCTTGAGCACGATAGCGCGGTATTCTTGATCAACGCGTACCGAGCGCATGTTCTTGTCACGGGCATCACGAATCACTTCGTAGTTGATGCCGGTAGAGCGCGGATTGCTACGGAACTTGGCAATTAGCTCCTGCACCTTATTCTGCTTGGCGCGCGGAATATTGCTCATCGCGCCCAAAAACTCCTGTGCCAGCGCAATGGTTGGCTGATGAAGCGTCTCGGGTGTTGCTGTCATGTTGCTGAGTCCTTATAAGTGTTATTTGCTGTCAGACAGTCAGGGTGAGCCACTTACCGAGCTGAGCGAGCGCATCTTCGTGTTTGGGAAGACCTGTGGCGTCATCGCACAGAATTACCTGCCAGTCTGCAAGTGCTTCGGGCAGTGGATCAAAGCTGACGGCTACCTTCTCCTCTGGCCAGCTTAATTCCAGTGTCAGGCTTGCCTCGCCTGCTTCATCGATAACGTCCTCACCAAGTTGAGGCACTGGAACACCGAGTGCAATTAACGACTCGAGCCAATGGGCATCCAGTAAGCTGTCATTACGTATTGGCTGCCAAGCATCGTCCAATTGAGCTGATATTGTATCTGGTACCGGGGGCCACCAGCAGCTGGGTACGAGCAGACCCTCGCCGGCTGCTACACCAGCGGTGCTGAGCGTCAGGTTGGGTGCAAACTGGAGCAGGTTGGCCTGTTGCCAGAAACGGCGCCAGTAGTCTTCATCCTTCGGATTGGCTTCAAGGCCGCGATCATCTAGTGAAAGATGCACATGTAAATGTTCGCGCAGTCCTTCTAATGCTTGCACCTTCTGCATTGGGATGCTAACCAATACCTCACAGCGTCCTTGACTGTTGTCAAAGCTGTTAAGCACCCCACCCAGCAGACGCGGTCCAACCGAGATATCCAATAGCTTCTCGGTCAGCGGTCCGGGAAGTTTCTCGTGCAGTTCCTGGCTTAAGCGGCTGAGCAGTGCTTCGTCCTGTCGCGTTTGCATATCCAGCCAGGCGATGGACTGGGTCAGGCACGCTCGATGCCACTCAAGGGTCATGAGGTCAGGGTCACGCAGATAGTCGATGAGCCCGGTAAAGGCTGCCCCATTCATGAGCTGGCGCGAACTGGACAGTGACAGCGGCGCCAGGGTTTTAAGCAGCGCGAGCTGAGCGTCTTTTGCAGCGCCTTGAGCCTTGTCTGCCTTTTGCTGAAGCACTTTTAGTAGCGACATTCCGGTCTCGATATCTGCGAGACTGGCGCACTGAAGTGGCGTACCCGTCAGATCACGCCACGTTAGAGACCAAACCCGATACTGGCCACTAGCCAGTACCGCCTGACGTTTTTCGGCATCATCGCCGACCTGCTCGCGATGATACTGATATCCATCCAGATAAACGGCTACTGGCTGAGCTCCAGTTGGTGCACTCAATGGTAACAACAGAAAGTCAGGGCGGGTTGAGCGAGAGACACCCTGGCTAGGCCCCAGCATCGGTTGGGGGCGAATCTGCCAGCTCACTAGAGGGCTTCCATTTCCGGCATCCAGCGTCAGTCGCCAGCCGGGCGTGCCATTGACCAATTCCTGTCCAAGGTGGCGCCCCTCGGCTGGCTGGTCGAGTAGGTCGATAAAGCGTTGTTCCAGTTCGCTCTCGACCAGTACATTGAGGTCGATCGTTTCCAGCCCTTCAGTCTCAACCAGTTGGTGGCGGCGCGAGATGATTCGGTCCAGCAGCGTCAGTGCAGTGTCACGGGAGGTGTTCTTGAGATGTCGGCTTTGGCGATAGGCCAGAAGGCAGCGATAGCAACCATCGCGGTCGGGCTCATCTTGACAGACACAGTCGCGCATGTGGTCATGGGCTAAAGCCAGCATATCCATCAGCTTTTCCGGTGCCAGCATCAGTTCCTTCAGATAGCCAGTTCCCCCGGGCACAGTGTCATAAAGCACCAGATAATGGCGCGCCGGCTGTTGCTGAGTTGCAGGCACTTCCTGCTCGGTAAGACGCAAGTGATCGACACTGCCACGAAAATAGCGTTTGAGCCCCAAGTGCAGGCTCGCAATCAGCGACTGGCGAGCGCGTTCTGACATGGCGACATCCGAGAGCGGCAGCAACAGGCGCAACGCCTCTGAGCGTAATTCGCGATAAAGGAATAGCCCGGCATGCAAGTTTTCCACGGAATCGGGCAACTTATGGCGAGCTACTTTGCACCAAGGCGTATGTTGTTCTTTCTCCTTCTGGCCTTTGTAACGCACCTTGCCGCAATGGCTGCAGACCGTAAATCCTGGGCGTATGTGCTCTTGGCCTGCAACACTTAGGGTGTCACCCGGCTGGCCATCGCGTCCGAAGTTGATCTCCACAAAGCGCGCATCGGCGATGAATTCAAAGCCGAAGGGACAGGTGGCGTCGTCAATGCACATTGCGCGCGTTGCGCTGCCTGGCTTGATATCTACCAGCATCTGACGGTTGTAAAACGCAGGCTGGCGTTGATCACTGTCATCACCGATACGGCTGTCTCTGTCGCGCACCGTGGCCGTGACTTCCTTCAGTCGCAGCAAGCTGCGTTTTTGCGCCGAATCACCCCACTGAGGGCTGCCGCAGCGCGGGCAGCTACCATGAATGTCGCCATCCGCCAAAGATGTGCTGAAGTGGCACAAACTACACAGGCGCCAGTGCTCTATATCCTGACCATGCAGGTTGATCTGATCGATGGTCAGGGTACGTCCTAGCGCATAAAAAGTGTTCAGTGGTGCCAGCTCTACCAGCGCGCTCTGCGCAGGGCGCTGGAATTCATGATGTATTACCTCATAGGACTTGCCGGCAGCGCCTTGAGCCTGACGCACATGGCGGATCACCATGCCATTGAGCGTCATGCCTTCCTCTGGGAAGGCGTAGTTGGGCAGAAGTCCTTCGTCGGTGAAGAAGTTCAGAGTCTGCTGCTGGCTTAACTGCTTGAGTAGGCTAAGCCGTCCCTGTCGCTCCACCTCAATAGCTTCGATTTCGTTGCGTATCTGCTCGTCTTCGGGCTGGGCGCGCAGCTGGTTCAGGGCTCGATCGTATTCATTGATCTCGGACTTCCAAGCGCGGCGCTGCTCAGCGCGCGCGGTCAGCTTCCCTACCACACGGTCAGCCAGCCCTCTATCCGGATAAACAGAACCCTCTCCCTCGACAGGCATCAGTTGGCGGGCCAGGTGCGCGCTATCTTCTTCGGCAAGATCTGGGAAAAGCGCTAAAAAGCGAGGCAAGAGGTTGGCATGCTGCTGCTCGATGAAATTGATCAGAGTATACGGAAAGCGCGTATTGTCCGGACCGGTTTCAGCCTTGTGATTCACCGCATCCAGCACCTGGCTCAGTCGACCGGGCAGTAACGATGGCGATAGCGTGTTGTTACGAGCATGTTCTGCCATCCACGCATCCAGACAGAAGGCCAGCAGCTGGCGCTCCAGCACCGCGCGAGCCTTGAGGAAGACGCCCGGTGTGGTGACGCGGCCACTCATCATCTCCTGCGGGCTCGAGAAGAAGTAGAGATCATGCGGAGCGCCATTGGCGATGGTCAGATTCAGGGCATTACCATCGCGACGACCGGCACGTCCGATGCGCTGCAGATAATTGGCCTGAGCGGGCGGTGTGGAACACAGCAACACGGTGGAAAGATCGCCAATATCGACACCCATTTCCAGAGTCGGCGTTGCCGAAAGCAGATTGATATCCCAAGGCCGACGGCCCTTGATGAAAGAGTGCTCCACGCGCGCTCGGGTATCGGCATCCAACAGGCCGGTATGTTCATGACTGACGAGGCGAGCGCCGGAATGCCGAGCTGGTGCCAAGCTCCATTGTACCGGTCGTGCTGCTTGTAACTGGCCCTGACAATGCGGCTGTAAGCAGTGCATATGTAACCAACTTGGCAGATTGGTCGCGGGTACCTGAACACGCTGACTGCACTGATTGCAACGCAGGGGTAGCAGATGAGTGCTGGCGTGCCAATGCGCGGGCGCCAGCCCCCAGATGCTGCGGCCCTGGCTTTGGCTTTGCTCTTCCAGCAGCCCGGCGCGGTGCAGTGCATCGAAGGCGAGCCGATAGGCTTGGGCCACATCACCGGCATTGCTGAGGCTGTCGGTGGGCAGATGATGGGTCAGCCAATGGCGGTACCAGTGACTGGCGCTGCGTGCGCTGCCTTGGCTACCTCCGGTCACACAATCCATGAATTTGCCCAGAGGCTCTAGACTGACGAAGGCTGGCGGCTGGCGACGCGGACCGTAATTGGGCAGGAACAGCGTCTGCTGGCTGCGATTCAGCATGAATGTATTGTCGCCGCCTTGTGCAACGAACTCGCGCATGGCTGGGTGTACGAAAGCGCCGCGCACACGCATGCGGTGCATCACTCCTAGTAACCATTGTTCAAGTGCCGGGGAATGCGGATCGGCCATGGTTACTAAGTGGGGTAGCTGCTCACGCCAGTGATAACGTAGTTGAGTAAGCGCAAGATCGAGCATCGTATTATCGATACCCAGCCCCAGCAGGCCTTGGCGTTCCAGCGTTCGGCCAATACGACTACCCAGACCCAGCTCGCTACGTACCTCCCAGTCGAGCCGCTTGACGATCAACCCCGGCAGCTCGCTGCCAGCGGGCAAGGTACCGGTCTCCTGCAGTTCACGAGCATCCTGTAACCAGTCGAGGTTGGGCGGCAGCCAACGGCCAACGAAGGCGGCATCACTGCCGGCCCGCTTGCGTTCATGCTTGGCAAAGCCAGCTGCCAGCGTGTCAAGGTCCATTGGCAGGCGTTGCTGGCGCGCCCACCCGATCAACGCCTGACGCAACGACTGACTCCAGGTGCGCGCCTCGAAGAAACCGGCGCGATGTGCGGCATCCTGCACCGAGTCCGAGAAGGCAATGACCTTGCGATCATGATTGAAATCGGATTGATACAGGCGTGAAAGCATCACGCTGGAGAGCGACGCCGCCCGTGACCCAACGATCGACAAGCCATTGTGCGCCTGGCAACAGGGGCATTGGTCTACCGCGCTGACGAGCTTTTCCTTACGCGTCTCGGTCAGTACCGGCATCCATACCTTTATCCGGCCAGATTGTTGGCAGTTGGGGCACTCTTGGCTGTTGCCGCGACCGACATTACCTACACGCTTGCAGCCCGGGCACAGCCAGCGAATTTGACCTTTGGTCGCTTGCGGTGGGGTTTCATCGCCTTTGAGCGGGTAGAGCAGCGCTATGTCCGGCGCTTTAGCGAAGTAAGCCGTGTAGATACGGCTAAGGTCATCGCTAATCTGTGGGGAGTCTTCGGCCTTGAGCGTTCCCCAGGCAGCGCTATGGCATTCTCGGCAGTGCACCAACGGCAATGCCAGCCCACTTGAAGTGCTCTCAATATCTGCGGCAGAGGCATTCTGGTCGTGCTCGTCACTATCTTCAATAGGCGCATCGGGGGCTGTCTGCCCGTTGCTGAGCGCATCGCCACTGACGTCATCGCTGAACAGGAGCGCCGGGTGAGGATCCACGCTCACGACCATGCGTGACAACTCACGCAGCCAAAGCTGCACCCGCACATTCAGCAGCGGCGTTGTGCATAGTCGGCCACTGGCATCCGTCACCTGATCGCGTGCGGTGCATACTAGCGCAACCAACCCCTGCAGTAGCTGTGCTGCTTCATCCAATGTCGTACCCAAGCGGCGCTGCCAGTCGCGGGCAAGTTCATTGGTGTCAGTGACCGTGGTCAAGCGGCCCAGCAGATCATGGAATGCGGCATGACGGCGGAGGTCGTTGCCCAGCAAGAGACAATGATGCTCATGCTCAGCATGTGCCGGATTACCCAGAATTTCCGGATCGCAAGCCGCTGACTCGCCCTCATGAATGGTGTCCAGCGCAGGGAACCAGTAGCGAGCCAGCGTGGCCAGGTACGCAGAGGCGCTGTCGCTGTCACGAGTTTTCAGTGCAGCAAGCTCGCCAGGCGTTCGCGGGATGTGGTGGAAGGTAATAGCCCCCAAGCGAGCCTTTGTCGCTGCTAAATACTCCTCGGCCGAGAGACGGTCTTCGCGCACAAGTGAAGCGGTATCAAATGAGGTGGCGAAGACGTCACTGGCATAGGCCAACATGTCACCGCTGTCGCCATCATCGTCGCCTCCAATCGTTGCGGAGGTACCGACGCAGGCCAGTTCATCGCCGATTTCAAGCCGCTCACGCAGACGGCGGATCAGGCAGGCGAGGTCGGTTCCCTGGGCGCCATCGAAGGTGTGCAGCTCATCGACCACCAGATAGCGAAGCACACCGGGTGCGTTGTGCTTCCACAGCGCCTGGTCCTGCGGACGCATCAGCAGGTAGTCCAGCATCTTGTAGTTGGTAAGCAGGATGTCGGGCGGAGAGCGACGCAGGGTGTCCTTGCAGGTAATCACGCTATCCTCGCGCATCACCGTGCAGGGCTCGCTTTCGGTATCGCCGGTAAACAGGCCTACGGTCAGTTTGGGTGACAGGCGCGCGCATTCCTTGGCGAAGCGACGCGCCTGATCCGTGGCCAGCGCATTCATCGGATAGATGATCAGTGCCTTGATGCCATTCTTGCCGTGACTACCCGGAGCTGTGCGTACCCGGGCACAGTGTTCCAGTAACGGGTACAGGAAACATTCGGTCTTGCCTGAGCCGGTGCCGGTCGCCACCAATGTCGAAGCCAGTGGCGAGGTCGTTGTATTGCCGCACAGCCGTTCAAATGCCTGCTGCTGATGCTTCCAGGGCGGGAAAGCAGGCTTCACGTGGGTGAAGGGTATGATGCCCTCGCCACGTCGAAAAGGCAGGGCTAGCGACAGGTAAGGCCCCTTGAACAGTGTCTCGGGCCTATCGGTCAGTTGCTCGATCAGCCAGGTATTCTCGCCCTCGCCATCCGTGCGTTGTGGGCCTCGGAAGTAGGGCGTGCTAATAGGAAAAGTGGCGCGCAGGAAATCCTTGAGCGCACGAACGAGTTCATCTGACACGACACTGGGTAACATAAGTGTCCTTTTTTAATTCTGGAAGAAAGGGGATAGCGCTCGCGTTATGCGGACCGGTATCTGTTGCCTCGGACGGTTTGTCGCCATCTTCTTATCCTTTAGCCATCCCGATAGACTCGGTTCAGGGCCGAAACGATATTACCGGGGCGACTTCGCGCCGTCTCGATACTGGCGATCCGCCAGCCCTGTGCCTTTGCCGCTACGGCGTCTTCCTCGCTGATGACAATGCCCATTTTAGCTTCAGGCCACGCCAGTTCGAGATTGGCAACGATCATCTGATGTTCGTCCTGAATATCCAGACCCACCTCGGGTACGGGTGCCTTTAGCGATTCCAGGTGATGGAGTACGCCACTTAAACCCGGGTCTCCATACAGGAAAACATCTTTCCAGCCTTGCGTGCGGGCGACCTGCTGTTGGTGGCGAAGCTGGCCAATTTCCTGTCGCACGCGGTGCGATACAGTTAGATGGTGGTGATTTGGCTCTTTGCTGTGACAGTCGGCACACAGTGCCTTGAGATTCGCTTGACGGTTGTCGCTGCGTACACCGTTGATGTGATGCGTATGAATCAGATAAGGGCGTTGGCCTGCATCCACGTCACACTTCTCACATCGGTAGCCATGAGATTCACGGTACTGACGCGAGATTGTCTCCCAATCTTCGCTATATCCCTCTTCCTCACCAGCTTTACGGTGAGGGTGATAGGGAAAGAAAGACTCGTGTTCCTCGAAGAAGTGAACGTAGGAGAACTCCTGAAACACCGAGGATATGCCAGGAACGTCATACCCCCTGTAGTTGATCTTGCGTAGACAGTATTTGCAGACCTTGAGTGCTGCCATAGCTGTGATGGTCTTGCCGTAATAGGTCGGTCCGGATATTTGAAAATGCTCGCTATGATCTCGCGTGATGACATAGCGTTCGAAACGACCCTTGGCACGCATCGACTCCAGCGTCTGGCAGAAGGATAAGTGGACTTTTCGCCCTTTAGTACTGTCTCTCTGTACCTCTTCGAAGTTAAAGCTGTGATCCTGGATATATAGCAATACTTGCTGACCCTGATAGCTCAACAGATCACCTGGGGTGTCGAGCACGTCCAGGCTGACCAGCTCCATGCCACCTTCCGGAATTTCAATCTCCGGCGGCGGTGTGGTATCGACCCTGATCTCCTTGCGCACCAACGGCGGGCTGGCGGACTTGAAATCCAGGGGCGCGATATCGATCGGCCCGCCCATTTGCTGAACAGCCGCTTGGAGGGCGCTTAGATCGAGGGAGATCCTCATTGATCAACCTCATCGAGGATCTCGCGAATCTGGCTTTCGGCATTGGTCATGATACGAAAGCTGACGCGCCGGGAGCGCTCGCCATCTTCGGCTCCAGCGTCATCTAATACCGGGTGCGCGGAGGAGAAACCCACGGCGGCCGTGGTTTTCTTCACCCAAGCCTTGTCATTCTGAGTATCGGGTAGCCCGTAGAGATAGCTGAGTACCGAGCGGGTACGGTCCTGGGATAGCTGCATATTGAGAAAGTAAGCGTCGTCAGCGCTGATCTGGTCATTCCACTGACTGGAGGTGTGGCCCTCGATGCGAATCTCGTCGATTACGTCCCTGAATGGGGCCAGGACCTTCAGATAACGTGGATAGAAGTCGCTGAGTATTTGCTCGAAACGAGTACGCAGGCGAGCCGAACCCGTTGCGAACAGCACCTCCGGCGATTTGAACGTCAGCGCTAGGGTCTCGGGGTCGATCTCGGCCTGCCAGCGGGGAAGGTCGTCATCGAACTCTTCAAGCAGTGCTTGGAAGATAGCAATCTGAGTAGCTTGATAAGCCTCGGCCACCTGAGTAACACGGTCCCTTTCCTCTAGGGCATTCTGCATCAGGGCGATGGAGATGAGCAAAAAGACCATCATGAGCCCGGCCATCAGGTCAGAGACACTGAGCCAATGGTGCTCTTCTTCGTTGCCAGCCGCGCTACCACGGCCGAAAAGAGCGTCCATACGGCTCATTAGTGGCCTCCTGACTGTGAGGCCTGCACGATTTTCTGCATCTCGGCCGTCAGCTTCTGATAGTCGTTAGTGAATCGGCCACTGATGGTGCCTAGCGCATTACCCATCTCGGACATCACGCGCTGAAGTTCCTGCTGCATGCTTTCATCAAGGCGCTCCATTTGCGCATTGACGTGATCACTGGTTCGTTGCACGGCTTGCTGCATGGTGGCTTCCACCTGCTGATACGCGGCGTTGAGCTGGTTCTGATACTGCTGCGAGGCCTCTTCCAATGCCTTGCGATGCTGTGACTGCAAACTTTCGAGTTGTTCACTGGCTTGGATGTGGCTCTGACGAAGATGGCTTTGCGTCTCTTCGTCGGCCTCGCCCAGTTGGCGGGTCAGCTGTGTGGATTGTTGGCCAAGCTGGTCAATGAGTGTCTTCACCTGCTGTTCGGCGCTCTCGACGCCCTTGCGATGCGTTTCGCTCAGGCGTTCGGCGCCTTCGTTGAGCTGCGTCGCATTTTTTTCGAGCGTGCTGAGCAGGGTTTCGAAGCGCTCAGCCGATTGGCGATGCTGATCATCCAGCTGACTGGCGATGCGTTCGTTGCCCTCGGTCAGGCGGGTGCTCATCTGCTCACTGTGACCGGAGAGACGCTCGACCAGGTCACGTACCTGGGCATTAACGGATTCATGGGCATCACGGAACTGCCCCGCGATCTGCTCGGCTTGGGTGGCAAGGTGATCAGAGGTGCCTTGCAGGGACTGGTGAACGCTGTTGTAGCGCTCATTCAAACCGGATGCGCCTTCAATCATCTCGGCATTAATTTTGGCGGTACCGTCAACCAGTTCCTTCTTGAGCTCTTCACCACCGCTGACCAGATTAGTGGCAGCGGTAAGGGCTGCCTGGGAAATATCGCCGACGGTCTTCTCGACTTGGGCGTTGATTTCCGGCACGGCCTCGACGGCCTTATCACGCATCTCGGCGAAGGCGGCCAAATGGCCCTCAAGATCCGCCAGTTGCCGTTGGGTCGCGGTCAGCAGGGTCTCCAGCCCCGCCATCGTCTCCGGAATGGCGCTAGCGCTGGTACTGATATTGGCGACGCTCTTTTCGGTGTCGCTAATTGCAGTAACACCCTGGGCGTACTGGTCGCGCATTTCGCCCAGCTGCTGGCGATAGTTTTCCTGCCATTCCACCATGGCCTTGACCGCATCATTCAATTCTTCAAAGTTCTTGCCGAACTGCTCCGTCAGCTTCTGATTGAAGTCCTGGATAACTTGCTTGAGCGCCTCGATCACTTGCTCGGTCGCGGACTTCGACATCATCTCG
The DNA here is from genome assembly GCF_968212445.1 of Vreelandella sp. GE22. NCBI lineage: Bacteria > Pseudomonadati > Pseudomonadota > Gammaproteobacteria > Oceanospirillales > Halomonadaceae > Vreelandella > Vreelandella sp. GE22. The sequence continues at coordinate 1,097,305 of NZ_OZ309110.1, forward strand.
GCGAAGTCGTGCATCTGCTCGCTAAGTTCGCGAGCGAAGGTATCAAAACGTTCGCGTTGAGCCTCGGCATGGGTGCCAAGCGCCTCGGCGGCGCTGGATTGGCGTTCCACCTCGCGTACCAACGATTTGTGGTTGTCATCCTGATGCTGGCGCATCAAGCGAATCTGCCCTGTCAGGGTGTCGCTGTCATCGCCGGCGATAGCCTGGTGAAGTTTGGCCAGGTTGTCGTTCTGCTCACTGAGCAACTGATGGATATGCTCCGGGCCGATTTCCTTTGGGCCACTGGGCACGTTGTTTTTCGGCTGCATGAATTTCAAGCCGCTAACCACTTTGTAAACCATGGCCAGTGCCATGCCGAACAGGCTGGTCATGAACGCGGTTTTCAGGCCATCGAGCAGCAGCGGAATACTCCCTTGGATATCCGCGCTATCGAAGTGCAGCAGGCCGATGACGATACCGATAAACGTCCCCAGCATCCCCAGCGAGGTGAGCAGGTTGGGGGTGTAGTGGGTAAAGCTGCGTGCCTTGTCCTGCTTGTAGCAGTAAAGAGCTATCACGCTGATCAGCAGAATGGCCCAGCAGAAAAGGCCGGTGATGCTATCGGCATTAATGCCGTATAGCAGCGCCTCTAGCTGGCTGGAAATCAGTTCGATCATGGGGTTGGCTCCCTGCGGATTTCTATGAACCCGTTGATAAAATTATTTAGTGGCTATCGTGCTGTCGCTTGCGCTGAGGCGAACCCCTGCCCACTTCTGTTTTTCGGATTAACCAGCCTGGCGGATTATCCGTCCTGTGCGGCAAAAAATGTCCAGGCTTCGCGGTAGTCCGCCTCGCGGTCCGGCCGGGTAAAGGGCGCGAGGTATTCTACCGTGGTCTCAAAGGGGCCGCCGGGCAGGGTGTCGTCCATGTACGTTTTGCGTACTACACCTTCTTCCATCGACTGAATATCCTCCCAGCCCAGCGCAATGCCGTACTCGGTGCGCGTCGGGGACTCGATGGAGTAGTGAATACCCTCATTGAGATCCGCGCGGCGGACCCTGCGCGGCAGCCCCACACCCACCAGCCCCATGCTGGGGGTAAACACGATTCGGCCCTTGGCGTCGTACCAGGTATCCGCCTCGTTCTGGCGCATTACCGAGAACTGCACGCGGTAGATGGTGATCAACTGCTCCAGCGTCATACCCAGCGCGCGTGCGACCAGCACATCAATTTCCACCAGCGCTTGACGGCGGGCATAGTCAAAGCGCAGCGCGCAGTCGCGTTGCCACTCGGGGGTGAGCTTCTTGAAGAAATCGTGATCCAGCATTGGGCTCTGGCTGGCCCAGCGTTGTTGGTTGAAGGTCGGCTCAAACACCTCTGACCAGAGATCTGCGTAGTGAGTGGTGAGCGCTGTCAGGCTTGCGACACGTACATGTAACGTATTGCGATAGTGATCGTTTGAAAGTATTGGCAACTGGTTGATTAGCGTAGTATTGGCATGGCCCATACCTGTGCTTTTCACGCGATAATCAAGGCAAATGGAAAGCGCCATGCTTAGCGTATCCATCAGGTGTTGATTGTTTTTAAAGGCGGTTGCCAAGCATGTATTGATGTGTGCCGTTCCGGGCGGGATTACAGTCGGAATCAGTGTTCTTTCTGAGGATGGACCAATCATTTCCCGGTTCACAAACCGATAATACGCCGTCACCTTCCTAGGCTCGATTTCGCCTTCCTCTACCCAGCTGACCCGCGGCGTGCGCGCGGCGTAGGTATCGGGATCACAGGCCGGTACGTAGTTGGTACGTGGCAGGTAGCCATCCGGTAGGGTAGTGAGGTCAAGCACGTCGTAGTGGCTGTTGCCAGTACAGATTGCGCGCGGCGTCTTGTAAAAAGGACTACCGACAAAAAAATGCGGGCCGCTGAGAATCCATTCTTCGCTTGACGCTGGAAATTGGGTCTCTCGGCGCATGGTGCCGTCTTTTTGAGCATTGGTCTCGTGCCACATCTCTAACGAGACGTACTCGCTAGCTAAGTCGCCAAGCCGTTTGGGTTGGCGTGCGAAACATTCCAATACCTCGCGAAGCTGACTCGCATGGAGCGCCGGCAAGCGAGCCTGCAATGCCGGTGTGCCTTCATTATCATAAAGCTTGGCGAACAGTCCAAGAGTCTCGTTATCAATCCTCAACAGACGATCGCGATGTCCAGTAATATTCCAGGTAATACGAGTGCGACCGTTTTCTTCAACTTCATCTTTTAATCCCGGTAATTCACCTGCCCCTACACTATCCATGTAGCTTTGATCGATTGTGCTAGTTGTGAAAAGGTTCGCCATGTGATCAATAGTTATTTGGTCAGTACTAGAACCGTAAATGTTAATGCTAAAGCGCGTCTGATCGTGTACTTCAGAGAAAAGAAAAAAAGCATTATAAAACTGAAAATGTGCTCGTAGTCGTGGATATGCCGCTTCACGCAGCGGCCCTCCCTTGGGATCATCATAGATGCCTTCGGGGTGTAGAAACCCCGATACAGCTTGTTGATTACCCAAGCGCCAAGCCGTCGGTAAAAAGCACTTGTAGAGGTTGGTCTGCACACCCTTGAGTAGCGGATAGTTGCTGATGTGATTCAGAAACGCTTGGGTGCCTTCAGATTGCTGGTACGCTGCCTGCCAGGCCTCGCGTAGGCCGGGCTGATCGTGCATGGCCTCTTCTCGTAGCTCGTTGAGCTTGCTGGCCGAGAACTTTTGCAGCACAAAGCGCGGCTGGTGGTCGCCCAGCACGCCGCCTTCTTCCCATTCCACCTTGAGCCAGGGTGGATTCCCCAGAATCAGGTCAAAGCCCTTTCGGCCGTTGTGCAGGCCGGCGAAGAGATCGGCAAACTCCAGTTCCCAATGGAAGAAGCGTTCGCGCTCGGCGATCTTGGCCGCCATGGCGAAGCGCGGGCACACCTGAAAGAGCAACTTGCGATTGACAACCCCGAAGCGGTCGACAAACGCACGACCCTCCTGCTCGACGTCATATGCGCCGTTCGGCTCGGCGACGGCGATATTGGTGGTAAAGAGATCCGGCGTGGTATCACCCGGCCCGCTCCCCAAGGTGTCACCGGCGAGCAGAGTTTCCAGATCGAATAACCATTCGGCACGGGAGGGTAATTCTTCGTGCTCGTCCAATGGCCAAAACCACAGCGCGCACCAGTAATCCATTGCCAGCTTTAAGCGCTGGTAGGCGGGAGCGTTGTTTTGCTCCGGACGGCGAATGGCACCGTGAGCGGCGTCCTTGTCGGCCAGGCTGGTCTGGCGGCCATGCGCCGGTAGGCCGTAGATGGCGTAGGGGTCCGAGGTGTTATCACGCAGGCGATGCAGCTCGCGGGCGTGCTCGTCCCACAGGGCACTGACCTGCTGGCTTAAGCGTTCGAGACGGGTGATCTCGTCGCGCTCAAACGGCGCAGTAAAATTCTTGCGCCAGGTTTTCAGGGTCTTGATTGGTTCGGCGAAGAGTTTCTTGGCCACCTTGTCGTCGTAGGCGGCCATGCCATCAAACGGTAGTAGAAAATGCCAGATACCGGTGGGCGTGCTCTTTTCTTCATTGCCCTCAACGTGTTTGGCGTTGGCTGTAGCGTCGAGATTGAAAGGCACGGCTTTGGGAGCTGTCTTCAGCCAACTGGCGGTATTGGTAGCCTTGAGGGGCAGGGCGCTGGACGGATAGACCTCGCGCCGCGCCCCGATCAGCGAGTTACCGGTGTGCAGCTGAAAGCCAAACCAGGGCACGAAGCGGTCATCGGATAAAGCGGCCAGCCACAGAGAAACCTCGGCCAACTCGACGGCAATGGGGTTCAAGTCGACGCCGAAGACGCAGTGGTCGGCCAGATACATCTTCACACGCTGCTTATGAGCGGCGTATTCGGCTTGGGGAATACGGTGCTCATCGACAGTAGCGGGCGCTCCTTTGGTATCCACTGGCTCGCCAGTATGGGCCAGCCCCGCGCTCTGGGCCAGTGCCAGGTATTTGTCGGCCAACTGGTCGATGGCTTCATTCAAGAAGGCGGCGCTGCCCATGGCCGGCTCACAGAGCGTCAGGCTAAGGATATGATGCGCCCGGGCGGCATCGTCGGGCAGCGGGTCGAGCTGCTCGCGGTAAAGTTCCTTCAGGGCGTATTTGACCAGCGAGCGGGTCAGAACCTCTGGTGTGTAGTAGGAGGCGCTTTTTTCACGATCTCGCCCGGCCAAACGATAAAGGAAGCTGCCCCGTTCGTGGCGCTTGTGCTGCTGCTCGCCATGTTCATTGCGCACCATGACACGCTCGTTCTCGGCGTAGTGGTGCAGCTCGTGCTCGGGCACGAAGTAACCGGTTTCCAGCACATTCGGGTCAGCTTCGCCGGCGCGCTTAACCTCGTAAAGGGTATCGGTGGCGAAGAAGCCCCGGTAGGAGAGCAGCGCCTCGTAGACCGCGCCTAGCTGGTTGATGCCCAAGCGTGCATAGCTGATACGGCCACGACGTTTTCCACGCCCGCCGGCCCGCGAGAGGGACATCAGTTCGATGATGCGCTGCCACAGGTAGTTGGGAAAGGTGACCTGATTGAGCAGCGGCGTGCGCTCCGGCTCAAACAGATGCGAGCGTAGCGGGCTCATCTCGAACGCCGAGGCGCCGGAGCGCAGGCCCATGTCCATCTGCTGCCCGGCGCTGACTCCTTCGTAGACCAGGGTAAACAACTGAATAATGGAGTGATGCAGATAGCTGCCTTGGCGCTCGCGCTCGCTGGTCAGCGGGGTGAGCTCCAGCTCGCGCAGGCGCTCCAGCGAGTAGCCATTGAGGTAGATGGCATTTCTAACCGGCGCATAGTTTAGCTCCGGGCGGGCCTCGATATAGAACAAGAACAACAAGCGATACATCACGCGCAGACATTCCCGCGACAGCGCCTCAGGATCCAGCTCGTTAGCACCGGAATAGATACCTTTCTTGTGGGTGCGGGCCTTATCGATCAGCTGACGCGCGGCCTCGTTGCCCAGCAACTCGATACATTCACGCAGGGCGTACTTGAGGTCTTCGCTGACGCCATAGGCGTGCTTGTGGGCATTCTCGTCGAGGGTATCCAGCAGGCTCTGGCCGCTCTCTTCGCTGATGGCCTCGCGGGAAAGCAATACGCTGGCGGCCTTAAGCGCCGAATCTTCACGGCGACCCAGTAGTTCCACCCAGTCAAAACGTAGCAGTTGGGCGCGGGCGAAACGGGCGCGATCAATCAGAACCCATTGCCGCGGCGATGCCAGCAGCACCCAGCGCGGCGGGCGCTCAAGGGTAAAAATATCGCGGGAGATCAGCGCCTGCCAGTTGGCTTTGCCATCAGCGAGGCGTTTTTGCATGGCCTGCGGTAGCGGCGTCTCATCGCGGCCTTCTACAGTCGTTCGGTACTGCGCAGAGTGCGGCTGGGCCTCTAGTGGATCGCCTTCTGGCGCGTCCAGCGATAGTGCCTCGATCACCCACAGGTGCGGGTGTCCGTCGGCGGTGTTGAGTTCAGCCAATAACGGGATTTCGCGGTCGTCCGACAGCAGATGACGCCGGGGTGTGGCTTGATAGCCGAGGATCGACAATAGCGGTGCCGTCAGCGCGCGAGACGCCTCGACGCGTTCAGCGGGCTCGACGGCACGCTGACCTTCGAGTTTTTCGATTTCGCGCAGGTGGGCGTAGCCAATGCGGCGCAGCGCGGCCCAGGGCGCGTCATGGTCGCCTTCGCTTGCCCGCTGCTTCCAGCGCTCCAGCACCTCGGAGATATTGGATTCGAAGATGTCGGCGAGGTAGTGCTCGCTATAGAACTCGTTCTCGTTGGTAATCCCGGCGTAGGCCATGGTGCTTTCCTTGCCTTGTGCCCGACGCTATGGGCGGGCGCTTTAATAGAGGCGAATGACAAAGAGCCAGCTGACAATCGATAGCAGCTAACCTTTATTGCTGAATCCGCACGGCCGGCTCGCCGGTGATGACCGCCGCTACCTGAATAAAGGGCAGGGCTTCCAATTCCTGGGTGTCTTCCAGCCAGGCGAGATAGTCACTGAAGACTCGTTCGATATGCGACTCGGCTTCGTTGCGCCGGTGTTGCTTGCGAGCATGAGCTTCTCGGCTACCTTCCAGTGTCAGATCAAGCTGGCGTTGATGGCGCTTCTTGAGGTTGTCCATGGCGTGCATCTGCACGTTGAGCCGCTCATTCAGCTCGCTCTCACGATTCTGACGTAGGGCTTTGAGGCGCGTGCGAGTGCGCTCGACGACTGCCGGTAATGCGGCGGCCAAGGCATGGGTATCACCTTGCACACCGGGGTTTGGAAGCGCTTCAGGGTTCAGCGTGAAACGGGCCAGAGTATCTTCCAGCGCCTCCGGGCTGCCAGCCTGCCATTGACCGTCAAGACGGCTGGCGGGCACGACGACCCAGGCTTCCATCAGGCTTTGACCGCGCTTATTAGGATAACCCCCATGCAATACATAAAGCGCTTCGTCCTCGGCCAGCAGCGAAGGTGCACGAATCACCGGCGCGCTATGGCGCCCGAACGCATTGAGCACTCGCTGACGTAGCCACTGCATGACTGGATGTAGCGGCCACAGGTACTGAACGCTGGGCCAAGGGCTATCTTCTTGGCGGGCCTGTTCGAAGTGCTGTTTGAGGGCGCTCACGTCATCGCTGAGAATGAAGCGGTCATGGGCCGGGCGAATTTCGCGCGGCAGCCACTTGAGTTGCTGGCGGAGGTCCGATGGCGCGGTGAGTTCGACGCGCCGTGCCGCTCGATCGACCTGCATCTGTAACGACTGACCGATCTCACGCAGTTCGGCGTCCAGCCAGCGTAGAGCATGGTCGGCCCAGTGCAGTGTGTCGGCATACAAACCACGCGGGCGGCTGATTGGTGCCGATGCCATGGGCTCGGGTGTGAACTGAGCTAGGGTATCTTCCATCGGCGCGTCGAGATCAAATAGGCCATCGAACAGGCTCTGCCCGTCATCGGTGGTAGTGTCGGCCGCCATGACTTCGGCGATCTTGTCTTCTTGCTCCTGCTGGGTCAGGCCGGTGGTGAACTCCGAAGGATCACCAATATTGCGACTGGCCTGGTCGTCCTTGTCAATCAGCACCTCCAGTACGCGCTGGTCGCCGCGTACCCGGGCATTGTCGCTATCGGTGAGCAGATAGCGGATTTGCGGGGTATGACGCTGGCCGTAACGGTCAATACGCCCGTTGCGCTGCTGGAAGACCATCAGCGACCAGGGAATATCGAAGTGCACCATGCGGTAGGCGAGGTGGTGTAAGTTGATCCCTTCGGAAGCGACATCAGAGCACAGCAACAGACGCAGAGGGCTATCGGAACGATTGAAATCTTCGACGGTGGTCATTAGATCTTTATCACTGTCGGTGCCCTTGAGCACACCGATCTGCTTGGCTTTCAGGCCGCAGTCACGCTCGATGTGCGCGCGCAGAAAGTCCAGGGTCTTGAGGCTTTCGGTAAAAATGACCAAACGATCGTCTTCGGCGCGGCTCCAGCCGAGCCCGCCTTGGCCCGCTTTACTCCCGATCAGCTCGCACAGGGCCTGGTACTTGCCAAAGCTGTCAGGCGTGACGTCCGAAATAACATCGCGAAGCGTCTCGAGATTCTCGATATCGGTATCGCGCTCTGCCGACTGCTCTCGCTTGGCTAGTGCCTTGAGCCGGTTGGTTAGAATGCTCAAACAGGCGCTAGGGCTCGAAAATAGCGCCTTTTCCAGCGTGGTACGGAAAAGCCCCTGTCGGCCACGACCATCCAGGCTCTGGAACGGGGTTTCCATCAGCAGGTCATAGGCACGCTCTTCCAAAGCGCTTGCTTTGGCGTAGTGCTTGTCGATCTCCCGATCAGGGAAGTCGCCCAGCTGATCCCGAACATCCTTCTTGAAGCGGCGGATGACCAAACCTTTATCGCGAAAATCCTCATGCGCGTAGTGAGAGGCATCGGCAATGGCGGTGGGGTCCAGCATGTTAACAAGACTGGCGAAGCTTTCTGCCTTGCCGTCGTGTGGCGTGGCCGAGAGCATGATTAGCGTATCGGAGCGTGTAGCCAGCAACTTGGCAAGACGGGCGCGCTGGGAGTGGCTGCCGCGCTCGGCAACGTTATGTGCTTCATCAATGATGATGATGTCCCAGTAAGCCTGCTCGAGATAATGTCGGTACTCGAGATCCTGTTTGAGCGTATCGATGGAGACGATTGCGCGATCGTAATAATGAAACGGGTTGTGATTGCTGGGAATGTTGCGTCGCGCACGCGCAAGGCCTACGGAATCCAGTCGGGTCAGTGGGATGGTAAAGCGGTTCCAGAACTCCTGCTGGAACTGGGCCAGCATGGATTTTACTGCTAGCACCAGAATACGCTTACCACGGCCTCGATGAATTAGCTCACTGGTGAGAATGCCCGCTTCCAGTGTTTTGCCAAGGCCTACTGCATCGGCAATCAGAATGCGCTGACGTGGCTGACGTAACGCCTGCCGTGTTGGCTCGAGCTGAAAGTCGAGGGTATCCATTGCACCCATGTGCCCAAGCTGAACAGCGTCATCGGCTGGCGCTGTAGCGCGTAACTGAGTATCGAGATTGAGCAGACCGGCTCTAAAGCCTGGTGAAAGGTCATCTACCAAGGCCGTTTTTTCAGGGGCTAGCACGCGAATGCTGGTTTCCAATCGCGTCAGGAAGCTGGCTTCATGCCCGCGCACCAGCTCCGATAGTCCCGTACAATGCAGGACATAACCACCATTGCTTGAATGATCCAGACGAAAAAGACGCCATTCGGCATCTCGAATTTCCAGGCGCATACCTGGTGCATACTGGGGCTGGCTCATGGCTTGGATTCCTTGCTAACCGGGGCCCAGCCACAACAGTGATAAGACCCTTGATGCAACCTGAATGATTGCGGAATAAATGCTTAATGTCTGGACGCCAGCATGTTAGCAAAGTCGCATTAGTGATCGCTACTCGGTGATGAGGCCATGAGCAGGATTCTGACTGAATTCAGGATCCTTGGTGAAGCATTATGTGCTGGTGGTTTTATTTGTTTTTACGACGAGCGAAAGCTCTTGCTGTCTGGAGTTATTGAGACAGCCATGGGAAAGATAGTTACTTGTGACGGATATCTGCTACCTCCAGTCATGCATAAAGCCGAGTCTTTTACAGCGCGAAAAAGAGTCTGTCCTAAGAGCATCGGATATTGACTGCGGCGTCGGTGATCCCTCTCTCAGTCGCTCTAAAGCCAGCGCAATGAGTCGATCCGAAAACAGCCTTAGCTTGCGCTTGTAACCATTCCCTAAAATCGGTGCATGCGTCATTAGAGTTCTCCGGTTTTCAGGGAGAAGGTTACCCCGACGTTACCCCTTGTTTACTGTCCAATGCTTCATACACCTCACGCTTGGCTAGTAACGGAAGCGCTAAAAGGGTCGAGCCAAGAAGGCTGGAAGTGACTTTAAACTATTCCCGGTAGCTAAAGAGTGTCCAGAAGGGCAGGATCAGCAAGAAGGATGCGACCGAGAACACGCCCAGGGCAAACTCGATAGAGAAATATTCGGCCAGCCCGCCGGCGAGTAGAGAGCCCAGCGGCATGGCGCCCCACTGAAGCATTCGTGCCGCCGAGCTGTAACGGCCCAAGAGGTGGGACGGGACCAGTTGCTGGCTGATCGTTCGAGAGTTAACGGCCCATAAAGTGCCGCCAAGGCCGCCAAGGAAAGCGCCCAGGGAAATCAGCCAAAGCTGGGAGGTGAGCGCTGGAACTCCGACGAGAAGAATGGTGCCAACGATATCGAGTACCATGACCGGCTTTCGGCCCAGCAATCGATTCAGCGGCCGTGCCAGTATGGCGCCCATGATGCCGCCCACGCCCAGGGCGCTGACCATGAAGCCATAGGTGCCGGGATCGATCTCCATGACCTGGCTTGCATAAAGAGGCATCAGGGCGAACCAGGCGGCCCAGCTCGCCGACATGATCGGTAGTGTCAGTGCCATTAGGCGCAGCACCTTGTTATGCCAAAGATAAGCGATGCCTTCGGCGATCTGCTGATGCATCGATGTTCGTCTCGCTGTTTGGCGATGAGGCACGCTCGCGATGCCGACTAACAGGCAAAGGACCACACCGGCACTGGCATAGCTGCCTAGCCCGACCATTAGCGCGTAGATCGTGCCGACAGTGATCAAAGCGCCGCCGATCAGTGGACCCAAAAACTCGTTGCATACCGTTTCGGCGCCCGTCATCCATGCATTGGCCCGCTCGCGGTCCGCTTTGTCCACGGCATCCGGCACCAGGGCGAAGGCCGAGAGCTGGGTGAAAACATCCGTCATACCCAGCGATAAACCTACCGCTAGCAGCACCGCCAGCCCCAGGTAGCCGTAGAGAGCGGCTAGCAATAGGCCGGTCAGAATTCCCAACCGAACGACGCTTGAAGCCCATAGCAGCCGTCGCCGGTCCATCCGGTCGACGACCACACCCACGTGAAGCGCTGCCAATAGCCAGGGCAGCGTCATCGACACGGCGACTAGTGATACAAGCAGGGGAGATTGCGTGAGGGTGGTGGCTATGACGGGCAGCGCGACTTTAAGTACCCCGTCGCCAACGTTCGTTACCGCTGTGAAAATCGTCAATACATGGGTGTTGCGCGAGCTATGGCGCGTGGCCAACTCAGTCATGGTGGGCTCTTCTGTTCGTTTTGTTGGATAGAGGGGCGTCTTATTGAGAGGCACATAAGAGCATGCTGTTTTAATAGCCTATGGCGCCAAGGTAGGTTTTACAATGGCTTGGGCCAATTGGCTGGGACCACTGGTTCCTAACGAATTTTTAGCCTGATACGCCAACGGGAAAAGGCGGAAGGCTAGCCAGCTTTACCTTAAAAGCCTCGCGGATAGCGTATGGCGCGTCTACAATCGTGACCTCTCGTCACACACTTGACCCAGAGAAAAACCATGGCGCTGCTTTCCGACTTCGACAACGACACCGATTCACACGTTACTCAGGCCCCTATGGGCGCCGGTGCGTCGCCCTATGAGGCGCTTGACGAGAAGGCGCTTCTGGATAGGCTTCTGGAAATCTACGACCAGCGAACCATCGCCGAAGCGCTGGCGGAAGTCGATAAAGGCAGCTGGTGTCGGGAAACCATCAACCGCTGGGCGAAAGGCAAGGCCGAACCCCGGGTCACCCACGCCGCCTACCGTCGCATGATCGCTATGCTACCCACGCCCAAGGTCAACGATCTCAAGCCTGCATTTCGCTTCGTCGATCTGTTCGCCGGCATCGGTGGGATCAGAAAAGGCTTCGAGGCGATTGGCGGCGAGTGCGTGCTGACCTCCGAGTGGAACAAATACGCCGTTCGCACCTACAAGGCCAACCACTTCTGCGACCCGCAAAAGCACCGCTTCAACGAGGATATTCGCGAGATCACCCTGAGTGCGAACCTCGAGATCGATGAAGACACCGCTTACCAGCACATCGACCAGCAGGTGCCGGACCACGACGTGTTATTGGCCGGATTTCCTTGCCAGCCGTTTTCGCTAGCCGGGGTATCGAAAAAGAACTCGTTGGGCCGCAAGCACGGTTTCGAGTGCGACGCCCAGGGCACGCTTTTCTTCGATGTGGCGCGGATTCTAGCGGCCAAGCGCCCCGCGGCTTTTCTGCTGGAGAACGTGAAAAACCTCAAAAGCCACGACAAGGGCAAAACCTTTCGGGTGATTTGCGAGGCGTTGGACGAACTGGGCTACGAGGTAGCCGACGTCGATGCACCCAAGGGGCGCGACCCGAAGGTCATCGATGCCAAACACTTCATACCGCAGCACCGCGAGCGGATCGTGCTGGTGGGCTTTCGGCGCGATTTGAACGTGCATGAAGGCTTTACCCTGAAAGACATCGCCAACATGTACCCGGAGAAGCCGCCTTCCTTTGGGGAGATTCTCGATGCAAAAGTGGATGACAAATACATCCTGACGCCGAAGCTTTGGGAGTATCTTTATAAATACGCGCAAAAGCACCGGGAGAAGGGTAACGGCTTCGGCTTTGGCCTCACCCGCCATCACGATGTAGCCCGTACTCTTTCCGCGCGTTATCACAAGGATGGCTCGGAAATTCTGGTGGATCGCGGCTTCGATCAAGGCCTGGATTTCTACAGCGACGCCAACCAGCAGTATCGGCCCAGGCGTTTGACGCCTCAGGAGTGTGCCAGACTGATGGGCTTTGATAAGCCCGGTGATAGCCACTTCGTCATTCCCGTGTCGGATACCCAGGCCTACCGCCAGTTTGGCAACTCCGTTGTCGTGCCGGTGTTCGAAGCCGTGGCCAGGCTGATGGAGCCGCGAATTCTTGCCGCTGTCGAAATTGAGCAAGATAAAAACAAAAAAGCGTAGAGACTGATCGAGACGCCTCGGGCACTTTTACCGAGCGCCCGTGTCACTCCATAAACCTCACTGCCGAGCAGCGCCATGACGGACATTGTTGATCGTTTTACGCGATCGAAAATGATGGCTTCCATCAAGGGCAAGAATACCGCCCCGGAACGGTTCGTTCAGAGCGAGCTCGAAAAGCGCTATATATCGTTTGAGGCGCACTCCAAAGAGCTGCCTGGCAAGCCGGATCTCGCACTGCCGCTTTATCAGGTGGCGCTGTTCGTGAACGGCTGTTTTTGGCACAGGCACGATGGCTGCTTTTACGCGACGACGCCGGCGAGTCAAAAAACGTTCTGGCAGCAAAAGCTGGGCGAGACCGTGGAGCGCGACGCGCGTAAACGCGCTGAGCTCGAGGCCCTGGGCTGGCGGGTCATCGTGGTCTGGGAGTGCGGGTTCAAACACTGCGCGGAGCAATTCGATGAAGTGATCGACGCCATCGAGGGCGAAATTTCGCTGAATGAGTGGCCCGAGAAGCCGCCGCGGGTCAGGGATTGAATAACCACGCTATGGTTTGCCGGCCAAAGCCTTGCTGCGCCTGTCTTCAGGCATCGAAACGTCGGGTTTTACCGCGCGAAATCTCATATCTTTGCTACGCTAATACAGCTGGTTGACAACGCGGCCCATGAAAAGCGGCCGGTTGTAATGGAGCAAAAACATTCATTGGATGATCGAGGTATAAAATGGCGGACTTTCAGCGTATCAACCTGAGCCTGGACCACTATCAATGGGACGATATCCCCGTTAACGACCCGCGGGTCAGCGGTGAGCCGGAAGAGAGCACCTCGTTCGACCCCAAGCAGGGTAACGAAGTGCTTTATATGCTGAACATGGTGCTTTCTGCATCGGCGCCCATCACGGCGCTGCATAAGGGTGAAGAGCTGATTCGCGACGAGCTGCCCGCAGGCTCCCAGGATCAGTTCGCAGTGAAGAAGTGGCTCGACGCGCAGCTCTAATTTTGTGTTGAGGTCAAGCGGGCCGTTCATTTCGGCACCGCATAAAAAAGCCCCGCAATCGCGGGGCTTTTTACTGGCACGGGGCTACCTATTTTACATCGTTGCCCAGTTCCGCCAGGCGCTCGGCGCTTAACGCGATATCGTCGTTTTTGTTGACGCCAATGCCCTTATCGACGATGTCCTGGGCGATGCTTTTAGCGTCGTCGAGGGAGTGCATGGTGTAAGTGCCGCACTGGTACTCGTTGAGTTCGGGAATTTCGTCCATGCGCTCGAGATTGAGTACGTCGTGCATGGAGGCAAGCCAGGCATTGCTGACCTTTTCTTCCGAAGGGCTACCTAAAAGGCTCATGTAGAACCCCGTACGGCAACCCATGGGGGAGATATCGATAATCTCGACGCCGTCACCATTCAAGTGGCTGCGCATGAAGCCGGCAAACAGGTGCTCCAGCGTATGAATGCCCTTTTCTCCCATCATCTCGGCGTTGGGCTTGTTAAAGCGCAGATCGAACACGGTGATCGTGTCGCCGGAGGGGGAGTTCATGGTTTTCGCTACGCGAACCGCCGGGGCGTTCATAATCGTATGGTCGACGGTAAAGCTATCGAGTAAGGGCATGGGAGCTCCTGTGTCATCAATGGAAAGCCGGGCGCCTGGCGCCCGTGAGCCCGTCTGAGTAGTATGGGTGCTTAGAAAGGCAACACGCCGCTAAAACCAATACCCAGTACGGCAATAACGACGATGATAACAACGATGGCGGTGGTAGAAGGCATTTTCTTTTCCTGATAGGTGGTTAGACTTCTTTAGAGTAGTGCAAAGTGCCGCTTTGCGCACGCCCACCATTGCCAAGGGGACCTATAAGGACCTAACAGGCGCTGTGTTATTTTCCGTCGCTCCCATTGAGCGCATACGGTGGGCAGCCCGCCGCTCCCAACCCATACATACGAAAAAGCACCCTTTGAAAGGGTGCTTTTTCGTTGCCTCTGGTGACCATCCGTGTATTTTGCCTGCTCTTCCTGAGCTTCTCATTTCCTTGAGACTTTAACGCTCTACCTTGAGCTTTTTTCGTCCTTGAACGCTAAGTACTCATCCTGAGTACGTTCACTCCTTGAATGATATCGTTCTTCCTGAACGAGCGATCCTTCGCGAAGCGGTTTCCTTACCGCGAACAATACAGACTATAGAACAAGGCCAAGACGTGTACAAGATAAAATTGTATTTTTGTTGTACCTGCCTAGTACCGAAATGATTCTGGTAGAAGAAAAGTGAAATATTCGCCCTTGCACAAGGGTTTATCTCCTCTGTGATCCAAATAACCGGCAGTTTATTGAATTGGTTAACCTGGGATAGATCATTCAAAGTGGATAGGCCTCACTGTGTGCGCACTGCTTAGGGAGAAGCTTGAAGGAAGGGTGAATACGGACATTCACGCGCACAAGGATGTTTAGACAGGATGTCTATGTAGCAGAGTTAGGGAGAATTCGATCAAGCCCCGGCCGTTAACGGCCGGGGCTTTTTTATGCGCCCTCGAAAGCGCGGGGTCGAGCTAGCCGGCCTTGGCTTGGCATAAGGGGCGCTAAGTCGTACGGCCATTGTGTCAGGTTGGGGAGGACAGGTATTTACTTGGTCATACGCGTGACACATTGGGTGGGCATGATGGCGATAGCACCGGGATGGTGCCAGGAGAGGCAGGCAGGAGGCCTGCGACACCAGGGAAGCGCAACAGTGGACGTTGCGAAAGCTTTTAGGGAGGACGTGCTCGTACTAGCACCCGGCCAATAGGCCGGGTCTTTTTTTGGTCGACGCTTTTAAAGGGGCGAGGGGAGTAACAGCGGTACGATGAAGTAGACGAACACGGTAATGACAAAGGCGCTCACGATATTCATGGCAAAGCCCGCCTTGGCCATCTGCTTGATCGTGATACGTCCGCTGGAGAACACCGCGGCATTGGGCGGGGTCGAGATCGGCATCATGAAGGCGCAGGTGGTCGCTAGCGCCACTGCCACCATCAACCCAAGCGGGTTGCCGGTGGTAATCGCCGAGGCAAGCCCGGCGGTAATGGGAATCGCCATGTTCGCCGTCGCGGTGTTCGAGATGATCTCGGTCAAAAAGAGCATCAGAAGGACCATGAAGAGCAGCAACCAGAAGTAGCTGACGCCATCCAGCAACTGAAGCTGTTCGCTGATCCAGCCGGTCAGGTCGCTGGCGCTGAACGCCGCCGCCAGCGACATGCCCCCACCCCACAAAATGAAAAGTCCCCAGGGGAGGTTTTTCATGTCGTCCCAAATCAGCAGGCTGCGCTTTTCGCTGTGGGCGGGAATGATGAACAGGGAAATCGCGGCGATGATTGCGATGAGCGTGTCGTTGAGCGGTAGATCGAAAAAGGGCGCCAGCCAGCCGCGCAGTGCCCAGGCAAGGGCGGTCAGCACGAATACCCCCAGCACGCGCTTTTCATCCCGGGTGATCGGGCCAAGCGCCTCGAGCTCCTGGGCGACGAAGTTCACCTCCAAACGCGTGTTGGGCACCTTCGAGTACACCCGTGTGAGGTAGACGTACAAGAAGGTCAGCAGCAATAACGTGAGCGGTAGCGCGAAAATCATCCACTGCAAGAAGCTGATTTCGACATCGAAGAATTGCGGGATCATCGCCACGACGATGGCGTTGGGCACCGAGCCGATGATCGTGGCCAGCCCGCCGATCGAGGCGGCGTAAGCTACCGTGAGCAGTAACGTCCGAGCAAAGGCGTCGCGCTGGTTCTTTTCGAATTGATCGCGCTCGTCAAGCTCGCCCAGCAGGGCCACGGCGATGGGCAGCATCATCAACGCCGTGGCAGCGTTGGAGATCCACATGGAGAGAAACGCCGAGGCGATCAACACGCCCAGCACGATGCTTCGCAGGCTATTGCCGATACGGTTGACAATAGAAAGCGCGATGCGCCGGTGCAGGTTCCAGCGCTCGATGGCGATCGCCAGAATAAAGCCGCCCATGTACATGTAGATGACCGGGTTGGCGTAGCCCACCACCGCCTCGTCCATCGCCATCACACCGGTCAACGGTAGCAAAACCATGGGCAAAAAGGAGGTCACCGGAATCGGCACCGGCTCCGTTACCCACCAAACGGCCATCCAGACCGTCAGCCCCAGCACGATGCGTGGCATGGGATCGATCAGCGTGGCGGGCATCGCAAACTGTAATAACGCAAACAGCAGCGGCCCCGCCAACAGCGGCACCCAGCGGCGCCACTCTTGGGTTAACGCACTCATACCTGGCTCCAAACAATATCAAGTGGCTCAAACGGTGGTGTTTTTCACGCGGCAATCCTACCACCTTGGTCTATTGAACGTTGGTGGCAAGGCTACGACTTTGGTCGCAATCAGGAGGGCAGCCCGGTGTCAGGCACACGGTGCTATTCGCACCTTCGGTGTGGGCAGGAAAACCAATCGAGTATCCAGCGGATAGGCGCTGAGAGTGAATAAACCAGATCATCAACCCATATAAGGAAGGGTAAAATAAAAACCCCGGCCAGTGGCCGGGGCGGGAAAGCTACTTCTTCGCGTCGCTTTTTTCGTCGTTCTCGTCGTCTTCCTTGGGTTTGTCACTGCCCTGATGGCCGAGCGTGCCGGCCTGATCCAGCCGGGGGTGGTTGTCGTAAAACAGCCGCTCGATATCGTCGACGTTGTCCAGCAACTTGATGGCTTCGGCCAGCACGTGAATCGCGGCGAGCACATCCTGGGTGTTGCCGGTTTCCGAGATGGTGTGCATGTTGCGCGTGGAAAAGCCGATCGAGGTCGCGGCGCTATCGATCGACGCCAGCACGCCTGCCATGCCGTCGGTGCCGGTATCCACACCCACGATATCGCGCTGCATGGGAATATCGTGCTGGCGCGCGGCTTCAGCGATGATCCGGTTGAGCTGCTCGCTTGCGATCGAACCCACGGACATGGTGAAGCCCTTGCCCATCTCGAGCGCCTGCATGCGCTTGTCGCCAATGCCCGGGGCGGCCACGTAGTCGTGGTTCACGTCGATGCCGATCAACGCATCGGGCTTGAGATCACCGGCCAGTACGCGGCTACCAAAGCGGCCGATCTCTTCATAGCTTGCGATGGCAAACATTACGCGCACGTTGTTCGTGCCACCGGCTTCGGCCACGAGTTTGGCCACTTCCGCGGTGACGAAGCAGCCCAGGCCGTTATCCAGGTAGGCGCCGTAGAAGGTGTCCGGGCTAAAGCCTTTCTTGATCGGACGGTTGAAGATGATCGAGTCTCCCGGGCGCACGCCCAGGTTCAATACCTGCTGCTTCTTGTTCTCGCCGTGGATCTGTAAATCCAGGTAGATCTGCTCTTTCTTGATGCCTTTTTCGCCGCTGCGAACGCCGGGGTCAGAAAAGTGAATCGCACCCAGCGCCTCGACGGTGCCGCCTTCCAAGCGGCGGTAACTGCCGGGGGCGTCCGGGTCTTCGCTGAACAGAATCACTTCGTGGCCGATCAGCACGGTAGGCAAAAAGGAGTCGGTATTGATCCAGATCTTGCCGTCTTCACCGATCGAGCGCACCTGCATGCGGATTTTATCGGCGTGGCCTACCAGCATCACCTTGAACATGTCGTCGCGGCCCGGATGCGTATCCAGGACTACGCCGGCGTTACCCCGGTACTGGTGGAGTTTCCAGTCCGTGGGAGCAAAGCTCTCGAAGTAGGGCTTCAGTACGCCGTAGGTCATGGCGCCTTCCAGACCGACCGGGCTGGGTGCGGATATAATGTCGCGCATCACATCGAACTGCGCGTCGGGCATTGGCTGCGTCCAGGGTTTGGCGCTATCACTCATGTAATACTCTCCATACTGTCGTTACCAGGCTAGTTAGTCTGGCACATTCTGTTGAAAACGTAAGCTGGTCACGTTTAAGCGATCTCGTCATCGCTGTGAATCATTTCATAAAGTGTTCGAGCTGCGCTAGAAAGCGGATGGCGCCGGCTCAGTACGATACCCAGTTCACGCGGTGTCTCTGGATTGTGTAAAGGGCGGTAATCGATGCCTTCCACGGCTATTTGGCGAAAACTCAAGGCGGGCAGCACGCTAATGCCTAGCCCAGCGGCAACCATTCTCCCCACGGTGGCAATCTGGCTTGCATCGCAGAGTATATCGAGCTTCACGTTGACCGCTTCCATTGTGCGGTCGATATCCTGACGGGAGCTGGAAAGTCGGTTGATCCCTATAAAAGGATAGCTACCCAACTGCGCCCATTCGATACGTTGCTGTCTTCCAAGCGGGTGGCCGACGGGAAAGACCGCCATATAGTGATCCACCAGAATAGGTTCAAACGTTAAGTCGTCCGAGTCCTGGGGATTGACGGAAAGGCCAAAGTCCGCACGGCCCTCTCGGACCATCTGATTGATCTGATCCGCCAGTACGTCATGTAGGTTCAAGTTAATACGCGGATAGCGTTCGTGAAAGCGTTTGACGACTTTGGGAAATAGCCCTGCGGCAAGAGTAGGAAGGGCCGCGACCGCCACTTTGCCTCGCTGCTTCGAAAAGTGCTGGCTCAGGTCTTCGAATGCCTCGTTCCAGTCGCCAAGTAGGCGCAGAGCGATTGGCAGAAAGGCCTCGCCCTCCGGCGTCAGCGCCAGCTGGCGGCTGGTACGGGCAAACAGCGCCCCGCCCACGTTCTCCTCGAGTTTACGCAGCGCGATGGAAATCGCGGGCTGGGAAAGGTGTACACGTTCGCTGGCCTCGGCGAAGCTACGCGATTGGGCCACCGCCACGAACACTTGCAGTTGCTTGATGCTGGTAGTCATTTAAAAATTAAAACACACATCGAATGCCTTTCAATGTATTAAAGAGAGCTAAAGGGGAGGGGCGCGGGGCTTTTGCATACCCTCAATGCCTATACTTTAGTTTATGTAAAGTATCTTTAATTCTCTGGCGAGACACTCGTTGGCGCCAATAATCCTTCACACATAACGGGTTAGAAAGTCTTTTCATGATGTTTTAAATAATTAAACAAAAGATAAAAACAATTTAATATACAAAATCATGTCTGCCTCCCATCGTTAAGCATCGCTTTAAAAAAGCGTTGTTATGTAAGGACTTATACCTTCGTCTGATAACAAGAAAGGCTCATTCATACGGGCCTGGGAGCTGACATGAAAACGCTACTGACCGCCGTCGTCGCAGGCACCGCTTTGCTCGCTGCCACCACCAGCCACGCCAACGAACGCCTCTTGATAGGCTCGACTTCCAGTTCGTCCAGCCACTACAGCTATTTCGTCGCCGTCAACCAGATCATCAACAACCAGATCGACGGCATCAGCTCCTCGGTGGCGGAAACCGGCGCCGCGGTAGATAACCTTCGCCGCCTGGGGCGTAACCAGATCGATATGGGGCTGGTGACCACCAATATCGGTTATCAAGCCTACGCCGGCGAGCAGGATTTCGAAGGTCGTCCCGTCGATAACCGTCTGCTATGGGTGTACACCGTATCGCCGCAAAACGCGGTCATGCGCGAAGATGCCGATGTAACGTCATTTGGTGAGCTGGACGGCGTCCGCTTCAACCCGGGGATCACCGGCTCCGCCACCGAAAATACCACCGAGGCCGTTATGGAGGCGTTAGGTATAACGCCGGATTACGTGCGGGGCTCCACCACCGACATCGTCGATTCCATGAAGGATGGTCGCGTGATGGGCTCGGTCAAATCCGGCGTGGGTGATCGCCTGGATGGCTCGTCCATGGACATCGCGACCTTCACACCGATCAGCGTGCTCTCCCTCGATGACGAGCAGGCGCAAACGCTGCGCGACGAGATGCCCGACATCGCCATCGTCGACGTGCCCGAGGGCGCCGCTGACGGTATCCCCGGCTACACCACTTGGGCGTTCGGCGTAGCCGTACACGCGCATCCCGATATGGATGAAGAGACCGCTTATCAGATCGTCAAGGCGGTGATGGAGAACCCGGAGCCTCAGGTGAACGCATTCTCCGCCATGCGCGATGCGGACATTGCGCAAATGACCCTGGAGGTCGGTACGGTCCCGCTTCACGCGGGGGCGGCGCGCTATTTCGAAGAGCAGGGGTTTGATATTCCCGATGCCTTGCAGCCCGTGCAGTAACGCCTAACCGGGGAGGATGTTCATGCGCGATGCTCTTGTTAAAGGATTAGCCCTCTCGCTTGGGGGCTTGATCCTCTTTACGTCCGCCACCGGCCCCTTCGAGAGCCTGGTTCAACGCAGTATCTTTCTTGCGCTGGTCATCCTGCTGGGGCTTGCCGTCTACCCGTTGGGGGATGGCAAGCGCTGGCGACCGGCGGGGCTTGTGATCGATGCGCTAATTGCCATTGGCGTGGTGCTGGCCTGCGGCTACGTGGCCCTCAATCACGAACAGATACTCGTTGAGCTGCCTTGGGCCTCGCCGCGCGACATGGCGCTAACCGGGGTGCTGCTCATCGCCATTCTGGAGCTTTCGCGCCGGGCGATCGGCTGGATATTTCCCCTGCTGGTGCTCGCCGGGCTCGCCTACGCGTGGTTCGGCGCCTATATCCCGGGGCCGATGGGGCATCGCGGCTTCGATCTCTACTACATGACCGAGACCATCTATCTGGGCGATCTAGGCGTGTGGGGCATGCTGGTCGGCGTGGCCGCCACGACCATTGCCGCGTTCGTACTCTTTGGCTGTCTGCTGTTGCATACCGGCGGCGGTAATACCTTCATGGATCTGGCGCTGCGCATCAGCGGGCGCTCGCCGGGCGGAGCCGCCAAGGTGGCGACCGTTGCCTCGGGGCTTTTTGGCATGGTGAGCGGCAGCGCCGTGGCCAACGTGGCGACCACCGGTAACTTCACCATTCCGATGATGAAGCGGCTCGATTATCCGCGCCCCTTCGCCGCGGGCGTGGAGGCGGTGGCCTCGACCGGTGGGCAGATTGCCCCACCCATTCTGGGCGCGGCAGCGTTCATCATGTCCGAGATCATCGGCGAGAGTTATCTGCGCATCGCGTTGGCGGCGCTATTGCCGGCGGTGCTTTTCTACTTGGGTGTGTTCTTGACGATTCATCTGGTAGCCAAGCGGCGTGAGCTCAAAGTGGTGCCGGAGGACGAGCTGCCGCCCTGGTCCGACATACTGCGTATGGAGCGCATCATTCCCATCCTGGCGGCGCTGGGCGGGCTCTTCTACGGGGTGCTGAGCGGGCGCTCCATTCAAATGTCGGCGTTCTACGGCATTCTGATGACGGTACTGACCTTCGTGCCTTTTGCGTTGATCGCCCGGATGCCGCTCAAAGAGATTGCCGGCAAGCTTCTGGGCGGGCTGGTCGATGCGGGCAAGGGCATGGTGATCATCGGGGTGTTGCTTGCCGGCGCGCAGATTCTGGTCGCCATGATCGGCATGACCGGTATCGGCGTGACGCTTGCCAGCTTGATCGTCAATGTTGGCGGCGAATCGCTCTTTCTCGTGGCGCTGATCGTGGGCGGGGTGTGCTTGATTCTGGGGATGGGTATTCCCACCACCGCCGCCTACGTGCTGGTGGCCTCGGTGCTGGCGCCGGCCTTGACCACCATCGGTGTCGAGCCGCTCATCGCGCACCTGTTCGTTTTCTACTTCGCCACGCTTTCGGTCATTACGCCGCCGGTGTGTATCGCGGTGTTCGTCGCCTCGGGCATTGCCGGGACCAACTGGCTGCCCGCGGCGGTCGAAGCGGTGCGCCTGGCCGCCGCGATCTACGTCATCCCCTTTCTGCTGCTGATCTACCCGGCGCTAGCGGGCTTTGGCTCGGCCTGGGACATTGCGTTGGCAAGCTCTCAGGGCGTGGTCTTCGTGGTGGCCTTCGCCGCGCTCATGTCGCGCGTGGCGATGACCGGCCACCGCGTGGTGGACCCGCTGGCGCTGGTGTTGGTGATCGGCCTTGCGTTGATACCCGGGTGGCTGACCACGCTCAGTGCGTTGGTGATCATCGTGGCGCTCTTTGTGCGTCGGCGCCGGCTGCTGGCGTCCTCCACCGCATCTGCGGCGCCAACACCGCCGGCCTCGACCGTTTAAGGAGCACATCATGAGTTTTCTACTGGGAAGTGGCGCAGGGTTCTCGGGTGACCGTACCGATGCAGCCGAAGCGGTAGTAGCGGAGCTGATCAAGCGCCAACAGCCGGCGGCGCTGGCCTTTGAAACCCTGGGCGAGCGCACGCTGGCGGCGGCGCACCGGGCTATGCGTGAAGACCCGGCCCAGGGGTTCGAGCCTTTGATCGAGGAGTTTTTGCCGCCGGTTCTACGTGACTGCGCGGAGCACGGTATCAAGATACTGGGCAACTTCGGCGCGGCGAACCCCAAAGGGGCGTGCGAGCTGGTCCGCCGCTTGGCACTGGAGGCGGGCTGTCCGGATATCGCGATTGCCCAGGTGTATGGCGACGACATTCGCGATCGGCTGCACGCGCTCGACCTGACCCAGTGGGAGGCCGAACGTCAAGCGCTGCCCGAGCAGAGCGCGCTCATTTCCGCGAACGTCTACTTGGGCGCCAGGGCGCTGGTGGAGGCGCTGGCGCTGGAGGCAGACATCGTCGTGACCGGGCGCGTCGCGGACCCGGCGCTTTTCCTGGCACCGTTAATGCACCACTTTCAATGGCGCTGGGACGACTGGGACCGGCTGGCCTGCGGCATGATGGCCGGCCACCTGGCCGAGTGCGGCGCCCAGGTCAGCGGCGGCTACTTTGCCGACCCCGGCGTTAAGGAGGTGCCCGGGCTTGCCACGGTGGGTTATCCCATCATCGAGGTGGAAGAAGATGGCCACCTGCTGATCACTAAGCCCGAGGGCAGCGGCGGCTGCGTCACCGAGCAGACCGTCAAGGAGCAGCTGCTTTACGAAGTCCACGACCCGGCGAATTACTTGACCCCGGACGTGGTGGTCGATCTTTCCAACGCCACGGTTCGTCAGGTCGGCCCGGATCGGGTGGCGGTCAGCGGCATTCGCGGCAAGCCCGCCCCGGAGCGTTTGAAAACCACCGTGTGCTACGAAGGCGGCTGGCAGGGCGAAGCCGAGATCTCCTACGCCGGGCCCAATGCGCTGGGCAGGGCCCAGCTAGCCGCTCAAACGCTGCGCGAGCGCCTGGCGTTTCGCGCGCCGGCGGAGCTTCGTACCCGCTTCGATATCATCGGCTTTACGAGCGTGTTCGACAGCGACGATGGCGCCTTGCAGCGTCTGGCGGCCCCTGCCTCTTCAAGTGGCGACTACCGCCTTCGCCTGGCCGCGGAGCACGCCGAACGGCGCTGGGTGGCGCGCGCCACCCAAGAGCTGCTGGCGCTTTATTGCGCCGGCCCGGCGGGGGGCGGCGGCGTCCGGCGTCAGTTCCAACGCCGGGTATTCACCGCCTCTTATCTGGTCAAACGTAGCGATATCAACGACTACGCCGAGCTGTTTCAATCTCACCATCAAGAAGGTGTCGCCCATGCTGCAAGCTGACCAGACGCGCCAGGCGCAACGCCTCGACACCGTGCCCCTTCACCAACTGGCGCACGCCCGGGCCGGGGACAAGGGCGAGCGGCTCAACATCGCGCTTTTTGCCTACCAGTCGGCGGATTATGCGCGGCTGGTCGAGGCGCTTACCGAGGCGCGGGTGCTCGCGCTCTTTGCTCATCGCGGCGCCAGCCGTGTCCAGCGTTACTTGCTGCCGAACCTGGCGGGTATGAACTTCGTCATCGACGATGTGCTTCAGGGCGGCGTCAACGGCGCCTTGAACTTGGACGGCCACGGCAAGACGCTCTCTTATCTGCTGCTGGGCGTGGAGCTTTAGCGCTAACCCGGTACCTCGTATGGCCCTGATGGCGCGAAACCCCTGGCGAGGTGATGCCGGTGGTTTTAAAGCGCCAGGCGACTAGCGCCCAACGGCTGAACGCCCAGGCCCCCAGGCTCCGGCCGGTAAAAGTCCTGGGCTTTTAACGGAAAATCCTCCAGGATAACGCCTTTTTTTCATGGACAGGATGAAAAGGCATGGCGTCTTCTGATCAACCGCGCGCGCAGTGGTTAGGCCGTTGGGGCTTTATGCTCGCCGCGACCGGCTCGGCGGTCGGGCTTGGCAATATCTGGAAGTTCCCCTACATGACCGGCGAATACGGCGGTGGTGTTTTCGTGCTGGTCTATCTGGTCTGTATTTTGGCGGTCGGTGTGCCGGTGATGATGGCCGAGATCGCCTTTGGGCGGCGCGGCCAGGGGAGCCCCGTCGATGCCTTTCGCCGGGTGGTGAACGAGTCCGGGCGCTCGTCGTTCTGGTCGCTTTTTGGCTGGATGTCCATGCTGTGCGGCTTCATGATCCTGTCGTTTTACGTGGTCGTCGCGGGCTGGTCGTTCTCGTATCTCTGGAAAACGCTCTCCGGTGGGTTGAACGGGGAAAGCGTCGAGGCGCTGGCAGCGGTGTTCGACGCCAACAACGAGAACCCATGGAATCTTGGCTTTTGGAGCACGCTGGTAACGATTGCCACCATGGTGATCGTCGGTAACGGGGTTCAGGAGGGCATCGAAAAGAACGTGCGCTGGATGATGCCGGGGCTGGTGATCATGCTGCTGATATTGATCGGGTTTGGCGCCTTCTCCGGCGGCTTTAATGAGGCCTTAGCGTTTTTGTTCTCGTTCAACGCCGGCAGCCTCTCCAGCGACGCGATGTTGGCGGCGCTGGGCCACGCGTTCTTCACGCTCTCGCTGGCCGCCGGCGCCATTTTGACCTACGGCAGCTATCTGCCCAAAACCGCCTCCATCAGCCGCACCACGGTGAGCGTGGCGCTGGCGGACACTGTCGTGGCACTCATGGCGGGGCTTGCCATCTTCCCGGTGATTTTTGCCAACGGTATGGACCCGGCCGGCGGGCCGGGGCTGATTTTCATGAGCCTGCCCATCGCCTTTCAAGCAATGCCATTGGGGACGCTGTTCGGAGCGCTATTTTTCATGATGCTTTCCATGGCCGCGCTCACCTCGTCGATCTCGATGGTGGAGGCCACCATTTCCTGGCTTTGCGATAACAAGGGCTTCTCGCGCTTATCGGCGGCGGTGAGTACCGGTATCGTGCTTTGGCTGATCAGCACCGCGGCGATGCTCTCGTTCAACCTGGGCGCGGACTGGACGCTGGCGGGAAGAACCTTCTTCGACTGGCTGGATTACCTGACTTCGCGGTGGATGATGCCGCTGGGCGGGCTGGGCACCGTCCTCATTGCGGGTTTCTTACTCAAAAATACCGTCATGCGCGAAGAGCTTGGTTTGAACCCGCGCCTCTACGCGCTGTGGCTTTTGATGGCGCGCTACGTAAGCCCGCTGGGCATACTCGTGATCTTTGCCGACCAGCTAGCGCTTTATAGCGTCACGTTCGCCCAGCACTGGCCGTGGCTGTTGGCCATTTTGCTGGTGATGATCGTTCTGGGCGAGCTTTTAAGCCCGCGGCTTCGCCAAGCGCTTAAAGCGCGCTAATGGGTTACTGGTCGAGCTGCTGTTCGTCGATGAACCCTTGGGTCAGCGGCGTTTGGCAGTGGGCGAATACTTCCTGCAGAAACTTTTTGCGCGCGCCGCGATAGCCACCGCTTAAAAGCACCGTTTGAGTCAGGCTTTCCAGCAGCGGTGTGCGCTGCTGCTCATCGAGCGCGGCGTACTCGCGAAGCGCGGTGGGCCAGTCCACCTCCAGCGAATTGGGCTTGTCCGGTAGCGTCGCCAGCAGGCGCGATAGGGCCAGGACCAGGTTGGGGTGGGGGTGCTGGTTGCGCATGATCATCTCGCCCACGCCTTGGGCCAGTAGCTTGCGCGTTTGTTCCGGTGCGTCGTCAAGGCGCTCCATGATGCGCTCGATTTGGCGCGGGCCGCAGGCGAGCAGGTAGGCGTCTTCGGTGACCCGCGCGGCGATCCAGGCGTTCCACACCGCGTAGAGCGGCGCCATCAGCATGGGCAGCAACCCGCGTAGCGTTAAGCGCCCCAGCAGGCGGCGCATGACCATACGCAGCAAAAAGCTGCTCATGCTGACCTTGAGCCGGTAAAGCAGCATGCGCAGGGTCAGTTTCCAGCCGTGCAGGTAGGCGTGGGGGTCGACCCCGTAAATCAGGCTGCCCGGGCTTGGGTACTCCAGTGCCACGCGCGCTACCCCCTGTAGAGTTAGCTCGACCGTTGGTGGCTGGGGCGACTCGCCGCTGTAGTTCAAACCGGCAAAGTAGCTCACCCGTGCTACGCCGCGCAGCGCGTTCCAGTAGAGAAAGCCGATTTCCAGTAGCGTTACGAAGCCGGCAAACACCATGTAGCCGGCCCAGTAGGGCAACTGTTCGCGAAACGATAAAGACTCCCAATCGCTGACCAGCACCTGGCGCATCCACCACTCGGAGCCGCCAATCAGCGTGCCCGAGATAATTCCCGCCATGGCCGCCCACAGGATCACCCAGCGCCGGCTTTTCTTGACCGCGGCCCGGTCGGGCTCGGTAAGCGCGGTATGGCGGGTGAGACGGCGGCCGATGTGGCGGCTCGCCCAGCGCTGCATGATATCCGGGGAAGGAGCAAATTCTTGGTCGGGGCGGGTAAGCGGCATGGTCACCAAATAGACTTTGTATTTGCCCTACAGGGTAGCGGCTACTTTCGCGTAGTACACGCTTTGATTGCACCCGGGTGGGTGCCCGCGCGCATCAATTCGTCCCAGCGGGTGGTAAAGCGGTTCGAACGATGGGCGCAGCGCAAATGCCAGGCGGCTTTTTCCGGAGCGGCGCCAAAGCCGATTTTTCCCTGGCCCATGCGCTGATTGATATCGTCCATGGTGGCCATCAACTCGGGGTGGTGCTGATGGCGCGGGGGCTGATGCAAAAGCGACAGCTGATACTGCTCGGCATCGACCAGATCCAAAAGCATCACGCCTGCTTTCATGAAGCGATGATTCGGGCGGTAGATTTGCTCGAGGCCTTCGCGCACGGCGGTAAGTATTACTCGCGTATCGTCGCTTGGCGAGGCCAGCGCAATCATCGCGTGGGGAAAGTACTGCGGCTGGTCCTGGCGGTGGCGATTGGTGCTGAGAAAAATCATCACCGCCCGCGCCAGGCTTCGCTGCTCACGGAGTTTCTCGGCGCTGCGCTGGGCGTGGCGGCTGAGGGCGTGGTGAAGGTCCGCTTTAACGCCGGTTGGCTTGCCGAACGAGCGCGAGGTCATGATGCGCTGGCGCGGCTCGTTCACCGCATTCATTTCAAGACACGGCGTGCCGCGAAGCTCCAGCGCAGTACGGGCCAGAACCACGGAAAAGCGCCGCCGTAGATCGTGATGGTCGCACTCGCGAAGCTCCCAAGCGGTGCGGATCTGGTTGACCGCCAGCCGCTCGGCCAGCCGTCGGCCAATGCCCCACACCGCGCTTACCGGGGTCTGCTTTAAAAGCGCGGCGCTTTCCTGGGAGTCGGCGTGCAGCAGGCATACCCCTTGGTAGTGGGCGCGCTTTTTGGCGTAGTGGTTGGCCAGTTTGGCAAGCGTATGGGTGGGGGCGAGGCCCACGCAGACGGGGAGCCCCAGGTGGCGGCGAATGCGCCGACGCAGCGCCTCACCCATGGCCTGGCACTGCGCGGGGCTCAACCCGTCGAGATAGATGAACATTTCGTCGATGGAGTAGGGCGCCACCGCCGGGCAGGCGTCGCGCAAGAGCTGGCAAAGCCTTCCCGACATATCCCCGTAAAGCTCGTAGTTGGACGATTTTAGGTGGATACGCCCCTGGCGGCGCAGCGTCTCGAGCTTGAAAGCGGGCACGCCCATGGCGATATCCATGGCTTTCATCTCTTCCGAGCGGGCGATGATGCAGCCGTCGTTATTGGACATCACGCCGACGGGCCGGCCTTCGAGGGCGGGCTGAAAGACGCGCTCGCAGCTAACGTAGAAGTTGTTGGCATCGACCAGGCCGATCATGGCATGTACTCGTGGATGACCGCGCGCACCACGCCCCAAAGCTGACAGTCGCTGCTTTCCAGAGGCAGCGGCGGGTAGCGCGGGTGGGCAGAGCACAGGTGCGGCGTGCCGCCATGCAGCGCGTAGCGCTTGATCAGCACTTCGTCGTCGAACATGGCCACCAGAATATGGCCAAGGCGCGGCTGGATGCTGCGGTCCACGACCAACAGGTCGTTATCGAAGATGCCCCAGCCCTCCATGCTGTCGCCGGTGGCGGTCAGGTAAAACGTCTGCGTCGGGTTCTTGATCAGCCGCGTGTTCAAATCCAGCGTGCGCTGCTCGTAATCCTGGGCGGGGGAGGGAAAGCCGCTAAACCCGGCACGCGCGTACAGGCCGGGAAACGCCAGCGGTTGAAAGGTTAACGGCCAGGCTGTCGCAACGTGGGCGGGTTGAGACGGCATCGTGACGTCCTCGAGAATAAAATAATGTATGTATATACAGTATTTGTTTTCGAGAAGAAAAATGCAAGGGTCACGGTATGCACTTTCTCAGCGGGCGAGCCAAAGCCCCACGACGATGGCGCTGATCACGGCGATAAAAAACACGGTATTGCGAACGCGGGTATCACGGCGAGGTTTCATAACGGTACTCATCAGGCAGGAATTTTTAAAAAAGGGGCGCTTGAAGCGGTCCAGGCGTTGGGCCTGGCATGGTAACGTTTACGCTATAAAGCGTCATCAAGGTAAATGCGCATGAACACGACGAGGCACTGCTCATGAACGACGCCGAAAGACCGCTTTCCCTGGCCGGTGGCCGCCTGGCGGGGCTTGCCTGGGGGCGGCCCGACGCGCCGGTTTGGCTTGCCTTGCACGGCTGGCTGGACAACGCCGCAAGCTTTACACGGCTGGCGCCGCTTCTGGTTCGCGCCCTCGATATCCGCATCGTGGCGATCGATTTTCGCGGCCACGGCCACTCCGAACACGGCCCGGCTAACGCCGACTACGCCCTGTGGGATTATACCTTCGACGTGCTCGACGCCCTGGACGAGCTCGGGCTCGAGTGCGCCACGCTGCTGGCCCACTCCATGGGCGCGGCGGTGAGCTGCGTGTTGGCCGCCGCACTCCCCGAGCGCGTAGAGCAACTACTGCTGATCGATGGGCTGGGCGCGCTCAACACCGAGGCCCACGAGAGCACCGAGCAGCTACGTAAAGGACTGTTGGCTTACCGACGCCCGCTTTCCAGGCCGCCGCGCTACGCCGATATCGAAGCGGCAGTGGCCGCCCGGGTGGCCGGTGGCGTCACCCCGGTGACCCGCGCCACGATCTACCCGGTGGTCGAGCGCAACACCCAGGCAAACGCCGAGGGTACTATCGAAATGCGCACCGACATCCGCCTGCTCAAACCGTCACTGGTGCGCTTCACCCCGGAGCAGGTGCTGGCGTTTCTGGCCGGTATACAGTCCCCGGTCCTGTTAATCGAGGGAGACAAAGGCATTCTGGCCGCGCGTCGCTGGTCGGAGAAGGCTCGCCAGGCGGTGGGGCACTTGACGCGCCAGATAGTGGCGGGGGGCCACCACCTACACCTGGAGCCCGAGGCCGTGGAAACGGTCGCCAGTGTGATAGGTGAATATTGCGAACGCGAAGCCGGCAAGCACGGGCAGTGATGAGCAGGCTCGAAAGGAGTGTGAAACCCTCGAGCGGCGCATGCCAGACCGTGGCTGGCAGCCGCGTTTACGGCCCACGCTTTCTAAGCAGTACGTACACCGCGCCGGTGCCGCCATCGCCCTCCACGGCGGAGCAAAATGCCAGTACCCCCGGCCATTCTCTGAGCCAGGCGTTGGTATGGCTTTTAAGAACGGGGAAGTCCGCCGTGGCGCCCCAGGCCTTGCCGTGCACCACCAGTACGCAGTGAAGTCTTTGGTCAGCGGCGTCGCGAAGAAAACTTTCGAGCTCCAGGCGGGCCTCTTCCAGGGTATAGCCGTGCAGATCGAGTCCCGCCTGCCAGGCGGTTTGGCCGCGCTTTAGCTGGCTAAACGTGCGGTAGGGTAGATCGGGAATGGTGAATTCCAGGTATTCCGACGGGCGCACCGGCTCCACGCGGCCGTCGGAGGTGCGCCCGGTCGCGGTCTGATCGCCACCTTTGACCGCCGCCTGGCGCCGTGCGGCCTGGGCGTCTTTTTCGCGCTTGGGTTTGCCCGGGTCCGCCTGATTGCTAATGAGGCGCCGCACGCCCGCCTCCTGAAGCGCCTGGCGAAAGGCGCTGATATCTTCATCATTGGGCGAGTGGCGGCGGCGCGACATGGGAGGCTCACAAAATAGCGGGGTGAAAAGTGGCTTGAAAACGCACAGTATAGCGGCCCTAACGGCGCTGTGAACCGGGCGGCGTCGAAGGTACAATTATTTAACGATTTTTACACAGCGGCGTTTACCAAGCGACGTTTTTAAACCCCCGCGGCGGTAAGGCTTTACGCCGCCGCGCGCTCAGCCAGGAGCCCTTGTGACCACGCACCTCAATGCCGAGACCTCTCACTCGACGCTTACTCTGCCGGAGTCGGCGTTAACCAGCGACTTGATCACGCTGCGCGATTATCTGCGCTGGGCGACCAGCGAGTTTTACGTGGCGGGTCTTCACTACGGTCACGGCACCGACGCCCCCTGGGATGAAGCGGTTGCGCTATGTTTGGGGGCGCTGCACCTGCCCTGGAACGTCGACCCCGGCGTGCAAGAGGCACGGCTTTTGCCCGTCGAGCGCCAGCGTATCGTCGAGCTGGTGCGCAGGCGCGTCGAGACGCGTGCGCCGCTTCCGTATCTGCTGGGCGAGGCGTTTTTTGCAGGTTTTCCTTTTGATGTGGACGAGCGCGTGTTGATTCCCCGTTCGCCCATTGCCGAGTTGATCCTGGATGGCTTCGGCGCCTGGTTCGATGAAGAGCCCCCCGAGCACGTGCTCGATCTGTGCACCGGTTCGGGCTGTATCGGTATCGCCACGGCGCTTACGTTGCCCACCTGCCACGTCACGCTTGCCGATATCAGCCAGGACGCGCTGGCGGTGGCGCGCCAAAATATTACCCGTCACGACGTGGGCGGCCGGGTGCGCGCCGTAGAGTCCGACGTGTTCGATGGCTTAAAAGGCCAGCGTTTCGATTTGATCGTCTCCAATCCGCCCTACGTGGACGCCCAGGACCTGGCCACCATGCCCGCGGAGTTTAGCCACGAGCCCGCACTTGCCTTGGGCGCCGGCGCTGACGGGCTGGATATCGTGCGGCGCATTCTGCGCCAGGCACGGAGTCACTTGAGCGATGACGGCTGGCTGATCGTCGAAGTCGGCAATTCCGATCGTCACGTCGAAGAGGCCTTTCCCGAGGTTGGCTTCATGTGGCTTGAATTCGAGCATGGCGGCCAGGGCGTTTTTGCCATCAGCGCTGCTGAACTCGACGCCCACGCGGCGTCATTTGCGTAAGGAGTCGTCTCCATGTCTGGCAATACGTTTGGCAAACTCTTCAGCGTGACCACTTTCGGCGAGAGTCACGGCCCGGCGCTGGGCGCCATCGTGGATGGCTGCCCACCAGGGATCGAGATCAACGAGCAGGATCTTCAAGCCGAGCTCGACCGTCGCCGGCCGGGAAGCTCGCGCCATACCACCCAGCGCAAGGAGCCGGACGAGGTGCGCATTCTCTCCGGCGTGTTCGAAGGTAAAACCACCGGTACCTCGATAGGGCTTTTGATCGAGAACACCGACCAACGCTCGAAAGACTACTCCAAAATCAAGGATCAGTTTCGTCCCGCCCACGCGGATTACACCTACCACCACAAGTACGGTCACCGCGACTATCGCGGCGGCGGGCGCTCCAGCGCCCGGGAAACCGCCATGCGCGTCGCCGCCGGTGCCATCGCCAAAAAGGTGTTGGCCGCCCAGGGCATTCAGGTGCGCGGCTACATGAGCCAGCTAGGCCCGCTCAAGATCGAGTTCAAAGGCTGGGAGGCGGTGGAGCAAAACGCCTTTTTCTGCCCGGACGCCGCGCGCGTGGCCGAGCTCGAGGCGTTCATGGACCAGTTGCGCCGCGACCAGGACTCGATCGGCGCGGAGATTACTCTGGTCGCGGAGGGCGTACCCGTTGGCCTTGGCGAGCCGGTGTTCGACCGCCTGGACGCCGAGCTTGCCCATGGGCTCATGAGCATCAACGCGGTGAAAGGCGTCGAGATTGGCGCAGGTTTTCAAAGCGTGGCCCAGCGTGGAAGCCAGCACCGCGACGAGCTGACCCCGGAAGGTTTTCTTTCCAACCAGGCCGGCGGCATCCTGGGCGGTATTTCGAGCGGCCAGCCGATCGTTGCCCGCATCGCGCTCAAACCCACCTCGAGTATCACCACGCCCGGGCGCTCGATCGATGTTCACGGCGAGCCGGTCGAGGTGATCACCAAGGGACGTCACGACCCCTGTGTCGGTATTCGTGCCACGCCCATTGGTGAAGCGATGATGGCGATCACGTTGCTGGATCACCTGCTAAGACATCGTGGCCAGAATGGTGATGTCAGTGTGACCACGCCCCGCTTGAGCTGACAAAGTCCGTCGACGTTTGCGCTGCTACACTTGAACGCAGCGCAAGCATCGCTTGCCACCACCATCCTCTTCACAACCGTATAACAACAGCGCGTCATACGAGCACAGGGAGCCGCCCATGAAAATCAACGTTGAGTTCGACCTTACGCCGGAAGAGTTTCGCCAGTCGCTGGGCCTGCCGGATGTGGAAGCGTTTCAGCAGCATTTGCTCGACAGCATTCAGCGCCAGATGGAATCCGGGGTGGAAGGGTACGACCCGATGAGCCTGATGCGACCTTTCCTGCAGCAACCCATGATGCAGCAAGGGCTCTCCCAGGGGCTTGCCCACTTTGGCACCTACCAGCAGATGATGCTGGATATGCTCAAGCAGGCGGGCAGTGCCACCGGCGGTGAGACGGCCAAGGATGACGCCGAGCAGACGCAAGCGCAGAGCCAAGAGCAAAAGACGCGGGCCAGCGCCTCGTCCCGCTCGCGCGCCAAAGAGTAATTCGGAACGGCGTTGCCAAACGCGGCGCCAGTCACTACGCTTTTGGTAGCGCCGAAGGGTTGTTTCGGGTTACAAAAGAGACGTGCCGTCTTTTTAAAAGCGGATTTTTGGACGGTATCAGGCCTTATGAAACGGCGCTTGCTGGGCGATGGGTCAACGAGTATGCAAGCCTCTCTTCGCGCAGCATAACGTGTATAAAAAAGCGATGTAGAACCTCTCTACATACATTGATGTGACCTCCATTGCCTTGAAAGGAGCCAGGACCATGCAGGACAAAATGTTTGATGCCTTCAACAGTCAGACCCGCCAGATGTTCGAGCCGATGCGTAAAATGAACTCGCTGATGCTCGACAACATGCAGAAGCTGACCCACTACCAGCTCGAAGCGATGCAGCGCTACACTCAGATGGGCTCTGATCGCGTGCGCCGCGCAACCGACGTAAGCGATGCCGAGAGCATGCGCGACTTCGGCGCCCAGCAGGCCGAGATGATGAAAGAGCTTTCCGAGCAGATGCAGGAAGACGCGCGCGCCATGGGCGAAATGAGCATGACGTTCAAGTCCGAAATGGAGAAGCTCTTCAGCGATGCCGGCCGCCAGATGGGCGAGCAGGCCAACGCCGCCGGCAGTCAAATGCGCGAGCAGGCAAACGAAGCCGGACGCAAAATGAGCGAGCAGGCGAGCAACGTCGCCAAGGGCGGCGACCCCAGCGGCCAGGCCAGCAGCGAATCTACTCGCAAGAAGTAATCGGTAATGCTCACGGCGCCTTCGGGCGCCGTCTTTATTAGCCGTTGGGTAAAGAGGTAAAAGCGCCTCGGCAACAGCGCGTCGCCGAAGCGCAGGGAGGCAACGTATGCAGTCAGCGTGGAACACGGCGCCGCAAGGCCTGAGCCAGGTCGAGATGGCCGCCTGGAAAAGCGTACTGGAGGAAGTGGGCGAGCAGTACCAGGCTCTGATGGAAGAACTGCTTGGCAAGATGGCGCCCAGCGAAGCTGCCGATTCCGTTTACGGCGATATGCGTCAGAGCTTCGAGGCGGCCGCCCAGTCGCTGATGGGCGACCCGACCCTTTTGTGGGAAACCCAGACGCGGCTAATGCAGGATCAGTGGCTTTTATGGCAGCAGGGTATGCGCAGCCTTGCCGGCGAGACGGTGACGCCACTGATCAAACCCGCTCAAGGGGATCGCCGCTTCAAGGACGACGCCTGGACCAGTGAGCCGTTCTATCTTTCCTTGATGCAGCAGTACCTGCTCTTTTCGCAAACCGTGGACGAGCTGATCGGCAAGCTGGACGGGCTCGAAGGAACGAGCAAGCGTCACCTCACCTTTTACGCCCGCCAGCTGGTCAGCGCCATGTCGCCTTCCAACTTTATTTCCACCAACCCGGAAGTCGTGCGGCGCACGATGGAAACCAAAGGGCAAAACTTGGTAGACGGGCTGACCCGCCTGCGCGAGGACCTGGCCAACTCCGCCGAGGGCATCAACGTACGCATGACCGACCGCCAGGCATTCGGTATCGGCGACAACATCGCCGTCACGCCAGGCTCGGTTGTGTTTGAAAACGAGCTGATCCAGCTGATCCAGTACACGCCTACCACGGAACAGGTTTTCAAAACGCCGCTTCTGATCCTGCCGCCCTGGATCAACAAGTACTACATTCTGGATCTGCGCGAGGACAACTCGCTGGTGAAGTGGCTGGTGGACCAGGGCCACAGCGTTTTTTTGATCTCCTGGCGAAACCCCGGCCCCGAACAGCACGACGTCACCTGGGCGGACTACATGCAGATGGGGCCGATCAGCGCGATGGAGGCGATCGAAAAAGCCTGTGGCGAGAAGTCGGTCAACCTGATGAGTTACTGCGTGGGCGGCACGCTGGCGGCCTCGACCGTGGCGTACCTCAACAGCACGCGCCGCGGGCGTAAAGTGAAATCCATCACCTACATGGCCACGCTGCAGGATTTTCGCGACCCGGGGGATATCGGCGTTTTCTTGAGCGAGTCCGTCGTGCAGGGGATCGAGCAGTCCATGCAGTTAAAAGGGTATCTGGATGGCCGCTCCATGGCCTACACCTTCAATTTGCTGCGGGAAAACGATCTTTTCTGGTCGTTTTTCATCAACAACTACTTGAAGGGCGACGTACCCGCTGCGTTCGATCTGCTTTACTGGAACACCGACGGCACCAACCTGCCCGCCGCGACCCACGGTTGGTATTTGCGCCACATGTATCTGGAAAACCGCTTGGTCGAGCCCGGTGGCATCGAACTCGATGGCGTGAAGATCGACCTTCGCAAGGTCTCCACGCCAAGCTATTTCGTCTCCGCCAAAGAGGACCACATCGCCAAGTGGAACAGTACCTACCATGGCGCGCTTTTGCCCAAAGGGCCGGTCACCTTCGTGCTGGGTGGCTCTGGCCATATTGCCGGCATCGTGAACCCGCCGCACAAGAACAAGTACGGCTACTGGACCAACGATACCCTACCCGCGGATCCGGACGCCTGGCTCGAGGGCGCCCAGCACAACGAGGGGTCCTGGTGGCCGCACTGGCAGGCGTGGATGACCCAAAATGGCTATGCCGATGCACAAAAAAAGGTGGCCGCGCGCGTACCGGGAGAGGGCGGGCTGAGCGTGGTCGAACCCGCCCCTGGGCGCTACGTGCGCCAATCCATCCCCGACGTTCTTGGCGAGATCCCTGATGTAGAGTGACCCTGATGTAAAGTGACCAGGGCCACGCACGATCAAGCCCGGCGCGCCGGGCTTTTTTGGGTCCAGGCGCTCAGGCAAATTGTCGCATCGGGAGGGCGGCGCTTCTAAAGGGCGTAGGGTAATAGCGTATAATGAGTGTTTGCGGCACCGGGCTGAAACGCCGCTGCCTCAAGCCGAACGCCTGCTCAGGAGATCATGCATGCTCGATACACTCAAATCCGTACAGCGGAGCGTCGTTCCCGTCCTGCTGGGCGCCGCCGTTTTGCTGGGAGCGGTCAGCGCTCAGGCAAGCACTATCAATGTGTCCAACCCACGCCTGAGCCTGGTGCCGGGGGATACGCCCGGTGCTGGCTACTTTGACATCGCCAACGACGGCGACACCGCCATTACGCTCATCGGCGCCGAAAGCGATGCCTTTGAAAAGGTCGAGATGCACGAAAGCACCGAGCACGACGGCATGGCGCACATGCACGCCATCGAAGATATCGAGATCGCGCCAGGCGAAACGTTCAGCTTTGCACCGCGCGGCCATCACCTGATGTTCATGCAGCGCGTCGACGCGCTACAAGAGGGTGACGAGGTCGAGGTAACGCTCGAGTTCGAAGAAGAGCGTCTGCCGGTCACCTTCGGCGTGGTGTCCCCCGCGTCGCTTTAACGTGCGGCGTCAATACCCGATCTTGAATACCCTGGGTAGAGAATAGTGAGTATGCAAAAAGTGCTATGGCCGCTGCTGGCAGCGGCTTTATTGGTGGGCTGTAGTGACGAGACCTTTCGCACCACCGACATCGAAGAGATCATGCCGCCGCTCGAGTTCGACCTGACCGACGACGACGGTCAGGCGGCGAGTGCCGAGGAGTACCGCGGTAAAACCACCCTGGTTTACTTTGGCTACACCCAGTGCCCGGACGTGTGTCCACTGACGCTAGCGCGTTTTGCGTCGATCCTCGACCGGCTCGACGAGCAAGAGCGCGACGACGTACAAATGCTGCTGATTTCGGTCGACCCGAACCGCGACACGCCCGAGGTGCTCAAACGCTACACTGACGCCTTCGGCCCCGAATTTACCGGTTTGACCGGCGATAAGCAGAAGATCGACGCGCTAACCAACCGCTACCGGATCTCTTACACCTTCGAAGAGCCCAACGAGCGCGGCGACTATATCGTCAATCACTCGAGCGCCGTGTTTGCCTTCAACGAAGAGGGCGAGCCACGCTTTCTGGTGCGCGACCCGCACTCCGATCAGGACGTGCTCGCCGACCTTCGCCGCGTAATCGCAGAGGGATAGGTCAAGAGGGATAGGTCACAAGGTAGTTCAAAAAAATGCTCGAAAGAGTGCTCGAAAGTCAGGTACAAAAAAGCGCCCCGCAGGGTAATGCCGATCAGTTAAGGCTTTTGCCTACCCATAACGAGCGGTAAATCTATTGTAGCAGCGCGTTGCGCTGCGTCGCTGGCTAAAGCCTGCTCTTACGAGGGATGGGGCACGACTCCATTGTAGGAGCCCAATTCCATTGGGCGATGGCGGCGATAGCCGCCCTTCGGTGGCGACGGCACTTTTGGTTGCCATCATCACCAACCCCAGCAGCGCGTTGCGCTGCATCGCTGGCTGAAGCCTGCTCCTACAAGGGATGGATGCAAGATTTCGTTGTTGTGGAGCCCGCTTCAGCGGTGGTCCGACAATTCGGCGAATGGCGCCGTCAGGCGCCCTGGCCAAGCCACCCGTCGCGAGCTAAAGCTCCGTCCCACAGGTGATAGCCAAGCTTAACTGATCGGCATTACCCCGCAGGGCGCTTTTTTAATGGTCGCTTTTGGGCACTCTTTTGAACGTTCGGCCCGCCTAAACGGGCTAACTTAGCAGACCGACGAAAGGCCGCAGTTGGACGTATAAAGGCGTGAATTGACGTCCAGTGTCAGGCGCTCGTTGGTGGTGTCGTAGAAAAACGACGCATAGCCATTCTCGGAATGCGCGGTTTTATAGAGCCCGCAGACGCCGTAGCCGTACTGGATTTCCTGCAGCTGTGAAAGCTCTACGGGAAGCTCGGTGTCGAGCTCGGCGGCGATCGCCGACTGGATCTGTTGATCCACTTTGCTGGCCGAGAGTGCCTGGCTGCCAAAGATGGCCGCCCCCACGATCGCCATGAAAGCGAGGGGAAGGACAATCAACAGTAGGAAGGGGCGAGATTTAAGCATGAACTCATTATGCCACCGCGCCCTTCCCAGTCAAGCGGGCGCTTTGGGCCATAATGACGCACCCGCCAGCGTTTGAAAGCCATCTTTAAAGCAGTGTCTTGCGCCGCTCTGTGCGCGCGCGTAAAAGCCCCGCCATGCTCATCAGCGCGGCCAGTATCCAGATCGGCAGGCTGCCCATTCGAGTAAACGGCGTCTGCCCCTGCATGGCGTAGAAATCACCGGTCAGCGAAGTGGTCTCGAACTGCGGGGCGCGGTCCACCACGTTGCCCCGGGCGTCGATGATCGCGGTGATACCGTTGCTGGTGGCGCGCAGTACATAGCGGCCGTTCTCCAGCGCACGCAGGCGCGCCATCTGCAGGTGTTGATGCGGGCCGATCGAGGCGCCAAACCAGGTGTCGTTGGAGACCGTCACGATCACGTCGCTTTCAAGCGCGCGGCTAGCAACCAGCTGTGGATAAATGATTTCGTAGCAGATCGCGTTGCCGATACGCAGACCGCCGGCCTCCATCGGTGCCTGAACCGATTCGCCTTTGGCGAAGCTCGACATGGGCAGGTCGAAAAAGTCGATCGCACCGCGCAAAAGGCTTTCGAGCGGCAGATACTCGCCAAAGGGCACCAGGTGCTCTTTTTGGTAGCTGCCGGACACGTTGCCCACGCCGATCATGCTATTGAAGTAACGGTTCTGCTCGTCGAGCTGAACGATACCGGTCATCAGCGCGGTCTCTTCGGGCAGATCCGCCTGGAGGCGCTCGAGCACGGGGCGCGCTTGGTACTCGAACATCGGCACCGCGGTTTCGGGCCAGATGATCAGATCCGCCTCGTTACTGACGGTTTGGGTCAGCTCCGTGTAGATATCCGCAGCGGCGCGCTGGCCCTCCGGCGTCCACTTGATCAGCTGCGAAAGGTTACCCTGCAAAAGCGCCACACGGGTCGGCTGGCTGGCCTGAGCGGTCCAAAGTTGGGGGAGTGCCAGGGGGATCAGCCAAATGGCTGCCAGAGGTAGCGCCATCCAGAAGTGTCGGCGCAGCACCATAACGCCTAACGTGCCGCTGAGGGCGACCAGCAGCGAAAGAAGATACACCCCGCCTAGCGGCGCCCAGTTGGCAAGCGGCGAGTCCACATGAGACGAGCCCAATAAAAGCCAGGGAAAGCCGGTGAACAGATAGGTGCGCAGTACCTCGCCCAGCACCCAGATACCCGCAAAGCTCAAAAACGTCAGGCGCTCGCCGGCAAAGCGGCGAAACACCCAGAACGACAGCGCGTAGAAAAGCGCCAGTACGCCCACGAAAAGGCCGGTTAAAAGCACCGCCAGCGGCACGCCGGTATAGCCGTAGTCGTGAATCGAAACGTACACCCAGGAGGTGCCGGTGGCAAAGAGCCCAATCCCAAATGCCCACCCCTTGAGTGCGGCCTGGCCGGGGGAGAGGTAGTGAATACCTGCAAAGAGCATCCCTACCGCGACCGGGCCCAACCACCAAAGCTCGAAAGGAGAGGCCGTTAGCGTGGTAAAGCCGCCCGCGATCAGGGCGGCGAGCAGTTGAAAAGCGAACCGAGACGTAAAGCCCATAGCGATATCCTGTGAGCGAAGTAAAAGCCAACGATGTAAAGGCGCCGGGTTCGGGTTAGTCGGTGTCCGTCGCGGTAGCGGTTTCGTTGCTGTCGCGGTAGGCCTCGAGCAGGCGAATGCGCCGGTTATCGGCGTTCAAAACGATAAAGTGCCAGCCGCCAAGGTTTGTGTGCTCGCCGCGCCCGGGCAGGTGGCCGAACTGCTGCATGACCAGGCCACCCACGGTGTCGAACTCGTCATCGGAAAAGTCGGTATCGAAGCGCTCGTTGAAGTCCTCGATCGGGGTGAGGGCGCGGATGGCGAAATGGCCGTTGTCGAGTCGACGAATGGCGTCCTCTTCATCGGTATCGTGCTCGTCTTCGATATTACCCACGATCTGCTCGAGAATATCTTCGATGGTGACGATGCCCGCGGTGCCGCCATACTCATCCACCACCACGGCCATGTGGTTGTGGGTATCGCGAAATTCCTTTAGCAGGCTGTTCAAGCGCTTGGACTCGGGGATGAACATCGCCGGGCGCAGCACGTCCTCCAGCAAAAACGCATCCCGGCGCTCCTGGGACTGCGACAGCAATGGCAGCAGGTCCTTGACCAAAAGAATGCCCTTGATGTCATCGAGGTTTTCGCCGATCACCGGGTAGCGCGAGTGGCCGGTTTCCTGAATCAGCGGCAGGTAGCCGTCGCTGGTTTGGTCGATGGCGATTGCCGAGACCTGGGAGCGGGGGATGAGGATTTCGCGCACCTGCTGGTCGCTGATCTCGAGCGCGCCTTCGATGATCATGATGGCATCCTGATCGAGCTTCAGTTTGCCGGCGGTGTGACGCAAAAAGGTGAGCAGCTCATCACGAGAGCTGGGTTCGTCGGATTCACCAGTGAGGGCGCCAAAGAGTTTCTCGAGCCAGGATTTTTGATTGGACGTGCTCGATGGGTCTTCGCTCATTGCGTCGGATCTCTTGGTTACGGACTAGTTCGTGACGGACAGGTGTATCGGGATACGTCTGGAAAATAAACGTTATACGCAGTACGGGTCGGGGATATCAAGGCCTGCAAGCAGCCGGCGCTCCAACGCTTCCATGACCTGGGCGTCGTCGTCGTCGATATGATCGTACCCAAGCAGGTGCAGCGTGCCGTGAATCACCATGTGCGCGTAGTGGTGGTCGAGGGCTTTTTGCTGCTCGAGCGCCTCGTTGACGACGACCTCGTGACAAATCACCAGATCGCCCAGTAAAGGAAGCTCTAGCCCGGGCGGACACTCGAAAGGAAACGAGAGCACGTTGGTGGGTTTGTCCTTGCCTCGGTAGTCGCGATTCAGCGCCTGGCTCTCCTGGGGCTCGGCCAGGCGGATCGTCAACTCGTGGCGGGGGTCATCCGGATGGTGAGAAAACACACAGCCCACCCATTGGGTGAGCTGTTCGAGTGTAGGGATCTCTTTAGCCTCGACCGCCACCTGGCGGTCGATCACGATATCGGTCATCGCGAGCCGTCTCCGCCCGCTGAGTGATGATCGCGCGAGGCCAGGCGTGCCTCACGCTCTTGCTGGCGCGCCTCACGCTGGGCGCGCTCCTGGGCTTCCTGCTCGGACTCGAACGCATCGTAGGCTTCGATGATGCGCTGAACCAGGGGGTGGCGTACCACGTCCTTCGCGGCAAAATGCGTCACGCCTATCCCGGGGGTGTCCTTCAATACATCCAGCACCTGGATGAGACCGGAGCGCTGGCCCTTGGGTAGATCCACCTGGGTGACGTCCCCGGTGATCACCGCCGTCGAGCCAAAGCCGATCCGGGTCAGGAACATCTTCATCTGCTCCGGCGTGGTGTTCTGGCTCTCATCCAAAATGATATAGGCGTTGTTGAGCGTACGCCCGCGCATGTAGGCAAGCGGGGCGATCTCAATCACCTGACGCTCGATCAGCTTGGCGACCTGCTCGAAGCCGATCATCTCGTAAAGCGCGTCATAAAGAGGGCGCAGGTAAGGGTCGATCTTCTGAGCCAGGTCGCCGGGTAGAAAGCCGAGTTTCTCGCCGGCCTCGACCGCCGGGCGCACCAGTAGAATACGGCGTACCTCCTGGTTGTTGAGCGCCTCGACCGCCGCGGCTACGGCCAGGTAGGTCTTACCGGTACCCGCCGGGCCGATACCGAAGTTGATATCGTGTTCACGCACGCTTGTGACGTAGCGCTGCTGATTCAAGCCCCGAGGCTTGATCATGGTGCGCGGCGTGCGCATGATCACTTCGCTACTGCCGTCTTCGTTTTCTTCGTCTTCGTCCAACGACTCGAGTCCCGATTCTTGCAGGAACAAGTGCACCGTGTCCGGCGAGAGCTCGCTGGCCGCGGCTTCGCGGTACAGGTGCTCCAGCACGTTGGACGCGGCCTTGATACGGTTCGCCGGCCCGGCCAACTGAAAGATATTGCCACGGTTTCTCAGCGTGACGTCCAGCCGGTCTTCGATGAGCTTCAAGTGCTCATCGCGCTGCCCGCAAAGGCTAGCGAGGCGCTGCGGGTCATTGGGTTCAAGGCTTAGGGTGATGATACGGTTGGCCTGAGATGATGGCTGGCTCAAAAGTTGTGGACCCGTTCGTTGATGTGTGTAAACCAGAGCTTACTGCCCAGGGCTTGCTTTGAGCAATTACCTGGGCTAAATACGCGTCAAAAACGCTGGGGGGAGGTGAGCTCGCCGCGCAGCGAGTTGGGCAGTGCTTCGGTGATCTCGACATCGACGAAGTAGCCAATGAAGTCCGCCGGGTTGGCCGCGCGGAAGTTCACTACCCGGTTATTCTCGGTGCGCCCGGAGAGCTGACCCGGGTCCTTCGGCGAGAAGCCGGTGACCAGGATGCGCTGGGTCGAACCCACCATGCGGCGGCTGATCTGCGCGGCCTGCTGAAGGATACGGTCCTGCAAAATCGCCAAGCGCTGCTTTTTCACGCTCTCCGGCGTTTCGTCCTCGAGGCCAGAGGCCGGAGTGCCCGGGCGCGCCGAATAAACGAAGCTGAAGGAGTGATCGAAGCCGATCTGATGGATCAGGTCCATGGTGTCTTCGAAATCCTGCTCGGTCTCGCCGGGAAAGCCGATGATGAAATCCGAGGAGAAGCTAATATCCGGGCGATTGGCGCGGATGCGCTCCATCTTGTCGATGTAGGCTTGGCGGGTGTGGCCGCGCTTCATCGCGGAAAGGATATTGTCCGAGCCCGACTGAACCGGCAAATGCAGGTGGCTGACAAGCTCCGGGATCTCGGCGTAGGCATCTACCAGGCTGTCGGTGAATTCCACCGGGTGCGAGGTGGTAAAGCGCACGCGGTCGATGCCTTCCACCGCCGCCACGCAGGCAATCAGTTCGGCAAGGTCGATCTCTTCACCCAGCTGGTTTTCACCGCGATAAGCGTTGACGTTCTGGCCCAGCAGGTTGATCTCGCGCACGCCCTGGTCGGCCAGGTGGATGACTTCGTCCATGACCGGCTCGAACGGGCGGGATACTTCTTCGCCGCGCGTGTAGGGCACCACGCAGAAGGTACAGTACTTCGAGCAGCCTTCCATGATGGAAACGAAGGCCGTCGCGCCGTCGGAGCTCGGTTTGGGCAGGTGGTCGAACTTCTCGATTTCCGGGAAGGTGACATCGACCGCGGCGATCTGGTTGGCGGACGCCGACGCGCCGCTGCGCGCATCCATCATGGCCGGTACCCGGTGAAGCGTTTGCGGGCCAAAGATCATA
Source organism: Vreelandella sp. GE22 (assembly GCF_968212445.1). Classification (NCBI taxonomy): domain Bacteria; kingdom Pseudomonadati; phylum Pseudomonadota; class Gammaproteobacteria; order Oceanospirillales; family Halomonadaceae; genus Vreelandella; species Vreelandella sp. GE22. The sequence continues at coordinate 1,140,675 of NZ_OZ309110.1, forward strand.
TCCACAAAGGGCGCGCGCTTTTGAATCGCATCGCCTTCCTGGCTTGCCACGCAGCCGCCCACGCCGATCACCAGATCCGGGTTGGCGTCCTTGAGCTTTTTCCAGCGCCCCAACTGGTGGAACACCTTCTCCTGCGCCTTTTCGCGAATGGAGCAGGTGTTCAGCAGGATCACGTCGGCCTCTTTCTCGTTATCGGTGAGTTCCATCTGGTGGGATTCGCCGAGTAGGTCCGCCATACGAGAGGAGTCGTATTCGTTCATCTGGCAGCCGTGCGTTTTGATGAAGAGCTTCTTCGCCATCGGTACCTGTCGTCTATGGATCGTCGTCAGACGAAAATGAATGGAGTATCTACGGGCTGCGCTCGAGGCGCGCCGGTGCATTAGGAGTGGGGCCATTATACGGATACATCAAACCAGCGGCTAGCGCTCAAAAATAATCGATGCTTGACCCAAACGATTCTATGCGTATACTACGCACCGTGTTTGAGCAGTTCCTCGATAGCTCAGTTGGTAGAGCAAATGACTGTTAATCATTGGGTCACAGGTTCGAGTCCTGTTCGAGGAGCCAATACATTGCGTGTTGGTTCTTGTTCAAATACAATAGCTTAAGGTTGTTCCTCGATAGCTCAGTTGGTAGAGCAAATGACTGTTAATCATTGGGTCACAGGTTCGAGTCCTGTTCGAGGAGCCAAGCTATTCCCGATTTTATTATCTGTTTCGCATAGCCGTTTCAGGTAAGCATGATTCCTCGATAGCTCAGTTGGTAGAGCAAATGACTGTTAATCATTGGGTCACAGGTTCGAGTCCTGTTCGAGGAGCCATCTCTTCTTTCTCCCTTTCTCAAGATTTTTAACCCTTCTTAAGCTTTAAGCCTAACGTCTCCTTTCACGATACCGCTTTTTTAAAGCTCCCTTTGGTTTGTGCTCTCTTTAGCGTGTGTTCTCTTTGATTGGCCTCTCGTTGGCGAGCGTTCGCTTTTCTGACTGTAAGCTTTCACATTGACGCCCGCTGATGATACGGCCCGCTATGCGGTGAGTGCTCGATCATCGCGAATGTGTGTGTCTTTCGATCGGGTAGACGCGGGCTGGGGGCTTGGAGTGACGCCCTTGAGTCTTTGTGGGGAGTAGCAGGTTTATTCGGTGGGCGGTGGCGTTTCCAGCAAGGTCAGCCTGGGTGAGGAGAGAAGCCCGCTTGGCAGCAGGAAATCTCCTTCGGCCAGCGGAATGGCCAAGTGGGTAAACCGCGCTTCCAGGTCGACGCCTGCGGCTTGCCAGGCTTCCCATACCAGCGTTGTGCAGTAAATTCCTTCCGGGTCCAGCAGGCTGAACGGAGTATTCTCTTGCGCCTGCGCCCACTGTATTGCCTGCTCTCTTTGCGTTGCGCTTGCGTCCACGCGATAGATGGCGTGATGCCGGGAGCGCTGTGGCGACACGAAGAAGTCGAGAGAATCGATGACGACGCCATCGATGCGCCCCTCGACTTCGGCAGGGGTCGAGTGAATAACGGCCCACTCGCCCTCGCGTTGGGTCAGCAGGCCAACATGGCTGAAGTGCCCTTCATCCATGGCCAGTACGATATCGCTGACAGCCTCGTTGCCTTCACGAAAGATCAGGTCGCCGGGCCTTGCCCCAATGAGTGGATCGGCTATCGCGAAGGGGGCCAGAAGGATCAGCGATAGCAGGATCAGGCAAGACCGTCGGATGCTCATTACTCGAGAGAAATCTTCCAGTCACCGTCCTCTTTTACGAGAGGGGTATTTTCATTCATGGATTTGCCGTTATTGAAATGGATCGTGCTCTGGATGACCGCCCGCTGATCGTCTTCGAGCATGTTGGTGTTTACCGTTTCTACGGAGTCCAAACCATCATTGGCGGCGATGCGGTTTTGTAGATCACCTACCAGCATCTGCACCTTGCCCTTGGCGGCGACCATTTCTTCCGCGCCAACGCTTGCAAACGAAACCTGGTCGATGGCTTTTTCGACATCCCCGTCCGCCGTGGCCTGGAAAAAGGTCTCTACCGTGTCTTCGGGCTCGCCGCCTGAACAAGCGGTGAGAAGGGCAGCGGCGAGAAGCGCTGCGGCTGTAAGGAATATGTTACGTTTCATGTTTTTACCTTGAGATGATGTGACCCCGAAGATAAATTAACACATTCGTTAGGCTGGCAATACAAGGCGCTGAAGTCCGTCGTTCGACGGGCATTTCGGTGGTCAGTGTTTCGCATGGTTTTATCGACGTTCATAAAAAAGCCGCGCCCCAAGAGGCGCGGCTTTAAACGTTAAAGCGCTTAGCGCTGGGCCATGCGCTGGGCGTTTTTAAGGTGGGTGTAGTCGAGCATTACTTCGGCGGCTTCGAGCACGTGAGCGCGGTCGACGGGCATTTCTTCGTCGTCCTCTTCGTCTTCCTCGATGGGCGCGCCGTTTTCGGAGTTGTCCAGACGGGCATCCATCCACTCCTCGAGCTCGGGGAGGTCAAGCGCTCGGCGGCGCTGGTTTTCGAGCGAAAGCTGCTCGCCTTCCTGGGCTTCCAGCTCGCGCTGGCGCTGCTCCCGGTTCAGGCTGACGCTGGTGTGCTGCTCGCGAAGTTGGCGGGCAAGCGTCGACTGGCGCTCCAGATAAAGGAAGTTCGGGTTCTGCTGAGCGCGCTGCTGGTGCTGGGTCGTCAGGGTGTCGATAAAGTCTTCCGGGTTGCCGTAGCGGTGGTACTGAACGTTTTGCACCGTGTCCCAGGCCAGGGCGTTATCCAAGCTGCTTTCGCCGATGCGCTCCGGGTCGATCAGGCTCGGGAAGGTAATGTCCGGCTCGACGCCGCGGTTTTGCGTACTCTCGCCGGAGATCCGGTAGAACTTGGCGCGGGTCAGCTTGATCTGACCGTGGCTAAGATCGTTGAGCGTTTGGACGGTGCCCTTGCCAAAGGTCGAGGCGCCGACCACCAGGCCGCGCCCGTAGTCCTGAATCGCGCCGGCGAAGATTTCCGAGGCCGAGGCGGAGAGGCGGTTGGTCAATACGGTCAGCGGGCCGTCATAGAGTGTGCCGGCGTCGGTGTCGCCGTAGAGCTGGATACGCCCCTGGGCGTCGCGTACCTGAACGGTAGGGCCGCGATCGATGAAGAGCCCAATCAGCGAGTTGGCTTCCTGCAAAGCGCCACCGCCGTTGTTGCGCAGGTCCAGCACGATACCCTCGACGTTTTGTTCCTTGAGTGATTCGATCTCCTGGGCCACATCGCGGGTGGTGCTGCGATACTCCTCTTCGCCGGCCTGCCAGGCGTCGAAGTCGACGTAGAAGGTGGGCACATCGATCACTCCGATCAGGTGGGGCTCGCCGTCGCGCTCGACTTCGATGACTTCACCGTGCGCTGCCTGGTCTTCGAGGCTGACCGTGTCGCGAGTGATCTCCACTATCTGCGAGCGGGTCATGTCCACGGCCTGGGCGGGTACCACGTCCAGGCGTACGACGGAGCCCTTGGGACCGCGAATCAAATCGACGACGTTGTCCAAGCGCATGCCGACCACGTTGACCATTTCGCCGTCTTCCTGGCCCACCGCGGTGATGCGATCAGCAGGCTCCAACACGCCGGCGCGGTCGGCCGGGCCGCCGGGTACCAGGCTCGATACCTTGACGTACTCGCCGTCGGCCTGGAGCAAGGCGCCGATACCTTCCAGTGAAAGGCTCATTTGAATGTCGAAGGATTCGCTTTGGCGCGGCGAGAGGTAGCCGGTATGCGGGTCGATCGTGCTGGAAATGGCCGCCATCAGAATGCCGAATACGTCTTCGTCTTCGGTTTGACGCAGCCGGGTCAGCTGACCTTCGTAGCGTTGGCGCAGATTCTCTTCGACCTGCTCATCGTCCTGGTCGCTGAGGGCCAGTGTCAGCGCATCGTTTTCCAAACGCTTGCGCCACAATTCGTCCAGCTCGCTTTCGCGTGTCGGCCAGGCGACGTCTTCGCGGTCGATCTCAAGGCGCTCGTTGCTTTCGAAATCGAACGACAGGCCTTCATCCAGACGCTCTAAAAGCCACTCGAGGCGCTCGGTGTGGCGCTCGTTCAAGCGATTGTACAGCGCGAAGGCGTCGTCAAGCTCGCCTTCGAACAGCACCTGGTCCATGTCGTCTTCTAAATGGCGGTAGGGTTCGATGTCGCGACTTAGAAGATAGCTACGCTGGTTATCCAGAATATCCAAATAGCGTTGGAAAGCTTCCTGGGACCACTGCGCATCGAAATCGATGTTCGCGTAGTGGCCGTAGCGCAGTGCATCCCCAATCTCCACTGCCGCTTGGCGTTGTTCGTCGGTCGGTTCGATTTGCGCAAGTGCCGGGCTGGTCACTACCAGCATCACGGCAACGGCGACCGAGCGCGAAAGCGTTGCAAACAAGCTCATCAGTCAGGCTCTCCCGGAATTTATAGTCATACACGCTCCCTAGACATTCAGCCAGCCCATGAGTTGCGTAGGCCGAAAGAGCATTGTAGCAGGTCATTTACTCTGTGATACTCACTCATTTTCTGATAAGGGGCAATCATTTGAACGCGGTCGACAACACGCCGGTCGAGGCGCAACGCCTGACGCGGCTATGCGATTTTTTGGCGCAATCGCCCACGCCCTGGCACGCCACCCAGGCAATGGTCGAGCGGCTGGAGCAAAACGGTTTTACAGGTCTGGACGAGCGGGCCGATTGGCAGCTAAAAGCGGGGCAGCGCTACTTCGTGACCCGCAACGACTCCTCGATCATCGCTTTTCAGCTGCCTGCGACAGGGCTCGATGAAAAAGGGCTCGATGAAAAGGGGCTCGAGAGCCTGCGTATGATCGGCGCCCATACCGACAGCCCTGGGCTCAGGTTAAAGCCCGAGGCGACCCAGCGTTCGGCGGGTTGGCTTCAGCTGGGTGTACAGGTCTACGGCGGCGTACTGCTGGCGCCCTGGTTCGACCGCGACTTGGGGCTGGCCGGGCGCGTACATATCCGCCACGCGGATGGAAAGCTTGAGAGCGTGCTGCTCAACGTCGCCGACCCGGTGGCCATGATCCCGAGTCTTGCGATCCACCTGGACCGCGACGTCAACGGCGGCCGCCCCATCAACCCCCAAACCCAGATGGCGCCGGTGTTGATGCAAAGCGAAGACGCCACGCTCGATTCGCTTTTGCTTCAGTGGCTGAACGAGGAGCACGGCCTCGAGGGAATCGAGGTAGTGGATTTCGAGCTGGGCTTTTACGATCTACAGCCGCCTTCGCTGGTAGGCGTGGGCAAAGAGCTGGTAGCCAGCGCCCGGTTGGATAACCTGCTTTCGTGCTTTATCGGGTTGGAAGCGCTACTAACGTGCGATGGCGAGCAGGGCGCGCTGTTCGTGGCCAACGACCACGAGGAAGTGGGCAGCGCGAGCGCCTGCGGCGCCCAAGGGCCGTTTTTGGGCGATGTGCTCAAGCGCATCAATGGCCAGATCGGTAAAGGAGGGGAGGAGGCGCTGATTCAACTGATTCAGTCCTCGCTGATGATCTCCTGTGACAACGCCCACGCGCTGCACCCGAACTTTCGCGACAAGCACGACGAGCGCCACGGCCCGGCTATCAACGCAGGCCCGGTGGTCAAGGTCAACGCCAGCCAGCGCTACGCCACCAACAGCGTGACCGGTGCGCTGTTTCGCGACGTGTGCCGCGAGGCGAACGTGCCGGTGCAGTCCTTCGTGACCCGCGCGGACATGGGCTGTGGCAGTACCATCGGGCCGATAACGGCCACTGAGGTGGGCGTGCCGACCATCGACGTGGGCGTACCCCAGTGGGCGATGCACTCGATTCGTGAAACCGCGGGCACCCGGGACGTAACGTACCTGGTTCAGGCGCTCGTGGCGTTTCTGAATCGTCCGGTGCTCTGAGCCGATTGCTAATAAACGCGCACAAAAAAGCCCGCTAACCAAGTTAGCGGGCTTTTTCTAAAAGCTGGTGGCTACACCCTGATTTGAACAGGGGACCCCATCATTATGAGTGATGTGCTCTAACCAGCTGAGCTATGTAGCCGTTCAACGGGGGCGAATGTTACAAAGCGCGCCGCCACCCGTCAAGTGCTTGCTGCTTCAATCGTCAAAAAAAGCCTAATCGCGGCGAATCAGCGATTTATACGCTTAAACGTTGAAGCGGAAGTGAATCACGTCGCCATCCTTGACGATGTACTCCTTACCTTCCAAACGCCACTTGCCCGCGTCCTTGGCGCCTTGCTCGCCGCCCAGGGACACGAAGTCATCATAAGCGATGACCTCGGCGCGAATGAAGCCTTTCTGGAAGTCGGTGTGGATCACACCGGCGCCTTCGGGAGCGGTGGCGCCTTCCTTAACGGTCCAGGCGCGTACTTCCTTCACCCCGGCGGTGAAGTAGGTTTGCAGGCCCAAAAGGGCGTAGCCGGCGCGAATCACGCGGTCGAGCCCCGGCTCTTCCATGCCCATCTCGGCCAGGAACATGCTGCGCTCCTCGTCGTCGAGTTCGGCGATCTCGGCCTCGATCTGGTTGCACACCGGCACCACCACCGCGCCTTCTTCGGCGGCGATTTCGTTGACGATATCCAGATACGGATTGTTCTCGAAGCCGTCCTCGTTGACGTTAGCGATGTACATGGTCGGCTTCAGGGTCAAAAAGCCGAAGCTTTTCACCTGGTGCTTTTCGTCGTCGGAGAGGCCGAAGCTTCGAAGCGGCATACCTTCGGCCAGGTGCGGCTCGATCTTGTCCAGAATCGCCTTGGTGGCCGAGGCGTCCTTGTCGCCGCCTTTCACCGAGCGCACCAGCCGCTGGCTGGCTTTCTCGACGGTGTCGAGATCCGCCAGGGCCAGCTCCAGGTTGATGGTTTCGATATCCGCGCGCGGGTCCACCTGGTTGGAAACGTGAATCACGTTGTCGTTATCGAAGCAGCGCACCACGTGGGCGATCGCCTGGGTTTCGCGAATATTGGCCAAAAACTTGTTGCCCAGGCCTTCGCCCTTGGAAGCACCCGCCACCAGGCCAGCGATGTCCACGAACTCCATGGTCGTGGGCAGCACTTTCTGAGGTTTGACGATCTCGGCGAGCTTGTCGAGCCGGGGGTCGGGCATCGGCACGATCCCGACGTTGGGCTCGATCGTGCAAAACGGGAAGTTTTCCGCATCGATGCCGGATTTGGTGAGCGCGTTGAAGAGCGTGGATTTGCCTACGTTGGGTAGGCCAACGATACCGCAGTTAAAACCCATAGTAATGTCCTGACCTGGGCGCGCTTGATGAAGCCGCCTTGAAATGGAAGCGTCTGGCTATTTTACGCTATGTAGTTGGTTCATGGCTTTAGCCCAGTCGCCTTGGAGCGCGAGGGGCAGGGTGGCTTGGCACTCATCGAGAGAGCGCTCGATGGCTTCGAGCTCTGCCTTGCCGGGGCGGCCAAGAACGAAATTGGTGACCTGGCGGGCCTCGCCGGGATGACCAATACCGATGCGCAGCCGATGAAAGTCTTTTTGATTGCCCAGGGCGCTGATGATGTCGCGAAGACCGTTGTGGCCGCCGTGGCCGCCACCGGTTTTGTAGCGCGACTGGCCTGGCGGCAGGTCGAGCTCATCGTGGGCGACGAGCAAGTTGTCCGGGGCGAGCTTGAAAAACTGGGCCATGGCCGCGACGGCGGCGCCGCTTCGGTTCATGAAGGTGGTGGGGTTTAGAAGGTGCAGTTCATGGTCGCCAATACGCACCTTGGCGTAGAGCCCCAGAAACTTTTTTTCCGGGCGAAGCTCGGTATGGGCGCTGCGAGCGAGGGCATCTACCAGCCAAAAGCCCGCGTTATGACGCGTGGCGTCGTACTCGGGCCCGGGGTTGCCAAGCCCAATGATCGCCATTACCTGGCTCATGTTCCCACCTCCATCGCTTAACAAGATGTTCTCGGCCGAAAGCCTGTTATCTGACAAAAAAAATCAAGCGCCGAGGCGCTTGATTTTAGCATTCATGGGCCATGCGGGCATGGCCCAATCGGCACGGGTAAGCCAAATGCGATGCGCTTATTCGGCGCTGCCTTCTTCGCCTTCGCCTTCGCCTTCACCTTCTTCGCCTTCTTCCTCTTCAATACGATCCTTGATCTCGGTAATGTTGAGGATGGCGTGGTCGTGCCCTTCACCGTGGGCCAGGTCGACCGACGAGACGCCAGCCGGCAAGCTCAGGTCGGACAGGTGCAGGGTGGTACCCAGCTCGACGCTTGCGATGTCGATTTCCAGGTAGTCCGGCAGATCCTTCGGCAAGCAGCTGATGGCTACTTCGTTGGCCATGACGTGCAGTTCGCCGCCCTGGTCCTTGATGCCGACACACTTCTCTTCGCCAGTCACGTGCAGCGGCACGTTCATGGTGATTTCGTGAGTGGCGTCAACGCGCATGAAGTCGGCGTGAGTCAGAAGCGGCTTGTAGGGGTGACGCTGAAGGTCACGCACGACAACCTGCTCTTCTTTACCGTCGATGACCAGGGTGATCACTGAGGAGAAGAAGGATTCGTCTTCGATCGCCTTGTAGAACGCGGTTTTTTCGACAGCGATAGACGCCGGTGCTTTCTCGCCACCGTAGATGACGGCGGGAACTTGCTGGTTCGCACGACGCAGGCGGCGGCTCGCACCTTTCCCCAGGTCGTTACGAATGTCGGCTTTCAGAGTAAAATCGGACATGTTGGTGCCTCATGGTTTAAGTAAGAAAGCCCCGCCGACCGCGACCAGGCGACGACGCTTTCAAGGCCCCAGAAGGGGGCTTTATCGTCAGGCAGTTCCGCTATTAGTGGAACATCGCGCTGACAGATTCTTCGTTGCTGACCCGGCGGATCGCTTCCGCAATCAGGCCGGCAACGCTCAACTGGCGAATTTTTCCGCTGCGACGAGCATGCTCGGCCAGCGGAATAGTGTCGGCCACGACCACTTCATCCAGTACAGAGTTCGTGATGTTGTCGATGGCAGGGCCAGACAAAATCGGGTGTGTTGCGTAAGCGACCACGCGGGCGGCGCCGCGGTCCTTGAGCGCTTCACCGGCTTTACAAAGGGTGCCGGCGGTGTCGATCATGTCGTCGACCACCACGCAGGTGCGCCCTTCGATTTCACCGATGATGTGCATCACCTGGGCCTGGTTGGCCTGAGGGCGGCGCTTATCGATGATCGCAAGGTCGGCGTTGAGCTGTTTGGCGATGGCCCGAGCGCGCACCACGCCGCCTACATCCGGGGATACCACGACCAAGTCGTCGTAGTTTTGACGCTCGATATCGTCGAGCAGAATCGGCGAGCCGTAGACGTTGTCCACCGGCACATCGAAAAAGCCCTGGATCTGGTCGGCGTGCAGGTCCATCGTCATCACGCGGTCGACCCCGGCCTTGACCATCATGTCGGCCACTACCTTGGCCGAGATGGGCACACGGGCAGAGCGCACGCGGCGATCCTGACGGGCGTAGCCAAAGTAGGGGAGTACCGCGGTAATACGCGTCGCCGAAGCGCGGCGCAGCGCGTCAACCATCAGGATCAGTTCCATCAGGTTGTCATTGGTCGGAGCGCAGGTGGACTGAAGAATGAATACATCCTTGCCCCGCACGTTCTCATTGATCTCGACGGCAATCTCGCCGTCGCTGAACTGACCCACCGTGGCGTTGCCCATACGGCTGTCGAGGCTTTCAGCCACTTTACGAGCGAGTTCGGGATTGGCATTCCCGGTGAAAACCATCAATTTTGACACGCGCAGCCACCTTTGCAGTGTTGGGGATCAGGGGAGAAAACGATAGATCATGGTTAGGTTGGCTGGGGTACCAGGATTCGAACCTGGGAATGCCGCTACCAAAAAGCGGTGCCTTACCACTTGGCGATACCCCAACGATGACCTAATGTGATGACCGGGCGCTTTCAGCCGCCCAGCGCATCATGTAGAGGAGAGGTATTTAGCCCACGAGCCACCCATGCCTGATAGCGCTGACCCACCTTGTCGGCGACGGCTTTCGCGGCGTGCTCTGTTTCGAACGTTGCAAACAAACAAGCGCCGGTGCCGGTCACGCGGCTTGGCGCATACTGACCAAGCCACTCTAGCGCGCAAGCGATCGGCGGATAGCGTTTTTTGACCGTTGCTTCACAGTCGTTACGCCACGTGGCCGCTCCCCCCTGCAGTGCGCGCGCCATAGTAATGGGGCGGCTTGCGCGTGTCAATTCCGGGTCTTGAAAGATCACGGGGGTCGAGACGCTCACGCCGGGGTGAAGGACCACGAACCAGGGGGTGTCCAGGTCGACGGGCGTGAGCTCTTCACCCACGCCCTCGGCCCAGGCGCTGTGGCCGTGAACGAATACCGGCACGTCCGCGCCCAGCGAAAGGCCAATTCGGGCAAGCTCGGTGGGGGTAAGGCCAAGGTTCCAGAGCCGGTTGAGTCCAACCAGTGCGGTGGCGGCGTTAGAGCTTCCGCCACCGAGCCCGCCGCCCAGGGGGAGGCGCTTGGTGAGCGAAAGGTCCACCCCAAGCTTCGGACTTTGGCGGTACGCAACGAGTTTACGCGCCGCGCGCACGATCAGGTTGTCGTCGAAACTGACCCCCTCGACGGCGCCCTCCAGCGTGATGGCGCCGTCATCGCGCAGACCAAGCGTCAGCTCGTCGCACACATCGATAAACTGAAACAGCGTCTGCAGAGTATGGTAGCCATCCTCGCGACGGCCGGTAATATGCAGCATACGGTTGAGCTTCGCCGGGGCCAAAAGCGTCAGTTGCTCACCGGCGGTATCGTTACTCACGGGGCTTGCTCCTCGTCATCCCGGGGGCGCCACTGGTTGACCACCAGCGTGATGCGTACTTCATCGACGCTCATGACCAGTCGGCGCGGCAGCCACATGTCGTCCACTTCTTCCCAGTCGCGGTAGTCGATTTCCCAGCCGTCCTGTTCAAGGTGGCTTGGAAAGCCCAGCGCGTCGGTTTCGAGCTGGTAGCTCGAATCATCGCCTGGCAGGCCACGCACCCAGTCGGGCATGGCGCGAACCGGCAGCGACCAACCCAGTTGCTCCTCCATGAGCGCTTCCGGCGTTTCGGCTTCGAAACGGCCTTCGCCGGTGGTCAGCGAAAAGCGGCCTTCGCGGCCTTCCAGCACGCTACGTCCGCCGCCGAAGGGGCCGCTGATCAACATGCGAAAATAAAATGGGGTCTGGTTCCAGTCCAGGTTGGCGCTGGTGTTCTCCTGGGGGGTGCGCAGTCCGGCCTTACCGACCAGCGTCCAGCTATCGAAAGCTTCCACCTCGGCCTGCTGGCGCTCCCACTGGCCCGCCTGGCGGCCGCTTTCATCCATGGGCGCTTGGGTGGCGCACCCGGCCAGTATCAAAAGCGCCGCCCCGGTCAGAAGGGCGCGGGCGGGCCGGGGGCAGGCGTGGCCAAGCGAGATAGTCGAGCGGGTGGTCAGCATAGCGAAACTCCATATCGGTGGTGCGTCTTGAATCGTTCAAGAAAAGTCGTTAACGAGGCCTGTCTAAAAAGGCCTTATAAAAGAAGCCGTATAGAAGCCGTATAAAAGGGGCACATAAACCCGAGTGTTCAGGGCGCGCCGAGTTCCGGGTGGCGCTCGAGCAGTTCAAGAATCGCGGGGTGCTCGCCATTGCGGGTCTGAAAGCGGCGCACCAGGGTTTGGGCTTCATCAGTGCGCCCCAGGGCATGCAGTACCTCCGCCAGGTGCGCGGCCACTTCCTGGTCGGGCATCTGGGCGTAGGCGCTTTCGAGCCAGGCCAGGGCGTTGGCTGGCTCGCCCATTTTGAAATAGACCCAGCCCATACTGTCCAGAATCGCCGGGTTATCCGGCTCCAGCTGGTAGGCACGCTCGATCAGCTCGCGGGCCTCATCGAGGCGCTCGGGTAAATCGGCGTCGGCCAGCGTGTAGCCTAATGCGTTGAGCGCGGCGGCATTTTCCGGTTCGGCGCGAATGACCTGGCGCAAATCGCGCTCCATGGCCTCGAGGCCGTCGCGCTCGAAGGCACGCATCGCCCTCAAATAGCGCAGGCCGGTATCCGTTGGGGTGCGCGCGACTTCACGGTCCAGCAAGGCATCCGCCTCATCGGCCAGGTTTTCGGCGTCGAGTAGCTGCACTTCCAGCAGCACCAGGTCGTTGAAGTAGGCGTCAAAGCGCATCCGCTCGATGCGCAAAAACGCCTGGGCATCGAGCAGCCGATCCGCATCGATCAGCATCTGGGCGGCGGTAGCGCGGGCGGCGAGAAACTCATTGCCCTCGTGTACCTGACGGTAGTAGATCAAGGCGTTATCGATATCGCCTTGGGATTGCGTGATGGCGCCCAGCAGGTAGTAGGCCAGATCGGGAATGTTCTGCTCGCCGATCAGTGGCTGTAAAAGACGGTAGGCGGGCTCTTCGTGGCCCTCTTCCAGATAGAGCTGGGCCAGGGCGACGCGAAGCTCGTGGCCGCCGCCGTGGCGTTCGAGCAGCGCATCGGTCTGTTCTTCGGCGGCGGCGATGTCGTTAAGACGAATGTTGGCTTGCGCGAGCATCAGGATAAAGCGGACGTCATCCGGGGCGAGCAGTAACCCTTGTTGCGCGGCGTAGCGTGCCCTTGTGTGGTCGCCGGTTTCGAGCGCAAGCTGCGCCCTGGCAAGCCATAAGGCATCGGATTCCGGGGCCTGCTGGGCTACCTGATCCAGGCGTGTTTGGGCCTGGTGGGTATTGCCAAGCGCCGCTTCGATCAACGCGGTACCCAGCAGCACGTCCGTTTGCGCTTCGAGTTCCGCCTCGGTGGGGCTAATCCGAGCGCTATCGTCCAGGTAATCGCGAAGCGGGCGGATCAACAGTCCAAGCGGCGCCTCTTCGGCCAAGGCGAGCTGGGCAAAGGAGGTGATGTCGCCGTTGCCCCCCGCCGACACGATCGCTAGCCGCTGTTCCAGGCTGTCCAGCCAGTCGCCGCGGGAAAGCGAAAGTGTGGCCAAAAACTGATTGGGCCCTTGGGCCTCGGGGGCAAGCTCGCGCCAGCGAAGCGCCGAGGTTTCCATCAAGGCGGTGTCGTTGCCAAAGCGGGCAGCGAAGGTCGCGCGCTCGGCAAGCGCTGACACCGGGTAGCGCTCGGAGGCCGCCAGGTAGCCGCGGCTTGCGCGGCTGAAGTCGCCGCGCTGGCCGGCCATTTCGGCGGTCAGCAGCGTACGCAGGCCCTCGGCGTCCAGCCCGCGGGTAATCGGCGGTGCAAAGGCCATGGGGTCGCTTAGGTAGGCGGGTAATCCACCGTCCAGGTTCGAAGGCGTCGCCTGGCAGCCGCTTAACAGCAGCGTGGCCGCCAGGGGCCAGCGGGGTAACCCCCTAAATGTCGCGCGAAAGGGCATGCGTGTCTCAATCCAGTGGCCGAATGGTCAGCATAGCGGCTTGCAGGCCTGCGGCAAAGTGGTGACGCCAGAACCGGGTGGTTTGTGGTAGAATGCTACACCTTGAAAACGATTCGTGTCAGCGCAATTTCAAGTCGAGCTGGCCTGGCTTTCATGCCACATGACTCGTCCGTTAAAGAGTCGAGCATACGTTTATTCACGACCGATCCACTAGCGAAGACGCATAACGCATGACGCTTCTTGCCTTGGGAATAAATCATCGTACGGCCAGCGTGGCGGTACGTGAGCAGGTGGCCTTTACCCCCTCGCAGCTTGAAAGCGCGCTGGGCGAGCTTCGCTGCCTGCCACATGTAAGCGAAGCGGCGGTGCTCTCGACGTGTAACCGGACCGAGCTTTACTGCGTTACCAATGCCGCCGGCGAGCAGGTGGTGCTCGATTGGCTGAGCCGCTTTCATAATCTGCGCGTGGAAGACCTGGCGCGCAGCGCTTACCACTACCTGGACGACGATGCCGCTCGCCACCTGATGCGCGTCGCCGTTGGGCTCGACTCGATGGTGCTGGGCGAGCCGCAGATACTTGGCCAGCTCAAGGACGCCTACCAGCAGGCGCGCAGCGCCAAAGGGCTGGGCGGTGAGCTCGAGCGCCTTTTTCAGCATACCTTTGCCGTGGCTAAACAGGTGCGCACCGAAACCGGTATCGGCAAGAACCCGGTGTCGGTGGCCTACGCCGCGGTGAGCATGGCCAGCCGCATCTTTGACGACTTCAGCCAGGCAAGCGCTTTGTTGATCGGGGCCGGCGAGACCATCGAACTCGTGGCTCGCCATCTCAACGAGGCCGGGGTGCGTAATTTAACGGTCGCCAACCGCACCCGCGAGCGCGCGCTGGGGGTGGCCGCCGGGCTGGGCGGTGAAGCCATCACGCTGCCCGAAATCCCCGCCGCGCTCGAAAAAGCCGATATCGTGATCTCCTCGACCGCCTCGCCGCTGCCGATTCTTGGCAAGGGGATGGTCGAACGCGCGCTCAAAAAGCGCCGCCATCGGCCGGTGTTCATGGTGGATATCGCCGTTCCCCGGGATATCGAGCCCGAAGTCGGCGAGCTGGCCGATGTGTTTTTATATACCGTCGATGACCTGGAAGAGGTGATCGAAGAGAACCGCCGCCACCGCCAGGTGGCCGCCGACCAGGCCGAATCGCTGATCGAGCACGGCGTCGACAGTTGGGAGCAGGATCGCCGGCTGCGCGGCGGCGGCGAGCTGATTCGCGACTACCGCCGCCACGGTGAGGCGCTGCGTGACGAAAGCCGCGATCAGGCACTGGAGCGCCTTGCCCGTGGCGAAGACCCGGCCAAAGTGGTCGAGCGCCTGGCGCACCAGTTGGCCAACCGGTTCATGCACCAGCCGACCCTGGCCCTTCGCGAAGCGGCCTCTCAACAACACCACGAAGTGCTGAGTGCGGCGCCGCGCGTGCTGCTTCCCTCCAAGCCCGCGTTCGAGACACCCGCGCCCTCGGCTAAACGCCAGAAGGATGATACGCCCGCATGAAAGAGACGTTGCGCCAACGCCTGGACAGTTTTGCCGACCGCTTTGAAGAGCTGGCAATGCTGCTATCCGACCCGGAAGTGATCAGCAACCAGCAGCACTTTCGCGATTACTCCCGCGAGTACGCGGAGCTCGAAGAGCTGGTCGCTGCTTGGCAGCGCTACCGCGAAGTAGAAGAAAACATCGCCAACGCCGAAACGCTCAGCCACGACAGTGACCCGGAAATGCGCGAGCTGGCCGAGATGGAAATTCAGGACGGCCGCGAGCAGCTGGAAAACCTCGATATCGAGCTCAAGCGTCTTTTGGTACCCAAGGACCCGGACGATAACCGTGGCGTGTATCTGGAAGTGCGCGCCGGTACCGGTGGTGACGAGGCGGCGATTTTCGCCGGTGACCTGTTTCGCATGTACTCGCGCTACGCCGAGAAACGCGGCTGGCGTGTGGAAGTGGTTAGCGCCAGCCACGGGGAGCAGGGCGGCTATAAAGAAGTGATCTCCCGGGTGAAGGGTGACGGCGTCTATGCGCGGCTCAAGTTCGAGTCCGGCGCCCACCGCGTGCAGCGCGTACCCGCCACCGAGTCCCAGGGGCGTATCCACACCTCCGCCTGTACGGTGGCGGTAATGCCCGAGGTCGAGGATGTCGGCGATGTCGATATCAACCCCTCTGACTTGCGCGTGGACACCTACCGCTCGAGCGGCGCTGGTGGTCAGCACGTCAACACCACCGACTCGGCGATTCGTATTACCCACCTGCCCACCGGCGTGGTCGTGGAGTGTCAGGAAGAGCGCAGCCAGCATAAAAACCGCGCCAAGGCGATGTCGCTATTGGCCGCCAAACTCAAGCGCAACGCCGTGGATTCTCAGCGCCAGGAGCAGGCCGACGCGCGCCGTTCGCTGGTCGGCTCGGGTGATCGCAGTGAGCGTATCCGCACCTATAACTTCCCCCAGGGGCGGATTACCGACCACCGCATCAATCTGACGCTTTATAAGCTTCTGGATGTGGTCAGCGGCGAGCAGCTCGATGAAGTCGTCGAACCGCTGATTCACGAGTACCAGGCCGAGCAGCTTTCCGCCCTGCAGGACGTCTAATGACCTTCGATGCGCTGCTGGGCGCCGCGGCCAGGCGCTTGGCGGCGGCGGGCTCTGGCTCGCCGCGTTTGGATGCGGACGTGCTGATGATCCACGCGACCGGGCAAAGCCGTACCTGGTTGTACACCTGGGGGGATAAAACCTGCCCCCCTTGGCAGCACGCCCGTTTTGACGCCCTCATCGCCGCCCGGGCCCAGGGGCAGCCGGTGGCGTATTTGACCGGCGAGCGGGAATTCTGGGGCTTGAGTCTGGCCACGTCGCGGCACACGCTGATTCCTCGCCCGGACACCGAGACCCTGGTCGAGGCCGCGCTTGCCCGCGCCGGGGCAGGCCAGGGGCAGTTTCTGGACCTGGGCACCGGCACCGGCGCCATCGCGCTGGCCTTTGCAAGCGAACGCCCTGGCTGGCAGGTGGCCGGGCTCGATATCCGCTCGGAGGCCGTTGAGCTTGCTCGGCACAACGCCGCACGGCTGGCGCTTGAGAACGCTAGCTTTGCGCAAAGCGACTGGTTTGAGGCGCTCGAAAAGCACAGCGACGCGCCCCGCTTTGATATCATCGCCAGCAACCCGCCCTATATCGATGAGCGTGACCCGCACCTGGGCTTGGGCGATGTGCGTTTCGAGCCGCGCTCGGCGCTGGTGGCAAAAAACGCGGGCCTGGCCGACCTGATGCATCTGGTGTGCGCCGCCCGGGGCTACTTGAACGCCGAGGGCTGGCTCATGCTGGAGCACGGCTATCGCCAAGCGCGGGAGGTGCGCCAGGCGCTTGTCGAGGCAGGCTATGCAAGCGTTGAAAGCATCGCCGATTTGCACGGGCACGCGCGGGTGACGCTAGGGCAGATTTGCTAGCATCGATCTATTGCCATGGATGTGTCATGAAGTCTAAAAACAGAACGCTGGACCGCATCGACCTGCGCATTCTGCGCGTGCTTCAGGATAATGCGCGCATCTCCTACGTCGACCTGGCCGCCGAGGTGGGGCTCTCGACCACGCCGTGCCTCGAGCGCGTCAAACGCCTTGAACGCTCCGGCGTCATTCGCGGCTATAAGGCCATGCTGGACCCTCAGGCGCTCAAGGCGAACCTGCTCGTCTTTGTCGAGATCAGTCTGGAGACCCAGTCGCCTGCGGTGTTCGATGAATTCCGCCGCGCGGTGGAGACGCTGCCGCAAATTCAGGAGTGTCACCTGGTGTCCGGGCAGTTCGATTACATTTTAAAGTGCCGGATCCCGGAAATGTCGGCGTACCGGCAGCTGCTGGGCGATGTGGTACTCACTTTGCCCGGGGTGAAGGAGTCCAAAAGCTACGTCGTCATGGAGGAGGTCAAGGAAAGCTTTAGCTTGTATGTACCCGAATCCAGCGAGTTCGAGGAGCCCTAGCCCATGATGGATGACCAGGCGCTACTGCGCTATAGCCGCCAGATCATGCTCGACGAGATCGATATCGAGGGACAGCAGCGCCTGCTGGGCGCTCACGCGCTGATCATCGGCGCCGGCGGGCTCGGTTCGCCGGTAGCGCTCTACCTGGCGGCGGCGGGGGTGGGGCGTATCACCCTGGCCGACGCCGATGCGGTCGAGCTCTCCAATCTGCAGCGCCAGATTGCCCATCGACACGACAGTGTCGGCCAGAACAAGGCTGCCTCGGCCCGGGCGAGTATGCTCGCCGTGAACCCCACCTGCGAGGTAACCGCGCTCGAGCGCCACCTGGGCGAGGCCGAGCTCGAAACGCTTGCCGCCTCCATGGATGTGGTACTCGACTGCACCGATCGTTTCTCCAGCCGCTACGCGATCAATGCCGCCTGTCAGGCCGCCGGCGTGGCGCTGGTGTCCGGCGCGGCGATTCGATTTTCCGGACAGCTGGCGGTTTTCGACCCGCGCGACGCCCAAAGCCCCTGCTATGCCTGCCTCTACCCGCCGGACGACAGCGGCGACGAGGCGTTGAGCTGTGCTGAAAGCGGCGTGGTAGCGCCGCTGGTCGGGCTTATCGGCACGTTTCAGGCGCTCGAGGCCGTGAAGCTATTAAGCGGCGCCGGGCAGGTGCACCGCGGGCTCTCCACCTTCGATGGGCTCGCCGGGCGCTGGCGCCACTTTCAGGTGCCGCGGGACCCCGAATGCCCGGTATGCTCTTCTGCCACGACGATCTCCCGTTCTTGACCCAGCGATAACAAAAGGGTACCCCCATGGCGAAATCCGCCGGCTCGAAGAGCTTAAGCCAAGCCAGGCGCGCCCAGCGCGCGCGCAAACAGCAAACCGTCAAACCCGCCTTTCAGGTGCCCCTGCTAGAGGAAACGTCCAGGCCGACTGCGCAAGCGCTCATGCCGCTGAGCGACGCCCTGGCCGCCGCTCGCAAGGCATTGAACGAGGCGCTCGAAGGTGGCGCCGAGCAAACCTCAAATGCGCCGCTGCATGTGTTCGTCTCTGTCACCGACGGTACAAGGCGCGCCACCGTGGTCAACGCCTGCGCGCCGACCCAGGATACGCTCTGGCAGACCCTCGAAAGCGCGCTCACGGCTCACTACGCGCTCGACACCCCGGTGCGCTGGCTGCGCCTGGACTGGACCCGGACGCTGACCTCGCATACCTGGGAGAGCCTGGCCGCTGAGCTCAAGCGGCACAAGCGTAACTATTTTCGTCGCGGTATCGCGCTGGACCCTGACGTGAAGATGGCCTTCCTGGAGCAGGAGCTCAATGCCAACGCCATGCTCTATACCGGGAGCAAAGCGCCTCACGCCGAGCTCAACCAGGGCAATTTTCTACGCTATGCTCGCGAGCGCTTTGGCCGCAAGGTTGAGATCGCCTTCGAACCGAGCCAGCCGGTGTACACCTTCACGACCGAGTCGCTGCTCATCGAGCCTGACCAAACGCCCCGTCGCCTTTTGGGCTACACCGGCGGGAAAGAGGGCCGTTCTACCGGCCGGCGCTTGGTCGAGCCCCTAACCCCGGACACTACCGGCGCGCTGATCGAAGACGCCAGCCAGTTTCTCGCCGCTCAGGTCGAGCCGAACGGGCGCTTTATTTACGGCCTGCACCCCTGCTTTGATCGACTGGTAGCCGGCTACAACACGCTGCGCCACGCCAGCAGTATTTACAGCATGCTCGAGGCTTGGGAAGTCACCCAAAGCGAGTCGCTCAAGCACGCCATCGACCGGGCGCTTGAGTACCTCACTACAAAGCTTTTGCAGCGCTTCGAGCATTTAGGCGAGCGAGTTACGTATTTGCTGGAAGAGAACGGCGAGATCAAGCTGGGGGGCAGCGGGGTGACGCTGCTGGCGCTTTCAAAATACACCGAACTTACCGGCGATGAGCGCTACCTGGCGCTAATGGAAGAAGTGGCGCTGGGGATTCGCCAATTGCAGCTCGAAAATGGCGGCTTTAGCCACGTGCTCAACACAGCCGATCTAAGCGTGAAAGATGATTTTAGAATCATCTACTACGATGGTGAGGCCGCGTTCGGCCTCATGCGTCTGTACGGCTTGACCCGGGATGAGCGCTGGCTTGCGGTGGTCGAGCGCGCCTTCGAGTACTTTATCGACCAGGAGCACTGGAAAGCCCACGATCACTGGCTTAGCTACTGCGTCAACGAGCTGACCCTTTACCGCCCAGAAGAGCGCTACTACCGCTTCGGACTACAAAACGTGGCCGGTTATCTGGACTTCGTGGAAGGGCGGATCACCACCTTTCCCACGCTTTTAGAGCTGATGATGGCGGCGCACAAGATGATTACGCGCCTGCAAAAAATACCTGAATATCATCATCTTTTAGCGCTGATCGACCTTGGGTACTTCTATCGGGCCCTCGAAAAACGCGCCCACTATCTGCTCAACGGCCACTTCTGGCCCGAGTACGCGATGTACTTCAAGAATCCGCAGCGCATCGTGGGCAGTTTCTTTATACGCCACCACAGCTTTCGTGTGCGCATCGACGATGTCGAGCACTACCTCTCCGGGTTCGTGGCCTATTTGCTGCACTATTTAAGCGGCGATTTTACCGCCCTGGAAAAAGGCCGGCCGGCCGAGGAAGAAGTGAATACCCGCCCGCCAGCCCCTTTCCCGCAGGCGGATAGCCCTTCTTTTATCAGTGAAGGTAACTGGACCAGCCAGGACGTGGCGGCGGCCAGCGAAGGGCGCTGGATAACAAGGCCGGGTTCCGTGCGCTGGCGTGCGACGGGGCTGAGCTTTAATATCAAAACGATGGCACCAGGCCATATGGTGGTCGTCAGAACGGATCAAAGGCCTCTGGGGATTCACGTCGATTTTCTCGATAAGCTGCCTTACAAGCCACAATTGCTGATCGCCCAGGCGCCTGTCGATAGGGCGGCGCTTGAGAAACACGCCATTCCCATTTATGAAGTAGCCGATACCGGCCAGGCGGTTCTGGATTTGGGAGGCTTCGCCCGGCAAAAACTCGCAGGCAAGGTGATTGGCGTTACGGGAAGCGCGGGTAAGACGACCGCTATCAACATGCTGCACCAGCTGCTTTCGCTTTGGGGAGAGACCGGCGCCACCCGCCATAGCGCCAACCTTCCCTATGGCATCGCCTGGACGCTAGCTTCCGTTCCCTGGCAGGCGCGTTTTCACGTCATCGAAATGGCCATTGGCCGCATGCGCCAGAACTCTGTTTTGGCGCGGCCGGATATAGCCGTGTTTCTCAATGCGGGGCCGGCTCACCTCGAATACCACGGAACAGTCGAGCAGGTAGCGCTTCGTAAAAGCCGTATATTTGAAGCAATGCGCCCCGGTGGCCAGGCGATCATCAATCGCGATATGGCACAGTGGCCGGCAGTCCAGGCCGCTGCTCGCAAGCGTGCACTGAGTATCATTTCCTTTGGCTGCCACCCCGAGGCAACGATTCGCTGGGTCAATCCCGATGATTTACAAAAGCTCGAGATTACCTATTCAGACGAGCGGATTAGTATCGACATGGCCGGGCGCGGCAGCCACTGGGCGATGAATATACTGGCGACCTTTGGCGTGCTGGTGGCGCTGGGGTTATCGCCCCGTGAAGCGCTCCCTTTCGTTGGGCGGGTACTACCGCCTCAAGGACGAGGCAGTCAGCGCCAGATTGCGTGGCAAGGCGGTGAGCTCTGCCTGCTAAACGACGCTTACAACGCAAACCCTCTCTCCATGAACGCCATGCTCTCCCAGGCTAGAAGTGTCCAGGCCCGGCGTAAGCATCTGGTGCTTGCGGATATGCTCGAACTGGGCGCGGATAGCCTCGCTTTGCACCAGGCGCTGGTAACGCCGATCATAGCCAGTGGCGCCGAGTCGGTATGGCTACTGGGCGAGCAAATGCAGACCCTATTACCTTATCTGACAGGACACATCGAGCGGGTGCAAGGCTTTGCGACCCGGCAGGCCCTTGTCGACGCGCTGGTGGCATCGCTCGAGCCTGGAGACTGGGTCGCTTTCAAGGGGTCCAACAAATTTGGCCTGAGCGATATCGCTCAAACCCTGGGCGACGAACAGGTACCATAAAAAAAGCCCGCAGGGAGCGCGGGCTGACGTCACGGTCTTTTACGTCAAAAGGGAAAAGAGGAGGGGGCCTGGCCCCCTCGCGACTTAATTGCGGATCAGATAATCGAAGGCACCCAGTGACGCCTTGGCGCCTTCACCCATGGCGATGACGATCTGCTTATAGGGCACGGTGGTGGCGTCGCCCGCGGCGAATACGCCGGGCACGGAGGTCATGCCGTGGGCATCGACGATGATCTCGCCGTGGGGCGTCATCTCGACCGGCGAGTCCTTCAGCCACTCGGTGTTCGGGACCAGGCCGATCTGTACGAAGATGCCTTCCAGCTCGAGGTTTTTGACCTCGTCGGTGTTGCGATCCTTATAGGTCAAACCGCTAACGCGGCTGCCGTCGCCGGTCACCTCGGTGGACTGAGCGTTCAGGATGATATCGACATTGGGCAGACTCTTTAGCTTTTTCTGCAGTACCGCGTCGGCGCGCATTTCGCCCATGAACTCGACCAGCGTCACATGGCCCACGATACCGGCCAGGTCGATGGCCGCTTCGACGCCGGAGTTACCGCCGCCGATGACCGCCACGCGCTTGCCTTTAAAGAGCGGGCCGTCGCAGTGGGGGCAGTAGGCAACGCCCTTGTTGCGGTACTCCTGCTCGCCAGGCACGTTCATTTCGCGCCAGCGCGCGCCAGTGGCCAGCACCAGGGTTTTACTCTTGAGCGTCGCGCCGGACTCAAACGTTACTTCGTGTAGCCCGCCTTCGACCTCGGCCGCCTTGAGAGCGCTTGCCCGCTGAAGGTTCATGACGTCGACTTCGTAGTCGTTGACGTGCTGCTCGAGCGCCGCAACGAGCTTGGGCCCTTCGGTGTAGGAGACCGAGACGAAGTTCTCGATACCCAGGGTGTCGACGACCTGGCCGCCAAAGCGATCACCGGCGATACCGGTGTTGATGCCTTTGCGCGCCGAGTAGATCGCGGCTGAAGCACCGGCCGGGCCGCCACCGATGATCAGTGAGTCGAAGGCGGCCTTCTCGCTGAGTTTTTTCGCATCGCGCTCGGCAGCCCCCGTGTCCACCTTGGCCAGAATCTGCTCCAGGGTCATGCGGCCTTGGTCGAAAGGCTTGCCGTTCAAGTAGATGCTCGGCACCGACATGATCTCGCGCTCTTCGACTTCGTCCTGGAACAGCGCGCCGTCGATCGCCACGTGGCGCACGTTCGGGTTGAAGATCGCCATCAGGTTGAGGGCCTGCACCACGTCCGGGCAGTTCTGGCAGGAGAGCGAGTAGTAGGTCTCGAAAAGCATCTCGCCGTCGAGCGCCTTGATTTGGTCCAGTATGTCCTGGGAGGCCTTGGGCGGATGGCCGCCGACCTGCAGAAGAGCGAGCACCAGTGAGGTGAACTCATGGCCCATGGGAATACCGGCGAATACCACGCCGCTTTCTTCACCCGGGCGGTTGATCGCAAACGACGGCGTACGTGCGTCCTGGCCGTCGGTTTTCAGGGTAATCTGGTTGCTCAGGCTTTTGATGT
Source organism: Vreelandella sp. GE22 (assembly GCF_968212445.1). Taxonomy (NCBI): domain Bacteria; kingdom Pseudomonadati; phylum Pseudomonadota; class Gammaproteobacteria; order Oceanospirillales; family Halomonadaceae; genus Vreelandella; species Vreelandella sp. GE22. Next base: position 1,163,563 of record NZ_OZ309110.1, read on the forward strand.
CTTCCAAAAGGCCCAGCAGTTCTTTTGACTTGTCACCGTCATCGAGGGACGCAACGAGCTCGAGCGGTTGAGTCACTTTTTCCAGGTAAGCTTTCAACTGACTTTTTAAATTGTCGTCCAACATGACAGCGGTTTCCTCGCAATCGGCGTGAATATGTCTCGACCGGCTCGAACATGCCAATGACTGGCTGAGCGCGGGAGAAGTGCGCAGGGTTAAAACGTACTTGAGGCGTTTCAAGGATTTGAAACGAGGCACCCGGGCAGTGCCCGGGTGCGGGGCCGATTCGTTACCCTTTATAAAAGCGGGTAGCGCGAATCAGCGAACGGCATTAGATCTTGCCGACAAGGTCCAGCGACGGCGCGAGGGTCTCTTCGCCTTCTTTCCACTTCGCCGGGCACACTTCGTTCGGGTTTTCACGAACGTACTGAGCCGCTTTGACCTTACGCAGTAGCTCTTCGGCGTTACGGCCGATGTTACCGGCGTTGATCTCGACGATCTGAACCTTACCGTCCGGGTCGATCACGAAGGTACCACGCTCGGCCAGGCCGTCTTCTTCGATCAGTACTTCGAAGTTACGCGAAATTTTCAGCGTCGGATCCGCGATCATCGGATACTGGAGCTTGCCGATGGTTTCGGAGCTGTCGTGCCACGCCTTGTGAGTAAAGTGGGTGTCGGTGGAAACGCTGTAGATTTCGACGCCCAGCTTCTTGAACGCTTCGTAGTTGTCGGCCAGATCACCAAGCTCGGTCGGGCATACGAAGGTGAAATCGGCCGGGTAGAAGAAGAAGATGGACCACTGGCCTTTCAGGTCGGCCTCTGTAACGTCAATGAATTCACCATTGAGGTAAGCGGTTGCCTTGAACGGTTTTACTTCGGCGTTGATCATGGACATTAGAAACGTCTCCGTATCGGATGGATGGTGACTTGAAAATGTAGGTGTCATACTAACGGCAAATGCTTGATAGCTAAAATTGAGAAAAGAAATTCGATCAATAGTGGTTAACTATTGGCTTCATTTCTTCTTCAATGCATGAACGACACTAAGCTAACGCGTAGGGCAAACGCCGTCATGGAAGGTAGGTGGGGCCAGTGACGCCTTAATGCAACAATTTTTTGGCCAGCCCTTGCGGTAGGGGGCATAGCCGCGCAGAATTCGCAGCTTCCAAAAAATTGCCTAGCGGTTTTTAAGTGCTAATTTGAGTGTTGACGCCGAATTATGGGGTCAGCAACAAGCGCTCAACGCTGCATTCAGGGCAGGCGAGGGCGGCGGTACCCGGGCGGGTTCATTATTACTAATAGCGAGTACGAGGAGCAACTTGATGGGGAACATTCACAAACTCTCATTGGCCGTTACGGCTATCTCTTGTGTCGTAGCGGCTCAAGCCCATGCTGAAGAAGTAAGGGTTTATAACTGGTCCGATTATATCGCCCCGGAAACCCTCGAGAAGTTTACCGAACGTACCGGCATCGACATCACCTACGATGTCTACGACAGTAACGAAACCCTGGATGCCGCGCTGTTGGCCGGCCGCTCCGGCTACGACGTGGTCGTTCCCTCCTCGCACTTTTTCGCGCGCCAGCGCCAGGCCGGCGTGTACCAGCCGCTCGATAAAGACGCGCTGCCCAATCTCGAGAACCTGAACGCCGATCTCATGGCGAACCTCGACGCCGTCGACCCGGAAAGCGGCTACATGGTCCCTTATATGTGGGGTACCAACGGTATCGGCTACAACGTCGACCGCGTACGGCAGATCCTTGGTGACGACGCGCCGACGGATAGCTGGGCGCTGCTGTTCGACCCTGAGATCACCGGTGCGCTCAATGATGCCGGATGCGGCATTTCGATGCTGGATACCGGCGAAGAGATGCTGCCCGCGGCCATGGCCTACCTGGGGCTCGACCCGATCTCTGATGACACCGACAACCTGGACGCCGCCGGCGAGCTGATTAGCACCGTGCGCGACGACATCACCTATTTCCACTCCTCGCGCTACATTGCCGATCTGGCCAATGGTGATATCTGCGTGGCGGCGGGCTACTCCGGCGACGTCTTCCAGGCTGCCGAGCGCGCCGAGGAAGCGGGCCGCAACTTCGAAATTGGCTACGCCATTCCCAAAGAAGGCGCCGCGCTTTGGTTCGATGTAATGGCAATCCCCGCCGACGCGCCGAACGTGGAAAACGCTCACGCCTTCATCGACTTCATTCTCGACCCGGAAATCGCCGCCGAGATCACCGATTACGTCAGCTACGCCAACCCCAATGCCGCAGCAGACGCCTACCTGGACGAAGCGATTCTCAATGACCCGGCGATCTATCCAGAAGCCGAGGTCATGGAAAACCTGTACGTGGCCCGCGATATGCCCCAGGCGTTTCAGCGCACCCGCACGCGTATCTGGAACCGCGTTAAATCCGGCCGTTAATTAGCGCCTACCGAGCGGCGGGCAGGGTTTTCCTGCCCGCTCTTTACCGTTTGGTGCCTGGCTTGCCAGGCCTCTGCATGGGAGTGGCGAATGGTCACTACGCCTTTGTCGAATGACCCTTCATCTTCTTCTGACGCGGCGCGCGCGCCGGGCAAAACGCCTCGCTTTGCCGAAGATATCGTACTGGAGGTCAAGCGCCTGAGTAAGCGCTTCGACGACGCACTGGCGGTCGACGACGTCAACCTGCAGGTCAAGCGTGGCGAGATTTTCGCGCTGTTGGGCGGCTCCGGTTCGGGTAAATCAACGCTTTTGCGCATGCTGGCGGGCTTCGAGACGCCCTCGGAGGGCAGCATTCTGCTCGGCGGTGAGGACATCACCGCGACCCCGCCGCATAAACGCTCGATCAATATGATGTTTCAGTCCTACGCGCTGTTTCCGCACATGAACGTCGCGCAGAACATCGCGTTTGGTTTGAAGCAGGACAAGCTCTCCAAAGCCGATATCGATGCCCGAGTGACGCAGATGTTGAAGCTCGTGCACATGGAGCGCTTTGCCAAGCGTAAGCCCCACCAGCTCTCCGGTGGCCAGCGCCAGCGGGTGGCGCTGGCGCGTTCGCTTGCCAAGCGTCCCAGGCTTTTGCTGCTCGATGAGCCCATGGGCGCTCTCGATAAAAAGCTGCGCACCGAGATGCAGCTCGAAGTGGTCGAGATCATCGAACAGGTCGGCGTGACCTGCATCATGGTCACCCACGATCAGGAAGAGGCGATGACCATGGCCGACCGGGTAGCGATCATGGCCGATGGCTGGATCGAACAGGTCGGATCACCCGTGGATATCTATGAAAGCCCGGCGAGTCGCATGGTGGCGGAGTTCGTGGGCACGGTGAACGTTTTCGAGGGCGAAATCGTGACGGATGCCGCCGATCACTGCACCATCGAATCCCCGGCGCTGTCGCGGCCGATCTACATCGACCACGGCATTACGACCCAGGCCGTAGACCGTCGCGTGTGGGCGGCGATTCGCCCCGAGAAGATCTGGCTTAGCCGCGAAAAGCCCGAGGGTGAGTACAACTGGGAGGCGGGCAAGGTCGATGACATCGCCTATTTGGGCGGCTACTCGCTCTACTACGTACGCACGTCGTCCGGGCAAATGATCAAGGCGAGCATGGCCAATACCGAGCGCCGCGGCGACCGACCCACTTGGGAAGACAGCGTTTACGTGTACTGGGAAGATCACAGCGCCATCGTGCTCAACCGTTAACGCGTGGCTTTAGGAGAGCGCCTTTGATGAAGCCGTTTGAGTTCGCGACACGTTTGAAGCGCCTGCAGCTTGGCCGCCGCGCGGTCATTGCGATGCCGCTTGTGTGGTTGACGCTGTTCTTTTTGCTGCCCTTTGCGCTGGTGCTGAAAATCAGCTTGGCCGAGTCGATGGTGGCCATCCCGCCTTACGGTCCTCTATTGGAGTACACCGACCAGACGCTGCATGTGTTCCTCAACCTGGGCAACTATCTGTTCTTGTTGTCCGATTCGCTCTACGTCGCGGCGTACTGGGGGTCGATCAAAACGGCGTTCATTTCGACGGTGGCGTGTTTGCTGCTGGGCTACCCGATGGCCTACGCCATGGCGCGGGCGCCAAAACACTGGCAGCTGGTGTTGCTGCTGCTGGTCATGCTGCCCTCTTGGACCTCGTTTTTGATTCGGGTTTACGCCTGGATGGGCATTTTGAGTAACAGCGGGCTAATCAATAACTTCTTGATGGGCATGGGGATCATCGAGTCGCCGCTGCGCATGATGAATACCCAGTTCGCCGTGGTCATCGGCATCGTCTATGCCTATCTGCCTTTCATGGTGCTGCCGCTTTACGCCCACCTGACGCGTCTCGATAATTCGCTGCTAGAGGCGGCGTCGGATCTGGGCTCGCGCAAGCTCAACACCTTTTTCAAGGTGACGCTGCCACTCTCCATGGGAGGGATCATCGCGGGCTCCATGCTGGTCTTCATCCCCGCCGTGGGCGAGTTCGTGATCCCGGAGCTTTTGGGCGGGCCGGATACGCTAATGATCGGCAAGGTGCTCTGGGAGGAGTTCTTCCTCAACCGTGATTGGCCGGTCGCCTCGGCGCTTGCCGTGGTGATGCTGCTATTGCTGCTCATCCCCATCGTCTGGTTTCACCGTTATCAGTCCCGGGAGCTTGAAGAATGAGCCTGAAACCGCGCTGGCCTTCGTTTACGACCGTCATGTTGATCGTCGGGCTCGTGTTTCTCTACCTGCCGATGCTGGTGCTGGTGGTCTACTCCTTCAACGCCTCGCGGCTGGTCACCGTATGGGCCGGGTTTTCTACCCAGTGGTACGGCGCGCTGTTTCGCGATCGTCAGATTCTCGCCGCCGTGTGGACCAGTCTCGAAATCGCCTTTTTCGCCGCCAGCATGGCGGTATGTCTGGGCACCGTGGCGGCGTTCGTGATGACCCGCTACGCGCGCTTTCGCGGCAAGACCGCGCTTTCGAGCATGGTGACCGCACCGCTGGTCATGCCCGAGGTGATCACCGGGCTTTCGCTTTTGCTATTGTTCGTGCAGATGGCGCAGTTGATTGGCTGGCCGGCGGATCGTGGCATGGCCACGATCTGGATTGCGCATACGACGTTCTGTAGCGCCTACGTGGCGGTAGTGGTGGCCGCCAGGCTTCGTGAAATGGACCGCTCCATTGAAGAGGCGGCGATGGATTTGGGCTCGCCGCCGCTGAAAACCTTTTTCTTTATCACCCTGCCGGTGATCTCCCCGGCGCTGTTGGCCGGGTGGCTTTTGGCCTTTACGCTGTCGCTGGATGACCTGGTGATCGCCAGTTTCGTTTCCGGGCCTGGGGCGAATACGCTGCCGATGGTGGTGTTCTCGTCGGTGCGGTTGGGGGTTTCGCCCAAGATCAACGCCCTGGCGACGCTGATTATCCTGATCGTCTCGCTGGCAACGCTGGCGGCCTGGTTTGTTATGCGTCGAAGCGAAAAGCGCCGCCGGGCGCTGCTGCAGCGGGCCGATCGAGGCGAGTAGTCTAGAGCACGTCGTCGTCGCGGCCGGTGGTGATCGCTTCGATGTCGCCGGTCATGGGGGAGAGCAGCACCTGCACCTGAATCGGCGCGCAGCAGCGGTGACAGTCCTCCCAGGTGGTGTGGCTTCCCTGGGAGGTGTCGATGACGAAAGTGAGCGGCGTGGCGCAGTAGGGGCAGTCGAAATCGTGCTCGATGAGCGCGTCTTCGTCCATGGCGAACTCCTTGTTTAAAATGCTATGGCAATGATAGGCCAAAGGGTCGATCAACTGGGGTCGATCAATTAGGGCCGCTCAAGTGTAGCAGAGCCCGGGGGGCGCGCTGCAGGCGTGAATCAGGTAGGATGGTGTGCGGTTTTTTCGATCAATCAAGTGAGAGAACGATGATGAAACGTTACATGGCAGTTGCGGCCGCACTGGCCCTCCCGATGGTTGCTCTGGCCGATACCCCGAACGTCGAGCCGGGCGAGTGGGAATTCGTCAGCGTCACCCGCATTAGCGGCGAGATGGATATTCCCGATCAAACCGAAACCGAGCGTCAATGCATTACCCAGGAAGAGCTCGATAGCGCCGAGTTTGGCCTGATCGAAGAAGAGCAGGGCTGCGAGCTGATTAGCCAGGACATGAACGCCGACGGCATCTCTTACAGCATGGCGTGCAGCGCCGATGGCGGCCAGGCCACCATCGACGGCGAAATGAGCTTCATGGGCGAGCAGATCGACGGCACGGTCACCATCCTGACCGAGTCACCCATGGGTGAGCTGACCATGGACACCGTGATCGAAGGCGAGCGCGTTGGCGACTGCTAAAACGCTGCCCGGTCAAAAAAGGCGCCTGCGGGCGCCTTTTTTGTGGCCGGGGAAAAGGCTTTAAAGGCGCTTAACGGCTTTCATCGCCTGCCGCCATCTCCGCCTCCAGGCGGCGTTTGACCGCGTTGGGCGAGCCGGTGTGACGGGCGAGCAGGTCATAGGCCACCGGCACGACCAACAGCGTAAAGACCGTGGCTGCGCCCACCCCGGCCATGACCACGGTGCCGATCACCAGGCGTGATTCCGCGCCCGGGCCGCTCGAGAGAATCAGCGGTACCGCGCCTGCCATGGTGGTGATCGCGGTCATCAAAATGGGGCGCAGCCGGGTCACCGAGGCCTCGATAAGTGCCTCGCGAAACGCCACGCCCTCGTCGCGCAGCTGGTTGGCGAACTCGACGATCAAAATACCGTTCTTCGCCGCCAGGCCGATCAATAGCACAAGCCCCACCTGGCTGTAGATGTTCAGCGACTGGCCGCTGAGCAAAAGCGCCAGCAGCGCACCGCTCATGGCAAGCGGTACGGTCAGCATGATCACGAAGGGGTGGATCAGGCTCTCGAACTGCGCCGCCAGCACCAGAAAGACCACCACCGCGCCCAAAATCAGCAAAAACGCCGTTGCGCCGCTCGCTTCCTGGAAATCTCGCGAGGGGCCGGCCAGATTGGTCTGGGCGGCCTCGGGCAGCAGCTCATCGGCACTTTGCTGTAGGTACTCGAGCGCCTCGCCCAGGGTATAGCCGTCCGCCAGGTTCGCCTCGAGGGTGATCGAGCGGACACGGTCGAAGCGATTCAGCGTACTGGCGCCGGCGAAGTCGGAAAGCGTCACCAGGCTCGAGAGCGGAATCAGTGCGCCGCCTCGCGCTGATCGTACCTGGATGTTGTCCAGCGCCCGCGGGCTATTCTGGCGCGCGCGGTCGCCTTCGACGATCACATCGTACTCCTCGCCGTCGTCGACATAGCGGGTCACGTTGCGCCCGCCCAGCAGTACCTCCAGCGTGCGGCCGATCTCGCTGACCGTCACGCCAAGCGCGGCGGCCCGGTTGTAGTCGATCTCTACGCGAAGCTGCGGCTGGGTTTCATCGTAGTTGCTTTCGAGCGCGGTCAGGCGCGGGTTGTCGCGCCTGACGTGGTCGATCAGCACGTCGCGCCAGCGGGCGATCTCTTCATAGGAGCCACCGCCGAGCACGAACTGAACCGGTTTTTGAGTGCGCTGGCCAAACCCCTGACGCATCACCGGAAACGCCTGCACGCCGGGCAGGGTAGAGAGCGTGGCGCGCACGTCGTCCATTACCTCCCAGGCGCTGCGCCGCTCGCCCCAGCTCGCCATGTCGATAATCAAAAAACCGCTGTTGAAGTTTTCGATATTGCCGAAGCCGCGCGGCGCGCGGACCACTACGCGTTCGAACTCGCCGCTGTCCAGAAAGGGGTCGAGGCGCGCCTCGACCTCGTCCATATAGTCCATCATGTACTCGAACGTGGCGCCCTCGGGGCCGTTGACCAGCACGATGAAGTTGCCCCGATCCTCCTGGGGGGTGTATTCGCTGGGCAAATGCGCCGCCAGCCAGCCGGTAGCGGCGATCAGCAGCGCGAACAGCGCCACCACCAGCCAGCGCAGTCGAAGCGTCGTTTCCAGCACGCGCCGATAAAGGCGCTGGGTGAGGTTCAAAAGCCACTGCACCGCACGCCCCACGCGGCTATCGTGCATACCGGGTTTGAGAATCTTCGAGGCCATCATGGGGGTGAGCGTGAGCGCCAGCAGCGTGGAGAACACCACCGCCGCGGCCATGGTCAAGGCGAACTCGGAAAATAGCCGCCCGATATCGCCCTGCAGCATACTCAGCGGAACGAACACCGCCACCAACACAAGCGTCGTGGCGATGACCGCAAAGCCGATCTGGCGGGTACCACGGTACGCTGCCACCAAAGGTGTCTCGCCGTACTCGAACATGCGCCGGTTGATGTTTTCGAGCACGACGATGGCGTCATCGACGATCAGGCCAATGGCCAGCACCAGTGCCAGTAGCGTCAACAGGTTGATCGAGAAGTTCATCGCCGCAAGCGCGGTGAAGGCGCCGATCACCGCAATGGGTACCGTGACCGCGGGCACCAGGGTGGTGCGCAGATTCCCCAAAAAAAGAAAGATGACGATCACCACCAGGCCCATGGCGATAAAAAGCGTCGAGACCACTTGGTCGATGGCGCCGGAGACGAACAGAGAAGCGTCGTAGTTGAGGGAGAGCTCCATACCTTCGGGCAGCGTTTGCTGGAGGCGCTCCATTTCGTCCTGCACGGCCTCGGAAAGGGCCAGCACGTTGGCAGTGGACTGCATGATGATTCCAAGCCCGACCATGGGCACGCCGTTGGCGCGAAACACCGAACGGTCTTCGACCGAGCCCACTTCGACCCGGGCGACATCGGCCAGGCGCACCAGATAACCACTTTCGCCCTGGGCGAGGGCCAGGCGTTTGAAGTCATCGGCGGTCGCGAAGGCTCTAGGTAGGCGCACGATGAACTGACGGTCCGCGGACTCGATCGAGCCCGCTGGAAGCTCGACGTTCTCGGCGCGCAGGGCGTCTTCGATATCGCCGACGGTCAGGCCCCGGGCGGCCAGGGCGTTGCGGTCGAGCCAGACACGCATGGCGTAATCGCGACCGCCGCCCAGGCGCACTCGGGCAACCCCGGGCTGCACCGAGAGGCTGTCCGCCAGGTAGCGGTTGGCGTAGTCGGTAAGCTCGGTGATCGAGTAGTTCGCCCCAGAGAGACTTAGCCAGACGACAATCTCTTCGCTGCTGTCGGCCTTGGTGACCTCCGGATTGTCGGCGTCGTCCGGCAGGTTGCGCAGCGCCCCGGAGATGCGGTCGCGAATATCGTTGGCCGCCGCGTCGATATCCATGGTGATCGCGAACTCGATCTCGATGCGCGACCGGCCGTCTTCACTTCGCGAGGTGATCAGCTCGATCCCTTCGACGCCGGCAATGCGATCCTCGAGAATTTGAGTAATGCGCGTTTCCACCACATTGGCCGAGGCGCCGGGGTAGCGGGTGTCGATACTCACGATCGGCGGGTCGACGGTAGGATACTCCTGCAGCGGCAGTCGGTTGAGCGCCAGTACGCCAAAGGCGATGATCAGCGCGGCGATCACCATGGCAAGGACCGGGCGCTGAACCGAGATATCCGATAGGCGCATTAGCGATCCGCCTCCAGCAGCTTACGAATGCTGGTCTCGTTGTCGACGACGCCGAGCAGGCGCACTTCGAGCCCGTCCCGGGCGAGCTGGAGGCCGTGCACGACGATCAAATCATCGGCGTTTAAACCCTCCAGAATCTCCACCTCGCCGTAGCGGCGCTCGCCAATCATGACCTGGCGCTGCTCCAGCCGGTCACCGTCATCCGTCTGGTGAATCAGCATCACGTAGTGGCGGTCGCCGCTGGGCTCGAGCGCCGCCTCGGGGATCACGACGGCCTCGCGCAGGCGCTGGCGAACGGTGACTTCCATGAGCATGCCGGGGCGCAGGCGCAGGTCCGGGTTTTCCAGACGCGCGCGGACATCGACACTACGGGTGGCCGGGTCGATGCGCGTGCCGATACTGGCGATCTCGCCGCTGAACACGTCGTCGGGGTAGGCCGCGGTGGTGGCGCTAAGCGTAAGCCCCGTTGAGAGGCGCCCAAGAAACACCTCGGGCACACTGAAATCGAGCTTCATGATATCGAGCTTGTCGAGGGTGACGAGCTCCGTCCCCGGGGTGACCAGTGCGCCAACACTGATAGTACGCAAGCCGACCCGACCGCTGAACGGGGCGTGCAGGCGGTAGTTGGTCAGCTGCGCTTCGATGGCCTGGGCCTGGGCGCGGGCCTGATCGAGCTGAGCCTGGTTGTCTTCGACATCCGCGCGGGCGGCCAGGTTACGGTTTTGCAACTGGGTGGCCCGGGTCAGGGCGTTACCGCGCTCGGCGCTCAGCGCCTGGGCGGCGCGTAAAAGTGCCTTTTCTTCGGTATCGTCCAGGCGGATCAAAAGCCGCCCGCGCTCGACCTGCTCGCCGTCTTCGAAATTGATCTCGGCCACGGTGTCGGTGATCGTTGCCGAAAGCGTCACGCTTTCGTCGGCGCTCAGCGTTCCCAGCGCCTCGAGCGGGTCCGACCAGGTGCTCGCTTGGGCATGGCTTCCAATGACGCTTGGCAGCGGCTGGGCAAACGCCAAGGGGGCGTGGGCAATCAGTAACAGACCGGTCAGTAGTAGTCCCGTTAGCCATGATCCGGGCGGGCGTTTTAAAACATGCATGAAATTCTCGGTCATTGGCCGTCTCGAGGGGGGCGGGCGAAAAGCGCAGGGTCATTCAAGGCGGCGTTTAATGCAACGCCGTCGGCGGTTTCAAGTGTCATTACCCCTTAAAGAAAATAACCGCTTTATAGCTGATAGAATAGTCGGCTTTCTGTTTGTTCGAGGTTATCGGGTATGGTGTTTGATGTCGTGATCATTGGCGCGGGTGCTGCGGGGTTGATGTGCGCAGCCCAGGCGGGCTACGCGGGCCAACGCGTGCTGGTGCTCGACCACGCCAATAAAGCGGGCAAGAAGATCCTCATGTCCGGCGGCGGGCGCTGTAACTTTACCAACCTGGACACCGCGCCTGGCCATTTTTATTCGCAAAACCCCTATTTTTGTATTTCGGCGCTGAAGCGCTACCGCCCTGAGCACTTCGTCGAGCTCGTCGAGCGTAACGGCCTCGAGTACGTGGAAAAGGCCCCGGGCCAGCTTTTTTGCGCCGACTCTGCCAAGGAGATGGTGCGTTTACTGCTGACCGAGTGCGAATGGGCTGGCGCCGAGGTGTCGCTCAATACTCAAATCACAAGCGTCGAGCGCGCCGGTGAAGGGATGCGTCTTGAAACGTCCCGCGGGCGAATCGATGCGGGTGCGTTGGTCGTGGCGACCGGCGGGCTTTCGATTCCCACACTCGGCGCGAGCGGCTTTGGTTACGATATCGCCCGCCAGTTCGGCCTGGAGGTGCTGCCCACGCGCCCCGGGCTCGTGCCGCTGACCTTGAGCGATACCTGGAAAGAGCGCGCCAGCGCGCTGTCCGGGCTGAGCGTACCCGTAGCGGTAACCTCACAAGATCACCGTTTCGAAGAGCCGCTGCTCTTTACCCATCGAGGCCTTTCGGGGCCGTCGATCCTGCAAATATCCAGCGTTTGGGAACCAGGCGAGGCGCTTGAGATCGACCTGCTGCCCGGGGAGCAGGCCAGCGCGCTTTTGCTGGAGGCGCGCGGGGCGACCCCTAAAAGACTGCTTTCTACCTGGCTTGGCGAGCGCTTACCCAAGCGCCTTGCTCAGGCGATGATCGAGTGGTACCCCGAGGCGCAGAGCCAAAAGCCGCTGGCGCAGTATTCCAACGAAGCGCTACAAGAGTGGGCCGAGCGCATCAACCACTGGACGCTCAAGCCTTCCGGCACCGAAGGCTGGCGCACCGCCGAGGTCACCATGGGCGGCGTCAGCACTGAGGCCATCTCGTCGAAAACCTTCGAGGTGAAAGACCTTCCACAGCTGCGCTTTATCGGCGAGGTACTGGACGTGACGGGAAGGCTCGGGGGGTATAATTTTCAGTGGGCCTGGGCGAGCGGGGTGGCTTGCGCCCAAGCGCTTTGATGCGCTTTCAAATAAAAAACGTGCGCCGGGGCGCACGTTTTTTTAGCCGAGATACAAGTTCGAAGGCCGGGCTTAGGTGGCGATTTTGGCAAGCAACTTGAACTTGCGAAACAGCATATAGCCCGCCAGCGCCTTGCGTCCTGCCGCCATCACGCCGCCGGGGTGGCGCATGAGCCGCCAGGCTGCGATACCACCGACTGCATAGAGCGGAAGACGGAAGCTTTTCAGGCTGTTCTCAAGCGGTGCGGCCGCGTTCAAAAGAAAGTCGCTCTCGACCAGAATATCGACGCGCTGCTGTTCGAGCTCAGCCAGAAGCGCCGCCTTGCGCTCAGCGCGGCTCGCCTTAGCGTTGGTCGTCTGGTTGGTCATTTTGATTGGCCTCCAGTAGCGCTCGATCCGCCGACAGCTGCTTTAGCGTCTCTTTTAAAAGCGTATGGCTTTTTGCCTGTCGAATGGCAATCAGCGCAAACACTAGGCTCAAAAATATGAGCACGCCGGCACTAAAGACAATCGCCGTAATGCGGTAGGTATCCCAAAACAGAATAATGACCAGCGCGGTAAGCGTGGCCACTCCCAGCAACAGCAGCAGAAGGCTTGCACCCGCCAGCAAAAAAAGCACCAGTATGCGCGCGCGTTCCTCTTCAAGCTCTAAAACCGCCAAACGCAGGCGGGTTTCACTATTGGCAACCAGTGAACCTATCAGGCGTTTGACGGCAGAGAATACGCGTTGGGTTGGACCCAAGGCCATTAGCGACGACCGAGCAGCAGTCCAGCTACCAGACCCGCAGCGGCGCCAATGCCCATGCTGGTCCAAGGGTTGTCGCGCACGTAACGGTCGCAGCAATCAACCTGGTTGGAGAGGGATTCGCGGGTATCTTCGTAGATGTTTTCACCAGCGGTTTCAAGACGCGAGCGGGTCTCTTTCAAGCGGCGCTCGGCGCGTTCGCGCAGGCCGCGCATCTCACCACTGGCATCCTTGGAGGTCGCATTGACCAGCTCTTCGACGGTTTCGCTTAGGTAGCGAAGGTCGTTTTTAAGTTGGTCGGCACGTTTGGAGCTGTCTGAATTACGCTTGGCCATGATGTCTTCCTTTGACGGGTTAATGAAACGCTGACTGCTATCAGCATAGCAGCCATTATCGAATAGACAACCTCGCCACTTTATCGGTTCAGGCCGGTGGCGCTGAACAGCGGGTTGAGGCTGAAACCGAGGCTCAGGCGGTGTACGCGGTTGTCGTAGTCGATCATGCTTTCGCCGTACCCGTAGTAGTACTGCAGGTGCGCACGAAGATTGGTGAACGCCGGCCAGCTATAGTCCACCTGCGCGCCGTAATGGTCGGCGGAAGGGTTGCCGCGTAGCTGGGTCGCTAATTCGTGGTTGCCGTCCAGGCGTTTGGCCAGGCGAATGTCGCCGTAGCCCATGTAGCGATCGATGTCCGGGTTGTCGTCACTCCCCTCGGATTCCGGCACGCGCCAGTGAGGGGCCAGGGTAAGGGCCCAGTCGCCGCGCTGGAACGTGCTCTCCAGATAGACCCGATTCCAGCTACGCGATAGCGGGTCGGAGCGCCCGTTGGACTGGTGATTGAACGACACCCGGTTGCGCGTGTTGACCCAGCCAAGCGCACTCCAGGCATTGTCGAAATCGATGAAGATTTCCGGCTCGTAGTTGGTCTCCCGGAACGGGGAGGAGGCATCGGTATTATACGCCTGCCACCAGCTGCGCTGGGTGTAGCCGAAATAGACGTCACCCACGTTGCCAAAAAGATCCTCGACCAGATTGAACTTGGCGCTGAACTGGAACTTGACCTCGATGTCGTCGGGACCGTTTTCATCGGTGATCTCGCGAAATCTCGGGGCGTCGGTGCTGCCGTTATAACTCACCGGGAAAATATAGTTCGTACGGTGCGTGGTGATCGCGAACGGGTTACGGGTAGACTCCTGCTCGAGCTGGCGGCGCTCGTTCAAGTCTTCGAGCGCGACTTCTTCGGGCAGCGGTTCAGGCTCGAGCCCGGCGGCGCTTTCCGTCGGTGCCTCGATTTGTTGTAGCTGCTGATGCAGCTGATAAAGCTCGGTATTTAACGCGCGAATACGAGCCTCGATCTCTTCTTGTGTTTCTGCCAGGGCGCTATTGGCGAGCGGGGTCGTACCCGCAAACACGAAGAGGGCTGCTAATAACCGGTGTCGGGTGACCATGAGTGAGGCTCGCGATATGGGAAAAGAGAGTTAACAGGGCTTTCTATACAGCCTTGGCGTTTAAGTCAACTACTCGTGATTGCGAAAGTGGCGATTACCCAGGACAATGCCCCCTTGACCGCCCTCCGGGCGGGGCGATTATGTCAGCGAGGCATGCATAACGTGGTGAAATGCGCGGTGAGAGTATGGGTGTTTTGCGGCGCGCTACTGGCGCTTTTACTCCTCGTAGGGGCGCCGAGCGCAATGGCCGTCGAAGTGGAGGGCGTGCCTGCCCGGGAAGAGCTCGACGAGCGGCTGAGTGCGATCGAAGAGGCCGAAGGCGAGCCGAGCGAGCAGCAACAAAGTGAGATGCAGGCGCTCGAGGCGGCGTTGGACGCCTACGAACGGTTGGGCGCGATGGAAGAGCGCCTGGCCACGCTCGAACAGCGTATGGAGGAGTCGCCGGCGGCGCTGCTTCGCCTGGAACGTGAGCTCAACGAGGTCGAGCAGGCCAGTCAGCAGCTCAATGCCGGCGATCTAAGCGATATGGCGCTTTCAAATCTGGAAAGCCGCCAGGCCGACGCGGTGGTCGCGCTGCAGCAATTGCAAGGCCAGTTGGCGGATGCCAACTCGCAACTGCTGGCGGCGCAAACGCTGCCCGAGCGTGCCCAACAGGCTATTTCCAATGCGATCCAGCGTAGCGAGCGGTTGCGCCGGGAAGTGGACGACCGCGAAGCCCTGCTCGCCGACCGCCAGCTTTCGGCGCAAAACGATGCCAATCTGATCCAGCTGCGCCTGAATCGTACGGTGGCCGAGCGTGAAATGAGCCTCAATCAGCGCGAGCTCAGCGCCAATAGCCGCCTGCGCGAGCTGGCCCAGCGTCGCCGCGACCTGCTCTCGCTGCAAATCGACGAACAGGAGCAGCAGCTCAACTTGCTCCAGGGCGTGATCGACCGCCAGCGCCGGCTGCAGTCGGAACAGGCCATTGCCGACGCCGCTCGGGAGGACCCGCTGGTGGCCGAAGGTCACCCGGTGGTACTACGTGCCCAGCAGGTCAATCAGGATCTGAGTCTGGAACTGTTACGCGCCACCGACCGCTCCAACGGTATCGTACGCGAAAATATCGAAGCCCAGCGTCAGCTCGACCACGTCCGCCAGCTCCAGCGAAGCCTCAACGAGCAGCTCGACGCCATTCGCGGCAGTCAGCTTCTGTCGCGCATTCTGGTCGAGCAGCGCCAGTCCCTGCCCGTGATCGCGCCGCGCCACGACCTGCAGGATGAAATCGCCGATCTACGTCTGAAACAGTTCGATCTGGTCCGCCAGCGCGACCAGCTTCGCCAAGGCGAGCGGCTGGCCAATCAGCGTTTGGAAGAGGCCGGGGTCGAAGTGACGGAGGGGCTGGTCGATTCGCTCTCGCGGCTCTACCAGTCGCGCCGCGAGCTCGTCGACCAGCTCGAGCAGACCTACGGCGGGCTTTTGAGCGCGGCCATCGAGCTTCAGCTCAATCAGCAGCAGCTTCTGGAGATCTCTCGTAACCTGCGCACCACCATCGACGAGCAGCTTTTTTGGGTGGCCAGCAGCCGCCCGCTGGATGTCACCTGGCTTAGGCAGTTGCCGCAGAACCTGCGTATCGAATGGCGCGAAGGCGAATGGCGAAACCTTTTGCCGACCCGCTGGGAAGGCCTCTCCTGGGAGGTGCTGGTCGGGGCGCCGCTCGTTTTGATCAGCTTTTTGCTGATGGGCCTTCGAGCGCGTATCAAGGCGGGGCTAACGCGCATCCATTCGCAAATCGGCCGGCTCAAAAGCGACACCCAGGGGCACACGCCCCGGGCGGTTTTACTCAATGCGCTACTGGCGATCCCCGGGCCGCTGGTATTGGCCGGAGTGGGGGTCGGGCTAAGGACCGGTGAAGGGCCGGCCTCGCAGAGTCTGGCGCTGGCGTTTTTACAGCTGTCGCTTAGCTGGGGGGCGATTGCCTGGGGGCGGCGACTGCTGGTGCCCGACGGTGTGGCCGAGCGCCACTTTACTTGGTCGGCGGGTTACGGTGCCAAGCTACGCCAGCTACTCGGCGGGCTCGGAATTACGCTGTCACTGGTCGTGGTGATCGCCACGCTCTCCGCTCCCATGCAAACGCCGCTCGCCCAGCGCCCGCTGGCGCTGGGGCTTTTCTTCGTGTCGCTTGCCGCCATGAGCTGGTGGCTGGCGAAGTTGATTCTCGCCCACGTGCCGTTTTTCGGCGTGCGGCTTTTCAGGTTGCTTTTGGGTCTGGGGATCGCCGCCGTACCGCTGGTGCTGTTTAGTCTGGTCGCCTGGGGGTTTGAATACACCGCCCTTCGCCTGGTGGGGCGTTTTGCCATGACGCTCTATATCCTGGGGCTTTGGATCATCGTCGAGGCCACGGTGGTGCGAAGTCTCGCCGTGGCGGCCAGGCGGCTGGCCTACCGTCGGGCCCTGGCAAGGCGCCGGGCCCAGGTACAGGAGGGCGCCGAAGGCGGACTCGAAGTGGTCGAGGAGCCGCCGCTGGATATGGAGCAGATCAATAGCCAGTCGCTACGGCTTTCCAAACTGATTCTTTTGATCGGCTTTACCACGCTTTTGTACCTGGTATGGTCGGATCTGCTCACCGTGCTGGGCTACCTGGACCAGGTCTCGATCTGGGACGCTGAAGACGGCGACCTGGTCGGCAATACGCTCTCGATCAGCGATGTGTTCACGGCGCTTTTGGTCGTGGCGGTAACGATCATCATGGCCAGCAACCTGCCGGGGCTTTTGGAAGTTTCGGTATTGTCGCGGCTATCGCTCAAGCAGGGCAGCGCCTACGCGATCACCTCGCTTTTGTCCTACACCATCGTGGGTACCGGCGTGGTCATGGCGCTGGCGACCCTCGGCGTTTCCTGGGACAAGCTTCAGTGGTTGGTGGCCGCGCTCAGCGTGGGGTTGGGCTTTGGCCTGCAGGAGATATTCGCCAACTTCATCTCGGGGCTGATCATCTTGTTCGAGCGACCGATTCGTATTGGCGACACCATCACCCTTGGCAACCTGCACGGCACCGTGAGCCGGATACGTATTCGCGCCACGACGGTCACCGATTTCGACCGTAAAGAGATCATCATCCCCAATAAAACCTTCGTGACCGATCAGCTGATTAACTGGTCGCTGTCGGATAACGTCACCCGAGTGGTGCTCACATTTGGGGTATCCCACGGTTCGGATCTCGAGCGCGTCCATACTCTGCTGCGCCAGGCCGCCGACGAGAATGCCCGGGTGCTGGTCGACCCGGAGCCCCAGGTGTTTTGTGTCAGCTACGGACCGCACAGCCTCAACTTCGAGTTGCGTATCTTCGTCAACGATCTGCTGGATCGCCTTTTCGCCGCCGATGAAATCAACTGCCGGGTGGACGCGCTCTTGCGCGAGGCGGGTATCCGCGTGGCCTTCGAGCAGATGGATGTTTGGCTTCACCGCGACGAGTCCGAGCCGGTCAAGGTGCAGTCCGCGCAGCAGTTGCCCCCGGCCTCGCTAAGCTAACTCAGGCCCGTGTGGCCAGTAGCAAAAATTCCCGATTGCCGTCACCGCCGGTAATCGGGCTCTCCTGCCAGTGGGTTACCTTCATTTCATGCTCACCACAGCAATCAAGCACGCGGGCTTTGACCTCGGCAAAGCGATTGGCGTCGTGTACCACGCCCCGCTTGTCGAGTGCGCCGGGGTCGAGCTCGAACTGCGGCTTCACCAGTGACAAAAGCCGCCCGCCAGGCGGGAGTAGCGCGGCGAGCTCGGGAATGATCAGCGTTTGGGAAATAAACGAGACGTCCATTACCGCGATATCGACCGGGTGCTGTTCGAGGGCGCCCAAAAGCGCCTCACAGCGGCTCATGGCCCGCGCGTTCAGCCCTTCCAGGCAGGTGACACGGCTATCTTCGCGAAGGGGCGGGGCAAGTTGGCCGTGGCCGACTTCCACGCCGATCACGTGGCGGGCGCCAAAGCGCAGGGCGCAGTCGGTGAAGCCTCCGGTGGACTGGCCAATATCGAGCGCGTTTAGCCCGTCCAGGCGCATATCCAGCGCGTGGAGCACGCCTTCGAGCTTCAAACCGGCCCGGGAGACGTAGCGCTCCTCCGGGTCGTCGCTGATGAGAAACGTAGTGTCCGACGGCCATTTCTCCGAGGCTCGGGTAAGGGGCGTGCCGTCTTCAAGGCGTACGCGGCCGTTGCGGATCAGGCGCTGGGCGCGAGTACGAGAGCTGGCAAGCCCCAGGCTTGCCAGTAGTTGGTCGAGTCGTGTCATGTCGAAAGGGTTAGCAGGGTGAGTGGGGCGGGTGGCTGGCCTGAAGTTCGATGGCGGGCAGGCGCGCGGCCCCCCAGCTGCGGTGCAGGTAGCCTTCCACGCGTTCGAGCTCGTCGCTGGGTACCGTCGCCGGCTCGCCGCGCTCCAAGGGGTCGTGGTGATAAATATAAAGCCGGGAGGTGAACTGATCGAAGGGCAGCGAGGCCTCGCCGAAGCGCTCGCCAAAACCGGCGGTGCTGACCTTCACACCGTCGCCCCAATCCTGGCCACTGTCGTTATTGGGGTTGAAAAAGTAGACGCGCATGGCGTCTGTCGGGTCGAGGGAGGTGCGCAGAATGGTGATGGCGTGCCAGCCAATGAAGCGCCCGGCGCTGTCGGTGACGGCGATGCCCGCGGGCTGCGGGTGAATCAGCGGTTGGTTGCCGTTATAAAACGGATGATAGCTTGCGTAAAAGTGGCGAATGAAGGCGTCCACGTCGCAAAGCTTGCCGCTTTGGACATCGACGTTGATACGAAAACCACGCCCGGACCACCAGCCGTGAAACTCCGGGTTGACCCAGCGGTGCGGGTCGCCTTCGCGGCCAATGCAGCGCCGCCCCATTTCGGCGTAGATACGGTCCAGGTGCGGCACCACGATCAGCGAGACCGGGTCGAGATCCATGGGAAGCGTCGTGGCTACCCCGGATACGCTCTCTTTCGAGGAGATCGGCTGGCCTTCGAAGTGCATGATGATCTCGTCGTCCCGGGTCGCCCAGGCGACCATTTGTAGCAGGTAGTCCGGGTCGTTGTAGGCCCACATCGAAAGCGCGCGGGCGGATTGGCAGGTCGGGTTGTTACCCTGACCCACCCCCAGCGGCAGCCCCAGCAAACAGAGCACGCCCTCCATAAGTCGGGCGTTCGGGCTGACCGTATCGCCATACGTGTTGCTCAACCGCGCCTTGGCCCACTCGGAAAGCGCTAGATTGAGCTGGCGCCACATGGCGGGCGCCACCGGGGGCTGGTAGAGAATGCCGCGCTCGAGCATCAGCGCCAGGCCGTACACTGCCTGGGCCGTGGCGGGGTGGACACTTTCTCGAATCAAACCGTGCACCAGCTCGCGATAGCACAGCATGCAATCGCGCCCGGTCGACGAGAGGCCCAGCGCCTCGCCCAGCAGGTGGTCGCTCTCATCCAGGCAAAAGCGCAGCAGCACCGCGTGGTAAGGCGACACCAGCCCGGTGTCGTGCATGGCGCGGGCGCAGCCGGTGGATTCGGCCTGAAGTGCGGTGTTATCCATTCCCTCAAGGCGGCGCTGATAAATCTCGACACCCGGGTCCTCGCGGCAGGCCTGGGTAGGCCCGAAAAGCGAGCTGACCAGCCGGTCGGCCCCCTGGCCGCTGGCGCCCAGGTCGATTTCCGGGTTGGCCTGGCATAGCGCGATCTGGGTGATCATCTGCTTGATGCCATCGACCTGTACCGGACGCTGCTTCAGGATACGCCAGATCTCCTCGATCAGTTGGTCGAGGATGTGTTCAAAGCCGATACGCTGAGCCAGGTGTTGGAAAAGCGTGCGGGAGAGCGTGGCAAGCCGGCCTTGCGTTTCGCGCTCGGCCTCGCTTGCCGCGCTGAATAAAAGGGTCAGGTTGAGCGCCATCACCTGGGTCAGGTAGTGGTGCGCCTGCTCCTGGGTAATCAGGGCGTGACGGTACTCGCCCTTGGCCACCGCCAGCAGACGAAGCTCGCTGAGTGCCTCGATCACCACGGTGTTAGAATCGGCGCTTTTGAGGGCGAATGTGGCAAGCGTGGGCTGCAAGTACTGGGGCGTTTCCCAGTCAGAGCCTTGAAAAACCGCGGCGGATTCAAAATCCGCCGCACGCCTTTCAATTGCCTGGCAACCACCGTCTTGCATGAGGATACGGCGAGCCGTGTCCAGTACGCGAGGCAGTTTTTCGGGCCGGCTGAACGCGGGGGCCTCTTTTAGCCTGTGTAGCGCGTCATCCAGTTTTTCCAAAAGCCCGGCGAGCTTCGGTGGTTCTGCTTCATTGGCGGTCGTCACAACGGCTCCTTTTCCCAGCAAGGGCGGGGATTATACATAGAAGTCGAGGTCTTCCTGATGTTTTAGCAGATCGCGCAGGGTATGGGCGTCGTCACCCTTGAAGTAAATCAGGCCCCAGTGGGTACCGAACGCGGTGCGCTTGGTGACCGTTTCCTCGAGCGGCGTGGTCAGTTCGTGGGACTCGAAGTAGGGGTGATCCTCGGTCTCTTCGGGAATTTCCAGGCGGCTGACCACGCGGCGGCGCGGATAAACGCCAAAGCAGCCGGCGAAGCCGTTGGCATCGACCACCTCTTTGGGGAAGAACGCGGCGACTTCCTCGGGAGTGCTTTTCGGGTCGAACACCAGCATTGAAGCCTGATAGGCGTTGAAACCGTACACCCGCTCCAAAAGTTCGAACACCTTGAACCCCGGCGGACGGTAGGCCACTTCGCCAAAGTACATCTCGCCGTCGCTGGTCACGAAGTACTCGGGGTGAATCAGGCCGAACTCGATATCGAAGGTCTTGATGAGCTTCTCGATCTGGGTGGTGATCTGCTCACGGTAGCGCTCGAGCTCCGGCGAGGCGGGCACGAAGACTGAGTAGCCCAGGGTCACGTACTCGGAAATATTCAAAAAGGCGATTTTACCGTTATGAATCCACGCTTCGACGGCGAATTCCCAGCCATCGAGGTGTGATTCCATCAAGACCGGAAACTCTTCTTCCGGTATGAGATCGACTTCGTCGGGGGTGCGAATGACGCGGTGGCCCAAACAGCCGGCCTTGTCGAAGGCCTTGAGGTGAATCGGGTCGTTGGGGTCGCCGTCCAGTTTGAGAAGCGTCTGGTTGACGCGCTTTAAAAAGCGAATGACGTCGTCTTTATCGTGGGCCTCTTCGAAAATGCCCACGCGGATGCCGCCAAGCTGCGCGCGGCGTTTCATCAGCGCTTTATCGCGTAAAAGCAGCGACTGGCCGTAAAGGCGGGGGTTATCCAACAGCACCGAGTTGATGGCGCCGGCCCACTCGACGGTCTCTTCGAACAGCGGAATGGCGACATCCACGCCTTTTTCCTTCAAGGTTTCGGCGATTTCCAGGGAGCGGTCGTTTAGGCGCTCGAAATTCCACGGTACGTGAGGAATATCGTGTTGCTGGCAGTACTCTTCGGCCCAATCGGGGGCAACCACGATATAGCGGCGGTCGAATTTTGCCGCTGCTTCGATGGCATTAAGGCTCCAACCAAGTAAGGCGATATAGCCCTTATTCGAATCCTTTTCCATACTGGTAACTCCTTTGGGATGAAAAAATACCTGCACAGACACGACCATACACCACTTGGCTACCCGGAACAGGGCGGCTTGATTACGTGCATCAACGCTACTAATGCGTCAAACGTGCACGCGGCAGTAAAAGGCAGGCACATGAATATGGTAGTCTAGGTTCGGAGTTTTAACCTTTAAACGGCAAGAGGATAGGGCCAGGATGGCGACCAGGCCGGTCTACCGAGTAGTCGTTCACCAGCAGGGTGAAGTGTGGGATTTATACGTCAGAGAGATCTTTCAAAGCGAACTCTGGGGGTTTATTGAAGTCGAGGAGTTTGTCTTTGACGATGCTTCACGGATGGTGGTGGATCCCGGCGCGGAGAAACTACAGCGCACCTTCGAGGGGGTGAAGCGCAGTTACCTGCCGCTCAATGCCATCGTGCGTATCGACGAAGTCGAGCGCGAGGGCCCGCTGAAGGTCGTCAAAAGCGATACTCGGGTCGCTGAGTTTACGCGTCCTTTCCCGCTGCCTCCCCGCGGCGAAGGGTGAGTATAAAGCCCCGCCCTCGTTCAAGCGGCTGCTATTGGCGTATGTATTTACGATCAGGATTTGATGTCATGCAAGTAAAAAAGTCTCGTTTATTGGGGTGTCTGGCCACCGCCGGTTTTTTGTTGAGTACCGTAAGCCCCCAGGTGCTGGCGCAAACCGAGGGTCAGGCGTGGGTGAGTGAAGAGCTGAGCACGTTCGTGCGCAGCGGCCCGACGGATGGCTACCGGATCGTCGGAACGTTGAACGCCGGCGAGCAGGTGGAGGTACTGGAAGAAAGCGGCAACTACACGCGCGTACGCGGCAACGGTGGCGATGCCGTTTGGGTGCTGAGCGAAGAGCTACAGCAAACCCAAAGCGCCCGCGAGCAGCTCCCCGAGCTCGAGGAGCAGGTAGAGGAGTTGGCCGACGAACTCGAGGGCATCAACGACACCTGGGAGGAGCGCGTCGCCTCGATGCGCGATACCCTGGAGGTTCGCGAACAGCGCATTGCCGAGCTCGAAGCGCGCAACAGCGAGCTCGATAGCGAAGCCGATCACTCCCGCCAGCAGGTGCGTGCGCTACAGGCCCGCCTGGAGACGCAGGAGGAGGATCTATTGATGCGCTACTTCATGTACGGCGGTGGCGTAGCGGGCGCGGGACTGCTGGTCGGCCTGATTGTGCCGCATCTGCCGCGCCGGCGTAAAAAACGCGACCGCTGGTTTTAAGAGGCCTTGATGGAAAACGCGTGGCGTAAGCGCTGGCAAGAAGGGCGTATCGGCTTTCATCAAGCCTCGACCCACCCGGCGCTCATCGAGCACTGGCCGGCTCTTGGTATCGCAAGAGACGCCAAAGTGCTCGTGCCGCTTTGTGGTAAAAGTCTGGACATGCGCTGGCTGGCCGAGCAGGGCCATCCGGTGCTGGGCGTGGAGCTTGCCCCGGAGGCGGTCGCGCAGTTTTTAGGCGATTCCCCGGCCGGGGTGTCGCGCTACGAACAGGCCGGGTTCGAGGTGGCCCGTCAGGGCAGTATCGAGCTTTGGTGTGGCGATTTTTTCCATCTGCACATTCGCCAGACCTTCGAGCTCGGCGCCTTCTACGATCGCGCCGCGCTGATCGCCTTGGCCCCGGCGGCGCGCCAGCGCTACGCCTTTCATCTTGCCCAACTGATTCCGCCCGGTGCGCGTGGGCTACTGGTGAGCGTCACTCACGAAAAAGAGGGCCAGGGGCCGCCGTTTAGCGTGCCGGAAGAGGAGGTGCGAAAGCTGTTGATGCCTAACTTCGCGCTGGAACTTCTGGGGAGGGGCGCCGCCGATGCGCGCGGAATGAGCGAGCAGGTGTGGGCGCTCAAGCGGCGCGGGCCAGTGTGACCCGCGCTTTTATGCTTAGCGCGCCAAAAGCCTGGCAAGCTCCGGGTCGCTGAACGCCCGGTTCAGGCCGTCGCTCAACAGGTCGTTGATCATGCGCGTGTTGGTCGCTTCACCGGGTTTGATGGCATAGCCCTGGGTGCGCCGCGAGGTGTAGGTCCCCGTGTAAGTCGTGCCGCGGTTTTGCGCAATGGCGCGAAACACCGCTTCGATACGCGCCTCGTCCACCAGGGGCTGTCCGCTATCGCCCTGGCCGTAGTGCAGGCTGGCAAGCTCGAGGGTCAGGCTAGGGCCGCCCTGGGCGGGGCTGGTGGTCGGGTTGAAGCCCATTTCCTGAACCGCTCGCTCCGCCTCGGCTTGCAGCCGCGGAATCACTTCGTGGCTGTTCACGGTGATCTGAGCCGTGGACATGCTGCCCCCGGCGCGGGTGCCGATCACTTCGCTTTCCCGGGCGTCCACCGCGGCCACGCTGACCTGTTGACCCGAACCCACCTGAGGCACCTCGGCGGTACGCTCCGGGCTAAGCTGAAGATATTGAGGGCTTGCGCAACCGGCAAGCAGTACGCCGGCCACCAGCGCTGTAGAAAGCGATAAAAAATGACGCCGAAGCATGGTGTTTCTCCGCGATGGCTAAAAGGTGAGTATAACGTGTGCTGGGGCGCCGGGTACATTCAAACACCGACGTTTGCGCAAGGCGCTAACAAGAGGACGTTCATGAAACGCAATGAGCTTTTTTCAGCCTCGGAGCCTGCCAACCTGCTTCCCCGGGACGGCGAAGCGTTCTACCTGGGTCAGGTGCTCAGCGAGGCGGAGGCCACGCTTTATCTGGCGCGCTGCGTAGAGGAGCTCGACTGGGCTCAGGAGCGGTTGGTGATGTTCGGCCGCGAGATCGTCACAAAGCGCAAGGTTGCCTGGTATGCGGATGCGCCCGCCGCCTACACCTACTCCGGCCAGACCAAGGCGGCCAGGCCCTGGCCGGCGCTTTTGCTGGCGCTGAAAGCGCGGGTGGAGGCCGAAAGCGGCGCGCGTTTCGATTCGTGTCTTTGTAATCTTTACCACTCCGGTGACGAGGGCATGGGGTGGCACAGCGATGACGAGAAAGAGCTCGCCCCGGAAGGTGTGATCGCTTCGCTCACCCTGGGTGGGCAGCGGCGCTTCTCGTTCAAGCACAAGGCAAACAAGGAGAGGGTGTCGCTGGCGTTGGAACACGGCAGCCTTTTGATCATGCAGGGCACGACCCAAACCCACTGGTGGCACAGCCTGCCCAAAACCAAAAAAAGCCAGGAGATGCGGGTGAATCTGACCTTTCGACAAATGCAAAACGCCGCTCGATGAGCGGCGTTTTTGGTTAGTCCGAATGCGCCTGCTGTGTTTGGGGGGCATCATCGGCAAAGCGGTGCCAGCGGCGGGGGTGAGCGTAGAGGCGCTGGCCGCGGTGGATGTTTAGCCGCTCGAAATCCGCGTGGCGCACCGTGACAAGCCAGGGGGCGGCCAGCCAGTCGGCCTCGAGCTCCACGCGCACTTCGGCGCCGACCAGCGAGAACGCGGTGATCGTCACCGGCAGGTGAACGCCTTGCTCGAAGGTCTCGCTCAGGCGAACTTCGTGGGGGCGCAGCAAAAGCTCCTCGTCACCATCGGGGAGATCGACCCGCAAATGCGCGTCGCCGCAGGTGAGTACGCCGCCTCGCACGCGTCCTTCCAAATGGTTGACGTCACCCAAAAACTCGAACACGAAGCGGTTTTTCGGCGCCCGGTAGAGCGCCTCGGGTGTGTCGATTTGCTCGATACGCCCGTTGCTCATCACCACTACCCGGTCCGAAAGCTCCAGCGCCTCCTCCTGGTCGTGGGTCACGAATACGCTGGTGAAGTTGAGCTCTTCGTGCAGGCGGCGCAGCCAGCGGCGCAGGTCCTGGCGGACCTTCGCGTCCAGCGCGCCGAAGGGTTCGTCGAGCAGCAGTACGTCGGGTTCGACCGCCAGAGCGCGGGCCAGCGATACGCGCTGCTGTTGGCCGCCGGAGAGCTGAGCGGGCAGCCGGTTGGCGAACTGCTCGAGCTTGACCATTTCCAGAAGTCTAAAGACTCGCGCGCGAATCTCGCCTTTGGAAGGGCGCTGGCTGCGCGGCATGACGGTCAGCCCGAAGGCGATGTTGTCGTAAACGCTCATATGGCGAAAAAGCGCGTAGTCCTGAAAGACGAACCCGATGCGCCGGTCGCGCACGTGCACGTGGGTGACGTCGCGCTCGCCGAACATGATTTTGCCCGCACTCGGCGAGCGGTCGGCGTTTTCAAGCCCGGCGATGATACGCAGTAGCGTGGTTTTACCCGACCCCGAAGGCCCCAAAAGGCCCACCAGCTCGCCGTCATGAATGTCGAGATCGATCGGTTCGAGCGCCTGGGTCTCGCCGAAATGCTTGGCAATATTGTGCAGTTGAATGCTCATGAGAAAGCCTCCCGGCGGGTAGCGCGCCACTGCAAAGCGGCCTTGGCGGCAAGCGTAAGTAGCGCGATCAATGCAAGCAGCGCCGCGCTCGAAAACGCCCCGACCGCGTTGTAATCCTGGTAAAGCTGCTCGAGGTGAAGCGGCAAGGTATTGGTCTGGCCCCGAATAGCACCCGAGACCACCGACACCGCGCCGAATTCGCCCACCGCCCGGGCATTGGTCAGAATGACGCCGTACAAAAGCGCCCAGCGGATGTTGGGCAGCGTGATCCGGCGAAAGACGGTAAAGCCCGAGGCGCCAAGCGTTACCGCGGCTTCTTCTTCCCGCGAGCCCTGGGCCTGCATCAGCGGAATCAGCTCCCGGGCAACGAAGGGGCAGGTGACGAACACCGTGACCATCAAGATACCCGGCCAGGCGAACATCAGTTGAATATCGAAACCGTCCAGAAAGCTTCCGATCCAGCCGCCCCGCCCGTACAGCAGCAGGTAGACAAGCCCTGCCACCACCGGTGATACCGCAAAGGGGATATC
Source organism: Vreelandella sp. GE22 (assembly GCF_968212445.1). Taxonomy (NCBI): domain Bacteria; kingdom Pseudomonadati; phylum Pseudomonadota; class Gammaproteobacteria; order Oceanospirillales; family Halomonadaceae; genus Vreelandella; species Vreelandella sp. GE22. The sequence goes on from NZ_OZ309110.1 coordinate 1,190,043, forward strand.
GATCAGCGTTTGCAGAACCCGCCGGCCCGGAAAGTTGAACCGGGTCACCAGCCACGCCAGCGCTACGCCGAACACCAAACAGATGGGAATGGTCATGAGCGCGATGACGAGCGTCAGACCAATGGCGTGGAGGGTGTAGACATTGCTGACGTTTTGCCAGAACACCGCCACGCCCTGGGAGAACGCCTGGGCAAAAATGGCGACCAGCGGCAGCAGTAAAAAAAGCGCCGACAGCAACACCGCGGCACTAATCAACGAGCGCCGAACGGCCGGCGCGTCACCTACGCGGCGCATCAGGTGTCTCCTCCGTGCAGGCGGCGCACAAAGCGCCCCTGCCAAACGTTAATGGCCAGCAGTAGCGCAAGCGAGGTGAACAGCACGATCGAGGCGATCGCCGAGGCCCCGGCATAGTCGTACTCCTGAAGCCGCACGAAGATCATCAACGCGGTGATTTCGGTCTCGTAAGGCATGTTGCCGGCGATGAAGATGATCGCCCCGAACTCACCCAGCGAGCGCACGAAGGCAAGCCCGGTGCCGGTCACCAGGGCCGGCCATAGGTGCGGCATGATCACCCTGCGAAAGGCGACGCTGTCGGTCGCGCCCAGCGCCATCGCCGCCTCGTCGATCTCGGCGGGCAGATCCTCGAGCACCGGCTGCACCGTGCGCACTACGAAGGGAATACTGGTAAACGCCATGGCCAGGGCAATGCCTACCCAGGTGTACGCCACTTGAAGGCCGACGGGCTCGAGCAGCCGGCCCATCCAGCCGTTGCTGGCGTAGAGCGTGGCAAGCGTTATCCCCGCGACGGCCGTGGGCAGGGCGAAGGGCAGGTCCATCAGCGCGTCCAAAAGACGCTTGCCAGGAAACTCATAGCGCACCAGTACCCAGGCCAGCAGCAGCCCGAAGAGCGCATTCACCAACGCGGCCACCGCCGCTGCGCCCAGGGTGACCGCGTAGCTTGCCACCACGCGGCCCTCGGTAATGATCGCCCAGTATTGGGCCAAGCTGAGCCCGGCCAATTGGCCGAAGAGCCCAGTAATCGGCAGCAGCAGTACCAGCGAGATGAACAGTACGCTGATACCCATGGACAGCCCGAAACCCGGCAGCACGCGCGTGCTGCCGGATGACCGAAAGGTTAGCTGACGCATACTTGACCGTTAGCGACGCTGAAGCTGGTCGAGCATGCCACCGCTTTCGAAGTGCGTCTCCATGATGTCGTCCCAGCTGCCGAACACGTCGTCGACGTTGAAGAGCTCGGTTTCCGGGAAGTCATCGGCAAACTCTTCCAGTACGGTTTCATCGTGTACCCGGTAGTTGAAGCCGGCGAGCGTACGCTGTGCCTCTTCGGTGTACAGGTACTCGAGGTAGCCTTCGGCCAGGTCTTCATTGCCGTTACGCTCGGCGTTTTCGGACACGACGGCGACCGGGAACTCGGCCAGCACGCTCATCGGCGGTACGATGACTTCGTAGTCGTCGCTGCCGTATTCGCGGCGAATATTGTTCACCTCGGACTCGAAGCTGATCAGCACGTCACCGATGCCGCGCTCGATGAAGCTGGTGGTCGCACCCCGGCCGCCGGTGTCGAACACCGCGACGTTGGCGAGCAGCGTGCGCATGAAATCCTGAATCTGCTCTTCGTCGCCGTCGAACTCACGGTCGGCAAAGCCCCAGGCCGCCAGGTAAGTGTAGCGCGCGTTACCCGAGGTTTTCGGGTTGGGGAATACCAGCTCGACGTCTTCTTGTACCAGATCGTCCCAGCTCTCGATGCCCTTGGGGTTGTCCTTGCGCACCAAAAAAGCGGTGGTGGAGTAGTAGGGCGAGGCGTTGTTCTCGAGTGCGTCCTGCCAATCCTCGTCGACCAGGCCCGCCTCGGCGAGTACGTCGACATCGGTCACCTGGTTGAACGTCACGACATCGGCGCGCAGGCCCTGCATGATGGCCCGTGCCTGGGCGGAAGAGCCGCCGTGGGACTGGCTGACGCTCACCTCTTCGTCGTGCTCCTCTTGCCACCACTCGACGAAGTCCGGGTTGATCGCCACGAACAGCTCCCGGGCGATATCATAAGAAGAGTTTAAAAGCTCGCGCTCTTGGGCCATGGCGGTGCCGGTAGCGCCGGCGGCGGCGCTACCCAGGGCAATGGCCAGCACGGTACGGCTAAAGGGCGCAGATAAAATAGAAGCTAAACGCATCGAATTTTCCTTGTTGAAAGTGGGCGATAGTTCGAACGTCCGGGGGATCATGCTTCAAAACGCTCAGAGCGTTCTTGCCATAGACGTTTTCGCGATAAGACAAGGTTAGTCCTTGATTTAAGGAATTACAATTGCGTTTAATATTCAATTAAGGAATATGAATGTTCCCGATCCCTTTGTAGCGCTTACCCCTGAGCTTTAGCACGCGCTCTGTTACCATATGCGCTTTATCCGGCGCCTCTTGAAGGCGCAAAGCCGCCTTGCTCAGGAGCGTTTCATGACCGCGTCCCAGGAATTTTTAATCGCCCCTTCGATTCTATCCGCCAACTTTGCCCGCCTGGGCGAAGAGGTCGACAACGTGCTGGCCTCCGGCGCGGATATCGTCCACTTCGACGTGATGGACAATCATTACGTGCCCAACCTCACCATCGGGCCAATGGTGTGCAAGGCGCTTCGCGCGCACGGCGTGACCGCGCCGATCGACGTTCATCTGATGGTCAAGCCGGTGGATCGCATGATCAGCGATTTCATCGACGCCGGGGCGAGTTACATCACCTTTCACCCCGAGGCGTCCGAGCATATCGACCGTTCGCTACAGCTGATTCGCGATGGCGGATGCAAGGCCGGGCTGGTCTTCAACCCGGCCACGCCGCTATCGCATCTGGATTACGTGATGGACAAGATCGACATGGTGCTGTTGATGAGCGTCAATCCGGGTTTTGGCGGGCAGTCGTTCATCCCCGGTACGCTCGAGAAGCTGCGTGAGGCCCGCGCGCGCATCGATGCCGCGGACCACCCTATCAAGCTGGAGGTGGACGGCGGCGTCAAGGTCGATAACATCGGCGAGATCGCCGCTGCCGGGGCGGATACCTTCGTGGCGGGCTCGGCGATCTTCAGCGCCCACCGCTCACAAGACACTCACGGCTACGACTCCGTCATCCAAGCGCTGCGCGGCCAACTGCCCGTGCGCTAAACTGCCCGTGCGCTAAAGAGGAGATTCGGGCTCAGTGAAGCTTCATTTTGGGCTTCAGGTAGCGGTTTAGCTTATCCACCACCCAGGTGAGTCCGGTTTTGGGTACGCCGTGAATCGATACCTGGTGCATGCGGTAGAGCGAGGCGTAGGCGTTGCGCGCCATCCAGCCTTCGAGGAACAGCCCGCGGGAGGCGCCGCCGCGCATCAGGTTACCGACCGCATCGTAGCGGGCAAGCGACACCAGCGAGCCGTTATCGCGGTATTTGAACGGCTTCAAGGGCTTGCCGGTCAATGCTCTGTCGAGGTTGTCCGCCAGTACGCCCGCCTGCTGGCGCACCGCCTGCGCCCTCGGGGGGACCGTAGAGTCGTCGCCCTGGGGGCAGCTTGCGCAGTCGCCCATGGCGAAAATACTCGCGTCGTCCACGCTCTGCATGGTCTGCTCGACGCACACCTGGTTTTTCTTGTTCACCGTCAGGCCAAGCTCGGTCAGAAAGTCCGGCGCCTTGATGCCCGCGGCCCAAACGTTGAGATCGGTTTCGATCACCTCGCCATCCTTGGTGACGAGCTGATACTCCTGGGCTTCTTCAATGGCGGTGTCCACGTGAATGTTCACACCCAGGGTTTCGAGCTCCTTGTGAACGGTCTGGCTGACCCGCTCGGATAGGGCGGGGAGCACCCGTGGGGCGGCTTCGATCAGATGGACGCTGATCTGATTGTCGTCCACGTGGGTCACATCATAGGCGTTGAGCAGGCGGGTGATATCCAAAAGCTCCGCGGCAAGTTCGACGCCGGTCGCGCCGCCGCCCACGATCCCCACGCTCAGTGTGGTGTTCTTTCTAAGCCGTGGGTCGGTATAGCGCAAGAACGTGTTGATCATGTCACGCTGAAACGCCTTGGCCTGGTCCGGCGAGTCGATGAAGTGGCAGTACTCGGCCACGCCCTTCGTGCCGAAATCGTTGGACACGCTGCCCAACGAGAGCACCAGGTAGTCGTAGGTGAGCGTGCGCTCGGGCAGCACCTCTTCGCCGTCTTCGTCCACGATGGGCGCGAGGTTGAGGGTTTTGCTTTCGCGGTCGAGCCCGGATAGCGAGCCGCGCTGGTAGCGGTAGCCATGGGCGCTGGAGTGGCCACGAAAGTCGACCTCATCCATGGTGGAGTTCAAAACACCGGTCGCCATCTCGTGCAAAAGGGGCTTCCATACGTGGGTGGCGTTGCGGTCCAGCAACACGATCTCGGCACGCTTTTTCTTGCCAAGCGTTCGTCCCATGCGCGTCGCCAGGGCCAGGCCCCCCGCGCCACCGCCGACAATCACAATCCTTGGTATGGCCATTGATGTCTCCTTGGCAAACGTATCCCTCGCAAACGGATCCCTTGCAAATTTGATGCGTGCAAACTCATTGCTAACCAGCTTGGCTCTAGCATAGAGGGTTCTGATGAATCTGACGAATGCCTGGCCGGCAACATCCGCCATTTTAAAGAGAAAAATCTTAACGTCGTTTGCTAAACGCGCCATCCTTGGGCCGGTACCATTCATCCTTTAACGAGCATCAGGGAAGTCGACCAATGCACGCGATTTTAACGGACAAACAGCTTATCGCCTTCGACCTGGACGGCACGTTGATCGATTCCGTGCCGGATCTTGCGGTGGGCGTACAAAAAGCCCTGGAAGAGGTGGGCGTGGCAGCGCCAGAAGAGGTGCAGGTGCGCGACTGGGTCGGCAACGGCGCTTTGGTGCTGATCGAACGCGCGCTCACCTGGGCGCTTGACGAGCCGCCGGAATCGACGCTTTTGCATACCGCTTTCAATGCCTTTATGCGCCATTACGGCAATGCGCCTTACGCGCACACCACGCTCTATGACGGCGCGTTCGAGGCGCTGACCGCGCTCAAAGAAGCCGGATTTGTACTGGTACTGATCACCAACAAGCCCGAGAGCTTCATCGCACCTATTTTGCGTCACTTCGGGCTCTTCGAGCATTTCGCACTCTGTATCGGCGGCGATACGCTGGCCGAAAAAAAGCCGCATCCGTTGCCGCTTCTACACGCCGCCAAAACCCTGGGCGTAAAGGCCGACGCCTGCGTGATGGTGGGGGACTCCAAACACGATATCGAGGCGGGAAAAGCGGCGGGCTTTACGAGCGTGGCACTGCCTTACGGCTATAACCACGGTGAGCCGATCGAGGCGAGCCGCCCGGATCTGTGTATCGAAACCCTTGCCGCCCTTATCGATTAGGGGGCTCTTAGGGGCGGGCGCCGCCCAGCGCCTTGTGAAGTAGCTCGGCGTTGTAGCCCAGCATCGCCGGATAGTTATAAGCCGGGCCGTCCGAATCGCCGAGCGTATCGACGTAGAGCGGGCCGGCCAACGCAATGTTGCTCTCGCGGGAAAGCGCATCCATGTGGATATAAGGCGTGGTGCTCTCGAAAAACAGCGCCGGCGGGCGGGTTTCGGCCAACCGCTCGCTCATCGCGGCCATATCGAAGGCGCTGCCTAGCCGTTCGTTGTTGCTTCCCCAGATAGCGGCGTACTCAAAACCGAACGCCCGGGCGAAATAGCCCATACCGGCTTCGCTGGTAAACAGCATCCGGTTGGTTTGCGGAATACCCTCCAAACGCTCGCGAATTCGCTCGCTCAACAGCGTAAGCGACTCCCGGGCCTTTTCGGCGCGGGCGCCGAACGCCGCCGTTTTCTCCGGATAGTGCTCGCTAAGCGTTCGCGCGATGACATCGACGTAGGCGATGGCGCCGGCCGGGTCCATCCACATGTGCGGGTCGACACTGCCTGCGTACTGGCCCGCCGGAATGGGGAGGCCCTCGAAATCGGCGCGCTCGGCCACCGCCTTCAGGCGAAGCCGCTGGTCGGCCATCGCCTCGACGTGCCGAAGCCAGGGCTCGAGACCGTAGCCGTTGTAAAAGACGATATCCGCCTCTTCGATCGCCAGTACGTTGGGCGGGGTCAGCTCCCAGCGATGCACGTCCTGGCCGGGAGGCACGATGGTTACGACGCTGATATCGTCGCCGGCGATACGGCGCACCAGATCGCCGATCACTGAAAACGAGGCAATCACCTTGAACGAGGGGGCGGCCTTGGCAGGCAGGGTCGTCAACAGTAGACCGGCCACCAGTAGGCACCCCAGGAGTGCTCGTTGCTTCATTACATGTATCCCTTGATAAAAAAACGGCCGATCATAGTGATTGCGCTAACGGGTTGCCAGTTCCTTTCGCGATGCTATCGATTTTCTTGACGTAAAAGGTCGGGCGGCGCGTGCCTTGATCGTGCCGCTGCCCCTGCACCCCGTCGCCCGGTTAGGGTATCATCGTTTTTAACCGATTGATTAGTGGGATGGGGTAAGCGTGGCGACAGCGCAGCACAAACAGCGTGTACTCATGATCGATAACTACGATAGCTTCACGTACAACATCGTTCAGTACCTGAGTGAGCTTAGCGCCGAGGTGATCACCTACCGCCACGACGCGATCAGCCTCGAGGCGATCCGCGCGCTTGCGCCGTCGCATCTGATGATTTCGCCAGGCCCTTGCACGCCCAACGAGGCGGGTATTTCGCTTGCGGCCATCGAGCACTTCGCCGGTGAGCTGCCGATTTTAGGGGTGTGTTTGGGCCATCAGGCGATTGGCCAGGCCTTCGGCGCACGTGTGGTGAGAGCGCCGCGCGTGATGCACGGCAAGACCTCGCGTATCGAGCATACCGGCCAGGGTGTTTTTCACGCGCTCGACTCGCCTTTGGAAGTGACCCGCTACCATTCGCTAGTAATCGAGCGCGAAAGCCTGCCCGACTGCTTCGAGGTGACGGCCTGGACGACGAAGGCGGACGAGACGCCGGGGCTGATCATGGGGTTTCGCCACAAGACCCTTGATCTCGAAGGGGTGCAGTTTCATCCTGAGTCGATTCTGACCCGCCAGGGCCACGCGCTCCTGGCCAACTTTTTACAGCGTACCTGATCGCTACACATTCACGTTTAGAGGCTTGTCTGCTCATGCAAATGCGAGACGCCATCAACGCGGTCATGCGCCGCGAAGATCTATCTTTTGACGCCATGCGCACGCTGATGCACCAGATCATGACCGGCGAAGCCTCGGACGCGCAGATCGGGGGCCTGCTGGTTGGGCTCTCCATGAAGGGGGAGAGCGCCACCGAGATCAGCGCCGCCGCCCAGGTGATGCGCGATTTGATGCGCCCGGTCACGCTCAGCGCCGAGAACGTGGTGGATATCGTCGGCACCGGCGGCGACGGGGCGAATCTTTTCAACGTGTCCACCGCCTCGAGCTTCGTGGCCGCCGCCGCTGGGGCGCACGTCGCCAAGCACGGCAACCGCAGCGTTTCGTCCTCTTCGGGGAGCGCGGACCTTTTCGATATCGCCGGCATCTATTTGGATTTGTCGCCGCAGCAGGTGGCGCGCTGTATCGAACAGGTCGGGGTGGGGTTCATGTTCGCGCCCAATCATCACCCGGCGATGCGCTACGCGATCGGCCCGCGCCGCGAAATGGGCGTGCGTACGCTGTTCAACATTCTGGGCCCTTTGACCAACCCCGCCAGCGCCCCCAACCAGGTGTTGGGCGTCTATGCGCCAGAGCTCGTTGCGCTAATGGCCGAGGCGCTCAGAAAACTGGGGAGTCGCCACGCCCTGGTGGTGCACTCCGAAGATGGCCTCGACGAGATCTCGCTGGCCGCGCCTACCCGGGTTGCCGAGCTAAAAGACGGCGCTATTCACGAGTACACGATCACCCCGGAAGAGCTCGGTATCGAGCGCCAAAGCCTGGCCTCTTTGAAAGCGGCCACCGCCGAGGATAGCCTGCGTTTGGTCAAGGCCGCCTTGGTGGGCGACGGCCCGGAGGCGGATATCGTCGCGCTCAACGCCGGGGCGGCGCTTTACTGCTCGGGTGTTGCGGATACCTTGAAAGAAGGGGTTATCGTTGCCCAGGACGCCCAGGCCTCCAAACTGCCGCTCGAAAAGCTCAAGGAGCTTTCACACTTCACCAGCGTGTTTAAAGGGTAATGTTATGAACCATCAGGCCACGCCGACCATTTTGACGCGTATTCTCGAGCGCAAGGACCAGGAAGTCGCCACGCGCCAAAAGGCGGTTTTAGAGGAGGATTTGCTCGCGCTTGCCGAAAAGCAGAGCGCGCCGCGCGGTTTTATCGACGCCCTGGACCGACGTATCGCGGCAGGCGAGGCGGCGGTGATCGCCGAGGTGAAAAAGGCCTCGCCCTCGCGCGGGGTCATACGCGAGGCGTTTGATCCCGCCGCGATCGCTCAAAGCTACGAAGCCGGTGGGGCGGCGTGTTTGTCGGTGCTGACCGACGCCGACTTCTTCCAGGGCCACGAGGACGACCTGATCGCGGCGCGTCAGGCCTGTACGCTTCCGGTGATCCGCAAGGACTTCATCACCCACGCCTACCAGGTCACCGAGGCCCGGGCGATCGGCGCGGACTGTATTTTGCTGATCGTGGCAGCCCTCGATGACGCGACGCTCAAGGCGCTACACCAAAAGGCCGGTGAGCTTGGCATGGACGTGCTGGTCGAGGTACACAGCGCCGAGGAGCTGACCCGCGCGCTGGCGCTGGATTTGAAGCTGGTGGGTATCAACAACCGTAACCTGCACACCTTCGAGACCGATCTCGATACGACGCTGACGCTTTTAGCGCGTGTGCCTCAGGGCGTCACGGTAATCACCGAGTCCGGTATTTTGGATCGGGCTCACGTAGCGAAAATGCGCGACAACAAGGTCAACGGCTTTCTGGTCGGCGAGGCCTTTATGCGTCAGGACGACCCGGGCCTCGCGCTTAACCAGCTTTTCTTTTAGTGCCCCGGGCCGTGTGGCCCGGCGCTTTTCAGGCAGTCTAAAAGCGCCTGCAGCGGGTGGGAAAGCGCTTGGCCCGAGTAGCGTTTGACCTGGCTGCGACACGAGTAGCCCGTCGCTAAAAGCCTGCCCGTGTTCTCCTCGGCCTCGACCTGGGGCTGCCAGGACTGGGCGTAGATGGTTTTGGAAATTTCGACGTTGCGGGTTTCGTGGCCGTAGGTGCCGGACATTCCGCAGCAGCCCGTCGCCATCAAATCGAGCTTTAACCCAAAGGCGGCGAATACCTGCTGCCAGGCTTTAGGGCTGCCCGGGGCGTTGGTCTTTTCGGTGCAGTGGGAAAGAAGCTTGAAGCCCGGGTCCTTCAGCGCGGCCTTGAAGGGGGCCAGGGTCTGGGTTTGAGTGGCGAGCCACTCCTGAAGCATCAATACCTGGGGCACGGCGTCCGGGCCCAGGGCTTTGACGTACTCCTGGCGGTAGGTCAGCGTCATCGCCGGGTCGATGCCGACGAAGGGAATGTCGAACTCCGCAAGGGCGCGCAGGCGTTTGGCCTGTTTCTCGGCGGTGCGCTCGAAGGCGCCCAGAAAGCCCTGCACCTGCAGGGGCTTACCGTTGGCGCTAAAAGGCAGTACGAACACGCGAACATCCAGCCGAGCCAGAAGCTCCACCACGTCCAGCACCAGATCCGCCTCCATGTGGGTCGTGAAGGCGTCCTGTACCAAAATGACGCTTTTCGTCCGCTGGCGTTCGGTCAATAGTGCCAGGGCGGTCGGCGTTGCTTTGGCCACCCCCCAGGCGCGAAGCTGCTTTTTCACGCTGGCCCGCGAAAGCGTCGGGGTGTCACTCATGCCGATGGCGCGGCGCATAAAGCTCTCCATCCAGGGCTTTTCGATCACCGCGTTATAAAGCGGTGCCATTTTGGCAAGCCAGGGCAGGGTGAACTCGGTGGCGCCGATCACGTAGTCGCGCACCGGGCGCAGGTAGCGGCCGTGGTAGACCTCGAGAAACTGCGAGCGGAACTGTGGCACGTTGACCTTCACCGGGCACTGCCCCGCGCAGGACTTGCACGCCAGGCACCCGGCCATGGCATCGTACACCTGGTGGGAGAAATCATGGTGCTGCTCGCGGCTGAACGTGTTGGCAACACGTTTGGGCAGGCTTTTGATAAAGCCCAAGCGCCCCTCGGCTTTTTTCTTGCGCGACTCTTCGACCACGTCGATACCGGCCCGGGACTGCAGGCGCAGCCACTCGCGTACCAGGCTCGCCCGGCCCTTGGGCGAGTGAATCCGGTCGCGGGTCGCCTTCCAGGAGGGGCACATCGGGTCATCGACATCGTAGTTGTAGCAGGCGCCGTTGCCGTTGCAGTACACGGCGGCGTCATACGCCTGCCAGGCACGCTCGTCGATGGTGCGATCGAGCTCTCCGCGAAGCGCCACGCCGTCGATGGCTAAAAGATCCGGGTCGCGGTCGACGGCGATCAGCGCGCTCTCTTTCAAGGGTGTGGCGATCTTGCCTGGGTTGAGCTGGTTGTGCGGGTCGAACGCGGCCTTGATCTTTTGCAGGCTAGGGTAGAGCTCGCCGAAGAATTTGGGCGAGTACTCCGAGCGCATTCCCTTGCCGTGTTCGCCCCAGAAAAGCCCGCCGTACTTTTGGGTCAACGCGGCGACCTCATCGGAAAGCTCGCGAATCAGCGCTTGCTGGGCCGGGTCTTTCATGTCCAGCGCCGGGCGTACGTGCAGCACGCCGGCGTCCACGTGGCCGAACATGCCGTAGTCGAGGCCGTGGGCGTCCAAAAGCGCGCGAAACTCGCCGATATAATCCGCCAGGTGCTCCGGTGGCACCGCGGTGTCCTCGACAAAAGGCAGCGGGCGCTTCTCGCCCTGGACGTTACCCAGTAGCCCCACCGAGCGTTTGCGCATGCCGTACACCGTGGCGGTCTGCGCGCGGCCCAGCGCCTGAGTGTAGCCCAGGCGGGTAACCGTCGCGTCACCGGCCAGGTGCTCGCAAAACGTCGCTACGCGCTCTTTAAGGCGCGTTTCATCGTCGTCGCTGAACTCGATCAGGTTGATGCCGCCAACCGGAGTATCGCTTTCGGGGAAGAACTCGGCCACGCTGTCCCAGACGAAATCTTCCATGGCGAGCTTCAGCACCGTGTCGTCGATGGTCTCGATCGAGGTGGGGCGGGCGGTGCTTGCCATCAACGCCTTGGCGTCGCGCAGCGCCTCCATGAAACCTGGGTAGCGCACGTTGACCAGGGTGGTGTGCCGGGGGATCGGCAGCACGTTGAGCACCGCTTCGCTCACGAAACCAAGCGAGCCTTCGCCGCCGCAGAGGAGGCTATTCAGGTTGAGCTGGCCCCGGGCATCGCGCAGGTGGGCCAGGTCATAGCCGGTCAGGCAGCGGTTGAGCGGGGGGAAGGTGGCGTCGATCAGTTCGCGCTGCCCGTCGATGATCTCGACGGCGGCGCGGTGAACGCGCCCCAGCACGCCGGGGTCTTGTAGGGCGTTTGCCTCGTCGTCGGCGCTTAGCGGCTGGCTATGCAAGTGCGCGCCGCCCAGCAATACGGTGTCGAGCTCCAGCACATGGTCGCGGGTTTTGCCGTAGACGCAGCTACCCTGGCCGCTGGCGTCGGTGGCGATCATACCGCCCAGGGTGGCCCGGTTGGAGGTCGAAAGCTCCGGCGCGAAGAAGAGCCCATGAGGCTTCAGCGCCGCGTTGAGCTGATCTTTCACGACGCCGGCTTGAACCCGCACTTGGCGGTTCTCCACATCGATATCGAGAATGCGATTCATATGGCGCGAGACATCCACCACCAGCCCATCGGTCAGCGATTGGCCGTTGGTGCCGGTGCCGCCGCCGCGCGGGGTCAAGGCGATATCCCGGTAGGGCATCTCGAAAGCGAGCTTGGCCAGGCGCTCCAGATCCTCGGCGTGCCTGGGGTACACCGCGGCCTGGGGCAGGCGCTGATAGATCGAGTTGTCCGTGGCCAGCACCGTGCGGTTGGCGTAGTCCGGGGTTATCTCGCCTTCGAAGCCCCGGGCGCGTAGCGCTTCCAGAAAGCGAAGGTAGGGCGCGGCGGGTTTGGCAAGCGGCGTCTTTCGCGAATCGAGCGATGCAATCATAGTGGGTCAAACCGTCACTGCGGAGCGGGTAAAAGAGGCGCTCTACTTTACCGCAGCTAGGGCGTGCCTGCATCTTCTACCCCGATGCGAATAGGGCTTGGGAATAGGGCTTGGGAATAGGGCCTGGGTCAGGTGGGCTACGAATTTCACGAATCCAGGTACGTCGCTACCTGCCACCCGCATTGCCCATAGCCCCCCGGGGCGCTTTTGCCTACAATAGGTGCCTTTGTCACCGGTGCTTTGCGCCGTGTTTAACTGATTGTTGCCAAGGAGTCCTCATGCTCGATCCGAAACTGCTGCGCGGAGATCTGGATGCGCTGGCGCAAAAGCTGGCCCGCCGGGGTTTTCAACTGGATAAAGAGGGGCTTCAGGCGCTGGAATCGCGCCGCCGCGAGCTGCAGACCCAGACCGAGCAGTTGCAAAACGAGCGTAATACCCGCTCCAAGGCGATCGGTAAGGCGAAGGCCAGCGGTGAGGACATCCAGCCGCTGCTGGACGAGGTGAGTGATCTTGGCGAGCGCCTGGAAAATGCCAAACAGGAACTTGCCAACGTACAGGCGCAGTGGGACGACGCGATCAGCGGTATTCCCAACGTGCCCCACGAAAGCGTCCCGGAAGGTAAAAACGAAGACGACAACGTCGAGCTTCACCGCTGGGGCACGCCGCGCACGTTCGATTTCGAAGTGCTCGATCATGTCGATCTGGGCAAGAAATCCGGCTATCTCGACTTTGACTTGGCATCGAAACTGACCGGCGCGCGCTTTGCGGTCATGCGCGGCCCCATCGCGCGCCTACACCGGGCGCTGGCGCAGTTCATGCTGGATACCCAGACCCTTAAGCACGGCTACGAAGAGTGCTACGTGCCCTATATGGTCAACCGCGACTCCCTCATGGGAACCGGGCAACTGCCGAAATTCGGCGAGGATTTGTTCAAGCTCGACGACGAGCGTGAATATCACCTGATTCCGACCTCGGAAGTGCCGTTGACCAACTTCGTGCGCGACGAGATCGTCGACCAGGCCGTGCTTCCCATGAAGCTAACCGCCCACACGCCGTGCTTTCGTAGTGAAGCGGGCTCCCACGGGCGCGATACCCGGGGCATGATCCGCCAGCATCAGTTCGACAAGGTCGAAATGGTCCAGATCGTCGACCCCGAAACGAGCTACGAAGCCCTCGATGAAATGCGCGGCCACGCCGAGGCGATTTTGCAGGCCCTCGAGTTACCGTACCGGGTGGTAACGCTGTGTACCGGGGATATGAGCGTTAGTGCGGCGAAAACCTATGACCTGGAAGTCTGGCTGCCCAGTCAGGAGACGTTCCGCGAGATCTCTTCGGTCTCCAATTGCGAAGATTTCCAGGCGCGGCGTATGCAGGCGCGTTTCAGAAAGCCGGATACGAAAAAGCCCCAGCTGCTGCATACCCTGAACGGTTCGGGATTGGCAGTGGGGCGCTGCCTGCTGGCGGTCATGGAGAATCACCAGCAGGCGGATGGCTCGGTGGTTATTCCTGAGCCGCTGCGTCCGTATCTGGGCGGTCTGGAGCGTCTTGCCCTGTAAGCGCCCATTCGACGCTCACACCGGCGTCGATGCGAATGATACCCGGGCGGTAGTCGGCACTACTTTCCTCGTTTGACTGGCTGTCCGCCTGCATGGCCATCATGCGTGGCTGAAATACCGGGGACTGGGTTTCGGCAATGTGCTGCACCTCGCCAAGTTCGGTCCCCAGCGTCTGGGCCATCAGCTCGGCTTTGCGCTGGGCTTTTTCCAACGCGCTCACCAGGGCTTCGTCGGTGGCGGCGTCGCGGTCCTGAAGGTCGAATTGAACGCCGTCGAGGGCGTTCACGCCGGCCTCCATCAGCGCCTCCAGTACGTCGTTGAGCTGGTCGAGGTCATCGAGCTCGACGTTGAAAGGGCGTTCGATACGGGTGCGTATCATCGGCGCCTCGCCGCTGTCGCTTTGGGGCTGGCTCATCTGCTCCTGGTAGACGTTCAAAGAGCCTGCGCTAATGGCGCGCTTATCAAGGCCTGCCTCTTCCATCGCCTCGATCAGTTGGCTTGCGCGCTCTTCAAGGCGCTGGCGGGCGTCTCTAAGCGCGCCGCTGTCGCTGTCTTCCAGAGACGAGACCGCCGGCGTGTTTTCCCAAAGACGCGCGGAGAGCGCTGCCTTGTCGGGCTCCACTTCTACAAAGGATTGGGCCTGGATGCTGAGCCCTGGCGCGGGCTGGACAGGCTGGGCGGCCATGGCGCTGGGGGCACACAGCAGTGCCGTAATGGCGGCGGCGCCAAGCAGCTGGTAACGAATCTTCATCAGCGAACGGGCGTAAGGGTTTAAAGTCATTGAACGGTTCCTTTTTAAAACGCTGGATGGAAGTAGCCAAGGGAAATGGCTAATGAACGCACCGGGTGGGCGGTCTTCTACGCGCTTTGTCGACGCAACGTGTGCAAGGACACCGTTTGGAAGATCGCTTTAACAATAAGTTCACTGCTTAAGAGTAGTCGTAAAACAGTTGCTTATTATATGCACGTTTGTGCATTGCGAGATCAGCAGCCATTATGTAGTGATAAAATGTCAAGGATGGAACCATGCAGAAGTTGTCGGATAAGGATTATCGCAGTATTCCCCTTAATGCCACGATGGCCATCGCGGCGCTGGTCGTGATCGTCGCGGGGATGAAGCTGGGCGCAGACCTGCTGGTGCCGCTACTTTTGGCGATCTTCATCGCCGTCGTGTGTACCTCGCCGGTGCATTGGTTGCATCGCCACGGCGTGAGTATGCGCATGGCGGCGTTCATCACGATCCTGGTGCTCGTGGCGTTTCTACTGTTGATCGGCGTTTTGGTAGTCAATAGCTTCAGCACCTTCGTCGAGGCGCTGCCGGATATCGAGGCGCGCCTCTACGAGCACTACTGGAACCTGCTCAATAGTCTCGCGGCCAAGGGCTTTGCCGTCGACCCGGATCAGTTGAGCGATGCCTTCGCAATGGACGACGAGGGCTCCTGGGTGGCCATGCTGGTAAGCGAAGTGGGCTCGATCGTCATGCAGGGCAGTATCGTCTCGCTGCTGGTCGTCTTCATGCTTTTCGAGACGCTCAACTTTCGCTCCAAGGTCGCGCGGGCGCTCGAAAACCCGGCGCCGAGTCTTAAGCGCTTTAGCGAGTTCAGCCTGACCCTCAAGCGCTACTTGGCCGTCAAAACCGTGATTAGCTTGGCGACCGGGGTACTCGTTTGGCTTTCGTGTTTGATGATCGGGGTGGAGTTTCCGCTGCTCTGGGGGGTGCTCGCCTTTGGGCTGAACTTCATTCCCAATATTGGCTCGGCGCTTGCCGCGTTGCCGCCGGTATTGTTGCTGCTGGTCGATCAGGATGGCGGCGTGCTGTCGGCGCTGCTGCTCGCCTCCGCCTATCTTGTCATCAACTTCGTAATGGGGAATTTGATCGAACCCCGGGTAATGGGCCAGGCGCTGGGGCTTTCGACGTTCGTGGCTTTTTTATCGCTGGTGGTATGGGGCTGGATTTTCGGCCCCGCCGGCATGTTGCTCTCGGTGGTGCTCACCATGACGCTCAAGATAGCCCTGGATAGCCACCCGCAAACGCGCTGGATGGCGCACCTGCTCGGCCCAGGCAGGCGCCAGCTAAGAAGGAGCACCAATAAAGGAGGGGATGCACGAACGCCGCCCGTCGAGCGCGAAGAAACCTCGGCCGAGTCCGAAGAAAGCAAACCTTCCTGAGCGGCGTCGGGTAAGTCAGGGGGCGAGCAAAGAAAAAAGGCTACCGTCAGGTAGCCTTTTTTCATCGATACGCAAAAAGCAAAGCTTAGGCGTTTTGGTCGATAAACTGCGTCAGCTGTGATTTGGACTGCGCGCCGACCAGCGAAGCAACCTTGGCGCCGGATTTGAACAGCATGACCGTCGGCACGCCGCGCACGCCCTGTTCGGCGGCAATTTCCGGCGCGTCATCGACGTTGACGCTGACCACTTTCAAACCTTCGCCACGCTCTTCGGCCACTTCGTCTACCACCGGCGCCATGACTTTACACGGGCCGCACCAGGGGGCCCAGAATTTCAGCAGTACCGGCTGTTCGGCGTTAAGGACTTCCTGCTCGAAATTAGCGTTGGTGACATCCACATTAGTAGCCATTTACATCTCCCGATTACGTTGCTCTTACGATTTCGTTGCCTTCACTGAGCAACGGCTATCACGCCATATAATAGCGCATATTCATCGCGCCAGGTGGCTCGATGGTAGCGCTCGTAACCGGGCCTGGCAAATTTGCGCCGCGGATCGATCACAAACCCCTTTAAAATTAGTGGGTGCCTCGCTTTTCCATTTCTTATACTATAAGTGAATTATGGATTAATTTTTTATTCGCATTTATGCACCCGGTGTTTTGCTTTAGCTTGCCCGGTCTGTGCGTGCAATAAATTGAGGATTGAGGCGCGGCAGATGGCCTCCTCGAGACGAAAGGTAAGGATATGAAGCTACAGCAACTTCGCTATATATGGGAAGTGAACCGGCACAATCTCAACGTATCGGCCACGGCCCAAAGCCTTTTTACGTCTCAGCCGGGTATCTCCAAGCAGATTCGTCTTTTGGAAGACGAGCTGGGGGTCGAGATATTTGCACGCAGCGGCAAACACTTGACCCGGGTAACGCCGGCAGGGGAGTCGATCATCGAGCTTGCCGGGCAGGTTTTGAAGCTGACCGAAAACATCAAGCAGGTCGCCCAGGAGCACAGCGACGAGCGCCGCGGGAGCCTTGCGATCGCAACGACCCACACCCAGGCGCGCTACGCGCTGCCACCCGTGATTAGCGCCTTTACTCAAAAGTATCCGGAAGTGGCGCTGCACATGCAGCAGGGCACCCCCAAGCAAATCGCACAGATGGTGAGCGAGGGCCAGGCCGA
The DNA here is from genome assembly GCF_968212445.1 of Vreelandella sp. GE22. Taxonomy (NCBI): domain Bacteria; kingdom Pseudomonadati; phylum Pseudomonadota; class Gammaproteobacteria; order Oceanospirillales; family Halomonadaceae; genus Vreelandella; species Vreelandella sp. GE22. The sequence goes on from NZ_OZ309110.1 coordinate 1,207,040, forward strand.
TTTCGCCATCGCCACCGAGTCGCTGGAACTTTTTACCGATTTGATTTTGCTGCCCTGTTATCGCTGGAACCGCTGCGTGCTGGTGCCCAAAGGGCACCCGCTGGCCTCTTTGGAAGGCCCGTTAACCCTCGAGGCGCTGGCCGAGCACCCCATCGTCACCTACGTGTTCGGCTTTACCGGACGCTCACAGCTTGACGACGCCTTCAAGGCGCATGGCCTGACGCCCAACGTGGTGCTCACCGCCGCCGATGCCGACGTGATCAAGACCTACGTGCGCCTGGGGATGGGCGTGGGGATCGTAGCGCACATGGCGTTCGACGAAGCGCTGGACAGCGACATGGTCGTGTTGGATGCAAGCCACCTGTTTGCAAGCTCGACGACCAAGATCGGCATTCGTCGTGGTACTTTCATGCGCGGCTATATGTACGATTTTTTGGCCCGCTTTGCCCCGCACCTCACCCGCGAGCGCGTCGACGAAGCACTGCTGGTGGGCCCACGCAACGAGCAGGCGCTGTTCGAAAGTATCGAACTGCCCGAGTATTGACGGCCCGGCGCAGAGCGCCGGGTAGCGGCGTCAAAAGACAGGCTAGTGCTGCAGGTGAAGCCCGCACTCGCGCTTCTCTTCTACCTTGGTGGGGTCGAAGTAGTCGAAGTTATTGGGCAAGTCGAACCTTTGCAGGTAGGTGTACATATCCTTGGCGCTCCAGTGAAGCAGCGGGGCGACCTTCAAAAGGCCGTCACTATTGCGACTCAAGGGCTGCATTTTGGCACGCTCCGAGGTGTCCTCGGCGCGCAGTGCGGTGAACCACACGTCCGGGCGTATCTCGCTTAGCGCCCGCTCGAAGGGCTCGATTTTCACTTCCTGGGTAAAGGTTGTGTGGCGCGGGTCATCGATGTCCGGTAATTCGCCTTCGAGCGCCTCGCGATGGGCGCGGGTACGTTTGGGCAAAAAGCTTACGATATTGAGATTCAGCTTCTTGATGATTTCGTCGGCGCACTGGTAGGTCGCCGGGGTGTTGTAGCCGCTGTCCATCCAGACGATCGGGATATCCGGGCGAACCCGGGTCACCATGTGCAGAATCACCGCTTCGAAAGGGCGAAAGTTGGTGGTGCAAATAGGCTGCACGCCCTGGCCGAACGCCCACTCGATGAGGGTTTGAGGGTCGTTGGCGTGATCACGATTGATGGCGTCCAACGTCAGGGTTTCAATCTTTGACGACATATTGGCCTCCCGCTTGGCCAGGAATTTGCAGCCTAGGCTATCAAACAGCAACGCTGACGCCCCAATACCGTTTTGTTTGGCTTTTATATTGCTTTTGGCTTTAAAAACCGGTGGGCTTATTCCAACGAAGCGATCAAGTGACAAATTTTGTCGAGCGTTTCGGTGTACTCCTCCAAAGCCTCGGAGTCCGCTACCAAACCGCCGCCGCCCCAGACGTGAAGCGCGCCTTGATCCGCCACCATGGTGCGGATAGCGATCGAGGTATCCATATTCCCGCGTACATCGATGTAGCCCAGGCTCCCACAGTAAACGCTGCGCTGGCAGGGCTCGAGTTCGTCGATGATTTCCATTGCGCGAATTTTTGGCGCGCCGGTGATCGAGCCGCCGGGAAAGGCCGCCGCCAGCAGTGAAAGCGGGGAGTGATTCGACGCCAGCGTACCCTGAATGACGCTCACCAGGTGGTGTACGTTAGGGTAGCTTTCCAGCGAGCAGAGTTGGGGTACGTGAATGCTGCCCGGGCGGCACACCCGCCCGAGATCGTTGCGCAAAAGATCCACGATCATCACGTTCTCGGCGCGGTCCTTCACGCTTTTCAAAAGCGCCTCGGCCAGGGCGGCGTCCTCGGCCGGGGTTTTGCCGCGGGGCCGGGTGCCCTTGATCGGGCGGGTTTCGACCTCGCCGTCGCACACCTTGATAAAACGCTCCGGTGAAAGCGAGAGCACGGCCTTGCCGTCCCAGGCCATGTAAGCCGCAAACGGGGTCGGGGTCGCGCTGCGCAGGCGAAGGTAGGCCTGCCAGGCATCGCCTTCGAAAGGTGCGCGTAGCCGCTGGGCCAGATTGATTTGATAACAGTCGCCGGCCTGAATGTAGCGCTGCACCGCCTCGAAGCGGCGGGTGTAGGCGCTCTGGTCGAGCTCGGCTTCGAACGTGCCGGTGAGCTTGAAGTCCGCTACTGGCGCTGGCGCGGTGTCCAGCCACGCAAGCACAGCGTCGCGGCGCGCCTCGTTCGCCACCAGCCACGCTTTTTCTTCCTCGTGATCCAGGGTGATGCACCAATCAAAAAGCCCCACGCGCGCGGCGGGCAGCGTCGTGGCGCTCGGGTGGCGGCTGGGTATGCCCTGTAGGGCGCGGCCGAACTCGTAACTCCAGTAGCCGGCCAGCCCACCCAAAAACGGTAAGTCAGTTTGCATCGCAGGCGCGGGCAGCTGCGCTAAAAGCCACTCTTTCAGCGCGAAAGGGTCGCCGCGCAGCGCAGCCGGTGGCGTGAGCGTAGCGGATTCGAGTTGCAAGGCGCCGCTCGAGTCCACTTCGAGAGTGGCGATAGGGTCGCTGACCAGAATATCGAAGCGGCCGCTGGTGGCCTTGGGGCGGCCGCTATCCAGTAGCATCGCGCCGGGGCGCTCTTTTAGGCGCGCGAAAAGCGCCAGTGGATCCTGCGCGTAGAGGAGAGCGGTTAGGGTAAGCGCCGTACTCATGAATCAATGCCTTGCCGGTTGGGCCGATCATTCTATTGAGCGTGCGCCGCTGAGGGAAGCAACGCGTGACTTCCCTTTCCACGCTTTTAATACGCGACACGCCCGGACGGGGTTGTACGGATTGTAGACATTCGCCGTCAGAGATGAACCTGGTTATAGCCCTGGCGCGATAAAAGGTGCCAAAAGGTGCGGTTGACGCTCAAGAAGGCGCGGGCTAAAGTGCCTTCATACTCTTTATTGTCGACAATTAGCCATGACCGTAATAACCAATGCCGTCCAATCGCGCGCTGAGAGCCTCCTCGACCCGGCCACACCGGAAGTGCGCACCCTGGCCGAGCGGGTGTTCCACCAGTTGCAAAGCGCCATCGTACGCGGTGAGCTGGCCCCGGGTAGCAAGATTACCGAACCCGGGCTTTCCAAGACCTACGGTATCTCCCGCGGGCCGCTACGCGAGGCGATGCGTCGCCTGGAAAGCCACCGCCTGATCGAGCGAGTGCCCCACGTGGGCGCGCGGGTGGTCAAGCTCTCCATGAAGGAGCTTCTGGAGCTTTTCGACGTGCGCGAGGCATTGGAGAGTATGGCGGCGCGGCTGGCCGCCGAGCACATGGGCGCCGAGGAGATTCAGGGGCTACGCGACGTGCTGGCGGTGCACGAAGGCCAGGCGGATTTAAAGCGCGGTGAAGCGTACTACCAGCGCGAGGGCGATCTGGATTTCCACTACCTCATCGTGCAGGGCAGCCACAACAAGATGCTCATGAATCTCTTGTGTGACGACCTTTACTACCTGGTTCGCCTCTACCGCACCCAGTTCAGCGCCAGCGGCGCCAGGCCCCAACGCGCCTTCGTGGAGCACCACCGTATCGTCGATGCCATCGAAGCCGGTGACGCCGAGCTTGCCGAACTCTTGATGCGCCGCCACGTCAGCGCATCGCGGGAAAACGTCGCCGACCGCTACGCCGCTATCCTGGAAACCTCTTAGCGCTTGCGCGCCAGGCGCTGATCCTAACAACACCGATTTCAAGGAGACCCGCATGCCGACTCACGCATCCGCCGCGCTCACCCCAGGCGCACGCTTCAAGCATGCCCTCGAGCGTCAAACACCGCTTCCCATTCTGGGCACCATCAACGCCTATACCGCCCTGATGGCGGAGCACGTGGGCCACCAGGCGATCTATCTCTCCGGCGGCGGCGTAGCGAACGCCTCTTTCGGGCTGCCGGATTTAGGCATGACCACCATGAACGACGTGGTCGAAGACGCTCACCGCATCTGCGGCGCCACGGATTTACCGCTTCTGGTGGATATCGATACCGGTTGGGGTGGGGCGTTCAATATTGCGCGTACGGTCAAGGAGATGCAGCGCGCCGGGGTGGCGGCGGTGCATATCGAGGATCAGGTCGCGCAAAAGCGCTGCGGCCACCGGCCCAACAAGGCGATCGTCTCCCAGGGCGAAATGGTCGATCGCATCAAGGCGGCGGCGGACGCTCGGCTGGACCCGGACTTTTACCTGATCGCGCGCACCGACGCCTTTCAGAAAGAGGGCCTGGACGCCGCCATCGAGCGGGCCAATGCCTGTATCGAGGCCGGCGCGGACGCCATCTTTGCCGAGGCCGTGCACACCCTGGACGACTACCGCGCGTTTTGTCAGCGCGTGGATGCGCCGATTCTGGCCAACATCACCGAATTTGGCGCCACGCCTCTGTTCACCCAGCAAGAGCTTGGAGAAGTGGGGTGCGCGATGGTGCTTTACCCGCTTTCCGCGTTTCGCGCCATGAACGCCGCGGCGCTCAACGTCTACCAAAGCATTCTGGAAAACGGTCACCAGAAAGCGGTGGTGGATACCATGCAGACCCGGGACGAGCTTTACGACTTTTTGAACTACCACGATTTCGAGCAGAAGCTCGATGCGCTCTTCGACGAGCAGGGCGAGCGCTGAGAGCGCCGCCGCACTATAAAAAGACTCGATAACAATGATTTCGAAAAAAAAGGAGACACACCATGGCTGACAAGACGCTGGCAGGCGCGGGACTTCGTGGCCAAAGCGCGGGTAGCACCGCGCTTTGTACCGTGGGCAAAACCGGTTCGGGGCTTACCTATCGGGGCTTCGACATCAAGGAGCTGGCCGAGAAGGCCCGATTCGAAGAGGTCGCCTACCTGTTACTGAAAGGCAAACTGCCCAACCAGTCCGAGCTCGATCTCTACATCGAGCAGTTGAAAAACATGCGGGGCTTGCCCGAGGCGCTCAAAACGGTGCTCGAGGAAATCCCTAAAGACGCTCATCCGATGGACGTCATGCGCACCGGCACCTCGATGCTGGGTAATCTGGAGACCGAGGAGAGCTTCGACGAGCAGCAGGACGTCGCCGACCGGCTTTTAGCGGTGCTGCCCTCGATCATCTGCTACTGGTACCGCTTCAGCCACGACGGCGTGCGCATCGACACCGAAACCGACGATAGCTCGGTGGGCGGGCACTTTTTGAATATGCTGCGCGGCGCACCCGCCTCCGAGCTCCATGCCCGGGTCATGAACGTCTCCTTGATTCTCTACGCCGAGCACGAGTTCAACGCCTCGACCTTTACCGCCCGGGTCTGCGCCTCGACCCTTTCGGACATGCACTCCTGCGTGACCGGGGCGATCGGTTCATTGAGAGGCCCGCTGCACGGTGGGGCCAACGAGGCGGCCATGGCGATGATCCAGGACTGGGCATCTCCTGAGGAAGCCGAGCGCGAAATGCTCGGCAAGCTCGAGCGCAAGGAGAAGGTCATGGGCTTTGGCCACGCTATCTACCGCGAGTCGGACCCGCGCAACGACATCATCAAGCAGTGGTCGAAAAAGCTCAGCGAAGACGTGGGCGATACCACGCTCTACAAAGTCTCCGAGCGCTGTGAGGAGGTGATGTGGCGGGAGAAAAAGCTTTTCTGCAACGCGGATTTCTTCCACGCCAGCGCCTATCACTTCATGGATATTCCCACCAAGCTCTTCACCCCGATTTTCGTGATGTCCAGGCTGACCGGCTGGGCGGCCCACGTGTTCGAGCAGCGCGCCAATAATCGCATCATCCGGCCCAGCGCCGACTATACCGGCCCGGAGAAGAGCGAGTGGGTGCCGATCGAAGAGCGCGAATAGGAGGCAGTGATGAATACCGAGTACCGTAAAACCTTGCCCGGTGCCTCGATGGACGGCGAACCGGTGGACTTTTTCGACGCCCATGAGGCGGTGGAGGCAATCAAGCCCGGCGCCTACGCGGGGCTACCGTTTACCTCGCGGGTGCTTGCCGAGCAGCTGGTGCGCCGCTGCGAGCCGGGGCTTTTAACGGATGCGCTCAACCAGCTCATCGAGCGCCGCCGGGATCTCGATTTTCCCTGGTACCCGGCGCGGGTGGTGTGCCACGACATTCTGGGCCAGACCGCACTGGTCGACCTGGCAGGGCTCAGGGATGCCATTGCCGAGCGCGGCGGCGACCCGGCCCAGGTGAACCCGGTGGTGCCCACTCAATTGATCGTCGATCATTCGCTGGCGGTGGAGCACAACGGCGACGACGACCAGGCCTTTGGCAAGAACCGCGCCATCGAAGACCGGCGAAACGACGACCGTTTTCACTTCATCAACTGGACCAAGCTCGCCTTCGAGAACGTCGACGTGATCCCGCCGGGCAACGGCATCATGCACCAGATCAATCTGGAGAAGATGTCGCCGGTGGTGCAGTGCCGCCCGGACGATACCGGCGCGCGCGTCGCCTTTCCGGATACTTGTGTGGGCACCGACAGCCATACGCCGATGGTCGACGCCCTCGGGGTGATCTCGGTCGGCGTGGGTGGGCTCGAAGCGGAAAGCGTGATGCTGGGGCGCGCCTCGATGATGCGCCTGCCGGATATCGTCGGCGTCGAGCTAACGGGCAAACTCGGCCCGGGCATTACCGGCACCGACATGGTGCTGGCGATTACCGAATTTCTGCGCCAAGCGCGCGTGGTGGGGGCGTATCTCGAGTTTTACGGGGAGGGGGCGGATGCGCTCAGCGTCGGCGACCGGGCGACGATCTCCAACATGACCCCGGAATACGGCGCCAGTGCCGCCATGTTCTACATCGACGGTCAAACCATCGATTATCTGAAACTTACCGGACGCGACGACGAACAGGTCGCGCTGGTCGAAACCTACGCCAAGCAGACCGGGCTCTGGGCGAGTGATCTCGACACCGCCGAGTACGAGCGCGTACTGACCTTCGATTTATCAAGCGTGGCGCGTACCCTGGCCGGGCCGTCGAACCCCCACGCGCACCTGCCGACCTCCGAGCTAGCAAGCCGCGGTATCGCGGTGGGGTTTGAAGCGACTCAGGAAGACGAGCTCGCCGGCAGAATGCCGGATGGCGCGGTGATCATCGCCGCGATCACCAGCTGCACCAATACCTCCAACCCGCGCAACATGGTCGCGGCGGGGCTGATTGCGCGTAACGCCAACCGGCTGGGGCTACTGCGCAAGCCCTGGGTGAAGTCCTCGCTGGCGCCGGGCTCGAAAACCGTGAAGATGTACCTGGACGATGCCGGGCTGATGGATGAGCTGGAGGCGCTGGGCTTTGGTGTGGTGGGCTACGCCTGCACGACCTGTAACGGCATGTCCGGATCATTGGACCCGAAGATTCAACAAGAGATCGTCGAGCGGGATTTGTACGCCACGGCGGTGCTCTCGGGTAACCGTAACTTCGACGGGCGTATCCACCCCCACGCCAAGCAGGCGTTTCTGGCCTCGCCGCCGCTGGTGGTCGCCTACGCCATCGCCGGGACCATTCGCTTCGATATCGAAAAGGACGTGCTCGGCGTCGACGACGAGGGTCACCCAGTGACGCTCAAGGATATCTGGCCGGAGGACAGCGAGATCGACGCCATCGTGGCGTCCGCGGTCAAGCCCGAGCAGTTTCGCCAGACCTACATTCCGATGTTCGACCTGGACAAGAGCGAGAAGGCGCACGTCGCGCCCCTTTACGAGTGGCGCCCGCAAAGCACCTATATTCGCCGCCCACCTTACTGGGAAGGGAACATGGCCCGCGCGCGGGCGCTCAAGGGCCTGCGCCCGCTGGCGATCCTGCCGGACAACATCACCACCGACCATCTGTCGCCCTCGAATGCCATTTTGCCGGACAGCGCCGCCGGCGAATACCTGCTGCACATGGGCCTGCCGGAGGAGGACTTCAACTCCTACGCCACCCACCGAGGCGATCATCTGACCGCCCAGCGGGCGACCTTTGCCAACCCCAAGCTCTACAACGAGATGGCCCTCGATGACCAGGGTCACGTGCGCCAGGGCTCGCTTGCGCGCCTCGAGCCCGAGGGCAAAGTGGTGCGCATGTGGGAGGCGATCGAAGCCTACATGGCGCGCAAGCAGCCCTTGATCATCATCGCCGGTAACGACTACGGCCAGGGCTCATCAAGAGACTGGGCGGCCAAGGGCGTGGCCCTTGCCGGTGTGGAAGCCATCGTCGCCGAAGGCTTCGAGCGTATTCACCGCACCAACCTGGTGGGCATGGGCGTGATGCCGCTTCAGTTCGAGCCCGGCACCACGCGCAAGACCCTGGCGCTGGACGGCACCGAGATGTATGACGTGGAGGGCGAGGCCACCCCCGGCGCTACCTTGACGCTGGTGATCCATCGCGCCGGCGCTACCGAGCGCGTACCGGTGATCTGTCGGCTCGACACCGCCGAAGAGGTCACCATCTACGCCGCCGGTGGCGTCTTGCAGCGCTTCGCCCAGGACTTTCTGGAGGCCACCCCGGCCTAGCGCGCAGTATTTTGCCCATCCCTTCATTCACGCCCGGCCAGCCCGGGCGTTTCAGGAGCCAAGCCATGGCGACGAGCCCCCAAATCGAGATCCCCGCGACCTACATGCGTGGCGGCACCAGCAAGGGTGTTTTTTTTACGCTCAATGATCTGCCCAAGGCGGCGCAGACCCCTGGGGCCGTGCGCGATGCGCTTCTGCTTCGCCTGATGGGAAGCCCCGACCCTTTCGAGAAGCAGATCGACGGTATGGGCGGGGCGACGTCGAGTACCAGCAAGGCGGTGATTCTTTCCAAAAGCGAATCACCGGGGCACGACGTGGATTACCTGTTCGGTCAGGTCTCCATCGACCAGCCTTTCGTGGACTGGAGCGGCAACTGCGGCAATCTTTCCGCCGCGGTGGGCCCCTTTGCGATTCGCGCAGGTCTGGTCGAGGCTTCAAAAATCCCGGCTAACGGCGTGGCCGAGGTACGCATCTGGCAGGCGAACATCGCCAAGACCATTATCGCGAAGGTGCCCATTACCCAGGGCCAGGTGCAGGAAACCGGCGATTTCGAGCTCGACGGCGTGACGTTTCCCGCCGCCGAGATTCCGATCGCTTTTGTCGACCCCGCCGACGGCGAAGGCGCGATCTTCCCGACGGGTAATCTGGTTGATGAGTTGGAAGTGACGGGGGTGGGCACGCTGAAAGCGACCATGATCAATGCGGGTATCCCGACCATATTCGTCAATGCCGACGAGGTGGGTTATACCGGCGTCGAGCTTCAGGAGGCGATCAATGGTGACCCCGCCGCACTTGCCATGTTCGAAGCCATCCGCACCCATGGTTCGGTGAAAATGGGGCTTGCGAGCACTATCGAGCAGGCGGGGGCACGCCAGCACACGCCCAAGGTCGCCTTCGTCGCTCCAGCGGCGCGCTACAGCGCCTCGAGCGGCAAGGAGGTCAGCGCTGAAGAGATCGACCTGGTCGTGCGTGCGCTCTCCATGGGCAAGCTTCACCATGCCATGATGGGCACCGCGGCGGTGGCGATTGCCTCGGCAGCGGCCATTGAAGGAACGCTGGTCAATATAGCCGCCGGGGGTGGCGAGATCGAGGCGGTCACCTTTGGCCATCCGTCCGGTGTACTGCACGTGGGCGCCAAAGCAAGTCTCGTCGAGGGCCGCTGGCAGATCGACCAGGCGCTGATGAGCCGCAGCGCGCGAGTGCTGATGAAAGGGACGGTCTTCGTACCGGGGGATGTTTAAACGCCGGCGCCGTTAAAGCCGCCGCCCTGATCACCGGGCAGGTGGGCAGGGCGGCGGTCTTTCTTCCAGGCGTTACGCTCTTTCAGGCGTTACTCTTCGAAGATGATCTGATCTTCCATCGAGCTGACGGTGGCTTCGCCAATGCCGCTGACACGGGTTAAATCATTAGCGTTTTCGAAGCTGCCATTGGCGTCGCGCTCCTCGATGATCGCCACCGCACGGCTGGGCCCTACCCCGGGAAGCTCGGCCAGCAGCTCCTCATCGGCCGTGTTGACATTGATCGGCGCCACCGATTGGGCAAACGCCCCGCCGCTCAAACTCAAGCCGAGTGCGGCCGCCGCCACTAACCCTTTTAGTATCCGCTGCATAATGAGCCCCTCTAATGGTGTTTGAATCGTGTTCGTTTTGTACCAGAGACGACCTCTAAGGTGTCTTTGGTCTTAATTAACTTAGTGGTTGGAAGCGGACGCCGCTGTCATCCATGTATGACGCTATGTGTAGGATTTTCCCTTGAGCGTCTGTTGAAATCGCTTACAAAAAGCGCATCGCAAGGCTGATATAATGGTGCGGTTCAAACAAGGAGCGCGCCCGTGGCAACCGATTCTCCCCTTATTATCGCTCTCGACTACCCTTCGCTTGACCAGGCACTGTGCATGGCGGACCAGCTCGACCCTGCCCGCTGCCGGGTCAAGGTGGGTAAAGAGCTTTTTACCCGTAGCGGCCCGGCGGTGCTCGAGGCGCTGCACGGCCGCGGCTTCGAGGTCTTTCTCGATCTCAAGTTTCACGATATTCCCAATACCGTGGCCGCGGCGGTGCAGGCCGCCGCCGAACAGGGCGTATGGATGGTCAACGTCCATGCCAGCGGCGGCCAGTCGATGATGCGCGCGGCGGCGGATCGCCTGAAAGCGAACGGCCTCGAAACCCACCTGATTGCCGTGACCGTACTCACCAGTATGCAAAGCGATGAGCTTTTGGATATTGGCGTAATGGGAGGGCTCGACGAGCAGGTAATGCGCCTGGCGGGGCTGGCTCAGGAGAGTGGTCTGGCCGGGGTGGTCTGTTCGGCCCGCGAAGCCAAAGCGATCAAGAGTGCCTGTGGCGACGCGTTTTTGAAGGTCACCCCGGGTATTCGCCCCCGCTTTGCCGCGGCCAATGATCAACAGCGCATCATGACGCCGCGTGAGGCACTCGAAGCGGGTAGCACCCACCTGGTGGTAGGGCGGCCGGTCACGCAAGCCGAGTCACCTATGGGCGCGCTCGAAGCGATAGAGGCGGAGATCGGCTAACCCTCGGGGCTGCTATTCGCCTTCGATGCCGGTTATCGGTTTGATGGTGCCCCAGCGTCGGCAGCTAGGGCACTGCCACACCAGGTTTTCGCTGGTGAGGCCGCAGTGGCGACAGCGGTGGCGCGGGCGGCCCTCCAGCAGGGCGCCGGTGTGGTGCTTTAGCAGTAGAAGTCGCGTGTCCGGCTTGGTCTTGCCGCTTAGCCGTTCGCTTTGCAGGTACAGGTCGATCAGGTAGTCGAGCCCACCCAGGCTTGGCGCTTCGCGTAGCCACTCGCCGGTACGTTCGATGGCGCTGTCCACGCCATCGCGGTGGTGGACGAGTTCGCCCAGCGCAATGATCACACTGGTGTAGGGCGCCTGGCCCAGAAGCTTATAGAGGTAGGTTTCAAAGCCCTGGGGGTTATCCGAGCGCTCGAAAGCGTGCTTGAGCGCCGAGAGCATGGTCGGGATGTGATCCACGTCCTGAGCCGGGATTCGGTCGAGCCAGTCGATCGCGCGCTGATAGTGGCCATTTTCCATGTCGAGCTCGGCGTACAAAAGCGTGGCCCGTACGCAGTGCTCGTCCATCTGCAACGCTTTTTTCAAATGTCTGCGCGCAAGCTGGCGGCTCGACTGTGCCTTCTCCTCGACGGCGAGTTCGCAAAGCCAGTGGGCCGCCGCGCGGCGAAGACCGGGTTGCTGCTTGAGAATCGGCTGGACGTTATCCAGTGCCTGCTGCCATTCGCGTTCGCGGTCGAGCAGATCGAGCAAAAGGCGCTTGGCGCTTAGCCGGTAAGTGTCGTTGGATGTCTGGCCGAGCAGCGTCTTTAAAAGCCGCTGGGCGCGGTCGTGAACGCCCAGGGCGATGAAATCCTGGGCGAGTTCGAGCTGAATGTGTTCGTTGGTGGACACGGAGAGCGCCGGGCGGGCGAGCAGGTTCTGGTGAATGCTGACGGCCTTGTCGGCCTCGCCCCGGGCGCGAAAGAGCTTACCCAGGGCGATATGCGTCTCGACGGTTTCGCTATTGACGTCCAGCGCATTGATGAACGTATTGATGGCCTCGTCGGGCTGCTCGTTGAGAAGATAGTTGAGCCCGACGAAATACTCTTTGGAAAGTGCAGGCGACCGATTTGCCGGCCGGATTGGCCTTTGTTTGGCGCGATAGCGCACGCCCAGCCCAAAGCCGATAGCGACGGCTGCAAGCAGTGTGCAAAGCAGCGCGACGTCCTGCATTTACACCACTTCCTTGAACTCCTGGGTCCGCAGGCGATCCAGCTCTTTTTGCTGCTGCTTGTTGTGGCGCTCGCTGCGGGCCAAACGCGCCTTCAAGCGGATATAAACACCCAGCATCGCAAGCATTCCCAGAATGACGCCCAGGGTGAGCGTGGCGAGTAGCCATACCGATAGCGATACCGGCGGAAGCTCTGTCCAGATCAGGTTCAGGGCAATCGTCTGCTGGTTGTTGACGGCGAACAAAATGCCGACAAGCAGCACCACCAGTAAAATAATGGCCAGTAAAAGCCCTTTGATCCAACGCATGAGAATTTCCTAATCTGTGACGTGCATGGTGGGTCTATTGTGTATGAGTCGGGGCACGGCGTCATCCCTGAAGTGTTTCAGCGTTTTAGCCGGTGCGTGAAGGCGCGTTTAGTAGCCCAGTGCCCGGCTGGCATCCACCTGCTCGCGAAGCTCTTTCCCGGGTTTGAAGTGGGGGACATACTTGCCCTCCAGGTCTACCGGGTCGCCGGTTTTGGGGTTGCGGCCCATGCGCGGCTCGCGGTAGTGCAGCGAAAAGCTGCCAAAGCCGCGGATTTCGACCCGTCCACCACTTGAGAGGGCGTCTGTCATGTCATCCAAAATAATACGAACCGCCGTTTCGACTTCCTTGGCGGATAGCTCCGGTTGACGCATCGCGATTTGTTCGATTAATTCAGATTTGGTCATCGGTTGGCTCCCTGCAAACGTTAAAGGTCGTAAAAGCTTACGGCCTGAATAACATCCATCTCAGCATACTGCGCATTGTGTTATAAAACAATTTAGATAAAACAAGGTACTAGGTCGAATAACAGCATAGGCGAAGCGGGGCGCTGGCGCGACCCTACAGCTCAGGTATACTGACTTTTCATTTTCGAATTCGTAGAGGTCCACGTTGAGCGACGATACATCCCCGGAGGCCATTCTCCGTAAACGGCTTTACTGGCATTCACGCCGCGGCATGTGGGAGCTGGATCTATTGCTTATTCCTTTCCTCGAAAACCGCTTCGACTCGCTTTCCGCAGAAGATCGGTTGACCTATCAGCGCCTGATCGAAGAAGAAGATCAGGATCTATTCGTTTGGCTGATGCATCGTGAGTGGCCAGCCGATCCTGACCTTCGCCGCCTGGTTCAAATGATTGTCGAGCATGCCGAAACCACCGATAACAGTGCCTATCGCACGCTCTAACTACCCTGCGCTGATTCATTCGGCGCTGACGGCGGGGCTTTTAGGCGTAAGCCTCGCTTTCGCTTCGCCCCTTTGGGTGCTTTGTGCTTTGCCGGTCATGCTTTTTTTGATCGCCCATCACGCCCGTCGCCAGCCGGCGGGTTCGCTTTACATCCAGCCGATTGACGATGCGCTCTATGCGCGCTGGGTGCTCGCCAGTGGCGATCTCGGCGACCAGCAGCCGCTTCGCTGCCACTACCTGGGGCCATGGCTTTTGGGACTGGAGGTGGGAGGGGAGCGGCTTTGGCTCTGGCCGGATAGTCTGCCCAGCGAAAGCCACCGGGCGCTGCGGCGGCGACTGCATCGCCCGGGCCATTAAAGCGTGAGGCGAAAGTAGCGCAGCACAAAGTGCGCTTGGCGATAGGGTCTAAAGCGTTACGAGGGGAGTGATACACAAAGAAACCCGGCAAAGTGCCGTGAGCGTATCGGGGAAAACGAAAGAAAAGGTGGTGCCCGGAGCCGGACTTGAACCGGCACGGGGTTGCCCCCGAGAGATTTTAAGTCTCTTGCGTCTACCGATTTCGCCATCCGGGCGTATAACAGTGTCTGCAATGGAGGATATCGCGACACTGTCATGGGATATGGAGGCTGGAGTCGGAATCGAACCGGCGTACACGGAGTTGCAGTCCGCTGCATAACCACTCTGCCATCCAGCCTTGGAGTCGATGGAGCGGGAAAAGAGATTCGAACTCTCGACCCTCGCCTTGGCAAGGCGATGCTCTACCACTGAGCTATTCCCGCTCGACTCGAGGGCGAATTATACGCACTGACGCAGACTTGTCAATCGAAGAAATGCTCAATACGTACAATAAGATACTGCATTTACCAAGCCTGGGCGTGGGCCGCTGTGTAGGCCACGCCTTGGGCTATTACATCGAACGGCTCAGGTGTGGCCAGGCCGCGTGCAGATACTGGAGCATCGACCAGAGCGTTAAAATCGCCGCCGCGTAAAGGATGGCCACACCGACCATGGCGATGTCGTGTCCCGGTGGAAACACCAGTAGTACCAAAAGTGCCACCATCTGCAGGGTGGTTTTGAGCTTTCCGATCCAGGAAACGGCGACCATGCCGCGCTTGCCCATCTCCGCCATCCACTCGCGCAGCGCCGAGATGACGATTTCGCGCCCGATAATCACCAGCGCCGGCAGGGTCAGCAGGGCGCTATCGAAGCGTTCGATGAGCAAGGCCAGCGCCACCGCGACCATCAGCTTATCTGCCACCGGGTCGAGGAAGGCGCCGAACGGGGTCGACTGATTCCAGAGTCTGGCCAAATAGCCATCCAGCCAGTCGGTGACCGACGCCAGGGCGAACAGCCCCGCCGCCAGCGGCATGCTCCAGCCATAGGGCAGATAGAAGAGCACCACCAATAGGGGGATGAAAACGATTCTTGCCAGAGTCAATATGTTGGGTATATTCATCGCAGGGCGCGATCCTTGCCGGAGAATCAGGGAATCAAACGTATGTAGGCGCTATTCTATCCGCCTTGAGGCGCGGCATCCATGCCGGTGGTGGATTATCCGTTAAGCGCCTGATAGATAGTCGCCGCCATGGCCGCGCTAATCCCCGGTACTCGGGCAAGCTCATCCTTGCTTGCTTTCTGCACGCCCTGCAATCCACCAAAAAAGCGCAGCAGCTCCCGGCGGCGCTTGGGGCCCACGCCGGGGATATCCTGCAAGGTGGATGTGCGTCGGGCCTTGTCGCGCTGAGCACGGTGGCCGGCAATCGCAAAGCGGTGCGACTCGTCGCGAATGTGCTGAATCAGATGAAGGGCGGGTGAGGCCGGGTCCATCGGTAGCGGGTTATCGCTGCTCTCCAGAAACAGCGTCTCGAGCCCGGCCTTGCGCGTCGTGCCCTTCGCAACACCGAGCAAAATGATGCCGTCGACCCCAAGCTCGCCGATAACGCCTCGGGCCATATTGAGCTGTCCCTTGCCGCCATCGACGATCAAAATATCCGGTGCGACGGCTTCGCCGCTTTTGACCCGCTTCAAGCGCCTCGTCAGCGCCTGCTGCATCGCGGCGTAGTCGTCGCCGGCGGCCACGCCTTCGATACGAAAATGGCGGTAGTCGCTTTTGCGCGGGCCTTGCTGGTCGAATACCACGCACGACGCCACCGTTGCCTCGCCCTGACTGTGGCTGATGTCGAAACACTCCAGCCGCTCGGGCGCTTTCTCCAGGTCCAGCGCTTTCTGCAGCGCCTCGAAACGTGCCATGAGCTGCGTCTTGTTGGCGAGTTGGGAGGCCAATTGCTGCTCGGCGTTGGTCATCGCCAGTTTTTGCCACTGAGCGCGGTGACCGCGTACCTGGTGGGCGACGCGTACTCGCTTGCCGGCCTGCTGGCTCAGCGCGTCGGCAATCAGTTGGCTATCGTCCAGGGCGTGGCTGGTGATGACCTCGGCGGGCACATTATGCGGCTGGCCGAAATAGTATTGGCTGACGACTTCGGTCAAGAGCATCTCATCGGTTAGTTCCAAGTCGTTTTTGGGCGTGTGGTGGCGGGCGCCTAGAAGTCGCCCATCGCGTATGCTCATGACCGAAATACCCTGGGCGCCGGGGCGATGGGCAAGCGCGAAAATATCCGCGTCGCCGCTTTCGTTATCCACGAACTGACGCTGCTGAAGCTGTCTGAGCTTGACGATCTGGTCGCGCAGGCGCCCGGCTTCTTCGAAATCGAGCGCTTGGCTTGCGGCTTCCATTTGATCGCTGAGCGTTTGGGTGACGTGCTCGCTTTTCCCCTCCAGGCACATCACGGCGTGCTCGACGTCGCGCTGATACTCTTGTTGAGAAATATAGTCCACGCAGGGGGCACTGCAGCGGTCGATCTGGTACTGAAGGCAAGGCCGGCTGCGGTTGGCGAACACGCTGTCTTCGCAGTTGCGGATGCGAAAGATTTTTTGCATCAGCGTCAGGCTCTCCTTCACCGCGCCGCTACTGGGGTAGGGCCCCAGGTAGCGGCCGTCACCCCGACGCTGACGTGCGCGCTTGTACTCGAGCGCAGGATAAGGGTGGCGGTCGGTAACGAAAACGAAGGGGTAGGACTTGTCGTCGCGCAGCAGGATGTTATAGGGCGGACGCAGCTCCTTGATCAGGGTTTGCTCGAGCAGCAGCGCTTCGGTTTCGGTGCGGGTGACGGTCACTTGCACGTCGGCAATGCGCGCCACCATCGCCTGGGTCTTGGCGTTGAGCTGGCCGCGGAAATAACTCGACAGGCGCGCCTTGAGACGCTTCGCCTTGCCGACGTAAAGCGTGTTTTGCTGGTCATCGAGCATACGGTAAACACCCGGGGAGGTGCTTACCGAGCTTAAAAATTGCTTGGCATCGAAAGTCATAGAGCGCTTAGAAGTGCTGGGGCAGGAACTGGATGGTAGGCCTAACCCTGGCGCGCGTCAAAGCCCTCCACCAGCCCGTAGCGCAGCGCTAAATGGGTAAGCTCGACGTCGCTGGCCACTTCCAGCTTTTCGAACAGCCTATAGCGATAAGTGTTGACCGTTTTGGGGCTCAGATGGAGGCGGTCGGAGATGTCCTGAACGCGCTGACAGTTGACGATCATCAGCGCGATCTGGAGCTCGCGGGGTGAGAGGTTTTGAAACGGGCTGTCTTCTTCGGTGAAGTGGGCCAGCGCCAGACGCTGGGCGATCTCCTGGCTTACGTAGCGCCCACCGCTATCGATTTGACGGATGGCCTCGATCATCTCCGTGGCATCGGCCCCCTTGCTTAAAAAACCTGACGCGCCGGCCTCCAGCATACGCCTTAACGTGCTGTCTTCTACGTAGGCGGTCAGAATCAGTACGCGCACCTTTTTCATGGTGCGACAGATGCGCCGAGTCGCCTCTAGCCCGCCAATGCCGGGCATACGAATATCCATGAGCACCAGATCCGGCTTCAGCTTGCGACAAAGCGAGACAGCGCTTTCGCCATCGTCGGCTTCGCCCGCAATATGAATATCGCACTCTTCGTCCAGCAAGTGCGCGATACTGCTCCTCACCAGGTGGTGGTCATCAGCGATGAGTACGTTAATCACGAGAGTGCTCCTGATACAATGCGCTTGAAACCCGGTATCGGCTTTGCCGTAGAGTGCCATAGCTTCTATTGAAGGAAAATTAGTATTTACTGTTCAATAAAGCGTCTTGACTTGAATCTGGATCTGCTCTACTATTCGCCGCGCACTTGGAAGCAATTGCATCGATCCAGCGCTATATCTATGCTGGTTCAAAAGGGGCCTTAGCTCAGCTGGGAGAGCGCAACACTGGCAGTGTTGAGGTCAGCGGTTCGATCCCGCTAGGCTCCACCAAATTCCCAAAAGCCTCGTTGTTCAACGAGGCTTTTTTGTGCCTGTCGTTTGGCTTTATGCGAAAGCGCCCGGCATCTGGCCGGGCGCGGCGCTCAGGTGATTTTACCCAGTAGTAAAAATTCCATCAGTGCTTTTTGTGCGTGCAGACGGTTGCCGGCTTCTTGCCAGACCACGGCGCGCGGGTCGTCGAGCAGGGTTTCGCTGATCTCCTCGCCACGGTGGGCGGGCAGGCAGTGCAAAAACAGCGCATCCGCTTTGGCATTATCGAGCATTGCCTCGGTCACCTGGAAACCGGCGAAGTCGGCTTCGCGCTTGGCTTGCTCCTCTTCCTGGCCCATCGAGGCCCAGACATCGGTGGTGATCAGGTCCACGCCGCGGGTCGCCTCGACCGGGTCGTGGAAAAGCGTCACGCGCTCCCCGGCGGCCGCCAGGATATCGGCGCGAGGCTCGTAGCCTTTCGGGCAGCAGACGTGCAGGTTGAAGTCGAACTGGCGCGCGGCGTTGATCCAGGAGTGGCACATGTTATTGCCATCACCCACCCAAACCGCCGTGCGGCCTTCGACGCTACCGCGATGCTCGATCCAGGTCATGATGTCAGCCAGCAGTTGGCAGGGGTGATAGTCATCGCTGAGCGCGTTGATCACCGGCACGGTGCTGGCCGCTGCGAAGGTTTCGATGCCTGCGTGGGAAAAGGTACGAATCATGACCGCATCGACCATTTCAGAGAGCACGCGGGCGGTATCTTCGATCGGCTCACCGCGACCGAGCTGGCTGTCGCGAGGGGAAAGAAACAGCGCATGGCCGCCGAACTGGGTCATACCCGTCTCGAAAGAGACCCGGGTACGTGTGGAGGATTTTTCGAAAATCATCGCAAGCGTTCGGTTTTTGAACGGTGTGTAGATCGGCCCCTGGGCTTTTAGCTCGGTTTTGATCAAAATGGCGCGCTGCATCAAGTAGGCGAGCTCATCCTGGCTTAAATCCATCAGGGTCAGAAAATGGCGGGTCGCCATGGTGCGTCTCTCCACGTAAATACCCCATCCTAGCGAGGGCGCAGGGGATGCGCAACGCCATCGGCATGGGTAGAATAGGGGCATTGTTAAAGCCGAGTAGTTTACTCAGGTATCGCCATTATGTTGCGGTAGGGTTAAACAGATACTTTGAGTCGCGTAAACTAGCACCGACCGCGCCACCGATCGAAGGAGTACGTCATGAGCACAACGGTTGAGAATATTCAGCGTCAAATCGGCGAAAACCCGATTCTTATCTACATGAAAGGCACACCTCAGCTGCCTCAATGCGGGTTTTCGGCCCAAACCGTTCAGGCACTGATGAGCTGCGGCGAGCGTTTCGCCTTCGTCAACGTGCTGGACAACCCGGATATTCGCAGCGAGCTGCCCAAGGTTGCCAACTGGCCGACCTTCCCTCAGCTTTGGGTCGAAGGCGAGCTGGTGGGCGGCTGCGATATCGTGATGGAAATGCACCAAAGCGGCGAGCTCGAAAAGCTCATCAAGGATGCCGGTCAGCGCGCCACCGCCAACGAGGGCAGCGACGCCCCGAGCGAGTAACGCGTGCCAAGCGGCTGGCGGGCTCTCATTCAACCGCTAGCATGGCGTTTTGCCATCGCTTGACGTTACTCGATGTGTGTTCATCCGGCGCCAGGCCGCGCCGGATGAGTTAGCCCGCCCAAGGAAGTAATGCTCAATGAGCTATCAGGTTCTGGCCCGCAAATGGCGCCCGCGTACATTTCACGAGCTGGTGGGGCAGACCCATGTTCAGCGTGCGCTGGTCAACGCCCTCGACCAAGGGCGCCTTCATCACGCCTATCTGTTTACCGGCACCCGTGGGGTCGGTAAGACCACCCTGGCGCGTATACTCGCCAAGTGCCTGAACTGCACCGCGGGCGGTGACGGCGACGAGGGCATTACCTCCACGCCGTGCGGTGCATGCGATAGCTGCCGCGCCATCGACGAGGGGCGCTTTGTCGACCTGATCGAAGTCGACGCCGCCTCGCGCACCAAGGTGGAAGACACCCGCGAGCTTCTCGATAACGTTCAGTACGCGCCGACGCAGGGACGCTACAAGGTGTATCTCATCGATGAGGTGCACATGCTCTCGACCAGCAGTTTCAACGCGCTGCTGAAAACGCTGGAAGAGCCGCCGCCCCACGTCAAATTCCTGCTCGCTACCACCGATCCGCAGAAGCTGCCGCCGACGGTGCTCTCGCGCTGTTTGCAGTTTACCTTGAAGCACATGCCGCCGGAGCGGGTGGTCGAGCATCTGACGTTCGTGCTGGGAAAAGAGGGCGTCGAGTTCGAAGAGAGCGCCCTGTGGCTTTTGGGCAAGGCCGCCGAAGGCTCGATGCGCGATGCCATGAGCCTGACCGATCAGGCGATCGCCTTCGGCCAGGGGACGGTGCGCCACGCCGACGTAGCGGCGATGCTCGGCACCCTCGACCATCGCCATATCATGGCGCTGGCCCAGGCACTGGCGGATGTCGACGTTCAGGCGCTGCTAACGGAAGTCGCCATGCTTTCGGAGCAGGGGCCGGACTTCGCCGCGGTGCTCGACGAGCTGAGCGCTATTTTGCACCGCCTGGCGGTCGCCCAGATGGTCCCCGGTGCCGTGGACAACAGCCACGGCGATCGTGACACGATTCTCACGCTTGCCAAGCGTTTCACCGCCGAGGATATCCAGCTCTACTATCAGATCGGTATTCAGGGCCGCGGCGATATGGAACACGCCCCGGACTTGCGTAGCGCGCTGGAAATGACGCTTCTGCGGATGCTGGCGTTTCGCCCTCAGGGCGTTCCCAAGCCGCCGCGTACGCCGCTGCCGCTGCGCGCCGAGCCTGCTGGCGAGCACGCCGCCGCCGAGCAAGCCAGCGCCTCGCAAGAAGCGGTCGAGCCAAAAAAGCCTGAGCCTGCACCGGCGCCCGAGGCGCCTTCGCCCGCGCCGGTGCAGGATACGCCGGTGCAGGATACGCCAGTGCAGGACACTCAAAAGAGCGAGCCTGCCGATCAGGCGCCGCCGCCCTGGGCAATGGACGAACCGGCCCCCTACGGCGACACCCCCGAGACCGCTTTCGATGCGAAAGCGCCGGAGCGGGCAGATGAACCCGTGCAAGAGGGCGCGCCGAACGAGCCTGCCCCGGAGGCCCCCGAGTTCGACTATCCGGATGCGCCAGAACCAGAACCAGAGCACGCGCCAGAGCCAGAACCAGATCACCAAGCCGGCGTTGCTCCCGACCCCGTAGAGGCTCCCGCTGCCCAGCCTGTACCCGCAGTACCCGCGGTACCCGAGGCATCCGAGGCGCCGCTCGATGCCGATACCCGGCTTGACCACGCGCGCTGGCTGAACCTTTTCGATACGCTGGGCCTTGGCGGGCTTACGCGTAATCTGGCCGCCCACTGCCAGTTGGCCAGTGACGATGGGCAGACCATTACATTGCAGCTCGACCCTAGTCAGTCGGCGATGCAGGCCGATGTCCACCAAACCCGCATCGAAAAAGCGCTGGGCGAGCAGGGGCTCAAGCGCCGGGTCAGCTTCGAGGTGGCCGAGCTCGACAGTGGCGTGGAAACCGCGCGAGATCAGACGCTTCGCTTTCAGCGCGAGCGCCACAAAGAGGCCGTTGATCTATTGCAACGCGACCCCAATATACAGAAATTACAGCAAGCCTTCGGGGCGACGCTCAACGAATCCAGCGTCAAGCCAAAAACCCCGGAGTCGCCATGACAGCCGGACGGTTACGGCTTACGCTTATGCTGGTAACGCACTGATCTATTATCCAGGGAGAGAACGCCATGATGAAAGGTGGAATGGGCAACTTGATGAAGCAAGCCCAGGAAATGCAGGAAAAAATGCAGAAGGTCCAGGAAGAAGCGGCCAAGGCCGAGGTGTTCGGTGAAGCCGGTGCGGGCATGGTCAAGGTGACCATGAACGGCCGTCACGATGTCAGCGATGTCACCATCGACCCAAGCGTTCTGGAAGAAGACAAGGAACTGCTCGAAGACCTGCTGGCCGCGGCCGTCAACGATGCCGTGCGCAAGGTCGAAGCCCACTCCAAGGCGCAAATGGAAGAGGCCACTGCCGGTCTTAACCTGCCGCCCGGCTTCAAGATGCCGTTTTAAGCGATGCGTTTTTCCCCGCTGATCGAGCAGCTCATCGAAGCATTTCGCGTGCTGCCAGGCGTTGGGCCCAAAACGGCCCAGCGCATGGCCATGCATTTGCTCGAGCGTGAGCGCGAGGGCGGTAAGCATTTGGCCGGGGTGATCGAGCGCGCCATCGAAGAGGTCGGCTACTGCCAGCAGTGCCGTACCTTGACCGAGGCGAAGGTTTGCGCGCTGTGCGAAAGCCTTCGGCGCGACGATTCACTGCTTTGTGTGGTGGAGTCGCCCGCCGATCAGCTCGCCATCGAAGAGGCCGGCGGCTTTCACGGGCGCTATTTCGTGCTTCACGGTCATCTCTCGCCGCTGGACGGCGTGGGACCGGAGGCCATCGGCCTGGGGCTGCTCGAAAGCCGGGTCAGCGAAGGTCTTATCAAGGAGATCGTGCTGGCGACCAACCCGACCGTCGAAGGCGAGGCGACCGCGCACTATATTGCCTCGCAGCTGGCCCAGTACGGGGTCGCTTTTTCGCGCCTTGCTTACGGGGTGCCCATGGGCGGCGAACTCGAATATGTGGACGGCGGCACCTTGAGCCGCGCGTTCAATGGCCGTTTGCCGTTCGGGCTCGAGTAACACCGCGCGCCGGATTTTGTACCACTGTCACTACCGTAGCCTTCAGGCTGCGGCCCCCACAGGGAAGTCTACCGTGTCCGCTATAAGTAACCCGTCCTATCGATGGATTGAGACCGCCGATCAGCTCGATGCCGCCTGTCAGGAGGTCGAAGCTGCCAGCGTGATCGCCCTGGATACGGAGTTTTTCCGCGAAAACACCTTTTTTCCGATCCCGGCGCTGATCCAGTTCGCCGCCGGTGAGCTTGCGTATCTAATCGACCCGGTCACCACACCCTGCACGCCGGCCTTCAAAGCGCTGTTGCAAAACGATGCGGTCAAGCTTCTCCACGCTTGCAGCGAAGATCTCGAAATATTCCAGCTATGGGCGGGCGTAATGCCAGCGCCGCTGGTGGATACCCAGATCGCTCAGTCGCTTTTGGGTGAGGTGCCCGCCATGGGGTATCAAAAGCTCGTCGAATTCTGGGTCGGAGAAACCCTGCCCAAGGAAGAGACGCGCTCTAACTGGCTGACCCGGCCGCTGACGACCGGCCAGTGCGAGTACGCCGCGCTCGACGTCATCTATTTGCTCGAGGTATGGGCACTGCAGGCCGAAAAGCTCGAGCGCCTCGGCCGTCGGGCGTGGCTTTTCGAGGAGTGCGCCGCCCAGCTCGATCAGGCAGAGCGCAGCAGCGAGAGCGATGCGCTCTGGTACACCCGCCAGCGCCAGCTTTGGCGGCTTGCGCCGCGCCAGCTCGAGGCGTACCGGCTGATGACGACCTGGCGTGAAGGGGAAACCCGGCGGCGCGATCTTCCGCGCAACTGGTTGGCCAGTGACAAGCTGCTGTTTGCCATCGCTGAAGCGATGCCCAAAAACCGCTTCGAAATTGCCGCCATCGAGGGCGTCAAGCCGACGCTGGTTAAAAAAGAGGGCGATACGCTGCTGGAGCTGGTCAAAAATGCTCAGCACTGCCCGGAGGCGTCGCTGCTCGAGCGCTGGCCCGACCCGGCAGAGGCGGGCTTCAAGCGTCGTTTCAAGGCGCTCAAGAAGGTGCTCAACGCCCAAGCGGCGGCGCTGGAAATTGCGCCTGAAGTGTTGATGCGCCGCCGGGATATCGAAGCGCTGGTCATGCAGCACCAGGCGAACGAGGCGCTCGCGCTGCCCGGCGGCTGGCGCGGCGAGCGCTTGAACGACGACCTGCGTTTGGCCCTGGAGGAGTCGGCATGAGCAATAAATTGCTGTGCGAGATTTTCAAAAGTTCGCGCAAGGAAGAGATGTATCTCTACGTGGACAAACGCCAGGGCCTCGAGCCGGTGCCCGAGGCGCTGCTTGCCACATTCGGCAAGCCCGTGGCGGTGCTGACTATGATCCTGACCGCCGATAAAAAGCTCGCCCGAGTCGATACTCAGGATGTCATCGCGGCGATCGAGGAGCAGGGGTTTTACTTGCAAATGCCGCCGGCCAAGGAAGAGTACCTGTTGGACGTTCACCGGGCACACGTCAACCGCTTTTCATGAACTTTCTTGCCCACGCCTGGCTTGCCCGCCAGGGGGAAGATGGCTTCTTGCTGGGTAACGTGATTGCCGACGGCGTCAAGGGTAGCGACCTGTCCGGCTGGCCAGATGCTGTGGCCGCGGGCGTTCGCCACCACCGCCGGGTCGATGCCTTCGTGGATAGCCATGACGTCATCAAGCGCGCTAAACGGCGTGCCCCCGCGGATCAGCGGCGCGTGGCCGGCATTGCGCTGGATATCCTGTGGGATCACTTTTTGGCGCGGGCGCTGATCGGCACGCCGGAGTTCGACGCGTTGATCGAGCGCCTGTATGCGCTTTTGGCGCGTGAGCCCGCGCCGAACCGGCTGGCGCTCATGATGCCGTCACTTATCGAGCACGACTGGCTGCGTGGCTACGCTGACTTCGGTTTTACCTGTCGGGCGATTGCCGGGCTTGGGCGCAGGCTTTCCGGCCCGAATCGGCTGGCGGAGATAACGCCCTGGCTCGAGCGCGACTACCGCTGGCTGGAAGACCATTTTCACCCCCTCTGGAACGAGTGCGCCGCCAGGCTGACCAGTGCCGGTTAGCATTGCGTGAGTGCCTGGACCAGGCCGGGGAAGGACGACGAGACGAGGGTGCTATGCGCGAACGCTTCTGGGAACGATACGCGCTCGAAGAGCTTACCGATGACGAGTGGGAGGCTCTTTGCGACGGGTGCGGGCAGTGCTGTCTGCTGAAATTTCACGACGACGATACCCAGGAGCTGGCCGTGCTCAATGTAGCGTGCCGCCTGCTGGATACGCACAGCTGTCAGTGCAGCGATTACGAGAACCGCTTCGATACGGTGCCCGACTGTACGCAACTGACCCCGGCGCTGGTTCGTGAGTTCACCTGGCTGCCTGCTACCTGCGGCTACCGCCGGGTGGCGGAGGGGCGAAAGCTAGCCGGTTGGCATCCGCTTTTGAGTAACGACGCCGAACGGGTGCACCGCAAGGGCGTAAGCGTACGCAGCTTTGCGGTATCCGAGCTCGACGTGCCCGAGCGCGAATGGGACGAACACATCATCGCCGTACTGCCCATTCACTAGCGTTTTGAAGCGGCGAGCTTAGCTTTTTAGCGCAACCAGTAGTGCCGCCAGGCGCTTGGTAAACGATAGGCGCGCCGGAGCGGTCTTTTCGGACCGGGTGGCCTGGGTGGCGGGGGTATCCCAAATGGTAAGAAACTGTTCCTGATGCTTCATAAAGCTCTCCTGGCGCCGGGGCGCGTGGTGTTCTCGATCTAACCGAATGTTGTCGCTATTCGTGCTAGACGTTGGTCTATACAACTAACGGCTAGTATGGCGCAGTCGGTTTTTTATGGAAAGCTTTTTCATAAAATAAAAAAGCACCCGCGGTCGTCCCGCGGGTGCTTTTTTTGCGCCTGAGTGCTAAAGGCCTGGGCTTTCATCGCGTTAGTCGGCAAGCCCCATCGCCCAAAGGATGAAGGCATCCTGGCGGGCGCTATCTTTCCAGGCCTTGAAGCGCCCGGAAGCGCCGCCGTGGCCGCTGTCCATGTCGGTGTACAGTAATACCGGGGCGCTACCCGTTTGCACGCGGCTGATCTGGGCGTAAAACTTGGCCGGTTCCCAGTAGCTCACTCGGGTATCGAACCAGCTCCCCTCGACCCAAAGCGCCGGATAGGCTTGCTCGGTGATGTTATCCACCGGCGAGTAGTCGCGTATGCGTGCCTCGACCTCGGGCTCGGCCGGGTTGCCCCATTCGCTGTACTCGGCGGTGGTCAGCGGAAGATCCGGGTTTTGCATGGTGCGCAGCACGTCGAGAAAAGGCACATCCAGCACCGCGGCGCAGAATGCCTCGGGGGCGCGGTTGATGCTCGTACCCACCAGCAGGCCACCAGCGCTGGCTCCATACGCCACGACTTTGTCGTCAAGGCTTAGCCCTTCATCGACCAGCGCCTGGCGGGCGGCTAAAAAGTCGTCAAAGCTGTGCTCCTTTTGCGCCATCTTGCCGTCGAGATACCAGGGCTCGCCGCGTTCGCCCCCGCCGCGTACGTGGGCCACCGCAAAGGCAGCGCCGCGCTCCAGAAGCGATAGCCTGGCGATCGAGAACCAGGGGTCCAGCGGCTCGCCGTAGGCGCCGTAGCCATAGAGCAGCGTCGGTAGCGGCTGACCGATCAAATCCGCGCGGGCAACGATGGACACCGGCACCTGCTCGCCGTCCGCGCTGGTGGCCCAGAGGCGCTTGCTGGCTAGCGCCTCTGGCCGGAGCGCGCCATGCACCGGCAGGGTTTTCAAAAGCGTTCGCTCGCCGCTTTCAAGGTCCAGGGTGTACCAGCTGGCCGGTCGTGTAAACGACTCTTCGCGCAGGCGCAGGATTTGCGTATCGAAGTGCGGGGAGTCCTCCAGTAATTGCGAGCAGGGTGTTTCCGGCAACGCGATCAACTCGTCAGTAGTGATCGTGTCATCGCCTTCGAGCACCAAGCGCCTAAGCCGTGTTTGCGCCTCTTGATGGCTGCGCTCGGCGACCATGAGCCCCCAGGCATAAGCGTCCACGCCCTCCAGGGTTTGCTCCTCCTGGTGGGGGATCAACGTTTGCCACTCGGCGTCTTCATCCCACGCGGCCTCGGCCAGTACGTCGAGGGCGAAGTGGGGGCCCGCCTGGTTTTGCAGCCGATAAAACGCCCCGGGGCGGTGGTCGATACTGACTTCGACCCCTTTGCTGCGTCGGTGTAAAACCTGCGGCGCCGTGGCCGGGGCATCGGCGGGAATCGCCAGAATCTCGGTGGTGTCCTTGGCGGCGGTCTCGATGAAAAGCCAGGTCCTGGAGCGGGTCTTACCGATCCCTAACCAGAACTCGGCGTCGTCTTCGCGCATCACAAGTGTTGCCGGAGGGTCGAGCGCCGGGCGGGCGAAGCTCACGTCGCAGCGCCATAGGCTGTCCGGGCGCTGGGTGGCGTCGAAGCGAGTGAAAAACAGCGTCGCGCTTTGAGGCGTTTGGTCTTCGGCCCAGCAAAGGTCCGGGCCGATGTCGCTGGCAAGTTTGCGCGGCTCGCCGTTGGGTAGCGCCTTGAGCCACAGCGTGTAGCGCTCGTCGCCCTGGGTGTCCTCGCTCCAGGCAAGCCACTGCTCATCCGGGGTGAGCGCCATGTCGCCGATATCGAAAAAGGCGTGCTCGCCGGCGCGGGCTACCACGTCAAAAAAGCACTCCGGCGCGCCAGGATCATCGATCGGCGCGCGCCACCAGCGAGGGTAGTCGTCGTGCTCGCCGGTTTCACTCCAGACCGTAAACACATCGAGGGTGGTGCCAAGACTTTTCACCGCAAGCTCGCGCCGTGCCAGGTGGCTTTGATAAAGCGACTCGGCAAGCGGAGCAAGGGGCTCGAACCAGCGGGCGTGCTCCTCGTTGGCGTCGGTTAGAAACGCGCTGACCTCGGGGGCTTCGCGCTCTTCCAACCAGTGCCAATCCGGGTCATCGGCGCGATAATGGCGCTTTTGGGGCGACTCTTTGGGCATGCCGGGCTGTGCTTTCATAAATTGACAGGTACCATAACGGGAAATTAACCGCGGGTGCGTCCACCCACACGAGGGTATTATGCTGTTTACAAGCTCAATGTCACTGCTCTGGCTGAGTTATTACGGGGTTTCGCTGGTCGTGCTCGTGGCGGTCTACTTTGCGCTAGCGTTTTTACCGCGCCTGCCAAGGCTGGTGCTGACCTGGTGCGTGGCCGGGGCGATGTGGATGCCGGCGCGCTTTAGCCTGCCGCTGATCGAAGAGAACGAGTTCTACACCGGCTGGGCGCCCTCGGCGATGGTCTCGGCGGTCGGCTTTTTGGAGCGCAGCACCTCGGCCATGTGGGCCGGGCTTGTGTGGCTGCTTGTCGGTATCGCGTTAGGCGCTTGTGTGGGCGTGGCCCTTTGGTGGCTGCGCCGCCCGGTCGAGCGCGCCCCGGCCAAGCGCTCACCGGATGATAAACGCCCGCCGAATGGCGGTAAGCGCCAGCCCACCGCCAAGCGAGGCGCCGCAAAGCCGCGCGCTGGCAACGACGAGCACCGCCGCCGCGAGCCGGTCATCAACTAAAAGGCTCCATCAGGCAAAGGAGAGCCCCATGTGCGAGCTTTTGGGCATGAGTGCCAACGTGCCGACGGATATCTGCTTTAGCTTTTCCGGCTTTCTACACCGCGGCGGGGGCACCGGCCCCCACCGCGATGGCTGGGGCATCGCCTTTTACGAGCAGGGCGGGTACCGCGAATTTCGCGACCCGCACCCCTCGGTCGACTCGCCCATCGCGCGGCTGATTTGCGACTACCCGATCAAATCCAACGTGGTGATCAGCCATATACGCCAGGCAAACGTCGGCGGGGTGCGTTTGAACAACACCCACCCGTTTACCCGGGAAATGTGGGGGCGGCCCTGGTGCTACGCCCACAACGGGCAACTAAGCGGTTGGCAAACACTGCCGCTGGATGTCTACACCCCGGTGGGCAGTACCGACAGCGAGCACGCTTTTTGCTGGATTTTAGGTGAGCTGCGTCGCGCATTCCCCACGCCGCCAGCCTCTTATGAGCCGGTCGGGGCGCTACTCCATACGCTGTGTGAAAAACTGCGGGGGCTTGGGGTGTTCAACCTGCTGCTGTCTGATGGCGAGTCGCTTTACTGCTATTGTTCGACCAAACTTTCCCATATCACCCGCCAGGCACCGTTCGGCGAAGCCGAGCTTGCCGATGCTGACATGACGGTGAACTTCAGCGAGCATACCACAGCGTTCGATGTGGTTTCGGTGATCGCCACTGCGCCGCTTACCCACAACGAGAAGTGGACGGCCATGGTGCCGGGCGAGCTTTTAGTTTGGCAGTCGGGAAGTATAAAAGCGCAATACACACCCTCGTGAGGCGAGCGGTCTACGCTATGTAGTCAGGTAGGCAAAACGTTCGTTAGCCCCCGCGGAGCGGCGGGCTCAGCCGGTATTGGGGGTGTCGAGTTGAAACAGGAGTTTCAAGCAGGCGTTTTACAGCGTTACCCCCCTCGTATATCGTAAGCGTTTAACCCCATCTCAAAGATCGCCAAAATAACAAGGTCGGTCCACTTATCGACACGGATAGCGGAGATTGCCCCATGAGCGAACACGCCGATGCTCCTATGCTACATGGCCCAGCGCTTGAAGGGTTGGATCAATACGATTCGATCACTGACGTTTTTGAAACCGCGGTAGAGCGCTACAGCGACAACCCGGCGTTTAGCTGCATGGGTCAAACCCTGAGCTTTGCCGAGCTTGATACCTACTCGAAGCAGTTTGCCGCCTGGCTTCAAAACGACACCGATCTCGAGCCTGGCGACCGCATCGCCATTCAACTGCCCAACGTGCTGCAGTTCCCGGTGGCCGTGTTCGGCGCGCTACGGGCGGGGATGGTGGTGGTCAATACCAACCCGCTCTACACCGAGCGTGAAATGGCCCACCAGTTCAAGGACGCCGGGGCCAAAGCCATCGTCATTCTTGCCAACATGGCGCACAAGCTCGACAAGGTGCTGGAGAAAACCGATATCTCCCACGTGGTGGTCACCGAGCTTGCCGATCTTCACGGCGCGCCCAAGCGCTGGGTGATCAACGCGGTGGTCAAGTACGTCAAGAAGATGGTACCGACCTACCGCCTGCCGGGCGCGACCGGGTTCCGCCAGGTGATGAAGGCCGGCGCCAACCATGAGTTTACTCCGGTCAAGCGCACTGCGGACGACGTGGCGGCGCTGCAGTACACCGGCGGCACCACCGGCCAGCCCAAAGGCGCGATGCTCACCCACACCAACCTGATCGCCAATATGCTCCAGGCGCGCATGGCGATCGGTACGCACCTGGAAAACGGCAAGGAGCTGGTGATCGCGCCGCTGCCGGTCTATCACATCTACACCTTTACGGTGAACTGCCTGTTTTTGATGGAAACCGGTAACCACTCGGTGCTGATCACCAATCCGCGGGATCTGCCCGCTTTCGTCAAGGAGCTCAAAAAGCTCAAATTCACCAGCTTTATCGGGCTCAATACGCTATTTAACGCGCTTTGCCAGCGTGATGACTTCCGCGCGCTCGATTTCTCCCGGCTCAAGCTGACCATTTCCGGCGGTATGGCGCTGACCAAAGCCGCGGCCAAGCGTTGGGAAGAAGTGACCGGCTGCCCGGTGGCGGAAGGTTACGGGCTGACCGAAACCTCGCCGGTGGTGAGTTTCAATCCCACCGACGCCATCCAGTTGGGGACCATCGGCAAACCCGTGGCCGGCACCTCGGTCAAGGTGGTCGATGCCGACGGCAACGACGTAGCGCTTGGTGAACCCGGCGAGCTTTGCATCAAGGGCCCGCAGGTCATGAAAGGCTACTGGCAGCGCGACGACGAAACCCAAAAGTCGATCGATGCAGGCGGCTGGTTCCATTCCGGCGATATCGCCGTGCTCCAGGACGATGGCTATATCCGCATCGTCGATCGTAAAAAGGACATGATCCTGGTGTCGGGCTTCAACGTTTATCCCAACGAGGTCGAGGACGTGGTCGCGACCCACCCGGATATCGTCGAGTCCGCAGTAGTGGGCGTGCCCGACGAGAATGCCGGCGAGGCGATCAAGCTTTTCGTGGTCTCCAAAAACAGCGACCTGGACGCCCAAACGCTGCGTGCCTGGTGCAAAAAAGAGCTCACCGCTTACAAGGTCCCCAAGTACATCGAGTTTCGCGACGAACTGCCCAAAACCAATGTGGGCAAGGTATTGCGGCGCGAGCTGCGCGACGAGGAGACCTCAAGCGAAGGCGAGCAGGAGAAAGCCTGAGGGTAAGCCAAAAGGATAGGGCGGCCGTCCGGGTTAGCCCTCCCACAACCGAAAGCGCTATACTGTTCGGCCCGCTTTTTTGGCGGGCCGAATTTTTATTTTTTGGATGGAATCTGAGCCTAACGTGAGCACTGAGACGCACTCCTTGACCGATGCCCAACAGGTGACGCAGCTCGAGCGAGCGCTTGACGAGGTAACCCTTCGCGACAGCCACCGCCTGGCACGGCGTCTTGGCGGTCTCAAGCGTCGTCTGCGTGACAACAAGCCGATCGGCCGCGGCCTCGACGAGGTCAGCCGCGAGGTCGACAAGGCCAAGCGCTTGGCGGCCAGTCGCGCTGCCACGCCGGTATCCATCAACTATCCGCCGGGTCTTCCCGTGGTCGAGCGCCGCGAGGACATCCTCGAGGCCATTCGGGATCACCAGGTGGTCGTGGTGGCCGGCGAAACCGGCTCGGGCAAAACGACCCAGTTGCCCAAGATATGCCTGGAGCTTGGGCGTGGGCGCCGCGGCCAGATTGGCCATACCCAGCCGCGCCGGCTGGCCGCGCGCAGCGTTGCCACGCGGATTTCAGAGGAGCTCGACGTTAGCCTGGGCGAGCAGGTGGGCTATCAGGTGCGCTTTACCGATCAAAGCGCGCCCAACACCCTGGTCAAGCTCATGACCGACGGTATTTTGCTGGCCGAAACCCAGCACGACCCGATGCTTTGGCGCTACGACACCATCATCATCGACGAGGCGCACGAACGCAGCCTCAATATCGATTTTCTACTCGGCTATTTGAAACGCCTGCTGCCCAAGCGCCCGGATTTGAAGGTGATCATCACCTCGGCGACCATCGATGTCGAGCGCTTTGCCGCGCACTTTGCAACCGACGACACGCCGGCCCCGGTGGTCGAGGTCTCCGGGCGCGCCTTCGACGTGGATGTGCTTTACCGCCCCCTGGTGCGAAGCGACGACGACGAAGAGGACCGCACGCTACAAGAAGGCATCGTGGGCGCGATTGAAGAGATCGAAACTTTAGAGCGCGAGAAGGGGTGGCTGCACGGCCCGAGAGACGTGCTGATCTTTTTGCCCGGTGAGCGCGAGATTCGCGAAACCGCGGACACGCTGCGCCGTGCGGACTTCAAGGGCACCGAAATTCTGCCGCTCTACGCCCGGCTCTCCAACGAGGAGCAGAACCGGGTGTTCGCCCCGCACCGCGGTCGGCGCATCGTGCTGGCCACCAACGTCGCGGAAACCTCGCTCACCGTGCCCGGCATTCGTTACGTGGTCGACCCGGGCCTTGTACGCATTAGCCGCTACAGCTACCGGGCGAAGATCCAGCGCCTGCCCATCGAGCCGATTAGCCAGGCAAGCGCCAACCAGCGCAAAGGGCGTTGCGGGCGTATCGCCGAGGGCGTGTGCATTCGCCTTTACGACGAAGAGGACTTTCTGTCGCGCCCGGCGTTCACCGACCCGGAAATCCAGCGTACCAATCTCGCCTCGGTCATCCTCTCGATGCTGTCGTTGAAGCTTGGCAACATCGAGGCCTTTCCCTTCGTCGACCCGCCGGATAGCCGCTTCGTCAAGGACGGCTTTAGGCTTTTGTTCGAGCTCGGCGCGGTGGATCAAAAAGAGCAGATCAGCGAACTGGGACGCAAGCTAGCGCGGCTGCCCATCGACCCGCGGCTTGCGCGCATGGTGCTCGAGGGCGCCGAGCGCCAGAGCCTTCGCGATGTGCTGGTGGTGGTCTCGGCGCTGGCGATACAAGACCCCCGGGAGCGCCCGGCGGACAAGCGCCAGGCCGCGGACCAGGCCCATCAGCGCTGGCACGACCCGGATTCCGACTTCGTCGCACTCTTGAACTTGTGGCACGGCATCGAAAACGCTCGCGGATCGCTTTCGAACAGCCAGATGCGCCGCTGGTGTCGCGAGCACTACGTCAATTATCTGCGCATGCGCGAGTGGCACGACACCTTCCGCCAGCTTAGACAGCTCTTGCGCGATATGGACATCGAAGTGCCCGGGCCTTTGCCTGCCAATGAAGACGAAAGCGAGGAAGAGGCGCGCCAGGCGCGGCGCAAGACCTCCGGTAAGCTGCACCAGGCGCTGCTCTCCGGGCTTTTATCGAATTTGGGTAACCTTACGGAAAACCGCGAGTACCTGGGGGCGCGCAACCGCAAGTTCTTCATTCACCCGGGCTCCGGGCTTGCGAAAAAAACGCCCAAGTGGGTGATGGCGTTCGAGCTGGTCGAAACCACCAAGCTCTACGCCCGCACGGTGGCGAAAATCGACCCGGCCTGGATCGAGCCCCAGGCCGAGCATCTGGTCAAACGAAGCTACAGCGAGCCCCACTGGGAAATGAAGCGCGCCCAGGTCGTGGCCTTCGAGCAGGTGACGCTGTTTGGCCTGCCCATCGTTGCCCGCCGGCGGGTCAACTTTGGCGCCATCGACCCCAAGGAGTCCCGGGATATTTTCATTCGCCGGGCGCTGGTAGAAGGGGAGTTTCAGACCAAAGGCGCGTTCTTCGCCCATAATCGGGCGCTGGTCGACGAGGTCGAAGCGCTCGAGGACCGCGCCCGCCGCCGCGACATTCTGGTCGATGAAGAAACGCTTTACGCCTTTTACGACGAACGCATTCCAGGCGATGTCGTCAACGGCAAGGGCTTCGAGCAATGGCGCAAGCAGGCCGAGCGCGAGGCCCCGGACCTTTTGAAGTTCGATATCGAAACGCTCAAGGCGCGGGAGGCCGAGGACGTCACTCGTGCCCAATATCCGGATTACCTGACGCTTGGCGGCGTGGCCTACCCGGTGAGCTATCACTTCGAGCCCCAGGCCGAGGACGACGGCGTCACGCTCACCGTGCCCGCCGCCATGCTTTCGCAGCTACCGGTCAGCGCTTTGGAGTGGTTGGTGCCCGGGCTTTTGCGCGAAAAGTGCATCGCGCTTTTGAAATCGCTGCCCAAGAGCATTCGCCGCCAGGTGGTGCCGATTCCGGACTGGGTCGACGCCGCGCTACAGGTGCTGACGCCCAACGAGCGCCCGCTGACCGAGGCCCTGGGCGAGTTTCTACGCCGGCGCACCGGTACCCGGGTCCATCCGGATGACTGGCGGCTGGACCAGCTCGAGGCGCACCTGGTGATGAACGTGCGCGTGGTCGATCACGCCGGTCACCAGCTTGGCCAAGGGCGCGATGTGCGTGCGCTGGAGAAACGCTTCGAGCAGGCGGCAAGCCTGGGCGCCCAGGCGCTGGCCAAAGAGGCAAGCCAGGCGCCAACGCTCGACGCACTGCCCGAGGCGCCGCTTCCGGCATCGAAAGTCACCACCCAGGCCGGTATTCGCGTGGAAGCCTACCCGGCATTGACTCATGAAGGTGAAGCGTTCAAGGTCGCGCTATTCGATCACCCGGCGAAGGCAGAGGCCGCCCACCGCGAGGGCGTGGCGCGGCTGGCCATTACCCAGTGTCCGGATCAGGTCAAGGCGATCAAAGCGTTACCGGCGCTCGAGAAGTGCGCGCTGCTGTTTACCAACGTGGGCAGCAAGCAGGCGTTCATAGCCGATGTGTTGCTGGCGGTATTTACCCAAGTGGTCGCGACGGCGCCGCTGCCGCGCTCGGCGGGGGAGCTCGACGCGCGGCTCGCCCAGGTAGACACCACCCTGGTCGATCACGCCAAGACGCTTTTAAGCGATGTCGAGGCGGCGTTAAAAGGCCATCTGGAGCTTGCCAAGCAGCTCAAGGGGAATTTGAACTTCGCCCTGGCGCTGGTTTACAGCGATGTGCGCGCACAGATGCAGCGTTTGGTCTATCCTGGCTTCATCCGTGATGCGGGCGAGTGGCTTTCGGAGTACCCTCGTTATTTCGAAGCCGCGCTGATTCGTCTTGAGAAAGCCGCGCGGGAGCGCGGGCGCGACCAGATGATGATGAAGGACGTTCAGGCGCTGGAGGCGCGTTTCGACGCCCGGCGCGAAAGCGAGCGCCGCGGCCAGGTCGAAGACCCGGCGCTGGTCGCCTTCGGCTGGTGGATTCAGGAGCTTCGTGTGTCGCTTTTTGCCCAACAGTTGGGCACTAAAATGCCCGTCTCGGTCAAGCGCCTTGAAAAGCACTGGGAAGAAATCACGCGCCTTTGAGGCGCTTAGCCATACGTGCCGCTCAAGGCCGCTAAAGGAGAGTACACATGAATGACGTGGTGATTACCGGTACGGGGCTTTATACGCCGGAACACGCCATCGACAACGAAGCCCTGGTGGCGGCGTTCAATACCTACGTTGACGATCACAACGCGCGCTTTGCCGATGAGATTCAGGCCGGTAGCCGCGCACCGCTCGCCTACTCGAGCAGCGAGTTCATCGAGAAGGCCTCGGGCATCAAAAGCCGTTACGTGCTGAACGCCGAGGGCATTCTGGACCCCGAGCGCATGCGTCCGCACCTACCCGACCGGGCCAACGACGAGCCCTCGATTCAATGTGAAATGGCCACTCACGCCGCCCGCGAGGCGCTTGCAATGGCCCAGGTGGACGCACAAGATATCGAGCTGGTCATTGTTGCCTGCTCGAATCTGGAGCGCGCCTACCCGGCGGTAGCGGTGGAGGTACAGCAAGCACTGGGGACCTCGGGCTACGGGTTCGATATGAACGTGGCGTGCAGTTCCGCCACCTTTGCGATCGAAACCGCGGCGAACGCCATCGCCGCCCAAAGCGTCAAGCGGGCGCTGGTGATCAGCCCGGAAATCTGCTCGGCGCACCTGAATTTTACCGACCGCGACAGCCACTTCATCTTTGGCGATGCGTGCACGGCGGTGGTGCTCGAGCAAAGCGAACTCGCCGTGGCCAAACAGCGCTTCGAGATACTCGGCACGCGTCTGGTGACCCAGTTCTCCAACGCCATTCGTAACAACTCAGGCTTTTTGAACCGCGTTACCGACAGCGACCCGATGGGACTGGACAAACTGTTCGTCCAGGAAGGGCGGCGCGTGTTCAAGGAAGTGTGCCCGATGGTCGCCAAACTCATCGTCTCGCACCTACAAGCGCTCGAGCTCTCCGGCGACGACGTCAAGCGGATGTGGCTCCACCAGGCCAATCAGCACATGAACGACCTGATTGCCCGCAAGGTACTCGGGTTCGAGCCAGACGAAAGCCAAGCGCCGATCATTCTCGATCGCTACGCTAATACAAGCTCTGCCGGCTCCATCATCGCGTTTCATCTGCATCGTGAGGATCTGGTGGCCGGCGATATCGGGCTGATCTGCTCCTTTGGAGCGGGTTACAGCGCCGGGAACGTCGTGCTGCGCTGCCAGTAAGGCGCGGCGTCGTCCATCAAAAGGACATACCTAAAACGAGGGAATCATCATGCCAGGGTTATTAGCCGCGTCTAAAGGCAAGGCGCTTAAAGGAGTGTTGCCGGTCATGCTGCTGACGCTGGGTATGTCAGGCTGCGCGAGTACCGGCACGTCGCAGCCGGCGAACCCGGACGACCCCTGGGAGGGCTTCAACCGCCGGGTATTCGCCTTCAACGACGTGCTGGATCGCTACGCGCTGAAGCCGGTCGCCTCCGGGTATCGCACCGTGACGCCGGACCCGGTGCAGACTGGCGTGGGTAACTTCTTCTCGAATTTGGGCGAGATCCGCACCGCGCTCAACAGTATCTTGCAGGGCAAGCCCGCCAACGCCGGCCTTGCCACCTCACGCTTTTTGATCAATTCGACGGTGGGTATCGCGGGGCTTCTCGATTACGCCACGCATATGGAAATTACCGCCGACGAGGAAGATTTCGGCCAGACACTGGCCGTGTGGGGCTGGCAAGATTCCCGCTACCTGGTGCTGCCGCTTTTGGGTCCGAGCACCCTGCGTGACTCCACCGGCTTGCCGGCGGATCTGGCTGCATACCCGAACACCTACGTCGAGGATGACGCGGTGCGTATCAGCCTTGCGGCACTGAATATTGTCGATACTCGCGCCGGGTTGCTGGATCAGGAGTCGCTGATCAGCGGCGACCGTTATCAGTTCATTCGTGATGCCTACCTTCAGCGCCGCCAGTTTTTGATCAACGACGGGGAGTTGGGCGACGACCCCTTTGCGATGGATAGTTTCGAGTTCGATGATGCAGACTTTGACGATGCCGATTTTGGTGACGACGATTTCGCCGATTGAGACTTGATATGGATTCTTCCAAATATCTGATCGCGGTCATCGATGTGCCCGGCGCCGAGCGCGATGCGCTGACCCGTGCAATTACTTGCCACGATATGGCGGTGCTGGCCGCGGACGATATCGAACGCTTACCGGCGGACACCGCGCTGGTGGTTGCTCGGGCCGGCGTGGTGCCGCGGGATCAGTGGGCGCTTTTGGCGGCGCGGGTGCCCACGCTGGTGGTCAGCGACTCCCGCGAGGACGCCGAGCTTTTCAAGGCGGTGGATAGCGGATTGCTGGATCACGTCGTGGACCCTTTGCGCCATAGCGAACTACTGCGGCGCATGATCCGTAAAGCGGTCGAGCTACAGGCGCTCGCCCGCGAGCGCGAGCGTGATCGTCGAAGGCTCGAGGAGCTCAACGAAAGTCTGGAAACGCATCTGGCGCTTCTGCGCATGGACCAGCAAAGCGGTGGGCACATTCAACGGCGCTTGCTGCCGGTACATCCGAAGATCATCAACGGGGCGCGCTTTGACTACTGGTTCGCGCCGTCGCTTTATTTGTCGGGTGATTTTCTCGACTATCAACGCTACAACGAGCGCTTCAGCGCCTTCTATTTCGCCGATGTTTCTGGCCACGGCGCCTCATCGGCGTTCGTGACGGTGCTGCTTAAGTACTTGTTTAATCGCTGGCTCAACGAGTGGGACGGGCAAAACCCCGAGCATCTGGCCGCCAGGTCGCTCGCCGCTCTCAACCGTGAGCTTCAGGATACCGACATCGGCAAGCACGCGACCCTTTTCGTCGGGGTGATTGACCGGGAGACAAAGACCCTTCACTATTCGCTCGGCGCACAGCTGCCGATGCCGCTTTTGGTGGCCGGCAACCGTCTGGTGCGCCTTGAGGGCGAAGGCATGCCGGTAGGGCTTTTCCCCGACATCGAGTATCCGTCGCTCGCCTGCGAACTCCCGTCTGACTTTCGCCTGTGGCTCTGTTCGGACGGCGTATTGGAATGCTTGCCGGGTAAAACGCTCGACACGCGGCTCACGGAACTTGAGCAATTAGTAAGTGAGAGTGGCACACTTGAGCAGTTGCGCGACCGGCTCGTTCAGACCAACGCCCTGTTGATGGAAGGGGAGGCGGCGGATGAACAGGGCCAGGACCGCGACGCTTTACCCGACGACCTGACAATCATGATGGTGAGCGGATTTGGTCATGCTGATTGAGGAAGGCCGTATCAAAGCGGCGTTCGATTCCGGTGTTTTTATCTTGAAGCTCTGTGGCGACGTGCGTCTTACGCTCTGTGCCACGCTCGACGTTCAGGCGCAGCGTCTGGCGGACACACCGGGACTCGAGGCGGTGATGATCGACCTGCGCGAGGCGACCAACGTCGACTCCAGCGCGCTGGGTTTTTTGGCCAAGGTGGCGATGGCGGTGAAAGGGCGCCTCGATCATTTACCGACGATCATTGCCAACAACCCGGATATCCAGAAAATGCTCGACGTGATGGGCTTCAACCGCTTTTTTACGTTGATCGATGCGCCGCTGCAGCCAGGCCTTGACGCCTCTCTGACCGAGCTTCCCGAAATCCCCTCGGACGAAGAGGGCTTGCGCGACCGGATCCTTGAAGCGCACCGCATTCTGATGCACATGAACGAGCATAACCGCGAGCAATTCCAGCCGCTGGTCGAGATGCTCGAGTCCCAGGACTCGCCAGTTTACTAGGCGCGTATACGTAAGGCTTAAAAAAAGCCCCGGTCGCTCATCGAGCGGCCGGGGCTTTTAGCGTTAAGCGAGCGCGTTCATTGTTGACGAAGATCCGCCAAAAGCGCTTCGAGTTTTTTCTGGTCGGCCATGAACTTGCGAATCCCTTCGGCAAGCTTGTCGTGGGTCATCTCATCCACGTTCGTTTCCCAGCGAAAGTCCGCCTCGCTAAGCGGTGGCTTGGCCTCGCTGCTAGCGCTTTGCGGCGTAAGCTTGCGGGTAAGCTCGCCGTGTTGCTCATCGAGCTCGTTCAAAAGCGCCGGTGATATGGTCAGGCGATCGCACCCGGCCAGTGACTTGATTTCGTCGACGTTGCGAAAGCTTGCGCCCATCACGATGGTGGCGTAACCCTGAGCCTTGTAGTACTCATAGATGCGCTTGACCGAGGCCACGCCCGGGTCGTTGTCGCCGCTGAAATCGCCGTCCGGGGTTTGCGCCTTGTGCCAGTCCAGAATCCGCCCCACGAAGGGCGAGATCAGCGTGGCACCGGCGTCGGCGCAGGCCTGGGCCTGGGCGAAGCCGAACAAAAGCGTCAGGTTGGTGCGAATGCCGTCGCGTTCGAGCTGGCGCGCGGCCTGGATGCCTTCCCAGGTCGAGGCGGTCTTGATCAGAATACGCTCGGCCGGTACGCCTTCGCGTGCGTAGCGCTCGATCAGCGAGTGGGCCTTGGCAATGGTCGCGTCGCGATCAAACGAGAGTCGCGAACTCACCTCGGTGGAGACGTAGCCTGGCACCAGTTCACTGATCTCGCAGCCGATATCCACCGCTACCCGGCCCACCGCTTCGTCGATATCGGCGCTTTCTTTAGCGATCGCGGCCAGTCGCGCGCGACGGTCCTCCTGCTGAGCGGCCTGCAGGATCAGCGAAGGGTTGGTAGTGGCGTCTTGCGGACGAAAGCGGCGAATCGTTTCCAGATCGCCGGTATCCGCTACCACCTTGGTCATCTCTTTTAACTGCGCCAGTAAGCTATTACTCATGAGGCCTCCTTTTTGTATTGAATGACCTCTACTCTAGCAAGGCTTCCGGGCTGTGGATATTATCCTGACGAGGGATACGGTGCGCCGGGTCGTGTTGCCAGGTATAGGCGGGCGGTGCGGCGGCGTCGATTTTGAAGCGGTTGGCGGCCTCGCGAAGCTGCTCGGCGATTTTCTCGAGCGCCATGGCATCCCGGGCGCTGCTTTCTACCTGGTCGCCGTTGGCCTGGTTGACCTGGGTCTGCTCTGAAAGCGTGGCGTTCAGCGTTTCGATATGGCGGTGCTGCTCTTCGGCCGCCTTGGCGATATGCGCCATCAAGTCGTTGGTCTTCTCGGTGGTCTCGGCGATGCCGCGCATGGTGTCGCTTGCCTGGCTTGAAAGCGAGTGGCCGTGCTGCACCTGGCGG
This sequence comes from Vreelandella sp. GE22, assembly GCF_968212445.1. Classification (NCBI taxonomy): domain Bacteria; kingdom Pseudomonadati; phylum Pseudomonadota; class Gammaproteobacteria; order Oceanospirillales; family Halomonadaceae; genus Vreelandella; species Vreelandella sp. GE22. The sequence goes on from NZ_OZ309110.1 coordinate 1,247,039, forward strand.
TTGGAGTCGTTCAGCAGCGTTTTGATCTGCGCCGCGGCGTCGGCGCTGCGGGTGGCCAGCGTGCGTACTTCTGCGGCGACCACGGCGAACCCTTTGCCCTCGGTGCCTGCCCGGGCTGCCTCGACCGAGGCATTCAGGGCGAGAATGTTGGTTTGAAAGGCGATGGCATCGATCGTACTGACGATGCCGTCCACTTGCCTGGCGCTTTCATGAATACGTTCCATGGTCGCGAGGAAATCGTCCATCACCACACTCCCCTGGGCCGTTTGATCATTGGCGGTGGTCGTGAGAGCGGCAGCTTCGGTGGCGTAGGCGGCAGTGGAGGCGGTATGCGTGGTGAGCTCTTCCAGGTTGTTCGTGGTAGTTCGGTGAAACTCGTGCTGTGCCTTGGTGCGAACGGTTAGATCCTCGTTGCCCAGGGCCAGGCGCTGGGCGCTTTCGAACATCGCGCTGCTCTGTTCGTGTAGATTGGCGATGGTGTCGGTAAAGGCGCAGCGCATGGTGTCGAGCTCGCTATAGAGTTGGCCGATCTCATTGCGCCCGGGGCTTGCTATTTCGGTAGCCAGGTCGCCTTGGGCCAGCGTGCGAAAATGGGTCACCAGCGTTTTGATCGGGCGCAGGCAGTAGCGCTGGCCTATATAGGCGATGAGGGCCAATAGCGCCACCGCCGCCGCGATGCCGGCGATCAGCCCTTGGCCGATCATACTGGCACGTGCCTGGGCGCGAGCGAGCAGGGTCGTGCCTTGCTGGTCCGCCCGCTGATAAAACGCTCGGGCTTGCTCGGTAAACGCCTGACTCAGTGTTAGCGCCTCGGCGGTCAGTTGGCGGTAGCCGGCCCGGTCACCGGCGCGCACCGCGTCGAGCTGGCGGGTCATGGCACCGATGAGAGCGCTGGCGCCCGCTTCGATGTCGGCGCGCCCGGGCTCGCCGTCAGTCGCCAAAAGAAACGCCGCCAGGGCGCTTGTCATTTCATCGAGTTCGCGCTCCACGGCTTCCAGCGCTTCCAATGGGTCGCCAAGCGATGGGCGCAGCTGGCGCTCTAGCGCCCGGTCCAGGCGGTGCAGGCCTTCAAGGCCTGCGATGTGCAGCCGGTTGAGTGATGAGGCCTGCTGTACGTTGACGCGCTCAAGTAGCGTTAAATCCTGCTGACTCTGTTGGATGACGCTCCAGGTGAGTAGCGCAAAGGCCAGGATGCACAGCGTCATCAGCGAAAGCGCCGCGGCGGCCAGCGTGCGCAGTGAAACATGTTGAAGCGATTGGAACGTCATGGTGCCCTCGGGTCACACGTAATTAGAGTGACCCCAAGGTTAAGTGTCATTTGTTGCAGTTTTTCGACTTTCACCTCTTAAAAGGCAGCGGTGCTGTATCATGGTCGGGCTCAATGGCCGCTTACCGGCCCTGAACGACACCGCAATCGATTCGATAAAAGAGACAATCATGCAACTCACTTCCCGTCGAGTGGCGCTACTGGTCGCCGCCAATACCGCGCTGGCCCCTTTTGCCATCGATGCGTATCTGCCCGCTATCGGTATGCTGGCCGACGACATCGGGGCCAGTATTCACCGCACCGAGCTCTCCATCAGCGTGTTTTTGATGGGGTTTGCGATCGGCCAGCTCTGCTTTGGACCGCTTTCCGACCGAGTAGGGCGCAAGCCGGTACTGCTGGGCGGCCTGGTCGTGTTCATGCTGGCAAGTCTTATGATCACCACCGTGGATAGCCTGGCTTCGCTGCTGACCTGGCGCTTTATTCAGGCACTGGGGGGTGGGGCCTGCGTGGTCAACTCCGCGGCCATCGTGCGCGACTGCTTTAGCGGGCGGGAGGCGGCGAAGGTGATGTCGACCATGGCGATGATCATGATGCTCGCCCCGTTGGTGGCCCCCGCGGTGGGCAGCCTGCTTTTGCACGTCGCGGGCTGGTGGCTGATCTTCGTGTTTCTGGCGGTCTACGCCGGGTTTTTGCTTTGGCTTTTGGGCAGCAAACTGCCTGAAACCCGGGATATGTCGCTGCCCGCCGCTTCGCCGCGCCAGGTGCTCGGCAACTACGCAAGCGTTTTACGCCACCGCGAGGGCATGGGCTACATCTGCGCCGTCGCCGCTTCGTTTGCCGGGCTTTTTGCGTTCGTTACCGCCTCGCCGTTTCTTTATCTGGAGTATTTCTCGCTGTCGCCGGGTATCTATCCTTTGGTGTTCGGGGTGAACGTGGTGGTGATCGCGCTCTCCAATCGGGTCAATATTTACCTCTTGCGCTACCGCACGCCTCAGCAGAACCTGCGTTTGGGGCTGGCCGTGCAGCTCGTCGCGGCCACCGGGCTCGTGCTGGCTACCGCTTTGGGCCAGGCCTCGCTTTTCGTGGTGGTGCCCCTGATCATGATGTTCACCGGTATGATCGGGCTGATTACGCCGAATGCGATCTCATCGCTTCTGGATCATTTCGGCCACATTAGTGCTACCGCCACCGCGCTTTTGGGCGGTATTCAGTTCAGCTGCGGGGCGCTCGCCGGCATCATGGTGGGGCTTTTCGAGGTCGAGCATTTATGGCCCATGGTGCTGACCATGCTCTCGGTGGCGCTGATGGGCAACGTGGGCGTGCGGCTGCTGACGCCTAAGCCGGTTAAAAGTGGCCTCAATTGAGCGTTAAGGTGGCGCAAAAAATTACCCGTTCGCGTGCTGCTGTCATATAACTGCAACCAAAGCGCGGCAGACTCCTCGGTGTTGAAGGCCTTAAGGCCACTGCTTCCAGCCTTACGCTGGATTTCACACCCAAGGGGAACGCGACGATGAATGTAACCAAGAAGACGCTAAGTGTTGCCGTAGTAGCCGCTCTGGGCGCCGGCGTATCTACCGCCGCCCTGGCCCGCGATACCATTCAAATTGCGGGCTCTTCGACCGTACTGCCGTTCGCCAGTATCGTCGCCGAAGAGTTTGGCAACACTTATTCCCAGTTCGAAACGCCGGTTGTGGGCTCGGGTGGCTCAAGCGGCGGCCTGCGTCAGTTCTGCCAAGGCGTGGGTGAAAACACCATCGATATCGCCAACGCCTCGCGTCCGATTCGCTCGAGCGAAGTCGAAAGCTGTGGCGAAAACGGCGTCAACGAAATTCTTGAAGTGAAATTCGGCTACGACGGTATCGTATTCGCTTCACGCCTTGATCAAAACGAGTTCGAGCTGACGCCGGAGTTCGTCTTCAAGGCCGCCGCCGCGCAGGTTTCCCAGGACGGCGAGTTGGTCGACAACCCCTACACCAACTGGTCCGAGATCGACGATAGCCTGCCAGATCAGGAAATCACTCTGGTCATTCCGGCCTCCAACCACGGCACCCGTGAAGTGTTCGAAGAGCGCGTGCTTCACGCCGGCTGCGAAACCGTTGCCGAAGTGGAAGAAGACGCTTGTAACAACCTGCGCGGCGACGGCCGTATCGTCGAAATCGCTGGCGACTACACCGAAACCCTGACTCGCCTCGATGCCCAGGAGAACGCCGTGGGCGTCTTCGGTCTGAGCTTCTACGATCAGAACCGCGACCGCTTGCAAGTCGCCACCATGGACGGCGTAGAGCCGAGCCTCGAAACTATCGGTTCCGGCGAGTATCCGGTATCGCGTCCGCTGTTCTTCTACGTGAAAGGCGAGCACCTGGACGTTATCCCGGGCCTGGCCGAGTACACCGAGTTCTTCCTCAACGACATGACCTCTGGCTACGGAAGCCCGCTGGAAGACGCTGGCCTGATCCCGATGGACGAAGACGAGCGTGCTGAAGCGCTCGAGCAGTTCGAGTCGCGTACCGTGGTAAGCGCCGAGTAATCCTGCGCCTGATTACATTGGTGAATTAAGTAACAGATCGCGCCGGCATCAACCAGGTTGATGCCGGCGTTTAAACGTAGAAAGTAAAAGGCGAAGACATAATGAGCAATTTTGCCTTGATCGCCACGCTTCTCATGCTGATGGCCTTGGCATATCACCTGGGATTGACGCGCAGCCGCGCGGTGGCGTCCAGCCACGATGTGCGACTGCACTCACGCCCGGGGTATTACGGCACGCTGGTCGCACTCTGGTGCGGTCTTCCCGCACTGGTCATTTTTCTATTGTGGTCGTTTTTTGCACCCCAATTGATCGATATGCTGGTGACCCAGCAGCTGCCAACGGATTTAGTGGCTTCCTTGAGCGATAGGGAGCAGCAGACATTGATGCGCCGTATCACCGCGCTTGCCGAAGGCCGCGGTGTATCCGGCGGGGGAAGCCCCGAAGAGGTAGCCGCAGCGGCCCATATGTCGCGGCTCGAAACGATCGAGAACATTGCGCTGATCGCCGTCATGGCGGTACTCGCCGTGGTGGGGCTGATCGTCGCGCGCCGGCGCATTTCGCCGACCTGGCGGGCCCGTAACCAGGTCGAGCGCGTCATTACCATTGCCCTGGCCGCGAGCTCGGCCGTCGCCATTTGTACCACCATCGGCATCGTGCTTTCGATGCTGGGTGAGGCGCTGCGCTTTTTCAGTTTCATTCACCCGGCGGACTTCTTTTTTGGCACCATCTGGAACCCGCGTTTTAGCACCGCGGGCTCGAGCGGGCAGGGCGAGTTCGGCCTGTTACCGCTTCTTTGGGGCACGCTCATGGTCAGCGCCATCGCACTGTTGGTGGCCATCCCCGTCGGCCTGATGACTGCGATTTATATGGCCGAGTACGCCTCGCCTTGGCTCAGAAGCATCGCCAAGCCGGTCATCGAGATTTTGGCGGGTATTCCCACGATCGTGTACGGCTTTTTCGCGCTGACCGTTATCGGCCCGTTTCTTTCGATGCTCGGCGATTTCGTAGGGATCAATATTCGCACCACCAGCGCCATGACCGCGGGTATCGCCATGGGCATCATGATCATCCCGTTCGTCTCGTCACTTTCCGACGACATCATCACCCAGGTGCCCAAGTCGCTGCGCGATGGCGCGCTGGGCCTTGGCGCGACCAAGTCGGAAACCATTCGCCAGGTGGTGTTGCCCGCGGCTCTACCTGGCATCGTCGGGGCGTTTTTGCTGGCGGCTAGCCGGGCGATCGGTGAAACCATGATCGTGGTGCTGGCAGCGGGTAACAATCCGGTGCTACACGCCAACCCGTTCGAGGCGGTGTCGACCATTACCGTGACGATCGTCAATCAGCTGACCGGTGATATGGATTTTGCCAGCCCGCAATCGCTGGTCGCCTTTGCGCTCGGCTTGACGCTTTTTGTGATCACACTGGGCTTGAACGTCATCGCACTGGTCGTGGTGCGCAAATATCGCCAGCAATACGAGTAAGTGACCATGTCTATATCGATTGAACAGCGCCGACAGCATCGGCTTGAGACGATTGAGAAGTCGCTTTCGAAACGCCACCGTAAGGAAAACGGGTTTCGGCGCATGGGGCTGGCGGCGGTATTGGCGGGCCTTACGTTGGTCACCATCCTGTTCGCCAGTATTTTGACCAAGGGTATCCCCGCTTTTTGGCAGGCAACGCTTTATACCGAGATCTATTTCGATCCCGACGTGATCGATCTTCCCCCTCAGCCCGAGCGCCAAAGCGATGAGACGCTTTTCGAGTTCGAGGAGCGTACGACCCAGTGGATGACCCAAGCGGGGCTCATCAACTGGCAATCGTTGATCGATGCCTCGCTGGAGCAGGCGCTAGGTGAAGAGGTCGAGTCGAGTCAGCTGCGCGATCTGCGCGCGCTGGTCGCCTCTGGAGAGCGCTACGCGCTGCGTAACCGGTTCATCGAAGATCCTTCGCTTCTGGGCGAGACGATGACGCTTAAAATGCTCGCCAGCGCCGACGCGGACGTCTGGATGAAGGGAAACATCGATCGTGATCTGCCGGATGCGCGACTCCAGCTATCGCCTCAGAGCAGGTCATGGATTGACCAACTGCAGGAGCAAGACGTTCTGCGCCAGTCCTTTAGCACCGCGCTGTTCATGAACACCGACTCGCGAAGCTCTCTGGCCTCGGCGGGGCTAGCGGGCGCCTTCATGGGGTCGCTGTTCATGATGCTGGTGGTCATGGCCCTGTCGGTGCCGATCGGCGTGTCGAGTGCGATCTACCTGGAAGAGTTTGCGCCCAAGAATCGCCTGACCGATCTCATCGAGATCAATATCAACAACCTCGCGGCGGTCCCTTCCATCGTATTCGGTCTTCTGGGCGCCTCCATCTTTATCGGCTACCTGCGTCTGCCGCTGTCGGCACCGCTGGTGGGGGGGCTGGTGCTTACGCTGATGACGCTGCCGACGATCATCATCACTACGCGCTCGTCGCTGCGCTCGATTCCGCCCTCGATTCGCCAAGCGGCACTCGGTATCGGGGCGTCCCGGGTACAGACGGTATTTCACCACGTGTTGCCGCTGGCGCTGCCGGGTATTTTGACCGGCTCCATTCTTGGGGTGGCCCAAGCGCTGGGTGAAACCGCGCCGCTTCTACTGATCGGCATGAATGCGTTCGTGGCCAACGTGCCAGGCTCGCCCATGGATCAGTCCACCGCGCTGCCGGTGCAGATTTATCTATGGCAGGGCAATGAGCTGCGCAACTTCTTTGAAGCGCGGACCTCGGCTGCCATTATTGTGTTATTGGGCCTGATGCTTAGCTTGAATGGGCTGGCCATCTGGCTGCGTAAAAAATTAGAGACGAGGTGGTAAGTGGATACTTCTACGCACTCCCCAAAGCAAGCCCCTATCAGCAATGTCAGCGTAGGTAACGGCGAAAACCGCGTCAGCAAGGCCACGGACAAGGTGAAGTTCAAGGCAGAGGGCGTCAATGTCTTTTACGGCGACTCCCAAGCGATCAATGGCATCGACCTGGATATCCATGAAAACGAGGTGCTGGCGTTCATCGGGCCCTCGGGCTGCGGCAAATCGACGTTTCTACGCTGTCTGAACCGCATGAACGACACCATCGATATTTGCCGGGTCGAGGGCAAAATCACGTTGGACGACAAGGATATCTACGCCCCGGAGCGTGACGTGGTGCTGCTGCGTGCCCAAGTCGGGATCGTTTTTCAAAAGCCCAATCCGTTCCCCAAGTCGATCTACGAGAATGTGGCCTATGGGCCTCGCCTGCACGGTCTAGCCAAGCGTAAGGCGGAGCTCGATGATATCGTCGAGACAAGCCTGCGCCGCGCAGGCCTTTGGGACGAGGTAAAGGACCGGCTGGACCAGCCCGGCACCGGACTTTCCGGCGGTCAGTCGCAGCGGCTGTGTATCGCGCGCACCATCGCGGTGAGCCCGGACGTCATTTTGATGGACGAGCCCTGCTCGGCGTTGGACCCGATTGCGACCGCCAAGGTGGAGCAGCTCATCGACGAGCTCAGCGAGAGCTACACCATCGTGATGGTAACCCACAACATGCAGCAGGCCGCCCGCGTGGCCGATCGCACCGCGTTCTTCCACATGGGCGATCTGGCCGAGGTCGACACCACTGATAACATCTTCACCAATCCCCAGGATCAGCGCACCCACGATTACATCACTGGGCGCTTTGGCTAGTATCACTGAGACGACTCTGGTGCAAAAAAAGGCCCGCGCTGTTACAGCGCGGGCCTTTTTACTTCTAGCGTGATCAGTCGATCAGCTCGATGGCCACCGCCGTGGCTTCGCCACCGCCGATGCACAGGCTCGCCACACCGCGCTTGCCGCCAGTGGTGCGCAGGGCGTGAATCAGTGTGGCGATGATACGTGAGCCCGTCGAGCCCACCGGGTGGCCTTGGGCGCAGGCGCCGCCGAAGATATTCACCTTACCGTGATCCAGCCCCAAATCGTCGATCGCCATCAGCGTGACCACCGCAAAGGCTTCGTTGATCTCGAAAAGATCCACGTCACCGACACCCCAGCCGACCTTTTTCATCAGTTTTTCGATGGCGCCGACCGGGGCGATGGTGAACTCACTCGGGTGGCGCGAGTGGGTGGCGTGGCCGAGCATGCGGGCCAGTGGCGTGACGCCGAGCCTTGAGGCCGCTTGCTGGCTCGACATGATCAGCGCCGAGGCACCGTCAGAAATGGAACTGGCGTTCGCCGCGGTGATGGTGCCGTCCTTGGCAAAAGCGGGGCGCAGCGTTCTGATCTTCTCAAGGTTGGCCTGGAAGGGCTGCTCGTCCTGATCGGCCATGCTTTCGCCCTGGCGGGTGGTGACTGCCACCGGCGCCATTTCGGCGCTAAGCGAGCCGTCCTCGTTAGCCTTCATTGCCCGCTCCAGCGAGGCGATCGCGAAGTCGTCCATTCGCTCGCGGGTGTAGCCGCGCTCAGAGGCGACCTCTTGGGCGAATACGCCCATTAGCTTCCCTGTTTCTGCGTCCTCGAGACCATCGTAAAACATGTGGTCCTTGAGCTCGCCGTGGCCCAGCCGGTAGCCGCTGCGCGCTTTGGTGAGTAGGTGCGGGGCGTTGGACATCGATTCCATCCCGCCGGCCAGCATCACCCCTGCGGTGCCCGCCTTGATGAGATCATGGGAGAACATTGCCGCCTTCATCCCCGAGCCGCAAAGCTTGTTGATGGTGGTGGCGCCTATCGAATCGGGAATGCCTGCCTGGCGCATCGCCTGGCGGGCAGGGCCCTGTTTGACCCCGGCGGGGAGCACGCAGCCAAGAATGCCTTCCTCGATGGTATCCGGGCTGAGCCCGGCGCGCTCGATGGCCGCGCGAATGGCGACGGCGGCAAGCGCCGGGGCACTCATGCTCGCAAGGCTGCCGGACATGGCGCCCATGGGCGTCCGGGTGGCGGATAAAAAGACAACGTCGGTGGCGCTACTCATGAACAACTCCAGGTGATCTCGTTGTGGTTATTGGGTCAGCGCTTGCATGACTATCATGAATGTAATGAATGCTAACGCGTGCCGCAACAAGTTGACGTGCACGGAAGCCCCGGTTTCATTGCCCACCCGACCAACGTCGTAGCGATTTAGACGCTAGTCCGCTTGCACCGGTCGGCAAATACTCTTAGCGTTGGTTCAAGGCAGGTTTCCGTTAACGTCAACCTGTGCTCGCCGTAAAGGTGCGGGTCTGCCCAAAATGCTCATGCCAATAACAAAAGAGAGCCATCATGACGGTTTCTTCCTCGCTCCCTACCTACGCCGGTTATCTCGAGGGCTTTTCGCCAGATGATACGGCCGCACGCTTGGACACCCATCAGGACGGTAAGCTGAACGCTTTTGACGTGTGCTGCGCGCGCCACCTGCGCGACGGCCGAGGCGAGTCGCTTGCTCTGGTACACGAAGATACTCACGCAGAGATTCATACGCTCACCTACCGCGAGCTCGACGCGCAAAGTGCGCGTCTTGCCGGCTGGCTGAACGAGCAAGGGTTTCAAGTGGGGGATCGTATCGCTTGTATGCTGCCGCGCTCGGCGGCACTGCTGGTGGCGGTGTTGGCGACCTGGCGCATCGGTGCGGTGTATCAGCCGCTTTTTACCGCCTTCGGGTCGGACGCGGTGGATTACCGGCTGACGCGTGCCGATTCAAGGCTGGTGATTACCGATCACGCCAATCGACACAAATTTGAAGGGGGGCGTCATTGTCCGCCGGTGCTGGCCGTTGGCGGGCCGAGCGCCCGGCACGCCGACGATTTCGACTGGCAGGCCGCGCTAGCGCATACGCCGATAGCGAGCGAGCCGCCGCGCCTCGACCCGAACGCGCCGTTTTTGCAGATGTTTACCTCGGGCACCGTCGGCAAGCCCAAGGGTGTGGCGATACCGCTCAAGGCAATGACGGCATTCGCCCTCTATATGGAGCTTGCCGTCGATCTCAAGCGCGAGGACCGGTTCTGGAACATGGCCGACCCGGGCTGGGCCTATGGTCTTTACTATGCGATCACCGGGCCGCTGCTGTTGGGCGCTACCACGCACTTTTGCGAAGCCGGGTTTAGCGCCGAAGGCGCACTTGCGTTCATGAAGCGCCACGAGATCAACAATTTTGCCGCCGCGCCGACCGCCTACCGGCTCATGAAAGCCTCCGGGATTTTCGACGAGGCTCACCAAACGCTCGGTCTACGCGCGGCAAGTTCCGCCGGGGAGCCGCTCAATATCGAGGTCGTCAATTGGGTGGAAAAATCTCTCGGCTGCGCGGTGATGGACCACTACGGCCAGACCGAAACCGGTATGACCTGCAACTGCCACCACGCGCTCGATCATCCCAAACACGTGGGTGGGATGGGCGTGCCGCTGCCGGGCTATCGCCTGGCCATCCTCGACGCCGAGTACAACGAGCTGCCTGCGGGTGAACTCGGCGTGCTCGCGGTAGACATCGCGAACTCACCGGTCCATTTCTTTTCAGGCTACACCTGGCAGGAAAAGGATCCGTTCGTTAACGGTTACTACCTGACCGGCGACGTGGTGGTTCGAAGTGAAGACGGCACCTTCCAGTTCGCCGGCCGTGATGACGACATCATCACTACCGCGGGCTATCGGGTGGGGCCCACCGATGTCGAGAACAGCGTGATGATTCACCCGGGCGTGGCCGAGTGCGCGGCAGTGGGCAAGTTCGATGAAATCCGCGGTGAGATCATCAAGGCGTTCGTGGTGCTGCGCGAAGGCTTCGAGCCAAGCGATGCCTTGGCCGAGGAAATTAAAGGTCTGGTGCGCGAGCGGCTCTCGACCCACGCCTTTCCGCGCGAAATCGCTTTTGTCGATGAGTTGCCCAAAACCCCCAGCGGTAAAATTCAGCGCTTCAAACTGCGCGCCGAGGCGCCCGGTGATTCAAACAACATGAATAAAGGACACTGATGTGGAGATAAAAGAGCGCACGTTTTTAATTACCGGGGCCGCCTCGGGGCTGGGTGCGGCGACGGCCGAGCGGCTGGCAGGCCTTGGCGCCCGGGTGGTGCTTTGCGATGTGAGCGAGCGTGTTTTCGATCAGGCCAAAGCTCTGGGTGAGTGTGCCAGCGCCATGACGGCTGACATCACCTCGAGCGAGCAAATGGGCGAGGTCATGCAAGCCGCCGTTGCCATGGGCGGTGAGCGGGGCCTGGCCGGGGTCGTTCACTGCGCGGGGGTGGTTAGCGTGGCCAAACTGGTCGACCGGGAGGGCGTTCCGGCGGATCTCGACGCCTACGCCAAAACCGTTCAGATCAACCTGATCGGCACCTTTAACGTCATGCGCCTGGCCGCCGCGGCCATGGCGAACAATGCCCCCTTTGATAGCGGCGAGCGCGGCGTCATCATCAATACCGCCTCCGTTGCCGCCTTCGATGGCCAGGTAGGGCAGTGTGCCTATAGCGCCTCCAAGGCCGGTGTGGTCGGCATGAGTCTGCCCGCCGCCCGGGAACTTTCGCGCCACGCCATTCGCGTCATGGCCATCGCCCCGGGGGTCTTCGAAACACCGATGATGAGCGAGATTCCCACCCAGGCCCACGACGCATTGGTGGCCACCGTACCGTTTCCCAAACGGTTGGGTCGGGCCGCCGAGTTTGCCCTGCTGGCCGAGCAGATCATTACCAACCCGATGCTTAACGGCGAGGTGATTCGTCTGGATGGGGGGATTCGTATGCAGTGAGCAACGCGTTACGGGTCCGGGTGCGCCGATGCCTCTCGCTCGCTGTCCGCGGATATCCCACCGCGGGCTTTTTGCGTGCCCCACCCTGGGCTATCTTGCCCGCTTTGACCCTCTCTTCGACTAAAGAATAGCCTTGCTGCCAGCGCCTGGTTCAAGCTGTGCTTGACTCGCTCGCATGGCCGCGCTAATTTCAAACGACTGTTTGAAAGCCGTGCTTGTGAGCGGGCTTTCAGTCCCGGTTGAGGAGACCTGCAATGCCTAGTTATCAAGCGCCCCTGCGTGATTTGCGTTTCGTGATGGACGAAATGCTCGATTACCCTGCCCACTACGCCGCGATCGGCAAAGGCGATGACGCCTCGCCGGACGTGGTGAGCGCCATTCTCGAAGAGGGCGGGCGTTTCGCGCGCGAGGTGTTGCTGCCGCTCAATCAAAGTGGCGACAGTGAAGGCTGTCAGCGCCTCGATAACGGCGATGTCAAAGCGCCCAAGGGTTTCAAGGAGGCGTATCAGCACTACGTCGAGGGTGGCTGGCCAAGCCTTGCCGCCGAACCCGAGCATGGCGGCCAAGGGCTTCCGCAGTCGATTGCGATGGCGCTGTCGGAAATGATCTGTGCCAGCAACCTGGCCTGGGGCATGTATCCGGGGCTTTCCCACGGCGCCGCCGACGCGCTGCGCCATCACGGCACCGATGAGCAAAAGGCGACCTACCTCACCAAACTGGTGGAAGGTGTTTGGACCGGCACCATGTGCCTGACCGAATCACACTGCGGCACCGACCTTGGCCTTATCAAGACCCGCGCCGTGCCGACTGAAGACAACGCCTATACCATTACGGGCACCAAGATCTTTATCTCTGCCGGCGAGCATGACCTGGCTGAAAACATCGTTCACCTGGTGCTGGCAAAGCTTCCGGACGCCCCGGAAGGCTCGAAAGGTATTTCGCTGTTCGTCGTGCCCAGGTTCATGCCCGACGCCGACGGCAACCCCGGCGAGCGCAACGGCGTGGTATGTGGCTCCCTCGAACACAAGATGGGCATTCACGGCAACGCTACCTGCGTCATGAACTTCGATGGCGCCACCGGCTATCTGGTCGGGCCGCCTAACAAGGGGCTGGCGTGCATGTTCACCATGATGAACGCCGCGCGGCTTGGCGTGGGTATCCAGGGGCTCGGGCTGATCGAGGCGAGCTTTCAAAATTCGCTGACCTACGCTCGCGACCGCCTGCAAATGCGCGGACTTTCCGGCAAGCAAGCGCCGGAGAAACCCGCCGACCCGATTATCGTGCATCCGGACGTGCGCCGTATGCTGTTGACCCAAAAGGCGTTCGCCGAAGGCGGGCGGATGCTGGTGCTCTACGCTGCTCAGTTACTGGATACCGTCGAGCACGGCAAGCCCGGTGAAGAGCGCGAGCGCGCCGATACGTTGCTGGGACTTTTGACACCGATCGTTAAAGCGTTTTTGACCGAGGTCGGTTTCGAGAGCACCAACGAAGGCGTGCAGATTTATGGTGGCCACGGCTTCATCAAAGAGTGGGGGATGGAGCAGCTGGTGCGCGATGCGCGGATCACGCGCCTCTATGAAGGCACCACCGGCATCCAGGCGCTGGACCTTTTAGGCCGCAAAGTGTTGATGAGCCAGGGCGAGTCGCTGAAGGTGTTTACTAAAGAAATTCACAAATTCTGCAAGACCGAGGCCGATAACCCCGTGCTCGGTGCTTTTATCGAGCCGCTTGCCAAACTCAACGCCGAGTGGGGAGAGCTCACCATGGGCGTAGGCATGAAGGCGATGCAGGACCGTGAAGAGGTGGGCGCCGCCAGCGTGGATTATTTGATGTACTCGGGCTATGTCGCACTCGCCTATCTCTTCGCCCGGGCGGTGAAAAGCGCGACCCCCCACCTCGAGGGAGACGACAAGGCTTTCTATCAGGCCAAGATCAACACCGCACATTTTTACTATCAGCGCCTTTTGCCGCGCACCCGCGCCCACGCTCAGGCTATCCAGTCCGGCGCTTCTAGTCTGATGGCTATTTCGAGCGAAGATTTTGGTTTGGGCTTTGAGATCTAATCCAGCGAATCGGTTCGAGCGCGGGCGTTTCATCTGCTTGCTTTGACCATACTGGGCCGGAACGAGTAATCGTTTCGGCCTTTTCGTTTCTTACGCTTACCCTCTCTTATAATCGTTTTTCAGGATCGCCAAGTCTTTTGTAAAAAGCGCTTGCGTTCAAGCCTTCGAATCCGTAAGGTACACATCCGCTGCCGGGGACGCAAGGCGTTGCCAGCGGTGAATGAGAGTGAAAACTCTCGGTTTGTCAGGAGGTTAGCGGTTTTTTGTTCGCTCGCTTCATTCGCCAAAATCGGCGGTTGACAAATTCAAGGATGAGCGTAGAATACGCCTTCCTCGCTACGGCAGCCGGCTCAGGTCATCGAGTCAGATGTTAAGCCGAAGCGAAACCGCTCTTTAAAAATTTGATCAGGTAATTCATGTGGGCGTTTGCCGATGAGGGTGACAAGTCACCTTATATCAAGGCAAGCGCACAAGAAGAGTTTTCGAATTCTTCAAATTCGTTTGAACCTTGAGCCAGGATTGATTCGCCTCTGTTGCTTTCGAGCGACAGGCAAGAATCACAATGATTTTAAACTGAAGAGTTTGATCATGGCTCAGATTGAACGCTGGCGGCAGGCTTAACACATGCAAGTCGAGCGGTAACAGGTCCAGCTTGCTGGACGCTGACGAGCGGCGGACGGGTGAGTAATGCATAGGAATCTACCCGGTAGTGGGGGATAACCTGGGGAAACCCAGGCTAATACCGCATACGTCCTACGGGAGAAAGGGGGCCTCTGGCTCCCGCTATCGGATGAGCCTATGTCGGATTAGCTGGTTGGTGAGGTAACGGCTCACCAAGGCAACGATCCGTAGCTGGTCTGAGAGGATGATCAGCCACATCGGGACTGAGACACGGCCCGAACTCCTACGGGAGGCAGCAGTGGGGAATATTGGACAATGGGCGCAAGCCTGATCCAGCCATGCCGCGTGTGTGAAGAAGGCTTTCGGGTTGTAAAGCACTTTCAGCGAGGAAGAACGCCTGGCGGTTAATACCCGCCAGGAAAGACATCACTCGCAGAAGAAGCACCGGCTAACTCCGTGCCAGCAGCCGCGGTAATACGGAGGGTGCAAGCGTTAATCGGAATTACTGGGCGTAAAGCGCGCGTAGGTGGCATGACAAGCCGGTTGTGAAAGCCCCGGGCTCAACCTGGGAACGGCATCCGGAACTGTCACGCTAGAGTGCAGGAGAGGAAGGTGGAATTCCCGGTGTAGCGGTGAAATGCGTAGAGATCGGGAGGAATACCAGTGGCGAAGGCGGCCTTCTGGACTGACACTGACACTGAGGTGCGAAAGCGTGGGTAGCAAACAGGATTAGATACCCTGGTAGTCCACGCCGTAAACGATGTCGACCAGCCGTTGGGTGCCTTGTGCACTTTGTGGCGAAGTTAACGCGATAAGTCGACCGCCTGGGGAGTACGGCCGCAAGGTTAAAACTCAAATGAATTGACGGGGGCCCGCACAAGCGGTGGAGCATGTGGTTTAATTCGATGCAACGCGAAGAACCTTACCTACCCTTGACATCCTGCGAACCCGGGAGAGATCCCGGGGTGTCTTCGGAAACGCAGAGACAGGTGCTGCATGGCTGTCGTCAGCTCGTGTTGTGAAATGTTGGGTTAAGTCCCGTAACGAGCGCAACCCTTGTCCCTATTTGCCAGCACGTAATGGTGGGAACTCTAGGGAGACTGCCGGTGACAAACCGGAGGAAGGTGGGGACGACGTCAAGTCATCATGGCCCTTACGGGTAGGGCTACACACGTGCTACAATGGCCGGTACAAAGGGCTGCGAACTCGCGAGAGTAAGCGAATCCCAGAAAGCCGGTCTCAGTCCGGATCGGAGTCTGCAACTCGACTCCGTGAAGTCGGAATCGCTAGTAATCGTGGATCAGAATGCCACGGTGAATACGTTCCCGGGCCTTGTACACACCGCCCGTCACACCATGGGAGTGGACTGCACCAGAAGTGGTTAGCCTAACTTTGGAGGGCGATCACCACGGTGTGGTTCATGACTGGGGTGAAGTCGTAACAAGGTAGCCGTAGGGGAACCTGCGGCTGGATCACCTCCTTAAACGATGCGTCATCCTCCCGGCAAGCGCTCACAATGAATTACCTGATCAAGTAGCTGTTGAATGAGCAGTGATAAGTCAATCGCCTTCGGCGATGCCTTATCACTGCTTATAGCAGTCGCTCTTTAACAATGTATATCATGCTGACAGTATCGAATGACGATACGAAGACAAAAGCCCCCGGGCTTGCGTGTTCGTGACGTGATCTCGATACGCAATTGTTTTGTGATACGTTTCAAGCGTATCCGGCAATCGTTGTCATTGCGGGATCCAGACTCCTTCGGGTTATAGGGTCAAGCAATGAAGCGCACACGGTGGATGCCTAGGCAGTCAGAGGCGATGAAAGACGTTGTAGCCTGCGATAAGGTTCGGTGAGGTGGCAAACAACCTGTGACCCGGACATCTCTGAATGGGGAAACCCACTGACCACAAGGTCAGTATCGTATCCTGAATACATAGGGATACGAGGCGAACCGGGGGAACTGAAACATCTAAGTACCCCGAGGAAAAGAAATCAACCGAGATTCCCCCAGTAGCGGCGAGCGAACGGGGACCAGCCCTTAAGCATGTGAATGACTAGACGAACGGATTGGGAAGTCCGGCCGTAGCGGGTGATAGCCCCGTAGTCGAAAGTCTGATCATGTGAAATCGAGTAGGTCGGGGCACGAGAAACCCTGATTGAAGACGGGGGGACCATCCTCCAAGGCTAAATACTCCTGACTGACCGATAGTGAACCAGTACCGTGAGGGAAAGGCGAAAAGAACCCCGGCGAGGGGAGTGAAATAGATCCTGAAACCGTGTGCGTACAAGCAGTAGGAGCCCACTTGTTGGGTGACTGCGTACCTTTTGTATAATGGGTCAGCGACTTATATTCAGTGGCGAGCTTAACCGATAGGGGAGGCGTAGCGAAAGCGAGTCTTAACTGGGCGACCAGTCGCTGGATATAGACCCGAAACCGGGCGATCTATCCATGAGCAGGGTGAAGGTTGAGTAACATCAACTGGAGGCCCGAACCAGGATCTGTTGAAAAAGATTTGGATGACTTGTGGATCGGAGTGAAAGGCTAATCAAGCCCGGAGATAGCTGGTTCTCCTCGAAAGCTATTTAGGTAGCGCCTCACGTATCACCACCGGGGGTAGAGCACTGTTTCGGCTAGGGGGCCATCCCGGCTTACCAACCCGAGGCAAACTCCGAATACCGGTGAGTGCAGCGTGGGAGACACACGGCGGGTGCTAACGTCCGTCGTGAAAAGGGCAACAACCCGGACCGTCAGCTAAGGTCCCCAAATCCTGGTTAAGTGGGAAACGATGTGGGAAGGCTCAGACAGCTAGGAGGTTGGCTTAGAAGCAGCCATCCTTTAAAGAAAGCGTAATAGCTCACTAGTCGAGTCGGCCTGCGCGGAAGATGTAACGGGGCTCAAACCAGGTACCGAAGCTACGGGTTCATCCTTAGGGATGAGCGGTAGAGGAGCGTCGTGTAAGCCGATGAAGGTGGATCGAGAGGTCTGCTGGAGGTATCACGAGTGCGAATGCTGACATGAGTAACGATAAGGGGAGTGAAAAACTCCCCCGCCGGAAGACCAAGGTTTTCTGTTCGATGCTAATCAGAGCAGAGTGAGTCGGCCCCTAAGGCGAGGCCGAAAGGCGTAGTCGATGGGAAACGGGTCAATATTCCCGTACCGGATGTCATTGCGATGGGGGGACGAAGAAGGCTAGGTGAGCCAGGCGTTGGTTGTCCTGGTGAAAGCGAGTAGGCCTGGGTCTCAGGTAAATCCGGGACCCTTTAAAGCCGAGACGCGAGACGAACGGATTACGATCCGGAAGTCACTGATGCCACGCTTCCAGGAAAAGCCTCTAAGCTTCAGATGACATGCGACCGTACCCCAAACCGACACAGGTGGTCAGGGTGAGAATCCCAAGGCGCTTGAGAGAACTCGGGTGAAGGAACTAGGCAAAATGGTGCCGTAACTTCGGGAGAAGGCACGCCGGATTAGGGTGAGAGGACTTGCTCCTTCAGCCCGAACCGGTCGAAGATACCAGGTGGCTGCAACTGTTTAGTAAAAACACAGCACTCTGCTAACGCGCAAGCGGACGTATAGGGTGTGACGCCTGCCCGGTGCCGGAAGGTTAAGTGATGGTGTTAGCCCTCTGGGCGAAGCTCTTGATCGAAGCCCCGGTAAACGGCGGCCGTAACTATAACGGTCCTAAGGTAGCGAAATTCCTTGTCGGGTAAGTTCCGACCTGCACGAATGGCGTAATGATGGCCACGCTGTCTCCACCCGAGACTCAGTGAAATTGAAATCGCCGTGAAGATGCGGTGTACCCGCGGCTAGACGGAAAGACCCCGTGAACCTTTACTATAGCTTCACACTGGATACTGATGTTGCCTGTGTAGGATAGCTGGGAGGCTTTGAACTCCGGACGCCAGTTCGGAGGGAGCCAACCTTGAAATACCAGCCTGGCATCATTGGTGTTCTCACTCGGGTCCGTTATCCGGATCGAGGACAGTGTGTGGTGGGTAGTTTGACTGGGGCGGTCTCCTCCCAAAGAGTAACGGAGGAGCACGAAGGTACCCTCAGCACGGTCGGACATCGTGCAATGAGTGCAAGAGCATAAGGGTGCTTGACTGC
Organism: Vreelandella sp. GE22; assembly: GCF_968212445.1. Lineage (NCBI taxonomy): Bacteria > Pseudomonadati > Pseudomonadota > Gammaproteobacteria > Oceanospirillales > Halomonadaceae > Vreelandella > Vreelandella sp. GE22. The sequence continues at coordinate 1,265,314 of NZ_OZ309110.1, forward strand.
GAGACAGACACGTCGAGCAGGTGCGAAAGCAGGTTCTAGTGATCCGGTGGTTCTGTATGGAAGGGCCATCGCTCAACGGATAAAAGGTACTCCGGGGATAACAGGCTGATACCGCCCAAGAGTTCACATCGACGGCGGTGTTTGGCACCTCGATGTCGGCTCATCACATCCTGGGGCTGAAGTCGGTCCCAAGGGTATGGCTGTTCGCCATTTAAAGTGGTACGCGAGCTGGGTTTAGAACGTCGTGAGACAGTTCGGTCCCTATCTGCCGTGGGCGTTGGATGTTTGAGAAGGGCTGCTCCTAGTACGAGAGGACCGGAGTGGACGCACCTCTGGTGTTCCGGTTGTCACGCCAGTGGCATTGCCGGGTAGCTATGTGCGGACGGGATAACCGCTGAAAGCATCTAAGCGGGAAGCCCCCTTCAAGATGAGACATCCCCGAGGCCTCGAGCCTCCTGAAGGGCCCAGCGAGACCAGCTGGTTGATAGGCACGGTGTGGACGCGCTGCAAGGCGTTGAGCTAACGTGTACTAATGGCCCGTGAGGCTTGACCCTATAACACCCAAGGGGTCTGGTCCTGTAGTGACAACGACGCTCGATAGAGCACCGGATACATTGAGACGATCACAAAACGTCAGCCGATATACATTGAAAGTTACGCCTGACGACCATGGCTTGCGTGAACCACCCGATCCCTTGCCGAACTCGGAAGTGAAACCGCAACGCGCCGATGGTAGTGTGGGGTCTCCCCATGCGAGAGTAGGTTATCGTCAGGCACCTCTTCGAAAAAGCCCCGAGCACTCTGTGTTCGGGGCTTTTTTATGCGTGCAGGAAAAGGCCGGACGGTCCAAATAGTGCCCGCCACGGTGCCTCCGACTCCTGTAGGAGCCCGATTCATCGGGCGATGGCGGCGCCCAGCCGCCCGGGGCCGGATTCGCCATCGTGCCGGCCGCCCACCCCGGCGGCGCGTTGCGCCGCATCGCTGGCTGAAGCCTGCTCCTACAAAAAACAGGGGCACAACAAGGGTATCGTGCCTCCGTACCCTTGTAGGAGCCCAATTCATTGGGCGATGGCGCTGCCCGGGGTTGAATTCGCCACCGTGCCGGCCGTCCACCCCGGCGGCGCGGTGCGCCGCATCGCGGGCTGAAGCCTGTTGCTACAAAAACGGGGGCACAACAGGGGCATCGGAGCCTTCGCGCTCCCGGCACCGTGCCCGACATCCGTTCCGGCGCCCCGGCGCCCCGGCGTGCCGGCACGGGCGCTGTTTGGGACGATAAATGATATGATGCGCGCACGATGACGCGACCGTTAAATGGAGTAACCGTGAGTGAAATAGCACCCACAACGTGGCTGGTGTACTGCCGCCCAGGCTTTGAGCCCGACGCGCTGGCGGAGTTGCAGTATCACGCCGCTCAGAGTGGCGCCGCCTGTACGCCGACGCTTGGGGAGGGGTGGGTGAGTCTGACACGTATTGACGAAGAGCCGATCAATGCGCTGCATCGTGAGGCTCACTTTGAAAAGCTCATTTTCGCGCGCCAAAGCCTGGCCGCGTTGCCACCGCTGACGCTTTCAAAAGACGACCGGCTTACCCCGATCCTCGAGCAGGTCAAGCTAAGCCGCTGGAGTTTCGAGGAGATCTGGCACGAAACGCCGGATACCAATGACGGCAAGGCGCTGGCCGGACTGATCAAAGCGCTGACCAAGCCGCTGGAAAGTCTTTTGAAAAAACGCGGCGCGCTGCGGCGTAAGGCCGGTGGCCGGCGACTGCATATTTTCTGGACCGACGGTGGCCGGGCGCAGCTCGGTATCAGCTTTCCAGGCAATCGCAGCGAGCTCAAAAACGGTATTAGAAGGTTGCGCTCTCCGTCGCGGGCGCCGAGCCGCTCGACACTCAAACTCGAAGAGGCTTGGCACGAGTTCATACCCCGGGATGAGTGGGATGAGCGCTTGGCCGAGCACATGCAGGCCGCCGACCTGGGCGCGGCTCCAGGCGGTTGGACCTGGCAGCTAGTGCAGCGGGGCATGTACGTATACGCGATCGACAACGGCCCGATGGACAAGGCGTTGATGCAAAGCGGCCAGGTCGACCACTTGAAGGAGGATGGCTTTATCTGGGCGCCGGAGAGACGGCTGGATTGGCTGGTGTGCGATATCGTCGACAAGCCGGTTCGCGTGTTGACCATGGTCGAGCGCTGGCTGACGCAGAAGTGGTGCCGCGAGGCGATCTTCAACTTAAAGCTACCCATGAAAAAGCGCTGGGATGAAGTAGTACGCTGTTTGAGCAGACTGGAGGAGTCGCTTGCAAAAGCCGGCGTACGCGCGCAGATTCGCTGTCGCCACCTTTATCACGACCGGGAAGAAGTCACCGTACACGTAAGGCTTTTATCCTGACGCCTTTGAGCCGACCCGAAATCAGGAAACCGACTCGAAAATCTGCACGGTTTCATCCTCGGTAAGAAGCGGTAAAATACGCGCCATGGCGTCTGCCCGCGCTTCGCTTTGATGCCACTCGTTCCAGGCACGAAGGTCTCGCCATTTGGTAATCATCAAACGGCGGTCCGGTTGGCCGATTTTAACGAGGGTTTCGCCACCGACGAAGCCACGTACGCCGAGCGAGACGCGCATCGCTTGGCGGGCGGCCTGCTCGTACTCCTCCTCCAGGCCGGGCATGATGCGTCGTTCGATGATAACTTTAACCATGTGCCTACTTCCTTGCCGAGACCAGAAATGACCGATACCACGCCAGCGTTTGACGCTACCCTGGATACTACAGGCCTCTACTGCCCCGAGCCCATTATGCTTATGCATAACAAGGTAAGGGATATGGACTCGGGACAAACCCTTGAGGTGATTGCCACGGATCCCGCGACTACCCGGGATGTTCCCAAGTTCTGCCAGTTTTTGGGCCACGAGCTGCTAACTTCCCAAGAGCATGAAGGCGAGTATCGCTACTTTATTCGCCTGGCTTGAGTGGCCAGGCGCCAAGGATGTGAACGCCCTTTAGCAGGGCTCGTCGCCGGGTACGACCATCATTGCCAAGGCCTCGAGCGTGGCCGGGTCCTCTTCAAGAATTCGGTTGGCGATATGGCGCTGGAAGAAGTAAACGGTTTGATGACGGGTGTGGGCGTCGTAAAGGCACTTGTCGCCCAGGATGATCGGCGTCATTTGCGCCTGCTCTTCATCGGCAAGCAGCGCCTCTACGCCTCCATTGCTATATAGACGCCAGCCGTACACGGGTTTCATGTGCCAGGGGGCGTCGGGGTGGTTCATGCACAGGGCATGAGTGCCGAGGGTGTCGGGGATTTGCTGGATCAGCGCCACTTCTTTGGAGGCTTCGTACTCGAAGTACTCCGCCGCCGCGGTAAGCTCGGTATGTTTGTGCTCCGGCGGCGTGTCGAAAATCTCTTCGGTTTCCGGATCGCGATAGCCGACAAAGTGGCCGTTTTCCTGGCTATTGAGCTCGTTACAAGCGCTTAGCGTGTCCATCCACGGGACAAGGCCTACGACGTTGCCGTCGTCGCGCAGCCCCCAGGCCAGAATAGGCAGGCCGTAATAGGTGTCGGGACTCGCAGCGAGCTGGTAAACCATTTCGAGACCGTCAAGCTCCGGGGCGAGACGGATCACGCACTTGCGCGCCTGATGGCGTTGGCGCGCGGTTTCCAGGTCGATGACCTGGGCAGAGTGGGTTGAATGGGGTGTACCCATAGTATCCCTCCTGGTGCTGCGTGGTCACGACGTTGATAGGCATTGCCTACCGCGTAACTAAACCAATAGCACAGGTTGGGCGTTAATTTAAGAGGGCTCAGCCGATTTTTAGTCAACGGCTGACTCAGAGGAGCAGGCGGGGTAAACGCTGCGCAGGGCCAGGTGCTCCAGCCGGGCGATTTGAAACCGCGGCCAGGGGGCGTCGGGGCTTTCGAGCGAGAGCCAGCGTCGCTGATACGCGGCGACGGCTTGGGGCGGCGTTACATCGTGCGCGTCGATGAGAGTGTTGACTGCGCCAAGCCAGCGCTGGCTGGCCTTTGCGGCCCGATCCAGCCAGGCCTGATCCCAGGGGGGCAGGCAATGACCACTCCCGACGTTTTCGGCCAGCAAGCGGTTGGCCTCGGTCAGCCGCTGGCTACCCAGTTGCAGCGTGCGAAGCACCTCGGCGGTCAGCGGGCGATCTTGCAGCGTTTTTAGATGGTTCTCGAGGGTGGCGGAGTCGGCTTGCCACTCGAGGCTATAAGTGTTCTCCACCATCGTCGTGAGATAGCCAAGCGCCTCGAACGCTTGGGTCATATCCGGCAGCGCGCGAAGCTCTAATGGCTGGCTCGCGCGGGAGAAGCTTTTCTCCCACTCGTCGGAATCGAAAAGCGCATTCCAGCCGACGGCGGGGAGCTGGGCAGTCTTGAGCTCGGTAAGCGTTGCCAGACGGGCCCGGTCGGCCTCGCTGAGCGACTCGGTGACCCCGCTACTGGCGCAGCGCTCGAGACGCTGCCAAAGCTCACGCTCGTAAAGCCAATGCTGACTGGGCGGCGCAACTCGGCCCAATTGATTGTTGCGCGCCGCGACAAGGGAGGTGATATCGCACTCGCGCAGCGCATAGACGTTGAGCATGCTTTCGCGCACATCAATAATATCGATCAGCCGCTCGCGTTGGGCCACGAACGCGCCGATGTTATCCGGGGCTCGGCGCTCGACGGGTTCAGCGTCGAGGGCGCTCGCAAGCGTGCGTTGGTAATCCACCCAGGCCGGGTCGTCGGCGCTGCCACAGCCGGCCAGAAAGCTCGTCAAGAGCCCCGTTGCCAAGGCCACTAGAGTGCGCTTCATACTCCCCCTTAACGACTGATCCATTTCAAGCGCCAGCCTAGCAGCAGGGCGGCGGTGCTGAGTCCAGCGATCAGGCCGATCCAGTAGCCGTGAACGCCGAGCGGTTCGGTAAGCGCAAAAAGTCCATGGGCGCCCAGCCAGTGGCCCCCGCCCAGCCCCACGATCCAGTAAGAGAGCACGGTAATGACCATGACGATACGGGTATCCTTGTAGCCGCGTAGCGCCCCCGCCAGGTTCACCTGCAGCGAATCCGATAGCTGAAATATGACCGCCAGCGACACGATGGTCAGCGTCAGCGCCTGGATCTCGGGGTTGGACGTGTAAAGCGCGATGACCGGTTTGGCGGTGACCCACAAAAAAGCGCTGTTCATGGCGGCGATGATCACGCTGATCGCAATGCCGTTCCAGGCGACGTGGCGGGCATGGTCCGGCCGCGCCTGGCCCAACGTATTGCCCACGCGCACGGTGAGCGCCATGCTCAGCGATAGCGGTAGCATGAACAGCAGCGACGTATAGCTTAGCGCGATTTGGTGCGCGCCGACGGTAACCTCGCCCAGGCTTGCGATAAACAGAGCAATCAGCGTGAAAAGCGTCACTTCGACGAAAATGGCCACGCCGATCGGCATGCCGACCACGATCAGCTCGCGAATCCCCGGCCAACCTGGGGGGTAGATACGCTGCCAAAGCGAAACGTTTTGATAGCTACGACTGCGCGTCGTGTAGTAGGCCATGGTCAGCGCCATACACCACATGGAAAGGGCCGTGGCGATACCGCAGCCTAGCGCACCCAGCGCTGGCAGCCCGCTAATGGGAGCGGGGAGCCAAGGCCCGAACATACTCACCAGGCCCTCGCCACCATAGATCAGCACGTAGTTGCTGGGCACGTTGATCGCAAGCCCCACCAGGCTGATCCAGAGCGCCGGGCGAGTATGGTTCATGCCGTCCGAGAAGGCCCTAAGCGCCTGAAACAGGGCGATGCCCGGCATGCCGAAGGCCACTGCCCCTAAATAGCGGCTGGACTCGAGGGCGACATCCGTGGGCACGTCCATACGCTCGAAAATGGGCAGGGTGATGGTGCGCAGCAAAAACGCCGCCACTACCCCCAGCGCCAGTGCGACCCAGAGTGCCTGGTGCACTGCCTTGGGAATGTCGGCGTCGCGCTGGCCGCCCAGCAGGTGTGCGACGATCGGTGTCAGCCCCATTAGCGTGCCGGTCATGAAGAGCATCAGCGGGGTCCAGAGGCTCGAGCCGACCGAGACGGCGGCAAGCGAGGTGGCGCTGAAGCGCCCGGTCATCATGGTATCGACGACGCCAATAGCGGCTTGGGCAAGCTGCGCGCCCACGATGGGCAAGGCCAGCACGATCAGCAAGCGTGTTTCAGGCCAATAGGTGGATTTGATACGATACAAGGCGGCGCCCACGGTAAGGCTCCTCTAGTGTGAGGGGGGTCATGAAAGGGCGCTAGCGTAGCAAATTCCGCTGAAATTTGCGCCTGGAGAAGGCGTTTAAAACACCGGCTGCGGTGGCGCCAATATTACGTTTACCTGCCTCTTTTAACCATGAAAGCGAAGCGATAGTGACAAAGACTCTTGAGCGTTGGACGCTTGCGGATATGACGGCGCTGTTCGATGGCGTGTTCGCATCCACCTACCACACCCGGCTGATCAAGGGCGGTGATGAGCCACTGTACCTACCGGCAAGTGCCACCACACCGTATCACCAGATCATTTTTGCCCATGGCTTTTTCGCCAGCGCCCTGCACGAAATCAGTCACTGGTGTATCGCCGGTGAGAAACGCCGCCAGCTAGAGGACTACGGCTATTGGTACCTACCCGACGGGCGCGACACTGATCAGCAAGCGGCCTTCGAAAAGGCCGAAATCGCTCCCCAGGCGCTGGAGTATCTGCTTACCCGCGCCTGCGGACGAACCTTCAATGTAAGCGTCGATAACCTGGGCGGCGAGGCGGAAGTCGACCGTCAAGCGTTCCAGGCAAAGGTATTGGCCCGCGCTGCGCGCTATGAAGAGGTGGGCCTGCCCAAGCGCGCCAACGCTTTTCGCCATGCCCTTAAGCGCTTTTACCAATACGGCGCGTCGGTCCCCTGCGCCGTTGAAGCGGGCATCGAGGCGCTCGATTAGTCTTCGTCGCGCTCGTTAAGGCGCTGATGCATGGCGAGCATCACCTCGACTTCATGCTCGGCGCGCATCGGCTCAAGGCCCCGGTCACTAAAGGTGTCGGTGCGCAGGCGATGCCACTCGCCGTTGGTCAGCCGGTCGTAGAGCACATGCGCCGGGGCGAGCTCGACAAAGGGGTCAAGCCCGTAGGTATCGAAAAGCCGGGCAAGTGCGGCCTCGTCCTCGCCGTTGTCGCTTGTGTAGAGCGTGGCCGAGAAATGGTCGGTCTCGAGCTCGCGGATAACGTCCAGCGGGCTGACGCCCAGGCTTTCGAGTTCTTCGATGCTGTAAGCGCCGGACACGTTGGAATCTTCGTCGATCCAACTGTCGTCGGGCTGAATCAGCGTCTGCTTGATGCGCCCATCTTTTAGCGACCAGGCAATGGCCAGCGGTAGGCCATCTTCTTCGCCGGTTTCGATGGCGATAAATCCAGGCAAATCAGCCACTTTTACGTCTCCTTTGGGGCGCTATCGAGGTTGAAAAAGCGCTGGGCGGTACGGGTGGTTTCGAGAGCGAGGGTGTCTTCGTCGACGCTATGCCAGTGGGCGATCTCTTTGGCGATCCAGGGCAGCAGCGCGGGCTCGTGGCGGCGACCTTTAAGCTTGGCCGGCAGGTTGCGCGGTAAAAGGTACGGGCAGTCGGTCTCGATCATCAGCCGGTTGAGCGGAATATCTTTCACCAGCGCTCGAAGGTGATGGCCGCGGCGCTCGTCGCAGATCCAGCCGGTCAGGCCGATGTGCAGGTCGAGATCCAGGTAGCCGTAAAGCGTTGCCGCCTCGCCGGTAAAGCAGTGGATCACCGCTTGGCTGATATCGTCGCGCCAGGCCTTGAGGATCTCGCGCATGCGCGGGCCGGCGTCGCGTTCATGAAGAAACAGCGGCAGGCCGCTTTCCGCGGCAAGCCCTAGCTGGGCCTCGAACGCCTTTTCCTGGGCCTGGGGCGTGGAGAAATTGCGGTTGAAATCCAGCCCACACTCACCGACCGCGACGACGGCGCGCTCTTTGTGCAGCGCCGCCATTTGCCGAGCAATGTCCTGATTCCAGCGGCTGGCATCGTGAGGGTGGACACCGGCGGTGGCATAAAGGCCGGGAAAGCGCTCGGCCAGGGCAATCGCCTGCTCGGCGTGGGCCACATCGGTGCCGGTGACGATCAGGGTGGTCACGTTGGCGGCGCGGGCGCGGCTGATCACCGCCTCCAGGTCGCGCTCGAAGCTTTCGTGGGTGAGGTTGGCTCCGATATCCACCAGCGCCTCGCGAGGGCGAAACTCGAGCGCCTCGGGTAATAACGACTCCGCATTGGTGGCTGTCAAACCAGACTCCTCTTTGCTCATGGGGTGATCTAATCAAAAGGCGGGCAATGGCGCATTGTAACGTTTTAACGGCGAAGGCGGCTAATACCAAAGGGGAGGGCGAGATGCATTGCGTCAACATCGGCGGCCATCGACACTAGTGTCGACAATCCGACGTTTGACAATACCCTATAATGGAACGCGCCGATGACCACGATCACGCCTAAAATCCTTCCGTCGACTCCTTCGGCCAGTACTCCTTCGCTACTGATCAAGTCGCTTCTCGAAGCCGGGGTACGCATGGCCGGGGACAACCAGATCGTCTACCGCGATCAGGGGCGTCACGACTACCGCCGCTTTAGCGAGCGCGTTCATCAACTGGCTCACATGCTCAAGGCCCAGGGTGTCGAGGCGGGTGACGTGGTGGCGGTGCTGGACTGGGACAGCCACCGCTACCTGGAGTGCTTTTTCGCCATTCCCATGATCGGCGCGGTACTGCATACCGTGAATATTCGCCTGGCGCCGGAGCAGATTCGCTACACCATGGAGCACGCCGAGGATGTCTTCGTCATTGTTCACGAAGACTTCGTACCCCTGCTGGAGCCGCTGGCCGAAAAGCTCGAGAAGGTGCGCGGCTATGTGCTCTGCCAGGAGACACCGCGAGAGATGAAGACCACGTTGAGCCTCGCCGGCGAGTTCGAAGCATTGATCGCCGAAAAACCGAGTCACTACGATTTTCCGGATTTCGATGAAAACGCCGTAGCCACGCTCTTTTACACCACCGGAACGACGGGCAATCCCAAGGGCGTCTTTTTTACCCACCGCCAGCTGGTACTGCACACCCTGAACGAGGCCAGCCTGTTTCAAGCCTCGGGGGTCGAGCTTCTCAGCCGGGACAAGGTGTACATGCCGATTACACCGATGTTTCACGTTCACGCCTGGGGCGTCCCCTATACCGCGACCCTATTGGGCGCCACCCAGGTCTACCCGGGGCGCTACGAGCCCGGGATGTTGGTCCGGCTATTGGTGGAAGAGAAGGTCGATTTCTCCCACTGCGTGCCGACACTTCTCAATATGATCGTCAGCGCCGAGGACGTCGCCTCACAAAAGGTGGATCTAAGCGGCTGGAAAGTACTGGTCGGCGGCAGCGCCTTGACCCAGAGCCTGGCCGCCCGGGCCTGGGATTTGGGTATCGATACGCGAAGCGCCTACGGCATGTCGGAAACCTGCCCGCTATTGACCGTCGATGTTCTGCCGCGTCACGTCGAACGGGCCTCATTCGAAACCCAACTGCCTTGGCGCTGCAAGGCGGGCCTGCCCACGCCCTTCGTAAGCATTCAGGTGGTGGACACCGACGGCAACCCGCTCGCTCAGGATGGCAAAAGCGTGGGCGAAGTGCGGGTCAAGGCGCCCTGGTTGACGCAAAGCTACTACAAGGAAGAAGAGCGCAGCGAAGCGCTCTGGCGGGATGGCTGGCTTTACACCGGTGACGTTGGCTCGCTGGACGAAGCCGGATTTCTGTCGATTAGCGACCGTATCAAGGATGTCATCAAGACCGGCGGCGAGTGGCTGTCATCGCTGGACCTTGAAAACCATATCAGCCAGAGCCCGGAGGTCGCGGAAGTGGCGGTCATCGGGGTGAACGATGACAAGTGGGGCGAGCGCCCTGCGGCCTGGATCGTGCCGCGGGATGTCGATAACCCGCCAACGCCTGCCTCGCTCAAGGCCTTTTTAACGCCGCTGGTCGAGCAGGGCAAGCTCAACCGCTGGGCCATACCGGAAGAGGTGCATGTCGTCGACGAAATTCCCAAGACAAGCGTCGGCAAGCTGGACAAAAAGCGTATTCGCAGCGCGCTCTAAAGGGCGCTTTTAACACGCGGTGATTCGATTTCCCCGTTCGCCAGGGCCATGCGTTACACTGTGCGCCACACGACGATGGAGGATACTGCGTGACCCTGTTACGACTTGAACAGCTGCAACTGGCCTATGGCACACAAACCCTGCTGGACCGCGCCGAGCTTACGGTAGAGAAGGGCGAGCGGCTGGCACTGGTGGGTCGCAACGGCACCGGTAAGTCGACGCTTTTAAAGCTGGTGGCCGGCGATATCCAGGCGGATGACGGGACGGTTTGGCGCGCCCCAGGCTTGAAAGTGGGCGTGCTCGCCCAGGAGCTGCCGGAGTCTTCCGGCATGACGATTTTCGATGTGGTGGCCATGGGCTTGCCCGAGGCGGGCGAGCTGCTCTCTGAGTATCATCAGCTCATCAACGCCCCGGACCCGGACATGAACCGGATGGCCCGGCTGCAAACGCGCATCGAGGAAATCGACGGCTGGTCGTTTCACCAACGTATCGATGTAGTGCTCACCCGCCTGGGACTACCGCCGGAGGCGGAGATGAACGCGCTCTCCGGCGGTTGGCGCCGGCGTGTGGCGCTGGCCCGAGCGCTGGTCTCCGAGCCGGATCTACTGCTTTTGGACGAGCCCACCAACCACCTGGACCTGGACACCATCGCCTGGCTCGAGGAGCAGCTTCTCGCCTTCAACGGCGCCGTGTTGCTGATTACCCACGACCGTGCTTTCTTGTCCAAACTGGCGACCCATATTCTGGAGCTCGACCGGGGCAAGCTTGGCCGCTACCCGGGCAAGTACGAAGAGTATCAGGCGCGCAAACAGCACGAGCTTGAAGTCGAGGCGCGGGAAAACGCCGAGTTCGATAAAAAGCTCGCCCAGGAAGAGACCTGGATTCGCCAGGGCATCAAGGCGCGGCGTACCCGTAACGAAGGTCGCGTGCGCGCGTTGGAAGCCATGCGTAGTGAGCGCAGCCAGCGTCGCGAGCGCCAGGGCAGCGCGAACCTTTCTGTGGACAGCGGCGAGCGTACCGGCAAGCGAGTGGTCGAACTCAAGGGCGTGACCCAACGCTTTGGTGCCGACACCATTCTCGATGACCTCAACCTCGAGATCATGCGGGGCGATCGCATCGGCTTTTTGGGCCGCAACGGCGCGGGCAAGACGACACTGTTGAAAATCCTGTTGGGCGAACTCGAGCCGACCGAGGGCAGCGTTCAACTGGGCACCAACCTCAAAGTCGCTTACTTCGATCAGCTGCGCGCCGGACTCGAACTCGAAAAAACCGTTTACGACAACGTGGCCCAGGGCAGCGACCGGGTCAGCGTTGGCGGGCGCGACCGCCACGTGATGAGCTACCTGCAGGATTTCCTGTTCACTCCGGACCGGGTGCGCCAGCCAGTGAAGGCGCTTTCCGGCGGTGAGTCCAACCGGCTGCTGCTGGCCAAACTCTTCACCCAGCCGGCCAACGTGCTGGTGCTCGATGAGCCGACCAACGACCTGGATATGGAAACCCTGGAGCTTTTGGAAGAGCTGCTGCTCGATTTCGACGGTACGCTCCTGCTGGTTTCCCACGACCGAACCTTTATGGATCACGTGGTGACCAGCATGTTCGCCTTCGAGGGCGAGGGCGTGGTACGGGAATACGTGGGGGGTTATACCGACTGGATTCGCCAGGGCGGAAAGCTCCCCCCGGCGCCCTGGGAGGGCGCGGCGCGTCAGCATACCGAGCCGACCAGCAATGAGGCGCCAAAAGACAGCGAAAAGCCAAAAAGCGAGCCTCCCAAAAAGCAGGCCAAGCTCTCTTACAAACTACAGCGCGAGCTGGATAGCCTACCTGGCGAGATCGAAAAACTTGAAAGCGAGGTGGCGGCGCTGGAGCAAACCGTGGGTGACCCCGGGTTTTATCAAAAGCCCGCTACCGAGGTGACCGCGAAACTCCAAGAAATGGAGAGCGTTCAGGCGCGCCTGGAAAGTGCCATGGAACGCTGGATGGAACTCGAGGCGATGGCCAACGGCTAGGCACTCCAGGCGAAGGCGAAGGCAGGGCGCCCGAAAGGGCGCCCGATCGCTTACTCGTCGGTCTGTTCGCCTTTGTGGCCTACGCGGACTGCAAGTACGTCGCAGGGCGCACCGTGCAGTACCCCGGTCGAGGTGGAACCGAGCAGCAGGGCAAAACCGTGGCGCCCATGGGAGCCCACGACGATCAAATCGACACCGTGCTCGCCCGCGAAGCGGTGAATTTCCGTATCCGGCATACCCACGACCACGTGCTGGTCTTCCGGCTGGACGTGGGGCATCGCGATCTCGGAGAGACGCTTTTTGGCGTGATCGTCCAGTTGATCCTGAATGCTGGTGAGATCCATGGGAATATCGCCGCCATAGGCGAACCCCAGTGGCTCCAGGGTGTGCATGATCGAGATTTTCGCTTGCTCGTTACGCTGAGATACGGCAATCGCGCGCTCGAGCACCTTGTGGGAATCCTTGGTCAAATCGACCGCGACCAGAATATGGTGATAGCTCATGGCCCATCTCCTTCGCAATAAGCAACAAAGGGCACCTTTGTTGGGTAATGTTTACTTTAAGCGCTGCGCCAAGGCTTAACAACGATCTGAATCAAGGTTTTTTTAACGCACACAGCGACGCCGGGTTAAAGCGTTTGCAGGAGAATGGCCGAATGGCATGGTTAATCGTGGTGGCGGTTTTGATGTTTATTGTCTCGCCGGTCATGTGGCTAAAGCCCAGCCCGCGTCAAAAACGCCAGGTCAAACTAAGGGCCTACGCCCGCCAGCAGAAAGTGGGCGTTAAAATGGCCTCCCCACCGCTGCACGGTTTCAAAGGGACCATGCCCGCTTATCGCTGGGCCTACGCGCAAAACGCGCCGGGCCCGGATTTCGTGTTGCTGCGGGAAAGCCACGCAAGCGAAGCGCTGGACACGTTTCACGCCGGCTGGCGCTGGCGCATCGCGCCTCTTAGGCCGCTACCCGAAGAGGCCGAGGCCGCGCTAAAAGCGCTGCTGGAGCGTCTGCCCAAGGACGCTTTGGTGATCGAGTCCAACGCGCAGACGCTCACGCTCTGGTGGTGGGAGTCTCAGGACGCCGCGCGTTTTGAAAGCTATCTGACGACCTTTAGGGCGATCACTCACTCGCTTGGCGGCCAGGCCGACCATTTGGCTTTATCGAGCCACGGCCGCTAGGTCGTTAGCTCTGTCTTTAAGCCCCGTCTTTAAGCTCTCTGTCTTTAAGCCCCGCCTCTACACCCCGGGGCCTTCCTGGTCCCGGGCCTGTATGGCCAGCGCGTTGGCCTCGATGATCGCCAGCCCCTCATTGAGCTTTTCGACTTCCTCGTCGCTCAACCCTTCGAAAATCTCTTCCCGCGCCTGTTTGGCAACGTTATCGATTTTCTCGAGCAGCGGCATCGCCTCTGGCGTCAGGTAGATGCGCTTGCTGCGTCGGTCGTTATCGCAGGCGCGGCGCTCGATCAGCCCCTGGGATTCCAACTGCCCCAGGGTACGCACCAGCGACGGCGCCTCGACCCCGATGACCTTGGCCAGATCGCACTGGGGGTGGCCTTCGCCCAAGCGCCACAAGTGATAAAGGGTGACCCAGCGGGTCTGGGTCAAGCCAAGCGGCGCCAGTCTTCGATCCAGAATAGAGCGCCATAGATGCGGTAAACGCGCAATTCGAAAACCAATTGATGAAGCCATAAGTCGCTGCCCATAAGTGTGTTAAGTAAATTGTCATAACCTGGAACGCTGAATGCAAGCGCCTGGCGCCATACTACTCCGCCTCGTCCTCCGGGCCTTCACTACGCCCGGGAATAAAACGCCCTAAATTCAACCGGCTTAGCCCGCTTGCACGTATTTGACCGTCGGCCAGACTCGCCTGGTCGGGTTCTTCGGCCACCACGAAACGGATCAATCCCAATCGCTGGCCGCCCGCGGTCATGATATCGATTCGCCAGTTGCCGGTGGGCTCCGCGGGGAAGTTGAGCTTGTGGCTCCAGGCCCGGTACCCTTGCTCGCGCCCGCCGCTGATATCGAGCTCGACGCTATCCATTTGCTGGCCGTTGTGATGCCAGACGTGGTGAATGGTTTCGCTCAACCCCCGAGGGGCGCGAATGGCGGTGTAAACGTAGAGCCCGTTACCGGCCAGGGCCTCGGGCGTTAGCGCCATCTCCCCCAAAGGGCTTCGCTGTTGGATATCGAAATCGGGCGAGAGCGCGCTGCTGGTCATCCAAAGCGTGGCCGGCGGTACCCACACCCGGCCCAGCCAGCCGGCAAAGGCCAGCGTCAGCAGCAGCGCTAAAAACAGGCACCAGCGCAGAAGCGAGCGCTTTTTCACCAGATGCCAAAAGCTTGGCAGCGCGATCAGCACGGTCAACCCCAGGGCGAGTACCAGGCTTTGCCCGGTGGTCAGGTGCAGCATGATCGGCAGTATGACCAGCACGACCAGAAAAACGCACTGGGCGTGGAATAGAAAGTAGAGACTTCGCGAGTGCCCGGCTAACTTGTAGTAGAGCGGGTCGACGATCGAGAGAATTGCCATCGCCACGACTAGCAGCGCAAACAGCAGTTGGCCGCTGTTCCACACCGTGGTAATCAAAATGAAGGGCAGGGTGAAAAAAAGCGTTTCCTGGTGAATCATCTGGGCAATGAAGGTGGTCACCATTCGCGGCAGCCCTTCCTGGCCGCGCTTTCTCAGCACGCGGGAAAGCACGCTTTCCGAGAGCATCAGTGCCCAGGCGAACAAAAGTCCAAGCGCCAGTGCCGCGCCTAGCCACTGCTGACGGTCCACCAGAAAGAAACTGCCAAGACCCGCGGCAAAAGCAATCGGCGGCCAGAGAAACGTCCAGGGCTTGACGAGCACAACGATACGCTCAGCGCGCCTTTGTAAGGAGGCCATGCGGGAGGGGGTTAAAAAAGTGCCCATGGAGGTCAACTCAAATGGTAAACGTCTATAATCTCCGGGTTTGCAACGAAAGTCGATAGCGCTTCGCTGGCCCTTGCGCTGCAAGGGCCGGACTCTTGAACATCGCTTTATTAGCGTAGTCACAGCGTAATACCCGCCTTTGGAAGGCTTGACGTTACATGGCAACTCAACCAAGCTTAAGCGATCAAACGACCGTATGAAATACGTGGCAGGCCGCCCGCGGGGTAGCCTGCCCGAATCTGTAGAGCCCGTACCTGTGGAGATAGCGCGGATGATCTATCAAGGCAACGCCATCACGGTGGAGCGTCGTGACACCCAAGGTGGCAATAGCATCGCAGTGCTCACTTTCGATTTGAAAGATGAGTCCATCAACAAGCTTTCGAGCGCCGTCATTGCACAACTGGGTGAGGCGGTCAACGCGATCGAGTCCGAAACCGGCTTGAAAGGGTTGATGATCAAAAGCGCCAAGGACGTCTTCATCGTCGGGGCGGATATCACCGAGTTCCATTCGCTGTTCGATAAGGGCGAAGAGTATCTGGTCGAGATGAACCAGAAGGTTCACACGATTTTCAACGCCATCGAAGACCTGCCGTTTCCCACCGTGGCCGCGATTAACGGTCTGGCGCTGGGCGGCGGGTGCGAAGTGCTCCTGACCTGCGATTTTCGCGTCATGAGTGAGAAAGGCAAGATGGGGCTTCCCGAAACCAAGCTAGGCATTTTGCCGGGTTGGGGTGGCTGTGTGCGCCTACCGCGCATCATCGGCGCGGATAACGCCATCGAGTGGATCGCCGGCGGCACCGAAAACCGCCCCGAGGCCGCACTCAAAATGGGTGCCGTCGATGCCGTAGTCGCCCACGATCAGCTCGACGCTGCAGCGCTGGATATGCTCGATCGCGCCAGCACCGGCGAGCTCGATTATCAAAGCCGTCGCGACGAGAAAAAAGGTCCGCTTAAACTCAACGCCATCGAGCAGATGATGGCGTTCGAGACCGCCAAGGGTTATGTAGCCGGCAAGGCAGGCCCGCACTATCCCGCGCCGATCGAGGCCATCAAGGTGATCCAGAAAGGCGCCGGTGAAGAGCGCGACCGTGCCCAGGCCATCGAAGCCAAGGCGTTTGGCAAGCTCGCCATGAGTCCGGTGGCGTTCAACCTGGTGGGGCTGTTCCTGAACGACCAGGTCGTCAAGAAAAAGGCCGGTCAGTACGAGAAGAAGGCCCCGCCGGTCAAGCAGACCGCGGTGCTGGGGGCAGGCATCATGGGCGGCGGCATCGCCTACCAGAGCGCCTCCAAGGGCACGCCGATCATCATGAAAGACATCAAGCCGGAAGCGATCGAGCTTGGTTTGAAAGAGGCGCGCAAGCTTTTCGGCAAGCAGGTCGAGCGTAAAAAGTTCACCACCGAAGAGATGGCCGAGAAGCTCACCAACATTCGCCCCACGCTCTCCTATGGTGATTTCGAGAACGTCGATCTCGTCGTCGAGGCGGTGGTCGAGAACCCGAAGGTGAAAGAAGGCGTGCTGACCGAGGTCGAAAAGAGCGTCGGTGAGAACACCATTTTGACCTCGAACACCTCGACGATCTCCATCAACCGCTTGGCGCAGAACCTGCAACGCCCGCAAAACTTCTGCGGCATGCACTTTTTCAACCCGGTGCATCGCATGCCCCTGGTCGAAGTCATTCGCGGTGAGAAAACCTCGGATGAAGCGGTCGCCGCCACCGTGGCCTATGCCCGCGCCATGGGCAAAACGCCGATCGTGGTCAACGATTGCCCCGGCTTTTTGGTCAACCGCGTGCTCTTTCCCTACTTCGGCGGTTTCAGCTTTTTGGTCGAGCAGGGCGCGGACTTCCAGCACGTCGACAAGGTCATGGAGAAGTTCGGCTGGCCGATGGGGCCTGCGTACCTGCTGGATGTGGTCGGCATGGACACCGCGGTGCACGCCAACGAAGTCATGGCGGAAGGCTTCCCGGACCGCATGGCCCGCGAAGGCAAGACCGCGATTCAGGTGATGTATGAAAACGATCGCCTGGGCCAGAAAAACGACAAGGGCTTCTACGCCTACGAGGAAGACAAAAAGGGCAAGCCCAAGAAGGTCAGCGACGATCAGGCCTACGCCTTGATCAAGGAAGTGGCCGGCGAGCAAAAAGAGTTCTCCGATGACGACATCATCGCGCGCATGATGACGCCGCTTTGCCTTGAAACCGTGCGCTGCCTGGAAGACGGCATCGTCGACTCGCCCGCCGAGGCGGACATGGCGCTGATCTACGGCATCGGCTTCCCTCCCTTCCGCGGTGGAGCACTGCGCTACATCGACGCTATGGGCGTGGACAAATTCGTCGCCCAGGCCGAAGAGCTCGCAGCCGAGCTCGGCCCGCTTTACGCGCCGACCGAAAAGCTCAAGCAGATGGCGCAAAACGGCGAGTTTTTCTATCAGGGCAAGGCCTAAGTCACCGCGTACAGGAGCATTGTAATGAGTTTGAATCCGAGAGATATCGTGGTGGTCGACGGTGTTCGTACTGCCATGGCCAAGGCCAAGAACGGCGCTTTTCGCAACGTCCGCGCCGAGAACCTTTCTGCGGCGGTGATGCAGGCGCTGTTCGAGCGACACCCCAGCATGGATCCTTCTGAGGTCGACGACGTGATCTGGGGTTGCGTCAACCAGACCCTCGAGCAGTCGATGAACATTGCGCGTAACGCGGCGATCATGACCGGTATCCCGCGTACCGTGCCGGCGCAGACCGTCAACCGCCTTTGCGGCTCGTCGATGACCGCGCTGCATATCGCCGCGGCCAACATCAAGGCCAACATGGGCGACATGTACATCATCGGTGGCGTGGAGCACATGGAGCACGTACCCATGGCCCACGGCGTCGACGTCAACCCGGCGGCCAGCAAGTACGCCGCCAAAGCCGCCATGATGATGGGCCTGACCGCCGAGCTTTTGGGCAAGATGCACGGCGTCACCCGCGAAGAGCAGGACGCCTTCGGCGTGCGCTCGCACCAACGCGCCAAGGCCGCCAATGAGAACGGCTATTTCGATAACGAAATCATCGGCGTCGAAGGCCACGACAGCGAAGGGCGGTTGGTTAACTTCAAACACGACGAAGTCGTGCGCGGCGACGCGAGCATGGAGTCGATGGCCGGACTCAAGCCGGTGTTCGATCCGCGCAACGGCACCGTCACCGCCGGTACGTCCTCGGCGCTGTCGGTGGGGGCTTCTGCCATGGCGGTAATGAGCTACGAGCGCGCTCAGGCGCTGGGCCTCGAGCCGATCGCCCGAGTGCTTTCCACCGGTGTGGCGGGCTGCGATGCGTCCATCATGGGCTACGGCCCGGTGCCGGCGTCCAAAAAGGCGCTGAAAGCGGCAGGGCTTTCCGCCAGTGACATCGAAACCGTGGAGCTCAACGAAGCGTTTGCCGCCCAAGGCATTCCAGTGTTGAAGGATCTGGGCTTTTTGGACGACCTGGACAAGAAGGTCAACCTGAACGGCGGCGCCATCGCCTTGGGCCACCCGCTGGGCTGCTCCGGATCGCGCATCTGCACCACGCTTTTGAACGTTATGCGCCAGCAAGACACGACGCTGGGTCTGGCCACCATGTGTATCGGCATGGGCCAGGGTGTGGCGACCGTGTTCGAACGACTCAAGTAAGCGCTCAAGCAATCGAAAACGGCACCCAGTAGGGTGCCGTTTTTTTGTCGGGTTTGAGTCCGGCGGTGAACGGTATCGGGCACCCCGAAGCGGGGATTTTTCGCCAGGGATGGCGAAAGTAGCGTACAGGGAGGTATTTACAGCGACCCGCGCAGGGGTGCCCGATACCGCAGCGCTAGCTAAAAAAGCCCGTTATCCAGCCCCGCGGCCATATAAAGACCGAGCTCCCGGGTTTGCTCGATAAAATCTTCCCGCCATTCGCCCTTGAGCACTAGTGGTTGCTGGGCAAAACGCCATCCCAGCCCCTTGCAGATACTTTCGACCGCTCGACGCGTGCCCGTGCCGTCGAGGCCCGCGCGTACGTAGAGTGCGCAGGGCAGGCCGCGTTTGTCATCGCTTACACCGTAGTAGCTGCGGTCGAAAAAATCCTTTAACGCGCCGCTCATGTAGCCCAGGTTTTCCGGGGTGCCCAGAAGGATGGCATCGCAGGCGTTGACGTCGTCGGCGCCGGCCTCGAAGGGCGATTTCACTACGCACTCCACCGCGTCGATGGCGCTATCGCGGGCGCCTTTAGCCGCCGCATCAAGAAGGGCTTGGGTATTGGGGGAGGGCGCGTGGGCGACGATCAGTAAACGCTTCATCGGCATGGACCTTTAGTATTGCGTGTGCCGGGGGACGTGCCACACTGAGGGCAGTCACTCAAGAGAGCCTATATGTCCTCTGCCCGCAAGATCAACGTCTATTACGACGGCCAATGCCCTCTTTGCCGCCGGGAGCGGCGCCGGTTCGAGCGCCTCGCCGGGAAGCGCGGGCGCGATGTCGTCTGGTGTGACGTCGCCGAATACGAGCAGACGCTCGCAAAGCACGGCATCGCCCGGGAGACCGCGCTTCGCTCGCTGCATATCGAACTCGAGGATGGGCGCATCATCGAAGGCATCGACGCTTACCGGCTGCTCATGAAACGTATTCCCTGGCTTTCGCCCGGGGCGTATATTATCGGCCTGCCCGGCATCAAGCAGGGCCTGCGCCGCTACTACGACCACTGGGTCGAGAAGCGGTTGAAGCGTCAGGGGCGCTGGTCTTAGCCGCCGGCGTACGGCAAGTGAAGGCGGCCGATTTAGAGCGGTCGCCCAACGGATAACGGCATAGGGAATCGTGATGAACAAGGGAAACTGTTGGGCTTTACCGGGCGTGGTGGCACTAACGTTACTCATCGCTGGCTGCGCGGGGCGAACCCCACCACCTGCCGCGCCACCGCAAAGCGAGCAGGAGGCCACGCCGGCAACACCGGCTTACGTTGCCGCGCCCCGCTATGGCACGACGGATGTCTACTGGACGCCCCCGCTGATCACAAGCCCCGAAGAGAAAGCCGCCTATTACGTTAGCCGCCTTGCCGATCAGCGGTTTGTCGCACCCGGCGCCAACGGTGTACGCTACGTCGCCGCCGAGCAGCTTGGCGAGATCGGCCTGCCCGCCGTACCGCTGCTGCTTGCCCGGCTGGATACAAACGATGCGTTCGAGCTGATGCTGGCGCTTTACGCCCTCGAATTGGCCACCCAGGACCCGCTGATAACGACCCGAACCCAGGGCGATTATATCGAGCTTACCGGCGCGTTGAATCCGCAAACCAACGCCGAGAACGTGGCCAGGGCCCGCCAGTGGCAGCAGCGCCACCCCAGCGCGCTCGAACCCTATTAAAAACCGGTAGCCGGCGAAGACGTTTGTCGCCGGGCCGTCATTCTCAGTCATAGTTGCAACGAAGGAGCCGATCATGGCGTTTGCACTCTCTTCGATGAAAGTAACCAGTTCCGCATTTGCCGACCATCAACCGGTTCCCGCGCAGTATACCGGTGAAGGCGACGACCTCTCACCGCCGCTCGCCTGGCAGGATGCACCGGAAGGCACCCGCGGGTACGCGGTGATCTGTCACGACCCGGACGCGCCGCTGGTCAAAAACGGTGCCTACGGATTCGTCCATTGGCTGATCTATAACCTGCCTGATGATATAACCGAGCTCTCGGAAGACGCCACGGTGGGAACGTTCGGTAACAACGACTTCGACAAGCCCGGCTATGCGGGCCCCATGCCGCCGGAAAATCACGGCAAGCACCTTTACTACTACTGGGTGTTGGCGCTGGATCGTCAAACGTCGCTGCCAGAAGGTCTAACAATGGGTGAGCTTCTCAAGGAAGTCGAGCCGCACCTTCTGGGCATGAACCGCTTGGTGGGTACCTATCAGCGCTAAGCTTGCTTAAGGCTGGTGAAAATCGCCCAATCGGTGTAGGCTCCATCGCTTTATTTGTCCGCGATGGAGCCTCCGATGAGTGATCTGCCCAGCTGTCCCGCCTGTAATTCCGCTTTCACCTACGATGATGGCCTACAGTTCGTCTGCCCCGAGTGCGGCAACGAATGGTCAAAAGAGGGCGAGGTAGCCGCGGAGGCCGAAAACGTCATTCGCGACGCCAACGGCAACCCGCTGGTTGATGGCGACACCGTCACGGTCATCAAGGACCTGAAGGTCAAGGGCAGCTCGACGGTGGTCAAGGTCGGTACCCGAGTGAAAAATATCCGTTTGGTCGACGGCGACCACGATATCGATTGCAAGGTCGACGGTATCGGCCCTATGAAGCTGAAGTCTCAGTTCGTCAAAAAAGCCTGATCGCACCTTGAAGCCCGCCGCTAACCCGGCGGGCTTTTTCGTGGCCGTCCAATAGTATATATAAATGAGAATGATTGGCTTTTATGATTCAAAAAGCGTCGATCATGCAAAGAAGTAGCGCTTTTTGCTCAATCATGGTGTCCGGGGCTTCACATCATTTTCATACAGGACTAAAATGGTCCTCAATTGAAAGCGACACCCACCGGGAGTCCCCATGCTCAAGCTTTCTCGGCTAACCGACTACGCGGCGGTGGTCATGGCGCAAATTGCCCGCTACCCCGAAGTGCCCCATGCAGGCGCGGATCTGGCTCAGGTCGTCAATTTGCCCCACCCAACGGTCAGCAAGACGCTCAAGATGCTGGTCAAGGCGGGTCTTTTGACCTCGCAGCGTGGCGCCCAGGGCGGCTACCAGCTGGCGCGGCCCGCATCGAAAATCACCGTGGCGGATATCATCACCGCGATAGAAGGGCCGGTGGCGATGACCGAATGCAGCCACGCCGAAGGTGAGTGTGAGCTGGCCGCCACCTGCGGCGTCGCGGACAACTGGCAGCGCGTTTCCATGGCGCTGCGCACCCTATTGGAAAGCGTCACGCTTTCGCACCTGGCGGACACTACGCCGATCAAGCTGCCTATACAGCTACCGATTCAAACGATCAGCCTGTCGGCGGCGTCTGCTTAGCAGGCTCGCAAAGGCGCTCACTTTATGGACGGCGAGCAGGCTCGCCACCCAATTGCCTGGAGGGTACGACCATGGCTACCGAAGAAATGGAACAGTTGGTTCGTCGTGAATACAAGGACGGCTTTGTCACCGACATCGAGAGCGATACGCTGCCACCTGGCCTGGACGAAAACACCATCGCTTTTATCTCCAAGAAGAAGGGCGAGCCGGAGTGGATGCTCGAGTGGCGTTTGGACGCCTATCGCCAGTGGCTGAAAATGGAAGAGCCCTCCTGGGCGCATCTGGACTACCCGCCGATCGATTACCAGGAGATTTCCTACTTCAGCGCGCCCAAGCGCCCGGAAGACATGCCGCAGAGTCTTGACGAAGTCGACCCCAAGCTTTTGGAAACCTACGAAAAGCTCGGCATTCCGCTCCACGAGCGCGCTGCTCTTGCCGGTGTCGCCGTCGATGCGGTGTTCGACTCGGTGTCGGTGGCCACCACCTTCAAAAAGGAGCTGGCCGAGGCGGGCGTGATTTTCTGCTCGATTTCCGAGGCGATTCGCGACTATCCGGAACTGATCAAACAGTATCTGGGCACCGTGGTGCCGAAGGCGGACAACTACTTCGCCGCACTCAACTCGGCGGTGTTCACCGACGGCTCCTTCGTGTTCGTACCGGAAGGCGTGACCTGCCCGATGGAGCTTTCGACGTACTTTCGTATCAACGCGGCCAACACCGGTCAGTTCGAGCGTACGCTGATCATCTGCGAAAGCCGTGCCGAAGTTTCTTATCTCGAAGGCTGCACCGCGCCGATGCGCGACGAGAACCAGCTCCACGCCGCGGTGGTCGAGCTGGTGGCCCTCGATGACGCCTACATCAAGTACTCGACGGTGCAGAACTGGTACCCGGGCGACGAGAACGGCAAGGGCGGTATCTACAACTTCGTCACCAAGCGGGGCGAGTGCCGCGGCGATCGTTCGCGCATCAGCTGGACCCAGGTCGAAACCGGCTCGGCGATTACTTGGAAGTACCCCTCCTGTGTGCTGCGCGGCAAGGACAGTATCGGCGAGTTCTATTCTGTCGCCGTGACCAACGGTCGCCAGCAGGCAGACACCGGTACCAAGATGATCCACGTCGGCGAGGGCACGCGCTCCTACATCGTCGCCAAGGGTATCTCCGCCGGGCGCAGCGATCAGTCCTACCGTGGCCTTGTGAAGATCGGACCTAGAGCGAAGGGCGCGCGTAACTTTACCCAGTGCGATTCGCTTCTTATCGGCGATACCTGCGGCGCGCATACCTTCCCGTATCAGGAAATCGGCAACAGCACCGCCAAGATCGAGCACGAGGCGACGACCTCCAAGATCGGCGAAGATCAGCTGTTCTACTGCCAGAGCCGGGGCATCAGCGAAGAAGACGCGGTCAGCATGATCGTCAACGGTTTCTGCAAGGACGTTTTCCAGGAGCTCCCCATGGAGTTCGCCGTCGAAGCCGAAGCGCTTTTGAACGTGACCCTGGAAGGCGCGGTCGGCTAAACGCCTGCGCCACCATTTACTGTCAAGCGTCGCCGCGGCGACCCGCAAGATTTTGAAGGGCTAATACTATGTTGGAAGTTAACGATTTACACGTCACCGTCGAAGGCAACGAAATCCTCAAGGGCCTGACGCTGACCATCAACGCCGGCGAAGTCCACGCCATCATGGGCCCCAACGGCGCGGGCAAATCGACCCTTTCTGCTGTCATCGCGGGCAAGGATGGCTACGAAGTCACCCAAGGCAGTATCACGTTCGAAGGCAAGGACGTGCTCGAGATGGAGATCGAAGAGCGCGCCCAGGCGGGCCTGCTGCTCGGTTTTCAGTACCCGGTCGAGATTCCGGGGGTGAAGAACATCTACCTTTTGAAATCCGCGCTCAACGCCCAGCGTGCGGCCCGCGGTGAAGGCGAAATGCCGGCCCCGGAATTCATGAAGCTGATCAAAGAGAAGCTTGGTTTCATGAAAATGGACGCAAGCTTTTTGCAGCGCGCGGTCAACGAAGGCTTTTCCGGCGGCGAGAAAAAGCGCAACGAGATCCTGCAGATGCTCGTGCTTCAGCCCAAGCTTGCCATGCTCGACGAAATCGACTCAGGGCTCGATATCGACGCCATGAAGGTCGTGGCCGACGGCGTGAACAGCCTGCGCGCCCAGGAGCGCGCCATTTTGCTGGTGACGCACTACCAGCGCCTGCTCGACTACATCGTGCCGGATAAAGTGCACGTACTGGTCGATGGCCGCATCGTTAAAACCGGCGACGCCGAACTTGCCAAAGCACTAGAGGCGAACGGGTACGAAGGTATCGAGGAGTCCGTGGCATGAGCGACACCCAAACGTTTTTGGACACCCTGAAAACGCGCAGCACGCACTACAGCGGCGAGCCGAGCTGGATCGCCGCGCGCCGCCAGGCGGGTGCCGCGCGCTTCGAGGCGGTGGGCTTTCCCACTCGCCGTGACGAAGAGTGGAAATACACCGACGTGCGTGCCATCGCCCAGTCCAACTTTGCTTTGGCGGACAGCGCCGAGTTCTCCCAGGCCCAAGCGGCGGCGCTGACATTACCCATCGAGGCGTATCGGTTGAGCTTCGTCGACGGTGTTTTTTCCAAAGCACTTTCTGACGTCGATTCGCTACCGGAAGGCGTGCAGGTACTCACGCTCTCCAAAGCGCTCGAAGAGAATCACGAAGCGGTCGGCGGCCCCCTGGGCCGGTTGACCAGCGTCGACTTTTCCGCCTTTGCCGCGCTCAACACCGCCTTTATGGAAGAGGGCGCGGTGGTGCGCATCGCACCTAACACCGTGGTTGAAAAGCCGATCATCCTGCAGTTTCTCTCCCGCGAGGGCGAGGCGGTAATGAGCCACCCGCGCATTCTGATCGAGGCCGGTGGGCGTAGTGAAGCGACCGTCATCGAGCATTACGCCGGCGAGGCGGATGCCACCAACTTCACCAACGTGGTCGCCGAGCTGATGCTCGACCGCGGCGCCATCCTGAACCACTACAAGCTTCAGGAAGCGCCGCTGGGGGATTTCCACGTCGCCAGCATTCACGTCGAGCAGAGCCGCGACAGCGTCTACACCTCGTATAATCTGAACCTGGGTGGGGCGCTGGCGCGTAACGACATCATCGCTGATCTCAACGGCGAAAACGCCTATACCAACCTTTACGGGCTGTTCTTCGGTCAGGGTCGCCAGCACGTGGACAACCACACCAAGGTGAACCACAACGCGGCGCTGACGTTCTCCAACGAGAACTACAAGGGCATCCTTGGCGACCGCGCCCACGGCGTGTTCAACGGCCGGGTTTACGTCAAGCGCGACAGCCAGAAGATCGAAGGCTTTCAGAGCAACCAGAACCTGCTGCTCTCGGATCGTGCGCACATCGACGCAAAGCCCGAACTCGAAATCTACGCCGATGACGTCAAGTGCTCCCACGGCACGACCACCGGTCAGCTCGACGAAGAGGCGGTCTACGCGCTGCGTACCCGGGGCATCGACGAAGCCACCGCGCGTGGGCTTTTGACGCTGGCCTTCGCCGGCGAAGTGCTCGAGCAGGTCACCCTCGATGCGATTGCCGAGCGGGTCGAACTGGCCGTGGCCGGCAAGCTACCCGAGCGCTTCAACCTGGCGGGTCTGGTTGAAATTGCCGCCGCGCTTAACGAATAAGCGTTTAACCAGTGAGAGGAGCGAGCCATGTTCGACACCGCGATTGAGACGCGCTCGGCGTTTGATGCGCTTTTTGATGTGAAGGCGCTGCGCGAACAGTTCCCGGTACTGCACCGGGAAGTTCACGGCAAGCCCCTGGTGTATCTGGATAACGCCGCGACGAGCCAGACGCCTCAACGGGTGATCGACGTGTTCAGCGATTACTATTCGCGGTTCAATGCCAACATTCACCGCGGCCTGCATACGCTGGCCGATGAAGCGACCGCGGCGTTCGAGGGCACGCGCGCCAGGGTCAAGGCGTTTTTGAACGCCGAAGACACGCGCCAGATCATCTTCACTCGAGGCACCACCGAGGCGATCAACCTGGTGGCGCAGAGCTGGGGTCGCCAAAACCTCGCCGAGGGTGACGAAGTGTTGATCTCGATGCTGGAGCACCACTCCAACATCGTGCCCTGGCAGATGCTGGCCGCCGAGCGGGGTTTTACCCTGAAGGTGATTCCGGTAGACGCGGATGGGGCGCTCGACATGGACGCCTACCAGGCGCTTTTGAGTGAGCGCACCAAGCTGGTTGCGGTGAATCACGTCTCCAACGCCTTGGGTACCATCAACCCGGTGAAGGAGCTGGCTCGCCTGGCCCACCATCATGGCGCCTTGATCCTGGTCGATGGCGCCCAGGCAGCTCCTCACCAAAAGATCGATGTTCAGGATCTGGACGTGGATTTCTACGCGTTCTCCGGCCATAAAGTGTACGGGCCCACCGGCGCCGGCGCACTTTACGGCAAGAAGGCGCTATTGGATGCCATGCCGCCCTGGCAGGGGGGCGGCGAGATGATCAAAACCGTGTCGTTTGACGCGGGTACCGTGTTTGCCGAGACCCCGCACAAGTTCGAGGCGGGCACCCCGGCGATAGCCGAGGTCATCGCCATGGGAGAGGCGCTCGAGTGGGTCGAAGGCGTCGGCGTGAGCAAGATCGGACAGTGGGAAGCCACGCTTTTGGATCACGCCACCCAAGGCGTTAGCGAAATCGACGGCCTCAGGATCATCGGTACCGCGCCGCACAAGGCCGGGGTATTGTCCTTCGTGGTCGACGGCGCCCACTCCCAGGATATCGGGCTTTTGATCGACCAGTTGGGTGTGGCCATTCGCACCGGCCACCACTGCGCCCAGCCGCTTTTACACCATTTTGGTGTCGAAGCCACGTGTCGCGCGTCGTTTGCCGCGTATAATACGCTGGAAGAGATCGACATTTTCGTCGCCGCGCTTAAACGGGTCATTGGAATGGTGAGATAGCGTTTATGGATATTGAGCAGGTGGCAAGTCTCACCCGCGGCCAGCAACTGCCGCTTCAGCGCGACGTCGAGGCGATCGCGATTCCGTTTGGTAGCACAGAAACGTTGGCCGAGGACAGCGTGGTCAGCATCATGCAGGCCAAGGGCAGTACCGTCAGCGTGGGCTTCGAGGGGCGCCTTTATCTAATCGAGGGGCGTCACCTGGACGCGCTGGGGCTCGAGGCGCTACCCACGCCGACACTTCCCGAGTCCGCCAGCGAAGCGGACATCGAGGCCTTCGTGTGGGAGCAGCTCAGGACCTGTTTTGATCCGGAAATCCCGGTCAATATCGTCGATTTGGGTTTGGTGTACGGCTGTCGGATCGACCAGCTGATCAGCGGCGAGCGCATGGTGACGATTCGCATGACATTGACCGCACCTGGCTGCGGTATGGGCGATGTGATCGCCGCCGACGCGCGCAACAAGATTCTTGGCGCGCCGCAGATCAGCAAGGTACATACGGAAATCGTGTTTAGCCCGCCCTGGAGTCGGGACATGATGAGTGACGAGGCCAAGCTTGAGCTCGGCATGTTCTAACCCGGCCGAGGCGCTGGATGTTTAGTATTTTGATTCGGGCGATTCGATGGGTGTTGGTGTCGCTGGTGGCCTTTGTGCTGCTGGCGGCATTGGTGTTTTTAGCCGGTAACGTTTGGGTGCTGGCAAGCACCGCCCGCTTTATCGACCGGCCTTTGGAGCAGTGCCGGCCCGATGAGGTCGCCATCGTATTCGGCACCTCCCACTGGACCCGCAGCGGGCTGCGAAACCCGCACTTCCACGCGCGCATGCGGACCTCCGCCGAGCTAATCGAGCGGGCGACGGTGAACCATCTGCTGCTCTCCGGTGATAACCGCACCCAGGCGTATAACGAGCCCCGCGCCATGTGGCGCGAGCTACACCGCCGCGGCGTAGCCTCTCCCCGCATGACGCTGGACTTTGCTGGATTCAGTACCTACGACACCCTGGTGCGTGCCCGCGATGTGTTCGAACTCGACCAGGCGCTGCTGGTGACCCAGAGCTGGCACCTTCCGCGCGCCATTTATATCGGCCGCTCACTGGGGATGGACGTAACCGGTTGCGTGGCCGAGCAGCAGCCGGCGGCGGGCGAGTGGCGCTTGCACCTGCGTGAAGTGGCGGCGCGCGTGGCAACGCTTGGGGATCTTTATCTCTGGGGGCGCGAGCCTTATTTTCTCGGGCCAACCGAGCCGATCGAGACCCAACGGAATGTGCCTACCTCAAATTCCGTCTTACCGCTTATTTACCATCTACCCGCCGAGCTGATGCCGGTCTCGCCGTCGCCACATGGCGAGGGCAGTGAATAGCGGTGCCGCTAGCGCTTGGCGCGCTGTTTTTGCAGGTTGTAGAGTTCGCGGATCAGCTGACGGCACGCCTTCATGGCCTCATCGATCACTGGTTCGATTGCTTCGGGCAGCGGATGAGTAAACAGCGTCGAGAGGGCCTGCATCAGTACGCGCTCCTGCTCCAGAAGCTCGTTGATCAGTACCTGGCTGTCGTTGCCCACAAAGCTTTTCAAGCGGCTCCAGAGCCACAGGAAATCGTCGCGCTCGACGTCGGCGTCCCGGGGGAGCATTTTAAGTTGGCTACGCGCCAAAGACTGCAAAGAACGCATCTGCTTGAGTCGGGCGGCGTAGTAGGGCTTCAAAGCGTCGCGCAGCGTGGGGCGCAGGCGCTCAAGGTTATCCTGGAAATAGTCAATACTGTCGGCCAGCGCTTCGAGCACGCTGTCCATCGCCACCTGGCGATTATCAAGAAACATGAGCGTCTACCTCCTTCGGTGACGCAAATTGTGGCGGGGGCGGCCGGGTTTTGCCACCCCTCAAACGGATTATTTTTAGCGCTCGGCCCAAGGCCTTGAGCCCTAGCCTTTAGGCTTGGGGGGCGCTTTGCGCGGCGGCGTCGCGTTTTTCTCGATGTGCTCGATGATCATGCCGGCAATGTCCTTGCCCGTGGCGGTTTCGATCCCCTGTAACCCAGGCGACGAGTTGACTTCCATGATCACCGGGCCGTGGTTGGCGCGCAAAAGGTCTACGCCGGCCACTTGAAGGCCCATCGCCTTGGCGGCGCGAATCGCCGTCGAGCGCTCTTCCGGGGTGATACGAATGACGCTGGCCGTACCGCCCCGGTGTAGATTGGAGCGAAACTCGCCTTCGGCGGCTTGGCGCTTCATGGTGGCCACGACCTTATCGCCGATGACCAGGCAGCGGATATCCGCGCCCTTGGCCTCTTTGATGTACTCCTGAACCATGATATTGGCTTTCATGCCCATGAAGGCCTGAATCACCGACTCCGCGGCCTGGTTGGTCTCGGCCAGTACCACGCCGATGCCTTGAGTGCCCTCGAGCAGTTTGATCACCAGCGGCGCGCCTTTGACCATGGTGATCAAATCGGGGATGTCGTCCGGCGAGTGGGCGAAGCCGGTGATCGGCAGGCCCAACCCCTTGCGCGAGAGCAACTGCAGCGAGCGCAGCTTGTCGCGTGAGCGGGTGATCGCCACCGAGTCGTTGATCACGTAGGTGCCCATCATCTCGAACTGGCGTAGTACCGCACAGCCGTAGAAGGTGACCGATGCACCGATACGCGGAATGACCGCGTCGAAGCGTTCGATCTCGGCACCCTTGTAGTGAATTGACGGGTGGTGGGCGGCGATGCTCATGTAGCAGCGCAGCGTGTCGACGACGCGGGCGGAGTGGCCGCGCGCTTCGGCGGCTTCGACCAGGCGGCGGGTCGAGTAGAGATTGCGATTACGCGAAAGCAGAGCAATATGCATAGGGTACTCCGGATCAGGATAGGTACGTTTGCAGGTTCAGGGTTCGCCGTGCAAAAAGGCAGCGCCTGGGGCGACCAGCAGGCGCCGCATGGCCCGACGGCCCAGCAGCATGGGGTGGCGCATATTGCTTCGGTCGGTCAGCGTGAGCTCGACGGGAAAGTCGAGATCGCCAAGCAAAACGGGGGTGCGAATCACGTAGCGCCATTCGCTGTGCCCGTTGGAGCTGGTCACGCGCCGCCGGTCGTGCAGGTGAAGCTTATAGCGGTGCCCCGGGGTATTGGGGCCACCGCTATGGGTAATGAAGCTGATCCAGAGCTGGCCTTCGGCGTCCTCTTCGGTGGCGATCTCTTCGGCATGAAGCGCCGAGGTGCGCGCGCCGGTATCGGCTTTACAGCAAAGATGAAGCCCAAGCTCAGGAAGCGTCACCATTTCTCGACGCCCGATGACGGCTTTGGCCTGATAGGGTAGTTCCTTCACGGCTGCTCCTTAACACGCGCCCGAGGGCAGCGATTCAAGCCGGGCGTTGAGCCAACGCCTCGGTATCTATACGAAAATCTTTGTCTGTTCTTAACGTTAGTGGCGAGACGTGATATTCGCCAGCCGAGATTGAATGGCGCTGTCTGCCGGGGCATCGCGCAGCGTCATCACGACCAAAAGCCTTAGCCTTGGGATCAGCGCGATATCGCGCACCGCAGCGGTAAAATTAGTATTTGGGTGCTCGGCCAGGCGCTCTAGAAAGAGCGGCAAGCGCTCGGCGTCTTCAAGCCATGGCCAACCGCGCCCGGCGATGGCGGCCAGTAAATCCGGCCCGCAGGCGGCACTATCATCGAGCAGCGCCTTGTACCAGTCGCCCGCGGCCTGGTTTTCGCTACCGCCCACGGCTCGCACGCAGGCGCACAGGGTTTCGACGTCGCCTGCGTTGGCCGCCAGCTCGCCTTTAGCGGCCAGCGCCTTGACCAGTGCTTCGTCGGGCGCGCAGTGCTCAAGACAAAGACACAGCGCGCGAATGACTTCGTCTTCCAGGCGCTGCTCGCTGATGGCTCGTGCCAGAAGGTGGTGGGATTCGCTGTCGCTTCGCACAGTGTAGTCGGCAATGCCCTGTAGACCTAACGCTTGCCAATCAATTGTTTGTTGACCGCTTAAGTAGGCTTCTACGGGCTCCAGGTGCTGACTCGCGGCAAGCCCCAGTGCCCAGCGCGCTCGGGCGTTGAGCACCGCCTGAAAGGGCAGGCTCGGGGTGAATGCGAGCGGGTTATCCTTCATGAAATGCTCGCCGCTCGGGTCCTTTTGGCCGAGGGTGCTCACGTTACGCCCCAGCGTTTCCACCAACCGGTTCAAAAAGCCATCGCGAGAGGCGGGAGAGAGCAAGCCTTGCTCGTCGAGCGGTAGCGCCAAAAACCAGATCGCGGGCTCGACCATATCGCCAATGCGAAACACGACGCCAATGCGCGCCTGGCCTTGCCAGGGCTCCGGCCAGGGCGTTTCGCCGCGTTCGAAGCTCGCCAATGTTTGCCTGGCGCAGGGCGCTACGCGTCGGCCCATATGGTAAAACGATACGTCGGCACCGCTTCGCTCAAAGAACTCGTCGAGAGTATGGAGTGCTTGCATTAATTCCTTCCCTTGTGCAGGCCTGCACTCTACCTCGACCGGCGCGCAGTGTCAGCCCGAGTTTACCGGTTAAAAATTAAGCAACATTGTCAGAGGCCCATGGGGGGTGGCTCTGCGTCACCTTTCCATAGTTTATCCACAGTCTCTTGCAGGTTTTCTGTGAATCTGTGAGTAACTCGATTGGTGCGGCGCAGGCGCTCGGGTCATGGCAAGTTGTTCCCATAAAAGGGATAATGCGTTATCCATGCACCGACTCCCCAGGAGCTTATGAGCGTTCATCAATCGCTACACCAGGCGCTGCGTGAGCTCGAAGCCGCGATGAAAGCGGCCGAGCTTTGGCGTATGCCCACCCCCGATGCGAAGGCCTTTGAAAGCCAACAGCCTTTTTGCGTCGATACCATGTCGCTGGCCCAGTGGCTGCGCTTCGTGTTTATTCCAAAGCTCGATACGATGATCGATGCCAAGGCGTCGATGCCTGCCAAGTGCGAGGTTGCCCCGGCGGTCGCCGCTTATTTGCAGCAGGAAAAAACCCGCGCCAGCGACCAGTTGTTGGTGGTTCGAGCCGTCGAGCGTGTGGATAAACTGGTCACCGAGGGCTGACTTCGAAGGTTCGGCACGTAAAAGGCCCGGGCTCGCAAAAGCACCGGGCCTTTTTATGCATACATGTTATATGCACCAAGCGGCAGTTTAGAAACGGTAGCCAATACCGGCCATGACCACCACCGGGTCGATCTCGACGCTGCCCGCGGAACTGCCCGCCACGGTTGCGTCGCTGTCGATATCCAGGTACCAGACCGCGGCGTTCAGCGACCAGTGATCGTCGACCAGCAGGTCGATGCCTGCCTGACCCGCTGCGCCCCAGGTGTTGTCCAGGTCCAGGCTAACGCCGTCGATATCGACCTGCTCGCTGGAGAAGCGGGTGTAGTTGACGCCGGCGCCTACGTAGGGCTGAACCGGTGACTCCGTGCCACCCAGCGGGTAGTACTGAAGCGTCAGCGTCGGTGGCAGGTGCTTGGTCGAGGCGATGTTGTCGCCGTTCAAGCGGATATCATGCTTGAAAGGCAGCGCGGCGAGTAGCTCCACGCCAAACTTGTCGTGAAAGCGATACCCCAGGGTGAAGGCGAAGTCTGACTTGTCTTCGACATCGACCTTGAGATCGCCAAGCGCGGTGTCCAGCGTGCCGTTGCCGCTTTTGGGCGATACTTTGGCGATACCGGCGCGGGTGAAGAAGTCACCCTCGCCATAAGCGAAAGCCTGACCGCTGGCGGCGAAAGTGGCCGCCGCGAGGCCAGCGGTGACGAGAGTAGTAAAAGTGAGACGACCCATGGCGCTGCTCCTTGTGGATAACGTGACGCTCGGCTTTGAGAAAGTAACCTTGAAACCGTTAGCAGAGCGTATCGCGTTGGCGCGGGCGGGTTTTTGACTCAGCGCAAGAGTATTGAAAACGCGCATAAAAAAGGCCACCCGAAGGTGGCCTTGGAGCTATCAGTCAACGTTTAACGGTCGATGTGACGGTATTCACCGGCATCCGCGGTCATGCTGCTCACCACCATGATGGCGATGAACGAGGCAATGAAGCCGGGAATGATCTCGTAAATGCCGGGGCCACCCAAAAATTCGCCGTTAAAGCCCAGGCTGATCCAGAGCATGACGGTGAGCGCCCCGACCACCATGCCGGCAATGGCACCGGCGCCGTTGGTGCGCGACCACATCAGCGAAAGCAAAATCACCGGGCCGAACGCCGCACCGAAACCGGCCCAGGCGTTACTGACGAGCCCCAACACCTGGGATTCCGGATTGGAGGCGATGATGGCGGCCACGGTTCCTACCAGCGCCACGCTTATACGGCCAACGGTGACGGTCTCTTTCTCGCTTGCTTGTTTGCGCAAAAACAGCCGGTAGAAGTCCTCGGTCAGCGATGACGAGGCGACCAGCAGCTGGCTGGAAATGGTACTCATCACCGCCGCCAATAGCGCGGCATACAAAAAGCCGGTAATCAGCGGGTGGAACAAAAGCTCCGAGAGGATGATGAAGATCGTCTCGGGGTTTTCGACGTCCAGGCCATTACGGATCGCAAAGGCGCGGCCGAAAATACCCAATGAAACGGCACCGATCATGGAGACCAGCATCCAGCTCATGCCGATATTGCGCGCGATGGGCACGTCCTTGAGGCTGCGAATCGCCATGAAGCGTACGATGATGTGCGGCTGACCGAAGTAGCCAAGCCCCCAGGTCACCGCCGAAAGCCAACCAATGAAGGTCAGCCCGTCGGTCCAGGAGAGCAAAGTGGGGTCCACCTCGTTCAGCGTTTGCGAGGCCTGGCTGAAGCCGCCGCCGCCTTCGCCGAAAAGTACCACCGCCGGCATGATGATCAGTGCCAGCATCATGATGCAGCCCTGAACGAAGTCGGTCAGGCTGACCGCCAAAAAGCCGCCGACCACGGTATAGACCAGCACCACGCCGAGGGTGATGATGATGCCGGTGCCGTAGTCGCTGAACCCGCCAAGATCGATGACCCCGGCGAAAGCGCTTTCGAAAAGCCGCCCACCCGCGACCAGGCCGGACGCCGTGTACACCGCAAAGAAGATCACGATGACGATGGCCGACACGGTTCTTAGCGACAGTGCGCGGGTGGGAAAGCGGTTGGCCAGAAAGGCCGGAATGGTAATGGCGTTGCCGTAATGCACCGTCTGCTCACGCAGGCGCGGGGCAACCAGCAGCCAGTTGAAAAAGGCCCCCACTAGAAGGCCGATACCGATCCAGGCCGACGCCAGCCCGGACACGAACATGGCCCCGGGCAGGCCCAACAGCAGCCAGCCGCTCATGTCCGAGGCGCCGGCGGAAAGGGCGGCCACCTTGGGGCTCAAGGTTCGCCCGCCCAGTACGTAATCCTCCGAGGTGGAGGTTGAAGTGCGCATGGCATAGACCCCTATGCCGACCATCAGCGCAAAGTACGCGAAAAGACTGATCCAAACGCCAGTATCCATAGAATTTCCCCTGTTGATCCAATCGGAAGGCTCCGACACTGCTCGTTATTGTTAGCAATACGTTGATGTAAGTTGACGTCACCCCCCCCCAAAAAAAAAGAGGGGGGCGAGCGCCAGGGTTTCGAGCCCGTCGTTCGAAGAAGCCGGGTACTTATTCGTCGCCCAGGGCGAGCAGCGAGGCGTTGCCGCCCAGTGCCGCCGTGTTGTTGGTCACGGTTTTTTCCGTCACGAAGCGCTGCAGGTAGTGCGGGCCACCTGCCTTGGGCCCGGTGCCGGAAAAACCCTGCCCGCCAAAGGGCTGTACGCCGACCACGGCGCCAATGATATTACGATTGATGTACACATTGCCCACCCGAATTTTCTTCGCGATGTCCGTGGCGAAGGATTCGTTACGGCTATGCACGCCAAAGGTGAGCCCATAGCCCCGTGCGTTGATCGTCTCGATCACCTTGTCGATGTCCCGGGCCTTGTAGCGCACGATGTGTAGCACCGGGCCGAACTGCTCGCGGGTGAGCGCATCGATGCTGTCGATGACGAAGGCGACCGGCGCCACGAAGGTGCCGTGTTGCGTGTGCTCGGCGGCCATGGGCGTCTCGGCGACCAGGCGATTTTCGTCTTTGAGCGTCTGGATATGCGTCATCAGGCTACTACGCGCATCCTCATCGATCACCGGGCCCACATCGGTGCCCAGTTCCCGCGGGTCGCCTATCCTTAGCTCGCTCATCGCACCCTTGAGAATCTCGATCACCCGGTCGGCGACATCGTCTTGCAGGTAGAGCACTCTAAGCGCCGAACAGCGCTGGCCGGCGCTTTGAAAGGCCGACTGGATCACATCGACCACGACCTGCTCGGGCAGGGCGGTGGAATCCACGATCATCGCGTTCAGCCCGCCGGTTTCGGCAATCAGGGTCGGCAGCGGGGCGTTTTCCCGAGCGGCCAGAGAGCGGTTGATCGACTGCGCGGTGTCCGTGCCGCCGGTAAACACCACGCCGGTCACGCGCGGGTCCGAGGTCAGCACGCTGCCCACGGTAGGGCCGTCGCCGGGCAGCAGTTGGACCACATCGCGAGGCATGCCGGCTTCATAAAGCAGCTCGATCACGCGGTGGGCGATAATCGAGGTCTGTTCGGCGGGCTTGGCCAATACCGTGTTACCCGCAACCGCCGTCGCGACGATCTGGCCGCAGAAGATCGCCACCGGGAAGTTCCAGGGGCTGATAGCGGCGAATACGCCCTTGCCGCCCATGGTCAAACGGTTGGATTCGCCGGTCGGCCCGGGCAGTTCGATCACATCGCCAAACGACTCTTCGGCACGCATCGCGTAGTAGCGGCAGAAGTCCACCGCTTCCTTGATCTCGTCCACGCCGTCGGTCAGAAGCTTGCCGCCTTCACGGCAACAAAGCGTCATCAGCTCCGGCATGTGCGCTTCCATGAGATCCGCCAGGCGGCGCAGAATCGCGGCGCGCTCGGCCACCGGCGTGTCATCCCAGCGGGGGAAGGCCGCCCAAGCGGCGTCGAGCGCTTTTGTGGCCTGCTCGCTAGTGGTCCACTGTACAGTGCCCACGCTCAGGTTGTGATCGAACGGCGCGACGACTTTGTGCGTATTGGCCGCGTCGTCTTCGATATCGAAGGCCAGCAGCGGCTTGACCGGGTACTGGGTCTCCATGAAGGCGGCCATGTTCTCCATCAGCGGCTCGAAGTGGCTGCGGATGTTCAGGTTCACCCCGCGGGAGTTCTGGCGCTTGGGCCCGTAAATGTCCCGCGGGGCGGGAATGCGCGTATTGGCCAGGGTGTCGTACTGCTTGAGCGTCTCAAGCGGGTGTTGGCAGAGCCACTCCACCGGGATTTCCGGGTCGACCAGCTGGTGAACGAAAGAGGAGTTGGCGCCGTTTTCCAGCAAACGGCGCACCAGGTAGGGGAGCAGGTCCTTGTGGGCGCCGACCGGGGCGTAGATACGACAGTAGGTGCCTTCTGGGGCACGCTTCAAGGCGGCTTCGTAAAGCGCCTCGCCCATGCCGTGCAGGCGCTGGAATTCGAACGCCCGGGCGCCTTCATTGGCCTGCTCGACGATAGCGGTCACGGTGTGGGCGTTGTGGGTGGCGAACTGCGGGAAAATGCGCCCGCGGGTATCCTCGGAAAGCAGGAACTGCGCGCAGGCCAGATACGCCACGTCGGTACACGCCTTGCGGGTATACACCGGGTAGCCATCCACGCCGAGCTGCTGCGACTCCTTGATCTCGCTGTCCCAATAAGCGCCTTTGACCAGGCGAAGCGGAATTTCGTCGCCCTGCTGCTCGGCCAGCCGGTTGATGTAGTAAAGCACCGGCAGCGCACGCTTGGAGTAGGCTTGAACCACAAGGCCGAAGTGGCCCCAGCCCTTGGCCGCGCTGCTCTCGAATACGGCGCGGAAAACCTCGAGTGAAAGCTCGAGACGGTCGACCTCTTCGGCATCGATGGTCACCGCGACGTCCAGCTCCCGGGCCCGCGTTACGAGCGCGATGACGCTATCGACGAGCTCGGCGAGCACCTGCTCGCGGCGGCCGAATTCGTAGCGGGGGTGAAGGGCAGAAAGCTTGATCGAGACCGACGGCTTGGGTGTGCGCTCGTTCAAACGCTGCGACGTCTTGCCGACCTGCTCGATGGCCCGGGCGTAGTCGTCGAAATAACGCTTGGCGTCGTCGCGGGTGCGCGCCGCCTCGCCCAGCATGTCGTAGGAGTAGGTGTAGCCCTTGTTGAAAAGCGGCTTCGAGCGTTTCAGCGCCTCGTCGATATCCCGCCCCAACACGAACTGTTTGCCCATGATCTTCATCGCCTCGAACATGGCGCGGCGAATCACCGGCTCGCCCATCCGGTTGACCATGCGGTTGATGAAGTTCGCGGGCTGGCCTTCGCGCGGCTCGTCGAGCTTGAGCACCCGGCCGGTCATCAAAAGGCCCCAGGTGGAGGCGTTGACCATCCAGGATTCGCTTTTACCGACGTGGGACTGCCAGTCCGCCGGGCCCAGTTTGTCTTCGATCAGCGCGTCCGCCGTCGCTTTATCGGGAATGCGCAGCATTGCCTCGGCCAGGCACATCAGCATCAAGCCTTCGTGGGTGTCCAGGCTGTACTGCTGCAAAAGCTCGTCGATGGTGTCGACGGCGGTATCCATCTTGCGCACGTTGCGCACAAGCTCGGCGGTCTTTTCGCCAATGCGGTCGAAGTCTTCGCGCCCGGCGTCGAGCACCTTGATCAGTTCAGCCACGTAGGTGTCTTCATCGACGATATAGTGGTCGCTGACGGTTTTCAAAAGCGTATCGAGATCGGTTTGCCAGACGTTGGAGTCGCGCATTTTTTTGGCGTTGAGCATTGTGGCCCCCGTGTTCCAATAGAACGAAAGATGGCACGGCGCGTGCCTGATAGCGCTCGAATGTAGAGCGCCTAACGAATGGGTGTATGTCGGTATCGCGGTAAAACGTGTCAATTTCGCGGTAAGCGCGGCTTTTTGTCACTTTCCACACGTTACTTAAAGGCGAGCTCGCCCGGGCCCGCCTCGAACCCCAGCGCGTTTTCACGCACCTGCCTGAACGCGCGGGGCGACTGCCCGTAGCGGCGCCGGAAGGCGTGAGAGAGCGCGCTTTGGTTGGCAAAGCCGGTTTGCACGGCGATATCGGTCAGCGGCAGACGGCTTTGTGTGATTAGCTCGCGCGCCGCGCTTAGCCGCTTACGACGCACGTACTGCCAAGGCGAAAGCCCGGTCTGGGCGCGAAAGCGCGCGGAGAAGTGCGCCTCGCTAAGGCAGGCCAAGCGGGCGAGATCCGCAACGCGCAGCTCATCGGCCAGGCGGATAGCGATATAGCGATCGATAGGTTCCAGGTCGAGCTGGCGCTTGGGCGAGGGCAGAGGCGAGGAGAGCCGTGCTTTCAAGGCGCCCAGCAGGGTGGCGGCCAGCCGGTCGGGCTGATGGTCGGCGCCGCCGTGCTCGAAGCCCAGGCGCAGCTCGCTCTCGACGAAGCTCAGGTAGTGGCGCAGCGAGCCATCGAGGGCGAAAAAGCGTGGCGCATCGAAAAGCGCGATCAGCTCACGATGCTCGCCGGTCAACGCCGGGGCGTTCTCCGGTAGATCGAAAATGAGCTGGCGGTTGTAGCCGTGGCCGGAATAGTAGTGCTCGTGGTTAGCCGGGACGATACAGCCGGAGAACGCGTTGACCCGGCCTCCCAACCCTTCGATCTCAAAGTCCGAGGCGCCGCACAGCGTAATCACGATTTGATGGAAGTCATGGGCGTGATGCTTGACCGCGCTCTCCAGAGGAATCTGGCGGATGGTGCTCAGCATGGGCGGCTCCTCTTAAAAGGCGCTTTGAACGCCTTACTGCTGGCGAAGCGCAGTGTGCGCAGCCAAATGGTCGCGCAGCGCTTTTAGCTCTTGCTGGCCGGCCTGGTTGAGTAGCGGCTTGCCCTGGGCGATTTGCCAGCGACGCCCGTATTGATCCATCAGCTGTGACGCCCGGCGGCGTACGCCGTCCAGGTACTCGTCGTGACGAATCGGGTAGCCGATCATGGCGTTCCACTCGGTCTCGCTGACCTTGCTTTCGAGCGCCTTGTCAAAAAGGGCCAGCAGGTGTTTGGGCTCGGTGCGATAGCGCGGTGTGCTCGTCGTCATCAAAATGACCAGCACCGAGCCGATCACCAGTAGACAAACACCAAGCACCAGTAAATACAGCGCCATGTTGTGCTCCTTGCCCGCTCTTTGCGTTTGGCTATTACCTGCCTGCAAGCAGAAAAAATAGCGAAAACGTCGTTCGATTGAGAACTTTTTGCCAAATTAGTGTCAGAGAATGTACAGGCAACACGCGATAGCAGTCGCAAGAAGTGTTGCACTGGCTTCTTTTTCGATCCCTTGTTTCCGCTGCCTTCTGGCAGCGGTTTTTTTTGGCTTGCCTATACTACTGATATTTCTACCAGGCTGCACTGAACGCGCGGCCTGGTTTGACTCTTGGGTCAGTGCCCGCATGATAAAGGGCCTCACGTACCACTATAGCGTTTAAGCGTTCAGGGTAAACCTGGGCGTTTAAACTCGAGGAGGCGTTTATGGATGCCCGCGAATACTTGAACCGTAAAGGCGTTGGCGTGGAGCGCGAGCCGGACCGGCCCAATACGCTCGAAGAAAAAGCCTGGGCTCGTGCCCGGGATTCCGGCGACGCGCGGCCAAAATCCGGCACGCCCCACGACTGGGAAGACTGGGAGCGCTACCACGATGAGCTGGCTGACGACGCCGGTACCCTCGAGCAGAAAATCGATAAAGAGGCGCATCGCAAAGCACTCGAGCGCGAGCGCCGCGAGGCGCAGGAGCAAAACGACCCCGTCGAACAGTTTAGCCCCGACGCCGCTTCTCAACCGGCACCGGTTGAGCATTTCACCCCCGATACGCCTCAATCCGCTGCAAAACCCGCGCCGGAGCAGCCGCCAAAGCCCAACAACCTGGCGGTCACCCCCCAAGCGGGCGAGCCCGCCGCGCTCAAGGCGGCTTACGCGGCGCTGGCGGTGTTGTTGCCGCCGCTGGGCGTTGGGTTGACCGGGGCAGGGGGCAAGCGAGTGTTCATCGCGCTGGTGCTGACGCTTCTGGGTTGGGTGCCGGGCGCCCTTTACGCACTCGTGTGGGTGCTTCGCCGTTAACCTTGTTTTAGTTAAAGGTTTACCTTCGCGAGGATCTTCGTATAATCCAGTCAACTTTTAAAGTCGAAGAGGTTGACCATGGGTTATTTGGTGGGGGTTACCGCGCTCTGGGCGTTTTCGTTTTCGCTGATCGGCGTTTACATCGCGGGGCAAGTGGATAACTACTTCGCGGTGCTGGTGCGCATTACGCTCGCGCTTTTAGTGTTTTTGCCGTTTTTACGCCCGGGTTTGTTGAAAAAGCGCGATATCGCCGCGCTCATGGCGCTGGGGGCGGTTCAACTCGGTATCATGTACCTTTTCGTATACCACGCTTATCTAGTGCTGTCGGTGCCGGAGGTGGTGCTGTTCACCATTTTCACGCCGGTTTACATTGCGCTGCTCGACGATTTGATGTTCAAGCGCTTTACCCCGATCTATCTGGTCACCGCGGTACTTGCAGTAATCGGCGCGGCGGTGATCCGTTTCGACGGCGTGAACAGCGGTTTCTGGCTCGGCTTTTTGGTCGTGCAGGGGGCGAATCTCTGCTTCGCCATCGGTCAGGTGGGGTATCGTCGACTGGCCGCGGGTTACGCCGAGGATTTGGCCTGGCACAACGTGTTCGGCTGGTTCTTCGTCGGCGCGCTGATCATCGCGCTGCCCGCGTTTTTGCTGATGGGCGATGCCCAGGCGCTGCCTACTACGTCCACCCAGTGGGGGGTGCTGGCTTTGCTTGGGCTGCTCTCCTCGGGGGTGGGCTACTTCGCCTGGAACCAGGGCGCCACCCAAGTCGATGCGGGAACCCTGGCGGTAATGAACAACGTGCTGGTGCCCGCGGGGCTCTTGGTCAACGTGGTGATTTGGAACCGGGATGCGGACCTTGGTCGCCTGGCGCTCGGCGGATCGATCATCCTGGCCTCGCTTTGGCTCAACCAGTGGTGGCTCAAGCGCCGCCCGCGCAGCGTTTCCAGGCCTTTGCTGCACCGTTAAGCGGCGGGCGGATTTGCCCGCGTGCCAGGGGAGCTTCATAATGGGCGACTGACAACAGTGAGAGCCGCCCATGCCCGCTACGCCACCCTCTACGTCCGCCACGCCCAGCACCGCGAGTGACCGGCCGTTCAAAACGATCGGCTTGATCGGTCGGCTGGGTAGCGACAAGGTCATCGACTCGCTCACCCGGCTGGTCGAGTACCTGACTGGCCACGACTATCATGTGCTGGTCGAAGACCGCACCGCGACCATGATCCCCTATCATGGCCAGCCCGAAACCAGCCGCCGAATGCTCGGCGAGCTTTGCGATCTGGTGATCGTGGTGGGCGGCGACGGCAGTCTTCTTGGCGCGGCGCGTACGCTTTGCCAAAGCGGCACGCTTATCCTGGGCGTCAACCGCGGGCGGCTGGGGTTTTTGACCGATATCTCGCCGGATGAACTGGAAACCCGAGTGGGGGAAGTGCTGGCGGGGGAGTTCGAGGTCGAACCGCGCTTTTTACTCGACGCCGTGCTTTATCGCGACGGCGTGGCGGTAGGGCACGGCGATGCGCTCAACGAGGTGGTGGTGCACCCGGGTAAAGCGGTGCGCATGATCGAGTTCGAGCTTTTCGTCGATGGCCAGTTCGTCTATAGCCAACGAAGCGATGGACTGATCGTCGCCACACCCACCGGCTCGACCGCCTACGCGCTCTCCGGGGGTGGGCCCATCATGCATCCCAAGCTCGATGTCATCACCCTGGTGCCCATGTTTCCCCATACGCTTTCCAGCCGGCCGATCGTGATCGACGCGGCCAGTGAAATCCGTATCCATATCGGCGAAACCAACCACTCCTACCCGCACGTCAGCTGCGACGGTCAGACCCGCGCGGTAGCCAAGGCCGGCGACGTGTTAGTGATTACCCGTAAGCCTGCTCGCGTCCAGCTGGTTCATCCGCTAGGGCACAACTACTACGATATTCTGCGCAGCAAGCTGGGCTGGAGCCACCGGCTGGGGGATTGATGAGTAACGGTTTTGATTTGATCGGCGACGTACACGGCTGCGGCGCTACGCTGGCCGCGCTGCTCGAAAAGCTTGGCTATAAAAAGCGGGAGGGTGTTTATTGCCACCCCACGCGCAAGGTGATCTTTCTGGGCGACCTGATCGACCGGGGC
The DNA here is from genome assembly GCF_968212445.1 of Vreelandella sp. GE22. Taxonomy (NCBI): domain Bacteria; kingdom Pseudomonadati; phylum Pseudomonadota; class Gammaproteobacteria; order Oceanospirillales; family Halomonadaceae; genus Vreelandella; species Vreelandella sp. GE22. The sequence continues at coordinate 1,307,488 of NZ_OZ309110.1, forward strand.
CCGCGCATCCGCCTGGCCGTGCAGATCGCGCGGCGAATGGTCGACGAGGGCCAGGCGTACATCGTGATGGGCAATCACGAACATCACGCCCTGGCCTACACTCAACCGGCGCCGGAAGGCAGCGGCCGGCGCTGGCTCAGAGAGCACTCGCCGCGCCACAACCGCATCATCGCCGATACCCTGGAGCAATACCGCGACCATACCAATGAATGGGAAGATACGCTCGCTTGGTTCAAGACCCTGCCGCTGTTTCTGGAAATGGAGGGCTTTCGCGTGGTTCACGCCTGCTGGGATGCGCCGTTGATCGAGGCACTCAAGGCGCGCTCACCCAACGCCTGCCTGGAGGATCGAATGCTCGAGGAGTCCGCGGACCCCTCCACCGAGGCGTTTCAGATCGTCGACCGGCTGACCCGCGGGCCGAATATTTCTCTGCCCGAGGGGGTCGCCATTCACTCCGGCGACGGCTTCACGCGCAAGAATTTTCGCGCCCACTTCTGGGCGGCCGACCCCCAACAGTGGGGCGACGTCGTGTTCCAGCCGGACAACCTGCCGGGCCACCTGGAGACCCGCCCGCTCAGCGAGCAAGAGCACGCGGGGTTGAGCTACTACGGCCCGGACGAGCCGGTGCTGTTTATCGGCCACTACTGGTGCGAGGGCATTCCGGCGCTGCCGGCGCGCAACATTGCCTGCCTGGACTACAGTGCCGTGAAGTACGGGCGGCTGGTGGCCTATCGGTTCGATGGCGAGCGGGAACTAAGCGCTGACCGCTTCGTATGGGTGGATGTCGAGCGGGAAGAGAACCGCCCCGTTTTAATGCGTTAGGCGCCGCTTTTTAATTCACGTTATTCATGGATACATAGAGAAACATCTTTTTTTGAAAAAATTGCTGAACTAACCCCGCTGCCGGCTATCAGAGTAAGTGTTCCCTTGAATGATCCCTTGCTTTAAGCCGGCGGCCCCCTCCGCCGGTTTTTTTATGCCTGTATAAAAGGCACCGCGCAGAGCAGACAGCCCCAATCGACCGTTTCACCCCGAGGGAGGTGTTATGCACCCTGTTATGCTGTTACCCGCTGACACCGATACCAGCGAGCTGCGCAAAGCGCTTTGGCACTACCGCATTGGCCACCGGTTCACCGAAGAGGCCGACGGCCTGGCGCTTTGGGTGGCCGACCCCCGCCAAAAAGATGAGCTGACCGCGCTTGTGCGCCGCTGGCAGCAGGGCGAACCCCTGGTGGTGGGGCCGCGCCCCCAAAGTGGCCAGGCCACCCAGGGGCTGAACCTTTTGCGTCGGCTGCCCGTTACCGCCCTCATCATCGGGCTAAGCCTGCTGGTGTTTTTACTGATGAACACCTTGGGTGATGGGGTGCTGGCCGGGCTCACCATCGTGCCCGTGGGCGTGGTCAATAACGCCCTGGTGGCCTCGGGGCTTGGCGAGACGCTGGCCACCGGCCAGTTGTGGCGGCTTTTGACCCCGGTGTTTTTGCACTTCAGTTTGATGCATCTGATTTTCAACTTGATGTGGGTATGGTACTTCGGCCGCCAGGTCGAGCTTTTACAGGGCAGTAAAACCATGCTGGCGCTGCTTTTAGTGGCGGGTGTCGGCTCGAACCTGGCCCAGTACGCCACCGGCACGGCGCTTTTTGGCGGCATGTCCGGCGTGGTTTACGCGCTGCTGGGCCACGTCTGGCTACTCTCGCGCAAACGCCCGCAAAGCGGTTTTTTCGTGCCCCACATGCTGGTCGTGTTCATGCTCGGCTGGATGGTGTTCACCATGACCTCGTTTGCCGGCTATTTGGGCTTTGGCAACGTGGCCAATGAAGCACACTTGGGCGGGCTACTCGTGGGGCTGGCGACAGGCTGGTACTATTGCGCCAAACGCCCCAAATCGATGCGTTAACGTTTACCAAGACTGGAGCCCTTTATGAGTGATATGAGCTTTGAGCGCATGATCGGTCAGATGACCCCGAGCATTTACGAAAGCCTGAAGCAGGCGGTGGCGCTGCGTAAATGGCCGGATGGGCGCTTTCTAACCGCCGAGCAGACCGAGCTCTGCCTGGAAGCGGTGATTCGCTTTGAGATCGAAAACAACGTGCCGGAAGAAAATCGAGTAGGCTATCTGGAGCGGCGCACTTGCGGGGCCGGGGCGACCGGCGCCGGCGTTTCACCGGATATGGCGGGCCTTGGCCGGGACGCTTCGAGTGACTGATCTGCTGGCCACTGAAGTACCCGGTATGGGCGGCAATCTCGTCAAAATGGCCGCCACGCTGTCGCCGGAACACCGCGTGGAATATCAGCTGCGCGCCGGCGGCCAGCATCTAGCGCTCAACGCGTATATCGGTAAGCCTTTGCGCCTCACTTGGCAGGGCCAAATCGACTGCACCCACTGCGGGCGCAAAACCAACAAGAGCTTCGCCCAGGGCTACTGCTATCCCTGCTTCAAGCGCCTGGCGCAGTGCGATACCTGCATCATGAAGCCGGAGACCTGCCACTACTTCCAGGGCACCTGCCGCGAGCCTGAGTGGGGCGAGGCGCACTGCTTCACCCCGCATATCGTGTATCTGGCCAACTCCTCCGGGCTCAAGGTGGGGATCACCCGCAAGACCAACATGCCGACCCGCTGGATCGACCAGGGGGCGATTCAGGCGTTGCCTATTCTGGAAGTCGCCACCCGCCAGCAGTCCGGTCTGGTGGAAGTGCTTTTCAAGGAGCACGTGTCGGATCGCACCAACTGGCGCGCCATGCTCAAGGGCGAGGTCGCCGAGCTCGATCTTTTGCATGAGCGCGACCGGCTTTTCGAAGCCGTCGAAGAGGGCTTGGCCGCGCTACGCGCGGAACATGGCGATGAGGCGATCAAGGCCCTCGACGAAACCCCGCTGGATATTCACTACCCGGTCGACGTTTTCCCGCAAAAAATCGCCTCGCACAACCTCGACAAGACCCCGGTGGTCGAAGGCGTGCTTCACGGCGTTAAAGGCCAGTACCTGATACTCGACACCGGCGTAATTAATTTACGCAAATTCACGGGTTACCGCGTCAGCGTTGACTGGCCAGGCTAGCCAGCCCGCCACGAGTTGGCTAAGGTAAGGGGAGTCTTCACGTGCCCGACCGGCCCTTGAGAGGCGGGGGGGCGTGAACGCTGGTAGCGACGTCACCGTCAGGGTGAAGCGCTTTGCTGGCTTGGTCCTTTTGAGGGACCCGGTTCATTTCCATCGTTTGCGTGCTTTTGTATTCAAAAGCGCTTTTTTGCATTGCAAGGACGCCGTGATGCCCTGGTTAAAACTCTTACATATTGCTGCTCTGGTCATTTGGTGCGGCTCGCTTTTGTATCTTCCGGCGCTTCTCAACCAGGCACTGGTGCTGCGTAAAGATGCCGGGTTCGCCCAGGGCACGCCGCCGATGCCGCGCTTTTTCTATAACACCGTTGCCACCCCCGCGGCGCTTTTGGCGATCGGCTCGGGGACGCTGCTGTTTTTAGTGCACGGTTTGATGGGCGGCTGGCTGATCTTGAAGCTGGGCGCGGTGGTCATGATGGTCGCCGCCCACGGCGCCTTTGGCTGGCTGATTCTGCGCCTGGAGATGGGCGTTTACAGCGGCGTTAAAATGGCAACGCTAGCGGGGCTTTTGCTCAGCGTGTTGGGAATCGTGGGCGTACTGGGGTTCGTGCTGGCCAAGCCCCTGGCGTGGGGCTAGCCTTTCTGCGCGGCGGCCTGCATTCAGGGCCACACGGTGGTTTACTCTTCGACATCGACGCCCACGGCGTGTTCGTAAACGAGTTGCCCGCCGAGCCAGCCGGCAAGCGCAATCAAACCGCCCGTGACCAGCGACACCGCGAGCCCCCAAGGCAGAATGGCTTCCGGGGAGTTGAGGCGCAATAGCCAGTTTAGCGAGGCAAGCGACAGCATCACGACCGCGACGATGGCGTGGCTCCAGCCGGTAATCAGGCGGCGGATACGCGCTACCGACACCAGGTCGATGATACCGGCAATCGAGGCGATCCAGCCGCCGAAGGCACCTACGCCGGCAAGCCACAGGCCGGTACGCGCCCAGAAAGGATCGCCGGTATACCAGTAAGCCAGATCATTGGCGACCAGCGCCATCAAGGCCGCCACCGGAAAATGGATCATGACAGGATGGAGCGGATGCCCGGCTAACGAGGCGCGGCTTCTTATCGAACGTTGAGGGGTGGATGCCATGGACACTTCCTGTGGGCAGACAAAGGGAATGAGTATATGAGGGAACGTAACGGCGCGACGCCCCAAGGACGTATTCAACGCGTATCGCGGCGGTGGGTCAACCTGGCCCCGTTAACGCTAGCGTTGGTAGCACTATCATTGTTGACGGGCTGCGCCGGGGATCACTCCATTTTGAATCCTGCGGGCCCGGCGGCGCGGGATATTCTTTTGATCTGGTGGGTCATGCTCGGGTTCGCTACCGTCGTGCTGGTGGCCGTGACCGCACTTTGGCTCTACACCTTTACCGCGAGGGACGTGACCCGCACCCCGGCCCAGGAGCGGCGTATCGGCCGGCGCTGGATCATCGGCGGCGGCATCATCCTGCCGGTGGTGACGGTCATCGCGCTTTTGATGTTTGGCGTACCGACCGGCAAGCGGCTTTTACCGCTGCCGCTGGACGAGCCGCCGGAAGTCATCGAAGTAGTGGGGCACCAGTGGTGGTGGGAAGTGCGCTACCCCGGCGCCGAGGGCGGCGAGGTCGTGACCTCCAATCAATTGGTCATGCCCGCCGGCGAGCCGGTGGATTTTCACGTGACCGCCGCGGATGTCATCCACGGCTTCTGGATTCCCAGACTTGGCGGCAAGATCGATATGCTCCCGGGCCGGGTCAACCGTATCCGCCTGGAGGCCGACGAGCCGGGCGTGTTCGGCGCGCAGTGCGCCGAGCTTTGCGGTGTGGGCCATGCTCATATGCATCTTCACGTCGAAGCGCTGCCCCGGGACGAGTACGAGGCCTGGCTTGCGGCGCGCCAGGAAGAAACACTGGCCGAGCTTGCTGTCAGTGACGCCGCTTTCGCCGAGGCCCGGGAAAACTTCACTACTTTCTGCTCGAGCTGCCATCAGGTGGCGGGCATGAGCGTGAGCAATATCGGGCCCAACCTTTCTGACCTGGGCGGGCGAGCAATGCTCGGCGCCGGCGCCATGGCGATGGAAGAGGGCGCGGTCTATCAGTGGCTGAGAAATCATCAAACGTTAAAGCCTGGAAACAAGATGCCGCGACACGACGATCTGGATAACGACACGCTCGAAGACCTGGGTGCCTGGCTGGAGACTTTAACCCCATGACAACGATTAATCGTCAAGCGACGCCTCAGGACCCGCAAGACCCTCGCTCGCTGCACGAGGACCTGCACGAGATTTGGGGTAATCCTCGGGGCATCAAGGCGCTCACCATCGTCAACCACACCACCCTGGGTCTGCGTTTCATGATCACGGGTATGGCGTTTTTCCTGCTCGGCGGCATTTTATCGATGCTGATACGCACGCAGCTCGCCACGCCCGACCAGAACTTCATGACGCCGGATATCTACAGCCAGGTCACCACCATGCACGGCACGGTGATGATGTTCCTGTTCGCGATTCCCGTGCTCGAGGGCCTGGCGATCTACATGATCCCCAAGATGATCGGCGCCCGGGACCTGGTATGCCCGCGGCTGACCTCGCTTGGCTATTTTTGCTATCTGTTCGGCGGCATCATCCTGGCCTCGAGCCTGGTGATCGAAATGGCGCCCGACGCCGGCTGGTTCATGTACACGCCGCTTTCGAGCAGCGAGTACTCCCCGGGGCTGGGGTCGGATTTCTGGCTTCTGGGCATTACGTTCGTCGAAATCTCGGCGCTTTCGGCCGGTGTCGAAATCGTCGTTTCGATTCTGCGCACCCGGACCCAAGGCATGGCGCTTCACAAGATGCCTTTGTTTGCCTGGTACATTCTGGCCATGGCGCTAATGATCGTGGTCGGTTTCCCGCCGCTGATTCTAGGCAGTATCCTGCTCGAGCTCGAACGCGCCGTGGGCATGCCGTTTTTCGAGGTGGCCGGCGGCGGCGACCCGCTTTTGTGGCAACACCTTTTCTGGCTTTTCGGCCATCCGGAGGTGTACATCATTTTCCTGCCCGCGGCCGGGATTATTTCGACCCTGATTCCGGTCTTTGCCGGCCGGCCGATCGTGGGCTACGGCTGGGTGGTGTTCGCGATCATCGTCACCGGCTTCATTAGTTTTGGCTTGTGGGTTCACCACATGTTCACGGTGGGAATACCCCAGCTCGCTCAGGCGTTTTTCTCGGCGGCGAGTATGCTGGTGGCGGTGCCCACCGCGATTCAGGTATTCGTCTGGTTGGCCACGCTTTGGCTGGGTAAACCCAAATTCAAGCTGCCCATGCTCTGGGTGCTGGGCTTTTTGATCATTTTCGTCTGCGGTGGTTTGACCGGGGTGATGCTCGCGCTGGTGCCGTTCAACTGGCAGGTGCACGATACCCACTTCGTGGTTGCGCACATGCACTACGTACTGGTCGGCGGCATGCTTTTCCCGCTGATGGCCGGGTTCTACTACTGGTTACCGCTTTTCTCCGGGCGCATGCCGTCGGAAACCATCGGCCGCTGGGGCTTCTGGCTGACGTTCTTGGGCTTCAACGGCACCTTCCTGATCATGCACTGGACTGGGCTTTTGGGCATGCCGCGGCGTATCTATACCTACGAAGGGGGTAATGGCTGGGAGATCTTCAACCTGCTTTCTTCTGTGGCGAGCTTCGTAATGTCGGCGGGTATCGCCATGGTGCTGATCGATATCGCGCTGCACTTTCGTTTCGGCAAGCCCGCCAAGCACAATCCCTGGGGCGCCGATACGCTGGAGTGGGCCAACAGCCTGCCACCCAGCGCCTATAACTTCGTCAGTCTGCCCAACATCGAAACGCGCCACCCGCTTTGGGACAACCCGAACCTGCCGCAGACCATGGCAGAGGGCAAACACGGCCTGGCGATCGCCTCTCACGGGCGCCGCGAAATGTGGGGCAGCGACTCGATTACCGGCAAGGTGCGCGAAATCGTTCACCTGCCCGGTAACTCCTGGTGGCCGTTTCTCGCCGCGTTGGCGCTGGCCGTCGTGTGTATCAGCCTGCTAACGCGGGTATACGCGCTCGCCGCGGTGTTCGTGATCGTTGCCAGCGTGTTTTTGCTGCGCTGGGCCTGGGAGAACGGTGCCCATCCCAAGGCCGCCCCGGACGCCGAGGTCAACGAAGGCGATCCGCCGCTTCACTCGCGCACCATGAGCGGCCCGGGCGTTTGGGCCATGGCAACGTTTTCGATCGCCAATGGCTCGTTTTTCCTCTCTTATCTGTTTGGCTGGTTCTATCTATGGACCGTCTCGCCGCAGTGGCGCATGCCGGAGGTTTCGCCGCTTTCGCTGGTGGTACTGGTGGTGGCCGGGCTGGCGCTCACTTTGGGGGCCGGGGTGATGGAGAAGCTGGTTCGCGGGCTTCGCCGCCAGCGCGATAAAGGCTTGATGAGCGGCTTCTATCTCAGCGCGCTGCTGGGCGCGGTTCAGGTAGGGCTGATCATATGGTCCCTGTTCACCGCCGGGCTTGCCCCGACCGAAACGAGCCACGATGCGATACTGCTGGTCGGGCTCGTTTACGCGCTGTTCCACGGTGGCCTGGCGATGATCTTGTCCGCCATGCAGGGGCTTCGCGTCCACTATGGCTACGTGGGCCGTCACGCGCCCTTCGAGCCCGCGGTGGTGGTGCAGCTTTGGCGCTACAACGTGGTGACGTTCTGGGTGCTGGTCGGCGCGCTTGGCGTGCTGCCCCGGGTCATTGGAGGCTAATTGAATGCAAACCGCTTTTCGACGACTTCACCTGACCCATCCCGCCCATCTGGTGGTTGGCTTGACGCTCTGGAGTATCTGGTTCGTCGCGGTGTATGGCGGCCTCTCGGTTGCCTGCGCCGTGGCGCCGCCGGCGCCGGACCAGGGAGCGATGACCGGGCTCAACCTGGGGCTGGGGCTTTTCAGCGTGCTAACCACACTTGCCCTGCTATGGCTGACCTGGGCGGGCTGGCAGGTGGGCAAAGAGCACACCGGGCGGCCGCGGTTTCACGCGCTGGTCTCCGCCGGGCTTTATCTGTTTTCTGCGTTCGGGGTGGTCTTTGCCGGCATGCCGATCATCGGCGTGCCGCCCTGCTTGTAAGCCTTGCTGGGCCATCGATACCATGAGCCGCGACCTACCCGGCGCTGAAACCACCGCGCTTTATAGCCTTCACGGCATGTGGTGCACCAGCTGTGCGCTGGCCGTCGAGGGCGTGCTAAAGCGCGCTACCGGTATCTCGGCGGCCAGCGTTCACTACCCAACAGCCACGGTGTGGGTAAAAGGCGAGGCGGGCGCCGCGGCGCTCTCGACACTGGCCCCGAAAGTCGCGCGCATCGGCTATCGGATAAGCGAACTCGAGGCGGTTCAGGATGCCGCCGAGCGTCTCGAAAAAGAGAGCCGCTACCTAAGCCTTCGCCTGATGGTGGCGGCGGTATTTGGTATGTGGACGATGCTCGCCTCTATCCTGATCTACGCAGGGGCGGTGCCGGTGGGGCGGGTCGAAACCGTCATGGCCTGGGTCTCCGGCGCCTTTGCGCTGCCCGTGGTGTTTTATTCGGGAATCCCTTTCTACCGCGCCGGCTTTCGTACGCTGCTTGCAAGGCGCCCAGGCATGGACGTACTGGTAAGCCTGGGCGTGCTGGGCGCGGTGGCCGTGTCGGGCTGGCTTCTTTGGCGCGGCTCGATCGAGGTGTACTTCGATACCGCCGTCATGCTGATCGCGCTTTTGCTGGTGGGGCGCCTTGCCGAAACCCTTTGCCGCCAGCGCGGGCTGAAGGCCTTCGACGCTCTGGCGCTTCCCGAAGGCGGCGTGACCCTTGACCGGGACGGCGGCCCCCAAACCTTCGCGCTCAACGAGGCGCGCCCCGGCGACACCCTGCTTTTAGCGCGCGGCGACACCCTGCTGTTGGACGCCACTTTAAAGGCGCCTGGCTGGTTCGATACCGCCACGCTCTCCGGGGAAAGCGTGCCGCGCTACTTTTACAGTGGCCAGCATGTGTACGCGGGCTATCGCTACCTGGCCGGTGGCGCTAAAGATCACACTATAGCGCTTTGCGTTACCGCCGCCGCCGGTGAGCGGCGCGTGGATCGTTTGTGCGAGCAAATGCGGCTTTTACAAACCCAAAAGGGCGAGCTTCATAAGCTCGCCGACCGTTTCGCCGCTTGGCTGAGCCCGGCGGCGCTGCTGCTTGCGCTGATGACCCTGCCAGCGGCGGCTATTCTGGGCGCCGGTTGGGAAGAGGCGGTGGTTCGTGCGCTTTCAGTGCTGGTCGTCGCCTGCCCTTGTGCGGTGGGGCTTGCCGTACCCCTGGCAACGCTTGCCGGCAGCGGCCAGGCCATGCAAAGCGGGGTTGCGATAAGAGACCCCGCCGCCTTCGAGGTGCTGGCTCAAGTGCGCGCTGTCGCTTTCGATAAAACCGGCACGCTCACGGCCAATAAGCATCGCGTGGTACATTTCGCGCTTCGCGAAGCCTCCTTCCCCCAGGATTTTTACTCAAAGCTGACCGCGAGCGCGCGCCAAAGCGAGCACCCGTTAAGCCTTGGGCTTTTACGCTGGGCAAGTGGGTTCGAGCCTCAGGATACCGAGCAAGGCACCAGCGCGATTGCCCGTGTAGAAGAGTCCGCCGGCGCCGGGCGCACCGTCGAGTTCGAAAGCGGCGAGCACTGGCGGCTGGGCAGTGCCGCCTGGCTTGGCGAACAAGGCGTGGCGCTGGCGGACAGTGCCGCCCACTCCGATTACGCCTTCGCCTCCCAGGTCGTACTGGCCGACCGCTCGGGCTGGTTGGCTACTTTTTATCTGGCCGACCCGGCGGTCGAAGACGCAAAAGAAAGCCTGGAGGAGTTGCATCGTCTGGGGTATCTGACCGCGCTGATCAGCGGCGACCGCCAGGGGGCGGTGGGCTGGCTGGGCAAGGAGGTCGGCTTCGCCCCGAACGCTTGCTACGCCCAGCGCTCGCCGGAGGCGAAAGCCCAGCTACTGGCCGGGCTCGCCTCACCGGTTCTTTACGTAGGCGACGGCGTTAACGATACGCTCAGCCTGGCCGCCGCCGGGGTAGGGGTTGCGCCCATGCAGGCAAGCGAGGCCGCCCGCGAGGGCGCAGCGGCCCAACTTTTGACGCCGGGCATCGGCGGGGTGGTGCGCCTGCTCGCCATTGCCAAACGCACTCGCCGGGTGATGCTTCAAAATCTGGCGTTCTCGGCGCTTTATAACACCCTGGCGCTAGGGCTGGTGGTGGTCATGGCGATACCGCCGTTGGCGGCGGTGCTTGCCATGGCGGCAAGCTCTTTAAGCGTCACGCTCAATGCTGCCCGCCTGGCCTGGGCCGAGCCCGAAGAGGCGCCACCACCGTCGTCAGGTGCTACTATAGGTAACCCAGCACTTGGCCCAGCCGCTCGGCGTTCGCCTTAACCCAGCGCGCATCGATAGGGCCCCAGGTCTCGATCACGTAACGGCCGATATTGTGGCGCTCGCCCTCGAGGTTGTGAAACACGCAGCGAATATCCAGCTCGCCCAGGGATGCGATGGTGTCCTGGGCGGTACGCCGCGGCATGCCGGTGGCACTGATCAGTTCGGGCACGCTGCCCGCGCCTTCGCTGATCAGGTGGGCGGTATACAGGCGGCGGTAAAAACTGAGCTGGGTCTTGCTGGGCGTGTCGGTCATGAAGGTCTGCCAGTGGAAGTCGCTGAAAAGATAAGGTGAATATACAGAGCATGCCTATAAAGCGCAGGAATATACAGCCCATGAGCATGGCTAGCCTATCGAGGGAGCGAACGTAACCGCATGACCCGTATTATATCTTTCGTTGAGGATCAGCTTCTTTTGTTGGTCGTGGTCGCCGCCGCCCTGGGGCTGATGGTGCCCGAAACCGGGCTTTTACTCGAACCCGCTATCGGGGTCTTGCTGGCACTTTTGATGTTTATCATCAGCCTGACCTTCGATGCCCACGACGTGCGAAAGGTGATGCGCAAACCCTCGCGGCCGTTGTTGGCGCTAGGGCTCGTCTATGGGCCGATGTCGCTTGTCGGATGGCTGACCGGGCGGCTATTTTTCGGAAGCGGCCCCTTGGCGGCGGGGCAGATGCTGCTGGGCACCTTGCCAACGGATGTGTCATCGCCGTTATTGGTGCTCATGGCGCGGGGTAACGTGGCGTTGGCGGCCGTGTTTAACGCCATCAATACCGCGCTTTCGCCGTTCATCGTGCCCGTTTTGTTTTTGTGGCTAACGGGCATTCAGCTAGAGGTTCCTCTAGGGGCGATCATCGTCGAGCTGGTGTTGATCGTTTTACTACCCACGGTGTTGGGTGTCACCTTGCGCACGATGTTCACGGGCTTTTTAGCGCGTTTCGACGCCACCTATGCAGGCCTTGGCTCCAGCGTCTACCTGTTGATACTGCTGGCCGTGGTCGGGCCCAACGCCGAGACCATCATCGGCTACGGCGCGTACGCTTTCGTGATCGCGGGCGCGGCGCTTTGTCTGAACCTTGCGGGCTACCTGGTCGGCATGGCCTCGCGGCTGGTCACGCGTGACCGCAAGGAGATCATCACTTACCTGTTCACCGTTAGCAAAAAGGAGTTCAGCATTGCCGCGGCGTTCGTGGCGGCCTCCGGTTTGCCCTCGGAAGTCGCGATTCCCGCTGCCTTCTTTGCGGTGATTCAGATGATCACCTCACCCATCGCGGCCAAAATACTGGCGCGGGGCTGAAAACCTGTTTAAACGACGGTGAAATAATCAACTCAGAAGGACGCTGGTCACTTTATTGTCATTGGTTGTCGGTCATGCTGGGTAAAGCTTAGTCAGAGAGCGAGCACGCTTTACTTCCTACTGAGGGTAAGACGATGACCGAAGCGACGACAAGCGTAGCCGATCATACTACGCGCGACGATGAAGAAAGCAGTGCGCGAGGTGGGCGAGCCACGCATTGGCTAACGCTGCTTTTGCTGATTTATTGCCTTATTTGTGCGGTTTCGGTGATCGGCGACGGTTTCAGCACCGCCACGGGCGGCCAGGCCGAGCAGCTTTTCGAGTTCGCCACCAACCCCTTGGTGGGGCTCATGGTCGGTATCGTGGCCACCTCGTTGATTCAGTCCTCCTCGACGGTAACCTCCATTATCGTGGCCATGGTGGCCGGGGGCTTGCCGGTGGCGATCGCCGTGCCGATGGTCATGGGCGCCAATATCGGCACTACCATGACCAATACCTTGGTGAGCCTGGGGCACGTGCGCAATAAAGACGAGTTTCGCCGCGCTTTCGCCGCGGCCACGGTGCACGACTTTTTCAATTTTCTGGCGGTGGCGATTCTACTGCCGCTGGAAATACTCTTTAGCCCGCTGGAGCGTATAGCGCTGCAAGTAGCCGAGCTTTTCTACGGTGATGCGGATTTGTCGATCGAGAACGCGGACCTGCTGGGTTTTGCCACCGACCCCGTCACGGGCTCGGTAGAGAGCCTGGTCTCAGGGCTGCCTACCATACTCGGCGGCATCGTGATGATCGCGATCGGCATTACAGCCATCTTTTTATCCATTCGCTACATTGGCAAACTGCTCAAGAAACTGATGGTGGGTCGTGCCAAGCGCATCATGAATAATGCCATCGGCCGTGGCCCGGTAACCGGCGTCATCTCCGGCACGCTGGTGACCATTCTGGTACAGTCCTCGTCGACCACGACCAGCTTGATGGTCCCGCTGGCGGGCTCCGGCACCTTTACGTTAAGGCAGATCTACCCCTTCACCCTGGGCGGGAACGTCGGTACCACCTTTACCGCTTTGCTGGCCGCAACCGCCGTGAGTGGCGAGCACGCTATGCTGGCGTTGGAAATCGCCCTGGTTCATCTCTTCTTCAACCTCTTTGCCATCCTCATCATCGGCGGCCTGCCGTTTTTACGCCTGCTGCCCGTCAAGGGGGCCCGGCGGCTCGGCGACCTGGCCGCCGAGCGTAAAACATTGGCGGCCGCCTGGGTGCTGGGTGCTTTCGTTGCGCTGCCCGCAGCGCTCATTGCCATTACGACGATGCTAGGATAACGCCATGAGTTTTGAACAACGCCTCGAAAGCACATCAACCGCCGAGCTCAAGGCCATGTTGAACGACTCCGCCGAACTGATAGAGGAGATCAGAACCGAGCTCGCCGCCCGTGAGGACCAGCACCGCGAGATCGAGTCGGTGGATACGCTCATTCACGAGGCCCGGCCCAGGCTTCAGGAAATTCGCGGCTTTTTTGCACTGGTGCTCAGCGAGCTACGCGAACGCCGTGGCGAGCGCTGATATTCAGCGCATGCAAGGCCCTTCTGAAGTTTCGCCATCACCGAGATGATCTTCTGGGGTGGCGACCCAGGGCGCGGGCGATCGCCCCCGGTTTTCGATGATGTAGCGGCAGACAAACTGGCAAAGACGACACGGCGTCCTTGTCACCAGGATGTCACGTTGATGGTGCAGGCTAAAGCGTTGAGCGCTTTGATGCGTATAAGCCGCTGGAGCGTCTCGCCATGGTAGAGACGGCCAGGCGCCGGGCAGAGAGTAACGTCATGTACCATCAACAAAAAATACGACGCGGCCAACTGGGGCAATGGCTGGCGCTTGCGCTGCTCGTTTATTTTCTGATTTGTGCGGTATCCATCGTCGGCGAGGGTTTCCAGCTGGCCCTGGGCGATCAAGCCGAACAACTCTTCGCCTTTGCCACCAACCCCTTCGTGGGGCTGATGATCGGCATTATCACGACGGCGCTGATTCAATCCTCCTCCACGGTCACCTCTGTGATTGTCGGTATGGTCGCCGGCGGGCTGCCCGTGGCCTTGGCGGTGCCCATGATCATGGGCGCCAATGTGGGCACCACCTTGACCAGCACCCTGGTAAGCCTTGGCCATGTGAAAGACGATAACGCGTTTCGTCGCGCCTTTGCCGCCGCGACGATGCACGACTTTTTCAACCTGTTAGCGGTCGCCATCCTGCTGCCCATCGAGATTCTATTCAGCCCGCTGGAGCGCCTGGCCGAACGCGTGGCGGTGCTCTTTTACGGCGATGCAGACCTTTCCCTCGAGCGCGTCAATTTCGTCGGTCAGGCGACCGATCCGGTCGCGGATTTTGTGGCGAGTGCGCTTTCGCGTCTTCCGGAGGTGGCGTTGGGCGCCGCCCTGATCCTCGTGGGGGTCGCGATGATCTTTCTTACCATTCGCTACATCGGCAAGCTGTTATCAAGGCTGATGGTCGGGCGCGCCCGGCAGATCATGCTCAGCGCCATCGGGCGCGGCTCGATCACCGGCGTTATGTCCGGCGCGCTGGTGACGATACTGGTGCAGTCTTCGTCGACGACCACCAGCCTGACGGTGCCCATGGCCGGCTCCGGGGCGTTTACCCTACGCCAAATCTATCCCTTCACGATTGGCAGTAACCTGGGGACCACCATGACCGCGCTGCTCGCGGCGACGGCCATCAGTGGCCCCACGGCGCTGCTGGCGTTGGAAATCGCGCTGGTGCACCTGCTGTTCAACGTGTTTGCCGTGCTGATTATCGGCACAGTACCGTTTTTACGCCTGCTGCCGGTCAAAGGTGCCCAGTGGCTGGGCCGGGCCAGCGTCGAGCGCAAAGAGGTCGCTGGTATGTGGATGCTGGGCGTGTTTATCGCGCTGCCCGCCTTGTTGATTGCCATTACCGTCATAGCCGGATAACGCCCTGAATAGCTCAATGAGCTGCGAACGCACCAACGTTAGCCGGGACCGGCCTGGTCGAATAGATCACCCTGAGCGCGGGGCGCTCTGAAGTCCCGGGTATTGAGGCCCTGCTCGGCCCGGGGCTGCATACCCCACTGGCGGCTGGCGCGCTTGAAGCGCTGGTCGATCATATCGACGAACACTCCTTCGCCGCGAAAGCGCTTGCCAAACGCCGCCTCGTTGGTTTTGCCGCCCCGGCACTGGCGTATCAGGCTCATGACCTTATCGGCACGCTCGGGATAGTGGGTGGTAAGCCACTCTTCGAACAGCGGTGCGACCTCACGGGGCAAGCGCAACAGCATCCAGCTTGCCGTGCGCGCGCCAGAGCGGCTCGCGGCCTCGACCAGCCGCTCGATCTCGTGATCGGTAAGCCCGGGAATCACCGGCGAGACCAGCACACCCACCGGGATACCCGCCGTATTCAGCTCGCGGATCACCTTCAGCCGCGCCTGGGGCGAGGCTGCGCGTGGCTCCAGCGTGCGCTTCAAATTCGCATCCAGGCTGGTCAGGCTGACCAGCACGCGTACCAGGCGATGCTCGGCCATTTTCGCCAGCAGCTCGGTATCGCGCAGTATGAGGGTGCCCTTGGTCACCAGCGTGACCGGATGGCGGCATTGGTATAAAAGCTCTAAAAGGCGCCGGGTGGTTTGGTGTTTCGCCTCGATGGGCTGGTAGCAATCGGTATTGCCCGACAGGTTGATAGGGCGGCAAGTATAGCCCGGGTGGCTGAGCTCCTCTTTCAAACGCTCGACCATGCCCGTGCGGGCGATCAGTTTCGTCTCGAAATCGAGCCCCGGCGACATATCCCAATAGGCGTGAGAAGGGCGGGCAAAGCAGTAGATACAGCCATGCTCGCAGCCGCGGTACGGGTTCAGGGAACGATCGAAGGAGAGATCCGGCGAGCTGTTCCAGGCAAGCGCGCTTTTACTCGGTTCCTCGCGTATTTCGGTGGCAAGCGAGGTGGGGGCCTCCTCCTGCCACCAGCCATCGGACTCGTATTCGCTTTTCGAGGGCGCGAAGCGGTTGTGCGGGTCGAAGGTGGCGCCTCGGCCTTTAAAAGGCGCCTTGCCTTGCGGCGTGAGAGGTTGCGCCATTGCGACATCCTTATAGTGTATATAAATACAGTATATGACGAGGCCTCTACAGCGCAAGTGTCACCTTTAAGCGCGTAATTTTATAAAAGTAGGGGCTACTAATATTTACCAAACTGTCATTAGTGGCTTTTAGGTTAATTAGCGGGATTACAGCCAGTCGGGAAAGTTATAGGCAAACGTTCAAACGCGGTGCGCTTACCGTCGCCATGGTGGTATATCGCCGGGGCGTTTTAGTATGTTTTAGAACACATCCAAGAACCGTATCATGGGATTTTTTTTAAGGAGCATTCGATGCACGCTTTATCCGTTCTCCTGATACGTGTTCTTGCCATCTATCTGGTGGTTTCTCCGCTCTACACTTTAGCTTTCTCGCTTGAAAACATCTTTACGGCAGAGTTGGAGTCCCCGTGGCTCCCCGTGATGGTGACAAGCCTGGTGGTCCCTCTTTTGATCGGTGCGGTACTCTGGCTGAAGGCGCCGACCATTGCGCAAAAAATACACCAAAGCGATACCCAGGCAGATGCATCCGTTGACGAAGCAGGGCTTGTTCGCGCGGGCAGCTTCTTGATCGGCGTCTATCTGTTCGTTCAGCAAGTCGGCAATGTAATATCGCGCTGGGAGTGGGGCGGAGGCGTCACCTACGCCTCTTTGGCCGTTTTAATACTTAGCCTGACCCTGATGTTGGGCTCGAGCTTCTTGCAAAAGCTCTTTTACCGCTTCAAACACTTCTAGCGCTAAGCGAACTTGACATGCGAGGGCGGCGCTATTTCGGTAACATACCGTGTAACGTCTTTTCCGTGAAGGCGAAGGGCTCGCTGTATTGGATGTAACTGCCGTATCAAGTCAGGTCACCGCCGTATGAGCCCGCGGCGTCAAGTCACCGCTATCTGTTGAAGAGGTTTAAGATGAGAACACCGCACGACGTGCTGAATGAGTGGATGCAAGCGATCAACGACGCCGATGTAGAAGCGCTGCTCGCCCTCTACGATGACAACGCCGTACTGATCCCGACCTTTTCGAACCGCATCGCCAATAACAGCGAAAAACACCGCGACTATTTCGAGCGCCTCGGCGCGCGCCCGGGTTTGAGCATCACTCTGCACGAGAAAACCCTGATCATTCAGGAAATGTCCGAGACGCTCTGCTCGCTGACCGGCCTGTACAACTGGCGCTTCGAGGTCGAAGGCGAGCTCTTGAACTTCGAGGCACGCTTTAGCTACGTGGTCGATCTTTCAAAAGAAGCCCCCATTCTTCATCACCACTCCTCGCAAATTCCGCGCATGTTGTAAGGCGGATGCGGGCGGGGCGCCTTGGCGTCCCGCCCGCGAGCAGTGCCTTTATCGGCTCGATCCACCTGGCGCTGCGATCAACAAGGAACGCGACTTTCATGCACGCCTTACCCGCCTTACTCCTCATCGACATGCAGCGCGGTATGCAAGACCCCGCGGTGGGGGAGCGCAACAATCCGCAGGCGGAAGCCAATATTCAGCGCCTGCTGGGTGTTTGGCGCAAAGCCGGGGCGCCCATCGTGCATGTCCGCCATATTTCCCGCTCGCCGGATTCACCGTTCTGGCCCGGCCAGCCCGGCGTCGAGTTTCAGCCAGCGCTCGAGCCACTAGCCAGCGAGCACGTGGTCGAAAAGAACGTGCCGGACGCCTTCATCCACTCAGGGCTTGAGCGCTGGTTGCGCGTTCGCGACATACAGCGGCTGGTGATCGTCGGCGTGAGTACCAGCAACTCGGTCGAAGCCACCGCCCGTACTGCGGGTAACCTGGGCTTTGCGGTGCAGGTGGTGGCAGATGCCACGTTCACCTTCGCCAAACGCGATTTTGCGGGCACCCAGCGCAGCGCCCATGACGTTCACTCCATGTCGCTTGCCAATCTCGAGGGTGAATATGCGACTATCAAAAGCGTCGAGGATATTTTGAACGAGGCTGAAAACGCAGGCGCTAACAAGCACGCGCCGCCGTTTTTCGAGTAGCCCGCGCTACACGTTTATATCAATGCTAAGGATTGCGGCGCTGCTCGCTTCGCTTGGCATGTTCTCGGTGTATAGAAGTGCTGATGACCTAGCGCCACCACGTTTGGGTATGAACAATAAAGCCTCGCGGTACGGACGCGAATTTTGGTTAGATAGCCGAAATTTGCTTTGCTTTCAGTAGAATCAATAGGGTAGGTTTTATCAAGACGGCTACATAACCTCGATGAACGCGCCGGCACGTTTATTGAGGTTATGCAGCCGACTATATAATCACTGTTATGCAGGTGAGGGTGAAATGAAGTGCTAACTTTCCAAGAAGCAATTGATTCTCTAGATGAAGATGAGTCTCCTTCCATCGTTATTGCTAATGGTTTTTCTCAGGCATGGGATGCCGAAATATTTAATTACGAGAACCTCTTGGATGCAGCAGACTTCGGAGACCGAGAAGATGTTATTCGCCCCCTATTTACATCTCTCGGCACTTATGACTTTGAGATCATATCTCGACAGCTAACTGCAGCTGAGACTATCCTCCGATCTTATGAGCCAGATAACGGGCTTATTGGTCGTTTTATCGAGGATAGAAAAATTTTGAAGGATGCATTAATAGCTGCAATTTCAAACACTCATCCTGATTTGCCCAGTGAGATATCAGACGATCAGTATGTGGCGGTAAGAACCTTCTTGTCACAGTTTAAAAATATCTTCTCGCT
This sequence comes from Vreelandella sp. GE22, assembly GCF_968212445.1. Lineage (NCBI taxonomy): Bacteria > Pseudomonadati > Pseudomonadota > Gammaproteobacteria > Oceanospirillales > Halomonadaceae > Vreelandella > Vreelandella sp. GE22. The sequence goes on from NZ_OZ309110.1 coordinate 1,326,066, forward strand.
AAACTACGACCTATTGTTCTACTGGGCAAGGAATAAGAATGGTCTAGATCCTCAAAATTATAGTACGGATGACGGATTTCGAAGGGAAAGGCGCTGGGAAGGCAATGGCACGAATCAAGAAATTCACTTTCTACACGGTGGGCTACACATATATGACACGGGCCAAGCGATCAAGAAGCATGCATGTACTGAATATGGTGATACTATAATTGAGCAAGTTCGGGAAAACTTGGAAGCTGGCAATTTTCCGCTATTCGTATCTGAGCCAACGTACCAGAAAAAGAAGAATAGGATAACGCATAACCCATACCTAAATTATTGCTACAGGGAGCTTGGGAAGCAAAATAGATCATTGTTCATCCATGGTCATTCCATAGATGAAAATGACAAGCATATATTTGATCAAATAAAGTCTAGTCCCGTAGATAAAATATTTGTAAGTATATTTGGCGATGAGCATTCTGAAGCGAACACAAGAACTAAGGCCAACGCAAGAGCATACCTAGAAAGATTTGATAAAGAGGTCTATTTTTATGACGCTGAATCTGCCCCTGTTTGGGCATAACAATCGCAGTCACAGCGATAGCTTTTCCGTTGCGGCTTCGCCTTCACTACAAAGCCACGCGTGCTGCGGGCGTTATGTTTTGGATAGACCCCATGCCATTCAATGAGCTTCAATTAAAAGTACTTGAAAAATCATCGAAAACGACTGGATATGGCGGCTTTGCTTCAAAATCGTGCGTAAGGCACCTGAATCGAGCCTATGAACTTAAGTCGAGTATGCCTGAAGTGGCTGCATTTTTAGCAATCACAGCCGAGGAGGAGGCTGCGACAGCTATATTTGCCGCTTTGCGCAAAAGAAAATATAACCATGCATCAAGCTTTAAAGTTCGCGATCATAAACATAAAGCTGGGGTTTATCCCTTTCTGAAATTGCTTGGTGAAGTATTAGGGCCACTGAGACATGAGTTGCCGTTGATCCTTTTCTTTGACGAAAAAGATGACGCTTTGCGGGTCCGAATGCCAATTGGAATACAAGGCGATAGACAAATATGTGTTGTGCCCGATCCGCCATTAAACCTTGTCTCTGTTGATCCTGGTGGTAACCAAACTGACTATCTAAAGCAAGTGCGTAGCGCCGCATCAAGTCAAGATATTAATTCAATATTCAAGTACGTGCAAGATATTGCAAACGAACGTAATACGATGCTATATGCCTCTGACTCAGGAATACCTGAGATACAAAATATAGATTCTACTCTAAAGCGTCATTTTGAGGCCGCACTTCTTAACTTAATTATTTATCTACTCATTGAGCCATATAAAGTACAAAATCTTGTTCAAGAGTCTGTTGATACATTTGTTAAAGTTCTTCACCGCATTGACGAAGATAAAAAGTAACAAGGCCAAGCACAGCGACGTCATTTTCGTTACGGCTTCGCCTCCACTACAAAACCGCGTGTGTTGGCGGCGTTAAGTTTTTAAAGGAGTCGAAATGGCAGAATTCATCAAGGAATATTGGGCGATTATTTCTGCGTATCCAGTTGCGTTCATGGTTTTTGGAATAGTGGTATTTCTGGCAGGTTTCGGCTTCTCACGGATTCTACTGGGTGGGGCTCTGAGCGCTTGCAAAGAACGTTTGGAAGCCTCCAAAGATGACGCTGCCAGACTTAAAGGAGAGAAGGATAACTTGGCGCAACAACTCACAGAACATGGCGAGAGCATCGATGACATAAAAGCAAAACTTGCGGATCAACCGAAAATTTACGTTTCCAGCGAGACACCTTCTCCCGATCAAGGAAAAGACGGCGACATCTGGTTTCAGCATGAAAAATAAACTTAACAAGGCGAACCAGTACGCGGCCTGCAGCCGCTGGACGCCACTGTCGTGGCACCGCTGTGCTCAGCGTTGTGCAACCAATATTTGAGAGAAAAATGGTAGATAGTACAAATTTTTACGAGGCGATTTCAGGGTTTGAGACTCTTCCCGGAACGATAGATGAAGTAACTATGGATGCGTTTCAGGCTGTCTACGGCTCGCCTGAAGCCTCTCGAACCAAGGGTATTGTATATGTATTCTTATCTGCACAGCCTATTCCTAGACTGATGGGAGAAAGCAGAGTCATATATATCGGGCAGACGAAGAGGAGCTTCAGAAAGCGATACTTGCAGCACTCGAAGCTTCATGCCTCCTCGAAAGCGAATAAGCTAAAATTCGAAGCTATTGTTAGTAACTACGGCCCTATAACGATAGCTATCAGCTCTTTTGAGAAGTTCGGAAGTTCTCTTTTAGAAGCCGAGGGCCAACTGCTTTGGTGGTACTTCCAGAATCATGCTGAGTATCCGCCGATCAACTATACAAAGACCAATGTCAGAAACGATGTCATATAAGAATAACAATCGCGTCAAAGGCAACGTCAGTACCTCACGCGCTTTACGCGGGTGTTATTCGTAAAATTAAGAACAGAGGCCCTGTGAAAATAATCATTTTTGGCAATTCAGGTTCCGGGAAGTCCACGTTAGCTCAATATTTGCGTAAGCAAGGACTCGCCCACCTCGATTTAGATGTTTTAGCGTGGCTCCCCTCGACCCCGCCCGAACGGCGACCAGTAAATCAGGCGGATGAGCACATTCAGTCTTTCATTCGCGAACACGATGAGTGGGTGGTAGAAGGCTGTTACGCGGATTTGCTCGAACGGGTAGCGCCGTTCGCCAAAGAAGCGATTTTTATGAATCTGCCGGTTCACCTGTGTCAGGAAAATGCCAGATACAGACCCTGGGAGCCTCATAAATACGAATCCAAACAAGCGCAGGATGATAATTTACCGATGCTGCTCGATTGGATTGCCGGATACAGGGAAAGGGATGATGCTCTTTCATACGGTGCGCACAAGGCGCTTTTCGAAGGCTTTCAAGGCAAAAAGAGTGAGCTCACCTGCAACGCGAATAGATATAACCCACCGTCCAGGAGCTAAGCTGAAAAGCCCATGTTTAGCCGAGTTTTAAATGTCCAGGATCGATCACGATAAATTCCAGGCGTTGGTCAAACAGCTTTATGCCACGGTCGAAGAATTGCAGGCCATGTTTCCGGGTAGGCATTTTACGCCGGACGGTCATAGGGTGGGCAGCTTGGGTGAGTGCCTTGTGGCCGATGCCTACAACCTTGAGTTGCGGGCGGCATCCAACAAAGGCCATGACGCGGTCACCGAGACCGGCTTGGAAGTTGAGATCAAGGCCACGCAATCCAACTCGGTTGGATTTCGGAGCCAACCGCAGCATGCGATTATCATCAAGATTTTGCGTGATGGTACATTCGAGGAAATCTACAACGGGCTAGGCGCGCTTGTTTGGGAGCAGTTTCAAGGTAAACGGTTACCGAGTAACGGCCAGTTTCAAGTTTCTCTCAACAAACTCCGCCAACTCGATCAGTCCGTGGCTCCAGCCGATCGCGTGCTTCCAGCCATTTAATACCTCGGGTAGTACGCGAGCGAAAGCGGCAGGCAGATAGCTTACCGCTGGGGGAGAGGCTTCGTCTTGAAACACTAAATCTTAATATCGATACTGCCAGTAGCAGCGCTAGCGTCGACCGTTGGTGTTGGCAGCAGCTGGCCCAGGGTCGAGTAAAGCGCGTTGGTCTCTGCCTTGGCGAGCGAGCCATCCAACTTGTCCATATCTTTTTCGGCTTGTTTTAGATCGCGTCGCGCTTCTTTATCTTCTTGGCGCAGGTAGATCTTCAGCTCGCTCATCGCTTCCTGAAACTCTTTTTTTGCATCGGTCAGAATAGAGCGCAGCGCGTGTTCGCTGGCGCTAATGCCCGGGGTACGCTCAGCGGGCTGGGTGGTCGAAGGCGCCAGGGTATTTTGCGCTAAAGCATTGTCAGGCGTCTGAGAGTGTTCGCTGCGCTCCTGTTCTTCAGCGTTTTCCTCATCGTTTGGGGTCTCCTGAGCGAGATCTGCCTCGGCGCTTTCAAGCGTGGCGTTGGCGGATTTCATATCGCTTTCGGCGCTGGCCGCCTCACTTTCCACGTTTTCAGCGGATGGTACCGGGGCAGCGCCGTTAGCCCCCTGGGCTGCGTTGACCGTGGGTGCAATTGACGGGCCCGCGGCGCTGCCGCCACCGCCGCCACTGCCTAGCTGGCGCGCTGCAGCGCCAAGTTCCCGCGCGATGCTTTTAAGCTCGCTGGCCATGGATTTAAGCTGCTCGGGCGAGGCAAAGCGCATCATCGCCTTGAGCGTTTCCAGCCGCTGCTTTAAAAATCCCACCTTTTGCGAGGCGTTCTGCATCGCCGACTCTTTAGGGCTGGGCAGCGATGCCAGCGCTTCAAACGCCTCTTTCTGCTTTTTAAGGCGTTTGCTCTGCGCGTCGTCGGTCGTGGCGGCGGGGGCTATTAACGGCGCTTTATTGGCCACTTGTGGCTTTGGGCCGGTCGCCGGTTCACGACGGTTAGTCATGGTGAAAAGGTTGGAGAATCCGATTTTCATGAGCGGTTCCTGATTGTTATTAGCCTAATTATCGGCCATTTCATAAAAAGCTTAAATTTGGGCGGGCGCCTTGTCGAACCAGCCTTTGCAGGCCACTATCGAGAAACGCTAAAGTAGCTTTTTCCAAAAATGAGTAAAGCGTATGGCTAAGCGCACTAAATCTCGAAAAATAGCGGCATTGAACATTGCTGGAAGCCTCGCTATCGCAGGCGCGACGACTTATATGTTGTTCGCTGGTTTTAACGTAGTGGGTCTGGCGATTGTAGGGGTAGCCCTCATAAGTGTTGCGATTCCCGTTGCCGCCACTGGTGATAGCCTCCTCGAAATTTTACTGGGCCTTCTCGAAGCGTTATTTGAGGGGATAATGGCTGCGTTAGAGGGTATTTTTAATGCGATATGCGCATTGTTTAGCTGGTGACTCGCATGAATAAGTGGCAGCGAAGAGTAGGGGGCACTCTGGCGGTAGCGGGTGGGGGCATTGGTGCCGTCTCGGTTTTTACACTATTGTTTAACGGCCTAAATATATTCAACTGGCTGTTTTTCTTTCTCTTTTTAGCGCTATATAGCGGGGGCATAGTGTGTGGCATTAAGCTAATCGAAGGCCATGCCAATGCCGAAAAAGCAAACTTCCTGTTTTGGCTGTGCCAGGTTCCGCTGGTGTTCTCTCCCGTCGCCGGGTATTTCTTTGCCTCTGGCCTTTATTTCACCGTGTGGTTCACGCCGGGAACGCTCGATATGGGCACCGAGTTCTTCGTAGGCAGCGTTTTTAGATACTCCCTGTTTGAGTCGCATCAACCCCTCACGCTCGGCGTTAACCTGGTGGCGATCGCGATGAGCGTTTGGTTCTTCATTAAAATGCCCGGAAAAACCCGGCAGGCCAATGCACCTGAACAGTAAACATTTGGTTAAATGATTGATAAAAACGCCCAGACTATTGGCTGGGCGTTTTTATATAGGTTCTACAAATGGCGTTAACGAGAGCTAGCTTCTCTTGCTGCTCTCCGCTTTGTTGCTTTCAGCTCGCCCACTTTACTCTGTACCACCCCCCGGAAAATGCCCCCGCACCAGCTCCAAAAGCCCCTGGGTCGAGGCATCGAAGTCTGCCGCGTTGGTGTCGATGCGCTCGCTGATTTCCCCGGCGATACGTTTACCCAGCTGCACCCCCCATTGATCGAACGAGTTGATGTTCCAGATCACGCCCTGGACGAACACCTTGTGCTCGTAAAGCGCGATGAGCGCGCCGAGGTTTTTCGGCGTGAGCTCGTCGAGCAGCAGAGTGCTGGAGGGGCGATTGCCGGGGCAGCTGTAGGGGTCCTGGCTGAGCTCTCGGGCGTCCCCCTGGCTGCCTTCCATGAAGGCGTTGGCCTGGGCCAGCATGTTGGTGATCAGGGCGAAGTGGTGCTCCTCCATGCCGGATTCGGGCTTCAATGATGCGATGAAGTCGATGGGCACGTAGCGCGTACCCTGATGGAGTAGTTGGAAAAAGGCATGTTGGCCGTTAGAGCCGGTCTGACCCCAGACGATGGGGCCGGTCTTGTAATTGACCGGGTGGCCGAAGATATCCACCGATTTACCGTTGGATTCCATATCCAGCTGCTGCAGAAACGAGGGTAACTGGTTGAGCGCCTGATCGTAGGGCACGATGGCCTGGGTTTCGGCGCCAATGAAGTTGATGTACCAGATACCGATCAGCGCCATCAGCACCGGCATGTTTTGCGCAAGCGGCGCTTCGATGAAGTGACGGTCCATCTCGTGGGCACCTTCCAAAAGCTCGATGAAGCCCTCGAAGCCGATGGAGAGCGCAATCGGCAGGCCGATCGACGACCACATGGAGTAGCGCCCGCCCACCCAGGCCCAAAACTCGAACACGTTCTCCTCGCGAATACCGAACTCCATCGCCGCGGTGCGGTTGGTGGAGGCGGCGATGAAGTGCGCGCCCACGTCCGCGTCTTCGCCGGCGTTTTCCAGAAACCAGCGCCGGGCGGTCTTGGCGTTCAAAAGTGTTTCCTGGGTGGAGAACGTCTTGGTCGAGACGATGAACAGCGTGGTCGCCGGGTCGAGCCGCGAGAGCACTTTTTGGATGTGGGTGCCATCGACGTTGGAGACGAAGTGGAAGTGCATCTCCGGGTGGCGGTATTTTAGAAGCGCGCGCACCGCCATGTTCGGGCCCAGGTCCGAGCCGCCGATGCCGATGTTCACCACGTCCTTGATGGCCTTGCCGCTGTAGCCTTTCCATTCGCCGCTGCGTACCGCCTCGGAAAAGCGCTTGATCTGCTCCCGGGTGCGGGTGATTTCCGGCATTACGTCTTCGCCGTCGACATACACCGGCTCGTCGCCCGGGTTTCGCAGGGCGGTGTGCAGCACCGGGCGGTTTTCGGTCACGTTGATGATGTCGCCGGAAAACATCTGCGCGCGGCGCTGCACCAGGGCGGAGTGATCGGCCAGCTCGATCAGCTTGGCCATGACCTCGTCGGAAACGTGATGCTTGGAGTAGTCCAGAAACAGCCCGCCGACTCTCAAACTCATTTTCTCGAAGCGCTGCGTATCCTGGGCGAAGTAGTCGCGAATGCGGTCGTTATGGGTTTTATCGCGCAGGCGCTCCAGGGCCTGCCAGGTGACGCTGCGGGTGAGCTGAAACATAAAGCGGGGATTCCTTTGGGGTGAGGCGGGTAGTAGGCAAATACTGGCCTTTATTGTTGTGTAAAAAATACTACATCAAGCGCCATGGATGACAAACGAAGCGCAAAAAAAAGCGCCTTTAACGTAATAAAACACGTTTTAGGCGCTTTTCGTTTCAGGCGGGCGGGGGCGTTAGCTGGCCACGGCCACCTGGGCGGCGCCGCGCTTGAGGAAAGCGTAGCTCACCCCTGTAATCAGCGAGCCCGCCACGATGGCGCCCAGATACAAAAGCGCCGGGGTGATGGCACCCGGGATCAGCAACACGAAGATACCGCCGTGGGGCGCCATGAGCTGTGCCCCGGCAAGCATGGAGAGCGCACCGGTGATCGCGCCGCCGGCGATACAGCAGGGAATGACGCGCAGCGGATCCTTGGCCGCAAACGGAATCGCGCCTTCGCTGATAAAGCAAAGCCCCAGCACGAAGGACGCCTTGCCCGCCTCGCGCTCGGCGGCGGCGTACTTATAGCGCGCCAGAAAGCTTGCGATCCCCATACCGATAGGCGGCACCATGCCTGCGGCCATGACCGCCGCCATCGGCCCATAGGTGTTCGAGGCGATCAGACCCACCCCAAACGTGTAGGCGGCCTTGTTGATGGGCCCGCCCAGGTCGACGCACATCATCGTGCCGAGCAGAAGCCCCAGAATGACCGCGTTGGTGGAATCCAGCGACTCGAGGTAGTTCTCGAGCGCGCCCAGCAGGCTCGCGACCGGCTCGCCGATGACATACACCATTACTAGCCCGGTGATGAGGCTCGCCACGAAAGGGATAATCAAAATAGGCTTGAGCGACTCGACGCTCGAGGGAAGCTTCACGCCGCGGGTGACGGCCAGCGCCACGTAACCCGCCAGAAAACCGGCGAGAATGCCGCCGATGAACCCGGAGCCGATATCCGCGGCGAGCATGCCGCCGATCAGCCCTGGCGCGATGCCTGGCCGGTCGGCGATGGAGTAGGCGATGTAGCCCGCCAGTACCGGTACGATCAGCCCCATGGCGCTGCCGCCGATTTGCATCAGCGCGGCGGCAAGCGTTCCCGGCTCCTCGAACGCCTCGATGCCGAAAACGAACGACAGCGCGATGATCAGCCCGCCTGCCACCACCATGGGCAGCATGAACGACACCCCGGTCAGCAGGTGCTTGTAAACGCCTTTTTCCTTGAGGCTTTTGCTGTCACCGGAGGGCTTTGCACTGGCGCCGTCTTCTACCACGGCCTGGGAGAGCGCGTTTTCGACGGTGAGCTGCGGTTTTTTCAGCGCCGTACCGGTCGAGGTGCGATAGACCCGCTTGCCCGCGAAGCGGGTCGGGTCGACCTCGATATCGCAGGCAAGAATCACCACGTCGGCGTCATGAATTTCCGCCTCGGTCAGCTTGTCCTGGGCGCCCACGGACCCCTGGGTTTCCACGCGAATGGCGTGGCCCAGCGCACGGCCGGCCTCGCTCAGTGCCTCGGCGGCCATGAAAGTATGCGCCACGCCGGTCGGGCAGGCGGTGACGGCAACGATGCGGTGCACGCCTTCGGCACTAGCCGCCGCTGGCGCCTCAAGGCTCTCTTCGGCCGGGGTATAGAGCGGCGCTTCACGCTTGGCGGTGGCCAAAAAGTCTTCCGGCGCCGGTAGCGCCTGCGCAATGCTGCCGTGATAGAGGCGCTTGCCGGCGAAGCGGCCGGGGTCGGGCACGTGGGGCGCGGTGACCACGATCAGATCGGCGTGCTGTATTTGCTCGGCGCTGGCGGGTGTGAGCGGGGCCAGCTCGCTGTGCATTTCGACGTGCGCTTGCCAGCCTAAGCGTTTGGCGGCCTGCTCGAGCCGCCGGGCGGCCAAAAAGGTCGTCGCCATGCCGCTGGGGCAGGCGGTAATTAGAATGATGTTCATTGAAAAGCTCCCTCGACGCGGCCGGTTTCCAGGCGCTGTACGTGAGTCTCTAGTTCCAGGTTTGAAAAGTCGCTGGCCCTGGCATCGCCAACGCCTGGGTGGCGCACCGATTCACAGGAGAGGGCGGTTGCAAAGCGCAACGTGGCCTCGGCGTCTTGTCCGCTCAGCAGGCCGTGCAGCATGCCCGCCAGGAAGGTGTCGCCAGCCCCCACGGTATTGACCGCTCGAACCCGCGGCGGCGTGGCCTGCCAGGCGCCTTCGGCGTTGACCCAGAGTACGCCGTCGGCGCCGGCGGAAAGCAGGGCCTGGTCGATCCCGGCCCGGTGCAGGCGCTGGGTTGCCTGCTGGCGGCTCGCCAGGCTATCCAGCGGGCTTTGTGCCCACTCGGCAAGCTCGATTTCGTTGGGCTTGACCGCCGCCGGGGCGATCGCGATGGCACGCTTTAGCGCCTCGCCGCTGGTATCGACCCAAAGCGGCACCCCGGTATTTTTGAGTCTTTCGAGCAAGGCACTGAAGCGGTCCAAATCAAGCCCGGGCGGCAGGCTCCCGGCGACCACGATCGCCTCGACCGGGGTGTGGGCCAGTCTCTCTTCAACGTCACGCAGCAGCGCCTCCAGGGGGGCGGCGTCCACCGCGATCCCCGGGCCGTTGATATCCGTCACTCGGCCGCTTCGTTCGGCAAGCTTGGCGTTGATGCGGGTCTCGCCGGGTACGCGCAAAAACGCGTCCGTGACGCCCAGCTGCTCGAAGGCGCGCTTGAAGGGGCCGTCGTTATCAACCCCCAGAAAGCCGCTCACGATGACCTCGTGGCCGAGCCCGGCCAGCACGCGGGCCACGTTGACGCCCTTGCCGGCGGCTTCGAGCTGGGCGTGGTGCGGGCGGTTGACCGCCCCCAGGGCCAGCTCATCGAGGGCGAAGGCGAGATCCAGCGCCGGGTTGAGGGTGAGTGTCAGAATGCGGGCCATTAGCGGGCCTCCAGGGCGTCGCGTACCGCCTCAGAGGTGGCCTGAGCGAGGGCCAGGCGGGCGCTGGCCTGGGCCTCTGCCAAGTCGAACTCGCGCAGGCGCGCTTTCACCAGCGCCACCTGGCGGGCACTGACCGAGAGCTCGTCGACGCCCAGGCCGACCAGCACCGGCACGGCGGCGGCGTCGGAGGCGAGCTCGCCGCATACGCCGACCCATTTGCCTTTGGCGTGGGCGGCCTCGACGGTCATTTGAATCAGGCGTAGCACCGCCGGGTGCAGGCCGTCGGCCTGGGCGGAAAGCACCGGGTGGCCGCGGTCGATCGCCAGGGTGTACTGGGTCAAATCGTTAGTGCCGATCGAGAAGAAGTCGACCTCGTCGGCCAGGGTGGGGGCGAGCAGGGCGCTGGAGGGAATCTCGATCATCACCCCGAGCTGCACATCCGTTGCCCGCTCGGTGGCGGGAATCTCGGCGAGCAGCCGGTCGTAAATCACTTTGGCGGCGCGGAACTCGGCCACGTCCTTGACCATGGGGAGCATGATACGCAGCGGACGCGCGTTGCCCTGGGCGTCCGGGGCGGCGGCCATTAAAAGCGCCTTAAGCTGGGTTTCCAGCACCTGTGGCTCGGTCAGTGCCAGGCGAATGCCGCGCAGCCCCAGAAACGGGTTGTCCTCCTGGGGAACCGGCCAGTAGGGCAGGGGTTTGTCGCCGCCGACGTCCAGGGTGCGGGCCACCAGCGGGCGCCCGGCAAGCGCCTCGAGGGCCTGGCGGTATTCGGCGGTTTGGGTGGCCAAATCCGGGGCGCTCGAATGGGCCATGAACAGAAACTCGGTACGTAAAAGCCCTACGCCCTCGGCGCCGCGCTCCACCGCATCTTCGGCGTGTAGCGTATTGCCCAGGTTGGCCGCAACCTCGACCGGGTGACCGTCGCGAGTTTGGGCGGGCTCGAAGCGCCGCTCCCAGGCGTCCGCTTCCCGGCTTTGCAGGTCGAGCAGTTGCTGCTCGGCGCGGCTCAGGCGCTCCTCGCTTGGCGAGGGCGTAATGCGGCCGCGCTCGCCGTCGAGAATCATCATGCTGGCGTTATTAAGGCCCATTACCGCCTTGCCGGCGCCGACCACCGCCGGAATGCCCAAGGCGCGCGCCAGAATCGCGCTGTGGGCCGTGGCGCCGCCGCGCTCGGTCAAAAGTCCCTTGACCCGGGACGTATCGAGCCGCGCCACATCCGAGGGGCCGATATCCTCGGTGACCAGAATGTAGGGGTGGTTGGGCGGTTCTGGGAGCGCCACATTGCACAAAACGCTGAGTACCCGGCGGCCGACATCACGAAGGTCCGCGGCGCGCTCGGCCAATAGCCGGTCGGCCAGCATTTCCTGGGCGTGGGCGGCGGTGTCGATCGCCTCCCACCAGCCTGCCTCCGCCGAGCGGCCCTCGCGAATGGCGTCTTTCGCGGCGTGGTGAAGCTCCGGGTCGTCGAGCATCTCTTCGTGCATGGAGAGAATATCCGCGACGTCGCCGCCGGCGGCGTGGCGCACCAGCGCGCTTAGCTGCGCCTTGCCCTCCTGCACCGCCTCCTTCAGCCGGGAGAGCTCCCGCTCGGGGTCTGCCGCCTGCTCCGGGTAGTCGAACTGCGGGGCGCGCATGACGAACACCGGGGCAATCGCAAGCCCCGGGGAGGCGGCTACACCGGTATGCGGCGTGTCGGCCTCTAGGGCCATGACCGGTTGTTCTTCATGCTCGGCGGGGGCGGGCGGCTCGAAACCGCCGTCGAAGGGCGCGACTTTTTCGCCAAGCCCGCCTTCGATGGCCTGGGCCAGCGCTTCGAGCGCTTGCTCGGCGCCTTCACCTTCGCCGGAGAGCGTTAGCCACTGCCCGCGCCGCGCACCCAGGCCAATCACCTTGGTCAAGCTCGCCGCGGAGACGCTGGTCGGGCTGCCTTCCTCCAGGCGCACGTTGACCGCCACGCTCTGGGCACGGGCCACTTGCACCAGCTGCTTGGCCGGGCGGGCATGCAGGCCGTGGGGGTTGAGCACGCGCACGCGACGGGTCGGGGTGGCGGCGTTTTCACCGGCGAGTAGCGCCAGTGCCTTGGCGGTGTCGGCGTCGGCAAGGGTTTGGCTCGCTACGTTCTCGAGCAGCGCATCGACTTGCTTTAAAAGCGGCAGGTGGTAGTCGCCCATGGCAGCCAGACAGAAAAGCGCCTGCACCGGGTGGCCCGCTTCCTCGAGCGCGGTATCCGCCGGGGTGGCCAGCGCCAGCGCAGGCGTGAGCGCCCCGCTCGAATGGCTAACGAGCCAGTAGCCATCGCCCAGCCATACCGGGGCCTGGTCGGCCACGGCGGCGATGAAGGTGTTATCCACGCAGCCGCTTTGATAGAGCCTGGCCGCCGCTGCCAGCGCCAGTTCCTGGGCGCTTTGGGCGGGAAACTTCAGGCACAGCGTCTCTTTACCCAACCGCGGTGCCGGGACCTCTTTGGCCAGCAGGCGGGCGACGTCCTCGGCGGAGGTCGCCTTGGCCAGCGCCTCGGCCACGCCATCCCGGTCCAGCACATGGGTGAGCTGGCGCAAAATATCCAGGTGCTCGTCGTTTTGCGCGGCGATGGTCACCAGGACGTGAACACGGTTGCCGTCATGCCACTCGACCCCTTCCGGGAACTGCAGCACGCGCACGCCGGTTTGCTGAACGTGCTGACGACTTTGCGGCGTGCCGTGGGGAATGGCGATGGCGTTGCCCAGATACGTGGACGACTGGGCTTCGCGAGCGTGCAGCCCGTCACGGTACTCCGGCGCGGTCAGCCCCGCTTCGTTCAGCGCGCCGGCGGCGGCGTCCAGCGCGGTTTGCCAGCTATCCGCCCGGCAACCCAGCAGGATATCGTCAGGGCCAAGTGTGAGCATGCAGTTCTCCTGTAAAGCGCGTCCGGCGTGAACTCGAAAGCGGCGCGAAGGCGGGGTCACAACGCGCATTAAAATCGTAAAACCCTTGGTGATGCTATGCTGAAACGATTCACCTCAGGGCACAAGGGGTGTGTTTGTAGACGTTGGTAGGGGCTTAGTCAAGGCGCTGGTACACTAAAGCGCTCAATGTGAGGACACGACATGACACTTGCCGATATCGCCCGGCTCGCCGGCGTCTCGCGAACCACAGCAAGCTACGTGATCAACGGCCAAGCGGAAAAGCGCCGTATTAGCGCCGCGACCACCGAAAAAGTAATGAGCGTGGTACGGGCGCACCGCTATCACGTCGACCCCCAGGCGGCGGCGCTGCGCCGTGGCGCCAGCCGGCTGATCGGGCTGATCGTGCCGGACCTGGAGAACGTAAGCTACGCGCGTCTTGCCAAGCGCCTGGAGCGGGGCGCCCGGGAGAAGGGGTATCAGCTTTTGGTGGCAAGCTCCGACGACAACGCCGAAAGCGAATGCGCGCTGGCGTTGGCGCTGCGTGCCCAGCGCTGCGAGGTGCTGATTACCGCGAGCTGTTTGAGTCAAAGCGACCCGTTCTATACCGAGCTTGCCAACGAGGGCGTTCGCATCGTGGGGGTCGACCGGGGGCTTTCCCCCACGCGCTTTGCAAGCGTGGTGAGCGATGACTTCGCGGCGGCACAGGCGCTAACGCAATCGGTGATCGGCACCGCTACGCGGCGCCTTGTCTGGATCGATGCGATGCCCGCGCTTTCGATCAGCCGCGACCGCCGGGCCGGGTTCGAAACCGCCTTACACGAGCGCGGGGTAGAAGGGCGAACGCTTTGTGCCAACCGCTACGAGCGCAGCGAGGGAGCCCGGCTAATGGCCGAGCTCGAAAGCGAGATGGGCGAAGTGGATGCCATCGTCACCGCCTCCTACACGCTGATGGAAGGGGTGTTCGATCACTTTCTCGGCCGCGGGGGGCTTCCGCACGCGCTCAAACTGGCCACCTTTGGCGATCACCGGCTTTTGGACTTTTTGCCCCAGCCGATCAACACCGTCTCTCAGGATTACGAGGGTATGGCGCAGTGCACGCTTGCCTGCGCGCTGGACGCCATCGAAGGCCGCGTTCAACCCGGCCAAAAAGTGGTGGCGCGCCAGCTGCGCGTTCGCGAGGGCCAATACGTAAGCGCCTGAAACGCCCATCACTGTTGGTAGCGCCAGGGCGCTCTAGGGCGTGCGGGCCTCGGCCCAGGCTTGGGCATCCGGAATATTCATGACGTATTCCGCGTCGATATAGTGCGACGAGAGCATGAAATCCGCACTGGCTGCGTTGCAGGCCACCGGCACGTTCCAAAGCGCGGCCAAACGCAGCAGCGCTTTGACATCCGGGTCGTGGGGCTGGGGCGCGAAGGGGTCCCAAAAAAAGATCAGGATATCCAGGCGCTGCTCGGCGATGCGCGCGCCAATCTGCTGATCACCCCCGAGAGGCCCGCTCATCAACCCTTCGACCTCGAGCCCCAGCGCGCTCTTTAGCCGACCGGCGGTGGTGCCGGTGCCAAGCAACGTATGCGCGCCAAGCGTTTGTTGCCAGCGCGCCGCCCACTCCAAAAGCTCGCTTTTTTTGCCGTCGTGAGCAATCAGCGCGATCCGCTTTTTGTTAGCAAGCGTCCGCGTGGCCTGGCGGGGTGGGCGGGCATCGTTCATGGCGGGTTCTCTTGTTACGGGGCTTATCGATAGCGCCTTGCGGGCGCGCGGGCTCGTTTATTCGGCGTCCACCGCCAACACTTTCAGGGTATTGGTGCCGCCGTGGGCGTTCATGTGATCGCCCCGGGTGAGAATGACATGTTCCCCCGGGCCCGCCAATCCGTGCGCCTTGAGAAGTTCGACGGCTTTCTGATTGACCTCGGTGGCGGCCATGTCGGTGGTATCGAAGGGAATCGAGACCACGCCGCGGTAAAGCGCCATGCGCCGTTGGGCGATCGGGCTATGGGCAAGCCCCACGATCGGAAGCCCCGATCGAATGCGCGAGGCGATCAAGGGGGTATAGCCGGTAGCGGTCATGCAGGCGATGGCGCGCACGCCGGTCAAGTGGTTGGCGGCGTACATCGCCGACAGCGCTATGGTTTCGTCGATACGCTCGAACCCTTCGTGAATCCGGTGGCCCGAGGACTGCGCGATCCGTTCGCGCTCGGCGCCCAGGCAGACCCGGTCCATGGCTTCGATGGTTTCCACCGGGTAGTCGCCGGCGGCGGTTTCTGCCGAGAGCATCACCGCGTCGGTGGCATCCAGCACCGCGTTGGCCACGTCGAACACCTCGGCCCTTGTAGGCAGGGGCGATTCGATCATCGACTCCATCATCTGGGTGGCGGTGATCACTGCCCGGTTGTGCGAGCGGGCATGCTTGATGATGCGCTTTTGCGTACCGATCAGCGCTTCGTCGCCGATCTCCACGCCCAAATCGCCCCGGGCCACCATGACCGCCTCACTGGCGTCGATGATGCCGTCGAGGGTTTCATCGTTGGCGACCGCCTCGGCGCGCTCGAGCTTGGCGACCAGGCCGATCTCCTTACCCGCCTCGCCCAGAAGCTTGCGGGCTTCCTGCATGTCCGCGGCGCTTCGCGGAAACGACACCGCCAGGTAGTCCACGCCGATCTCGACCGCGGTCTTGAGATCTTCCCGGTCCTTGTCGGTCAGCGCCGGGGCGGAGAGCCCGCCGCCCTGTTTGTTGATGCCCTTGTTGTTGGAGAGCTTGCCGCCCACGTGTACGTGGGTATGTACCTCCTGGCCCTGGATTTTGGTGACATCCAGCACCACGCGGCCGTCGTCGAGCAGTAACCGATCACCGGGGGCGACGTCGTCGATCAGTGCCTTGTAATCACAGCCCACCCGCTCGGCGCTGCCGCTCTGGCTATCCAGCGCCATGTCCAGAATGAACGCGTCACCAACCCTTAGATTCACCGGGCCGTCGGCGAAGCGGGCGATGCGAATCTTCGGGCCCTGCAAATCGCCAAGCGCGGCAACGCTGCGGTTCAGGCGTGCGGCGATCTCGCGTACCGCCTCTAAACGGCGCTGGTGATCCTCTTTCGAGCCATGGGAGAAGTTGAGCCGCACCACATCGACCCCCGCCTCGAGCATCTTTTCGAGCACCCCTGGGCGGTCGCTGGCCGGTCCCAGCGTTGCCACGATTTTGGTGCGGCGCAGGGGCGTGTAGGACACATTGCTGCTCATGGGGCGTCTCCTTTATCGACTAAATAACATTGCGGTTGGCAAACGGGTGTCGGACCACAATTAATGATTGGACCAAGATAGCGTTTTTATAGTAATTTTACTACATATTAGGCTTAACGCCGCTTGGGAGCGCTCTAACTGGCCTTTAATTGATTTAAATACGTTTTTTTACCTCTTTTTTGTAATTTTTTTACTGATTTTCTGTTTTTGTAACACGTTTTGTAATAGCGTTTGACGACAGTTAGCAACGACTTCACTACCAGCCAAACGAGGTGCCCTGTGAGCATTAAGATTGCGATTAATGGCTTTGGCCGCATCGGCCGTAACGTACTGCGCGCGCTTTATGAAAACGGCTACCGCGACCGCTTCGAAGTCGTGGCCATCAACGACTTGGGTGAAGCGTCACTCAACGCCCACCTGCTGCGCCACGACACGGTTCACGGCCACTTTCCCTTCGCCGTCGAACACGACGACGAGAGCATTACCGTGGACGGCGACCGCATTGCGATCTCCTCCGAGCGCGACCCGGCAAACCTTCCCTGGAAAGCGCTGGGCGTCGACCTGGTCATGGAGTGCACGGGCCTTTTCTCCAAGCGCGACGCCGCCGCCAAGCACATCGAAGCCGGTGCCGGGCGCGTGTTGATCTCCGCGCCGAGCCCGGACGCGGATGCCACGATCGTGTTTGGGGTGAACGACGATATCTTGACCGCCGAGCACAAGGTGGTCTCCAACGCCTCTTGCACCACCAACTGCCTGGCGCCGGTCGCCAAGGCGTTGAACGACGCCGTCGGTATCGAAAACGGCCTGATGACCACCGTTCACGCCTACACCAATGACCAGAATCTATCGGATGTGTACCACTCGGACCCCTACCGGGCGCGCAGTGCCACGCACTCCATGATTCCGACCAAAACCGGAGCGGCCGCCGCCGTGGGTCTGGTACTGCCCGAGCTCGACGGCAAGTTCGACGGCCTGGCCGTGCGCGTGCCGGTGATCAACGTATCCCTGGTGGATCTGACCTTCACCGCCTCGCGCGACACCACCAAGGAAGAGATCAACGAAGCGGTGCAAAAAGCCGCGGCGAATTCCAAAGTGCTGGCCGTCAACGAGCAGCCGCTGGTCTCGATCGACTTCAACCACGATGCGAACTCCTCGACCTTTGACGCCAACCACACGCGTGTCAACGGCCGCTTGGTCAAGATCATGGCCTGGTACGACAACGAGTGGGGCTTCTCCAACCGTATGCTGGATACCGCACTCGCCATGCAAAAAGCCGCGCAGTAACGCTTAAGCGCGAGGCCGGTGTTGTAAAAAAGGGCGGGGCGCCATTGGCGCCTCGCCCTTTTTTCGTTCATGCACGGCCTGGTTCGCCTGAGCGCGAAATGCCGGTTAAAGCGTGATCCGGTAGCGTGCAAAGCCGTTGTCGCCATCCCCTGCGGGTTCGATACGCGTGGTCTGCGCCACGTCGGCCAGGTAGTGCTCTGCCCCGGGTCCGGTTTCGAACAGCGCCGTGGTACCGGGCATCGGTTTGAACGCCCAGTTGAAGTCCGCCGCCGGGTCGACCGTTCCCTGCTCGACGATATAGCGCACGATGATGTCGCGGTTGGTGTCCGGGCCCACGAAAATGACCGCCTCAGCGTCGACACCCGGGAAGTTGCCGCCACCCCCGGCCCGGTAGTTGTTGGTGGCCACGACGAACATTTGCGCCGGGTCGATCGGCGCGCCTTCGAACTCCAGGTCGACGATGCGGTGGGCCTCGGGGTGGGCAAGCTCGCCCTCTGCGGTGTAGCGGGCGGGCTGTGCCAGGTCGATGCGATAACTCACGCCGTCGATCACGTCGAAGTTGTACGACGGGAAGCGCGTATCGAGAAGCGGCGCGTCCTCGGCGCCCTCACTGACCTGATGGAACATGCCCGCCGACATCTCGAGCCACTCGCGTACCTGGGCGCCGCTGACCACCACGGCGCGAATGGTGTTGGGATAAAGATACAAATCCGCCACGTGCTTGATGGCGATGTCCCCCGCTGGCACGTCGGTGTAGTAGTCGGGCCCGCCCCGGCCGCCGGTTTTGAAGGGGGCCGCGGCGGAAAGCACCGGCAGCCCCGCGTACTCGCCGCCCTTGAGCATCTCTTCGATGTACCAGATCTGGGCATTGGCGACGAGCTGGACCGAGGGGTCGTCGGCGACCAGCGCAAAGTAGGAGTGGAGCGGGGCTGCGCTGCGCCCGACCGGCGTGCGTACGTAGTCGAGGGTGGCCTGGTGGTCGTCGCTCACCGCGCTAGTCACTGCCGCGCTGGAGGCCACGTTAGGTATCACGTCGCGGTCTTCGTCGCGGTGATAGATCGGGCGCGCCTCAGTGGTGAAGTCGACGATTCGCCAGCGCCCGCCGTCGCGTTCGAGCAGCAAATCGATCAGCCCCATGTGCGAACCCCAAAACCCCGCCATGACCGCCGGCTTGCCCATCAGCGTTCCCCGCGCCGGGTCGACCCCGGCGATGCCCTCGAAATCATTGGGGCCGGGAAAGACCAGATGCTGATGGCCGGTGAAAAGGGCATCGATACCCTCGACCCCGGCAAGATACAGCGCAGCGTTCTCCATCCGCTCGGTTTGGCCCGCGCCTTCGATGCCGGAGTGGGCGAGTGCCACGATGATATCCGCACCTTCCTCTTTCATTACCGGCACCCAGGCCTGGGCCGCCTCGACGATGTCCCGGGTATTGGCGCGGCCTTCGAGGTGCTTTTCGTCCCACGTCATGACCTGGGGCGGCACGAAGCCGATGAAGCCGACCTTGACGCTGCTGCTCTGGCCGGCGCCATCGGTGATCGTCTTCTCCTTGATCAGGTAGGGGCGCAGGAAAAGATCGTCGTTGCGCGGATTGGCCGCCAGCGCGCCCTTGGTCAGGTTAGCGCAAACAAACGGGAAGTTGGCGCCGCTTAACACCTTGAACATGAAGTCCAAGCCGTAGTTGAACTCGTGATTGCCCAGGGTTGCGATGTCGTAGCCCAACACGTTCATCGCGTTGATGACCGGGTGGTGGTCGCCTTCGCGCATGCCGCGCTCATAGGCGATGTAGTCGCCCATCGGGTTGCCCTGAAGAAAGTCGCCGTTATCGATCAGCATCGCATTGGTGGACTCCGCCCGCACCGCGTCGATGAGCGACGCGGTGCGGGCCAGGCCCATGGTGTCGTTGGGCCGGTCGGCGTAGTAATCATAAGGCAGCACGTTGACGTGGATGTCGGTGGTTTCCATCAACCGAAGGTGCGCCTGGCGGGGCGAGGCGTGCGCTGCAAAGGGGTGTAGCAGGATCAGCGACGACGACGCGGCCAAACCGCCCAAAAACGTACGCCGCGAAAGGGCGTTAGGGTCGATACTCGAAGACATACGGGGCTCCCAAGGCAGTGAGTAGTAGTGGCCGCCTTTAACCTACGGCGTTGATATGACATCTATTGGACGGCGATAGGGCTTTTAACGATTAAGCCGCTGTTTTGACTATAAAAGAGAACACGACAAAAGGGGTAGAGCGGGGCGCGCTAAAATTTTTTTCAAAAAAAGTGCATCCAAAACGAAGGCTCGCGTGTATCCCCTATACAGCCGCAAAGAACGAGGCGGTTGATAATAACCTTTAAGGAGACTGAAATGAGTATTCAACATCTAACGCGTGCTACTTTAGCTACTGCCCTGATTGCATCCTTCAGTCACGCTGCTCTGGCGGATACGCCAGAGGACGTCCAGGTACCGGACGGCCACACCGTTGCGCTCGAAACCGTCGGTGTAGGCGCGATCAAATACATGTGTGAAACCAACGATTCCGGCGACGTCGCGTGGGTATTCAAGGGCCCAAGCGCGGCGCTCAACGACGGCGAAGGCGCCCAGGTCGGCAGCTACTACGGCCCGCCCGCCACCTGGGAGGCGATGGACGGCTCCAAAGTGACCGGTACCCAGCTTGCTACCGCCGATAACGGCGACGCCAACATCCCGCTTCAGCTGGTCGAAGCCAACCCGGCTGAAGGCGAAGGCGCCATGACCGACGTAAGCTACATTCAGCGTCTGAACACCGAAGGCGGTGTAGCGCCGGATATGGCCTGCGATAGCGACCACGAAGGCGCCACGGCCATCGTCACTTATCAGGCCGACTACATCTTCTGGACCGCCGAATAATTCCAACCCTGCCCATTACCGGGGCAGGGGTTTTTCTGTCTCATTAAAATTAAGGGCTCGTTTCGCGGGCCCTTACTCGTTATGCTCTATCTCAGCGCAAAAGGGAGTGAACCGGCGCGTTACGAGGGAGCAAAAGCGTGGCTGTAAAAAACCATGAATTCGACTATGCCGACACGTTAGTGCGCTGCGCCCGCGGTGAGCACGACGCACTTCATTCGCTATACCGTGAGGAAGGGCCGCGCATCCTCGGCGTGGTATATCGAATCGTCAAGGACCGGGGCATGGCGGAAGATATCGTGCATGACGCTTTTTTGAATATCTGGCAGCGCGCCGCTACCTTCGACCCCGAAAAAGGCACCGCCCGCACCTGGATTTTCAGCATTGCCCGCCATCTGGCACTCAACGCCATTCGTCAGCGCGAAAGAGTGACGGACGACGCCTTCGATGCGGACAGTGTTGAGCAAGAGGATACCCGACGCCCGGAAGGGCAGACCCTTGACGCCTTCGACTGGCAAACCGGCCAGCGAATGGACGAATGTTTAAAAGAGCTTGAAGCCGAACGTCGCAACTGCGTGCTTCAAGCCTATGTCGATGGCTTGAGCCATGCAGAAATCGCCGCACATACGGGCGCGCCGCTGGGCACCGTCAAAGCCTGGATCAAGCGAAGCCTGGTGCGCCTACGGGAGTGTCTGGCATGACAGCGCCCAACGACCAGGATGACAAGCAGGCGGTGGCGGGTGAGTACGTTCTGGGCACGCTCTCGTTTGACGAGCGCCAGGCGTTCGAAGCACGCCTTGAAAACGACCCGGAACTGCAGCAAATCGTGCGCGACTGGGAGGAGCGCTTCTTCCCCTACAACGCGCTCACCGAGGCGCTAACCCCCAGCGAATTGCTATGGCCGCGCATTCAGCGAAGCCTGAATGCGCGCCGCGGGGCGTCTACTACCGTGACGAAGACGCAACCGGAGCTCTGGCAGCGTGTGGCGCTGTGGCGCGCGGCGACGGGGGCGGGGGTGGCCGCGGCGGTATTAATGGCGGCGCTTCTGCTGTTAAAGCCTGCAGGCACGGCCACGCCGGAGTACATGGTGGTGCTGCTCGCCCCACAGAATCAATCCGCCGGCTGGGTGGTGCAGGCCGCCAACCGGCGCCAGATCGAGCTGATCCCGTTGGGCGCTTTCGAGGTGCCCGAGGGCAAGGCGCTGGAGTTTTGGACCAAGGCCGACGACTGGCAGGCGCCGGTGTCGCTTGGCCTGGTCGAACCCGGCGAGCCGATACGCCTGGACCTGGACCAGCTGCCTCCGCTCGAGGACAATCAGCTTTTCGAGCTGACCATGGAAGACGCCACCGGCTCGCCCACGGGGCTACCTACCGGGCCCATCGAGTACATCGGTCGCGCGGTGGAAATCTAGCGCAGTCACTGTCGGCCAACGCCTAGAAAAAGCTCAAGCCGACCTGGAACATCCGCTCGACGTCGCGAATCCGGCGCTTGTCGATCACGAACAAAATCACGTGATCGCCGCTTTCCACCACCGCGTCACCGTGGGCGATGATGACTTCCTTGCCGCGCACCATCGCCCCGATGGTGGTGCCCTCGGGCAGGTCGATATCGCGCACCGCCCGGCCGACCACCTTGGAAGACTGCTTGTCGCCGTGGGCGATCGCCTCGATTGCTTCCGCCGCACCCCGGCGCAGGGAGTGCACGTTGACGATGTCGCCCCGGCGCACGTGGGTCAAAAGGCTCCCGATCGTTGCCTGCTGGGGCGAGATCGCGATGTCGATCTCGCCGCCCTGCACCAAATCCACATAGGCGGCGTTGTTGATCAGCGTAAGTACCTTCTTGGCCCCCAGCCGTTTGGCCAAAAGCGACGACATGATGTTGACCTCGTCGTCGTTGGTCAACGCGCAGAAGATATCGCAATCCTCGATGTTCTCCTCTTCCAGAAGGCGCTTGCTGGTGGCGCTGCCGTGCAGCACCACGGTGCGATCCAGGCGCTCGGAAAGCGTGGTGCAGCGCTCAAGGCTGTGTTCGATGATCTTGACCTGGTGGTTGTGCTCCAGGTGCTCGGCCAGGCGCTCGCCGATATTGCCGCCGCCGGCGATCACCACCCGGCGGAAACCGCGCTCGACCCGGCGAAGCTCGCTCATGACCGCGCGAATATCGCGCCTCGCGGCGAGAAAGAACACTTCGTCGTCGGCCTCGATGATCGTATCGCCGCGCGGGATGATCGGCCGGTTGCGCCGGTAGATCGCCGCAACCCGGGTATCCACGTTGGGCATATGGCGACCCAGAAACGCCAGGTCCTGGCCCACCAGCGGGCCGCCGTAAAACGCCTTGACCGCGACGAGCTGCACCAGGCCGCCGGCGAACTCCAGCACCTGCAGGGCGCCGGGGTGCTCGATCAAACGGCGCACGTGGTCGGTCACCACCTGCTCGGGGCTGATCAGGACATCGATGGGGATCGCGTCGTTGGCGAACAGGCCCTTGCGGGTGAGATAGGGCGTGGCGCGTACGCGGGCAATTTTGGTCGGCGTGCGAAACAGCGTGTGCGCGACCTGGCAGGCGATCATGTTGACTTCGTCGGAGTTGGTCACCGCGATCAGCATGTCGGCGTCTTCGCAGCCTGCCTGGCGCAGCACGATCGGGTAGGAACCAGCGCCGGTCACGGTACGGATATCGAGCTTGGTATGCAGCTCGCGTAGCTTGGCCGTGTCCGTATCCACCACGGTGATATCGTTCTCTTCGTGGGCGAGGTGTTCGGCCAGTGTTCCGCCGACCTGGCCGGCGCCAAGAATGATGATTTTCATGGCAGTAAGCCCATTCGAGTCACAAGAGGTCTGATAGTCACCTATCTATGGGGAAGCTGTCGATAGCGGTTGCCTCTCAAGGCTGCTTAAAACGCCCAGATGGGCGTTTTTTTACGCCTTTTTAACGCCGGAAGCCGCAAACCGGCATCGAATTTTTACGCCGTCTCTTTCTATTCTCGATAGGCCAATCACAGGAGGCGTATCGATGAATACCGTATTGCTGATCATTGCCACATTGACGGCCGCGTATCTGTTCTACGCATTAATGTGCCCCGAGCGTTTCTAGGAGATCGCCATGAACGACATGATCGCCATTTACGCGCTGGTGGCACTGCTCGGCGTGCCGTTGGGGCTCTACATGGGCCAAGCGCTTAAGAGCAAGCGAACCCGGATGGATGCGCTGTTCGCCGTCATTGAAACACCTATCTACCGCCTGGCGGGTATTGATAGCCAGCAGTGCATGACCTGGCGCGTCTATGCGCTGGCGATCATGAAGCTGCACGTGGGGCTGATACTGATGGCCTGGCTGGTCTTCATGTTCCAGGGCGTGCTGCCGCTAAACCCGGATGGCATCGCTGGCATGCCCTGGGATACCGCGCTGCATACGGCGGTCTCGTTTGCCACCAACACCAACCAGCAGCATTACTCAGGCCAGGCCCAGCTTTCACATTTGAGCCAGACGCTGGCGATCGTGACGCTTCAGTTTCTCACCCCGGCCACGGGGCTTGCGGTGCTGGTAGCGATCGCGCGCACGCTGCTGGCCACCCGAGGCGCCGAAGCGTTGAAAGGGGTGGGCAATTACTACCAGGACCTGACCCGCAGCGTGGTCCGCGTGCTGCTTCCTTTGGCCGTCGTGGTGGCGCTGCTGCTTACCTGGCAGGGTGTGCCGGCAAGCTATCAGCCAGCCCCTGAGATTCAAATGATGGACGCCCAGGTTGACGATGTGCAGTCGATTCCCTTGGGGCCGGTGGCCTCCATGGTGGCCATCAAGCAGCTGGGAACCAACGGCGGTGGCTGGTACGGGCCCAACTCCAGCGTGCCGCTTGAGAACCCTACGCCGCTTGCCAACGTGATCGAAACCGCCTCATTGACGCTGATTCCGGTGGCGCTGCTGCTGGCCATTGCCGTGATCAGCGGTCGACGGCGGCTCATGCTGGGGATCGGAGTGGTGATGCTGGCGTTCTCGCTCGTCTCCACCTCGGTGGTGGTCTACTCCGAGCGCATGCCCAACGCCGCCCTGGTGGAGCTTTCCCAACCCGGGGCCAATCTGGAGGGCAAGGAGCTGCGTTTCGGCACGGACCTGTCCGCGCTTTGGGCAAGCTGGACGACCCAGACCTCCAACGGCTCGGTCAACGCCATGCACGATAGCTTCAACCCCTTGGGCGGCATGATGCTGCTGATGGACATGTTCGTGAACGTCACCTTCGGTGGCGTGGGCGTGGGGCTGATCGGTTTCGTGCTCTACCTGATGCTGGCCGCCTTCGTGGGCTCGCTGATGGTCGGGCGAGCACCGGAGCTTTTTGGCAAGCCCTTGGAAACCCGCGAGATGCGCTGGATTTCACTGGCAATTCTGGCCCAGCCGCTGGTCATTCTGGGGCTCTCGGCGCTCACGGTCGCCATGCCGGGCGCCGCGCAGACCTCGAATCCCGGCTTTCATGGCCTGTCCCAGGTGCTCTACGAATTCACCTCGGCCTTTGCCAACAACGGCTCCGGCTTCGAAGGGCTGGGTGACGATACGCCCTGGTGGAATCTGGCCTGTGTCGTCGCTCTGCTGGTGGGCCGTTTTCTGCCCATGCTGGTGCCGTTGGCTGTGGCCGGGTGGCTGGCTGGCAAGCGCACCGCACCGGCCGGGCGCGGGTCGCTGCCCATGGATAGCGCCGCTTTCCTGGGGCTGACCGCCGGGGTGATCGTAATTGTCAATTTGCTGGGTTTTTTGCCGGCGCTGGTACTGGGTCCCATTGCCGAAGCCGTCGCGCAGGGCTTCTAGGAGAAACGAGATGTCAGATATACCGTTAGCCAACAAGCCGCGTCGCTCGCCGCTTAACGCTCAGGTGGTGACCGGGGCAATCAAGGGCCTGGCGCCGCGCCTTTTGGCACGTAATCCGGTCATGGCGGTGGTCGCCATCGGCACCGTGGTGTGCTTCGCGCTGACCCCCGTTGCCTTTGCACAAGGGGAAAACGGTGGCTTTGCTCTGGCCATTGCGCTGCTGCTGCTGGCCACGGTGCTGTTCGCCACCGGCGCGGAGTCGCTGGCGGAGTCCCGCGGCAAGGCGCACGCCGGGGCACTGCGCAAGACCAAGTCAGAGCTTTCGGCGAAAAAGCTTGAGGCCGACGGCGCCCTTCGAAGTGTCACCGCAGAGTCGTTGCGCAAGGGCGATCGCATCATCGTGGTCGCGGGCGAACTGATCCCGGCCGATGGCGATATCGTCGAAGGCGCGGCGTCGATCAACGAATCGGCGGTGACCGGCGAGTCCGCGCCGGTGCTGCGTGAAGCCGGTACCGATAACAGCGGCGTTAGCGCGGGCACCCAGGTGCTTTCGGATCAACTGGTCATCGAGGTGAGTGCCAACCCCGGTGAGTCGCTGCTCGATCGCATGATTGCTCTGGTGGAAAGCGCCAACCGCCAGAAGACGCCTTCGGAGCTTGCGCTCTCGGTGCTGTTGGCGATGCTCACCCTGGTGTTTCTGATCGTGGTGGTCACGCTGGTTCCCATGGCCGCCTTCGTCGGTGTAGAAACCTCGCCGGTCATGCTGGTGGCACTGCTGGTGTGTCTGATACCGACCACCATCGGCGGGTTGCTGCCGGCTATCGGCATTGCCGGCATGGAGCGCGCCCTGCGCGCCAATCTGGTAGCCAAGTCCGGCAAGGCCGTGGAGATCGCCGGCAGTATCGACACGCTGCTGCTGGACAAGACCGGCACCATCACCCTGGGGGATCGACGCGCTACGGAGTTTGCCCCCTGTTGGCAGGTATCACGCCAGCGCCTTCGCGATGTGGCGTTTCTTACGTCGCTGGAAGACCCGACCCCGGAAGGGCGCTCGATTGTCGCTCTAGCCACCGAACAGGGCGTGGATCGCACGCTCAGTGACGAGGCCGAGGGCGCCACGTTCGAGGCGTTCAGCGCCGAAACTCGGCTGTCAGGGGTGGATCTGACAAGCGGGCGTGCGCTTCGCAAGGGCGCACCCAACGCCATCGCCGCCTGGGTCAAGGCGCAGGGCGGCGAGATCCCCGGCGACTACGAGCAGGTCATCGAGCGTATCTCCCGAGATGGCGCAACGCCCATCGCCGTGGCTGAAGGCAAGCAGCTGCTGGGCGTGGTGGCGCTGTCGGATGTGATCAAAAGCGGTATCGCGCAGAAATTCGCCGAGCTGCGCGCCATGGGCATCAAAACCGTCATGATCACCGGCGACAACCCGATCACCGCCTCGGCCATTGCCGCCACCGCCGGGGTGGACGACTACATTGCCGAGGCCACCCCGGAGCGCAAACTGGCATTGATTCGCGAAGAGCAGGCCAGCGGTCGTCTGGTGGCCATGGTAGGGGACGGCACCAACGACGCCCCCGCGCTTGCCCAGGCGGATCTTGGTCTGGCGATGAATTCTGGCACCCAGGCCGCTCGTGAAGCCGCCAACATGGTGGATCTGGACTCCGACCCTGGCAAGCTGATCCACGCAGTGGAAATCGGCAAGCAGCTGCTGGTGACCCGGGGAGCGCTGACCACGTTTTCGCTGGCCAACGATGTGGCCAAGTACTTCGTCATTTTGCCGGCGCTGTTTGCCGCCAGCCTTCCAGCGCTTGGCGTGCTGGACGTGATGCACCTGCATTCCCCCACCACGGCGGTGCTGGCGGCGGTGGCATTCAACGCCTTGATCATACCCGCGCTGATTCCTTTCGCCCTGCGCGGGGTATCCGTCAAGGCGGCCTCGGCCACCGAGCTTTTACGCCGTAACCTGCTGATCTATGGGCTGGGCGGGCTGCTGCTGCCGTTTCCCGCCATCAAGCTACTGGACATGCTGATCGCTCTATTCCTTTAGGAGAACTTCCATGAATAATGCCGTGAACGTCGCGCAAAAAGCGTCACCCGTGGCCAGTGAAGAAACCTGTCAGGTGCCTACCTCCTGGAGTAGCGCGCTGCGCTTCATGGCCGTCATGGCCGTGCTTCTGGGGCTTGCCTATCCGCTGGCCACCACCGCCGTCGGCGGCTGGCTGTTCCCCGAGCAGGCGGGAGGCAGCCTGATGCGCGACGCCGAGGGGCGGGTCATCGGCTCGCGTCTTGTCGGTCAGACCTTTGTCGGTGATGCGTACTTTATTGGCCGCCCGTCCGCCGCGGACAACGATGCCGGTGGGGCTGCCGGTTCGAACCTGGCGCCGGACAACGCAGCGCTGCGCGCGCGGGCCGAGGCGGATGCCAACGCCATTGCCCAACGGGAAGGCGTGAGTGTCGATCAGATCCCGATCGATCTGATCACCGCCTCCGGCTCAGGGATTGACCCGCATATCTCACCAGCGGCCGCCCGACTTCAGGTGGCAAGGGTGGCGCAGGCGCGCCAAATCGACGAAGCTAGCGTGACCGCGCTGCTCGCGTCGGCCCTTGAGAATACCGGCTGGTTGGGCGCGCCCGTAGTCAACGTGCTGCGCCTGAACGCAGGCCTTGATGAGCGCTACCCCATCGCCGCGGGTAGTGACTTGCCGGCAAGCACCGACGATACCCCGAACAACACCGTGGAGTGACACAATGTATTCAGCGGATCAGCGGCCCGATCCCGATGCATTACTCAAAGCCGCGCGCCGGGAGGCGCGCGGCTGCTTGCGTGTCTTTCTAGGCGCCGCGCCGGGGGTTGGCAAGACCTACACCATGCTGCGCACCGCCCGCGAGCGACAAGAGGAGGGCGAGGACATCGTGATCGGCGTGGTCGAGTCCCACGGCCGCGGCGACACCGAAGCGCTTTGTGAGGGCCTGGCGCGGATTGCGCTGGCGCCTTTGCAGCATCACGGTCGCACCTTTCACGAGTTCGATATCGACGCCGCCCTGGCGCGCCGCCCCGGTATCTTGCTGGTGGATGAGCTTGCCCATCGCAATATTCCCGGCAGCCGCCACGCCAGACGCTATCAGGATATCGAGGAGCTTTTGGCGGCGGGCATCGACGTATGGACCACGGTCAATGTCCAGCACCTGGAGAGCCTCAATGATGACGTCGCCCGAATTACCGGGATCCGGATGCGTGAAACCGTGCCCGATGCACTGCTTGAGCGTGCCCGGGACGTGTCGCTGGTCGATCTGACCCCGGTGGAGCTTCTCGAGCGCTTGAAGCGCGGCAAGGTCTACATCCCGGAGCAGGCCCGCGCCGCCATGGAGGGTTATTTCAGTGAGTCGAACCTCCACGCGCTTCGCGAGCTTGCCATCCAGACCATGGCCGAGCGGGTCGATGCCGATGTCAAGGTTGCCATGGACGCCGGAGGGCGTGCCGGGCCCTGGCCGGTCAGGCCGCACCTGGTGGTAGTGGTCAACGGTAATGAGAACGATATCGCGCTGGTGCGCGCGTCCCACCGCATGGCCGAACGGCGCTTGGCCGTCTGGCGCGCGGTGTATGTCGACAAGGGCGCCGACAGCGCCGAGCAGCAGCTGGCCATCGAGCGTACCTTCAGCCTGGTGGCCCGGTTAGGCGGTGATTCGCTGCGCCTACAAGGGCAAAGCCAGTCGGCGGAAGTTATCAATTACGCCCGTACCATCAACGCCACCACCATCGTGGTGGGGCGCGGAGCGGGGCGCCGCTGGTGGTCGCGCCCGCTAGCCACGCGGCTGATGGCTCAGGGCGAGGCGTTCGATATCGTCGTGGTGGCCCAGGGAAGCCGCCGAGGCCACCGGGCGCCACGCCGGGTTGCCCTGCGGCTGTGCCCTTCAATGTTCATTGCCACTGGTGTCGGCGTCATGGCCTCTTTGGGCGTGGCGCTGGTGCTGGAACCCTGGTTGGAGCTTGCCAACTTGTCGCTGGTGTTTCTGGCCGCCGTGCTGTTCAGCGCCGTCTGGGCAGGTACCACCATGGCCATGCTCAGCGCCGTGGCCGGGTTTCTGGTGTTCAACTTCTTCTTTACCCAGCCGCGGCTGACCTTTGCGATGGTCGAGCGCGGACAGCTATTGACCGTGGTGCTGTTCTTTCTGGTGGCGCTGGTGGTGGGGCAACTGGCCGGGCGCGGGCGCCAGCGCCTGCTGGCTCTGCGGGCGAGCCGCGACCAGACCCAGCTACTGCTGCGCTACGCCGAACAGCTTTCCATGGCGACCGACAGCGCCGGCGTTGCCCGGGTGGGCGTCGATACGCTGGTGAGTTGCTTTAAGGTGCCCACGATGTTCATTGAAAGCGCCGAGAGCGCCAGTGAAGTGCGCGTTAAGCACGCGGTGCCCGCCGCCGAGCACCTCGATATCACTGCCCGGCAGGCAGCGGTATGGAGCTGGCAGCACCACAAGCCCAGCGGGCGAGACACGCAGACCCTTAGCCATCAGGCTTGGCGGCTGACGCCGTTGACGGTGCAGGGGCAGACCCTGGGCATGCTCGCCCTCAAACTGGCGGAGAACCCCAAGGCCCTAAGCCATGAGCAGGAGGCACTGATGGACACGCTGCTGCGCCAGCTTAGCATGGCGCTGGAGCGCACCCGGCTGGTCGCCGAGCTGAGTGCCACGCGGGTTTCGGAGGAGAACGAGCGGCTGCGCTCGGCGCTACTCTCGTCGGTGTCTCACGACCTGCGCACCCCGCTTGCCTCGATTATCGGCGCCACCAGCTCGTTGATCGAACTCAAGCCCCAGCTGAGCGACAGTGACCAGCGTGAGCTGCTGGACGGGATTCTCTCCGAGAGCGAACGGCTCAATCGCTATATCCAGAACCTGCTGGACATGACGCGGCTGGGCCACGGTACGCTGAAAATCGAGCGCGACTGGGTTTCCTTCGATGACATAATCAACGCAGCGCTCAAGCGCCTGGAACATGCCATGAAGCACGTAACGGTGCGCCGGTCCTGGCTTGGATCGCTGCCGCTTTTGTACGTTCACCCGGCGCTGGTCGAGCAAGCGCTGGTCAACGTGCTGGACAACGCCCAGCGGTTTTCACCGCCGGGCGGGGAGCTTTACATCAAGGCCCACCTGCGCGAAGGCAAACCGACCACGCTGGTCATCACCATCGAAGATCAGGGCCCGGGTATCTCCCTGGAGCTGCGCGAGCAGGTATTCGATATGTTCTACAGCGGTGGCGACGGCGATCGCAGCGCTCACGGTAGTGGCCTGGGATTGGCCATCTGTCGGGGCATGATTGGCGCCCATGGCGGCACCATCAGCGCCGACACCGCAGAGAACGGCCAAGGCACCGCCATCATTATCACCCTGCCACTGGAAGACACCGACTCAAGGAGAGCCGATGAAGAGTGACGCCAGCGGACGTATCTTGATCGTCGACGACGAACCCCAGATCCGGCGCTTTCTGCGTATCAGCCTGGCCTCCCAGGGCTACGCCGTGCTGGAAGCGGAAAACGGCGAGCAGGCGCTGGGCGCGGTGTATACCCAGGCACCGGACGTAGTACTGCTTGACCTGGGCTTGCCCGACATGGACGGCCACGAGGTTCTGCGCGGTATTCGCGAGCACAGCAGCGTACCGGTGATCGTGGTCTCGGTGCGCGACCGGGAAGACGAGAAGGTGAGCGCCCTGGACGTGGGAGCCAACGACTACGTGACCAAGCCGTTCGGCATTCAGGAACTTCTGGCTCGTATTCGCGCCGTGCAGCGTCAGGCCCACCGGGCGAAGGGTGAAGACGCTGCCAGTGGCTATACCACGGACGACGGGCTTGATATCGACCTGACGCTTCGCCGGGTCACGCTGAACCAGGCGCCGGTACACCTCACTCGTAAGGAGTTTGCCGTCGTGGCGCGTCTTTGCCGCCATGCCGGTCGCGTCGTGACCCAGACCCAACTGCTCAAGGAAGTATGGGGCCCGACCCACGTGGACGATACGCACTACCTGCGCATCGTCATCAGCCGGCTGCGACAAAAGCTCGGCGACGACCCCCAGGCCCCGGCGCTTTTGCAGACCGAGGCCGGAGTGGGGTATCGGCTACTGGTGGAGCCCGCGCCGACGCATTGGCGTTAGTGGCGCCAGAACATCGGTGTCATCAGCACCACGACGGTGAGTATCTCAAGGCGGCCCAGCAGCATGCCCAGGCATAAAAGCCATTTGGCCGCGTTCGGTAAGGTATAGAAGTTGCCCGCCGGGCCAATCACATCACCAAGGCCCGGGCCCACGTTGGCCACCGCCGTAGCGGCCCCGGTGACGGAGGTGACCAAATCAAGGCCGAGGGTGGATAGCAAAAGCGCCAGCACCGCGATCGTGATCAAGAAGAAAAACGAGAACGCCACCACGCTTCGCGAGATGTCGCTGGTCACCGGCTGCTGATTATAGCGCGTGGTAAACACACCGTTGGCGTGAATCAAATACCGGAGCTGGTTGCGCAGCATCAGCAGGGCGATCTGAAACCGAAACATTTTCATGCCCCCGCTGGTCGAGCCGCTGCAGCCGCCCATAAAGGTCAGATAGAAAAACGCGGTGACCGGCAGCGTTCCCCAAAGCGTGTAGTCGTCCGAGGCGTAGCCGGTGGTCGTCACCACTGAGATCACGTTGAACGTGACATGGGTGAGCGAGGCAAACCAGGGGTCGCCGTGAACAATGCGCCAAAGGCTCAATAGCACAATGGTCGCCAGCAGCAGTTTTAAAAGCCCGCGTACCTGATGATCGTGCCAAAGCGCGCCGGGGGCGCCGGCTAAAAAGCGGATATACAGCACGAAGGGCAGCGCACCGCACAACATAAAAAAGCTTGCCAGCCACAAAAGCCAGGGCATGTGCGCGTAGGCGCCGAAGGAGGCATCGGAATTGGCAAAGCCGCCGGTGGCAAGCGAGGTCATGGCGTGGACGACGGCGTCGATGGGCGCCATGCCGCCAAACCAGTAGCTTGCCATGGCCAGAAACGTCAGGCCCACGTAAATACTCAGCGTAGCCTTGGCGATGCCGCCGGTGCGCGGCATGACCTTCTCCGACCAGTCCGAGGACTCGGTATGAAAAAGGCGCATGCCGCCGACTTTCAAAAAGGGCAGAATCGCGATGCCCATGACGATGATGCCAATGCCGCCCAGCCACTGCATGAGGCCGCGCCAAAGCTTGAGGCCATCGGATAAGTGCTCGATGCCCACCATCACCGTGGAGCCGGTGGTGGTAATCGCCGAGACCGACTCGAAGATAGCGTTGGTCACGCTCATTTGCGGGGCGCCCAATATGAGCGGAAGGCTTGCAAAGGCGCTCACGCTGACCCAGCTGGCCACGGTTAGCACAAACATCTGCCAGGGTTTAAGCTCGATAGGGATGCCCCGGGTGGCCGCCAGGCCAAGGCCCGCGGGTAGGGTGACGAGCAGCACCGCCAGCAGGAAGGCGTGGGCGTCCGGGTCGTTTTCCCAAAGCAGTACGCAAAGCGGCAGCAGCATGAACAGCGCCAAAATCATCCAGATCACCGCGAGAATTCTGATGACCGGCCCCCATTGGCGGCTAACGTCGCGCTGCTTCAATACGCTTATCGTGGCAGGGAGCATGGTCGTCTCGTCTTGTGGTGCAGGATGCGCTTATCTCATCATGGGCTGGTATAAAAAATCCGTAAAAAGTCGCGGTTCTTTTTTACCCTGAGCGTTGCCATACGGTGCCACGCGCGGTATTCAGGGGTGGCGGGTAAAAAATTTTCGTTAGGTAGTAAAATTACATAATTTATTGCGTATCATGGCCGCCATCGGATAGATTTTAGGTAATTCAACAACGTTGAGCGGCCTCTGGATTCAAGGAGTCACGATGAGCCAGCCCCAATCCCCTTTAGGCGATCCGAACCATGCGATCGACCTGGCGCTTTTTGGTGCGCTGGGAGACCTTGCCACGCGCAAGCTCTTTTTAGCCCTTTATCATCTGGACCGCGAAGGGCTGATGCCCGAGGCCACGCGTATTCTGGGGCTTGCCCGGCAAGAGCACGACACCGACGGCTTTCGCGAGCTGGTTTTGGAGGCGCTTCAAAAACGTCTCAAGGACGACGAGCAGGACCCGCAAAGCCTCGAGCGCTTTCTGAACCGGCTCGAATACCTGCAGCTCGATTTCAAAAGCGTGGAAGGTTATAGCGCGATCAAGGCCTGGCGCGAAGGCGCGAAACGCCCCATGGTGGTGTATCTCTCCGTGGCGGCGCGTATCTATGGCGATATCTGCCATAACCTTTCAAAGAGCGAAAGCCTCGACGACGACACCCGCGTGGTGGTGGAAAAGCCCATCGGCTACGATTTGGCGTCCTCCAAAGAGGTCAACGATGCCATCGGCGCGGTGTTCCCGGAAGAGCGCGTCTACCGTATCGATCATTATCTGGGTAAGGAGACGGTGCAGAACCTGATTGCGCTGCGCTTTGCTAATCCGCTGTTCGGCACCCAGTGGAATCAAAACCACATTTCGCATGTGGAGATCACCGTGGCCGAAAAGGTCGGCATCGAAGGGCGCTGGGGCTACTTCGACGATGCCGGCCAGCTCCGCGACATGGTGCAAAACCACCTGCTCCAGCTTTTATGCCTGATCGCCATGGACCCGCCGTCGAATCTGGACGCCGACGCCATCCGCGATGAAAAAGTAAAAGTGCTCAAGGCGCTCAAACCCTTCACCGGCGAGGCGCTGGGGCGCGACGTGGTACGCGGGCAATATATCGGCGGCACCAGCGACGGCCAGTCGGTGCCGGGCTACCTGGACGAAGAGGGCGCCAATACCGACAGCCACACCGAAACCTTCGTTGCCATGAAAACCGAAGTGAGCAACTGGCGCTGGGCCGGCGTGCCGTTTTACCTGCGCACCGGCAAACGCATGCCGGAGAAACTCTCGCAAATCGTCATTCACTTTCGCCAGCAGCCGCACTACATTTTCGACCCGGACCAGCGCGACATCGCCTCCAACAAGCTGATCATTCGCCTGCAGCCGGAAGAGGGCATCGCGCTACAAGTGCTGACCAAGGACAGCGGCCTGGATAAAGGCATGCGCCTGCGCCAGGGCCCGCTGCATCTGGATTTCAACAGCGCCTTTCCCAAGTCGCGTATTCCGGATGCCTACGAGCGGCTGCTGCTGGAAGTCATGAAAGGCCAGCAGTACCTGTTCGTGCGCCGGGATGAAGTCGAGTTCGCCTGGCGCTGGTGTGACCAGCTGATCGACGGCTGGAAAACCCGCGAAACGCCGCCCCGGCGCTACCCCGCTGGTTCCTGGGGGCCGGTGGCATCCATTGCCATGATTACCCAGGATGGCCGCAGCTGGTACGAGGACTACTAGGATGAGCAACGTACGCAACGCCCTTGCCGAGCAACTGGCCGAAGCGGTTTTTCAGGCGCTCGCAAGCGATCTGGCCCAGCAGGAAAAGGTGCTGCTGGTGGTATCCGGCGGCTCCACCCCGGTGCCTTTCTTCAAAGCACTGGCGGCCAAGCCGCTGCCCTGGCAGCGCGTCCAGGTGACGCTTGCCGACGAGCGCTGGGTCGACGCCCAAAGCAGTGACAGCAACGCCAAACTCGTGCGCGAAAACTTGCTGGTGGGGGAGGCGGCCAACGCCGACTTCATCCCCTTGACCGCTAGCGCCGAGACGCCGGAGCAGGGCGTGGAAGACGTCGCGCGGCGTACCGAAGCGCTTGCCTGGCCGGCAAGCGTGGTCATTCTGGGAATGGGCAGCGACGGCCACACCGCCTCGCTGTTCCCGGATAGCCCGGAGCTTGGTCTGGCGCTTGCCACCGACGAAACACTGGTGGCCGTGCGCACGCCAAGCCAGCCCCAGCCGCGCATCACGTTCAGCGCGAACCGCCTGCACCAGGCGCGCCGCCACTTTCTGCATATTACCGGCGATGACAAGCGCGCCGTACTCGGCAGCGCCCTGGGCGGCGACGACGTTCGCACGCTCCCTATCCGCGCCTTCTTGAGCTGCCCCCTGGCCATTTACTGGGCCCCTTAGGGTTTTTACTTAAGCGCCACCCCATCAGTTACCTGGAGAAACACCACAATGACGATCGATAAACAGCTCCCCTCCAGCCGCACCGCAGAACTCGACAGTATTTGCTTGAAAGCCGAAGTCATACCGGTCATTACCATCGACCGCCTGGAAGACGCCGTACCCATGGGCCGCGCGCTGATCGAAGGCGGTATCAACGTGCTGGAAGTGACGCTACGCACCGACTGCGCGCTGGAGGCCATCAAGCGCATGAAGAAAGAGCTGACCGGCGCCAGCATCGGCGTGGGTACCGTGCTCACCCCCGCCCAGTACCGCCAGGCCGAAGAGGTCGGCGCGGATTTCGTGGTCACGCCCGGCACGACCGAGGCGCTCTACCGCTATGGCGTCGAAAGCCCGGTGCCCATGCTGCCCGGCGTTTCCACCGTGTCCGAACTAATGACCGGCTGGCAGTACGGCTACCGGCGCTTCAAGTTCTTCCCCGCGGAATCCAGCGGCGGCTCCAAAGCGATCAAGGCGATTGGTGGGCCGCTGGGGGATGCACGTTTCTGCCCGACCGGCGGCATCACCCTGGATAACGCGGACGAATACTTGAAGCTGCCCAACGTCATGTGCGTGGGCGGCAGCTGGCTTACGCCCAAGGCCATGGTCGACGCCGAAGATTGGGACGGCATCAAAAAGCTCGCCCAGGAAGCCGCGGAGCGCTTCCACCACTAAGCGTTCGCCATTTAAAGCAAGACCCTCAAGCCCAGGCTGCTCGTTGGCCTGGGCTTTGTCGTGGCCACGGGGGCAGAAAAGCGGGTGATCGCGATTCAGCGCAGGGTGCTACTACCAAAGGTGGATTACCCAACCGGGGAGCGGCGATTAAAATGAGCGTTTTAATTGTCTGACATATCCGCGCGCTATCGAGGCGCGTACAACCCGGAGGCGAGCATGCACCTGCTGACCCTGGCGTCCTTCCTGTTTTTTACAGGTTTGGTCGCGCTTGTTACCTGGCGGATTACCCGCCGCGACGATCACTCCAGCACCAGCGGCTATTTTCTGGCCGGGCGTAGCCTGACCTTCCCGCTGATTGCCGGTTCGCTGTTGATGACCAATCTTTCCACCGAGCAGATGGTCGGCCTCAACGGGTCGGCTTTCGCCGACGGCCTGAGCGTCATGGCCTGGGAAGTGGTGGCGGTCATCGCCCTGGTGGCGCTGGCGCTGTTCTTCTTGCCGCGCTTTTTGAAAAGCGGTATCGCCACGCTCCCTCAACTGCTCGAGATTCGCTTCGATAAAACCACCCAGCTGATCACCAACGTGATCTTTTTGATCGCCTACGCGGTGATTTTGCTGCCGATCATTCTCTACTCCGGTGCCATCGGTTTGCAGGGTATGCTCGACCTTCAAGGGCTGACCGGTATCGACTCCTCGGCGACGCTCTTGTGGCTCACCGTATGGATCGTCGGCATCATCGGCGCGATTTACGCCCTGTTTGGGGGCTTGCGTACCGTTGCGGTGTCGGACACGCTGAACGGCGCGGGGCTTTTGATCGGCGGCTTCGTCATCGTCTACTTCGGCCTGCAGGCGGTCAGCGACGGTACCGGGGTGATGGAAGGCTGGAGCATTCTCAAGGAGTCCAACCCCGAGCAGTTCAACTCCATCGGTGGCGACGAGCAGCAGGTGCCGTTTTTCACGCTGTTCACCGGCGTTTTCCTGATCAATCTTTTCTACTGGAGCACCAACCAGCAGATCATCCAGCGCACCTTCGCTGCCAAGAACCTGGCGGAAGGCCAAAAAGGCGTGCTGCTCACCGGCTTTTTCAAACTGCTCGGCCCGCTGTATCTCGTGCTGCCCGGCATCATCGCCTATCACCTTTACTTCGATGACGGCGTGCGCGCCGACGAGGCCTACGGCCACCTGGTCTTCAACGTGTTGCCGCCGTACCTGACCGGCTTTTTCGCCGCGGTGATGGTCGGCGCGATCCTCTCGTCGTTCAACTCGGCATTGAACAGTACCACCACGATTTTCAGCCTGGGCATCTACAAGGGCGTGCTGAATCCGGACGCGAACGAAGAGCAGGTGGTGAAATCCGGCAAGGTATTTGGCTGGATCATGGCGATACTCACCATGATCATCGCGCCGCTGCTTGCAGGCCAGGAGAGCCTGTTCGGCTACCTGCAGAAGATGAACGCCATCTACTTCATCCCGATTCTGGCGGTGGTCATCGTCGGGCTTCTCACCAAGCGCGTACCGCCCATGGCCGCCAAGATCGCGCTGGTGGGCGGCTGCTTGATGATCTCTGCGGGCTACTTCGTGCCGCCGTTCACGCTGCTGCCCGAAGTGATGCACGAGTTCCACTTCGTCGCGCTGGTGTTCGCGCTGCTGGTGGTCATGATGCTGGTCATCGGCAAGCTGCGCCCCCGGGAAACCGACTGGGTACAGCAGGACACGGGCGATGTCGACCTGACCCCCTGGAAAGGCGCGGTGCCCGTCGGCGTGGTGCTGGTGATCCTGGTCATCGTGATGTACATAAGCTTTGCCGGGGGGTAATGCCGCGGCGCTCTATCGCGTAAAAAGCCCCGCACGAGCGGTAATGCCGATCAGTCAAGCTTGGCTTTCACCTGTGGGACGGAGCTTTAGCTCGCGACGGGTGGCTTGGCCAGGGCGCCTGACGGCGCCATTCGCCGAATTGTCGGACCACCGCTGAAGCGGGCTCCACAACAACGAAATCTTGCATCCATCCCTTGTAGGAGCAGGCTTCAGCCAGCGATGCAGCGCAACGCGCTGCCGGGGTTGGTGATGATGGCAACCAAAAGTGCCGTCGCCACCGAAGGGCGGCTATCGCCGCCATCGCCCAATGGAATTGGGCTCCTACAATGGAGTCGTGCCCCATCCCTCGTAAGAGCAGGCTTTAGCCAGCGACGCAGCGCAACGCGCTGTTACAATAGATTTACCGCTCGTTGTGGGTAGGCAAAAGCCTTAACTGATCGGCATTACCGCACGAGCGGGGCTTTTTACGTTCATGCAAGCCTGAGCGGCGGCTCGCCGAGCCCGGCGATGCCTGGCTTCCCTTCGAATAGTGAACCTGCCTTTGGCGTGGCGGCAAGTTCGGCGTCACTCAGTCCTTCGCGGGCGGTAGTGATATAGAGCGTTTCGAGCGCCGCACCGCCGAAGGCGGGGCAGGAGGGCTGGTCGACGGGGAGGGTGATGTCGGCGACGATTTGGCCGCGCTTGTCGAGGCGCACGACCTTGTCCGCGCCCCAGAGCGCAAGCCACATCAGGCCTTCTTCGTCGATCACTGCGCCGCCCGGGTTGCCTGGGCTTTGGGAGAAATCCGCGAAGGGTGTGGGCTCGCCGATGGGAAAGCCTTCATCATCCAGCGCCCAGCGCATCACCACGCCGGTGGGCGTGTCGGCGAAGTAGGCCGTATCGCCTTCCGGGGAAAAACAGATCGCGTTGGGGATCGTGAGTCCCTTGCGAAGGGTGTGGAGCTTGCCGCGGTGCAGGCGGTAGAGGCTGCCCGCGCCGGGTTCGGCGTTTTTGCCCATGGTGGAAAGCCAAAGGCTGCCGTGGCGGTCGACCCGGGCGTCGTTGCTGCGGGTCACCGGGTTGTCCGCTTCGAAATCGCAAAACGGCGTTTGGGTCCTGGAGGCCGGGTCGAACAGCGTCAGGCGGTTTTCGCCGACCAGCAGTAGCTGGCCGTCTTCGGTCGGCGCAGCGCAGGAGACCATGCGTTCCAGAGCGACGCTTTCGTGGATGGCCGTTTCGGGCTCCAGCCAGTGAAGCGTGTGGCCGAGGATATCGCACCAGTAAAGACGCCCGCTTGCCGCCTGCCACTGAGGGCCTTCGCCCAGCTCGCAGCGGCAGTCGATGGCAAGCCTGGCCGGGATCGAATCAATCATGCCCACCTCCTGCCGCTTGCCAGGCGCTGACCAGCGCGGCGGCCTGGCGGGCCACCTGCTCAGCGCTCTGGCCGGGTTTGTAGAGCGCACTGCCCAGGCCCGCACCATCGATGCCCCCAAGGCGCCACTCCCCGAAGTTCTCCTCGCCGATGCCGCCCACCGCGTACAGCAGCGTGCCCGGGGGTAGCACCGCGCGCACCGCTTTCATACCCGCGATACCCACCTGCACGGCGGGGAAGAGCTTCAAGCCGGTGGCGCCGGCGTCCAGGGCGTCGAACGCCTCAGACGGGGTGACGATGCCCGGCCAGCTCTGCATTTCGAGCCGGGCGGTTTCTTCGATGACCGCCGGGCGGGCGTTGGGCGAGACGATCAAGCGCCCGCCGGCGGCGTGCACATCCCGCACCTGTTGGGGGGTGAGCACCGTGCCCGCGCCGATCAGCGCCTGGTCGCCGAAATGCTCGGCCAGGTACGCGATGCTGGCAAGCGGCTTTGGCGAGTTCAGCGGCACCTCGATGCGGGTGATACCCGCGTCGATCAACGCCTGGGCGATAGGCCCCACCTCGGTGGGGGTTACGCCGCGTAAAATGCCGATCAAGGGCAGCGTCATGGCAATCTCCTGTTCAAGCGGTCAGCGGTCAGCGAGCGGCGGGCTAGGCTCAGGCCCTTGATCACCGCGGTGTCGCCGTCGAAAATCTGGTAAGGGCGCTCGATGGCATCGAGCGCCAGGCCGTAGCGCCGGGTCAGCGCCTGGCCGCCGATCAAGGTGATGCTTTCTCCCTGCCGCGTAAGCGCCGCCGCCCCGGCAAGCTCGAGCCCAATCACAAGCCCGGAGAGCCTGGCGGCGAGCACGCTTTTACGCCGTGCGCCCTGGGGCAGCGATGAATCGAGCAGGTCCTGGGCGCGCAACCTGAAAAGCTGGCTGCTAAAGCGCGCCGGAGTTTGGAAGCTTTCGCGCACCGCGGTCTGGAAGGCAGCGTTCGAGGTCTTATCGTTTTCGTCGTCGCCAATGGAGTGGCGCAGTACCGACTGGCGGGCCAGCAGCTCATAAAGCTCGCCGGTGAGAAACGTCGCGAAGCGGGTCAGCGCGCCGTTTTCCAGCCGCGCCCACTTGGCATGGGTGCCGGGCAGGCAGGCCAGGCCATCGAACCCGGGGGTGTCGGCGACAAGACCGGCAAGCTGGGTCTCTTCGCCGCGCATTACATCGAACCCTTCGCTCGTTTGGCGCTGGCTTACCCCGGGTAATAAGTGAACCCTAAGCGTTTGGTTATCGAGCGGTGGGTGAACCGCCCCCTGGCTTAGCCGGTCAAGCGCTGCGGGCAGGGCCAGGTACGCTGCCTCCCGCCAGCCCTGGCGGGCGCCGGCCATGCCGCACACCAGAACATCCACCTTTTTTTCGGCAAGCCAGGGCGTGACCAGCCGATAAAGCTCGCCTTCGAATTCGTTGCTTGAAAGGGCGAGCATGCCCTTGTCGCTCTTTTCCTGGGCGATCACCTGATCGTTTTGGTCCATCGCCCAGACGCGTAGATTCGATGAGCCCCAGTCCGCGGCGATCCAGTCGAGTCGTTGGCGAACATGCTGAATATCGTCTTTCACGCAAACCTCCTGATCTTCGCTCACCACTCGGCGATGGAGCCATCTTCGTGGTGCCACACCGGGTTGCGCCAGCGGTGGCCGGTTTGGGCGCGCTCTTCGACGAAGGCTTCGTTGATCTCCACGCCAAGCCCCGGCCCTTGGGGAATGGCGCAGAAGCCGTCCTCGATGGAAAGCGCACTTTTATCCACCAGGTAGTCCAGCACGTCGTTGCCCTGGTTGTAGTGGATGCCCATGCTCTGCTCCTGGATGAAGGCGTTGTGGCTCACCGCATCCAGCTGGAGCGAGGCGGCCAGGGTCAACGGGCCGAGCGGGCAGTGTGGAGCAAGCGCCACGTCATACGCCGAGGCGAGCGCGGCGATCTTGAGACCCTCGCTGATGCCGCCGCAGTGTGAGATATCCGGCTGGACGATATCGATCATGCCGTCCTGTAAAAGGTCGCGAAACTGAAAGCGGGTGTGCAGCCGCTCGCCGGTGGCCAAGGGGTAGCCGAGCCCGCCGGCGATCTCTTTCAGGCAGGGCAGGTGCTCCGGGGCGACCGGCTCTTCGACGAACATCGGGTGGAAGGGCTCGAGCTCGCGCAAAAGCGCCTTGGCCATGGGGCGATGCACCCGGCCGTGGAAGTCGATGCCGATGCCGACATCCGGACCGACCGCCTCGCGGGCCTCACTGACGCGCGCGACCGCCTCGTCGATCTTTTTGTGCGAGTCGACGATCTGCATCTCCGGAGTGCCGTTCATCTTGAACGCGGTAAAGCCCTTGTCGACCAGCGCGCGGGCCCCGGCGCCGACATCAGAAGGCCGGTCGCCGCCGGTCCAGGCGTACATGCGCATTTTGTCGCGCACCGCGCCGCCCAACAGCTGGTGAACCGGCACGCCCAAGTCGCGGCCTTTCAAATCCCAAAGCGCCTGGTCGATACCCGCGATGGCGCTCATCAGAATCGGCCCACCACGGTAGAAGCCCGCGCGGTAGAGCGTGTTCCAGAGGTGCTCGATGCGGTGCGGGTCTTCACCGATCAGGTAGTCGGAAAGCTCATGCACGGCGGCCTCGACGGTAGCGGCGCGCCCCTCGATCACCGGCTCCCCCCAGCCGTACACGCCTTCGTCGGTTTCGATTTTTAAAAACAGCCAGCGGGGCGGTACCTGCCAGGTTTTAAGCCGGGTGATCTTCATACTGTGCTCCTTTAAAAAACGGTAGGGGGCTCATGGGCTGAGGCTACTCGGCCAGGCCCAGGTCCTGGGCCGTGCGCTCAAGCACCTGGTGCGCCGCGGCGCTGGCCGCCTCGGCGTTACCGGCCTTTATGGCCTCGAACAGCCGCGCGTGGCGCTTTAGGCTATCGTTAAGCGTGGTCAGCTGGTGTTGAGAGCCTTGCACCAGCGCCATGATGCAGGGGCGCAGCAGATGGCCCATTTGCCGCCACACCAGGTTGTGGCTGGCGTTATAAATGGCGTCGTGAAACTGCACGTCGAACTCGGCGTGTTGGGCGCGGTCTTCCTGCGCGCTCTGCTGCATGCCTTCAAAGGCCTGGGTGAGGCGATCAATATCCTCAGGCCCCGCCTTTTGGGCGGCAAGCGCCGAAACGACCGGCTCCGCCGAGAGGCGAAACGCATAAATGGCGCGAATCAGCTGTGGGTCGAGCCGGGTCAGCCCGGTCATCCATTCGCTCATCGCGGGGTCCAGAAGGTGCCACTCGTCGATGGCGCGAACCACGCTCCCGCGCCCGGCGGTGCGGGTCAAAAGGCCGGTGGCGGTCAGCCGGGCCAGGGCGGTACGCACCTGGTTGCGGCTAATGGCAAAGTGCTTTGCGATATCGAGCTCTTTGGGAAACGTCTCGCCGGGCTGCCAATGCCCGCTCAAAAGCGCCTGGGCAAGCAGCCTTGCCAGGTCGTCGGCGTCGCCGGAATGCGCGGGTAGGGCGTCAAGCGGCATTAAAAAAGCTCCTTCACAACGCGAAATAGGCCGTTGTGAAGGAGCTTATTAAATGTCTGACATTAAGACAAGCCGACGTTGGTCTAGTCCAAACCCTCGATATCCTGACGGGTCGGTAGGGCGGCGTAGGCGCCGGGGCGGGTCACCGCGTGGGCACCACAGCGGCAGGCCAGGCGCACGGCGCGCTCAAGAAAGTCCGCGCTTTCGAGTATTTTGAGGAAGGCGGGCTCACCGCTCATCGCCTGGCTCACGCAGGCCAGAAAGCCCCCCATGAAGGCGTCGCCGCCGGCGGTGGTATCCACCGCTTTGACGCGGGGCGGGGGGATGCGCTGCTCGAGCGTCGCCGTTTTAAGGCGCACGTCGTTGGGCCCGTCGGTGATCAGTATGGTCTTGGCACCCGCGTTCAAGCGCTCGGCAAGCCAGGCCTCTTCGCTGTCAGCGCCGCGCAGGTAGTCGAGCTCTTCCTGGGATACCTTGATCAGGGCCGCCAGCTCCAAAAGCGCGGTGACGCGGTGGGGCGAGGCGCTGCCCTCTGGCCACAGGTTGTGGCGCAAATTGGCATCCACGCTGACCAGCGCACCCGACTTTTGGGCCATGCGCGTTAGCGCAAGCGTCGTATCGAAGATGCCTTCCTCGGTCAGGCTGTTGCTGCATACGTGCCAGATGACCGGTGCCGAGAAAGCGTCCTGGGGCAGGTGCGCGGTTCGATAGAGAAGGTCCGCCGCCGGCGGGCGGTAGAAATCGAAGGTGCGCTCACCTTGCGCGTCGCGGGAAACGAACGCCAGTGCGGTGCGCGCCTGCCGGGTAAACACCACGCCCTGGGTATCGACGCCGTGGCGTCGGAGTTCATCGACGAGAAAGCGCCCGAAGCGGTCGTCACCCACCATGCCCAAAAACCGGCTGGGTACGCCCAGCCTGGCGCAGGCCACTGCCACGTTGGCCGGCGCCCCGCCGGCGTAGGGCGTGAAGGTTTCCGGGCCGGCTTCATCGCCCAGCCGGCTCGAGAGCATATCGACCAGGGCCTCGCCAAAGGTAACGACCGGAGTCATGCACACCTCCTCTTTGCGCGTTCTCGCGCTCATTGTTTTGTATACGCCCGTCTTGTTCGCTTCATAAAAGCTTGCCCGAAGGGTTAGAACACCTCTTCGTTATGCAGCGCCTCCGCCGCGCCTAAAAGCCCCGTCCAGGGGTGGGTGACCACCTGAATGGGAATGTCGGCGTTGTAGGCCTGCAGGCGGCCCTTGTCATTGAAGCTTTGGGCCAGCGCGCTGTGCGGCAGCCAGTCCAGAAGCCTGGGCAAAATGCCGCCGCACAGATACACCCCGCCGCGGGCGCCCAGGGTTAGCGTGGCGTCGCCGCACACGTCGCCGAGTATTTTCAAAAAGCGCAAAAGCGCCGTGCGCGCGAGTTCGTCGTCCTCGTCGGCGCCCAGACTGATCTCTGCCGGCGTCTCGAAGCGCGGCGCGGCGTCGTTCATTTCACAGTACGCCAGGTAAAGCTCGAAAAGGCCCTGGCCGCAGAGCACGCGCTCGACGCTGACGCGGCCGTGGCGCTTTTGGAAAAACCGCAAAAGCGCGAGTTCGTGCTCGTCGACCGGGGCGAAGCTTGCGTGGCCGCCCTCGGTGGGGAGCGGAATCCAGGCGTGGCGGCCGGGAAACACCCCGGCCACGCCAAGCCCGGTGCCGGGGCCGATGATCAGCCGCGCGGCGTGGGGCTGGGCTATTCCGGCCTGCACCTCGAAAAGGTGGCTTTCATCCACGTGGGGCACGCCTAGTGCCTGGGCGGTGAAATCGTTGATGACCTTGAAAACGTCCAGCCCCAGCGCGGCCTTCACCGCGCTTTTCTGAAAGTCCCAGGGGTTGTTGGTCATCTTGACCCGCTCGTTATGGACCGGGCAGGCAAAGGCCAAGCACGCCTCGCGCGGGGCGAGCTCGTCCACCGCGCCGACCAGCTTGAGGTAGTCTGTGATCGCCTCGATGGGCCCGGCGTAGTCGGCGCAGGGCAGGTTATGCATGTCGTAAGGCGCGGTATCGCCGGGAATCACCAGCGCAAAGCGGGCGTTGGTGCCGCCGATATCGCCGATCAAGGCCGGTCGCATCAGGCATCTTCCTGGGAAATCTGGTTTTGTTGGCGCGCCAAGTCCTCGGCCTCGAAACCGCCGAACACGCCGGCGCCTTCTTCACCGCGCATCGCCAGGTGGCGAAAGCCGCCAAAGAGCTCCCGGCCCATGCCCACGTGGTACTCGTCCAGGTCCGCGTGGGCCAAACCGCGCTTGGCCCATTCCGCCGGGTCGACCCTGGCTTCGAGAACCCCGGTGTTGGCATCCAGAAAAACCACGTCGCCGTCGCGCAGTTTGGCCAGCGGCCCGCCGTCCAGCGCTTCCGGGCTGATGTGGATCGCCGCGGGCACCTTGCCCGAGGCGCCGGACATGCGCCCGTCGGTCACCAGCGCGACCT
This sequence comes from Vreelandella sp. GE22, assembly GCF_968212445.1. Classification (NCBI taxonomy): domain Bacteria; kingdom Pseudomonadati; phylum Pseudomonadota; class Gammaproteobacteria; order Oceanospirillales; family Halomonadaceae; genus Vreelandella; species Vreelandella sp. GE22. Next base: position 1,371,024 of record NZ_OZ309110.1, read on the forward strand.
TGAAGCCGCGGTCCTGCAATACGCCAAGGAAAGGCGTGAGCTTGTGAAGCTCCGGCATGCCGTTGGCCTTGGGCCCCTGGAAGCGCACTACGACCACCACGTCGCGGTCGAGCTCGCCGGCCTCGAACGCGCCTTTCATCTGGTTCTGGTCATCGAAAATACGCACCGGCGCCTCGAGTACACGGTGCTCCTCGGTCACCGCGGAAATCTTGATCACCCCGCGGCCCAGGTTGCCGTCCAGAACGGTGAGCCCGCCGGTGGGCGCAAAGGGCGTGGCCACCGGGCGCAGCACGTTTTCGTCCAGGCTCGCATCAACGCCTTCGCGCCAAACCAGCTTGCCATCTTCCAGGAAGGGCTCCTGGGTGTAGGCGGTCAGGTCCGTGCCGAAAACGGTGGGGATATCACCGTGAATGAGGCCCGCGCCGAGCAGCTCGCGGAACAGGTAGCTCATGCCACCGGCGGCCTGGAAGTGGTTGATGTCCGCCTGGCCGTTGGGGTAGACCTGCATCAAACTCGGCGTGACCGCGGAAAGCTCGGTAAAGTCATCCCAGGTGAGCGTGATGCCCGCGGCGGCGGCCATGGCGATCAGGTGCATGGTGTGATTGGTCGACCCGCCGGAGACCAATAGCCCGACCACCGCGTTGACGATGGCGCGCTCGTCGATCTGCTGATAGAACGGGCGGTACGCGCCGCCGGGTTCGGTGTTGCGAATCGCCTGCTCGGTGGCAAAGCGGGTCAGCGCCTCGCGCATCTCGGTGCCTGGGTTGACGAAGGACGTGCCGGGCAGGTGAAGGCCCATCACTTCCATCATCAGCTGGTTGGAGTTGGCGGTGCCATAAAAGGTGCAGGTGCCGGGGCTGTGGTAGGACTCGGATTCGGCTTCCAGAAGCTCCTCGCGGCCCACCTTGCCTTCGGCGAACAGCTGGCGCACCCGGGCTTTCTCTTTATTGGGCAGGCCCGAGGGCATCGGCCCGGCGGGCACGAACATCGCCGGCAGGTGGCCAAAGCGCGCCGCCGCGATGAAAAGCCCGGGCACGATCTTGTCGCACACGCCCAGATAAAGCGCGGCATCGAACATGTTGTGGGAAAGCCCCACGGCGGTGGCCATGGCGATTACATCCCGGGAGAAAAGCGAAAGCTCCATACCCGGCTGGCCCTGGGTCACGCCGTCGCACATGGCGGGTACACCGCCGGCGAACTGGGCGGTGGAGCCCATGGCCCGGGCCGCGCCGCGAATCGTTTCCGGAAAGGTTTCGAAGGGCTGGTGCGCCGAGAGCATGTCGTTGTAGGCCGAGATAATCCCTAAGTTGGCGCTGTTCATCAGCTTCAGCGAGTCTTTCTCACCCGGGCTACAGGCGGCGAAGCCGTGGGCCAGGTTGCCGCAGGAGAGTTCGCCGCGGTGCACGCCGCGACGGTGCTGGTCGGCCATGCGCTGCTCGTACAGTGCCCGGCGCTCTTTGGAGCGCTCGGCAATGCGTTGGGTCACCTTGGCGACGGTGGCGTTTAAGGTGGCAGGCGTTGAACTCGGCATAAAAGCCTCCGCAGGGTAGAAACGGTCTTGGGGAACTGTCGTTATTTTACATTTTTAGCATCTATATGAGCGATGTTTCGCCAATAAAAAACCAAATCGGTTGTTTTATTACCTTGATCCGGTGGTTCAGTCGCTCTGCGACACTTTGTGTGCAAGCGCTTCTCGCCAAGTGTGGCGCGGCTCGAAACCGACCAGACGGCGCGCTTTTTCGATGCTGTAGAAGGTCTCAAACTCACCCATTTCGCGCTCGATGGCAACGCCTGCATAGTAGCGCTCGACCACCTGGGCATTGGTCAGGCCGACGGACAGGTCGCTATTGGCCACGTTGAAAATCTCATACCCCAGGCCATCGACTTCCAAACAGCAGTCGACCATTTGGCCCAAATCGCGGGCGTCGATGTAGGCGAATAGGTTGCGCCGGCGCAAGCCCGGGTCGTCCATGTAGGCGGGAAAGTTCTCGCGGTACTCGTGGGGTTCGATGACGTTATTGATGCGCAGGCCGTAAATGTCGATGTTCGAGCGCGCCTGGAACGAGCGGGCCGTGGCCTCGTTGACCACCTTGCTCATGGCGTAGCTGTCTTCGGGAACGGTGGGGTGCGCTTCGTCGACGGGCAAGTAGTCGGGCTTGCGCTCGCCATCGGCAAAGCAAATGCCGTAGGTGGTTTCGCTCGATGCGAAGATGACCTTGGGAATGCCCAGCTTGGTGGCAGCATCGAGCATGTTATAGGTGCTTAACGTATTGATCCGATAGGTCTCGTTATCCGGCCGGTGCAAAATGGCCGGGATGGCGGCAAAATGCACGATGGCGTCATAGCGCGGCACGCCCGTGCCGGGTTCCAGCTCATTGGCGTTGGCGTAAGCCTGGCAGGCGTTGAAGACCTGGCCTGCATCGGTGAGATCGGTGATCAGGGTGTCGACCCCGGGCACGTCTGATTTGACCCAATCCAGGTTGGTCACTTGGTGGCCCTGGTCGCGTAGATAAGCGGTTACATGACGCCCCGCCTTGCCGCTGCCGCCAGTGAATAAAAGACGCATGGTGAGTTCTCCGATTGTTGTAATGGGTCGCGAACGCTTTTTTGCACCGTTTCAATGGCCGCGTGCCCGCCGGCCCCGGGAGTGGGCAGGCGGGCACGCTGGGCGCTTGTTTTCATCTCGAGTCATCTCAAGAGGTCGAGGTATTTTTCTCGTCCACCTCGTCGCGTTTGATGCCAAAGAACAGCGCGTACAGCGTGGGTACGGCGATCAGCGTCAGTATAGACGCGAACAAGAGCCCGCCCATGATCGTGATCGCCATGCTGTTGAAAAAGGCGTCCCACAAAAGCGGAATCATGCCCAAAATGGTGGTGCCAGCGGCCAAAAAGACCGGCCGTAAACGGCTGATGCTGGCATCCACAAGGGCTGTGAAGCGGGCCTTGCCTTCACTGATCTGACCGTCGATCTCGTCGACCAGCACGATGGCGTTTTTCATCAGCATGCCCGAAAGGCTAAGCATGCCCAAAAGCGCGGTGAACGAGAAGGGCAGGCCGGTCACGAGCAGCCCGATGACCACGCCGCATACCGACATCGGCACCACCAGCCAAACGATCAAGGGCTGTCTGAGCTTGCCAAAAAGCAGAATCGAGGTGAGCACCATGATCAGAAAGCTCATCGGCAGCTGCTGACCCAAGGACGCCTGGGCGTCGCCGGAGTCCTCGTGCTCGCCGCCCCACTCGAGGGTGTAGCCCGGCGGAAGCGCGATGTCTTCGATCTCGGCGCGCACGGCGTCAAACGCCTGGGCGGCGGTGTAGCCCTTGTCCGGCTCGGCGCCCACGGTCAGCGTGCGCACCCGGTTGCGCCGCTCGATCAGCGCCTCTTCACTGCGTATCTCGAAGTCGTCGATCACCTGGGAGAGGGGCACGAAACGCTGCTGCGCCTGGCTATAGACCTGGCGGTCGCTGAGTAGCGCCACGTCGTCGCGCTCCTGCGCGGGGGCGCGGGCGGTAATCGGTATCAGGTGTTCGCCTTCGCGGTAGGTGCCGGCGCGAACGCCGGAGGAGGCGAACTGCAGCGTCTGGGCGATATCTTCGCGGGTGACGCCGGCGATGCGCGCGCGTTCTTCGTTGATGAGAGGCGCGACAATGAGCTCCTGCTGGCGCCAGTCGATACGATCATCGATCAAAAGCGGGTTGGCGGCCATGCGCTTTCTTGCCTCTTCGCCGAGCTTACGTAGCACCTGGGGCGAGGGCCCGGCAAAGCGCGCCTCGATATCCGCGCCGTCGCCTGGGCCGAACTGCAGCCGCTGAGTGCGCACCTGGGCGTTGGGGAAGCGCTCGTTGAGCTCCTTGTAGAACTTACGGTCCAGCCCGTCGATGGGGTCGAGCTCATTGGTGCGAATGATGAACTGGGCGTAGCCGGTATTGGGCTGCTCCGGCGAGTAGGTGAGCATGAAGCGCGTCGCGCCGCGGCCTGCGAAACTTGCCACCGAGACCACGTCCTCCTGCTCGAGAATATAGGCTTCGATCTCTTCGACATCGCGCAGGGTGGCGCGAATGTCCGCGCCCTGGGGCAGTTCATAATTGATGAAGAACAGCGGCGTGCTGGAATCCGGGAAAAACGACTGGGGCACCAGCGTGAACGCCCACATGCAGACCCCGGTAATCACCACCAGCGCGGAGACGGTGATGATGCGCACCTTGAGCGCAGCGAGCAACAGCGTACGATAGGTGCCGTAGACGATACCGCGGGGCTTATCGTCGTCCTGGTCGTTCTGTTGGCTATCGTCGTTCTCGCCGTTTGCTTCTTCGCGCTGCTGGGACTCTTCGTCGCTTGCTTCGTCCGCGTCGTCCTCTTCGCCTTTTTTGCGCAGCAGGTAATAGCCGAATAGCGGGGTCGCGGTCAGCGCGAGCACCCAGCTCAGCATCAGCGATACTAAAATGACGATGAATAGCGAGAACATGAACTCGCCGGTCACATCGCTTGAAAGGCCGATGCCCGCAAACGCCATGATGCCGATGAGCGTGGCGCCGAAAAGCGGCATCTGGGCGCGCTTGGCGGCGTCGCTTGCTGCGCGCTTGGCCTTCATGCCGCCTTTGATGTTGGTGACCATCCCTTCGGCCACCACGATGGAGTTATCCACCAGCATACCCATGGCGATGATCAACGCGCCCAGCGATATACGTTCCATCTCGATGTTGAAAAGGCCCATCACGAACAGCGTACCCAGCACCGTGAACAGCAGCGTACTGCCCACCACGACGCCGATCTTCCAGCCCATGACCAGACACAGCACGCCGATGACGATACCCACGGACATGGCCAGGTTGATCAAAAAGTCGTTGATGGCGTCATTGACCACGTTGTGCTGCTCGTAAAGCGGGTGTAGCTCGACTCCCAGCGGAATGCGGGTTTGAAGCTCCTCCATGCGCGCCTCGACCGCCTCGCCGATTTCGATGATGTTTTCCGTGGCGATACCGGCGATGCCTAAGGTAAAGGCGGGCTTGCCGTTATAGTGCACGACGTGATCCGGGATCTCCGTGGGCTGGCGGTAGATCGTCGCGATATCGGAAAGCGCCACCTGCTCGGTGGTGCCGGGTCGGCCGATACGAATCGACTCCAAAAGCGTGGTGCTGTCGATACTGGAGCGCGCCACCAGGCGCACCTGGCGGTCGCCCACTCTGAGCGTGCCAGCGTCCTCTACGGCGTTTTCGGTTTGAATGGTGTCGATGACCTGATCGATCGTGACGCCCAGGGTGGTCAGGCGCTCGTTGGAGATATCGATATAGATCGTCTCTTCGCGCTCGCCGGCGGAACTGACCCGGGCGACCCCGGGTACGGCGAGCAGCTCCCGCTGCAAAAACGTCGAGATATCGCGAATCTCGCGGGTCGAGAAGCCTTCGGCGGTGACCGCATAAAAAAGCCCGTAAACCTCGCCGAAATCGTCGTTGACCTGGGACTGGAGCGCCCCCTGGGGCAGGTCGGCCTGGGCGTCGTTCACTTTGCTTCGCAGCTCGTCCCAGATTTGCGGAAGCTGATCGCTGCCGTAGGTGTCCTGAATCTCGACCTGGATTTCCGAGCGGTTGGGTAGCGATTTAGAGTCGAGCACGTCGAGCTGCTCCATCTCCTGGATGGCACGCTCAAGACGTTCGGTGACCTCCTCTTCGACCTCTTCGGCGGTGGCGCCGGGGTAGGGCGTGTTGATGATCGCGTAGGGAATGGTGAACGACGGATCTTCGAGCTTGCCGACGGTGTTGAACCCCCAGATGCCGCCCAGTACACAGATGACCACCAAAAGCCAGGTGTTGATCGGTTTTTCGATCGAGCGCTTTGCAATATCCATAACGCCCCCTTAAAGCGCGTTTTCGAGGGGTTTGACGCGCATGCCCTCGCTCAAGAGGTGCGCGCCGGTGGCGACCACGCGGGTGCCTTCTTCCAGCCCCGCGATGATCATCACCTGGTCGTCGACGATCTCGCCGACACTAACGGTTTGGGGGCTTACCTCGCCTTCGTCGGCGTCGAACACCCACACACGAAACGCACCTTCTTCGTCGCTGTCCAGGGCGCTGCTGGGCAACACGATCAGCGGGCTTTCGATCTGCGCCTCGGGCTGGATATAGACCGTGGCGGTGGTGCCGGGCAGGGCGATGAGGCCATCACCCACCGGGGCGTACTCGACCTCGTAGGTCTGGGCGACTTCGTCGGACTCGGTCACGTGTTCGCGGTACTCGAGCGGAATGCGCTGGCCCGGGAGCGTGGCGATTTCCGCCTCGGCGCTGAACGCACGGCCGTTCTCCAAGTGCTGCATCAGCGCCTGGGGCACGTTGAAGCGAATGCGCAGCTCCGAGATATCCTGAATACGCACGATTTCGGTATTGGGCGGCACGGTGGTGTAGTTCTCGACCAGGCGGCGCGCGATCAGCGCATCGAAGGGCGCGTGGATCGTGGTGTAGGCGAGTTCCTGGCGAGCGGTATCGCGCTGGGTTTCGGCGCGCTCGGATTCGGCCACGGCGGCGTCCAGCGCCGCCTGGGACGCCGCGCCCTGGGCGCGCAGGGTGCGCTGGCGGTCCAGATTACGCCGCGCCTGCTCGAAATCCGCCTCGGCGGCGCGCAGCTGCAGCACGTAATCGGTTTGGTCGAGCTTTGCGATCAGCTCGCCTTCGGGAATGATGGCCCCCTGAACCGCGGGGAATTCCTGTAGCCGGCCGCCGACCTGGAAGGCGTAATTGACCGTGCTGCGCGCATCGATCCGGCCCACGAAGCGCCGTCCGGGGTAGACGGACTGCTGCTTCGCTTCCACCAGTTTGACGACCTGGGCGGGGCGCTGTTGGGGTTCTTCGTCGTCACCGCAGCCGGTTAGTACCAAAAGCGTAATGAACAAAGCTATCCATGAAAAAACCGGCCTCATTGCGTCGCGTCTCCCTGCGGGCAGTAGCATTTTAAAACGGGGTGGTATTACATCAGGCACCTACTATAGTGGGTGCCTGAAAAAACGCGAACAGTCGTTTTAATTTTTAAGCCCTCGAGAAGCCAGATTTTCATGGCCGGTCCGCGCAAGTAAGTGATTAAAAAAGCAAGGAGAATCGATGAAGAAGGGAGTCTTTAAGCGCCACTGGCTGAGCGCGGTGGGGCTGGCGCTTTTAACCGGCTGCGCGGTGGGGCCCGAGTACGAGCGCCCGGAGATCGCGCTGCCCGATACCTGGCCCGAGCAAATTACCCTGAGCCAAACCGAGCGCGGGGAGTGGCGCGACTGGTGGCGCCAGTTCGACGACCCGGCGCTCAACGCGCTGGTCGAGCGTGCCACCGAGGACAACCTGGAGCTCGCCGTGCAGTTGGCGCGCATTCAGCAGGCCCGGGCAGAGCTCGGCTTTGCCGACGCGGAGCGCTTTCCCACCGTGGGCTATCAGCTCGAGGCCAACCGGGAGCGCATGCCGGGGGCATCGATCCCCATCGACATCGACCCGGTGCAGGATCTTTTGACCTCGGTCAACAACGAGTTCTCGCTGGCGGCAAGCCTCGAGTACGAGCTGGATCTATGGGGCCGGCTCGAGCGCCAGCGCGAGGCGGCGCTGGCTTCCCTGGGCGAAAACCTCTTCGCCCGGGACGCCGCAGAGATCGGCGTGATCGCCGATGTCGTCACCACCTATTTCGATTTGAAAAACGCCCAGTACCAGCGCGATATTCTCGAAGAGACCGAGGCGACCTACGAAGAGACCTACCGGCTACAGAAGCTGCGCTTTGATTTGGGTGACATCAGCGAGCTCGCTTTTCGCCAAGCCGAGGCCGAGTGGCGCAGCGTGCGCACCGAGCTCCCCCAGGTCAATCAGCAGGTAGAAACGCTGAAAGGGGCGCTGGCCACATTGGTGGGGCTAACGCCTGCGGAGCTGATGGGGGAGCTCGACTACGGCAACACTCGCCTGGTCGAGATCGCCGAACCCCAGCGTTTGCCGCAGCTGTTGCCCTCGGAGCTTCTACAGCGCCGCCCGGACATCCGCTCCGCCGAGGCGACGCTGATCGCCGCCAACGCCCAGGTGGGCGTCGCCGAGGCGGCCAGGCTTCCTTCGATCAACCTGACCGCTTCGCTTGCAAGCGTGGCCGCAGACTCGAGCGACCTGTTCACCGACAACGCCCGCGCCTGGGGGCTGGGCGCCTCGGTAGTCGGCCCGATTCTGGATTTCGGCCGCACCCGGGCCAACGTGGAGGTGGCAGAGTCCCAGGTCGAGCAGGCCGACGCCCAGTACCGGCTCACCGTGCAGACCGCCTTCGTCGAGGTGCGCGACGCGCTCAATAGCTACCGGTTCTCCGAGCAGCGCATCGAGGCCGCGGACGAGGAACTCGCCGCGGTATCGCGGGCCCGCGACCTGGCGGTGTTGATGTACGACCAGGGCCAAACCAGCATGCTCGAGCGCCTGGACGCCGAGCGCTCGCTGCTCTCCGCCAGGCTCGACCGCTCGGTGGTGCAAAGCGACCGCTTGACCGCCGTGGCCACGCTGTTCAAAGCGCTAGGCGGTGGCTGGGAGAGCCAGCCCCGCTGATATCCGGGGCGCAGAGGCAAAGCCAGCACGGGCAGGCTTTGGTATCATGGGTGTCACTCGCGACGGGTCTGCTTCTGGCAGGCCCGTTTCTCATGGTCGGCGGTTTTTTCCGGCCCCGATTTCTACAAGGTTTTGATTCACCCCCTTCGCGCCGGAGCCCGCCATGGACACCCTGATTTCCCGCATTCAGCCCATCGACGCCGGCATGGAGCGCCAGGCCAGGGCCTATCTGGACTCACTCACCAAACCCCCGGGCAGTCTTGGGCGGCTGGAAGACTTGGCCGTCACGCTTTGCCAAATCAGCGCCACGCTCAACCCCGATGTGGCCCCGCCCGGGGTGATCGTCTTTGCCGCGGACCACGGCGTGGCCGCCGAAGGCGTCTCCGCGTTTCCCCAAGCAGTGACCGCGCAGATGGTCGCCAACTTCGCCAGCGGCGGGGCGGCGGTCAACGTCTTCGCCCGCCAGATCGACGCGCGGCTGGAAGTGGTCGATGTGGGCGTGGCAAGCGATGTCGAAGCGCCCGGGGTGGTCGCTGCCAAAGTGCGCCGCGGCACGCGCAACTTCGCTCGGGAAAACGCGATGACCGGGGATGAAGTGGAGAGTGCGATGCAGGCGGGCGCGGACGCCGTTGCGCGCGCCCAAAGGGCCGGCTGTAAAAGCCTGATACTCGGCGAAATGGGGATCGCCAATACCACTGCCAGTAGCGCCGTACTGGCGGCGCTTTTGAACCATCCGGTGTCCGCGCTGGTAGGGGCGGGCACGGGCCTGGCCCAGGATTGTCTCGCGCACAAGGTGGGCGTGATCGAGCGCGCCCTGAACGAGCGCACCTATAGCGAGGCGCCGCTTTCGGTGTTGGCGGCGCTCGGCGGGCTGGAGCTTGCCGCCATGGCCGGGGCCTATCTTGGCGCCGCCGCCAACCGCCTGCCGGTGGTGGTCGATGGCTTCATCGCGACCGTGGCGGCGCTGGTAGCGGTGCGGGTATGCCCCGCGGTGCGCGATTATCTGGTGTTCGGCCACCGCTCCGCGGAGCCCGGCCACGCCCTGGCACTCGAAGCGCTAAGCGCCACGCCGCTGCTCGAACTCGACATGCGGTTGGGCGAGGGCAGCGGCGCCGCGCTTGCCTTTCCGTTATTGACCGCCGCCTGCGCCATGATGGGCGAGATGGCCACGTTTGCAAACGCCGGCGTGGCAAGCGAGTGACGGTTTGGCTGGTGCTTTGGGCGGTCGCGGTCGATTTAGCCGTGGGCGACCCTCGGCGGCTGCTGCACCCGGTGGTGGGCATGGGCCGGGTGATCGATTTTCTGGAAGCGCGACTTAATCGCGGCGGCGCCCTTGCCCGGCGCTTCAAAGGCGGGCTTTTAACACTGGTCGTGGTGGGCGGGGTGTTTGGCCTGGCGACGCTGCTTCTCGATCTGTTGAGCAGGGTGCACCCCTGGCTTGGCCTGGTCGCCGAGCTTTGGCTGCTCGCCACGACCTTTGCGATCAAGGGCCTGGCCGAGGCGGGGCGGATGGTTGCCGCCCCGCTCGCCCGGGGCGATTTACCCGGCGCCCGCCAGGCACTGGCCAGGGTGGTGGGCCGCGACACCCAACAGCTGGATGAGGCCGAGATCGCCCGCGGCGCGGTGGAAACCGTGGCCGAGAACAGCGTCGACGGGATCACCTCGCCGCTTTTTTTCGCCCTCATCGGCGGCGCACCGCTGGCGCTGGCCTACAAGGCGGTTAATACGCTGGATTCCATGGTGGGGTATAAAAACGCCCGCTTCGCGGATTTCGGCTTCGCCTCGGCGAAGCTTGACGACATCGCCAACTGGCTACCCGCGCGGCTGACCGCGGTCTGCCTGTGGGCGGCGGGGGCGCTTTTAGCGGCCAGCGGTAAAGAAACCCTCTTCGTGGCCGATGCCTTTACCCATACCCGGCGCCAGGCGCCGCGCCACCCAAGCCCCAACGCCGGCTGGCCCGAGGCGATGGTCGCCTGGCTCATGGGGGTGCGCCTTGGCGGGGTCAACTATTACCAGGGCGTGGTTTCCCATCGCGCCACGCTGGGGCCGGGGAGTGTCACGCTCGGCGCCCGGCATATCGCCGTGACGATTCGCCTGATGCATGTGGCCTGGGGGCTTTTTTTGTTGATGATGATCACCTGTGGTTGGGCGGGAGGGGCGCTCGAAACGCTCGCTTCGGCCGATTATGCGGTGACCCTGCGCCTGGGGGCCGAATGATCGCGTTCATAAGCGGCGGGGCGCGCTCGGGAAAGTCCCGGCTGGCCGAAACCCTCACGCTAAAAGCCGCCCAGGGGCACTGCTACTACGTGGCAACGGCGCGGGTGAGTGACGCCGAGATGGCCGAGCGCGTAGCGCAGCACCGGGCCCGTCGCGACAGCCGTTGGGTCACCCTCGAAGCCCCGGCGGATCTTGACCAGGCGCTGGCAAGTATTCCGGCCCACCAGGCCGTGCTGGTAGACTGCCTGACGCTCTGGGCCAGCCAGCTCCTGTTCAGCGCAGGGCTTTCCGAGGAGGAAGGCGTCCGGCGCCTCGAGGCGTTCGTGCAGCAGGCCCGCGCCCGGTGCCTGCATTTGGTCGTCGTCTCCAACGACATCAACGAGGCGCTGCTGCCGGAGGACCCGATGGTCTGGCGTTTTGTAAGCTTTCTGCAGCGCCTGCACCGTTTGCTGGCCCAGGAAGCCGACTCGGTGGTCGAGGTCGTCGCCGGGCGCGGCGTCGAGTGGAAACCCGCAAATACCGATTAGAAGAGTCACCGCCTTGAAAAACGCCCTGTTCGGCGCCGTGCTGGCGTTTCAGTTTTTGACCCGCGTGCCGCTGCCCATCGAGTGTCCATGGAACGCCGCCACCCGGCGCTGGGCGCTGCGAACCTACCCGGTGGTGGGGCTTTTTATCGGCGCCGTGCTCGTGCTCGTCGCGCATTTTTTGGAGTACGTTGCGATGCCCGCGCCGCTTGGCGCGCTGGCGCTTTTGAGCCTGTGGGTCGCGCTGAGCGGCGCCCTGCATCTCGATGGTGCGATGGACCTGGCCGATGCGCTGGGCAGCAATCAGCCGCTTGAGCGGCGCTTCGAAATCATGAAAGACCCCCAGGTAGGCAGCTTCGGGCTGCTGGCGCTTTTTTTCCTGCTGGCCTGGAAGGCGGTGCTTTTATGGGCGCTGCTCGCCTACCAGGCGCCGCTCGTTTGGCTTTTGATCATTCCGGCGCTGGGCCGCTTCGCGGGCGCGGCGTTTCTGGTGCTAAGCCCCTGCGCTCATCAAGCGGGGCTTGCGTTTAGTCTCAAGCGCTCGCTTACCGCGCAAGACGTCTTGCTTGCACTGGTGCCGCTACTGGTCGTGGCGCTTTTTTACCCGGCATTGATCCTGTGGCTCATGGCGGCGCTTTTGTTTACCGCGCTTTACCGGGCGGGTGTTCTGCGTGCCTTCAGGGGCATCAATGGGGATATGGCCGGCGCTTTGATAGAAGGAGTTGAACTGTGGCTTTTGATGGTGATGTGGAGCTGGTGGTGGTTCGCCACGGGATAACGGCCTGGAATCTGGAGCGGCGCTACCAGGGCCAGCGCGATATCCCGCTGTTGCTGCCCGATGCGAAAGAGGGCCTCGACACCCTGCGCGAAGCGCTGGCAAGGGAGGCGTTCGACGCCATTTACGTGAGTGACCTGACCCGCTGCCGGCAAACCTTCGAGTGGATCAAACCCGAAGCCTTTGTAGCACCGGTCCATGACGAGCCCCGGCTTCGTGAACTCGACTTCGGCAACTACGAGGGCAAGGTGTACGACGAACTCAAAAACGACCCGGGCTATCGCGCCTGGATTGATAGCGTAGGAGAGCTTAGAATCCCCGGCGGCGAATCCGCGGGTGATCTGCGTCACCGCCTGGACGCCTGGCTCGAGGACGTGGCCCAAAGCGCCCGCCAGTACGGCCATCGGCGCATACTGGCGGTCACCCACGGCGGGGTGATTCGCGAACTAAGACGGCGTTTCGAGTCCGTGCCTTTCTGGGAGGCCACGGTGCTCCAGGCCACCGGCCGGCGCCTGACACTCAAGTATCACGTTCAGCAAGAGGGGTGGCAATGCAGCTTTTCATCGGCGGTGCCCGCGCTGGAAAACGAGACGCCGTAAAAGCGCGCTTTGAAAACGCCGCCTGGTGGACCCTCGCCCCGGGCCAGCGCCTGGCGGACTGCCACTCGATACTGGTGCCCAACAAACCACTGGTGATCAACGGCTTTTTAAACTGGGTGGCGCGCCACGGCGAGTACGAGGCGGATAACGAGCACCTGCGCGCTCAATGGCGTGAGGATATCGATTTTCTATGCCAGGCCGCTGCGACGCGAAACGCGACCATCATATTGATTTTAAACGAAGTAGGCCGAGGCCTGGTGCCCATGGCCCAGGACGACCGCCGCCTGCGCGATTTGAACGGCTGGTTGAGCCAGGACGCGGCCAAGCGCGCCGAGCGCGTGTGGTACGTGCGCCACGGCCTGACCCAGCGCCTTGCCGAGGTCGATTGACCTTGTCAGGGCAACTTGCTAGTTTACGCTCACCTTTGGGTGCTGGCCTGCGCGCCAGTTAAACGGGAAGCTGGTGCCCATTCCAGCGCTGCCCCCGCAACGGTAATCGAGTCAAGAACGGCCAATATGCCACTGTGTCGCCCGCGACATGGGAAGGCGGCCGTTTGAAAAGGGTGTCCTTTAAAGAGAGCCCCTTTTGCTCGTCAGCCCGGAGACCGGCCCAAACGTCAGGTTTTAGAACCACTACTGCCGAGTCGCGGAGGGCGTGCTTAGGGCTGATACGGGCCACCCACGCCCGCTATTTCCCCTTGTCCACTCTTTGCCCGGCCCTATAAAAAATCGGCTGTGCGGGTGAGCACGGCCAAAGGGACCCACCATGTCATATTCGCGTACCACCTCCGGGCTTACCGCCTTGACGCTCGTCGCACTGCCGTTGGCCGCCTCCGCCCAGTCAGCGCCTTCCTCGAACACGCCAAACGATGATCAGGCCCTCGACCCGGTCGTGGTGACTGCCACGCTCGCCCCGCGCACCGCCAACCAAAGCCTTTCATCGGTTACCGTACTGGACGAAGCCACCTTTCGCCGCCAGGACCCGGTCAGCGTCACCGACCTTTTACGCGGCCAGCCCGGCGTGGACGTCTCCAGCAACGGCAGCTTCGGCAAGAATTCGAGCGTGTTCATTCGCGGCACCGGAAGCGCCCAGAACGTCTTGTTGATCGACGGTATCCGCCTGCGCTCCGCCACCAGCGGCGGGGCGGCGTGGTCGAATCTCGACCCGCGCATGTTCGAGCGCGCCGAGGTCGTGCGCGGCCCCAGGGGCAGCCTTTACGGGGCGGATGCCATCGGCGGCGTGGTGCAGCTATTCACCCACCAGGGCGATGAACAAGGCCCGCAGCCGCGGCTCTCCTTCGGCGGCGGCTCTTTCGGCACCGCGCGGGCCAGCGCCGGTATCAGCGGCCAGGAAGGCGGCACGCGTTACAGCTTCGCCGCCAGCCACTTCAATACCGAAGGCCAGCCCGTGCGCCGCGGTGGCGACGACAAGGGCTATGACAACACCTCCGCGCTCGCCCGGGTCTCGCACACTTTTGATAACGGCGCGGAGACCGGCGTACTGGCGCTGCGCGCCAGGGGCAACAACGAGTACGACGAGGGCGAGGACGACTTCGTGCAACAAGTGGCCGCCGTCTACGGTGAGGTGCCGGTGATGGATGCCTGGCGCTCGCGGGTCACGCTCTCCGAGGCCCGGGACGAAAGCGACAACATCGATGAGTTCGGCGACTCCACCTTCGACACCAAAATCCGCACCGCGCGCTGGGAGAATACCTTCACCGCCGGCGCCCATGAGTTCATCGCCGGGGCCGAGTACAGCGAAGACAAGATCGACAGCACCGTCGATTACGACGAAACCAGTCGGGACAACAAGGCGGCGTTCAGCCAGGCGCTTTTCGACTTCGCCCCGTTCACCCTGCAGGCCAGCGCCCGTTTCGATAGCAACGAAAGCTACGGCGACGAGGTGACCGGAAGCGTAGGCCTGGGCTTCGATGTCGACGCCCACCACACCCTGCGTGCCAATTATGGTACCGCCTTCAACGCGCCGACCTATAACCAGCTTTACTACCCGGACTTCGGCAACCCGGACCTCGAATCGGAAACATCCGAGACCGTCGAACTCGGCGCGCGGGGCCAGTACGCCAGCCTCTTTTGGGACGCCGCGCTTTACCAGACCGATATCGACAACCTGATTGCAGGCCAGGGTGAGCAGTTCAATGTGCCCACCTCGCGTGTTCGCGGCGTCGAGCTATCGAGCGGTGTAGAAATCGATGCCTGGACTTTAGCCGCCGCACTCACCTACACCGACCCGGAGAACCGCGCCACCGGCCACCGGCTGCAAAACCGCGCCACGCAAAGCCTGCGCCTGGATGTGGACCGCGAGATTGGCGAGTACTCGGTGGGCGGTTCTTGGGTGGCGCAGAATCACCGCTACCGCGACGGGGCCAACGACGACCGCCTCGCCGGTTATGGCCTTGTGAACCTGCGCGCCGGCTGGGCGTTCGCGCCCCTGTGGAGCGCCCGGGTGACGCTGGAGAACGTCCTGGATCAGGACTACGTCACCACGCGCTCGTTTGATGGCGCCGACTACATCAACGCCGGCCGTGCGGCGTTTTTGAGCGTCAACTTTGGTCAATAAGTGGCTTCTGGGCCTGGCGGTGGCGCTCTGTATGAGCGCCACCGCCCAAGCCGAGGTGTGCGCCCAGGACGATCTCGACCGTGAGGTGTGTTTGAGCGCCCCGGCCGAGCGCATCGCCGCGCTGTCACCGGGGGCGACGGAACTCGTTTACGCGGCCGGGGCCGGCGAGCAGGTGGTGGCGGTGGTGTCGTTTAGTGACTACCCGCCCGAGGCCCAGGAGGTCACCTCGGTGGGCAGCCACACCCGGCTGGATCTGGAAGCGCTGGTGGAGCTGGCGCCGGACCTGGTGATTGGCTGGGTGACCGGCAACCCCGCCGAGCAGCTCGATACGCTAGAGGCGCTGGGTATGGCGGTATTTTATATCGAGCCGCGCAGCGTAGAGGGGGTCGCCAGCGCCATCGAGCGCCTCGCCGCGCTTTCCGGCACCGACGCCGAGGGCGAGCAAACCGCCCAGCGCTTTCGCGACGAAATGGCGGCGCTGGAAGCGCAGTACGCAAACCAGCGCCCGGTCGATACCTTCTACCAGGTGTGGGACGCGCCGCTGATGAGCGTGAACGACGAGCACCTGATCGGCCAGGTCATTCGCCTGTGCGGCGGGCGCAACGTGTTTGGAAGCCAGGGCCGGCTAGTGCCGCGCCTGGATGACGAGGCGGTACTCGCCGCCGACCCGGCGGTGATCGTCGCCGGCGGCATGGGCGAGGAGAACCGCCACTGGCTGACCCACTGGGAGCAGTACCCGAGTCTCGAGGCGGCCGCCCACGACCGGCTCTATTTCGTGCCACCTTCGCTGATTCAGCGGCCCACGCCGCGCCTGGCTGAAGGCGCGCGTCTTCTATGCGAGCACCTGGCCACCGCCCGCAACGAGACGGCGCCTTGAGCGTAAGCCATTTGAAAGCCTGGCCTGCTGTGCTGGTTGGCTTGGCCGTGCTGGCGCTAGGGCTGGCGCTCGTCAGCGGCAGCGCCTCAGTAGGAGTGGGCGAGCTTTTAAAAGTGTTCACCGGCGGGGGCGAGGCGCTGTCGCGCACCCTGGTGCTGGATTTACGCCTGCCCCGGGCGTTCTCCGCCTTCGCGGTCGGCGGGCTTTTGGCCGTGGCCGGGGCGCTGATGCAGGTGCTTTTACGCAACCCCCTGGCGGACCCCTACGTGCTGGGGCTTTCCGGTGGGGCGAGCATTGGCGCGCTTGGCGCGATGCTCGCGGGTATCAGCGGCTTGCTGGTCACCGGCTCCGCGTTTGTCGGCGCGCTGGTCTCCACGCTTTTGGTATTTGGCCTGGCCCAGGGGCGCGGCGGCTGGACCCCGGCGCGGCTTTTGCTGACCGGCGTGGTCGTGGCCTCGGGCTGGGGCGCGGTGATTACGCTGATGCTCGCAATGAGCCCGGCTGAGCGCCTACCCGGCATGCTCTACTGGCTAATGGGCGATCTCGCCTACGCGCGAACGCCCTGGCCGCCGCTTGCGGTGTTGCTGGCTACCTGCGTGCTTTTATGGCCGCTGGGCAGAAGCCTGAACGTGCTGGCCCGCGGCCCGCACCAGGCCGCCGCTTTAGGTGTGGCGGTGCGCCCACTGGAGTGGGGCATTTACGTGCTGGCAAGCCTGCTGACGGCGGTAGCGGTAACCACCGCGGGCAGCATCGGTTTCGTGGGCCTGGTGGTGCCGCACATGCTGCGCCTGGTGCTGGGCAACGACCAGCGCCGGATTCTACCCGCCTGCGCGCTGGCCGGCGGCACGCTGCTGGTACTGGCGGATACGCTCGCGCGCACGCTGATCGCCCCGGAGCAGCTGCCCGTTGGTGTGATCACCGCGCTTTTAGGCGTGCCGACCTTTTTGCTGCTGCTCTACCGGAGCCGCCCATGAGCACCTTGAGCGCGAAGGGGCTGGTGCTCGAGATTCCGGGCCGGGCGAGCGGCCAGCCCATCGAGGTGAGCGTGGCACCCGGCCAAGTGTGGGGCGTACTCGGGCCTAATGGGGCGGGCAAAACCACGCTCTTGCATACGCTCGCCGGGCTGAACGCGCCTCGGGCGGGTCACGTCGAGCTCGACGGCGCGCCGCTTGGCTCGTTCAAGCGCCGCCATATCGCCAGGCGGCTAGGGCTGGTGTTTCAGGAGCGCATGGACGGCTTTCCCGCCACGGTACAAGAGAGCGTGATGATGGGCCGCCACCCATATCTTTCGCTTTGGCAGCGCGAGGGTCATGAGGATATCGAGCGCCTGAAGGCGGCGCTGGCGCAGCTCGATTTGAGCGCGCTCGAAAAGCGCCTGATCACCACGCTCTCCGGCGGGGAGCGCCAGCGGGTGGCGCTGGCCACGGTGCTGACCCAGAACCCGGCGGTGTGGCTTTTGGACGAGCCCACCAACCACCTGGACCTTCACCACCAGAGCGCGGTCATGGCGCTGTTGACCGAGCAGGCCCAAGCGGGGAAGGCGGTGATGATGTGCCTGCACGACCTCAACCTGGCCACCCGCTGGTGCAGCCATTTACTCCTTTTATACCCGGATGGCGAGGTCAACGCCGGGCCGCGCAATGAGGTACTCGAGCTCGACGCCCTGGAGCGGCTCTACCGCCAGCGGCTCAGCGTAGCCGAGATCGACGGCGCCCCGGTCTACATGCCGCGGGTGACCCCCACCCAAAATGCCGGGAGGCCCTTGTGACGACGTTTCCCTTTGCCGCCGTCGTGGGCCATGAAGCGCTCAAGACCGCGCTGATCCTCAATACCATCAACCCACGCATTGGCGGGGTGCTGATCAGCGGCCCGCGGGGCAGCGCCAAATCGACCCTGGCCCGGGCGCTGGCCGCGCTGCTGCCCAAAAGCGCCGCCGGTGACGCGGCGTTCGTCACGCTCCCCCTGGGCGCAAGCGAAGAGCGCCTGACGGGCAGTCTCGACGTCAGCCGCGTACTGGCCGACGGCCAGGTCCACTTTCAGGAAGGGCTTTTGGCCCGTGCCCACGGCGGCATTTTGTACGTCGACGAGGTCAATTTATTGGCGGACACCCTGGTCGACCTGCTGCTCGATGTCGCCGCCAGCGGCACCAACGTCGTCGAGCGCGACGGCGTCAGTCACTCCCACGCGGCGCGCTTTAGCCTGATTGGCACCATGAACCCGGAGGAAGGCGAGCTCAGGCCCCAGTTGCTGGACCGCTTCGGCCTGAGCGTGGTGCAGCCAGGCGAGACGAGCGTTGGCGAGCGCATCGCCATCGTGCGCCAGCGCGAAGCGTTTGACCGTGACCCTGAAGGTTTTGCCGAGCGCTTTTTACAAGAGCAGCGTGAACTTTGCGAGCGCGTGGCCCGCGCCCAGCAAAGGCTTGATGGCGTCATCACACCGGACGCCGCCTATGAGCAGATCGCCAGGCGCTGCGCGGCGGCGGGGGTCGAGGGGCTGCGCGCCGACGTTACCTGGCACCGCGCCGCCCAGGCCCACGCCGCCTGGCGCGAGGCAGCCGAGGTCGAACAAAGGGATATCGACGCCGTCGCCGCCTGGGTGCTCGACCACCGGCGCACCGTCCCGGAGGACGAAAACCCGGATTCAAACGACGACGGCGAATCGAATAACGGCGAAAGCGGCGGCTCGGGGAACCAGCCCGACAGCCGCTCGGGTAGCACGCCGCCAACGAGCGGCCGCGGCGAGGCGGCGGGCGCAGGCGCGGGCCAGGGCGTTAGCGATAATGCGGGCTCAGACGATTCAGGCCAGTGGGGCGCCATGGCGCCGGCCAAACAGCAAACCGCGGCGAATGAGGCGGGCCCAATGACACCGCCAGCCCCCTTATGCGCCCCGGTCAACAACGCCTTGAACGACCCGATGGACCGCGGCGCGCGCAAGGGCCGCCAACGGGGCCGCGGCGCGTTCAAGCGCACCCCGGCGCCGGCGCCGCGCCTGGATCCGTTCGCGACTATCGTCGCCAACCGTGGCGCGCGCCCCTGGCAAACCCTTTGCTACCGCCCGGCGCGGGCAGGCCAGCCGCGCCTTCACCTGGTGCTGCTGGATACCTCGGGCTCCACGCTGTCTTCAACCCGTCGCGGGCGGCTTTTAAGCCGTGCCAAGGGCTTTGTCGAGGCGCTAACCCGCCAGGCGTATCGAGGTCGCGAGCAGCTAGCCGTATTCGGCTTTGGCAACGACACCATCACCGCGCTACTTGCCCGCCAGCGCGCGCCCAAAAGCCTTTTGGTGAAACTCGACGACGCCGCGAGCGGCGGTGGCACCCCGCTTCGCCGGGCGGTGGAGCAGGCCGGGCGCCTGGTGCGCCAGTGGCAGCGCCGAGAACCCGGCCTGCACGTTTTGACCTACCTGATTACAGATGGCCGCACCCGCGACTCCCTGGCCGGGGTAGAGCCACTGGGCGACTGCCTGGTGCTGGACACCGAACAAGCCCGGGTCAAGCGCGGCCAGGGCGAGCGGCTCGCCCGCGAGCTGGGCGCGCGCTATCAACCCCTCCCTTTTCAGGAGACCCCATGAGCATCGAGCGCCATCAAAGCCGCATGCAGCGCAAAAAGGAAGTGGTCGACGAGCGCATTAGCCAGGCCACCGAAGAGCGCGGCGTGCTGATCCTTTTAAAGGGCAACGGCAAAGGCAAAAGCAGCTCCGCTTTGGGGACGCTTGCCCGCTCGCTTGGCCACGGTCAACAAGGCGCGGTGATCCAGTTCATCAAGGGGCGCCGGGAAACCGGCGAGTACCTGTTCTTTCGCGACCACCCGCGCTTGGAGTGGCACATCATGGGCCAGGGCTTTACCTGGGAGACTCAGGACCGCGAGCGCGATGTAAAAGCCGCCCAGGCCGCGTGGCACGTCGCGAAGGGGCTTTTGGAAAACCCGGACGTCGATATCATCGTGCTCGATGAAATGAGCTACATGTTCAAGTACGGCTACCTGGACGTGGCGCCGGTGGTCGAGGCGTTACAAAGCCGCCCGGCGCACCAGAACGTGATCATCACCGGGCGCACCATGGCAACGCCCTTACAAGAGATCGCCGATACCATCAGTGTTGTTGCCGACGAGCGCCACGCCTTCCGCGCCGGTGTGAAGGCCCAAAAGGGGATCGAATACTGATGCGTACCGCTCGTTGCCCTGCGCTCTTTATCGCCGCGCCGTCCTCCGGGCAGGGCAAAACCACCGTGACCGCCGCACTTGCCCGTCTTGTACGCAACCAGGGCAAGGTCGTGCGGGTATTCAAGACCGGCCCGGATTATCTTGACCCGCAAATTCTCGCCCAGGCCAGCGGCGCACCGGTGGACCAGCTCGATTTGTGGATGGCCGGCGTTTCTTATTGCCGCCAGCGCTTTTATGAAGCCGCGGTCGATGCGGACTTGATCCTCGTCGAAGGCGCCATGGGCCTTTTTGACGGCGAACCTTCAAGCGCCGACCTGGCCGCGCTTTTTAACATTCCGCTGGCCGTGGTGATGGACGTCAAGGGCATGGCGCAAACCGCCGCCGCGGTGATGGCGGGGCTGGCGGGCTTTCGCGACGACATCAATATCGCCGGGCTGATCGCCAATAGCTGCGCCACCGCCCGCCACCGCGAGCTCATCGAAGGCGCGCTTCCCGCGCACATTCCGCTGCTGGCCAACATCGCCCGCGACCCGGCGCTCTCGCTTCCCGAGCGCCACCTGGGGCTGGTGCAGGCGGATGAGATCCGCGAGGAGCTCGAAGCGCGTTTCGAGGCCGGCGCTGCGGCGATGAAAGCCGCCGGGTTTTTGGAGGCGCTAAGCGCGCTCGAACCGGTAAGCTTCGCGGCGCCACAAGACGCGCCGCCCACGCTTGGCCCGGCGCTTGCCGGGCGCACCATAGGGGTCGCCCGGGACGCCGCGTTCAGCTTTATCTATCAGGCGAACCTGGACGTTTTAACTCAGATGGGCGCGACGCTGCGCTTTTTCTCGCCCATGGCCGATCAAGCGCTACCGGCGTGCGACGCTTTATGGCTGCCCGGCGGCTACCCGGAGCTTCACGCCGCCGCGCTTGCGGACAACCACGCCATAAAAGCGGCGATTCGCGGGTTTTTCGAGGCAGATAAACCGATTCTTGCCGAGTGCGGGGGGCTTTTATATAGCCTGGAAACGCTGACCGACTACGACGAGGCGCGCCACAGCCTGCTTGGTTTGCTACCTGGCCACGGTGCGATGCGCGGGCGGCGCGGCTGCCAGGGGATGCAAACCGCGGCCCTGCCGGAAGGCGACATTCGCGGCCATGCCCACCACCGCTCGATGGCCGAAGGCACCCCAAAACCGGTGGCCCATGGCCGCCGCCAACGCCACCCGGCCCCCGGCGAGGCGATTTACCGCGCACGCCGCCTGACGGCGACCTACCTGCACCTGTTTTTCCCGAACAACCCCGAGGCCGTGGCCGCGCTTTTTTCCGCGCGCCTTACGGCCAGTGAACCGCTATCCCGCGAGGCCTTGAATGCCAACTCCTAACGTACAGCTGAGCAAAATTCCCGCCACGGTCGTCACCGGCTTTTTGGGCAGCGGCAAGACCACGCTTTTGGCAAGCATCTTGCGCCGCATGACCGGCAAGCGCATCGCCGTGATCGTCAACGAGTTCGGCGAGCAGGATATCGACTCCGACCTTCTGCGCAGCTGCGCCCTTGACTGCGAACCCGGAGCCGAAGGCGCAGCGCTCGAGGGTGATGACGACGGTATTTACGAGCTCGCCAACGGCTGCATCTGCTGCACCGTGGAAGAAGAGTTTCTGCCGGTGATGAAAAAACTCGTCGAGCGGCGCGACCGGATCGACCATATCCTGATCGAAACCAGCGGCCTGGCGCTGCCCAAGCCCCTGGTGCAGGCGTTCAACTGGCCGGAAGTGCGTCAGCACTGCACCGTCGATGCGATCATTACCGTACTCGATGGCCCGGCCGTCGCCGCCGGGCGCTTCGCCCACGACGAAGCGCGCGTGGCCGCCCAGCGCCTCGCGGACGATAGCCTCGACCACGACCCCAGCCTGCAAGAGCTTCTGGATGACCAGCTAAGCGCCGCGGATCTGGTGCTGGTGAGCAAAACCGACCTGCTAAGCGAGGACGAAAAATTGCGCGTCGAAGCGCTGATCGCCGCCAAGGTGCCCCCGTCGGTCAAGACGCTGTTCATCGACCCCACGCTTGCCGACAACGTCGCGCAGCTGGAGGCGCTGATGGGCATCGGCGCGGCAAGCGAGAAGGGGATCGACGCGATCACCAACCACCACGACAAGCACCACGCCGAAGGCGCCCACCACGACCATGCCCACGATCATTTCGACTCCTGTGTTATTAACCTGGGCGAAGTCGACGCCACCGCCCTGGACGCCGCGCTCCAAACCCTTTTGAACACCCAGCAAATTTACCGCGCCAAGGGCTTTGCCGCGGTGCCGGGCAAGCCGATGCGCCGCGTGGTGCAGGCGGTGGGCAAGCGCCTGGACGGCTATTTCGACCGCCTATGGGCGCAAGACGAGCCGCGTCAGACCCAGCTGGTGTTCATCGGCCACGACCTTGACCGCGCCGCGATCGAAAAGGCCCTGGCCGATAGCGAGATGACGGCCAGCGCCTGATGCATCTATTTGCCGCCAAGCCGGGGGGCTTTGTCGACGATGAAGGCATCGTCGATTTACAGCAAAGCCCTTCTGATGTCGTGATTCTCTCCGCCGCCGATAGCAACCTGTCGGCGCTGGCTCAGGCCGCTGATCGACTGGGCGAGGCCTACCCGAGCCTGCGCCTGGCCAACTGGATGAACCTGGCCAAGCCCGCGGCGTTTGACCTTTACGAGCACAAGGTGCTGGAGCACGCCAAAGTGGTTGTGGTCTCGCTTTTGGGCGGCAAGGGTTACTGGCAGTACGGCTTCGAGCGTTTGCTTGCCTGGCAGGCCGCGGGCACTGAGCGAGCGCTCATTGTCGTGCCCGGCTGCGACGCGCCGGACGATGCGCTGCTGCGCGAGTCGAGCGTGAGCTTTGATGACGCCTACCGGGTCTGGCGTTTTCTTCGCGAAGGCGGCGTGGACAACGCCGAGCAGCTTCTACGCTTTATCGCCGCGAACTGTATGCCCCAAAGCCTTGAAAATTTTAGTTGGCAGGAGCCGCGGGTCGTTCCGCCGGCGGTGATCTACGCCCCGCAAGGCGCTCAGGCCTCGGGCAGCCTTCACGAGTGGCGCAAAACCCGCGGCGACGGCCCGACCTGCCTGCTGGTGTTTTACCGAAGCCACCTGCAGGGCGGCAATACGGGCGTGGTCGATGGCATGCTCGAAGCCCTTGAAGCCGAGGGGCTTTCGCCGCTGGCGGTGGCGGTGGCGTCTCTCAAAGAGCGCGCCTGTATCGAGTTCGTCAATCACCTGATCGAGGCGACCGGCGCGGGGCTTTTGATCAACACCACAAGCTTCTCGGTCAATCGCAACAGCGACGAGGCGGACACCGAGTCCGTCACGGTCGCCCCCGACGAGAGCCTGTTTACCGGCCAGCCCGTGGTGCTGCAGGCGATGCTTGCCAGCAGCACTGTTGAGGACTGGGCGGCATCCAGCGCCGGGCTTCGCGCCCGGGACGTGGCGATGCAAATCGTGCTGCCGGAAATGGACGGCCGGGTGATTACCCGGGCCGTGGGCTTCAAGGCCGAGGCCCATTTTAATGAGCGCTGCCAGCTCTCGATCACCCATCATGGCGTCAATCGTGAGCGCGCCGCTTTTGTGGCCCAACTCGCCCGGCGCACCCTGGGGCTTCGCGAAACGCCCAACGCCCAAAAGCGCGTGGCGCTGATCATGGCCAACTACCCCAACCGGGACGGGCGCATCGGCAACGGCGTGGGGCTCGACACCCCGGCCTCGACGCTCAATATTTTGACCGCTTTGGCGCAAGCGGGCTACCCGGTGGCGGACATTCCCGAAAGCGGCGACGCGCTGATTGGCCTGCTTCAAGGCTCGATCACCAACGACCACGCGGGGCTCGATCGCGGCTGCTGGCAGAGCATCGGCGTGGACGCGTACCTGGCCTGGTTTGAGACCCTGCCCGAAAGGCTTCGCGCGGCGGTGACCACGCGCTGGGGCGCCCCACAAGACGACCCCAAATACCGCCAGGGCCGTCTGATGATTGCCGGCGTGCGCCTGGGCGAGACGTTTGTCGGTATCCAGCCCGAGCGTGACTTCGCGGACGACTTGACCCAGTCCTACCACGATATGGAGCTGGCGCCGCCGCACAGCTACCTGGCGTTTTATTTGTGGCTGCGCGAGCACTATGGGGTAGAGGCGGTGGTTCACGTGGGCAAGCACGGAAGCCTTGAGTGGCTGCCGGGTAAAAGCACGGCGTTAAGCAGTGAGTGCTGGCCGGAAATAGCGCTGGGGCCGCTGCCGCACTTTTATCCGTTCATCGTCAACGACCCGGGCGAGGGCGCCCAGGCCAAACGGCGAAGCCAGGCGGTGATTATCGATCACCTGATGCCGCCGCTGGCCCGCGCCGAGCTTTACGGCCCCATGGCCGAGCTCGAGGCGCTGACGGACGAGTACTATCAGGCGCTGGACATGGACCCCCGGCGCGAGGCGCTGATTCGCAGCCAAATCCTTAAGCACCTGCGCGATTCCGGCATCGACCAGGAGCTTGCCCAGGGCGGGGAGTACGGCGGCCATTGCGACGCTGAGCTTTTAAGTGAACTGGACACGTTTTTGTGCGATATCAAGGAGAGCCAGATTCGCCACGGCCTGCACGTGCTGGGCACCAACCCGCCGGTGGAAAAACGCGCGGGCACGCTGGTCGCGCTTTTACGCCTGCCGCGCGGCAACGCCGTGGTTCGACGCAGCCTGCTGCAGAACCTGGCCGATGATTTAAGCCTGGAGATTGACCCGCTGGCCGCCGGCAGCGAAGCCTGGACGGGCCCGACGCCTGCGGTGCTGAAGGCGCTGCTGGCAAGCCCTTGGCGCAGCGGCGCGGATACCCGGGAGCGCCTGGAGCTTCTGGCCGAGCAGCTGGTCAGCGCCTACGTACTACAAGACGGCTGTTTGGAGGCGCTTTCGCACGACTACCCGGCCACCGCCGAGCAGCTCGCCTTTGGCCGCACGCTTTGGGCCACATTACAGCGCGGCGTGACGATGGAGCTTGGCTCGCTCATCGCGGGCCTGGAAGGGCGCTTCGTACCCGCCGGGCCGAGCGGCGCGCCAAGCCGCGGGCGCCTGGACACGCTGCCCACCGGGCGCAACTTCTTCAGCGTAGACAACCGCTCGATACCTTCGCCCGCGGCCTGGCAGTTGGGCGAGAAATCTGCCCAGGCGTTCGTGGAGCGCTACCTGCAGGACCACGGCGACTATCCGCGCCGGCTGGGGCTTTCGATTTGGGGCACCGCCACCATGCGCACCGGTGGCGACGACATCGCCCAGGCCTTTGCGCTGATGGGCGTGCGGCCCAAGTGGTCGCTGGGCTCCCAGCGGGTGATCGATTTCGAGGTCATCCCCGCGATGCTTTTAAACCGGCCCCGGGTCGATGTCACGCTGCGGGTTTCCGGTTTTTTCCGCGATGCCTTCCCCAACGTGATTCGCCTGTTCGACGCCGCGGTACAGGCGGTGGCCGACTACAACGAGCCCGGCAACAGCAACACGATTCGCCAGGCCGTGCTCGCCCGCACCGCGGAGCTAAAAGCCCAAGGGCTGGACGATGGTGATGCCAGCGAGCAGGCGCGCTACCGCATATTTGGCAGCAAACCCGGTGAGTACGGCGCGGGGCTGAACCGGCTGATCGAAAACCGCAGCTGGGAAAGCGCGGATGATCTGGCCGAGGCGTACCTGCGTACCGGCGCCTACGCCTACGGGCAGTTCGAAAACGCAGGCACCCCCGCCCGCGCCGCCTTCGAGCAGCAGGTGAAGGGGCTCGATGCGGTGATGCACAACCAGGATAACCGCGAACACGATCTTCTCGATTCCAACAGCTACTACGCCTTTCAAGGGGGCCTGGCCAACGCCAGCCGCGCGCTCAGCGGAGAACAACCGACGATCTACCACGCCGACCACGCCAACCCGGCGATGCCCACCATTCGCACCTTGAAAGAGGAGCTCGGCAAGGTGATTCGCTCCCGGGTGCTGAACCCCAAGTGGATCGAGGCGATGCGCGAACACGGCTACAAGGGCGCGTTTGAGATGGCCGCGACGATTGATTACCTGTTCGCTTACGACGCCACTACGGATTTGATCGCGGACTACCAGTACGCCCAGGTGAGCCAAGCGCTGGTGCTGGATGAAACCAACCAGCAGTTTCTGCGTGAGCATAACCCGGCCGCCCTTGACGAGATGGCCGAACGGCTGATGGAAGCCGTCCAGCGCGGCATGTGGCAGGCGCCCGGCGAGCAGGCTGAAAAGCTGAGCGAGCTACTGCTGGAAATGGACGAAGCCAAAGAGCGGGGCGGGCGGTGAGCCGCGTACCGCAAATAAAGGGCTGGTGCCCCGGCGCCTGGCGGCCCATGGCCACCGGCGACGGCCTATTGGTGCGCGTGCGCGCCCCCCAGGGCGAGCTAACCCGCGTCCAGGCGCTGGCGCTTTGCCAGGCGGCGGAGATTTACGGCAGCGGGCTGATCGAGCTGACCAACCGCGCCAACCTGCAGCTGCGCGGGGTAAGCGAAGCCACCTGGCCGCCGCTGATGGATTTTCTAATCGAGCACGGCCTGGCAAGCCAAACCCCGGACGCCGAGCGCGTACCGCCCATGATGCTGGCCCCCGGTGGTCAAGAAGGTGACGACACTCGCCGCGCGGCGCGCCTTTTAAGCGGCCGGGGCCATGCGTTCCCCGCGCTTCCCGCCAAGGTGGGGGTCGCGGTCGACCTGGGGCCTGCGCCAGTGCTGGGTGACAGCCCCGCGGATTTTCGCATCGAGCGAAGCAAAAACGGCGCGCTGCTGGTGCGCTGCGAAGCCCGTGCCAAGGGGACGCTCGCGCCGAACATCGAGGCTGCCGTGGAACTAGTGATTCGCCTTTCGCACTGGTTCGTGGAAAGCGGCGGGCGTGAGGCCAAACGCATGGCCCGCCACCGCGCGGCGCTGCCGGCGTGGGCGCCCCAAAATGCTTGCCCGGCAGGCGCAGGTGAAAAGCTGCCCCTGGGCGATCACCCTTTGGGCGCCGTGGTGGGCCTCGCCCTTGGCCGGGTGAGCGCCCGGGAACTTCGCGCGCTGGTCACGCCTTTTACCCAGTGCATCCTGCAGGTCACGCCTTGGCGGCGGCTGCTGATCACCGGCGCGGCGTTTGCGCAGCTGCCCGTATTAGAGAATGTCATTGTCCGCGACGACGACCCGCGCCTTTTAATCGATGCCTGCCCCGGCGCGCCGTACTGCGCCCAGGCAAGCGTCGAAACCCAAACATTGGCCCGCCGCCTGACCGGCATTAAAGCAGAAAGCGTGCATATTTCCGGCTGCGCCAAGGGCTGCGCCCGCAAGCAACCGGCGGCGGTGTGCCTGGTGGGGCGCGACGGGCGGTTTGACGTAACAATCAACGAGCGCGCCGACGCAGTGCCGGCGGCGCGCGGGCTCGATGAGCCTGACGTATTGAACACTTTGGAGAAGCTGGGTGCCTTATACCTATGAAACCCACGGCCCGGCGATCTACCGGGCGTCGTTTGCGATCATCCGCCGCGAAGCTGAGCTTGGCCGCTTCAGCGCGGAGGAAGAGGTCGTTGCCGTGCGCATGATTCACGCCGCGGGCCTGGTGGAACTTGCCGCGCATATTCACTTCCAACCGGGCGCGGTGAACAAGGCCCGCGCCGCGCTGGAGGCCGGCGCGCCGATTCTTTGTGACGCGCGCATGGTGTCCGAAGGCATCACCCGCACGCGCCTGCCCGCCCATAATGAAGTGATCTGCACGCTGCACGATGAGCGCACGCCCAACCTCGCTAAAGAGATGGCCAACACCCGCTCGGCGGCCGCGCTGGAACTCTGGCGGCCACATTTGGAAGGCGCGGTGGTAGCCATCGGCAACGCGCCGACGGCACTCTTTCATCTGCTCAACATGCTGGAAGACCCCAACTGCCCGCGCCCGGCGGCGGTGATCGGCTGCCCGGTGGGGTTCGTCGGCGCGGCGGAGTCCAAGGAGGCGCTTTGGCAAACCCCGGAGATTCCCGGTTGCATCGTGCGCGGGCGCCTGGGTGGTAGCGCGGTCACGGTGGCCGCGATCAACGCCCTGGCGGATCGCATCGAATGACTCAAGGGAGCATCACCGGCGTCGGCCTGGGTCCGGGCTGCCAGGATCTAATGAGCGTGCGCGCCGACCGGCTGATTCGCGGCGCCACCCACATTGCCTACTTCCACAAGAAGGGCAAAAAGGGCCACGCGCGCAGCATCGTCGAAGGGCTGTTGGCAGTTGATGTAGTCGAGCTTGCCATGGAGTACCCGGTCACCACCGAGATCCCCTTCGACGACCCGCGCTACAACGCGCTGCTGGCGACCTTCTACGAGCAAAGCGTGGCCCAGTTGATCGAGATGAGTAACGCCGGGTGCGACGTGGTAGTGCTCTGTGAAGGCGACCCGTTCTTTTACGGCTCGTTTATGCACCTCTACACGCGGCTCTCAAACCGCGTGCCGGTGGACGTGGTGCCGGGGATTACCGGTATGTCCGCCGCCTGGACGGCCACCGGCCAACCCATCACCTGGGGCGACGACGTGCTGACCGTGGCGATGGCCACACTGCCGGAAGACGCGCTTGCTGAGCGTATCGCCCAAACCGATGCGCTGGTGGTGATGAAAATCGGCCGGCATCTTGGCAAGCTGCGCCGGGCGCTCAAAAGCGCCGGCCGGGATGAGCACGCCTGGCTGATCGAATACGCCGCCATGGAGAACCAGCGCGTGGTGCCTTTGGCGGAGGCCGGGGAGCGCGTGCCGTACTTCTCGATCGTGTTGATTCACGGAAGCGGGAGGCGCCCATGAACGGCTGGGTCAAGATCGTCGGCCTGGGGCCGGGGGCGGATTCGATGATAACGCCGGAGGTAACGGCCGCCCTTGAAGAGGCCACGGACGTGGTGGGCTACGTGCCCTACGTGAACCGCGTGGCCCCGCGCGCGGGCCTGACCCGCCACGGCTCGGACAACCGCGAGGAGATACGCCGGGCCGAGGCCGCGCTACACATGGCGCTGGAAGGGCGGCGCGTGGCGGTGGTTTCTTCCGGCGACCCCGGCGTGTTCGCCATGGCCGCCGCGGTTTTTGAGGCGCTGGAAGCCGGCAACCCCGAATGGCGCGCGCTCGATATTCAGGTGCTGCCGGGTATTTCCGCCATGCTGGCAGCGAGTGCCCACGCCGGGGCGCCGCTGGGCCACGATTTCTGCTGCATCAATTTATCCGATAATTTAAAGCCCTGGGCGCTGATCGAAAAGCGCCTGCGCCTGGCGGTGGAAGCGGATTTTGCCATGGCATTTTACAACCCGCGCTCTAAGTCGCGCCCCGTCGGGTTCGAGCGCACGTTAGCGGTGCTGCGTGACGAGTGCGAGCCCGAGCGGCTGATCATTTTCGCCCGGGCCGTTTCCACGCCGGAGGAATCGATTCGCGTGGTTACACTTGCGGATGCCACCCCGGAGATGGCGGATATGCGCACTCTGGTGATCGTTGGCTCCAGGCAAACGCGCTTGATCGAGCGAGATGGCGCACCGCTGGTTTATACGCCGCGATCAATAGATTGAGCGAGCCAGGCCAGCACGTCGTCCACCGCGTGCGCCTCTAAACGTGGCGGCCGGTGAGAGCGCTCGATCAAGGTAACGGGCAGCTGCAGCTGGCGAGCGGCGGCGAGCTTGGCCGCCGCCCCGGTGCCGCCGGCGTTTTTACACACGATGCGCTCGATGCGCTGGGTTTGCAGCAGCGCCAGGTCGCCTTCCAGGGTGAACGGGCCGCGCTCAATCAGCACGGTGTGGTGGGCAAGTGGCGGTGGGCATTCGGGTTCATCGACCAGGCGCAGCACGTAGTGGTGCTGGGGCTGGGCGCTGAAGGCTGCCAGGTGTTGTCGGCCAATGGCCAGCAGCACGCGCTGGCGCGGCCCTTCAAGGGCGCTCACGGCGGCGCCAAGGCTTGCCACACGCTGCCAGCAATCGCCCTCGACCTCTTGCCAGGCGGGGCGGGTCAGGGCGATGAGCGGCGTGTCGCAGAGCTTAGCGGCCTCAACGGCGTGGTGGCTCATTTGAGCGGCGAACGGATGGGTGGCATCCACCAGGTGGGTAATGCCTTCGCGTTGGATAAACGCGCAAAGCCCCGCTACGCCGCCAAAGCCGCCCACGCGGGTGGGCAGCGGCTGGGGCTTGGGGTGCTTGACCCGCCCTGCGTAGCTAAAAACGGCGCGGATGCCCCGCGCGGCCAAGGCACGGGCCAGGGCGCTGGCCTCGCTGGTGCCTCCCAGAATCAAAACCTTATTCATGATGTCAGGACGGTGTTCATGGCAGTAACTCAAAGCGCTTGGCTCACCCTTATCGGCTGGGGCGAGAGTGGCACAGCGGGGCTCACCGCGGCAAGCCGGGCAAAGCTTGACGCCGCCGAGGTGGTGTTTGGCGCGCGCCGCCACCTGCGCCTGCTACCGCCGCTCGATGGTGAAGTGCGCGAGTGGCCGGTGCCGTTTGCCGATGGCGTTCCGGCGCTTCTGGCCGAACGCGGCCGCCGGGTGGTCATGCTGGTCTCCAACGACCCGTTCTGGTTTGGCGCGGGCACTTCGCTTGCCCGCCATCTGGCACCCAACGAGTGGCAGGCGCTGCCCGCACCCTCGACCTTCAGCCTGGCCGCGGCGCGCCTTGGCTGGGGCCTTGAGCGCTGCACCTGCCTGGGCCTTCATGCCACGCCGCTCACGCGCATTCGCCGCCATCTTCAGCCCGGCCAGCGCCTTATCGTGCTGTTACGTGACGCCGCCGCAGTGGCCGAGCTTGCCGCACTGATAACACGCTTTGGCTTTGCGGATTCCCGGTTTACCGTGCTGGAAGCGCTGGGTGGTGATGCCGAGCGCGTTCGCGTAATTGATGTAAGCAGCGTACCGGGCGATATCGCCCATCCCGTGGCGGTCGCGCTTGAGGTTGCGGGGCCGGGCCCGGCGCTGCCGCTCACGCCCGGTTTGGCGGACACCTTCTTCGAGCACGACGGCCAGATCACCAAGCAGGCGGCGCGCGCGCTCACGCTGGCCGCGCTGGCGCCGCGCCCGGGTGAGCGGCTGTGGGATATCGGCGCCGGTTCCGGGTCGATCGCTATCGAGTGGCTGTTGGCGCACCCGGAGAACCAAGCCATTGGCTTTGAGCAGCACCCAGCGCGCGCCGCGCGAGCGCGCCGAAACGCCGAGAACCTGGGCGTCGACTGGCTGGAAGTGAAAGAGGGCAAAGCGTTTGAGGCGTTGCACCAGGCGCCGCTGCCCGACGCAGTGTTCATCGGCGGCGGGCTAACCCAGGCACTGCTGGAAGCGCTTTGGGAGCGGCTGCCGCAAGGCGCCCGCGTGGTGGCCAACGCCGTAACGCTGGAGTCCGAAGCGCTGCTGGCCCACTGGCACGCCCAGGCAGGGGGCGAATTAATGCGCATCGAGCTTTCAAGCGCCGCGCCCATTGGCACCCGCCGGGGATGGAAGGCGAGCTACCCGCTCGTTCAGTGGCGAGTGGTGCGCTAGGTGGCGGGCCAACACGCGCCGCGCGTGGCGGGCTTCGGCTTTCAAAGCGCGGCCACACTCGTTTCGCTTGGCCAAGCGCTTGATCAACTCATCGAGCGCTTCGGCTCGGTCCAGGCACTGGCCGCCACTCACAGCAAGCAGGCGCTGGTGCAGGCGCTTGGCCGCGAGCGTCAGCTTTCGGTACACGTCGTGGCCGACGATGAGCTGCCAGATGCCGCCACGCTCACCCAATCCGCGCGCAGCTTACAGGCCTGGGGCACGGGCAGCGTGGCGGAAGCCGTGGCGCTGCTCGCCGCCGGGCCCGGCGCGTGCCTTTTAGGCCCCCGGCTTATTTCAGACGACAGACGGGCCACCGCCGCACTCGCGCAAGCGATGGTTCTACAACGCCCAGGAGTTACCCCATGACCGTCCATTTCATCGGCGCGGGCCCCGGCGCGCCGGATTTACTCACGCTGCGCGGGCGCGATTTGATCGCCGCCTGCCCGGTGTGCCTGTATGCAGGCTCGCTGGTGCCCGACGAAATTCTCGCCCACTGCCCGCCAGGCGCGCGTATCGTCAACACCGCGCCGCTCTCGCTTGACGACATCATGGCCGAGATCCAGCGCGCCCACACGCAAGGCCAGGACGTTGCCCGGCTGCATTCCGGCGATCTATCCGTGTGGTCGGCCATGGGCGAGCAGCTACGCCGCCTGCGCGCGCTCGATATTCCCTATAGCGTAACCCCCGGCGTGCCCGCGTTCGCCGCCGCCGCCGCGACCCTAGGCCAGGAGCTGACACTGCCCGGCGTGGCGCAGTCCGTGGTGCTGACCCGCACGCCAGGCCGGGCAAGCGCCATGCCGGAAGGTGAAACCCTTAAAAACTTTGCCCTCAGCGGCGCAACCTTGGCGATTCACCTTTCCGTGCATAACCTGGCCGAGGTAGTCGCGCAGCTAACGCCGTATTACGGCCCTGAGTGCCCAGTGGCGATTGTCTGGCGGGCCAGCTGGCCGGACGAGCGGATACTGCGCGGGCGCCTTGCCAACATTGAAGCGCAAATGGATGACGCCCTACAGCGCACCGGCTTGATACTCGTCGGCCCGGTGCTGGAAAGCGACGACTTTCAAGAGAGCAGCCTTTACGCCGTGGGGTACGACCGTCGCTTTCGCCCGCAATCCGCAGATTCGCCTTTCGCAAACGGTGAGGGCGAGCCGTGATCTCGCTCTCGCTGATCGGCATAGGCACCGGCAACCCGGACCACGTGACGCTGGCCGCCGTGCGCGCGCTGAACGCGGCGGACGTGGTGCTGCTCCCCCACAAGGGCGAGGCCAAAGCGGATTTGATCGACCTGCGCCGCCTGCTCTGCGACGAGCTGCTGGAAAGCGGTAGCGCAACCAACATCATCGAGTTCGACCTGCCCACCCGCGACGGGCAGGCACCGTACCTGGGCGCAGTGAACGACTGGCACGCCGCGATTGCCGCCGTGTGGGCGAAGCTTTTAGACGAGTACCTGCCCCGCGGCGGCCAGGCCGCCATGCTGGTATGGGGCGACCCCTCGCTTTATGACAGCAGCCTGCGCATCGCCAAACGCTTGTTGGACGGCGGGCGAGAGGTGGCCGTCAACGTCGTGCCCGGCATCACTAGCCTTCAGGTGCTCACCGCCGAGCATAAAATCCCGCTCAACGCCTTGGCCGCTTCCATCCACATCACCACCGGCCGCCGCCTGCGCGACCACGGCTGGCCCGAAGGCGCCGCCACGGTCGCCGTTATGCTCGACAGCGGCGGGGCGTTCACCGCGATAGACCAGCAGGAGACTTACATCTGGTGGGGCGCGTACCTGGGGATGGAGAAGCAGTGCCTGATAGGGGGACGGCTATCTGAGGTGAGCGAACAAATCATCGCACGCCGCGCCGAGCTTCGCGCAACCCACGGCTGGATCATGGACTGCTATCTACTAGCCCGAGAGCCGCTTTTATAAGCCGGTAGGAATGTGGAAGGTTTTTCCATAAAATAGCTTTGTATACCTACTTCAAATGAAGGAGAACGCCATGAGCTTCTACGTCTACCTATCCGGCGAGATTCACACCGACTGGCGCGACGAGATCCAGCGCGGCGCAGAGGCCGCCGGGCTGGACATCGTCTTCACCGCCCCGGTCACCGACCACGACGCCAGTGACGCCGCCGGCGACCACTTGGGCGTGCCGGAAAACGGCTTCTGGCGCGATCACCAGTCCTCCAAGGTCAATGCCATCCACACCCGCACGATGATCGAGCAAGCCGATTTGGTCGTTGTGCGCTTCGGCGACAAGTACAAGCAGTGGAACGCCGCGTTTGATGCGGGCTACTGCTCGGCGCTGACCAAGCCCTATATCACCCTGCATGCTGAGGAGATCGTTCACCCGCTGAAAGAAGTGGATGCCGGAGCGCAGGCCTGGTGTACCACTACCGAGCAGGTCGTCGAAACACTCAAGTACGTACTTAAGGCTTAAGTCAGATCCAGAAATCCCCTGCAGGTCTTATGGCCTGCAGACCCGCATTACCCAAATCAGCCACCACCGCCCCCGTAGGAGCACGCTTCAGCGCGCGACGATTACGCCACAGTAGCCTGCAACTCGTAGCGCGGCGTAACGATTTGGCGAGGCACGAGGCAATAAGGCACCCGCGAAGGGCAGCGCCAGCTGCCCCGATACTGCCACTGTCCTCACTTCTCGCCATAAAATTACCTCAAGCTAATTCCCCGTCATCCCTACGAAAGCATCACCTGCTCGAATTTCACGCAGGCCTACGACTT
Organism: Vreelandella sp. GE22; assembly: GCF_968212445.1. NCBI lineage: Bacteria > Pseudomonadati > Pseudomonadota > Gammaproteobacteria > Oceanospirillales > Halomonadaceae > Vreelandella > Vreelandella sp. GE22. The sequence continues at coordinate 1,405,532 of NZ_OZ309110.1, forward strand.
ATTGCTGAACGCCGTCATGAAATTACCACGTGACCGAAGGTGAATTTGCAAATAGAGTATGATTTAAACCAATATAACGAGTGGGCACTTGAATAATGAATATGCTGCCTTTTTTTGAGAAATTATATAAAACAGTGAGTTACGATTAGTTTTTGGGCTGTATAACATCAATGAATGTGCTGGCGCTTTTATTGGTGTTATGTGGTTAGGCAGATAATCACTGTTATATTTTTTCATAGGAGCAAGCTTTGAGCTACGAATCGAAAGTCTTTAATGTAATGATAGCTTCGCCGGGAGATGTAGCGTCGGAACGAACAATTGTTCGAGACGTTATATATGAATGGAATGCCGTTCATTCTCAGCGGAGAAATATTGTATTGCTGCCTGTAGGGTGGGAAACACATTCTTCTCCTGAAATGGGACAGTCTCCACAAGATATAATAAATGACCAAGTTTTAGAGCGATGTGATCTTCTTATTGGTGTTTTTTGGACGCGAATAGGAACACCAACATCAGAGTATGCTAGCGGAACAGTGGAAGAAATCGAAAAGCACATGTCTTTAGAAAAACCGACGATGTTGTATTTTTCTTCACAGCCTGCCGCTTTAGATGATGTTGATAACGAGCAATACTTGCAATTAAAGCAGTTCAAAAAATCATGTCAAAGTAGAGGGCTTTACGAAAGCTATGATAGCCACTCTGGTTTTCGTGACAAATTCTATCGCCAAATCCAATTGAAAATAAATAATCATCCGCTATTCCAAGTCGAAGGTTTTAAACAAGAAAACCAAATTATCGAGCCAAGCTCTAGATTACCCGACATTTCTGGAGAGGCCAGAATACTGCTTAAGGGGGCCAGTCAAGATAAAAATGGAACCATAATGCATCTTCGGTTCTTAGGCGGAACAGATATTCAAACAAATGGAAAGAATTTTATAGAGTCAAACGAAAGAAGAGAAGTCGCTAGGTGGGAGGCTGCTATAGAAGAGCTTTGTAATAACGACCTTCTAGTAGAAAGAGGTCATAAAGGCGAGATATATGAAATATCAAACTTGGGTTATCAAGTGGCGGATATGATTCAGCTATGAACATAAAAAACGTAAGTAGTCGGAAAATTTACTCGCCGTCGCTCCTAATTTCCGCTGTTACGAACGTTATAAACCAGAGCTAACCCAATGAAAATTGATGGATTAAAGATAAAAAATGGCGAGCAGGTAAGGATTGGTAAATTTACTGTTCTCATAGGACCTAATAATGTTGGTAAGTCTCAAACACTTAAAGATATTCATAGTAAATTTATAAAGCAGGATGGGATTGAGGCGACTCTTTTGGAGTCATTGCAATTTGACGAAAAACCTAGCTTCGATTTTTTCTTAACCGGCTTAGAGGTAAGGCCTCATCAGCGTAACGTTGGTATGGAAGAGGTGCGTGGAATCACATCAAAACTTAATCAAAGTGAGAGCATGGGCTTTCACAGAGCTCATATTGAACAAGAGTACGCTGAAAAAGGCATCAGTGCGCTATTCGGAAATCTAGCCCAGTTTAGAGTGTCATATTTGGATGCAGAGTCCAGACTTAATATAGCTAAAACATCGCCGTCTGCAAATTTACACAAAGTTCCCCCGGAGAACCTGCTCCAGGCATTGTATGGCGCTAGCAGCGAGATTGAAAAACAGTTAAGAGGGGCTTTTAAGGATGTTTTTGGTAAAGATATTAAGTTGGATTACAGTGGTCTAACGGAGCTAGTATTTAGAGTGGCTGATAACTTTAAAGATGTGCCGGAAGATCCAAGAATGGCTTCTCCATACTTTGATGCCCATGCCATTTTAGATGACCAAGGTGATGGGTTTAGAAGCTTTGTTGGTGTTGTTCTAAGCTTGCTACTTTCGCATGACCGCATAGTTCTGCTGGATGAGCCTGAAGCTTTTTTGCACCCGGCACAGTCAAGACAACTTGGGTATTGGATGGCTCGACATATAGAGAGGGTTCCAGGGCAAGTGATAATATCGACGCATAATTCAAATTTTATTGCCGGGATACTAGCCGCAAACCATCCAGTAGACATATATAGATTAAATAGACACGGAAATAATACTAGCTTTAACCAGATTCCTCCCGAATCCACAGAGCTATTAGCGAAGTCGCCAATACTCTCGAGTCAGCGTGTATTAGAGTCGTTGTTTCATAAAGGTGTTGTAGTTTGTGAGGCTGATTCGGACCGAATTATTTATAGCACTGTTGCAAATGTTGATTTGTCGACTCAAGAAGTTCTGTTTATTCATGCGCACAATAAACAGACTGTGCATTTGGTTTTAGAGTTGCTAAGTAAGGCTAATGTGCCTTGTTGTGGAATTGTTGATATCGACGTGCTAAATGGCAAGGATGATCTCAATAGAATACTGTCGGCTCTTGGGAAAGATCATGTTAATTCTGATCAACAAAATACAATGAAAGACTTGGCTGTAGAAATCGAATCTGGAAGTGATTTAACAGCTTTGAAATCTATTAAACAGTCTATTGAAGAGTTTCTAAATCAGCTCAATAAAAATGCGCATACGTTTTCCGGGGCTAGGGGGGCAATAAATAGAATAAAAAAAGATTCCAGTAAATGGTCAACGGTCAAGACTGGTGGGGTTAAGGTATTAAATGATGCTCTCGAAGCCAGAGTCAATAAATTGGTCCTTGAACTCTCAGAGTGTGGGGTCTTTGTGGTACCCGTTGGAGAGCTTGAAGGCTGGATTGATTTAGGTGAGGTCAAGAAGAATAATTGGATCGTTCCAGCCTTGGAGCACTTGGCTAAAAACGGTTCGCCTCAGCCACTAAAAAAATTCATTGGTAGCGTCGTTGATCACCTTAATGGTTTATAACAAAGCACTGCAAACGGATAGATTATTCGCTTCGCTCACAATCTACCGTGAGCGCGGCGTTAGGGCTTATCGTAATGCCCTCCAATGGCGAAAACGTATATGGATATGTCATCGAATCGGTATATGAGCCTGTCTTTCTGTGAAATGCGCCGTGACCATAGGCCTGATAAGTTGTGTTTCAGCGGTTCAGGTTTGCCTATTCCCGTGGATGGGTCGTCGGAGCGGAGCATTTCTTTCAGCAGTTTGCAGAGCGCCTTGTGAAGCTTCTTGTCTTTCTCTCGCATCGTTTCATAGGCTTCCCAAGTGCTGCCCTCAAATACCAGTGATCTCATTCAGCTGCTCATCATTCGGTATGTATCCTTGGCCACGGCTGTGAGTATCGAGAGAGGTCGCAATCTGCTGCATCAGGTCTCGGTTTTGAAGAACATGCAGGGTTTCCTGTTCTCTTTCCCAGTCTTCAGCACTCATAATGACGAAAGCCTGTCCAGCGCGACGGGTCACCTTGAGAGGTTCATGGTTGTTAACAACCTGTTCGACAAGGCTTTTCAGGTTGTCTCTGAACTTGTTTACACTGATGATATCCATAATTCCACCCTTACGTACGGAAACTCCGTACAACTGTATCGCAACAGCCCTAACAAGACCAGTCATGGCTACGTCTACCACATTGCGGCTTTGCCTCCATTTTGTTTTCTCAGAAGGCATCACATCCCGCCACGATCGGTAGCGCTATAAGATCTATATCATTCTCAGAGCACTACCCTTATTCCAACATTCAAACTACCCAAGGCGATCCAGCGATCTTATGACGAGAAAAACATTAGGCTTGAAGGTCAAAAGGCAGCCAGAAGCCACGCCGGCCGATGAGCCCGCCGAGCAGTTCCCCGATGAACCCGAAAAACGCTTTCTAAACGGCGTCGCCATCCATCCTTCCCCGCGCATTGGTTTAGAGGCTGGTTCCAGCCAGCGCAGCGTGCGGGCGATGGATTTAATCACGCCCATCGGCATGGGCCAGCGGGGTTTGATTGTCGCACCGCCAGGTTCTGGCAAAACGACGATGCTCAAGCATATTTGCCAGGCCGTGGCCGAGGCGCACCCAAACATCAAGCTGTACGCCTTGCTGATCGACGAGCGCCCGGAAGAGGTGACGGACTTCAAGCGCAGCGTCACGGCCGAGGTGCATGCCTCGTCATCAGACGAAACCTACACCCACCACGTGCGCATGGCCGACCAGCTCTTGGCTAATGCGCGCAAGCAAGCGGGCGAAGGCCACGATGTAATGATCGTGATCGACTCATTAACCAGGCTTTCGCGCGTGCATAACGCCGAGCAGCGGGGCAATGGCCGCACGATGTCCGGCGGGCTGGATAGCCGGGCGATGGAAATTCCGCGTAAGCTGTTTGGCGCGGCGCGAAAGATCGAAAACGGTGGATCGCTCACCATTCTGGCCACTGTGCTGGTGGATACGGGCAGCCGGATGGATCAGGTGATTTTCGAGGAGTTCAAGGGCACGGGTAATATGGAGCTGGTGTTATCCCGCGATGTGGCCAGCCAGCGGATTTTCCCGGCGATCGATATTGCCAAAAGCAGTACCCGCCGGGAAGAGCTGTTGATCGATGCAAAAGATATTGAAAAAGTACGTACGCTGCGTCGCGCGTTGACCCAGCTTAAGCCAGTCGAGGGCGCGCAGAAGCTGCTTACGCTGTTGGAGAAATACCCCACCAACGCCGAGCTATTGGATGCATTTGTCCCTGTTTGATTTTAAAAGAGGGCGCTGACCGCCACAGGGCTTACCCGGCTTTTGCCAAAGCGGCTTTTATAGCAAAATATCGAGTAGAGAAGCTCACCGTTTATACGTTCAAGCGGTGAGCTTCCTGGTCACGTGTTAGCGTTTGCTTTTTTTAACGTGGTTCAAGTTGGAAGCGGGGACGGCTTTGTTAACAGGAAAGCCTTCGATTTCCCTGCGCTCGATCACCGCATTCAAGCGCCGCTCGATAGCGCACAGGTTCTTGAAGTCGCTGATGTCGACCAGCGAGATGGCTTCACCCGAGGCGCTTGCCCGGCCGGTGCGGCCAATGCGGTGGATGTAGTCTTCGGGCTGAAACGGTAAATCGTAGTTCACCACGCGGCTCAGCTCATCGATATCCAACCCCCGTGCGGCCACGCCGGTGGCGACCAGGTACTTGAGCTCGCCGGATTTGAACTGCGCCAACACGCTTTCGCGCATCGCCTGGCTTCGCCCGCCGTGAATGGAATCCGCCTTGATGCCACGTTTTTCCAGCTGGGCTACAAGCTTGGCCGCGCTGTGTTTTTTCTCGACGAAAATCAGCGCCTGATCCCACGCGTTCTCGTTGATCAAATGGCTCAGCAGAGCAGACTTGGTGTCCTTATCGACCGTGATGAGCCACTGCTTGATATTCGCGGCGGCGCGGACATTGGGCGTAATGGAGATATCCGCCGCCAGGTCGGTCATCTTGCTGTCGCTAAAGCCGTAGGCCAGCGCGCGCACGTCACCGCTCATGGTGGCGGAAAACAGCAGGTTCTGACGGTTTTCCGGCAGGCGGACGATGATCTTGTGAATGTCATCGACAAAGCCCATGTCGACCATTCGGTCCGCTTCGTCCAGCACCAGCGCTTCGAGTTCATCGAAGTGCACCGCACGCTGGTGGGCCAAATCCAACAGCCGGCCAGGTGTGGCGACCAGAATATCGACCCCTTCGATCAAGCGCTCTTTTTGCGGGGCGGTATCCACGCCGCCGTACACGGCCATCGACGTTAAATCCAGGTGTTTGGCGTATTGCGCCACGTTGGCTTCGACCTGAATCGCAAGCTCTCGGGTGGGCACCAAAATCAACGCGCGTACACGTTTGCCGCGCAGCGGTCCCGCGTTGCTGAACCGTTCAAGCAGCGGCAGCACGAAAGCGCCGGTTTTGCCGGTGCCGGTCTGCGCGGTGGCGATCAGGTCTTTACCCGAGAGAATGGCGGGAATCGCTTGTTCCTGAATGGGCGTGGGCGTTTGGTAACCGAGGTCGGTAATCGCTTGAACCAGCGGGCTGGATAAGCCGAGTTTTGCAAAGGGCATGGGAAGCTCTGACGATGTGTCGTAAAAGGGGCGAAAATAAAAAAGTGGTGCAGTATAACGGAAAAGCCGCCATTCGATGTTCAAAGTGTGAAAGGGTAACCTTTCAGGAACCACACCGCTGATTTACTGGCGGCAGGCTTCATCTTGTTTAGGCAGGTCATCCTTTATGGCCTCTATTTCCAGGCGCCTGTTAGCTAGACGCTTTTTCAGCCTGTGGTTTTCAGTTTTAGGTAGCGCCAATGGCCGGCTTTTCGGTATCGCGTGGCTTTTTCCTGGTGAGGCCTTGGCTCGCCAAGGTTAGCTGAAACGCACATGAAACTGACGGTATAAATGGTGGGGGATAGGATATTGGACGAGTTGGCCGATGGTCTTTTAAAAACGGTGCTCCGATTATTCGGCGTCGTGGTGCGCACGCTGATTTGGCTAATCTGGGAGCTGTTTTTTATGACGCTGGCTTGGTATATCGGTTGGCCGATATGTCGAGCACTCACGCTTGGCCACTCCCCCCGGCAATTCATCACGGATGAGGATGAAGCGTCCGATTTAGCGCATACCACGGTATCGTTGGTGGGTCTGCTGGCGTTATTAGGGGCAGCCACCGTGATCGCCAAGCTGGTCGGCTCTGGCTGATCTGGCTGGTAGAAAAGGGCGGCAGGCTGGCAAAAGAAACGGATGGGGAGCGAGAGTGCAACAAAACGACTATGTTCTGGGCGGCCAGTACGAAGTGATCACTACCTCCCATGAAATGCGTATGTCGCTCTGGGTCTACTCGCCGGTCGTGGTGGAATGCGCCACGCAGAAGGCTGTGCTCGATCTCTCGGGTAGCCGGTGGGATCTGCGGCGGGTTACCGAGGGGGAAGGGCGAATCATCATGATGCTTGCGCGCTACCCGGAGGGCGACCGGGAGTACCTCATCGAGGTGGACCCGGCCAAAGCGACCGCCGTCGTTGAGGGCGTCGCGCATCCGCTTGCTGATATCGAAACCGCTTTAAACGCTATCGCCTAGCGGTTGCGCCCTTCATTACCAGCCACAGGCATCACGCACTGGGCCAATCATCGTTTCGATACCATCGACATTGAAGTCCATCGCGATGGGCTCGCCCTCGGTCGGGGTGACGGTCATGCTCAGCGTTTGCGTACCGAACAGGCTTTCAATGAAGGAAGTGGCGTCTTCACTTTCCCAGAAGCCTACCGCGTGGCCGTCATCGATGGCTTCCATCGCGTAGCTCTCGGGTTCGTGGTCGTCCAGCTGTAGCGTAACGTCGTCGTATTCGTAGGTACCGCTTTCGTCCTGATCGAACAGGTTGAAGTAGGCCACGGTAGTGTCCTCGAAGCAGCGAAAAACGACCGTGGGCACCGCGAGCCCGGTAGCATGGGTTTTGAGCACGACGAAGTGTAAATCCAGCTCGTCGTCATGGTGCTCTTCCGTTTCCCATTGCGACGTGGCAGGGGCGTCTTGCGCCAGGCCCATACAGGGTGAAAGGAGGAGCATGGCCAGCAGCAGTGTCTTGTCGATGTTCATTCTCTATCCTTTGAATACTTGTTGGCGAACCTGAGGCGGTCACCGCTCGTTCGAAATAGACGATAGCATGGTGAGCGCTGAGGGAGATGTTGCGTTCGAAAAACGAGCTGTAACGTATGGCCACTCGAAAACCATTCAATGACAAGGTTGTGTCACGATGATCACTTGCCACGTGAAGTACGTCATCGATCCTAAAAAGGTCAATGAATTCGAAAAGTACGCCAGAATGTGGATCCCGCTGGTCGAGAAATTTGGCGGCCAACACAACGGTTATTACTTGCCGGCGGAAGGGACCAATAACATCGCGCTGGCCCTGTTCACCTTCGAAAGCCTGGCGGCTTACGAGCAGTATCGGATCGACTCGTTGAATGATCCTGAGTGCATCAAGGCGTTCGAGTTTGCCGAGCAAGTCGATTGCATCGTTAGCTACGAGCGCAGTTTTTTCAGGCCCGTACTGGGCTAGTGGGTAGAAGCTGTTTCTCTCCCGGCAGGTTTTGAAAAGTGAATAAGTAACCACGGCGAAGTGAGGACGGCCTCACCGCTCGATTTTCGTTAGGGGACGGCCCCAGCGTTTGAGAGACGTGCATGAGTTGGATCATTTTGTTTATCGCAGGGCTTCTGGAAGTGGGCTGGGCCATTGGATTGAAGTACTCCGAGGGCTTTACGAAGCTTTGGCCCACCGTTTGGACGCTGTTCTCGCTGGTGGTGAGCTTTCTACTGCTGGGCCTGGCGCTTAAAACCCTGCCCGTGGGTACCGCCTACGCTATCTGGGTGGGTATCGGGGCGGTGGGCACGGCGCTGCTGGGTATCTTCCTGTTCGGTGAGCCTACCGGCACGCTCAAGCTGGTGAGTTTGTCGCTGATCGTGGCCGGTCTTGTCGGGCTCAAGCTTTCCAGTGCCTAAAAGGGGGATACGAACGGGCGCGGGAAAGGCGACTCAATCGCTACCGTGCTCCAGCGCCTCTGCGTCGATTTCCTGGTAAGCCTGTTCGGAAGAGTCGTGATGCTTTGCGGATTCAAACGTCTTCAGTAGCGACCATTGATAAAGCGGGGTGCCGGGGTGTTGGCTGAACTGGCGCACGCCGTAAATCTCGAACGTAAAAGGCCCGGGCCCGAACAAATCCGCGTTTTCGGCGTGTTTTTTAGCGACGACCAGTAAAACCTCACCGCCGGACTCGAAAAGGCGATGGTCCCGAACCGTAATCGCGCCGGAGAAAATCCGGTGGTCGAGCCAGGTGAACGTATCGCGATCCGCTGCCGGCATGATGCCAAGCTCATCGTTGGGCAGGCGAATGAAGAAGGTGAGCGTATGGTTGCTATAGGACATGTTCCTGTCATATACCGACGCAATGACGTAATCCGGGCGGCTGTTTTGGTTGAGATCGATACGGTTGACGCCTTCCCTTAACTCGATCTGCGAAAAGGCCAGGGCAGGCGTGCTAAAAAGCGCCGCCAGCAGGCAAAGCAGCCGCTTAATCATTGGCCGCTCTGATCAGTCGAAAACCGATATCGGGCATGCCAAACCCCGGCGAATGCACGTCGCAGCCGGATAACACGTCTTTTACGGCTTGCTCAAAACTGCCACCGCAAACGTAATACATGGGCACTCCCTGGGCGTAGTGATTTCTTTCGTCGATCCACTCCGCCGCGTTACCGCTCATATCGTAAAGATCCAACGCATTGGAGTGCAGGGAGGCTACAGGCAGTGTTCCCGAGCCGGAACCGTCTTGCGTGGGGAAATTGGCGACCGCTTCCGGTTGTGGGCTACCGGCATGCGGGTAGCCGTAGGAGCCGTCCGCAAGCCCTTCATGAGCGCCTCTTGCAGCCACATGCCACTCGACCATATCCGGTAAACGGTAGCCAGATGCTTCAGGCGCTCTTTTTATAGCGGAGCTGTCGTCACTTTCCGGTATCGCTTTTAGCGGCTCCCCCTCAAAGTTGAGGTAGTAGGGAGATAGCCCCTGGTGCTCGCTCAACGCGTTGGCAAACATCATGGCGTCCCACCAGGTAACATTCACGGCGGGGTGGTGGCCTTCATCCTTATCATCCGGCCGGCAACCGCCAGGGGTGGCGCCATTGCAGGCATCGCCGAGTGCGTAACCGTGTTGGAGGGCCCAGGGCTGCACTTCTCGGTAGAGCTGGTACGGCACTTCCGTTTTCATTATCCAGAAGGAGGCGGTGGAAAGGTTGGTGTTGTCTGTGTAGTTTTCATCACCGAATACCGTGCCGACGTAGAAGCTACCGCCATTGACTTTAGCCTCATCCGGTAAGTGAAGGCTATTCTGTGCAAGCGCCGGTGTGCTCAAAAGAAAGCACAAAATCCCCATGGCATTTTTCAAACCCGTGTCCTCGTATTCAGTACTGCTTAGCCATTTTTAAACATCTTTTTTGAGCCAGTTATCCTATTGATTGATATTTTTCTTTACAAGAAATGGCTAATACATTTTCTCACGACAGGCCAATCCGGACACTATCTGGCCTTTTCCACGTTTGCTGTTGGCTTATCAGGTATCCCGAGCTACCGCGCCTATGAAAATGACGGACGCAAGTTTTTGCGTTTTCGGGTGAACGGGCTCGCGCATTTCGAGTAATTGAAACCCACTGGCGGAAAACAGGCTCACCCAGCTTTCAAGCGTTCTAAAGTACCAGGGCGCCGGGTCGCTAAAATCGGCGCCGAAACCCGCCCAGGAACCTTCACGCCAGCCATCGGCGTAGGGCGTAACGTCGACCGCTACGGGGTGCAGCGTTTGTACGATGAAAACGCCCCCGGGAGTCAGAAGCGCGGGGGCGGCGCGCAACAGTGCATCGACCGATTCCTTACCCAGCAACGAGAAATTGCAAACGACCGCATCGAAGCGCTCCTCGATCGCGCCCGCCGCAATCGCTTCATAGGATGAAACACGAAAGTGCCCATTACCCGCGGCCTGGGCCTTCTCGATGAGCGCGGGCACGACATCGACCCCCACCCGGTGCGCTACGTGGGGCGCGAGTTCACGTACGAGCCACCCCTCACCGCACCCGATATCGAGCACGGATTCGGGCGACCGGCTTAGAACGGCCTCGACGACGGCCTGATCGGTGACCAGCTTACGGCTTTCGATATGCCCGTTGCGTATCACATCGGTCCAGGGTGAGGCGTTCTTCTCCCAGGAATCGACGATTTTTTCATCACTAAAGGGGTTCATGGAGCCATCCATAGGGCGTGGTGTAGATGCATCGAGTGTATCAATAAACTGATTTTGGCAATTAATTTGACTTGGCTCGCGCGGCCGCGCGTTCCAAAAGCACCGGCCCGCTGCCTACTTCGGCCAGTTCATCCTCCGGGTTGTAAAGCGGGCAGTTGGTCATACTCAGACACCCACACCCGATGCAGCTGCTCAGGCTGTTGCGCAGCGTTTGCAGGTACGCGATGCGGCCATCCAGCATGCGCTGCCAGCGCTCGGAAAGTTGCTGCCAGTCTTCTACCGTGGGCGTGCGGCCATGGGGGAGCGACTCAAAGGCCTGCTTGATCTCCTCCAAGCTCACGCCGACTTTCTGTGCGGCCTTGATAACTGAAATGCGCCTGAGTACTTCGGGCTTGTAGCGGCGCTGGTTGCCCGCGTTACGCCAACTTTGAATCAGCCCTTGCTGTTCGTAGAAGTGCAGGGCACTCACGTTAATGCCGCAGCGCTTGGCGACCTTGCCGACGCTCCAGGTTGCTTCTGCCATGCTTGCCCCCGGTGTTCTCTTTGTTCAAAAAGTGCTTTACCTCAACTTGGGTTGAGGTTTTAACCTTTTACCCGAACCCACGCAAGGAGAAACACCATGTATCTTGAACACGTTAATTTGGTGGTCGCGAATATGGACGCCACGTTGGATTTTTACCGCGCTGCTTTTCCTCATTGGCGCATACGCGATGAAGGGCAGGGCGAATGGTACGGCAAGCCACGCAAGTGGGTGCATTTTGGCGACGACCACCACTACCTGGCGCTGAGCGACCACGGAGAAGGTAAGAACCGGGCGCTTGAAGGCCACAGCGTGGGGCTTGCTCATTTTGCCTACGTGACCGAACACCTGGATGCCTTGGTAGCACGGTTGAATAACGTGGGGTATTCCGTTGCCAAACCGGGGGCTACCGAGCCATTTCGTAAAAACGCTTACTTCGTCGACCCGGCCGGGTTCGAAGTAGAGTTCGTCGAGTATCTAAGCGATATTCCCGCCGAGCGCAATTTGAACCGCGACGCTCTTTAATAGGCTGAACCGGGTATTTAACAGAGCCTTGAACGAGCCGTATGTATGATCTTTCGATTGCCTATGAAAGGCGCTTCAAGAAGGGCGCGCCGTTTAGAAGCGGCAGCGCCTAACCAATAGAGAACAACCATGCCTAAAGTAACGCTAGAAGGATTTATCACCGTGCCGGCAGCCGAGCTTGAAGCTTTCAAGGAAGCGCTTGTCACGCATAAAACGCTAACGCTTGCGGAGCCGGGGTGCCTCATCTTTGAGGTCATTCAGGATCAATCCGACCCTTGTCGTTTTAAGGTGTTCGAGGCGTTTATCGACCGCGTCGCGTTTGATTACCACCAGCGCCGCGTGGCCACCTCCGATTGGGGAAAGCAGACGCGCAATGCTGTGCGCCATTATGAGATAGTTGAATAGGTGAGTATTCATTAGTTTATAAGCGCTTGAAGCGTCATTTGGGTGAAGGGCATGTGGATCTGTGAAACAAGTAGGCTGGTAATACGGACATTGTCCTTAAGCGATACAGAGGAGCTGACCAAAATTTTGAGCGATCCTGCCGTCATGGAATACTCGATTCGTGGCGTTTGCGATGAGGTTATGACGCGCCGCTTTATCGAGTGGTGTCTAGAAAGTTACGAGATGCACGGAATCGGGCCTTGGGCGTTAATTGAAAAGGATACGAATAGGCTGATCGGCTTTTGCGGCGTTGGCCCGGAAGAGGTCAATGGTGTCGAGGAAATTAGCCTTGGGTACCGGCTCGCTACGCAGTATTGGAATAGAGGCTTTGCATCCGAGGCTGCCAAAGCAGTGTTAGCTTACGCCTTTGAAATGAAGTCGCTCCCCTCGGTAGTAACGCTGATCGAACCCGAGCATGGGGCATCGCAAAAGGTCGCCTTTAAGGTAGGTTTTACGCATTACGAGCTGCATGAATTTCACGGACGTGAAGTGAGAATGTACCGGCAGACGTTGGCGCAGTGGTATCCAGGCAGGGCTGCCAGCAGTTGAATGACTACAGCGGCATCCAGGTAGGAAGTATGTTTATGAGAACTTTAGATGGCGTTTTTTATCCAGTGAATGCTGGAAGCACGCAAATGCTGGAAAAACATCAATCAGGATAGACATGTGAAACTTGAATTTGAAAATTACGACGAGTTGCTTGCCCTTCATAAAAGCTTGATGGCGGTCAAGTTCGATCCTGACTCGTATTTACTCGAAGCTCAGGGAAGCCCCTATACGGCTTCTTTGGCATTCAAGGTTTTCGATTTGCTAGTATGTTTCTCTCGTATAGACAACGGAGAAAGTCAGGCTCAGCAATGGCTGGCTTGGCAAGTGGCGGATGAGAAAAGGCTCGAGACTCAACTTTTGATGAGACGGGTAGCCGAATTTTCATGGTGGTCAGAGGCTAATGCTGATCAGCGAAAAGGTTTCGTGGTTGATTTCATGGCCCCGCTCAAGCTACAGGTCGATTGTCTTGAAAGAATCGTTCATCAAGTTTGAATAAATAGAGAGCAGCCTACTCAAGGGCGCTGGTATTGAAGATATTCGTGCATTGGCGGATTAGAGCGCTCGGAAGCCCATATTTAAGGGTTATTAAAGTTAATTAAAATTAAGGTAGGTGTTAGGTATTTCTTAAAGATCCGAACCGCTCTTCGAGGAAGTCCGCATGGCACAATATTTCGCCGATACCGGCGTTGGCGAACGCTACGATCAATACCGCCCGAAAGTTCATTCTGCGCTCTTCGATATCCTGAAGCGGCATTTGCCCGTTGAGAACTTTAGTCGGGTCGTGGACGTTGCGTGCGGTACGGGCGACTCCACTTTGGCTTTGCTGGATATTGGTAGAGACGTCTTGGGGATCGACTCTTCTGAGGAGATGCTGGCCATAGCGAAGCGCCGTGGCCTGACCGTGAGGCAAGCGGATTACACCGAGCTACCCCAACATGGCCATTTCGATCTCATCTCGACGTGTATGGCATTTCACTGGTTCGATGGTTCGATGGTGCGCGGGCTTTGGATGCCTATAAAGCTGCCTCTAACCCTGGGGCCGTGTGGATTATCTATAATTTTGCCTTCGCGGGTCACTCCACGTCCGCTCGGTTCAACGAATGGTTCCAGGGGGAGTATTTGAAGCGTTACCCCTCACCGCCGCGGGTTCGATACGAGGACATGAAGCTGGCAGACGACCAACAACTTTCCCTGCTGGCGAGTGAGAATGGCTGGCTGCCGATCTCATTTACGCTCGAATCACTGATCGGTTATCTCACTACGCAATCGAATATCGAAGAGGCCGTACGACGGGGCAGGGCGTTGGATTCAATAGTGGCTGAATTACGCGAAGGCCTTTCTAATATCGACCTTAACGGCGTATTTCAATACGCTTACTCTTACGAAATACTGCAGTACGAGGCTCGATGATAAAAAAGCACTTCGTAGCGTTGCTGAGTATCAAGACCCCGCGAGGTGAAACGTGCACTATCTGGAAGTAGGCGCTGGTGAAATGGTAATCCCCCCGAAAAATAACCGCGGTGATAAGTGGAATTTTGTAACCTGAACAGACAGGAGATTCCACATGCGAAAATCACGTTTTACCGACAGCCAGATCATGGCGATTCTGAAGCAAGCCGAGAACGGCGTGCCGGTTCCTGAACTTTGCCGCGAGCACGGTATGAGCAGTGCCACGTTTTATAAATGGCGTTCGAAGTATGGCGGTATGGACGCGTCCATGATGAAGCGCCTCAAGGACCTGGAAGACGAAAACCGTCGGCTCAAGAAGATGTACGCCGAAGAGCGCTTGAAATCCGAGCTTCGCCAGGAGGCCCTTGAGGGAAAGTGGTAAAGCCATCTCAACGCCGAGAGATGGCAATAAATGCAGTTGATGCCGATCGCTGCAGTGTACGGCTGGCCTGTGTGGCCTTTGGTATCAGTGAGACCTGTTATCGCTACCGGGCAAAGCTGAGCCATGAGAACGCGGTGATTGCCGACTGGCTGGTGCGTTTAACCCATAACCAGCGTAACTGGGGTTTTGGGCTGTGTTACCTGTATCTGCGTAACGTGAAGGGCTTCGGCTGGAACCATAAGCGCATCTACCGGATTTACCGGGAACTGGAGCTTAACCTGCGGATCAAGCCCAGGAAGCGACTGGTGCGGAAAAAGCCGGAACCCCTGTCGGTACCGCAGGCTCTGAACGGCTGTTGGTCTATGGACTTCATGCACGACCAGTTGGCAGATGGCCGAACGTATCGGTTGTTCAACGTGCTCGATGACTACAACCGGGAAGGTCTGATCATCGATGCAGACTTCTCGCTGTCGGCAGAGCGCGTAATACGCTCTCTCACGCAGTTGATCGAATGGCGCGGCAAGCCAAAAGCCATTCGCTGTGACAACGGCCCGGAATACATCAGCGGTAAGCTCGTTACCTGAGCAAGGCAGGAAGGCATTGAACTTCGATACATCCAGCCGGGGAATCCGCAGCAGAATGCTTATGTTGAACGTTACAACCGAACGGTACGCTATGACTGGCTGAGCCATTACCTGTTCAACTCGATCAGTGAGGTTCAGGACTTTGCCACACGCTGGCTTTGGACTTACAACCACGAACGACCGAATATGGCATTGGGTGGAATGACACCGAAACAAAAGGTAGCCATGGCTGCCTAGACGCCTCTACTTATCGCCCCGGTTATAAATGGGGAGATTACCAAATGTCTATCGAGCTATTGCTTGAAGCGGACCCTTCCGAGCAGGTTATTGCCTCCTACCTGCGCGAAGCCAGGGGCAATTATCGTGTTACAAAAGGAGAGAGCGTTGTTGATTAGCGAGTCCGTTGAGTTAAGGCTGCTCGGCATGGAACATCGGGATGAGGTATTCGAGCTGGTCGATCAAAACCGGGCGCATTTGCGCGCGTGGCTGCCCTGGATCGATGCCAATCAGTCGCCCGCGAACACCGAAGCTTTTTTAACGTCGGTTATTAAGCAGTACGAGGCGGGCAAGGGCCCGCAGTACGGGGTTTTTTATAATGGGTCGGCCTGCGGCGTATGCGGCTTTCATCCCTTCGATACGACGAACCGCCGGGCGGGTATCGGGTACTGGATGAGCGAGAGCTATACAGGCAAAGGCATCATGACCCAGGCCGTTAAAGCGCTGGTCGACGTCGGTTTTCGCGAACACGGCTTGAACCGCATCGAAATTGCCTGCGCGACGGAAAACGTCAAAAGCCGGGCCATTGCCGAGCGGCTGGCGTTCACGTTCGAGGGCGTCCTGCGCGAGCGTGAGTATCTTTACGGCCACTATGTCGACCACGCCATTTATTCAATGCTGGCCCGCGAGTTCGCTACTAACGATAAGCGTTAACCCGACTGGGCGTCATGAAAAGGGATTGCCTGTGAAGGTTACCTGCCACTGTGGAAATGTCGAAATCACCGCCGCTCACTTTCCGGAAGAGATCGGCCAGTGTAACTGTTCGATTTGCCGCCGGTATGCGGCGCTCTGGGCTTACTATTCACCCAACCTGGTCACGATAAACTGTCGCCATTCAAAGACGGTGTTCTATAGCTGGGGGGATAAAGAAGCCGAATTTCATTGGTGCACGACGTGCGGTTGTACTACTCATTACCAAACCACCGAGCGGTGTGATGAATCCATCGTCGCTATCAATATGCGCCTCGCGGATGAGGCCAGCGTTGCGGAAATACCTGTAAGGAACATCAACGGCGCAGCATCCTAAACGACTGTACTACGGCGTTTGCGACCCACTGGCGACCGCCTATCAATGCCCAAATGCCTCCACCGCGAAGTCGATGAAGCTGCGCAGCTTGGGCGAGCGGTAGTGGTCCTGATAGTAGAGAAGATGCATCGGGCGCTGGGGCAGCGAGTAATCTGCACGTTGGGCAGTATCGCAATGCCGGTGTCCGCCAGCGCAGCCCCTGGGCGTGATTCACGTCGATACGGCTTAAATAAAGCCTTGGCGGGCAATGATTCATGGCTGGGCCAAGGCATAGCGCGCAGGGTAGTGACACACTATTCACGTGCCGCGTGCTTGCTCAACAAATCCGTTTCCTGGCTATTTTGCGCGATCTCCTGCTCCACTTTTTCTATCAGCTTTTCGTCAGGGCGGGCATCGAGCAGATCCTCGGCTTTGGGCTGGCGTCTGCCTTCGGCAGTCTTTGGCAGCGCTTTGCCACTCGAATTCGCCGCAAAGGCGGGCGGCTCTTGCTCGGTGCCAGATTGGGGGCTGCCGGTTTGAACACGGGTGAGCGCTCGTTCGAGCTCGGGAGTAAAGCACAGGCGGTAAATCGGCTCCGGTAGACTGAATCCTTGGGTTTCAAGGGCGTGCTTGGTTTCCCGAATGGCAATGCTTCGGGCCTTGCCGAAGTCGGTCATCGACTGATCGACCCATCCCTGGAACGCCAGCACGATGTTGGAATCGCCTACGCGGGTGATGATGCCCACGGCCTTGGGCTCATCGAGTACGAACGCCAAGGCCTGAAGGGCCGTCAAGCCTGCCTTGATCGCGGCTAGCGGATCATCGTTGGCATCTACCCCTAGTTCGAAATCAAAGCGGCGCTCCGGGTTTTGGGTGTAGTTGAGGATGATGCCCTTGAAGACTTCGGCGTTGGGGATGCGTAGCTGGTTCCCCTCCAGGGTCATGAGGATGGTCGCGCGGGAGGTCAGGCGTACCACGATGCCTTCTCTGTCGTTGATCACCACGTGATCGCGAGCCTGAAAGGGTTGGCGGATGCTGAGCATTAATGATGCGATGTAGTTTTCGATCGTATCCTTAACGGCAAAACCGATGGCGATACCGATGACGCCGGCACCGCCCAGCAGGGTGCCGATGATCGTTTCGGCGCCTATCAAACTTAGCGCCATGATTAGCCCCACAATGATGAAAGCGACTTTGACGCTTTGGGCTACCAGTTCGGCCACGAAGGGGTTGGGCGTCAGCCGTTGCCACAGCTTCTTGCGGTTGGAAAGCCACGCGCCGAACCAGGCGACCAGGGCAAATATCAAAAAGCCTACCAGGAAAAGCGGCAGTGCCCTGAGCAGGCTCTGGCCCCGGGCCCGCAAGCCTTGGTAGGCCGTGGCGACGTTATCCTGAACGTCGAGAGTGCGCTCGATTTGGTCGCCCACCGTGACCACATCGGTTAGCCGGTTGGCTAACCCCACCGCCTGTTGGGCTTTTCTATCGTTGGCGGTTTCACCGGCTAACGTCACCACCCCTTGGCTGACGCTGACATCGACCTCACCTAGCCCGTCGATTTCCGAAAAGATGCCGCTAATGCGCTGGCGAATCTCCTCATCCTTGAGCGGTGACGGCGTGGTTTCGATCTGCGCCGTGTTGGGCCCCGGGCTAGCTCCTTCGGCGCCGTTGGGAGCGGTAGTGGTGTTTGGCGTACTCTCCTCGGCGGCACCAACCGAGCCTGCCAAAAGCATACTCAGCCCTAACAGTAACGATCCCAGTATGTGTAAAGCCTTGCGCGCACGCGAAAGAGATACGGACATGGTTTTCCTTATTTATTAACGGGTCAGCTCAGTCGGGATCGGCCATGGCTTAATTGGGCACCTGCTGTTCAATAGCGGGGCGCTTGTCTTCAGTCTAGAGTGTTTTCTTGTAATGCAGTGCGCTTATGATGTCTTTCAATCTCTTACATCTGTGTTTACCCCTTGGCTGGAGGCAATAGCAATGGCCCAGTATTTCGCCGATAGCGGCGTCGGCGAGCGATACGACCAATACCGCCCAAAAACGCATGAGGCGCTCTTCCAAATACTGAAGCGCCATTTGCCCGCTGAGCGCTTTCATCGAGTGGTGGATGTGGCATGTGGCACGGGCGACTCCACCTCGGCTTTGCTGGATATTAGTAGAGACGTCATGGGGATCGACTCTTCTGAAGAGATGCTGGCTATAGCGAAGCGGCGTGGCTTGACGGTGAAGAAAGCGGATTACACCGAGCTCCCTCAACTGGGGCGTTTCGATCTTATCTCGACGTGTATGGCATTTCATTGGTTCGATGGCCCGCGAGCACTGGAGGCCTACAAAGCCGCTTCAAATCTTGGGGCTGTCTGGATTATCTATAATTTTGCCTTTGCGGGCCACGCAACGTCCGCTCGATTCAACGAATGGTTCCAGGGGGAATATTTGAAGCGCTACCCCTCACCGCCGCGGGTTCGATACGAGGACATGACGCTGGCCGACGACCAACAACTTTCCCTGCTGGCGGGTGATAAGGGCTGGCTGCCGATCTCGTTTACGCGCGAGTCGCTGATCGGTTATCTCACCACGCAGTCGAATATCGAAGAGGCCGTTCGGCGGGGCAGGGCATTGGATTCGGTAGTGGCTGAGCTGCGCGAAGATCTATCCAGGATCGACATTACCGGCGTATTCAAATACGCCTACTCATACGAAATACTGCAGTACGCTGCTCGTTCATAATCGGTTTCGCAGCGTCGCTAAGTACCCTATGTACCCAAGGCCAAAATGAACTACCTGGAAGTAAACGACGGCGATATTCCCTTACAACTTCTTCTCGAAGCGGATCCCTCCGAGCAGGTTATCGCGTCCTATCTGGAGGGGGCGTGGTGCTTTGCCGCGAAGCGTAATGGAGAAATCATTGGCGTGTGTGTCGCGAAGCCGATCAGCGAAAGCACGGCCGAGATATTCAATATTGCGGTATACCCGCAGTTCCAGCAACAAAGGGTGGGAACTGGCTTGCTGAGCTTCGCCCTGGGTGAGCTAAAAAGCAAAAGGGTGCAGCGGGTGGAGTTGAGTACAGGCACCTTTGGATATCAGCTTACCTATTATCAGCGCCATGGGTTCCGAGTGGAGAGGGTGATCAAAAACCATTTTTTGGATCACTACTCGAAGGCGCTTTTCGAGCTTGGCATTCAGCACCAGGACGCGCTTCGGCTTTATCTAGACCTCATGGAGCCGTTAGCGAATAGGATTTAACTTTCCAATAGTGTATTTGATCGAGCCTTCTCTGAGGAGCATTCAAGGCGTCACAGTCCAGCACTATGCTGCAAGATTTACCGATCAATGCGCGGCACTTTAATGATGCGTCCAAGGGAAAATCATGAGCCTGGAAATAACAATAATCGTATTGCTGGCGGCCTTCTTCAATGCCAGTTGGAACGCCATCGTCAAGGTCAGCGGCGACCGAATCGCCGTCATGGCGGTCATCACGCTGCTGGGAAGTTTGATATCGCTGTTGGCGCTGCCGTTCGTGGCGCTGCCAGGCCCCGCCAGTTGGCCGCTTCTGGTCACTGCTATCTTGCTGCATACCGCGTATCACTTCAGCTTGCCCTTGGCGTATCACTATGGCGATTTCGGCCAGGTGTACCCCATTGCCCGCGGTTCGGCCCCGTTACTGGTCACATTAGGCGCCGCCATTTTTGCCGCGGAGGTGCTCAGTTTCATCCCCTTGTTGGGGGTCGTCTGTTTAGCGGTGGGGGTTATTGCGCTGGCTTTCGAGAAAGCCACCGGCATTACGCAAAACCCGCGCGCGATATTCCTGGCGCTGGGAACGGGGGCGTTCATTGCCTCCTACACGCTAGTGGGCGGGCTGGGTGCTCGGCAGGCCGGCTCAATACTGGGGTTTGCCGTTTGCCTTACCATCGGTAACGGCGTGCTGACCTTTTTGATTGCTTCCCTTTGGAAATTCAACGCCATCAAAAGGGTAGTGCGGGAGAACCTGCTGCCTGCCACCGTGGGCGGCGGCCTGCAGGTGGGGGCGTACTGGATCGTTATCTGGGCCATGGCTTACGCCCCGCTTGGGATGGTCTCGGCCTTGCGGGAAACCAGCGTGTTGTTCGCCGCGCTGATCTCTACCTATATTTTGAAGGAGGGCTTTGGTGTCTGGCGGTTTGTGTCCTCTTCATTGATTACGCTCGGCATCATGCTGTCACGTTACAAACCTTGATGGATAATATCGAGGAGGTGCGTTAAACACAGGCGTGCCCTTAGCGGTCGTACGATTGGTTCATGGTGCGCTTAATCCTTTTGTAGTCCACCAACGATACTGTAAAGCGCTAATTGACCAAGAGAATGTCGTTGGAGGTGGGGTATGTACATCGAATCCAAAGAAGAACTGAGGGCACTTTATGCTCAGCCCAAACAGCGCGCCCTGGATAAACAGCTAGCCTCTCTGGAGCCGCATTCCAAGCGTTTCATTAACTACTCGCCGTTTGTTCTTCTCTCTACCTATTCAACCGAGGGAGCTGTCGACTGCTCGCCTCGCGGAGGAAGTGCGGGTTTTGTGAAGGTCATCGATGACCGCCGCATCGTGATACCCGATAGCAAAGGCAATAATCGCTTGGATAGCATGCTGAATATTGTGGATACGGGAAGGATAGGGGGCCTGTTCTTGATACCGGGCGTTGACGAGACGCTCAGGCTCAATGGGCAGGCGCGGGTGTCGACCCGTGGCGACTATCTGGCGCTTTTTGCCGACGATAAGAACCCGCCCAAGGCCTGTATCGAAATCGTGGTTGAGGAGGTCTTTTTACACTGTGCCAAGGCCTTGATGCGCTCGAAGCTTTGGTCGCCTGAGGCGCTTATCGACCGCGACCGGTTACCAACGCTTGGGCGTATGATCAACGACCAGCTCGGCCTAAACGAAGCGGTCGAATCGCAAGCGGCCATGGAAGCTCGTTACCAGCAGGATCTTTAGTACTGCATGGCCATAAAAAGCGAAGGGCGTGTGTATGAACGACCTCCCCGCACTCTGGGCGCGCGGAGTATTCACTACTCCTGAAAACTTAGCCATTCGAAGTTGGGGCGGCCACTGAGTACGCGCAGGCTGAGCCGGTGCGGCCCGGCGGGCAACGAAAACGCCAGGCTGTGCTGCGCCCAATAGTAGGTATTGCCCGTATCGGGAAGCGTGATGATTTGTTCGTCGTGGTCGTCAACGCGCACCGCTATCCGGGCATCGCCGGCAGTGGCGTACTTCAATGTCCAGCGGTAGATGCTTTGTTGGGCAGAGACAACGTTGAACTGCATCAGCGCATCGTCGGCGTCGCTAAAAAGCTGAATGAGGCGGCGGCCCGCCTCGGTGGTCGTGCGATGATGAAAACCACGAATTTGATGGGCGTGTTCCGCCTCGATACGGCCGGGGAGCGTAAAGTGGTGCGCGTTGCCTGGAATGCCCTGGTAGAGCTGGCCCAGGGCGGTCCACTGGTTGTCGGCGCTGAGTAAGTCGGAAGCGGTGTTGCCGCGGCCCAAAAACCAGGCGTAGTGAGTGACGTAGTCCTGCGCCTCCATCCAGCGGGTGGTGTCGGCAAGAAAGTCCATCTGCGCCTCTGTAGAAAGCGCCTCGCCCCCGCGGTCCAGGTTCCATTCGGTCACCCAGATTGGCTTTTGGTAGCGTTCGTGGAACTGCGCTATGTAATCTTTGAAGTACTCGGGTGCGGCCATGTAGCCATGCACTCCGATGGCATCCACCCGGCACTGGGGGCAGGCTTGAAAGAACGCGTCCAGGTAGGAAAACGGGCTGCCGTTGTCGTCGGTACCGGGGATATCGACCCCGCCCGGGCTGTAGTTCACCGAAGGACCTACGATCTTGAGCGAGTACGCATCGGCAATGGACTCGATTTGGGGCCAGCGATCCGCTGCCTGCTGGGGTGTCAGGTTGGCCTGGCTTACAAAGTTGGGTTCATTGAAGCCAAGGATGTATTCGACTTCCGGATGCTGGTCCAGATAACGTCGCAACGCCTCTTCATCAAGCGTCGAGCCCCATACCATGGGCACGAAGGGGGCGTCTTGCTGGGTGTCGCGTTGGCTCACCGCTTCGCCGGGTAGCGCCGACCAGTTATACCACCAGCTAATGCCTTCGGCGGCGGTTTGCAGGTCGGCAGGTGTCAGCTCGGGGGAGGCCAGGCCACGCTTGGCGGACGTGGCCGCATCCGCCGTCAAGCTAAACGTTATCCAGCCAATAGCCAAAAGGGCCACGAGCGTTTTTTGAAGGGGATGACCTTGATGGCGAATGGCATGGCTGGCGAACGAATGAATCTTCAAACGAAACCTCTTTTTCAGTTGACCCTACAGGCGACCTGCAACGTACTATTTTGATAAGCCGGCTCGAAGGAGGAATACTGGCCAGGTCATGAGGTATCGATTAAAGGCTGGTTGACTAATTTTGTATACCTTGACGGTCATTTTTGTAGTTCAAAAGTACCAGGTCTGATTATTCGCCATATTGGGTAAACTCGTATGAAAAAGGTCGTGATCATTACCGGCGGGGGGCGAGGCATTGGTGCGGCGGCCTCTTTGTTGCTGGGCGGCCGAGGGTACGCCGTATGCATCAACTACTTGAAAAACCGGCAAGCGGCAAAAGCGATAGCAGCGCGTATCGTCGAAGCGGGCGGAACCGCGCTCACCGTTCAGGCGGATGTCTCCGTCGAGGCCGAGGTAGAAGCGCTGTTCACGGAAGTCCAACGAACGCTTGGGCGGGTAACGCATCTGGTCAATAACGCCGGTGTCTTGTTTGCCCAGGCCACCCTTGCCGATATCAGCGCCGAGCGTTTTCAAAAGGTACTTAGCGCCAACGTGATGAGTGCATTTTTGTGCTCTAAAGCGTATATCCGCCAGGCCGAAGGGGCGGGGGCTATCGTAAATGTATCCTCCGGCGCAGCGAAAAGCGGCTCACCGTTTGAATATATCGACTATGCCGCCTCCAAAGGCGCGATGGATTCGATGACCAAGGGGCTTTCCCTTGAGCTTGCCGCGCAAAACATTCGCGTTAATAGCGTGCGCCCGGGATTCATCCATACCGATATGCACGCCGATGGCGGCGAGCCGGGCCGGGTCGAGCGCTTGGCGCCGCAGATTCCGCTGGGCCGTGGCGGCACCCCCGAAGAGATCGCCCAGGGCATTGCTTGGCTTTTATCCGACGAGGCCTCTTACGTGACCGGCGCGTTTATCGATATGGCGGGGGGGAAGTAGTCCTCAGCGCCTTATCGATTAAAAGTAGATATCCAGGGTGGAAAGCCATGATCAAGGGTTTGAACCATATTACGTTAGCCGTTAGCGACCTCGAGCGCTCGCTCCACTTTTATACCCATGTGCTGGGGCTCGCCGGTCACGTGAAGTGGGACAATGGCGCTTACCTTTCGGCAGGGGATCTATGGCTGTGTCTTTCTTGCGATACCCCTTGTGCGAAAGAGGACTACACCCATATCGCGTTCGATATCGAAAAGGCCGATTTCGAGGCCTTTTGCACCCGGCTCGAGGCGCTGAATGTACGTCAATGGAAAGAGAACACCAGCGAAGGAGCGTCTATCTATATACTGGACCCGGACGGACACAAACTGGAAATTCACGCGGGTGGTTTGGCAAGCCGGTTGGCATCGCTTAATTCGAAACCTTACAGCGGGCTCGTTTGGCTTTAAACTGGCCGCGTAAAGGTGTAGCGTCACGCGCAAACACGCCGGCGGCAGGTTCCGATTTTTATTCAAGAGACGTTTTGACGTAATGATTAACACCAAAATCTACAAGGCCGTGTATGAGCTGGCCGAGAAGCTGATGAAAGCGGCGCACAAGGACGACCGCGAAAGCTTCGATGTGCTGTACGCCGAGCTCGAAGCTATCTGTATCGATAACGAATACACCGAGAAAGACCACCCGGAGCAATGGGAAACGCTGGCCGACTTTAGCGAAGAGCTGGACGAGGCGCTGGTGCTTTACCAAAAAGCACTGGATAAAGCCGTCGCCATACCCTCCCAGGATCATATCGCTTCGATCGGTTTCTCGATGGCAACGCTTCAGGTAGAGCGGGACGACATCGACGACGCCATTAAAAGCCTGCGCCAGGCCAAAGCCGGCGCAGCCAACATTCAAGATGATGAACTGAAAGCAGAGATCGACGCGCTGCTGACCTCGCTCACTACTCGTTAGGACCCCCACGTTGACCAATAACGATATTTTACGCCGCATCCGTTACACCTTCGATTTGAAAGACACCGCCATCGTGGCCATTTTCAAGCTGGCCGATGTGGACGTTGCTTTAGAGCAGGTAACGGCCTGGTTGAAAAAGGACGACGACGAGGCCTTCGAGGCGATGAAGGACAAGGATCTGGCGGCGTTTTTGAACGGCTTTATCAGCTACAAGCGCGGCAAGCGTGAAGGCCCGGCGCCCAAGCCGGAAGCCAAGCTCAATAACAACAAGGTATTCCAGAAGCTGCGTATCGCCTTGAACATGCAGGCCGACGATATTATCGCGGTGTTCGAGCGCGAGGGTCTGCCGTTAAGCCACCACGAGCTGAGCGCGTTTTTCCGTAAGCCCGGCCACAAGAATTACCGTGAGTGCAAGGATCAAATGCTGCGTAATTTTCTGATGGGCCTGCAAAACCAGTACCGCCCGGCGCAGGTAAACGGCGCTGCGAAGGCGTAAACCTACCGCTCTTGCGCGGCGTTTTAAACGAAGTGTTGCAAACTAAAAAGGCCCCTTTGGGGCCTTTTTGCTACGCGGGGCGCGGCTTAGAACTCGAAACCGAAGTTGGTGAGAAACGCCGTATTCCAGCCGTTGTCGACCGGCGAGCCGAAGTAATTCAAACCGTTTTTGTTGCTCACGATATCGAACCAGGCAAAGAACGGGCCGGCGGTCATTTGTACCCCCAGGTCGTTGACCATGGGGTTTTGTTGATCGCCGAAGCCGCCATTGATGGCGCTGTAGTCGCCGGAGGGATCGATGACGCTGAAGTCGTTGAAGAAGAACAGGTTGTCGACCGGGCCCCAATCCACTTCCAGGTTGTAGCCCACGCTTGCCGAGTAGATTTCGCCCTTGGCGGGGATCAGGTAGTTGAAGTTGAAGGCGCCGATTTGCAGGGCGTTATCGGAAATACCCGATTCACTTTCCGCCGGGTTCTTGGCGCTGTACTCGTAGGTCGTGGCCTGAGCGAGCGTGCGCCAGTTGCCGTAGCTTCCGTCTACGCCCAGTGCGGCGGACCAGTTATCGCCGCTGCGCTCGGTGTTGCGGTTATAAAGTTGGCCGCCTTTGGCCGACACGTTCACTTGGGTGTTGTAGTCGGTGTCGTAACCAAAGGTATAGCCCACTCGCGCGGCGACTTGGTTCTCTTCGCTGTTACCCTGAGCGCTGTCGCCCACGGCGTTGGCGCCGTAGTGCTCGTTGTCGTTACTCAAGCTGTCGCTTTTGAAAAAGGCCAGCGACGTATCCCAGGCCCCGGCAGAGCGATCCCACTTGATACCGGCGTTCTGGTTATCGTTGAAGCCTGCCAGGTATCCAAGGTTGCCATAGTAGCCCAGGTAGCCGTAATCCATGTTGCCGAACGGGGTTTGTACCAGACCCAACTGAATGGAATCTTCTTCGGTGGGGTTATAGCCGACCCAGCCGTGCTGCAGGAAGTGGTAGTCGTCGTAGAAGCGGTAGGCCAGGGAATAATCGATATTGCCGGTTTCGCCCTCGACGGTGAAAACGAGCTTGCCGAAGTCGAGATCGCCAACGGTATCCTTGCTCTGGTCATCCCAGTCGTTTGCGCTGCCGCTAAACTCTATCAGTCCGCCGAATTCGACCTGTTGCATCTCTTCGAGTGTGCTTTGGTTTTCCTGGGCCAGTTCTTGCCCGTCGCGGGAGGAGGAGCCTTCGACGCCCGTATCACCGGATGAGCTTTGATCCGTATAGCCCTGGCTTGAAGAGCCTCGATTCGATGAGCCCTGGTTCGCATCCTGACTCGTATAGCCCTGATTGGAGTAGCCTTGGGAGGTCGTGCCTGACTGAGCGGGGGTGCCTTGCTGGCTTTCCAACCGTTCGAGACGCTGCTGCATCTGATTGAGCTGTGAGCGCAGCTCTTCGATGGTTTGCTGGTCACTGGTTTGCGCTGCCGCGCTCGAGATCATGGCTGCGGAAACGCTAAGCCCTAGTGCCAGCTTGTTGAACTGGCATACGCGTAGGTATGACATGAAGTTTTCCTTGCTAGTGTCGTTTTATATGCCTTTTTAATTATTAAAAGCCGGCTGGGTTAAATACCGCCCCGAAAAGAGGCCGGTATGAAAGGCAGGGTGAGACGCGTGCCCAGCCATTACACTAGTACAATCGCGCGCTAAAGCAACTACCTACCGGTAAGCCTCGGGCCGGCAGTGGGCTATAACCGGGACAACCGGCCGATGGGGCGGCGTTAAAGTCGGAGGGCGATTGACCGATATAAGGTATGGATAGCAAAGCAAACGTTTTTCAACCATTGCGAGCCCTACATGCCCACCACGCTGCGTGCCCTAATGGCCGCCCTCGTTTTTTCCGTACTTCCCGCCAGCGCCCAAGCGGACGCCGCCGAAACAGCGGTGATGGCTTGGCTGCAAAGTATCGATAACGGTGAGTTCGAGAAAGCCTGGGAAAACGCTTCACCGCTTTTACAGCGCCCGCTTTCGCCCAGCATGCTGGCGCGTACCATCGAGCTTGCCCGCCAGGACGTAGGCGAGATGAAGTCCCGCCGCCGCCTGCGCGTGATCAGCGAGACCTCGATGCCCGGCGCCCCGCGGGGGGACTACAAGATATTTACCTTCCAGACCAACTTCGCCAACCGGCTGCTCACCGAAACCGTTACCCCGCATTTCGAAGACGGCGCCTGGCGGGTCAGCGGCTACTATGTTCAATAAATACTGGGTTCAATAGAGACCGGATCAATAGCGGCAGCGGCCAGGCTTCATCGCGCCGCTTGGCCCGTCTGATTACGTCCGTCAGGCTTTGATGCAGACGAATATCGCGTTGCCCGAGGTGGTGTTCCAGGGCGTAATGGCCCCGTAGTCGTGCTCGAAAACCTGCACGGTGAAGTAGGGGATAAGCAGCGCCGTGAGTTCGGCGAAACTGACGGCGACCATGGCGTGTTCATCGTCCCAGCGCTCAACGCGACTTCCCCGACTTGTTTCGATACTTAGCTTGAGTGACTGCTTTTCGCCACTGCCCGAGTAGTGCCAGCCCGAACGAAACGCAAACTCGTCATCTCCCTTGCGCACCTTGTGTCCGACCAGAAGCGCATTGTCGATCTTTTCCCTATCCACGGCGTTGAAACAAAACATGCCGCCGCTTTCAAGCGCGCGGTAGGCGCTTTGGATACACGCCTTTAGCCGCGCGATGCCGTCGCTGTAGTGAATCGAGTAGAGAAAACAGGTGATCAGGTCCTGGGGTTCGCTAACGCTGAAATCCCCCATGTCCTGGCGGCTGAACTGTGCCTCGGGGCAGCGGGCGGCGGCCAGTGCCAGCATGGGTGGGTTGATATCCAGGCCGCTGCTTGCAAAGCCCGCATCCAAAAAGTGGCGCACGTGCGGGCCGGTGCCGCAGGCCAAGTCCAGATGCCGGCGACCGCCGTTACCCAGCACATGATGAAGGCGCTGCACGCCGCGGCTCTGCTCCGGGTAGTCGATGTCCTCGCACATCAAATCGTAATAGTGAGAAAGGTCGGTATAAAGTGCGTTGACGGACATGGCAGGGCGGCGCTCGTAAGGGGGTGGCGCATGGTAAACGAGCGCCTTTTATTTGAGAAGCGGCGTGGCTCGAGATAAAAGAGTGCGGCGCGGCGCTTTTAAAATCCTTGTGTTCACTATACTCAAACGGGCCAAGCCACTTTGGCCCGTTATCGACACACCGGGGATGCCCACAAGGCCTTTCCCTGGAGGTGATCAGCGCAACTCAAAAAAGGAGCGATCATGGAAGAGCCCGTTTACTGGTACGCCGTTGCCACGGTACTGCTGTTCGTGAAAATGTGGGCGACGGGTCTCTACCAGGGATTTCATCGCATCACCAAAATGACCTTTAAAACGCCGGAAGATGCGCGCATGGCGGGCAAGGAGCCTGCCCAGGAGGAGCTGCCCCAGGTACAGCAGGCAAGCAAAGCCTGGTCGAACGACCTTGAAAACATCCCTATTTTCCTGGGGCTGGGCGTGGCCTACGTGATGGTGGGGGCGGCGCCCGGGCTTGCCGTGTGGCTGTTCATGATTTTTACCGCTGCGCGCTACTGCCACACGCTTTGTTACCTGGCCGCGTTTCAGCCCTGGCGCACCATCGCCTATGGCGTGGGCATGCTGTGCATGGTGGTGATGTGTGTTCAGATCGTACTCGCGCTGCCCTGATCGAAATCGGCCATATCCGGTTGAACGCGGCGCCATACGCTGGGCGGGTGCTTTTCCTCTTGGGACCAGCGTCGGCGCAGCTGGCGCTCGTCGCCAAAGCCCGTCTCTTCGGCAATGCGAGCGAGACTCCATGGGGTTTCGATCATTAGCGCCCTGGCCCGTTGCAGGCGCAGGCCGCTAATGTAGTCGCCGACCTGCATGCCGGTAAGGTGTTTGAACTGGCGCCGGAAGTGGCGCTCGCTCATGGCCGCTTGTGCGGCCAGCGCTTCGCTGCGCCAGGGGTGGGCGGGTGCCGCGCAAATGGCGTCTTGTACCCGGTGAATCCGCTCGTCCACGTGGTTGCGCCCCTCGAGCCAGGCACCCAACTGGGGTTCCTGGCCGCTGCGGCGAAGATACAGCACCATCTCCCGAGCCACCGCCAGTGCCAGCCCATGGCCCCCTACGCGGGTGAGCCAGTGCAGCATGGTGTCGATCCCCGTAGAAATGCCCGCGCTGGTCAGGTAGCGGCCATCTTCGCTAAAAATACAGTCGCCCTGAACGCGGGCCCTGGGCGCTTTGGCGCGCAGTTGTTCGAGTAGCGTGTGGTGGGTGGTGCAGCGCCGCCCATCGAGCAGCCCGGCATCCGCCAATAGCAGTGTCCCGGAGCACACCGTCATCAGCGTATCCGCGCAGGCGGCGTTGGCCGTTAGCCAGCCGATGCACGCCCGCTGGGCCTCAACGTCCAGGTGGCGGCGGTACTGGCCTGGAATCAGCAGCAGGTGCTGGTGGGGGAGTTCATCCGGTAGCGGCGCTATGCCGGAAAGCGTTAGCGGCCCCAGCCACTCAAGGGCGGCGCTGGGGCCGATATAGCTAACGTCGATGTCCAGCCCCAAGCGGCTGGCGCACTGCAATACCTGAAGCGGGCCCACCAGATCGAGCGGCACCTGTCCGGGCATCATCAATACCGCCACCCGCAGGGTGTTGCCCCTTGGGGTGGGCGGCTGGCTTGGCTGGGGGCTATTCGTCACGTATGTTTCGCCACTCGTCGATCAAATCCTGAGTGTCGATAATACGCGCAAAGCGGTCTTCCAGCACGAGCTCCGTGCGCGCCTTGATATCCTCGGCGGGCCAGGTGACGCCTTGGCGCGTCATGGGAAACGTAAGCGTGGCATCGCTTACAAAATCGACCTCGAAGCCGAGATCCGAGGCCACGCGTGCGGTGGTTTCGCAGCACTGTTCGCTGCGGATGCCGCTGATGGCCAGGCGTGAAATAGCCCGCTCGCGTAGCCAGCGCTCGAGCCCCGTATCGCTGAACGCGTTATGCACGCGCTTGTGAAACGTGGCCGCAGCATCGTCTTCAAAACCTTCAAGCGGACGTATCAGGCCGTTTACTGGGTCGAACGGGCCCTGGCTTGCCGGCGCTTCATGAAAAATTCGCACCATGGGTAGGCCGTGTTGTTGGGCGGCGTCGAGCAGGGCGCGCTGGTGGGGCCGCCAGGTGTCGGCAAGGGCCTCGACCCAGTACGTCTTGGCGGGAAAAGAGGCCTGAACGTCGATCATCAGCAGGGCGGTCGTCGGGTGGTGTGTCATGGTGAGCCTCGTAGGTCATGGAGGCTATAGCGTAAGGGGACGGCGTGAGGCCTGCGATACACCCCGCGGCCACGAAGCGGACAGATTCGGACATTATGGCGTTGACGCTAAAAAGTCGTTTTCGGGTCGACAACGCTTGGCAAGGACTTAGGATAAAAGGCTCGCATTTAGCCAACCTGCCCGAGTGAGCGACCATGACCGCCATTGCTGCAACCCCCGAACCGCCGTACTACGCCGTGGTATTTACCTCGATACGCACGGATGACGAACAAGGTTACGCCGAGATGGCCGCGCGAATGATGGAGCTTGCCGCCGAGCAGCCGGGGTTTTTGGGCGTGGAGTCGGCGCGGGAGGAGGTCGGAGTGACGGTGTCTTACTGGGCGGACATCGAGTCGATCAAGGCGTGGAAGGCCCACGCCGAGCATCAGGAGGCGCAGCGATTGGGGCATGCAAAGTGGTATGCGCAGTTTAAAACGCGCATCGCCAAAGTGGAGCGGGACTACGCGGGGTGATCGGTTAGCCCGACGGGCGTGAGCATGAAGCCGCCGGGTTTTTTACAGTAGGCGACTCGCCAGCGTCTGCATCAGCAGCCCCAGCGCCAGCAACAAAACGCCAGCCACGATGCTGGTTTTTACCGCGTGGCGCTGCCACATGCGCTCTACTTCATGACCAAAGCGGTAAACGAGCCAGGCGATGCCGTAGTAACGAAAGCCCCGGGCCAAAACCGCCGCCAGCCCGAAAAGCAGAATAGGGTAGCCGGAAAGCCCGGCGGTGATCATGGCCACTTGAAAGGGGACCGGCAGAATGCCGATGGCCAGAATCGCCGCGAACCCGTACTGGCCAAAAAACGTCTGAAACGCCTGATAGCTTTGCTCGACCCCCATGAAGCCGATCAGCCAGGTACCCACGGACTGAAACAGCAGCATGCCCACCCCGTAACCCACCAGCGAGCCGAGCAGGCAGCCAAACGTCACCACGGTTGCCATGGCCCAAATGCGCGCCCGGTTGGACGCCATCAGCGGAATGATGATGAGCTCCAGCGGCACCGGCAAAATGATCGTCTCGAGAAACGAGAGCGTGCCCAGCAGCCAAAGCATGTACCGGGAGTGATTGAGACGCTCGAGCCACTGCTTTTGACCCGCCGAGAGAAGCTTCATGGCCTACATCGCCGGGTCGATGCGGCGGTAGATAGACGCCAGTACGCTGTAGGCCCCGAAGGCAAAAAGCCCGAGCGCGACAAACGCCAAAAGCCACTGCCCGTACGCCTGGGTGCGTAGCGTGCTGAATACTTCCTCGGTGCCGCCCGCCTCGCTTGGGTTGACGTTATAGGCCGCAATCAGAAAAAAACTGCCCACGATGATAAAAACGACGCCGCGAGTCACCAGCCCGAAACGACATACCGGGTAGGCCCACTGTTGGGTGGCGGTGGACATGCTGAAGTGCTTGTCGAACTTGGCCTTGTAGCCTTTCAAGGCGTGAGCGATACCGGCGCCGATAATGGCAAGTCCCACCGCGCCGACGATCCAGCGGCCCAGCGGCTGCTGAAATAGCCAGATCACCGCGTCTTGCGAGCCGCCGGAATCGCCGGAGGACGAGGCGCCCAGGCGAAAAATCAGGCTGGCCGCGTAAAAGGCCAGCAATGTATGCGTAACGGCGCTGACCAAAAGCCCCGCGCGAATCGCGATACCCTTGGCAGCGGTGCCGTGGCGGTCGGCGTCCTTGAGGGCCTGTATGGAGCGCCACATGGCGTAGCCGAGCAGGCCAAGGGCGATGATGGCCAGCAGGACTTTACCAAAAGGCGCGCTCAGCACGCTTTCCAGTGCCCCTCGGCTCCCTTCGGTTTGCCCGCCCTGGCCGAACGCGGCCATGGCAGCAAGACCGCCGACCAGCAAGTACACGACACCCCGCGAGGCGTAGCCCATACGGGCGTATAACTGGATCGCGTCTTTATGGTCGGGCGTATTGGGAGATGATGGGGTCACGTAGTCCTCCTGACGAAAGGGTATGGCTCAACCGTCCAGTATGAGCCAACGCCAAAATAGGCGCTTGAAACGGTACTGTGTAAAGTAGGCGATGATACGCAAAAGACCTAGCGTCTGCGGAGTTTATTAACGTTCGAGCTGTGAGGAAAACCTGGTGGTGAACGCATCGACGGCGCCGGTGTTCTGGCGCGACCCAAGCATGCCGTGGCTCTATGTAGAGAAGCAGTGAAAAATTCATTACTACTTACTACCATTTTATAGAGACGCTGGTGAGTGAGCCCGGTACTTGTAATGACGTATTGGACCAAAACAATACAGTATGGGATAAGGAGGGAATTTGTGATGTATTGCTACCGAATTATTTTGGGGAGGTTAGTTGATGCGGAAAAAAGGTCGGGCCAAGCGGCGCTCAAGCAATACACAAAACTCAAATAAAAACGACAAGCAACAGTTGCCTTATAGGTCAAGGACGCCCGAGGATCGCTTTGAAGAATTATTGATGAAAAGCATTCAAACTCCGGTTGCCATACAGCTCTATATAATCCCTTTTGTACCAGCGATGTTCCTTTTTATAAGTTGGGATGCTTGGGGTAGCGCTAGGGGCAGTACTCTTTTCTGGATTGGTATAGCATGTTCCATAATAACATTTTTTCTTTTTATCAGAATGTTTGAGGGTTTCCGCAAAGAGCTTTTATATCCCACTAAAAGTACTGAAAAAAGCGTTCGCAATATTTGGTGGAAGCACTTTCGAGTAGTCCTCTATGTTAATGGCATTGCAATAATCCTTACTTCTATACTTAATTGAGAATCATTAATAATATTTTTTTAGATAGTCGCCCTTGCTGGGCGAGGATAACGCAGGATTCGGGTCGCCGCCCTGGGCTTGCACGCTTAAGCTTGAAAAAAACCGAGGACGAGGCGATGGACGACTACGCGCGTATCGAAAAGGCGATGGCCTACATGGTGGATAACGTTACCCGCCAACCAGATTTGGCCACGGTGGCCGGGCACGTGCATTTAAGCCCCAGCCACTTTCAGCGGCTTTTTACTCGTTATGCCGGGGTATCGCCCAAGCGCTTTTTACAGGCACTGACCCTCGAGCGCGCCAAGCGCATCATGACCGCCACCGAACCGCTTTTGGACGCCGCCCACTCGGTCGGCTTGAGCGGCGGCTCGCGCCTTTATGATCACTTCGTCACCCTAGAGGCCGTCACCCCTGGCGAATACAAGCGCCTGGGCGAGGGGCTCACCATCGAGTACGGCCTGCACCCAAGCCCGTTTGGCGAGGTGCTGGTGGCCATTACTCGGCGGGGAATCTGCCGCATGGGCTTTACCGGCGCGGTCAGCGCAAACGAGCAATTGGCAACGTTACGTGCCCAGTGGCCCGGCAGCGCGCTGGTCGAATCCGTGGCGGCCACCCGGTACGCCGTAGAGGGACTTTTTGATTGCCGCCCAGGCGAGGCAGGGCTTGCGCTACACGTGGCGGGCACTAACTTTCAAATCGCGGTATGGCGGGCGCTGCTTGCGATCCCCGAGGGGCGGCTGGCAAGCTACGGGCAGCTTGCCCTGGCGCTTGGCAAGCCCGGTGCCTCGCGGGCGGTGGGCAGCGCCGTCGGGGCTAACCCGGTGGCGCTTTGGATACCCTGCCACCGGGTCATTCAGCAAAGCGGGGCGCTGGGCGGTTACCGCTGGGGCGTGGCGCGGAAACAGATGGTGCAGGCTTGGGAGAGCAGCCAGTCGCATCTTGAAGCGCGCGAACAGGGCCTGGCGCTGATAGAGTGACCCATGAACCAACACAAGGAGCGCACCATGGAGATCAAGGCACTGCAGGCGGATATCACGACACTAAACGTGGATGCGATCGTCAACGCCGCGAATCAGTCGCTTCTGGGCGGCGGCGGCGTGGACGGCGCCATCCATCGCGCCGCCGGGCGCGAACTGGTCGAGGCGTGTCGTAAGCTCAACGGCTGCGCCACCGGCGATGCCAAGCTGACCGAGGGGTTCAACCTGCCGGCGCGCTATGTGATTCACGCGGTAGGCCCGGTGTGGCACGGCGGCGAGCGTGGCGAAGCGGACAAACTCGCCGGCTGTTATCGGCGCGCGCTCGAACTGGCCGAGTCCGTCGATGCACGCTCCATCGCCTTTCCCAGCATCAGCACCGGCGTTTACCGCTTCCCCATCGAGCAGGCGGCCGGGGTCGCCGTTTCCACGGTGAAAGAAGCGCTGAAAGCGGGCTCTTCGGTCGAGTCGGTCACGTTTTGCTGCTTCTCCGCGGATGATCTGGCGGTGTACGAGGCCGCGCTAGAGGCTTGAGCGTCTTGCCCGGTCAGTGCCCAAAGACCGACCACTCGGTGCGCTGTATGAATAGCTCCAGCGCCCGGGCGCCGAGCAGGCTGTTGCCGAACTCATCGAGGCCTGGTGACCACACTGCTAGGGCGCCGCGCCCCGGGGCGATGGCGAGAATGCCGCCGCCCACGCCACTTTTACCCGGCAAGCCCACGCGAAACGCGAACTCGCCGGAGGCGTCGTAGTGGCCGCACATCATCATCAGCGAGTTGATACGCCGCGCCCGCTGGGGGGACACCACGCGAATATTGCGTGGCCGGTTGACGCCGTCGGAGGCGAGGAAAAGCCCTGCCCGGGCGAGCTGCTCGCAACTCATGGCGATGGCGCACTGATGGAAATAGGTGCCCAGTACCTTGTCGACGTCATGGCGCAGCCGCCCAAAGGCTTTCATGAAGTGGGCAAGTGACGCATTGCGATCCTTGTGCGCCATCTCCGAGGCGGCGACCTGGTGATCGAAGAAGATGCTGGCGTCGTCGGCAAGATAGCGTACGAAGTTAAGGATCTCGGCCAGCGACACCCTGGGTTCGTGGCCCATCATGATGGCATCGACCACCGCAATCGCCCCGGCGTTGATGAACGGGTTGCGCGGCTTTCCACCTTCGTGTTCGAGCTGAACGATGGAGTTGAACGGGTCGCCCGACGGCTCGCGGCCCACGTTGGCCCACAGGCCGTCGCCGAGCTTGCCAAGCGCCATGGTCAGCGTGAAGAGCTTGGAAATACTTTGAATCGAGAAGGGGGTCGAGGCGCTTCCTGCCGAGAATGTTTCGCCCTCCACGGTGGCCAGGCTGATGCCGAACTGATGCGGGTCCACGCCGGCAAGCTGGGGAATGTAGTCGGCGACCTGGCCTCGCTCGGTCTCGAGGGCAAGTTGTTCGGCAATGTCGTTTAAAAGCGATTGCATAAAGCGGCGGTCGTTTGTCGTGAAAGGCTGGCAACCCTAGCGGAAAAAGCGGCCCTTGTCCTTCGATCTTGCGCTTTGATGGCTTTGCCGGTTTTGGGCGTTGCGCCGCCTGGCGTCCGGCGCTAGAGTTCGCCTTTTTGTTTGAGGCGCCGCGATGGCCACGTTGATGATTCAAGGGACCACCTCGGATGCGGGTAAAAGCACCGTTGTGGCCGGGCTTTGCCGTGTGCTGAAGCGCCGCGGGTTTTCCGTGGCGCCGTTCAAACCCCAAAACATGGCGCTCAATAGCGCGGTCACGGTCGACGGTGGCGAGATTGGCCGCTCCACGGCGCTTCAGGCCCAGGCCGCGGGGGTGGCGCCCCATAGCGACATGAACCCGGTACTTTTAAAGCCCGAGAGCGAGCGCGGCGCCCAGGTGATTCTGCGTGGCCAGGTTCACGGCCATATGCAGGCGCTGGATTACCACGCCTTCAAGCAGGTGGCCATGCAGAGCGTGATGGCCGCCTGGCAGGATTTGAGGGCCCGCTTCGATATCATCATTGCCGAAGGCGCGGGTAGCCCGGCAGAGATCAACCTGCGTCAAGGCGATATTGCCAACATGGGCTTTGCCGAAGCCGCCGATTGCCCGGTGCTGCTGGTGGGGGACATCGACCGCGGCGGGGTCTTCGCTCAACTGGTGGGCACCCTCGAGCTTTTGAGCGAGAGCGAACGCGCCCGCACCCAGGGGTTCATCGTCAACCGTTTTCGCGGCGATATCGCGCTTTTGAACCCCGGGCTTGCGTGGCTCGAGGCGCGCACGGCCAAGCCAGTATTGGGGACGCTGCCGTTCGTGCCCGGGCTGCTGCTGGACGCCGAGGACAGCATCGGGAAGGTCAACGCCGAGAAACACGCCCAAACGCTCAATATCGTGGTGCCGCGCCTGCCACGTATCAGTAACCATACCGATTTCGACGCCCTGCGCCTGCACCCCCAGGTCTCGCTTACGTTTGTTGGCGAAGGCCAGCCGATCCCACCCGCGGACGTCATTCTCCTGCCCGGCAGTAAAAGCACGCTAAGTGATCTGGCCTGGCTTAAACGCCACGGTTGGGTGCAGGCGATTACGCGTCATTTGCGCTACGGCGGACGAGTGCTGGGTATCTGCGGCGGCTTTCAAATGCTCGGCCAGTGGGTCGAGGACCCGGAGGGGCTGGAGGGCGAAGCGGGGCGAGCAAAGGGGCTTGGCCTGCTCGAACTCACCACGCGCATGGTCAAGGGCAAGCAGCTTCGCAATGTAGCAGGTGTCATGATGGCGGAAGGGGCAAGTGTGACGGGGTACGAGATCCACAACGGGGTCAGCAGCGGTGCGGCACTCGACCAGCCGATGTTCGATTTGGGAACCCACCGGGACGGCGCGGTAAGCGACGATGGCCAGGTGCTCGGGACCTACCTGCACGGCGTGTTCGATAGTGGTGACACCTGCCGGGCGCTGCTCGAGCGCCTGGGGCTCAGTGAACCGGTCGTCGTCGATTACCGAGCCCACCGCGAGCGCGAACTGGAGCGCCTGGCGGACACTTTAGAAGCTCATTTGGAGATCGAGCGCATCACCGCGCTACTCGGCGTCAGGCCCCCAGCCACGGGCAGTGACTGAGGACGTTTCTGACCAAGAGGTGTTACTCGGTGCCGGTGTCCGCGTCGGGCTGGGTCGGCGCAGCGTCGCTTGCGGGGCGCTGACGGCTCGCCATCAGGGTGATTTCGACGTTGCTTCCGCCGCAGAGGCGGCTGGCCTCCGTGCAGGTGCGCGCCGGGTAGCGGCCGGCTTCGAAAAATTCGGCGTAAACGCTGTTCATTTTCTGAATCTCGCCCAGATCCGTGAGATGGATATCCACGCGTACCACGTCACCCCAGTCGAGCTCTTCCTGGCGCAGCATCCGCTCTAGCTCGCGCATGACGCGGTGGGTCTCCTTGCTCACATCCCCCAGCACCGGTTCTTCCTCGGCGATGTCGGCGATGGTTAAGCCGGAAATGAACACGTAGTGGTCGTCGACGACCATGTGGCTACCGGGGAAATCGGGCTTGGGCAGGGTCGGGTCGTTAATGAACTGTGGCATGGGCTCTCCTTGGCGGCCTGGATGAATCTTTGACGTTTCATGTATCACGTCATGGGACCAGCCTGGCACATTAGGGTTCAATCCGCTTAACCCGCTGGCACCCCACGTCTTAATGCTCTAGGCTTGCGGGCTTTGATGCCCGCGGGCCCTTTAAAACAGGTGCAACGAGAGAGCTTAATGAAGGTCGTTCAGATTAAAGACCCTAACGTGCGCAGCGCGTGCCTGGCAACGTTGTGCGCCAAGGTGTATGGGCAAAGTGCGGGGCTGACGCCGCTGGTGGTATTTACCGGCACCCAGAACGTGCTGTTCGAGCAGGAAGCGGCGCGGCTGGTGGGCGGTGTCGGCGCTGATGGCGAGCTATTGGCGCTGGCGCTTTTGGTATTGGATGAGAAAGGCGAGGGCATGACGCTAAGCCTTGCCTGGGAGCAGGCGGAAGGCGCGAAGGCGCGACTGATCAGCGAGTTGAGCTTGAATGTGCCGCTCAAGGTAGTCGCCGATGACCCGGGCCAGGTGCCTTTTTACCAAGGGTGTGGCATCAAGCGCTGGTTCGAGGGGGAAAACGGCGAGCAAATTGGCCTTAATGCCCGCCATCCGGCCGAAAGTCTCGAGGCGGTATCGCCGACCTTGACGCTGGATCATGCGCTCATTCTGCGCCGCTTCAAGCACGACCCCAAGGCCTTTGAACGTGCCAAGCAGGCCTTTCTGGAAGGGCTCGAGAACGTGCCCAAAACGCTTTGACGCCGTCTACCCATTGATGGCGACTAGCCAGGTTAGCGTGCCAGTTCGCGCATGGCCTGCTCCAGCCCTTCGACGGTCGTTGGATACATGCGCCCCTCGGTGATTTCCTGAACCAGCCGGGTGGAGTAGGTGTACTCCCAGGCGCGCGGCGGCGCAGGGTTTAGCCAAACCAGCTTTGGGAAATGCGCGGTCAAACGCTCGAGCCACACCCCGCCTGGCTCTTCGTTGAAATGCTCGACGCTGCCGCCGGGGTGGATGATCTCATAAGGCGACATGGCCGCATCGCCCACTACGACCACCTGGTAGTCCGCCCCATAGGTGCGTAAAAGCTCTTCGGTGGGCAGGCGCTCGCTTGCCCGGCGGGCATTGTCCTTCCACACGCCTTCGTACACGCAGTTGTGAAAGTAGTAATACTCCAGCTGCTTGAACTCCGAACGCGCCGCCGAAAAGAGCTCTTCGCAAACGCGAATGTGGTCATCCATCGAACCGCCCACGTCCAAAAACAGCAGTACTTTAACGCTATTGTGTCGCTCTGGTCGCATCTGCACGTTGAGCAGCCCCGCATCCCGGGCGGTTTCGCGAATAGTCCCGGTAATGTCGAACTCCGAGCGCGCCCCCTGACGGGCGAACTTGCGCAGCCGCCGCAGCGCCATTTTGATGTTACGGGTGCCAAGCGCCAGGCTGTCGTCGTAGTCGCGAAAGCGGCGCTCGTCCCACACCTTGGTGGCGCGACGATGGCGTGAGCCATCCTGGCCGATGCGGATACCCTCGGGGTTGTAGCCGTTGGCGCCAAACGGGCTGGTGCCGCCGGTACCGATCCACTTGTTGCCACCGGCGTGGCGCTCTTTTTGCTCCTCGAGGCGCTTTTTGAAGGTTTCGATCAGCGCCTCGAGCCCGCCCAGCGACTCGATTTTGGCTTTCTCTTCATCGCTTAGCTGACGCTCGAACTCGCGGCGCAGCCACTCGTCGGGTATCAGCGCCTCGATACCGGCGTCCACACTCTCAAGACCCTCGAACCAGGCGGCGAAGGCGCGATCGAAGCGGTCGAAGTAGCGCTCGTCCTTGACCATGACCGTGCGCGCGGTGTGGTAAAAGGC
The DNA here is from genome assembly GCF_968212445.1 of Vreelandella sp. GE22. Taxonomy (NCBI): domain Bacteria; kingdom Pseudomonadati; phylum Pseudomonadota; class Gammaproteobacteria; order Oceanospirillales; family Halomonadaceae; genus Vreelandella; species Vreelandella sp. GE22. The sequence continues at coordinate 1,445,011 of NZ_OZ309110.1, forward strand.
GTCGATGTCGGCGAACACTACGCCGCGCTCGGCCACCGCGTGTAGATCCAAAAGCTCGCGAAGCGACACCGGCACACCGGCGCGCTTTAACGTTTCGAACAGGCCGATGAACATAGCTTAGCGCCCCGTGCCTTTTTGGCGGCGGAGCATGAAGGCCAGCCGCTCGAGAAGATGGGTGTCCTGCTCGTTTTTAACCAGCGCCCCGGCCATTGGTGGCAGCGCCTTGGCCGGATCGCGGTTATAAAGCGCTTCCTGGGAGAGCTCGTCGCTCATTAAAAGTTTCAGCCAGTCGACCAGCTCCGAGGTCGAGGGCTTTTTCTTGAGCCCCGGCGCATCGCGCAGCTCGAAAAAGACGTTGAGCGCCTCGGACACGAGCCTGGGGGCGATATCGGGGAAGTGCACATCGACGATGGCCTGGAGCGTGGCGCGGTCAGGAAAATCGATATAGTGGAAAAAGCAGCGGCGTAGAAAGGCGTCCGGCAGCTCCTTTTCATTGTTCGAGGTAATGATGATGATAGGGCGGTGCTCAGCGCGAATGGTCTCGCCGGTCTCGTAAACGTGGAACTCCATGCGATCCAGCTCCTGGAGCAGGTCGTTGGGGAATTCGATATCCGCTTTGTCGATCTCGTCGATCAAAAGCACCACGCGCTCGTCGGCGCTAAACGCCTCCCAAAGCTTGCCCGGGCGAATATAGTTGGCCACGTTTTCCACGCCCTCGACGCCCAACTGAGAGTCGCGCAGGCGGCTGACCGCGTCATATTCGTAAAGCCCCTGGGCGGCCTTGGTGCTGGATTTGATATGCCAGGTGATCAGCTCGGTGGAGAGCGAGCGGGCCAGCTCTTCGGCCAGTAGCGTTTTACCCGTGCCCGGTTCACCCTTGATTAGAAGCGGGCGTTCTAGCATGACCGCGGCGTTGACCGCCTGCTTGAGTGCGTCGGTGGCGATGTATGAGGAGGTTGAATCGAACGCCATGGAGGCTCCTTTAAGAAAGTTCGTTCAAATGCGTTGAGGGCAGTTTACGTCAGCCACGGAGCGGCTACCACGGGTTAGCCGCCCGGAAAGCAGCAATGCTTTGTAAATTAAGCAGAAAGTAGCGCTTGGCTACGACTTTAGTGCTGCTTAATGAAGCGAGAAGCGCTTTTTTTGCGCGCTGTTGGTGCAGTGCAGGGCGCGCTAAGGCGGCTGGCTGCAAGTTTTATCAGGATTGTTTTCATAAATGCATGATTTTTATATGTTTTATTAATATTGGCACGTACCTCGCAATATATTAGCCAAGAAGCAGCTGAACAGAGTCACCGCGTATACGACTCTCCCTTTACTGCTACGCCGCCCGAGCCGGGCGGCACACTGAGTGAGCTGGCGTGCTCCACCTGGGCCCCTTTCGGGGGGCCTTTTTTTTGTGCTTAAAAAAAGCAGTCGTCATGTAAAAATATTATAAATATGTTCTACGTTTTATTTGGAAACAGTGTTCGATTGGTATATATTGTATAAGTAAGCCGGTCGAACCGGCGCCAATCCCTGGCAAAAGATGAAGGATGACTCTTATGAACAGCGTTAAAACGATTTCTGCCGCCGTGATTTCCGCCAGCGTCTTGATGGCGAGCCAAGCAGCTTTTGCAAGCCAGAACGAGGCGGGCGACATCTTCGTTCGCGGTGGTTTCGCCCAGACGGATACCGGCTCCAGTAACGGTAACGTGGCCGGTGATTCCCTGAACGTGCAAAGTGAAAACGGCTTCACCTTCGGTGCGGGCTACCTGTTCACGCCTAACGTCGGCCTCGAGCTCAACAGCTCCGAAAAATTCGAGCACACTTTGAACACTGGCTCGGCGGGTAATATCGGCTCGATCGATCGTCTGCCGGTCAACCTGTTGGTCAACTACTACCCGCTGGGTGGTTTTGACTCTCCCGTACAGCCCTATGTAGGCGCGGGTCTTAACTACACGCGTTTCTCTGGCGAGCCCAGCGACGTTAGCGTCAAGCACAGCTACGGCGCCATCGGCCAAGCCGGTGTCGATCTGGCCGTCACCGACAACGTCATGCTCAACGGTTACGTAAGCTACTCCGATGTAGACTCCGACATTCGTGTCGGCGGCGAGACCGTTGGCGAAGTCGATATGAACCCCGTTACCGTTGGTGGCGGCGTTACCTACCGCTTCTAAGCCTTCGGGTGGACAACGCTAGATAAGCACCATGACGCTCGGCAAACGCCGGGCGTTTTTGTGTATGTCCGGTTTGCAACGACGCCGGTCACGGTTAAAGGAGTGCCGAGATGCCCGCACAGTCTGTTGATACCCACTTAGCTGATACCCCCTCAGTTGATACCCACTTCGTTGATACCCACTGTCACTTCGATTTTCCGCCGTTTTTCGGGAACGAAACCCAGAGCCTGGCGTTGGCACGAGACGCCGGGGTGGAAAAGATCATTGCGGTAGGCGTCTCGGCGCAGCGCTTTGACGGCGTCATGGCGCTGGCCGAGCGTTTTGAGCCGGTGTATGCCGCGCTCGGCATTCACCCCATGGCGGTAAAGGAGGTGGAAGAGGGCGATCTCGAGCAGCTCGAGGCGTGGCTTCAACAAAAGCCCGACAAGCTGGTGGCGATCGGGGAAATCGGCCTGGATCTTTTTATCGACGACCCCCAGTTCGAAAAACAGGAGGCGGTGCTGACGGCCCAACTGCGCCTGGCCCGCCAGTTCGATTTGCCCGTGATACTTCACTCACGGCGCACCCACGACAAACTGGCGATGCATTTAAGGCGCCTCGAGCTTCCCAGGGCCGGCGTGGTGCACGGCTTTGCCGGCAGCGAGCAGCAGGCGCGAGCCTTTATCGAGGCGGGGTACTTTATTGGAGTGGGCGGTACCATGACCTACGAGCGCGCCACCAAAACCCGCCGCACCCTGTCTCGCCTGCCGCTCTCTTCGCTTTTGCTGGAAACGGACTCGCCGGATATGCCCGTGCAAGGGTTCCAGGGCGAGCCCAACCGCCCCGAGCGTATTCGCCACATTTGGCAGAGCCTTTGTGAGATTCGCGACGAGTCGCCTTCAGACATTGCGGATACCATTCGCGACAATAGCCGCCGTCTGTTTCGTATCTGAGCGCCGGCGCCTTTGCGCGGCCGCCGGAGCAGCGGGCCGGTGTTTAAAAGCGCCGCTTAAAGGCGCAACGCTTTAAAGCGTCAGGTTCTCGAAGCCCGATTCGGTGACCGCTACGTTATCCTCGATACGAATCCCGCCGCAGTGCAGCAGTGACGCCACCAAGGGCCAATTGATGGCAACGTCCTGCGCCTTGAGCGGGTCCAGCAGCATGGGGATGAAGTAGAGCCCGGGTTCGATGGTCACGACCATGCCGGGTTTGAGCGTGCGCGTCAGGCGTAGTGCCGGGTGCTCCTTCGGGGCGGGCATCGGGGTGCCGTCGGCGGCTTTGAGCCCGCCGACATCGTGCACCTGCAGGCCGAGCGAGTGGCCCAAGCCGTGGGGGCAGAAAGCGCGCGTCACTCCCAGGCGCACGGCGCTTTCAGCGGTGTCCTTGTAAAGATCGAAACTCACCAGAATATCCGCCAGGCGTTTGTGCATCTTTTCGTGCAGCGCCAGGTATTCGACCCCCGGCCCAATGCTTTTGACCAGTTCGTTTTTTAGGCCGTGCATGGCGACCACCAGCGCGCCGAAGGTTTCCGGGGCATCCGGGCCGACGTGGGTGCGGGTGATATCCGCACAGTAACCCCGGAAGCGATGCCCGGCATCCACCAGCAGGCTATGGCGCAGTTGGGGCGGCGCTAAATCGTAGTGCTGGTAGTGGAGCACACCGGCGTGGTCGTTGAGGCCGATGATGTTTTGATAGGGCACCGCGGATTCGCGCTGACGGCTTGCGCCGAGATACGCCAACTGAATGTCGAGTTCGCTGCTGGCGCCGATAAACGCGGTCTTGGCGGCCTGGTGGCCGGCCAGAGCCAGCCGGTTGGCCTCGCGTAGGCAGGCAAGTTCGTAGTCGGTTTTATAAAGGCGGTTTTCGTCCAGCGCGTGAACCAGCGCCTCGGGCATCACCTGGCCTTCAAGCGCCTGGCGTTGGCCCTTGTCCAGGCGCTCGATGTCACCGATCAACGCGGCATTTTTGGAGAGCGTGGGGGTGGGGCGCTCGCGGCAAAGCGTGATGTCGAACGCCTCGACCCAGGGCTCTTCGGGAAGCGCGGCGGGCAGGTGCCAGAAGTCGCTCGGAGCAAAAAGAAGCAGTTTGGGCTTTTTACCCGGCTCGATCACCACCCAGCTGTGCTGGGCATCGCTTAGCCCCACCCAGTGCATGAAATGGCCGTAGGCCTGGAAGGCGGGGGCGTGATCGTCGGCGAAGAAATTATCGGCGTGGCCGCTGTAAATCGCGACGCTATCGAAGTCAGTGCGTTGTAACAGGTCGGCGTAAGTGCGCTCGAGATGCGCCAGGTGTGCTTTTTGCAGTAACAAGAGTGTGTCAGACATAACGATCCTTTTAAACGCGTAGCGAGGGCAGCTCGCTCCAGAGCCTTTCGAGCTCGGCGTGGTGCTTTTTCTGATGACGATACAGGCGAAGCTCCATCGTTACATCCCACTGGGTGCTGCCGGCGCGCATCAGTGTGCCGCTTTCAAGTTCGGTGGCGACGTTGCGCTCGGGTAGCCAGGCCATGCCGTAACCCAGCAGCACCAGTTCTTTGATATTCGCGGCAAACAGGTTTTCGCTCTGGGCGGTCAAGTAGCTGCTCTGGGAGAGCCGCGCCAGGTGCGCCTTCACTGCCGCGCCCAAAAGCCCGCGTTTGGGGTAGGCCAGCCAGCGTACGGGCTTGGCGGAGGTGCCGGGCAGTTGGGCGGCGGGCTCGCCCGCCGGGTTCAGCGCGGTCACCGGAATCAGCCGCTCCTTGCCGATCACCCGGTAGATGCAGCCGCTGGTGTCGATATCCAGATCGCAGCGCCCGGTGGGCCAGTAGCAGATCGCCAGATCGCACTCGGCCCGGGCCAGCGCCTGAAAGTAGTCGCCAGCCACCCAACCCGTCGCCCTTAGGTAGGGCTGAATGCGGTCCTGCCAGCCAATGTCGGAAAGCCATCGGGGCAGAAACTGGGGCAGCAGGCTTTGGGGGGTGGCCACCATGATCCGCCGCTGCTGACCGGCGCTGATTTCCTGAACCCGGTCGCGGGTCAGGCGCACTCGGTCGGTGATTTGCTCGCAGAGGGTCAAAAACTCCTCCCCGGCCGGTGTGAGTGACAGCGGCAGGGTTTGGCGGTTGATCAGCGTTGCGCCCATTTCCTCTTCGAGTAGCTTGATTCGCCGTGAAAAGGTGGGCTGGGTCACGTGCTGCTCGTCCGCCGCGCGGGAGAAGTGCCGGGTTCTGGCCAGGGCGATAAAATCTTCTAGCCAGCGAATTTCCATGCCTTACTCCGTGATGATGAAGGAGCGGCGCTAATCCGGTGGCTCGACATCATAATCGGCCTTCTTCAACGCCGTGGCAGGCCACCCGCGTGCCGTCGTCCTGGGTTCGTAGTACGGGAATCTCCTGCTTACAACGCGCGTTGGCATAGGGGCAGCGGCCGTGGAACACGCAGCCGCTGGGCAAGTTCACCGGGGTCGGCACCTCGCCGGAAAGGCGAATGTGCTGGGGCCGGTCATCCTGCAAGCGCGGGATCGCCGATAGCAGCGCCTGAGTATAGGGGTGGCGGGGCTTATCGAAAAGCGTACCGGTGGTGGCTATTTCGCACACCGTCCCCAGGTACATGACCGCGACTCGGGTACCGAAGTGCTCGACCACGGCCAGATCGTGGGTGATGAACAGATACGTCAGGTTGCGTTCGTGCTGGGCCTCCATCAAAAGATTCAGTACCTGGGCTTGAATGGAGACGTCCAGCGCCGAGATCGGCTCGTCGGCGACGATGAACTCCGGGTCCACCGCCAGGGCGCGGGCAATGGCGATACGCTGGCGCTGACCGCCGGAGAATTCGTGGCCAAAGCGCTTGCCCCAGTCCGGGTCGATGCCCACCGACTGCATCACCGACTGTACCTTGTCGGCCACCGCGTCACGGCCCCACTCTGGATGGTGAAAGCGCAGCGGCTCTTCCAGGGTTTGCTGGATGGTCATCCGCGGGTTGAGCGACGCGTAGGGGTTTTGGAAGATCATCTGCATGCGCTTGCGATACGGCAGCAGTTGGCGCGAACTCAAGTCGTCGATACGCTGACCGTCGAAATGGATTTCCCCCTCGGAAGGGCTCAAAAGTCCCATGACGGTGCGCGCCACGGTGGATTTACCACAGCCGGACTCGCCGACCACGCAAAGCGCTTCGCCGCGCTTGATATCCAGGTTCACACCGTTGATGGCGTGAACGTACTCCTGATGGCGGACCAGCCGGCCCTTTTTGAAGCGCAGCTGATCGAGAAAATCGCCGGACAGCGAGAAGCGTTTTTTCAGGTCGCGAATTTGTAAAAGCGATTCGGGGCTTGGCTCGTTGACGCCAGGGGTGCTGGATGTCTCGAGCTCGCGAGCCGGGATCACGTTGGCCTCGGCACTCATGGGGTTTCCTCCTTCGCGCGGCGGTCTTCGAGCATTTCGGCCACCATGTGGCAGGCGACGCGGCAGTTGCCAGTATCGACAAAGCCTGGCACCTGTTCGGTACACGCCGTCCGGGGTTCGCCATTTGGGCGGACCCGGAAGTCGCAGCGCGGATGAAACGCGCAGCCGCTGGGCAGATTGGAAAGCGACGGCATGCTGCCGGGGATTTGGTTGAGCTTCTCGCCGGGCGTGGCCATTTGCGGCAGGGCGTTGATCAGGCCTTGGGTGTACGGGTGCTGCGGGTCGTTGATGATCTCCCGGGTCGGGCCCTGTTCGATGACCCGGCCGGCGTACATGACCAGCATCCGCTGGGTGACCTGGCTGACCACCCCCAGATCGTGGGTGATCAGTATCAAACCGACGTTGTGCTGCTCGCATAGATCCAGCAATAGCGCCATGATTTCCGCCTGGATGGTGACATCGAGGGCGGTGGTGGGCTCGTCGGCGATGATGATGTCTGGGTCGAGCAGCAGGGCGATGGCGATGATGATGCGCTGGCGCATACCGCCAGAAAGCTCGTGCGGGTACTGGTCCAGGCGCTTCTCCGGCGAGGGAATCTGCACTTGCTGGAGCTTGTCCAGGGCAATGGCGCGGGCGGCCTTGCTGGAAATACGCCGGTGCGCCTTCAAACACTCGACCATCTGCTCGCCGATGGAAAGCACCGGGTTGAGCGTCATCATCGGGTCCTGGAAAATCATCGAGATACGGTTGCCGCGCACCTTGCGCAAGCCGCGCTCGGACATCTTGTTAAGCGTTTGACCCTCGAACGCGACGCTGCCGCCGGCGATGAAGCCGGGTTTGGAGATGAGGTTCAAAAGCGAAAACGCGGCCACCGACTTACCGGCGCCGGACTCGCCGACGATCCCTAAGCGTTCGCCGCGGTCCAGGGTGAAGTTGATGTCGCGCAGGGCGTGCACTTCGCCCTGGCGCAGCGCAAAACGAACGTCGAGCTTTGTGACTTCAAGTAGTGCCATGGTGTATCACCCCTTGTAGAGTCGGGGGTTCATGACATCGCGAAGCCAATCACCCAGCAAATTGATAGAGAGCACCAGCACGACCAGTACCGCACCGGGGATCAGCGTAATCCACCAGGAGCCCGACTGAATATAGTCGAACCCGGCCTTGATCAGCGAGCCAAGCGATGGGTGGGTTTCCGGCATCCCAAGGCCCAGAAACGAAAGCGCGGCCTCGGAAATGATCGCGTTGGCGATCTGTACGGTGGAGATGACGAAAATCGGCGACAGCGTATTGGGCAGCACGTGGCGAAACATGATGCGTTTGCTGCGAAGCCCCATGACCCGGGCGGCGTCGACGTACTCTTTGCTTCGCTCGGCCAGCACCGAGGCGCGCACGGTACGCGCGTACTGAGGCCACTCGGCCAGTCCAATGATCAGAATCAGCATGAGCACCGCGTACTGGCTGTAAAAAGCGCTGCCCATGGTGGCCTTGACCACCGCGCCCACCACGATCGCGACCATCAGGGTGGAAAAGGAAAGCTGGATATCGGCCAGGCGCATCAGAATCGCATCGACGCGCCCGCCCAGGTAGCCGGCCATCAGGCCGAAGGTGACGCCGATCAGCGCCTGTAGCAGCACGGCGCCAAAGCCGATCAAAAGCGAGACGCGGGTACCGTAGAGAATGATCGACCATAGATCGCGCCCCTGGGCGTCGGTGCCCAGGCTGTAGCGCTCGTCGGCACCGTCTATCCAGAAGGGCGGAAGCTCGGAGTCGAGAATGTTGATCTGGCGTAGATCGTAGGGGTCGGTTGGGGCCAAAAGCGGCGCCGAAAAGGCCGCGACCACCAAACAGATAAAAATGAACAGGCACAGTTGAGCGGTGCGGTCACGCTTGAAGCTGTACCACAGATAGGAGTCGCGTAGGCGCTCCCAGCGGCTTGGGGCGGTCGTGGTGGTCATGCGGGCTTACCTGTCAGTTTTACGGTGGGGTTAACGAAGCCGTAGATCAAATCCACGATCGTGTTCGTCACCACGAATATGACGCCGACGATCATCAAGTAGCTGACGATCAGCGGAATGTCGGCACGGTTGATCGCTTCCAGGAACATCAGTCCCATACCGGGCCATTGGAAAACGGTCTCGGTCAGAATGGTGTAGGCCACCATGGTGCCGATCTGCACGCCGCCCACGGTGATGACCGGCAGCATGGTGTTTTTCAGCGCGTGAACGAAGTAGATGCGCCGCATGGAAATACCCTTGGCGCGGGCGTACTTCACATACTCCGACTGCAATACTTCCATCATTTCCGCGCGAATCAGGCGGACGAACAGGGGCAGCATAATGGAGGCCAGCGAGATCGCGGGCAGCACCAGATGCTGGATACCGCTCCAGGTGAGTAAGTTGGTGTCCCAGTGGCCGGCGACATGGACCAGATCGTAGCCACGCCCGAAGGAGGGCATGTTGCCCGAGGTGGAAAGCAGGCCGTTGAGCCATGCCCCCCAGCCAGTGCCCTGGGGGAAGAGGGTGACGGTCACGCCGATCGAAAATATCTGGATCAACACGATCGCGGTCAAAAATACCGGGACCGAGATGCCGATGATCGAGGCGCCCATAAAAAAGCGCGAGACCGGCGAGCGCGGCTTGATGGCGCTGTATACCCCAATGGGAACCGAGAACACCACGATGATGAGCGTTGCCGCAAATACCAGCTCGAGGGTGGCGGGCAGGTGGCGGGCAATGACCTCGAGCGCGGGTTCACGATAGAAGTAGGATTGGCCGAAATCGCCCTGCACGGCGTTGGTGGCAAACCGCGCGTATTGCACCAGGAAGGGGTCGTTGAGCCCCATCCGCTCGCGCAGCGCCTCGCGCTCGCTTTCTGGAACGGACTGGCCCACCAGCTGTTGTACCGGGTCACCCAGGTTATCCTGGATGGCGAAGGCCAATACACTGATGACAAACATCACCAATACCGCGTGCATCAGCCGCTTGATTAAAAAAGCAATCATGGCGTACGCCACCTATGTAATCGTTGGTCAGGGGAGCAAAAGGGTGATTCGCAGCCGCAGCGGGCAGCCACGTAAAATGCTTCGCCCTCTCGGTCGAGAGAGCGAAGCATCCTTGCCTGCGGTGTAGTGCTGGGAACTAGCGGCTACGAAACGCGCAAGTATTAGCGGTCGATCACCAGGTCACCCAGGTACGGGAAGTCGATCGCGTTCACGACCGGCTCGATGTCGATACCCTCGGCGGCGGCGTAGGCCAGGTTCTGCCAGTGAAGCGTGATGTAGCCGACGTCTTCGTAAAGCATGGCTTCGGCTTCCTGGAGCATCTCGGCGCGTTTTTCCAGATCGGTTTCGCTATCCGCTTCGGTAACCAGCGCGTCGATCTCTTCGTTGCAGTAGCTGCCGTAGTTGTATTGACCGGCACCGGTCTCTTCATCCGGGCAGAAAGTGAGGTATTGGAAGAGGTTGGCGGTATCTTCGGTATCGGAGTGCCATCCGACCATTGCGATATCGGAGGTGCGCTCGTCGTACTCCGGCCAGTACTGGGCCAGTGGCATGGTGCGCAGGTTCACGTTGATATTGATTTGCGACAGCATGTTGGCGACCGCCTGAGCGATCTGGGCATCGTTCACGTAGCGGTTATTGGGCGCGATCATTTCGACGGTGAAGCCGTCTTCGAAGCCCGCTTCGTTCATCAGCTCCTGGGCCCGTTCGATATCGTAGCGCGGTACCAGATCCGGGTTGTAGCCAACGTAGCCTTCCGCGGAGAGCTGGCCGGCCGGGGTGGCGAAGCCGCGCATCAAGCGATCAGCGATACCTTCCTGGTTGATGGCCAGGTCGACGGCCTGGCGAACGCGGACGTCCTGGAAGGCTTCGACACGCTCTTCGTTGAGCTGAAAACCGATGATACGCGTGCCGGGCACCTCGATGAGGTCAACCCCTTGGGCGTCACGTACGCGGTCCAGGTCGTTGGGCGGCACGGCGTCGATGAAGTCGACCCCGCCGGACAGCAGCGCGGCGACGCGAGAAGCGTTTTCGGAAATCGGCGTCAACACGATTTCACTGACGTTACCCTCGCTTTCGGTGTCCCAGTAGTTATCGAAACGCGCGAAGTCGACCCGTACGCCTTGGCGGCGGCTGGTGACCTCGAAGGGGCCGGTACCGGAAACGTTGCGCGAGGCAAAGGAGTTGCCCGCTTTGACGATCTCGGATTTATCGTCGCCACCGTCGGTATCACCGGTATAAAACTGGCTATCCATCGGGAAGACGTAGGTGGCGAGGTTGAGCATCAACGGATAAGGCTCGGTGGTGGTGATCTCGACGGTATAGTCGTCCACGGCCTCGACGCTTGCGATCGGCTCGAAGATTGCGCGGTAGTCCGGGCTCTGCTGCAGACGCTCGATGGTCCACACCACGTCCTTGGCGGTGAATTCGTTACCGGAGTGGAAGGTCACGCCTTCACGCAGCGTCATGCGCAGGTGGGTTTCGTCGACCTGTTCCCATTCGGTTGCCAGGCGCGGCTCGAACTCGAAATCCTTGGTCCAGCGTACCAGCGGGTCGAAAACGAGGTGAGAAAAGCGCAGCATGCCGCCGGAGAGCTGTTCGTGGATATCCAGGGTTTCCGGGTCCGCGGCGTAGCCGATACGCAGCGTTTCAGCGCTTGCGGTTAGGGGAAGTAGGGCAGTGCCCGCCAAAGCCGCGCCGATAACGGACGCGAGGATCGTTTTTTTAAGCTTCATGTATTGTTCCCGTTAGACATTAGTTATTGTTCAACTTTGTTGGCGCCTAGTGGAATAGGCGCCAACAAAGTAGACACGGTCAGCCCGTAAGCCATCTTAATAACATAGAGATTGCCCGTGACCAGGCACAATCGAAAAAATGACACGCTTCATTCATCTGCTGAATGAGTCGGCGCAAAGCCGCGTGGTGCCTTATTCATGAAATAAAACTAACGTATGATTCAAAGCCATGATGTATAAGAGGATGGCGATGAAGGCGCGTCCCAAAACGCCGCTAAAGCCGCCAGGCCAAGCGCCAACATGCATGGTCGCGCTTGCCGTGTCGTGGTGGCGTGTCGCGCCCTGGGCGATATAGCCTCGGCGGACTGCGGCGTTGCCGAACGCTTTCCCGCGAAGGGATTAGCCAAAGCGCTGGTGAAGCCAGCGGTTGATATCATCGGACTCATAAAGCCACTCGGTCTCGCCGTCGTCCCGCGCGATTTTAAGACACGGCACCTTGACCCGGCCTCCACCTTGCAACAGCGCCTCCTTGTTGGCGGCGTCGTGCTGGGTATCCCGGGTTTCGATGTTGAGATTCAGTCGGGCGATCTCCTTGCGCACCTTGATACAAAAAGGGCAGGTGCGAAACTGATAAAGCGCCAGGTTCTCGCAGGCCTTGTCGGCCTCGGCCTGCGCCTCGGGTGTGCGCTCCATCCCCTTGGGTGTGGAGAGTTTCTCCGAGGCCAGCATGAAGGGAGACATCACCAAACGGACGCCGCGAAAGAAGGTGCGAATCACGCTACGCATCAGGTACTCCATAAGCGGGGGCTGCACCGCTTGAAAAGGATGGGTCGGTTGAGTGGCTGCATCCTGCAACAAAGCGGGCGCGTTGTCACATTCATGCCACGAAATTGGCAGGCGAAGATGAGCCTGTCTTCAAGGCGTGCTAGTCTCAGCGACTGATTTTTTACGCTTTTTTGGAATCGCTCGGCCAAGCGGTGTCGCCAAGGGGAGGGGGTAAAACCCATGCGTCTGCATATTATCGGTATCTGTGGCACTTTTATGGGCAGCCTTGCGCTGTTGGCCCGCGAGCTTGGCCATCAGGTCAGCGGCTCGGATGCCAACGTTTACCCGCCGATGAGCACTCAGCTCGAAAGCGCCGGCATCACGCTTAAAAACGGCTACCAGGCCGATAACCTCGGCGCGGACATCGACCTGGTCGTGGTGGGCAACGCCCTGTCCCGGGGTAATCCGGAAGTCGAGGCGCTGCTCGATTTGAACCTGCGCTACACTTCCGGTGCGCAGTGGCTTGCCGATTACGTGCTGCCCGGTCGCCAGGTGATCGCGATCGCCGGCACTCACGGTAAGACCACCACGGCCAGCCTCCTGGCCTGGCTTTTGGAGAGCGCCGGGCTCACACCGGGGTTTTTGATCGGCGGGGTGCCGCGCAACTTCGGGGTTTCCGCCCGGCTGGGAGCGAAAGAGGCGCCCTTTGTCGTCGAAGCCGACGAGTACGACACGGCGTTTTTCGACAAGCGCTCCAAGTTCGTTCACTACCGCCCGCACATCGCCGTGCTCAATAACCTGGAGTTCGACCACGCCGATATTTTCCCGGATCTGGCGGCGATCGAGCGTCAGTTTCATCACCTGGTGCGTACCGTGCCGAGCAAGGGTCTGTTGCTGGTCGCCGACGATCAAAGTGCTTTGACGCGGGTGCTCGATATGGGCGCCTGGTCACCGATCGCGTATTTTGGAAACGACTCGGCAAGCCCCTGGCGCTATCAGTTGGAGCAGCCAGACGCTAGCCGCTTTAGGGTGATTCACGAGCAGGGCGAGACCGCCGAGGACGCCGTAGTGGAATGGGGGCTGACCGGCGAGTACAACGCGCGTAACGCCCTCGCCGCGCTCGCCTGCGCCTATCGGCTGGGCGTGGATTTGGCGCGGGCGTGCGCGGCGCTTTCACGCTTTCAAACGCCGCGCCGCCGTCAGGAAGTGCGCGGCGACATAAACGGCATACAGGTGATCGACGACTTTGCCCATCACCCCACCGCTATTGCCGCCACGCTAAAGGGGCTGCGCGCCGCTACCCCCAACGGGCGGCTTTTGGCCGTGATCGAGCCGCGCTCCAACACCATGCGCCTGGGGGCGCTTGCCGAGCGGTTGAAAGGCTCTGTCGAAGATGCCGACGCCACCTTTTGGTTCGAACCCAAGGGGCTCGATTGGTCGATGGCCACGCTGGTGGACGACCAAGCGCCTGGCGGGCTGTATCACGATATCGACGCGCTGGTCGAGGCGGTGGTGGCCCGGGCGTTGCCCCAGGACCGTATCGTGGTCATGTCCAACGGCGGTTTCGACGGCGTTCACGAGCGTCTTTTACGCGCACTGGCTGACAAGGGGGTTTGAATGGACGAGCGCGATAGCACGACGGGGTTCAAGGCCCCGGTGAGTGTGGCGCTGACCGGCGCCTCCGGCGCCCAGTACGGGCTGCGCCTTATCGAGGTGCTGGTAGGCGCTGGCTGTGAAGTGTGGGTGATGATCTCCAAGGCCGCCCACATGGTCATCGCCACGGAAACCGATGTGGACCTGCCCGCCAAGCCCGAGCGTTTGCAGGAAGCCCTGACGGCGCTAAGCGGCGCGAAGCCAGGCCAGATTCGCTGCTTCGGGCGTGAAGACTGGATGGCGCCGGTCGCCTCGGGCTCCGGCGCGCCTTCTAGAATGGTGATCTGCCCGTGCTCCACCGGCACGCTTTCGGCGGTGGCCACGGGGGCCAGCAATAACCTGATCGAGCGCGCCGCGGATGTCGCCCTCAAGGAGCGCCGAACCCTGGTCATGGTCCCCCGCGAAACGCCATTCTCGGCGATTCATTTGGAGCACATGCTGACGCTGAGTCGGCTGGGCGCGGTCATCTTGCCCGCCGCCCCCGGCTTTTATCACAAGCCAACCTCGATCGAGGACCTGGTCGACTTTATCGTGGCGCGCATTCTCAATCAGTTGGGTATCGCCCATTCTCTGGTGCCCCGCTGGGGCGAGCACCCCGCTGGCTCATAACCCGTTCAATAGGAAGGATCTCTGCGAATGCTCTCCTGGGCGACACTCTCCGTCTTCATCCCCACTTTTTTGTTCGTCTCGCTCACGCCGGGTATGTGTATGACCCTGGCGATGGTGCTGGGTATGACCCAAGGGGTCAAACGCACTCTTTGGATGATGATGGGGGAGCTTGCCGGCGTTGGCCTGGTGGCCGCAGCGGCCGGGGCAGGCGTGGCAGCGCTGATGCTCCAACAGCCGGCGTTATTTACGGTGTTCAAGTGGGCTGGCGGTGCTTACCTGGTGTACCTGGGCGTGATGATGTGGCGCTCGCGCGGGCGCATGGCGATTCCCGATACCCTCGATACGGGCCTGCCCGCCGGGCGCCTGCAGCTGGCGACCCAGGGGTTCGTGACCGCGATCGCCAACCCCAAGGGCTGGGCGTTTTTCGTTGCCCTGCTGCCGCCGTTTCTGGATAGCTCCCGGGGGCTTGCGCAGCAGCTCACCGCGCTGATCGCGGTGATTCTCGTCATCGAATTTGCCAGCATGCTGATCTATGCCACGGGCGGTAAAACCCTGCGCCGTACGCTGGGTAAAAGCGGTAACGTACGCCTTATGAACCGTATCGCCGGCACCTTGATGATTGGGGTGGGGCTTTGGCTCGCGCTGGGCTAGGCGCGCCTTAAACCGGGGGTAAAAAGCCGACCCGTAGGCCCATTAGCACCACGGTTGCACCCACCAGCAGCGCCACCGGGCAGGGCGGCAGCGCCGGGCGAGCGCGGCGCTGCCAGGAAAGCCTGACCAGCGCGCACACGATCAGCCCCAAAAGCGCCCCGCCGATTAAATCGCTTAGCCAGTGCACGCCGAGCAAAAGCCGTGAAAGGGCCATGGGCACCACCAGTAAAATGGCGGCCCAGTAAATCCACAGCCGATACTGACGCGAGCACTTGGCGGCCATGAACGCCGCGGCCAGGCCGATCACCACCACAAAACCCGAGGTGTGGGCGCTTGGGTAGGAGAGCGAGCCGGTCAGGTAGTCCGGCGTATCGGGCCGAGCGCGGCCGAAGGCGGCTTTTCCGGCGGTATTGAGAAGCGCTACCCCGCCCAGCGCCACGGCCCAGTGGCTCAGTACGTCGATGCGTTTATGCAGCAAAAGCCAAAGCGCCCAGGGTGTTATCAGCACCACGATACCGAGCTTATCGCCCAGCTTGGCAAGAAATACGCTGACGCTTAGAAGTGGCGCGGTGTGCAGCCAGTCGAACAGCCGCTGGGCCTGCAGGTCCAGCGCAAGCGGGCCATTGCTTTGTAGTATGTAAAGCGTCCAGCCGCTAAAAGCGGCCAGCGCGATGATCAGCAGCAGTAGCGAGGCCAGCGGCACTTCGCCGGAATGGCTCATGGCAAGCCAGGGCCTTCGGATAAACGGCACTCGGCGCACAAGGCGCGCCGTCATCAAATAGAGCCGGCCGTGGCGGCCTACCTGAGCGCGACCCCAGGAGAACACCACGATCAGCGCGACGATAATCGCGGCTATTGCGAAAACTGCGGTTTCGATATTGGACGGCAGTTCCAGGTAGCGCTGCCAGGTATGGCCCAGCAAATAGCCTGGCAACACGTAGGCCGGTGCCCATATCGCCGCAGAGCTTACGTTGGCCCATAAAAAAGTGCGCGGGCGCATGCGCATCATGCCGGCCACCAGCGGAATGATCGGCCGTACCGGCCCGACGAAGCGTCCGATGAAGACCGAATAGATGCCGTAGCGCTCGAAAAAGCGCGCCCCGCGGCCTAGCCACTCCGGGTGCTGTGCCAATGGCCAGCGCCTTGTCACCTGCTCATGGTGGTCATAGCCCAGCTTGAAGCTCACCCCATCGCCAATTACGGCACCCAAAAAAGCGGCCAGCAGTAGCCAAACGACGTCGACTCCCTGATGACCCGCCATGGACGCCGCCGCGGTTACCAGTACCACCCCGGGCACCAAAAGCCCCACCACGGCCAGGGATTCGAGCGCTGAAATCAGAAAAATCATCAACAGCAAGGTTAAAGGCGAGAGAGAAAGGTCCAGCAGCTGCTCAGCTAGATGCACAAATGACTCCATTCAATGTTGGTGGCGCGCAAAAGCGAAACCGTTAAGCGTCGGGCAGCGTTCTCGAGACGTACTCGAGGCGCCGGACGTAGGGGGCGAAGCGTTCGCTTTGCTGCGGTAAGCATACCCCGATACGCGCTTCGAGCGGGCCGGTTTCGATCAAGACCCGCCGGGAAAGCGCCCGATAAAGGCGCTCGCGAACCAGGAGCGCGCCGCTTTCGCTGGTATCTGGTAATACCAGCCAAAAGCTTGCGCTGCCGGCCCGGCCCAGCAGATCGTGATCGCGGCATCGGCTATTGACCTCGCTACAGAACGCCCCGAGCAGCGCTTTTTTGGTGCGTACGCCAAATTGCTCCTCGGCCATGTCCAACTGAGGCAGGTGAAGCACCAGCACGGCGAGGCGTTTGTCGAGCAGTAGCGCGCGCTGAAACTCGTTGCCCAGGCGCTCCTTCAAAGTGTCGATATGGTAGGCGTTGCACTCGCTGTCGTTGGGGTCGGACGCCTTTAACAGGGCGTGGCGCCTGGCGAGCTCCCAGGGGGGCAGCGCGAACAGCAAAACGAGGGCGAGATATTCGAAGGGAAACGAAAAAAACACGCCGCCGGCGGACGGGAGCAGCCACCAAAGCGGTATATAAAGCAGGTTGAGAGCCATCGCACTCCAGTGGGGCAAAAGCACGAACGCGGCGGCGATGGGCAGGCCAAGCCACAGCATGGAGTGCGTGAGCCCGAAATAGAGCGCCGAGGAGACGCTGATATAGGCACTTATAAGCAAAATGGCCCGGGGGCCGTAGGGCGAAAAGGCCTGGCCGTAGTGGAGCAGCAGCGCGGCCAGAAGCAACAGCGTCACGAACATCGGTACGACCAGCTCGCGATAGTAACCCATGGCATAAAGCCACGCGGTATAAAGCGCAGTGATCAAAAGGCAGATCACATAGGTCAGTGTCATGAGCGCCTTGGGGTGTAAGCACCGCATCATGCGCTGGTCTCCTCGAAGGCAGAGTGTTGACTGAGCGAGCGTTGGCTGAGCGAGTCAAGCGTTACGGTGGTGATGTCCAGCTGATCGAGCGGCAGATGATGGTAGATCACACTACTGGAGAGCGCCCTGCAAAGCCCGTGGCGGCGCCTGGCGCCCGCGTCGCGGTCGTGGCACAAGAGCAGCACCGCAAGGCACGAGCTGCTCAAATGGTAGACGTTTTCGAAACCGTGGATGAGTTCGCAAAGCCGCTGGGCCGACGACCATAGCTTTTTGCGTTTGACGTGAATGATCAACACTTCGGCATAAATGTTCTCGCGCTCGGCGCGAATCTGCTCGCGGTTCAGGTCCTTCAAAAGCTGCTCGCCTGCCCACAGATTTAACCCGGGGATCAGGCGCAGCCGCTGGCGTATGGTGCCGTTGACGTTGATCAGCCAACGGCTTTGAGCAAACGCCAGAAGCGAGAGCCCGCAAAGCGCTAAAAGCAGCATCACGGCCTGGGGGCTGGGCGTGCTTGGCGCAATCAGCAGCCAGCTAATCAGCGCGCCGGCCACATTGCCAAACGTCCTGCGACGGCTTTGCGGCAACATGAAAAGCGCCGCCCATACCCAAATGAGCATGCTGTGGCGCTCCGGGGCGGCGGCAATCAGGCATAACAGCAGCCCACTGGTGAAAAGCTGCCAGTAAACGTCGCGAGAGCGGCGAAGGGTGAAATCCAAAAGCAGCGCGGTTAACGCAAGCCAGAGCGCGCTTGCCCAAAGCGCGGTGGCGGCCATCACCGGGGCGTTTACGCTCCAGCAGGCAAGCGCCGCGGCGGCCAGCAGCAAGTTGATTCTCAAAAAGTGTATCTTGTACTTGTTTTCCATAAAGGCTAACTATTGACCGATTTGAGAATATATCTTCGCGCGGTGATAAGCGGCGTTTAAAACGCATTATAACGTTTAGTTTATCTATTGGGGGGTGTTAATGTTAACGGATGTGGCGGTCGCCCTATTGTGGTGCCCTTTAACGACCCGGTCACCTTATAACGAGCCGTCATCTTCATAATATTGATGCCTGTGGACACTACCCGGAGGGAGCATGAGCGTTGCCAGCGCCGACCAACATAACGACTTGCCCACGTTAGCCACAAGCGACGTGCCCGCCTATATGCAACACGTCGGACAAAATGCCCGGGCTGCAGCAAGAGTGCTGCGTAGCGCCGATACCGGTATCAAGCAGCGCGCCCTTGGCGCGATTGCAAGCGAACTCGATAACGCCCGCGATGTGCTGATCGAAGCCAATGCCGAGGACCTGGCGCGCGGGCGTCAAAACGGGCTGGAGCCGGCGCTGCTGGACCGGCTGGCGCTGGACGAGGCGCGTATCGACGCCATGATCGAAGGACTCGACCAGGTGGCTGCTTTGCCCGACCCGGTGGGGGAGATCAGCGCGATGAACTACCGGCCAAGCGGCATTCAGGTCGGCAAGATGCGTGTGCCGCTCGGTGTGATCGGGATCATTTATGAGTCTCGCCCCAACGTGACCATCGAGGCGGCGAGCCTGTGTTTGAAATCCGGTAACGCCTGCATTCTGCGCGGCGGCTCCGAGGCCCACGCTTCCAATAGCGCGCTCAACGCCTGTATTCAGGCGGGGCTTGCAAGCGTCGGCTTGCCCTTGAACGCGGTGCAGGTGGTGGCGACCACCGACCGCGCCGCGGTGGGCGAACTGATCAGCATGCCTGAGTTCGTCGACGTGATCATTCCGCGTGGCGGGAAATCGTTGATCGCACGGATCTCGGCGGAAGCGAAGGTGCCGGTCATCAAGCACCTCGACGGCGTTTGTCACGTCTACATCGATGCCACCGCCGACCCCGCCAAGGCGCTGGCCATCGCGGTCAATGCCAAGACCCAGCGTTATGGAACCTGCAATACCATGGAGACGCTGCTGGTCGACGCCGCGGTGGCCGATATTTTACTGCCAGAACTTGCCCGCGCGTTTTCCGAGCACCAGGTCGAGCTACGCGGCTGTGAACGCACCCGCGCACTGCTGCCCCAGGCGCTCGAAGCTCAACCGTCGGATTGGGAGGCCGAGTATCTCGCGCCGATTTTGGCCATCAAGGTGGTGGACGGCGTCGACGAGGCCATCGCCCATATCGAGCGCTATAGCTCGCAGCACACCGATGCGATCGTGACCGAGGACTATACGCTTGCCCGGCGCTTCATGGCCGAGGTGGACTCGAGCTCCGTGGTGGTGAACGCCTCGACCCGCTTCGCCGATGGCTTCGAGTACGGCTTGGGCGCCGAGATCGGTATTTCCACCGACAAGCTTCACGCCCGCGGCCCGGTGGGTCTTGAAGGCCTGACGACGCAGAAATATATCGTGTTGGGCGAGGGTCAGGTTCGCCAATGAGCCAGGCAGTGCTCAAGGTGGCCATGCTGGGTGGCACCTTCGATCCGGTGCATGTCGGTCATCTGCGAAGCGCGGTGGAAGTGCGCGAGGCGCTGACACTTGACCGACTC
Organism: Vreelandella sp. GE22; assembly: GCF_968212445.1. Lineage (NCBI taxonomy): Bacteria > Pseudomonadati > Pseudomonadota > Gammaproteobacteria > Oceanospirillales > Halomonadaceae > Vreelandella > Vreelandella sp. GE22. The sequence continues at coordinate 1,464,815 of NZ_OZ309110.1, forward strand.
CACATGATTGCCGCGCCCCGGCCGCCGCTTCGCGACACCCCCCAGGTCACTGCCGAAGAGCGCTTTGCACTGCTCGAGGCCGGGGTCGGCGATACACCCGGTTTAATCGCCGACGACCGAGAGCTCAAGCGGGATGGGCCGTCTTACAGCGTCGATACCCTCAAAGAGCTGCGCCAGGAGTACGGCCCCCAGGCGCGGCTGGTCATGGTGATCGGCTACGATACCTTCCTGCGCCTGGCCGAGTGGCAAAACCCCGAAGCGCTTTTTGAACTGGCCCATCTGGCGGTGATCGCGCGGCCGGGCTATCAAGCGCGATGGCCCGCGCCGCTCACGGAACTGGTGAGTCATCGCGAAGTCGATACGGTGGCAAGCCTTATGGCCCACCCCCAGGGGCGGTTTCTATCGCTTAGCCTGGAGTCGCGCATGGCAGTATCGGCCACGGCCATTCGCGCGCGCCTGAGTGAGGGGAAAAGCGTGCGCTACCTGCTGCCCGAGGCCGTTGAAGCACGTATTTTTGCCCGCGGGCTCTATCAAAGTCGCTAATAGCGCTGGTAGTCGGTAAAGAAGCCGTTACAATGGCCCGCTATTTAGTGACCATCACATGAGGTTGTTTAGGGAGTCATGCAAATCGATACACTGAAAAACCTGGCGATTGAAGCGCTAGAAGAGCTCAAGGCCCGCGATATTACGCAACTCGATGTGTCGCAGTTGACCCAGGTCACCGACCTGATGCTGATTGCCAGCGGTACCTCGACACGCCACGTATCGGCGCTTGCCCAAAACGTCGTCGAAAAAGCCAAGGCCGAGGGTTTGAAGCCCCAGGGCGTAGAAGGCGGCGATAACGCCGACTGGGTACTGGTCGACTTGGGCGATGTGCTGGTGCATGTCATGTTGCCCGAGGCGCGCGCGCTTTACGACCTGGAGCGGCTCTGGGCGGATCTACCCAGCGACAGCGATGATATGATCAACGAAACGCTGCAAAAGTCCGATCAGCGCATCACGATGTCGTGATGACGAGCCTCGATTCATGAAGGTAAGGCTTCTGGCGGTCGGCACGAAAATGCCTGGCTGGGTGGAAGAGGGCGTGGACACTTACCGTAAGCGTCTGCCGCGCGAGTTTGCCCTCGAGGTCGAAGAAATTGCGCTTGGGGCCCGGGGCAAGAATGCCGATATCGCCAAGGCGCGAGCACTCGAAGGCCAGCGCATCCGCGAAAAGTTGCGTGGCGATGAGCTAATCGTCGCCCTCGAAGTGAACGGCAAGCGTATTACCACCGAGCAGCTGGCCCGGGAAGTGGGCGAGTGGCGCATGGACGGGCGGGACATCGTCCTGCTGGTCGGCGGCCCGGATGGTTTGGAACCCTCGGTTTCCGCGCTGGCGCACAAAACCTGGTCGCTTTCCGGGCTTACGCTGCCGCACCCGCTGGTGCGGGTTCTGCTCGCCGAGCAGCTCTATCGGGCGTGGACGCTGTTTATCGGTCACCCTTACCACCGCTAGGCGCATCGCTGGCCGCTCGCCAGGATCGCCCCGCGCCAGATCCAGGAACAGTCTGTTGCTATGCGCAAGCGCCGAGACACGCTAAAAAACGCCGAGCAGGAGCTACGTATTTTCCGGGTACGAGCGCTTCTAGCGATCGTGTTCGTCATGATTCTGACCGGACTTTTGACCAGCCGGCTCGCCTATTTGCAAATCACCCAGCACGAGCTTTACACCACGCGCTCGGAAAAAAACCGCGTGCGGGTCGAGCCGCTGCCGCCCAACCGCGGGCTGATCTTCGATCGCAACGGTGTGCTGCTGGCGGAAAATCGGCCCACCTATAATCTGACGCTGGTGCGCGAGCGGGTGGACGACCTGGACGAGACGCTGGCGCTTCTGGTGGATCTGCTGGCGCTGCCCGAAGAAGAGATCGAGGCGTTCAACGTGCGCTCCCGCCAGCGCCAGAGGCCCTTCCAACCGGCGCTCTTGATGAGCGATCTCAGCGAAAACCAGATCGCCCGACTGGCCGTCAACCGCCACCGCCTGCCCGGGGTCGAGGTCGAGGCGCAGCTTTTGCGCTACTACCCCGATGCCGAGATCATGTCCCACGCCTTGGGCTACGTGGGGCGGATCAACGCAGAAGAACTCAAAAAGCTCGATACCGGGCGCTACGCCGGCACCCACTTCATTGGTAAAACCGGGGTGGAGCGCTTCTACGAAGAGGAGCTTCACGGCGAGGCGGGCTTTCGCAAGGTCGAAACCAACGCCCGGGGCCGGGTGCTCAGAGAACTCGGCCGTACCGACCCGGTGCCAGGCCAGAACGTAACGCTGACCCTGGACAAGGGGCTACAAACGCTTGCCCACGAACTCATGGATGGCCGGCGCGGCTCGATCGTCGCCATCATGCCCGGTACCGGTGAAATTCTGGCCATGGTGTCGACGCCGGGGTTCGACTCCAACCAGTTCGTGACCGGTATCGATGTCGCCTCTTACCGGGCGCTTCAGGACGATATCGACCTGCCGCTTTTCAATCGCGCCATTCGGGGTCATTACCCGGCGGGCTCCACGGTCAAGCCGTTTTTGGCGCTTGCCGGGCTCGTCACAGGCTCCATTACGCCGGACACCACGATCAACGATCCGGGTTATTATCAGTTGCCCAACGACTCGCGGCGTTACCGTAACTGGCTGCGCTGGGGCCATGGGCGGGTGAATATGGAGCGTGCGCTTGCGGTCTCCAATAATACCTATTTCTACTCGCTGGCCCACGATATGGGCATCGACAATATTCACGAGCAGATGAGCAACTTCGGCTTCGGCCAGCGCGTTGCTCACGACGTTCAGGGTGAAAGCACCGGTCTTTTGCCCTCCAGGGATTGGAAGCGTGCTCGCTTCAATCAGCCCTGGTACCCGGGGGAGACGTTATCCGTCGGCATCGGTCAGGGCTACTGGCAAATTACTCCGCTGCAGCTTGCCAGCGCCACGGCGACGCTTGCCAACCGGGGCCACTGGGTCAAGCCGCACTTGGCCCGCACGATTGGTGGCGAGCCGCTGGCCATGCCGCTACCGAATACCCTCGAGGATATCCAGCTGGACAACGACGGCTGGTGGGACCGGGTATTCAGCGGCATGGAAAAAGTACTTAGCGGCAGCGAAGGCACCGCGCGGCGCACCGGCGTGGGGCTCGAGTACCGCATGGGCGGAAAATCCGGGACCGCCCAGGTATTCTCGCTAGGCCAGGACCAGCGCTATAACGCCGATGAGCTCGAAGAGCGGCTGCGTGACCACGCGCTCTTCATGGCTTTTGCACCGATCGACGACCCGCAAATCGCCGTCTCGGTGATCGTCGAAAACGCGGGCGGCGGCAGTACCCACGCCGCTCACCTGGCCCGTGCCATGACCGACGCCTGGCTCTTGCGCGACGAAGCTCCGGAGGTGGAAGAGGTGCTCGATGAGATGGAAGACGAAAGTGCCAACGTGGAGGGCAACTGATGACGGCCTGGCCGCTGCCGCGCAGTTTCCGCCGTCACCCGGTCCGCCCGCCGGATAGCGGTATCGCGCGGCGCAAGAGTATCTGGGAGCGGCTGCACATCGACCCCTGGCTTTTGGGTATGCTGCTGCTGCTGATGGCGGGAGGCCTGCTGGTGCTGTATAGCGCCTCGGGCCAGCGTATCGAGGTCGTCATCGGCCAGGCGTCGCGCTTTGGGGTGGCGCTGGTGGGGATGTTCATTCTCGCCCAGCTAAGCCCGTCCACGTTTTTGCGTTGGGCGCCACTAGCGTACGGCATTGGGCTTGCCATGCTGCTGGCGGTGGAGATTGCCGGCGATATCGGCATGGGCGCCAAGCGCTGGCTGGAAATTCCCGGGGTCATTCGCTTTCAACCATCGGAAATGATGAAGCTGGCCGTACCGCTGATGGTGGCCACCTATTTGAACCGCTGTCAGCTGCCGCCACGGATTCGCGATATCGCGGTGTGCGCAGTGATCATCGGCGTGCCGGTAGTGCTGACCGCTATTCAACCCGATCTGGGTACTTCGCTCTTGATTGCCAGCGCCGCCGTTTTGGTGGTGCTGCTGGCCGGCCTCTCCTGGCGGCTGATTGCCTTCATCGCCGCGCTTGCCGGGGCGGCGCTGCCGCTTTTATGGATGAACATGCACAACTACCAGCGCCAGCGCGTGCTGACCTTTCTGGACCCGGACAGCGACCCGCTGGGTTCGGGCTGGAATATCATCCAATCCACCACGGCGATCGGCAGCGGCGGCGTATGGGGCAAGGGTTGGCTCGAAGGGACCCAGTCACAGCTCGAGTTTTTGCCCGAGCGGCACACCGATTTCATCATTGCGGTGCTGGGCGAGGAGTTCGGGCTGGTCGGCATGCTGGTGCTGCTCGCGCTCTACACCCTGATCATCAGCCGTGGTTTGTGGCTGGCGGCCGGCTCCCAGGACACGTTCGGCCGACTGTTTGCCGGCAGCATCATTCTTACATTTTTCATCTACGTGTTCGTCAACGTAGGGATGGTCAGCGGCATTTTGCCCGTGGTGGGTGTCCCGCTGCCGCTGGTCAGCTACGGAGGTACGTCGAGCGTGACCTTGCTGGCCGGCTTCGGTATTCTCATGTCGATACACGCCCACCGGCGGCTGCTGTCGCGCTAGACTCGCGGCGCGATTCGTTTACAAAGGAGTGGTGGTAATGGGCAGGACCCGAAACAGCGTCAGTGGCTTTGTGTTGATGATGGCCCTTGCCGGCCTTAACCCGGCGCTGGCAAGCGAGGGCCACAGCGCCTTCGCCCCGGACGAACACCCCGAGACCCGGCAGTTGCTCGAAGAGCTTAGTGCCCAGGGCATCCCCGAGGCCTGGCTGCGTGAAGCCTTCGACACGGCCGAGTACCGCCAGAGCGTGCTGGATGCGATGGAAGGCGCCGCAGAGCGCCGCCTGCGTTGGTTCGAGTACCGCGATATTTTCATTAGTGACGAGCGTATCGCCCAGGGCGCCGAATTCATAAAGACTCATCAGGATGCCTTCGAGCGCGCCGAGCAAACCTATGGGGTGCCTGCGGAAATCATCGCAGCGATCATCGGCGTGGAAACCTATTACGGGCGCTATAAAGGCGATCACCGCGTGCTGGATTCGCTGGCCACACTCGCCTTTCATCACCCCACGCGCGGCGCGTTCTTTCGCGGCGAGCTGGCCGCCTTTTTGGATATCGCCTATGAGCAGCAGGTCGCCCCGGAGAGCGTTTATGGCTCCTATGCCGGCGCAATGGGGTATCCGCAGTTCATTCCCACCAGCTACGATGCCTACGCGGTCGACTTCGATGGTGATGGCCGCCGTGATTTATGGGAAAATCCCGTCGATGCGATTGGCAGCGTCGCCCACTATTTCGCCGAGCACCGCTGGCAGCCGGGTGCGCCGGTCTACCACGAAGCCCAGGCAAGCGGCGATGCGCTGGACACGCTTACGTTCAACCAGACCAGCACCCCGGTAACCACCGCCGCCGAGGCCGCCGAGGCCGGGCTAGTGCCCGCCGATACCGAGCTCGAGGCGTCCCGCGATGTAGTGCCGTTAAAACTCGAGCTCGCCAATGGCGATACCCGGTACGGCCTTGGCGAATACAATTTTTATGTCATTACCCGCTACAACCATAGCCACCTCTACGCGATGGCGGTGGTGGAGCTTGCAGAGGCCATTGCGCACACGCTTGAGGGGCAAGGATGAGGTCATTGTTTAAGAAGCCGCGCCTGGTCGGAGGCATCACCCTGTTGGCGCTATTGACCGGCTGCGCTAGCCAAAGCGCGCCGCCGGCGGTCAATCCCGATCATCCGCCTCGAGAAGCCGCGCCGGCCCCCGCAAGCCAGGCGTCCAGTTCGAGCGCTGCACAAAGCGGCGAGCGCTACGCCATGACCGGGGATGCCTACCCGCTCGAGCCACCGGATGTCAGCGAAGTGCCCGACGCCCAGCCACGTATCGAGGAGCCGTCCCGGGCGGGGAACCGTTCGACCTACGAGGTGTGGGGCGAGACCTACAACGTGCTGCCAAGCGCTTCAGGCTATGCCAAGCAGGGCAACGCCTCCTGGTACGGTGAGAAATTTCACGGCTACGCGACCTCCAACGGGGAAATTTACGACATGTATAAAATGTCGGCGGCGCACCGTTCGCTGCCGCTGCCGACGTTTGCGCGCGTCACCAGTTTGAATAGCGGCGAGTCGGTCATCGTGCGCGTCAACGACCGTGGCCCTTTCCACAGTGACCGCGAGATCGATCTTTCCTACGCGGCGGCGGCGCGGCTGGGTATTCTGGATAACGGGACCGGCCCGGTGCGCGTCGAGGCGATCGACCCGCAGCAGTGGCTGGCCAGCCGTGGCGGTGCTTCCGCCCCCGCTAAGTCAGCCGCTCCCGCAAAGGCGCCGCCGCGCGCCCAGTCAGCGCCTCAGCCCCAATCGCAGCCTCAACCTCCGTCTCCTCAGCCAGCGCCCGCAGCGGCGCCCCAGGGTGGCGGCGAAGAGATCTTTTTGCAGATCGCCGCGCTAGGCAGCGAAGAGAGCGCCCGCGCGCTTCAACAGCGCCTGGGCGATGAGCTTTTGCACTCGGTGCGCGTGCAAAGCGATGCGGGCGTGTATCGGGTGCAGGTCGGCCCCATGTCACCTGGCCAGGAGCAGCAGGCTCGCTCAGCGCTTGGTCAGGCGGGCTTCCCGCAGGTGTTTGTTGTGAGATAATCGGATTAACCTGGTTTTAACGTTTTTTGACGCTCTTTATGCAAGTGAGAAGTGAGTAATGACTATTTTTAATGCGTTTCGCCGTACCGCCCGGCTCTGTTTGTTTGCAACGGTGACCGCAGTGGCGTTGCCTGCCACGGCCCAGGTAATTCCTCAACCGCAAACCATCATTCCTGCCGCCCCACAGCTGGCGGCCAGCTCATGGATTTTGATGGATGCCAATAGCGGACGCATACTCGTCGAGCACAACGCCGACGAGCGTTTGCCGCCGGCCAGTATTACCAAGCTGATGACCGCTTATCTGGTCGAGCGCGAGCTGGATCGCGGCACTATCAGCATGGAGGATATGGTCAACATCAGCGAGAACGCCTGGCGTACCGGCGGCTCCAAGATGTTTATCGAAGTCGGCGACCGGGTCTCCGTCAACGACCTGCTCCACGGTATCATCATCGTGTCGGGTAACGATGCAAGCGTTGCCATGGCCGAGCACCTGGCCGGCGGGGAGGCGCCGTTCGCGGACCTGATGAATCAGCACGCCGACCGTCTGGGTATGGTCAACACCCATTTCGAAAACGCCACGGGCCTACCCCACGAGAATCACTACTCCTCGGCGCACGATTTGGCACGGCTTTCGCAGCACATCATCAACGACTACCCCGAGCACTACGAGATCTATTCTCAGCGTAATTTTGCCTTCGGTGGCATCGATCAGCCCAACCGTAACCGGCTTCTCTGGCGCGACCCGACCGTGGATGGCCTGAAAACCGGCTGGACGACCGAGGCGGGTTACTGCCTGGTGTCGTCGGCCAGGCGCGACGACATGCGCTTGATTTCGGTGGTCATGGGCACCAACTCCGAAGAAGCCCGCGCCCAGGAAACCCAGAAACTGCTGAGCTACGGTTTCCGCTTTTACGAAACCATGAAGCTCTACGAGCGCGGCGCGGTGCTGGCCACTCCGCGCGTATGGGGTGGCGAAGCCAACGAGCTACGCGTTGGCGTGAGCGACGAGGTCTTCATGACGTTGCCGCGTAACCGTAACGAAGAGCTGCGTGCGCGTCTCAACCTGCATCAGGACCTGCAGGCGCCGATCGCCGTGGGCGACGAAGTCGGCACCCTCGAGGTTTATCTGGGTGAAGATATGATGGGCGAGCGCCAGCTGACCGCCCTCGAAGCCGTCGAAGAGGGTGGGCTGTTCAAGCGTCTATTCGACCAGGTACGGCGCTTTTTCAGCGGCTTGATCGCAAGCTTCACCGACTGATCGAATCGTCTAAAATGAATTTCATGCGCGCGCCTGGCCTTGCCCGGCGCGCGTCCTCTATTGGGTAAACAAGGTTGTACTATGAAAAAGGATGCGAATAACGGGTTTCGCGATTTAAGAATGCCCAGCGCCAGCGAGCCCCCCAAAATTACTTTTCCCTGTGACTACCCCATCAAGGTGGTGGGCGACGCCGCGGACGACTTCGCGGCGAGCGTGTGTCAAATTCTGGTGAAGTACGATCCCGCCTTTGATGCCACCGCCATTAAAGTGGTGCCTAGCCGCAATGGCCGCTTCCAGTCGGTACGTTTGACGTTTCAGGCCACCGGCGAGCAACAGTTGGCAACGCTTTTCGAAGAGCTCAAGGCGACCGGCCGCGTACATATGGTCGTTTAATGGCAGGCGAGCCTATCGAGTTCTACGCCCTGGGAAGGCAGCCCTACACTCCCGTATGGCAGGCCATGCGCCACCTGACCGATACCCGCGATGAACACACCGCGGATCAGTTTTGGTGGGTCGAGCACGACCCGGTGTTTACCCAGGGCCAGGCGGGCAAGCCCGAGCACCTGTTGATGCCAGGCGACATCCCGGTGGTGCAAACCGATCGCGGCGGGCAGGTGACCTACCATGGCCCGGGTCAAGTCGTGCTTTACCCGCTTTTGGACGTGCGCCGGGCGAAGATCGGCGTGCGCGAGCTGGTCAGCGCGCTGGAAAACGCGGTGATCGCGGTGCTGGGGGAGTACGGCGTGAGCGCCCGCGCCCGCCCGGATGCGCCGGGTGTCTACGTACCAACGCCGATGGGTGAGGCCAAGATTGCCTCCCTGGGGCTGCGTATCCGCCGTGGGGCGAGTTATCACGGCGTTGCGTTAAACGTCAGCGCCGATCTCGCCCCGTTTGCGCGTATCAACCCTTGCGGCTATGAGGGCATGGCCGTTACCCGGCTTGCCGATCTTGTGAAGCTCCAGGCGCCTGAGGCAGTGGGCGAGCAGCTCGCTCGGGCGTTGGCTTGCGAGCTCGGGCGTACGTTGGGGCCTGCCCAGCGCAAAACGTTTTAGCGCGGCGCTTGCCAGTCGGCGCCAAAAAAAGCGCCTGACCGTTACCGGTCAGGCGCTTTTTTCGTGGGTTGGCGTTAAAGGGCGGGGCTTTAGCCGACGTTCAGGGCAGGGATGCGGTTTTCATCCTCCTGCTGGCCGGGCACCGCAGCCGGCGAGGCCAGGCCCAGATTGTTCTTCTCGAATACCTTGTCGGCGCGATAGCTAGAGCGTACCAGCGGCCCGGAAGGCACTTCCATAAAGCCTTTTTCCAGCCCCAGCACGCGGTAGCGGTCGAACTCTTCCGGGGTGACCCAGCGCTCGACGGGCAGGTGGTTTTTCGTTGGGCGCAGGTACTGGCCCAGCGTCACGATATCCACCCCGATTTCGCGCAGGTCATCGAAGGTCTGCAGAATCTCTTCCTCGGTTTCGCCAAGACCCAGCATCAGGCTCGTCTTGGTGATCACCTCTGGGCGGTGCTTTTTGGCATGGGCCAGCACGTCGAGGGTTTTACGGTAGCCCGCCCGGGGGTCGCGCACCCGCGAGGTCAGCCGCTCGACGGTTTCCACGTTCTGGGCGAAGACCTCGAGCCCTGAATCGACGACGCGCTCGATTGCCGCGGGTTCGGCGTCGAAATCCGGCGTCAGCGCTTCGACCACCACCTCGGGTGTACGCGCCTTGATGGCCTGAATGCAGCTGGCGTAGTGGCCAGCGCCGCCATCGTCGAGATCGTCACGGTCGACCGACGTCAGCACGATATAGCGAAGCGCCATCAGCTCGACGGACTTGGCGGTGTTTTCGGGTTCTTCCTTGTCGAGCCAGCCCTGGGGGTTGCCGGTATCCACCGCGCAGAAACGACACGCCCGGGTGCATACCGAGCCCATCAGCATGATCGTGGCGGTTCCGTTGCTCCAGCATTCGCCCATGTTGGGGCAGTGAGACTCCGCGCATACCGTACTCAAGCGGTGCTCAGCGACGTTTTTCTTGACGGCTTCGAAGCGCTCGCCGGCGGGGATCTGCGCGCGCAGCCACTTGGGCTTGCGCTCGAGCGAAGGCGCCTGGGGCTCTTCCTTTCGCTGCTTCATGCCGTCCTTGATCGCCGAGGTGCCGTGCTCGTTACGATATTTTTCGCCGCTGGACACACGCTGTGTGGGGGTGTTGCTCATAAAAAAGAGCCTCTCTACTGTGCAACGGGCTACATCAAAAAGTGCGTTAGGAAAAGTGCGAGGTGCCCGGCGGGTGGGCCCGCGGTGCTTCTCCGATAGGCACTCTTTAAAATGCGGTCTCTACGCGCTAGATACGACGTAGGTAGTACCCTTTAATGTAACATATTTAGCAAAGTGCAAAATAGCACGATAGCCCTCAGGCGACCCGCTCAAGGGGGAGTGGTGAGCGGCAGGCAAGCGACATCGTGGCCGGGTAGCGCGGTAGCCGGGGCCTGGAAGTAGCGGCGGTACTCTTTCAAGCGCTCCTTGGTGAAACGCAAGAAGAGCTCGGCCACCGGCGACAGGAACTGCTCCCGGCGGTGGACGGCACACCACGCCCGGCGGATCGGAAAAGCGGGGAGTTCCAGACTTGCAAGTAACTGATGCTCGAGCTCGAGCTGCACCGCCAGGCGCGGCAGTACCGCCACGCCCAGGCGCGCCATGACGCCCTGTTTGATCGCCTCGTTGGAACCCAGCTCGATACGATGGGCAAGGCCCACTTCCTGGCTTGCGGCCAGTTGCTCGAAGGCGTTGCGCACGCCGGAGCCTGGTTCGCGCATCAATATGTAGTGGCGGGCAAAGTCGCCAAGGGTCGGCGCTTGCATGGTCAAAAGCGAGTGGCCGGGCCACACCACCGGGATCAGCTCGTTTTCGAGCAGCGGGGTCACCGAAAGGCCGTCGTTGTCGGGCACCATGGCCATGATCACCAGGTCGTCGCGCTGCTCGGCCAGCCGCTCCAGCGCCTGACTGCGGTTACACACTTTCAAGCGCACCGTCACCTCCGGATACTGGGCGCGAAAGCGGGCGAGCAGGTAAGGCACCACGTACTGGGCCGACGAGACGGCGGCCAGATTGAGCTCGCCTTTGATAGCGCCGTTCAAGTCGGAAAGATTCATCGAGAGCTTCGAAAGCTGGCCGATGATTTCGCGGGCGGATACCGCCAGCGTGTCGGCGGCGGGCAGCGCATAAAGCGTTTTGCCGGCGTACTTGAAAAGCGGCTCGTCCACGGCTTGTTCGAGCTGGCGGATCTGTGCGCTCACGGCGGGCTGAGTCAAACCGAGTTGCTCGGCGGCGCGGGAGTAGGAGCGCTTTTGGTAGACCGCTTGAAAGACCTGGAGCTGGCGGAACGTCAGGCGGTTGAGAAGGCTCTTGGGTGTCATGTAAGCCTCTCAATGCATCGGTTCGAGCCGCCGGGCGGGCGGCTTGATGAAAAATGGCAAGATCCTGCGCGGGACCCTTGAGGCGATGCTACCACCGATGCACGGGCGGCGTCTTTATCGACGGCTTTGCGGGTTTGGTCTAGACTATATTGCATTGCAGCATCATGATGTGTGTATGGATGAGCGTCTTGCATCGATCCATCAGGAGAATCCATGAATTTTCTCGCTAATCCCTTGCTCTCGGGCCGCTGGTTGAACGGCGCCTCCGAGTCCCGCCAAAGCGCCTCCGCCTTCCCGGGCCAGGAGGCGCTGGTCAGCATGATGGACCCCTTCGGTTTTGGCCGTGCCGCCGCCAGTTACTGGCGCGACAGCGTCGAGCGCAACATTCTCTACTGGGATGTCATGCGCGAGCGAGGCAACCAATACCTCGAGCACATGGAGCAGACCAAGCCCAACGTGCTGGGGTTCAAAACCGAGGTGCTGGTGGATGGTCGCACCCTGGCCCATCCCACCAACTACGAGCTTCTGCGGGTATTACCGCCGGAAGGCAGCCAGGTCGACCCCAAAAAACGTCCGTTCGTGGTGGTCGACCCGCGTGCCGGCCACGGCCCCGGTATTGGTGGTTTCAAGCCCGATAGCGAGCTAGGGGTAGCACTCAAGGCGGGTCATCCCTGCTATTTCATCGGCTTTTTGCCCTACCCCGAGCCTGGCCAAACCGTCGAAGACGTGGTCGAAGCGGAAGTTGCTTTTTTGCGCCATGTGATTTCGCTGCATCCGGATATCACCGAAAAACCCATGGTGGTGGGCAACTGCCAAGCGGGTTGGCAGTTGATGATGGCGGCCGCCCTGGAGCCGGACGTGTTTGGGCCGATTCTGGTCGCCGGCGCGCCGCTTTCCTACTGGGCCGGCGAGCGCGGCAAGGCGCCCATGCGCTATACCGGCGGCATGGCGGGCGGCAGTTGGGTGACCGCGCTGACCAGCGACCTGGGCAATGGCCAGTTCGATGGTGCTTGGCTTGTGCAAAATTTCGAGCGTCTGAACCCGGCCAACACCTACTGGAAAAAGCAGTATCATCTTTACGCCAACGTGGATACCGAGTCCACGCGCTATCTGGAGTTCGAGCGTTGGTGGGGCGGCCACGTGGTACTGGGCGGCGACGAAATACAGTACATCGTCGATAATCTGTTCGTCGGCAACCGCCTGTCTACCGCGCAGTTGGTGACCCGCGACGGTCGGCGGATCGACCTTCGCAACCTGCGCTCGCCGGTCGTGGTGTTCTGTTCCCGCGGCGACGATATTACTCCACCGCCTCAGGCGCTGGGGTGGATACGCGATCTTTACGAGGACACGGACGATATCGTCGCCAACGAGCAGACGATCATGTACTGCATGCATGATACTACCGGCCACCTGGGGATTTTTGTCTCCGGCAGCGTTTCGCGCAAGGAGCACTCCGAGTTCACGGCGAACATGGACTATATCGATGTCATGCCGCCCGGGCTTTACGAGACGACGATCACGCATGCCAGCGAGCGCAAGGATGCCGAGCTGATAGAGCGCGATTACCTGCTCGAGTTCACGCCGCGCAACTTCGAAGAGCTCGACAAGGAAGTGCAGCACCGCCCCGAGGATGACCGGCGCTTTGCGGCCGTCGCGCGGGTTTCCGAGATCAACCTGGGCTTTTATCGGCTTTGCCTGCAGCCGTTCATTCGCGCGGCGGTGACGCCGGAATCGGCGCGCTTCATGCGTAAAATGCATCCGATTCGCTTGGGGTACCGGCTCATGTCGGATCGCAACCCGATGACGGTGTGGCTGCCCAAAATGGCCGACGCAGTGCGCCAGAATCGCGCCGAGGTCAGCGAGGACAATATCTTCAAGACCTTCGAGTCGTTCGCCTCGAATCAAATTGTCGATAGCCTGAATACCTTCCGCGATATTCGCGATGGCGCCACCGAAAAAATGTTCATGGCCTTCTACGGCCAGCCCCAGCTTCAAGCGGCGGTTGGGCTTCATGGCGATGCCCACGTGCACCGCCGCCGGCCGGGGGCCGAACCCGAGCATCTTCGCTACATCGAAAGCCGTAAGGCGGCGCTTCGCGAGAAGATCGTCGAAGGCGGCCCGCTGGAAGCCACCATTCGCTCGGTCATCTACGTGCTGGGCGGCGCACCGGCCTCGGATGAGCGTAACTTCAAACGCCTGCGCGCCTCCCGCGCCGAGCTCGAATCGCAAACGACGCTTTGCGAGTTCAAGCGCTTGGTGCGCGAGCAGTTCTTCATTTTAAAGCTCGACCGCGAGCAGGCGCTCGACTCGCTCCCGGGCCTTCTGGAAGGTGAGAGCAACGCAGCGCTTGATGAGCACATCCAGCACATGACCCAGGTATTCGCCGCCAGCGGCGAGCTAAGCGAGCAGGGCGCAAAACGCTTTGACCAGATCAAGGCGCTTTTCGACAAAGCGCGGCGCAGCGAAGAGGTCGCCCCTGCGCAGAGCGCGCCCCCGGCCGTCGAAAGCACCGATGAAGAAAAGCCGAGCGCCCAGGCAAGTTTTGATCAGCCAGGCAGTGCTAGTGAAGCGACGTCGGAAAACGCAAATCCGGCCAGTGCAAGTGGCGCTAACGCTAAAAGCGGTGCGGCAAAACGTACCTCGGGCGCGCGCGGCAAGCCGCGTAACAAACGCTAACGCCAAACTTCGATATAGCCTTTTTGACGTTGTCGTTATCACGCCCCCGGCCTGGCCAGGGGCGTTTTTTTGTCCCGGCAGCGGGTGTTTTCGGGCCGAGCGGGTGATCGGGTCGTGGGTTATTTCATCGCAAAATTTGCAAACGCCGCGCTACACCCCTATTTAGTAAAGTGCGCTTGCTTGTTACAGAGCCACTGGCGCTTGAGAAAGGGCTGGGGTAGGGTAGGCGCATTTTTCACACCGCCACCACGTTTTCAAACGCGGTACGTATTCAGAGCTGGTCTTGAGAGCTGGTCTTGAGAGCTTAAGCAACAGGAAGTGGAGCACTATGGGCAAGTCACTGGTCATCGTCGAGTCGCCTGCCAAAGCGAAGACGATCAATAAGTATCTCGGCGACGATTTCATCGTCAAGTCGAGCGTGGGCCATATACGTGACCTGCCGACCAGCGGCTCGGGTAAGGCCGCCTCGGATCCCAAGGAGCGCGCGCGCCAGGCCGCGGCGACCCGCAAACTCTCGCCGGACGAGAAAGCGGTTTATAAAAAGCGTAAGGCGCACGACCAGCTTATTCGGCGCATGGGAATCGACCCGGACAACGGTTGGGCGGCGCAGTACGAAGTGCTGCCGGGTAAGGAAAAAGTCGTTGCCGAGCTCAAAAAGCTCGCCGAGAAGGCCGACGCCGTTTACCTTGCGACGGATTTGGACCGCGAAGGGGAGGCGATTGCCTGGCACCTGCGCGAGACCATCGGCGGTGACGATGCCCGCTATAAGCGCGTGGTGTTCAACGAGATCACCAAAAACGCCATTCAGGACGCCTTCAAGGCGCCGGGGGCGCTGAATATCCCTCGCGTGGAAGCGCAGCAGGCGCGGCGTTTTCTCGACCGGGTGGTGGGCTTTATGCTTTCACCGCTGCTGTGGGCGAAAATCGCCCGCGGGCTTTCCGCCGGACGGGTGCAGTCCGTGGCGGTGCGTCTGATCGTCGAGCGCGAGCGCGATATCCGGGCGTTCATTCCCGAAGAGTTTTGGGACGTTCACGCCGACCTGGTCTCCCCGGACGGCGAGGCGGTGCGCTTTGCGCTTGCCCGTCAGGACGGCCAGGCGTTTCGCCCCACCTCGGAAGACGAAACGCTGTCGCGGATCGCGGCGCTGCGCGATGCATCGCTTTCGATCACCAACCGCGAAGACAAACCGACCAGCTCCAAGCCTTCGGCGCCGTTCATTACCTCTACGCTGCAGCAGGCGGCGAGCGGCCGGCTGGGCTTTTCGGTGAAAAAGACCATGACCATGGCCCAGCGTCTTTATGAAGCGGGCTATATCACCTACATGCGTACCGACTCCACCAACCTCTCGAAGGATGCGGTCGAGAGCGCCCGCGACTATATCTCGAGTGAATTCGGTAAGGCGTACCTGCCAGAGGCGCCGGTGCGCTATTCGAGCAAGGAGAGCGCTCAGGAGGCCCACGAGGCGATCCGCCCGTCCAGCGTCGAGCGTAAAGCGAGCGACCTGGCCGGTATGGAGCGCGACGCCGAGCGCCTTTACGAGCTTATCTGGCGCCAGTTTTTGGCCTGCCAAATGGTACCCGCGGAGTATCTCTCTAGTACGCTGAGCGTCGAGGTGGGCGGCTATGACCTGCGCGCCAAAGGGCGGGTGCTGAAGTTCGACGGTTATACCCGGGTCATCAAACCCGCCGGCAAGAACGACGATCAGAGCCTGCCGGACCTGCCCGTCGGCACCGCGATGAACCTCGAGCAGCTCGATCCGCAGCAGCACTTCACCAAGCCGCCGGCCCGCTATACCGAGGCGAGCCTGGTCAAGGAGCTCGAGAAGCAGGGCATCGGGCGCCCCTCGACCTACGCGGCGATCATCTCGACCATTCAGGATCGCGGCTACGTCAAACTCGAAAGCCGGCGCTTCTACGCCGAGAAGCTCGGCGACATCGTCACCGAGCGTCTCAAAGAGTCGTTCCCGGATTTGATGGACTATTCCTTCACCGCTCGGATGGAGGATAGCCTGGACGAAGTCGCCGATGGCGAGCGCAACTGGCAGGCGCTACTGGATAGCTTCTACGGCGAATTTCGCGAAGAACTTGGCAAGGCCGAAAGCGACGAGGGCATGCGCCCCAACCAGCCCGTGCCGACCAATATCGAATGCCCGGCCTGCGGGCGTGACATGCAGATTCGTACCGCCTCGACCGGGGTGTTTTTGGGCTGCAGCGGCTACAACCTGCCGCCCAAGGAGCGCTGCAAGACGACCATCGACCTGATCCCCGGCGACGAGGTGGTCGCCGACGACGCCGGCGAAGAGGCGGAGACCGACGCGCTGCGTGCCAAGCGCCGCTGCGACAAGTGCGGTACGGCGATGGACAGTTACCTGATCGATGAGACGCGCAAGCTGCATATCTGCGGCGAAAGCCCGGACTGCACCGGCTTTGCGGTCGAGCAAGGCAAGTTCAAGATCAAGGGCTACGAAGGTCCGGTCATCGAGTGCGACAAGTGCGGCAGTGAGATGCAGCTCAAGTCCGGGCGCTTCGGCAAGTACTTCGGCTGTACCAACAGCGACTGCAGCAACACCCGCAAGCTTTTGAAAAGTGGCGAGGTGGCGCCGCCGAAAATGGACCCGATCCCGATGCCGGAGCTCGCCTGCCAAAAGGTGGAGGACCACTACGTGCTGCGCGATGGGGCGAGCGGGCTGTTTTTAGCCGCCAGCAAGTTCCCCAAAAACCGCGAAACGCGCCCGCCTCTGGTCAAAGAGCTAAAAGCGCACAAGGATGAGCTGCCGGAGAAGTACCACTTCATTCTCAAGGCGCCAAGCGAAGACCCGGATGGCCGTCCCGCGCAGATCCGTTACTCGCGCAAAAATAAAGAGCAGTACGTCATGACCGACGAAGGCGGTAAGGCGACCGGCTGGAAGGCGACATTCGAGGCCGGCAAGTGGCACGTGGAGGACAAGCGCAAGTGAGTGCCCGCACCCGCACCAATCAGCTCCTTTACCAGACCGAGCTTTTGATCGAGACGCCGGTAGCGGCGGGGGAGCAGGCCATTGTCCGTCAGATGGCCATCGAAGAGGGCGCGCTTGCCCTGTTCGAGCTCGCCCTGAATTCCTTTCTGGCCGAGGTGACCGAGCACGCGCGTTTGGATACGCGCCGTTGGCAGACGCTGCTGGCCGCCGACGGACCCCAGGTCGCCGAGCTGACCCGGCTTCGCGATTTGGCGGCCCAGCCCGATAGCTGGCTTCACTGGCTGATCAGCCAGCTCATGAAGCTCCAAAGCGACGAGGGCGCCGCCAGGCGCCCGGTAAGCAACCCGTCGATGATCGCCCTCGATGGGGAAGTATCGCTTGCGCGCGCACTGCATGCCAATGTACAGGCGGCCAAACGGGAAATGGCCGGGCTGCGCGAAACCAGCCAGGAGTGGTAGCGTCTTAAGATACCCATAACGGGAACTCTGTTTTGGCCAGGTGCTCTGAGAAGACGTTAACCGAGTGGTGACTACTCGGGTCTATGGTCGAGGAGAAACGATGCAAACGCGCTATAACCAGGTAAAGGATCTACTAACGTGGGCCCAGGATTTTCACGGGCGTATGGCCAAACAGTACAGCGAAGGCGCCGCCCGGACCGATAACGAGCGCCTTGCCATGGCGCTGACCTATCTGGCCTCTCGCGAGGTCAAAATGCGCAGCGGGCTCGAGGCCATTTTTCACGATGGAAGCGATCATCGTGAAGTCCTCGAGCTCTGGTTCGATGAGACGAGTGATTTCCCGCGTCCGCCCAAGCTCGAGGCGCTTTACGAGCGCGGCGTCGCCGCTTCCATCGATGAAGCCATCGAAACCGCCTCCGAAGCGCATGAGCTTCTTCGCGCACTTTACGAGCATCGCGCCGAGTGCGCGAAGATCGAGCCGGAAGAGGCGTTTTTCACCTCGCTGGCCCAGGGACATGAAGCCGAAGTGCGTAAACTGGTCACCAGTATGCGTGAGTTCGAGGATATCTAGCGCCTCTTCGTTTGAAGCAACGGCGCAAGCGATGGCTTTTTAACGCTCGGGCGCTGACACAGGGCGTGGCAATAAGGTATAAACGTTCCAGGCTATTCATACCCGTTGGTCGGTTGCCCCGGCCTGTACCGAGAGCTGCCCCATGTCTGTAAACCGCCGCCGCTTTTTAGCACTTGCCATGGGCTTGCCTGCCGTGGCCAGCGCTAACGTCTCCGCGCCTGCCAGCACTCTTCCCTCAAGCGACATCGTCGAGACGCTTTTGAATCGGGCGGCGGTGCCGCGCCACAGTACCGAGCTCTGGGTGCTGATCGACGATAAAGAGGGGGTGCTGAGCATTTTTCGCGGAAGCGCCCTGATCGAGCGTTTTACGCCGATCTCGCGGGGGACCGGCGGCGCGCGAACCCAGCGCGTGCGGGGCGACAGCACCACGCCACTGGGCGAGTTCCGGGTTTATCGTTTTAATCACGAAAGCCGCTGGCGCATCTTCATCGGAATCGATTATCCTACGCCCCCCCATGCTCGCATGGCGCTGGAGCAGGGTATCTACTCCCAGGCCGATTACGAGGCCTATTTCGATGAATACCGCCGCTACGGCTACCCACCGCAGAACACCGCGCTTGGTGGGGCTATCGGGATACACGGTATCGGGTCGTCCGACCCACAGATTCACGGGCGGTTTCACTGGACCCAAGGGTGCATTGCAGTAAACAACGAGCAAATTGAGCGCATTGCGTCGCTCGTAGATGTTGGCACCCGCGTCGTGATCCGCTAATATGGGCGTAGTCCCTAAGGAAGTTCGAGGTTTTAAAGAGGTGGCTATAGACAAGCGTTGTGGACTAATATAAAACAGCGTTTGACTTCGGCAACATGACATAAGTTATTGGCGCCAGTCACCGAAATGAACCTGCATCGCAGGTAGACAAAATTAAGCTTACCTTCTAGCCTTATTTTTTGTCATACCTTCAACGTAGTACCCAAGGAAGACTCAAGGAGAACATTATGACTCTTAAGACTGCTCTGAAAATGACCGCTGCTGCTGCTTCTCTGGCCGTTCTGGCTGGTTGTGCCTCTACCAGCGCTCTGGAAGAAGTTCGCATGACTGCCGAGTCCGCCCAGGCTGACGCTGCAGAAGCTCGCAGCATGGCTTCACAAGCTCTGAACACTGCTAACCAGGCTCAGCGCGACGCTCAAGCTGCCCTGCAGATGACCGAGCAGAACCGTGAAGAAATGAGCCGTCAGTTCCAGCGCTCCATGCAGAAGTAATTCTGCATGGACCACTGAGCAGCTTTTAGGCTCAGCGGTCTGCGTAAGATGTGAAAAACCCCGCCTCGTGCGGGGTTTTTTATTGCCGGTCGTTTGGCGCCTGGTGGCGACCGAGCGGGTACGAAAAAGGCTACCGCTCGTCAAAGCGATAGCCTCTTTCGGCCTCGAGCGGCCAGGCTTGCCTTTATCGCGTGCGATTAAGCGTCGCTGTCGCGCTCACTGATGGCGCTAAGCTCTACTTCCTCGAACAGCCCGCTGCGCTCGGAAGGTGCCTGCTCGGCGGGGGATTCGGCTTCCGGGGCCGGCGCCTGCGGGCCATAAAGCGCGACGAAGCGCCCGTTGGGGGACTCGACCGCGCGTTTGACCTGGGCATAGTCGACCTGGACGTCGTCCTCGGTGAGCGACTCGACGCGCTCGATGGCGTTCAAAAGCGGCTCAAAATCACCCACGTTCTCTTCGAGCTGCGGGTAGGACTGCACGAACAGCGTGCCATCGGCGCCCCAGCCTGCCTTGAACGGTGCGTCCATCAGGTTGACCTGGGTACCGCTGGGTACGCGCTCGTAAAGCGACTCGATATCTTCCGGGTACATGCGAATGCAGCCGCGGCTGGCGCGCATACCGACGCCTTCCGGGCGGTTGGTGCCGTGAATCAGGTAGCTAGGCATGGCCAACAAAATGGCGTGACGGCCAAGCGGGTTGTCCGGGCCTGCCGGTACGACCGACGGCGCGGGCTCGCCACGCGCGGCGGCTTCGGCCCGCATGGAGGAGGGCGGCGACCAGGCCGGGTCTTTTACCTTCACCGTGGTACGCGTCATGCCCACCGGCGTTGCGAACTCTTCGCGGCCTACGCTGACCGGATAGGTTTCGACGACGCCCGGGTTATCCGCCGGGTAGTAGTAAAGGCGCAGTTCCGAAAGGTTCACCACGACGCCTTCCCGCGGGGCCGGGGGAAGAATGTACTGGGCGGGAATGATCACTTCGGTGCCTTCGCCGGGTACCCAGAGACTTACGTCCGGGTTGGCCATGCGAATCTCTTCGTAGCCGATATTATGGCGTCTGGCGATATCGAGCAGTGTCTCTTCCGGGTCCTGCACCGTTACGGTGTAGTACTGGCCAACGATGTCGCCCTCTTCCGGCAAGCGAAAATGCCCGCGGGGTAGTTCGCGCTGTGCCGCCACCTGGTCTGCGCTGGCAAGCGCATCGCTTTCAAGTGTCGGTGTGGCAATGGGGGCCTGGTCGTCGGTCTGCTGAGCAAGAACCGGGCCGTTCAGGCTGGCAGCTAACAGTACCGCCAGGCTGGTGGGGCCCCAAAGTTTATAAGTACGTCGTGTCGTCATGGTCGTTCCTGATGAGTTGTTCCACCGCGAGGTCGGGTTTCGATGCGAACCAATCCGTTGGTATATACGGCTTAGGTCTAGTTTGCCCCAAGCGTTACGCCGCCGCTACTTTTTGATTGAGAAGCCCCAGCAGGTTTTCAACGGCTTCAAAACGCTGCTCGATTTTTTCCATTTCGAATTCAAACCTTAACGTGTCCGATCCGTCCAAACGGTAGCGTTCCGGCGAGGTCTGAATCAGTTTTACCAGCGTCAGCGGGTCGACCTGGGTGTCGTTGGTAAAGAGTACGCGTCCGCGGCTTTCACCGGCTTCGATACGCGCGATCCCCAGGGGCTCGGCTCGGTGGCGCAATTGGGTTTGGCGTATCAGGTTTTTGAGCGCATCCGGCAGCAGGCCAAAGCGGTCGATGAGTTCTACCTGAAGTTCCTTAAGCTCGCTGTCACTTTGCGTATTGGCAATGCGCTTATACATCACCAGGCGCTGCTGTACATCATGAATATAGTCGTTGGGGATCAAAGCGGGTAGGTTCAGGCTGATTTCGAGACCACTATTGAACGGCGCATCGATATTGGGGGTTTTGCCGGCCCGAATGGCCTTCACCGCACGGTCGAGCATTTCCATATAGAGCGAATAGCCGATCGTCTCCATCTGCCCGCTTTGTTCGTCGCCCAAAAGCTCGCCGGCCCCGCGGATTTCCATATCGTGGCTGGCAAGCGTGAAGCCGGCGCCCAAATCGTCCGAGGCGCTGATGGCCTCCAGACGCTTGACCGCATCGCGGGTCATTGCCTTGGGCGGCGGGGTCAGTAGGTACGCGTAGGCCTGGTGGTGGCTACGCCCCACGCGTCCACGCAACTGGTGCAGCTGGGCCAGGCCGAACTTGTCCGCCCGCTCGATCAAAATCGTGTTGGCGCTGGGCACGTCGATCCCGGTTTCGATGATCGTCGAGCAGACCAGTACGTTGAAGCGCCGGTGGTAGAAATCCGACATGACCCGCTCGAGGCTTCTTTCCGGCAGTTGGCCGTGGGCCACGCCTACGCGGGCCTCGGGGACGAGCTCGCGGATTTGCTCGGCAGTATTTTCGATGGTTTTGACTTCGTTGTGCAGCACGTAGACCTGGCCGCCGCGCAGAATCTCGCGCAGGAGCGCTTCCTTGATCAGGCTTTCGTTGCGCTGTTGAACGAAGGTCTTGACCGATAGCCGCCGGGCCGGGGGCGTGGCGATGATCGAAAGATCGCGAATGCCGCTCATCGCCATATTGAGCGTGCGGGGAATGGGCGTGGCGGTGAGCGTCAAAATGTCGATCTCGGCGCGCAGGGTTTTGAGCTTCTCCTTTTGCGCCACGCCGAAGCGGTGCTCCTCGTCGATGATCAGAAGGCCCATTTTGGGTAGCTCGACGCTCTTGGAGAGCAGCTTGTGCGTGCCGATGACGATATCCGATTGACCCTCCTTGATGCTTTCGAGGGTTTTGGTCATCTCCTTGCCACCGGTAAAGCGCGAAATCAGGCTGATATTGACCGCGGTGTCGGCGAAGCGGTCGCGGAAGTTCTCGAAGTGCTGGCGGGCGAGCAGGGTGGTGGGCACCAGCACCACGACCTGGCGGCCGGACTGCACCGCCAAAAACGCCGCGCGCATCGCGACTTCGGTCTTGCCAAAGCCGACATCGCCGCACACGACGCGGTCCATCGGCTGTGGCGAAATCATGTCGCCGATCACCGCTTCGATGGCGTTTTTCTGGTCCGGTGTTTCCTCGAAAGGGAAGCTGGCCGCAAAGCGGCTATATTCTTCGTCCGGCGTTTCGTACACCGTGCCCTGCTGGGCTTCGCGGCGAGCGTAGATATCCAGAAGCTCGGCGGCGGTATCGCGAATTTTCTCGGCGGCCTTGCGCCGCGCTTTCTCCCACTGGTCCGAGCCGAGCTTGTGAAGTGGCGCGTGCTCGTCGTCGGCGCCGTTGTAGCGCGAAATGAGGTGCAGGCTGTCCACTGGCACGTAGAGCTTGGCCCCGCCGTCATATTCGAGTGCCAAAAACTCGTTGGCCTGGCCGCCGGCTTCCAGCGCCTCGAGCCCCAGGTAGCGGCCTACACCGTGGGCCTGGTGGACCACCGGTGCGCCTTCCTTGAGCTCGGAGAGATGGCGTACCGCCAGCTCGTTGTCGTCGGTGGCTTTCTCCTGGCGGCGGCTTTGACGTACCACGTCGCCGAAGAGTTCGGTTTCGCTGATCACCGCCACGTTGGGCTCGGTCAACCAAAGGCCGCTACCGACCTGGCTCTCGGTAATCGCCGCGCGCTCGCTGCCCTGCAAAAAGGCGCTGAAGCTCTCTGCGTGGGGCAGTTTCAAATGAAGCGGTGCCAACAATTCCTCGAGCGCCTCGCGGCGTCCGCGGGACTCTGCCACGAACAGTACGCGGGTGTCCGGGTGCTGCTCGAGAAACTCCAGCAGGCTGGCGAATGGCTCTTTCGCCCGGGCGTTGACGGCAAGCGTGGGTAGCTCGTGTGCCTTGGGGGTGTGCGCATGGCGGTTGGCGTCTTCTTCGCTAACCAGTTCCAGGCGCGGGCGCTCTTTGATCGCCGAGAATATCTCGTTGACCGGGATGAAGGCGCGGTGGGGCGGCAATAGTGGCCGGGTCGGGTCGACCCCCAGGTTTTCAAAGCGCGACTCGATCGAGCGCCAATGCTGCTCGGCGGCCTCGAACACACCAGGCAGTAGTGCGACCCGCGTGTCGGGGGTGACGTGTTCGAAAAGCGAGGCCGTCTCGTCGAAAAACAGCGGCAAATACTGCTCGAGCCCGGGCGAGGGGATCGCCTTGAGCGCATCGTTATAAAGCGCGCACTGGCGCGGGTCAACGTCGAACAGCGTTTCGAACTGCTCGCGAAAGCAGGCGATGGCGCTGCGGCTTAGCGAATATTCGTGAGCAGGCAGCAGCTCGATTTTATCGACTTTGTCGGTGGAGCGCTGATTGGCCGGATCGAAGTGGCGCAGGGTGTCGATCTCGTCGTCGAACAGGTCGATACGAATCGGCTCATCCATGCCCATGGCAAACAGGTCGATCAGCGCGCCGCGCATGGCGTATTCGCCGGGTTCGTACACCGTTTCGACCGCCCGGTAACCGGCGCGGGAGAGCGATTCGCGAAAGCTTTCGCGCTCAAGCGTCGTGCCGGCCTCGAGGGTCATGACGCGTCCGGCGATGTAATCCACCGGCGGCAGGCGCTGCATGAGCGTATTGATCGGTACCAGCACGATGCCCTTGACGCCGTCCTGGAGTAACTTGAGCGTGCGCAAACGGGCGGAGACGATATCCTGGTGCGGCGAGAAGCTGTCGTAGGGCAGCGTTTCCCAGTCGGGAAAAGGCAGTACCGGCACCTGGCTATAAAACGCCAGGTCCTGTTCCAGGCGCTGGGCGCTGGCCGTGCTGGGGGTCACCACCAGTAAGGGGGCCGCATTGGCTATTTGGGCAAGCGCAAGCGCCGTCGCACTGCCCGGCGGCGCCGTCAGATAGAGCGTGTCGCGTGCCCCTTGGGGGCTGGGTGGGTCGAGCAGAGAAAAAGAGGGCATAGTCAGAGTATCTTGCGCTTGAACAAAGGAGCAATCATACACCATCCGCCGCACCAGTTAGAGAGCTGTGCCCAACCCTGTTTTGCGCGTGTAGTCAAATGGGCATTTGTGTAATACCCCTACACGGCGTGCGACTATCCTTTGATTGCGGCCTTATCGTAACCCCCGGATAATACGCGCAGATTACCTCGCACCATGTTTTCCATCCATCAAGTAAAACCATGCAAAGGGGCCGCACGTGAGTCAGTCAACGCTCGAGAACGTTTTTCAACAGTGGCAAGGCGACGAAGCGCTTGCCGAGCAGATGATTCCGCTGGTCGGTGTGCTTTATCGTCAGAACAACGTGGTGGCCACCATGTTCGGGCGCTCGCTGATCAAGCGCTCGGTCATCCGCATTCTGAAAGATCACCGTTTCGTGCGCAAAATCGAAGGCACCGAGCTTTCGGTCCGGGACACCTTTCCGATCGTGAAAGCGATGGCCTCGTTGAACCTGGCCCCGGCGCACGTAGATATCGGCAAGCTCGCGGTCGCCTTCAAACATCAGGGCGGCGATGATCTCGACGGTTTTCTAAAACGCGAGCTTGGCGAGATCATCGACGGCTATGAGCCGGGCGCGAGTACCGGTGAGCCCAAGGACGTGGTGCTTTACGGTTTTGGGCGTATCGGCCGCCTGCTGGCCCGCGTGCTGGTGGAAAAAGCCGGTGGCGGTAATCTGTTGCGGCTACGCGCTATCGTGGTGCGCGGGCGCGGCGACATCGCCAAGGACCTGGAAAAACGCGCAAGCCTTCTACGCCGCGACTCGGTTCATGGCCCCTTCGACGGCTCGATCTCCATCGACACCGAGGCGCGCACGCTCACGGTCAACGGCAACGTGGTGCAGGTCATCTACGCCGATTCGCCCAGTGAGGTCGACTACACCCACTACGGCATCCATAACGCCGTGGTAGTGGATAACACCGGTATCTGGCGCGACGAAGCCGGCCTTGGCCAGCATCTCGAGTGCAAGGGGGCGGCGAAGGCGCTTTTGACCGCGCCGGGCAAAGGCGATATCAAAAATATCGTTTATGGCATCAATCACGAGGCAATCGGTGAAAACGATCGTATCGTCTCGGCGGCATCATGTACCACCAACGCGATCGTGCCGGTGCTCAAGGCACTCAACGACGAATATGGCGTCAAGACCGGCCACGTTGAAACCGTGCACGCCTACACCAACGATCAAAACCTGATCGATAACTACCATAAGGGCGACCGGCGCGGGCGAAGTGCGGCGCTCAATATGGTGCTGACGGAAACCGGCGCGGCCAAGGCGGTGACCAAGGCGCTGCCGGAGCTCGACGGCAAGCTAACCGGCAACGCCATTCGCGTGCCGACCCCCAACGTCTCGATGGCGATCTTGAATCTGACGCTGGAAAAAGAGACCGACGTCGCCGCGCTCAACGACTACCTGCGCCGCATGTCGATCGATTCCCGCTACCAAAAACAGATCGACTTCGTGGATTCGCCGGAAGTGGTCTCCTCGGATTTCGTCGGCAACCGCCATGCGGGTATCGTGGATGCCAAGGCAACGATCGCCAACGGTCACCACGCGGTGGTCTATCTGTGGTACGACAATGAGTTCGGCTACAGCTGCCAAGTGATTCGCATTTTGCAGCACATGTCTAACGTTGCGTTTTTGAAGCTGCCAAGCGCCTGAAGGCACGTTTCGCGGGCAATCGACGCCTCGTTCAGCCAACGCCACCGCAAGGTGGCGTTTTTTTATGGCGTTAAATAAAGCGAAAAGTATATGTATATAGCACTTTAGGAGAGGGTCGGGGTTGTGGTCATTGGCCGCGCTTATCTTTATAATACGGTAGATTTTTCGGGGTGGTTCAAGCGTGCTTGGGCCTGACTGGTAACAATCTGCAGAGCAAACAACAATTCATCCAGCAGAAAATAAGCATTCGAACCCCTACCTTCGTATATCCGATCCATCAACTGGGCGAGACTATGATCGAAGTCAAAAAAGGCCTGGATCTTCCCATCACGGGAGCGCCTGAGGCGCGTATCGACGATGCGCGGCCTGTGCGCCATGTGGCAATTCTGGGGACTGACTACGTTGGCATGAAGCCAACCATGGAAGTTCAGGAAGGGGACAAGGTCAAACTAGGCCAGCTACTTTTCACCGACAAGAAAACGGAAGGCGTGCGTTTTACAGCGCCGGCCGGGGGTGAGGTAGTCGCTATTAACCGTGGCGAAAAACGACGTTTACTTTCCGTCGTCATTAAAGTCGATGAGAATGAAGAAGCCATGACGTTTGCCTCTCACGAGCGCGACGCATTGGCAACGCTTGACCGTCAGATGGTCGTCGACCAGTTGGTGGAGACCGGTCTTTGGACCGCGCTGCGGACCCGGCCCTTCTCGCGCACACCGGCGCTGGATAGCACGCCTTCCGATATCTTCGTCACCGCCGTGGATACCCATCCGCTCAGCGCTGACCCAGCTCAGATCATCAACGAAAATTCCCAGGCATTCGAAGACGGCCTCAAGGTGCTAACCCGCCTGACCGAGGGCAACGTTTTTCTGTGCACGGGTGAAAATGCCTCTATCCCCGGTGGGGATGTCAGCGGCGTCAAGAGCGAAAGCTTCAAGGGGCCGCACCCGGCGGGCCTGGTCGGCACGCATATTCACTATCTTTCGCCGGTCGCGCTGCATAAAAGCGTGTGGCATATCGGCTATCAGGACGTGATCGCTTTCGGTAAGCTGTTCGTGGAAGGCAAGCTCGACGTCACGCGTATCGTCGCACTCGGCGGCCCGCGGGCCGAGAAGCCGCGCTTGCTGCGTACCCGCATTGGCGCCAGCACCGACGAGCTCTTCGAGGGCGAAGTGATCGAGCCGCACGGCACCCGCGTCATTTCCGGTTCGGTGTTTTCAGGCTTTTCCGCCGAAGGCAAACTGACCTATCTTGGCCGCTTTCACAACCAGGTCAGCCTGTTGGAAGAGGGTAACAAGCGCTCCTTCTTGGGTTGGCTCTCGCCGGGGAAAAACCGCCATTCGGTCATGGGTATCTACCTTTCCGGGTTCAAGGGATTGAATAACTTTGCGCCGACCACCTCCACTAATGGCTCCGAGCGGGCGATGGTGCCGGTGGGCAACTATGAGCGGGTTATGCCGCTGGATGTGATGCCGACGCAGCTACTGCGTTCGCTGATCGTGGGAGATATCGAGTCTGCCATGGACCTGGGGTGCCTGGAGCTGGATGAAGAAGATCTGGCGCTTTGTACCTACGCCTGTCCTGGCAAGTACGAGTACGGCCCCATCCTGCGTGACAATCTCACCATGATCGAGAAAGAGGCCTGATATGGGTATTCGACAAACGCTCGACACGCTCGAGCCGCACTTCCACAAGGGCGGCAAGTACGAGAAGTTCTACCCGCTCTATGAGGCGGTCGACACGATCTTTTACTCGCCCCCCAGCGTTGCCAAAACCACTGCCCACATTCGCGACGGCATCGATCTCAAGCGGATGATGATCACCGTATGGCTTTGCACCTTCCCGGCGATGTTCTTTGGCATGTGGAACGCCGGCTGGCAGACCAACGTGGCGATCGATTCGGGTTACGCGGCCCTCGAAGGCTGGCGTGAAACGTTGTTTCTGCTGATTTCCGCGGGGCATGATCCCGGTAGTCTGTGGTCCAACTTCGCGCTCGGCGCGGTGTACTTCCTGCCGATCTACCTGGTCACCTTCGCCGTGGGCGGGTTCTGGGAAGTGCTGTTCGCTATCAAGCGTGGCCACGAGGTCAATGAAGGCTTCTTCGTGACCTCGGTGCTCTATGCGCTGATCCTGCCGGCTACCATTCCGCTTTGGCAGGTGGCGCTGGGCATCACCTTCGGCGTGGTGATCGGTAAGGAGATCTTCGGGGGTACCGGCAAGAACTTCCTGAACCCGGCGCTGACCGGCCGGGCATTTTTGTACTTTGCTTACCCCGCGCAAATCTCCGGCGACTCCGTCTGGGTGGCCGCGGATGGCTACACCGGCGCAACGGCTTTGTCCGTCGCTTTCCAGGACGGCATGGATACGCTCGCCAACACCTTCAGTTGGACGGATGCTTTCTTCGGTTTTGTGCCAGGCTCGGTGGGTGAAGTCTCGACCCTTGCTATACTAGTGGGCGCGGCGGTTCTGCTTTGGACGCGTATCGCTTCCTGGCGGATCATGCTAGGGGTCTTCTTGGGTATGGTGGCGACCAGTGCGCTGTTTAATCTGATCGGCTCCGAGACCAACCCGATGTTTGCGATGCCCTGGTACTGGCACCTGGTGATCGGTGGCTTTGCCTTCGGTATGGTGTTCATGGCCACCGACCCGGTATCTGCGTCGATGACGAACCAGGGGCGTCTGGTCTTTGGTGCATTGATCGGTGTGATGACCGTATTGATCCGCGTGGTGAACCCGGCATTCCCGGAAGGCATCATGTTGGCGATACTGTTCGCGAACCTGTTTGCGCCCTTGATTGATTACTTCTTCGTCCAGGCCAATATCAAACGCCGTACCAAGCGTATCGGCGCACCGGCCGAGGAGACTGCCTAATGGCACAAGGTAACAACTCCATCAAGAAAATTCTGATCGTAGCGTTCTCGCTATGTATCGTTTGCTCGGTGATTGTCTCTACCGCGGCCGTGGCGCTGCGCCCTGCGCAGCAGCTCAACCAGGAGCTCGACCGCAAGACCAATATTCTGAACGTGGCCAGACTCTATGAGTCCGGCATGGACGTCGAGCAGGCGTTCAGCGAGCAGATCACCGGGCGCGTCGTCGAGCTTGAAACCGGCGACTATACCGATGAGTTCGATGCGGACGAGTACGATGGCTTCGAAGCGGCGCGGGACCCGGCGACCGGTCGTACGCTGTCTGGCGATCGCGACATCGCCGGTCTCTCCCGCGTTGAGAACTATTCGACCGTCTACCTGGTAGGCGACCCGGAAGACCCGGAGCAGATCGTTCTGCCGATTCGCGGACAGGGTCTTTGGGGCCGTATGCGCGGCTTCCTGGCGGTAGAAGGTGACGGCAATACCATTGTCAGTATCACCTACTACGAGCACAGCGAAACGCCGGGGCTGGGTGGCGAAGTGAATAACCCGCGCTGGCAGGCTCAGTGGGAAGGTAAAGAGATCTACGATGAAGAGGGTGACCTCTCACCGGCGATTCACCTGACCAAGGGCGGCGCCAGCAGCGAGTACGAGGTGGATGCACTTTCCGGTGCCACGCTCACCAGTAACGGCGTTACCAATATGCTCCAGTTCTGGCTCAGCGAGGAAGGCTTTGGACCGTACCTGGCCAAGTTCCGGGGTGACACCGAGCCGGAAGACGCCGCAGACACCGACACCGACTTCAACGACGTTGAGGGGGCTTGATCATGGCGGATGTAAATGCAAAGGGCGTGTTGACCGCGCCTATATTCCAGAATAACCCCATTGCGCTGCAAATTCTGGGGATCTGTTCGGCGCTGGCGGTAACGACCAGCATGGGCGTATCGCTGGTCATGGCGCTGGCGGTTATCTTCGTAACATCGTTTTCGAATCTGTTCGTATCATTGATACGTAACCACATTCCCTCGGCGATTCGTATCATCGTGCAGATGACCATCATCGCATCGTTGGTTATCGTGGTGGATCAGATTCTGAAAGCCTACGCCTACGAAATGTCCAAGCAGCTGTCGGTCTTCGTTGGTTTGATCATCACCAACTGTATCGTCATGGGCCGCGCCGAAGGCTTCGCCATGTCCAACTCGCCGGGCATGTCGTTTCTGGACGGCGTCGGTAACGGCTTGGGCTATGGTTTCGTACTGCTGGTCGTGGGTTTCTTCCGCGAACTTCTCGGTGCGGGCAGCTTGTTCGGTTACACCATTTTGCCGACCGTTCAGGATGGCGGCTGGTACATTACCAACGGCTTGCTGCTGCTGCCGCCTTCCGCGTTCTTCATCATTGGCCTTTTGATCTGGGTGCTGCGCTCGCTCAACCCGGAGCAGGTCGAAGAGAACGAGTTCAAGATGAAGGAAAACACCAAGCCGAAGGAGGCCGTGTAACATGGAACACTATTTAAGCCTTTTCGTTGCTTCGGTCTTTGTCGAGAACATGGCGCTGGCCTTCTTTTTGGGCATGTGTACGTTTTTGGCGGTGTCCAAAAAGGTTTCGTCGGCCATCGGCTTGGGTATCGCGGTCATCGTGGTACTCACCGTCACGGTACCGGTGAACAACCTGGTGTACACCTATCTGCTGCAGGAAGGTGCGCTGACCTGGACGGGCATCGATGGGGCTGAAAACATCGACCTATCGTTTTTGGGTCTGCTTTCTTACATCGGCGTTATCGCGGCACTCGTTCAGATCATGGAAATGTTCCTCGATAAGTACGTGCCGTCGCTTTACAACGCGCTGGGCGTTTTCCTGCCGCTGATTACCGTTAACTGCGCGATCCTGGGTGGCGTACTGTTCATGGTGGAGCGTAACTACAACTTTGGCGAAGCCGTGGTGTATGGCTTTGGTGCCGGTACGGGCTGGGCGCTGGCGATTGCCGCCCTGGCCGGTATCCGCGAGAAGCTAAAGTACAGCGATGTACCGGGTGGCTTGCAAGGCCTTGGCATCACGTTCATCACCGTTGGCTTGATGTCTCTGGGCTTTATGTCCTTTTCGGGCATTCAGCTTTAATCGGCCGGTTTTCTCGGCGGCGGCTCGCCGCCGAGGTAGAAAACCCTCAGCAATAGGAAACCGACATGGTTGATACATCTGTCATCTTGCTCGGTGTTGTCATGTTCACGGTCATCGTCATTAGTTTGACGGCGATCATTCTGGCAGCGCGCAGCAAGCTCGTGAGTAGCGGGGACGTGACGATTGAAGTCAATGACGACCCCGAGAACACCCTGACCACCCAGGCCGGCGGCAAGCTGTTGAACACCCTGGCGGCCAACGGTATTTTCCTTTCCTCCGCCTGTGGTGGTGGCGGCTCCTGCGCGCAGTGTAAATGCCGCGTAGAAGAGGGCGGTGGCTCGATTCTGCCGACCGAAGAGTCGCACTTCACCATGCGCGAGAAAAAGGAAGGCTGGCGCCTTTCTTGCCAGGTACCCGTCAAGCAGGACATGAAGATCGAAGTGCCTGAAGAGGTATTCGGCGTCAAGAAATGGGAGTGCGAAGTCACCGCCAACCCCAACGTCGCGACCTTCATCAAGGAGCTCAACCTCAAGCTTCCCGAAGGCGAAGAAGTGGCCTTCCGCGCTGGTGGCTACGTGCAGCTCGTTGCACCGCCCTACGATATCAAGTTCTCGGACTTCGATATCGAAGAGGAGTATCGCGGTGATTGGGAAACCTTCAATTTGTTCGACGTTTCCCATAAGAACGACGAAGAAGTGATTCGCGCTTACTCCATGGCGAACTACCCGGAAGAGAAGGGGCTTCTCAAGTTCAATATCCGTATCGCTACGCCGCCGCCCAAGTCTGACCATCCGCCGGGCTTGATGTCGACCTACGTGTTCAGCTTGAAAGAGGGCGACAAGGTCGACGTAATGGGGCCCTTCGGTGAATTCTTCGCCAAGGATACCGATGCCGAGATGATCTTCGTCGGCGGTGGTGCGGGCATGGCGCCGATGCGCAGCCATATCTTCGATCAGCTCAAGCGTTTGAAAACCGATCGTAAGATCTCGTTCTGGTACGGTGCGCGCTCCTGGCGCGAGACGTTCTACAACGAAGATTACGATCAGCTGGCCGAAGAGTTTTCGAACTTCGAGTGGCACCTGGCGCTTTCCGATCCGCTCCCGGAAGACAACTGGGAAGGAGCGACCGGCTTTATCCATAACGTGCTCTATGAAGAGTACTTGAAGGATCACCCGGCGCCGGAGGATTGCGAGTACTATATGTGCGGTCCGCCCATGATGAACGCCTCCGTTATCAAGCTGTTGCTGGATATGGGCGTCGAGCCTGAAAACATCATGCTGGATGACTTCGGCGGTTAAGGGTTTATCCCACGCTCAACGGGGCTAGCTTGATGCTAGCCCCGTTCGTTTTACCCCTTGGCCGTACTGCCTGATTATATCGCCCGCTCCAGGGTATAATGACCAAGGTATAATGACGCAGTACACCCATTAAAGCGGGTGTGTTAACCCGAATGACGGCACTTTCAGGGCCTATTACTGTCCCGAGAAAGACAACGTCACAGGAGGCTTATATGGCTATTTGGTTACTGGTTTTGGGTTTCATGGCGCTCATCATGACCGCCATGGCGGTAGGTGTCTTGATGGGGCGCAAGCCGATCGCCGGTTCCTGCGGCGGGCTCAATCAGATCGGTATGAAAGACGGCTGCGATATCTGCGGCGGTAAAGACAAGGTATGCGAAGAAGAGAACCGCAAGCGGGGCGGCGCGCGCCGGGTAAGCGATGAAAGCCGGGGCGCGGATCTCGGCTACAACGCTACCCGCCGTTAAGCGCCACGCTATCGGCGGCGTAAGTGAGGTAAACGCGCGTACGCTTCGTGCGCGCGATCATGGGATCGAGGAGACGCAGACGGTATGGCGGTTCATAATTACGATGTCGTAGTGATTGGTACGGGCCCGGCCGGCGAGAGCGCGGCCATCAACGCGGCCAAGAACGATCAGCGCGTGGCTATCATCGAAAAGCAACCCCAGGTGGGCGGCAACTGCACCCACTGGGGTACGATTCCCTCCAAGGCGCTGCGCCACCAGGTCAAGCAAATCCTGGCGTTCAATACCAACCGCATGTTTCGCGATATCGGCGAGCCCCGGATGTTCTCCTATCCCCGGGTCATGGAGCGCTCCCGCGATACCATCGACCAGCAGGTCGAGATGCGTACGACCTTTTACGCGCGTAACCGTATCGACCTGTTTCACGGGACCGCCCATTTCAAGGATGAGCACACGCTGCTGGTTCGCGACCGCCAGGAAGGGGTCGAGGAACTGGTGGCTAAAAGAGTCGTCATCGCGACCGGGTCACGCCCCTATCGCCCCGGCGATATCGACTTCCGTCACCCGCGTATCTACTGCTCCGATACGATTTTGAGCATGGCGCACACCCCGCGCACGATGGTGATATTTGGCGCCGGCGTTATCGGCTGCGAGTATGCCTCGATTTTCTCCGGGCTGGGCATCAAGGTCGATTTGGTCAATAGCCGCGACAGCCTGCTGTCGTTTCTCGATGACGAGATCAGCGACGCGCTCTCCTACCATCTGCGCAAGCACGGCGTGTTGATCCGCCATAACGAAGAATACGACCGGGTAGAGGGCGACGAGTCCGGCGTGGTCGTCTACTTGAAATCCGGCAAGAAGATTCGCGCCGACGCCTTTTTATGGGCAAACGGCCGCACCGGTAATACCGATACCCTGGGACTCGAGAATATCGGCCTGAAGGCTAACGGCCGTGGCCAGCTAAGCGTGGACGACCACTACCGCACCGAGCTTCCCCATATTTACGCGGCGGGAGACGTCATCGGTTGGCCGAGTCTGGCCAGCGCCGCTTACGATCAAGGCCTGAACTCCTGCAACGAGCTGCTGGACAAGGACTACCGGTTCGTGACCGACATCCCGACCGGTATCTACACGATTCCCGAGATCAGCTCTTTTGGCCCCAACGAACGCGAGCTGACCGAGGCAAAAGTGCCTTACGAGGTGGGCAAGGCGTTTTTCAAGGATACCGCCCGGGCGCAAATTACCGGCGATACGGTGGGAATGCTAAAAATTCTTTTCCATCAGGACACGCTGGAGATTCTCGGCATCCACTGCTTTGGCGACCAGGCGTCGGAAATTCTGCATATCGGCCAGGCCATCATGCAGCAAGAGGGCGAGGCCAATACGCTGCGCTATTTCGTAAGCACTACGTTCAACTACCCGACCATGGCCGAGGCCTATCGGGTAGCAGCGCAAAATGGCTTGAACCGCGTTTTCTAGACGACAGGTTATCTTCAAGCGAAAGAAAAGGGTCCAACGGGCCCTTTTTTAATGCCAGCCGATCAATCGCCCAATAGCTCCTCGGCACGGCTTTGCCAGGGCCCTTCGAGGGCGGCGGCCCGGCTTAGCGCTTGGCGTGAGGCCTCTGAATCGCCCTGGTTGGCCCGCAGCAACCCCAGGTTGAGCCAGGCCGCGCCCAGGTTAGGGTCGCTTTGCGTCGCCGCCTCAAAAGCGCGCCGTGCGGCGGCCGGCTCCTGGTTGGCAAAGAGCGCATTACCCAGGGCGAACTGGCCGAGCGCATTGGCGGGGTGGCGCTCGACGAGCGCCTGCCAACTGCTGAGGGTGGCGACCGGACCGTGTAGCGCCTCGTAAGCACTAATGGCCTCCACCGCGCCCCGCGCCGATACGTTGGCGGCAAGCTCCCCCGGTGCCTTGACCACGAACCCCCAGCGCTCGCTGCGCGCCCAGGTCGCATCGAAGCGGCTAAACACCATCGTGTGCCGCTCGATTTCACCGCTTCTTAGAATCAGGCGCTGCTCGGGCAGGTCATAGCCGATCGCCACCGCGTAGTGCCAAAGCGGGTAGATCGGCAGTGACAGGTTTTGCATCACCACCACCGGCTCGCCGGCCGCCAGGTGGGCAAGTAGCGCGTCCATGGTGGGGCGGATAGGGTAGGCGATCAGCTCATGGCGGCGAACCGTGGCCAGCATTTCCGGCTGCAGGCTGCCTTCTCGCCCCGGCACGTACACCTGGGGAATGAGCTCCTCCAGGGTGACGTCTTTTCCCTGGTACGCGAGCACCATGGCAAGACTTGCCGGGCCGCACTGGTACTCGCTTTGCGCGAAGAAGGGCACGCTTGCAAGCTCGGCCTGGGGGGCAATGCTTTGATAGGTGCTTTCGAGTAGAACCGGGCTGCGCGCGCAGCCACAAAGCCAAAGCGCGAGCATGAAAACGCCCGCAAGGCGGGCGTAGGGAAGTAGAGAGCGCATCGGTGCGATTAGCGAGTAAACGGATAAACGTCGGTCAGGCCGAGAATATCAGTAATCAGCAGAATGATGAACACGGCAAAGAGGGTGCCGACCACGCCGCTGGCACCGGCGGGCAGCTCGTCCAGGCGCTCGGCCATCTGCTGGGCTTCGCTGTCGCTCAGGGCGGCCACACGTGCCTGAACGTCGCTCGGGTCGACGCCCTGGCCGACAAGCGCTTGCTGAACATCGGCGCGGGCCAGCAGGTCGCTGATACGCTGACGATCACTACCGGCCTGGTCGCTTGCGAGCATCGACTGGGTCGAGATCATGCCGGTCGAGGCACTGTTGCTCGACGCCATCACCGGCAGGCTGGTAACCACCAGCGCCAGAATCAACAGAGCGGAAAGGGAGGCACGCAGGGTTTTCATCGTCTTCATCCTTGGACAAATGCGCAGAGCGCTTTTTAAGTAGGTAATGAGCAATAGGTAATGAGTCGCCGAAACCACCGTCAGGGCGGCCATTCAAGCCTTTGCTAACGGGTTACACGCCAATTCGGTAGGTCCATGCGGTTTCGGTCAGTATACCTTTCGCGCCGGACATCGTCATCGCCAAATCGTGCAGGCCGGGCCAGAGCGGCACGCTGGACGCGCCCTTGACCGACAGGTCCAGGCGCTGCGCCATGAGCAACAGCTTGTGCAGCCGCTTCATCGGCAGGCGGCTGATCGCCTTTTGGTACGCCGGGCGGCGCTTATCGAAAATCATCGGCTTTTGGGTCTTGCAGGCGTGTTCGAAGCTCTGGCCCTGATCGAGGTGTTGATGCAGCGACAAGAGCGTACGCAGCTCGCGGGTCAGCGCCCAAAGCACGATGGGCGCCTCGACCCCTTCGCTTTTGAGCCCGGAGACGATTTTCGAAACGCGCTGTGGCTCGCCTTTCAAGCAGGCGTCCGCCAGGTTGAACACGTCAAAGCGCGAGCTGTCCTCGACGCCCACGGCGATGCTTTCGACGTTGAGCCGCGTGCCCTGGGGGTGAATCAGCGCAAGTTTTTGAAGCTCCTGGTCGGCGGCGAGCAGATTACCCTCGGTACGCTCGCCCAGAAGCCGGGCCGCGTCCAAATCGATCTGCACGCCGTAGAGCCCGGCGCGGTCGCGTAGCCAGTAACCCAGCCGCGAAGCATCCACCGGCCATACCGGCACGAAGAGCCCGTGTTTATCCAGGCTCTTGAACCAGGCGCTTTTTTGCTGCTTGGCGTCGAGCTTGCCCATGCTGATCAAGAGGACATCGTCGCTGGCGTCCATCTGCTCGGCGTACTGGGCAAGCGCCTTACTGCCTTCCTGGCCGAGCTTTTGATTGCCTAAACGCAGTTCCAAAAGCTTGTTGGTGGCAAATAGCGACAGGTTGCTCGCCGTCTCCAGAAGCCGCCCCCAGGCGAAATTGGGCTCGACATCGAGCACTTCGCGCTCCTCGATACCGGCCTGGCGGGCGGCCTGGCGCACCGCGTCGCAAGCATCGCGGTGCTGCAAGGGCTCTTCACCGGCAACGATCACGACCCGGGGCAGCTTTTTGGCAAGCTGGCCCGGCAGCTGGTCGGCGAACACCTTCACGGCGGCGTCTCTAGCGTGGCGAGGCGCTCGATGATGCGCTTGGCGAGCTGGCGAGTCAGCGTTTGATTCGCTTCATCCAACAGCGTTTCGCGGTTCAAAAGGTCGTCGTCGTTGACGCGGATACGCGTTGCGGTATCGATCACGGCGTTGTTGAGCGCGTAGGCGCTGGTATCGCGCTGCTGAACCGAGAGTGAGACGCGCATGGTCAGCTCGTGGTCGCGGTTGGCGCGCCCTTCGCTTCCCAGTGCTCGGTTTTCGACCCTGGGCGTGCCCAGGGTCACCCGCCAGGGCGCGCCGGGGGTTACGTTGGTCCCCATGCGCGTAAGCTGGCTTTCGAGCTCGCGGGCAAGCGGAGTAGCCGTCTCACCTTCGATCGTGAGCGCCGGAAGCGTGGGGAGCGAGTCCGCCCCCCGTAGTTGAAAACCGCAGCCAGCCAGCGCGGCCGCCGTAATGGCCGCGGCCCCCAGCGCCAGCAAGCGCCGGCGCATTGATTTCATCGTGCTCATCCGCTCACCACGATATTGACCAGCTTGCCGGGTACCACGATGACCTTGCGCACGGTTTGGCCTTCGAGGTGGCGCTGTACGTTGTCGTTCTCCATGGCGAGTTTCTCCACGGAGGCCTTGTCGGCGCTCGCCGGTACCTCGATGCGCGCGCGCAGTTTGCCGTTGACCTGTACCACCAGTTCCAAGCTATCCCGGGTCAACGCCGACTCGTCCACGGCAGGCCAGCTCGCTTCGATGGCTGGCTCCTGATGACCAAGCGCTTGCCAAAGCGAGTGGCAAAGGTGCGGGGTGATCGGTGCCAAAATCAGTACGCTGGCTTCCAACGCCTCCCGCGCCACGGCCAGGCCCTGGGGCGAGGTGTCGTCGAATTTGCCCACCGCGTTGGAAAGCTCCATCACCGCGGCGATAGCAGTGTTGAAGGTGGTCCGGCGACCGATATCGTCACCGGCTTTCTTGATCGTTTCGTGGGTCTTGCGGCGCAGCGTCTTTTGATGCTCGTCGAGGGCCTCGACGGAAAGCGCCTCGGGGGTACCTGTCTCCACGTGCTCGCTGACCTGGCGCCAGAGCCGCTTCAAGAAGCGGTGCGCGCCTTCCACGCCGGAATCCGACCACTCCAGGGACTGCTCTGGCGGGGCGGCGAACATCATGAACAAACGTACGGTGTCCGCGCCGAACTTGTCGATCATCGACTGCGGGTCGACGCCGTTGTTTTTCGA
The DNA here is from genome assembly GCF_968212445.1 of Vreelandella sp. GE22. Taxonomy (NCBI): domain Bacteria; kingdom Pseudomonadati; phylum Pseudomonadota; class Gammaproteobacteria; order Oceanospirillales; family Halomonadaceae; genus Vreelandella; species Vreelandella sp. GE22. The sequence goes on from NZ_OZ309110.1 coordinate 1,502,666, forward strand.
CTTGGACATCTTCTCGATGCCGCCCATTTCCACCGGCTCGCCGTCGCTCATCAACACGGCGCTCACCGGGCGGCCCTTTTCATCCCGGGTCACGTCCACATCCGCCGGGTTGAACCACTGCTTGCCGCCGTTATCCATGGGTCGGTAGAAGGTTTCGGCGATCACCATGCCTTGGGTCAGAAGCTGCTGGAAGGGCTCATCCGATTCGACCAGGCCGAAATCGCGCATCAGCTTGTGGAAGAAGCGGGCGTAGAGCAGGTGCAAAATGGCGTGCTCGATCCCGCCAATGTAGAGATCCACCGGCAGCCAGTAGTTGGCGCGCTCGTCGAGCATCGCATCATGGTTGTCCGCGCAGCAAAAGCGCGCGAAGTACCAGGAAGACTCCATGAAGGTGTCAAAGGTATCGGTTTCGCGGGTCCAGCCATCGCCCAGATCGGAAAATGCCGGCATCTTCTTGAGCGGCGAGCCCGAGGCATCCACGGTGACTTCCATGGGAAGTTCAACGGGCAGCTCGTCATCGGTCAGCGGCACGGTCTGACCTTCGGGGCCGTACTTCACCGGAATCGGCGCGCCCCAGTAACGCTGGCGGGCCACGCCCCAGTCGCGAATGCGGTAGTTGGTCTTGGTCTCGCCGCGGCCGAGCTCGGAAATTTTGGCGGCGATGGCATCAAAAGCCGCCTCAAACTCGAGGCCATCGAAGTCACCTGAGTTGATCAGCGTGCCGTGCTCCACGTACGCCGCCTGGCTGAGATCCGGCGTTTCGCCGTTTTCGTCGGCAATGACGGGTTTGATCTCGACACCGTACTTGGTGGCGAACTCCCAGTCGCGCTGGTCGTGGGCGGGCACGGCCATGACCGCGCCGGTGCCGAACTCCATGAGCACGAAGTTGGCAACGAACACCGGCACCCGCTCACCGCTAAGCGGATGCACGGCGCTATGGCCGGTCGCCATCCCCAGCTTCTCCTTGGTGGCCATCTCGGCTTCCGAGGTGCCGCCCTTGGCGCACTCCTCGCAAAACGTCGCAAGCTCTGGGTTATGCGCGGCGGCTTCTTTCGCCAGCGGGTGGCCGGCGGCCACGGCCACATAGGTCACGCCCATCAGCGTATCCGGGCGGGTGGTGTAGACCGAAAGCGGCTCACACGCGGCGCCGTCCGCGGCTTCGATATCAAAGCTGAGCTCGACGCCTTTTGACTTGCCGATCCAGTTGCGCTGCATGGTCTTGACCTGCTCGGGCCACTCGACCTTGTCCAGATCAGCCAGCAATTCGTCGGCGTAGTCGGTGATCTTCAGAAACCATAGCGGAATCTCTTTACGCTCGACTAACGCGCCGGAGCGCCAGCCGCGGCCTTCGATGACCTGCTCGTTGGCCAGCACCGTCTGGTCCACCGGGTCCCAGTTCACCGTGGACATCTTCTTGTAGACCAGGCCCTTTTCGACGAGTTTGGTGAAGAACCACTGCTCCCAGCGGTAATAGCTCGTATCGCAGGTGGCGAATTCTCGGCTCCAGTCGTAGGCGAAGCCCAACGCCTTGAGCTGGGTGCGCATGTAATCGATATTCTGGTAGGTCCACTCGCCGGGTGGCACCTGATTTTGAATGGCGGCGTTTTCCGCCGGCATGCCGAAGGCGTCCCAGCCCATGGGCTGCATGACGTTTTTGCCCTGCATACGATGAAAACGCGAAACCACATCGCCAATGGTGTAGTTACGCACGTGACCCATGTGAAGCTTACCGCTAGGGTAGGGGAACATGGAAAGGCAATAGAACTTTTCGCGATTGGCGTCTTCTACGGCTTTGAAGCACTGATTCTTGTCCCAGTACTGTTGGGCGTCACGTTCGATCTCGCGAGGGCTATAGTGTGCATCCATCGGTTTTTCAATGCCTTGGCGTAATTCGCCCCACAAGGGCGCAGTATGAATGATAATGGCGGCTGTCAGATAAGTAGTGCCGATTGTATCCTATGCTGGTGTAACCTTGAACGGTTAGCCGGTGATAGCCCTTCAAGCAAGGACCGCGTGGTACTGAAACAGGAGAGTAACCATGGAACGAGATAACGACCACCGTTTACGCGAAGGCTACGAGCGCCTGCTCGAGCGTATGAAAGATGGTACCGGTGAGCTCACCTGGACGAATCTGCAAAGGGATCTGGACGACGCCGTCGCCTTTGAAGCCGAGTTCGAGGAGTACACCAAGGACGAACTGGCGCTTCTGCGCGCCTGGGTCGAACGCGATTTGCGTGACATGCGCCACTACATGTCGGATACCGGCAAACAGGTGGCGCAGTGGCTGGGTATCGATGTCGATGGGGTTTCGCGGCGCGTGGTCGAGTCGCTTTTATCCATCGCCGATCGCAGCGTGGTCGAGCGCGAGCGATTCGAAGACGATTTAGAGGCGGCCCGGGCTGACTACTGCGAAGGCGAGCTGGCAGCTCCTGGCCTTATGGCCTGCGTTCATTGCGACGCCCAGGTCATGCTTAGCGGCGTTGCGCGGCTGGAGCCCTGCCATGAATGCGGCCATCGCTACTTCTACCGCTTCCCCAACAAGATCATCGAAACCTGAGTTCACAAACCGGATTTCGACGATTCAAGCGCTAAACTGCCCGATGCCTGCGATCGCGCCCAGCGAGAGCAGGCTCATGATGGCGGCGTAGGCCAGGTTGTCGCGCATCATCTGATAGCCGCTTACCCCGTAGCGCCCCTGCAGCGAAAGATTGATCCCCGAAAGCGGCCCGACGCTGGTGCCCACCGCCCAACTACTCAGGGCGACAAAGGCGAACAGCGTCTGCTCGCTGGCAGAAAGATTCAGTATCGAGGCCAGCACCGACACCCCGATGATCGGATGAAGCCCCGCCAGGGCACTCAATAAAATTGCGACATAGCTGATCATCGCCTGGCCGGTGGCGAAGCGCTCGAACAGCGTCCACTCATCCCCCGCCGCGGCGTTGACCAGCGTGGAAAGGCCAACGGTCAAAAGCCCGGCGGCCAGAAAAAGGGATATTTCCCCGCGCATGGCGGGCAATCGGTTGAAGGTGTGCTGGCGAATCCGCTTTGCCGTGAAGATGGGACCCTCGCGTAGATTGACCGCGAGCGCCACGCCGGGCAGTAAAAAGGTAATGATACTCACGATCGAAAGCGACGGCGTGAACCAAAAGTGAAAGAGCATCACCCCAAACGCCATGCCCAGCGGCATGAAGAGACTACGCGGTGAGAGCGAAAAGCCGTCGACGCCGCTTAAATCGAAGCGGCGGCGAAGCTCCAGCGTCGTAATTAGCCCGGAAAGCATGGCGATAGGAAAGCCCACCAGGGCGATTTGGCTGTACTGAACCTCGGGCGCCAGTGCGATCACCACCCCCATGGACGCAAAAAACGGCGACCATAAAGCAGCGCTCGAGAGTCCGCGGTTGAGTGCTAAAAACTGCGGTGTGGTGAGCGGACTTCGCCGCGCGATGCGATCGCCCACCATGAACACGGTGGAAAGGTTCAAAATTGTGCCCAGAAAGTGCACCCCAAGCCAGGTGCGCAGTACACCACCGCTGCCGGTCAGTCGCTTACCCGCCGCGGGTTTGTTGCCTTGCCGGCCGACCAGCGAGATAAAGCTCACCCCGATCAGCATCGCGACCACGAACACGTTACCTTCCAGCACGTGCGGCCAATCCACATCGGCGCCGTATAGGAACCGCGCAGCCAAAAGCATCAGCCCGCCAATCCCGATCAGCGCCGCCGCCTGCACGCGCGAGCGCTTGGGAATGTCTTTCCAAAGCAGGATGACCGCCGCCCAAAGTAGGTAACTCACAAGCTGGGTCGAGGTGATGAAGGGCGTAAACCCGATAATCTGCAAAAAAAGCCCAAGCAAGGCGAGCGTGCCCGCCAGGCGCCGCCGAGAGGTCGTTTGATCCATACGTAATCCTTTAACTTCGAAGGATTAGGCTAATCGGGAAAGCGGCTAAAGGCCAGCAGAAGGGCGGCTACGCGCTGTGCTACGAGTAAAGCGCAATGATCAACACAAAAGGGCAATGAGCAAGTAAACTTCAATAGAGCGTTCCAGCGCCTGGTACAAGATTCCAACCCACAACGCGTTACGGAGAGATTTTTATGACCTCGCTATCAGAGAAGCACGGTGCTTGCCTGTGTGGAAATGTTCGTTTGGCCGCTAAAATCGACAATGATCAAGTCAGTGCTTGTCACTGTGAAACCTGCCGAAAGTGGGGCGGCGGCCCGCTATTAGTGGCGGAGTGCGGCGCTGACGTAAGGTTCGAGGGCGTCGAGTATATTACGACATTCGCGTCATCCGACTGGGCGGAGCGCGGCTTTTGTAATCAGTGTGGCACTCACCTGTTTTTCCGTTTGAAGGACGGCGGTTTTCACGGGATTCCGGTAGGGCTTTTCAAAGGTGATAACGAATGGACGTTCGCCGAGCAGGTCTTCATCGAGCAAAAGCCTGCGTTCTACTCCTTTACTCAAAAAACTCGCAACCTGACCGGCGAGCAGCTATTTACACAGTATTCAGAAAAGTAGCGCGTAGGCCCACCAGAGAGGCTGAACGACTGAAAGGTTGTGCGGGCAACATTTGTGTAGAGCAGGGTACGGTGCGGGGGCAGAAATGCCGCAGGGAAGGTCTATAAAGGGGGGTGTCGGCACGCCCTAATGTCCTGGTACGTTTTCTCGGGCGCCTGATGGGACGGTATTGATTTTTGGTGTCTTCTAAAGATTTCTTCCCGATCATGACTTGGATCATGGTAATGGAGTATTTGAAGCGCCTCGTAGTGCTCAATAGTGCAAACCTCGAAACGTATATTCATACCCACGTTCCAAAAGGATCACCTGCTTAACGCTGCTGAATGAAATAAGCGTCGGCTAAATGCGTATGGCGATCCCATTCGGTTAATCGAGAGCGAGGCTTCCAATGAATCAACCCAACAGACCCGTTAACCTTCACAAGGCTTACCACGCCCACGTCTACTTCGACGAAAAAACGGTCGTGTTCGCCACCAAACTCTGCGCCGAGGCTGGCGAAATATTTGGCCTCAAGGTTGGCCGCGTGCACCAGGAGTGCGTGGGGCCGCACACCAAGTGGAGCTGCCAGATCGCGTTTGGTCAGGAAAGCTTCGAGCAGTTCATTGCCTGGTTGGATGCGAACAGAAAGGGCCTGAGCGTATTGGTCCACGCCCTAACGGGTAACACGATCGAGGATCACACAACCTACGCCTACTGGCTCGGTGAGCCGGTGGCGCTGGATCTGAATGGTTTATAAAGTGGTTAGCCAGTACCGATCAACACTTTGCGTACGAGTTCTTTACTGCCCTTTGCGTGTGGTGCTAAAAGCGGGGTATGACGCGTTTGGAGTAAGGCATAAGGGGCCTCGATGAGCGGGAATACTTACGACTCAACATCACTAAATCCAAACGGTTATCCGGGCGCAAAATGACCAACGAGGCCAGACTGATTGCGTGGCTGGGTCAGGACCGCTTGCGTATGCAGGCGCTAAGGGTGGCGGCCGGTTTTGGGCTGAGCCAGTGGTGTCTGGCCGCCGGGTTTGTGCGCAACCTGGCCTGGGATAAAGCACACGGCTTCGATAATGCCACGCCGCTCAACGACATCGATTTGATCTATTTCGACCCCCAGGATACTCGCCCCGAGACGGACCGCGCCCTGGAGTTGGAACTTAACCGGCGCATGGCACTGCCCTGGTCGGTGAAAAACCAGGCGCGGATGCATACCCGCAACGCTGATGCGCCCTACGGCTCATGCGAAGACGCCATGCGTCACTGGGTGGAGGTAGAAACCGCGGTGGGGGCGCTACTCGATGAGCGCGGAAGGATTCGGCTGGTCGCGCCCTTTGGCGTGGCGGCGCTTTTCGAACTGACCATTACCCTCAACCCGGCGCGGCCGAAACTCGTAGCGTTTCAAGCGCGCCTTGCCGAAAAAGGGTGGCTGCGGCAGTGGCCGGGGCTAACCGTGAAGGGCTTGCCTGTCTCGCCGGATGCCAGAGACGCCTGAGAATTAAGTTTGCTTGCTGTCTGGACCGCTTTAGACATTTACTTCAAAAGCCCCAAGGGCTTTCGTCCCACGAAGTGCAAATGCATCGCTTGTAAATCAATAGTGTTTGGTCAGTGCCTCGATCATGCGGCTGGCGGCGTTGGAAAGCGTACGGTTGGTGTGCACCAGGTAGCCTAGTGGGCGCTCGATACGCGGTGTTTGAACATTTAGCTCCACGATGGTGTCGTCGAGCATTTTTTCGGGTAGCAGACTCCAGCCCAGCCCCACGCTGCACATCATTTTGAGCGTTTCGAGGTAGTTGGTCGCCATGCTTACGTGAAGCGTGAGCCCGGCATTTTCGAAGCGCTTTTGAATCAACGCATGGGTGAAGGTTCTGGACCCGGGCATCACGCAGTTGTGATCGCACAGCGTCTCGAGCGTGATGGGCACGGAGGAGCGGCGAAGGGGGTGGTCCGGCGCGCAAACGAAGCAGAGCCGGTCGCGCCAAAGCTCGACGGTTTCCAGCTGCTCAAACGGCGCCGGGGCCAGGGTGACGACGGCGATCTCGAGCGTGCCGTCCAGTACGTTCTGATAGGCAAGCTCCGAATCCAAAAAGTGTAGATCCAGCGCTACCTCCGGATGCTGCTCGGTGTAGTGTTTGAGCACCGGCGGTAGGCGGTGAAGACCGATGTGATGGCTGGTGCCCAAGGTCAACGTGCCGCCCACCTGGCCGGAAAGGTTCGCCAGCGCCCGGCGGCTATCTTCTACGGCCTGCAAAATACGCAGCGCCCTGGGGCGCAAAAGATGCCCTGCTTCGGTTAGCGCGATACGCCGGCCTATGCGGTCGAAAAGCCGGGTGCCGACCTGGGCTTCGAGAGTCGCGATACGCTTGCTGACCGCCGGCTGGGTCAGATGGAGCTGCTCGGCGGCGCGGGAAAAGCTCTGCGACTCAGCAACGGCGATAAAGGCCTGGAGGCTTTGGGTATCCATGGATGTTCTCGCTATTCCTTTTTGGAATCCAATCCATAAATAACATGAATTGCTTTTATGCGCGAGGCGCGCAACACTGGCTTCACTAAAACCGCCCCAAGAGGCGGGCAAGGCGAAAACGCCGGACCGAACCAGCAGGGCACCGCCCGGGAGAGCACAATGTCAGGTCACACCGAGACGTCAGGCCAAACCCTTTACGATAAACTCTGGGATCAACACCTGGTGAAGCAGCGCGATGACGGCACGGCGCTCATCTATATCGACCGCCAGCTGCTCCACGAGGTGACCTCGCCCCAGGCGTTTGAAGGCCTGCGCCTGGCCAAGCGTAAGCCCTGGCGGCTCGACGCCAATTTGGCTACACCCGATCACAACGTGCCTACTACGCTCAAGGAGCGCGCCGCGGGCAACAGCGGTATCGAAGACCCGGTTTCGCTGATCCAGGTACAAACCCTGGACGACAACTGCGGCGAGTACGGCATCGAAGAGTTCAAGATCAACGACCCACGCCAGGGCATCGTCCACGTGGTCGGTCCGGAGCAGGGCGCCACGCTGCCGGGGATGACCGTGGTGTGCGGCGACTCCCACACCGCCACCCACGGCGCTTTCGCAGCCCTTGCCCACGGTATCGGTACCTCGGAAGTCGAGCACGTGCTGGCGACCCAGTGTCTGCTGGCGCAAAAAATGAAGAACATGCAGGTGCGCGTCGAAGGCGAGTTGGGCCTGGGCGTGACCGCCAAGGACGTGGTGCTGGCGATCATCGGCGAGATCGGCACCGCCGGCGGTACTGGCTACGCCATAGAGTTCGCCGGCAGCGCCATTGGTTCGCTCTCCATGGAAGGGCGTATGACGGTCTGCAATATGGCCATCGAAGCCGGCGCCCGGGTCGGGCTCATTGGTGTGGACGACACCACCATCGACTATCTCGGCAAGCGTCCTTTCGCGCCCACCGCCGAGCAGTGGGAAGCCGCGGTGGCCGACTGGCGCGAGCTGGTCTCCGACGCGGACGCCGAATTCGACAAGGTCGTCACCCTTCAGGCGGAAGAGATCGAACCCCAAGTGAGCTGGGGCACAAGCCCGGAGATGGTCACCGGTATTACCGGCCAGGTGCCGGACCCGATGGCCGCCGTGGATGACACGGTACAGCGTAGCCACACCCGGGCGCTGGAGTACATGGGCCTGCAGGCGAACCAGAAGATCACCGATATCAAGCTCGACAAGGTGTTCATCGGCTCCTGCACCAACTCACGTATCGAAGACTTACGTGAAGCCGCGAAAGTCGCCAGGGGCAAGAAGGTGGCGGATTCGATCAAGCTGGCCATGGTGGTGCCGGGCTCGGGGCTCGTGAAACGCCAGGCCGAGGCGGAAGGCCTCGACAAGATCTTCACCGAGGCGGGTTTCGAGTGGCGCGAGCCGGGCTGCTCGATGTGTCTGGCGATGAACGCCGACAAGCTCGGTGCCGGCGAGCACTGCGCCTCGACTTCCAACCGTAACTTCGAAGGCCGCCAGGGCTATGGCGGGCGCACCCACCTGGTAAGCCCGGCCATGGCCGCCGCCGCCGCGATTGCCGGACATTTTGTGGATGTCCGTACATTGCCCGCCAACGATGAAAGCCACGCCCAGGAGGCCTAAGCCATGAAAAAGTTCGAACGTCTCGAAGGCCTGGTAGCGCCGCTGGATCGCGCCAACGTCGATACCGACCTGATCATCCCGAAGCAGTTCTTGAAATCCATCAAGCGTACCGGCTTTGGCGTGAACCTGTTCGACGAGCTTCGCTACCTCGATGAAGGCCAGCCGGGCCAGGACTGCTCCGAGCGCCCGCTCAACGAAGGGTTCGTTTTGAACCAGCCCCGCTACCAGGGCGCCCAGGTGCTGCTGGCGCGGCGTAACTTCGGCTGCGGCAGCTCCCGGGAGCACGCGCCCTGGGCGCTCGAGGACTTCGGTTTTCGGGTGGTGATTGCGCCAAGCTTTGCCGATATCTTCTACAACAACGCCTTCAAGAACGGCATTTTGCTGATCACGTTGCCGGAAGAGCAGGTAGAGCAGTTATTCCAGGAGGTCGAAACGGTTGAGGGCTACCGCCTGGATATCGACCTGGAAGGCCAGCGCGTGACCACCCCCGGCGGCGACAGCTTCGCCTTCGAGGTCGATGCGTTTCGCAAGCACTGCCTGCTCGAAGGCCTGGACGATATCGGCATTACCCTGAAAGACGAGGACGCCATTCGCGCCTTCGAGCAAAAGCACAAGGCCGCTCGCCCCTGGCTTTTCCGTCAGCCCGCTTGAGATTTACCGCTTCGTTTGTTGAGGAAACCGCATGACCCAGAAAGTTTTACTGCTGCCCGGCGACGGTATCGGCCCGGAAATTGCCGCCCAGGCGGCACGCCTGCTAAAAGCCTGTCAGGAGGCGGGGCTCGATATCGACGTCGAAGAGGCGCTGGTCGGTGGCTCGGCTTATGACGTTCACGGCGAGCCGCTGCCGGCTGAAACGCTCGAGAAAGCCAAAGCCGCCAGCGCCATTTTGCTCGGCGCGGTCGGCGGGCCGAAGTGGGACAAGATCGAGGATCTCTCGAAGCGCCCGGAAAAGGGGCTTTTGGGATTGCGCAAACATCTGGGGCTTTTCGGCAACCTGCGCCCGGCGCTTTTGTACCCGCAGCTGGCCAGCGCCTCGAGTTTGAAGCCTGAACTGGTCGCCGGGCTCGATATCATGATCGTGCGCGAGCTCACCGGCGGCATTTATTTTGGCGAGCCGCGGGGTATCGAAGAGCGCGGTGGCGAACGCGTGGGCTTCAATACCTACGTCTATTCGGAAAGCGAGATCGAGCGTATCGGCCGCGTGGCGTTCGAGATGGCCCAAAAACGGGGCAAGAAACTCTGTTCGGTCGATAAAGCCAACGTACTGGAAGTGACCATCCTGTGGCGCGAGGTGATGGAGCGGCTGGCGCCGGAGTACCCGGATGTCGAGCTCTCGCACATGTACGTGGATAACGCGGCCATGCAGCTGGTGCGTGCGCCCAAGCAGTTCGACGTGGTGGTGACCGGCAACATGTTCGGCGACATCCTTTCCGATGCGGCTGCCATGCTAACCGGCTCTATCGGCATGTTGCCCTCGGCCTCGCTCAACGAATCCGGCCAGGGCATGTACGAGCCCTGCCACGGCAGCGCCCCGGACATCGCCGGGCAAAACATCGCCAACCCCTTGGCGATGATGCTGTCGGTGGCCATGATGCTGCGCTACTCGCTCAACGAGCCCCGCCTTGCCGCGCGCATCGAAACCGCCGTGGGCGACGTGCTCGACCAGGGGCTGCGCACGGCGGATATCGCCCAGAGCGGCGAGCCGAGCACCTCGACGGTCGAGATGGGCGACGCCGTGCTCGCGGCGTTTGCCCGGCTTGGCTAAAGCGGGCAGGCCTCGAGGTTAGAAACGTTTAACGAGATCGGCCGCCTTACGCAGCGGCCGATCTCTTTTGTTATAGTGGTGTTGAGAAGACTTTAATCTACTGGAGGACGTTATATGTTGAAGGTCGGTTTTGTAGGCTGGCGGGGGATGGTGGGCTCGGTTCTAATGAACCGTATGCAGGAAGATGGTGATTTCAACGGCATCGAGCCGGTGTTTTTCACCACTTCTCAGGTTGGCCAGCCAGGACCCGACATCGGCGTCGATGTGCCGGCACTAAAAGACGCCTTTGACCTGGAGGCGCTCAAGGCGCTGGACGTCATCATTACCTGCCAGGGCGGCGACTACACCAAGAAGGTTTACGGCGACCTGCGCAAGAGCGGCTGGAACGGCTACTGGATCGACGCGGCCAGCACCCTGCGCATGGAAGACGAGACCACCATCGTGCTCGACCCGGTCAACCGCCGCGTGATCGACGAGCAGCTCGCCAAGGGCACGAAAACCTTCTGCGGCGGCAACTGCACCGTGAGCCTGATGCTAATGGGGCTTGGCGGTCTGTTCGAGGCCGGCATGATCGAGTGGATGACCTCGATGACCTACCAGGCGGCCTCGGGCTCTGGCGCCAAGCACATGCGCGAGCTCTTGAACCAGATGGGCGATCTGCGCCAAAGCGTGGCGGCTGACCTCGACGATCCGGCCAGCGCGATTCTGGATATCGACCGCCAGGTCACTGCCAAAATGCGCGGCAGTGATTTTCCCATCGAGAACTTCGCGGCGCCCTTGGCTGGAAGTCTCATCCCCTGGATCGACAGCAAGCTCGACAGCGGCCAGAGCCGCGAAGAGTGGAAGGGCTTCGTCGAGACCAACAAGATTTTGGGGCTGGGCGATAACCCGATCCCCATCGACGGTCTCTGCGTGCGTATCGGCGCAATGCGCTCGCACAGCCAGGCGTTCACCATCAAGCTCAAGCAGGACGTGCCGCTCGATGAGATCGAAGACCGGATCGCCAAGCACAACGAGTGGGTCAAGCTGATCCCCAACGATAAAGACGCCACCATCGCGGGGCTGACGCCCACGGCCGCCACCGGCACCCTGGATGTACCGGTGGGCCGGCTTAGAAAGCTCAACATGGGCGGCGAATACCTGTCGGCGTTCAGCGTAGGCGACCAGCTTCTGTGGGGCGCAGCGGAGCCGCTCAAGCGTATGCTGAAGATTCTGCGCGAGCGGTAAGCTCGATAAGGTTTAACGCCTGAAAAAGGGAAGCCCCAGTGGCTTCCCTTTTTATTTGCATACCTTAAAACTCGCTAAACTTCCCAAGGAAGGTTTAACTCGCCAGGTTATAGTAATAAAGAATGATGAGTGGGGCCCGTCACTCAGGGCTCGTGGGTAATCAAAGGCAAGGGGCCTTGATGAATAAAACGCTAGCCACCAGTGTTTGGCTCGTTCTTGCAACGCTGAGCCCGGCCGCGCTTGCCTTGGGCCTGGGCCATGCGACAACGCTTTCACCGCTTCAAGCGCCGCTCGATGCCACGGTGGATCTGCTTGAAAGCGATGGTTACCGCGTGGAGGATATTCGGGCAAGCGTGGCCGAGCCCTTTGCGTTCAGCGCGCTAGGGCTCGAGTGGTCGCCGCTGCTATCCAATCTAGAGGTGACGCCGGTACGCCAAAACGGGCGCACTTTTTTACGCCTGAGTAGCCCCCAGGCGGTGAGCGCGCCCTGGCTCGATGTGCTGATTACCCTCGATACTCCCGCCGGGCGCCAAACTCAAGCGGTCACGCTGCTGTTCGACCCGGTGGATTACCTGCCCGGCCAACCAGGCGCTGAGGTTGCGGACGTGCGCCAAACCGCTGCGCCGGCCCCGGCGCCATCACCACCTCCATCGCGGTCGGCCCCGCCAGCAAGCGCCCAGCCGGATGCCACCCATACCACCGTTCAGCCCGGCGACACGCTTTGGGATATCGCCCTGAGAACCCGCGCTCCCGGCGTCGACGTTCAGCAGATGATCGCCGCGCTGGCAGAGGCCAACCCGGCCGCATTCGCCGGGGAAAGCATCGACTCGCTCCGCGTTGGCCAGCGCCTGCGCCTGCCTTCCCGGGAAGAGGCGCTAGGACGAAGCCCGCAGCAGGCCGCCCGAGCTGTGAGCGCACGCAGCGGCGAATCGCCGGCGCGCGGCGCTGCTTCGCCCGAGCCTCAAAATCAAGCCGTCGCGCAAGCGCCGGCCGCGCCTCGGGCCGCTGAGCCAAGCGGTGGCGAGAGTAGCGAGCAAGGTAGCGCCCGGGAGCCTTCGCCGCCGGCCGGCGAAGAGGCCGACGTCGAAGCCGCGGTGTTGGATGCGTTAATGGCCTCGCTCAGTCTCGAGGCGGCGCTGGCCGCCGGTGAGGCGGAAACGCCCGCGATCCCGCTGCTGGCCGATAGCGGCGTCGCGCCTACGGCGGTTGTAAGCCAGGCGCTGGCGCCATTTTCGCCGCTTCCCACCGCCGAAGCCGCACCCAATGGCGGCGAGTATCAGGCACTTTTGGATGAACAGGCTCGCCAGGCGGCAGAAATCGACACACTGAGAGAGGAGGTGGCGGCGCTGCGCCAAACCCTTGGCGATGTACAAACGCTCGCGCTGGCTCAAACCGGGCCCGTCTCGGCCAGTACGCAGCCAAGCGCCCCGGCGCCTGGCGTCTGGGCATCGCTTCGCGAGCGCTGGGTGTGGCTTGCGGGTATTGCGCTTTTGCTGCTGCTGGCGGCCATGGTGATCAGCCGTAAGCGTCGCGAACGCCAGTGGGAGGCTGCGCCTCTACCGGTTACGCCGGTAGCGCCCGCGGCATCCGCTGCACCGCCGAGCCACACCGTGCCGGCCGCTGCCGCTTCATCGCCAGTCGCAACACCGCCTGTTGATGAAACACCTGAGCCACAGATGCCAGAAAGCCCCGGGCCGCAAACCCTGGCGGTCGAACGCCGCGCCCTGGCCGAACAAGACCTGATGGAACCCGCGCCCTGGGCGCCAAACGACGCGCCAGGCGAGCCAGACGAACCTGAGTCTGCCGGGGCGTTCAGCGAGGCGTTAGAGCCTGTCGAACAAGATGAACCGGCGCTGGCGCCGAAAGCCCCGGATAGTTCGTCGAATCACCTGATCGATTACCCCCCGGCGCGCGCGACTGCACCCGAAGACATTGACGCAAAGCCGCTTTCCCAGGACGTTGGCGCGACCGAGCCGCCATCTTCTACTGAGCCGCAGTGGGAAATCGAGGAGGTAGCATTTAAGCCGCGACGCCGGGATAATAGCTAACCCTTTTTCCAACACGGCGTGGCTAATGACGCTTTTTTACCACTTTGATGAAACCACGCCGCTCACCGGGCGGCTGGCCCTGGGTATCGAGTACGACGGCACGCGCTTTAGCGGCTTTCAGCGCTTGAAGCACGCCGCCTCCGTGCAAGGGGCCGTCGAGCAGGCGCTGGCGAAGGTGGCCGGGGCGCCGGTGCAAATTCACGCAAGCGGGCGCACCGACTCCGGCGTACACGCTACCCGCCAGGTCGTCCACTTCGACCCGCCCGCCCAGCGCAGCGAAAAAGCCTGGATCTTCGGCGCCAACACCAATCTGCCCAAGGATGTCGCCATTCGCTGGGTCAAGCCGGTATCCGATGACTTTCACTCCCGGCTGGGGGCGCTTGGGCGGCGCTACCGCTATCTCTTCTTGAACCAGCCAAGCCGGCCGGTGCTGGAGCGCCACAACGTAACCTGGTGTCGCGACCCCCTGGATGCAGGCGCCATGCACCGCGCCGCCCAGGCGCTGGTGGGCGAGCACGATTTCTCGAGCTTTCGTGCGGCGGGGTGCCAGTCCAAAACCCCCTGGCGGCAGATGCACTTTTGCGAAGTGCATCGCTACGGGCAACTGGTGGTCATCGATATCCAGGGTAACGCCTTCTTGCATCACATGATTCGCAATATCGCCGGGGCGCTGGCAAGTGTAGGGCGCGGTGCGCAAAACGAAGGCTATATCGAGGCGCTGCTGGCCAAAAAAAGCCGTCGCGAAGGCGATGTGACGGCGCCGGCCTGCGGCCTTCACTTCGTCGACTCGATTTACGACGAGCGTTTTGCGCTCCCCCAGGAGCCGCTAGGGCCGAACCTGCTTGCCTTTACCGGCGAGTGGACCGGTGACCGGGTGCTGCCGGACAACCCGCGCATCGCCGCCAGGCGCAAGCTCACGTTTGCCGATAGCCCCAAAGCGGCGGCAAAGGGCTCTTCAACGCCTTGAGCGCTGCGGTCTCATCATTAGCGTCCCCCCATTTTTTAAGCCGAGGAGCGCCATGCGCACGCGCATCAAGTTTTGTGGATTTACCCGGGCCGAGGATATCGAGTGCGCCGTTGCCCTTGGGGTCGACGCGCTCGGCTTCGTCATGTGGCCAGAAAGCAAACGGGCGCTTACGCCACGCAAGCTTGAAGGGCTCAGCCAGCGGGTACCGGCCTTCGTTACCCGGGTGGGGCTTTTCGTCAACCAAAATGCTGACGACATAGAGCGCTGTCTGCCGTATCTGGATCTTTTGCAGTTTCATGGTGACGAATCAGCGGCGTTTTGCGAGCAGTTTGGTGCGCCCTGGATCAAAGCGCTACGCATGCGTGACGGCGTGGATTTACACCAAGCGAGCGTTGAGTATCGAGGGGCTCAGGCGCTGCTGCTCGACGCCTACCGGCCCGGCATTCCAGGCGGTACCGGCGAGACCTTCGATTGGTCTAGAATTCCCGCATCTCTTGCAAAACCTGTTATCCTCGCGGGTGGATTGACCTCCTCCAATGCGGGGGAGGCGGCGGCTCGCGTTGCGCCCTACGCGCTGGATGTTTCCGGCGGTATCGAGGCGTCTCCCGGCGTCAAGGACTCGGCCTTGATGAGCGCATTCGTTCGTCAGGTAGCGCTTGCCGACGCCGAAACGCCGGATCGAGCCGGCGCCGATTCGTGACGCTACGTTCATTTATTGTTTGCCTGCTCGGGCGATCTTGTGAGGTACCTCTGTGACTGTCTCAGCAACTGGTGACACCGACATCGTAAAGACCCGGTTTAGCGATTTGACCAAAATGCCGGACGCCCGCGGCCATTACGGCCCCTACGGCGGCCGCTTCGTCTCGGAAACCCTGAGCTTCGCGCTTGAAGAGCTGGAGAAGACCTACGCCAGCCTGCGCGACGACCCGGATTTTCAGGCCGAGTTCGATTATGACCTTGCGCACTACGTGGGGCGGCCATCGCCGCTTTATCACGCCAAGCGCTGGTCCGAGCAGCTCGGCGGGGCGCAGATATGGCTCAAGCGTGAAGACCTGAACCACACCGGTGCCCACAAGGTAAACAACACTATCGGCCAAGCGCTTCTGGCCAAAAAGACCGGCAAGCCCAGGGTGATTGCCGAAACCGGCGCGGGCCAGCACGGCGTGGCCACGGCCACCGTCGCCGCGCGCTTAGGCCTTGAGTGCGATGTCTACATGGGCGCCCAGGACGTGGAGCGCCAAAAGCTCAACGTCTACCGCATGCACTTGCTTGGCGCCCGGGTGATTCCGGTGGAATCCGGTACGCGGACCTTGAAAGATGCCATGAACGAAGCGCTGCGCGACTGGGTCACCAACGTCGACAACACCTTTTACATTATCGGCACCGTGGCGGGGCCGCACCCGTATCCGCAGTTGGTGCGCGACTTCAACGCCGTGACCGGACGCGAGGCGCGGCGCCAGTCGCTCGAGCAGATCGGCCGGCTGCCGGACGCGCTGGTGGCCTGCGTGGGGGGCGGCTCCAACGCCATCGGGCTCTTCTACCCGTTCATCGAGGACGACGACGTTACCATGTACGGTGTCGAAGCCGGCGGCGATGGAATGGAAACCGGTCGCCACGCCGCGCCCTTGGCCTCCAACGCGCCGCGGGGCGTGCTGCACGGTAACCGCACCTACCTGATGTCCGACGAGGCCGGACAGGTCTCGGACACCCACTCGATCTCTGCCGGGCTCGACTACCCGGGCGTCGGTCCCGAGCATTCGCTTTGGAAGGATGTCGGGCGCGTCAACTACGTGGCCGCCAACGACAAGGAAGTGCTCGAGGCGTTTCGTGAGCTTACCCGCATGGAAGGCATCATGCCGGCGCTGGAGTCCGCCCACGCGCTGGCTCACGCCAAGGTGCTGGCGCCGACCATGCGCACCGACCAGCATATCGTGGTCAACCTCTCGGGCCGGGGTGATAAAGACATCATGACCGTTGCCAATATTGACGGTCTCAAGTTTTAAGGGTCAGCATGAACCGTATCGATCAGCGCTTCGACGAACTTAAACAGCAGGGCCGCAAGGCCTTGATCCCCTACATCACCGCCGGCGATCCCGGCCCCGAGCACACCGTCGGTTTCATGCACGCGTTGGTAGATGCCGGCGCCGACGTGATCGAGCTTGGCGTCCCGTTTTCCGATCCCATGGCCGACGGCCCGGTGATTCAAAAAGCCTGTGAGCGTGCGCTCTTAAAGGGCACCCGCCTGGTGGATCTTCTCGACATGGTCGCGGAGTTTCGCCAAACCGATACCACCACGCCAGTGGTGCTGATGGGCTATTTGAACCCGATCGAGCGTATCGGCTACGCCAATTTTGCCGATAGAGCGGCAAGCGTCGGCGTGGACGGTGTGCTCGTGGTCGATATGCCGCCGGAAGAAGCCGAGGAGTTCGGCCCGCTCTTGAAAGAGCGTGATTTAGCTGCAATTTTTCTGGTTGCACCTACCACTTCCAATGCCCGAGCCGCTACAATATGCGCCCATGGACAGGGGTATCTTTACTACGTGTCGCTCAAAGGGGTGACCGGCGCTGCCACGCTCAATGCCCAGGACGTGGCCGAGCACCTTGCGCCGCTGCGTGAGATGACGAATCTTCCGCTCTGCGTGGGCTTTGGTATTCGCGATGGCGTGACCGCCGCCGAAGTGTCCAAAGTGGCCGACGGGGTCATCGTAGGTAGCGCATTGGTGAACCGTATCGCCGAGAATGCCGATACCCCGGAAGTGATTGCCGGCGAGCTTAAAACCGTGCTGGCCGAAATGCGCACGGCGATGGACGCCTAAGAGTGCCTCCATTGTCTACACTGATTTGATCGACGACACTCATTCGCCTGGCAAGGCCGGGCATTGACGTATACGGAAGCCTTTTTGATATGAGCTGGTTAGATAAAATCGTACCCTCCATGGGGCGTATCCAGCGTAAGGACCGTCGTGCCAGCGTGCCCGACGGTCTTTGGCGTAAATGTCCCAAGTGCGAGGCGGTGCTTTACCTCCCCGAACTTGAAAAACATCAAAACGTTTGCCCCAAGTGCGAGCATCACTTAAGGCTCACGGCGCGCAAACGCCTCGACTGGTTCCTGGATAAAGAGGGCCGCGAAGAGATCGCTGCCGATCTCGAGCCCGTCGACCGGCTCAAGTTCAGAGACTCCAAGAAGTACAAGGACCGCTTGGCGGCCGCGCAAAAAGAGACCGGTGAGAAAGACGCACTGATCGCTATGCGTGGCGAGCTCGACGGCCTGCCCATCGTGGCTGTGTCTTTCGAGTTCACCTTCATGGGCGGCTCGATGGGCGCCATCGTGGGTGAGAAATTCGTGCGCGCCGCCACAGTCGCGTTCGAACAGCAGATTCCACTGGTCTGCTTTGGTGCCTCCGGCGGGGCGCGGATGCAAGAGGCGCTTTTCTCGCTGATGCAGATGGCGAAAACCTCTGCGGCGCTCGAACGGCTCAAGCAGGCGGGTATTCCCTACATCTCGGTGTTGACTGACCCGGTATTCGGCGGCGTCTCGGCGTCACTTGCGATGCTTGGCGATCTCAATATCGCCGAGCCGAACGCGCTGATCGGCTTTGCCGGCCCGCGGGTCATCGAGCAGACCGTTCGCGAAACGTTGCCGGAAGGCTTCCAGCGCAGCGAGTTTTTGCTCGAGCACGGCACCGTGGACATGATCGTTCACCGCCACGAAATGCGCGATCGGGTAGGCGGGATACTGCGTAAGCTGACCCACCAAAGCGCCCGGCCCCAGGTCGAAGCGATCGAGGACACCAGCACCCAGGTGAGCGAGCCCCTGGTCGATGAAGAGGCGTTGGCCAACGCCTTCGAAGCCAGCGCATCGACGACTGCCAACGCAGCGAGCGACGAATCCAACCGCAATGCCTAGCTCTTTAGCCGACTGGCTCGACCATTTGGAAACGCTGCACCCCGTCGGCATCGATATGGGCCTTGACCGGGTGTCCGAAGTGGCGACGCGTATGGGGCTGTTCGAGCGGCCCGTGGCAACGCGCGTGGTGATGGTGGCTGGCACTAATGGCAAGGGCTCGACCCTTGCCATGATGGACGCCGTAGCCCGGGCCCATGGCTTTCGAACGGGTGCTTACACCTCGCCGCACCTGGTGCGCTATAACGAGCGGGTGACCCTCAACGGCCAACTGGCAAGCGATGCGCAGCTCATCGAGGGCTTCGA
Source organism: Vreelandella sp. GE22 (assembly GCF_968212445.1). NCBI lineage: Bacteria > Pseudomonadati > Pseudomonadota > Gammaproteobacteria > Oceanospirillales > Halomonadaceae > Vreelandella > Vreelandella sp. GE22. The sequence goes on from NZ_OZ309110.1 coordinate 1,521,474, forward strand.
GCGCGTCGAAAAAGCGCGTACCGACGCCCCAGAGGTCAGCCTGACCTACTTCGAGGCCGGAACGCTCTGCGCGCTCTGGGCGCTTTCGCAACAGGATTTGGACTTGGCGTTTCTGGAAGTGGGCCTGGGGGGGCGCCTGGACGCGGTCAACGTAGTCGAGCCCGACGTGAGCGTGGTAACCACGGTTGCGCTTGATCACGCCGACTACCTGGGGTCTGATCTCGAGCAGATCGGGCGCGAAAAGGCCGGTATTTTTCGCCCACTCAAGCCCGCGGTGCTGGGCAGCCGGTCGCTGCCGGTCAGCGTGCCGGATACCGCCATTGCCATGGCTTCCACCATTTACGCGTTGGGCGTAGGCTTCAAGCACAGCGCCGACGCCAAGGCGAGTAGCGACCTGGCCACCGCCTGGTGCTGGCACGGGTTGACCCGTGACGGCGATACGGTGTCGCTGGATGCGCTGGCGGATCCCGGACTTCCGATCGACAACGCCGCGACGGCTCTTCAAGCGCTGGCGCTGGTCGGTGTCGGGTTCGATACCGCGCTGGTCAATCAGGCGTTTCGCGCGCTGATCGTGGCCGGGCGTATGCAGTGGATCGGCCAGTGGTGTCTGGATGTCGGGCACAATCCTCACGCTGCGCGCTATGTGGCTAGCCGCCTACCCACGCCTGGCGAAGGCGGGCGTCAATGGGCCTTGATCGGTATGCTCGAGGACAAGGATGCTGACGGCGTGATCGAAGCACTGATGCCCCGGGTGAGCGACTGGGTTTGCGTGAGCCTTGACGGTGAGCGTGGCCGTAGCGCCGATGATCTGGCCCAGCGCATTCGGGCGAAAGGCGGCGTGGTTCAAGGCATGGCCGAGTCGCCGCAAGCGGGGGTCGCGCTTATCGAGGAACAGCTAAGCAGTAATGATCGTGTGCTTGCCATGGGTTCGTTTAAAACCGTTGCTGCGCTTTTGGAGTGTTCGCTACCGCAAGCCTGATGCTATGCGTATTCGCGAGACTTCCTGGCCTGGCCGGCCCCACGCTTTGAGGAGAGGGATATGAAATACGGTAAAACGGAACGCATTAGCGGAATTGTGATTTTGCTCGCGCTGCTGGCGATTTTCGTGCCCTGGCTAATGAGCGACCCGGCTCCCCGCGAAGAGCGTCCCCAGCCGACGTTCGTCATCGAACAGCCCAATAACGTCACGCGTCAAAACGTCCCCGCGCCCGAAATGCCCGCCAGTATCGAGGCCATGCCCCAGGGGGGGCAGTCCGAAGACGCGGGAGGCGAGATCATTACCGATCCTATCGGCGCCGACCCCGCCCAGCCGCAGACTGGTCAAGCGGCGGCCGAAGCCGAAAGCACGTCCCCCCCGGCACCCGCCGAGGCGGACCCGATCGCCGATTTGGTCGCCTCCAACGCGGCGACGTCCAACACCTCCTCCAATTCGTCCTCCTCCAGTGAGAGCGAAAGTGCCGGGGCACCGGCGACCGCCGAGCAGGGCGAATGGGCGGTTCAAGTGGGGAGTTTCGGTGATGTGAGCAACGCCGAGCGGCTGAGCGATCAGCTCTCGGGCCAGGGGTTTAGCGCGTTTCGCCGCGCCCGGGACAATGACCTGACGTCCGTGTACGTCGGCCCCTACGCCACCGCGGAAGAGGGCGAGTCGGCGATGGCGCTGATCAAACAGCGGGCCAACGTTCAAGGGCTACTGGTCAGGGTACGAGACTGACCATGGCACTGACTTGGCTCGACGCGGTTTTTCTCGCCGTACTGGCGCTCTCCATGCTGGCCGGTTTCCTGCGCGGATTCATTCGCGAGGCGCTGGGCCTAACGGCTTGGGTCGTGGCGCTGATGGTGGCACGCGTGCTTGCCGACCCGGTCGCCGAGCTTTTGTCGGGAATGATCGACAGCTACGATGCTCGCCTGGTGCTTGCCTTCGCGCTGGTGATTTTCGCGGTGATCCTTTTGTGCGGCATCGTGATTCGACTGGTCCACGCCGCCATCGTATGGGCCGGCATGGGGCTTTTGAATCGCTTTGCCGGGGCCGTGTTTGGTCTCGCCCGCGGCGTGGTCGTTTTGCTGATTGCCACGGTGCTGATTACCCTGACACCGTTTTCGGACCTCCAGGCCTGGCAGCAGGCGAGCCTTCGCCCCACCTTTATCGAACTACGAGACTGGGCGGTCAGCCAGCTTAATCAATGGGAGCGCGAGCTACCCCAAGCGCCGGAGTCGCTTCGCGATATCCGCCTGCCCGAGTTTCGCTCGAGGGGCGTGATGAACGATTCCTCCAATATTACGTTGCCACCATCGAACGACCGCTAGCCAAGCGCGGGACTTCCTGGTGAGCCAGCAGGGCACAGCGTCCTGGATCGATAATGTTCCGGCTTACTCCCGGTAAGCCGCGGCACAAAGAGAGGTAACTGGAATGTGCGGTATTGTGGGCCTTCTGGCCAGGCAGGCGGTGAATCAGGGCATTTACGACGCCTTGACCGTACTTCAGCACCGGGGCCAGGACGCCGCGGGTATGATGACGTGGAGCGAGGGACGCTTTTTACTGCGCAAGAGCAATGGCCTGGTGCGCGATGTCTTTCATACCCGCCATATGGCGCGGTTGAAAGGGCATCTGGGTATCGGCCACGTACGCTATCCAACGGCGGGGTCCTCGAGCGAAGCCGAGTCGCAGCCTTTCTACGTTAACTCCCCCTACGGCATTGCGCTGGCACATAACGGTAACCTGACCAACTCCGAGCAGTTGAAGCAAGAGCTTTTCTCCACTGATCTTCGTCATATCAATACAAGTTCCGACTCCGAAGTACTGCTCAATGTCTTTGCGCATGAGCTTGGCAAGCAGGGTCTTCACCTCACCGCCGAGGACATTTTCGATGCGGTACGCCGGGTGCATCGCCGCTGCAAAGGCGGTTACGCGGCGGTGGCGATCATCAATGGCTTTGGCATGGTGGCGTTTCGCGACCCCCACGGTATCCGTCCGGTGGTGTTCGGCACCCGTCAGGAGGGCGAGAGTCAGGACGTGATGATTGCCTCCGAGTCGGTGGCGTTGGATGTGGGCGGTTTCGAGCTTGCCCGCGACCTGGCCCCGGGCGAAGCTATATTCGTCGACATGCAGGGTAACTATCACACCCAGGTCTGCGCGGATCAGCCAAAGCTCTACCCGTGCATTTTCGAGCACGTCTATCTTGCCCGCCCGGACTCGCTGCTCGATGGGGCTTACGTGTACGGCACGCGGATGCAGATGGGCCGCAAACTGGGTGATCGTATCCTGAACGAATGGCCGGATCACGATATCGATGTGGTCATCCCGATACCCGATACCTCGCGTACCTCCGCGCTCGAGATGGCTCAGCACCTGGGCGTGACCTACCGCGAAGGCTTCATGAAAAACCGCTATATCGGGCGTACTTTTATCATGCCAGGGCAAACCCAGCGTAAGAAGTCCGTGCGTCAAAAGCTCAACGCGATCGACGTCGAGTTTCGCGGTAAAAACGTGCTGCTGGTGGACGACTCCATCGTGCGCGGTACGACCTGTAAGCAGATCATTCAAATGGCCCGGGATGCCGGCGCTTGCAATGTCTACTTTGCCTCCGCTGCGCCGCCGGTGCGTTATCCCAACGTCTACGGTATCGACATGCCGGTGGCCTCGGAGTTGATCGCCCACGGGCGCACGGAAGCGGAAGTCGGCGAGCTGATCGGCGCTGATCGTATCTTCTATCAAGACCTCGAGGATCTAAAGGCCGCCTGCCGTGAAGTGAATCCGGAAATGGAGGAGTTCGACTGCTCCGTGTTCGACGGCAACTACGTCACCGGCGATATCGACGAGGCGTACCTGGCGGTTCTGGAAGCCAACCGCAACGATTCGGCCAAGGATCAGAGCGCGGGGGATCACGCCCTGGTCGACATGCACAACCAGGACGATGACGACCTGGACGACTAACACGCCAACGAATGCCAAGAAGGTCTACTCATGCAGGATGACAGTGAACGTCCCCAGTGGTCGCTAGAGACCCTGGCCATTCGTGCCGGCCACCACCGCACGTTTGAGCAAGAGCACGCCGAACCGATCTTTCCCACGTCGAGCTTTGTCTATGAAAGCGCCGCCGAGGCGGCGCGCAAGTTCGGTGGTAAAGAAGCCGGTAACGTCTACTCACGCTTTACCAACCCGACCGTACACACCTTCGAGCGCCGCTTGGCCGCGCTCGAGGGGGGCGAGCGCTGCGTGGCCACCAGTTCCGGCATGTCGGCGATCCTTTCCACTGCGCTTGCGCTTTTGTCCCAGGGCGATGAGATCGTCGCCTCCCGCTCGCTGTTCGGCTCCACGGTTAGTCTGTTCGACAAGTACCTGGGCAAATTCGGAATTATCACGCGCTACGTCGAGCTTTCCGATTTGGACGCCTGGGAGCGCGCGATCGGACCGAACACCAAACTGCTGTTTGCCGAAACGCCCTCGAATCCGCTTTCCGAAGTGGCGGATATTGCCGGGCTTGCCGCGCTTGCCAAAAAGCACCAGGTGCTGTTAGCGATCGACAACTGCTTTTTGACGCCAGCCCTTCAGCAGCCCATCGCCCTGGGGGCGGACCTGGTCATTCACTCCGCGACCAAGTATCTCGACGGGCAGGGCCGCGCCATTGGCGGCGCCGTCGTTGGGCGTCACGATCTTCTGGAAGAAGTCTTTGGCGTGGTGCGCACCTGCGGGCCCTGCATGAGTCCCTTCAATGCGTGGATTTTCACCAAGGGCCTCGAAACCCTGGCGATACGCATGAAGGCCCACGGCGAAAATGCCCAAGCGCTGGCCGAGTGGCTCGAGCGGCACCCGGCGGTGAAGCGCGTCCATTACAGTGGTTTGGAAACCCACCCCCAGCACACGCTCGCCAAAGCGCAGCAGCGCGGCTTTGGCGCAGTGCTTGGCGTCGAGGTCATCAACGGGCAGGAGGGCGCCTGGCAGGTGATCGACGCCACGCAACTGCTGTCGATCACCGGCAACCTGGGGGATGTCAAAACGACCATTACCCACCCGGCGACGACCACCCACGGCAGGCTGAGCGACGAGCAGCGCAGCGCCGCCGGTATTGCGCCGGGTTTGATTCGTATCGCGGTCGGTTTGGAGAGCCAGGAAGACATTCGCCAGGACCTGGCGCGCGGGCTAGACGCACTTGCCCAATAGCAGGCAGTGCCGCTGCGCGTCACGAAGCGCTTTAGTGCTTTAAATCAAAAAACCCCACCGAGGTGGGGTTTTTTCGTTCAAGAGAAGATGCGAACCTTTAGTGGTTGCGCGCAGGCAGGTCATGCGGGTCATTGAAATCGTTGTCGCGCGACTCGGTTTCGGACTCGGGATGATTGATCATCTGGCCGCCTTCGCTGTTCTTGATGCGCAGGTTTTCAACGGAGGCGTTACGGCTCTCTTCGGAGCGCTGCTCGCTCGAGGAGCTGGGCTTTTCAATGGTGTTTTGCTCGGCAGAGCCACGCTCGGCGAAGGCAGAACCAGAAGCGAGTGCAACGGCGATGGCAGCAAAAGTGGTTAATTTTTTCATGGTGGCGTACTCGTTTTGGTTTATATAAAGCTTTATTAGGCGATCGGTTCGCCGATCTTTCGTAAAACGTGACGTCATACTAAAGTCGAAAAAAGAAAATAAAAATTGAGAAAAATGCGCTAGACCATTCGATTAATTTAATTATAAACGCTATTTTCATACGCTTTGATTTATGGCTATAAAACTTTGGTTGTAAGAGATTGCGAAGGGGCGCCGACCATTTTTCGATTTGTACACCGCGATTTTTTTAGTTTCGTTAGCCCGTTAATAAATGGTTTTTACGAACGAACTGTCCTGCTTTTTTCAGCGGTAGTTTGAGGTTCAAAGCGCTATGCTCTTTGCCACTTAATCGAATCAAAAAAGATACTTAATCCTCTTTCGGTAAAAGCATGGCCCTTTGGGTCGCAAGAGCAGGGAAAAAGCATGTGGCGTAATACGCGAAGTGGCTGGGGGCTGATGAGCATCTCGTTTCACTGGTTGAGCGCGCTGACCATCGTGGGCCTTTTTGTACTAGGCTGGTGGATGACAGGGCTTGGCTACTATGACAGCTGGTATAACCAGGGGCCCTGGGTTCACCGCTCGATCGGTATTTTGCTGCTTTTCGTAACCGTGGCGCGTTTGATTTGGCGCGTTTGTCAGCCTACGCCAGACGGAGAGGGTAGCCGGTTCGAGCGTATGGCGGCCCACGCTGGGCATATAGGGCTTTATATGCTCTTGCTGCTGGTCATGCTGAGCGGCTATTTGATATCGACGGCGAACGGGCGTGGCGTCAGCGTATTTGGCTGGTTTGAAGTGCCCGCTTTTTTGGCCGGGTTACCCAATCAGGCAAGCCTTGCGGGGGATATCCACTGGTACAGCGCGGTAACGCTCATCGTCATCGGCGCTGGTCACGCCCTGGCCGCGCTCAAGCACCACTGGCTTGGCCGTCACAAAACGCTGGTGCGTATGCTCAATCCGGCCCATAGCCGTAAGCTAACGTAAGCCGGCGCCACCATTTTTCACACCCCGAAGCGGTTTAGCGCTTTGGGTTCTTCCAGGGAAAGCGAGGAGTTTATTCGATGTTTAAAAAGAGCCTTTTAGCAAGCGCCGTTGCCGCCGTAGCGTTGGTTCCGTTGAGCCAGGCCCAGGCCGCTGACTACACCATCGACACAGAAGGCCAGCACGCCTTCGTTCAGTTCAAGATCAGCCATCTGGGTATGTCCTACATTCTGGGCAGCTTCGAAGAGTTCTCCGGCGATTTCACCTATGACGAGGACGACCTGGACGCTTCTTCCATCGAGATGGAAGTTCAGATCGACAGCCTCAATACCAATCACGCCGAACGTGATCGTCACATTCTAAGTGAAGACTTCCTGAACGCGAGCGAGCATCCGACCGCTACGTTCACCTCTACCGGGTTCGAGTCCGAAGGTGATAACGAAGGCGTAATCACCGGCGACTTCACCCTCAACGGCGAAACCCACGAACTCGAAATGCCGGTAACGCTGATCGGCCAGGGCGAAGACCCCTGGGGCAACTACCGTGCCGGTTTCGAAGGCACCACCACCATCACGCTAAGCGATTACAACATCGACATGAGTGAATTTGGCGACGCCATGCAGGAGCTCGATCTGTACGTTGTATTCGAAGGTATCCGCCAGTAGTTTTGGTATGTTAAAAAGCGCCGCCACCCCAGCCGGGGTGGCGGCGCTTTTTCGTTAGCGGTCACTAAATTCATGTAAGGAGTCCCGACTTGGCAGTTTTAAGGCAGCGCACTTTGGCCATTACTCTCTGGCAGCAAACCTGGCCCATGGCGATCGGGGTACTCGCGCTACTCGGCTTTCAACTGGTGGACAGCGCCTTTATTGCCCGCTTGGGCACCGCGCCCTTGGCTGCTCAGTCGTTTACGTTTCCACTCTCTTTTTTGATCATTGGCGTACAGGTGGGAATGGGGATCGCCATCGCGGCGCTGGTCTCCCGGGCGCTAGGGGCCGGTGAAAACCTGCGCGCCAAGCGCCTGGCAAGCCTGGTGCTTCTGACCGGTGGCGGGGTGATCGGCGTGCTGGTCATCGCGCTGTGGTTTTTTCAGACCCCGGTGTTTTCGCTGCTCGGCGCCGATGACATCACGCTTGGCTATATACGCACCTACTGGGCGCCCCAGCTCTTCTCGGCCTGGTTAGCGGCGATTTTGTATTTTATTTATAGCCTGTTCCGCGCCCACGGCGATACCCGGCTGCCGGGGTCGGTCATGGTGCTGACCAGTGTGGTCAACCTGGCACTCGACCCCTTGCTGATCTTTGGGTTCGGCCCCTGGCAGGGGTTGGGGCTTCCGGGCGCCGCCTGGGCGAGCGTGGTCGCTTTCGGCGTGGGGCTTCTGGTCACTGGGCGCAAGCTGCTTGGCAACCAGTGGCTCGCTTTCGAAGGGTTCTACTCGGAAGCGCGGCGCTCCGGCCGCGGCTTTGCCGGTATTGCCGGACCGGCGATGGTCAGTCAGCTCATGCCGCCCCTGGCCGCCATGCTGGCTATTTCCGCCGTTGCCGGGCTTGGCGAGGTTCAGGTCGCCGCCTGGGGGCTTGCAAGCCGCCTGGAGACCGTGTCGCTGATGGTCATACTTGCCATGACCATGTCGCTGCCGCCCTGGCTTGGGCGCTGTTATGGCGCCGGTGACTGGGGCCAAATTCATCAGTTGATGCGCCTGGCGCTCAAGGTCGCGGTGGTGTGGCAGCTCGTGCTGGGCGGGGTGCTGGCCCTGGGCGCGCCTTGGGTGGCCGCGGTGCTGGCGGGCAGTGTCGAGGTGCGCGAGGCGCTGACGCTGTTGATTCGGTTCATGCTGCCAAGCTACGCGCTGCTTGGGGTGTGCATGCTGGTCGTCTCGGCGGGCAACGCGCTGGGCTGGCCGCTTCGTGCGATGCTCTTGTCCAGCGCCCGGCTTTTCTTGTTCTACCTGCCGTGCTTGTGGGTCGGGGCGCTGCTGTTTGGCTGGACCGGGCTTGCCGCCGGCGCGGCGATGGGCAACGTGCTTGCCGGCCTCGCCGCCTGGTACGTGCTGCGCCGTATTTTATCCCGCCCGCATCGCCAGGCGGGGGAGGCGGACACTGCTAGCGACGCGGCGCCTGTTGAAGCGCGAAGTACATGAACAGCAGCGCCATGGCGAGATAGCCCAAAACGAAATCCGGCGCGGCGTTCAAGGCAAGCTTTGGCGCGTGCATCAAACCGACGAAGGAAAACCCGGCGGCCACCAGCGCAAACACCGCCGCTTTGCGAAACCGGTGGTCGATGGCGCAGACCGTCATTGCGCCGAGTAAAATGGCCATAAACATCGCGCCCTGGCCCACCCCCACGATGGCGGGTGAGATACCACTGACCACGTCTTCGGCGCCGCGATTGAAGCGGGTCGAGACGTAGTTGGCGAAATAGGGCAGCATGGCAAGTGCCACCGCCGGGTAGTAGCGGGTGTCGTTGGCCTGAAAGGCGGTGGCGATCATCGAGATCCCCACGAACACCAGAATGGGGGCGACGACCGAGACGGGAATAATGGCCGCGAGTGCTGCGATTAGCCCAAGCATGGTCGCCAACGCGTACACGGCGCCGTTGGCGATGCTGTAGCCCCGGCCCGCACCCATCCACTTGGCGCCCACCGTGGCGATATACACCGTGGTCGGAAACACGCCGCCGAACAGCGCGCCGATCATCGTACCCGCGCCGTCCACCGCCTGGCACTCGCGTACATCGTACCTGTCGCCGGCGGCCTCCATCGCCTCGACGTTATTCATCGTTTCGATCGCGTTATAGAGCGTGATGGGCAGCACGACGGTCAACACCGCCAGCATGGTGCTGAACAAAAGGCCAAGCCCTTCCCACCAGGCGGTGTTGGGCAGCAGCGGGTAAAAGCCCAGGTGGGTAAAGGCATCGCTAAAGCGCTCGCCGCCGGCATCACCGATCAGGTAGGCCATCACCGTGCCCAGCACGATGGCGAACAGCGAGGTAGGCAGTTTGAACGGCATACTCACCCGTGCGATCAGCCCCACGATGGTAATGCCCATTACCAGCAGGCCGATTATTGGCATCTCGAGGGTTTTGAATAGCATCTCACCGGCGATGAAGGTCAGCGCCACGCCGGCCACCGCGCCCAGCATGGCCGCCCGCGGTAAGTGGTGCTGAACGAAACGGCCCACGAGGCTCACCAGCGCTTCGATCGCCCCGCTGATAAAGCAGGCCGCGACCGCCACTTTCCAGGCAAGTTCGGCGTCGCCGGTCAGTTGCTTTGCGGGCAGTAAAACGCCGAATAGAAAAACGAACATGACCGGCGTCGAGATGCCGTAGGAGAGAGCAGTGACGTCGCTGCGCTGCTCCTTGTGCGCCAGGCGCGCAGCACTCCAGGCATAGTAGAAATTACCCACCATGACCGCCACCGCCGCACCGGGCAGCACCTGGCCGTAGACGATCTCGGCGGGAAAGCCCATTCCCAGCATGGTGATCGCGATGATCACGAAGTTGGCGATATTGTTTTGAAAAAGCGCGAAAAACGCGTCGGTATCTGCTTTTTTATACCAGGGGTAGCGAAAGTTGGTGGCCGCCATGAAAAGCCTCGAGAGTGAATGCAGGCGCTCGAATGATGTCGGGCACTGCTTGACTAATCGGTCAGGTTTATACTGACTGAAACAAAAGCGCCCAGACAAAATGTCTGGGCGCTTGAGGGATACCGGTTTACTCGTTAACGGCGGCGATCGCCTTGGCGAGATAGGGCAGGTTCTCTTGGGAGAACCCGGCCACGTTGGCCCGGCCCGAACGCACCATGTAGATGCCGAACTCGTCGCGCAGGCGGTCTACCTGCTCCGGCGTCAGGCCCGTGTAGGAGAACATGCCGCGCTGCTCGGCAACGCAGGCGTACTTGTCGGAAAGCCCGTAGGGCTTGAGTGCCTCGACGAAATCGCGGCGTAGCGTATTGATACGATCGCGCATTTCGGTCAGCTCCTCGTGCCACATCGCCTTGAGCTCGGAATCGAGTAGAATTTCGCTGACGATGGCACCGCCGTGGGCCGGCGGGTTGGAGTAGTTCTCGCGGGCGACGATAGCGATCTGCGAGCGTACGTTCTCCATTTGCTCGGCGTTTTTCGCCACCATGATCAGCGCACCGGTGCGCTCGCAGTAGATGCCGAAGTTCTTCGAGCAGGAGCTGGTGATCATGACTTCGTCGAGGTTTTCCGCCAGCAAGCGAACCCCGTAGGCATCTTCTTCGAGGCCTTCACCAAAGCCCTGGTAGGCGAAGTCGACCAGCGGCAGCAAGTTGCGCTCCTTGAGTACCTCGAGGACTTCCTGCCACTGCGTCTCGGATAGATCGAAGCCGGTCGGGTTGTGACAGCAAGCGTGAAGCACCACGACGTCGCCTTCCGGGATCTTGTTCAGCGCCCCGATCATACCCTCGAAGTCCAGCCGGTTATCCGGGTCGACGTAGGGGTACTTGTGAAGCTCAATACCCGCCGAGGTGAATATGCCGTGGTGGTTCGGCCAGGTCGGGTCGCTTACCCAGATGCCCTTGCCCGGCATTTGGCTGGCGATGAAGTCCGCTGCCAGGCGCAGTGCGCCGGTGCCGCCAGGCGACTGGGTGACGCTTGCCCGGTTATTGCTCAGTACGTTCGAGCCTTCGCCGAGCACGATCGGCAGTACGGCCTTGCCGTAGTCCGGAGCGCCGTGAGAGCCGATGTAGGTCTTGGTGGTTTCGTTATTGAGCAGACGAGCCTCTGCTTCCTTGACGGCGCGCATGACCGGCGTCGTGCCATTGGCATCGCGGTAAACGCCCACGCCCAAATCCACTTTCTGTGGGTTGGTGTCTTTTTTGAAAGCTTCGATCAGTCCAAGAATGGCATCTCCCGGGACCCGCTCAATATGCTCGAACATTTAAGTGACTACCTCTTTAGCGATGACAAAAAACAGCAGCGCTTCATGATGCCATCGTGCTCGGTGAACTGCCACACCGCCAGCGCGGTAATCGCGAAAAGAGTGAGGTTTTAACGTGTTAGCGCTACTCACCTTGGCTATAAAAGGGTTGCAGGCCCAAGCGTACCCCTGGTGGGGTCGGTCGATCGTTGAAGGGCGATTGGCGGGAATTACTGGCGCGAGGCGGGCAAGTTAACTACTTTTTTGAATATAAACAAATTATTCAGGGACGTATTACATGGCAGACGATAACCAGCTGGACCACCAGGACCAGGCACCCGTGCGCAAGCTCAGCACCGGGGCACTTTTCAAGGACAATCGCGTTCGGGCCATTGCCGGTATCGCCGCCATCGCGGTGGTGTGGGCGATCATGGCACAGTCCAATGCCGGTACCCACCGCGACCGTATCGACACGCTCGAAAGTGAGCTTGCCGCCACCGAGCAGCAAAACCGCCGCCTGAGCCAGCGCGTCGACGAGATCGAGCAGGCCGAAACCGACCTGACCGCCATGCGTGAAGAAGCGCAGGCGCTTCAGCAGCGCCAAACCGAGGCTCAGGCCGAGCTCGAGGAAGCCGAGCAGCAGTTAAGCGAAACCCAATCGCGTCTCGAGGAGCTGCAAAACCAGCGCGATTCGGTGCAGGAAGAGGTCGATAGCCTCAACGAAGAGCTCGAAAACGCCGAGAGCAATATGCAGTCGCTGCGTGACGAACGCGACGCCGCCGTAGACGAGCGCGATGAAGCCCGGTCGACGATGGACCAGATCGAGCAGGCGCGGGAAAGTGCCGAAGAGGCGCGCCAGGAAGCCGAAAGCGCCCGCCAGGAAGCTGAAGAACAGCGTCAACAAGCCCTCGATGAACAGAACGAGGCGCAGCAAGAGCTCGAATCTCTGGAGTCTCAGGTTAGCGAAGCCAATGAGCGTATCGCCAGCCTCGAAGAGGAAATCGAAAGCGGCCAGCAAGAACTTGAGCAGCTCGAAAGCGATCGCGAAAGCGCCACCAGCGAGCGCGACGAGCTGCAGTCGGAAATCGATTCGCTCAGCGAGCAGCGTGAGCAGGAAGAGCAAAGCCTGAGCCAGGTACGCTCCGAAATGGACGATCTCATGGTCGCGTTGGATATGGGGCGCGAAGAGCTTGCAAGCGTAGAAGACGATATCGAAACCCGTGAAGAGCAGCTCGAGCGCTTGGAAAACCAGCTCGGCGAGTGGCGCAACGAGCTTTCCGCGCTGGATTCGCGTTTGGGTAACGTAGACGACGCCGCAGAAGATGAGGTACCTGACCTGGCGCCCGACGAAGGCGGTCAGCAAAGCCAAAACAGCCAAAACAGCCAGAACCAGCCGAACCAGAACGAGCAGCGCCAGAACGAACAGGGTCAGCAGGGTGCCTCCGGCCAGCAAGGCGGTGAAGAAAGCGAGGAGGCCGAACAGCAAGAGGACGAGCAGAGCGCTAGTCTGCAAAACAACTGATCGATGACGGCTTCGTAACAGCGGGTTCGTCCCGTCAGGTCATAGCGCTATAAAGCGGGTACGGCTAGCGGCCGTATCCGCTTTTTCTTGTTTCGAGTTTATGAACGCGGCCCCAGCGCGTATGATTTAGTCATCGAAACGCTATATGAAGGAGCGTCCAATGGAAGGCATCAAGCATATCGTCGCGGTAGCATCCGGTAAGGGCGGCGTGGGCAAATCGACCGTCACCGTCAACCTGGCGCTGGCGCTTTCCGCTCAGGGCTACCGCGTGGGCGTTCTCGACGCCGATATCTACGGCCCGAGCCAGGCCCAAATGCTCGGCGTCAAAGAGGGTACGCGCCCCGAGCCCGCGGGCGAAAACGCTTTCAAACCTTTGGAGGCCCATGGTCTCAAGGCGATGTCGATGGCCTTTTTGGTCAACAGCCGCGATGCCATGGCGTGGCGAGGCCCGATGGTCGTGGGTGCTTTCCAGCAGATGCTCAACCAGACCCAGTGGGGCGAGCTCGATTTTCTGCTAATCGACATGCCGCCGGGCACGGGTGACATACAGCTCACGCTTGCCCAGAAGGTACCGGTGTCCGGTGCGGTCATCGTGACGACCCCCCAGGATATCGCGCTGCTCGACGCGCGTAAGGGCATCGAGATGTTTCGTAAGGTCAACGTGCCGGTGGTGGGCGTGGTCGAAAACATGAGCCTTTACACGTGTGAAAAATGCGGCCACGAGGCGGCGGTGTTCGGTACCGGCGGCGGCGAACGTATTGCCAGCGAGTACAACACCGAGCTGCTCGGCCGTTTGCCGCTGACGCTTTCCATTCGCGAGCACGCAGATTCCGGCGCACCAAGCGTTGTCGCCGACCCCGAGAGCTCCGAAAGCCTGGCCTTTGCCGATATTGCCCGCCAGGTGGCGGGCACCGTCATGGGAACGCGTCAAAATGGCCCCACGATTTCCTTTAGTGAGTGATAAGCAAGAATGAGTATTCAGTCTGATAAGTGGATCCGCCGCATGGCGCAAAACAACGCCATGATCGAGCCGTTCGAGCCCGGCCAGGTGCGTCATGTCAACGATCAAAAGGTCATCTCTTACGGCACGTCGAGCTACGGCTACGACGTGCGCTGCTCGAACGAGTTCAAGGTGTTCACCAATATTCATTCGGCGATCGTCGACCCCAAGGCGTTCGATGATAAAAGCTTCGTCGATGTGAAGGGCGATGTCTGCATCATTCCGCCGAACTCCTTCGCGCTTGCGCGCACCGTGGAGTACTTTCGTATCCCGCGTAACGTGCTGACGATTTGTCTGGGGAAATCCACCTATGCGCGTTGCGGTATCATCGTCAACGTGACGCCGCTCGAGCCGGAGTGGGAAGGCCACGTGACGCTGGAGTTTTCCAACACCACCAACCTTCCCGCCAAGATCTACGCCCACGAAGGCGTGGCGCAAATGCTCTTTCTAGGCGCCGACGAGGAGTGCGAAACCTCTTACAAGGATCGCGGCGGCAAGTACATGGGCCAGCGCGGGGTTACGCTCCCGCGGGCTTGAGCGGTTGGATCAAAAAAAGCGCGCCCTGGTGGCGCGCTTTTTCGTGGGCAGGCGTTAGCGCTAAACGTCCTCGTCCAGCTCTTCTGCCGCGTCGTCGTGGGAAAGACGCATGCCGTGAACCGGCAAAGTATGTCCGTCCATGGCGACCTTGTCGTCCTTGAACTGAAGCCGGCCTTGCAGGAACCACTGTACCGCGATGGGGTAGATCAAGTGCTCCCGGGCGTGCACTTTCTCTTTTAGGCTCTCTTCGCTTTCGTCTTGCTCGACACGGCACTCGGCCTGAAGCACGACCGGGCCGCCGTCGAGCTCCTCGGTGACGAAATGCACGCTGCAGCCGTGCTGGGTGACGCCGTCGGCCAGCGCCCGGGCGTGGGTGTTGAGCCCCTGGTAGGCGGGCAGCAGCGACGGATGGATGTTGAGCATCCTGCCCAGGTAGCGCTGTACGAAGCGCGGGGTCAGGATGCGCATAAAGCCCGCCAGCACGATCAGGTCAGGCTCGTGGCGCTCGATCACTTTGATCAGTGCGCCATCGTAGGCGTCGCGACTTTCGTACTCGCGGTGGGGCAGCGCGACCGCTTCGATTCCCGCTTCGTGGGCGCGCTTGAGCCCGTAAGCGCCGGGTTCGTTGGAGATCACCGCGGCGATCTCGCCGCCCAGCCGATCATGGCTCTGCGCTTCGATGAGTGCGGCCAGGTTGCTGCCGCTACCCGAAATCAGCACCACGATACGGCGCTGATCCACCGGTTCCGGCGTCATGTCGTTTAACGTATCACTTGCGTATTCGTCACTGCTCACTGCGGGGTTTCTCCCGAGGCCAGGTTTTCCAGCAACACCGCTTCGGCGTAGCGCTTGACGATATCGCCAATACGGTAAACGGTCTCACCCTGTTTCTGCAGGTAGGCCTGCGCTTCGTCGGCCTGGGCGCTGGGCACGACCACCACCATGCCGATACCGCAGTTCAGTACCCGGTGCATCTCGGCTTCGCTGACGTTGCCCTTGGCCTGCAGCCAGTTGAAGACGGCCGGGCGCTGCCAGGTGCTGACATCGACCCGCGCGGCCAGGTTATCAGGCAGGACGCGGGGAATGTTCTCGGACAAGCCGCCGCCGGTGATGTGCGAAAGCGCGTGAACGGCAAGGCCGGTATCGCGCAGCAGGGACAAAAGCGGCTTCACGTAGATGCGCGTAGGCGCCATCAGCGCATCGCCAAGCGGTGCGCCGTCGATGGTTTCATCCAACGAGGCGCCGCTGACGTCGAGGATTTTACGAATCAGCGAGTAGCCGTTGGAGTGCGGACCGGAAGAGGCCAGACCCAATAGCACGTCGCCCTCGCCAACCTTGCTGCCGTCGAGGATGTCGGCCTTTTCGGCCACGCCTACGCAAAAGCCTGCCAGGTCGTAGTCGCTGCCTTCGTACATACCGGGCATTTCCGCGGTTTCTCCGCCTACCAGCGCGCAGCCCGCCTGCTCGCAGCCAGCACCGATCCCGGTCACTACATCGGCGGCGATATCGACATCGAGCTTGCCGGTGGCGTAGTAGTCGAGAAACAGAAACGGTTCGGCCCCGGCCACGACCAAATCGTTGACGCACATGGCCACCAGGTCGATGCCGATGGTGTCGTGCTTACCAAGCTCCATTGCCAGCCTGAGCTTGGTGCCTACCCCGTCGGTACCGGTGACCAGCACCGGCTGGTGATAGCCCGCAGGAAGCTCGGCAAGCGCGCCGAAACCACCCAGCCCACCCATCACTTCCGGGCGCGTCGTGCGCTTGGCTACGTGCTTGATGCGTTCAACCAAGGCGTTACCGGCATCGATATCGACGCCGGCATCTTTATAGCTAAGTGAAGGGGAAGCCTGAGAAGGGGTCGTCTTGGTCATGACAGGTCCTTTAGAGCCTATAGCGGTACGGGATAGGATGGCGCGGGGCCGGTGCTGGCAAATAACCGGGCGGATTGTATCATTTGGTACCGCAGGCCGCATTGCCGTGTCGAGTTATGGGCCAAGACACGTTACCTTATTAAGTCAACATGGCCTTTACGGGCACGCGGCAACGACTTCGGAGGAAAAAATTCCATGCGCAACTCCTGGTGGGGCGCTCTTTGTTTGATACTGCTGGTGGGCCTGGTCTACCTGCTGGACTCCGTTTTGATGCCGTTCATCGCCGGGATGATCCTGGCATACCTGGTCGACCCTCTCGCCAACCGGCTTCAGGGCTGGGGGATGAAGCGCCCGCTAGCCGTGGCCAGCGTGTTCGTCGTACTGCTATTGATCCTTGCCGTGGCGCTTTTGATTTTGATACCGCTGATCGTCTCTCAGCTCAAACAGCTCGGCGAGGCGTTGCCGGGTATCTTTACCTGGGTGGAGAGCCGGCTGGCCCCGCAGGTGCTGGAATGGACCGGCTACGACGTGCGCGCCGAGCTTGGCAACCTGCAGGCAACGCTTGCCGACAACTGGCGCGACGCCGGCGGCTACCTGGCCCAGGCGCTGGGTCAGATCGGCCGCTCCGGGGCCGCCTTCATCACCTGGGTGACCTACGTGGCGCTGATTCCGGTCGTGACCTTCTACTTGCTGCTCGACTGGGACCGGTTGATCGCCAATATCGCCGACTTGGTACCGCGTCACTGGTTAAGCGATGCGACGCGCCTGGCGAAACGCTGCGACGAGGTTTTGTCCGCTTTTTTACGCGGCCAGCTTTTGGTCATGCTTTGTCTAGGAATCATGTACGCCGTGGGGCTGACGCTGATGGGGCTCAACTTTGGCCTTTTGATCGGCGTGGTATCGGGACTTGTCAGCATCGTGCCTTTTCTTGGGTTCATCGTAGGGATGGGCGTGGCGCTGGTGGTCGCGTTTTTCCAATTCGATACCTGGTGGGGCCTGGTGGGCGTTTTGGGGGTATTCAGCGTGGGCCAGGTGGCCGAAAGTATCGTCTTACAGCCCAAGCTTTTGGGCGATAAAATTGGTCTGCATCCGGTGGCGGTGATCTTTGCCGTGCTGGCCGGGGGCAGTCTTTTTGGGTTGACTGGCGTACTATTGGCGCTTCCAGCCGCGGCGGTCATCATGGTGCTTTTGCGCGAGGTGATCGAGCGCTACAAGAAAAGCGAGCTTTACAGTGACGTTGATGGCCCGCTTACCAGAAGGCCGCTTCACCAGCTCGACCATAAAAGGGATAGGGAGAATCCATGAGCAGAGTACCGGCTCAGCTGCCGTTAGGCGTCGGGCTGCGCGATGACGCCACGTTTAGCAACTACTTTGCCTCGAGTGCCAACGCCTCACTATTAACGTCGCTCACCCGCCAGCTGGAACCGGACGCCGAGCCGTTTCTCTACCTTTGGGGGGCGCCGGGCAGCGGGCGTAGCCACCTGCTGCAGGCCGCCTGCCACGCGGCCTCGGATAGCGACAAGCGCGCGCTTTACCTACCACTGGAGGATTTGGGGCACTTTCCACCGCTGATGCTCGAGGATATCGAGCGTCTGGATCTGGTGGCCATCGACGACCTGGAGTGTGTGGTTGGCCGAAAACGCTGGGAGGAGGCGCTGTTTCACGCGTTCAACCGACTGCGCGACGCGAACAAGGGGCTGATCATTGCCGCGAGCGCCCCGCCGCGCCAGCTCAACGTGGCCCTTTCCGATCTGGCCTCCCGGCTTAGCTTCGGCGTGACGTACCATTTGCCGCCGCTCGATGATGCCGACCGGCTCGAGGCATTGAAACTGCGCGCCAAGGCGCGGGGGCTCGAACTCCCCGACGACGTAGCCCGCTATATCCTGCATCGCGGCCCTCGCGAGCTTGGCGAGCTCTGCGCGGCGCTGGATACGCTGGACCAGGCATCGCTTTCTGCCAAACGCAAGCTGACCATCCCCTTCGTCAAATCGGCGCTGGGCTGGTAGCGCCTGCTTGGTCGAAAACGGCTTTGAGCCGTTTTGCTCCGCGGGCGGCGCGGCGTGCCTTGGCGCGTTCTCTTCTGTAAGTTTCTAGCTCTTTTGCAAACGTTGCGCCGAATGGAGGCGACCTGGCCCGGGTCGTCTTTGTCGCGTTCTGTCGGTATGCGCTGACATATTGCGCCCCACCTGGCGCCGCGTTTTAAGCGGACAAGCAGGGCTTTATATTGTCGCGAGCCGCTACAGTGACTAGGGTGAAGGGTAGCCGCGCTAAACGCGCGCACATGGGTTGAGCACAAAGGAGACATTGTATGGAAACACGTATCGAGCGCGATAGCATGGGCGAACTCGAGGTACCGGCGGGTGCACTTTACGGTGCCCAAACCCAGCGGGCGATCAATAACTTTCCGGTATCGCATACGCCTATGCCCACGGCGTTCGTGCACGCGGTCGCGCGCATCAAGCTCGCCGCCGCGCGCAGTAATCTTGAACTTGGCCTCTTGGATCAGGCGCGTGCCCAGGCGATCGAAAAAGCCGCGCAGGCGGTCATCGATGGTGAGCACGACGATCAGTTCCCGATCGATGTCTATCAGACCGGCTCGGGCACCTCGACCAATATGAACGTCAACGAAGTGCTGGCCACTCTTGCTTCAAGAGAAGGGGTCGAGGTAACCCCCAATGATCACGTGAACATGGGGCAGTCGAGCAACGACGTGATCCCCAGCGCCATTCACGTGGCCGCCGCCATTGCCGTGAAAGAGTCGCTGCGCCCGGCGTTGGTGACGCTTCGCGAGACCATCGACCAGCGCGCCGGTGAGCTAAAAGACGTGGTCAAAACCGGGCGTACCCACTTGATGGATGCCATGCCGCTGCGCATGGACCAGGAGTTGGGTGCCTGGTCAAGCCAGGTAGGGCAGGCGATCGAGCGTTTCGACAGCGCCATGGAGCGCCTGCAGAGACTCGCCCAGGGGGGCACTGCGGTCGGCACCGGCATCAACGCCCCGCAAGGCTTTGCCGAAAAAGTGGCCAACGACTTGAGCCGCCAAACCGGGCTTGCGTTTTCGCCCAACGACAGCTTCTTTGCCAGTCTCTCGGGCCAGGACGCCGCCGTGGAGCTTTCCGGCCAGCTCAAAGGGTTCGCGTGCGTGGTGATGAAGATCGCCAACGACCTGCGCTGGATGAACTCCGGGCCGCTGGCCGGGCTTGGCGAGATCGAGCTCGAGGCGCTTCAACCGGGCAGCTCGATCATGCCGGGCAAGGTGAATCCGGTGATCCCCGAGTCCGCCGCCCAGGCCGCGGCTCAGGTCATTGGCTTGGACACCGCGATTACCGTGGCCGGCCAAAGCGGCAACTTCCAGCTCAACGTCATGTTGCCGCTGGTGGCCTCGAACCTTTTAAACGCGATCACGCTGATGAGCAACACGGCCGAGCTGCTCGGCAAGCGGGCCATCGCAACCTTCAAGGTGCGCGAAGATCACCTCAAGGAGCCGCTGGCGCGTAATCCCATACTCGTGACGGCGCTGAACAGCACGATTGGCTATAACGCTGCCGCCCAGGTGGCCAAGAAGGCCTATCAGGCCGGTCGGCCGATCATTGACGTGGCCGAAGAGGAGACCGACCTGGACCGCGCCACCTTGGAGCGCCTGCTCGACCCCACCGTGCTGACCCAGGGGGGCGTGCCGGAGTAACCCATCGCAAGGCGGATCAGCGCTCCTGCTTTTCCGTCTTGCCCTCGACGATGGTCTCGTCGGCTTCTTCGCGTTCCTTTTCGCTTGCCTCTGGCGTTTCTTGCTCGTCTTTTTGCGAAGGGCGGTAGCAAAAGGTCGCCAGGATGGGGAAGTGATCCGAGCCAAAGGCTTCAAGGCGGCGCATGCCGACCAACGTAAAATGCTCGGTCACGAAGATATGATCCAATGGCCAGCGTAAAAAGGGGTAGCTTGCGTGGAAGGTGCTGAACATGCCGCGGCCCCGGCGCGGGTCGAGCATGCCGCCTACGCGGCAAAACCGGCGAGTGGTATGCGACCAGGCGACATCGTTGAGATCTCCCGCCACCAGGGTCGGTTCGGGTTTTTCATGGATTCGTTCACCCACCCATAAAAGCTCGGCGTCCCGCCAGAGCGATTTATCGCTTTCGCTGGGCGCCGGTGGGCGCGGGTGTACCGCGTAAAAGCGGATTTTTGCGCCATTTTTCAGCGTTACATAGGTATGGATCGACGGGATATCCTCCTGAATCAGCCTTTTGACCTCCGTGTCGGTCAGTTCCAGGCGTGAGTAGAGGTGCATGCCGTACAAGTTGTCCAGCGGGATCTTGACGCTATAGGGCCACTGCTCGTCCAGTGCGGTGTCGAGCTGCACCTGCCACCACTGGTCGGATTCCAGGGTCAGGACGATATCCGGTTGGTGCGCTTCGATCATTTGAAAGAGCTTGCGCGTATTGTGATTGGTCGTCAGCACGTTCGCGACCAACAGCGTAACGGTTTGCTCCTCCGGCGGGTCGTCGGCGGCGTTGACCTCCACGGGCCAGATTTTCGTCCAGGGCAGAATGTAGCCTACCTGAACGACTAAAGCGCTGAACGAAAAGATACCTGCCAGCGACCGCCACGGCCCTGTCTCGAGAAAAAAGTAGACCGCCAGCGCATTCAAAAAGGCAAGCAGGGCGATCTGGACGCGAGGGAATTCAAAGCTGCGAATGAACCACCAGCGAAGCGGTATATGAGGCATTAAAGTGGCTAGAACGAGCGCCACCGCCGTGCCAGCAAACAAGAACTCCAGCAAATCAACCCCCTTAACTCAGGATAAGAAACTATATGGGGTAAGCTTAGCTTTGTTGCGAAAGACGTGTCGATGTAAAAGAGAACTTTCTTTTCAACACCCTATGAAAATGTCGTGAGGTAAAAAACTGGTTGCAATTACGCTGTGAAGAAGTAGAATACGCACCGCACTGAAGGACCATAGCTCAGTTGGTTAGAGCGCCACGTTGACATCGTGGAGGTCGGCGGTTCAAATCCGCCTGGTCCTACCATTTTGCTTTAAAGTGCCTGCTTGAAGGACCATAGCTCAGTTGGTTAGAGCGCTACGTTGACATCGTAGAGGTCGGCGGTTCAAATCCGCCTGGTCCTACCAAATTTAAAAACGCCCCGGCCGAAAGGTCGGGGCGTTTTGCGTTGGGGCGCTTATGTGATCAAGGTTTAAACCGCCAGCGTTTGAGCCGTAAGCGTCGTCTTGCGAATAAAGGTCGCTACCAGCGCCTCGATGCCCGCCTGGTCTTCCTGGCTAAAGCGGTTAAGCTCGGGGCTGTCGATATCCAGAACGCCCCATACCGCGCCGTCGACCACGATGGGCACGACCAGCTCCGACTGGGAGGCAGCGTCACAGGCAATGTGATCGGCAACGGCGTGTACGTCGTCTACCCGTTGGGTGGTTTGGGTGCGCGCCGCTGCCCCGCAAACGCCTTTACTAAAGGGGATCGGGTTGCAGGCGGGGTTGCCCTGGAACGGCCCCAAATGCAGCACCTCGGGCTCGCGTTGAAGGTAAAAGCCGACCCAGTTGAGCGAACCCAGCGACTGCATGATGAACGCGCTGGTCTGGGCGCTGTTGGTCAGCCAATCGGAGGTGTCCAGCAGGGCGTCGAGCTGGCGGTTGAGTAGGGCGTAATCTACGTAAGCCATGTCATTTTCCTTATAAACGAGCAGGCCGGCCTTGCGGCCGGCCCTTGTGCATTCAAAGCACGCCAAACGAGGCGTTGGGTAGTTTGCCTTGGGGAGTTACTCGATCCAGCCCGGCACGGCGCCGCCCTGGAAGAGCTCTTCGGCTTTTTCGATGACTTCGTCGCGCTGGTAAGCGTCGACCATTTGACGAATCTCTTCGCGCTCTTCGTCGCCGCTACGCACCGCAATCAGGTTGACGTAAGGGGACTCGGCGCCTTCCCGAACCAGCGCATCCTCCAGGCTCAGGCCAGCCGGCTGGGCGAAGGTGTTGTTGATGAACGCCATGTCCACGTCCGGCAGTACGCGCGGCAGCTGCGCGGCTTCTATTTCGCGGAAGCGGAAGTTGCGCGGGTTTTCGGCGATATCGATCGGCGTGGCTTCGAGATTCTCCGGGTCATTGAGGGTAATCAACCCTTCATTGTGCATCAGAATCAGCGAACGGCCTTCGTTGGTCGGATCGTTGGGCAGGGCGATCTGCGCGCCGTCCGGCAGGTCAGCGATGCTGTCGAATTTTTCCGAATAGGCGCCGATCGGATAAACGAAGGTGTAGCCGGCAACCGTAAGGTCGTAGCCGCGATCATTGTTCATCGTTTCAAGATAGGGCGCGTGTTGATACGCGTTGGCGTCGAGGCTGCCGTCGGCAAGGGCGGCGTTAGGCGTCACGTAATCCGTGAACTCGATGATCTCGACGTCCAGGTTGTACTCATCCTTCGCGATGCGCGCGGCAACTTCCATCACCTCGGTTTCCGGGCCGGCCACGGTGCCCATCTTGATGCTGCGGGCTTCCTGGGCGTTGGCCACGTTAACGGCCAGGGTCAAAGCGGTCAGTCCGGTGAGTAGCTGTTTTTTCATGCGAGTTCTCCTGTAAGCGAATAGTGACGATATTAAAGCAATAAAAAATCCGCGCATAATTCTTTAAGGTTATATGGGCGATAGCGATTTTATTCAATGCCTGGCTACTTGCGATCGCTTTTGCGCACAAGGTAGTCGCCCAGGCTTTGAAAGCCTTGCACCATCACCACCAGAATCACCACCGTCGTCAGCATGATGGTCGGGTTGAAGCGGTTGTAACCGTAGCGAATGCCTAAATCCCCCAGGCCGCCACCGCCGACCGCACCGGCCATGGCCGAATAGCTGACCAGCGTGACCACGGTGATCGTAAGGCCGGTAATGATACCGCCCCGGGCCTCGGGGATCAGCACCTTGCAGATGATCTGCCAAGGGGTGGCGCCCATCGCCTGGGCGGACTCCACAAGACCTGGAGAGAGCTCGTTGAGCGCCCCTTCGATCAACCTGGCAACGAAAGGGATGGCGGCGATCGTCAGCGGTACCGAGGCGGCGTTGATGCCGATCGAGGTGCCGACCAGCATCCGTGTGAAGGGAATGATCGCCACCATCAAAATGATGAACGGAATCGAGCGGCCGACGTTGGTGACGAGGCTGAGCACGTGGTTGAGCACCGGCATGGCCAGAATCTGACGTGGGCGGGTTACGTAGAGAAGTACACCCAGCGGCAGGCCAAGCAGCGTCGAGATCGCCCCGGAGATGGCCACCATATAGAGCGTGTCCAGGGTTGCCTGCCAGATAAGATCAAACATCGCGCTGGACATAGCCAAGTACCTCTACCTGTAGTTGATGCGCTTGAAGATAGGTCATTGCCTTTTGGGTCTGCTCGGCGCTACCGAGCAGTTCGGCGATCATCAGCCCCAGGGTGCGCTCCTGAATGGACTCCACCTTGGCCTGCAAAATACTCACGTCGACGTCGCACTCTCGGGCAAGCCTTGAAATCAGCGGCGTCGAAACCGCGTCGCCGGAAAACGTCAGGCGCACCACCGGGTGGCTGTCGGGGCTTTGCACGTCGCTTAGCCGCGCGGTGAGCTCCTTGGGCGGGCTTAGCTGTAAGAAGTCGTTGAGAAACTCGCGGCCCAGGGTCGTGGTCGGGGCGGTAAAGAAGTCGCCTACGTCGGCGTCTTCGACCAGCTCGCCGCCGGAAATCAGGCTCACCCGGTGGCAAATCGACTTCACCACCTCCATCTCGTGGGTGATCAGCAAGATGGTGATGCCGAGCTTTTGGTTGATATCGCGCAGAAGTTCGAGAATCGAGCTGGTCGTCTGCGGGTCGAGGGCGGAGGTCGCTTCGTCACATAGCAGCACGTGGGGGTTGCTCGCCAGCGCCCGGGCGATCGCCACGCGCTGCTTCTGCCCGCCGGAGAGCTGGGCCGGGTACATCGTTGCCTTGTCCGCCAGGCCGACCATTTCCAGAAGCGGCGTCACGCGGGTTTTGATCCCGCGGCGCTTCTCACCCATCAGCTCCAAGGGTAGGGCGACGTTGTCGAAGACCGTGCGGGTGGTCAGCAAGTTGAAGTGTTGAAAGATCATGCCCATGCGGTGGCGGGCCCGATTGAGCTCGCCCCGGCTAAGGTGAGTGATGTCGCGGTTATCGACCAACACGCTACCTTCGCTGGGCCGCTCGAGCAGATTGACGCAACGGATGAGCGTTGACTTGCCCGCGCCGGACAGGCCGATCACGCCGTGAATGGCGCCCCGGGGAACGGTTAAATCGACATTTTTCAGGGCGTGGACCGCGCGGGGGCCGCTGCCGTAGGTTTTACTGACGTTTTTGAGTTCTATCATGGCGTCTGCCTTAACGTGAGGCCAAAAACGTGAGGTGCAGGGGGAGGGGCTTAAAATAAATAAGGCCACCCCTTGGGGTGGCCATCGACGCTGGACACACCCTTTTAGCTGCACTTCACCGCACTTGGCTGGTGGACGCCCGCAATCCGGGTATAAATCGGCGTCTAAACTATTAGCGGCGAGAGTCTAGAGAGGGCCTGTCAGCTTGTCAATTAAAGTGGCGCGAAAACGCCACCTGCGCCAAATCGAAAGGATTCGACGCACAAAGCGGCGTTTTAGAGCCCGTTAGGCGCTCGAAAAAACGACAGCCGTACTCGCCCTGGTCAATAAACCCTACTCGGCCCTTTAGCTTGAAGCGGGTTAAAGGCGATAATAGCGGTTTGCAACACGTTCAGGCCCGCAGGGCGTTAGGGGGAGTGATGTTTACAGGCATTGTGCAAGGCGTTGGCCGGGTTGTCGAAATCCGTGAGCTCGAAGCGTTTCAAACCCATGTAGTCGAGCTTTCGCCAGCGCTTTGCGAAGGGCTCGAGCTTGGTGCCTCGGTGTCGCATAACGGTGTGTGCTTGACCGTTACCGCCATCGACGGCCACCAGGTAAGCTTTGATCTCATGCGCGAGACGCTGCGGTTGACCAATCTTGGTGCAGTGAGCGTTGGCGATTGCGTCAATATAGAGCGCGCCGCGCGCTTTGGCGACGAGATCGGTGGCCACGCCATGTCCGGGCACATCATCGCCATGGCGGATGTGGTGGGTATCGACGAGGCGCCCAACAACCGGCGGCTGTGGTTTTCGCTGCCCAAAACCCTGGGGCGCTTCGTTTTCGAGAAGGGCTATGTCGGCGTCGACGGTATCAGTCTCACGGTGGGGGATGTGCGCCCGGCGGGCGAAAACATCGAGTTCAGCGTCAATCTGATTCCCGAAACGCTGCAGCGCACGGTATTGAAAGAGCGCCTGCCCGGCGCCCAGGTCAACATCGAAGTGGACCCGCAAACCCAGGTCATCGTGGAAACCGTCGAGCGGGTGCTGGCGGCGCGCGCTTGAGGCTTTGACCAGTTGGTTAAGTAGTGGCCTGAAAATTGCTGGAGAATCAGAGCGGGGAAGCCCGCACTCATCGGCTGCGCGCCGAAGCTCGCATCGCTTTCGGGCTTTCGGTAGACTGTGCGGCTTTTCTCGCATCACCGGGCGCAGGGAACAAAACGATATGAAAGGTTTGGACAACTACTTCAAGCTCACCGAGCAAAATACCAACGTCAAAACCGAGGTGATCGCGGGCATCACCACTTTTTTGACCATGGCGTACATCATCTTCGTCAACCCGAGCATTTTGTCGGAAGCGGGGATGGACTACGGCGCGGTGTTCGTGGCGACCTGCGTGGCGGCGGCCATTGGCTGTTTCGTCATGGGCCTTTGGGCCAACTATCCGATTGCTCAGGCGCCGGGTATGGGGCTCAACGCCTTCTTCACCTACGGTGTGGTGCTGGGCATGGGCTATACCTGGGAAGCTGCGCTCGGGGCGGTATTTCTTTCGGGTCTGACCTTTTTCCTGCTGAGTATTTTCAAGATCCGCGAATGGATCATCAACGCCATACCCCTTTCGCTGCGCTTGGGCATTGCCGCCGGTATCGGGCTTTTTCTGGCGATGATCGCGCTTAAAAACGCCGGTATCGTCGTTGCCAATCCGGCAACGCTCGTCGCGATGGGCGATCTCTCCGAGCCTTCGGCCATTTACGCGCTGCTCGGCTTTTTCGTGATTACCGCGCTTGCCTACTTAAATGTTACCGGGGCGGTACTGATCGGTATTCTGGGCGTGACCGTTGCGGCCATGCTCCTGGGGCATAACGAGTACGGCGGACTGATGTCGATGCCGCCGTCCATCGCGCCGACCTTCATGGCGATGGATTTGGCCGGCGCTTTCGACGTGGCGATGCTCAGCGTCATCTTTGCCTTTTTGTTCGTGGACTTGTTCGACACCTCCGGCACGCTGGTGGGCGTTGCCCATCGCGGTAAGCTTCTGGATAAAGACGGCAAGCTTCCGCGCATTGGCCGCGCCATGATGGCTGATAGCACGGCTTCCATGTCCGGTGCGGTATTGGGTACCTCGACCACCACCAGCTATATCGAATCCACCGCGGGTATTGCTTCCGGCGGGCGCACGGGGTTGACCGCCGTGGTTGTGGGTGTGATGTTCTTGATCAGCCTGTTCTTCGCCCCGCTGGCGGGCTCGATCCCGGCCTACGCCACCGCTGGCGCGCTTTTGTACGTGGCGGTGCTGATGGCGGGTAGCCTGGCCCATGCCAACTGGGAAGATCCCACCGACGCCGCGCCGGTCCTGATCGCCGCGATTGCCATGCCGCTGACGTTCTCGATTGCCGACGGCATCGCGCTGGGCTTTATGAGCTTTGTCGGTATCAAGACGCTGTCCGGGCGCTTCAAGGACCTCAATCCGGCGGTGATCGTTCTGGCACTGCTGTTTGCGGTGAAATTCGTATTTTTCGGCTAGGCGTTGGCCCGGCTTTGTATTAACCAATGAGAGACGCGATGAGCATTTACGGCGACTACATCAAGTCCGTTATTCGCACGGTTCCCGACTGGCCCGAGCAGGGTGTCAATTTTCGTGACATCACGCCTTTGCTACAAAACAGCTCAGCCTTTCGTAAACTGATCGATAGCTTCGTACACCGCTATCAGGACATGAATCTGGATGCCATTGCGGCGATCGACGCGCGCGGTTTCATCATCGGCGCACCGCTGGCTTATGAGCTTGGTTGCAGCTTCGTACCGGTGCGTAAAAAGGGCAAGCTTCCGTTCAAGACGATTAGCGAAACCTACACCCTCGAATACGGCGCCGCGGAAGTGGAGCTTCACTCCGACGCGTTCGAAAAGGACGACCGGATTTTGCTGATGGACGACTTGATCGCGACCGGTGGCACGATGCTGGCCGCCGCCAACCTGATCCAGCGCTGTGGTGGTCAGGTAGTCGAGACCTCGACGATCGTCGATCTGCCCGAACTCGGCGGCTCTCAAAAGATTCGCGACGCTGGCTTTGGCGTGTTCGCGGTGTGTTCATTTAACGAAGACGAGTAATGCCTCTCATGAGCAGCGAACGCTACCACCAGCACTTCACGGTTTCCTGGGACCAGATCCATCGCGACGTTCGGGCCCTTTGCCACCAACTGATCGAGCGCGATTTCAAGGGTATCGTAGCGATCACCCGGGGCGGGTTGATTCCTGCCGCGCTGATCGCGCGCGAGCTCAATATCCGTCTGATCGACACGGTCTGTATCAAAAGCTACGATCATATGGACCAGGGCGGGCTCGATATCATGAAGGGCGTGGACCACGACGGCGAGGGCTGGCTTTTAGTGGACGACCTGGTCGATACCGGTAAAACCGCCCGGGCCGTGCGTGAAATGCTGCCCAATGCCCACTTCGTCACCATTTACGCCAAGCCCGACGGCCGCCCGTTGGTCGATCAGTACCTCACGGAAGTGGGCCAGAACTGCTGGATCCAGTTTCCCTGGGACATGGGCATCGCCTATGTCGAACCGCTCGCCGATCAATTGAAGAAGTAACATGACCGACCCTCTACCCAAGGACTGGAGCCATTGGCTCGGCCAGGAGTTCCAAGCGGATTACATGGCCGCGCTAAAAGCGTTTCTGGCCGATGAGAAAGCGGCTAAAAAGGTCATCTATCCGCACTCGTCCAACTGGTTTCGCGCCTTCGAGCTCACGCCTTTGGAAGAGGTAAAAGTCGTCATTCTGGGCCAGGATCCTTACCATGGCCCCCACCAGGCCCACGGGCTCTGTTTTTCGGTCAAGCCCGAGGTTCAGGTGCCGCCGTCACTGCTCAATATCTACAAAGAGCTTGAAAGCGATGTGGGCTTCACGCGGGTAAACCACGGCTTTTTGGAACCCTGGGCGAAGCAGGGGGTGCTGCTTTTGAACACCGCCCTGACGGTCGAGAAGGGCAACGCGGCCTCCCACCGGGGCAAGGGGTGGGAGAATTTTACCGATGCGGCGATCAAAACGGTCAGCGAACACGCCGGGCCCTGCGTTTTTCTACTGTGGGGCAGTCACGCCCGCCAGAAGAAAGCGCTGATCGATCGAACGCGTCATTTGATTTTGGAATCGCCGCACCCGTCGCCGCTTTCCGCGCACCGCGGCTTTCTGGGTAATCGTCACTTCTCCCAGGCGAACCAGTTTCTGGCCGAGCAGGGGCGCCCGGTAATCGAATGGCAATTACCCGCTACCCCTTAACCTTGGGGGCGGTTGGGGGTAGAATGGCGCGCAATTTTGCGCTAGCCGAGCGCTTTTAACCCTGCAGTGAGGTAGTTTCATGAGTGTCCACGCCATTGATCATCCGCTTGTTCAGCATAAATTGGGGCTCATGCGGGAAGGCGGTTTGAGCACCAAGAGCTTTCGCGAGCTGGCAGGCGAAGTCGCCAAGCTACTGACCTACGAGGCCACCAAGGATCTCGAGGTCGAAGACCATCAGATCGAAGGGTGGAACGGCGAAGCCATCGCGACGCGGCGTTTGAAAGGCAAGAAGGTGACCGTCGTGCCGATTCTGCGCGCAGGCCTTGGCATGCTCGAAGGGGTCACCGACCTGATTCCCAGCGCCCGGGTCAGCGTCGTCGGACTTTACCGCGATGAAGAGACGCTTCAGCCGGTACCGTACTTTGCCAAGTTCGCCAACGACATCGAAGAGCGTATGGCGATCGTGATCGACCCGATGCTCGCGACCGGTGGCTCGATGGTGGCAACGCTGGATATGCTACGCGAGCGGGGCTGCGACAGCATGAAAGTGATCGTGCTGGTTGCAGCCCCCGAAGGCATCGAGCGCGTACAGAAGGACTACCCGGATATCGAGATCTACACCGCCTCCGTCGATGAGCGCCTCGACGAAAACGGCTATATCGTGCCGGGCCTTGGCGATGCCGGCGACAAAATATTCGGCACGCGCTAAGCGCGCTGCCTTGAAATGCCCCTTACGCTTTGCGTCGGGGGCATTTTTTTGGGCGTGACAAACGCCCCGGTACCCATCCCCCTGACAAGCCTGCCCTGATGGGCGACAAAATGAACGTTAAGGACGCTGCATGAGCACTGAATCATCGCCAGATGGCTGGCCCAAGACGCTGTTGACCGGGGCGCAAATGTTGTTCGTCGCCTTTGGCGCGTTGGTGCTGGTACCGCTATTGACCGGGCTCGACCCAAGCGTTGCGCTGTTTACCGCCGGCGTCGGCACGCTGGTCTTTCACAGCGTGACCAAACAGAGTGTGCCGGTTTTTTTGGCCTCCTCATTTGCGTTTATCGCGCCTATTCAAGGCTCGATTGCAAGCTTTGGCGTCTCTGCCACGCTTGGCGGGCTGATGGCCGCCGGTATCGTTTATACCGTTATCTCTCAGGTGGTGCGTATTAAAGGCACGGGCTGGTTGAATCGGCTGTTACCGCCGGTTGTGGTAGGGCCGGTCATCATGGTGATTGGTTTGGCGCTGGCGCCGGTGGCGGTGAGTATGGCGACCGGGGAAACCAGCGATAACATCGGCTATGGTCAGGCGATCTTTCTCTCCATGGCGAGCCTGGCGGTCACGCTGGTGCTGGCGGTGTTCGGCCGCGGGCTTTTGCGCCTGGTGCCGATCATGGGTGGGGTCGCTACCGGCTACGCGCTCTCGCTGGTCATGGGGGTGGTGGACTTCACTCCCATTCACCAGGCGCGCTGGCTTTCGGTGCCGGCCTTTACCGCGCCGAGCTTTCACTGGGCGGCGATACTGTTCATGATCCCCGTGGCCATCGCCCCGGCGGTCGAGCATATTGGTGACATGGTGGCGATCGGCTCGGTCACCCGGGAAAACTATCTGGAAAAGCCCGGGCTTCACCGTACGCTGTTGGGCGACGGCCTGGCGACCTGCGTGGCGGCGCTGTTTGGCGGGCCACCCAACACCACCT
This sequence comes from Vreelandella sp. GE22, assembly GCF_968212445.1. Classification (NCBI taxonomy): domain Bacteria; kingdom Pseudomonadati; phylum Pseudomonadota; class Gammaproteobacteria; order Oceanospirillales; family Halomonadaceae; genus Vreelandella; species Vreelandella sp. GE22. The sequence goes on from NZ_OZ309110.1 coordinate 1,552,071, forward strand.
ATTCTGAAGTGACCGGCGCGGTCACGCTGACCCGGGCGTTCAATCCGGTGTACATGATCGTGGCGGCGGTGCTGGCCATTTTGCTGGCCTTCATCAGCAAATTGGGCGCGCTTTTGCAGACCATTCCCGGTCCGGTCATGGGGGGCATCATGACATTGCTGTTCGGCTCGATTGCGGTGGTGGGCATGAATACGCTGGTGCGTGCGGGGCAGTCGCTCACCGCGCCGCGCAACCTGGTGGTCGTCTCGCTTATTCTGGTCTTCGGGATTGGCGGTATGCAGTTCGGCGGCGGGCAGTTTACCCTACAGGGCGTTAGTTTGGCCGCGCTTGTCGGTATTGCGCTGAACGCGCTGCTGCCACCGGAAAAAGAGCTTGCATGAGGTTGGGTCAAAGGAGATCTCTCTGGAACTGATAAAAACGCCTTTTCCCGTGCTCGGCATAGCCGCCTGGAGCTCGACGGGTAAGACCACGCTTTTGACGAAGCTTCTGCCGCGCTTGCGCGAGGCGGGGCTCGATGTAGGGGTGATCAAGCACGCCCACCACAACTTCGACATCGACAAGCCCGGCAAGGATAGCTACCGGCTTCGCGAGGCCGGTGCCGCGCCCATGCTGGTAGCGTCACACCGGCGCTACGCCTTGATGCAGGAGACACCGGGCCAGGACGAGCCGGACCTTGGCCATTTGCTTTCACTGATGACCGCCCACGCGCCGGACCTGGTCATCGTCGAAGGCTTCAAGGAGTGGCCGCTACCCAAATTGATTCTCTATCGCGACGGTATCGGCGACCCGGATATCCTGCAAAGCGACGGTGTAAAAGCGGTGGCGCTAAAAGGGGCGCCGCCCGAGACGCTGGACGCTTCTATCCCGCGGCTAAACCTTGATAACATCGATGAGATTGCGCGCTGGATCCTTCAGTGGTCCAGCGCGTCCCGTGACGACAAAAGGTAACGATATGCAGCTGACCCACCTGAATACCCAAGGCGAAGCCAACATGGTGGATATCGCCGATAAAGAGGCGTCGCGCCGGGAAGCGGTGGCGTCGGGGCGCATCGTCATGGCTCCGGCAACGTTAAGGCTTTTGAGCGACGGTGAACTGCCCAAAGGCGATGTATTGGCCACGGCACGCATTGCGGGTATCCAGGCCGCTAAACGCACGTCCGATCTGATTCCACTGTGCCATTCGCTGGCGCTGAGCAAAGTGAGCATCGATTTCGATATCGACTGGCAGGAGGGCGCGGTCGATGTACACGCGCTTTGCCGGTTAAATGGGCGCACCGGTGTCGAGATGGAGGCGCTGACGGCGGTTTCGGTGGCGTGCTTGACACTTTACGATATGTGCAAGGCCGTCGATAAGGAGATGCGCATCGACGCGATTCAGCTCGAGAGCAAGCGCGGCGGCGTACGCGGCGATTATCAACGTAACGCGGCGCCGATCGTGACCGGAGAAGGGACGCCGGGGGAGGTAAGTGTCGGCGAGCGCTGTACGGTATCGCCCTGCGTGCGGGTCAAGTTTTTGGCCGAGCTTCGTGAGCGGGTTGGGCATAGCGAGGTATCGTTCTCCCTCGATGAGTTTGAAAGCCGCGATGTAGCCGGGCTCAAAACGGTGCTGACCGAGAAGGATACGCGTTTTAGCGTATTGAAGGAGCAGCGTACGCTGTGCGCCATCAATCAGGTGATGGCCAACGACACCGCGCCGATCACCGACGGTGACGAGATTGCCTTTTTTCCACCGGTGACCGGGGGCTGAATGAGCGACTCATTGATTAGTGTGGCCATACAGGAGGCGGCGTTTAGCCTCGACGAGGGCTATACCGCGGCACTTGAAAATCGCTTTGACATCGGCGCCGTAGTGACCTTTACCGGGTTGGTGCGTGACTTCAACGAGACCCCCGAGGTGACCGGACTGACCCTTGAGCACTATCCGGGAATGACCGAGCGCGCCCTTTACGAGATTGGCGAAGAGGCGCTGTCGCGCTGGGCGCTGCAGAAGGTGGTGATCATCCATCGGGTAGGGCAGCTACATCCCGGCGACCCAATCGTGCGGGTGCTGGTGGCCAGTGCACATCGGCGAGACGCGTTCAGCGCCTGCGATTTCATCATGGATATATTAAAGACTCGCGCGCCTTTCTGGAAAAAGGAGCATTCCACCCAGGGGGATTACTGGGTGAAGGAGCGCGCAAGCGACCAGCAGGACGCGGCGCGCTGGTGACACGTCAAGGCGCTTCGGTCGCCATGATCTGAAGATGGACTTCCGGCATGTGCTGGCAGTGTTCCCCCAGCCATTGAACCATGCCGGGGGTAAGCGCCTCGCGAAGCTCGGCCAGGGTGTCGGCGTGTATCTCATCGAGGCGCTCGTCGAGCCAGTCGCTAAAGCTCTCTTCATCGATGGGGCTTGCCCCGCTCGCGTCGAGCATCAAGCGGCCGATACGCTGCCAGCCCGTATCGGTGGCGCATACCGGCAGCGCCAGAAACAGCGTGCCGCGCCGGGCGCTGTTCGACTCTGCCCCAAGGCCTGGGTGAGGCGTCACGCTGTTTTGATCCACCACGTGGGGCAGCTGCGGGTAGCGCGCCTCGACCCGAATGCCTTCGTTGTCCATTGCCAGCATATCGCCGTTGACCGGGGCGAGTGGCGCCTTGACCCCGAGTTCTTCGGCAAGCGCCTGATGGGCCTTTTGATGGACCGCTTCGCCGTGAACTGGCAGCAGTGCCTTGGGCCTTATCCAACGATAGAGCGTTTTGAGCTCTTCCTGGGCGGGGTGGCCGGTGGCGTGGAGTTCCGGGTGGTTGGTTTCGTCAAAAAGCGCCACGCCTAGCTGGGTAAAGCGGCGTTTGAGCTGGGCAATCGGGCGTTCGTTGCCGGGAATGGCCTTGGCGGAGAAAATCACGTTATCGCCCGCTTCCAGGTCCATGAAGGGGTGGCGTCCCTGGGCCAAGCGCTGAAGCGCTGCACGGGGCTCGCCCTGGCTGCCCGTGGCGATCACGACGACTTCATCCGGCGGCAGGTAGCCCAAATCCTGGGGTGGGACCAGCGCCGGGAAGTCGTCCAGATAGCCAAGCCCACGGGCGACACCCACCATACGCTCCATGGAGCGGCCCATCAGGCTCACCCGTCGTCCACTCTGCGCCGCCGCTTGGCCAATCGCCCACACGCGCGCCAGGTTGCTGGCAAAGCAGGAGACCACGACGCGGCCCTTGCACGCCTTTAGCGTTCGGGTGAGCGCTTTTGCGACATCGCCTTCGCTGCCTGCGGTACCGGGGAGCGGGGCGTTGGTCGAGTCGCCGACGACGAGATCTAGCGGCGCCAGTGCCTGAAAGTGTGCGGGATTGACGCTCGGGCCGATCAGCGGCGCGGGGTCGAGCTTCCAGTCGCCGGTGTGGAGCACCCGGTAGCCGCCGGCCAGCATCATGATGGCGCAGCTTTCAGGAATCGAGTGCGTCATCAACAGATAGCGAAGCGTGAACGGGCCCTGCTCCAGCGCCTCATTGGGTTCGATCACGTGAATGGCGGCGCTGCTTAAACTGTGCTCGGCAAACTTGTGGCGTAGAAGGCCTGCGGCCAAGGGGGTGGCGTAAATCGGGCACTGCCACTTCGGCCAAAGCCAGGCGACCGCGCCGATATGGTCTTCGTGGCCGTGGGTGATGTAAAGCGCTTGTGGGGTGATGTCGAGCTCGGCCAGGGTCTGGGTATTGGGTACCTGAAGCGGGGCGCTGGGCAGATCCTGGCGAATCATCATGCCGCAATCAATGGCGATCCAGTGGCCGTCATAACCATAAAGCGTCAGGTTCATTCCTATTTCACCACAGCCGCCAAGCGGCAGTATGCGCAAGGGTGGACGGCGGCGGGGACGAAGTTGAACGCGAGATGGATCCATTGATTATGAACAGCCTGAAAAGTAAGGCTTTAACTATACGGTAAGGCGGGGGCGGCTAACAATCATGGCGATGCCAGCCAGGCCCGCTTGCGCTACACTAGCGCCCTTGCACAGCGCTACGACCCCCTTCATGGCGGACAAGGCCTGGCATTTTTAAAATCGTGTTTATATTGAGTGTATTTATGTCGCATTACTACCGTTTAGTGGTTTCCTGCCCGGACCAAGTGGGCATTGTGGCGCGTGTCTCCAGTTTCATCGCCCAGCACGGCGGCTCCATCACCGAGGCAAGCCAGCATTCGGATCTGCAAACGGGTCGGTTTTTCATGCGTTACGAGATCCTTGCCGATTCCATCGGTATGACTGCCGAGGCGCTCGAAGAGGCGTTCTCGCCGATCGCCAGCGCCTTCGACATGCAGTGGGCGCTGGTGGATACGCAAAAGCGGCGCAACGTGGTGATCATGGTCTCAAAAGAGTCCCACTGCCTGGTCGACTTGCTTTACCGCTGGCAGGCGGGTGAGCTCGACTGCAACATCGTGGGGATCATCTCCAATCACCCGGATATGCGCGCGCTGAGTGAGTGGTACCAGATTCCCTACTTTCACATTGCGGTCGACCCAGGCGACAAGCAGGCCTCGTTCGATGCGGTACAGGCGCAAATCGAGGCGCTCAAAGCGGACTGCATCGTGCTGGCGCGCTACATGCAGATTCTGCCGCCGGCGCTTTGTAGCCGCTACGCAGGCCAGGTCATCAACATCCATCACAGCTTTTTGCCCTCGTTTGCCGGTGCCAAGCCTTACCACCAGGCTTACGCGCGGGGCGTTAAGCTGATCGGTGCGACCTGCCACTACGTGACCGAGGAGCTGGATGCCGGCCCGATCATCGAGCAGGACATTCATCGGGTTAGCCACTGCCATACCCCGACGGATCTGGTGCGTTTTGGCCGCGACGTGGAAAAATCGGTGCTGGCGAGGGGAATCCGCTGGCACCTGGAAGACCGGGTGCTGATCGACGGCAACAAGACCGTCGTCTTTAACTAAAAAAAGCGGGGGGCACTGATGAGTGCCCCCCGCTTTTTATACGACGTTCATACAGGCGAGTGGCTTAGCCGAGCGCTTGGCCACTGCCGCCGCGAATCACGCCTACGCCCACGCCTTCGATATCGAGCTGCTGAGTGCGCAGGTCGATTTCGATCGGGTCGAAGTCGCTGTTTTCAGCCAGCAGCGTTACCTGATGGCCGTCGCGCTTGAAGCGCTTGACGGTGACTTCGTCTTCAAGGCGTGCCACCACGATCTGCCCGTCGCGTACCCGCTCGGTGCGGTGCACGGCGAGCAGGTCGCCTTCCAGAATGCCGATATCTTTCATCGAAAGCCCGCGCACGCGCAGCAGGTAGTCCGCCTTGGGCGTGAAGTAGTCCGCCGGAAGCGGGCAGTAGCGGTCGATGTGCTCGGCGGCCAGAATCGGGTTGCCCGCAGCGACTTCGCCAATGATGGGCAAGCCGTTTGCCGGCGTTTCGCCGTTTTCGTTGGCAGCCGGCGCCGGCTCACTGGTTTCGGTGCCTTCCTGGTTGGGTAGGCGAATACCCCGGGAAGTGTGGCGAATGATACGAATCGCGCCTTTGCGCTCGAGGGCGCGAAGGTGTTCTTCCGCCGCGTTGGGTGAGCGAAAGCCCAGCGCTTTGGCGATCTCGGCCCGGGTAGGCGGGTAGCCGAGCTCATTCATGGTTTTAACGATAAAGTCAAAAACGTGCTGTTGACGTACTGTAAGAGGACGGGACATGTCTGACTCCAGCGTAAAAGGGTAACTAAAAAGGTGACTCGATATATATGTGTTTAAGTATACAGTATGTTCCTCTGTCCAGTATATGACTCAAGCCACGGATTATAAAGCCGTTCGGGCATTGAGGAGGGGAGTTCACCTTTTCTTGCGATTGAGACTGGCGCGTTAATGGCCTACTATTTTGCGATGTTTTAAACACTCGTTTTTCTGGAGGGCGCCATGGCGCAATCTGATACGGTCACGCGTATCCTGGATACTGCGGAGGTGCTGTTCGCTGAACGCGGCTTTGCCGAGACCTCGCTTCGTAATATCACCAGCAAGGCACGGGTGAATCTGGCCGCCGTGAACTACCACTTCGGTTCCAAGAAAGCGCTGATCCAGGCCGTATTCGCGCGCTATCTCGATCCTTTCAGCCAGCGCTTTCACGAAGCGCTGGACGCACTCCACGAGCGCTACGGCGAGGATGACATTCCCCTCGAAGTGCTGCTCGAGGCCATGGCGACCACGGTGCTGACGGTGCCCGCCGAGCGTAATAGCCTCAAGGTTTTCATGCGCCTTTTGGGTCTGGCCTATAGCCAGGCCCAGGGGCACCTGCGCCGCTATATACAGCAGCAGTACGGCGATGTGTTCACCCGTTTCGTCGAGCTCGTTCGTCGGGCAACGCCGGAGCTTCCCGACGCGGAACGCTTCTGGCGGCTTCACTTCATGCTGGGCACGGTGATCTTCACGCTTTCCGGGCTCGATGCGCTGCGCGATATTGCCGCCAAGGAGTACAACGAGCAGGTCTCGGTGCGCGATCTTGTCCGGCGGCTACGCCCGGTGGTGGTTTCCGCCATGAACGCGCCGCTTCCCCCCGCTTTGGAGGAGTCTGCGTATGCCGACGCCCAATCTGGCTGAGCTTCCTCCCACCGATGGCCCTTGGCTCGAGGTCGATCTCGCCACCCAGCGCCTGCGCTGCTGGCAGGGTCAAGCGGTGGTACACGAGTGCGCTGTCTCGACCGGTGAAAACGGCGTAGGGCAAAACGAGGGCAGTGGTCAGACGCCCCAAGGCTGGCACTACGTGCGCGCCGCCATTGGTGAAGGCCTGCCGGAAAACGCGGTGTTTCGCGGGCGGCGCTTCACCGGGGAAGTCTTTACCCCGGCGCTGGGCGCGCAAAATCCGCACCGCGACTGGATTCTGACGCGAATTCTCTGGCTTTGCGGGCTCGAGCGCGGCGTTAACCGCGCAGGCCAGACCGACTCCCAGCGCCGCTATATCTATCTGCACGGCACGCCGCCGGACCAACCCATGGGTATCGCCGCCTCCCACGGCTGCATTCGCCTGCGCAATGACGACCTGTTCGCAGTGTTCGCTTTCGCAGCCCCTGGCACGCCGGTCTGGCTCAACGCCTCGGGGCTTTAACGCCGGATTTTGTTTAAGGCCGCCGATCGACTAGAATTGGCGGCCGTTTTATTGGATGCAAGCCGATGACGCAACCGCCAGGCCCGGTCATGCTCGACCTCGAAGGGCCCGCTATCACGCAAGCCGAAAAAGCCCTGCTGGCCGACCCCGCCGTGGGCGGGGTCATTTTGTTTGCGCGCAACGTAGAAAGTGCCGAGCAGGTCAGCGCGCTCTGCCAAAGTATTCGCCGGCTAAGGCCCGATCTGCTGCTGGGCATCGACCAGGAAGGCGGGCGCGTTCAGCGCATCAAAAAAGGCGTTACACGGCTTCCCGCGATGGCGCGCATTGGCGAGATTTACGCCCAAGACGCGGATGCCGGGATACAGCTGGCAATCGATGCCGGCTGGCTGCTGGGCATGGAGATGGCGGCCTGTGGGCTCGATATTAGCTTCGCCCCGGTGCTCGATGTCGAAAGCGGGGTCTCCAGCGTGATTGGCGATCGAAGCTTCAGCCAGGACCCCGAGCACGTCGCCGAGCTCGGCGGACGCTTCATTCAGGGCCTGCACGAGGCGGGTATGGCCGCGGTGGGCAAACACTTTCCCGGCCACGGCGGCATCGAAGCCGACACCCATCATAGCGTTGCCGACGATCCGCGCCCGCTAAGCGAGCTCAAGGCGCGGGACCTGGTGCCTTTCACGCGGCTGGCCGCCCAGCTCGACGGCGTCATGCCCGCCCATGTGGTCTTTAGCGCTTTCGATCAGCGCCCTGCGGGCTTCTCGCCGAACTGGCTCGGGATGCTCAGAGAGTCGCTGGGCTTCAAGGGGGCGATCTTCTCCGATGATTTGACCATGGCCGGTGCCCACGTGGCCGGCGGGCCGGTGGAGCGAGCCCGGGCCGCACTGGCCGCCGGTTGCGACATGCTGCTGGTATGTAATGATCGTGGCGCCGCGCTCGAGGTGGTCGCGCACTGTCAGGGTATCGAGAGCAAGCGCGCCGGCAAGCTTCGCTACGCCCGCGCCCGGCCGGATCTCGCGGCGTTACACGCGCTCAAGCGCTGGCGCCGCGCCAATGCACGCCTGGGTGAGCTGGCCGACTAGCCCGCGCCGCCTTAAAACCTTTTTCTCGTTCGAAGCGCCGATATACCGCCGGCGCTTTTATTTTTTTGAACCTTGATCGCTTGATACCGGAGCCCTTCGATGAACAAACTCGATAAAGAAGCCCTTGAATCCCTGGATTCAATGCGTGCGCTGATGGATAACGCCGACTGCCTGATCACCCAGGCGCAGGTCGAGGAGGCCCTCGATCACATGGCCGAAGCCATCACGCGGGATTTGGGCGACAAGCTGCCGGTGTTTTATTGCGTGATGAACGGCGGGCTGATCACCACCGGCCATCTGCTGACCCGGCTGGGCTTTCCGCTGGAAGTCGACTACCTGCACGCTACGCGCTACCGCAACGAACTGCGCGGTGGCGAGCTTTTCTGGCGGGTCTCGCCGGAAGTACCCATGGCCGGACGCCATGTGGTGATCATCGACGACATTCTCGACGAAGGCTCGACCCTGGCGGCGATTCTGGATTACTGCCAACAGGCCCAAGCGGCGAGCGTCACCACCGCCGTGCTGGTCGATAAACAGCACGACCGCAAGGCGATACCGGGGCTCAAGGCCGACTACTGCGGCTTGGAAGTGGCGGATCGTTACGTGTTCGGTTTCGGCATGGACTACAAGGGTTACTGGCGCAACGCCCCGGGTATCTTCGCGCCCAAGGGGCTATGAGCCTTACCCCTTTAGCGGGGCGAAAAACGCCGCGTTAGCCCGGTTTCGGCGATCATGCGCGTGGAGATCTCCTCGATCGAGAAGCGGGTGGTATCGATGAACGGAATGCCAAGCGTGCGGTAAAGCGCGCTTGCCTGCTCCACTTCCTGCACGCACTGGTCGATCGAGCTATAACGGCTGTTGGGGCGGCGCTCGTTACGAATGGCCGAAAGCCTTCGCGGGTCGATGGTCAGCCCGAAGAGCTTGTGGCGGTGCGGGGCGAGCACCCTGGGCAGTTTCAAGCTGCCGTCCTCGTCGAGATCGTCTTCGGTGATCGGGTAATTGGCCGCGCGGATGCCGAACTGCAGCGCAAGATAAAGCGACGTTGGCGTTTTGCCGCAGCGCGAAACGCCGACCAGAATGACGTCCGCCTGATCGTACTGGTGGGTGCGCGCGCCGTCGTCGTTGTCGAGGGCAAAGTGTACCGAGTGGATGCGATCCATGTAGACATCGTCGCTGCCAATGGCGTGGGTTCGCCCGACACTATACGAAGAGTGGGTCTCGAGCTCTTGCTCCAGCGGCGCCAAAAAGGTCGAAAACACATCCACTTTGAAGCCCTGGGCCTGGCGAATGACGTCGCGAATTTCCTGATCGACGATGGTGTCGATGATGATCGGGCGCTGGCCGTCGCGGTTGGCGGTGGCGTCGATGATATTGGCGAGCGCCTGGGCTTTTTCGACCGAGTCGATATAGGGCTTGGTGAGCATCGTGATCTCGACACCGCTGAATTGCGCCAAAAGGCTACGCCCCAAACTCTCGGCGGTGATCCCCGTTCCGTCGGAAATAAAAAATGCCGTACGCTTCATGCTTTTCTCCCGTTGATCACCTCGATGCGTGAAGCGCTATTCTCACCGTTGGGTGTCGTAAGCACAACGGGCCAGGCCGCTATGGAGCAGGCGACTACAGAAAGCGCTTCAATTCTCGCCGTGTTGTAAAAAACCTTCACTGACTTCGCGGTTAGACTAATGGCGAATACGAGGGGGCGGTGATAGGGTGACACGCTCAATGAAATTGACCGACCCGCTCTGGCGAGACCCGGTCGGGTGGTTCAACCCGCGGTCGATAATTAAAAGGGGTGTTGCGTGCAAGAGTACATTGTGTGGTTCGATCAACTGGGCATGAACGACGTCGAGCGAGTAGGCGGCAAGAACGCCTCGCTCGGTGAAATGATCTCCAATCTTGCGGGCGCCGGTGTCACCGTGCCCGGCGGCTTTGCCACCACCGCGCACGCCTACCGTGAATTTCTCGCTTTCGAGGGCCTCAACGACCGGATCAACGCGCTGCTGACGCGTTTGGACGTCGACGACGTCAAGGCGCTTGCACAGGCGGGCAGTACCATCCGTCAGTGGATTATCGATACGCCCTTACCGCCCGCTTTCGAGCACGCCTTGGCAGATGCCTACGCCGCCCTGCAACAGCGCCACCCCAACCTGAAAGCCGCCGTACGAAGCTCCGCTACCGCCGAAGACCTGCCGGATGCCTCCTTTGCCGGCCAGCAGGAAACCTTCCTCAACATCGAAGGCTTCGACAACGTCAAGCGCGCCGTACACGAGGTGTTTGCTTCATTATTCAACGACCGGGCGATTTCTTATCGCGTGCACCGCGGCTACGCCCACGAGAACGTGGCGCTTTCCGCGGGCGTGCAGAAAATGGTGCGCTCGGAAACCGGCGCCTCTGGGGTCATGTTCACCCTGGACACCGAGTCGGGCTATCGCGATGCGGTATTCGTCACCGCCTCCTGGGGGCTGGGTGAAACCGTGGTGCAAGGCGCCGTCAACCCGGACGAGTTCTACGTTCACAAACCCACCCTGGAAGCGGGGCGCCCGGCGGTGCTGCGCCGCACCCTGGGCTCCAAGCTGATCAAGATGGTTTACGGTGAAAGTGCCAGCGCCGGAAAGTCCGTCGAAACCGTCGACGTCCCACTCTCTGATCGCGGGCGCTTTTGTATCAACGATGAGCAGATCATGGATCTTGCCCGCCAGGCGGTCACCATCGAAAAGCACTACCAGCGGCCCATGGATATCGAGTGGGCGCTGGACGGCGACGACGGCAAGCTCTACATCGTTCAGGCGCGCCCGGAAACCGTGGTTTCCCAGCAGGAGGGCGGCAAGCTCGAGCGCTTCCATCTCCGGGAGAAAGGGCGCCGGCTGATCACCGGCCGGGCGATCGGTCAGCGTATCGGCAGCGGTACGGTGAAAATCGTGCTCAGCCCGGACGAGATGCACAAGATCAACGACGGCGACATCCTGGTCACCGACATGACCGACCCGGATTGGGAGCCGATTATGAAGCGTGCCTCGGCGATCGTCACCAATCGCGGCGGGCGTACTTGCCATGCGGCGATCATCGCGCGTGAGCTGGGTATCCCCGCCGTGGTCGGCTGTGGCGATGCCACGACCCAGCTGCGCGAAGGCATCGACGTCACCGTCTCCTGCTCCGAAGGTGACACCGGCAACGTCTACGAAGGCATTCTCGATTACGAATGCAAGGTTTCAAGCGTCGACGCCATGCCCGAGATTCCGTTCAAGATCATGATGAACGTGGGTAACCCGGATCGCGCCTTCGGCTTCGCCGGTTTGCCCAACGCCGGTGTGGGGCTTGCCCGGCTCGAGTTCATCATCAATCGTATGATCGGCGTGCACCCCAAGGCGCTGCTGGAGTACGACCGTCAAACGCCGGATTTGCAGCAGGTGATCGACGCGCGCACCGCGGGTTACGACGACCCGGTCAGCTTCTACGTCGACAAGCTCGTCGAAGGCATCTCGACGCTGGCCGCGGCGTTCTACCCCCAGCGAGTGATCGTGCGGCTTTCGGATTTCAAATCCAACGAGTACGAAAACCTGATCGGCGGTAAGCTTTACGAGCCCGGCGAAGAGAACCCCATGCTGGGTTTCCGGGGCGCCTCGCGCTATGTTTCCGACGCCTTCCGGCCGTGTTTCGAGCTGGAGTGCCGTGCGCTCAAGCGCGTGCGCGACACCATGGGTTTTGAGAACGTCGAAATCATGGTGCCGTTCGTGCGCACCCCGACCGAGGCGCGCGACGTAGTGGAGCTGCTGGCCGCCAACGGGCTGGCGCGCAACCCGGCTGACCCGAACGGCCTCAAGGTCATCATGATGTGCGAGCTGCCCGCCAACGCGCTGCTCGCCGATGAGTTCCTCGAGCACTTCGACGGCTTCTCCATCGGCTCCAACGACCTGACGCAGCTTACCCTGGGGCTCGACCGTGACTCCGCCATCGTCGCGCACCTGTTCGACGAGCGTAATGAAGCGGTGAAAAAACTCCTCTCCATGGCGATCCAGGCGTGCAAGGCGCAGGGCAAGTACGTGGGGATCTGCGGGCAGGGCCCGTCGGATCATCCGGACCTTGCCAAGTGGCTGATGGAGCAGGGTATCGACTCGGTATCGCTCAACCCGGATGCGGTGCTGGAGACCTGGTTCATGCTGGCCGGGGAAACCATCGCCTAAGCAGCCTTGTCAATTCAGCGATTAATGCGCCCGGCCATTGTGCCGGGCGCACGCGTTTTATAGGCTAACCTGTCAGGTGAGTAAGCCAACACCTTTTCCCGCTCAAGAAAACGCCGGCTTCGGCCTCGAAATATCTCAGGAGTGATCATGCTGCCACTACGGGCGACGCTGCCCTTGACCGGCTTATTGCTGGTTCCGCTCTACAGCTTTGGCTTTACCTACGAAGCGCCCTCGGTGACCCCGGAAGTGGGCTCGGGCTATGAAGAGAAGCCCGGCTGGGCGAACGATAAATTCGCCGTCGCCGCCGCCAACCCGCTGGCCACCGATGCCGGCCGGCAAATTCTTGAAGCCGGCGGTAACGCCATCGACGCGGTCATCGCCGTGCAGATGGTATTGACGCTGGTCGAGCCGCAATCCAGCGGCATCGGCGGCGGGGCCTTTTTGATGCACTTCGATGGCAACGATATCGACGCCTTCGACGGTCGCGAGACCGCCCCGGCGGCGGCGGACGAGATGCTGTTCATAGAAGATGGCGAGCCGCTGGCGTTCATGGACGCGGTGGTGAGCGGGCGCTCGGTCGGTGTACCCGGCACGCTGAAAATGCTCGAAACCGCCCACGCCGCCCACGGCCAGCTCGACTGGGAGACGCTTTTCGTCCCGGCGATTACGTTGGCCGAGGAGGGCTTCGAAGTGAGCCAGCGCCTGCACACAAGCCTTGACGAAGACCCGGCACTGCGCGATGACCCGCTCGCCGGGGCGTTTTACTACGACGCGCAAGGCGAGGCGTTGGCGGTGGGCGAGACGCTGACCAACCCGGCGCTGGGCGCACTGCTTCGCCGGATAGCAAGCGAAGGCAGCCGCGCCTTCTACGAAGGCGACGTGGCCCAGGACCTGGTCGAGCGGGTGCAAAATCACCATACCCGCCCGGGGGAAATGAGCCTGGAGGATTTGAGCGGTTACGAAAGCATCACCCGGGAGGCGATCTGCACGCCCTGGCAGCAGTGGGATGTCTGCGGCTTTCCGCCACCGTCCTCGGGGCACCTGACCGTCATGCAAATTCTGGGCATGCTGGAGTACCAGCCGATGATCGAGGCGCCTTTGGATAACGGCGCGGCGAGCAGCGGCTGGCTGCATCAGTTTTTAGAAGCGTCGCGGCTCGCGTTTGCCGACCGTGGCCGCTATATCGCCGACCCGGACTTCGTCGAGGCGCCAGGGGGCGATTGGTCGCTGATGCTCGCCCCGGAGTACCTGGAAAGCCGCAGCCGTTTGATCGAGGAAACCAGCATGGGCGAGAGCGCCGAGCCTGGTAACCCCGGCGAGTTCGAGGTGAGCTATGCAAGCCAGCCCACCCAGCCCGAGTACGGCACCAGCCACATCAGTATCGTCGATGAAGAGGGCAACGCGGTGGCCATGACCACCACCATCGAGCAGGCGTTTGGCTCGCGCATCATGGCCGACGGCGGCACGGGCCTGGCCGGCGGGTACCTACTCAATAACGAGATGACCGATTTCTCCTTCGAGCCGGAAGTCGACGGTGAGCCGGTGGCCAACCGGGTCGAGCCCGGCAAGCGGCCACGTTCGAGCATGAGCCCGACATTGGTGTTCGATCACGACAACGGCGATTTCGTGGCAAGCCTGGGTTCGCCCGGCGGTGCGGCGATCATTCACTACACCGCACGCACGCTTTTGGCCATGCGTGACTGGGGCCTGAGCGCCCAGGAAGCGCTGAACCTGCCCCACGCGGTCACGCTTGGCGGCGATGTCTGGCTCGAAGAAGGACGCTTTCCCGAGGCGACCATCGAGTCGCTCACCCAGCGCGGGCATAGCGTCAGCGAGCGCGAGCTGACCAGTGGTCTTCAGGCGATCCGTCGCCTGGAAGACGGCACGCTGTTTGGCGGCGCCGACCCGCGCCGTGAAGGCGTCGTGATGGGCGAGTAGGCCGGCCTTTAGGTCAAGTTACTCGCGCAGCCAGTTGCGTAGTTTTACTAGTATCAGACCGCCATCGCTCAAGGCATGGCGGTCTTCTATTAGCATGCTCAGCCGGTCCGGGTAGTCGGTAATGATCGCATCCACGCCTAGATCGATCAGTGTCGACATCCGCGCGCGGTCGTTGACCGTCCAGGCGTGTATCTCGTAGCCGTAGCGCGCGGCGAGCTCGATCTCATGCTGGGTGATGCGGTTGTGGCGAAGGCCTAGCGCGTCGAAGCTGCGCCGGTCGAGCGTGCCCGGCAAAATCAACTGGGCCAGAAGCGTCACACGAAGCGCCGGCGCCTGCTCCTTGATGAAGGTGACGATTCCCGGCGTCGTGGTGGCTACGCGCATATCCATCTGCGCGTGGGGAAAGCCACATTCGCTCATGCCATCGAGCGCGCTTGGCTGGGTCGCCCAGCAGCGGTAGCGGATGTCCGACTCCGCATCGAGGGCATCCAGTACGGCCTGGGCCAGGCGCTGCTCGTCCCGGGGTAAGGCTTTCATGTCGATCATCAGCCCCGCCTTGCCACGCACCAGCGCCAGCGTTTCATCGAGCCCGGCAATGGGCTCGTTGATGAAAGCGTCGCCGAACCAACTGCCCACGTCGAAGCCGCTTAGCTCCTCGCGGGTCAGATCATTAAAATCCCGGGGGTCGCCGGTCAGCCGTGTAAGGCTTCGGTCGTGGTACAGAAGTACCGCATCATCAGCGCTTAACCGCACGTCGAGCTCCACGAAATCCGCCCGGTCCTTGAGCGCCTGACGCACGGCGGCCAGGGTGTTTTCCGGCGCGACCATGGAGCTTCCCCGGTGGGCGATTACCGCCACGTTGTCGCGCAGCTCGAAACTGTTGAGAATCCACCAGGCTTGTAGCGCGGCAAATACCAGCACGAAGGCCTCGACCGCCCAGGCTAGGCGGCCGGGGTTGGCGTTGCCCTCCCTGGGCGCCGGGTGGGGCTCGCGGCAGGCCAGCTGAAGGTAGAGGCACGCCGAAAGCAGGGCGTTGGTGGCAATGCCGAGAAAGGTAATGGTCAGGGTGATCAGCACATAGCCGGTGAGATAGGCAAGCATCGCCGGGATCAGTACGGCGCTTCGCTCGGGTAGCCACCACAAAAGCGGCGTGACGATCAAATCGAAAAGTAAGGTGACGAGCACCGGAAGCGCCACGATCAGCACCAGCAGTATCAGTACCGCCGCGCCGATCGAGCGCCGCCCGCCCCGGGTGAGCGGCACGCTCTGCCTAAGCGCGGCCAGCGGCGAGCGCTGCTCGACGGCTACCAGCGGTAGAGCGAGCATCCAGCGAAGATAGAGCCAGGCCGCCAGGCTCGCCCATATCAAGACCAACGGCAGCGCGCAGGCAATGAAGTACCAAAGCACCGGCGGGCGAACGCGCTGCAGGTAGTAGAGATCCAGATCGCTGAGAAATAGATCGAATAGCCAGGTAAGCCCGAGCATGAAGGGGGCGAGCAGTAACAGGTGGGCGCTGACCTGAACGATGACCAATCCAGCAAGGGCCGGCAGACGCCGGGTGCTCAGCCAAAGCGCTTCAAAAGCCAAGCGGTAGTGGTTTCCCCGGGCCCGGGTGGCGACCAGCAGCATGCCCGCCTGCTGCCAGTAAATCAGCAAAAAGGCGAACCAGAGCCCCACCAACAGGGTTAACAAACCCAACGGGCTAAAAAGCAGCGCGACCAGTGCCTCGGTCGTGATGACCGTGCGGTTGAGCGCTGAAAGCAGGGTTTGCGACACCCAGCCAATGGCGGGCAGCACCAGCGCCGACGCCAGCAGCGTATAGATCAGGTGATAAGCGATTAGCGGTCTTAGGTGGTCTTTCAGCGTTCGATAAAGGGCGTGGCCCAGGGTGGTCAGCGGCGGCATAAAAAGGAGCTTTTGAAGTGAGTGCAGGCGCGGCGTTTGACTCGCGCCGGACAAGCGGCCTAAGAGAGGGCCAGGGCAGCGTCGGACACGATAATACCGTTGTTATCGGCGTAGAGCCACTGGCCGGGCTGGAGGGTGGTACCGGCAAAGGTGACCGGGATATCGCGCTGGCCTTCGCCGTTTTTCTCGCTTTTGCGTGGATGGCTACCCAGCGCCTGAACGCCGAGCGAAAGCGTCGCCAGAATATCCACATCGCGCACGCAGCCGAACATCACAACACCGGCCCAGCCGTTTTTGACGGCCTGCTCGGCCAGCATGTCGCCCAGCATGGCGCAGCGGTAAGAGCCGCCGGCATCGACCACCAGGACCGCGCCTTCGCCGGGCTCGGCAACCGCCTCTTTTACCCTGGAATTATCCTCGAAGCATTTGACCGTACGCACGCGCCCGTAAAAGGCCTCGACACCGCCCATATTGACGAAGAGCGGATCGAGAACGGCCACCTGGGGGTTGGCATCACAAAGGTCCGGCGTCACGATGTTTAAAGCAGGTGCAGCGGTGGTCGACATGAAGTGCTCCTTGAATGGATGAGGGTGAGCATAAAAAACGCCCCGTCCTCGTAAAAGGAGCGGGGCGTTCGGTCATCGGCTCAGGGCGGCAAAAATTGACCGCCCTGCGATGGTGCGAGCATCGGCGATGGGGTGGTTGCCAAAAGCGGCTTAAGCTTCCTGGGCAACCGGAATCACGTTCGAGGCAATCTTCTGATACTCCTCGATTTCGTGGAAGTTCATGTAACGATAGATCTCGCCGGCCATGGCGTCAAATTCGGCCATGTAGCGCTGATACTCTTCAACGCTTGGCAGGCGGCTTTCGACGGCGGCCACCGCCGCCAGCTCCGCCGAGGCCAGGTACACGTTGGCACCATCGCCCAGGCGGTTCGGGAAGTTACGTGTAGACGTAGACACCACGGTGCTTTTCGCTTCGACGCGGGCCTGGTTACCCATACACAGTGAACATCCCGGCATTTCCATGCGGGCACCCGCGCGACCGTAGATGCCGTAATAGCCTTCTTCGGTCAACTGGTGCTGGTCCATCTTGGTCGGTGGCGCCAGCCACAGGCGCGTTTTCAGGCTACCCGCAGGCTGTTTTTCGAGCAGTTTACCCGCCGCGCGGAAATGACCGATGTTGGTCATGCACGAGCCGATAAACACCTCGTCGATTTTTTCACCGGCGACATCGGAAAGAAGCCGCGCGTCGTCCGGGTCGTTGGGCGCGCAGAGAACCGGCTCCTTGATCTCGTCCAGGTCGATTTCGATGACTTCGGCGTACTCGGCGTCCTGGTCGGCGCGCATCAGGCTCGGGTTGGCAAGCCAGGCTTCCATGCCTTCGATACGCCGGCTGATGGTACGCTCGTCGCCGTAGCCGTTGGCCATCATCCATTTCAAAAGGGTGATGTTGGACTTCAGGTACTCGGTCACGCTCTCTTCGGATAGCGTGATGGTACAGCCCGCTGCACTACGCTCGGCGGAGGCGTCGGAAAGCTCGAACGCCTGCTCGACGGTCAAATCCTCGAGGCCTTCGATTTCGAGTACGCGGCCGGAAAACGCATTCTTCTTGCCGGACTTGGCCACGGTCAGAAGACCCTGTTTGATGCCGTAAAGCGGAATGGCATGGACCAGGTCCCGAAGTGTGACACCTGGCTGGCGCTTGCCTTTAAAGCGCACCAGCACGGATTCCGGCATATCCAGCGGCATGACGCCGGTGGCGGCGGCAAACGCCACCAAACCCGAGCCCGCGGGGAAGGAGATGCCCATCGGGAAGCGGGTGTGGGAGTCACCGCCGGTGCCGACCGTGTCCGGCAGCAACATGCGGTTGAGCCAGCTGTGAATGATGCCGTCGCCCGGGCGTAGTGAAACGCCGCCCCGGTTCATGATGAAATCGGGCAGGGTGTGGTGCGTGTCGACGTCCACGGGCTTGGGGTAGGCCGAGGTGTGACAAAACGACTGCATGACCAGATCGGCCTGGAAGCCCAGACACGCCAGATCCTTGAGCTCGTCGCGGGTCATCGGGCCGGTGGTGTCCTGGGAGCCCACGGTGGTCATCTTCGGCTCGCAGTACATGCCAGGACGCACGCCGGGCAGATCGCAGGCCTTGCCGACCATCTTCTGGGCAAGCGTAAAGCCTTTGCCAGTATCCTTGGGCTGCTCGGAGAGGCGGAAAACATCGGAGGCTTCAAGGCCCAGCGATTCCCGCGCCTTGCCGGTCAGGCCGCGCCCTATGATCAGCGGAATACGGCCACCGGCGCGCACTTCGTCGAGAATCAGCTGAGTCTTGAGCTCGAACGTCGTGAGCACCTCATCGGTGCCGTGCTTGCAGACCTTGCCTTCATACGGGTAGACGTCGATGACGTCGCCCATCTGGAGCTTGTCGACGTCCATCTCGACGGGCAGCGCACCGGAGTCTTCCATGGTGTTGAAGAAGATTGGGGCGATCTTGCCGCCAAAGCAGAACCCGCCGGCACGCTTGTTCGGGACATAAGGGATGTCGTCGCCGAAGAACCATAACACCGAGTTGGTGGCGGACTTGCGCGAGGAGCCGGTACCGACCACATCACCCACGTAGGCCACTGGGTAGCCTATGTCCTTGATCTCGTTGATCTGGTCGAGCGGCCCGCGCGAGCCCGGGATTTCTGGATGAATACCGTCACGCTCGTTTTTGAGCATGGCGTTGGCGTGCAGCGGAATGTCCGGGCGTGACCAGGCATCCGGCGCCGGGGAGAGGTCGTCGGTGTTGGTTTCGCCGGGCACCTTGAACACGGTCAAGGTAATTTTTTCTTCAAGGGCAGGCTTGGAGAGGAACCACTCCGCCTCGGCCCAGGACGCGATGACATCCTTGGCGACGGCGTTGCCGTTTTTGGCGCGCTCTTCGACGTCGTGAAAGGCGTCGAACATCAAAATGGTGTGCTTGAGCTGCTCGCCGGCCTCTTTCGCTAGCTCGTCGTTGTCGAGAAGCTCGACCAGCGAGACGATGTTATAGCCACCTTGCATCGTGCCCAGAAGCTTGACGGCGTGAATCTTATCGACCAGCGGGGAGCTTGCCTCGCCCTTGGCGATCGCGGTCAAAAAGCCGGCCTTGACGTAGGCGGCTTCGTCGACGCCGGGCGGAATGCGGTGGGTGAGAAGCTCGAGTACGTTCTCCTCTTCACCGGCCGGCGGGTTTTTCAAAAGCTCGATTAAAGCCGCGGTCTGCTCGGCGTTCAGGGGCTTGGGTGGTACGCCATCGGCGGCGCGTTCCTCGACATGTTGGCGGTAAGCTTCAAGCACGTTGGGCCCTCTCATCTTCTTAATGGTGCCGGTCGCATACCCACACGGTATCGAGTATGCGCCATGACACGTGACATACGCTTGACAAACAGCGTCTGGTGGATAGCGTGGATTCTACGGGAAACTGTCGACAATGTTAAGACGAGGGCTGGACCTTTGCGTTCGATGCCCCTACTCAATGTGACAAACGTTCGTTTAAACTGAGCGAGGCGAAGAGGAGGCTTGCAAGGTCTCGCAAAAAAAGCCGTTTGCAATCACCCTGCCATAGACCATTAAATAACAGGGGTGTTATGGGCTTAAGTATCAAAAGCCCACACGCCGGGGTTGAACGCTCGAATACGCGGCCCCGCGCCTCACGATGAGGGCGTAAAAACGCGTGTTATAGTGCCTTAAGGGTCAGTGAGCCCAGTATAACGGGAGCAGCGCCAGGTTTTGGCGTGTCATTAATGAATAAAGGCGCTTGGTAACCGTATATGTCGATAGAGTTAGCCGTATTGAATCCTGCAGATCACTCCCTTGGCGCGGAGGATCTGCTTCCCCCCAGTCTCAACGCGTTTTTGGCCTGTCAAACGCCGGATGCTTGGCTTGGCTGGGCGCTGGCCAACCCGCAAACGCTTTTGATCGACCACGCGCAGTGTGAAAAAAAGGCCGCCTCCACGGCCATGAACCTGCTTTACCGCTACGTCGACCAGCCGCTGCTGCTTAGCAAGATGTCGCAGCTGGCCCGCGAAGAGCTTCTGCATTTCGAGCAGGTAGTCGCTTTGATGGAGCGCCGCGGCGTGGCTTATACGCACCTGAGCGCCTCGCGCTACGCCGAGGGGCTGAGAAAACACCTGCGCAGCAACGACCCCGAGCGGCTGATCGACATCCTGATCATCGGCGCGCTGATCGAGGCGCGCAGCTGTGAACGCTTCGCTCGCTTGATTCCCTACCTCGATGAAGAGCTCGCTCGGTTTTATCGTACGCTCGTGAAGTCGGAAGGGCGCCATTTCGAGGACTACCTGCTGCTGGCCCGACAGCAAACTTCTGATGCGATCGACGACCGCATCGCCTTTTTTGTAGCGTGTGAAGCCGAGTTGATTACTTCACCCGATACAGCGTTTCGTTTTCATAGCGGTGTGCCGGCCTGAGTCGAGCACCCGTCCAGGTAGGATGTGTCTCATGCGCGATGCCAAGCAGATCGACAAGCTAACCCTTTTTGGCCACTTCTCCCTTACCCTCGAAGAGGTCGTGCTGACGCATTTCAGCTACGACAAAGTCAAAGCCCTGCTGGTTTATCTGTTGTTGCATCGTCAGCCGGTCAATCGTGCCGCCCTTGCCGAGCTACTATGGCCGGACCAGGGACTCTCGTCCGGGCGCACCAACCTGCGCCACGCTCTGCACTGCCTGCGCCAGTCGCTTGGGGGGAGCGCCGACACGGTCCTCAATGTCTCCCGCCAAACCATCGCCTTCAACCTGCCCGCGCATTGGCAAGTGGATCTTCACGAATTACAGGCGCTAATCGAAGGCCCACAGAACCTGGAAACCCTGGAGGCGGTGCTTGCCTGCTACCAGGGTGATCTGGTCGAAGAACTCCAACTGACCAACTGTAGCGAATTTCAGCGCTGGCTAGTGCAGGTACGCAACGAGTGGCGCCAGCGGGTCATCCGCTTTGCCGAACAGGTGCTCAACGCCCAAAAGGAAGTGCCCGACACGGTCATTGAGGAGCTGGTCAGCAGCTTTTCGGGCTATGGGCCGTTTCACGAGCGGCTGGTGCGCCAGTTGGCGGAAAAGAACCAGATGGCCGCCGCCCATGAACAGTACCAGAGCTACCTGCAGCTTTTAGCGCTCTCGGGCCAGCAGCCCGAGCCCAGTTTTTTGCAGCTGGCAAGTCACTGGTCCGATGGTCAGCACGACACGCCGGTGGTGACCCCGCAAGGTGCCTACTCCCGGGCGCTGGCGGCGGACAGCAAGCCACTGCGTGAGGATGAAATCGAGCTTCGCCAGCTTTCGGTCATGGCGATCCGGCTGACCCTGAAAGGCGATTGGCAGGAGCGGGGCACCATGCGTCACTGCCTGAACCTGCAGTTGGAGCTTTTGCGTTGGCTGGAGCAGCAGTGCCACCACCTGGGCGGTTTTTGGCTGCCCGGCGCCACCGGCGGGTTGGGGCTTGCGTGTTTCGGAACCCATGGGCCTGCCCATCAGCTGGCCGAGTTGGTCGCGCTGTATGAGCACTGTCGCAAGGCGTTGCCCCAGGAGATTTCCCGGCGCTGGAGCATCGATAAAGAGCCGCCGGTTTTCGAGCTCACCGCGGGGCTCAATAGCGGGCAGGTGGTTTATTTGCCCGAGCGCCAACTGGCGGACCCGCTTGGCCAGGTAACGCAACTTTCGCTGGAGCTCATGGGCGCTGCCGAAGGGAGCGAGCTTGTGATCTCCCAGCAGGCGAGCCAGCACATGCCGCCGGCGCTCGACCTGCAGCCACGCCTCTCGTCGCGGCTGGTGGCAAGCGATGGCCGAGTGCGCCTGCGCGCGCTGGTGCTGGGCCAGAACGAAGGGGGGCGCGATGCCATGCCGCCCAGTTTGATCGGTCGCGAAACCGCGCTGCGCACGCTGCGCGACGCCCAAGCTCGGGCGGGGATCGGGCTGAGACAAAGCGTACTGGTACGCGGCGGTACCGGGATGGGCAAGTCTGCCCTGATGGTCGGCTTTCGTCAGCTCGAACTAAGCCGCGACACGGCGGTGTGCTGGCTGCCCACCACGCGACTTTCGGTGCTCGAGCCCTACGGTGTGGCCCGCCAGTTGCTTGCCTGGCACGACCAGCAGCCGCCTACGCTCGAGTCGCTGCACGCGCTCCAACAGGCGCTTTCGTTTACCGAGCTTGGTAGCGAACGCCAAGAACTGCTCGAACAGGCGCTGGGGGTGCGCGAGATCGAAGACACCGCTCAGCTCACCCAAAACGGCGAAGCCGTGGAGCTGGTCGCCAGGCTCTTGCACTGCCTGATCGAGCGCGAGGCGCAGCGGCGCACGCTGCTTTTGATGATCGACGACCTGCAGTGGCTGGACGAGCCGTCTTTCAAGGTGCTTAGCGGGCTGCAGGCGCGGCTGGCCATCAACACCGCCTTCATGCTGGTGGCAAGCCACCACGGGCGTGAACCGCTGCCGGTCAAGCTGCACTGGGATCAGCAGATCATGCTCGGCAAGCTCGATGCGGGCCAGGCCGGGCGACTTTTGGCCCAGCTGGCTAAACGCTATCAGATTCAGCTAAGCCCGCGACTTCGCAACCAGATCGTCGAGCGCTGCGACGGCGTACCCCTTTACCTGCAGGAGATCTGCCGGCGTCTGGATATGGACCGTCGTGAAGGGCGCAGCGTACAGTTCAACGAGCTGCCCAAGGGCTTGCTTGGGCTGTTGGCCAGTCGGATCGACCAGCTGGAGCGTGACCGCGAGATCGCCCACGTGGCGGCGGTACTGGGGCGGCGGTTCCAGGTCGACATGCTCGTCGAGAGTAGTCAGGTCGACAAGGGGCGCCTGCTCAAGGCGCTCGAGCACATGCGTCAGCTCGAGATCATCGAACCGGTCGAATCCTCCGGCGTCGAGGCGGACTATCAGTTCAGCCACCAACTGCTACACGAAGCGGCGTACCTTTCTTGCCCGAAAGACGTACGCACCGCGCTTCACCAGCAGGTCGTGACGCTGATCGAAGAACGCTTCCCGATGTGGATCAGCCGCCGGCCCGGCGACTTTGCCACGCATCTGCGCCGCAGCGGTCACTACGCCCGCGCCGCCCGCTACTTCGAGCTTGCCGCCCGGGAGGCGCTCAAGGTCAGCGCCAACCGCACCGCGCTGCAGATGGCTGATTTCGGGCTTGGCTGTTTGAAGCATGTCGAGGATCGCGCCGAGCGCGAGGTGAGTCTTCTGACCGTCAAGGGCCAGGCCGCCTTCGCCCTGGAAGGGCACGGCTCGCCTACCGCCCACGAGTGCTTCGTAAGCGCCCGGGAGCTTTTGCGCACCAACGGCGACGACACCCCGGAAGACCCGGAAGACCTCGAGCAGATCTTTTTGGTGAAGTGGGGGCTTTGGCTGAGCCGCAGCCAACGCTACGCCCACGCCGATGCCTTTGCGCTGGCCGCGACGCTTTCCGATATCGCCAGGCGCCTCGAGGACCCGCGCTACGCACGACTTGCCGACTCCGCCGGGGCCCAGTGTGAGTACTGGGCCGGGCGCATTGCTCAGGCGTTCGATCATCTAAACGAAATCGATCCGCTCAATGCCTCGATGATGATCGAGTGGCTGCCGTTCTCGGACCACCCCCAGGTGAGCGCGGCGAGTTTTCAGGGCTGGGCGCTTTGTTTGCGCGGCGACTACCAGCGCGCCGAGCGCCATATCGCCGCGGCGATTCGCCTGGCGGAAAAAATCGGCCACCCGGGCACGCTTGCCATGGCGCTGATGTTCGCCACCGCGCTTTACCGCCAGCTGGGTCACATACACCTGGCGGCCCGCCACGCCGAGCGCGCCGCGGCGATGACCGCAACGCCAGACCTACAGCTTTGGCAGATATCCGCTCAGGGCGTGTTGGGTTGGCAACAGGCGCTAAGCGGCGACCCGGCGGGGCTTGTGAAACTCAAGGAAAGTCTGGATCAGATGGCCGAGCTCAACGGGCGCGACCGCTTTCAGCGGCCAGTGCTCTGGTACGCGGATGCGTGTATCGAGCTTGGTGAACTAGGCGCCGCCGAAGAGTACCTGGATCAGTGCTTGGTAATTGCCAAGGAGCGGCGCACGCTGTTTCTTCCTGAAATCGCCACTCAGCTGGCGCGGGTTCGCCACCTGCAAGGACGCCCATTGAGCGAGGTAAGGCCGCTGGCGGAGCTTGCTATCGACCATGCCCGCGAGCAGGGTAACCGCCATCACGAACTGGCCGCGCTCGAGTTTTGGCTAACGCATATTGCGCCGGAGGATAAAAAGACCCGGGAGCTCTTCCGCGAGCGGCTTTCAAACGTGAGCCATAGTGACGCCCCGATACTGGTGCGCTGGGTGAATCTATTGGAGCGGCGTTTACCGCAACCCGCCGGCATAGAAAGCTAGCGCCGGCCTGGCCTCAGGTGCTCGCCTCGAGCCATGAAAGCGTGGCGAGCGCTTCGTCGCGGTGACTGCCACATACGTCGCTGTCGAAGACGAACCGCGCGCAAACGTTGGGCCTGCGGGGGTCCTGGAACAGTTTGCACAGGTTGTCGTCATCCAACTGCACGCAGCGCTCGCCCGCGGGTTTACCCTTGGGCATGCCGGGGATGGGCGAGCTAATGGAGGGCGCGATACAGCACGCCCCGCACCCGGCACGGCAGCCGCCGTTGGCCTTGTCGGCCTGCTTGGCAATCAGTGACGCCATCGCTCAAACGTCCTCGGCGGCCGTGGCGCCCTTGTTGAATCCTTCGAAGGCGTGAACCCGGGTGGGCACGCCGGTCTCCCGGGCGATCTCGGCGGCGAGCCAGCGGGCGATGTTCTCGACCGTGGTGGGGTAGGGCAGCAGTGCACAGCGGCTCATCGGCAAGGTGATGCTGAACGCGCCTTCATCGGCCACGTAACGGCATTCGAGGGTTTTATCATCCTGCCAGGCGATATCGGCGCGCTCGAGCAGGTAGCGCTGGTCGAGCCACGCCGCCCACTGTCGCTCGAGTTCATGCTGGCGTTCGCCGTGCTGAAATATCGCAAGTCTTGAACGGTGGCCGTGAGCGATGCGCTGGCAGTTGCCGTCGTGGCGCTTGAGGCCGTGGCTATAGCCGTAGGCCGCCCCATCGATCACTTCATTGGTCAGCGTGAGGGCAACCCGGGCGACGTTTTCCGGGCAGCTTTGGGTAAGCGCCTGGCTTAGCGATTCGGTCAGCGCGTCAAGGGCTACTTCCTCGGTCTCGATCAACGTAAACGCGCTTGCCGGGCCGCGCACCTCAAACGGGTAGGGCGTGGTGGCGCGAACACAAAGGCCTTCCTCGCAGCGGCTAACGCTAACCCCCGGCGCTTTGGTCGGCACCAGCAGGGTGTGGTCGACGCCTGAGTCCAGCGTCTTTTTGATGAAGGGTTTGACCTTACCGAAATCGAACAGCATGCCGTCTTCGCCAAGCTCACCGTCCAACACCGCATCCACCTGCCAGCTGCAGCCGGTCAGGCCTTTTTCGGGGCACCATACCGATACATCGATATGGCTTAATTGATCGACAAAGAGCGCCATTATTCGAACCCTGCGATTTTGTGAGTCTGAAGCGAAAGCCGCCACTGGGGGTTCGCCATGCAGTAGGCGGTGGTGGCTTGAATCCGCGCCTGGTTGTCAAGCGAGCCCCCCTGGTCCATCGGCTGTAAGAAAAAGTGCGTAAAGCCGAGTGACTCGAAGCGCTCCGGCGCCGCCTCCGGCTGGGGGTACACAAGCTTTAGCTCGTCGCCGGTCAGGGCTTTCAGGGCGTTGCCCGCTTTGGGGCTGACGCACAGCCAGTCGATGCCCTCGGGCACGCTGACGGTGCCGTTGGTCTCCACGCCGATTTCGAAGCCGTTCGCTTTCACCGCCTCGATCAATGCCGGGTCGAGCTGCAAAAGCGGCTCGCCGCCGGTAAAGACCACGTAGGGCACGGCGTTTTTTCCAGCCTCGGGCCACCGCCTGGCGATATGCGCAGCAAGCGCCTCGGCGTCATCGAAGCGCCCACCGCCGTTGCCATCGGTGCCGATAAAATCGGTATCGCAGAAGGTACAGCGCGCGCTTGCCCGGTCCACTTCCCGCCCGGACCACAAGTTGCAGCCGGTAAAACGGCAAAAGACACTGGCGCGGCCGGCCTGAGCGCCTTCGCCCTGCAGGGTGTAGAACGCCTCTTTAACGTGATACATCGCTTTCTCCCACCGTGGTGTCACCGCTTGCGCTTTCATAGCGAAGCGGGTCGGTCACCCCGTTGGCTTCAAACGCTGCCAAACGCTCGCGGCAGCTGCCGCACTTGCCACAGGCAAGCTCGCGGCCTTCGTAACACGTCCAGCTGTCGCGATAGTCGAGGTTCATGGCCAGGCCTTCGCGCAGAATCTCGGCCTTGCTGACGCTCAGGTAAGGTGCGTTCACCTCGATCGGCTCGAAATTGGCGATGGCGGCGACGTGGCGCATGGCATCGACGAATTCCGGGCGGCAGTCGGGGTAGAGCACGTGATCGCCGCCGTGGGCGCCGTAATCCACGCGCGCCGCGCCGATGTTCACCGCCTTGGCAATGGCAAGCGAAAGAAGAATCATATTGCGGTTGGGCACTACGGTGGCCTGCAGATTCTCCTCGGCGTAGTCGGCGTCGGGCATGGTTTGGCTTGAATCCGTCAACGCGGAGTTATCGATCAGCCCATGGATGGCGCGTATATCCACCACCTGGTGGGGAACGCCGAGCTTTTCGCACACCAGGCGGGCGGTGTCGAGCTCGCGGCGGTGGCGCTGGCCGTAATCAAAGGAAAGCGCATGCACCTTTAGCCCCTCTTTAAGAGCGCGGTGCAGTACGGTAAAGGAGTCCATGCCGCCGGAGTAGATCACGACGGTGGCGGGGGAGTGTGTACAGGAATCGACAGACATGCTAATACTCGCTGGCCGGAGAATTTATTGAGTGCCTTGAAGGCTAGAGTCCGGGGTCCGGTCCGGAACGCTGCGCAGTTTACGCATTGGCCAGCCACTTGGCTAGCCGCGGGTCTGATTAACGGGTCTGGTGAAAAGGCAGTCGCGTAAAAAGCGGGCCTGTGGGTCCGCGTAATTGGGCATGTTAAGCTCATTGTTCAAGCTTTAGAGATGCACCCATGGCAACCATAGAACATAGTGAGATTGTCCACGCCGCACCCGAGCGGGTGTTCGAGCTGCTTAAACGCGTGGAAGATTTTGCCGACTACTCCGATATGATCCACTCGATCGATACCCTGGGCGACAACCGCTACCGCTGGCACGTTCGCGCGGTGGGCATGGATTGGGCCTTCGACGTGGAGGTGACCGAAATCGACGCGCCTCGAACGCTTGCCTGGGAGTCCCTGGACGGGGTGAAAAACCAGGGCCGCTACCAGCTCGAAGCGGTGGACGAGGGCACGCGCGTCTCGCTCACGCTCACCTACGATATCCGCAACCGCCTGATGGAGAAAGCCGTCAATCGGGCGGCCAGGCCCATGGTGGGGAAGGTCAGCCGGCAGATTCTCGAGCGCGTCGAAGCGCGACTCAATGGCTAGACGCTGGCACCTTTCCTGGCGCTGGGTGACGCTTTTTGCGCTGCTCATGATGGTGGGTTACGTGTGGCTCTGGTACTCGCCGGATTTAGCCGAATTCAAGCGCTGGGCCGCCGGGATGTCCCATCACCCGGCGGTCATTGTCAGCGTCGTTGCGGCCATGGCGGTCACCCTCGCCATTGGCCTTCCCGGCAGTATCGGCCTTTGGCTGATCGCGCCGTTTTATACGCCGTGGATGGCCACCCCCATGCTGACACTGGGGAGCGTGATAGGGGCGCTGGGCGCCTACCAGCTGGCCGCGCGGTTTCATGAGCGCATCAAACCCGGCGGGCTCACCGAAAAAGTGATGCATACCCTCGAGCAGCGAAGCGACATGCTCACCCAGTGCGCGCTTCGTATACTGCCAGGCTTTCCACACTCGGTGATCAATTACGCCGCGGGCCTCAACCGGCTGCCGCTGGGCCCTTATCTTTTGGCGGCAACGCTTGGGCTTTCGGTCAAATGGGGCGTTTACAGCAGCGCCATATACGGCGCCCTCGAAGCGATCGAGGAGGAGAACGCGTTGCAGTTCGATGTACTGCTGCCGCTCGTAGCGCTGGCGCTTTTGCTCTTGATCGGGGCGTGGTACAGGCGCCGCGTGGAAGCGGCGCGCAGGCAGGGGTAAGGCGAATCAGGCGGGCTGGTGCATGGCGGCGTCGAGATGGCCCACTACTTCCGCCCAGTCAGCGTCGTCTGCAATCGCCTCGCGCAAAAACGCCGCCTGACCTTCGTTCCAGCAGGGCGCTTCGGCAATTGGCATGGTGTCGGGCAGCGGGCCGTTTTGTTCGATAAACGCCTCGATCGAGGCGCTATCCGAGTCGAGTCCGAGCTGCTCGAAAAGATCGCTGAATTCGTGTACGGGCTGTTCCATGATGTTGCTCTCCTTGGGTGGTCGTCGATTGGCCGCTTTTATCGAAGCCGGCGGCAGCGGCTTGTAACTGAATCTAGCAAACCTTGTTCATCAAGCCACGTTCATGAACGTCTTTTCATCAACATGGCCCGAATACCCGGCGATGCCATAGTGCTTGGCGATGCCATAGTGCCTAGCGCTCGCCCACCAGTGGGGTCAAAAAGCGTTGGCGGCGGTCCTCTTCCGGCAGTGGCTGGGCTAGCAGGTGCACCAGCTTGGTCAGTGCTGCTTCCGGCGTCATGTCCGCCCCGCTGAGTACGCCGGCCTCGCTTAAACCCGACCCTGCCGCGTAGGTGCCAAAGCGCACGCTGCCCTGGGGGCACACGCTGGTGGCAGCGATTAGCTTGCCCTCGCCGCAGGCCTTTGCCAGCACCTCCAAAAGCGCCGGGTCGCCGGGCAAGTTGCCCGCTCCCCAAAGTTGCAAAAGAGCGCCCTTGACGCGCGTATCGCCCAAAAGTGCTTCCAACTGCCAGGCGCTAATACCCGGCCACAGTGCCAGGCGGATCACTTCCCCCTGGGCCTGGCCTGCATAGCCTGGCAGTTCGAAGCGGGGCGCGCCGCGCTGGGTCGCACCGAGACCGCGCCCCGGGTAGACGATGAAATCGCTGTCCACGCGCTCGCCCAGAAGCGGGTAGCACGGGCTCACAAAGGCACCCGGCGCCTCGCTGTGCTGCTTGACGGCGCGCACCCCCCGCAAAAGCTTACCGGCGAAGTAGATCGCGACCTCTTTGAGCGTATCGCTTGCCCCAAAGCGCAGCGCGCCGTAAAGGTTGTCCAACGCGTCGCTGCCTGACGCTTCGAGGGGCTGCATGGCACCGGTAAGCACCACCGGCCGGTCAAGTCCCTGTAGCTGGTAGGCAAGGCTTGCCGCGCTGAAGCTTAGCGTATCGGTGCCGTGCAGCACCACGAATCCTTTGTAAGTGCCGAAGCGCTCGCTGATCAGCGTCGCCAGCTGCTGCCAAGTGAGCGGGGTGGCCGCGCTCGAGTCGATCAAGGTGGCCAGGCTAAGCACGTCGAAAGGCGGCAGCGCGCTCTGCTTTGAAACCGGAAGCGTCTCGAAGGCGCGGTGCATGCGCTGCTCGAAGGCCCCGCCCGGGGCGAGACCTTCGGCGCCGCGCTCCATGCCGATGGTACCGCCGGTATAGATGACCAGCAGCCGCTCGCCGTGTTCGGCGCTGTTACGCAGTTGCGGGGCCGCATTCATAAAAACTCCTTACGCTCGCCGGTCGCGTTGCTTTATAACGCAAAGCGTACCGGTCTGGTCGTCCAGCTGTTGGTTACGCCCCGCCAAAAAAGCGAACACGTAGCAAAGGCCGATCAGGGCCAAAAGCAGCCAGGCGATATGGTCGATACGCGCGCCCACCTGGAGCAACAGACCGACACCGAAAGGCCCAAGCGCTGCGATCGTATAGCCGCCGCCCTGAACGAGCCCGGAGAGCTTACCGGCAAGGCCGGCGTTGGCGGTTCGCAGCACCAGAAGGCTCAGCGCCAGGCTGAAACAGCCGCCCTGACCCACGCCCAATAACGCAGCGCCTGGCCACTGCCAGCTAAGCGGGGCGACCATTAGCATGAAAAGTCCCAGTGCGGTAAACGTGAGCATGGCAAAAAGCGCTGGCCGCTGGTCGCGGCCCAGGCGAGCAAGCCAGGGAGCGCTTAGCGCCGAGCCCAGCTGGCAGATGATCGAGACCGCCATGGTCAACCCGGCCTCGCTTTCGCTATAGCCACGATAGACCAAAAGCGTAGGCAGCCAGCCAAACACGATGTAGGCCATGGAAGACTGAATGCCCATGTAAAGCATTACCTGCCAGGTCAGGGGCTGGCGCAAAAGCGCCTTGAGGGATGTTTCCGAAACACTTGAAGTCACCCGCGCAGTCGGCCTGGGGGCAAGCGTTGACCACAGTAAAAGCGTGATGAGCGCTACTCCGCCCCAGCTGACCAGGCTCAACTGCCAGCTTCCCAGCAGGTTGGCCAGCGGCACGGAAAGCCCCGCCCCGAGCGCTCCACCAAAGCAAAGGGCCATGGTGTAGAGCCCGGTCAAAAGGTCAGCACTTTGAGGGAGTTCGCGCTTGACCAGTCCAGGCAGTAGGGTGCCTGCCAGACCAATGGCGGCCCCCGCCATCGCCGTGCCGATGAACAGGGCGCCGGGCAGCGGCCAGGGGCGGATCAAAAGGGCGGTGGTGAGCAGTAAAAGCGCGGCGCTGAGGGCGCGCTCGCTGCCGATTCGCCGCGCGATGAGCGGAGCAAGCGGGGCCGCCAGGCCCAGAAAGAGCACCGGCAGCGTGGTTAAAATACCCGCCGCTGCCGGCGTCAAGCCGGCGCTTTCCTGGAGGCGAGTCAAAAGCGGCGCCACCGATGAAAGCGCGGGGCGTAAGTTCAGCCCCACGACAAACATCAGCAGTATGAAGCTTAGCGTGCGGCGGTTAACCATGACGGCTACTTGAGGTGTGCACGTAGATCGCCGCGGGCGGTGTCCATTAGGGTGATGAAGTGGTAATCACCCGGTACTTCGAGGCAGTCGACGCGGGCGTCGGTACGCATGCCCCGGTTCATATCGAGCCTTTCGAAAATCTCGAGGGTGACCTTGCGCGCCGGCTTATCGCCCGGGGTGATGATTCCGTCTTCGAGGGTAAAGGACTCCAGCAGCGTGGCGCGAACGCGGGTGCTGTTCTCTTCGCTGAGCACGCGGCGAATAAACAGCCAGCCTTCGCACACCAGCGCCGATTCTTCGTCGCTTTCGCGCAGAAACAGCGTGCGGTAGCAAGCGCCTTCGGTGGACGCCTTGTCCGCCATACTGCGATAGGCCTCTACGACCTGTTTGGAGGTTACCTTTGCATCTTCAAGGCGCTGAACCACGCCTTGATGCTCCCGGCTCAACTGCTCCTGGCGTTGAAAAGTCAGCCACTGCCGATAGTCATTGATAAGTTGAGACGACGCCATAATCACTCCCTGAACGTGTGGCCTGAGCCAAAAAATCATAACCTTCGCACATCGCGCTTTTCGGCGCTAGCGGCGACCGCCGCGACGCGAGGTGTTACCCGAGTTGCCACCTTGTTCCTGGCGCCGGCCAGTGGGCTTGCGCTGACCACGGCGGCCGTTTTCGATCGGCTGGGGCTTGGCGTTGGGGTCGGGTTCGAAGCCGGGCTCGATCTTTTTAGGCAGCGTCTGCTTGATCAGCCGCTCGATGCCCGTCAAAAGTGCATGCTCGTCGACGCATACCAACGATACCGCTTCGCCGTTGCTGCCCGCCCGGCCGGTACGGCCAATGCGGTGAACGTAGTCTTCGGAAACGTTAGGCAAGTCGAAGTTGACCACGAAGGGCAGCTCGTCGATATCAAGCCCCCGGGCGGCGATGTCGGTGGCGACCAGTACCTGAAGATCGCCGCTTTTGAACGCGCCCAGCGCTCGGGTGCGCGCGCCCTGGCTTTTGTTGCCGTGGATCGCCATGGCCGGGATGTCCTGCTTTGAAAGCTGTTCGGCCAGGCGGTTGGCGCCGTGTTTGGTGCGCGTGAAGACCAATACCTGAAACCAGCTGTGCTGGGTGATCAAATGCGCCAGTAGCTCGCGCTTTTTATCGCGATCCACCTGGTAGATGGTCTGAACGATCTTTTCCGCGGTAGTGTTGCGCGGCGCGACTTCGACCAGCGCCGGGTTATCCAGTAACTGGTTGGCCAGCGTCTGGATCTCATTGGAGAAGGTGGCCGAGAAGAGCAGGTTCTGTCGCTTGTTCGGCAACAGCTTCAGGATGCGCTTGATATCGTGAATGAAGCCCATGTCGAGCATGCGGTCGGCTTCGTCGAGCACCAGAATCTCGACCTGGGACAGGTCCACGTGGCCCTGCTGCTGTAAGTCCATCAGCCGGCCGGGCGTGGCGATCAGCACGTCGAGGCCTTCTCTTAGCGCTTGTACCTGGGGATTCTGGCCGACACCGCCGAAAATGATGTGCGATTTCAGCGACAGATACTTGCCGTAATCGGAGACGCTCTCGCCGACCTGGGCGGCCAGCTCGCGGGTGGGGGTGAGCACCAGCGCACGTACCTGGCGCTTACCCGGGCGCTTGCCGGTGTTTAGCAGCTGCAGCATGGGCAGGGTGAAGCCTGCTGTCTTGCCCGTTCCCGTCTGGGCGCTTGCCAGCAGATCGCGCCCGGCCAGCACCAGGGGAATGGCTTTTAGCTGGATGGGGGTCGGCTGGGTATAGCCCTGGGTGCTAATGGCGCGTAGTAAGTCGTCCTGCAGACCAAGTTCCGTAAAGCTCATGCGTTCTCCGCCATTGCACGGCAAGAGCGCGTGTGCGCTGTTACCAGGCTAGGGTTCTAAATTGGTTAAAAACACGCGGGTAAGCCCCGCGCGGCAGCGAAGTTTGCCAGATAGCGCGCTTGGCTGCGAGGGGCTTTTGAGAATGTCGCGATTTAGCGGGGGGCTCGAAACCCTGTGCGCCGGTCGAAAATCCCGGCGCGCCAAGGGTGTTGGCCGTTGGGAGAGTTAGAAGTAGCCGCCGGTGCGAAGCTCTTGAGCGATGCCGATGGCGGCCTCGTCGAGGCTTTGGCCAAGGGCGCGTACCAGTGCCGGGTAGCCGTCCTGCATGAGCTCGGTCTCGGCGGAGAAACTCTCCATGGCCAAAAGCTGATTGCCCGCACCGCGCAGTTGCCATTGGCCGCTGACCACCGCGTTGCCATCAAAACGCCCCTGGAACTGGTCCACCTCCAGCGACAGCGTGACGCCGGTGGCCTGGCCGCCCTCGGCGCGCACCACCTGCACCAGCGGAAGTTCCTGGGAGAGGCGCCCGCGCAGCGCTCGCTCGATCTGGCGGCCCAATTCTTCCGCCCATTGGTGTTCGCGAGCCGCGTTCAAGGTGATGTCATCGAGTTGCATGACGATGCCGTCGACATCGAGATAGTGGGCCAGTCGCGGCGTGCGTACCTGCAGCGTGTGCTCGGTGGGCGTGGCGGGGCTCGTGACCTGGGCGGTCGGCAGCATGTAGCGCGCTGGCGGCGACACGCTCGAGGCGCAGCCGCTCAACAGCAACCCAAGACCCAGCAGCGCGACCATTTTTAGTGTTCCATAACGCATGGCGTCATCCTTTTATCGAGGGGCCCGTGGAATCGGGTCCTGCGTGTCCAGGTTGTCGAAAAGCAGCGCCCGGGGATTTTCGTTGAGCGTGCGCGTCAGCGGCTGTAAATCCCGCATCAGGCGGTTGAGCTGTTCGATGGCCGAATTGAGATCCTGATAGGCCGGTGAAGAGGGCGATAGACCTTCAAGGGTCGCGCGAAGCTCTTCGAGGGTGG
This sequence comes from Vreelandella sp. GE22, assembly GCF_968212445.1. Classification (NCBI taxonomy): domain Bacteria; kingdom Pseudomonadati; phylum Pseudomonadota; class Gammaproteobacteria; order Oceanospirillales; family Halomonadaceae; genus Vreelandella; species Vreelandella sp. GE22. Next base: position 1,585,959 of record NZ_OZ309110.1, read on the forward strand.
CGTTCACGTTGCCGCCGAGTGCCTGGGTGTCCGGGTCGCTCAGGATGGCGTTGAGCGAGGCGCTGACCTCGCGGACCTCATTGAGCACGCTTTCCGACGCCTGCAGGTTGCGATCGAGCCCGGCCAGCAGCGGCTCGACCTCGAGCGCATTGAGTTTGTCCAGCAAGCTGGTGACCTGCCCCTGGATTTGTGCAAAGCCGCCCGCCACGGTGGGAAAGACCTTGCGCTCGGAGAACATCTCCAGGGCGTAATCACCGGCCAAGTCGCGCTGGAAGTTAAGATCGACGAAGAGCGCGCCGGTCAGGAGGTTGCCGTTTTTGAGCGAGGCGCGCAGCCCCAGGTCGAACATACGGTTAAAACGCGTTTCCCACTCTTCCAGGTCGATATCGTCGCTTTCGATTCCCAGGCGCTGTGGCTCGATGCGAATCAGCACCGGGATGGCAAACTGCGAGCGCGCGTTGGGCTGGGGGGCGGTAAAGTTCCAGGGCACCGCGGCTACGCTTCCCATGCGCACGCCGCGAAACTCGACCGGCGCGCCGCGGGAGAGCCCGCGCACGGTGTCGTCAACCAGCAGTACGTACTCGAGATAGCGGTTGAACGTGCCTTCGCGGGCGTCGTCTTCATCGCTGTAAAGCGTAAAGCGGGCGTTATTGCTCACCGGCTTGCCCATGGGGACGTCTTCGGGAACGCCAAAGGTGACGCCGCCGCCCAGAAGCGCCTCGATCGACTCGACGTTGACCCGCACGCCGTTGGAGTCGAGGCGAAAATCGATCCCACTGGCGGTCCAAAAGCGCGTGCTTTCGGTCACCAGTTGGGCGTAGGGCTCTTCGATGAAGACCTGATGCTGCATGGTGCGTGACTCCGGGTCGAAGTTGTTGTCTTCGACCCGGCCAACGGTATAGCCCTGATACGACACCGGGTCGCCGACGCGCAGCGAATTGCCCAGCTGGCTGACCAGGCTGATCTGAAGCCCTGCTTGACCGGCCACGGCCACCGGCGGCACATCGCTTAGCTCGAACTCCCGGTGGGGCTCATCGGAGCGGCCGGGCTGAAGCTGGATGTAGGCGCCGGAGAGTACCGTGCCCAGCCCGCTGATACCTTCGCGGCCGATACGTGGTTTGACCACCCAAAAGCGGCTATCTTCGCGCAGCATGGCTTCGGCTTCGGGCTGAATGCGCGCGGTCATGACCGCGTGGGAGAGATCGTCCGAAAGCCGTACGCTCTGAACCAGACCGATTTCCACGTTGCGGCTACGAATCAGGGTATTGCCGGCTTCGATCCCTTCGGCGTTGTTGGCGGTCAGCGTAATCAGCGTCCCCCGGCTGGTATAGTTGTCGTACACCAGCCAAAGCCCGATCACCAGCGCCACGATAGGCACGATCCATATCGGCGACAGACGCGTTTGGCGCGACGCCTTGGCCCGGTTCGGGTCATTCTCCTCCGGCGCTGGCGCTTCGTCGTTCGGGGGTAAATCGTCAGCCATCCACTGATTCCTTGGTCGCAATGTTTAACCGGGTCACGCGCTTGAAACGTGCAGCGCGTGGGGGAGAGGTGTCCCATAAAAGGCGCGGGTCGAAGGTCATCGCCGCCAACATGGTCAGGACCACTACCGCGCCAAAGGCAAGTGCTGCCGGGCCCGGTGTGATCGACATCAATGAGCCGGCGCGAATTAGCGCCACCAAAATGGCAACGACGAAGACGTCGACCATCGACCAGCGTCCGATGAACTCCGTCAGCCGATAAAGCCGGGTGCGGCTCTGGGCGTGGAATTCGCTACTGCGCCGAACGACCAGGCATAGCCAGGCCAGCGCGAAAAGCTTGCCTACCGGTACGATGACACTGGCAATGAAAATAACGGCTGCCACCGGCCAGGACCCCATCTGAATGAGCTGCACCACACCGCCTATAATCGTCGAAGGCGAGCTGCTGCCCAGGCTCGTGGTGGTCATAATAGGGTAAAGGTTGGCTGGAATATACATGACGGTGGCGGCGAACAGCAGCGCCCAGGTGCGCTGCAGACTGTGCGGTACGCGCTTGTGCAGCTTTTCATGGCAGCGCAGGCAACGTGCCTTGCCCTTTGCCGGCATACGGTTGACCAGCCCACAGGTGGGGCAGCCGGTCACGCCCTGAGCGGCGGCAGTGGTGCCGGTCTGGGTGCCCTCCGGTGCCAGCGGCTCGCCTTCGAGTGAAAACCACATCCAGTCGGCGTCCAGCGACTGGCTGGTTTTTAGCAGTAAAAGGGCGAAGATGCAGAACGCCCAGAAAGAGATCCCCAACTGGATTTGAGCAAGCCCGGCGACCTTGATCAGACTCACTAAGGCGCCAATGATGAAAACGTCTGCCATCATCCAGGGCACGAAGTGGGCAAGCGAGCGGGCGATATCGCGACTAAAGGGCATGTGGCGCCCGCGCAACAGGCCGTATTGTAGCCAAATCACGCCGAACAAATAGAGCGCGGGGAGTACCACAATGGTCATGATCACCGCGATGGCAACGACCGGCTGGTGAAATGCGATCAGCGTGGTGGCTGTTTGGGAAAGCTCGATGCGGTTGCTCACGCCGCTGACGTTGAAGCTAACAAAGGGGAACGATACCGCGATGATCAACGCGATCAATGACGCCACGGCCAGTGCCATGCTGCGCTGGGCGGGGTAGCGGTGACGCTTGACTAAAACATGGGAGCAGCGTGGGCAGGTGGCTTTTTCGCCGGAGCCCAGCGGCGGTAAAGCGCTCACCCAGTCGCACTCATGGCAGGCGCGCAGGCGCCGCCGTCTTGGCGTTTCCGGCGGCTGGGTGTCGACCAGCGGCGGAGAAAGCGGGAGATAGGGCCGTGCCTTGAACCGGGAGTAGCGCAATTCAATAGTCTCAACGTTGCCTGGTGATCGATTAATACGTTGGGCGGGCAGGGCTGTCAAACGCTTGCGGGCGTATTTGAATCAACGGCGTGCTTGACCCGGCCACTGCCTTGGACAACGATGCAGGCGCGTTCGCCTTTTCTAGCCTACCCATTTTAAGGAACTGCCATGTTGCTTGCCTGTTTAGCGGTCGTGATCGGATTGGTGCTGCTTATATGGAGCGCCGAAAAATTCATCGATGGCGCCGCCGCGACTTCCCGCTGGCTGGGGCTCTCCCCGCTCTTGATCGGTATGCTGGTGATCGGTTTTGGGACGTCGGCTCCGGAGATGATGGTCTCGGTGTTGGCGGCATTGCAGGGTAACCCGGGCCTGGCGGTGGGTAACGCTTACGGCTCGAACATTGCCAATATGGGGCTGGTGCTGGGTTTCGTTGCGTTAATGGCGCCGTTGGCGGTGCATTCGAGCGTCATTCGTAAAGAGATGCCGCTGCTGGTGGGGGTCATGCTGTTGACCGGCTATATGTTGTTCGACGGCTGGGTGACGCGTATCGAGGCGGTCATTTTGCTGGTGGCGTTGACGCTATTTATCGGGATAAGTATCTGGCGCTCGCGCGCTAAACACGAGGACCCCCTCGAGACGGAAGTGGCCGAGACGTTGGATCAAAAGCCCATGTCCAAAGGCAAGTCGATCGCCTGGACGCTGATCGGGCTGGTACTGTTGATTGCCAGCTCGCGCATGTTGGTATGGGGCGCGGTCGAAATAGCGGGCGCGTTCGGCGTGAGCGATTTGATCATTGGCTTGACGGTGGTGGCAGTGGGTACTTCGTTACCCGAGCTTGCCTCGAGCATCAGTGCATTACGGCGCAACGAGCACGATATGGTACTGGGCAACGTGGTGGGCTCTAATCTGTTCAACAGCCTGGCGGTGGTGGGGCTTGCTGGTGTGATCGCCCCGATCGAGGCAGGTCGCGAGGTGTTGGTGCGCGATTGGAGCGTAATGAGCTGCATGACGCTCTTAATGGTACTTTTCGCGTTCTCCTGGCGCGGCAGACCCCGGCGTATCAATCGTTTAGAGGGCGGCGTGCTACTCGCCTCCTTTTTGGGCTACACCGGATATATGGTCAGTATCGTGGTAATGAGCTGACCAATATCAGCGTAAATTGATGTGTGTCATTGTGACACGCAATAACGCATAGAGAACGGTGCCAGGTGGGCGTGAAGTCAGTAAGATAGGCCCATGAGTAAAGATTAGCCAGGTCTTGATAAAAACAAACGCCCCAGGGCACGATCAGGCTTTTATTACCCATGGGCGTCATACTATTCCCCGGTTTCAGGAGAGTGTCATGGAACTCGACCCCTTAATGCTGTCGCGACTACAGTTCGCGTTCATTGTGTGTTTTCACACTATCTTCCCCGTCTTCACGATAGGGTTAGCGTCCTACATTGCACTACTGCACGGCCTGTTCTTCAAAACCGAGAATCCCGCCTGGGACCGCTTGGCACTTTTCTGGACGAAAGTGTTCGCGGTGGTGTTTGCCATGGGCGTGGTGTCGGGCATCGTCATGTCCTTCCAGTTCGGTACCAACTGGAGCAACTTCTCGTTTGCCGCGTCCAACTTCATTGGACCGATGCTAAGCTACGAAGTGGTTACTGCCTTCTTCCTCGAAGCAGCCTTTTTGGGGGTTTTGCTTTTTGGACGCGGCAAGGTGCCGGAAGGCGTTCATCTGTTCTCGGCGGCCATGGTGGCGTTGGGCACCTTCATCTCTGCGTTCTGGATCCTTTCCGCCAATAGCTGGATGCAAACCCCAGCCGGGGTCGAGCTGATCGATAACCGCTTCTACGTCACGTCCTGGACCGAAGCGATTTTCAATCCCTCCTTCCCGTATCGCTTCTTCCATATGGCCATGGCGTCCTTCATTACGGGTGGTTTCGTGGTAGCGGGCATCAGTGCCTGGTTTTTGCTACGCGGCCGCGACGTGCCGGCCAATCGTCGGGCGCTCTCCATGTGCCTTTGGATGCTGCTCTTCCTGACCCCTGCTCAGGCAGTGATTGGCGATTACCACGGTCTCAATACGCTTGAGTACCAGCCCACTAAAGTGGCCGCCATGGAAGGACACTGGGAAACCACCTCTAACGTGCCGCTTTTATTGTTCGCCCTGCCGGATCAGGACGCTCAAGAGAACCGCTTCGCGCTGGGGATCCCTAATCTAGCGAGCATCATCCTGACCCACTCCATCGACGGTGAGATCCCGGGTATCAGCGAAGTGCCGCCGGAAGAGCAGCCGCCGGTGGCGCTGGTGTTCTGGTCGTTTCGTGTGATGGTGGCAATCGGCCTTTTGATGATCGCTGTAGCGTTTGCGGGATTGCTGCTACGCCGTGGTGGCCGTGTATATGAAAACAAAGCGTTTCTTAAAACGCTGGTGAGTATGATTTCACTGCCGTTCATTGCCGTGTTGGCCGGGTGGATCGTTACCGAATCCGGCCGGGCACCGTGGCTGGTCTACGGCATGATGACCCAAGCCCAGGGCTTGACGCCGTCGCTGACTGGCTGGATGGCCCTCGCTACGCTGATTGGCTACGTGCTGGTGTACGCGGTGGTGTTTTACGCCGGCCTTTACTACCTCACTCGCGTGGTGCGTAACGGTATGCTGCCCAACGCGGCTCAGGCCGAGGTCGACCCCGACGCCAACCGTCCCAAGCGTCCGCTTTCCGCCGCACACACTCCGTTTGACGACGACGTCGAGCCGGTAAGGAGCTAGTCATGGAAATGTTCGATTTATCTATCATCTGGGCCGGCATTATTGGTTTCGGCGTGATCATGTACGTACTGATGGATGGTTTCGATCTCGGGGTGGGTATTCTCTTTCCCTTCGCCCCGGACGAAGATTCCCGTGACGTGATGATGAACTCGGTCGCCCCGGTATGGGACGGCAACGAAACCTGGCTCGTGCTGGGTGGGGCCGGGCTTCTCGGCGCCTTCCCGCTGGTCTACTCGGTCTTTTTGCCCGCGCTCTATATTGGCGTATTCCTGCTGTTGGCCGGGCTGATCTTTCGCGGTATCGCCTTCGAGTTTCGCTTCAAATCGCGGCGTAATCGCAGTTGGTGGAATTGGTCGTTCGCCGGCGGGTCGATGCTCGCCTCGTTTGCCCAGGGGGCCGTCGTGGGTGCCTACATTCAGGGCTTCCCGGTAGAAGACTTCGTCTATGTCGGTGGTGCGTTCGACTGGTTGACGCCGTTCTCCGTGCTGACCGGGCTTGGCCTGATGGCCGGCTACGCGCTGCTGGGGTCGACCTGGATGATCATGAAAACCGAAGGCTATATCCAGGCATGGGCGTATAAAATCACCCCGATGCTGCTCGTTGCTGTACTGGCCGTGTTTGCGATCATCAGCGTCTGGACCCCGTTTATCGACAACATGGTGTGGGAGCGCTGGTTCGGCTCCTTGCGCTTTATCTGGATCTTCCCGGTGCTGGCACTGCTGTGTGCGTTCGCCGTTTTCAGAAGCGTTCAGAACAAGAGCGAAGGGGTGCCGTTCGTCGCCACCGTCGGTATCTACATCTTTACCTATCTGGGCCTGATCTTTAGCAAGTGGCCGATCATCGTGCCGCCCAACTATACGCTTTGGGACGCCGCCTCGGCGCCGGAATCTCAGCTGTTCCTGCTCATCGGTGTGCTCTTTGTGATCCCCGTCGTGCTGGCCTATACCGCTTGGACCTACTGGGTGTTCCGCGGCAAGGTACGCGTTGGTGAGGGGTACCACTAAGCCTATGAGGGGTAATAACCAAAACCCTGAGCTGGTAACGCCGCGCCACTTTCTTAAAACGCTGGCCCAACAAGAACGAAAAAGGCTAGCGGGCGCGGCGGCCTGCGGGGTGTTGGCCGGGACCAGTACCGCCATCTTGCTGGTGGGGCTGGCCTGGCTCGTCGATCAAATCCTTTTGCAGAATCGGCCACTGGCCTCGCTTGGCGAGGCCTTTTTAGCGCTTATGGGCCTGGTCGTACTGCGCGCACTTTTTCAATGGGGTCAGGAAGTATTGGGGCTCGAGGCAAGCCTTCGGATTCGCCAGCGGGTTAGAAAAGAGCTGATGGCGAAGCTTTCAAGCCTCGGTCCCTTGTGGCTGACCCGTCACCAAAGCGGGGCGCTTGCCACCCAGGTGGTCGAGCACGTCGACGCGCTGGAAGGCTACTTTGCCCGCTTTCATCCCCAACTTCGTATCGTGCTGCTGGTGCCGCTGATTATCGCCTGCATCGTTGGTGCGCTCGATTACCTGGTCGTCATTTTCCTGTTGCTTTCCGCGCCGCTCATCCCGATTTTCATGGCGCTGGTGGGTATGAGTGCGGAACGCTTGAACCGCGAGCAGTTCGGCGCGGTCTCGAGGCTCTCGGCCCACTTCGTGGACCGGGTAAGGGGCATGAGTACACTGCAGCTTTTTGGGCGCACAGCGAAAGCGCGTCGCGACGTGTGGTATGCCACCGACGAGTACCGTCGTTTGAGCATGAAAACGCTGCGTCTTGCGTTTCTCTCTTCGGCGGTACTCGAGTTCTTTGCTTCTGTGGCGATTGCGGTGGTGGCCATGTACGTCGGCTTTGGCCTGCTTGGTTACATCGATTACGGCCCGGCGACCTCGTTAACGCTTTTCTCCGGGCTTGGGGTGTTGCTGCTGGCGCCGGAGTTTTTCCAACCGCTGCGCACGCTTTCTCAACACTACCACGACCGCGCGGCGGCGCTGGGCGCGGCGGAAAGCCTCGTGTTTATCCTAAATGAGCCCGACTGGCTGGCAGTGCCCGGCAATACCCCACAAAGCGCCCCGGCGCTTTGCGAACTCGATGATGTCAGCGTGGGTTACGGCCAGAGCGAGCCCATTCTGAGTCAGGTGTCGCTGGTGCTTGCCCCGGGGGATGTCGTTGCTCTAACCGGAGCCTCGGGCAGCGGAAAGTCATCGCTTTTAGCGCTTTTAGCGGGCTTCATGCCCCCCCGTGAAGGCGAGCTTCGCTGCGCGCAGGCGCTAACGGTTGCCTGGCTGGATCAAAGCCCCTGTTTGCTTCAGGGAAGCCTTGCGGAGAACCTGAGGCTGGCCAATCCAAGCGCAACCGAAAACGATCTGTTCGATGCGCTGACGCGCGCAGGGCTCAAGGAGCTTCTGGCTGCGCTTCCCGAGGGGCTCGATACCCCGCTTGGCGAGCGCGGTGTAGGACTCTCCGGCGGCCAGGCCCAGCGGCTGGCCTTGGCGCGTGTCTATTTGAGCCCGGCGCCGCTGGTGCTGCTCGATGAGCCGACCGCCAATTTGGATAACGCGACCGAGGCGCTGGTGATTGAAGCGCTTCATGCGTGGGCGAAAGCGGGGCGCACGCTGGTCATCGCCACCCATCACCAGCAGGTCATGTCGATCGCAACCCGCCATTTTCACTGTGAAAGCGCCCATGTGCGGGAGGTAGCTTTATGAAAGACCTTTACCAGGCGTTCCGCCCTTGGCTTTTTTTGCTGACGCGCCGCCGCCGGCCCTTTTTCATGGGCGCGCTGCTGCTGCTGGTGACGCTGCTGGCGGGGCTTGCTCTTTTAGGGCTTTCGGGCTGGTTCATCACCGCCTGCGCGCTGGCCGGTCTTGCGCTGGCAGCGGGGCTGCCAACGACGCTCGATATCTACGTTCCCGGGGGCGGGATCCGTTTTTTTGCACTGCTACGCACCGTCGCCCGCTATGTCGAGCGGCTTTATAACCATAATACGGTGTTGACCCTTTTGGCCGATCTGCGCCACAAGGTATTTGGCTATCTCACTCATATGGATGCCGCCACTTTGGGCCGCCGCCGGGCGAGCGATTGGCTCACCCGTCTCACCGCGGATATCGACACCCTGGATAATTTCTATCTGCGGCTTTTGATACCGCCCTTCGTGGCGCTTGCGGCGATTATCGTCGTGTCGCTATTTACGGCTCTTTGGCTGCCCGGGCTTGCGGTCGTCGTTGGGCTGACGCTCGGCGCGCTCTGGGTCGTGCTCACCCTGGGCTTTGCCTGGCTGGGGTTTCGTCAAAGCTATCAGCAGGTGCGCGATCAGGGGGCGCTGCGCAACCTGGTGCTCGATCAAATCCAGGCGCGCGCGGAGCTTACAAGCTATCAAACCAATGATTGGCACCAGCAAAAAATCGATGCGCTCGAAGCGCGGGCCGCCACCAATCAGCGGCTTTTAGCACTAAAGGCGGCGTTGGGTAATGCGCTGATTCTTCTGGTCACGGGGGCGCTTTTAGTCGGCGTGATGTGGTTTGTAAGTCAGCCGGGTATTCAGCAAGCGGTCAGCGCCCCTATCGCGGTGATGATACTGCTGCTCGTTTTGGGCAGTAACGAGATATTCACCGCGTTGCCTTCCTCCTTCATCAAGCTGGGGGCAAGCTATGCAAGTGTCCAGCGTTTGAATCAGCTAACGCCTTCTCAGACCGAGAACGCGGAGCGTGCCTCACCTGTACTACCCGGCGACCAAGTGGGCTACGCGATCGCCCTCGAGCAGGTAAGCTACTGCTACCCGGGCATGCTGGAGCCGGCCCTGGAAGGCGTATCCTTTGATGTTCCTGCCGGCGCGCGCATCGCGATTACCGGCGTGTCCGGCGCGGGTAAGTCGACGCTTGCTCATCTGCTTCTCGGGCGTATCGCCCCGAGCAAAGGCAGCGTGAGCGTTGCTGGCCAGCCCGCCAACGCACTGGCATCGGATGAGCGCGCTCAGCACTTTGCGTTTCTTTCCCAGCAGGTCGACCTTTTTGACGCCACCCTTGCCGATAATCTGCGCCTGGCCGATGAGTCCGCCGATGACCAGGCGCTTTGGCAGGTGTTGGAGCGTGTTGGTCTGGATGACTGGGCGCGTAGCCAGCCCAATGGGTTACAAACGCCGGTAGGCGAGAAGGGGCGTCAACTTTCAGGCGGCCAAGCCCGCCGAGTGGCACTGGCAAGGCTTTTTCTTCGCGACCCGCAAGTGGTGCTACTGGACGAGCCGTTTGCCGGTGTCGACATCGAGACCGCCCGCCATCTTGCTGACTCCCTCGACCAGTGGCTTACAGGGCGAACGGCCATCTACTTTATTCACCAGGTCGATGATGTATCGCTGTTACCCGGGCTCACGTATAGTTATTCGCTTCGCCACGGCCAGCTCATAAGTGGCCAGCGCATGGCGACGTGTTAGCAATAGGGGAATGTAATGCAAGAGTTTTTACGCCAACTGCCCAAGGCAGAGCTCCACTTACATATCGAGGGCTCTATCGAACCGGAGCTGATGTTCGCGCTTGCCAAGCGCAACGGCATCGCGCTCGATTACGCCACTATCGATGATGTCAAAGCAGCGTATCAGTTCGAAAACCTGCAGGGGTTTTTGGATCTCTATTACCAGGGCATGAACGTACTACGCACTCAGCAGGATTTTTATGATCTGGCGCTCGACTACTTCAAGCGTGCCCGGGGTGAAGGTGTCGTGCATATCGACATGCACTTCGACCCCCAGGCACACCTGAGCCGGGGCGTAACCCTCGACGTCGTTATGGGCGGGCTGCTTCAGGCCAAACAGGAAGCCGAGGCGTCGCTGGATCTTTCCGTCGGGATGATCATGGCGTTTCTTCGCGACCGTTCGGCCGACGAAGCGTTGGACGTATTCGAGAAGGCCGCCCCTTACTGGAAAGAACTCGACGCCGTTGGTCTCGACAGCGCGGAGTACGACAACCCGCCTGGCCAGTTCAAAGCGGTTTTTGATCGCGCCCGGGAAGAAGGCATCCGCTGCGTTGCCCACGCGGGGGAGGAGGGGCCGGCGGAGTACATTCGTCAAGCTCTCGATGAGCTCAAGATCGTTCGCGTGGACCACGGTGTTCGCTGCCTGGAAGACAGTGAGCTGGTCGAGCGCCTTCGTCGTGAGCAAATCGTGCTGACGGTTTGTCCGCTCTCCAACGTGAGCTTGAAGGTGGTCGATCAGCTTCATCAGCACCCGCTGCCCAAACTGCTCGAAGAGGGCTTGAAGGTAACGATCAGCTCGGACGACCCGGCCTATTTTGGCGGTGGCCTGCTTGCCAACCATATGGCCTGTCTCGACGCGTTTGGCTGGAGCAAGGCAACGTTTCATCAGCTAAACCGAAACGCCCTTGAAGAAGCCTTCATGAACGTGGAGCGACGGCAAGCGTTACTCGCACGCTTGGATCAGGCAATTAATTGAGAAAAGCACACGCCAAAGGGTTGACGTATAACCATAAGTGAGTAGAATACGCCCCACATCGAACGGGCAGCGCCCTTCGGTAGCTCTTTAACAATTTGATCAGGTAATTCATGTGGGCGTTTGCCGATGAGGGTGACAAATCACCTTATATCAAGGCAAGCGCACAAGAAGAGTTTTCGAATTCTTCAAATTCGTTTGAACCTTGAGCCAGGATTGATTCGCCTCTGTTGCTTTCGAGCGACAGGCAAGAATCACAATGATTTTAAACTGAAGAGTTTGATCATGGCTCAGATTGAACGCTGGCGGCAGGCTTAACACATGCAAGTCGAGCGGTAACAGGTCCAGCTTGCTGGACGCTGACGAGCGGCGGACGGGTGAGTAATGCATAGGAATCTACCCGGTAGTGGGGGATAACCTGGGGAAACCCAGGCTAATACCGCATACGTCCTACGGGAGAAAGGGGGCTTTGGCTCCCGCTATCGGATGAGCCTATGTCGGATTAGCTGGTTGGTGAGGTAACGGCTCACCAAGGCAACGATCCGTAGCTGGTCTGAGAGGATGATCAGCCACATCGGGACTGAGACACGGCCCGAACTCCTACGGGAGGCAGCAGTGGGGAATATTGGACAATGGGCGCAAGCCTGATCCAGCCATGCCGCGTGTGTGAAGAAGGCTTTCGGGTTGTAAAGCACTTTCAGCGAGGAAGAACGCCTGGCGGTTAATACCCGCCAGGAAAGACATCACTCGCAGAAGAAGCACCGGCTAACTCCGTGCCAGCAGCCGCGGTAATACGGAGGGTGCAAGCGTTAATCGGAATTACTGGGCGTAAAGCGCGCGTAGGTGGCATGACAAGCCGGTTGTGAAAGCCCCGGGCTCAACCTGGGAACGGCATCCGGAACTGTCACGCTAGAGTGCAGGAGAGGAAGGTGGAATTCCCGGTGTAGCGGTGAAATGCGTAGAGATCGGGAGGAATACCAGTGGCGAAGGCGGCCTTCTGGACTGACACTGACACTGAGGTGCGAAAGCGTGGGTAGCAAACAGGATTAGATACCCTGGTAGTCCACGCCGTAAACGATGTCGACCAGCCGTTGGGTGCCTTGTGCACTTTGTGGCGAAGTTAACGCGATAAGTCGACCGCCTGGGGAGTACGGCCGCAAGGTTAAAACTCAAATGAATTGACGGGGGCCCGCACAAGCGGTGGAGCATGTGGTTTAATTCGATGCAACGCGAAGAACCTTACCTACCCTTGACATCCTGCGAACCCGGGAGAGATCCCGGGGTGTCTTCGGAAACGCAGAGACAGGTGCTGCATGGCTGTCGTCAGCTCGTGTTGTGAAATGTTGGGTTAAGTCCCGTAACGAGCGCAACCCTTGTCCCTATTTGCCAGCACGTAATGGTGGGAACTCTAGGGAGACTGCCGGTGACAAACCGGAGGAAGGTGGGGACGACGTCAAGTCATCATGGCCCTTACGGGTAGGGCTACACACGTGCTACAATGGCCGGTACAAAGGGCTGCGAACTCGCGAGAGTAAGCGAATCCCAGAAAGCCGGTCTCAGTCCGGATCGGAGTCTGCAACTCGACTCCGTGAAGTCGGAATCGCTAGTAATCGTGGATCAGAATGCCACGGTGAATACGTTCCCGGGCCTTGTACACACCGCCCGTCACACCATGGGAGTGGACTGCACCAGAAGTGGTTAGCCTAACTTTGGAGGGCGATCACCACGGTGTGGTTCATGACTGGGGTGAAGTCGTAACAAGGTAGCCGTAGGGGAACCTGCGGCTGGATCACCTCCTTAAACGATGCGTCATCCTCCCGGCAAGCGCTCACAATGAATTACCTGATCAAGTGATAGAGCAAACGGTTGATGCACGATCCCCTCTTGGGTCTGTAGCTCAGTTGGTTAGAGCGCACCCCCCTGCCCTTAATGAAAAGGAGGGTGAGGTCGGCTAGCCAGGCACGCTTTTGAGGCGATAGTAACCGGGTCTGTAGCTCAGTTGGTTAGAGCGCACCCCTGATAAGGGTGAGGTCGGCAGTTCGAGTCTGCCCAGACCCACCAAATTTTATCCATCGCTGCGTTATTTCATGACTCGCATGGAAGGCCATGCTTCGCCATGAAATGCCTTGCGCTGAATAAAATTACCCGGTGGGATGGTTTGTGAAAACGATGGGGCCATAGCTCAGCTGGGAGAGCGCCTGCCTTGCACGCAGGAGGTCAGCGGTTCGATCCCGCTTGGCTCCACCATTATCTTCACTACCGTTTGTTTGTTTCGTGACCATTGATAAGTCGCACGTTGTACGTCGCCTTATCACTGTTCATTGAACAGTCGCTCTTTAACAATGTATATCATGCTGACAGTATCGAATGACGATATGAAGACAAGTGCCTTTAGGGTGGCTGTGTTTATAGCGTGATCTCGATACGCAATTGTTTTGTGATACGTTTCAAGCGTATCCGGCAATCGTTGTCATTGCGGGATCCAGACTCCTTCGGGTTATAGGGTCAAGCAATGAAGCGCACACGGTGGATGCCTAGGCAGTCAGAGGCGATGAAAGACGTTGTAGCCTGCGATAAGGTTCGGTGAGGTGGCAAACAACCTGCGACCCGGACATCTCTGAATGGGGAAACCCACTGACCACAAGGTCAGTATCGTATCCTGAATACATAGGGATACGAGGCGAACCGGGGGAACTGAAACATCTAAGTACCCCGAGGAAAAGAAATCAACCGAGATTCCCCCAGTAGCGGCGAGCGAACGGGGACCAGCCCTTAAGCATGTGAATGGCTAGACGAACGGATTGGGAAGTCCGGCCGTAGCGGGTGATAGCCCCGTAGTCGAAAGTCTGATCATGTGAAATCGAGTAGGTCGGGGCACGAGAAACCCTGATTGAAGACGGGGGGACCATCCTCCAAGGCTAAATACTCCTGACTGACCGATAGTGAACCAGTACCGTGAGGGAAAGGCGAAAAGAACCCCGGCGAGGGGAGTGAAATAGATCCTGAAACCGTGTGCGTACAAGCAGTAGGAGCCCACTTGTTGGGTGACTGCGTACCTTTTGTATAATGGGTCAGCGACTTATATTCAGTGGCGAGCTTAACCGATAGGGGAGGCGTAGCGAAAGCGAGTCTTAACTGGGCGACCAGTCGCTGGATATAGACCCGAAACCGGGCGATCTATCCATGAGCAGGGTGAAGGTTGAGTAACATCAACTGGAGGCCCGAACCAGGATCTGTTGAAAAAGATTTGGATGACTTGTGGATCGGAGTGAAAGGCTAATCAAGCCCGGAGATAGCTGGTTCTCCTCGAAAGCTATTTAGGTAGCGCCTCACGTATCACCACCGGGGGTAGAGCACTGTTTCGGCTAGGGGGCCATCCCGGCTTACCAACCCGAGGCAAACTCCGAATACCGGTGAGTGCAGCGTGGGAGACACACGGCGGGTGCTAACGTCCGTCGTGAAAAGGGCAACAACCCGGACCGTCAGCTAAGGTCCCCAAATCCTGGTTAAGTGGGAAACGATGTGGGAAGGCTCAGACAGCTAGGAGGTTGGCTTAGAAGCAGCCATCCTTTAAAGAAAGCGTAATAGCTCACTAGTCGAGTCGGCCTGCGCGGAAGATGTAACGGGGCTCAAACCAGGTACCGAAGCTACGGGTTCATCCTTAGGGATGAGCGGTAGAGGAGCGTCGTGTAAGCCGATGAAGGTGGATCGAGAGGTCTGCTGGAGGTATCACGAGTGCGAATGCTGACATGAGTAACGATAAGGGGAGTGAAAAACTCCCCCGCCGGAAGACCAAGGTTTTCTGTTCGATGCTAATCAGAGCAGAGTGAGTCGGCCCCTAAGGCGAGGCCGAAAGGCGTAGTCGATGGGAAACGGGTCAATATTCCCGTACCGGATGTCATTGCGATGGGGGGACGAAGAAGGCTAGGTGAGCCAGGCGTTGGTTGTCCTGGTGAAAGCGAGTAGGCCTGGGTCTCAGGTAAATCCGGGACCCTTTAAAGCCGAGACGCGAGACGAACGGATTACGATCCGGAAGTCACTGATGCCACGCTTCCAGGAAAAGCCTCTAAGCTTCAGATGACATGCGACCGTACCCCAAACCGACACAGGTGGTCAGGGTGAGAATCCCAAGGCGCTTGAGAGAACTCGGGTGAAGGAACTAGGCAAAATGGTGCCGTAACTTCGGGAGAAGGCACGCCGGATTAGGGTGAGAGGACTTGCTCCTTCAGCCCGAACCGGTCGAAGATACCAGGTGGCTGCAACTGTTTAGTAAAAACACAGCACTCTGCTAACGCGCAAGCGGACGTATAGGGTGTGACGCCTGCCCGGTGCCGGAAGGTTAAGTGATGGTGTTAGCCCTCTGGGCGAAGCTCTTGATCGAAGCCCCGGTAAACGGCGGCCGTAACTATAACGGTCCTAAGGTAGCGAAATTCCTTGTCGGGTAAGTTCCGACCTGCACGAATGGCGTAATGATGGCCACGCTGTCTCCACCCGAGACTCAGTGAAATTGAAATCGCCGTGAAGATGCGGTGTACCCGCGGCTAGACGGAAAGACCCCGTGAACCTTTACTATAGCTTCACACTGGATACTGATGTTGCCTGTGTAGGATAGCTGGGAGGCTTTGAACTCCGGACGCCAGTTCGGAGGGAGCCAACCTTGAAATACCAGCCTGGCATCATTGGTGTTCTCACTCGGGTCCGTTATCCGGATCGAGGACAGTGTGTGGTGGGTAGTTTGACTGGGGCGGTCTCCTCCCAAAGAGTAACGGAGGAGCACGAAGGTACCCTCAGCACGGTCGGACATCGTGCAATGAGTGCAAGAGCATAAGGGTGCTTGACTGCGAGACAGACACGTCGAGCAGGTGCGAAAGCAGGTTCTAGTGATCCGGTGGTTCTGTATGGAAGGGCCATCGCTCAACGGATAAAAGGTACTCCGGGGATAACAGGCTGATACCGCCCAAGAGTTCACATCGACGGCGGTGTTTGGCACCTCGATGTCGGCTCATCACATCCTGGGGCTGAAGTCGGTCCCAAGGGTATGGCTGTTCGCCATTTAAAGTGGTACGCGAGCTGGGTTTAGAACGTCGTGAGACAGTTCGGTCCCTATCTGCCGTGGGCGTTGGATGTTTGAGAAGGGCTGCTCCTAGTACGAGAGGACCGGAGTGGACGCACCTCTGGTGTTCCGGTTGTCACGCCAGTGGCATTGCCGGGTAGCTATGTGCGGACGGGATAACCGCTGAAAGCATCTAAGCGGGAAGCCCCCTTCAAGATGAGACATCCCCGAGGCCTCGAGCCTCCTGAAGGGCCCAGCGAGACCAGCTGGTTGATAGGCACGGTGTGGACGCGCTGCAAGGCGTTGAGCTAACGTGTACTAATGGCCCGTGAGGCTTGACCCTATAACACCCAAGGGGTCTGGTCCTGTAGTGACAACGACGCTCGATAGAGCACCGGATACATTGAAACGATCACAAAACGTCAGCCGATATACATTGAAAGTTACGCCTGACGACCATGGCTTGCGTGAACCACCCGATCCCTTGCCGAACTCGGAAGTGAAACCGCAAAGCGCCGATGGTAGTGTGGGGTCTCCCCATGCGAGAGTAGGTTATCGTCAGGCACCTCTTCGAAAAAGCCCCGAGCACTTTGTGTTCGGGGCTTTTTTATGCGCGCAGGAAAAGGAAAACGGCCCGAACAGGGCCCGCCACGGTGCCTCCGCTCCCCTGTAGGAGCCCGATTCATCGGGCGATGGCGGCGTCAGCCGCCCGGGGTTGAAGCGGACACCGTGCCGGCCATCCACCCCGGCGGCGCGTTGCGCCGCATCGCAGGCTGAAGCCTGCTCCTACACTACGTTTTTACCAAGCCTCACGGGCGTGCTGGCAGCGACCGTTCGACCAGGTTTCAAAAATAGCGCGGTCATCACCTAGCATCATCAGCGCAAACAGGCGCTCGCCAAGGGTTGTGCATCGCTTTATGCGCCGCGTTAAAAGCGGGGTAGCGGCTGGGTCGATCACCACAAAATCTGCTTCCATGGAAGGCTGGAGCTGGCCGATCGCGTGATCGAGCGAAAGCGTTTTAGCGTTACCGTGCGTCAGCCCGTAAAAACCCTGCCAGGCAGTGAGTGGCTGGTCGACAAGCTGGCCTACCTGATAGGCACTTTTCAGTGTCGCAAAGCCGGTCAGGTCCGTACCGGCGCCGATGTCGCTTGCGTAGGTAAATGCCATGCCGGTTTTGTCTGCAGCGTCTCGATCGAAGAGCCCGCTACCCAAAAAAAGATTAGAACTCGGGCAAAAGGCGATGCTGGCACCCTGCGCCGCCAAGCGCTGTCGCATGCTGTCATTAAGATGAACGCCGTGGGCGAAGGTGCTTTTAGGGCCGACCAGCCCGGCCTGCTCGTAAACGGCCAGGTAATCCTTGCTACCGGGAAAGAGTTCCGCCACCCATTCGAGCTCGCCGCTGTTTTCAGCCAAATGTGTTTGTAGCCAAAGTGTAGGGTCGTTACGTAACAGTGCGCCGGCCGCATCCATTTGCGCCTGGGTCGAAGTCGGCGCAAAGCGGGGTGTGACGCTATAGCCAAGTCGGTCGTGACCGTGCCAATCGGCGATCAGCCTCTCGGTGTCCGCAACGCCGCGAGCGCCGTCCAGCAGTTGCTGTGGCGCATTGCGATCCATCATCACCTTACCCGCGAGCATACGCAGCCCGCGCTTCTGGCAGGCGCTAAAAAAGGCGTCGACCGAGGGTGGGTGGCTCGAGCCAAATACCTGGGCCGTCGTCGTTCCGGCACGGAGCATCTCATTCAAAAACGCCTGGGAAAGCGCCTCGGCGTGCGCGGGGTCTTGAAAGCGGCACTCTTCAGGAAAGGTGTATTCGTTCAACCAGTCCAGCAACTGACGCCCATAAGAGGCCATGATATCGAGCTGCACGTAGTGCACATGGCTATCGATAAAGCCGGGCATGATGAGCTTGTCGGAATAATCGAGAATGTTCGCCTCGGAGGGTAGGCGAGAGGTTAGCTCGTCAAAACGGCCGACGGCGTGGATATGGCCGCCCTTGAGCCATAAAAGACCGTCCTCGAAATGTTCGACACTGCCGGCAGCTGGTTTATCGCCATGGCCGGGGTTGTCAGCGAAACTTAAAAGTTCGGCGCGAATGTAGGTATCGTTAGTCGTCATATCATTGATAGGATGGAGAGTCTTTGAAAAGCGGTTTCAATGTGGTGCTCTCGAGACCGCGTATGGAAGTGGGTTGCTCGCAGTCGGTAAGCCAGAGCAGCTCCGTCACGGCGCTTAGTGCAATTGCGTAAGGCGCCTTGTTGTAAAGTTTGGCGCCGTTGAACACGCCAATGGGGCTTCTTACCCGTTCGATCTGCGCAGTACTATGCCCTGCACGCTCAAGTCGGCCTTTGAAGCTTGCCCACTTGCTTTCTGAGCCGATCAGGCCGATCGAAGCGACATCTTCTTGCTCGATGAGCGCTTCAATGAGCGCGTAGTCCTCATCGTGGCTGTGTGTGGCCACGATGGCGTGACAGTGGGGCGGAAGCGCCTGAATAGCGTGAACCGGGTCGTCGAGTAACGTCTGATTTAAACGTGGCGTGTCCGTGTCTCGAGACAGAGTATCCGGGCGGCTGTCAAACCAGTAGCGCTGCCAGGGAAGTGGATGGGTGAGCTCGATGATATGCCGACCAATATGACCCGCGCCGAATACCGCAAGGTGCGTTTTGGCGCCCGCGAATACTTCTAGCATGATATTGACGAAGCCTCCGCAGCACTGTCCACTTCGCCCCCCCAGCGAGAACGCTTCAAGATGAAACCCGGTCTCCCCGTCGCGCAGGTAGCGCCGCGCCGCCTCGATGGTTTGCCACTCGAAAGTCCCGCCGCCCAGCGTATCGACCACACCTTCCAGCGTGATGACCATGCGGGCGCCGGGCTCACGGGGAGTCGATCCCATGGCGGTGACCTGGGTGGCCAGCACGTGGGGCAGGGCGTTTCGCTGGCAGTAATCCAGCGCGGCGTGCCAGGTGGAGAGCGTGGCCTCCTTCATAGGGCTCTTGGCCTGATGGCTTGGGCGGCCAGCATGACCCGCTCGGGGGTGGCCGGAGTGTCCAGTGCCGGTGAACACCGGTATTGGGTCAAGCTCGAAAGCGCGTCACGAAGCGCTGACCAGACGCTGATACCCAGCATGAAAGGGGGCTCGCCCACCGCTTTGGAGCGGTAAAGGCTCGCCATCGAGTTGGGGTGGCCTTCCATCAGTGCCACGTTGAACACCGGCGGCAGATCGCCGTAGGTGGGGATCTTGTAGGTGGCTGCGCTGCTGCTCATGAGTGCGCCCTTGTCACTCCACTTGAGTTCCTCACTGGTGAGCCAGCCCATTGCCTGGATAAAACCACCTTCGATCTGACCGATATCGATGGCGGGATTCAGCGCATCGCCCACGTCGTGCAGAATATCGACCCGATCCACTTGGTATTCGCCGCTAAGCGTGTCGACGCTCACTTCCGATACCGCCGCGCCGAAAGCGAAGTAGTAAAACGGGCGCCCTTGACCTGTGGCCCGGTCGTAGTGAATCAAGGGGGTGGCGTAAAAGCCTTTTTCCGAAAGCGATACCCGGTTTAGGTAAGCCGTTTGCACGAGCTCGCCCCAGCCAAGACGGTACTCACTTTCGCCAGTGCCGGCGATCAACATTCCGTCTTCCAGGCGCATACCTTCACGGTCGAGCCCGCCTTCGAAATGCCCGGCGGCAAAATCGAACAGCCGCTCACGCAGTTTACTGGCCGCGTCTCTTGCCGCCATGCCGTTCAAGTCAGCACCACTGGAGGCCGCGGTAGGCGAGGTGTTGGGCACTTTGTCGGTGCGCGTAGCGCTAATACGAACGTTATCCAGATTGAGTCCCAGCTCGCGCGCCACGACTTGGCAGATCTTGGTATGAAGCCCCTGACCCATCTCGGTGCCGCCGTGATTGATCATCACACTACCGTCGGTATAGATGTGGAGCAGAGCACCCGCCTGGTTCAAGTGCTGGGCAGTGAAAGATATACCGAACTTCACCGGTGTCAGCGCCAGGCCTTTTTTGATGATCGGGCTCGAATCATTGAAAGTTTTTACGCTTTCGCGACGTGCCCAATAGTCACTGTCGTGTTCGAGAGTTTCGATCAGCGTATGCAGCAATGCGATCTGATCGACTTTCTGGCCGTAATGAGTGGTATCGAAACCTTCACGGTAAAGGTTGCGCTTGCGCACGGTGAGCGGGTCGACGTTGATGCGACGGGCAATATCGTCCATGGCCGCTTCGATGGCCATCATCCCCTGGGGGCCGCCAAAACCCCGAAACGCCGTGTTCGAAGCCGTGTTGGTCTTGGCACGGTGCCCGGTAACCCGCGCCGCGTTCAGGCAGTAAGCGTTATCGGCGTGGAACATCGCGCGGTCGACGATGGCGTCGGACAGATCCGGCGAGTAGCCGCAGTCGCCGACGAGGTCGATATCGCCGCCCTGGATAACGCCCAGCTCGTCGATGGCCAGACGGTAGCGATTGTGGAACGGGTGACGTTTGCCAGTCGCTTGCATATCCGCAGTGCGTGGCAGGCGAAGGCGCACGGCTTTACCTGTGCGCCGGGCAATGATAGCGGCGATACACGCCCAGGGCGATGCCTGGGTCTCCTTGCCGCCAAAGCCGCCCCCCATGCGGCGTACTTCCACGGTCACACTATGAAAGGGGATACCCAGCACTTCGGCCACCAGCTTTTGCGTTTCGCTGGGGTGTTGGTTGGACGTATGCACCACAACGCCCTCATCCTCGGTAGGCAGTACCACGCAAGCCTGACCCTCGAGGTAGAAGTGTTCTTGACCGCCGACGAACAGTGCCCCTTCGATAACGTTATTCGCGCGCTCCAGCGTTTCGCGCCACTCGCCGCGCTCTTGCACGTGGGTAGGGCGAACCAGCTCGTTGCGCTCGGTGGCCGCGACCGGGTCGAGGCGTGCCGGCTGCTCGTCGATCTCCACCCGGACAAGCGCCGCCGCCTGGCGCGCCGCCTGATACGAGGTGGCCGCTACCGCGAACAGGCACTGACCGGCGTAGCTTATCTCTCGATCGACGAAAATGGGGTCGCCGGGAAAAACCGGGCCAATGTCGGTATGCCCGGGAACATCGGCAAACGTGATGACATCCAGCACGCCAGGCGCGCGGCGCACCGCCTCAAGGTCGAGTCGTGTCAGCGTACCAAAAGCCGCAGGCGAAAGCCCCAATGCGACGTGAAGCGCATCTGCCGGGGTCTTCAGATCATCGATATAGCTTGCCTTGCCGGTAACATGCTTGCGGGCGCTTTCGTGATAGCTCGACGAGCCAGCCTGGCGGTGGCCATCGCTTTCCACGGTGTGGCGCGCCAGCGGGCCGGAGCCGGTAATATGATCCTTGAGTTCCCGCCGGGCGTGGCGGCTTTCGCTGTCGAGCTTAGTGAGCGTACGCATGAAGCATTACCTCCTGATGGGGAGTGCTGAGCGTCACGTAAAGTCGCTCCAATAGATTCGCCGCCGCCTGCTCGCGATAGTGCTGGCTGCCACGCACATCACTCATGGGTTGGAAGTCCTTTAAAAGTGTGCGTTGCGCCGCTTTGAAGCATGCCCTGGACACCACTTGGCCTTCGAGCGCGGCTTCAGCATTCGATGCGCGTTTGGACGTAGCCGCCATGCCTCCAAAACCGAGGCGCACATTGGTGAGTACGTCGTCTTCAAGCGTGTAGTGAAACGCCCCCAATACGGCAGAGATATCGTCCTCGCGACGTTTGGAAAGCTTCCAGACGCGAAGCGAGGCGCTGTCATTCAGCGCCGGGATGAAAATCCGACTAATGACTTCATCCTTTTCCAGAACGGTCTTTTTGTAATCGACAAAAAAGTGCTCTAGCGGGATCGCACGAACCCCGCTTGGCCCGGCGAGTTCCAACCATGCCCCCAGTGCCAGCAGTACCGGTGGTGTATCGCCAATGGGTGAGGCGTTAGCGATATTACCGCCCAATGTTCCCCGATTGCGAATCTGGCGTGAGCCCAACCGTTCCAGAAGGTGGCCAAAGGCGGGGAAGTGACGCTCGAAAAGTGGCTCGAGCTCGGTATAGGTCACCGCGCTACCCACCCACCAGCCCGCAAGGGATTGGTAGCTCGCCTCTTCGATAGTGCGGAGTTCACCAACGCGGGTAACATCGATAAGCTGTTTGAGCGGGCGAAGCTGTTGAGTGGTTTCAAGCCATAAATCCGTGGCACCGGCCACCAGCCTCGCCTCTGGGTAGCGGGCGCGGAGCGCTACCAGTTCATCGAGTGATGTCGGCGTTGCAAAAAAGTCGGATGCATTAGCCGCCAGCTCGGCTGAGCCGAGTGGGCTTTGGGGCTTGGCGGCGACGTCGAACCAGTCGGGTGGTTGCCAAGGGTGCTCCTGCATCTTGAGAGCCGCATCTCGAATAGGACGGTAGCCAGTACAGCGGCAAAGATTGCCCCCCAATGCCCCTTCTAGCATTGCATTGGAGTAGGGTGCGTTCGAAGGTGAGCCCTCATGCAGTGTGAACAGCGACATGACGATTCCCGGCGTGCAGAAGCCGCACTGACTGGCGTGGCATTCGATCATGGTTTGCTGGGCGGGGTGTAGCTCATTGCCCGCCTCGAGGCCTTCGACAGTGATGAGGAGCTTGCCCTGTAGCTGGTGGGCCGGGGTAATACAGGCATTCAAGCTCGAGAAGCCCGCATCAGCGTCATCTGAGTCGCGAATGGCAACGGTGCAGGCGCCGCAGTCGCCAGACGCACAGCCCTCTTTTGTCCCGGTTTGCCCCAGGGTTTCGCGTAAAAGCGTTAAGGTACTCGTGTCCGGCGCCACGTCGCACTGCGTTTGAACGCCATTTAGTACAAACTCAATGGTTGCCATCGGCTCTCCCCATTTTATTCTGACCAATTGGTCAATAGAGTAGAGCCTGGGTTAAAAGATAGCGTTGTGCAAGACTTTGTTGTATGCCTCTATGTGGTGCTAAAACGGTCATTTTTGGTGCGTTTTAGTGCTTTTCGACGGTATGCAGCCGACCATGGTGTGTGAAGGAATCATCCTGAAATGAGCAGCCCCTCCTTGAAAGAAAAAAGAAGTAGCCGCGATGGCGTTGAGCAATCCATTCTCGATGCGGCCGAACACGTGTTTGCGCTTCACGGATACCGGGGGGCGAGCCTTCAATCGATTGCCGACCGGGCCGGGCTACCCAAGGCCAACGTGTTGTACTATATGGGCAGCAAGCAGGCGCTTTATTTAAAGCTTCTCGACAAAATGATGCAGCGATGGAACGCGGTGCTGGAAGATATTACCCCCCATAGCGACCCCCAAGAGGTGTTGAGTAACTTTATACGCACCAAAATGATGCTAGGGCAGCGCTACCCGGAAGGCTCGCGCCTTTTTGCGTTAGAAATTTTAGCCGGCGCGCCTTTTTTGGAAAGCTATCTGGAAGGGGAGCTTCGCGCGTGGGTCGAAAGTCGAGCCGCCGTAATCCGCCAGTGGTCCGCTATGGGAAAAATGGATGACGTCGACCCGCGATACCTGATTTTCCTGATCTGGTCGTCTACCCAGCACTATACCGAGTACGGTGCCCAGGTGAACGCCATACTGGGGCGCGAGCGTCTAAGCGACGAGGATGTCGTCAACGTAACGGCATTTTTGGAGCATGTGATTTTAAAAGGGTGCGGGGTGGCCTGACCCTAAGCCGCTGTAATCAGGTACGAAGCGCGACCCGGGTGCCAAACTCGAGGCGTTGTTCTGCAGAGACCGTTTGAGTCGGCGCGCCGATCATTTCATCGAATACGTCGGCGTGGGTCAGTACGGCCTGGTGAAAGCCCAGCGGGCGCAGCGAGCGGCTAACCCACTGAGGGCCGGTGAAAAGCTGCGTGCTACCCTTTTCATCGATCAGTTCTTTAACGCCTTTGACGTGATGAAGTCGCACGATATACCAGCCGGTATCCAGTGCGTAGATCTCCACGCGGTAGGTATCGAAGGGCGCGCGCTCTTTGGCGAGCGCGCTTAACGTGATCGTGTCGCGTTGCATGAGGCGGCAAGCCTACTGGGGCGGCTCGGCGTCAACGCCTGGCACGCGGTAACGGGCGCCTTCGGCACGCTGCTCTTCAAAGCGCTGGTTTTCGTCTTCCGGTACGACGCCTATAACGGTCTCCTGCGAGCCATCTGGCCAGGTGTAGGTTGTACAGCCATTTAGACCCAGTAGTAGCGCCGCGCTTAGCGAGGCCGTCAGTAAGGTACGGCGTTGAAACATCAAACACTCCCTCGATCACATTATATTTTGAATAGCAGATTCGATAACACGGGTAGCCCTTCAAAACGGGGCATCGATGCTATCCTGTTGCCTGCGCTAACGCTGTAAACTATAGCGGATACCTTCGTTAAATATAACGCAATTTATCCCAGGGCAAGAATTCGACGCTGATCCTCGTACATTCGGGTCAGCGGTCGCGACGCTATAGCGCAGGCCAGAAACCGATGCATTGGCGTATGATCGGCTCGCGCCGTTTCTGCCGAATTGAGCCGCACTGCTTCAAACAGATAGTTCTATTTTAAGCGGTTCGACTTTGGCTTGCATTACGAAGGATCGTTAGCAACGCACTATGGGCCGTAAGTAGGTAAGGAAACAGTATGCAAGACGCCATGGAAAAACGTTTGCGATGGCTTGGCTATCTCACGTTATTCGGAACGCTTTTGACCGCCTGCGTCATTTTATTGGGTGCCTGGACGCGTTTGGTCGATGCCGGGCTTGGCTGCCCGGACTGGCCTGGCTGCTACGGGCGCTTACTGGTGCCCAGTAGCGAAGACGCCGCGCTGATACATCCTGATGCGCCACTCGATCCGGCCAAGGCATGGATGGAAATGATTCATCGCTATATGGCTACGCTTTTAGGTGCGGTAGTCGTGAGTATCGTCGTGTTTGGGCGCAAACTTCGCCACCTGGAGGGCTACCCTTGGCCGTTGAGTTTAGCGCTGCTCGGGGCGATTGCGATTCAAGGTGCTTTTGGCGCGTTTACCGTTACGCTCAAGCTCTGGCCTCAGGTAGTCACACTGCACCTTTTAGGCGGTCTAGGCGTATTAACGCTTTTTTTATGGCTTCATTTGCGCGTTCGTCACAATGTTCACAAAAGGCGCTTGAAGCGGCGCCCGATCAATCTGCTTTGGGCGGTGGCGGCAACGTTTTTGTTGCTCCAACTGGCGTTGGGCGGGTGGGTGACCAGCAATTATGCCGGGCTTGCCTGCCAAGGGGTGCCTACGTGTAACGCACAGTGGTGGCCGCCAATGGACTTCAGTGAGGCGCTTCACCTAACCCAGACGGTAGGGCCTAACTACCTCCATGGCCAGCTCCATTTCAAGGCGCGCACGGCTATACAAGTCATGCACCGTGGCGGCGCGCTGCTTTTAGGGCTCTTGCTTTTGGCGCTTTGGTGGCGCTATAGGCATATTTCGGCCTTAAAAGGCGTGCTTACGCTCACGCTTGCCACTTTTATAACCCAGGCCGCATTAGGTATGGCCAATGTTTTAATGTGGCTGCCACTGTGGCTTGCGCTCATGCACACCGCCGGCGCGGCGATGCTCTCAGTCAGCCTGTGTCTAGCGTGGTGGCGTTGGCGGCAGCTAAGCGACAGCGAATACCGACAAATCCAGAAAATCCCTTCGCGTTGTAAAATACCTCGCGTTGAATAGGGCGTAGATAAAATTGGTTAAATCAACTATATAGGGTGTACAATTATCGCATAGTTATTGGTTAATGCCGGGTCAGGGCTTTTCAGGTTTTTAAGCAGCATCAGACCCTGTTGGCAAAAACTCATCAAGGAAGCCGCATGAATTCTATTTTAGCGCTAGTATTACTGCTGTTGGGCGCTGCGGTCGTGGTGGGGTTGGGCATTTATGCTTTGACCCTACGCAAAGAAGTAAAGCGCCGCGAAGCGTTTCGCATTGAAGAAGACCAGCGCGCTCAGCAAAACAGTTTGGAAAACCTGGACTACGTGGCAAGCGCGCTGGTACAGGAACAGGTCGATATTACCGAAGGCTGCTGGCGCTGTAAGGTGCTGCTCGAGATCGTTGATCCGAGTTTGACCGAGCGCGACGAATTCCGGCCCTTCGCCGATGTATACAACCGGACACGTCATCTTAAAACGCATTCGGCAAGAAAGCAGCTCTCACCGCGGGAGCGTATGAGCGAGGACAAAGAGCGCATCGAAGTCGAAAACGAGATGCGCCCGGCAGTATTGAGTGCAGCGAAGGCCGTACTCGAGTGGCGAGCCCAGGGCGGTTCGGCGCTTCATTAATATAGCGATCACTTCTCTATAGACGTGCAGGTGAAGTTAGCGTACTTTTCTTGGCGTCGATAATGAGAGTTTTGCTATGATTGAAATGCCGGTATCGGCAAGAAGTTGATATCACGGCATGGATGCTGTCTAGTCTGCCTTGTTAGGCAGGGGATGATTGGCACACCGATCGGGTTGAAGAACGGTTCGTTCCTTCGACACCGGTCAAACGAAAAAACGGATGCTCTCGTTATATAAAAAGCATCGGATAAACGTGGTTAAACGACCTCGTTAGCATTGGATCAAGAAGGAGTCTTGCATGAAAAAATCAACGACAGGCTTGCTCATCGGTTCGGCTTTGGTAGTGGGCCTTTCCGGCTGTGCTAGCTCTGCTTCCCAATCGTCTGGCCAGGCAAGCGCAAGCAGCACCGATCGCGACTGGTACCAGCATCCGCTCGTTTGCGGTATCGCAGGCAGTTTGATTGGTGGCGGTATCGGTTACGGCGTCAGCGGTAGCTCCGATGAAGAAAGCGGTGCAGCGACCGGCGCAGCAGTCGGTGGCGCTATCGGCGGTCTGCTTTGTGCTGATCGTACACCCGAGCCGGTTGCACCGCAGTGCCCGACTTACGGTGAAGTACCCGCCGGTGTTGCAACCGATGCTCAGGGTTGCCCGCTGGATTCCGATAACGACGGTGTTCCGGATTACCGTGACCAGTGCCCGGGCACGCCTGCCGGCGTAGAAGTTGACGCTGTAGGTTGCCCGATCGATTCCGATAACGACGGCGTTCCGGATTACCGCGATCAGTGCCCGAACACCCCGGCGGGTGTTGAAGTCAATGCGCTGGGTTGCCCGGAGAGTGTTGTTCTTCAGAACGTTAACTTCGAGTTTGACTCCGCTCAGCTGACCGCTGGCGCGCAGCAAGTACTCAACGGCGTTGCAGAGCGTCTGGTCAACAACCCCGACGTTCGCGTTAGCATCGAAGGTCACACTGACTCCGTAGGTTCTGCAGAGTACAACCGTGAGCTTTCTCAGCGTCGCGCCGAGTCTGTTGCAAGCTACCTCGCCCAGCGTGGCGTACCGGCTAACGACATGCGCTCCATCGGCTACGGCGAAGATCGTCCGGTTACTACCAACGATACCGACCAGGGCCGCGCGCAAAACCGTCGCGTTGAACTGGACGAGTGGAACTAAGCAACTCGTCATGTAATGGCTCTTATTGGGCCGTTACTCACTAAAGCCAGCCCCATGGTGGTTTTAGTCTAAATAAAGCGTCGGCCTCGTGCCGACGCTTTGCTGTTTAAGGCCCTGGTGCCGACCACCGCACTTGCTACCCGCACCACCCTCCCGCCAGCTACTTGTTTATCTCCCCTACGTTAAAACTTCCAAAAAACAGTATCTTTAAAGTTAGCCCTTTGAATGTTAATGATAAATATTGTCATTTGTAGATTTAGTGTTACGCTATGCAGCGAAGGTAAACGCAAATGGTTCTTATATCTAACAGGTTTTTAGCGCTGCAGTGAACGCTAGCGCTTACCAGTGATGGAGATTTAACGTGCTGAAAAGGCCCTTCTTAAGCTTGCCGGGATGCTTGGGCATCGCTTGGGTGTTGCTAAGCGCTCACGCGTCGGCAAGTGATGAAACCATCGGTCAGGCCGCGCAAGGCGTTGAGGCCCAGCAAACCCAGTCGGCCCTTCAGCAGCAGATCGACCAGGCCGACGAGCAGACGCGCAGCGCCCTCGAGGAGCTCAGAGCCCTGGAGCGTGAAACTCGCACTCTCCAGGCGTCGAACGCATCGGCCAGCGCGCGTCTGGCCGCCGAGGCCGAGCGCCAGCAGCGTTTAAGCAGCGCCCTGGATACGGTCAGCGAGACCCGCGCGGCGCTGCCCATCATAGAGCAGGATATGACCGAGCAGCTCGTCGCGTTTATCGAAAACGATTTACCTTTTTTACACGGCGAGCGCCTGGCGCGAGTGGAAAGCCTTCAGGGCGAGGGCGGTGCCGAGCGCATCGAACAGCTTTTGGAGACCTGGCGCGCCGAACTCGAATACGGCCGCACCGTCGATCATTGGCGCGGTCGGCTGGCGCTTGACGAGGATTCACCTCGCGAGGTCGACTATTTGCGCGTGGGGCGCATTGGCTATTACTACTTGACGCCGGACGGCCGCGAAGGCGCCGTGTGGGACAGCGAAAGCGGGCAGTGGCAAGCACTGGACGAGCGTGAGCGCCGCGAAGTGCGCAATGGCCTGCGCATCGCCGACGAGCAGCGCACGCCCGAGCTCATCACCCTACCGCTATCGATCACCGCCGAGCAGGAAAGCCAGTCATGATCACATTGCAGCTCAAGCGCCGGCTCACATTGAGCGCTCTTGTCATGGCCGGTTGCCTTATGGCCGGCCCGATCTTCGCACAATCCGGTCAGGTGACCTCGCTGAGCGAGGCGCGCCAGGCCGCCGAGGCCCGCGACCAGGCGCGGCTGGAGAGCTTTTTAAACGACCAGCAAGCCCTCGAGGAGGCGCTCGAAGAAGCTCGCGCCGCTAACGACGAGGCGCAGGCGCAGCGCGACGCACTTCAGGCCCAGCAACAAGAGCAAGCGGAGCAGGCGAGCGAGCTGGCCAGCCGCCAGGGGGAGCAGGGGGAAGAGCTCTCGGCTCTACTAGTGAGCCTTACGCGCCAAAGCGACGAAGTGCGCAACGAACTGGGCGAGCAGAGCCTGCTCACCCTGGGCGATGCGGCGCTTCCCCCGCGCCTCGATGGCGTCGAGGTGCTCGAGCGCGCCCAGCTCGAACGTGTGGTCGACAGCCTGGCCACGCTGAGCGCTCAGACCGGGCGCGCCGAGCGGCTGACCCTGCCGGTGGCTAACGAGCGTGGCGACATCGAGTCGCGCGATATCATACGGCTGGGTGATTTCGCCGCCTTTACCGAGTCAGCGCTAGTGCGTATGAGCGGTGAGGATGGCGCGCTCTCGGAAATGCCGCGCACCCCGGCAGAGATTCAGTCGACGCTGGGCGAATATCACCGCGGCGAGAGCCGCCAATTTGCCATCGATCCTTCTCAGGGAAGCGTGCTGGCCGCGCTCACCCAGCGCCCCAGCCTCTGGGAGCGCTTCCAGCAGGGCGGCTACGTGGGCTACGTAGTGGTCGTGCTCGGTGTCATCGGCTTGCTGGTCGCGCTGGCGCAGTACCTCTACCTGTGGGTCGTCAGTGCGCGGGTCAAGCGCCAGCGCCGCTCGCTGGATAATCTCGACCATAACAACCCCCTGGGGCGCGTTCTTTACCGCTTCAAGGATATGGACAAGCACCAAACCCCCGAGGCGCTTGAAGCGCGCTTGGACGAGGCGGTGCTGGCAGAGCTTCCGCGTATCGAGCGCGGTCAGCCCATGGTCAAGTTGCTGGCCGCCATCGCGCCCTTGCTGGGGCTTCTGGGTACCGTGACGGGTATGATCGTCACCTTCCAGGCCATTACCGTTTTCGGTACCGGCGACCCACAGTTGATGGCCGGTGGTATCAGCCAGGCGCTGGTGACCACGGTGCTTGGTCTTGTCACCGCGGTACCGCTCCTGTTTGCGCAAACCGCGCTGGCCAGCCGCAGCCGCTACCTGACCCAAGTCATCGAAGGGGAGGCTAGCGCAACGCTGGCCAATCATTTGGAAGCCCAGTCGGCGCATCATGGCGCGGTGGTGAACTAAATGCCGGTAATTCCACTTTGGCTCGAGCCCGTAGAACGGCTGATCGAAGCGGGCGGTGTCGTGCTGGTCGTGCTCGCGGTAGTGGCGGTCATGGTGTTCGCCATGGCGATCGAGCGCTTTTGGTACTACCGGGTGACCTGGCGTTTGGCGCGCCGCCGGCTTCTCGAGCGCTGGGCCAGCCGCCAGGATCACCGCAGCTGGAGCGCGCGAACCCTGCGCCAGGTCTGGTCCGAGGCGCTGGTGGGCAAGCTTCGCCGGCCGCTGCCTTGGCTAAAGCTTTTGGTGGCGCTTTGCCCGTTGCTCGGGCTTTTAGGCACGGTCACCGGCATGATCACGGTATTCGACAGTCTTTCCTATAGCGATACCCACCAGGCGCGCGCCATGGCCGATGGCGTGGCCCGGGCGACGCTGCCTACCCTAACGGGCATGGCCATTGCCGTGGTGGGGCTTTTATTTATTAGCCGTCTTGAGCACGTGATCCGTCGCGAGGACCAGCGTCTTCATGACCGTTTGGCGCGTGCCCTGGAGAATAACGATGCGTAGACGTCATTTGTCAGACAGTGCCGCGGACAGCAACGAGGTCAACCTGACCCCAATGCTCGACGTTGTGTTTATCATGCTGATTTTCTTCATCGTCACCACCAGCTTTATCAACGAAAGCGGTATCGAAATCGACCGTCCTGAATCCAGCGCAGCGAGCTCGCGCCCGGACGCCCAGGTACTGGTCGCGGTCACGCCGGAAGGCGCGGTGTGGGTCGATGGAAGCCCGGTGGATATCCACCGGGTCGGACAACAAGTCGCGGGGCTTTTAAGTGCCGACGGCTCGGTCGTGATTCAGGCCGACCGCGACTCCACGACCGGGCTTTTGATCGAGGTCATGGACCGCTTGCAGCAGGCCGGGGTCGAGCAGGTAGCGGTGGCAGCGAGTCGGAGCACGCAATGATTCGTCGTTTGTTTTCGCTCGTAGCCGGTGCGGCGCTGGCGATGGGGCTCTTTTTGTGCCTTGCATTATTGGTCACTCCGCCAGAGCGCCCGCCGGAAGAGCCGGAGATGACCATGAGTATGAACATGGTGGAAGCGCCGGACGTTGCGCCCGAACAGCAAGCCCCGGCGCCGGCCGAGGCGCCGCCGCAAGAGGCAGCGCCGCCGCCCCCGCCGGCACCGGAACCGGTTGCCGTATCGGATAGCCCGATCACGCTACCCGATACACAGCTGCCCGAGGACCCGGTAGAGCCCGTCGAGCTCGATAGCGAGCTTCCAGAGCTTACGGAAGTCACGCCGGAGCCGACGCCAGCGCCGACCCCCGAACCGGAACCGGCTCCGCCCCCCGAGCCTACGCCCGCGCCGGCTCCTTCGCCCCAGCCCGCGCCATCATCGGCACCGGCCGAGGCGCCGGCAGAAGCGGCGCCGCCCGCCGAAGCACCGGTCTCCAACGAGCCGGTCAACGTGGGCCAGATAGCCGCGACCAGCAAGACAGATCCGGTGTATCCCAACCGTGCGGTACGCCGGGGGATGGAAGGCTTCGTCGAGGTGCGTTTTGTCGTTCGTCGAGATGGCAGCGTAGATGCGAGCACCATCGAGATCACCAACGCGCAGCCCCGGCGGGTGTTTGAGGATGCCGCCCGGGAGGCCATTGCTGGCTGGCAATTTCCGCCGAGCGAGCAGGTACGCCTTACCACCCAGCGTGTCGAATTTCAGCTGAGGTAGTCATGAAACGTTTAGCGTTTTTGATGTTTAGCGGCTGGGTCGCCTTTGCCCAAGCAAGCGAGCCGTTGCCAGGCGATATCATTCAGGATTTAAACGCGCTGCAAAGCGAGCTCTCGAACGCGGTACAGTCTGATGAAAGCCGTCTGGAAAGTGTCGCTGCCCGGGCTACCCGGCAGGCAGAGCGGCTGCAAGGCGGCAATCGTTCAGATCAGTGGGCAAGCGCGCTTTACTTTCAACTAGCGGCGGGGGCGTTGTCGCGTCAGGGTAACGCTGACGCCGCTGCGGACCAGTTGGCTCGCGCCCGGACACGCAGTAGCGTAAGCGCCGAGCAGGCAAGCCAGTGGCTTCGCGAGGAGGCCACGCTAAGGCGCGCCGCCGGGCAGCGCGTTGAAGCCATTGCGCTCTACGAGCAGTGGCTTTCAAGCAACAGTGACCGCCAGATGAGCTGGCAGCTGGTGCGCCTGCTGGCTGGGAACGACCAATGGGACGCCGCCGCCGAGCGCCTGACGACGCTTTTGGAGCAGCAGGATTCACTCGATGAGGCGCAGCAGACGCTAACGCTGAACGTACTGCGCCGCGCCGAGCAAGGTGACCAGGCGCTGGACTGGCTGTTGGACGGCCTTAACGTAGAAAGCAGCGCCGATGAGTGGCGCCAGGCCGCCGGACTTGCCCAGCAGGCCGGGCAGGCGGGCATGGCCGCAGGGCTTTGGGAAATGGCCTGGCAGGTGGGGGCGTTTGAAAGTAACGAGGATTTCAATACGCTCGTCGAGCTGCATATGGCCGGGGGGACACCGGCCAGGGCCGCCGAGCATTTGGAACAGGCGCTGGAAGCAGGGCGCCTGGAGCACGACGAGGCCACCCTGCGCCGCCTGGCTCGCGCCTGGGACCAGGCCAAAAACAGTCAAGAAGCGCTGGATGCCTGGCAGGCGCTTGCCAAGCAAAGCGGGCAAAGCGAGGACTGGCGCCGCTACGGTCAGCTCGCCTATGCCTGGGGCGATGAAGAACGTGCCGAGCGCGCCTGGCAGCAGGCTCAGGCGCTCGGCGATGAAGAGGCCGGTGAGTGGCTTGCCACGCTGCGCTAGTTAGTTTGCAAGCGTCAGCGAAAAATCGCTCCAGGTCGGGGCGTGGTCTGAAGGGCGCTCCATGGCGCGCAGTTCGTAGTCGATGCCTGCGCCGGTGGCCGTGTCGGCAAGCGCTCTAGTGACCAGAATATAGTCGATACGCAGCCCGCGCTTGGGGTCGCGATCAAACGCCTTGGAGCGGTAATCGAACCAGCTAAAGTGCTCGGCATCGCTTGGGTGGCAGACCCGGTAGCTGTCCTTGAGGCCCCAGGCCTTGATGCCCTCGAGCCACTCGCGCTCGATGGGTTGAAAGCTGGTTTTGCCCTCGCGCAGCCAGCGCTTGCGGTTTTGCTCACCTATGCCGATATCCCGGTCTTCCGGCGAAATGTTAAAATCGCCCATGATGGCCAGGCGCTCGTCGACCTTGTGGCGCTTGTCGAGCAAGTGGGCGAGCTGCTGATAAAAGCGCTCCTTGTGCGGAAACTTCACTGGGTGCGAAATACTTTCGCCCTGGGGGAAGTAGCCGTTATAAATCGTGACCGGTTCGCCGTTTTCGTCTTTTAGCGTGACGCCGATCATGCGCCGTTGGGCGTCGTCTTCATCATCAGGGAAACCGTAGGTGACCGACGCCGGCGCCTGGCGGCAGAGCATCGCCACGCCGTAGTGGCCTTTTTGCCCATAGTAAACGACGTGGTAGCCCATCGCCTCGACCGCCTGTAGGGGAAACTCGCTATCCTGTACCTTGGTTTCCTGAAGCCCGATCACGTCCGGCGCGAGGGTATCGATAAGCGCCTGCAGTTGATGTAAGCGTGCCCGAATACCGTTGATGTTGAACGAGACCAAGCGCATCAGGTGTCATCCCCCGGCGAGGGTTTGTCCTTGCTGTCGGGATGGATCTCGATAGCCTGACCCTCTTGCTGGCGGGCCAGCTTGCGCACCGCTTGAAGCTTGCGCTGCTGCTGCTTCTTGGCCACGAACCGGCGCGAAGAAGTGACCTGGTCGGGGTTATCCTTGCGCCACTTTTTATAATCTTTACGCCGGCCGGTACGAATGGTGACTTTATCCGCGAGCGAGCGGGTTTTTTTCTTACGCGTCATGTCGCGCTCCTTCGTTAATTTGGCCGTCATTCTAACAGGCAAGCGGGTAGGGAACACGCCAGGGCGCGCTCTTATTGCGATGCCCTGTGATATACTACGCGCGTCGTGATGCCTAACATCCACCGTAATGGACAGATAGAAAGCCTATGAGCGAGTCGGAACAGACCACAGCATCGGCCCAGAACCGCAAGCCCAAGCGCCGTCGCCGCAAGCCGCGCCGCCGCCAATCCGGCTGGGACCTTCGTCAGTTTCAGGTGCCCGCCGTGGCCGGTAAGTGGCGCTTTCATGACTTCGATTTGCCGCTCCCGCTGATGCGTGCCATTCACGCCCAGGGGTTCGAGTACTGCACACCGATCCAGGCCGAGGCGCTGCGCCAGACGCTATTGGGTGGCGATATCGTTGGCAAGGCACAAACCGGTACCGGCAAGACCGCGGCCTTTTTGATGTCGACCCTTGCCTACTTTTTGGAAGAGCCGGTTCCCGATGGCCAAAAGCCGGGCGCGCCCCGTGCGCTGATCATCGCTCCTACCCGGGAGCTTGCGCTACAGATCGAGAAAGACGCCAAGGCTCTGGCCCGCTTCACCCAGTTGAACGTGGCCAGTGTCGTCGGTGGTATGGATTACCAAAAGCAGCGCGAAAGCCTGACCGGTAACGTCGATATTTTGGTCGCGACCCCGGGGCGGCTGCTGGACTTCCATCAAAAGCGTGATATCGACCTTTCCGAGGTCGAAGTGTTGGTGCTCGATGAGGCGGATCGTATGCTCTCGATGGGGTTCATCCCGGACGTGAAGCGCATCATTCGCTACACGCCCAAAACCGAGCAGCGTCAGACCTTCCTTTTCTCGGCGACCTTTACCGACGATATCCTGAGCCTGGCCAGTCAGTGGACGGAAAAGCCCGCCCATGTCGATATCGAAGTGACCGTCGACAACCAGGCGGATATCGACCAGCGCGTCTATATGGTCTCCGATGACGATAAGCAGCAGCTTTTAATCAAGCTTTTGGAGCAAGAAAGCTTCGAGCGCGTCATGGTATTCGGCAACCGCCGTGACCTGGTGCGCAAGCTCGATTCCGCGCTGAGAAAGGCAGGCGTAAGCGTGGCGATGCTTTCCGGCGATGTGCCGCAAAATCAGCGCATCACTACGCTCGAGGAGTTCCGTGAAGGCAATATCCAGGTGCTGGTAGCCACCGATGTGGCCGGCCGCGGCATCCACATCGAAGATGTGAGCCACGTCATCAACTACACCTTGCCCGAAGACCCGGAAGACTACGTTCACCGCATAGGCCGGACCGGCCGGGCCGGGGCCAAGGGTGTATCGATCAGTTTCGTAGGTGAAGAGGATGCGTTCTCGCTGCCCGAAATCGAGCGCTACATCAACGGCAAGCTACCCTGCGAGCATCCGCCGGAAGGCCTGCTGTAACGGCAATGCTGGATAACGAACTCAAGTCGAGTATCCAGGAGGCGTATCGAAAGGTCGTCGAAAACCTTTCCCTTACGCCGCGCTACGGCCAGCGGCTGATGATTGCCGAAATCGCCCGCACGCTGGGCGATATCGAGGTCGACGACGAGGGCAAGCGTAAAAGCGATCGCCACGTTTGCGTACTGGAAGCGGGTACCGGTACCGGTAAAACGCTGGCGTATCTGATTTCGGCGCTGCCCGTGGCCAAGGCCCAGGGTAAGCGCCTGATCGTCTCGACGGCCACGGTCGCGCTTCAGGAGCAGGTGCTCAACCAGGACCTGCCAGCACTTGCAAGCCACAGTGGGTTGGCCTTCAAGTATGCCCTGGCCAAGGGGCGCGGGCGCTATGTCTGCGTGGCACGCCTCGACCAGGCCCTGGAGGGCGTCGAACCCAACCCGACGCATTCGCTTTTCGAGCAATCCCTGGCCGAGCAAAGTAGCGATTTCACCGTGCTGGCCACGGACATGGCCGAGGCCTACGGCAGCGGCAAGTGGGAGGGGGACCGGGATAACTGGCCGGTAACCATCGACGACAGCCATTGGCGGCGGTTAACGGTCGATCACCGCCAATGCACTGGGCGCCGCTGCGGCCACTTTGGCGCCTGTGCCTTCTTTCGCTCGCGTCGGGAGCTCGAAAACGCCGACATCATCGTGGCCAACCACGACCTGGTGCTGGCGGATTTGGCGCTCGGCGGTGGTGCCATTTTGCCGGACCCCGCCGAGTGCATCTTCGTGTTCGACGAAGGCCATCACCTGCCGGATAAGGCGCTTTCCCACTTCGCCCACCGCTTCGCCGTCAACGGGTGTTTGCGCTGGCTGAAAACGCTGAAGTCGAGTCTTTCCGAGCTCAACACCGGCCTTGGCGGGCAGCCCACTATTGCAAGGCTTTTGGCCGGGTTGCCCGAGCTGCTTCATACGTTGGAGCCTGCGCTTGGCGACGTATTCAGCCTTGGTTATCAATTAGCGGGACGTGAGCGTGGCCTGGGGGATGAGGAGTCCCTTCACCAGTTTCGTTTCGAAAAAGGTGAGCTTCCGGCAGCGCTCAAGGAGCAAGCCGGCCAGCTTCTAACGCTGTTTGCCACCCTGGCGCGAAATCTTGAAAGCATTAGCGATATTCTGCGCGAAACCCTGGATCCGGATAAGCAAACCGGGCTTGAACGGGAGCAGGCCGAAAGCTGGCTGCCGTTGATGGCGCTTTTGCATGGGCGAAGCCTCGAGGCGCACGCCCTTTGGCAAAGCATGAGCGAGCAGGACGCGCCGAACGCACCGCCCAGTGCGCGTTGGATCACGCTGAGCCAACCAACGGGGGAGCCGGAAATCGAGTTTTCGGCAAGCCCGGTATCGGCGGCGCATACGCTGGCCAAGCACCTTTGGGGGCGTTGCCATGGCGCGGTGGTGACCTCCGCCACGCTGACCGCACTTGGACGTTTTGACCGGCTGCAGGAGCGGGCCGGGCTTGCCAATCGCTACCGCTATCAGGCGCTACCCAGCCCCTTCGACTACGCCAATGCAACGCTTCGTGTCCCCCGGGAGGCCACCGACCCGTCGGATCGCGAAGGCCACGAGCGCGCTATCGTCGAGTTTGTCAAAAACCTGGGGGAGCGCGAAGCCGTACTGGTGCTGTTCTCCTCGCGGGCTCAGCTGCGCGCCGTAGCAAAAGCGCTGCCCGCGGCGGTGCGCGAGCGCGTGCTCGCCCAGGATGAGCTGCCCAAGCGTGAATTGATAGAGCGCCACCGCGCCGCGGTGAACCGCCGCGAGGGAAGCATCATTTTCGGGCTGGCAAGCTTTGCCGAAGGTATCGACCTGCCGGGCCACTACCTGACCCACGTGGTCATCACGCGGCTGCCTTTCGCGGTGCCGGACGATCCGGTCGGCGCAACGCTTGCCGAGTGGATCGAAAGCCAAGGAGGTAACCCGTTCATGCGTATCAGCGTGCCGGATGCCTCGATCAAACTGGTGCAGGCTTGCGGGCGCTTGATTCGTAAAGAGAGCGATGAAGGCGTGATCACACTGCTGGACAAGCGGGTCATCACGCGCCGCTACGGCCAGGCGCTGCTCGACGCGCTGCCGCCGTTCAAGCGTGAGATAAGCCCCTAAGGCGGTCAAAAAGGAATGGGGATGAGCAGGGGCTGAATCCGGAAAGCCCAAAAGTGAAAGGCTCGAAATGAAACGCCCCGCGGTTTGGCCGCGGGGCGTTTTGATTAGCGCTTGGCGAGCACCGGGGCGAGCTGGTCGTTCATCTTCTTGAAGGCTTCTTCCGTAGTAGCCCAGTCGATGCACGCGTCGGTGACCGAAACGCCGTAGGTGAGCTTGCTCAGGTCATCGGTAAGCTTCTGGTTGCCCCAACCGATGTTCGACTCGACCATGAGGCCGATAATCGACGTATTGCCTTCGAGAATCTGATTGGTGACGTTTTCCAGTACCAGCGGCTGCAGAGCGGCATCCTTGTTGGAGTTGGCGTGGGAGCAGTCGATCATGATGTTGGCCGAAAGGTTGGCCTTGGCGAGCTCTTTTTCGGCCAGCGCAACGCTAACGCTATCGTAGTTGGGCTTGCCATTGCCGCCGCGCAGCACCACGTGGCCGTAGGCGTTGCCCCGAGTGCGAATGATCGCCACCTGACCGGCCTGGTTGATCCCCAGAAAGTTGTGCGGGTTGGCGACGGATTCCAGCGCGTTGACCGCCACGTCGAGGCTGCCGTCGGTGCCGTTTTTGAAACCGACCGGGCATGAGAGTCCAGAAGCCATCTCGCGGTGGGTTTGCGATTCGGTGGTGCGCGCCCCGATGGCCGACCAGCTAATGCAGTCTTGAAGGTACTGCGGTGAGATCGGATCCAGCGCTTCGGTGGCCAGCGGCAGGCCAAGTTCGGCAAGATCCACCAGCAGCTTACGTGCGGTGTGCAGGCCCTCGTCGATTTCAAACGAGCCGTTCAAGTGCGGGTCGTTGATCAGTCCCTTCCAGCCCACTGTGGTACGAGGCTTTTCAAAGTAAACGCGCATGACGATATAGAGGGAATCGCTGACCTCGTCGGCAAGCTTGCGCAGCTTGCGCGCGTAGTCGAGGGCGGCGTCCACGTCGTGAATCGAGCAGGGGCCGACGACCATCAAAAGGCGCGGGTCGCTGCCATCGAGGATGTTCTGAATGACCCGGCGACCTTCGACGACGGTTTTTTCGGCTTTCTCGGTCAGCGGAACGGCGCTTTTCAACGCTTCCGGTGTAGTGAGAACGTCCTGAGCCAGGACGTTGAGATTGCTAACCTCTTGATCTGACATGATGCTACCTGTGTGGGGCGGTGGGCAAAAAGTGGGCCCTACTATCGCGCGTTAAGGGAGCAAAAATCAATTGTTACGGAACCATGCTAAAGCACGTAGTGTCTGCCCATGGGTTCTGGACCGCGCGGCAAGATGCTTGATGCGCCAGGCATAACGCGTAACACTACGCACAGTGGCACCTCGTTTACTTACACTGGCCGGAGATGGCGGTAGGCCTGACCCCAGGCGATAGGTGAAAGAGGGCGCCACATAAGGCTGGCGCAAGCCCTGGTTTCAATAGATGGCTTCGATAGATAGTTACATGAGGCGGGTGTAAGAAATAGCGATTAGAAAAGGTTACAAGGTATAGCGGTTGCCCAGAGGTGGCCGCTATACCGGGTTATTGCGCCGGACAACGGCGTAGGGTCAAAGCCACCCTTCAAGCGCTTGTCATCGAGCGGCGAGGCAAACTGACGTGTTATCTTCTTTGTTAACGACCGTTTTTACTAAATTTTGCCCAAGGGACGCTATGTTGCATGCTGTTAATGCCCGCTTAGGAGGGCGAAAAGAATCAAGGCTCGGCACGGGGTGTTCGAGCGAGAGGGGCGTGTGAATGGGCACTCGTGAAACAGACCAGCAGCTTGTTGAACGTGCCCAAAAAGGCGATACGCGCGCTTTTGATCTACTGGTTAAAAAATATCAGCATAAAATCATTGGTTTGATTGGCCGCTACGTGCACGACCACGCCGAGGTGCAGGACGTGGCGCAAGAAGCGTTCATCAAGGCGTATCGGGCGCTTGGTAAATTTCGCTCCGAAAGCGCGTTTTATACTTGGATGTACCGTATTGCGATCAATACGGCAAAAAATCATCTGGTTTCTCGCGGGCGCCGCCCGCCGGGCAGCGACATGGATATCGTCGATGCCGAGGTGCTCGACCAAAGTGGGCGGCTGGCGGATAGCGAATCGCCGGAAGCGTCCATCGCCCGAGACCAGCTCGAAGCCGCGGTGTACGAGGCAATCGAAAAGTTGCCCGACGATTTGCGCACCGCTATCACGCTTCGCGAGCTCGACGGTTTGGCGTACGAGGATATTGCTCAGGTCATGCAGTGCCCGGTGGGCACGGTGCGCTCGCGCATATTCCGGGCGCGGGAGGCGGTGGACGAGCATATCCGCCCGCTGGTGAGCACGGCGCGTAACAGCCGCGACGATTAGAAATGGCGCGTTTGAGCGAGACGTAAATTAGCAGTGATTTGATTTTTTAGTGAACTGTCAGTGGCTAAAGGCGTCATAAGCGTTGACCAGTTTGGCCAGCTTTAAAAGGCAAGTATGATGCGCTGCCGGGTTTTTCAAGCGACTTTGTAAGCAGCTGGCGGTGCACATAAAACTCAAGTTTTGGCCTGTGGAAACGCTCGCGGCCATACACATAAATGTTGGCTTGTGACGTTTTCTAAACACAGCGTGAGGGTGTGAAGTATGAGTTTAAACACACGGGAATCACTTTCGGCGTTAATGGATGGTGAGAGTGACGAGCTTGAACTGCGCCGGGTGTTAAAGTCGTTACCCGAAGAGGCCGGTGCGGCCGATACGTGGCGGCGCTACCACTTGGCACGCAGCATGATGCAGCGCGAGCGCTCGGTCGATGTAAGCGCCGATCTTTCCGCCGGTATCATGGCGCGCCTTGAAAGCGAGCCTGCGCCATTGCTTGGTGAGCAGGATGTGGAGCAGCAGCCTGTGACGGCCAAGCCCGGCCGAGTCTCTTTTGCCCGGGGTGCGGGCGTGGCAGCGGCTGTCTCGCTCATGGTGATTACCGGCGTACAGTTTTTGAATAGTAACGGTAATCCTTCCGAGCCGCAGGGCGCCACAGATCTGGCCGCCGCGCCTACCAATAGCGGGGCACAGGTCCAGCCGGTGAATCTCGGTGCAGGTAACGCCATGCCCGCATCGGACATGCCAATGTTCGAGCCCACCGCCTTTCGTATGAACGGTCAATCCGGTGGTAGCGGTTTCATGAACGTTAGCGAGTCCGGTTTTGGCGGCGCTCAGGCGCCCTCGGTTTCGACGGCAGCGCAAACGTTCTCGAACCAGGGCAGTGCCATCGACGCCGATCAGATTCGTCTGCTGCAGTCTTATCTCGAGCAGCACGCCCAGGGCGCCGCGGCGGGTAGTGGCGATAGCTGGATGCCGCTAATGCGCTCATCCTCCGTTGCCGAGCCGCTGGGCCAGCGCTAAACGCGTTCAGACCAATCGGAGTATTCAAGGGTGAATGTGAGCAGCGATAAAGACGTGTGGTTGCAAAAACTTTTGATCAGTTCCGGTGTTATCGCGATGGGCGCGCTTTCTTTTGCCGCCCAGGCAAGTGATGAGCCCGCCGGGCAAAGTGCTCGCCCGTCCTGCGACACGCCCAGGTTAACGCAGGACCCAGAAGGCATCGAGCAGTGGCTGGTGCGCAGCATGCTTGCCAGTCACTGTTTCGAGTACCAGGCCCGCGCCGTTTCTATCGACAGTATCGGCGTTCGCACACTGGCACTTTCCCACCGTGTTCAGGATGGGGTTCGCCAACAAGTCGTGCAGCACCTGGACGGTCCGTCCATCAGTGTCGAACGGCGCTCCCAGGCAGGTCGGCTTGCCTGGTCGCAGCTGGAGCAAGCCGGTTTCGATATCGACTCGACCCCCCAGGCTTGGGCGGAGCACGTCGAAGCCTATTACGACGTCACGCTGGAAAACGAAGAGCGCGTTGCCGGACGCGTTGCCTCGCGGCTTCAGTTCGAGCCCCTCGACGATAATCGTTACGCCCATACCTGGTGGGTGGACGAGGAGACGGGGCTTTTGCTCAAGCACGAGCTAAGCGATGCCCAGGACCGCGTCGTCGAAACCTTCCAAATGACCCAGCTACAGTCGCCGGAACTCTACGACGGCCCGTTAATGGAAGAGGGCGCCCCGGCCAGCGAACAGCCCCCCTGGCAGGTGGGTTGGCTGCCCGAAGGCTTCGTCCCTCAGCCCGCCGAAATCACCAGCGATAACCCGCTAGCCCAGCGCTTTTATAGCGACGGGCTCTCATCGGTTAGCGTCTTTGTCACTCAAGCGGACGATCAAGCTCTCGAGAAAGGGGCTTACAGCTTGGGCGTGTCGGCGGTAGCCATCGAGTTAATCGAATCTGAAGATGCGCGCTGGCAACTGGTAGGCGTTGGCGAACTGCCGGTTGCCCAGGTGCGGCGCATCGTTCAGTCCATCGAGCTTGACGAGTAGTATTTCTTTCAGCGACGTTGGGTGTTTGACGACGTTTGGTAAGACGGATTTGCAGGCCTTTGAAACCCGCTCTAAAGCCGGTCATTGGCTTGCTTGTCGGCTCTTCGAGCCAATTCCTTCCCCGGTTAGCAGTTGTTTGATTAGGAGCTTTATCCATGAGGCGCTTGGTTGTTTCCTACTCGCTTTGGCTATGCCTTGCCACGTTGTTGGTGTTCGGTCAAAGCGCTTACGCGCAGAACCTTCCTGATTTTACCGAACTGGTCG
Source organism: Vreelandella sp. GE22 (assembly GCF_968212445.1). Lineage (NCBI taxonomy): Bacteria > Pseudomonadati > Pseudomonadota > Gammaproteobacteria > Oceanospirillales > Halomonadaceae > Vreelandella > Vreelandella sp. GE22. The sequence goes on from NZ_OZ309110.1 coordinate 1,628,047, forward strand.
AAGACGCCGCCCCGGGCGTCGTCAACATATCGACCAGTCGAACGATTCAGCGAAGCGGTCCGGATATGCGCGGCTTCGGTGGCCAGGATATACCGGAAATTTTCCGCCATTTCTTCGGTGACAACTTCCCTTCGCCCCCGGGCCAGGGCGGGCAAGGTGGCCGCGAGCGTAGCGAAGAGCGCCAGTCCCTGGGGTCGGGGTTCGTAATCAGCGCCGACGGGTTTGTCTTGACCAACGCCCACGTGGTGCAGGATGCCGACGAAATTCTGGTGCGTTTGAACGATCGTCGTGAGCTCGAAGCGGAGCTGATCGGGAGCGACACACAAACCGACGTCGCGCTTTTAAAGATCGATGCCAACAACCTGCCAGTACTCAATTTGGGCAACTCCGATGATCTGCGGGTCGGTGAGTGGGTGGCCGCTATTGGCTCGCCCTTTGGTTTCGATCACTCGGTAACGGCGGGTATCGTCAGCGCCATCAATCGCACGCTCCCCCGGGATGCCTACGTGCCGTTCATCCAGACCGACGTCGCCATCAACCCCGGAAACTCCGGCGGGCCGCTTTTCAACCTCGATGGCGAAGTCATTGGAATCAACTCCCAGATATTTACCCGCAGCGGTGGCTTCATGGGATTGTCGTTTGCGATTCCGATCAACGTCGCCATGAACGTCGCCGATCAGCTGCGTGAAGATGGCCACGTCAACCGTGGCTGGCTGGGGGTGATGATTCAGCCCGTCTCCCGGGATCTGGCCGAGTCCTTTGGTATGGACGATGCGATTGGCGCACTCATTGCCGACCTGGACCCCCAGGGCCCAGCCGCTGAGGGTGGCCTGCAGGCCGGCGATGTGATTACCGCCGTCAACGGTGAAGAAGTCGACCGTTCCAGCACGCTGCCGCGTTTGATCGGCCGCGTAGCACCGGGCAGTGACGTAACGCTTACCCTGATGCGCGACGGCGAGCAGGTCGAAGAGACCGTCGAGCTGGGCGACTGGCCCGACGCGGGGCAAGCGGATAACGCCAATCGCAGCGACGAGCAGGTGCGTTTGGGCGTCAGCGTCGGCGAGGTGGAAGCCGAGCTCAAGGAGCGCCTGAACATTAGCGGCGGCGTGGAAGTGCGCCAGGTGGAATCAGGCAGCGTAGCCGCCGAAGCCGGGCTACTTCCCGGCGATATTCTGGTCAGTGTCGATCATCGCAGCGTTTCTAGCGCCGAGGAGCTCGAAAGCATCGTCGAGGAGCTTCCCAGCGACCGGGCCATTCCCATTCGTCTCTATCGCGAAGGTCGTTCGCTGTTCGTAGCGCTTCGCCTTGAGTAGTCAGTGGTTCAAAGCCCGCGCGTAGCGGATGCGATCAAAACGCCCCGGCCTGTCCGGGGCGTTTTGCCAAGTGGCAACGGTCAGTGGCATAACGATGTAAACGGGCGTTTGAAAGCCCTGCGCGCAAGTGGTGAGATTGGAATGAACATAGCACCCGCGTCTTGCTAACGGTACAATGCGAACAAATTTTTAATGCGACTATCTGCGCCGCTTGGTAAATCGTTCAGAGTTGCGACATCATACCGGATTTAAACGGCTAATGACCCAAGAAAACACCAGTAAAATTAAGCATATACGAAATTTTTCGATTATCGCTCACATCGATCACGGCAAATCCACGCTGTCGGATCGATTGATTCAAACCTGTGAAGGGTTGACCGAGCGCGAGCTCAAAGAGCAGGTGCTCGACTCGATGGACATCGAGCGTGAGCGCGGTATCACCATCAAGGCGCAATCGGTCACGCTCAATTACACCGCCGCGGATGGCCAGGTGTACCAGCTCAATTTTATCGATACGCCGGGCCACGTGGACTTCTCCTATGAAGTATCCCGCTCGCTTTACGCCTGCGAAGGCGCGCTTTTGGTGGTCGACGCCGCCCAAGGCGTCGAGGCGCAGTCGGTGGCCAACTGCTACACCGCCATCGAGCAAGGCCTGGAAGTGCTGCCGGTACTCAACAAAATCGACCTCCCCCAGGCCGACCCGGACCGGGTGGCCCAGGAAGTCGAAGAAATCATCGGCCTGGACGCCACCGACGCCTGCCAGGTATCCGCCAAGAGCGGTATCGGTATCGATGCGCTGTTGGAGCGGCTGGTGCGTGACATTCCGCCGCCCAAGGGCGACCCGGACGGCCCGCTTCAGGCGCTGATCATCGACTCCTGGTTCGACAACTACCTCGGCGTGGTTTCTTTGGTGCGCCTTTTTGACGGCACGCTCAAAAAGGGCGACAAGATTCGTATCAAGTCCACCGGGCGCGACTGGAATACCTCGGAAGTGGGTATTTTTACGCCGCTTCGAAAAGAGACCGGCGTGCTGCGCGCCGGCGAGGTGGGCTTCATCGTCGCCGGCATCAAGGAAATTCACGGCGCGCCGGTGGGTGATACGATCACCCATACCAAAACGCCGGACGTTGCGCGCCTGCCGGGCTTTCAGAAGGTGAAGCCCCAGGTCTACGCCGGTATGTTCCCGGTCAGCTCCGACGACTACGAAGACTTCCGCGACGCGCTGGAGAAGCTCGCCCTCAACGATGCCTCCCTGGATTACGAGCCGGAGAACTCCGACGCCCTGGGCTTTGGCTTTCGGGTCGGTTTTCTCGGCACGCTCCACATGGAAATCGTTCAGGAGCGCCTGGAGCGCGAGTACGACCTGGACCTTCTGACCACCGCGCCCACCGTGGTCTACGAGCTCGCCATGAAAAACGGCGATACGCGCTATATCTCCAACCCCTCGAAGCTACCCGACATGGCCGACGTCGAGGAGATGCGCGAGCCTATCGTTCGGGCGAGCATTCTGGTGCCTCAGGAGTTCGTGGGTAACGTAATTACCGAGTGCGAGCAGCGCCGGGGCATCCAAAAGGACATGCAGTTTTTGGGCAACCAGATCCAGCTCAGCTACGAGCTGCCCATGTCCGAGGTGGTCATGGACTTCTTCGACCGCCTAAAGTCGATCTCCAAGGGCTACGCGTCGCTGGAATACAACTTCGAACGTTTCGAAGAAGCCAAGCTGGTGCGCCTGGACGTGTTGATCAACGGCGACAAGGTCGACGCTTTAGCGGTCATCATTCACCGCGACCACGCCCATTCCCGCGGGCGATTGCTGGTCGAGAAAATGCGCGAGCTGATTCCGCGCCAGATGTTCGACGTGGCGATCCAGGCGGCCATTGGGGGCCAAGTCGTGGCGCGCTCGACGGTCAAGGCTCTGCGCAAGAACGTGACCGCCAAATGTTACGGCGGCGACGTGAGTCGTAAGAAAAAGCTATTGGAAAAACAGAAGGCCGGTAAGAAACGGATGAAGCAGGTGGGGCGTGTCGAAATTCCCCAGGATGCCTTCCTTGCTGTGCTCAAGGTCAACGACTAGGAAGACGACACCCTCATGGATTTTTCACTACTACTGGTACTGGCCGTTGTAATTACCGGGGTCATCTATTTACTCGATGCCCTTTGGTTTCGCCCGCGGCGCAAAAAGCGGGTGGTCAATGCCGAGCAAGCCGCAGACGATGGGCTGGACCCCGCCACCCGCGAGAAGCTCGAAAAAGAGCCTTGGCCCATCGACTACGCGCGCTCGCTTTTTCCCGTGCTGCTGGTCGTGCTGGTGGTAAGAAGCTTTATCGTCGAGCCCTTTCAAATACCGTCGGGCTCCATGCGGCCCACACTGGAAGTGGGCGATTTCATTTTGGTCAATAAATTCGCTTACGGGCTGCGTCTGCCGGTCGTCCACGAGCGCTTTGTCGAAATCGGCGAGCCCGAGCGTGGCGAGGTGATGGTATTTCGTTTTCCCGACGAACCCTCAGTGAATTTCATCAAGCGCGTCGTCGGGCTGCCAGGCGACCGTGTTCGTTATGAAGGCAAGCAGCTTTACATCAACGGCGAGCCGGTGGCCAAGACGCTCGTCGAAGAGGGGCCCAGCGCATCGCCCCAGCAGCTCCTATTAGAAGAGCGGCTAGGACGCATGAGCCACGCCATTTATAACAACCCCCGCGATCCGGGTCCGCAAATGGGTGAAGTGATCGTGCCCGAAGGCGAGTACTTCATGATGGGGGATAACCGTGATCAGTCCAACGATAGCCGCTATTGGGGTTTCGTACCGGAAGAGAACATCGTCGGCCGCGCGTTTGCCGTGTGGATGCACTGGGACGGTGGTTTGCCCAGTTTCTCAAGCGTAAGGCGGATCGAATGAGTGGGACCACCCAGGTTAACGTCGAAGACGTAGGAGCATCGTGAGTAATTCCTTGAACGCTTTTTGCCGACGGATCGGCTACACCTTTAGCGATGACATGCTGCTGGAGCTGGCCATGACCCACCGAAGTTATGGTGGGCGTAACAACGAGCGCTTGGAATTTCTGGGCGACTCCATCGTGAACTTCGTCATCGCCGAGGCGCTGTTTCAGCGCTTTCCCCAGGCGCGCGAAGGCCAGCTTTCTCGCCTGCGCGCGCGGCTGGTAAAAGGGCAGACCCTGGCCGAGCTTGCCCGTGAAATGGCTTTTGGCGAGTGTTTGCGCCTGGGGTCCGGCGAGATGAAAAGCGGCGGGCACCGGCGCGAGTCGATTCTGGCCGACGCGGTCGAAGCGGTGATTGGCGCGATCTATCTCGACGCCGGTATGGAGGCGGTGCGCGAGCGCGTACTGGCCTGGTACTCGGACCGTTTGGAAAGTACCTCGTTACAGGACACCCAGAAAGACCCGAAAACCCGTCTGCAGGAGTTTTTGCAGTCGCGTCAGGCGGCGCTTCCACGTTACGAAGTCGTTTGCGTCAAAGGCGAAGCCCACGCTCAGACCTTTACCGTCGAGTGCTATATCGATCTTTTAAACGAGCATACGACCGGTAAGGGCCCCAGCCGGCGCCACGCAGAGCAGCAAGCCGCCGAGCAAGCGCTCACCCATCTTGAAAAAAATCCTGGAGACCACGCGTCATGAGTCAAACCTGCGGCTTTGTGGCCATTGTTGGGCGGCCTAACGTAGGCAAATCGACCCTCATGAATCGCATACTGGGGCAGAAAGTGTCCATCACCTCGCGGCGCCCGCAAACCACGCGCCACCAGGTCATGGGCATCAAAACCGTCGATGAAACCCAGTTCATTTTTGTCGACACGCCAGGCATGCACATCATGTCGAAGGATCGCAACAAGGCGATCAATCGCTTCATGAATCAGGCCGCCACTCAGGCACTGCGCGATGTGGACTGTGTGGTCTTCATCATCGACCGTACGCGCTGGTCTGAAGAGGACCAGGCGGTGCTTGCGCGTCTCGAGCACGTCAAGGCGCCGGTGATCCTGGCGGTCAACAAAGTAGACCGCCTACAGGACAAGGCCTCGCTTCTGCCTTGGCTTAGTGAAGTCGGCGCGCGGCGCGACTTCGCCGCCGTCATTCCGATATCCGCCAAGCACGGCACCCAAGTGGATACCCTCGAGGAGGAGGTCGCCAAGCACCTGCCCGAGAGCATTCACTTTTTCCCGGACGATCAAATTACCGATCGAAGCCTGCGCTTCATGGCCGCGGAGCTGGTGCGCGAAAAAGTCATGCGCCAGTTGGGTGACGAGCTGCCGTATCAGATGACCGTGGAAATCGAAGAGTTTCGCGAAACCGAGCGCATCACCCACATCAGCGCGTTGATTTTGGTCGAGCGCCAGGGTCAAAAGGTGATTTTGATCGGTGAGAACGGTGACCGGCTCAAGAGCATCGGCCGCGAGGCACGCCTGGATATGGAGCGCACCCTGGGGACCAAGGTCATGCTCAATCTGTGGGTGAAGGTCAAGCGCGGCTGGTCCGATGACGACCGCGCGCTGAAAAGCCTGGGGTACGATCTCGATTGAGTGCAGGCGCGATGGCCGAACCCGCCTTTTTGCTCCACCGGCGCGCGTACCGTGAAACGAGCGCCCTGGTGGATCTACTCACGCTCAATCACGGGCGTATCCGGGCGGTGGCCCACGGCGGCCAGCGCCCGGGCTCTAAATCCCGCCAGCGGTTGCAGCCTTTTACGCCACTGTTCGTGGCCTGGCGTGGCGATCGTGATCTCAAGCGGCTGACCCTAATGGAGTCGCGCGGACATACCGCGCTATTGGCCGGGGAGGGGCTTCTTTGTGGGCTTTACGCCAACGAGATCGCTACTCGGCTATTGCCGCTGGAGCTCGGCGCCGAAGAAGTGTTCGCCTTCTATAGCGCGCTGCTCGATGCGCTTCCCACCCCGGCGCGCCGAGGATTGGCGCTGCGTCGCTTCGAGTGGTCGCTGTTGGAGGCGCTTGAGGCCACGCCGCGTTTCGTGACGCCGGGTGGCGAGGCGCTGGACCCTCAAGGGCGCTATCGTTTCGATGCGCAAAGCCGCGCCTTCGTGCCCTTCGAGCAGGGCATCGAAGGGCGTGTGCTGCGCTATCTTGACCAGGGCGACTGGGAGCCCGAAGGCCTGGCCGGGGCGCTCAAGAAGGTAATGCGCGCCGCGCTCGCCCCGCACCTGGGCAGCAAGACGCTGCGCTCGCGGGAGCTGATGCTCGATTTGGCTCGCCGCCGGGCGCGGGTTTAACCCGGCTACCTTTCGCCATCGAGCGCCGTGTCAGACCACGCTTCGATGCGCCGTTAAACGCTTTCAACATTCTGTTAATAGATAGCCGCTCAGCGCGGCTATCGAAACGAACGACCTCGCACTGGAGAGCGCTATGCACCCACCGCGGATTTTACTCGGTGTCAATATCGACCACATTGCCACGCTACGCCAGGCTCGGGGGACGCGCTATCCCGATCCAGTACAGGCTGCACTGCTTGCCGAAGAGGCCGGGGCGGATGGCATCACCGTGCACCTGCGCGAAGACCGCCGCCACATTCAGCCCCGAGACGTACGCCTGCTTGCCGAGGTGCTCAATACACGTATGAACCTCGAGATGGCGGTGACCGAGGAGATGCTCTCGCTTGCCGAAGAGCTGCGCCCGGCCCACGTTTGCCTGGTGCCGGAGAAGCGCGAAGAGCTGACCACCGAAGGCGGGCTCGACGTGACGGGAAATTTCGAGCAGGTCCAGGCTGCCTGCCAGCGTCTGGGTGAGGCCGGTTGCGACGTGTCGCTATTCATCGACCCGGATAGCGCGCAAATCGACGCCGCTCACCGCGCCGGCGCGCCGACCATCGAGCTTCATACCGGGGCCTTTGCCGAGGCGGTAATGGGCTCGCAGGCGGCCAATGACGAATACGCGCGCTTGAACGCGGCCGCAGTGCAGGCGGTATCGCTTGGGCTCGTCGTCAACGCCGGCCACGGCCTTCACTACCATAACGCCGAAGCCATCGCGGCGCTGCCCGGCGTCAACGAGCTCAATATTGGCCACGCGATCATCGCGCGGGCGCTGTTCGTGGGCTTGAAAGAGGCGGTCGCCGAAATGAAGCGGCTGATCATCGCCGGCCAGGAGGCCGGGCTGATGGCCGCGCTGGATAGCCACGATCACGAACATGAGCACGCCCATGATCATGGCCACGACCATGAAGACGGCTGCTGCGGGCACTAGGCCGTGATTGTCGGTATCGGGTCGGACATCGCGCGGGTCGCGCGCTTTGAAACGGCGATCGAGCGTCACGGCGAACGTTTCGCCGCACGTATTTTGGGCGCCGACGAACATGCCCGCTGGTTGGAGAAAAACCGCCCGGTGGCGTACCTTGCCAAGCGCTTTGCCGCGAAGGAGGCGTTCGTCAAGGCGCTGGGGCTGGGGCTTCGCGCCGGCATGCAGTGGCGCGACATCCAGGTGCTCAACGACGCCCTGGGCAAGCCCGCGCTTTCGCTAAGTGGCGAAGCGCAGCGGCTTTTCGAGCAAAGCGGCGCACAAACGGCGCATATCACGTTAAGCGACGAGGCCGAGTATGCGCTGGCGTTCGTGGTGCTGGAGCGCTAGCCCGGCGTGTCGCGATACTTCATGAGCGTATCGATCGCGCTTAAAAACGCCTGCACCTGCGTTGCGAGGGCGGCGCTGCTTGTCGTTTCCTGAGTCGCCGCGAGGTGATCGCGCAGTGCACTTTCAAGCGCGTCCGCCGCTTCGCCAAGCGCCGGGGTGCCGCAGTAGCGGCACGCGCCATTCAAGGCATGTGCCTCCTCTAAAAGCGCCGCGTCATCTTGTTGGGCGAGCGCCTCTTCAATACGCGTTTTGGCCGCGGGCAGGCTCTCGATCAGGCGCATCAGCTGGGTAACGGCCATCGCCTCGCTGCCCCCGGCCAAACGTTTGCCCCGGGCCAGGTCGACCGCGAGCGGCGCTGGTTGGGGGGCATCGGCCGGCGCTTGCCCGGTGCTTTGCAGCGCCAATTGGCTTGTGTCTTCCAGGGTCATGTCTAAAAAGCGCTCGAATAGCCGGTGCAGCGCGGCCTCGTCGACGGGTTTGACCAGTACGTCGTCAAAGCCCTGGGCTAGCCAGCGCTGGCGCTGTGAGTCCGGGGCTTGGGCGGTCACCGCGATGATCGGACAGCGTGACCAGGCGCCTTTCAAGCGTCTTAGTGCGTGGGTGGTTTCAACACCGTCCATGCCTGGCATACGAATATCCATTAGCACCAGATCGAAGGGCGCCGCCTGGGCGTATTCAAGCGCTTGCTTACCGCTAGCGGCCAGGGTGATGTGTATCCGCTCGCTCTCTAAAATGGCCTTGAGCAGCGCCCGGTTGGGGGCGTTATCGTCGACGATGAGCACGTCCAGCACCTGGCGCTCGGCCGACGGCTCAACCGCAAGGGGCGGCACCGTGGGCGGGTCGAGCAAATGCGCCAGTGCGTTGATCATTCGCTGGCGGGTAATCGGCTTGCTGACGATATCGCCGCCGTAGGGCATGTGCCAGGCCGCGGTATCCGGCGGCGGGCCAAGGGCGAGTATCAGGGTGGGGCACTTTGCCTGCTCGATCACCGCTTGCCAGTAGGCCTGGCGCTCGTTGATAAAGTCGGCAGGGCCCAAAGCGAGTATCAAAAGCGCTTCGTCACCGGCATCGACAAACGAGACCGGCTGCGCGCCCCAGTTTATAAGCCAGTTCTCCAGCGCAAAGCGGCTAAGGCGGTGGGGCTCGTGTAGACGCACGGCTTTGTGGTTCAAATCGAGCGGGGGAACTTGCGGTGTCGCGGCATGCGCCTGCAGCGCCAGGGTAAACGTGAAGCACGCGCCCTGGCCCTGGGCGCTTTCCACACCTATTTCGCCGCCCATGCGCTGGACCAGCTGGCGGCATATACTGAGCCCCAGGCCGCTACCGCCGTACTCCCGGGAGTGGCTGGGCGATGCCTGGGTAAAGGCGTCGAAAAGCCCTTGCTGCTGCTCGTCGTTCAGCCCGATGCCGGTATCGGTTACGCTGATGGCGAGTACGACGTGCTGACCCTCTTGGCGCTCGAGGCTGGCGCGCACGATGATTTCACCTTCAACGGTAAATTTCAGGGCGTTACTGATCAAATTGTTGAGGACCTGCTGGATTCTCAGCGGGTCACCGCAAAGCGGCGTTGGGATATCGTCGTAGGCAAGCCCCACCAGGTGCAGCTCTTTACGCTGCGCCTCCGGGGCGTTCAGGCCGATCGCTTCGTCCACTACGCTTGCGATATCGAGCTCGCGCTCTTCCAGGGTCAACTGGTCGGCTTCCAGTTTGGAGAAGTCGAGCACGTCATTGACCAGCACCATGAGGTTTTCGCAGGCACAGTGAACCTGACCAAGCCACTCCTGTTGGCGGGTATCCAGATGCGAGCGGCCCAGCAGGCGGCAAAAACCGATAATGCCGTTGAGCGGCGTGCGGATTTCGTGACTCATGTTGGCGAGAAATTCCGACTTGGCCGCGTTGGCCTTGAGGGCGCTACGGTGGGCCAGGTCGAGCTTGATACTCTGCTCTTCGACGGTTTCTATCGATTCGTAGAGCTCCTGGGTGGCTTGTTCGATCTGGCTTTGCATATCGCGGCTATAGTGCTGAAGATGCTCGCCCAGCACGTTGATGTTTTTTCCCAATTCGTTGAATTCGCTTACCTCGTGCATGGCCAGCGTGCGGCCGTAGTCGCCGTGGGAAAGCCGGTAAAGCGCCTGGTTGGCGCGCTCCAACGGGCGGATGATCGAGCGGCTGATCGAAAGCGCGGCGGAGAGCAGCAAAAGCCCCAGTAAAATGGCGCCAAAGCTTAGGGTAGCGATCAGTTTGTAGCGCTCCAGCGTCAGCGCCCGGGTGTTGACCTCGGCTTCGAGCCAGCGGCCGCTCCCCGACTCCCCGCCGGTTTCGGGGCCGGCGTAGGCGGTCAGCGGCATCTGTAAACGCCAAACTTCCTGGTCATGATTGAGACGGGTAGTGCGAGGCACGTTCAAGCGCTGGGCGGCGGGCATCGGGCGGCCAAGCATCAGCACCCGGTTGCCTTGCTCGTCGTAAAGCGATAGCGCGCGCAGGTTCTTGTACTCCATCAACTGGCGCGCCAGGCGTTCCAGGCGCGGCTCGTCCCCTTCGGCCATGGCATCGTTTAAGTCCGGCGCGAGTATTTCGCTGGCACTCACCAAACGCTCGGTGAAAACGCGCTGCTGAGTCGTACCGTTTTGAAGCACCAAAAAGACCGCCATGGCGGTATAAACCAGTAGCGGAATGCCCAGCAGGGCCAGCAGCAAGCGTGTATTCAAGGACATGTAAGAAACTCATTGATTCGGTGGGTTGCCTGTCCAGCCACAGGCAGCCCCGATATAATGCCGTATAAAGGTGACGATAAGGAACGCATGATGGACTATCCCGCGCTTGAAGATGTAATTGGCAATACCCCGCTGGTGCGTTTGACGCGTATCAGCGCCGGACGCAACAACACGCTGCTGGCCAAACTCGAGGGCAATAACCCGGCGGGGTCGGTAAAAGACCGCCCGGCGCTTTCGATGCTCGCCGAGGCCGAAGCCCGCGGTGAGATCGCCCCGGGGGATACGCTGATCGAGGCAACTTCGGGCAATACCGGCATTGCGCTGGCCATGGCGGCGGCCATCAAGGGTTATAATATGGTGCTGGTCATGCCCGAAAACGCCTCCAGCGAGCGCAAGCAAGCCATGGCCGCTTACGGGGCCACGCTGATTTCGGCCAGCCAAAAGGGCGGCATGGAAGAGGCCCGGGATATCGCCGATGAGATGATCGCCAAGGGTGAAGGCAAGCCGCTCAATCAGTTTGCCAACGCGGACAACCCGCTGGCCCACTACCGAACCACCGGGCCGGAGCTTTGGCAGCAAACCGGTGGCGAGATCACTCACTTCGTAAGCTCCATGGGCACGACCGGCACCATCATGGGCGTATCACGCTATCTAAAAGAGCAAAATAGCGCGATCGAGATCGTCGGCCTGCAGCCGGAAGACGGCGCCAGTATCGCCGGTATTCGCCGCTGGCCCGAGGCGTACCTGCCGGCCATTTTCGAAGCCCCCCGGGTGGATACCGTGTTGGATATCGGCCAGCAAGAGGCGGAAGAGCACATGCGCCGACTGGCGCGGGAAGAAGGCATTCTGGCCGGGGTCTCGTCTGGAGGAAGCCTTGCCGGGGCGCTGCGCATCGCCGAGCAGGTCGAGAACGCGGTGATCGTCTTCATCGTCTGCGACCGGGGCGATCGTTACCTGTCCACCGGTCTTTATGCGCCCGCGCAGTAGCGCTTGGCTTAAGTAAATGTGTAAGGATTCTCTGTTTTTGAAAACCGTTTTGGATAACCATCATGCTGGGTAAAAAGCGGCCACCGCGGCCCAAGTCGGGCCACTCCGGGCTTGCCCGTACGCCACCGGGTGCCCCGACCAAAGGCGCCGAGGGTAACACCTTGATCATCGACCGGCTGGCCCACGACGGGCGCGGTATCGCCCATAGCGCGGCGGGCAAGACCGTGTTCGTCGACAAGGCGCTGCCCGGGGAAGAGGTCGAAGCGGCCGTGCATATCGAGCGTAAGCGCTTTGACGAGGCGCACATAAAGCAGCGCCTTACCAGCGCCGAGAGCCGGGTGACCCCGCCGTGCCCCTATTACGAGCGGTGCGGCGGGTGTGATCTTCAGCACCTGAATCTGGCCGCCCAGCGCGAACACAAGCGCCAGGTGGTCAAAGAGCTCTTCGCCCGCCAGGGGATCGAGCTTGCCCGGATCGACACGCTCGACGGCTCTTCAGAGCACTACCGGCGCCGGGCACGGCTCGGCGTGCGGCTGGATTCACAGGATAACGTGCTGCTGGGTTTTCGCGCGGCGGGCAGTCACCGGCTGGTGAGTATCGATCATTGTCATGTGCTCGTCCCCGAGCTTTCTGCGCTGATCGCACCGCTCAAGGCATTGCTGGAAACCCTCGATGCCCCCAAGCAGGTCGGTCATATCGAGCTCATCAAACCGGCCGGCAAGCCGGTCGTGCTTGTCCGCCAGTTAAAGGCCAACGTTCATGACGCCCAGGCGTGGCAGGCCTTCGCCAGTGAACAGGGCATCAGCGTAGGTGCCTGGGTAGGCCGCGAAGAGCCGGTGCTCGAGTGGTATGGCGAGGCCCCCACCCTCGAGGACACGCTGAGCCTGCCCGCTGGATTGAAATCGCCAGATGCGCCTGCGCACCTGGCGCTGGGCTTCAGCCCCGGCGATTTTTTGCAGGTCAACGCCGAGGTCAACCAGCAGATGATCGACCGGGTGATCGAGTGGCTGACACCGACGCTGGCATCATCAGCCGCGCCACGTGTGCTTGATCTCTTCGCGGGGATCGGTAACTTTAGTTTGCCCCTGGCGGTTGCCGGTGCTCGGGTGCTTGCCGCCGAGGGCAGTGCCGCGATGGTCCAACGTATCGCGACCAACGCCGAGCGGTATCGGCTCGATATCGCCGCCCGGCAGGTGGATTTGAGTCAAGTCGCGCGCCTTGGCGAACTCTTCGACGTGGGCGAGGCGATCGAGGCCGTGGTGCTCGACCCGCCCCGGGGCGGCGCCGAGGCCATTTGCCACGCTCTGGGCGAGCGCCGAGTCGCGCAGGTGGCCTACATCGCCTGCGACCCGGCGACACTTGCGCGGGATGCGGCCACGCTTTTGAAAAAGGGCTATCGGATCACCGACGTCACCGTCGCGGACATGTTCCCGCATACTGCCCATATCGAGACGCTGGTGCTGTTCGAGTACGCAGGCTAAGCCACCGTTGGCGCTTTACCTAAACGCGGGGTAAAGCGCCGTTAGTTGAAAGGATGAGTCATTGCCATGGTGAAAGTGCGTGAAGACCAGCCGCTGACGCAAGGCGGCAAGGTGGATATAGAGCAGTGGTTGACGCGCTTGAAAGAGAGCGTGCGCCTGCCGGAACCCGAGCGGCTGGTCGAAGCCTGCGAGCTTGCCGAAGTGCTCGAGCGCCAGGCACCGCAAACGCACCGCGTGTGGCTCTCGCCGGGCACCAGTTTTCGTATGGGCTTGGAAATGGCGGATATTCTGGCGGACTTGAAGCTCGACCAGGCCACGCTGGAAGCGGCGGTGCTCTACCGCTCGGTGCGCGAAGGGCTGGTGAGCCTGGAGGCGATTACCAAGCGCTTTGGTGAAGAGGTCGCCACGCTGATCGACGGCGTGCTACAAATGGCTGCCATTAGCTATCCGTTGGCTTCTCACCAGGCCATGAGCCAGCACAACCAGCAGGAGAACCTGCGTAAGATGCTGGTCAACATGGTCAGCGACGTGCGCGTGGCGCTCATCAAGATCGCCGAGCGCACCTGCGCGCTGCGCCAGGTCAAAGATGCGCCCCGGGACAAATGCCTGCAGGTGGCCCGTGAAGTCGCCGATATCTACGCGCCGCTGGCTCACCGCTTAGGCATCGGTCAAATCAAGTGGGAGCTCGAGGATCTCTCGTTTCGCTACCTTCATGAAAACGACTATAAAACCATCGCCAAATTGTTGGCCGAAAAGCGCCTGGATCGGGACCGCTATATTCAGGACGTGGTGGAAACGCTCGAGTCGTTGATGCGCGCGCAGAATATCAACCGCTTCGATGTCAAAGGCCGCGCCAAGCATATCTACTCGATCTGGCGCAAAATGAAGCGCAAGCACATCGATTTCTCCCAGGTCCACGACGTGCGGGCGGTGCGCATTCTGGTGCCTGCCGTGACCGACTGCTATACCGTGCTGGGCATCGTCCACTCGCGCTGGCACCACGTGTCCAACGAGTTCGACGACTATATCGCCAACCCCAAAAAGAACGGCTATCAGTCGCTGCACACCGCGGTCGTGGGGCCGGAAAACAAGGTGCTCGAGATTCAGATCCGCACCTTTAGCATGCACGACGAAGCCGAGCTTGGCGTGTGCGCTCACTGGCGCTACAAGGGCCACGACACCAACGCCAAAAGCGGCAGCTACGAAGAGAAGATCGCCTGGCTTAGGCAGGTGCTCGAGTGGCAGGACGAAGTGGGCGGCTTTGGTGATCTGCGCGAGGGGCTTTTGAGCGATGTCGCCCCGGACCGCATCTACGTCTTCACACCGGATGGCCACGTAATCGATTTACCCCGTGTGGCCACGCCGATCGATTTCGCCTACCGGGTGCATACCGAGATCGGCCACCTCTGCCGCGGCGCGAAAATCAACGGGCGGATCGTGCCGCTCAACTACAAGCTGAAAACCGGTCAGCAGGTCGAGATTCTGACCGCCACCAAGGGTGGGCCGAGCCGGGATTGGCTCAATCCGAGCCTTGGCTACGTACGCACCTCCCGCGCGCGGGCCAAGATTCAGGCCTGGTTCAAACACCAGGCGCGGGATCAGAATTTGGAAGAGGGCCGCGCGCTGTTCGAGCGCGAGATGAAGCGCCTGGACGTCGATGGCCTGAACCTTCAAAAGCTCGCTGAAGCGGTCAACTACCAAAACGCCGACGACATGTACGCAGCCCTTGGCGCCGGCGACCTGCGTATTGGCCAGGTGCTCCATCAGGCACAGCAGCTGTTCGGGGAAAGCGACGATCAGGAGCAGTTGGAAAGGCTTTTGGCCAAGCCGCGCCGCCAGCCCAGCAAGGCCGTGCAAAGCGATATCACGGTGCTGGGGGTGGGGAATCTCAAGACCAGCATGGCGAACTGCTGTAATCCGGTGCCCGGCGAGCCGATCCTCGGTTTCATCACCCAGGGGCGGGGGGTCACCATTCACCGCCAGGAGTGCGCCAACGTGCTGCAACTACGCATGGAAGAGCCCCAGCGCATCATCGAGGTAGAGTGGGGCGAGCGTGCCCATACCCGCTACCCGGTGGCCATCGAGATCCAGGCCTGGGACCGCTCGGGGCTTCTGCGCGACGTGACCGGCCTACTGGGCAACGAAAAGGTCAACGTGCTGTCGGTCAATACCTTGACCGATACTGACGAGGGCATTGCTCGGCTGCGTATTACCCTGGAAGTCGACGGTCTTGAAACCCTGGGGCGGCTTTTCTCGCGCATCCAACAACTTCCCAACGTGACCGAAGTGCGCCGGCTGCGCGACGCGGACCCGGAAAAATCCGCGAAAGGGGGCCTATGATACGCTATGACCTGAATGATTTGCTCGCCCTGATGCGCGTGCTGCGCGACCCGGATCAAGGCTGCCCTTGGGATATCGAGCAACATTGGCAAAGCATCGTGCCACACACCATCGAAGAGGCCTACGAAGTAGCCGATGTCATCGAGCGCCAGGCGTATGAGGAGCTTCCCGGTGAGCTTGGCGATCTGCTTTTCCAGGTCGTCTACTACGCCCAGTTCGGCGCCGAGGAGCAGCGTTTCGATTTTTACGACGTCGTCGATGTGCTCACCACCAAGATGATTCGCCGCCATCCCCACGTGTTCCCGGAAGGCACGCTGGCCTCGCGCCGCCCGCCCGGTGTCAGCGCCAAAGAGGTCGAACAGCGCCAGGTAAAAAGCCGCTGGGAGTCGCTAAAAGCCGACGAGCGCGCCGGGCGCCCGGCAAGCACCGCCTCGGCGCTGGACGATATCCCGCTGGCGCTGCCTGCGCTCAACCGCGCCAACAAGCTCTCCAAGCGCGCCGCCCGGGTGGGCTTCGACTGGTCGGATACCCGCGGCGTCATCGAAAAAATCCGCGAAGAGCTCGACGAAGTCGAACAGGCCCTCGATGAAAACGATCGCGAGCACGCCAAAGAGGAGGTCGGCGATTTACTCTTTGCCACGGCCAACCTGGCCCGCGCGCTAGGCTTTGACCCGGAAACGTGCCTGCGCGGCACCAACGCCAAGTTCGAGCGGCGATTTCGCTATGTCGAGCGCGCGCTGAGTGCCGAGCAGCGCCCGACGGGTAGCGCCACCCTGGCAGAGATGGAGCACCACTGGCAGGCCGCCAAACGACAAGAGACCGAATAGACGCCGTCGTTTGAGAGAAACGGTTTCAGTAAAACGGTTTAAATAAAGCAGCCCATCAAAACAGCTCTTTAAAACAGTTCTTCAAAACAGTTCTTCAAAACAGGCCGGGCGAAACGAACCGGGCTTAAAAACAACGAATTCCAAGGAGGTCAGGTATGAGTCATGATTTACACGAGTCCCTGCGGGAGAACGTACGTATTTTGGGCGACAGCCTGGGCCGCACCATTGCCGACGACCTGGGCCAGCCGTTCGTCGATAAAATCGAGACGATCCGCGCCCACGCCAAACAAGGCCGCCAGGGGAATACGCTCCAGCAGCGTGCGCTGATCGAGTATCTGCGCGAGCTGCCCGAGCGCGATCTTCTGCCGGTGACCCGGGCGTTCAACCAGTTCCTCAACCTGGCCAATATTGCCGAGCAGCACTACCGGGCGCGCTTTCGCCGGGTTGAAGACTACAAGCCCGGCATGCAGCCCGCGCTCGGCGAGCTCTTGAACCGTGCTCGCGAGGCCGGCAACTCGCCGCGCTCGCTGGTCGAAACGCTTGCCAACATGCGCGTCGAACTGGTGCTGACCGCTCACCCCACGGAAGTCATTCGCCGCACGCTGATTCAAAAGTACGACGCCATCGACGACTGCCTGACCGCTATCGAAAGCGCCGATGACTACCCGGAGCGCGGCGAGCGCGCCCGTGGGCGCCTGAACGAGCTGATCAGCCAGGCCTGGCACACCGACGAGATTCGCCACGAGCGCCCCACGCCGGTGGACGAGGCCAAGTGGGGCTTTGCGGTGATCGAAAACTCGCTTTGGCAGGCGGTGCCGGATTTTCACCGCGACCTGGATAACCTGCTGCTGGAGAGTGCCGGCGAGCGCCTGCCGCTGGACGCCGCACCGATCCGCTACGCTTCCTGGATGGGCGGCGACCGCGACGGCAACCCGAACGTCACCGCCCGGGTCACCCGCGAGGTGTTGCTGCTGGGCCGCTGGATGGCCGCGGATCTGTACCTGCGTGATCTAGAGCAGCTCAAGACCGAGCTCTCCATGTGGAAGGCCAATAGCGCCCTGAAAGCCGAAGTCGGCGAGGCCACCGAGCCCTACCGCGAGCTTTTGAAACGGCTTCTGACCCGGGTCGAGGCGACCCGGGACTGGGCGAAGGCCGAACTCGACGGGCAGAACTTCGATGGCGGCCCGATCATCGAGACCCGCGATCAGCTCTACGCGCCGCTTTTGGCTTGCTACCGCTCGCTGTGCGATGTGGGCCTGGACACCATCGCCAACGGCGCGCTGCTCGATACGCTGCGCCGGGTGGCGGTGTTCGGCGTCACGCTCACCAAGCTGGATTTGCGTCAGGAAGCGAGCCGCCACGCCCAACTGATGGAAGAGCTCACGAGTGAATTGGGCCTGGGTCACTATCAGCAGTGGGACGAGTCCGCCCGCCAGGCGTTTTTGCTCGAGGAACTTGCCTCGAACCGGCCGCTGATTCCAAGGCGCTGGGAGTGTTCGGCGGAGTCGCGCGAGGTGATCGATACCTTCAAGGTGATTGCAAGCGAACACGCTGAGGCGCTGGGCACCTATATCATTTCCATGGCCGCCGAGCCTTCGGACGTGTTGACCGTGGCGCTGCTCATGAAGGAGATCGGCGGGCGGGTGACGCTGCCCATCGCGCCGCTTTTCGAGACGCTCAACGACCTGGATAACGCCGCCGGGGCGATCGACAAGTTGCTGGCGCTGCCTGGCTACCGGGCGCTGGTGAAGGACCGCCAGGAGGTGATGATCGGCTACTCGGACTCCGCCAAGGATGCAGGCCAACTCGCCGCCGCCTGGGCGCAGTATCGCGCCCAGGAGTCCTTGGTCGAGGTGTGTAAGCGCCACGGCGTGGATTTGACGCTGTTTCACGGGCGCGGCGGCACCGTAGGCCGTGGCGGCGGCCCGGCCCACGCGGCGATTCTCTCCCAGCCGCCCGGGTCGGTGAACGGAAGCCTGCGCGTGACCGAGCAGGGCGAGATGATTCGCTTCAAGTTCGGTCAGCCGGATATCGCCCTGCGCTCCATGGAGATCTATGCCTGCGCGGTGCTCGAGGCCACGCTCTTGCCGCCGCCGGCCCCGGAACCCAAGTGGCGCGAGGAGATGGACAAGCTGGCGAGCGTCGCCCACGCCGGTTATGTGGGCGTGGTGCGCGAAGACCCGGATTTCGTCCCCTATTTTCGTGCGGTGACCCCGGAAGGGGCGCTGGGTCGGCTGCCGCTGGGTTCACGGCCGACCAAGCGCCGCCAGGACGGCGGCGTGGAAACTTTACGCGCGATTCCCTGGATATTCGCCTGGACACAGATTCGTTTGATGCTGCCGGCTTGGCTGGGTAGCGGTGAAGCCTTTACTGAACGCCTGGCCCAGCCCGGTGGGCGCGAAGTGCTTCAGGAAATGCGCAACCAGTGGCCGTTCTTTGGTACCTACCTGGACATGCTGGAGATGCTGTTGGCGAAGGCGGATGTCGCCATTGCCGCCTACTACGAGCACCGGCTGGTCGACGAGCCCTCGCTCAAGGCGCTGGGCAAAAAGCTCAGAGAGCGTTTCGAGCGTTTGGAAGTCGCCGTGCTGGATATCGCGGGTCAAGAGGCGCTGTTGGAAAACACGCCATTGATCCGCCAGGCGATCGACGTGCGCAATCCCTACATCGACCCGCTTCACGGCTTACAGGCCGAGCTTTTGCAGCGTAACCGGGACGCCGACGGGGCGATCAGCGCCGATCTATCTCGTGCCCTGATGGTGACCATGGCGGGTATTGCCGCGGGGCTGCGCAACACCGGCTAGACGCCAGGTAAAAGCCTTCTTGCCGCCGCCCTCGGGTGGCGGCGTTTCATTTTTAACGCAATTCAGGCGTGCTATGTCGCTTAAAAAATCGACCCGAATCAACAAGTACATCAGCGAGAGCGGGCTTTGCTCGCGCCGTGAGGCCGACCGCTTCGTCGAACAGGGCAACGTATGGCTCAACGGGCGCCGCGCGACGACCGGCGATCAGGTGGTGGCGGGGGATCGGGTCAAGGTCAACGGCCAGGAGATCGAACCCCAGGAGGAAGAGGACCTGGTGCTGATCGCGCTCAACAAGCCAGTAGGCATCGTCAGCACCACCGAGTCGAGCGAAAAGGACAATATCGTCGACTTCGTCCAGCACGGCGTGCGTATCTTTCCCATTGGGCGCCTCGATAAGGACTCCCAGGGGCTGATCTTTCTGACCAACAATGGCGATCTGGTCAACAAGATCCTGCGCGCCAACAACCAACACGAAAAAGAGTACGTGGTCACGGTGAATAAGCCGGTGACCGACGACTTCATCGAAGGCATGCAAAAGGGCGTGCCGATTCTTGGCCAGGTCACCAAAAAGTGCAAAGTGGAGCGCCTGTCCAAATTCAGCTTCAACATTACCTTGGTGCAGGGCCTCAACCGTCAGATTCGCCGCATGTGCGAATACTTTGGGTTCGAGGTCACCGAGCTCGTGCGTACGCGGATCATGAACGTCTCGCTCAAGGGGCTGGCCACCGGCGACTGGCGCGATTTAACGCCCAAAGAGATCGATACGTTAAGCGAGCTCATCAAGGACTCGGACCCGACCCCCGATGCGCCCAAAAAGCCGCGCGCCCCCAAGGGCGGGGCGCAAAAGACCCAAGCCAATAAAGGCGCCGGAGGCGGGCAGGGCGCGGGAAGAAGTGCGGGTAGCCATACGGCGAAAGGTGCCGGCAAGCCTGCCGGTAAAGCAACGCCGCCTGGCAAGCGCAAAGAGGCGAAAGCCGGCGCCAGGGGCGGCAAGCCCCAGGGCGCGGGTAAAGCCGCCGCTGGGGCCAAAGGCAAGCCCGCGGGCCGGGGCAAGCCGGTCAAAGCCGGTGGCGCGGGTAAGGCCGGGGCCAAGGGCGCATCCACCGGTAAACCGGCGGGCAAGGCGCCGGGGCGGGGCAAGGCGGGCAAGCCCGGCCCACGGCGCAAGTAAGGCTTACTGGTAAGGGGCGAACAGGAAGTTGCCGATCAGCTCCTTGCCGCCTTCGGTGGCGAAGGATTCCGGGTGAAACTGAATACCGTGAATGGGGTAGTCGCGGTGTTTGACGCCCATCAGCTCGAACTCCCCCGCGGCCTGCCAGCGCGCGCGCTCGGCGAAGCTCTCCGCGCCAAGCCCGCCTACCGTGGCGGTCACGTCCAAACACTCGGGGAGCGAGGCCGCATCGGCGATCAGCGAGTGGTAACGCATCACCTCGAGCTGGTCCGGCACGCCGTTGAAGACCGAGCGGTGGTTGTGGTTGATCGGGCTAATCTTGCCGTGCATGGGCAGCGGCGCCTTGATCACCTGACCGCCGAATACATGCACGATACCCTGCATCCCCAAACACACGCCCAGCAGCGGCGTGGTCGTGCCGAGTTTTTCGATTACATCAGAGCAGACGCCGAAATAGCGCGGGTCATCCGGCGAGC
The DNA here is from genome assembly GCF_968212445.1 of Vreelandella sp. GE22. Taxonomy (NCBI): domain Bacteria; kingdom Pseudomonadati; phylum Pseudomonadota; class Gammaproteobacteria; order Oceanospirillales; family Halomonadaceae; genus Vreelandella; species Vreelandella sp. GE22. The sequence continues at coordinate 1,648,737 of NZ_OZ309110.1, forward strand.
CGGGCCCGGGGGAAATGATGATGCGGTCCGCCTCGAGCGCCTTTACCTCTTCGAAATCGATCTGGTCGTTGCGCTTGACCAGAATCTCGAAGCGTTCGATGGCGCCCCGGTTTTTCTCGACGCTTAAAATCTCACCAATGAACTGATACAGGTTGTAGGTGAAAGAGTCGTAGTTATCGATAATCAGCACCTTCATGCGGGGCTCTCCGTATCCATAAAGGGGGCCAGGGCTTTGCGCGTGCCGGCGAATTTCCGGCGGATCTCTTCGTACTCGTCCTCGGCGTTGGAGTCGAACACGTTGCCGCCACAGGTTTGCACATAGGCGTGCTCGCCGTTGACGAATACGGTACGAATGGGAATCGCGAAGGTGCAGTCGCCGTTGAAGGAGAACTGGCCCACTGCGCCGCCGTAGGGCCCACGCCCGTCGACTTCCAGCTCGTCGATGATTTTCATCGCCTCGATCTTGGGCGCGCCGGTGAGCGTGCCGGCGGGGAAGTTGCTGGCAAGGGCGGTGAACATATCCTCGTTTTGGTCGATGATGCCGACGATCTCGCTGGAGATATGCTGCACGTGGCTAAAGCGCTTGATGTCCATCAGGCTTCGCACCTTGACCGTGCCGAACTGGGCGACCCGGCCGATGTCGTTGCGGTGCAGGTCGACGATCATGTTGTGCTCGGCGATCTCCTTGGGGTCGTTCAAAAGCGTGCGGGCAAGCTGAGTGTCTTCCTGCTCGGTCTTGCCTCGGGTAGTCGTGCCGGCCAAGGGGAAGGTCTCCATCTCGCCCTGGCGCAGGCGAAAGAGAAGCTCCGGGCTTGCCCCGATCAGGCGCTGCTCGCCGAATTTGACGTAGTACATCTGCGGCGACGGGTTGATGCGCCGAAGCTCGCCGTAAAGCGCCAAGGTGTCGCCTTCGACCTTGAAGCGCTTTTTAAAGCCGACCTCGCACTGAAAGATCTTGCCGTCGATGATGTCCTGCTTCACTTTAGCGACCGCCCGGGCGTGCTCGGCCTGGCTCATGGTGTCGCCCTGAGCGGTAATTTTCAGCGCCCCCGGGGTCACGTCGTCGGTGTCGATCAGGTTTTGAAGAAACTCGAAGCGGCTATGGTCATAGTAGAAGTAGGTGACCTCGCCGGTCATCTTATCGAGAATCAACCCGTCTTTATAAAGGCCGAAGCGAAAGGTATCGAAGTCCTCGCTTGCCTTGAGGGAGAGCGAGGGCTCGAAATACTGCATGGCATCGTAGCCGAGATAACCGGAAAGGCCGCCGGCGTACTTGCGCGAAATAATGTTTTGCGGCATTAGCGAGCGTAAAAGCTCATAAGGGTTCTCGCTTGGGTAGGCGTTGGTCTCTCCGTCCCGGTGCTCGATGGTGAGCGTTTGGCCGTTGGCGTAGAGCAGGTACTCCGGGTCGAAGCCGATGATCGAGTGGCGCGCCATGTGGCTATCTTCGCCGAGGGATTCGAGCATGTAGCAGTTATCGAAAGCGCGTTCGATTTTCTGAAACAGTGCGAAGAAATCGCAGTCGGCGGCCAGCGTCACGTAGTGGGGCTTGCGCGGCAGGCTAAACGGGGTCGGGCCGGCACTCATGGGGTATCCTTGTGGGCAGCGGTAGCGGGTAAAAATGCCTTGGCGCCGCGCGAAACCGTCGCGATGCCAACGCCCAGGGTTTCGGCGATTTTACGGTGCGCCACCCCCTCGTCGAGGAGCTTAAAAATTTGTAGCCGTTTACTGATTTCCTGATATTCTGAAGGCGTTAGCAGGCTATCTAATGCGCTATCCATCGCCTGTGCCGAGTCAATATCGAGCAGGTAGCGCACGAGCTGCGCCCTGTAATCATCTTCCGGTACGTTTTTGGACACGATGCAAACGCCTCATTAATCATCCAACCATTATGTACTAGCGTACTAGTACATAATGGTTGGACCCTCACTGTCAAGCCGTGTTCTAAAGCGCGCTTGTACACACTGCATTACACGTCATCGCGTCAACCCTCATCGAGAGATCAATGACCCAGTACTTCATTCAGGCTTTTATCTATTTATTGGCGGCCGTCATCGCCGTACCGTTGGCCAAGCGTTTCGGGCTGGGCTCGGTACTCGGGTATCTGGTGGCCGGCGTTGCGATCGGCCCAATCCTTGGGTTGGTGGGGCAAGAAACCGACACCATTCAGCACTTCGCCGAGTTCGGCGTGGTGATGATGCTGTTTCTGGTCGGGATGGAGCTCGACCCTAAAAGCCTCTGGGCGATGCGCGTGCGCCTTTTGGGCCTGGGTGGGCTGCAGGTGGTGTTGAGCGCTGCCGCGGCTACCGCCATTGGCGTGTGGTTAGGCACGGCCTGGCAAACCTCGCTTGCGGTGGGGTTGGTGCTGGCGCTTTCGTCCACGGCCATCGTGTTGCAAACGCTCAATGAGAAGGGCCTTGCCGCCACCGAAGGCGGGCGCAGTGCTTTCTCTATTTTGTTGTTCCAGGATATGGCGGTGATTCCCATCCTGGCGCTGATTCCGCTGCTGGCGATGCCCGGTATCGACTCGAGCGTCGGCCAGGCAAGCCACGAAAGCTTCGATCTCGTCTCGCATCTGCCGGGTTGGGCCCACGCGCTGGTGGTCATCGCCGCGGTGGGAATGGTGATTGGCGCGGGTTACTACCTGATGCCGCTGCTGTTTCGCTACGTGGTGAAGTCCAACCTGCGGGAGATATTCACCGCCAGCGCCCTGATGCTGGTGATCGGTATCGCCGCGTTGATGGGTCTGGTCAATCTCTCCCCGGCACTCGGCGCGTTTTTGGCCGGGGTCGTACTGGCCAATAGCGAGTTCAAGCATGAGCTCGAGGCCAATATCGAGCCCTTCAAGGGGCTGCTGCTCGGGCTTTTCTTTATCACCGTGGGGGCGGGTATCAATTTTGAGGTGCTGATCGAGCAGTGGCCGGCGGTTATCCTGCTGGGCCTGGGCGTCATGGCGGTGAAAGGCGCGCTTTTGATAAGCCTGGCCTACGTGTTCCACATTCGTGGCAGCAACGGCTGGCTCTTGACCCTGAGCCTGGCCCAGGCCGGCGAGTTCGGCTTCGTACTGTTGACCTATACCCGCCAAAATAGCGTGATCGGCCAGGAACTTGCCGAGCTTTTGTCGCTGGTCGTGGCGTTCACCATGTTCTTGACGCCGCTTCTGTTTATCGCTTTCGACAAGCTCGTGGTGCCGCGTTATCTGGAAAGTAAAACCCAGCCCGAGGCCGAAGAGTTCGACGAGCAGTCGCCGGTCATCGTCGCCGGGGCCGGGCGCTTTGGCCAAATCGTTTGCCGGCTTTTAAGGGCCAGCAACGTGCCCTTGGTCGCGCTCGATCTCGAACTCAACCAGATCGAAAACGCTCGGCGCATCAACATCAAAAGCTATTTCGGCGACGCCAGCCGCGGCGATCTGCTGGCGCGGGCAGGGGTCGAAAAAGCCTGTCTGTTGGTGGTGGCCATCGACGATCTGGATCGCGCGGTGCATACCGTGGAGCACGTCAAACGCTACTACCCGAACGTATGGGTGCTGGCCCGCGCCTACGACCGGGGCCACGGCTACCGCCTGCGCGAGGCCGGGGCCGATGACGTCGTCAGCGAAACCTATCATTCGGCGCTCGAGCTTGGCAGCCACGCGCTGACCGCGCTGGGCGTACACCCCATGCGTGCCAAGCAGATGGCCTGGAGCTTCGTGCAAAACGAAGACGCCCATGACGCGGAGCTTTTCCAGGCTTGGAAAGAAATCGAAGGCCATCAAGGGTTCAGTCGTCGCTACGGCGAGCTATTCCGGCGTTTGGAAGAGGCGTTGAGCAACGCCATGGACGAGCAGGGCGGCGAGCCTCAACAGGAGGACGTGCCGGTATGGACCGCGCCGGTCGATAAGAGGGGCAGCGAATCGTCCAAGGCTTCAGGGCATCGATAGTGACAGCTCGCCCGCCTGTCGGGCGATGTCGGCGACATCGATACTCAGCGCCAGATCCGTCGTCGCCAAGTCGCGGATAGGCACCCATCTGGCTTCCAAAGCGTCGTCTCCTGCAAGCGGCTCACCTTCCCGCCATTTGCAGAGCACCGCGATGAGTAGATAGTGATGACGAAGCTCGCCTTGGTGATCATAATCGAAAGCGTCGGCGGCATTGAAAATCCGCTCGGCCAAGGCGTTGACTCCCGTCTCTTCCCGCAGCTCCCGTAAAGCAGCCGCCTCGATCGGCTCCCCCCGCTCTATCTTGCCGCCGGGGAACCCCCACCGCCCGGCGTCGGGCGGGTTGCTCCTCTTCACGAGCAGCACGCTGCCATCGCGAACCACGGCGGCAATCGTCGCAGGTATCGGATGCGGCCCGGGGCCGGGCTGGTCTTGGTTTGTATCTCTCATTTTGCCACCATAGTTGATCTTGAAGTGTCGTTTGGCGCAGCGCTCAAGAAGACGGTTGCGAAAGCTTATCGAATTCGAACATACCTTGAATCATCGGCGCTTATAAATTGCCCGGCTATGTAATGTATAAGCGAGTCACTAGAGGGTGAATTGTGTTGCGAGCGTACCGGCTATTTTTTCCACGAGAAGTCTCGAGCGATGATTAATGGAGCGATTGGGATAGATGGCCACTATTTCGAGAGGGGCGGGCTGGTGTTCGAGTTCTATTTCGATCAGTTCTTCCGCAGTAATGTGTGCTTCGCAAAAGGCTTTGGGAATAATCGCATAGCCGATTCCTTTCAAGGCGCCGGCTATCAGCATTTGGCTGCTATCGACTTTATAACGCGAGGCGACATTCAAATGAAAGATGCCTTTTTGGGAGTCGATGAAATGCCAGGGGTTCTCCTTGAGTGCCAGAAGGGTCGAAATACAGGGGAGGCGTTCCAGCTCTTTGAGCGTATAGGGGGTGCCGTATCTTGTTATCAGTTCGGGGGCGGCGACCACGACACTTTCCAGCTTCAAAAGCCTGCGCATGACGAGGCTACTATCTTCGAAATTACCCCGGTGATAGGCGATGGAGATATCGATATCTCTTCTGACTGGATCGAGTGGCGCCATGCTGGTGATGCACTCGATCGAGGTCTTCGGATGCTCCGCGGCGAACTCGGCAATGGCCGAATTGAGCCATTTGGCGCCGAATTCCGACGGAATGGCGAGGGTTATTTTCCCCGATAGGTCGCCTCTCTCCGTCGTTATCTCGTTTTCCACCTCATCGAGCTGGTCGATCAGGCCCGCAGCCTTCTCATAAATTCGCTTTCCTTCCTCGGTGAGTCGAAGGTAGCGGCTGCTGCGCAGTACGAGCTGCATACCGAGCTGCTTTTCGAACTGAGCAAGTTGCCTTGCAACCGTCGAGTTGGGCACTCCGAGTACCTTGGAGGCGGCCAGCACCGAGCCCTGTTCGGCGACGACGATAAACACTTTTAAATGGTTTAAGTTCATGTTGCCAATTATGGGAAGTTGTTTCCCAAAAGCTAATATTGTGCCCTACCAAAGTCAATATTAGGGTTGATGGATATGAGGAATCGCCCATGAACACCGGCGGCTAGCGTTGACCGCGACTTTGAGGTAACTATGGAAAAGACGATCGAAGTGGATCAAATAGAAACTCGGGAGTGGCTGAGTGCATTGGCGTCCGTGGTGGACCGCGAAGGAGAAGAGCGAGCGCGTTTCATATTTCAAAGTTTGCAGTCGTATTCCGAACAACGCGGTTTAAACATCGCCCGGTCTTTCAACACCGCCCATGTCAATACGATTCCCGTCGCGGAGGAGCCGGATTACCCCGGCGACCCCGTCATCGAACAGAAGCTGCGTTCCGCCATTCGTTGGAACAGTATCGCGATGGTGGTCCGCGCCAATGCCAAAGACAAGAGCATTGGCGGCCACCTGGCCAGCTACATGTCCAGTTGCACGCTTTACGAGGTGGGGTTCAACCACTTCTTCAAAGGTCCTGGCAAGCACTGCGCGGGCGACCTGGTCTATTTTCAGGGGCATATTTCACCCGGTATTTACGCCAGAAGTTTTCTAGAGGGGCGTTTGAGCGAGAGCCAGTTGGATCACTTTCGTCGGGAAGTCGATGGCGGCGGGCTGCCATCCTACCCACACCCTTACCTCATGCCGGACTACTGGCAGTTCTCGACGGTTTCGATGGGGTTGGGCCCCATACAGGCGATCTATCAAGCGCGTCTGATGAAGTACCTGCATAACCGAGACCTTAAACCCCTGGGTGAGCGCAAGGTATGGGCTTTTTTGGGGGATGGTGAATGCGATGAGGTCGAGACGCTTGGCGCGTTGAACCTGGCAAGCCGCGAGAAGCTCGACAATCTCATCTTCGTGATCAACTGCAATCTGCAGCGCCTGGACGGTCCGGTACGCGGCAACGACCGTGTCATGGAGGAACTCGAAAGCTCGTTTCTGGGTAGCCACTGGAACGTGATCAAGGTCGTTTGGGGTAGCGCCTGGGATGCACTGCTCGAAAACGACCACGACGGCCGGCTGCAGCGGCTGATGAACGAGACCGTCGACGGCGAGTATCAGAACTTCAAGGCCCAGGGCGGGGCGTATACCCGCGAGCGCTTTTTCGGTAAGGACCCTGAGCTGCTCGAACGGGTCGAGCACCTTTCGGATCACGACATCGAAAACCTGGCCCGCGGCGGCCACGACCCTTCAAAAATTTACGCCGCCTATCAAAAAGCCGTCAAAAGCACCAACGGCAAGCCTACCGTAATTCTCGCGCATACCGTCAAAGGGTATGGCATGGGAAGCGAACACGGCGAGGCCGACATGGAAGCCCACAACATCAAGACCATGGAGCTTCAGGGGCTCAAGCGCCTGCGTGATCGCTTCGAGATCCCGATCAGCGATGAGCAGCTTCAAAACGGCTCGGTCCCTTATTACCGGTTTGATGACGACTCCCCGGAGATGGAATACCTGCACGCCCGGCGCAAACTGCTCGGCGGGTATCTGCCCTCACGTAATACCGATTACGAGACACTGGCGATCCCGGCACTCGACGACAAGATGTTTGCGGCTCAGCTCAAGGGCACGGGGGAGCGCAAGATTTCGTCCACGATGGCCTTCGTTCGGGTTTTGACCGGGCTTACCAAGCATAAGGCGCTTGGCGAGCGGGTCGTGCCCATCATCCCTGACGAGGCGCGCACCTTTGGTATGGAAGGCATGTTTCGCCAGCTGGGCATTTACGCCGCAAACGGGCAGCAATACGAGCCCGTCGATGCGGGGCAGATCATGTACTACCGGGAGGATATCAAGGGGCAGATTCTCGAGGAGGGCATTACCGAAGCCGGGGCGATGGCGTCCTGGATGGCGGCGGCCACGTCTCACGCCAACCACGGCAAAATGCTGATCCCGTTTTATATCTACTACGCGATGTTCGGTTTTCAGCGTATAGGGGACCTTGCCTGGGCCGCCGGCGACATGCTGACGCGAGGCTTCATGGTCGGCGGCACCGCCGGGCGCACCACCATCAACGGTGAAGGCCTTCAACACCAGGATGGCCATAGCCACCTGATGGCCTCGGCCATTCCCAACTGCCGCACTTATGACCCCACCTACGCTTATGAAATCGCCGTCATCGTACAGCACGGCTTGAAGGAAATGTACGAACACCACAAGGAGTGTTTCTACTACCTGACGATCATGAACGAAAACTACGCCCACCCGGCCATGCCCGAAGGCGCCGAGGAGGGCATCGTTCGTGGCATGTACCTGCTGCGCGAAGGCGAGGCCGACCCAAAACCCCGCGTTCAGCTATTGGGCTCGGGCACCATACTGCGCGAGGCCGAAGCCGCGCAGGAGTTACTGCTCGATTTTGGCGTAGCCGCGGATGTCTGGAGCGTAACCAGTTTTAACGAACTGCGCCGCGAAGCGCTCGAGTACGACCGGCAGCGTTTCATGAAGCCGAAAGAGTCGCATGAAAAACCCTGGCTCACGCAGTCGCTCGAAAAACGCTCAGGCCCTGTCATCGCCGCCACGGATTACATGAAGCTTTATGCCGACCAGGTGCGCGCCTGGGTGCCGAGTGATTACTACGTGCTGGGCACCGATGGCTTCGGCCGTTCCGACAGCCGCGAAAAGCTGCGCGCGTTCTTCGAGGTCGACCGCTACCACATTGCCTGGATGGCCCTCGTGGCACTTTGCGAGCAAGGAGAGGTCAGCGCCGACATTGTCGTAAAGGCCATGCAGCGCTTTCATATCGACCCTTCCAGGTTATCTCCGCTGGTCAGCTAAGCGGGCGTCATCATTCGCTAAAACGATACTCGAGTAGAGGAAGGAGAAGACCTTGAACAATGACACCACAAAAGCGACCGGCGACCGAGTCCACGCGACGCCTACTGTACGAATGCTGGCGCGTACCCTGGGGGTAGACCTCGCCGAGGTCGCACCCAGCGGCCCCAAAGAGCGCGTGGTCAAGGAGGATATCAACGCCTTCGTTCGGCAAGTCATGAGCGAGCGAAGAGGGAAGGCTGAGTAGGCATTTTGAGGTTGCCCAGGCCCACGTTCAGATCTGCTCCTCGTCGGCCTCGTCCTCGAAGCGCAGTTCGTTGAAGCCCTCGGCCTTGTGGCTCTGGGTGCGCAGCACGGTACGGGTCTTGTTGGCCGGCAGCGGGTAGGGCGGAATGTTCGTTCGAGGCGTGGTAGGTGCGCCCGGTCACCAGCAGCTGGTCCGGGTCGCCTTCCAGGAACGAAACGATTACCTCGTGGCCGATGCGGGGGATCGCCATCGTGCCATAGCCGCCCACTCTATGCCGGTATACTCAAAGCGTCTGAGCGCTGGACGCACCCCGTGCAGAACTGGAAATTGAAGCTGTCACAGGTCGCCATTCATTGTCCAGGGCGCTTGGAACACCACCTCAGCCTATGAGGCTGGCTGAAAAAGAGTTGTGAACACCCTCTTCAATAGCATTGCACTTGGAACTTGAGACCGCTCGCTATACTTATTACTTGAATTCAGAAATCAAATTTTCGCCACAGTCTTCAGAAATAAAAAGTACTTTTCATCTTCAAGAGAAAATATTTCTTCCCCGCCCCCCATATATGCACGGATAAGCTCATCACTAGCTTTTTCCTTTATATTTAACTCGTAAAGTACTTGACCATATCTAAGGTGCAAGAAGGGATTGCCAATTGCCCCAGGGCACGTCATTGCATACTCTAACGCCTCACGTGCAGAGGTATTATAACCTGCTAAAAAGCAAGAATCTGCAATTGCTGCGAGCACCCATGTAGCAGCCTCCCAATCATTTTTAGGTTCGGGAATTAAAGACCATGCCTTATTATACTCAGCAATGGCTTCTTCATAACGTTGAGTTGAAGCAAGCTGATCACCAAGAGCGCACCAAGCATTGATAGCCTGGTGTAGTTGTGCATCCAGTTCTAAGTTCGACTGCATCAAGATTCACCTCTTTAATGTCGAAAAGTCAGGCGTAATAGGCGGTTGGTACGTTTGGCCTAGTCTTGCGCCATCTGAGCGGTTAATTGACCTTAACTGCAATTCATAATTATCAGCATTGAGCATGAATTGACGCACCTCTGGAGATTTAGGTCCAAAAAAACGCCCAGTATCATTCCACCAAGTGACTGCATCAACTTTGTGGGCCATATCAATATTAGCACCAATACGTGCCGTTGAGCCGTCAGGATTTATAAGATGTAAATTGTTAGGGTTACCCCTTAACAAGGGGCCTTCTCCTTGAATTAATCCTTCAACTCGCATTCTTTCGAGTACCTCTCGCCCTGTTCGAGAGTATTTATCAGGAGTACGCCCCATATATCTATTGCGAGCACTGATTCCCCTAACATTTACTGTGTTACCTGCGCCCCTTTCAACTCTACCGGAATTTTGCTCCACCCGCGTCCCATCATTACTTCCTGAAGGTCGACCACGATTGGCATCTTCCGCTGCATCTACTGTCCGATCCGTTGTCCGAACAGCATCTATAGCATTATCTCCCTTACGGATGAGTCCAACGCCAGGAATAACCGATACAGCCGTCAACGCCGTCATTCCGGTCGCCGCGAGATAGCGACCTTCACCCCATAGCTGTATCGTATCTTTAATATCCACCCAAGTGCCGTAAGGTGTCGCCACTTCGGCTACAAATACTCCTGCCTCTCGGGCTTTGCGGCCGCCTTCTGACGAGTAGATGACTTGTCGCTCGGCTTCTGGCTGCATATTCGCCGCTTGGCGAGCCGCTTCGTCTACATCCATCATCGTAGCCAGCGCATCATCGCCCTGCAATCGTCCCTCGCGCATTGCCTCCATCAAGGCCTCTTGCTGGACGCGGGTGTCCGCAATTGCCTGCTGAACCTCGGCATGGAGCGCTTCGGCCTCGGCGGCTGTCTTGCCGTTGGGGTTTTCGTTCAACGCGTCACGTAGCTCGCCTACACGCTCCAGATTGGCTTGTGCCTGTTGCTGTAATGACGCGGCCGCAGTGGGCGGCTCATCGGCGGTTTCGGGCTGGCTGTCGACCGCTTGGGTGTTCGTGTATACGTAGCCTTTGGCGCCACCCACACCGGCGGCGTTACAGTTGATCATGGCCTCGCTACCATCGATCACCACCGGCTGGCCGTTGGCGCGCACATTCTCCTGGCCGGTCAAGAACAGGACGTGGCCGCTACCTTGCGACGTGCCGGATACGACCCCTGCACCGTTATTCCCTTGCGTTCCCTGACTCAGGTCTCCGACACGATAGGTGCGCTGCCCGCCCATGATCACGTTGGGCGAGTAGCTGGTCGGGCTGCCCAATGACGCGGTGGAGTCGAAGCCCACTACCGTATTGCCCATCTTGCACAGATCGGGAAAACTGGCCGCGGCGCGCCAGTCCGGCCGTGAGTTACCGGCGTGACGGGCTCGTCCCTCAAGCGCCTCGCCCGGCGGCGGCTCTGAGGTGGTATCGGGCGAGTGGGTATGGGTGCCGTCAGTATCGCCTTCGCACGCGCTTTGATCGCCGATACAGATCGTCATCGAGACATCATCCGACATACGCACCTCCACGTTGGGGGGCAAGAGACGTTCGCCTGATCCGTACCTTCCTGAGCGGATCCTCCAGCGGGAAGAGCACCCGCCAGGTAAGGGCCAGTTCCTGCTCGTCCAAATAGATACTGACCGTATCCAGCTCCAGGGATGTCAACCCTCGCTCGCCGCTGGCGTGCTCGGTCAATGCCTGCAGGGCGATGCCCGGCAGGCGTGTGCGGTGCAAAAAGCGAAATCGGTCGTTTTCGATAATCTCGGTGCTGTTCGGTAAACAGTTGGTCAGCACGACGGGTTCGTCACCGCGCAGATAGTCCTGTGTGACGAGGTCTTCGGGGGCACTGTGATGAAACCGATAATCGAAGTCCTCGGGCCAATAGGGGTAGCGCTGCGTTCGCCACGCTTCGTCCAGCGTGCCCTGATAGCCAACCCGGGGCGCCCACCAGGGGGCGATAGGGCCATATCCCATGGGGGCGGGCCGGTCGAAAGGGGAGGTGATCAGCGAGCCGGGCGCCACCAGCTGCGGTGCTGGTAGGTGCGTAACGGTATCGAGTTGCTCTTTTAACGGGCGCACTAGCGTCCTTGGCAGGCGCTTGTAATCGCTTCGCGAAGGCAGCCAGCCTCGGCCCACCGGGTTTTCGGGGTGATAGAGTGTCTTGTCGACGGGGCTGGTCATTTCGTCGTCAAGCGGCGAAATAAAGTGGCCGCCGAAGGCGTAACGGTAGTCCAGGGGCAGCTCGCTGACGAGGCCCGGATCCGTAAGGTGCCAGCCACCCAGCAGGCGCCATTGAAAATCGCGTGGGCCATAAACGAACAGTTCTTTTAAAAGCGGGCCCACTTTGAGACCCACCTTCCAGCCCGTGCGCGGCTGACTTGTCGGTGAACGCAGGGTCCCGTGCACGTGCACTTCGGTGCCCAGCTTGCCGAACAGCACATCACGGTCATCCGTAATCCACTGAGTAAAGGGATTAGTCGGGTCACCGGCCAGCTCGGTTTGCCAGCGAATGGGGCGCTGCTGGGGTGTTTGAAAAAGCGGCCAGCCGTCGCCGGTGAAGCGGTAAGTACCGCGCACCGTCAGCACGTCATACTCCCGATCCCCCGGCCCCAGCTTGCGAAACAGCGCATGGGGAAACGGCGTGGAGTTGGTTACATTGGCCATGTCACCACCCCGGGGTATTGCCGTCTTTGACCATGGGGTCGTTCATCGGGTCGCTCTCGGCCTCGTCTTCCTTGCTGCCGGGGGCGGGTTGGGCGGTGCCGGTATTGAGCAGCACGTCGTCGGGGCCGTCGACGTGTACCCTGGTGCCCGCCTTGACGTGAATCTCCCCCCGCGTCGAGGTAGATCGACTCTTCGGTGAGGACCAGGCGGCTGTTGCCCACCTGCAGGGTCAACTGGTTGCCCGCTTTCAGGGTGATATTGCGCCCCACGTTCAGGGAGTGGTACATGCCCACCTGGGTGGTGTGGCTAAGGCCGACCACGGTGTTCATCAGCGCGCCGACGTTCAGGCTGTAGCCCAGGCCCACGTTCTCCATGCGCCCCAGGCCGACGTTCTGCAGGTAGGCCTTGCCGACGGTTTCGGTCTTGTTCTTGCCCACTTTGGTCGACCAGTTTTTGCCGATGCGGTCGGTCTCGTTGCCGTCGACGGTTTTCTTGCGGTTCTTGTGAACGGTATGGGTTTCGTTGCCGTCGACGGTATGCACTTCGTGGCGGTGAACGAGGTGGGTCTCGTCGCGGTCAATGTCGGTGGTCCGGTCGCGATAGACGTGCAGGGTGTTGTCGCGCTTGATCTCTTCGGTGCGGTCGTTGAGGGTCAGCAGGTCCAGGTCCTTCTGGGCGTGCAGCCAGATCTGCTCTTCATCCGCCTCGTCTTCAAAGCGCAGTTCGTTGAAGCCCTCGGCCTTGTGGCTCTGGGTGCGCAGCACGGTACGGGTCTTGTTGGCTGGCAGCGGGTAGGGCGGAATATTCGCGGCGTGGTAGGTGCGCCGGTGACCAGCGGCTGGTCCGGGTCGCCTTCCAGGAACGAAACGATGACTTCGTGGCCGATGCGAGGGATCGCCATGGTGCCGTAGCCGCCCACTCTATGCCGGTATACTCAAAGCGTCTGAGCGCTGGACGCACCCCGTGCAGAACTGGAACTTGACGCTGTCTCAGATGGCCATTCATTTCCCAGGACGCCGGGAACACCACCTCAGCCTATGAGGCAGGCTGACAAAGAGTTGTGAACACCCTCTTCAATAGCGTTGCACTTGGAACTTGAGACCGCCGCTTTTATTTATATCTTCTAACAGACTGGCTATATTAATCGCCTTTCTTTTAAAAAATTGAGATGCACCGCACCCTCTTCATCAAGCTCAAATATTGTTTCTCCATCTAAAAGATATGCTTTCAAAAGGCTTGATATTCCATTTTCGTCATTAAGCCTGACCAACGTTTTTCCGAGCATGTAGTGAATAAATGGATTGCTCACACCATCTGGACAATTTAAAGCATCAAAAAAATATTCTTTAGCTCTCTGATAGTTACCTTTGTCAAAATAGGCTTCACCAATAGAGCTATATAACCATGTAGCCGCTTCCCAATCTGTTTTTGGCTCAGGAATCAAAGATAGGGCTTTTTGCCACTCTCCTATAGCCTCATCATATTCACCTCCCTCTAAAAAAGCATTGCCTCTTTCTGAAAGATTTTCGATCTCATCATACTCTCTATCAGGAAGCTCCATTACCAACACTCCTTTTAGCGCGTTCATTTAAATAAAACTCTAGATATTCTTTATCTTCTCCTTGGAAAGGTCTTTCACTATATTTTTTAAAAAGCCTATCAAACTCTACAAAAGCTTGATCAAACCGCCCACCCTTATAAAGAATAGTACCTAAAAGAAAGCCAGTAAAGGCTTCAGGCGCATCACTACAACCATATATATTTTTAACTGTTTGAAACCATCTTAACGCTTTTTCCACTTCTCCTACTTCACGATAAAACTCTGCTATTACGACTGAAATGCTATCAGCATGATCATAGTTAACTTTTGGTTCAGGCAATGCATCCCATGCTTCTAGATATAATTTCTCTGCAGCCTCGAAATCTTCTTGACTCTTTGCATCACGTGCTTTTTTACCACATGTATAAATGAAATCTTCCAGCTCTTTATTAAGAGGAGTTTTATTCATGATATCATCTCTCGTGAAATTCATTGTAATGGCGGTTGATATGTTTCCCGTAGTCTCGCCCCTCGCGATCTGTTGATTGAGTAGTGATCTAATGTATAATTTTCAGAATTCAACATCCACTGCCGAGCAACTGTTATTAAAACACGATAAAGTTGACCTTCTCCCTGAAAAGCGCAGCGATTAGAACTGGAGAATTCGGGCCATATCGATCACGCTGAGAGGCGGAGGAAATGGACCATGAAGAAGTCGAAATACACGGACGAACAGATTGCGTTCGCGGTAAAGCAGACCGAGACCGGGACACGTGCGGAAGAAGTCTGTCGCAAGATGGGCATCTCGCAGGCGACGCTCTACAACTGGAAGAAGAAGTACGGCGGACTGAGCGTGAGCGAAGTGCGCCGGCTCAAGCAGCTCGAAGAAGAGAACAACCGTTTGAAGAAGCTTGTCGCCGATCTGAGTCTGGACAAGGAGATGCTCCAGGAGGTGCTGCGAAAAAAGCTTTGAAGGCGACCCGGCGGCGTGAACTGGCCGACTGGCTGATCCAGGCCTACCGGGTGAGCACGCGGCGTGCCTCATCGACCCTGCTGACCTCCAGTTCATCTTATTACTACAAGGCCCATACGAGAGACGATCGCGCCGAGCGCGCCCGGATCAAGGAAATCGCTGAGACAAGATTACGGTATGGGATGCCGCGCGTTCATGTACTGATGCGCCGTGAAGGCTGGGTGATCAACCACAAGAAAACGTATCGGATCTACTGCGAAGAAGGCCTGAATCTGCGGCGCAAGCGACCGCGACGATGAGTCGCTGCCATGCATCGCGAATCGCGGCCGGCAGTCGGCGCACCAAACGAAGCCTGGAGCATGGATTTTGTGGCCGATGAGCTGTTCAACGGGCGTCGGATTCGCTCGTTAACTGTAGTCGACAATTTTAGTCGCGAAGCGCTCGCCATCACGGTCGACCATTCGCTCAAAGGAGACGCGGTCGTGGACACCGTGACGCTGATCGGCCAGATGCGCGGACTGCCGAACCGCATACAAGTCGACAATGAGAGCGAATTCATTTCGAAGGCGCTCGACAAGTGGGCGTATGAGCACGGCGTACAGCTGGACTTTTCAAGGCCCGGAAAACCCACGGATAATCCGTTCATCGAGTCGTTCAACGGCAGCTTCCGGGACGAGTGTCTGAACGTACACTGGTTCCTGAGCCTGGAAGACGCCCAGGAGAAGATCGAGAATTGGCGCATCGAATACAATGAAGATCGGACCCACAGCTCGCTTGGGAACGTGACGCCCCGCGAGTACTATCTGAGTCACTCACAGGCCTGATTTTCCAAGTCTGGATGTTCGGTTATCGGGGAGATGGTCAGCAGGCCTGATTTTCCAAGTCTGGATGCTCGGTTATCGGGGAGAGGGTCAAAGTTACTTCTGTCTCTAAACCCAGGCGCTAATGTAGATGGGGTGACGTCGCGTACAACAAACAACGGCGTCACAGTGCCATTGGGATGATCAGTCAAGAAGTATTTGAAGCCGAATGATTGTTTAAGCCAGTCTCCACTCCTGCTGGGTAAGATCAGTTCGGTGGTGACTGCTCCTTGACTGCATAGAATATTTGATCTTCTCGAGTACTATAGACCTTGTGTGTGTACCCCAGTGAAATCATCCCAAGCTTTGCAGAAATTTCGAGATTTTTCACCGAGCAGATCTACAAATAAATGAGCTTCAACGCGCTCTGATGAAACGGCATTAAGCATATTCTCTAATAAACATGTTGCTACCGCATTCTTAACCATTTCATCGCCTTTTTCTAGACAGCTTTCTACAAGTAAAAAAATTTCTTTCCTTTGATCTTTTGAAATTAAATGTAAGTTTTTTATTAAGTAAGAAGAAAGTTTTGAAATATCGTTCGATAGTCCCGGTATATCATTACCCCAGAATTCAAGATGAGCCTGCCATACGGGTTCAAATCCGGGAGTTTTATCTATGAAAAGGCCAATACAATTCTTATGTGTAATCATTTAGCGTCCCAGTGCGTTACGTAAATCCATAATAATGTTTTCGGCAGCAGCACGAACACCTAAACTAGCGTTTGGATTTCTATCCAGCCACCTATCGAGAAATCTTATCGAATCAAGTCCTTTATACGACCACCGACATCTTGTACTGTGGCCAACTCATGCCTGATGGCATCTGCTGTACTTGCCACTACCAATTTGGCATTAGGTCCGACATGGACGCCCCCAAGCTGCGCAGAGAGCGCCCCCCCCCCCCCGAATCCAGAGCTCCTTGAGCGGGCCATCCGGTGGGAACAGCGCCCGCCGCGTCAGGGCCAGTTCTAATCGCTGCGCTTTTCAGGGAGAAGGTCAGTAGGTGCGACCGGTGACCAGCGGCTGGTCCGGGTCACCCTCGAGGAACGAGACGATTACCTCGTGGCCGATAAGCTGAATCGCCATGGTGCCGTAGCCGCCGCACGCCCTATGCCGGTATACTCAAGGCGTCTGAGCGCTGGACGCCCCCGGTACAGAACTGGAACTTGACGCTGTCCCAGATGGCCATCCACTTCCCGGGGCGCTTGGAACACCACCTCAGCCTATGAGGCTGGCTGACATAGATTTTTGCTCCCTTCCCAAGGGCACAGTTTTAAACGCTACTGCCTTTTAGATCACTTTAATGCTTTTATTTATATCTTCTAACAGACTGGCTATATTAATCGCCTTTCTTGTAAAAAATTGAGATGCACCGCACCCTCTTCATCAAGCTCAAATATTGTTTCTCCATCTAAAAGATATGCTTTCAAAAGGCTTGATATTCCATTTTCGTCATTAAGCCTGACCAACGTCTTTCCGAGCATGTAGTGAATAAATGGATTGCTCACACCATCTGGACAATTTAAAGCATCAAAAAAATATTTTTTAGCTCTCTGATAGTTGCCTTTGTCAAAGTAGGCTTCACCAATAGAGCTATATAACCATGTAGCCGCTTCCCAATCTGTTTGTAGTGGCATAGTAAATTTGGCCACCTAATTAGAGGTGCTAATATGCACCAAGACATCACCAGGTGGCAGCATGGCAACAAGACCAAAACGTAACTTTAGCCCTGAATTCCGGCTCGAAGCAGCACAGCTAGTCGTCGATCAACACTACACGGTTCGTGAAGCGGCTGAAGCCATGAATGTGGGGTATTCGAGCATGGATAAATGGGTTCGTCAGTTACGCCAGGAGCGTGATGGCCAAAGCCCTAAAGCAACGCCCATGACAGCCGATCAGCTCAGGATTCGCGAGCTTGAAAAGCGCATCCGTGACATTGAGATGGAAAAAGACATCCTAAAAAAGGCTACCGCTCTCTTGATGTCGGACTCCCTGAACACTTCTCGCTAATCGAGAAACTCAAGACGAGCTACCCGGTAAAAAAACTGTGTGACGTGTTTGGCGTGCATCGCAGCAGCTTTAAATACTGGAGACAACGTTCACAAAGACCTGTGTGTGCCACGAAGACCAAGGAAATAGCCAAGGTCAGAGAGCTATTTCGCGAGAGCGA
This sequence comes from Vreelandella sp. GE22, assembly GCF_968212445.1. NCBI lineage: Bacteria > Pseudomonadati > Pseudomonadota > Gammaproteobacteria > Oceanospirillales > Halomonadaceae > Vreelandella > Vreelandella sp. GE22. The sequence continues at coordinate 1,666,393 of NZ_OZ309110.1, forward strand.
AGGCTCTGCAGGGGCGCGCAGCATCGCAGAGATGGCGACAAGGCAGGATGTGCCGTTAAGTCGCTATCGCGTTGGCCGCCTGATGGAAAAGCCTGGCCTGATTAGTTGCCAAGTGCCTGGGCACACCTACAAGAAAACAGGTGATGAACATGTTGAGGTACCGAACCACTTAGCGCGTCAGTTTAACGTTGAGGCGCCCAACCGCGTTTGGTGTGGCGACGTCACATATATCTGGACTGGCAAACGCTGGGCTTATCTAGCCGTTGTCATGGACTTATTTGCCAGGAAAACGATTGGCTGGTCGATGTCGTTGTCGCCCGATAGCGAACTCACCAGCAGCGCATTGGAAATGGCTTATGAGAGCCGTGGGCGGCCAAAAGGGGTTATGTTCCACAGCGACCAGGGCAGTCATTACACGAGCCGTAAGTTCCGTCAGACACTCTGGAAATGCCAGGCAAAACAAAGCCTGAGTCGACGTGGTAATTGCTGGGATAATGCGCCAATGGAGCGTTTCTTCAGGAGCTTAAAGGTTGAATGGGTGCCAACGTATGGCTATCGATCATTCTTGCAGGGGCAGCATCATATCGTGAACTATTTAATCGGGTATTACAGCCAGCTTAGGCCTCACCAGCATAACGGTGGTATGAGTCCGAACCAGGCAGAGGAAAAGTACTGGGTTAACTATAAAGCGGTGGCCAGTTTTACTTGACCACTACACATAGTAAATTTGGCCACCTAATTAGAGGTGCTAATATGCACCAAGACATCACCAGGTGGCAGCATGGCAACAAGACCAAAACGTAACTTTAGCCCTGAATTCCGGCTCGAAGCAGCACAGCTAGTCGTCGATCAACACTACACGGTTCGTGAAGCGGCTGAAGCCATGAATGTGGGGTATTCGAGCATGGATAAATGGGTTCGTCAGTTACGCCAGGAGCGTGATGGCCAAAGCCCTAAAGCAACGCCCATGACAGCCGATCAGCTCAGGATTCGCGAGCTTGAAAAGCGCATCCGTGACATTGAGATGGAAAAAGACATCCTAAAAAAGGCTACCGCTCTCTTGATGTCGGACTCCCTGAACACTTCTCGCTAATCGAGAAACTCAAGACGAGCTACCCGGTAAAAAAACTGTGTGACGTGTTTGGCGTGCATCGCAGCAGCTTTAAATACTGGAGACAACGTTCACAAAGACCTGTGTGTGCCACGAAGACCAAGGAAATAGCCAAGGTCAGAGAGCTATTTCGCGAGAGCGAAGGCTCTGCAGGGGCGCGCAGCATCGCAGAGATGGCGACAAGGCAGGATGTGCCGTTAAGTCGCTATCGCGTTGGCCGCCTGATGGAAAAGCTTGGCCTGATTAGTTGCCAAGTGCCTGGGCACACCTACAAGAAAACAGGTGATGAACATGTTGAGGTACCGAACCACTTAGCGCGTCAGTTTAACGTTGAGGCGCCCAACCGCGTTTGGTGTGGCGACGTCACATATATCTGGACTGGCAAACGCTGGGCTTATCTAGCCGTTGTCATGGACTTATTTGCCAGGAAAACGATTGGCTGGTCGATGTCGTTGTCGCCCGATAGCGAACTCACCAGCAGCGCATTGGAAATGGCTTATGAGAGCCGTGGGCGGCCAAAAGGGGTTATGTTCCACAGCGACCAGGGCAGTCATTACACGAGCCGTAAGTTCCGTCAGACACTCTGGAAATGCCAGGCAAAACAAAGCCTGAGTCGACGTGGTAATTGCTGGGATAATGCGCCAATGGAGCGTTTCTTCAGGAGCTTAAAGGTTGAATGGGTGCCAACGTATGGCTATCGATCATTCTTGCAGGGGCAGCATCATATCGTGAACTATTTAATCGGGTATTACAGCCAGCTTAGGCCTCACCAGCATAACGGTGGTATGAGTCCGAACCAGGCAGAGGAAAAGTACTGGGTTAACTATAAAGCGGTGGCCAGTTTTACTTGACCACTACACCATTACCAACACTCCTTTTAGCGCGTTCATTTAAATAAAACTCTAGATATTCTTTATCCTCTCCTTGGAAAGGTCTTTTACTATATTTTTTAAAAAGTCTATCAAACTCTACAAAAGCTTGATCAAACCGCCCACCCTTATAAAGAATAGTACCTAAAAGAAAACCAGTAAAGGCTTCAGACGCATCACTACAACCATATATATTTTTAACTGTTTGAAACCATATTAACGCTTTTTTCACTTCTCCTACTTCACGATAAAACTCTGCTATTACGACTGAAATACTATCAGCATGATCATAGTTAACTTTTGGTTCAGGCAATGCATCCCATGCTTCTAGATATAATTTCTCTGCAGCCTCGAAATCTCCTTGACTCTTTGCATCAAGTGCTTTTTTGCCACATGTATAAATGAAATCTTCCAGCTCTTTATTAAGAGGAGTTTTATTCATGATATCATCTCTTGTGAAATTCATTGTAATGGCGGTTGATATGTTTCCCGTAGTCTCGCCCCTTGCGATCTGTTGATTGAGTAGTGATCTAATGTATAATTTTCAGAATTCAACATCCACTGCCGAGCAACTGTTATTAAAACACGATAAAGTAACTTCTGACTCTAAACCCGGCTGCTACTGAAGATGTGGTGACGTCGCATGCACCCAGCAACTGGCGGTCTCGTTGGGTTTGGCGTAGCGGTCCTCAGGGCTTTGATTTGATTAGTTAGACGATTCGATAGGTCAGTGATTAAACTGATATAAAGTATTGATCGTCTTCGTTGCACTCTAAATTTGCGGCCAAGCCTTAATCGCATAAAATATGCTATTTGGAACTAAAACGTTTCTTCGGCTAAGTTTAACCAGAAAGATTGTTCGCTAGACCCTAGGCCGAAAGCAAACAAACACTCACGTATTTTTTCTAATCCAGTAGAAGGTTCGTCCTCATTTTCTAAGCAAATTGAGTGTACGTTTGCTGCGAGCAGCAGCATATCTGTATAATTATATGCTAAGAAAATAATAAAGGGATCAGGATCTGCAGCTACATTCACCATATAAACTTGGCCAGAACGTTCATTTTGCTTTAAATCAGCAATACAGATTGGATTAGCCTCCAGCCTTGCAACTTCAATCAATCCATGAGCTTTGTAAATGTTGAGATGTGGATTTCTATTATCGCAATTAGCTGTAATAATAGCGTCTACCAAACTGTTGCCAAATGGTCTCGGCCATAGCCCGAGCTGTCCAATAGATATACCAGATAGGCAAATAAAAGAAGCCACATCCGTGTAACTGGTTGGGATGTTAGGTAGTTTATCTGCTATCTTTTCAATCTCGCTAAATGAGCATCCAGGTGAAGTAATTCTTACCTCATCTTTGATAACAGGAAACTGCTCGGCTACCATATTCGTATACTTTATAAGGCCATCAATATTTTTAATCATCAAATACCTCAATCTCAATGTCCAGAGTGATCTGGGTGCCAAATTCTGATCTGCACCGCTAAAAACGGACACTCGGTTAAGCACTGTTTTTGAGCTCGTAGTCCATGGGACTGACGTACTCCAAAGCACTGTGCCGTCGCCGGCGGTTGTAATCAACTTTAATGTATTCGAACACGTGCTGACGAAGACGCTCCCGGTTCATCATCGGCTCGTAGTGGATGGCTTCCACTTTCATGGAATGGAAGAAGCTTTCCACGCAGGCGTTGTCCCAGCAGTTGCCTTTACGGCTCATGCTTTGACTGTTCATCAACGCGCCGACGTTCAGGCTGTAGCCCAGGCCGACGTTCTCCATGCGCCCCAGGCCGACGTTTTGCAGGTAGGCCTTGCCGACGGTTTCGGTCTTGCTCTTGCCCACCTTGGTCGACCAGTTTTTGCCGATGCGGTCGGTCTCGTTGCCGTTGACGGTTTTCTTGCGGTTCTTGTGAACGGTATGCGTTTCGTTACCGTCGACGGTATGCACCTCGTGGCGATGAACGAGGTGGGTTTCGTCGCGGTCGATGTCGGTGGTGCGGTCGCGGAAGACGTGCAGGGTGTTGTCGCGCTTGATCTCTTCGGTGCGGTGGTTAAGGGTCAGCAGGTCCAGATCCTTCTGGGCGTGCACCAGATCTGCTCCTCGTCGGCCTCGTCCTCGAAGCGCAGTTCGTTGAAGCCGTCGGCCTTGTGGCTCTGGGTGCGCAGCACGGTACGGGTCTTGTTGGCCGGCAGCGGGTAGGGCGGAAAGTTCGAGGCGTGGTAGGTGCGCCCGGTGACCAGCGGCTGGTCCGGGTCGCCTTCCAGAAACGAGACGATCACCTCGTGGCCGATGCGCGGAATGGCCAAGGTTGTGTAGCCGCTGCCCGCCCTATGTCGGTATATTCAAGGCTTCTGAGCACTGGATGCGTCCCGCGCAAAGCTGGAAATTGACGCTGTCAAAGAGTTTTGAACACCCTCGACTTAGGTGCTGCACTTAATTAGTTACATTCAGTAACTTGAGACTGCCATCATTCATCACCGTCATAAAGACAAGCTAGAAAATCATCAAAATTATTGGAAACTTTTACAATGCTTTCAGGCAATATCTTGTTTTTTGGATCAAAAGAAGAGCTGTCTTCAAACTCATGATCTTTATAAAAAACCTCTCCATAAGAGTCATCTCTTAATGAAAGCAAGAAATAATTTCCGCCAGAAGTATCAGCGATAAAGATAAGCCCTTCTGGAAGCTGATACCCAATTAATTTCATTTTATGAATAATGTCATCACATGGCTTCACATCTAAACCATAAAATACGTTAACCATATCACCTAGAAGCTTTAGTTTCTCACCATTAAAATCAATGCAACTCTCTGTAGGTTCTCCTCCATTATATTTTAAAAGAAATTTTCTGTAAGGTTCAGAAAAAACATAGCCAAGCTCACTTTCAGCTTCTTCCAAAGCTTTCTGGCTTAGCTCTTTTCCCATGCCGTTCATTTCAGTTAGCATAATCAACTCCTGTTAGCGAGATGCCGAAGCACCTCCTTTATGGGTAAAAATTGCGTGTATATCTTTATCAACAAGTTGCATTGTAGATTCATCGCCATGGTGATGCCAAGTGTAACCTCTTGACGGTTTATCTGGCCACTGTCCTTCTCTGGATCCTCTTGAACGACGACTTATACCATGTGTTTCGTTAACATAATTGTCGCCTTTTTGCTTTGAGACCTCATTCCAAGCTTTAGAAAAATCACCTCCTTCTGGTGGATTTATTTTCGATTCGGGCAGACCTCTCATCTCTGGTATAGTTACATTTTCTTTTGAGTAATTAGAAAAGTCCGGGTATCGATGACCATCCGGTGGGCCTGGCTTGTATGATACTTCAACATCAATGTTACCCATGCTTGACGTTTCCATTCCAGGCTTTCCATAAATTATCGTGTCAGTGGCTTCATTATATTTAACCGAGCCGCCGTTTTCTTTCCATCTTGCGAACTCTGGAGCATTCGGCCCAGCATTAGTACGCAAGATTCCATTCTTGTCACGAAACCGACCTTGAGAATCCAACTGAACATCTGTAGCAGTAGTTCTATTATTGGAATTTTCTGAATCATCGTCTCTTTTTCTTCTAGTTGAGGGTTGCTCTACATTTAAACCTTGATCGGGGGTTCGCGGCGGTGTCTCTGGCGTACGCCGAGCCACACTGCCCAGCTCGCCCGCCGCCCTGGCCCCACCGGCACCTTTCGTACCCCATAGCTCGAGTGCGACCGTAACGGTCGCCATTTCTAACGCGCCAAAGAAGCCGTTACGCTCTTCGGCTTCCTGCCAGGCATTGACCAGGGTGTCCTTGGCGCCATCCCATGCCTCACCTGTCTCTTGCCAAGCGTCGTTGTAACGCGCCGTACGCGCTTCGTCACCCGTGGCCCAGCCCGCTACGCCATCCGCCACTTCGAACAGATTGGGGCCCGAGAGTGTACTGAGTCCTTCGTAGCCCGTTTGGGCGCCTCGTACGATTTGTTCGCGAGCGGCGGTCGTGGTGGCTGCATCACTGGTGAAGGGAAGGGCCTCCCACATGTTTTGACCAGCGGCCGTGGCATCCTCCCACCAATCGCGTACAACACGTTCCCCTTCTTCGCCTGGCGTATACTCACCGCGGCCGCCACCTGCTGCTTCGGCCCGGCTTTCGACCCTCTGCTCGGCGGTCACCAGGTAGCCCCGTGCGCCGCCGGTGCCGGACGCATCACAGTTGATCAGGCAGGGACTGCCGTGGCGCGCAATGGGCAGGCCGTTGGCCTTCACGTTCGACTGCCCCCCGGTGATCAGCACGTGGCCGCTGCCCAGCGAGGTACCGGAGACCACGTGCTGCCCGGCATCGCCCTGGACTCCCTGAAACAGGTCGCCCTCACGGTAGAGCTCGCTCCCCGCGGCCACCACGTCGGGGGAGTAGCGAACCGGGTTGCCCAGCGTGGCCGTGGAGTCAAAACCCACTACACGGTCGCCCACCTGACAAAAGTCCGGCTCACTGCAGGCGGCGAGATACGTATGGCTCCCCAGGCCGACGTGTAGCGTTTGACCGCTCAGCGGTGTCGTGGAAGGCGGCGGGGGGGGGGCCGGCGGCGTGTCTTCCTCGTCAACTGGCGGATATCGTTTCGCCACGACGGTCATGGTTTCAAGTCGTTCCGGTTCCATGAAATCGTCGCTCATGCGCGCCTCCGAGTGGGCATCGGGGAAGCCGCCACCAGGACGCGGCGTACGGGGTCCTCCGGCGAGAACAGCGCCCGCCATGTCAGGGTCAGCTCCCGCGTATCCAGGTCGATGCCAACCGTATCCAGGGCCAGCGCCGTCACGGTTCGCTTGCCACTGCGCTGTTCGGCGAGGGCCTTGATGGTCAATCCCGGAAGGCGGGTCCGGTGACAGTAGAAGCCGCCGCCTTTCCCAACGGTGGGCATCCACTGGCTGCCGAGCAGGCAGTTGGTCAGCAGCACCTCTTCATCTCCCTGCAGATAGTCAGGTGTGATCAGGTCGGGGTGGGCGCTTTGGTAAAAACGCGAGTTGAAATCCGTGGGCCAATAGGGATAGCGTTCGGCCAGCCACTGATCATCCAGGGTGCCCTGGTAATCCACCCGCGGCTGCCACCAGCGCGCGATAGGGCCCCAACCCGCCGGGGGGAGTCGGTCCAGCGGGGAGCGGATCGGGAAGTCGGCCGCTTCCAGTTGGGGCGCTGGCAGCTCGGTCATGCCCTCCAGTGCCTGTCGAAGCGAACGGGCCGCCTCCCTTGGCAGACGTCGATAGTCTTCTCGGGAGGGAAGCCAGCCGCGCCCGACAGGATTATCGGGATAATAAAGAGGGAAGGGAGCCTGGTTGGACGTCTCAGGCGCTGCCGCCCCCTCGTAGTAGCCACCAAAGGCATAGCGGTAATCCAGCGGTACCTCATTCACCGGTTCGGCGGAGGTGATCCGCCAGCCGCCCAGAAGCCGCCACTCGAAGCTACGCGGGCCATATGCCATCAGAAGCTGACTGATCGCCCCGACTTTCATGCCGACCCGCCAGCCGTGGCTGGGAGCACCCGAGGGGGAGCGCAGCGTACCGCTGACGTGAATATCCGTGGAGGGTTTACCCACCACCACGTCGCTGTCATGGAGGATCAGGCGATTTTCGCTACCTTCCGGGCCGCCTGCGTAGGTTTCCTGCCAGCGGATGGGGTGTTGAGTTCCCGCCAGCGCCAGGGGCTGTTGATCGCGAGTAAAACGGAAGGTACCCCGCACGGCCAGCACTTCATACTCCAGATCCCCCGGCCCCAACTTGCGAAACAGCGCATGGGGGAAGGCCGTCGAATTAGTCACATTGGCCATGTCACCACCCCATCGTATCGCCGTCTTTGACCATCGGGTCGCTCTCGGCGTCGTCTTCCTTGCTGCCGGGGGCGGGCTGGGCGGTGCCGGTATTGAGCAGCACGTCGTCGGGGCCGTCGACATGTACCCTGGTGCCCGCCTTGACGTGAATCTCCCCCGCGTCGAGGTAGATCGACTCTTCCGTGAGTACCAGGCGGCTGTTACCTACCTGAAGCGTCAGTTGGTTGCCCGCTTTCAGGGTCACGTTGCGCCCGGCGTTCACGGAATGGTTGAAGCCGACCTGGGTGCTCTGATTGACGCCGACGACGGTGTTCATCAACGCGCCGACGTTCAGGCTGTAGCCCAGGCCCACGTTCTCCATGCGCCCCAGGCCGACGTTCTGCAGGTAGGCCTTGCCGACGGTTTCGGTCTTGTTCTTGCCCACTTTGGTCGACCAGTGCTTGCCGATGCGGTCGGTCTCGTTGCCGTCGACGGTTTTCTTGCGGTTCTTGTGAACGGTATGCGTTTCGTTACCGTCGACGGTATGCACTTCGTGGCGGTGAACGAGGTGGGTTTCGTCGCGGTCGATGTCGGTGGTGCGGTCGCGGAAGACGTGCAGGGTGTTGTCGCGCTTGATCTCTTCGCTACGGTCGTTGAGGGTCAGCAGGTCCAGATCCTTCTGGGCGTGCAGCCAGATCTGCTCCTCGTCGGCCTCGTCTTCAAAGCGCAGTTCGTTGAAGCCCTCGGCCTTGTGGCTCTGGGTGCGCAGCACGGTACGGGTCTTGTTGGCGGGCAGCGGGTAGGGCGGAATGTTCGAGGCGTGGTAGGTGCGCCCGGTCACCAGCGGCTGGTCCAGTCAACTTCCAAAAACTAGCCTGCTCAACCCCCTTTATGCCGGTATACTCAAAGCGTCTGAGCGCTGGACGCATCCCATGCAAAACTGGAACTTGACGCTGTTACAGATGGCCATTCACTTCCCAAGCGCTTGGAATACCATCTCAGCCTATAAGGCTGGCTGAGACCGAGTTTTGAACGCTCCCGATAGGCTGCCTGTTCATTCAGGCTAAATCCACATGAAACGACGAAGAGCCAAGATCATTCATCACCCTCATACAGAGCATCTAAAAAATAACTAAAGGCATTGGATACCTTTACGATGCTTTCGGGTAATATACTATTATTAGGATTAAAGCGAGTTTTGTCTTCAAACTCATGATCTTTATAAAAAACCTCTCCATAAGAGTCATTCCGCAAAGATAGTAGAAAAAAGTTTCCACCATGAGTATTTGCAATAAAGATAAGACCAGGTGGTATGTTATTACCAATTTCTTTCAACTTGTGAATAATATCATTCGCAGGCTTTACATTCAGACCATAAAACTTCTTTATCTCATCACCTGGCAGCTTTAACTTCTCAGCCTCAAAATCAATATAACTTTCTAATGGAAAACCTCCATTATATTTTAACAAAAAGCTCTTATATGCTTCGGGCAATATATATCCTAGCTGACTTTCAGCCTTGACCAAATCTTCAGAAGCTAATCCCTTACCTGTGGCAGTCATATAACTTAGCATTTCAAACTCCTATTAACGAGACGCCGAGGCACTACCTCTATGAGTAAAGCTTCATGTACTGATTCATCAACATGCTGCACTGCAGGGTGTTGTCGCGCTTGATCTCTTCGCTACGGTCGTTGAGGGTCAGCAGGTCCAGATCCTTCCCAGATCTGCTCCTCGTCGGCCTCGTCCTCGAAGCGCAGTTCGTTGAAGCCGTCGGCCTTGTGGCTTTGCGTGCGCAGCACCGTGCGCGTCTTGTTGGCGGGCAGCGGGTAGGGCGGAATGTTCGAGGCGTGGTAGGTGCGCCCGGTCACCAGTGGCTGGTCCGGTCAACTTCCAAAAACTAGCCTGCTCAACCCCCTTTATGCCGGTATACTCAAAGCGTCTGAGCGCTGGACGCATCCCGTGCAAAACTGGAACTTGACGCTGTCACAGATGGCCATTCATTTTTCAGGACGCTTGGAACACCACCTCAGTTTATGAGGCTGGCTGACATAGAGTTTTGAACACCCTCCAGGAGCTGCGCTTAATGTTTGAAATCAGGATAAAATGGCTGCATGTCTTCTCGGAGATGATTCCAGCGCCCACGTGTGAATGCAGTAACTGCTTTCTGCGAATCATCACCATCATGAAAGCCTGTCATCGTTATTCCAAGATTAAAGAAAACAATAAAACCATAATACTCTGATGCCGTACCATCCAACATGACTAACTTATTTAATGCGTCTGGGTCATCATACAAATTAATATTTTTAATTAACGCTGATGCGGAAGGTGTAATGCCCACCTCAATAAGTGTCAAATTTATTGAAGAAAACCGGGCAATTGCATTGAAATAATGAAAATCTTTCTCTCCCTTTCTATTAGTCGAAGTTCGAACAGGATCCCCTAACAAGGACTTCACTTCCTTCTGAGAAAAGCCAAAGGAAAGAGGGCCTACGCTAATATAGGGTTCTATCTCATACATATTTGAAAGCTCCTATCTAATATCTATCAAGCCGTTATTCCGAGAGTATTCCAGCATTTCTTGGACAGCCCTATTATATTTTACTCGACTGCCAGACACTTCATATGCTGCTCTACGAACATCCCTAATTTCAAGAGCCATAGCATCCCTTACTCTACCCTCTTGAATCAAGTGCCCTACTTCGGCTCGATATTCAGCACCTGATAGGCCTTGAATTCCATGGCTAGAGGTTGCTCGGTGGTCCATGGGATCCATCTGAATAGCAGGCCCACGTTCGCGAGGAATTGGACTGACCGAATCTGCTGGTAAATGGTGGGAGTCTAGCCCATCGCCGACTGGCTTTTTGGTTAGCGAATGCGGTCCCCCTCTGTAAGTAACTTCAGAGCTCCCGCTGCTTTCCGCTCTACCAGAGTTTTGCTCCACCCGCGTTCCATCATTACTTCCTGAAGGTCGACTACGATTGGCATCTTGAGCTGCACTTCCTGTCCGATCTGTCGTTCGAACAGCATCTACAACGTCATCTCCCTTGCGCAATAACCTTACACCTGGAATCATCGACACAGCCGTCAACGCCGTCATTCCAGTCGCCGCGAGATAGCGTCCTTCGCCCAACAGCTGGGCTGTATCTTTAATATCCACCCAAGTGCCGTAAGGTGTCGCCACTTCCGCTATAAATACTGCTGCTTCGCGGCCTTTGCGGCCGCCTTCTGACGAGTAGGTGACTTGTCGCTCGGCTTCCGGCTGCATATTCGCCGCCTGGCGAGCCGCTTCGTCTACATCCATCATCGTAGCCAGCGCGTCATCGCCCTGCAATCGTCCCTCGCGCATTGCCTCCATCAAGGCCTCTTGCTGGACGCGGGTGTCCGCAATTGCCTGCTGAACCTCGGCATGGAGCGCTTCGGTCTCGGCGGCTGTCTTGCCGTTGGGGTTTTCGTTCAACGCGTCACGTAGCTCGCCTACACGCTCCAGATTGGCTTGTGCCTGTTGCTGTAATGACGCGGCCGCAGTGGGCGGCTCATCGGCGGTTTCGGGCTGGCTGTCGACCGCTTGGGTGTTCGTGTATACGTAGCCTTTGGCGCCACCCACACCGGCGGCGTTACAGTTGATCATGGCCTCGCTGCCATCGATCACCACCGGCTGGCCGTTGGCGCGCACATTCTCCTGGCCGGTCAAGAACAGGACGTGGCCGCTACCTTGCGACGTGCCGGATACGACCCCTGCACCGTTATTCCCTTGCGTTCCCTGACTCAGGTCTCCGACACGATAGGTGCGCTGCCCGCCCATGATCACGTTGGGCGAGTAGCTGGCCGGGCTGTCTAATGACGCGGTGGAGTCGAAGCCCACCACGGTATTACCCACCTGGCAAAAGTCTGGAAAACTGGCAGCAACGCGCCAGTCCGGCCGTGAGTTACCGGCGTGGCGGGCTCGTCCCTCAAGCGCTTCACTCGGCGGTGGCTCTGAGGTGGTATCGGGCGGGTGTGTATGGGTGCCGTCAGTATCACTTTCGCACGCGCTTTGATCGCCGATACAGATCGTCATCGAGACATCATCCGACATACGCACCTCCACGTTGGGGGGCAAGAGACGTTCGCCTGATCCGTACCTTCCTGAGCGGATCCTCCAGCGGGAAGAGCACCCGCCAGGTAAGGGCCAGTTCCTGCTCGTCCAAATAGATACTGACCGTATCCAGCTCCAGGGGTGTCAACCCTCGCTCGCCGCTGGCGTGCTCGGTCAATGCCTGCAGGGCGATGCCCGGCAGGCGTGTGCGGTGCAAAAAGCGAAATCGGTCGTTTTCGATAATCTCGGTGCTGTTCGGTAAACAGTTGGTCAGCACGACGGGTTCGTCACCGCGCAGATAGTCCTGTGTGACGAGGTCTTCGGGGGCACTGTGATGAAACCGATAATCGAAGTCCTCGGGCCAATAGGGGTAGCGCTGCGTTCGCCACGCTTCGTCCAGCGTGCCCTGATAGCCAACCCGGGGCGCCCACCAGGGGGCGATAGGGCCATATCCCATGGGGGCGGGCCGGTCGAAAGGGGAGGTGATCAGCGAGCCGGGCGCCACCAGCTGCGGTGCTGGTAGGTGCGTAACGGTATCGAGTTGCTCTTTTAACGGGCGCACTAGCGCCCTTGGCAGGCGCTTGTAATCGCTTCGCGAAGGCAGCCAGCCTCGGCCCACCGGGTTTTCGGGGTGATAGAGTGTCTTGTCGACGGGGCGGGTCATTTCGTCATCAAGCGGCGAAATAAAGTGGCCGCCGAAGGCGTAACGGTAGTCCAGGGGCAGCTCGCTGACGAGGCCCGGATCCGTAAGGTGCCAGCCACCCAGCAGGCGCCATTGAAAATCGCGTGGGCCATAAACGAACAGTTCTTTTAAAAGCGGGCCCACTTTGAGACCCACCTTCCAGCCCGTGCGCGGCTGACTTGTCGGTGAACGCAGGGTCCCGTGCACGTGCACTTCGGTGCCCAGCTTGCCGAACAGCACATCACGGTCATCCGTAATCCACTGAGTAAAGGGATTAGTCGGGTCACCGGCCAGCTCGGTTTGCCAGCGAATGGGGCGCTGCTGGGGTGTTTGAAAAAGCGGCCAGCCGTCGCCGGTGAAGCGGTAAGTAGCGCGCACCGTCAGCACATCATATTCAAGATCCCCCGGCCCCAGCTTGCGAAACAGCGCATGGGGAAACGGCGTGGAGTTGGTTACATTGGCCATGTCACCACCCCGGAGTATTGCCGTCTTTGACCATGGGGTCGTTCATCGGGTCGCTCTCGGCCTCGCCTTCCTCGCTGCCGGGGGCGGGCTGGGCGGTGCCGGTATTGAGCAGTACGTCGTCGGGGCCGTCGACATGTACCCTGGTGCCCGCCTTGACGTGAATCTCCCCCGCGTCGAGGTAGATCGACTCCTCCGTGAGTACCAGGCGGCTGTTACCCACCTGAAGCGTCAGCTGGTTGCCCGCTTTCAGGGTGATATTGCGCCCCACGTTCAGGGAGTGGTGCATGCCCACCTGGGTGGTGTGGCTAAGGCCGACCACGGTGTTCATCAGGGCGCCCACGTTCAGGCTGTAGCCCAGGCCCACGTTCTCCATGCGCCCCAGGCCGACGTTTTGCAGGTAGGCCTTGCCGACGGTTTCGGTCTTGTTCTTGCCCACCTTGGTCGACCAGTGCTTGCCGATGCGGTCGGTCTCGTTGCCGTCGACGGTTTTCTTGCGGTTCTTGTGAACGGTATGCGTTTCGTTACCGTCGACGGTATGCACTTCGTGGCGGTGAACGAGGTGGGTTTCGTCGCGGTCGATGTCGGTGGTCCGGTCGCGATAGACGTGCAGGGTGTTGTCGCGCTTGATCTCTTCGCTACGGTCGTTGAGGGTCAGCAGGTCCAGATCCTTCTGGGCGTGCAGCCAGATCTGCTCCTCGTCGGCCTCGTCCTCGAAGCGCAGTTCGTTGAAGCCCTCGGCCTTGTGGCTCTGGGTGCGCAGCACGGTACGGGTCTTGTTGGCCGGCAGCGGGTAGGGCGGAATGTTCGAGGCGTGGTAGGTGCGCCCGGTGACCAGCGGCTGGTCCGGGTCGCCTTCCAGAAACGAGACGATGACTTCGTGGCCGATGCGGGGGATCGCCATGGTGCCGTAGCCGCTACCGGCCCAGCCCTGAGAGACACGCACCCAGCAACTGGCGGTCTCGTTAGGTTCGGCGTAGCGGTCCCAGGGGAATTGCACCTTGACCCGGCCGTGTTCGTCGCAGTGAATCTCTTCGCCTTCCGGGCCCACCACGAAAGCGACCTGGGGGCCATCCACCCGTGGTTTGGGGTTGGGCGTGGGCCGCCAGGTCTGCGTTCTAGGCATGATGACCACGTTGTTATGGTAACGCGTCATCTGCTCGCTGGTTTGCTCGGCGGTGGCGCTGCCCCGCGCCATGCCATCTTCCTCGAGCGCCTGGGGCTGCTCGCCGTGATGTACGACCGAGACGACCTGCCAGTCGTCGTTGAAACTGGCGACATCGTGGTCGGTCAAGGTAAAACAAACGCCTGGCGCGAGTTCCGGTAGATCGCTTTCGGCTTCGGCAGTGGTGGCATCGGCGCGAAGGGCGTCCAGCCGGTGACGCGAGAAGGGCTTGCCCGAGGCATCTTGCTTGTAGCGGCCGGGGTAGTCGAAGTGCTCGTAGTCTCCCCGCTGAGCGTGACCGCCCAGGCCTGACGCCGTTTGCTCGTGAAACTGCGCGTAGCCGGGGGTCTTGAAGCTGTAATCCTTGAGCGCCGCCGAGGCCGGGCGTACCCGGCTCACCTGACGAAGCTTGCGTAGGTGTCGCTTGGGAGAAGTGCCACCTGCCCGCGCGTGATAGCTGCGCTCACCGATACTGGTCAGCGTCGTCGTATCGTCGGCGAATACCAGCCGGTGAGCGCCACCCTCCGTATTCTCGAATTCATGAAAATAGAAGCAGCCCTCTTCGGCGGCCAAGCGCTCGACAAAGTCCAGGTCGGTTTCACGGTACTGAACGAGAAACTCTCTTGGCGGTGGAGTGCGCGTCGTGGCAAAGCCGATATCGGTAATGCTGCGCTCACCGGCAAGGGTGTTGATCGCGCTGTGAGGGTCGGTCTGCTGGAAGATGCGGGAATTCTGGCGCAGCGATAGCCGCCATAGGGCCGGGCGAATCTCGACATGGTAAAAGGTGCGGCGGTGCCCGCTATCGCCCCGGCCAAATTCACTGACGATACCGTGAATGCGCCGCAGTGGTTCGCCATCCTGCCAAATCGTCAAGGTGGCGATTTGGTCAAGGCAGTCGGCAGGGGATAAATCATGAGCGCGGCTGGCGAACTCAACAGCCAGCTCGAAAGGTTGGGAGAGCGTTTCCCGGTGGGTAAAACGTACAACCGCTATATCGCTTGCCCCGGCCAGGGTCAAGGTAAACTGCAGCCCCGTTCTGTCCGCCATGGTGTCACTCTCCTGAACCGTATGTTGCTTATAGGAAAGGCCAGGTTAGCGAGTGAGCGGTAAAAAAACAATTATTATCAGCTACGTAGCGGCAATGGCTTACATCAAAGTAAGAAATGTCTTACAAAAGCTAAGTATCAATCGTTAAAACGGAATATGAATCGAGGCGCTTAGCTGATTCAAATGGCTAAGCGTGGGGGCGTCGATGCGTTCGTATTCCAGTCGGCTGACCAGACGTTTGACGGTCATGGTGGCGCCAAAGCCTTGCAGCATGGCGGTGCCGCTTTCATCGCCTTCGAGCTCGGTTTCGCCACGCCACTCGGTCAGTCCGGATTTCGCGTAAACGCTGAACGCGCCCATGCGAAGGCCCGCTACCAGGGCGCCGCCCAGTGCCAGGGTATCCTGAACGAGCGGGGCGACGCTGGAGGTCGTGAAGACTTCCTCGCTTTCGCGGTAGGCGATTTCCGCACCGATATCGACGCGCGGTAAGTTGCCCGGGCTGAAGCCGGCCGTGAGCCGAAAGCCGGAGGTGTAGCTGTCGATGCTGTTGAGGTTGCTGCCTTCGAGCACCACGCCGTTGCCCAGCGACATCATTTCGCTGTCCGGGGCGGTGTAGGCTTTGGGGAGTACGTCGGTATTCAGGTAGCTGCTTTCGCTTGCAATGCAGAGCAAGGGAAAAGAGCTGCCGAGAACGCTACATAGAAGAGTGCTTGCCAAGCGGTTGGTTGGCATCGTTGTTATCCTTTTATAAAAGCCAAGTCCCCCCAAGCCTAGCAACAAGCGTGGGGCTCGACCACGTTAATTGCGCGATTCATCAAACTTTCAAACGGTTTTTTGCCCATCTCATTGAAACGCTTGCAACCTCCATGAGGGCCGGCCCGCCACTTAACGTGCAAGGCGTAGCCGGCGGTCAGCGAGCGCGGCGCATTTACGAGAGCGTCGCTCGGTCGAGGCCGAGCTCAAACGTCGAGATTTCGCGCATTTTGAATTTCTGAATCTTGCCCGTGACCGTCATGGGGAATTCATCGACGAACTTGAAGTAGCGCGGAATCTTGAAATGGGTGATTTTATCCTTACAAAACGCGCGTAGCTCTTCGCCGGTGATCTCAGCCTGGTGGGGGTCGAGGCGAATCCAGGCGACCAGCTCCTCGCCGTACTTCTCATCCGGCACGCCGGTGACCTGTACATCCAGCACCGCCGGGTGGGTGTAAAGAAACTCCTCGACCTCGCGCGGGTAGACGTTCTCGCCGCCGCGAATCACCATGTCCTTGATACGCCCGACGATTTGCAGATAGCCGTCCTCGTCCATGGTGGCCAAATCGCCGGTGTGCATCCAGCCGGCGCGGTCGAGGGCATCCGCAGTGGCCTTCTCGTTATTCCAGTACTCGAGCATCACGCTGTAGCCGCGGGTGCAGAGCTCGCCGATTTCACCCCGCGCAAGCACGGCGCCGCTACCGGGGTCGATGATCTTGCTCTCCAGGTGTGGCTGGGTGCGCCCCACGGTCGAGACACGCTTTTCAATGGTGTCATTGGCGCCGGTCTGCGCCGAGACCGGGCTCGTTTCGGTCATCCCGTAGGCGATCTGCACGCCCTTCATGTTCATCTTCTCGATCACCTGGGTCATCACCGCCGCCGGGCAGATAGAACCCGCCATGATGCCGGTGCGCAGCCCTGAGAAATCCGTGTTGGGGAAGTCTTCGTGCTCGAGCTCGGCCAGAAACATGGTGGGCACCCCATAAAGCGCGGTGGCGCGCTGCTGGTGAACCGCCTTGAGCACCTGACCGGGCTCGAAGGCCTCGCTTGGGTAAATCATCGCCGCACCGTGGGTCATGCAGCCCAGGTTGCCCATCACCATGCCAAAGCAGTGATAAAGCGGCACCGGAATCACCAGCCGGTCTTCACTGGTAAAGCCCATGCTTTCCGCCACGAAGAAGCCGTTGTTGAGGATGTTGTGGTGCGAAAGGGTGGCGCCCTTGGGAAAACCGGTAGTGCCGGAGGTGTACTGAATGTTGATCGGGTCGTCGAACGAGAGCGTTGCCTGAAGCGCTTCTAGCTCGGCCTGGTCGGTTTGTGCCGCCTGCTCCAGCATATCGACCCAGCGCCACATCCCCGCGTGCTGCTCGGTACTTAGGTTGATGACGCACTCGAGCGCGGGCAGCGTAGCGGAGGCAAGCTTGCCCGGGGCGCACTCGCCAAGTTCCGGGGCAAGCTCAAACAGCATGGCGCGGTAGTCGGCGCTTTTGAAACTATCCGCGCAGATCAAAAAGCGCGCGCCGGACTGGTTCAGGGCGTACTCGAGTTCCTGGGTGCGGTAGGCCGGGTTGATGTTGACCAGAATCGCGCCGATCTTGGCGGTGGCGAACTGGGTCAGCGTCCACTGGGCACAGTTAGGCGCCCAAATGCCCACACGGTCGCCGCGCTGTACCCCCAGGGCCAGCAGCGCCCGGGCGCAGCGGGTCACCTCTTCATGAAGCGCTCGGTAGCTCCAGTGAATGTTCTGGTGCAGCACGATCAGCGCATCGTTATCCGGATACTGCGCGGCGATCTGATCGAATTTGTCGCCAATGGTCATGCCTAAAAGTGGCTTATCGGCGGTGCCGCTCGAGTAGCTGGGAAGAGGGGGTACGTTGAGCGCCATGGAGTCTCTCCATCTCTGGTTGTTGTGATCTCGATTTAGTTGGCCCGGCTCCGGGCCTGGGCCACTTTGGAGCCCGGCGGGCGGCCAAGCTCCCGGGTAATCCAGACACCGGTGTCGATCACCTCATTCAGATCGATGCCGGTTTCGATGCCTAAGCCTTCGAGCAGATAGAGCACGTCTTCGGTGGCTACGTTGCCGGAAGCCCCCTTGGCGTAGGGGCAGCCACCAAGGCCCCCGGTAGAGGCGTCGATCACACGCACACCTTCCTCCAGCACCGCGTACAGGTTGGCGATCGCCATGCCGTAGGTGTCGTGAAAGTGCGCGGCCAGGTATTCGATGGGCATCTCGCGGGCGACCGTTCGAATCATCCGCTTGGCGGCCAGGGGCGTGCCCACGCCGATGGTGTCGCCAAGGGATATTTCAAAGCAGCCCATCGCGTAAAGCGCGCGGGCAACTTCGGCGACTTTCTCCGGGGCGATGGCGCCCTCGTAAGGGCAGCCCAGCACGCAGGAGACGTAGCCGCGCACCCGCACGCCCTCGGCTTTAGCGCGCGTTAGAACCGGGGCGAAGCGTTCGAGCGACTCGCTAATCGAGCAGTTGATGTTTTTTTGCGAAAACGTCTCGGAGGCCGCGGCGAACACCGCGACTTCCTTGACGCCGGCGCTCAGCGCATTCTCGAGCCCCTTGAGATTGGGGGTCAGCGCCGAGTAGGTGACGCCGGGCGCACGCGCGATGCCCAGCATCACCTCCAACGCGTCGCCCATTTGCGGCACCCACCTGGGCGAGACGAAGCTGGCGGCCTCGATGTGTGTAAGCCCGGCACGAGCCAGGCGCTCGATCAGCGCGATTTTGATGTGAGTGGGCACCCGCGCGCCGGGCTCGTTTTGAAGCCCGTCCCGCGGGGCCATTTCGACCAGCCGAACGCGAGCCGGAAGCGTCATGACGAATCTCCTTCTTCCAGCGGCGCGAAGTCGAGCAGCACGTCGCCCTGGCCGACGCTTTCGCCCGGGGCGAAGTGAAACGCCTCGACCTGGCCATTCGCCGGGGCGCTGAGCGTGTGCTCCATTTTCATCGCCTCCATCACCATCAGCGGCATGCCTTTCTCGACCGGCTTGCCGGGCTCGACCAGGTGCGCCACCACCGTGCCGTGCATGGGCGCGGTAAAAGTGGCGGCCACTTCCCGCGCGACGTGATTCAGCGCATCCAGGCGCTGCCAGGTCAGGCGTGTCTCGCCTTGCGGGTCGACCATTACGAGCGTGTCGCCGTCGCGCTGCACCTGAAAGCGGCGCCGGTGGCCGTCGAGCGTTATCGCAACGCTGTCGCCGTTAAGCGTAGCCAGGCTTGCCTTGAAGCGCTGACCCTGCACGCTTAGCTGCCACTCGGGCGCATTGGGTTCGCGGGTGGCCTCGACCACACTGGCGTCCGCCTCCATGCCGGCAGTTGCCAGGGCAATGCGTACTTTATGGGGGGCGTTTAGGCGAAAACCGTCAGCCCGGTCCCAGGGCGTTTGCGCGTCGCGCGTTGCTGCATCGCGCTGGTTTAGCGTATTCAAAGCGATCAGCGCACCGCGCGCGAAAGTCTCGGCGGTGATCGCTTGCTCGGCGATAAGGTCATTCTCGTGGCGTTCGATGAAGCCGGTATCCAATTCTTGGGCCTTGAAGGCGGGGTGGCTGGCCAGGCGTTGCAGGAATGCGCGGTTGGTCACCACGCCTTGAACGTCCAGCGCGGCCAGCGCCCGGTTGAGTGTGGCAAGGGCCGCCTCGCGGTGGGGGCCGTGAACGATCAGCTTGGCAAGCATCGGGTCATAGTGCATCGAGACCACATCGCCGCTTTCCACGCCGCTGTCCAAACGTACCTGGTGTTCGTTCAAGCCCGCGCCCTTTAAATCGAGCGTAAAGCGGGTGAGGGTGCCGGTGGCGGGCAGGAACGCCTGGGCCGGGTCTTCGGCGTAAAGGCGTGCCTCGAAACTGTGCCCGCTAATGGTAAGTTCGTTTTGCCCGCACGGTAGCGGCTCACCCATGGCGATACGCAGCTGCCACTCGACCAGATCCTGGCCGGTGATCATTTCGGTAACCGGATGTTCGACCTGTAGCCGGGTGTTCATCTCCATGAAGTAGAAGGCGCCGTTTGAATCGAGCAGAAACTCGACGGTGCCCGCGCCCACATAGCCGATCTCCTGGGCGGCGCGCACGGCGGCGCTTCCCATCGCCTCGCGAAGCTCGCGGGTCATGCCCGGGGCGGGGGCCTCTTCGAGCACCTTTTGGTGGCGGCGCTGCACGCTGCAGTCGCGCTCGAACAGATATACGCCATTGCCCTGAGCGTCGCAAAATACCTGGACTTCCACGTGGCGCGGTTTGACCAGGTACTTTTCGATCAGCATACGCGCGTCCCCGAACGACGCCTTCGATTCGCGCCGGCAGCCCTCGAGCGCAGCCTGAAATGCCTCGCCGCTTTCCACTACGCGCATGCCCTTGCCGCCGCCGCCCGCGCTTGCCTTGAGCATTACCGGGTAGCCGATCTTGTCCGCCTCTTCTCGCAGGTAGCCGTCATCCTGATCATCGCCGTGATAGCCCGGCACCAGCGGCACCTCGGCTTTGGCCATCCGCGCCTTGGCGGCGGCTTTATCGCCCATCGCCTCGATCGCCGACGCCGGCGGGCCGACGAAGACCAGGCCGGCCTCATCGAGTGCGGCGACAAAGGCGCTGTTCTCGGAGAGAAACCCGTAGCCCGGGTGAACGGCGCCGGCGCCGCTACGCCTGGCCGCGTCGATCACCGCCTCGATGTTCAGGTAGCTTTCCCGGGCGGCGGCGGGGCCAATGTAAACTGCCTCGTCGGCTTCGCGCACGTGGCGGGCGTGGGCGTCGGCGTCGGAGTAGACCGCCACGGTTTTCAATCCCATCCGGCGGGCGGTGCGCATCACCCGGCAGGCGATTTCGCCCCGGTTGGCCACCAGTAGCGTGTCGAACGTGGTAAGAGTTGCGCTCATAAGGACTCCGAGGCTTTATTCTTGTGGTTCATCCAAAGGCTTCCAGGGCGGTGGGCGCTTGTCGAAAAAGCTCGCAAGCCCTTCCTGACCCTCGCGGCTGACACGAAGCCCGGCAATGACCTGGCAGGTGGCCTCCCGGGTGGCGTCACTGTCCGGCGCTTGGCCGACCGTCTCGAGCAGCGACTTGGTCGCGCGCTGCGCCTGGGGCGAGCCCGCCAATAGCGTCTGCGTCATCGCCGCCACTGCTTCATCCAGCGCTTCGATCTCGACGACCCGATGGGCCAGCCCTAACGCGAGCGCGGTGGGGGCATCGATCACCTCCGCCGTTAGCGCGTAGCGGCGCATCTGCCGGGCGCCGATAGCACGCTGAACGTAAGGACTGATGACCGCCGGCGACAGGCCGATCTTGACCTCGGAGAGGCAGAATTTGGCGGCACTCGAGGCCACGACCACATCGCAGCAGGCGGCCAGGCCCACAGCGCCGCCGAACGCCGCCCCCTGAACCCGGCAGAGCGTCGGGCAGGGCAGGGTATCGAGGCGGTGCATCAGCTCGGAAAGCCTGCGCGAATCCGCCAGGTTATCCTCCCGGCTGTACGCGACCATGCGCTTCATCCAGTTGAGATCGGCCCCGGCGGAGAAGCTCTTGCCCTCGGAGGCCAGCACCAGCACGCGAACCTCGCCTCGCTCGATCGGCGCGATCAGCGCCTTTAGATGTTCGGTCAGCTCCGAAATCAGGTGATCGTCGAAGGCGTTATGGACCTCGGGTCGTTCAAGGCGGAGGGTGGCCACGTGGCGATCGAACGTCAGTGTCGAATGGCTCATGGCATCACATCCTGAACACGCCAAAGCGCGTCTCTTCGATCTCGGCGTTCATCGCGGCGGCCAAGGAAAGCCCCAGTACGTCGCGGGTTTGCAGCGGGTCGATGACGCCGTCGTCCCAAAGCCGGGCGCTGGCGTAATTCGGGTGGCCCTGGTGCTCGTATTGCGCGCGGGTGGGCGCCTTGAACGCCTCTTCGTCCTCCGCGCTCCACGGGCGCCCGTCGCGCTCGAACTGCTCGCGCTTGACCTGAGCAAGCACGCCGGCGGCCTGCTCGCCGCCCATCACCGAGATGCGCGCATTGGGCCACATGAACAAGAGATTCGGCTCGAACGCCCGCCCGCACATGCCGTAGTTGCCGGCGCCGAAACTTCCGCCGATCAGCACGGTGAACTTGGGCACCCTGGCGCAGGCCACGGCGGTGACGAGCTTGGCGCCGTGCTTGGCGATGCCTTCGTGCTCGTATTTGGAGCCGACCATGAAACCGGTGATGTTTTGCAGAAACACCAGCGGAATCTTGCGCTGGGCGCAGAGCTCGATGAAGTGCGCGCCTTTCACCGCGGACTCGGAAAAGAGCACGCCGTTGTTGGCAACGACCCCCACCGGATGGCCATGGATATGGGCAAACCCGGTGACCAAAGTATCGCCGTAGTAGCGTTTGAACTCGTCGAAATCCGAGCCGTCGACGATGCGCCCAATCACTTCGCGCACGTCGAACGGTTTCTTCAAATCCGTACCCACGATGCCGTAAAGCTCCGCCGGGTCGAGTTTGGGCGGCTCGGGGGCTTTCATGGCAAGCGCGCCGCGCTTTTGCCAGTTCAGCCGCGCGATGCAGTTGCGCGCCAGTTGCAGCGCGTGCATGTCGTTTTCGGCGTAATGATCCGCCACGCCGCTTATGCGCGTGTGCACGTCGGCACCGCCCAGGGCTTCGGCGCTGATGCTTTCGCCGGTGGCTGCTTTAACGAGCGGCGGGCCACCCAGAAAGATCGTGCCCTGTTCACGCACGATGATCGACTCGTCCGCCATCGCCGGCACGTAGGCCCCGCCCGCGGTGCAGGAGCCCATGACCACGGCGATCTGGGGAATGCCCTCGGCGGAGAGCGTGGCCTGGTTGTAGAAGATGCGCCCGAAGTGGTCACGGTCCGGGAAGACCTCGTCCTGGCGGGGCAGAAACGCGCCGCCGGAATCGACCAGATAAATACAGGGCAGGCGGTGCTTGCGGGCGATCTCCTGGGCGCGCAGGTGCTTTTTGACCGTAAGCGGAAAATAGGTGCCGCCCTTGACCGTGGCGTCGTTAGCGACGATCACGCACTCCACGCCCTTCACCCGGCCGATGCCGGTGACGACCCCCGCCGCGGGCACCTCGGACTCGTAAACCTCGAAAGCGGCCAGCGCCGAGAACTCCAGAAAGGGCGCGCCCTCGTCGACGAGATGGTCGATGCGGTCGCGCACGAAGAGCTTGCCGCGGCTTTCGTGGCGCTCGCGGGCGCTTTGCCCGCCGCCCTCGGCAATAGCGGCGGTTAACTCGCGCAGTTTCGAAACCTCTGCCCGCATCGCCGCTTCGTTGCTCTGGAACAGCTCGCTACGCGTATTGACCTGGGTGTCGATGCTACTCATGGCGCACTCCTCAACGGCTCTCGGTAAAGAGTTCACGGCCGATCAGCATGCGGCGTATTTCGCTGGTGCCGGCACCGATCTCGTAGAGCTTGGCGTCGCGCAAAAGCCGCCCGGTGGGGTATTCGTTGATATAGCCGTTGCCGCCGAGCAGTTGAATGGCATCGAGCGCCACTTGGGTGGCCTTTTCGGCGCAGTAGAGAATCACCCCGGCGGCGTCCTTGCGCGAGGTATGGCCGCGATCGCACGCCCCGGCCACGGCGTAGAGATACGCCCGGCAGGCGTTGAGCGTGGTGTACATGTCCGCCACCTTGCCCTGCACCAGTTGAAACTCGCCGATGGCCTGGTCGAACTGCTTGCGCTCGTGAATATAGGGCACGACCACGTCCAGGGCCGCCTGCATGATACCGATGGGGCCGGCGGCCAGCACCGTGCGCTCATAGTCGAGCCCGCTCATCAACACGTTCACGCCCTTACCGACGTCGCCCAGCACGTTCTCGGCAGGCACTTCGCAGTTTTGGAACACCAGCTCGCAGGTGTTGGAGCCGCGCATACCCAGCTTGTCGAGCTTCTGCGCCGTGGAGAAACCCGGCATGCCTTTCTCGATCAAGAAGGTGGTGATGCCTTTCGAGCCGGCGTCCGGGTCGGTCTTGGCGTAGACCACCAGCACATCCGCGTCCGGGCCGTTGGTGATCCACATTTTGTTGCCATTCAAAACGTAGGTATCACCTTTTTTCTCCGCGCGAAGCTTCATCGAGACCACATCCGAGCCGGCGCCGGGCTCGGACATGGCAAGCGCGCCGACATGCTCGCCGCTGATCAGTTTGGGCAGGTATTTCTCTTTTTGGGCGGGGCTGGCGTTACGCTTGATCTGGTTGACGCAGAGATTGGAGTGCGCGCCGTAAGAGAGCGCAACGGAGGCGCTGGCCCGGGAGATCTCCTCCATGGCGATGCAGTGGGCGAGATACCCCATGCCGCTACCGCCGTCCTCTTCCCCCACGGTAATGCCCAGAAGACCCATGTCGCCGAACTTCTTCCATAAATCGTTGGGGAATTCGTTTTGCTGGTCTATTTCCGCGGCCCGGGGGGCGATCTCGCTGGCGGCGAAGGCGTTCACCTCGCGGCGCAGCATGGTCATGTCCTCATCCAGGCCAAAGTCGAGTTCCGAATAGAGCGAGTGCATGGTCGGTCACCTGCGTTTTGTTGAATTGTTTTTGAGTTTTCCGGGAGCCTTGGGCGTCGATATCAGGAGGAGGGCTGCTCCGGGCGCTTTTTCTCGGCCGGCTTTTGTTCGAGTTCTTCCAGTGCCTGGCGGCAGCGACTTTCGGCGCTTTCGAGCTCGAGCTGCATCATGGTGATATCTTTTATCTGCTGCTCGAGCGCGGCGCGGCGCTCGCCGATTTTGCTCAGCATCAGTGTGAGCTGCTTTTCGCTTCCGCTTCGGGTTTCGTCCCACAGCTCGAAAAGTTCACGAATCTCGGCAAGCGACAGCCCCAGCCGTTTGCCGCGCAGGGTCAGCTTGAGCCGCACCCGGTCCTGGCTGCTGTAAATACGCGTTTGGCCGCGCCGCGTGGGGCTTAAAAGCTCCTGGTCTTCGTAAAAGCGAATGCTGCGCGTGGTCACATCGAACTCGTTAGCCAATTCGCTGATCGAGTAAGTTCTGCTCATAAAAGTGTCTCTGACAGGGTGTTTTAAGCCGACTCTTGTATCGAGGCTAAAACAAGTTGACGTTAACGTAAAGAAATAGCCGATTGCACCCTCATGGGCTTTGCCAGGTAGCGGTGGAGAACGTTGCGCTTGGGCAGGCAAAGCGATAAGTTAACGTATACGTCAATTCAATGGACGTCTAATCAATAACGACAACACGTAAGGCCCGCGCCGCGATAGCGGGGGCATTTGCAGGAGACTCGCCATGGATTTCGAGCTGAGTGACGACCAGGTAGCCTTTGCCGATATGGCCAAGGCCTTTGCCCAGAGGGAGCTGGCGCCTAACGCGGCCCGGTGGGACGCCGAGGCGCTCTTTCCGGTGGATGTGATCAGAAAGGCCGGCGAGCTAGGGTTTTGCGCCCTTTACGCCCCGGAACGCGTGGGCGGGCTTGGCCTTTCCAGGCTGGATGCCAGCATCATCTTCGAGCAGCTTTCCATGGGCTGCACTTCGACCACGGCGTACCTCACCATTCACAACATGGTGACCTGGATGCTGGCGGATTTCGGCAAGGCTCACGTGGTCGAGCAGTGGGGACCAGGGCTTGCCACTGGCGAACTGCTCGGCTCGTATTGTTTGACCGAGCCGGGAGCCGGGTCGGACGCCGCTTCGCTCAAGACTACCGCCAGGCGGGAAGGCGAGGAGTACGTGCTCAGCGGCAGCAAGATGTTTATCTCCGGCGCCGGTAGCACCGACTTTTTGGTGGTCATGGCGCGCACCGGTGGCGAAGGGGCGGCCGGCGTTTCCGCCTTTGCCGTGGACGCCAAAACCGCGGGTATCAGCTACGGGCGTAAAGAAGACAAAATGGGCTGGAACAGCCAGCCTACCCGCATGGTGACCTTCGAAGACGTACGCGTCCCCGAAAGCCACCTGCTGGGCAGCGAAGGCGAGGGGTTCAAAATCGCCATGAAGGGTCTGGACGGCGGGCGGATCAACATTGCCACCTGCTCGATAGGCACCGCCCAGCAGGCGCTCAACATGGCCCGTGATTACATGCGCGAGCGCAAGCAGTTCGGCAAACGGTTGGCGGAGTTTCAGGCCTTACAGTTTCGCGTGGCCGACATGGTGACCGAGCTGACCGCCGCCCGCCAACTGGTGCGCATGGCCGCTACCCGGCTGGACGCCGGCCACGCGGATGCGCCCACCTACTGCGCCATGGCCAAGCGTTTCGCGACCGATGTGGGTTTCAAGGTGTGCGACGAGGCGCTACAGCTCTACGGCGGTAACGGCTATATCAAGGAGTACCCGCTGGAACGCTTCGTTCGCGACACGCGAGTGCACCGCATTCTGGAGGGCTCCAACGAGATCATGCGCTTGATTATTTCTCGCCGGGTGTTGGCCGAAGGCGCGGGCGAGCTATAGTGAAGATGACGTTTGACTGAACAAGGATGCTTCAATGAGTAGCGTACTGTTTAACGAGCACGCCACCAAAGACGGCCACACTCTGGCTGAAATCGTGCTCAACGCCGAGCGCTCGCTCAATGCGTTGACCCTGGAAATGATCGATGCGATCCGCCCGCAACTGGCCACCTGGCAGGATGATCCGAAGGTCGTGGCGGTGCTGCTCACCAGCGCCGGGGATAAAGCCTTCTGCGCCGGTGGCGATGTGGTGAGCCTGTATCAATCGATCACCGGCGAGAAAGACGACCCGGACTTCCCCGAGCGTTTTTTTACCCATGAGTACCAGCTGGATTTCGAACTGCACACCTACGCCAAACCGATCATCTGCTGGGGCAGTGGTATCGTGATGGGCGGTGGCATGGGCCTATTGAGCGGCTGCAGCCATCGCGTAGTGACCGAGACCTCGAGACTCGCCATGCCCGAGGTCACCATCGGTCTTTACCCGGATGTAGGGGCGAGCTGGTTTTTGAACCGCCTGCCGGTGGGCACCGGGCGCTTTCTCGCCATGACCGGAAGCCCCGTGAATGCCCGGGACGCCGTCCACCTGGGACTGGCCGACCGCTGCATCGCCGCCGATCAGTTCGAGGCGCTGATGAGTTCGCTCACACTTGCCGAATGGCAAAAAAATGGCGCCATCGACGCCCACGGCGTGGTCAACCGCTCACTACGCGAGTTGGAGCAGGGCAGCGCCGCCAGTTTCGCCGAAATGGCCACCCCGGTACTCGATTCGATTCCGCTGATCCGTGAGTTGATGGATCACGACACCACCGAGCAGACCGTGGCCGCCATTTTGGCGGTAGAAAGCGACGACAGCTGGTTTAGTCGTGCTCAGAAAACCCTGGCCCACGGCAGTCCCGTGTCGGTCACGTTGATCGACGAGCAGCTCAAGCGCGCCCGCTATATGTCGTTGGCTGAGGTGTTCCGCTCGGAGCTTTCGCTGTCGGTACAGTGCTGCCGTCACCGGGAGTTTCCCGAAGGGGTACGTGCGCTACTGGTCGATAAGGACGCCAACCCGGCCTGGACCTACCCGGACGCCGCCTCGGTGGAACAGTTCTTCATCGACGAGCTCTTGGCCTCGCCCTGGGAGGAGAGCCCGCTGGCCTCGCTTCGCTAATAAAGGCGGCTATCGATAAAATTAACAACAAGGACAATCCTAATGACCAGTATCGCCTTTATCGGTTTGGGCAACATGGGAGGCCCGATGGCTGCGAACCTTGCCAAAGCCGGGTTCGATGTTCGCGCCTGCGATGTCAGTGAGCAAGCATTAAAGACCGCCAAAGCCCAAGGGTGTGAAATCGCGGCCTCGGCGGTAGAGGCCGTGCAAAACGCCGACGTTATAATCTCCATGCTGCCCGCCGGGCAACACGTTCGCGCGCTGTTCCTGGAGGGCCAGGCGCCGCTTTTCGACGTCATCAAACCCGGGGCGCTGGTGATCGATTCCTCCACCATCGATGCCGGCACCGCCCGCCATGTGGCCGCGGCAGCCGAAGAGAAAGGCATCCATTTTATCGATGCACCGGTTTCCGGCGGCGTAGGGGGCGCCCAGGCCGCAACGCTTACGTTTATCGTGGGCGCAAGCTCAGAGCAGTTCGCCCAGGCAAGGCCCATACTCGATGTCATGGGCAAGAACATTTTTCACGCCGGTGAGCACGGCGCGGGGCAGGTAGCCAAGGCGTGTAACAACATGCTCCTCGCGATCCTGATGGCCGGCACCTGCGAGGCGATCAATATGGGCGTGAAAAACGGCCTCGACCCCGGCGTACTCTCCGAGATCATGAAGCAGAGCTCCGGTGGTAACTGGGCGCTCAACGTCTATAACCCGTACCCGGGGGTGATGGAAAATGCGCCGGCTTCGAAAGGCTACCAGGGTGGTTTTCTGGTGGATTTGATGACCAAGGACCTGGGGCTCGCCATGGACATCAGCCAGCAAAGCGTTGCTCCCGTGCCCATGGGCTCGGCCGCCCGCGCGCTCTTTACGCTGCATAAAGCCCAAGGCCACGGCCGGCTCGATTTCTCCAGCCTGATGACCTTCTATCAAGGCAATGAAAATCCATAATCGGGTAGCGAATCCCGCGAGTTGTAAAGTGAGGTGCCCGCAAAGGCCAGGCTTGCCACGCTATTCAACGCAAGCCACACTTCATGTCTTACCATCGCTCAACGACAAGGATTGCCATGATTACGCTATGGGGCCGCGACAACTCCACCAACGTTAAAAAAGTACGCTGGGTACTCGAAGAGCAGGGCCTGGACTACGAGCAGATCCAGGCGGGCCTGCAGCACGGTGTCAACGACACGCCACAATACAAGGCGATGAACCCCAATGGCCTTGTGCCGGTTCTAAAAGACGACGCCACCGACAGCGTGCTATGGGAATCCAATACCATCATGCGGTATCTGGCGGCTCAGTACGGTGAAGGCACACTCTGGCTGGAGTCACCGGCCAAGCGCGCCCAGGCCGAGAAGTGGATGGATTGGTCCAACACGCTGCTCTCGCCGAACCATCGCGTCATGCTGATGGGCTACGTGCGCACTCCGCCGGAAGCCCGCGATCTCGAGAAACTCGAAGCCGGCACTGCCGCGTGCGAAGAACTTTTCCAACTGCTCGATGAGGCGTTGGAAAATCAAACGTGGCTTTCCGGCGAGCAGTTCGGCCTGGCCGATATCGCCGTGGCCCCGTTCATTTACAACCTCTGGAACTGCGGCCTCACCTGGAACCCACGTACTCACCTCGAGCGCTGGTACCAGGCCCTCACCGAGCGCTCTGCCTTCCAGAAAGTCGTCATGATCCCGGTCAGCTAAACAAAACAGATCGCCCTCCTGGTAAGACCGGGGGGTGTTAATGACTCGCTAGACCAGGGCCGAATGGCAGCGCTCGACAATATGACGGCAGGGCGCCGACAGGCTTTTAAACCCTTGACCCCAAGCGGGCAGGAACAAAGACGGTTTCATCAGCATAAAATTAATCAGGAATGATGCAATCAACGCAAATTTGAAGCTAAGCTGGGATTGGCGCTGCGTTACGGGTATCACGTTCTGGTAGAAGTACTCGCCGTCTAACGCCTTTTCTATACGGTAAAATAAAAAGAATAAAGCTCCTGTATTTATTTTCCTTGGTAAGGCTCTTTACAGGCGATCGACATGGCTTTTGTTGGCAATGAACCTCCTCACAATGCTTTGAGCTTGCTCGTCAAGGCGGCAGCCTGCTCAGTAGATTGCCCAACCGCGCTCCTCGTAGGCGGTGCAGAGACTGAATGGGACCTTCTAGCAAGCTACCCAGGTGAGCTCGAACTGGCGCTTAATAGCCAGGCCCAGCAGTGGCTGAAATCGAAGCTTACCGACAGCCAGCCCCTCATCATCGATGACGCGTTAGCTCGATCCCTGCCCGATTTTTTTCGAAAGCTAAGTGGCCTCGGACTTGAATTCATTGTTGGCCAGGCGGTAGAGAGCGAAGAAGGGGAAACGATAGGGGTACTGTTGTTAAGCGATTCTTCGCCACGAAAGCGATTGAGCACTGCACAAGTTTATGCCTTACAAACGCATGCGGCGCTGATTAGCCAAGCCCTTCAACGACAAGCCGAGTCGTTTGTTTCGCAGCAAAAAACGTTCCTGGAGCGTCTTCGTTTATTAGAGTCCGTCGTGGTCAATGCAAAGGATGCGATTCTGATTACAGAGGCCGAGCCCATCGACGAGCCCGGCCCCAGGATCGTTTATTGCAACCCGGCTTTTCTGAGTACGACGGGTTATACGTTATCCGAAGTGATCGGGCTGACGCCGAGAATACTCCAATGCGAGCAGACCAGTCGGGACACCCTGGATCTCATTCGAAACGCGCTTTCAAAATGGCAATCCATCGAAGTTGAAATCCTTAATACCCGCCGCGACGGCAGCCACTTTTGGGTCGAGTTAAGCATTGTTCCGGTTGCCAACGAGAAAGGCTGGTTCACTCATTGGGTTTCCGTGCAGCGGGATATCAGTGAGCGCAAGGAATCCGAACATTTGACGTTGCAGGCGCTTGCGGACCGGGAAGAAAAGGTCGCATTGGAAAGTCGTTTAAAAGAGCGCGAGCGCATCGAAGAGGCGTTGTCCTATGCCGCTTACCACGATGATTTGACGTCGCTGTATAACCGCTCATACCTGATGAAGCTGTTGGGGGATCTTTTTAACAACGACGATTACCCCAAAATACCCACCGCTACGGTACTTTTTCTGGATGTCGATAGGTTCAAATTCGTCAATGACAGCCTCGGTCACCGGACAGGCGACATTCTTCTTGAAAAGGTCGCACGGCGGCTCGAAAACTGCATGAGAGAAGAGGACATATTAGCCAGGGTCGGTGGCGATGAGTTTGCTATCCTGCTGGTGGGCGAGCCCCGATCGTCCCAGGCGGCCTGGCTTGCCCAACGCATTGTCGATCAACTAAGTTTGCCGATCGTGATCGATGGACACGACCTTTTTACCTCGTGCAGCATCGGTATAGTCACCGCGGATGTGACGCATACCTTGCCAGAGGATCTGCTGCGTGATGCCGACATTGCCATGTATGCCGCCAAGAAACATGGCCGGGGGCGGTGGGCCTTGTTCGATGTATCCATGCGCGAGGCGGCAATCGAGGCGCTGGCAATGCAGAATGCGCTAAAGCAGGGCTTGGCGAATAATGAATTCTTCGTTGTCTTTCAGCCTATTTACAGCACCCTTTCAGGTGATATCTCCGGCGCCGAAGTCTTAGTGAGATGGCATCATCCACTGCTTGGCCGGGTATCGCCGGACCGTTTTATCCCGGTCGCCGAAGATATCGGGGTCATACACGAACTAGGCCGCTGGGTCATGCAAGAAGGGTGCGCTGAACTCAAGCGCTGGAAGGCCGTGTTCCCCGAGCTTACATTGCACCTGAACGTGAATGTCTCGGGTATCGAGCTTAACCGGGCCGGTTACGTCAACCAGGTAAAGGCTATCCTCGCGCAGACCGGTATCGATGCCCGTGATCTTCAAGTCGAAATCACGGAATCCGTTTTTCTCCACCAGCCCGATAAAATAGCCAGCGTGTTGGAGAGCCTTCGAGAACATGGCGTGCGTATCGCACTGGACGATTTTGGGACCGGGTACAGCGCCCTTGGCTACATCGACCGCTACCCGATCGATGCCATCAAAATCGACCAGTCATTCGTATCCCGAATGATGACCTTCCAACGTAGCGACGCCATCGTCAGAAGTATCTTGTCGTTAGGCCGGGCCTTGAATATCGATATCACGGCAGAAGGTGTCGAGACCGAGCCTCAACTGCAGTGCTTAAAAGAGATGGAGTGCCCATTTGTTCAAGGCTATTTACTAAGTCGCCCTGTCGATGCCGAAGAAGTAGTGGCTCTTTTACAGTTTCAGAGCGCCAGGCCGACCTCCTTGTCTTGAATATATAATACGCGGCTGGCCTATCAAACCTGGCAAGGTATTTGGGTATTTGAACGGGGAGACTCGTTCAATGCCCCAATACGTTGGTCTCTTTTTTCTTCGATGCTTTTGCGGCTTTCTTTTCTTTGGCTGTCAAAAGGGGTTTCTTTTTTGTGTCTTTTTTACTGTCTTGGCCTTTGCTCATGATAGCTACCTATATGAGTTAATGAATTGACTAATAAAACAGTATTTCAACAATGCTTGAAAGTCGATAGTAGCTTAAAAAGCCGCAATGTACATTGTTATATATTGCTGACTTTCACGAAAAAGTAAAATCCTATTTTTAAAGTACATACTCGAGCCAATGACCCTTTTGCAAGGGTGAGCTTTGGACAGCCGGTTGGAACGCAAGGCCGCAAGGCCGCAAGCCCGCATCGGCGCGTTGCCCTGCACCCAGGTGCCATGGGATACCCCGCTCACGCCGATCGCCCCCCACCCAATTTGACG
Organism: Vreelandella sp. GE22; assembly: GCF_968212445.1. Lineage (NCBI taxonomy): Bacteria > Pseudomonadati > Pseudomonadota > Gammaproteobacteria > Oceanospirillales > Halomonadaceae > Vreelandella > Vreelandella sp. GE22. The sequence continues at coordinate 1,698,630 of NZ_OZ309110.1, forward strand.
CATCCACCGCTTGCCAGAAACGCTGCCGCCAGCAGCGCCATGTTCAAGTGGCTGCGTGTCAGTTCTTCGCTGGCCGAAACAGAAACTTTCCTCCATATTAACAAGGGGTAAGATCACGAGTTACCGATGTATAGCCGTGGTAACGATAATGAGCGATAGATCGAGTGAGAGGGATGCACCAATGACAGGGAAAAATAAATCATCATCGGCAGGATTTCTAAGCGATAACCGGGTAAAGGTGCTTTTGGTACTCCTGATGGTGGCGGTCGTCTGGGCCGTCGTGGCGCACTTCATTGCCAACTCGCGAGGGGAGACGAACGACGCGCTTGAAGCGAGATTGGCCGAAACAGAGCGTGAGCATCAACAGGTTCAGGCCCAGATGTCAGAGGTGGAGGCCGCGGAGCTGGACTTGGCTACCTTGCAGCAGCGAATGAACGCCCTTGAGGCCGAGCAGAGCGAGGCGCAAGCGGCGCTGGCTTCCACGCGAGCGGACATTGCCAATGCCGAAGAAGATTTGAGCGCCTTGCAAGGAGAGCGTGAAAGCCGTGAAGAAGAGCTCACTACGCTCGACGAGCAGATCGACGAAAGGCAGCGCCGTCTTGAGGAGCTCGAAGAGGCGACCACCGAGCGTGAAAACGAGATCCAGGAGGCAGAAACTGCCCGGGACGATGCGCGTCAATCCCGCCAGGAGGCTGAAGAGGCCCGTGATCAGGCCGAATCGGAGCTTGAAGCGTTAAACGCTGAGATCGAAGAGGCCAATGATCGGCGCGACGCCGTGCTTGAAGAGGTAAGCGCATTGGACAGAACCCGCGAAGCGCTCGCCATCGAAATTAACGCGCTTCGGGTGATGGGCAACGCCGCGCGCTGAACGTCTTTCCCCGTTCATGGAACGGGGAGGTCGTCGCACGAGAAAGCTAAAGCGTCTGGGCGTGAAAAGTAATCACCCCAGACGCTACTGCAAGTCGTTGGAAAACCGCCGGACGGCGTCAACGACTTGTTTAGCGCCTTCCTGAATCTCCAGAATCACCGTACCCGCTTGGCTTGCCAGTTCCAGCCCTTGTTCGGCTTCTTCCCGGGTGCTGAAAATCTGGCGCATGACATCATGCGATAGCGTCTGATTCTTCTGAACTACTTGGGTAATCTCCACGGTGGCGGCGCTAGTGCTGGCCGCCAACTTTCGCACCGCATCGGCCACCACCGCGAACCCGCGCCCCTGCTCGCCGGCCCTGGCGGCTTCGATGGCGGCGTTGATCGCCAGCATGTTCGTTTGTACCGCGATTCCGCCGATGGTTTGTACGATGGTGTTGATCTGTAGGGACTGTTTATCCAGCGCCTCGATGCTATCTGACGCCGTCTGCATTTCCGTGGTGATATGGTGCATGGTTTCGACGGTCTGCTGGATCACGGTCGCGCCTTTATCGGCGCTCTCATCCGTTCGTTGCGATACCTCGAACGCCAGGCTGGCGCCTTCGCGTACCTGAGCTTCCTGCGCCATTTGCTCGGTGATGACGGTGGCGAATTTCACGACCTTGCAAAGGTGGCCTTCCGCGTTGTAAACCGGGTTATAAGTGGCCCTCAGCCACACTTCGGTTCCCCGGCTGTCGATCCGCTTGAAGCGGTCAGCGACATACTCACCGCTATTGAGTTTGTCCCAGAAGGCCGCGTATTCCGAAGAGCCCACTTCTTCTTTGGTGCAGAACATACGGTGGTGCTGGCCGACTATCTGTTCGAGCTGATACCCCATGGCCTGCAGGAACTGATCGTTGGCGGTGATGATGGTGCCATCGAGCTTGAACTGGATGACCGCGGTGGAGCGGATCAGCGCGGCAATGAACGACTCGCTCTCTTTGGCGCCTTCCACCTTCTGGGTGACGTCACGGCCGTAACCTTGCACATAAGCGAGCTTACCGCCAGCACCGCGTACCGGTAGCCAGTCGATATTCAGCCAGATCAGGGAGCCATCGGCACGCAAGTAGCGGTAGTTGTCGTTGACCGGAGCGAGCACCGAGATGGCTTGTTTGAAAGCGCGAAAGCAGGCAAGCTCCTCGACGTAGGAGGGCAAAAAATCCGTCATCGGCCGCCCCAAAACTTGCTCTCGCGGGTAACCAAGGGCATCGACAAACCTCTCGTTCAGACCCGAAATCGAGAGGTCGGCATTCAACGTGATGGAGAACATGCCCATTTCCATCTGATCATGTAGCTGTCGAAGCGCTGCCCATCCTCCGCGCGGGTTTTTGGTCTTTTTCTTGAAGAGAAGATTAAACATCAAAGGACTCCAATCAACGATAACAGTAGCTATCGGCAAGTCGAATCGGCTCTTGAATCCGCTCGTTAAAAAAGCGTTGTCGAGTAAGTTAAAATCTTCAGCCCACCCTATGACATTCATGCCGGTAGGAGAACGAGGTAGTCAGCTCTGTCGTGATTACCGGCTGGAAATGAAGGCAACGGTGAAGCCAGTTCGGTGAATGCCTAACTGGCTGATGACATGGCCTATCACCATTTGCTAATTTACTGAGTAAAATAATTGCTTATAGGGCAGGGCAACCCGATAAGCGTGAACATGGTGGATCGTAGAGGCGGTGCTGGCATGAAAACCCTCTCCGCCCTGAGCCGGGTGTGCTGGAAAACTCAACGTGTCCGTGAATTACGTGTACGCAGTCAATTTGAAGTTTGAAATCAGTAATGCTCAACATCCAGGGTGGATTTTATAGGCAGTACTTTTTGGATAAACGTGCAAGCACGTTTACTGGATCAAATATTGGGCCGTCTGATACCTTTAAGGATTTTCTCACCGTAGCCAATAGGATTTAAAACAAAGGAGTATGTGAGTTGAAGAAAATTGGATTAGTGGGTGGGCTAGGCTGGGTGTCTACACTCGAGTATTACAAACATATAAATATTTTGACCAATCAAGAATGTGGTGGCCACAAAAGTGCCCACCTCTTAATCGAAAGCCTTGACGAGGGATTGTTTCTCGAAAATCAAAATAACGATCCAACAGAAAAGTTGTGCGAGAAAATGATTCTCGACGCTGTAAAGGTGCTTGTTTCAGGAGGCGCGGAGGTGGTTGCGTTATGCGCGAATGGGTTACACCGTTTTATGTGTTCTATAAAAGCCAGGTATGACGTCGAATTGGTGGATATTAGAGATGCAACTGCTAAATCCGTTCAAAGAATGGGGTTGGATCGTGTAGGTCTTATGGGCGTACAAAAAACCATGGAAACAGAGTTCTATAAAGGTGTCCTTCAAAGCTCTGGCATCGAAACCATAGTGCCCGGGCCATCCTCTAGAAAGTACGTCCATCAGAAAATCGTATCTGAATTAGTGCTAAATGAATTCAGTGAAGAAACAAGGCATGGCTTTTTATCCGTCATAGACGAATTGGTTGAGCAAGAGGCGCAAGGTATAATTCTAGGTTGTACTGAAATCCCATTATTAATAAAAAATTCAAAGTACAAGGGTGTTGCTTTGTTTTCAACGACGGAAATTCATTGCCGTGAGATAGTGGAAAGAGCACTCCATTAGTATCGTCCTTACGAGGTTTTAAGACGGGCTTCCAAAGCGGGGTGCTATAATTCTTAATTGAATGGGGTGGTGAGCGTGTTTATAGCCGCTTGATCGGTAGCGGGTGGCCGTCCTCGAAGATATCGACTTACGAACGAATCGATCCAAAGAGCCGCTCATGCCTGCCATTCCTATTATTATCATCTCATTGTTCTTCCTTCTCGGCGGCGTCGCGCATTTCGTACTGACCGATATCTTCGTTCTGGCCATGCCGGATTATCTGGGCTATCACCGCGAGCTGCTGTTGATCAGCGGCGTGTTCGAGCTTTTGGGCAGTATCGGCATTCTGGTTTCTCGAACTCGGCGGCTGGCAGGTTGGGGGCTAATCGCGCTGATGGTGGCGGTGTTTCCCGCCAATGTGCATATGGCGCTGCACCCCGGTAATCCCCCCGAGCAATTTCCGGCCATTCCCCTGTGGCTTTTGTATCTTCGCTTGCCGCTGCAGGCGCTGTTCATCGGCTTCGTCTGGTGGTCCATCCGCCGAAAGAGCGTCGAATGAAGGACGTCTGTTTCTTTGCGTATTTCGAAGAGAAATGACCGTTCAGCTGTGAGCGCAAATGAAATCGTTCTGGCATGAACAGACACATGCATTAGGCTGAAAGCATGAGGCATTTCATCGCTTCCAGCCCTTATGCAGCTTTCTGGAACCTTGATCGGCCTCTTAAGGCGGCCCGGGGCCCTCGGGGCGCCCACCTGCAACGTGCCATCAGGAGTAGATCACCATGGCGACGAAATCGAAAGGTAACGGCGGCGGGAAATCCACCAACACGAATGCCCCGATAAGATCGATCGCTTGCGGGTCGGAACGGCTGCTGATGGCCGCGCTCGAGCGAGGCGGCAATTGCCTGGAAACCGGCCGGTACCTGGTGAGCTATCGTGAGGGGATGCTGGATGAAGGGATCAAGGTGCTGAAGGATCAGCAGTTTCGCGTAGCCGATGCGCGGGATTTCAGCGAACAGGTGGCCAACCTGGAAGAGGCGGGCGATGCGGAAGTGATGGTGTTTCCCGAGCTGGGCGTGGCGCTATTGGGTGGCGATGCGCTAGAGCTGCGGGAGATGCGCAGCGACGACAAGCTGTTCGCCCAGAGCGCCATCGCATCGATCGAACCGGAGTACTTCACGTTTTCGGAAAGCGCCGAGTATCTGCGGGGCTTTCTACGCGCGGCCAATGCCATCGCCGAGGACCTGGGTCAGCTCGACGAACGGGACAGCCAGCCCTTCGAGCCGGGCGCCGATGAAGTTACCTGGGGGGTGGCACAGTGTCGCGTGCCCCAGAGTGCCTGGACCGGTGCCGGCATCAAGGTGGCGGTGCTCGATACCGGCATCGACCCGGGGCATCCGGATTTTGCCGGCCGCTCGATGTTCGGGCGCTCCTTCGTCGGTGAACCCGTGCAGGATCTTCACGGCCACGGCACGCACTGTATCGGCACCGCGTGCGGGCCTCGCGCGATGAATGGGCGTACACCCGCTTACGGCGTGGCCTCGGCCGCCGAGATCTACGCCGGCAAGGTGCTGACCAACTCCGGAGGCAGCGCCGGGGGGAGCGTGCTCTCGGGGATGAACTGGGCCGTCGCCAACCGCTGCGAGGTGATCTCCATGTCGCTGGGCGGTCAAAGCCCGGTGCAAACGGCGTTCACCCGTGCCGGGCAAGCCGCGCTACAAAGCGGCTGCCTGCCCATTGCCGCGTCGGGTAACGAAGGGGCGCGTACCGGCTCCCCGGCCAATTCGCCGACCATCATGTCGGTGGCCTCGCTGGACCCGAACCTCGCTCGTTCCAACTTTTCCAACTTCGGTAAGGTAGAGATTGCCGCCCCGGGGCGGGACGTGTTCTCCGCCTGGCCTCGGCCCCAGAATTACCGCACCATTAGTGGCACCAGTATGGCCACGCCTCACGTGGCGGGCTGCGCCGCGCTCTGGGCGCAGTCCGATGCCTCACTTCGCGGAACCGAGCTATGGCAGCGGCTGGTCGCCTCGGCGCGGCGTTTGTCCGGCTCGCAAGCTTACGTTGGTGCGGGGCTGGTGCAGGCGCCCTGAATGCAGGGATAATGACGAATACAAGAGCCACGGCGGCCGCGCTCGGCGCGGCCGCTTACGTAGTGCCGGGAGGTCACGATGCAAAAAGTCGAGTTCTGGATCGTTACGCTGTCGAGTGAGTACTCGATGAGTGATATGGCGACCCATTTGCAAGAACAGGGGCTTCAAATCAAGGAGCAGTTGGATGCAATTGGCTGTATCACCGGCGAGGCGGACAGCGCCGCGGCGGAGCGTATTCGCTGCCTGGAGGGCGTGATCGATATCGCCCCGGATACGCCGCTGAATATCGGCCCGCCGGACGCCGACCAGACCTGGTGAAAATACCTCGACCAAGACTTAACCCGCTAGACTGATGGCACGCCACTTTTGCAGATAGACACGTCAGACAGACACGGATGACCGCCATGACCCACGACTGGCTCGCCTTCGCCAAGTCCCTTCGCTCGATTGCCCAGACCGGGCAGACCTACACCACCAACAAGTACGAGCTGGAGCGCTACCGCCAGCTCGAGACGCTGACCAACCAGATGTTCGCCGTACTGGGTGATGTGCCCGTCGAGAAGATCGAAAACCTGATCATCCCGGACAAGGGCTACGCCACGCCCAAGGTGGACGTGCGCGGCGCGGTGTTCGATGAAAAAGGCCGGGTGCTGCTGGTGCGCGAAATCAAGGATGGCCTTTGGACGTTGCCTGGCGGCTGGTCGGATGTGAACGAAGGCCCGAGCGAAGGCGTACTGAAGGAAATCTTCGAGGAGTCCGGGTATCGAGCGAGCAACCCGCGCCTTGCCATGCTCAAGGATCGAAGCCTGCACCCCTACGCTTACTACTCGCCGAATCACATCTATAAGCTGTTCTACGTATGCACGTTAGAAGGCGGCGCATTCGTGGCCAATAACGAAACCGATGCGGCGGCGTTTTTCCCCCTCGATGATTTGCCGCCGCTTTCCGAAGGGCGCACCTTGCCCACCGATATTCATGAGTGCTGGACGTTTGCCGAATCCGGCGCGCCGGGTATCTACAGCGACTAACCCGCGCGTCTATTTCTGACGTTGGTGTTAAAGCTTTTCCAACACGTCGAAGTGATCGCACCCGGCGACATCGTTTCGCGTGACCTCTACGCCCGCCGCCTCCAGTGCGGCGACGAAATTGGCGGCCTGCTGGTGAAAGGCCGGCGGGTCGTTTTCGGCAATCACCACCTGGCAGGGCGGTAGCCCGCTTAGCGGGCCAAACTGAGGGCTGAGCGCCCGCGCCTGGGCGTGGCTCAGGTCAAGCGGGGCATTCACGTAGGTATCGACCAGCGGTGTCAGATCAAAAACGCCGCTGACCAGCACCAGCTCATCGATGGGAACGCCGCTGCGGGCGGCCACCCAGTAAGCCAGTTGGGCACCAGCGCTATGTCCGCCCAGGGTGATCGACCAGGTCCCGCCGCTTTCTGCAAGCCCTCGATACGCTGCCTCCAGGCCTTGAATACACTGCTCGATCATCGCCTCGATAGTGGCGCCGGGCGCCAGCTCATAGCTGATCGAGGCAAACGCCATACCCCGGGCCAGGTAACGGCGGGCGAGAAAGTCCGTGGCCGTGTTGTCGAGTTCCTGCCAGTAGCCACCGTGAATGAATACCATCAACGGCCAGGGACCTTCGCCCTGGGGGAGGAAGAGGTTGAAACACGCCGCGGGGGAATGGCCTGGGCTGATCGTCACCGGACGGTGATGGGCTGAGAGCTCGCGCCCGGCGGCGGCCTGACGGGCGAGGGTGGCTTCGAAATCCCGCGCGAAGTGGCTCGGGGAATAGGCAGTATCCTGGCGTGTCTTACTCATCTCGATCTCTCAGGTAACGGCGCCGCGCACGTGAAACTGCGGGTCCTTGTACTCACCGCTTTCGACCACTTCGCGAAACTGGCCGGCGGCTTGCCATACGTCTTCATAGCTAAGGTAAAGCGGGGTGAAGCCAAAGCGCATCAGGCCGGGCTCGCGGTAGTCGCCAATCACGCCGCGGGCAATGAGCGCCTGCACGATGGCGTAGCCGTTTTCAGTATCGATCAACGAGATCTGGCTGCCGCGGCTTGCGGCCTCAGGGGTAATGTCATCGATGCCGTGGGTCTTAAAAAGATCGCCCAGACATTCACGAAACAGGTCCGTCATCGCGAGACTTTTTTCGCGCAGAGCCTGCATGTCGACATCATTCCAAAGCGCCAGCGAGGCCTCGAGCGCCGAATAGGCAAGGGCCGAGTGGGTGCCGGTACGAAAGCGCGATATGTCCCCGGCGGGGGTGTAGTCGGTTGCGAACTTGAAGGGCTCTGCGTGGCCGTGCCAGCCGGAAAGCGGCTGCCAGCCACCATCCTGAATGTCGCCTCTGACGTAAACGAAGGCCGGTGCGCCCGGGCCACCATTCAAGTATTTGTAGGTACAACCGACCGCGAAGCGCGCACCGGTTTCGTTAAGCTCGACGGGCAAGGCCCCGGCGGAGTGGGCGAGATCCCAGATGACCTCGGCGCCCTGGGCGTGGATGAGCTTCGTCGTTGCGGCCATGTCGCGCAGCTTGCCGGTACGGTAGTTCGCTTGACTAAGTACGACCACCGCCACTCCCTCTAGGTGCTCGGCAAGGTCCGCATTTTCGGGGAGAAAGCGGTGCTCGAGGCCACTCACCTGGCAAAACCCCTGGGCGATGTAGCCGTCGGCCGGGAAGTTGCTCTCCTCGGATAGCACCGCCTGGCGCGTCGCCGGGGCTTGCCTTGTGATATAGCCCAGCAATTTGAAAATATTGAGCGTGATGTTGTCGGTAACGATTACTTCATTTTGGCCTGCGCCGATGACCGGGGCCAGCAGGTTGCCCAGGCGCTCCGGAGCGTCGAACCACCCCTGGTTCCAGCCCTTGATCAGCTCGTCGCGCCATTGATCGAGCGTATCGCCCACGGCTTTTCTGGCCGCCTGTGGCTGGGCGCCCAGCGAGTTGCCGTCAAGGTACAGCATGCCCTCGGGTAGAGCGAAGTGCCCCTTGAAGGCGGCCAGCGGGTCGTTGCGATCGCGCTCTTGTACACTTTGCAGGCTTACACCGTTATAGCTATCACTCATGACACATCTCCTGCTAAATCGAATGGCGCTTCTTTCAGGGCTTTCGTCCCCGGAATCAGATCGTGGTTCTAACGCTCCAAAGCTCGGGGAAGAACTGCAAATCCAGCGCCTTGACGAGATAATTGACGCCTGCAGTGCCGCCGGTACCGCGCCGGTAGCCGATAATGCGCTCCACGGTTTTCATATGGCTGAAGCGCCAGCGCTGGAAGTTGAATTCTACGTCCACCAGCTTTTCGGCCAGCTCGTAAAGGTCCCAGTACTGCTCGCTTTGGCGATAGATCTCGGTCCAGACTTTTTCGACGTCCGGACTCGCCTGGTAGGGCACGCTCCAGTCACGCTCGATTTTATCCGCCGGTATGGCGAAGCCGCGCCGCGCTAAAAGCTGCAAAACGACATCGTAAATGCTCGGCGCGTGAAGCGCGTCCTGCAGCTTTTGGTAGTGTTTGGGTCTGGCGCGGTGCGCCTCGATCATTTTGGCGTTCTTGTTACCCAGCAAGAATTCGATTTCACGGTACTGGTAGGACTGAAATCCGGAGCTTTGGCCGAGGCTGTCGCGAAAACTCGCGTAGTCCGCCGGGGTCATGGTGACCAGCACTTCCCAGGCCTTGATCAGTTGCTCTTGAATACGCGCGACCCGGCTGAGCATTTTGAAAGCGGGCGACAGATTGTCCTGGGCGATGTGCGCCGCGGCGCCCTGGGCTTCGTGCAGGCAAAGCTTGATCCAGAGCTCGGACACCTGGTGAATCACGATGAACAACAGCTCGTCGTGCTCATCGGATGCCGGGTTCTGGCAAGCCAGCAGTGCTTCCAGGTCCAGGTACTGGCCGTAGCTTATGTCCTGGTCCCAATGAATGGCTTCGTTATCGACAGCGTTTTTAGACGTGGTCATGAGGTTGTCGCCTTGGCAGCGGTGAGTGATTGCGCCTCGGGTTCGCCCAAATCCCAAAAGACCCCCACGGCCATTTTGAGCCCTTGCTCGACGATGGTTTCCAACAGGTGCTCGTTCGGCGCGTGCTGATTACAGGAAGGGTAGGAGTGGGGCAGCCATACCGTGGGCAGCGTTAGCACGTCGGCAAAGCAGTGGTTAGGAATGGTGCCGCCCAGGTTGGGAAGAATATGAATGGGCTCGTTCAAGGTCTGCTCGGCGGATTTGGCGACGAAGCCGACCCAAGGGTGGTCGGCGTCCAGGCGGGTGGCGGCGTAACCGCCGAGCATTTCAAGGGCCACCTCTTCGAATCCGTGCATGTCCAGGTGCTGGCGTAGACGGTTTTCGATCGCTTTCCAGTCGGTGCCTTTCACAAAGCGCAGCTGTAACACCGCCTCGGCGAGTTCCGGAATCGCGCCCACCGGTTTATCCGTACGCCCGGCGCTCAACCCCAGAATTTCCAGCGTGTTGGCGCCGTACAGGCGCTCGCCGCCGCTGAGCGCGCGCTCACCCCAGCAGGGGTTGATAACGGGGTCGAGGGCGCCGCCGCCGACCGGCAAATGGCGGATCAGCTTGCCCACACCATCGGTAATGGCCGGCGCTTTCATGAAGTCGGCGAGTACTTCGCCCTTTTGTGATACAAGCGTGGCCAGGGCGTTACTCAGCACCACCGCGGGGTTGGTGATGACCCCGCCCCAGTTACCCGAGTGGCGCCCCCCGTTGCCGGTGTTGAGCGACAGCTTGAACTGGAGCACCCCGCGCGAGCCCAGAAAGAGTGTGGGCATGTCGTCGCGAATACGCGGGCCGTCCGAGGCGAGAAAAAGGTCCGACTTGAGCGCATCACGGTAAAGGCGGCAGGTCTCCTCGAGCCCCGGCGAGCCGATCTCTTCGCTCATTTCGAAGAGTATTTTGACGTTGTAACCAAGCTTGCCCTCTCGCGCCTTGAGGGTCGCTTCAAGTGCGGTCAGGTTGACGCTATGCTGGCCCTTGTTGTCCGCCGAGCCGCGGCCATAAATGTGGCCATCGATAAATGTCAGCGCCCAGGGGTCGATGTCGCTGGACCACTGCGTCTCCTGACCGTCGGTCACGTCGCCGTGCCCGTAGAGCAGAAGCGTCGAGAGCGACTCATCCTCGATACGCTCGCCGATTAGCAGCGGCGGCATGCCCTCTTTGGGGTTATCGATCACGCGGCAGGTGAAGCCAAGCCCGCTCAAGAAGGGCTCGATCTCGTCATCCAGGTAGCGCTCGAGCATCTTTTTACATTCGGCGTTCTGGCTCACCGTGCGCATGGCGACTCGCCGCGCCAGAGTTTTGTAGAAGTTGCCGTTCGAGAGCTCTTCCAGGGCCAGGTGGATGGCATCTTGCCGGTTCGAGCAGGCGCTCGTTTTGGCAGGTTGTTGCTCAATCGAGTGCGCAATCGTCATGGCGGGCCTCGGCTAAAGGGGCAAGTAAGTAAGAGAAGCCTAGTGCTTGCTCCGATTTGCCACAATTATTAATATATCAAGTTATATTTATGTTAATTAGAAACCATTAGTGCCTTGCCAGGCGCGTTCTCATAATGGGCGATGACCCAGGAGTGGCCATGCTGGAACTCAACTTACGCTACTTTCAAAGCGTGGCTAAAACCGGCTCGCTTTCCGCGGCGGCGGAAGAGCTGCACGTGGCGGTATCGGCAGTTAGCCGCCAGATCACCAACCTGGAGCAGCGCCTGGAGCTAAAGCTCTTTATCCGCCAGCCCCGGGGGATGGCGCTCACCGAAGCGGGGAAGCTGCTTCAGGCCTACGCGCTGCGTAATCAGTTGGAGCTCGAAAGCGTGGTCGACGAGATGCGCAGCGCCACCACCCGCCAGCGCCAAACGATTAGCGTGGCCTGTCCGGACGGCATGGCGTGGCACTTTCTGCCCAGCGTGATTGCCCGCTTTATCGGCGAGCATCCCGAGATCGGCTTCGATCTTCAGGTGGTCGAATCCGCGCGCGCCTCGGAGCTGGTCAAGCAAGGCAGCGTGGATATCGCGCTGACCTTCAGCCTGTCGGTGGATATTGGCGTGCAGGTGGTATCGAGTCACAGCGCGGCGATTAGCGCGCTGATGTCTGCCCAACACCCTTTGGCGCAGAAGCCCTCACTCCAGGTAAAGGATTTGAGCGACTACCCGCTGACCATGTCGGTCACAGGCTCGACGGTGCGCCATCTGTTCGACGTCGCGTGCAGTCTGGCCGGTGTCAAGCTTCACCCAAGCGTTGCCTGTAATACCCTGGGCGTCACCTACACGATGGTCAGCGAGCACCCAAGCATGATAGGGCTTTGCAGCGCGGTGTCGGTCAGTGGCCGAACCCAGGAGGAGGGCTTGGTGCTAAGGCCGTTCGAGGAGCCCCAGCTTTCACAGCGAAGTCTTCAGGTACAGGTCATGGCCGAGCGCCAGCTTCCGGAGCACATCGAAACATTTTTGCGGTTTTTGGAAGAGCAACTGGCAAAGGCGGGGGAAACACCTTCGCCGGGGCTTACCTGACGAAGGTGTTTTAGGGGTAAGCAGGCGTTTGCGTTAAAACGGACCGTAGTCGATGGCCACGGCCACGCCCACGAAGAGCGCCCCGGTCACGACCCAAAGCGACACCAGTGGCAGGACGAACTTGAACCACTCCACGTAGGAGACTCGAGCGATCGCCAAACACGCCATCAGCGTGCCGGAAAGCGGCGTGACGATATTGGTGACCGCATCGCCCAGCTTGAAGGTGATGAACGTGGCCTGACGGGTCACTTCGAGCATGTCGCCGATGGGCACCATGATCGGCATCACGATCGCCGCTTGGCCGGTGCCCGAGGTGATCAAGCCGTTGAACATCAGGTTGAAGCCATAGAGAAGTTCCATCGCGACGACCTTGCCGTGGCCATCCAGCGAGGTCGCCACGCTATGCACGATGGTATCGATCAGCTCCGCCTGCCTGAGCAGCACGATCACCGCCGCGGCCACCCCGATGACCAGCGCCCCGTAAAGCACCTCGCCGGCGCCGGCCATCAATCGCTTGATAAAGGCGTTGGGCGAGATTCGGGCGATCACCGCGGTGAGCACACCCATCATCAAAAAGGTCGCGGAGAGTTCGGGAATGCTCCAGCCGTGGTTGAACGCGCCAAAAATGAAAAAGCCGAAGCCAAACACGAAAAGCGCCAGCACCAGCTTGTGGGTCAACGTAAAGGTGGTGGCCTCTTCGGGCTGCTGGCTATCCGGCGCCGCATCGACGAATTCCGCGCCCATTACGCTGGCCGCCGGGTCCGCTTTGACGCGCTTGGCGTAGCGGCAGATATAGGCGGCAGTCATGCCCAGAAAGACGACGAAAATCACCCCGCGATACACAAAGCCGGAAAACAGCGGAAGCTCGGCGATGGTCTGGCCGGTCACCGTCACGGTGGGATCGAAAACGCCGGCACCGAAGCCGGCGTAGGAGCCCAAAAAGATGATCGCCACGCCGACCACCGGGTCGAGTTTCATCGAGCGGGCCAAATAGAGTCCGATGGGAATAAAGGCGATGGCCAGGTTGGCGCCCACACCGACGGAGGCAAGGGTGGCGAAGGTGGCGCAGAAAATGAAAATAAGCACATTCTGGCGGCCTTTCGCCAGCGCGATCAGCCGGTGTATACCCGCACTGATCGCCCCGGTGGATTCGATCACCTTGAGCACGCCACCGACGATCAAAATCAGAAAGATCAGCGTCGAGGCCGCCACCAGACCGTTATGCATGGCGGTGAACAGGTCCATCACGTTCAGCGAATCGGCACTGATATAGCGAAAGCTTTCGGTATCGACCTGGGTCAGGCCGTTTTCGACGGTTCTTTCATAGGTACCGGCAGGCACCACGTAAGAGGCGACGAGCACCAGCACCATAAAGCCAAATAAAATGATGAACACATCCGGCATGACGCGTTTTTTCTTGCCCCTGGCGCTTGCCTCGGTCGAACGCAACGTCTCTTTCATTTATCTCTCCGCTTCCAGCGTTGTGGTTTTAGTGTGCAGGCATGCTTCGGGGATTTTTAATTATCATTGCACATAAGGGCGGTCCCCCTGGCATCAGCCCTGCGTAGGTAGCCGAAAAGGCCAGCAGGCTAGACGCTAAAAGGGGGTAACCATTTACGTGCGGTTTATCCAAAAGGCCGTTAAACGGCGGGCGGTTGCGCCGCAGGTTGCCGAAAATCAAGCTACCAGGTAAGCCAAAGGGCGGCAATTGTGTATTTGACAAGCCTGCTTTCTGTTTTATGCAAGCGAGGCCTCTAAACCCTGCGCCGCTACTGGTCGACCCTCAACGTGAAACCTAAAAGCGCGTTAGCCGTCTCACAACATACTTCGCGTTCGGGCGCTCAACCGTAGGTTATAAAGGCTCGCTATGTCGTCTTCCGTTTATCTTTTACTGGCTGATGCCGTACTCATCGTTCACGTACTGTTCGTTGCGTTCGTGGTGGGCGGCTTACTGGCCGTTTACGTCGGGCGTTTGTTGGGCTGGCGCTGGGTGCGCAATCGCAGGTTCCGGCTCGTGCACCTGGGCGCGATTGGTTATGTGGCCGTTCAGGCTTGGCTTGGCCTCGTTTGCCCGCTTACCCGCCTGGAAATGGCGCTGCGCTTTGAAGCGAATCAAGCCACCTACGCGGGCGCCTTTATTCAGCACTGGCTGCAAAGCCTTATTTACTACACTGCGCCGGCCTGGGTCTTTGGGTTGGTGTACTCGGTTTTCGGCGCGCTGGTGCTGGCAAGCTGGTGGGCCGTACCGCCTAAAGGAAAACCCGCCGGCACACGGCAGGATTGTAATAATAATCATTATTAATTTAAGCTTAACCTTTATTAATACATAGGAAAGGACCTGGCTATGGCCGTAAGTTCGAAAACGGTAGGGATTGTCGCAGGCGCGGTCGTCGTGGTGGGGGTGGGCGGTTATCTGGGCGCTCAGGCGTTCGTGGGCAGCGAAGTAGAGAAGTCGCTGGAGCAGGCCTTTACAAGACTTGATGCCTCGCCCTCCTGGCGCGTCACCGATGTTCACATCGACAAGTCTTTGTTCGATACCCGCGCCACGGCGACGCTCGAGATGGTGGCTTACGAGGGCGTGACCGCCGATGTCGATTTATTGGTCGATCACGGCGTTTTTCAAAGCCCGGTGACCGGCACCATCCTGCCAAACGAAGCGCTGTTCAGCGGTGTCATCGACATCGATATGGTGGCCTCATTAAGCGGCGTAGAAGGGCAACTGAGCGCCGATACGCTTGGTCTTCTGGAGGCCGACGGCGAGATCAATGGCGCGGTCATGGATTTATCCTTCAATGACGAGCAGCGCTGGCGCTTCGACCTTCGAAGCGACGATATTCTGTTGACTGACCCACCCACCGAGATGACCTATCGACTAATCTCGCCAAGCGCTACGATGGACGCGCGAGAGAGTGAGGAGGGTGTCCTTCGCCAGCGCCTGCACATACCGCGCCTTGAACTACTGACCCAAGGGCTGACGCTTTATATGGCGGGTGTCGCGTTCGAGGCGGTCAACGAGCGTATCGATGATACCCCATTGATGAACCAAAGCGCCTATTTGACGGTGGACGACATGGGCGTCGACGACACATCCATGGGCCGTTTCTCGCTCAATATGCCCGCGGAAAATTTGGACATGCAGGGCCTGCAGGACTTCTCAAAAGCCTACTTGCCCTTGGAACAAATGCAGCAGGCGCGGGAGGAGGACCCAAGCGCCGTGGACGAAGCGCGCTACCGCGAACACCTGATTGGCGCCATCGAAGGCGGCTATGAGATTTTGAATAAAAGCCCGACCCTGGCCATTGACCCGTTGGAAGCCCATATCGTGCTGCCGGAAATGGGCCTGGATTTCAAACCCCGCCTGACGGCGCAGATACGCTTCGATGGCGAGGGCCTTTCCAAACAGGCGCTTTATAGTGCGGTGTGGGATCGCGACTTGGCGTTGCCGGCGGCGGTAGACGAAGGAGCCGATACGCTAACCGAGGCGCAGGCCCTCGAGCAGCTTTTCGAACGCCTTTACATGAGCGTTAGCGTGAGCACACCCCCTGAAGAGGCCATGATGCTAATCCCCATGCCGTTTAGTTTCATGCTCGACCCGGCGCTCGAGCAGCAAACGCTGACGGTCGAGCGCGGCGAGGTCACCCTCAACGGCGAGGCGTTGATGTAACCAAACGAACCGGGTTCGTCTGACCGAAGGGCCCGGTGCCAGTACGCTGGCGCCGGGCGTTTGAACGTTTCATTTAACATTTTCAAGGAATGAAAAATGCGTGCTGTTGCCATCGCAAAATATCTGTCGCTGTTGGTGGGTCTTGGCTTGTTGGTGGGGGCTTTTTTCCTTTATCAGAGTTCGGCGGCGTTTCTCGACCAGGCCGCGAGCGCGCAGGGTACGGTCACCGAGCTGATCAGGACCCGCTCTGAGGATTCCGTTACCTACCGCCCGGTGGTCGAGTTTACCGCCGAGGGCGGCGCGCCGGTGGAGTTCGTCTCGCCGGCGGGCAGCAACCCGCCAGGCTATTCCCCGGGCGAGCGTGTCGAGGTGCTGTATGACCCGGCCAACCCGGTGGATGCACGGTTGACCGGCTTTTTCTCCGCCTGGGGGGCGCCGTTGATCCTTGGTGGCCTGGGCGCCGCCTTCTTTTTGAGCGGCCTGGCGATGTTTGTAGTGCCGGGCTTCAACGCCCGTAATGACAAGGCCCTCATGGAAACCGGCCTGCGTATCGAGTCCACTTTTCAGGGCGTCGAGCGCAATACCGGTCTTTCCGTTAACGGTAAGAACCCCTACCAGGTGGTGTCTCAATGGCTGAACCCGGCGACCATGCAGGTACACGTGTTCAAAAGCGCCAATATCTGGTTCGACCCCTCAATGTATATCAGCACCGATACCGTGGCGGTATACATCGAGCAGGACAACCCCCAAAACTATTATATGGATTTAAGTTTTTTACCCGCGCTTGCCAAGTAGTGCGATGATGCAATGACAGCAGCTCTTTTGGCATGCAAACGTCGCGTTTGGCGTCGTCTTGCCGCCTCGTTTCAATCGTCCAGGACAAGGATCCCTTATGGTAGCCACTCTTATTATCGCGGCGATTATCGCGATCATCGTCTTTTACACCATCAGTGTTTATAACAAGCTCGTCTCGCTGCGCAATCGCTTTCAAAACGGCTTTGCGCAAATCGAAGTACAGCTCAAACGTCGCCACGACCTGATTCCCAACCTGGTAGAAACCGCGAAAGGTTACCTTTCCCACGAGCGCGAGACCCTGGAGGCGGTCATCCAGGCGCGCAACTCGGCGGCGTCCGGGCTCCAGGCGGCGGCGGCCAACCCGGGAAGCAAAAAAGCCATGGCCGAGCTTGGCGGCGCGGAAGGGGCGCTTACCCAGGCGATGGGTCGGCTCAACGTGGTGATGGAAGCCTACCCGGACTTGAAAGCCTCCCAGAACATGCAGCAGCTCTCGGAAGAGCTGACCAGCACCGAGAACAAGGTCGCCTTTGCCCGCCAGTCGTTCAACGATGCCGTCATGAGCTACAACACCTACCGCCAAAGCTTCCCGCCGGTTGCGATAGCACCGATGGTCGGCCACGGCGAGGACGCCGCATTTTTGGAGTTCGAGGACAGCGCGCAGATCCAGTCCGCGCCCGAGGTATCGTTTTAAGGCGTTTTACAAGGATGATGATGCATGGATTTCTTCACGGCGCAGGACGACGCCCGGCGTAAAACCGGGCGGCTGGTCATATTATTGATAGCGGCCGTCATGGCCCTCATCGTCGTTACCACCCTGGTGGTTACGCTCGTTGTTTATTTCATGGGCGATCAGGGGACGGGTCAAACCGAGCTGACGGCTAATGGCTTGCTGGCGGCACTCTCACCTGAGCTAGTGGGTATGGTAGCGCTTGGCGTGGTTGCACTGGTGGGCTTTGGCGGGCTGTTCAAGCGCTTTCAACTGCGCCGCGGTGGTGGCCGGGTCGTCGCCGAATCGCTGGGCGGCAGGGAGATCGACCCCGCCACCGAGAACGCCAACGAGCGCCGTATTCTCAACGTGGTCGAAGAGATGGCAATTGCCTCGGGTACGCCGGTACCGCCGGTGTATCTTTTACAAGAGGCGGGTATCAACGCCTTTGCTGCCGGGTTCGATACCCGCGATGCGGTGATCGGGATTACCCAAGGAGCAATCGATCATTTGAGCCGCGACGAGCTTCAGGGCGTCGTGGCTCACGAGTTCAGCCATATCCTGCACGGTGACATGCGTTTGAACATGCGCCTGATCAGCGTGCTTCACGGTGTGCTTTTGATTGGCCTGTTGGGCTATATCCTGCTGCGCAGCACAGCCTTTCGCGGGCGCTCCATGCAGCGTACTAACGACAATAATGGCAAAGCGGCGATTGTTTTAGTGGCCTTGGGCGCCGCGCTCATGGTGATCGGCTACGCGGGCACGTTTTTTGGCAACTGGATCAAGGCGGCAGTGAGCCGCCAGCGCGAGTATCTAGCCGATGCATCCGCGGTGCAGTACACGCGTAACCCACAGGGAATAGGCCACGCGCTGATCAAGATCGGCTCGAGCAGCCGCGGCTCGCGACTCGACACCGCCCAGGCAAGCGAGTATAGCCACCTGTTTTTTGGGCAAGGCTTGAAGGCTGGTTTTACGCGCTTGCTGGCCACCCACCCGCCGGTCGAAAAGCGCATCCGGCGCGTGATGCCGGGCTGGAACGGCGCCTTCGATGCGTCGTTGAGCGCACCCACCGCCGGCGGTGCTACCTCCGGGTCGGCCTCCTCCCGGGCTGCGGGCTTTACAGATACCGGGCACGCGCAAAGCAGGGGCACGGGCATGACCGGCGCTTCGGCCCAGGCGGCCATTACGGCCATGGGCCAGCCGGGGCCGCGCCATCTTTCCCAGGCGCGTGCGACCCTCGTTGCGCTGCCAGCGCGGATCAAAGCGGCCGCCCAGGACCCCTATGGGGTGCGGGCGCTGATGTACGGGCTGTTGCTGAGCCAGCAAAACCAGGTGCGCCAGGCGCAGCTCGAGCTTTTAAAACAGTCCGCCCAGCCGGATGTCTACCGCGCGGTGATGAGCCACGCCGGTGAGATTCTGACCCTAAGAGACGAGCTTCGCTTGCCGCTGATGGAGCTTGCGCTACCTGCGCTCAAGAGCCTTTCCGAGAGCCATGCAAACCGCTTTAGTGACTGTATCAAAGCCCTGGCCGAAGCCGATGGCCAGATTAGCCTGTTCGAGTGGACGCTTTATCACTGGCTGGTTCATCACCTGGGCCTGACCAAAAGCGCGGACGGCCCGGCCAATCGCAAGCTCTCCGATTTACACAACGAGTGCCAAACCCTGCTTGGCGTACTGGCAAGCGCCGGGCAGGATGATACCTCGGCCATCGATGCGGCCCTCAGCGCCGCCGCCCAGGAGCTGCCTTTTGAGCTGGCTTTGAGCGCCAACGTCGATGACCGGCGTGCGCTAAGCCAGGCGGTGAGCCTGCTGCGCCGCCTGAAGCCGCAGCATAAATCGAAGCTCTTGCAGGCCATGGCTCGCTGTATCGAACACAGCGGCGAGATTCGTCCGGCGGAAGCCGAGCTGTTTCGCGCCACGGCGGACATGTTGGGCGCCCCGGTACCGCCGCTACTCATCGAGCCCTGATCAGGCTAATGGGCCAACGACCGGGTGTCTGCAATATACCCGGCCGTGCGTTGGGTTTGGTCAGGCCGGTTCAGGTGCCGCCACTTTGCACAACTTTTCTTGCAGCGTATCGACCAGGCGCGCGACCTTGCGCGTCGCCTCGGCAATCGATGCCGCCAATACCTCACCTCCCGTTTCCTGGCCCTCGATGGCAATGGTGTGAATGCGGGTAATACCCATGAATTCGAGCGCCGTGGCCAAGTGGGTTTCGAGGTGGTTCATGTGCGCCATTGCTTCGCCTGGCGCCATGTGCATTCCCCCTCTGGCCGCCAGTATGACCACATGGCGTTCGCGCTCGCTTAATTTGCCGATATAAGGGGCGAGCGATTGGGTCGTGTCGATATCCACCGTTCGACCGGCCCTGATGACCTGGTCGACCCACGCCTTGAGAGGAGCCGGCATGCCGAAGTTATAAAGCGGTGTACCGATCACCAGGATGTCGGCGGCGATCAATTCATCGACCAGCTCATTGCTTTCCGCCAGCGCCGCGTTCATCCAGGGCTCGCGGCGCGCTTCAGGCGTAAAGGCGGACGCTATCCAGTCGTGGTCAATATAAGAGGGTGGGTAGAGCCCTAAATCGCGGTAGGTGACAACATCTTGTGGCTGGCCACGTTGCCAGCGCTCGACGAACCGATGCGATAAATAGCGGCTGTGAGAACCGCGGGGGTCGGTACCCGCGATGCCGGGCCGGGCGCTGATATCCATATGCAGAACGTGGGACATGAAGGGACTCCTTTTATGAATTGTGTTCATCTATGATTAACGACACAGCCAGCATAGGCCGGCGCTAATAAGCCGGACAAACGACCTTTTTGTTCAGCAACAGGTGAGATGAATTCATCCATGAGAAAACGTCGTTTACCCTCGTTATCCGCGCTTCGGGCCTTCGAAGCTGCGGCCCGGCACGAAAGCGCCAAGCAGGCGGCACTGGAGCTTTCGGTCACGGCGACCGCAATCAGTCACCAGATACGCATTCTGGAAGAGGCGCTGGGTATGGCGCTGTTTGTGCGCAAGCCAAGAAAGCTCGAGTTGACGCCCCGCGGCCGGGCGTTGTATCAGGTTTTGGAGTCGTCCTTCGATGCCATCAGCCATACGATCGAGCGGCTAAGATCCATACCCGAGCGCCAGGCCATCACCCTGACCACGACCCCGGTGGTCGCCGTGCGCTGGCTACTTCCCTGGATCTACCAACTGCGTGCGTCTAGCCCGGATATCGATCTGCGTCTGCATGCTTCTCACGAGCCCGTGGCCCTGGATGGCATAACCGCGGATATCGCCATTCGCCACGGCGACGGGCGCTGGCCGGGACTAATGGCCAAAAAGCTGTTCGATACTACCTTGCTGCCGGCCTGCAGCCCGGCCCTTGCCCGGCGTTTGCAAGCGGACATAGCGGCGTACCCGCTGATTCACTTTCGACCCCAGGGCGTTATCGTATCGCCCATGGACTGGCCCGGTTATCAGAAGAAAATCGGTATGAAAGAGCTGGATATTGGCGCCGGGCTGGCGTTTTCCGACGAAAGCCACGCCATTTCAGCCGCCGTGGCTGGCCAGGGCGTGATTCTGATGAATCGTCAGTTGATCGAAGAGGAACTGGCCGAGGGGCGCCTGGTTCAGCCCTTTGGCGAGGAGCTTGAAGATCGGGCGTATTTCCTGGTTTATCCGGAAAGCCGTCGTCTTGATCCGGCCCTGTTAGCCGTTATCGAATGGGTTATGGCGGTGTCACAGGAGGCGGCTCGAATAGCGAAGTAAGACCCAAATTTTATACCGTTATCTTGTTTAGGCCATCCGAACATACGACGTCTTACCTTGCGCCTTTACTGAAAAAGGGTCATCAAGACAGGCGATTGAGACCCGTTCGTTTTACTGAGTCTTCTTACGCGTCGCGGTAGTTTTGCGCTTGGTGTAGCGCTTTTTGGGTTTGCCGGCAGTGCGCTTGGCCGGGGTGGCCGCTTCGCCCTGGGCGCTTTGCAAACTTTGTCTTAGCTTGCCCGCATCGCTTTGGCCAAGCAGCCCGCGTAGGTCGTCGACCAGCGCTTGCTGAAAGGCGCCGGCGTTGTCCTGGCGCTCGGCAATACCGCTTAGGCGCTGCTCCCAAAGCGCGGTGCGCTCCGGCGTACTGACCGCCTCGGGTAGGGCGGCAATTAACGCGGTGCCCAGCTTTGTGGCGCGCAGCGCCTTCTGTTTGCGCACCAGATACCCACGCTGCACCAGGGTTTCGATGATACCGGCCCGGGTTGCCTCGGTGCCCAGCCCGTCGGTGTCGCGAAGCGTGCGGCGCACCTCCCCATCTTCCACGTAGCGGCCGATGTTCATCATCGCCTTGATGAGGCTTGCATCCGAAAACGGCTCTGGCGGGCGGGTCTCTTTCTCCTCGACACCCGCATTCACGACCTGACAGGTTTCGCCCTGGGTAAGCGGCGGTAGTGGTGGGGCGTCTTCTTTGGTGGTGAACAGCGGCTTCCAGCCGGGGTCGAGCACGCTCTGGCCTCGGGCGCGAAAGGCTTCGCCCAGAATCTGAAACTCCGCCTTTACCTCAAAGGTTTTGAGCGGCGGGTAGAACTGGGCCATTACGTTGCGCACCACCAGGCGAAACACCTGGCCCTCGGTTTCCGAGAGCGCGGAGAAGTCCGCCGGTTTGCCGGTAGGCGTGAGCGCGTGGTGGGCGCCGACCTGCTTGTCGTTCCAGGCTTTCGAGCGCAGGCTGAAATCCGCGCCTTCTAGCCATTTCGCGAGGGTTTCGTCGTTTTGACAGGCCCCGGTCAGGCTGCGCTTGGCAAGCGGCAAGTGCTCTTCGGGCAGGTAGCGGCAGTCCGAGCGCGGGTAGGTAATCAGCGTGTGGCGCTCGTAAAGGCGCTGGCACACGTCCAGCACGGCCTGGGCCGAAAGCCCGAAGCGCCGCGCGGCGTCCACTTGAAGCGCCGAGAGCGAGTAGGGCAGCGGCGCGTTCTGGCGCTTTTGCTGCTGGTCGAGTTGGGCAAGCGTGCCCTGAGCGCCGGGGAGCTGGCTCGCCAGGGCGTCGGCGGGGCCGCGCTCGACCAGTCGGCCCTGGTCGTCCAGGGGCTGGCGCTCGGTGGGCACCCACCAGGCGCGCAGTTGGCCCTGGGCCACTTTGAGCTCGGCCCAGAGCGGATAAAAAGGGTGGGGCTTGAAATCGCGAATGGCGTTGTCGCGGCGCACGATCAAACCCAGTACCGGGGTCTGCACGCGACCCACCGAGAGCACGCCGTCGTGGCCGGCCTGGCGGCCGGTGATCGTCCAGGCGCGAGTCAGGTTGATGCCATAGAGCCAATCGGCCCGAGAGCGCGCCTGAGCGGCCTGATAGAGCGGCTGAAACTCCTGATTGGGGCGCAGCCTGTCGAGGGCGCGCGCCACCGCCGGGCGGTTAAGGTCGCTCACCAAAAGCCTCGAGACCGGGCCGCGGTAGTTCAGGTACTCGATCACCTCCTGCACCAGCAGTTGGCCTTCCCGGTCCGGGTCGCCGGCGTGAACCACCTCGCTTGCCTGCTTGATCAGCTTGCGAATCACCGAAAGCTGGCCGCGCGCCTGGCTGCGCGGCGCTAGTTTCCAGCTGCCGGGTACGATGGGTAGCCGGTCCAGGCGCCACTGTTTGTCTACCGGGTCGTAACTCTCCGGTGGGGCCTGCTCTAAAAGGTGGCCCAGACACCAGGTCACGGTGGTATCGCCGCATACCAGCGCGCCGTCCTGGCGCCGGGCGCTACCCGGCAGGGCATCGGCAATCGCCCGGGCGAGGCTGGGTTTTTCGGCGATAATCAAGCGCATACGCGAAGGGCCTTCGAGTGATCAGAGCGCTCCATGGTAGCAGAGTCGACCCTTACACTCGAAAGCCCAAAAATGCTTGGGGCGTTACCCACCCCCGCCTGGCGGCGGCGCTAGAACTTGACCTCCATGCCGATACCGAATAGATCGTCCCGGGTTTGACCGTCGACGTTCACGCGGTCAACGTTGTATTCGGCGTATACCTTGGCCCGGGGGATCGGCTGGTAGGAGACGCCGAACACGACCTCGTCGACACGCCGGCCCTGGTAGGCCAGGTCGTCCTCGGCCTCTTCATTGTTGTAGCCCGCCATGATCAGAAATTTGCCCAGCTCATAAGCGGCGGCCAGCTCATAGAAGTGGCTTGAGAACGTCTGATCGTTGGCGGCGTTCATGGTCTTGTAGCCGTTGAGGGCACCGACGTAGAACGGGTCGAAGCGCCAGCCTACGCCAAGCCCCCAACTGGTCATATCGCCCAGTGTGTCGGTGGTGCCTTGAAAGCTTTGGCGCTCATAGGCGCCGACGAAGTCGATTTCGTTGTCGGTGGTGTAGCGCGCCGAAAAGCTGTATTGGTAGTCGCGATCGCCCACGCTGGTTTCGCGAGGGCGGCGTTCGTCCTCGAACACGTAGCTGCCGCGTAAATCCCAATTACCGACATCGTAGCCGAAGGTCAGCTGGTCATCCTTTTTACTGGCAAAGGGTTTGATGCCGTTGATCTTGTTGTCGTTGGCCGAGGAGCCGTACAGCTCGAAAATATCCGTAACGTCGATGAGCTGGCTGGTCGAGCTTTTCGTCCGGCCGATGGCCATTTCGAGCTGATCCTGGTAGCGAAAGCCAAGCCAGGCGTAGCGAACGTCGATGCCGTCGGTCTTGGCGTCGTTTTCGTCCTCGGCGCTAAGCTGCCATTCGAGCTTGCCCAAAAGGTCCAACTCATCGGAAAAGCGGTACTTGAACTGGGGCCCCAGGCGCGCCTTACCGTCGCCGCCAAAATGCAGGCGCCTTGCCGGGTTATCCTTGTCGTACTTGAAAGCGCCGGCTTCGTATTGCACTTTGCCGCGCAGGTCGACCCGAAGGTCCTCGTCCTGGTAAACGATGGCCGCGTGAGCGCTCTGAAAAGTCGCAATGGCAAGCAGTAGGGCGGTGAGTGAAGTCTTCATGTTCGTATCCCTTGATGAAATTTGGGCAGCAAGTGGCCGCTCCATTGATCGAAGGATCAAAAGAGGGCGTGGTTATCAGTGTGTTAATTCGTTGGGTTAAGGGCGCTTACTTGTTAAAAATCGTTTTTTAGCGCCTCGATATCGTCTTGTAGGGTATTGCCCAGGGCGATCCCGCTTTCCTCGACCTTGTCGGCGTAGTACGCCTTGACGCTTTCCCACTCGTAATACGGGTAGGCCATCGTCGCCACGGGAAACGCGACTTCGCGTTCGTTGTGCAGCATCTTGACCAAGAGCTCGCCGCTGTTTTCGTAAAAGATCCACTGAATATTGGCTGCCATGGCCGTGATCGCTTTGCCATCCCAGGTCGTAATAACCCGCGCCGGGTCGTCCTGGCTTTCATCGGCGCCCTCGATTTCAAGGTACGCGGCTAGCGGCATAATCATTTCCGCGTGGGTAAAGTTGAAAATGCCGCTGGCGCTATCCTCTTCGAGCGCTTGGTCGGTCGAGGTGATCAGCTCCTTGACCATGGGGGCGGCAATTTCCCGAGGCAGGTCGCTCGTGGTGAGCGAGGGCCCTTTGGCGTAGAAGGCGTCCATCAGGTCGAGGTCTTCGTACCAGGCTAGCTGCTCTTCGCTGAAGTACTGCCCGAAGTCGAAAGCCCCTTCGCGGGCGATGTTGGGCGAGATGATGTAGAGCTGGTAGAGATTGTTGGCGGCGTCCGTGGGGGTGGCGAGCTTGACGCGGCCTTTGGCGTCCTCCAGGGCAAATTCGCCCTGCGCCAGCTCCTCGAACAGTTCGTCGTCGATGAACTGCTCGAGAATATCCCGGGCGAAGTCGCGGGTCTCTGGCCGCCCGTCGAGGTATGCCTCGAGCACCTGCTGCCATTCACCGCCGCTTTTATAGTCGCGATACCGGGTCGCCAGATCATAAGGTCTTAGGTAAGGGTCGCGGCCTTTGGCGTACTGCTCGGCGATGATCGGCGGGGTGGCATCGCCGAGCGCGCTTTGAAGCCCGGCCAGGAAGTGGTCGCGGCTTTGCGGGGTCCGGTCCTTGTAGGTGGCGTGGGCAAGGATCGGGCGGCCCTGTTCGAACAGGGCCGTGAACTGATCGCCCAGGCGCTCGCCTATCCCGTAAAGCTCCTCGCCGCCGAGGATCGAGAGTTCGCCGTAAACGCCTTCTTCTACCGCCATGAGCCGGGCGATTTGCTGGCGGAGTTCGCTTCCGGCGGCGGTGAGTTGGCCGCGCTCATCGGCTAGGGTGAGCAGATCGAAAAGCGTTTTATCGTACTTGGCGCTTGAAAGGTGGCGCGAGCCGTGTCGGCCCACGTACTGGATAAACACCGGCTGGTAGCCTTCCGGGGCCGGGGTGAGGTCGGCGGCCACGTAATCGTAGGGCGACTTGGTGCTGAAGTAGGTCGTGGCTTTAGCGTTTTCATCGTTTGCCTGGGCTTGCGCCAGGGCCTGGGTGGCGGCCAGGCCGCAGCAGAGCGCGGCGGCGCCCACGGACCAGTGAGTCAACTGCATGGGAAATCTCCTTTGGGAGTCAATGACGTTATGTCGTTTTGGGCATACGGATGATGCGTGGCCGTTTTTAAAGGCACAGCGGGGCCCCTTCGCCGCTTCATGGCGAATAAAATCATGGTGTTGAGTTTTAAACGGTGGTGGCTAGCCTGGCCGGATGGTGTTACGCCACACCGGTCTTGCGGGTAGCTGGATGGTCTGGCCCGCTACGCACTCGTCCGCCAACTGCTGGGCCACCGAGGCCGCTATCTCCTCGACCGGGTGATGAAACGTGGTCAGCCCATAGCTTTCCCAGCTGGCTTGCTCGATGTTGTCGAAGCCCATCACGCATACATCGCGCGGAATATCGAGCTTGAAGGTGTGCCGGGCGGTATCCAAAAAGCCACAGGCGAGTAGGTCGGTGGTGCATAGCACCGCGTCCGGGCGTTTGGCGCGGCCGAGCAGCTGACGGGCGGCTTCCTGGCCGGTGGCGTAGCGGGTGGGACCTGCGCGCACCGTGGTGACGGCAAGCCCCGCTTCATCGATGGACCGAATGAACGCCTGTTCCCGGGCGAGCAGGCTGGGGGTGCCGGCGGTCGAGGTAACGAGCCCAAAAGAGCGGCAGCCCGCGCGATAGAACAAATCGAAAGCCTCCTGCATGGCCTCTTCATGGCCCAGCGTAATATGCACCGGGCCATCGAAGACCTGGCCCCGGTTCACCAGCACGACGCGCAGCCCGCTTTGGATACAGGTCTGAACGAGGGATTCGGCCGGTGCGCCGGAGAGCACCACGACGGCGCTTGCCCGGTATTGCAGAGCCTGATGAAGGGCGCTCTCGACGGCCTGGGCTTCTCCAGAGGTATTGATCAGCATGACCGCCCGGCCAAGCGCCTGAATATGGCGGCTCACCGCCTCCAACAGGCTCGAGAGAAACGGCGAGCCAAGATGGTTACCGACCAGGCACACCGGCCGTGAACTCTCCTGGGATAACCCGCGCGCCAGGTGATTGACGTGGTAATTGAGTTCGGCGGCGGCGGCGAGCACCTTTTGGCGCGTCTCGTCGGAAACGCTGGCGCCATCGGTGAACGTGCGCGATACCGCCGAGCGTGAAACGCCCGCCAAGCGTGCGACTTCTTCCGCGCTAGCAAACTTGCGTGAGCTGCTCATCGGGTGCTCCCTGACGCAACAAAGTGACCTGGTCGGCGGCGATGCGGGCCGCCTCCAGAAGTTCCGGCTTGGGCGTTTCGAACCACTCGTCCGGATGCAGCTCGCGCTTTTGGCGCACGTGGGCCACCGCGCTTTCGAGCGTAGGGTAGCGGCTGGGCAGCTCCAGGTGCAGGAATAGCGCCACCAGCGTGACCGAGCGGCTGCGTCCTCCGCGGCAGTGAACCAGCACGTTGCCTTTTTCCCGCAGCGGGTACGAGGGCTTATCCGGCATGACCTGGTCGAGCGCGGCGCGAACGATGAAGTAGCCCGCCAGTATCTGCTCGTGGGGGTTGCCGGGGCCGTCGATCATGCCGATCTTATAGTAGCGAAACGCGCCGGTGCCGTGCGTTAAACCGCCAGGCGCCGGGGCTGGTCCCGGTTCGACCAGGTTGATGTCGAGGTTGACCGCGCAGTTGATCACGGTCGTAATCCCGCGCTCGTGAAGTAGCGCTGGCTGGCTGGCGGCGTCGCTGTCGCCGATATAGAGCGCGACGTTTCGCCCGGGCAGTTCGGACTCGATCAGGCTCAGGGGCGGGCGCGGGTAGTGAATTTTGGTCATGCGATTTCAGGCTCTTCGAGTTGACTGCAGTGGGTTAGGGAGTCCGCGATACCCGGTGCCGCGGCAAGCACCGGGCCGCCCCGGTCGAGGGTGCCGGCCAAAGAGAGGTACGGCTGGGTTATCCCGCCGGCCTCCTTGACCATGAGAAGCCCCGCCAGGCTGTCCCAGGGGTTCATGTGCTGCTCGAGATAACCGTCGATACGGCCTTCGGCCACCCAGGCCAGCGCCAGGGCGCCGGACGCCCCGCGGCGTATATTGGCGCCTTGGCTCAAAAGCGCTTTTTGCACGCTCAAATAGTCGTGCAGGGAGGTTCGTGTCGACCAGCCCATCTCGATCGTGGCGGCGGTGAACGTATCGGTATCGGCGACGCGAATCGGGTCGCCGTTTTTGTAGGCACCTTGGCCGCGCTGGCTGAAATAAAGCTCCTGGGTGCAGGGGTTGTAAATAGCGCCCAGCTGGGTTTTGCCCTCATCCACGAAGGCGATACACACACAATAATGCGCAATGCCCCGGGCGTAGTTGGCGGTCCCGTCGATCGGGTCGACGACCCAGGTCGCGTCGCCCGTGAACTCACCACCCGTTTCTTCGCCTAAAAAACCGTCCTGGGGAAAGCGCTCACAAAGCGCGTCACGAAGCGCTCTTTCGACCAACGTATCGGCTTCGGTCAAAAAGTCCTGGGGCCCCTTGAGCGTATAGCGCCCGGGCGTACGGTTTTCAAACAGGCGGTGTGCCGTAAGACCCGTTTGCTGAATGACCTCTTTGAGAAATTCAGCGCGGGCCGTCAGCGCGTGTGACGAAATGGGCATAGTAGTCCTTGGCATTAACGTTTTGAGCATTGTGTCTTGTTATTGAGCCGCCATTTTTAAGATAGCGCTTTAAAGTTGGCTTCAACGACGGTAGTTGAGCATCCAAAGATCCTGCCACTCCTGCCGGTTATCCCAGTCGTCGATGGCGGTACTCGGCGAGTAGTCGAATAGCTGTGCCTTGAAGGCGCCAATACCCGAGGGCTCTTGCGCGGGTAAAGCGATATCCGAGCGGGTCGAAATTTTTCCATCCACGGCCTGGGGGGCGATGCCTTCGGCGGTCAGCAGGTAGTGAATGAAGAGTTTGGCGGCATTGGGGCTTTGCGTGCCGCTGGCGATCAGCCCGATCGAAGGGTAGGTCCAGCCGATCCACGGGGTCAGATCCTCGCAGATTCCAAGCTTCATGCCATTGGCGTTTTCGCGAAACTTGGCGGTACTGGTCAAACCGATAAAGTTGTCTTGCTGGTCCGGGGAGCCTACCGCTTCGGCGGCGTTGGAGTCCGAATCGGTGAGCAGCGGCGCGTTGGCCGCCAGCGCGCTGACCCAGGCCGCGGTGGCACTCTCTTCGCTTTCGTCGAGCGGGTGGCCATAGTGCGCCTCGAACGCCTCGGCCATCGCCTGGTCGCTGTGCTGCGCCATCTGGTTGAACCAGTCTACATAAGAGGGCTTACCCAACGGGTCCTGCATGGTGACATGGCGCGCCCACTCCGGGTCGGTCAATGCCCAGACGTTGTCGATAGGACAACTCTCGTGTAGCGCTGTGTTATAGGTCCATACGTTGGGCGCCATGACGATCGCCAGCGGGTCGCGGTAGCGCTCGCTGACCGTGTCGGCCATCTCCTCGGGAAACCAGTTGAAGGCGAACCCGGTCTCGAGCAGTTGGGCCACGGCCGCCGGGGCATCGGCCAAAATGGCCACGTCGGTTTGGATGTTGTCAGCCTGCGCCTCGCGAATGATCCGCTCCAGCGTATGGGGCGCCTTCGACTTGACGCCTTCGGCTCGAACGCCGTACTTGGCGGAAAAGTTGGCCGCTTGCTCGACGATCTTGCCGGTCGAGTCGTAGACCGTGATGGCCGGCTCCTCGCGCGCGGCGGCGATGAGTTCATCGAGCGAACCTGGCTGTTCGGCAAAGGCAAGCGGCGTTGAAACGAGACTAACGGCCAGGGCGATTCTGGTTAGCGTGCGCATGATCAATTCCTTTAAACGGCGTGCATGTAAGAGGCGGTGGAGGCGCTGTCGGGCGCCGCGTTGGCTTTTAAAAGGTGAGGGCGTTCGAGGCGGCGGCCGTGGTGGTCAAAAAGGTGAAGATGCTGCGCCTGGATATGGCAGTAGGTGGCCTCGCCGGCCTTTACGCCGGGGCGCATTTGGGTCGAAAGGTGTAGCGTTTGGCCTTCCACCTCGAGCTCCAGTATCCAACTGCCGCCGGTGGGCATCACGTTTTGCACCCTGGCCGGCAAGGCACCGGCTTGTCCGGCACCGGCCAAGTGAATGTCTTCCGGGCGTATACCCAGGCTGTGCGCGGGTGGCTCCCCATTGAGCCGGCGGCCCAAACGGGACGCGGCGGCGACCTGGTTGATCGGCGGGTTACCGATAAACTCGGCCACGAAACGGTTGGCGGGGCGGGCGTAAATATCGTCCGGGCTGCCGACCTGCTGAAGCGTGCCCTTGCTCATGACGGCGATGGTGTCCGCCAGGGTCATGGCTTCCCACTGGTCGTGGGTGACGAAGACGATGGTGGTATCGAAGGCCTGATGAAGGCGTTTGAGCTCGGCGCGCATTTCGATGCGCAGCGAAGCGTCAAGGTTGGAAAGCGGTTCATCCAACAGCAGTACCCTGGGTTTCAATACCATCATACGAGCGAGCGCCACGCGCTGCTGCTGGCCACCGGAGAGCTGCGACGGGTAGCGTTTGGCGTAGGCGGCGATGCCGAGCTTTTCCATGACATCTTGGGTGCGGGCGCGCTGCTCGCGCTCGGGCAGCTTGCGAAGACGCAGGCCAAAGGCGATATTCTGCTCGACGCTCATGTGTGGCCAAAGCGCGTAGCTTTGAAAGACCAGCCCCAGCTCGCGTTTTTCCGGTGCGACGAAGCATCCCGCCTTGGGCGAGTCGACCAGTTGGCTGCCAATGAAGAGCTGGCCCTGGCTCAGATGCTCCAACCCGGCGATCATGCGCAGCAGGGTGGTTTTGCCGCAGCCTGAAGGGCCGAGCAGGCACATGAAGTCACCGTCTTTGATCGTCAGGTCGATCGTGTCGACGGCGATCGTTTGGCCGCCGTACTGCTTGCCAATGGCGTCTAGCGTGATAGTCGGCATGATTAATGCTCCAGGCCCTGGGCCAGGCCCGTTTTGGTTAATTTTTGCGTCAGGATCGTGCCGCCCCAGGCGAGCAGGGCGATCATCAGGACAACGGCGTTGGCGGCCTGGGTGTAGTTGTAATCCACCAGCCGAAGTGAGTAGGTGGTCAGCACCTCGGTAGCCGGTACCGCCAGGATAATGAACAGGCTCACCCCCTTGATGCCGGAGATGAAGGGCAACACGATGCCCACGACCAGCGCCCCTTTTTGGATGGGAACGATGATGCTGACCATGCGCCGCCACCAGGTGGCGCCGGCGATCTGCGCCGCCTCTTCCGGCTCCTTGCCAAGCTGGGTCATGGCGGAAATCCCCGCCCGCGAGGCAAACGGCATTTGATCGGCAATCAGGGCGAGCATGAGAATCAGCGAGGTGCCGTAAAGCGCCGGCACGGGGCCGCGCTGTACCGCAAAGAGCGAAAGCGTGGCGGCGGCGAACGCGATACCCGGCACCAGGTAAGGCATGAAGGTGAGCTGGCGCAAACCGCTGGCAAGCCAGCGCCAGGGCGTGCGCGTCACGACATAACCCACCAGCAAGCCCAGCAAGCCCGCACAGATGGAGGCGCTACCCACGATACGAAGGCTATTCCAAGTGGCCGACCAAAACTCTGGCGTGAGCAGGATGCCGTTTTGCAGCGCGATCGTATCGAGGCCGGTGCCGATCCAGTAATCCAGCGTGAAGTTGGCGGCGTTGAAGCGCCCCGGGATATGCATGACTGTGGAAAGAAAGAGCGTGAGAAGCGGCAAGACGACGCCGATGATAAACAGGAAGGCGGCAAGCAGGGTGGCCGGTAGGCGCCAAATGCCCAGCGGGCGGCGGCGCTGCATAGCGCCTTTGCCCCCCAAAGTGACGAAGCGGCGCGCTTCGCGCATCAGGTATAGATCGATGGTCAGCGTGATACAGCCCAGCACCATGATAGCCCCGGCCAGTACGGAGGCCACGCCGGTTTGGCGCGAGGAAATGGACCGAAAAAGCGACGTCGAGAGCGTATCGAACTGCACCGGCAGGCCCAGAATATAAGGTACGGCGAATTCGCCCAGCGCATCGGCCAGAATCAGCACCATGGCGGACATCAGCGCCGGGCGCATGAGCGGTAAAATGATGCGAAACGCCACGGTAGTGCGACCGGCGCCCATGATCC
The DNA here is from genome assembly GCF_968212445.1 of Vreelandella sp. GE22. Taxonomy (NCBI): domain Bacteria; kingdom Pseudomonadati; phylum Pseudomonadota; class Gammaproteobacteria; order Oceanospirillales; family Halomonadaceae; genus Vreelandella; species Vreelandella sp. GE22. The sequence continues at coordinate 1,730,391 of NZ_OZ309110.1, forward strand.
TCGCCGAGTCCTCGAGCTGGGAATCGAAGCGGCGCAGGGCGTTTCCAAAAAGGAGTATGACCAGCGGAATATAGTGCAGCGCGAGTATCAAAATCATGGGCACCGCGCCGTAGGCCAGCCAGTCCGGCGAATCATAACCCATGGACTCTACCCAACCGGGCTGGCCACCCATCGAACGGTTTTTAAAAAGCGTCGTCCAGGCAAGGGCGAAGGTCCAGGTGGGCAGCATGAAGGGCACGATCAGCGCAGTGGCAAACCAGCGCCGACCCCAAAGGTCGGTACGGCTCAAAAGCCAGGCCATGACGCCCCCCACGACCATGGCGATGCTCATGGCGCCAATGGCAACGCCCAGGGTGTTGAGCAGCGGCTGCCAAAACAAGCGGTGGGAAACCGGGGAGGTGAATACGCGTTGAAGATAGTAGAGCGTAAAACTGCCCTGCTCGGTGCCGATGCGCTTGGCGTCGCCAAAGTTGACGTTGACGGCGTCCAGCAAAATCGACAGCACCGGCGCCAGGATCAGGTAGCTGAACGTGGCCAATAAGCCCAAACCCAGCAGCGTCGCTGGATTTTTCAAGCTCAGCTGCAACGCTCGGTAACGGGGGAGCGGCGTGTGAATCGACCCGGCCATGAGTAGTCCTCGTAAACGCGATTGACAGCCGACGGCATCGGCCCGATATAAAACGCATTCTAGGAGGCGAACGTGACAGTACGTTTACATTTGCACATACGTGCAAATTTATTTCCTTTAAAATAAATTAATTAAAAACAAACAGTTAATATGTATATCGGTGTTGGTCTTTAATCTATTAAAGAGAATTTTGCACCTAAGCACGACCGGCCTCGATGAATGAAAGGTGTTTTGGTCAGCGCCTTTAAAAAGCGGCCGGGCGCTGGCGAAGTGTGCTATGAGCTACGCTAGAAGAAGTATCGCGGATGCGGTATCTCCGGTGTCACCCCTTCAAAAAAGGATAGGAAGCTATGCGCGATCGCGGAAGAACGCGGCGGTTGATGGGCCTGGGCGCCCGTACCGGCGGGGCGATGCTTAAAACCCGGCTGGGCGGCCAGGCGGACTGGCGCTCGCTTGGGGAGGCGTTGTTCGAAGGGCTTTCCGAGCTCAAGGGCCCGGCGATGAAGATGGCGCAGATGATGTCCCAGTGGGACGACCTGCTGCCGCCGGATTTGGCCGAGGAACTCGCCAGGCTACAGCGCCAGGCCGAGCCGATGCCCTGGCCGCGCATCCGCGAGGCGCTGGTGCTTCAGTACGGCGATTTGGACGCCCACTTTAGCGAGATCGAAGAGCGGCCCTTCGCCAGTGCCTCCATGGGCCAGGTACACAAAGCGGTGACGCTCGACGGCGAGACGGTGGTCTTGAAGGTACAGTACCCCGGCCTTGCCGAGGTGCTGGAGAGTGACCTGGTGCAATTGCGGCGCATCATGCGGCTGGGCCGCTGGTTCAAGGTGCCCCAGGCGCGGCTGGATGCGATGTTCGAGGAGCTCGCCGCCGGGCTACGCGACGAACTCGACTATACCGCCGAGGCGCAGGCGCTGGCCCGCTACCGCGAGCGCTACATAGACGAGCCAAGGCTGGTGATCCCGGAGCCCGTCATGGCGCTTTGCGGCACCCACGTGCTGGCCATGCGCTTCGTCGACGGTACGCCGCTGCGCGAGCTGGAAAGCGCTGACGACGCCACCCGCCAGAAGGTGGCGCAGGTATTGGCGGACTGGATCACCGAAGAGCTATTCACCCATGGGGAGCTTCACGCCGACCCCCACGCGGGCAACTTCGCCGCCGACGCGCACGGGCGGTTGGTGATCTACGATTTCGGCGCGGTGATCCCCGTGCCCAGGGAGCGTCTTGCGGCGATGATGGCGCTTTTGAAGGCTACGTTGGACCAGGACCCGATGGCGATGGACGAGGCCATGGTGAAGATGGGCGGCCGCCAGGGCCAGGGCGCGCCGCTCACGCTTTATCGCGAAGCGGCGGAAAGCATTACCCCGCTTTTTGAGCCCGGCGAGCAGGACTTTGGCGATGTGCGCGTACACCAGCGCCTGCGTGAGCTTTCGCCCAAGGTGTGGGGCGCAATGGACCGCCTTCAGCCCCCGGCGGACACGCTGCTGCTTTCCCGCGCGCTCAACGGCCACTACTGGAATCTGGTGCGCCTAAAAGCGCGCCTGGACATGCACGAGCGTACCCGGCCGCTTTTAAACTGGGCCGACCACGTGCCGCCGACGGCGTCTTAACGCTACCGTGACGAAATAGCGAAATGACTCTTGAGGTGTGCGTTTGACACGGGGCGGTCGAGCCGGCGCTCGACGCACAGTAACAGTCGTTCAGCGCCCCGCCAATCCTCCTGCGAGAAGCCCCGTGCTCATGCTAGACTATGGCGCTTTCTAAACAGTGGAGTTGGCAAATGCTGGCGGTATGGGTCGATCAACTGCTGGGATTCGCCTCAGGGGCACTCTCGGCAATCAGGCAGCAAGAGCACTATCCGGATTTCATGACCTGGGTTCGGGCGCAGGGTGCTGAGTACTTCAACGGCGATATAGCGACCGCCCAGGCGCTGGCGCCGATTCTTTGGTCGCAAGCACCGCTCGAACGTCTCGAATTCGCAAGCGAGCCGCTGGCCACACCCGGGCGCAACGAGCCTTGCTGGTGCGATTCCGGACGCAAGTACAAGCAGTGCTGCCAACGGGTGAGTTTTCCCACCGAGATCCCCGGCCAGGTAATGTGGATGCTTTCGCTCAAGGAGTGGAAGGGTGCCACGCTCAAGGCCGCCCTCGATAGCCATCACGCCCCGGCCCAGGCACTTCTCGAAGCCGGGCTGATCGCGGCCGAAAGCGGCCAGAGTGGGCGCGCCATGCAGATTCTCGAGTCGCTTTTCGATGGCAGCGACTGGTCGCGCCTGCCCGACCAGGCCGAGCCCGCCTTCGAGATTTTGCTCGATATCTACCAGGAGCGCGGCTTCACCCGCAAGCGCGCCGACCTGCTCGACGACGTGATGGAGCGCGGACCGATGTTTCTGCGCGGCGTCGCGCTCGAGCGGCTTTGTTTGATGCACCTGGATAACGACGACCTGGACAGCGCCCGCGGCGCGTTCATCAAAGCGATGCAGGCGCTGCCCGACTCGCCGACGCTTGCGTATATCGAGGCGATGCTGTTGCTTCACGAGGGGCACGAAGAGGAGGCTCGCGAGCGGGCCAATTTCTGGTATCGCCGGCTGGTGCGCCAGGGCGGGCTCGACGAAGAGCAACTCGAGTTTCTCTCGGCGCTGGCCGATAACCCCGGCGCCACCCTTGCCGACCAACTTTTGAGCGCCGAAGAGGACCTGGCGACGCCGCTGATCTCGCTACAGTCGCTGTTAGCGGCACTGCCGACCGCGCCGAAGCTCGATCTCAAGGCATCACAAGACGATACGCGCCTTTATTACACCACCACCGCCCGCGAAGAGACCCTCTTTGCCGCCTGGCACGAGCAGTTCCAGGTGTGGGTCGATGACGACGTAGCGCTTGGCTTTCGCGACGACCCCTGGGGCAACGCGGTGGAGTGGATGTCGGCGCTTTGCGCCAACCCGGAGTGGCTGGATTCGCCCCAGGTGATGCAGGATGTCACCCTGGCGCTGACCAGCCGCTTCGGCAGCCTCCCCTGGATGGCGCCGAGCCTACTGGAGCCACTGGCGGTGCGCCTTTCGCGCTGGCTGGAGCAGGCCCGCGCCGCGGGTGGCGGTAGCCTTTGCTGGGACGACGCCCAAAACGTCATGCTGCTACGCACCGGCCTTGCGCTGGTGGTAGGCATGGAGCGCGGCGCCCGCCAACACTCCCGGGAGCTTGCCGAAGAACTGCTGGCCATCGACCAGGAGGATAGCCTCGGGCTCAAGGAGCTGGTGCTGGACCAGCTCTTGCGCGATGACCGCAACCGCGAAGCGCTGACGCTTACCGAGGAGTGCGAGAAAGACGACGGCTCCCAGGTGTTGGGGCTTTTGATGGGCAGAACCCTGGCACTTTATCGGCTGGCCGAGCGCCAGGCCGCCGAAGGCGCGCTGGATCAAGCCGTGGCCCACAACCGCCACGCCCTGGAGCTTCTCTGCGCCGAGAGTCCCAAACCCTCGCTGCCCCACGCGGATGGCCAGGTCGACCCGGGCTCGCGGGCAGAGGCCTGGCAGTATCGCACGCTGATGCGCGATCAGTGGCGCACCACGCCGGGTGCGCTGGACTGGCTTTTAAAGCACCGCTAACGGGGCGTCTCGAACAGCGTCTTGTCCTTGTTGACCCAGATTGCCAGCAGCACCGCGGGTAGCCCTAAAAGGGTCGCCACCAGGAAAAAGGTGGCGTACCCCTGGGCGCCGACCACCAGCCCGCCAAAGCCGCTCAAAAACTTGCCCGGCAGCGTCATCAGCGACGAGAACAGCGCGTACTGAGTGGCGGTGTAGGCCTTCGAGGTCAAACTCGATAAAAAGGCGATAAAGATGGCGCTGGCCAGGCCGTTGGCCAGGTTGTCGCCGATGATGGTGACGACCAGCATCGGCAGTTGGTCGCCGATCAGCGCGAGCGCGGTGAACAGCAGGTTGGTCACCATCACGAAGGCGGCGGCGCCGATCAACAGCGGCTTCACCCCGTAGCGCGCCACTAAAAGCCCGCCCAGAATCCCGCCGACAATGCTCATGGCGATCCCGAATATATTGGTCACCGCGGCGATCGTTTCAAGCGAAAAACCCAAATCGATATACAGCGGGTTCGCCATCGAGCCCATGGCCAAATCGCTGATACGAAACACCGCGATGAAGGCTAAAAGCCCCAGCGCCTTGACGCCGAAGCGGCGAAAGAAATCGATGAACGGGCAGACCACCGCACCGATCGCCCAGGCCACAAGGCGGCGGCGCCACTTGGGCTGGCCGCGGCTTTGGCGAAGGTAGGCGCGCACGCTGGGCTCGTGTACCAGCTGAATGGTCAATGAGGCGCGTTTGGGTTCTGGTCGAACCAGCACGGCCAGCACGCCCACGCCCATCAGCGCCGCCATCGCCAAGTACGCCACCTCCCAAGAGTAGTGCGAGGCGACATAGAGCGCCCCGGCCCCGGCGGCAATCAGCCCGCAGCGGTAACCGATGATGTAGGTCGACGACATGGCCGCCTGTAGATCGTCGCGGGCCGACTCGATCCGGTAGGCGTCCACGGCGATATCCTGGGTCGCCGAACCAAAGGCGACCAGCAGCGCAAATGCCGCCACGAACCCCAGGTTACCCACCGGGTCGATGCCCGCCATGCCGACAAGACCGGCGGCGATCGTCACCTGGGCGATGAGCATCCATCCTCGGCGCTGGCCAAAACCCCGCGTCAGCACCGGAAGCGCCAGCCGGTCGACCACCGGCGCCCAGAAAAACTTGATCGAGTAGAGAATGCCGATCCAGGAGAAAAAGCCGATGGCCGCCACTTCGACCCCATCGCTTCTAAGCCAGGCCGAGAGGGTAGAAAACACCAGCAAAAAGGGCAGCCCCGCGGAAAACCCCAGAAACAGCATGGTGATCACCGGCGCGCAGAAGTAAACGGCCAGGGCGCTTTTCCAGCTGCGCCTGGGAGTAGGGGATACCATGGTGATAGGACTCCAGAAAAAGCCGTTAACGGTGGCCTTGGGAAAACGCGGCAGGATAAACTGGCCGCCTGAAAGAGCCGATAGCTTACCGGAGAGGAGTTTTCCGTGTCGATTACGTCACACCAGGTCGTCAGTCTGCATTACGTATTGAGCGACGTCCCCAGTCACGGCCAGCCCGAAGTGCTCGATGATTCCCAGGCGCGTCAAAAGCCTTTGGAATACCTTCATGGCCACGAGAACATTTTGCCGGGCCTCGAGCGCGCTCTCGAAGGCAAGGCCCCGGGGGATGCGTTCAGCGTCACCCTTGCGCCCGTCGAGGCTTATGGTCTGCGCGACGAAGCGTTGGTCAAAACCGTGAGTCAAACCGCTTTTAGCGGCGCCGACCTTACCCCGGGCAGCCGCTTTCAAACCGAAGGTGAAGCGGGCCCGCAAATCGTGACGGTGCTCGAGGTCGAAGGCGATAAGGTCCGCGTGGACATGAATCATCCGCTAGCGGGGCGCACGCTTGCCTACCAGGTGAAGGTACTCAGCCTGCGCGAGGCGACCCGGGCCGAGCTTGCCAAGGGCCATCCGCTGCCCCCGGGAACCGAGCACAAAAAAGTCGAAGATCGCAAGGTCCTTTGAACGATGCACTTTAGAAAGCCTTAACGGCTCAAAACGTGACCGAGATCACGGTTTTCAAAGCCGATGGCCGTTAAAGTATTTGAAAGCGTTGGGCACGCAGTGTCTCTATGGTGTCGCTGCATGTGTGCATTTGCTTTGTCAGGGGGAAGGCGTCGAGCCTTCACTTAGCCGGCCGGGGAGGCCGGCTTTTTTTTACCTATCGATCCGGGGTCTACGCGCAACAGGGCGTATCGAGCTTGGCCCAATGGGGCGTTCGTCGCGGCGAGCTATTGATAGCGCATGATATCGCCATGCATCGGCGCCAACCGGCCGAGCAGGTCGTTGCGCATGCCAAGCGGTACCCGTTGTGCCTGCAGGGCGGCGTCGAGATGCTCGACGAGTCGATTGAAATGGGCGTCGGTGATGCCCATGTTTTGGTGGGCTCGCTCCATGGGCGGGCCCTCGTAACGGCAAGGGCCGCCACTGACCTCGCAAAACTGGCTAGAGAGTGCGTCGGCCAGGTAGTCGATATTGGTATTGGCAAAAAAGCCGACGAGTGCCGGGTCATCGGCGATGCGATAAAGAAAATTCTCGACCACCGCGTCGATCGTGGCTTCACCGCCCATTCGATCGAAAAGCGTTTCAGGTGGGGAGCTTGCCGCACAGCTTGCAAGTGTCAATACACCGGCAAGCGCTACCGCGGCAAAGAAGCCGGGGCTAGCGCGGCGTTGGTTTTTCGAGCGTGTCATCGAGCCCCCTTTAAAAAGCTGCCTGAAGTGAAAGATAGCCGCCGCGCTGGGAGGGCAGGCCGGCGATGCTGCCAAGATCAAGCCAGGCGCCGGTCACCGACACGTGCTTGTTGAAAAAGTAGGCGCTGTAAATGCTTTGCCAGTCATCTTCCTGGGCCACGCTCAGGTTGTCGGGTTTTTGGCGATACTCGGTGCCCAGAACCCATTGCGGGGTGATGAAAAGCCCTACGCTTCCCTCCGCTACCCACTGGCGCCCCCCATCATCGCCGCCAAAACCCAGCAGCCCGCCCTGGTTGGCATCGGTGTTGCGAAGCGTTGCATTGAGCAAAACGTTACGCCCGGCCACCGCCCCGAACAACAGCTTGCTGGCACTCAAATAACCATCGTTGCCTTGTGTACGGTGGGCACCTAACGCCGTGGGGGTGCTGCCATCCACCAGGCGCTTGTGCTGAATGCCCGCGCTCCAGATACCCCAAGGGTGATAGAGCACATCGCCCCATAAGCGCAGCTTGAGGCCATAAATATCCTGCTCAAGCTGGCCGCCCAGGGTTTGTAGATCGAGGGTTTGGCGCGCGTAAGACACCTCGACGCGATCGTAAATATTCGCGCTGGCGCCCATGACCGTCAGGCGGTAATCGTCGAGCCATGCCCGGGACGCCGCGGTCGTCACCCCGATTTCCTCGGCGCTCGCCGTACTGGAAAGTACCGCCCAGGGCGATAACCCACCCCCGGCGGCGCCTTCTATGGCGCTAACGCCCCCGGTGCCGATAATACGGCTACCTGCCCAGGCGTCGGTTGCCGGGAGCGCCAGGCTCACCGCCGCAAGGCTTGCAAGCCACCAGGGCGTCTCCAAAAACCGCTTTATCGAAGCCTTTATGCAGGCAAAGGCAGGTGTGATGGCCGATACGGATAAGTAGTCCATCCAGAAGGTCCCTTCAGTGTATTAGACCGATCAATCGGGCAAGGGGAGCGAGAGCGTCTCGAAATTATCCAGCCACCCCGTCAGCGCCTCGCTTGGCATCGGTTTGGCGATCCAGTAGCCCTGCAAATAGTCGCAGCCAAGCTTGCTCAAAAGCTCGGCACTGGCAAGGTTTTCGACACCTTCGGCGACCAGCCTCAGCCCCAGGCTATGCCCCATTTCGATGGTCGAGCGGACGATAGTGAAATCATCAGCCTGGGTATCCAGGGCGAGCACGAAGGATTTATCGATTTTTAGTTCGTTCACCGGCAAGCGTTTGATTTGGGCAAGCGAAGAGTAGCCGGTCCCATAGTCGTCGATCGCGATCGAGAGCCCCAGGCCTGCGAGTTCGAGCAGCGTTCTGGAGGCGATGTCCACATCCTGCATGACCGCACTTTCGGTCACCTCGACGCTCAGCTGCCAAGGGGTGAGCTGGTAGCGCTCCAAAAGCGCCGCGATGCGCTCGCAAAGGAGCGGATCCATGACGTCGCTCGTGGAGAGATTGACCGCCACGGACAAGTGGTAACCGCGCTGTTTCCAGTCGTGCAGTTGCGCACAGACGTGGGAGAGCATCCATTGAGACAGCATGCCGATATGGCCGGAGCGCTCCGCGAGCCCGATGAATTCATCCGGGGGAATGAAGCCCAGATGGGGGTGTTGCCAGCGCATGAGCGCTTCGCATTGATTGACTTGGCCCGTTTGTGTAGTGGCCTTGGGCTGGTAGGCCATCCAGAGCTCACCGTTGTCGACGGCCCTTTGAAGATCGCGAATCAGGGTGAGCTGACGCTGGTGCTGCTCGTCCTGGCCCGTTTGATAGCGTTGATGCGTGCAGTGCGTGCGCTTGGCCGTATCGAGGGCGACATCCGCCCGGCGCAATAAAAGCTGGGGGGTGTCGCCATGTTCGGGATAGTTGACTTCACCCGCACAAAGCGAAGGCACGATAGGCGATTTATCGAGGGTGATCGGGTGACAAAGCGTCTCGAAAAGGGGGGGTCGTCCGCTGGCGCTGCTGGCCTGGCGGTCAATCAACAAAAGTTCGTCGCCGTCCAGCCGGTAGGCGGTGCTTTCGATAGCCTTCTGGTTTTGCAGGCGCTGGGCCAATGTCACCAGTACGTTGTCGCCCACCGCGTAGCCAAAGGTGTCCTTGATATCGCGAAAGTTGGCAATCGCCAAACGCATGAGAGTGAAGGCGTTGCCGCTCTCGATGGCCGCGCGGATATCTTCCTCTGCGCTAACCCGGTTGGGAAGGCCGGTCAGCAGGTCGTGGCGCGACTGGTAGTGGAGCACGGCTTCGCGCTTTGCAATCTCGTCTTGCATGGTAAGCAGGGTCAAGGCGAGCTGACGGGTCTCGCTAGGTTGATTGCCCTGGTCCAGGTCGGTGACGCGCTCGCCTTGGCCAATGCGCTTCGCGGCCAGGGCGAGCGCCGTAAGAGGTTTGCTCATGCTGCGGGCGCTCCACATGGCCACCAGCGTCGTGAACAAAAGTATCAGCGCCACGATACCCAGAAGCTGCCACCATAGGGAGCGGTAAGCACCCAGCAGCTCGTTGCGTGATAGCTGCAAAAGCACGTGGGTTTGATAGGTGTCGCTTGCGTAGAGGGTGCTGGCGTAGGAGAGATACTCGTCGTCCGGGGTCATCTGGCTCGTGTTGGCGTACTCGCCGTCCCTCAGCTGTTCGCGGCTGCTGCTTGCAAGCTCCATCGCGACGGGCCCCGGGAGCGAGCTTGCCAGTTCGCTGATCCGGTCGCCTTGATAGGTAACGACGTTGACATCGAGGCCGGTCAACGCCTTGACCTCGTTGGTGACCATTTCGTCGATCAAAAAGCCCATGCCCACCCAGCCGATTTGGTTGGGCGCGCGAACCGGCAGCAGGGCGAACTCGTAGGGTTGGCCGTCGATGACCACCACACTGACCGCCGAGCCGTTCAAATTGGCGCGCTCGAAAAGCTGAGGAAAGGGCATTTCGCTGTCTTGCGCGTGATGGCTGCTTGCCAGAATACGCCCCTCGAGGTCGCTAAGGAGCACCGTATCGGCGTTTGCGCGGGTCCCGTGGTTGACCAGCACCGAGTAAAGCGTTTGATTATCCTGGGTGGACACCGCGCTTTTAAAACCGAAGTCGCCGGCGAGAATGGCAATATTCTGGCTGAGCTGCTCGCCACGCGTCGCGAGCAGCTGATGAAAGACGTTGGCGCCCACCTCGAGGCGCTGATGGCCCTTGGCAATGATGTCGTTTTGCGTGGCGCGAAGAAACGCCGCGCCGGTGGCAATTTGCGACACGATCACGACGGCGAGCAGGACCAGCATCAGGCGTGTGCGAAAGCGCATGGCATCCTCGAGCAGATAGCACCTGTCGATACCAGCCGATAACGAATCATCATGACATCAGCTCCCGGTGGCCTGCCTAAAGCGTTCTTGAAGCGGCGAAAGAGAAGGTGCCACTGGGGGTAGCGCGTTGAGCTCGAGGCGAACGTCCAGCGGTGCGTGCTGAGTAATCTCGCCTTCCCACCAGACTTCTTGGCGGTCGTCCAATTGAGGGTGCCAGACCCGAACGCGGTGCTCCCCCGGTGGTAATTCGGGAAGATGCAGCACACCGTCAGCGCCGGTTTTTTGCACGTAGGGCGCCTCGCTTACCACGATGAACGCCTGCATATTGTCGTGAATATTGCAGCCCAGCACGACGATACCTGACTGGTCGAACTCGATGGGCGGCGGCGTTTCCTGCAAGTAGAGGTTGAGTTCGAAGGTCTTGGCCGGTGAAAACGAATAAACGTGGTGGCGCGTCGTATCCTGGTTCGGAAACGAGACGAAGCTGCCCACGGGCACGGCCAGCACCCGAGGATGAAACGCCGCATTGCGTTGATAGATACGGCCTTCTTCGGTGAGTGTATCCGTTTGATAGGGAGAGTAAACCTCGACCACCGCATCTTCGAGCGGCTGGCCACGGGTATCGCTAACCGTAATGACCGCCCCGTAGCTATAAGAGGCCATCGCTAAAAGCGTCAGCACAGCGGCGCGTGCCGAACCTGCAAGGATACGACAGGTGGATAATGCCACAATGCCCCCGGTTTAAATTGAGAAATAATGAACTCAATAGTGTGTCGCTTGACGTGAAAAGTCATGCTATCCGTTTAACGATAAGCCAACTTAACTAAAAAAAGTACTAGAAAGAAGCGGACCTTGAGAGTGGGGGCTGGCAGGTATGTCTAACAGGTACGTATAACGGGGAGGTATTAAAAGGGCGTGAGGCCGCTATGAACGCTAGCGCCAGGCGGATTGCCAAGCGCGCATTACCCGCTCCGGGTACCAGGTTTTGCCCTGACTTCCGTTATAGCGGGCCAATGCCCGGGTAAAGTCGCCCCCTTCTACGGCCAGGTAGTGGGCCAGAATCGTACAGCCGTAGCGAAGGTTGCGGTGAGGATGGGTCAAGTCGTCCATGGGCAGGCCAAGCTCGGCTACCCAAAAGGGCATGATTTGCATTAAGCCCACCGCGCCGGCGGTGGAGACCGCTTCATGTTTGAAGGCGCTCTCCACCTCGATCAGCGCAAGCACCAGGCTGGGGGGTAGCCCGGCCAGATGCGCCTCCTGGTAGAGGCGGGTCAACAGAGCGTCGCGCTCGGCGGGGTCGGCAATGAACCTGGCAAGCGGCGGGTGCATTCGCGCTCGCCACTGGCGCATCTCGGCACTCAACGCGTGCTGCTCGGCACTGCCCGCGGCCTCGAACGTCGAGCGAAGCGGCGCCTCGGCCACGGCGACAAGCGGCGATAGAGCAAGGCATAGCGCGCTCGCCCCTACCAGGCGCCACCGCCGCGCCGACACGCTCACGGCCGGTTAGCGGCCGGCGCGTTCGTTTAAAAACGCGGTGATCTGATCCTGGGCCACCATGGTCGCCTCGGCGTCGCGGCGGCCCTTGTACTCGAGCTCGCCGTTATCCAGGCTGCGATCGCCAATCACGATACGATGCGGTACGCCCATCAGCTCCAGGTCGGCAAATTTTACCCCCGGGCGGGTATCGCGGTCGTCCAATAGTACGTCGAAACCGGCCTCGGTCAACGACTGGTAGAGCGCCTCAGAGGCTTCGCGCACGCGCTGTGATTTATGCGCGTTCATGGGCACCAGCGCGACGTTGAACGGGGCGATGGCATCGGGCCAGATGATGCCGGCGTCATCGTGGTTTTGCTCGATGGCGGCGGCCACCACGCGGGTGATGCCGATACCGTAGCAGCCCATCCAGGGGTGGCTGGTCTTGCCGCTGTCGCCCAATACCTTGGCGTCCATCGCCTCGGAGTATTTCTGGCCGAGCTGGAAAACGTGGCCGACTTCGATGCCGCGCTTGATCGAAAGCGACCCCTTGCCGTCCGGCGATGGGTCACCTTCGACCACGTTGCGCAGATCCGCGGTCTGCGGCAGCGCCAGATCACGCTCCCAGTTGATGCCGAAGTAGTGCTTGCCTTCGATATTGGCGCCGGCGCCGAAGTCGGACATCAGCGCGACGCTGTGATCGATGATCATCGGCATATCGAGCCCCACCGGGCCCAGGGAGCCAAAGCCCGCGCCGGCGGCGGCGCGGATCGCTTCTTCATCGCCCATGGTCAAAGGGCTTGCCACCTCGGGCAGGTTTTCCGCTTTCACTTCATTGAGCTCATGATCGCCGCGCACCAGCAGCGCGATCAGCCCGCCTTCAGCGCCGCGTACGATCAGTGTTTTCACGGTTTTTTCGATCGCAAGACCGTGCTGCTCGACCAATGCGGCAATGGTCTTGGCGTTGGGCGTGTCGACCAGGTGCATTTGTTGGCTCGGCGCGTCGCGCTTGGCGTCACTGCCAAGCGGGGCAGCCAGCGCTTCGGCTTTTTCCATGTTCGCCGCGTAGTCGGATTCGTTGGAGAAGACGATATCGTCTTCGCCGGAGCTTGCCAGCACGTGAAACTCGTGAGAGCCGGTTCCGCCGATCGAGCCGTTGTCGGCGATCACCGGGCGAAAATCGAGCCCCAGCCGGGTGAAGATACGCGTGTAGGCGTCGTACATGTGCTGGTAGGTTTCGCCGAGCGAGGCCTCATCGCTGTGGAAGGAGTAGGCGTCCTTCATGATGAACTCCCGCGAGCGCATGACGCCAAAGCGCGGGCGAATTTCGTCGCGAAACTTGGTTTGAATCTGGTAGAAGCTAACGGGCAATTGCTTGTAACTGGAAATTTCCCGGCGAACGAGGTCGGTAATGACCTCTTCGTGGGTCGGCCCCACACAGTAGTCGCGCTCGTGGCGGTCCTTGACGCGCAAAAGCTCCGGGCCGTACTGCTCCCAGCGGCCGGACTCTTGCCACAAATCTGCCGGCTGAACCGCGGGCATGAGCACTTCCTGGGCGCCGGCGCGGTCCATCTCTTCGCGCACGATGCGCTCGACCTTGCGCAGCGTGCGCAGCCCCAGCGGCAGCCAGGTATAAAGGCCCGAGGTCAAACGGCGAATCATGCCGGCGCGCAGCATCAATTGGTGACTCACGACCTCCGCATCGGCCGGGGTCTCTTTTAGTGTGGCAATCAGTAGTTGGCTGGCGCGCATGAGCGAGGAGCTTCCTTTAGGGTCGGTAATACGTTGAATGATTGCATTGTACGGGCAAGCGGTAAAGGCGGCAAAAATTAAGCGCCGTGCCAAAGCGTTAGCGCAATTATGCTAGACTGGGCCGCTCCAAATGGTATAACCGGTTTATAGCCAGGCCATTTTTTCACTTTTTCAGGAAGGGTATCGATGAAACAGCTCGTACACCGTGGTTTGAAAGGCGCCGTCATAGGGGGGCTGATCATTAGCTTGAGCGGTTGCGGGACGTTGTTTCACCCGGAGCGCAAGGGCCAGCTTAGCGGCAACGTAGACCCGGTGGTGGCCATCGCCAACGGCGTTGGGCTGTTGTTTTTCATCCTGCCCGGCGTGATCGCCTACGCAGTGGACTTCTCCAACGGCACGATCTACTTGCCCAGCAATTCGAGCGCCTCTATCGATACCTTCAAGCTCGACGACTCCCAGGATCTGGCTTCGCTCGAGCGAATCCTTTCCGACAAGGCCGGCCAGCCCGTCAACCTGCACGACGAGCTTTTGATCATGGAAGAGGTCGAAAGCCTGGATGAAGCGCTCGCCCTGGTGCGGATGTCCGGCGTCATGGACGACGAGCGCCTGAGCACGCTTTAAAGCGCGCGCCGGGCAAGCTTTAACGTGATCAGCCCGGCCACCAGCCCCCAAAAGGCGCTGCCAATACCCAACAGCGTGATGCCGGAGCCGGTCAGCAAAAAGGTAACGATCGCGGCGTCGCGCTGATCGCTTTGCGCAAACGCGCCGGCAAGCCCCCCACTCAATGTGCCCAGCAGCGCAATCCCGGCAAGTGCGACGACCAGCGCCTGGGGCAGGGCCGTAAACAGCCCGGTCACCGTCGCACCGAACACGCCCATCAGGATATAAAACACGCCCGCCGCCACGCCCGCCGTGTAGCGCCGGCGCATATCTGCGTGGGCGTCCGGGCCGATACACACCGCCGCGCTGATCGCCGCTATGTTCAGCGCAAAGCCGCCAAGCGGTGCCAGCAAGAACGTTGCCGCCCCGGTCCAGCCGATCAGCGCGGAGCTATTGGGCTGATACCCCGCCGCGCGCAGTACCGCCACCCCGGGCAGGTTTTGCGTGGCCATGGTGATGATGAAAAGCGGTATGCCGATGCTGATCAGCGTGGTGGGTGCGAAAGCGGGCGAGGTCCATACCGGTAGCGCCGGGGCAAGCGGGATACCCGCCATATTCACCTGGCCCAGCAAAAGCGCACCGGCAAGCCCCACCAGCAGCACTACCGGTACGGCAAGCGTTGGCCAAAGCCGCCGCCCCGCAAGCCAGGTGACCAGCATGATCAGCGGTAACAGCCACTCGGTTTCCATCACGCCAAATAGCTCGAGCCCGAAGCGCAGCAAAATGCCCGCCAGCAGGGCCTGGGCAACGGCGTTGGGAATATGGCGCATCAGCCGCTCGAAAAGCCCGGTTACACCGCACAGAGTGATCAAAAACGCCGAGAATAGAAACGCGCCGATCGCCTCGTTGATCGGCACGCCAGGCAGGCTGGTCGCCAAAAAGGCCGCCCCGGGCGTGGACCAGGCGGTGAGTAGCGGCATGCGGTAGCGAAGCGAAAGTCCAAGCGAGGTCAATCCCATACCGATACCCAGCGCCCAAAGCCAGGAGCTGATCTGTGCCGCCGTCGCGCCCGCCGCCGCGGCGGCCTGAAAGACGATGGCCGCCGAGCTCGTATAGCTAATGACCACCGCCACAAGCCCCGCGGTAACCGTGGAAAGCGTGGTATCTCGCCAAAGCGAGGGGCTAGCAGGAGTAGAGTGCTCGGGGGTCGTCATGGCGGGCCTTTAATCGTCGGTATACGTTATAACGCACAAAACGACGCTACCATTGTGCGCTATAGCGCACAATGGTTGTCGAGGCGTTCACCACGCCCGCCTTTGGGGGGAATCACCTATCCCGGCGTATGGGAAGGGTTGGGAATGCTTGGAAAGCGCGGCGGGTTATGGAGCATGTAGGCGTGGCACGCGCGCAGCACGCGTACATCGTCGAATTTACCGCCGGCAAGCTGAAAGCCTACGGGTAGCCCTTCGTTGGTAAAGCCGCAGGGCACGGAAGCCGCTGGCTGCTGGCTCAGGTTGAAGGGGTAGCTAAACGAGGCCCACTCTTCCCAGTCGCGCATGTCGCTGCCCGGCGGCACTTCGTGGTTGGCCTCGAAGGGAGGAATCGCCACCGCCGGGGTCATCAGCAAATGGTAGTTCTGGTTGAAATATTCGAGGCGCTGAGTGATGTAGGCGCGCTCGTTGAGCGCCCGGAAAAAGTCCAGCCCGCTCCAGCCTTGTGCCTCCTTGGCGTTGGCCACCAGGCCCGGGTCGAGCAGTTCGCGCTGCTTGTCGTCCAGTTGATCCCACTGGTGGAGCGAGGCGGTGAACCAGAGCTTGCGAAAGGTATCGATCGCCGGGCTTAGGCCCGGGTCGACCTCGACGACCTCCGCCCCCAGCTCGCTCAACACCTTGGCTGCCTCACGCACTTTTTCCGCCACCTGGGGGTCGACGTTGATATGACCAAGATCCGGTGAAAAACCGATACGCAAGCCTTCCAGGCTCTTGTGCAGGTCTTCGCCCCAGCAGTCGGGCTGGCCTCGAGTGGCGTAGGGGTCGCGGTAGTCGTAGCGGCCGATCACGTTGAGCATGCTGACCGAGTCTTCCACCGAGCGGGTAAGTGTGCCCAGGTGCGAAAGGCTGGGCTCCTTGGCCGGTGGCCACTGAGGCACCCAGCCGTAGGTGGGCTTGAAGCCGAAGGTGCCGGTAAAGGCGGCGGGAATGCGAATCGAGCCGCCGGAGTCGCCGCCCTGGTGCAGTACGCCCATATTGAGGGCCGCGGCCACCGCAGCACCGCCGGACGAGCCGCCGGGTGTGAGCCGCGTGTCCCAGGGGTTGGTGGTGGCGCCGAATACGCGGTTATCGGTCACCGCTTTCCAGCCAAATTCCGGCGTGTTGGTCTTGCCCAGAATGATCGCCCCGGCTTCGCGCAGCATACGCGCCGGTGGGGAGTCGGTATCGCACACCTTTTTGGTGGTGGTGAGCGAGCCTTCCCGGCACGGCATGCCCGCCACTTGGGCCAGGTCCTTCATCGACACCGGCACGCCGTCGATGGGGCTCAACGGTTTACCCTGGCCCCAACGCCTAGCCGAGGTCTTGGCAGCGCTTTCGGCGCCCTCGTGGTCCACGTGAACGTAGGCGTTGACCTCGTCATTGAAGCGATCGATACGCTCCAGCGCGGCGCGGGTGGCTTCAAGGGGTGAAGCCTGTTTGTTTTCGAAAAGTTTACGAAGCGAATGGGCATCCATTAAGCCTAAATCGGTCTCGCTCACAACGACTCCTTGTCTGATTCTTCTCCGGGTTTGTACTTTGTCGGCAGTGAAGCCGATATAAGCCTAGCAAGTAATGCCGAGGGCGCAAGACGTCCGGTTTTTCGTTCTTAAACGTGCCCAACCGAGGCGTTTTAAGGGAAAGGTCCTGATGGTTTATCGTGATCATCAATGAATATTAAGGTTATTTAGTGGCTTTGTTATATTAGGTTACTTACAACCCTGGGTTTAAAAGCCAATATGGCCTGGGCGGATAAGGATATTCGCCAGGGAGTATCGAATCAGGAAGATTTCCAGGGAGGCGCGGGCAGGATGCCCGCGATGTTCACACGGACGTCGCAGCAAAGCCCGGCCTTATGGCCGGGCTTCTACGTTATAGCCCTGCGCATTAATTAATGGGGGCAAGGCATCAAATTTCCTTGGCCAGGCTTGGCGGAGCTTTATCCAGGTGCAGGTAGGTTGCATCGAAGCCGCTAAAGGCTTTCATCCTTTCCCAGTCGCGAATTTTCATGCGTTTGCTTTCCCAGAAAATCAGCTCTTCAGCGCGGAGCTTGCTTACGACGCGGCTGGTGTGTACCGGGGTGATGCCCATGGCCTCGCCTATTTGCTGCTGGGTCAGCGGAAGGTAAAACGAATGATCGCTCGTTAAGCCAGCCGCCCAAGAGCGAACCAGTAATTCGCAAAACAAATGGGCCATGCGCTGGTCGGCCCGCCTGCCGGCAATGTTGAAAACCCATTCGCGTAAGGTGGATTCATCGACGAGCATCGACCAGAAAAGAGCGCGCGCAATTCGCGGGTGGTGTTCGTATATTTTTTCGATATTGTGCTGGGGAATAGACGTGAACGTCGAGGGCACCACAGCGCATATGGAGTGATCCATTTGCTTTATGAGGGTGATATGCACATCGCACGCGTCGCCGGGTACCAAAAACGCGAGCGCTTGAAACTTGCCTTCTTCACTCACCTTGTAGCGCGTGGCCCAGCCTTCGAGCAAAATATTGACTTCGTAGGGTTTGTCTTCTTCTTGTATGAGGTTTTCGGACTTTTTCAGGGTTCGGATGGGTGTCACGTAACTTTCGAGTGCGCTGACTTCCTCTTTAGAAAAAGATTGGAAGTTTTCCAGCTTCTTAATGAAATTTTTGAGCAAAAGAAGTATCCCTGGAAGGTGCATTCATCAAGCACCCACGGTTATAAGCCTAAAAAATAATTTTGTAAAAACATATATTTAATAAAAAATTTAACATTGTTTAATGTTTTTAGGAAATGAGTTTTTGTTTTTAAAAAAGAGTGCTCAAAAATGAGACATAAAGCGGTTTTTAGATTCTTTGGAATTTAGGTTTTTATGCGATTAAAAAGGAGGTGGGTATATTTTAATATTACCGGCGCGCCATTGATTATATAAATTAAATGGGGTGGCATTTTTATTTCAGCGCTGCGTCTATAAGCACGCTATCGCTTTTTGCGTGCGGTTGGATACTACATCAATGGCCAAGTCAGGCCGATGCAGGGCCTCGCCTTGGCGCCTCTTTTTATCGTCTGTCGAGATTAGAAAAATGAACGGGGGTGTAGTAAAACGTCGTCTTGTTACGGTTCAGGCGCCGGCGCGATGCGCCGGGCCCCTTCACAGGAGAGATCGATGACACGCGAATCACCCGCCATTGCCGGTCACGTTGCCAGTACCGTTAAACGGCTACGCAATGCACGGGGGTGGAGCCTGGGGCGAGCTGCCACGCAAACCGGTGTGAGCAAGGCGATGCTGGGGCAAATCGAACGCGGCGAATCGAGCCCGACGGTGTCCACTCTCTGGAAAATCGCCAGCGGGTTTCGGGTGTCGTTTTCCACCTTGTTCAATGGCTCGAAGCCCGCCCAGGGCGAGCTCGAGCGTGATAGCGGGGAGTCGGTGTGGGGGCATGATAGTGCGGGCATGCAGGCGCGGCTGCTGTTTCCGTTCGATCCGCTTTTGGGCTTCGAGATGTTCATGATCGAGCTTGCCCCGGGGGCAATGAGCGAATCCGCGCCCCACGCAAGCGGGGTCGTCGAGCATATCGTGGTCGTCGAGGGGGAAATGGAGCTGCGCATCGACGAACGCTGGCAGTGCCTGAAAGCCGGCGAGGGGCTGCGGTTTTTCGCCGACCGGCCCCACGCCATGCGCAATAGCGGAGCGGCGAGGCTTCGCTTTCACGACGTCATTCACTACCTGCCCGGCGCGGCCTCGGGCAACTGAGTACGCAGCCAGCGGATCTCTTCCGGCCAGTTTTCTGGCTCGACGGTTTCCAGTATCAGGGGGATATCGTCGGTGCGAGCGTCCTGAATAATGGTCGTGAACGCCTCCAAACCAATGTTGCCCTTGCCCAGGCTATGGTGGCGGTCCACTCGGCTTGCGAACTCGCTTTTAGCGTCGTTCAAGTGCATGCCGCGCAGGTAGTCGAAGCCCACGATGCTGCCAAGCGCGTCCAGGGTTTGCTCGGTGGCCTTGGCATCGCGCAGATCATAACCGGCGGCGAAGGCGTGGCAGGTATCGATACACACGCCCACGCGGGTTTTGTCCTCGACGTTTTCGATAATCGTGGCCAGGTCCTCGAAGCGCCAGCCCAGGTTGGTGCCCTGGCCTGCCGTATTTTCGATCACCGCGGTTACGCCCCGGGTTTGTTCGAGCGCGATATTGACCGACTCGGCGATACGTAAAAGGCAGTCGTGCTCGCTGATCTTTTTCAAAAAGCTGCCCGGGTGAAAGTTCAAAAGCGTCAGCCCCAGCTGCTCGCAGCGCTGCATCTCATCCAAAAACGCCGCCCGGGATTTCTCGAGGCCTTCCGCCTGGGGGTGGCCCAGGTTGATCAAGTAGCTATCGTGGGGAAGAATTTGGTGAGGCCCGAAGCCCTGCGCGTCACAGGCTTTTTTGAATGCCTGGATGGCCTCTTCGGTGAGCGGCTTGCCTTTCCACTGGCGCTGGTTCTTGGTGAACAGCGCAAAGGCGTTGGCGCCGATCTCGACGGCGCGGTGTACGGCCTGGTCCGGCCCGCCGGCGGCACTGACGTGGGCACCGATATACTTCATGACGTTTCCTTACTGGGACGTGGTTTCGCCCATTATGCGTTATCCCGGTGATCCAAAAAACGTTTGAAAAGCGCCGGTTGATCGGTAATCGCGCTCGCAATCCCCCAGGCCCAGCGGGACTCGAAGGCGCTGGGGTCATTGGGCGTATAGCAAAGAAGCTGATAGCCGGCCCCGACCATTGCCTCGGCCTGGGGGCGTTTCAGGCGTGCCCAGTCCGGGTGAATACTAAACGCCTCGAGTTCTTCGCACACCGCCTGCCACCCCTTGGGGATGCTTGCGAACAGCACCCCCAGCGCGAGGGCGTCACTACCGGCGAATTCACGGCAGCGGCGCAGCGCCGCCATATCGAAAGAGGAGACGATAAGCCGCTCGGCGGGAATTTCGTTCAAAAGCGTAGGCATTACCGCGTTGACCAACGCGATCGGGTCGCGGCCCTTATTGACCTTGATTTCCAGGTTGACGCCCATGCCGAGCTCGTTTAAAAGCGCCAGCATTTCATCCAGGGTGGCCATTTTTTCACCGGTGAAGCGGTCGCAAAACCAACTGCCCACGTCCAACCGCTTGGCGGCTTGCAGGCTCAGGCTTGCAAGCCCGCCGCGCCCATCGGAGCAGCGCCGGACATCGGCGTCGTGCCAGATCACCGGCGTGGCGTCGGCCAGCAGCTGCACATCGAGCTCTACCCAGGTGGTGCCGGCGTTGTAAGCTTCGCGCACGGCGGTCAGGGTGTTTTCCGGGGCGGCGGTAGAGTAGCCGCGGTGGGCGATCAGCGCCGGTAACAAAATGCCTGGATTCGACATGGTGTATCCGTAATAGTGGGGAATAAAAGGGCAGTCTAGCATGGGCGTATGACAGCGCGATGGCTTCGCCAGAAGGCTTGATTTATCGCCTCTGACGCGGTTGGATAATGTGCAAGGTAACCACCGATCGTTTAATCACCCGATGAAGAAGGGAGTGTACGTTTATGGCCAAGCGGATCGAGTTTGCAACCACCGGTGACTCGCAAGTGCTCGAGGTAAAGGATGTCGACCCTAAAGCGCCGGGCAAGGGCGAGGTTCGTATTGCCAACAAGGCCGTGGGGCTCAATTTTATCGATATCTACTTTCGCACCGGGCTTTACCCGGCGCCCTCCATGCCCTCCGGGCTTGGCACGGAAGGGGCCGGCGTGGTGGACGCGGTGGGTGACGGCGTGAGTCATTTGAAAGAGGGCGACCGGGTGGCCTACGCCCAAGGGCCGCTAGGTGCCTACGCCGAGCTTCATGTGCTCCCCGCCGACAAGGTCATCAAACTGCCCGAGGGTATCGACTTCGAAACTGCCGCGGCGAGTATGCTCAAAGGTCTGACCGTTCAATACCTGCTGCGCCAAACCCAAAAGCTCGAAGGCGGCGAGACGATTCTTTTTCACGCCGCCGCCGGTGGGGTGGGCTCCATTGCCTGCCAGTGGGCGAAGGCGTTGGGCGTGAAGCTGATCGGCACGGTGAGCTCGAAGGAGAAAGCCGAGCTTGCCAAGGCCAACGGCGCCTGGGCGACGATCAACTACGCCGAGGAGAACGTGGTCGAGCGCGTGCGCGAGCTGACCGATGGCCAGATGTGCGACGTGGTTTACGACTCGGTGGGTAAAGATACCTGGGAGATGTCGCTTGACTGCTTGAAGCCGCGCTCGCTGATGGTGAGCTTTGGCAATGCGTCGGGGCCGGTCGATGGCGTCAACATCGGTATTCTCAATCAAAAGGGCGCGCTGTTCGTGACCCGGCCAAGCCTTAACGGCTATGCCGACACCCGGGAGCGCTTCGAGCAGATGTGCAGCGAATTTTTCGAGATGATCGAAAGCGGCAAGATCAAGATCGACGTGGCCAATCGCTACCCGCTCGAAGAGGCCGGCAAGGCCCAGGATGCGCTGCAAAGCCGTCGAACCACCGGCTCCACCATTCTTCTTCCCTGATCCTGGGTTGGAGATTTTCGAGAACAAAAGCCGCCCTGGGGCGGCTTTTGTCGTTTTAACGCGGCGGCTTTGAGGGTTACTGGTCGGTATCTTCGTAGACCATATCGAAAAAGCGCTGCTCGATGTGGCTTGCCTCGACAAAGGGGGCGCGCAGGCTCTCGAAATCGCGTTCGGCACCGACCCGGTTGAGCTCGGTGCGTAAAAAGTCCACCCAGCGCACGAAATCCTCATCGCTATGAATCACGATCCAGTCGCGGTGTTCGGCGCGTTCGGGCAGCGGCTGCTTGGCGCGCTGGGCCCAATCGAGGTAGAGCCATTCAGCCACCACCAATACGACCAGAATCAGCGCGTAGTCCTGGGATTGGCAGGCCTTGTCCATGAGCGCAATGAAGGCCTGGGTGGGCTCGGCATGGGGCGGGTTGCGCCACTGCGCCTCGGCGACGCCGAGTGCCTGAAAGGCGTCGATGAAATAGCGGTACTCGCCCCCGGCCACGATGGCTAGCTGGCGCGCGTGGGTGAGCCGCGCCTCGGGGTCATCCGCGGCGCACACCGCCGCGCCCAGTAAGCGTACGAAGGTATCGCAAAAACAAAAATCTTGAACCAGGTAGCGCGCGAACGCGGGATCAGCGATGTCGCCGCTGATCAGTTCATCGACGAAACGATGATTGACCGAGGCATCCCAGTAGGGGGCGGCCGCTTCGCGCAAACGTTGACACAAATCCATATGAACGTCCTTTCAGTGGTGGGGGCTTTGGGCGCTCGTAAGGGGAGCGCTCATTGCCCGATTGATCGGCTTAAGTGTAAGCGCGGCAATGGGCCCGCGATAGCCGGTTTTAAAGCGGGGCCGCCATTGGCGCCCCGGGTATGAATACCCTATGGCTTCGCCCGCTAATTAATAAGTTAACTTGCGCCGTGTTTTGGGTTAAAAGATCAATAGATTACATACCACGCGGCAACCGTGCCAGGTGGTAAAAGGAGACGTTGTTCAATGGCGATCGAGTCGCTCGGACTGGCCCCCAGTACGCTCATTTTCATCATCCTGGCACTGACACTGGCGGCGTTCATTTGGGGCCGCTTTCGCTATGACCTGGTCGCGCTGACCGCGCTTTTGAGCTCGGTCATGGTGGGCCTGGTGCCGGCGGATGCGGCTTTTTCAGGTTTTGGCCACCCGGCGGTGATTACCGTCGCTGCGGTGCTGGTATTGAGCCGCGGTTTCGAGCGCTCCGGGGTGGTCGATATCATCGCCCACCAGGTCATGAAGGCCGGTGAGCGCCTGATGCTGCAGCTTTTGGTGCTGGTGGGCACGGTCGTGGTGCTCTCGGGAATCATGAATAACGTCGGCGCTTTAGCGCTACTGTTGCCGGTGGCCATGCGCCTGGCGCGCGAGCACAATACCTCGCCTTCACTTTTGCTGATGCCTCTGGCATTTGGTTCGCTACTGGGGGGGCTGACGACGCTGATCGGTACGCCGCCCAATATCATCATCGCCGCATACCGGGGCAACATTACCGGCGAAAATTTCAGCATGTTCAGCTTCTCGCCGGTGGGCGTGGCAGTGGCGCTGGCGGGCCTTGCCTTTATCGTACTGCTGGGATGGCGCTTTACCCCCAAGCGCAATAGCCAGGCAGGCTCTGCGGACATGTTCGATACCGCCAACTACCTGGTCGAGCTAAAAGTCGCCGAGGAATCCAAAGCCAACGGGTTAACGCTTCAACAGCTTCGCGACGAGTTGGACGAAACGATCCCGGTGCTTGCCGTGGTGCGCGATGATAGCCGCCTCGCGGGTTACTCGTTTCACGGCGTGCTCAAGCAGGGCGATATTTTATTGCTCGAAGCCGGTCCGGACGAGCTTCAGCTACTGGAGGACAAGGTGGGCTTGAGTGCCGTGGCGGAGCTTGACCAGGACGCGCCGGAGGGGCAAACAAGCCAGGGTGAAGAAGAGCCCGATCCGCAGGACGACGAGCCGGTCGACACCGAAGGCCTGCAGCTTGTCGAAGCGGTGGTACGCAATGATTCGATGATGATCAACCGCAGCGTGCGCCAGCTTCGCCTCAACCATCAGTTCGGTCTTCATCTGGTGGCCGTAGCGCGCGATGGCGGCCGTTTGAAGCAACGCCTTCGCGATATCCGCTTTCAAACCGGCGATGTATTGCTGCTTCAGGGCAGCGAAAAGGAGATTGGCTACAGCCTCTCGACGCTTGGCTGTCTGCCGCTTGCCAATCGTGAGCTGCACCTGGGCCAGCCGCGTAAGCTTGCCGTGTCGTTGGGAATTTTTGCGCTGGCCATTGCCGCCATGTTATTTGATTTGCTGCCCGCCGCGGTCGCCATGAGTTCGGCGGCGCTGGTGTCGCTTTTGATCGGCGTGCTGCCGCTTCGAGAGGGCTACCAGGCCATCGACGGGCCGGTGATCGTACTGCTGGCCGCCATGCTGCCGGTGGGCGAGGCGCTCGAAACCAGTGGTGGGGCGGACATCATCGCCAACGCGCTTTTATATTTTGGCGCCGATTGGCCCGTCGTCATCTCCCTCGTGGGTCTTTTCATCCTGTGTATGCTGCTCTCCAACATCGTCAATAACGCCGCCGCGGCGCTTTTGATGGCGCCGATCGCGGTGAGTTTGGCAAATGGTTTCGACGTCTCTTTAGAACCTTTTTTGATGGCCGTGGCGGTTAGCGCTTCCTGCGCCTTCCTGACGCCTATCGGGCATCAGTCCAATACCTTGGTGCTCGGCCCCGGCGGCTACCGTTTCAGCGACTACTGGAAGCTGGGTCTGCCGCTTTCGATCGTGGTCATGGCCACCGCTATCCCCGTAATTCTGCTAGTGTGGCCTTTATCCGGCTAGACGCCTGCATTTTTGAACCCGTGAACACGGCCAGCCGCGCGATAGCGCGCCTGGCCACCTGTATAAAAGGCTCGGCCCATGAATCAACAGTACCGCCAGGACGCCATTGTCGAACTGGTACGCCAAAACGGCTACGTGAGCATTGAGCAGCTTACCGAACACTTCGCCGTCACCCCGCAAACCGTTCGTCGTGATCTCAATACGCTCTCCGACGAGGGGCGCATCCGCCGGGTACACGGGGGAGCGGGGGTGGAGTCGAGTACGGTGAATACCGCTTACAGTACGCGTAAAACCCTCCATCTGGGTGAGAAAGAGCGCATTGCGCAGTGCGTGGCCGCGCACATTCCCGACCACGCGTCGCTTTTCATCAATATCGGTACCAGCAACGAAGTGATCGCCCAGGCGCTTTTGGAGCACAAGGGTCTCGAGATCATCACCAACAATTTGAACGTGGCCGCTATTTTGCAGCGTAAAGAGGATTTTTCGGTGATCATTGCCGGCGGCCAGGTACGCTCGCGCGACGGCGGCATCATCGGCGAGGCGACCATCGACTTCATCAATCAGTTCAAGGTGGATGTCGGCATCATCGGCATTAGCGGTATCGACGAAGACGGTTCGCTCCTCGAATTCGACTATCAGGAAGTGCGCGTCGCCCAGGCCATCATCGCCAACTCACGGCGGGTGTACCTGGCGGCGGACTACTCCAAGTTTCACCGCAACCCGGTGGTTCGCCAGGGCAACATTGCCCAGCTCGATGCGCTATTTACCGACCGCCAACCGCCAGAGGCCATCATTAAGCTGCTGGGCGAGCACGGTGTCGAGCTGCACGTTGCCTGAAATACGCATCGGTTTCTTGAAACCCTATTTCAAAAAGTTTTGAAACAGAGCGTTTAAACGCCGCCTCGAAACAGCATTGGCCGATTACATTTAAAAAGTATTGAACGTCGCTCTTGATCCTAATAAAGCCGTCACTCTAGTGGCGGCTTTTTATTCGATTTATGTACTCGTAAACGCACTTTTTTATAGCACAACGCCAATAAAACGGCCGTTTGAAAGTAATCGACATCAATAGCGCTCAACAAGTGTTGGTGTAGTCGAGTTACAACCCCGGCCCCTGCCAATGATTGATTGTCGGCGTTACCGACCTCAGCCATAGTCACTTCATGGCTTTGAATAACGCATCCCCCAAAGCCCGGCGCTTGGGCTTTATAAGCCAATGCGCCTCATTAGGACACTGCGAGGTCTACCGCCCCGCGGGCGTCGGCGCCTCACCCAGGGCGCTCGAAAACTCTTTTAAACCCGTAAGCGGTAACAACGTCAAGAGGTGGTTTATGAACTGTATCGAATTGAATCAACAAGCCGATCGAATTGCCAGCACGTTCAGCAAGCAAGAGCTTGCCAAACTGGTACTGGCACTTAAAAGCCAGGGCGAGTCACTTCAACAGGCGGTCGAAGTGATCGACACGATCGATACACGCGCGGGCTACTCGATGGAACAGGCTTGGGAAGAAGTGCTTGCCCAGGACTCCCAACTGATCGTCGAAGACGAAGAATAGGCGTGTCGAAGACTAAGAGTCGAGTAGTGACCAGCGCGGTAACTAAAAAAGCCCCTTGAAGGGGCTTTTTTTATCGAGCGCTTTATAGAATTTTAATGGGTCAACTCCGCCGGCGGGTGTGTCGTGTCCGGATTATTGTCGAAGTAGGCATTGAAGCGCGCCTCGGCATCGTCGCCAAACAGTACCTCGCAGGCCTTTTTGAGGCCTTCGGAGCGTGCCAGTTCGTCGCGGTGGACCACCAGCGACACCTTGGCGCGGCGGCGCAGGAAGTCTTCGAGCTCGGTGATCATTTCGTGATCGCGGGCGTACTCGAGCTCGCAGCGGATGTATTCGGTTTTCTCGATGAGGATCTCCGCCTCGGTGGGATCGGCCTTGATCTTGTCGAGCATGGCGAAGGCATCCAAACCGTAGCGGCGCCACAGCCGTGAAGAGAGCTTCTCCGTCGAGGTGGCCGGGGTCAGTTTGTCGAGCTCCATCTCGCTTGCTTGCTGCATGAACGACGCTTTTACATCATCGCTTGGCTCGCCGTACCAAAGCTTGTTGGGAGCGCTCAGCTCGACCCCGAGTCTGGTTAGCTCGTCGGCGATCTCTTCGCCCACGTTCAAGCAATCGGTCAGTTTGCCGCCGAAGATGCTGATGTGGGCGCTCTCTTCGTGGGTGTCGATCACGTGTTTGCGCGAAAGCTGCAGGAAGTCGCGCTCCTCGTCTTTCTCGGCTTTGACTGCCAGCGGGCGCACCCCGCACCGGGTAGAAACGACATCGTCCTGGGTGAGCGGCGCCTTAAGCGTCAAACGCGAGTTGATATTTTCGAGAACGAACTGAATATCTTCCTGGGTGACCTCCGGGTTGGGGTGCTCCATGTGCGTATCCGTGGTCCCGATGCAGGTACGGTTGCCCATGGGAATCACGAAGAACAGCCGCCCGTCGTTGGCGAAAAACGCCAGTACGCGCTTGGTCTTGGTCAACTGCGGCACGATTAGGTGGATACCCTTGGAGTACATGTGCTGGTGCGAGGTGGTTTGCTTTGTCAGCGCGTTGTGCTCGTCGACCCAGGGGCCGGCGGCGTTGATCAGCACTTTGGAGCGAATATCGAAGGTGGCGCCATTCATCGCGTCGCGGGCTTTCGTGACCCACATGCCGTTTTCGCGCTCGGCACCGAGAGACTCCACATAGTTGACCGCCACGGCGTCGAACTTCATGGCCTGACTCACGAAGTTGAACACGAAGCGGGCGTCGTTATCGTAGAGGTAGGCATCCGAGTACTCGAAGCCGCCTACAGCGCCTTCGGTTTGAATGATCGGCTCTTCCTGTTTGATGTTTTTCGGCGATAAAAGGTTGGGGCGCTTGGTGAAGCCGTTACCCATCAGCCAGTAAAGCCAGGTGCCCGCCCATAGGTAGTACGGGGAATGGCGAAAGCCCTTGGTAATGGTCGTGAGAAAGCGAATTTCCTTGACCGTAGACGGGTAGCTTTTAATCAAGTGGTTGCGGCTTTTACAGAGCTTGCGCACCAGCCCGAAGTCGTTGGACTCCATGTACTTGATACCACCCCACACCAGGTTGGACGAGTGCATGCTGGTGCTGCCGGCGAAATCCCCGCGGTCGATCAGGGCGACTTTCGCGCCTTTCCCCGAAAGGGCAGCGGCGGCGGCCGCGCCGTTGATGCCGCCGCCGATAATCAGCGCGTCATACTCTTCATTGGGCAGCTTTTCGAGATTGCGAGTTCGAAGCGTCATAGCGGTTACCGTCAGGTTTAGGCGTGGGGCCGAGGCGTAAAGCCGCGCTTTATTTTCAATAACGAAACTATAGATGATCGATTCCGAACATTCAACGCGTTTAGCCCCGCTCGCCGGTCAACCTGGCAGCCCCGGTAAACGAGGGTTCGAAACTCTTAGAAAAGAGCAGCGTACGTCTGGTACGCGACAGCGCGATGACGTGCATAAAAAAAGCCGGCCCTTGGGCCGGCTTTACCGTTTAGTAGCGTTCGAGCAGCGGGCTTTCTATTTGATGCTGGCCTCTTCGCTAACGGCCGGGGCTGGTTTGGCGGCCGCGTTGTGGTTGATCAGCGTCGACTTGTTGGTTGCGAACTCGTCGTAGGCGAAGTCGTCCACGGTGAGCATCTCCAGCACCTCTTTTTCGAAGATGTGCATGAACTCGGCGTCCTCTTCGCTAACGATACCCGATTCCAGGCCCGCTACGACACGCGCTTCCGGATGAAGCGCGGTTTGCGGTAGCTCGCCTTTGGCGTAGGCCTTGTTGACCGTGCGATAGATCTTCTCGGCGCGCTCGTAGTCCACCAGCAGGGCGTTGTAACGCGCCAAGGGGTTACGCTGTTCACCGTCGTCCTGATCCCAGGTGTTATGCAAAAGCTTGGTGCGCAGCGCGCTGTGAGTCGAGACCCGGTGAGCGATATCGCGGGCGAAATCGTCGTGGGGTTTGTCCCAGCGCCGGCCAGAGGGCATCACCACGGCATTGAGCACCTTGCCAAGCGCGCGGTTGGGCAGGTTGTCGAAGATTTCGACGAACGCCTGCTCGGCGCGGTGGAGCAAGAAGCGGCAGCTATAGTGCAAGAGCGCCTCTTCACCTTCGACCTTGTCACCGGCCTGCCACTGCTTGAGTACCATGGAGGCAAGATAAAGGTTGGAGAGCACATCGCCCAGGCGCGCCGAGAGCATTTCGCGCTTCTTAAGCGCCGAGCCCAAACTTGCCATGGCGGCGTCGGCGCACAGGCCAAAGCCTGCCGAGAGCCTAGCGATATCCTGGGCGTAGGCAGCAGCAGGGGCGTCAAACGGCACGCCGGGTTTGCCAATGCCGATGCCCAGGGTCAGGGCGCGGGCAGCATTACCGAAAATCAGCCCGGCGTGTTTGAAGAACGCCGTATCAAACGCCTTCATGTCGTTGGCGTCCTTGGCGGCCAGTTCTTCGAGTACGTAGGGGTGGCAGCGGATCGCGCCCTGGCCAAAGATCATCAGGTTACGCGTCATGATGTTCGCACCTTCCACGGTGATCGCCACCGGGTTGGCGCTGTAGCCAATACCCAAGTAGTTGCGCGGGCCAAGCGTAACCGCTTTACCGCCATGCACGTCCATGGCGTGGCTTAGAATCTCACGCTGGAATTCGGTTAGCTGGCTTTTCAGAATCGCCGAGGGCACCGCGGGCTTCTCGCCGTGATCGATCAGGTTAGCGGTCTGGTAGACCGTGGCCTGGGCGATATAACCAAGAGCGGCCATTTTAGCCAGCGGCTCCTGCACGCCTTCCATCTCGGCGACCGGCACGTTGAATTGGCGACGCACGCGGGTGAAGCCGCCGCTCCAGCCCAGCGCATAGCGCGCGGTACCGGTAGCGCCAGAAGGCAAGGTGATGCAGCGCCCAATGGAGAGGCACTCGACCAGCATGCGCCAGCCCTGACCGATCATGTCCTGGCCGCCAATGATGGTATCCAGCGGTACGAATACATCGTGTCCCTTGATCGGGCCGTTCATGAAGGGGCTGCCGATCGGATGGTGGCGACGGCCGATTTCCATACCGGCGGTGTCCCGGGGGATCAACGCCAGGGTAATGCCGCGATCTTCTTCGTCACCCAGCAGTTTTTCCGGGTCGAACAGGCGAAACGCCAGGCCCACGACGGTGGCGATCGGTGCCAGGGTGATCCAGCGCTTTTCGAAGTTCAGGCGTACGCCGAGCACTTCCTGGCCATCGATGGTTTGCTTGCAGACCACGCCGGTGTCCGGAAGCGAGGTGGCGTCAGAGCCCGCGCGCGGGCCGGTCAGGCCAAAGCAGGGGATTTCGCGGCCATCGGCCAGGCGCGGCAGGTAGTGATCCTTTTGCTCTTGAGTGCCGTACTTGAGCAGCAGCTCACCCGGGCCTAGCGAGTTGGGCACGCCCACGGTGACCATCAGGGTCTCGTTGGCCGAGAGCTTTTGCAGTGCCATGGACTGGGCCTTGGCCGAGAAGCCCAGACCGCCATACTCTTTCGGGATGATCATCCCGAAGAAGCCCTCTTTTTTCAGGTAGTCCCAAAGCTGCTGGGGAAGATCAGCACGCTCGATGGAGATATCCCAGGCATTACACATGCCAGCGGCCTTGGCGCACTGAACGTCCAGAAACGCCTGCTCGTCTTCGCGCAGACCTTCGTCTTTATAGTTTAACAGCGTGTTCCAGTCGGGCTTGCCGGAGAAGAGCTGGCCATCCCAGGCAACGGTACCCGCTTCGAGGGCGGTGCGCTCGGTGGCGGATACTTTCGGCGCGACTTTTTTGAACGTGGCGAAAATGCGCGGCGTGAGCCACAGCCGACGAAGCGGAGCGAGGCCCGCCGCCGCGACCAGTAGCGCCGCGATGATGAGGATAAAGCCGGTGACCGGTGCCTCGAACACCAGACCCACCAGCCCCAATACCGCGAGTACGCCGATGGCCGGGGCCGCACCGGCTTCGCGGCGCATGACCACCAGCAGGCCTATCACAGCCAGCACTATAAGCAGTAGCGTGAGCATGGAATTTCTCCTTTTTGTTTATGCAGAGTCTTCAAGCGTGGTTCGTTCAGGGCTTTTTGTACAAACCTGTTTTTGCAAAACGGGGGTTCGGGGCAGCGCCCAGGGTACGTATTTAAACGAATGTTTGAATAGTGGCAGACTAGCGCTGCTTTGCGCAAGTACTACACGAGTACTACACAAATACTACGTGAATACTGCTCCAGTACTGCTCAAGTGCCACTATACCCTGCGGTGGCTTGATCTCTTTATAGTGGGCCCGATGGTGGCTGCTTTCTTGATGTCGTGGCGTGGATAGGCAAGCTTAAGAAGGGCGCGCAGGCGAGCCAAGCAGGTATCAGCAGGGTAATCGTTCGGCTCGTTGCCTGGCCGGGGCGTTACCGGCCACGAAGTAGCCGACGTTTTCCCGCGGCAACGGGGCGCGGCCGCGAATACGGTCGGCGATTTTCTCGGCCAGCATGATCGTCGGCGCGTTGAGATTGCCGGTCGGAATCAGCGGAAACAGCGAGGCATCGACCACGCGCAGCCCTTCGATGCCGTGGACCCGGCCTTGACCGTCGGTCACCGCATCGTCCCCTTCGCCCATCCGGCAACTGCCGCAGGGGTGATAGGCGGTTTCGGCGTGCTCCTTGATGAACCGGTCCAGCGCCGCATCGCTTTGCGTGTCTACCCCCGGGGCGACTTCCCGACCACGGTAGCGGTCGAACGCCGGCTGGGCGATGATCTCCCGGGTCAGCCGAATAGCGTCGCGAAACTCCTCCCAGTCCTTCTCTTTGGACATGTAGTTGAACAGGATACTGGGCGAGGCGGTGGGGTCTTTCGAACGCACCTGAATACGCCCGCGGCTTTGCGAGCGCATCGAGCCGACGTGGGCTTGAAAGCCGTGGGCCTGAACCGCGCTTTTGCCGTTGTAACTGATAGCGATGGGGAGAAAATGGTATTGCAGGTTGGGCCAGGCTTCTTCTTCCCTGGAGCGAATGAACCCGCAGGCCTCGAACTGATTGCTGGCGCCAACCCCGGTACCCTTGAAGAGCCACTGGGCGCCGATTTTGGGCCGGTTGTACCATTTGAGCGCTGGGTAAAGCGAAATCGGTTCTTTGCATTCGTACTGAATGTACATCTCCAGGTGGTCCTGTAGGTTCTTGCCGACGCCGGGCAGGGCGTGAACGACCTGGATATCCAGGGCTTTCAAAAGTGCCGGGTCGCCTACGCCGGAGCGCTGGAGTATCTGCGGCGAGGCGATGGCGCCGCCGCACAATAGTACTTCGCACTTGGCGCGCACGCGTTTCTCTTCGCCTTTTTGCCGATAGCGAACGCCCGCGGCGCGCTTGCCTTCGAACTCGATCACATCGGTCAGCGCGTGGGTTTCGATGGCCAGGTTGGCGCGTTTTTTGGCGATGTCCAAATAGCCACGGGCGGTGGAGGCGCGCCGCCCTTTGGGGGTGACGAAGCGGTCCATCGGGCCAAAGCCTTCCTGCTGGTAACCATTGACGTCCTCGGTCTCCGGGTAGCCCGCCTGTTTGGCCGCCTCGATGAAGGTGCGGTAGAGCACGTTATTGCCCGGCCCCGGCGTGGTGATGCTGACCGGGCCGTTGTCACCGTGATAGGGGCTTGCACCGGTGTCTCGGGTTTCGAATTTTTTGAAATAGGGCAGGCAGCTCAGGTAGTCCCACTCTGCAAGGCCCGGCTCTTTCGCCCAGTGGTCGTAATCCAGGGCGTTGCCCCGGATATAGCACATGCCGTTGATCAGCGACGACCCGCCCAGGCCCTTGCCACGACCGCACTCCATGCGCCGGTTATCCATATAGGGCTCCGGGTCGGTCTCGAACGCCCAGTTGTAGCGCTTGCCCTGAAGCGGAAACGCGAGGGCGGCCGGCATCTGAGTGCGAAAATCGAGGCGGTAGTCCGGCCCGCCCGCTTCCAGCAGCAGCACACTGACGCCGTCGTCTTCGGTCAAGCGTGTGGCCAGCACGTTGCCCGCCGAGCCCGCACCGATGATGATGTAGTCAAATTCGCGTTGCCAAGCCATGCATACCTCCCGAAAGTCGAGTAACGAAGCAGGATTAAAACGCCGTATTCAAAACACCGACTCGAACGGCCCCATCTCGATCTGCACCGATTTGAGCTGGGTATAGTGGTTAAGCGTTTCGACCCCGTTTTCACGGCCGATGCCCGAGGACTTATAGCCGCCGACCGGCATCTGGGAAGGGGAGTCGCCCCAGGTGTTGATCCAGCAAATACCCGCCTGCAGCTGGTGAATCACCCGGTGGGCCTGGCTGAGCCGTTCGCTGAAAACCCCCGCCGCCAGCCCGTAAGCGGTATCGTTGGCGCGGCGAATGACCTCGTCTTCGTCATCGAAACCAAGCACCGACATCACCGGGCCAAAGATCTCCTCCTGGACGATGCGCATGTCATCGGTGCAGTCGGTGAAAATGGTCGGTACCGCCCAGGCGCCTTTTGTGAACGGCTCGTGATCCCAGGCGCTGCCGCCTGCCAGTACCCGCGCGCCTTCCTGTTTGCCAAGCGCGATGTAGGCGAGCACCTTCTTTTGGTGCTCGAAGCTTACCAGTGGGCCGAAGTTGACCGTGGGGGTGAGCGGGTCGCCGGCGCGGATACGCGCGACGCGCTCGAGTAGTTTGGCTTCGAACGCTTTTTTGACCGAGCGCTCGACGAAGACCCGCGTGCCGTTGGTGCATACCTGGCCGCTGGAGTAGAAGTTCGCCATCATTGCAGCATCGGCGGCGCGATCAAGCTCGGCATCCGCGAAGACGATGAGCGGCGACTTGCCGCCAAGCTCCATGGTGACGTCTTTGAGGGTGGAGCCCCCGGCGGCGGCCATTACCTTCTTGCCGGTCTCGACCTCGCCGGTGAACGAAATTTTGGCGATCCCCGGGTGCTCGGTCAGCATCGCACCCACGCGACCATCGCCCTGCACCACGATGAAAACGCCGTCGGGCAGACCCGCTTCGGTCAAGATTTCCGCCAGTTTGATGGCCGTGAGCGGGGTGATCTCGCTTGGCTTGAAGACTACGGCGTTACCCGCGGCGAGTGCCGGGGCGGCTTTCCAGCAGGCGATTTGAATCGGGTAGTTCCAGGCGCCAATCGCGCCGATAACACCCAGCGGCTCACGCCGTGTATAAACGAAGGAGCTTTCGCGAAGCGGAATCTGACTGCCTTCGATCGCCGGGGCCAGGCCCGCGTAGTACTCCAGCGCATCGGCGCCGGTGACGATATCGACGCTCGATGTCTCGCTGATCGGCTTGCCGGTGTTGAGCGTCTCCAGTTCAGCGAGCTCGTCGTTACGCTCACGCAGCAGCGCCACCGCGCGCAGTAAAATCCGCGCGCGCTCCATGCCGGTCATGGCCGCCCAGACGCGTTGACCCATTTGGGCCGCCTCGACGGCGCTATCCACGTCGCTCTGGCTTGCCTGACCAATGGTGGCAAGCGTTGCGCCATCGAACGGGTTGGTAACGCTAAAGACTTCGCCGGAGGAAGCCTCTTTCATACGACCGTTGATATATAGAGGGCCGGTGGGATGCACGTTCATGGAAGACTCCTGCAGGTAGGGCGCTATCGAATCAGTGGGGTAGGCCAAGTAGGCGGTCTCGCTGGGCCAGCGCCAGGTCCCGGGCGCTTTCGACGTCGAGCCCATCCGGGGTAAGGGCGCCGCGTAGCCAAAGCCCGTCGATCAAAGCGGCTAGGGTGCGCGCGGCGTTTTGCGCCTGCGCCCGGGGCATTGCTTTAAGAAACTGGCTGCACAGGTTGGCGTAAAGTCGCCGGTCGTTGACGTTTTGTAGGCGAGCAAGCGCCGGGCGGTGCATGCTGCTGGCCCAAAACGCCAGCCAGGTTTTAGCCGCGGGGCCACTGACCTGAGAGCGGTCGAAGTTACCTTCGATGATCGCGCCGATATGTGCGCGAGCACTACGCTCGGTCAGTGCCCGGCGCCGTTTGGCGACCGCCTGGCTCAGGTCGGTCAAAATCTGGCGCATGGTGGCTTCCAAAAGGCCGTCCTTGCCGCCGAAGTAGTGGCTGATAATGCCCGCGGATACCCCCGCATGGCGGGCGATACGCAGGATAGTGACCTCAGCGAGGCCAACTTCGTCGATCGCGGTCATGGTGGCCTCGATTAACTGCTGACGGCGTATTGGCTCCATTCCCACTTTGGGCACGATGACCTCCTGGATGACGATTTAGACCGGCGCTTTTAACGGTGAAACTCGTGAAAGCCCCAAAGCTTCGTCTTGAAATTCCCGTTGGGGCATGGTCACCTGAGTATCGTGGCATTTATTAATTGAACGTTCAATCAATAAAAACGAAGTGACCAACGCCCCCCAACGCTACTACGCTAAGAACCTCACCCATCAGGAGATAAGTCATGAGCTACGCAAACAAGGCTAAATGGAGCGCGCTTGTAGTGCTGACCGCACTGCCCGCCGCCGCGATGGCCGATGAGTGCACGACCGTACGTTTCGCCGAAGTGGGATGGACCGATATTACCGCGACCACCGCCATGGCAAGCGAAGTGCTCGACGCGCTGGGCTACGAGCCCCGGGTCGATACGGTATCGGTGCCGATTGCGTATGCCGGTATGCGTAATAACGACTTCGACGTATTTTTGGGTAACTGGATGCCCTCCATGGCCTCCATTAGCGACCCCTACGTTGAAGACGGTGATGTGGTGCGCCTGGTGGCGAACCTGGAAGGGGCAAAGTACACCCTGGCCGTTCCGCAGTATGTTTATGACGCCGGGGTGACCTCGGTCGAGGACCTGGCCGAAAACGCCGAACGGTTCGATTCCCGCATTCACGGTATCGAAGCCGGTAATGACGGTAACGAAATGATCGAGCAGATGATCGAAGACGACGCCTATGGCTTGGGTGAATGGCAGGTCGTCGATTCCAGCGAGGCGGGTATGCTCTCCGAGCTCAACACGCGCGTGCCCAACGAAGAGTGGATGGTGTTTTTGGGTTGGGAGCCGCACCCCATGAACACCAACTTCGATATGGCGTACCTTTCTGACGCCGACGACTACTTCGGCCCGAACCTGGGCGGGGCAACGGTGCACACCAATACCCGGGCCGGCTTTATCGAAGAGTGCCCCAACGTGGGCGAGCTTTTAGGCAACATGACGTTCACGCTCGAAATGGAAAACCAATTGATGGCCGAGATCATGGATGAAGGCACGGACCCCCGCGAGGCGGCCCGGGCGTACCTTGCCGAGCACGACGACGTTCTCGAGCAGTGGCTCGAAGGCGTCACCACGCGCGAAGGCGACGAAGCGTTGCCCGCTGTTCGTCAGGCGCTCTAATATTTTTGCAGCGCAAAAAGCAGAAGTGCCCGTGATTTTAAACATTTAGTGTAAAAGGCAGGCCGTTATGGCTTGCCTTTTGTCATCAAGGTGGGCATAATCTGCACCCGCTGATGAGGCAAAGGCTACGTAGCTCAGCTGGTTAGAGCACATCACTCATAATGATGGGGTCCCCTGTTCAAATCAGGGCGTAGCCACCACATCGCGCACGATAAAGCTAGCACGCCAAGGCTTTATCGCTATGGTGGCCCCTTAGGTCCTCCCGCAACGCGAAACTGCAAACCCCGCCAGGCCCGGAAGGGAGCAACGGTAGCGGTGGATGCGTGTGCCGGGATGTGGCTTTTGGGGCCGCCTCCATTTCTGACGTTCCCCCCCCCGTTATCAAGACCTCGATCCTTGGCGCTAGAACGCCCTCGTGACGCTTATCCGTACATTGGCAACGTCTTTGTGTGCGATCGGCGAAACGCTTTACGCGATCGCACACAAGGTTATTCATCGAAGCCCAAAACCGTATGTCGTGCCATTTCTAACGATTGGGTGAGCACGTTAACGTCTCAATCTTCAAAGACGGTTTCCAGTTCATTATCGATGGAGGCAAACGCGGCCTCATCCGTTAGCAATTGGCGTAGCGTTTCGACGGCCAGCTGGCCCTCGTTATCGATCAGGTTATCGAGCCATAGCAATGCTTGCTGCTGATTGGGGTTCTCGAAGCCCCGCGCCAGGAGATAGGCCCTGGCCAGGGCGAGGCGAGCAGTGCGGTGTCCCTGGCTTGCCGCCTCATAGAGGTAGCTGGCACCCCGATCGACATCCTGCTCTATGTTGTCCCCGTTGAGGTATTCACGGCCAAGCGATGCCTGGGCGCCCGCGTGACCTCGATTGGCGGCGTCCAGGAGTAGCTCATGGCCTTTCGGTACATCCTGGCCGATAGCACCCTGACCACGCATATAAGCAACACCCAGTTCGGCGCGTGCATAGAGGGCGCCTGCATCACTGGCCTGTCGATACCAGCGCTCGGCAAGCTCTGCATCCTGTTCGACCACGTCACCGTGCTGGTAGGCATCGCCCAGCACGTAGGCGGCATGGGTAGCGCCGGAGGCGGCCGCCTCGTTGAGCAGTTCAAGGCCCCGCGCCACATCTTGCTCGGTGTGTGAGCCGGTCAAGTAGGCTTCCCCCAGATCCTGGCGGGCGCCCGCATGGCCTCTGGAGACGGCGGTTTCCAGGTAGTCGATACCTCGCGCGCTTTCGCCCCGCTCGAGATACATGCGGCCAAGGGTTGCCCCGGCGCCGGCATGGCCTGCCTGGTGGGCTTGCTCTAGCCAGCGCTCGGCCTGCGCCTGGTCTTGCTCCACCCCATTACCTTCGAGATAGGCGCGACCAAGGTTGGCCATGGCGCTGGGCTGCCCACTTCGGGCGGCGGCGATGAGCGCCTCGATATCGCCTTCGGCCCCCAGGTCGCGCTGCACGTAGGCGAGGGCGTCGGCGGCGGAGGGGTGGCCTGCCTCCTGCGCTCGGGTCAGCCACCGCCTGGCCTCGTAGAGATCGCGCCGGACGCCGTTTCCTTCTCGATAGGCACGACCCAGCAATACCATGGCATAGCCATCCCCCTGTTCGGCGGCCTGGGTGATCAGTCGAATGCCCTGGGACGCATCGCCTGGCAGCGCGCCGTCGAGATAGGCTTCGCCGAGGATGGTCATCGCGGTGGTGTCGCCGCTCTGGACGGCGCGTGTCAGCAGCTCCTGGCCTCGATCAGGCCGTGAGGGCAAGACATCGCCGGCCAGGTAGGCCTCACCAAGCAGACGCATGGCGCCGGTCTGGCCTTGCGCGACCGCCTCCTGGAGTAGCGTTTTGGCGCGTTCGGGGTCTCTTGTCACGCCCCGGCCCTCCAGGTAGGCGGCGCCGAGTTGCTGGGTCGCCCATGGGTGGCCCAGTTCATGGCTGCGCTCCAGATAGTCCGCGGCGACGGTAGGTTGGCTTTCGACCCGCTCGTCATCCATGTACAACGCACCAAGCTGGGCCAGGGCCAGCGGGTCGTCATTTCCGGCCGCTTGTTCGAGCAGATCAATGCCGCGGGGTAGGTCGTCAAGGCCTGCCTGGCCTTCGACGAGGGCGCGACCGAGAATCACCCGAGCATCGTTGGAGCCCGCTTGGACGGCCTCGCTCAGCCACCGTTCAGCGCGATCCGGCGCCGAGGGTCGACCATCGCTTCCGGGCGTCAACAGCGCCAGGCCAAGGTAGGTCATTGCTTCGACGTTACCCTGGCGTGCGGGCTCTTCCAATAACGAGATGCCCAACCGGTATTCGCCGGCGTTGGCCAGCGCCTGCCCAGCCCGGGCCCGGTCTTCAAGATCACCCAGTTGGGCCGCTTGCTGCAACCACTGGATGCCCTGATCGGATTGGTCACTGAGCAGGCCGTCCGAGGAGTAGAGCGATGCCAACTGAAACATGGCGTCGACATCGCCCTGGCTTGCGTTGACCTCGAGCTTACTGGCGTAACGCTTGGCGTAATCCATCGACCGTGCGGTGTCTTCTTCTAACCAACCGCCGGGTGCGTGCGCTTGGGCCAATGCCTGCAGCGCCTGTTCCTTATCTTGAGAAGCCTCTTGCTCGTATAGCTCGCGGGCCAGTTCAGGGTCCGCTTGCACGCCTTCGCCGCCTTCGGACAGCAGGGCGGCAAGGTCGACTTCCGCTGTCCGGTCGAGGTTGGCCTCTTTGGCCTGCCAAAGCAGATGATAGGCGAGCACGTCGTTACGTTCTACGCCACGACCCTCTCGATAGAGCTGTGCGAGGTTGAGCGAGGCATGACCACGGGTCGAGGAAGGCCGGTTAATGGCCTCGCCATAAAGGCGTGCCGCCTCGGTGTAATCCTGTTCGACGCCGAGTCCTTGTTCATAAAGCTTGGCTACCTCGTAAAAAGCCGGCGGCACATAGCGCTCCATCAAGGGGTCCAGGTACGCGATGGCCTCATCAAAGCGGCCCTCTTCGATGCGCTCCTGGGCGAGGTTGATTCTCTCCCAATCCGAGCCGCCCGTATCGACTTCTGACGCATTGGAGAACCAGCCGACATAGTGGGCAGGAACGGGGCCTGCATGTTCTCCGACAGGCGCCTTCTCGGTGGTGACGGCGCAGCCAGCAAGCCATGCTGACAAGGTTAACGCTGCGGCCAGCTGCAGCGTAGGTCTGTATGGCATCTTGATCGTTGTCCTCTTCATATGCTCCCTACTGTTCTTATGTAGCGTGGTGACTGTTTAGTTGCCCAGACCCCGAAAAGCCTCGGTATCCTGACGCTGCTCGTCCATGTGGATATGCTCTTGGGCGTCGGGGTCCATGAAGTAAAGAGTGACGGGGCCTCCTGCGCTGCGATTGTAGGTAGGCCGTAACCGAGTAATGAAACTGGCCATATCCGGATGGTCGAATTGCGAAAGGTAGATCTCCATCCATGTGAAGTACTGAGGGTCACGCAAAAAACCGGTGTACTGTTCGCGGGGCGCGTAATCGCCCAATGCTTCGGGGTCGTTAAGGATCTTGAGCAGGTAGTCGACGCCTTCCTGAATGGTGCTGTTCTCATACTCCAGATTGAAGATGTCATAGCCTTGGCGATGGATGATCTGCATATTGGGGATGAGATAATTGAGTGCGTAGTTCTGGTAGTGAGTAGCGCGTCGTCCGCGGCGCACCTCGAGGGGGAGGGCGCCTTCCTCGGTCATGTCGTTTAAAGCCGAATAAATGGCCCCCACACCAAAACGAAACAGGTCGTTGTCTTCGACCAGAACGCCAATCATGGTGGCGTAAAGCGCGCGACGATATAAATGGTTGTTACAGCAACTCTCCTGCACAAAGCCTGGAACTGCCGAGTGCTCCAGGGCCAAGCGCTGCAACCATTGTTCAATGATATCCCTTTCTTGCTCTAGGCCGTCGATGTAAGGGCGCACGATAGAGTAAGCCATGCCCGCCGCGAACAGCATCGATTCGGAGGCAAACCAGGTTTGCGGCTCCGACGATTCATAGACGAAGTCCGTCATGGCTTCGGCCTCGGCCCAGTGGTGCAAGTAATGCACCAGGCATTCGCCGTAGTAAATATCGCCACTGGCCACGAACGCACCGGCAAGCTCCGATACGCTATCCTCGAAGGCGAATAGTGGCCTGGTCGCCACCTTCCATTCTGCAGGATTGGGATAGAAACCGGGTATCGCGCCCCGGGTGGTGATGGGCTCTACGTTGATTTTTTGACGGCAACTGGGGCCCATCGAGAACTCGTCTTTCAACTGGAGCAAAATAGTGCTGTCGGTTTGCTCGAGCAGCGCCATACGTGCTTCTACGTCAAAATAACTGGCGTTGGTATCAGTGACACGATAGTCGGAAAGGTCAAGGTTTTGCCGCTCTTCAGTAGAGAGCGTCTCGTCCAGGTTCACACTAGCCGATAAAGCGGTACTACCCATTGCCACCAGGGCAACGGGCAATGCAAATAGAAACCGGGCGGAACGCCCTTTTGCTAAGCCAAGAGGCATGATCATTATTGCTCCGAAAGCGTGACGGCTCGCGCTCAAGCTCCTGGGGTATAGAAGCGGAACTCGGCAAAATCCACGTACTGGTCGCGGGGCGTGCGCCAGCCTTCTCCCGTGCCACCAAAGAAAGTGGAAAACATCAAACCATCGATGGTGATATCCGGCGTGGTACGAAAGACGATGTTTTTCTGTTCAAGCACGGGCTGACCGTCTATCCAGATCCGAGCCACACCGTTTTCATGTTCAGGGTCGTTGAGTTGAATTTCCTGTTCGATGGTGACCCATGAGCCGGTCGGGTAACGCCAATAGCCGCGACCGACCGATTCTCCCTCGAAGTCGACCACGTAAGGGTAAAGCTCGCCTTTACCTTCCTCGCGCCACATCAAGCGCATGGAGAAACCGTGTTCGCCATCGACGTTATCACCGCCGGAGGGGGCGTCACCGCCATAAAGCCCCGGCAATTTGCCGCCTTTTACGAAATCGAAGTCAGCAGGGAAACGCAGCTTGTAGCTCAAACAGGCGCGCTCGACGTTTTGAAACGAAGCGGGGTCGCTGTAGAAGCCGGCGCCACCGAGAGGCTTTTCCCCGGGTGAGGAGCTGCCCGCGGGATAGCGAACACGCAGTCCTGCTTCATTCAGGCCGTTGTCCTGGGAGGCCAGGTACGCCACGTTCTCTTCGGTACCCCAGTGTCGTGTGGTATCGAACGCCTGACGAATGGCGTTATAGGCGTCTTCGGTGGGCGCCAGGCTCGGGGCTTCCGTCAGGGCGTAGCGCTGAGAGCAGGGCGCTTCCTGGGGGGTGCTGAGCACGGCATTTTCGGCCTGGTCAGCTTGGCTTGCCGAAAACGGCAGCAGCGCCAGCACACTCACTAGTAGAGGCGTGTATCGTAACCCGTTAAATGGCTTTGAGTATTTACCCTTCAGTGTTGACGGCATCGGTATCGTTCCAGTAGTGGTTGATTTCATCCCGGATCGTGTCATAGAGGTCGTGGCTTGTCTGCGAGATCCAGTTCACGCCTTGCCATGTCTTTTCTGAGGCGATACTCAGCAGCTGTGTTTCGCTAAAGCGAACGTCGATCGGCTGGCCCACGCTTTCTGGCGGCAAAGGCTCCTCGGGAAATAGCAGTACACTGGCCATGTTTTGCTGCTGGCGTACCCAGCTGGGGAAACCGGCCCGGGGCTGCGATTCGATATCAAGGGCGACGTTGCGCACCTGAGCGCGAATCGGCTGAGTGGCATTGGGCAGCGTGACGTAGGCCTGCTGATTGGGCTGGATGCGGCTAATGTCATCCATGTGCACCAGCGCCTCGACCATCACGTCACCTTCATCGGTACGCACCAAGGTCATGATCGGGTCGCTCTCGTTGATGTAAACGCCCGCGGCACTACTCAGCGCCCAGGCAACGAGGCAGTTGCAGGGGCTGTATATCTCGTTGCTGGCCTGAACGCCTTTGAGAGCGGCGATGCGCGAGTTCTCGTAATCGCGTACCTGCTCGAACTGTTCGATACGGGCCTCGGCGATCGCCGGCGAGACTGTCTCGAAGGTGGTCGTGTCACCGCTGGCTGGCCGTGCGGAGTTGGCCAGACTGATCTCTTGGGCATTCTGCTCGAGAGAGCCTCGCAGGTTCTCGATCAGTCGATCGTTATAGCTGATGGCGGCTTCTGCCAAAATCAGGTCCGATTCGAGATCGCTGTCGACCACGTTGGTCAATAGCTGGTCACGCTCGACCCGGTCCCCCGCGTTTAAGTCGTGCTCGCCAAGTATGCCGGGGCTAGGGGCGCGGATATCGATGCGCGGTGCCGTTACAGCGGCGAAGCTTGGCTCGATCAAGACGAAATTACGATAGGCGGTCGCTGCACCTACCAACACCAACAAGGCGATCGCAAGAAACAGGAGAATGTAGCGCCCGATAGGCTTGGGTGCGCGCTTGGAGGGCGTTGTTCTGGTGGCCTGACGCTTGCGTGGCGTCTGTGGGTCTTCGCTGGCCATCTGGCCTTCGATATTGGGCGCACGGCCACTCAACCAGCTGCGAATGATTTGACGTAGCGACTCCTGATGCTGCGGGTCCATCTCGGTGAACTTGAATCTGACATCGAATCCCTTGCCACTCTTTCGGGGAGTGGTGTCAAGGCATTCGGCCTTGGCCGCCACAATGACGTCAAAGCTGCCCGCTGCCATGATCAGTGACGCGTCAACACGCTCGCCAGGCTCAAACGCACGGCTACTTTGGGCAGAAAAGCCGCCCAGGGAGACATCGTTGCCGTCAAGCTCGGTATCGCTATCGGCGAGGACTACGCGAAACATGGTCGGAACCCGGATATAGCCCCTTTCGTCGCGCTTCTCATGTTGGAGTGAGTTGTCCTGGGTCATGCGTTCATTTTCTTGATTGACACGTTCTGAGGATGCATCCTGGTTCGTCCGATTTTGCTGTTCGCCGAGAGTGGGTTCGTGCCAACCGTGGGCAGCTTTTGAATGATCATCTTGCATCCGTAGATTGTTCCTTGCGTCAGGGATGAGTCGTCGACACCTTGCTCAGGTCGCCTTTTATAAGAAATAGTCAGTAGGCATCTACTGGATCGGATTACTGGGCGTCATTGCCTGCCCCCCATAGCTGATCGATGGCGATATGCATCGAAGCCCGATCCGGAAGCAGCGTGTCGCCGGTCGAGAGCACCAGGATGAGGAGAAGCGCGCCATAGAAGAGACCATGCAACGCATGGCCGATGCGTCGCTGTTTGCGCACCGCGACCGGATCGTCCGGTTCGCCCGCCGAGATGCCCTGGCGCGACCATTGCTGACGATTGAAGCGAAAGCTGACATAGGTCTTGAGGATCGCGCCCCACACCTGGTTGTAATAAATCAGCGGAATCCAAAGCCAGCTGAACCGCCCGCGTTGCCACGCCAGAATCGACACGGCAATGCCACGGGTAAACATGATCCAAAGCACGTAAGTGAAGAAAAACGAGGGGCGTATGAAAAGCGTGACTAGGATGACCACCGTTGGGCCTACCAGGGTGGTCCACATGGAGATGCGCTGGTCGACCAGGCTCCACCAAGGGAACATCCCCATGGGGCGCGGGCCCAGGGCGATTGCGCGATTGCTGATGCGCAGCATGTTGCCAAACCACCGCCGCATCAAATCGGTAGATGATGCAAAGAAGCGGTGCCGGTTGGGCAGCTCCTCGAATCCCGTGACAAAAACATCGGGAACGTAGACCATTGACCAGCCGTTTTTCAGCAGCCAATACCAAGAGGACTTATCGTCACCCGACAGGAACTTGAAACTACCAAATCGCCAGTGATCGACATGGTCGTTCTCGATCAGTTCGATGAAGTCCGGCTGAATGGCGAGGTCGGTGCGAAAAACGCTGTAGCGGCCTGTGAGGACCAGTAGGCGCCGGGAGATCGACATCGAACTCATCATTAGATGGCGCTGTGCATAGCGTAGGTCGTACCACTCCCGAGTGACGTCATCGCCCGTTACCTGGGCACGGTTGTTGGTCGTCAGCGCCCCCAGATCGTCCTGGGCAAGAAAGAAGGAAACCGTGCGTGACAAGGTGTCGGGCTCGATGAGGATATCGCCGTCCATCGAAATCAACAGTGACCCCGGCGTGGGCATGCTCCTGGAGATCGCCCGCAACACCTCGGCCATGGCCGAACGCTTGCCGTCTCCTTTCTGAAACATGTAACGCACGTTGATGTTCTGTGGCCAGTCATTGTCTTCCAGAACGTGCGTGATGATATCCACGTCGGTACGATCCGAAACAGACGCGAAAATCGTCGTTGGGACCCCGTATTGATGGGCTTCCCGTATTAAGGCATCGTAGACCTGAAAGTTGACACGCTCATCGATACGATAAGAGGTGCAAAGCACGTACAGCTCAGAGGGCTTGTCGTGGCGTCCGGCTTCGTCCGCTTCGGCACGCAAGCTCGGAAAGACGACCCGGTTGTACAAAAGCGAGCGAACAGCCTGTACCGCCCACCAGGAGTAGCGCCAGATGGCAATCGCGCCGATGATGAAAAAGAAGCTTTCCGACTCGGGCGAGAGGACATCGGCCGGCAATTGACTAATGGCGAAGACGAGCAGGGCCAAACCGAACAGGAAGGTGGTTAGTTCCGTTATACGGCTGGCCGAGGAATGCTTGTGGCGATTAGCGAACATTGAAGGCCTCAAGCTTGGACGGCGCGTACGGAGTCACCCCGGCCAATGGCGTAGTAGGCAAGCCCTGCCGCTTTGACGGTATCGGGATTGAAAAGATTGCGCCCATCGATGACGACGGGTTCGAGTAACGTGTTGCGCAGTCGCGAGAAGTCGACGGTGCGAAAGGCTCTCCACT
The DNA here is from genome assembly GCF_968212445.1 of Vreelandella sp. GE22. Lineage (NCBI taxonomy): Bacteria > Pseudomonadati > Pseudomonadota > Gammaproteobacteria > Oceanospirillales > Halomonadaceae > Vreelandella > Vreelandella sp. GE22. The sequence goes on from NZ_OZ309110.1 coordinate 1,775,200, forward strand.
CGGTGCAGATTACCAGCGCATGAGCGCCTTCCAACGTATCGTCGCGTTGCTCGGCAAGAATCAGATCATCGCGCTCACCGTAGAGGCGACGGCACTCGTTGCTGGCCTCCGGGTCATACGCCTGTACGCGCGCGCCAGCGTCCCACAAGGCTTCTATCAAGGTCCTGCTGGGGGCCTCTCGCATATCATCGGTGTTAGGTTTGAAGGCAAGCCCCCACAAGGCGATGGTTTTGCCCGCCAGTTGACCATCCAGGGCCTGAGAGAGTTTGTCGAACAGCGTGCTCTTCTGGCGCGTATTGACCTGTTCCACTGCCTTGATGACATGAGCGGGCTGGCCGATGTCGTCGGCGGTATTGGCAAGTGCCCTGACATCTTTGGGGAAGCAGGAACCACCGTAGCCACAGCCGGGGTAGATGAAGCTGTAACCAATGCGCGGGTCGGACCCGATCCCATTGCGAACCTCTTCGATCTCGGCGCCCAAGTGCTCGGCGAGGTTGGCGACTTCATTGATGAAGCTTATCTTGGTCGCAAGCAAGGCATTGGCCGCGTATTTGGTCAATTCGGCGCTGCGCACACCCATGAACATCAGCTTGTCGCGCTGACGATTGTAAGGGCCGTAACACTCCCGCATGGCGTCCTTGACGCGCTCGGATTCGGTACCGACGATAATACGAGAACCGCGCGAGAAGTCTTCGATCGCTGCCCCTTCCTTGAGAAACTCCGGGTTTGAGCAAACGTCGAAATCCAGCGTGAGGCCTCGCTTTTCGAGCTCGGCAGCCACCGCATGCTCCACCTGAGTGGCGGTACCTACGGGCACGGTTGATTTGTCGACGATAACCGTGTAGTCATCCATGTGCTGGCCGATCGTCTGGGCGACCTTGAGTACGTACTGAAGATCGGCACTGCCATCTTCGTCGGAAGGGGTGCCCACCGCGATGAATTGTAGCGAGCCAAATTTGACCGCCTCTGCCGCATCCGTGGTGAAATTCAAGCGCCCAGCGGCTTGGTTCTCGTGAATCAGGCGCTCCAGGCCCGGTTCAAAAATCGTTACCTTACCTGCTTGCAGACTGGATACGGTATCCGGGTTGACGTCGACGCAGATAACTTCATGACCGACATCGGCCAAGCAAGCGCCCGTTACGAGGCCCACATAGCCACAACCGAAAATACTAATCTTCATGTTCCCTGCTACTCCTTGTTTGATGAATTGCTTTATTTTATATATCTAAAGTTACCGGTAAAAGTCAGCATGCTCATCTCAAAGGTTGAGCATGCTAGTCGTTCAGCTATCAATGAATTAATTTATTCTTATATTTATAGTTTCGATAAAAGATTGGCTACATGGTGGTATTGATTTTTAATATTTTCAAGGCTTGTCACGAACCGAGTTGGGAAAACGGTTAGGACGATTATTGGTTGGGCGAGTTATTTTGATGGCCTGGTGTCGATCGATACGAGTCGCATTTTAACGCCATTTCGAGTCGATTAATCGATATGTGTGAGCGGCCTTTTTGGGGATTAAAGCCCGTCATGGTGGGCCTTATGCGATGTGACGGCTCCGTTAGTAAGTGTTAAATATATTGAGAGTTGTATGACTGTCTTGATGCAGAAATAGAGGTCATCGAGTAGTTCTATTCTTTGCCGAATAAAGTTGTTTGCTTAATGTATGTTATTAAAAAAGAAAGTTCGCATATCAATTATTCCTTAATAAATAAAAAGAATTAGTTAATTTAGGTTATTGAAAGACGATACGCTTATATTGTTTTGGATGTGAATTTTAAATTAATTAGCCTGTTTTCTTAACTTGAGTTATTTACCGGTTTTTAAAATTAAGTCAACGCGATATTTTTAACTTCGGTTTTTCTCTTTTATATCTTTATATTCTCGTTCGTTGAAGCGCGCGCGCCGCCACTTCTTTAAAGTGTCATTAACGCCTTTGATTAAGGATCGTCATGAGAACGCTTTTCAGAGGGTTTTTTAGCCTTATGGTGCTGCTGGCGCTATTCTCAAACTGCCGGGTGGTAGGCCGGGTTGGCATGGCGCGAAAGGTAAGTCTGCGTGAGTAACCCTAAACAGCGTCTCGATATATTTGCAGATACTTTATTAAAGGATTAGTATTTGTAAATAATAGTTGAGGATGGTCATGCAAACAGCACCTGAGTTAGCGAACAACAAAGCCGCCGCCGCGGTCGGTTTGAAGGCCGCGGTTCGCATTCTGGATAAATGGCAGGCAAGTGGTGAGCAAGGCGAAGCGATTCTACGTGTTTCGCACTCGACCTACGCCCGCGCGCGGCGTGGGGAGCTTGCCGAAATCAAGCTCGACAGCGACCAGCTCACCCGCATCAGCTATCTGCTCAATATACATGCGGCGCTGCGTACCCTGTTTGAAAACCCGGAGAACATCTACGGGTTTGTCTCCATGGCCAATCATAACCCTTACTTTAACGGGCGTACGCCGCTCGAGGTGATCGCAAGTGGCGACTTCGCCGCGCTTTACGAAACTTTCAAGCGCATCGATAGCCTGCGAGGCGCCCAGTGGTAGCGGTCGAGGTGCTGGCGCAGTGCGAACCCAATCGGGTCGAAGGCTACCGGCTGATCAATAGCAAATTCCCGCCGATTGCACTTTTCGACGACGTGGCCGATGCAGATGAGTTCGAAGCGCTTTTCAAGCTTCAGGCGCTGACCAACCCCCGCATTCGCAACGAGTTGGGTGATTTGGCGCTGCTCCCCGCAGAGGAGATTCCCTTCGGGATTCGCGGGTGTTCCTACGCCGCCGGGGCATTTACCCACGTCAATCCGGATGGTTCGCGCTTTAGCGACGGGCATTTTGGCGTGCTTTATATCGCGGATACGTTAGCCACGGCAATCGCCGAGGTAAGCCACCATCAGCAGGCCTATTGGGAGAAAGTACCCGCGCTTCATTATGAACGCTTCGTGTTTCGAGGACTGCGCTGCACGTTCGATGAGAAAAATTGCCGCGATGGGCTCGCCCTTGAACAGGACCATCCGGTCTATGACCCGAACAGCTACCGTGCTTCCCGCGTACTGGGGAGAGAACTTCGTCAGGCCCGGGAACCAGGGCTTCGCTACCGGTCGGTGCGAAATCCCGGGGCGACCTGCTGGGCGCTAATGACCCCACGACATGTGAAAGGTGTCGTGCAAACCACGCATATCGAGATGGTCTGGAACGGCCGACTGACACAGGTCAACCGGCTTTCGGCACTGGCGGGAAAAGAGCAGTAGGCTAGCGGCGGTGCTGCTCGGTAAAGCGCTGCATAATGGCGAGGGTTTCGTCACTGACGTGGTGCTCCATACCTTCGGCATCGATGCGGGCGGTGCTGTCGGTCACGCCCAAAGCGCGCAAAAAGTGCAATACGACATCGTGGCGGCCCCGGGAGGTCTGCGCCATTTTCTTGCCTTCTTCGGTCAAAAAGAGCGAGCGGTAGGGCTGGCTGGTGACAAGGCCCAGCTCGTTGAGACGGCGGATCATTTTTGAAACGGTCGCCTGGCTTACCGCCATGCGATTGGCGATATCCGCTGCCCGCGCTTCACCGCGATGATCGAGCAAGTCGCCAATGAGCTCTACGTAGTCTTCAATCAGCTCGGTTTCATGAGCGTTGCGCACCGTTTCGTACTGCCGAGCGTGTTGTTCCACCGGCGGAAGCGCATCGTTGCTATGGCCGCCTCGTAGTGGACGTTGCGGCGTTTGGTCATCACTCATTGGCAAAACTTACTGGCAGTAGATGGAAACAGCGTCATAAAGCTAGCGTATCGCACCGGCGATTGTTAGCCAAGGCTAAATTGTTTACCCGTGGCTTTTACCGGCCAATGCCTGCCCCGGCGCATACTAGCATACCCCTAAGGCCTCTAGCGCCGTTCACGGCAGGGCGATCATCCAGGGTTTAGCGCTTGCCTTCACCTGCTGTTAGGGAGTTGATCTGGCTCTGTACGCCCAACGCGTCTTCTACATCCAGTTGAAAGGCGATCCCGGTGCCCGGCGTTTCATCGAATTCGCCCACCCGGGCAATTGCTTCGAGTATTGCCCGGCTTGCGCTCTCCTCGCTTAGAAAAAGCAGCACATCGCGCTGAGCGGTAATCTCCATACCCAGAAAACCATGCACCGGGTGATGGCCTTCGCCGCGGGCGTTGTTGATCACGGTCGCCCCCGTCGCACCGGCCTCGCGGGCGGCGTTCAATACTCTATCGCTCAACTCGTCTTCTACTAACGCGACGATCAGTTTGAAGCGCATGGTAGTCTCCTTTGCGCGCTGCTGTTAACGGTTGGCCTAGCGGCTTTTAGCGCTTTTGCGTCGATAAAGCCACTGGCTGATCTGGGCGTAGCCCATAACGGTCATGATGGGAAACAGACACGCCAGGGCGATCATGCCAAAGCCGTCCGCCAGCGGGCTGCGCCCGGGAATGGCGCCGGCGATCCCCAGGCCAAGTGCTGTGATGATCGGCACGGTAATGGTCGAGGTGGTCACCCCGCCGGAGTCGAAGGCCAGCGGTATGATGGCGCGCGGCGAGCGTAGTGTTTGCACGATCACCAGACAATAAGCGCCCAGAATGAACCAGTGAAGCGGTAAGCCCATGACGATACGCCAAACCCCGAGCGTAATGCCCATGGCCATCCCCAGGGCGACGGCGATACGCAGCATCAAAGGGTTGAGCGTGCCGCCGGAAATCTCGCCCGCCTTGAGGGCCACGGCCATGAGCGCGGGTTCGGCAATGGTGGTGCTTGCGCCGATAGCGAAGGCGAACAGGTAGACCCAGTAATAGTCGGACCAGTGGCGCGTAGCCCCTGGCGAAAGCGCGGGAAGAAAGTCCGGGTCGGTCAGCTGGATGGCCATGAGCTCGCCCAGTGGAAACAGCGCGCTTTCCAAACCTACCAAAAATAGCGCAAGCCCCAGCCATACCATGATGAAGCCCACGGCGACCTGGGCCGGGCGCTTGATGGGTTTGCGGATCACGCCAAACTGGAAGCCAAAAATGATCAAAATGATCGGCGCAATATCGATCGACGTACTCCAGAGACTTTGCAGTATCGTCATAGCACGCCTCCTGCCGATATTCCCAGACTTAGAATGCCGAATACCAGCACGAAGATGATGGGCATGATGGAGGCCAGCGCGATCAGTCCAAAGCCATCGAGCATGGGGTTACGCCCCTTGATGCTGGAAGCAAGCCCTACGCCCAGCGCGGTGACCAGCGGAACGGTAATGGTCGAGGTCGTCACACCGCCGGAGTCGTAGGCAATCCCGATCAGCGCCTCCGGGGCGATCAGCGTGAGCAGCAGTACCAGCACGTAGCCGGTAATGATCAGCGGCGGCAAGCGCCAGCCCTTGATGATGCGCACCACGCCAAGAATCACCGCCACGCCGACCGACACCGCCACCACCAGGCGAAGCGTCAACGCAAAGCTTGCCTGAGCGCCAGGGTCGATCATGGCGCTTTCGGAAAGTACCAGCGCCGCCCGGGCGGCCACGGCGATAAGCGCCGGCTCGGCCACGGTAGAGCCAAACCCTAGGGCAAAGGCAAAAACGATCAGCCAGATGATCGAGCCCTTTTTCACGAAGGCATGGGCCAGGCTTTCGCCGAGGGGGAAAAGCCCCAATGAAAGCCCCTTGATAAACAGCGTCAGGCCAATCAGTACGCAGGCAACGCCCACCGCGAGGTCCGCCACGGCAATGGTGTCTGGCAGCGGCTGGCGAATGACCACGAGCTGGAAAAAGCCCATCACGAGCACGATCGGGGCAAGATCGCGCAGACTGCTTTTGAGCTGGTGCAAAAGTGATAGAACGAAAAGCATGAAGTCACACTGGGTAGGGCGCGTTGGGCCATATTAACGCGGGCGCGGGTTGCGGGTTTGATATGAAGCAAGCTTTTCGAATCAAGCGTTCTAAAAGCTCCCCAATAACGTGCCCAGGGTGATGACACTGGCCAGTGCCGCGACGGGCAGCACGATAGTGACCATGGCCACGTTGGCGTAGGACTGGCGGTGGGTGAGCCCGCAGATGGCCAAAAGCGTAATGACCGCGCCGGAGTGGGGCAGAGTGTCCATGCCGCCGGCGGCAAGCGTTGCCACCCGGTGCATCAGTTCCGGGTCGATACCCGCCTGCTGCGCCATGGCCAAATACTCGTCGCCCAGGGTTTCCAGCGCAATCGAGAGCCCGCCGGAGGAGGAGCCGGTGATACCCGCCAGCACGCTCATGGCAAGCGCCTCGGAAATCAGCGGATTGTTGGGCGAGACGTTCAAGACCGCGTCGCGAATGATGGCAAAGCCAGCAAGACTTGCGATCACCGCGCCGTAGCCCACCTCGGACGCCGTGTTGAAAATAGGCAACAGTGAGCCAAATACCCCTTTGTTGACGGTCGCTTTCAGATTGGCCCAGTGGCGCCAGCGCGTCACCATCAGCCAAACGGAGGCGCTCAATAGGGCAATCAGGATGGCCCAGAGGCCCGCCTGGTTATCCGCGGTGACGTTCTCGAAGGCGGCGTCGATAAAACTCAAATCCAGCGCGGGAAACACACCGTAGGTAAATAAAGCGTTCAGCCCGATCACCATCACCAGCGGGATCAGGGCAAGCGGCAGTGCCATGGTAGCGAGAGTGGCTTCATCAGCGCGCTCTTCGGTCTCTTTATCGGTATGTACGCCGTAGCCTTCGCCAGCTGCTTTGGCCTTGTGCACGCGCGACTGAATATAGGCGATCCCCAGCCCCAGCATGATCAGCCCGCCGATCACCCCAAGGCCTGGGGCTGCGAAGCTGTTGGTGCCAAAGTAAGGAATGGGGATGGCGTTCTGGATGGCCGGTGTGCCGGGCAGGGCGGTCATGGTAAAGGTGAACGAGCCAAGTGCGATGGAAGCGGGAATGAGCCGCTTGGGCACGTTGGCCTCGCGGAAAAGCTCGCGGCTGATCGGGTAGATCGCAAACGCCACCACGAACAGCGATACGCCACCGTAGGTCAGTACCGCGCAGGCCATGACCACGGTCAGTACCACGTGCTGGGTGCCCAGCCGCTTGACGATACCGTTCGAGATCGAGTGGGCCGCGCCGGAATCCGCCATTAGCTGGCCAAAAAGCGCGCCGAGTAAAAAAAGCGGGAAGAACTGGGTGACGTAACCGCCCAGCGCCTGCATGAAGGTGTCGGTGTACACCGGCAGCAAAAAGGCGCCATCGCCGGAAAGCAGCACGGCAAGTGATGCCATGAGCGGCGCCAACAGCAGTACCGAGATACCTCGATAGGCCAGTAGCATCAACAGTACAAGAGAAACGATAATCGCCAGCATACTCATGGGAGCGTCTTGGCCTTTGTTGTTAATAGAGTGGACAAGCGAAAAAGAGTAGGCCCGATGTTGCAAAGCAGCAATGCCTTAGTGACTAAAGTTGTAGCGAGTAACGCCGGGACCGGGCGCTGAATTTAGCCTGCTAAAAGCCGTGGGCATCTGCTAATATTCGTCACCTTTAGCGCTAATACCAACGTCCACAAAACCCTTCAAGGCTTTAGGTAACTCGATGAATGCAGTGATTATTGCAGTGCTCGTCATGGTGGCGCTGTCGCTTTTACGTGTCTCGGTGGTCTTCGCCCTGGTGGCGGGCGCCATTGTGGGTGGTCTGGTGGGTGGGCTCTCCCTGGAGGATACCCTGGGTGCGTTCAACGACGGCGTGGGCGGTGGCGCCCAGGTGGCGCTGGCCTACGCCACACTGGGCGCGTTCGCCGTGGCGATTTCCCGCTCCGGGCTTCCCGATATGCTCGCCGAGCGCTTGATTCGACTTTTGGGCAAGGAATCCACCGCGGCGCACCATACCCGGGTCAAGTTCATTTTATTGGGCGCTATCCTGATGGTGGCGATCTTCTCACAAAACGCCATTCCCGTTCATATCGCCTTCATCCCCATTTTGATTCCGCCGCTGCTGGCGCTAATGAACCGCCTTCAGCTCGACCGCCGTGCAATCGCCTGCGCGCTCACCTTTGGCCTGACCGCCCCCTATATGTTGTTACCGGTGGGGTTTGGGGCGATTTTTCTCAACGATATTCTGCTCGCCAATTTGAACAGCGCCGGCGAAGCGCTGGGGTTGGAGATCACGCGGGCCATGGTCCCCATGGCGATGGCCATTCCCGTGGGGGGCATGGCGGTGGGCCTTTTGGTGGCCCTGTTTTTCAGCTACCGGGGCCAGCGCCGCTACGCTGATAAAGAGGTCGCGGCCAATAGCTCGCAGGTAAGCGCTACACCGGCCAAACCCCATGCGAAGGGGCTTATCATGTCCGGTGTTGCCATCGTCGCCGCACTGGGCTTGCAGCTTTATACCGGCTCGATGATTCTGGGCGGTTTGGTGGGCATCGGCCTTCTCTCGATGGGCGGCATCTTCAAGTGGCGCGAAGCGGACGACCTGTTCACCAGCGGCATGCGCATGATGGCACTGATTGGTTTTATCATGATTTCCGCAGCGGGCTTTGCCGAGGTAATGAAGGCGACCGGCGATATCGATGCGCTGGTCAGTGGCGCCTTCGAGCTCTTCGGCGATAACCGGGGCCTGGCGGCGCTGACCATGCTGCTGGTGGGGCTTTTCATCACCCTGGGGATTGGTTCGTCGTTTTCGACCATTCCGATCATTGCTGCGATCTTCGTGCCCCTGGCCGTGCAGTTTGGCTTTTCGCCCATGGCCACGGTGGTACTGGTTGGCACCGCCGCCGCCCTGGGCGATGCGGGCTCCCCCGCGTCGGATTCGACCCTTGGCCCAACCTCCGGGCTCAACGTCGACGGCCAGCACGACCACATCTGGGACAGCGTGGTGCCCACCTTCCTCCACTACAACCTGCCGCTGATCGCCTTTGGCTGGCTCGGTGCGATGTGGTTCTAGGTATCGCTTGCTACGTAAAAAGGCAGCCTCGGCTTAATGCCGATCAGTTAAGCTTGGCTATCACCTGTGGGACGGAGCTTTAGCTCGCGACGGGTGGCTTGGCCAGGGCGCCTGAAGGCGCCATTCGCCGAATTGTCGGACCACCGCTGAAGCGGGCTCTACAACAACGAAATCTTGCATCCATCCCTTGTAGGAGCAGGCTTCAGCCAGCGATGCAGCGCAACGCGCTGCTGGGGTTGGTGATGATGGCAACCAAAAGTGCCGTCGCCACCGAAGGGCGGCTATCGCCGCCATCGCCCAATGGAATTGGGCTCCTACAATGGAGTCGTGCCCCATCCCTCGTAAGAGCAGGCTTTAGCCAGCGACGCAGCGCAACGCGCTGCTACAATAGATTTACCGCTCGTTGTGGGTAGGCAAAAGCCTTAACTGATCGGCATTACAGCCTCGGCTGCCTTTTTTTATGACGCTTTAGTGCGTTATTCGTTATTCGGAAGGTGGGATTCGAACGCGCTTAGCAATCCGCGTAGTAGTGAAAGCTCCTTGCGGCTCGGCTCGGCGCGGGTGAAGAGCGTTTGCAGCTGCTCTTCGGTGCGGGCGTGGGGCTGGGTCAAAAAACCGCTTTGGCGCATCAAGCGGCCCAGATGGTCCTTGAAGTAATCGAGCTGCTCGCGGGTAGGGGGCGTAGCCTCGAGCGGGCGCTGATAGGAAAACTCGCTTCCGGCTCGTTTGCGCCAGGCCCGGTGAACCTCATAGGCGAGTATCTGCACGGCCTGGGAAATATTCAGGATACCGTACTCCGGGTTGGCTGGAATGCTCACCTGATGGGTGCATTCGCGAATTTCGTCGTTGGTCAGTCCCGAGCGCTCGCGCCCGAATACCAGCGCCACCGGCGCCTGCTGGGCATTTTGCACCGCGCTCTGGGCCATCTCATCGGGTTCGTCGAAGTGGGGCAGCGGCAGGCTTCGCAGCCGGGCGCTGGCGCCGATCACCTGTACGCAGTCGCTGACGGCTTCGTTGAGGCCATTCACGACCCGGGCGTTTTCCAGCACGTCCGTGGCGCCGGCGGCCAAACGGGTTGCTTCTTCGCTTGGAAACTCCCGCGGATTGACCAGCACCAGGTCCACAAGACCCATGGTCTTCATGGCCCGTGCCGCGGCACCGATATTACCGGGATGAAAGGTTTGAACGAGCACGATACGAATACGAGAAAGCACGGTAAGAACGACCCAAGTAAAGCCTGAATAAAGCGCGCATGGTAGCACGCTTTGGCTTCAAAAAAGCCGTCTCGCGGCCCCAAACGGCAAGAACCCCGCACAGGGCGGGGTTCTTGTCGACGTCAAACGTCAAAGCGGTGGGGCAAGGGCTTACATCATGCCGCCCATGCCACCCATTCCGCCCATGCCACCCATATCCGGGGCAGCTTCTTTCTCGTCCGGGTCGTCGGCGATCATGCATTCAGTGGTGATCATCAGACCCGCAACGGAACCGGCAGACTGCAGCGCGGTACGCGTGACTTTCGCCGGGTCGAGGACACCCATTTCGAAAAGGTCGCCGTACTCGCTGGTTTGCGCGTTGTAGCCGAAGTTGCCTTCGCCATCTTTAACGCGGTTGATCACGACCGCCGGCTCTTCACCTGCGTTGGTGATGATCTGACGAAGCGGCGACTGCATGGCACGCAGCGCCATGTTGATGCCGTGGTTCTGGTCTTCGTTGTCGCCGGTCAGGCCCTGTACCTTGGCCATGACGCGAACCAGGGCGGTACCGCCGCCAGGTACGACGCCTTCTTCGACCGCAGCGCGAGTAGAGTGCAGCGCGTCTTCGACACGTGCTTTCTTCTCTTTCATTTCGACTTCGGTCGCCGCACCCACACGGATGACGGCAACACCGCCAGCAAGCTTCGCGACACGCTCCTGAAGCTTCTCTTTGTCGTAGTCGGAAGAGGTCTCTTCGATCTGGGCACGAATCTGGCTAACGCGCGCTTCGATGTCGTTTTCCTGACCGGCACCATCGATGATGGTGGTGTTCTCTTTGGACATGGTCATGCGCTTGGCGGTACCCAGATGATCCAGGTTCGCTTGCTCGAGCGTCAGGCCCACTTCTTCAGAGATCACGGTGCCGTTGGTCAGGATCGCGATGTCCTGCAGCATGGACTTGCGACGGTCGCCAAAGCCAGGCGCCTTGGTCGCGGCGACTTTAACGATACCGCGCATGTTGTTGACGACCAGCGTCGCTAGCGCTTCGCCTTCGATGTCTTCGGCGATGATGGCCAGCGGCTTGCCTTGCTTGGCAACGGCTTCGAGTACCGGCAGCAGTTCGCGGATGTTGGAAACTTTCTTGTCGACGAGCAGGATGTAGGGGTCCTCGAGCTCGACGGACATGGTTTCCTGGTTGGTGACGAAGTAGGGCGAGAGGTAGCCACGGTCGAACTGCATACCTTCGACCACTTCCAGCTCGTCTTCGAAACCACGGCCTTCATCGACGGTGATAACGCCTTCTTTACCGACTTTTTCCATCGCTTCAGCGATGATTTCGCCGATGCGCTTGTCGCCGTTGGCAGAGATCGTACCGACCTGAGCGATGGACTTGGTGTCGGTGCAGGGTACGGCCATCGCCTGGATTTCTTTGACGGCGGCGTTGACGGCCTGGTCGATACCGCGCTTGAGATCCATCGGGTTCATGCCGGCGGTCACACCTTTCAGGCCTTCGGCAACGATCGCCTGGGCCAGAACGGTAGCGGTGGTGGTACCGTCGCCGGCGGCATCAGAGGTCTTGGAAGCGACTTCCTTGACCATTTGCGCGCCCATGTTTTCGAACTTGTCTTTCAGTTCGATTTCCTTGGCAACGGAAACACCATCTTTGGTGACGGTCGGTGCGCCGAAGGACTTGTCGAGTACCACGTTACGGCCTTTCGGGCCCAGCGTGACTTTTACCGCGTTGGCCAGCGTGTCAACGCCACGTGCCATACGTTTGCGGGCATCATCGGAAAACTTGACTTGCTTAGCTGCCATGTTCGTTACTTCCTAAATTGAAAGTGAAAAGATGAAAGTAAATAGTCGAAAAAGTCGAATTAGCCTTCGACGACCGCCAGGATGTCGGCTTCGCTCATGATCAGCACTTCTTCACCGTCGATCTTTTGCTTCTCGACGCCGAAGCCGTCCTTGAAAATCACGTTATCGCCTACTTTTACGTCCAGGGCGCGCACTTCACCGTTTTCCAGGATGCGACCATTACCGACGGCCAGGATTTCACCACGGGTCGGTTTTTCCTGGGCGTTGCCCGGTAGCACGATGCCGCCAGCGGTTTTCTGTTCTTCTTCCACGCGACGAATTACGACGCGATCGTGCAAGGGACGGATATTCATGCTTTCGTTCTCCTGAGTATCGTCAAAGCCCAACGGGCCGTTTTAAATGAATTCTCGCGGTCTTACCCCGAGAAGTGAAGGCCTGCTGCCTTCCTGTCGAAGGCAAAAGCCACTGCTTTTGCCGAAGTCTGTGCTGATTCAAAAAGTGGGGGCTTACGCCTGCCTTTCAAGGGCCTGGAGCCAAAAAATTATCCTAAAGACCACGACTTAAGTCGTGATCGCGGGGACAGGTCTCACTACCGGCGATCTTCGTCTTCACGGCTAATGAACTCGCCCTCGATGGTGGTGGAGTCGTGTTGACCGCCGCGCTCATCGTTCCAGCCGGTATGAGGCGGCTCTTGTGGGCGCGGGCCCGGCTGTTGGAGCGTGGTTTTCAAGCCAAACCAGGTCAGCGCCTTTGCCATCAGCCGCCGTGCGTTGGGCAGCAAACAGGCAAGTCCGAGCGCATCGGATAAAAAGCCGGGAGCCATGAGCAGGGCGCCGCCGAAGATCAGCGCCGCCCCGGTGAAGATTTCGGAAGAGGGAATTTCACCCGATTGCATGCGCGCGCGTGCGCGGGCCAGTGTCGAGATACCTTCGCGGCGAATGAGGTGCAGGCCGACAAAGCCGGTGAGCACCACTAAAGCAAGTGTGGTGAGCAGGCCGATGTGGCTGCCTACCGAGAAAAGCACGACAAAATCGAGTAGGGTGAAGATCGATATGAAAAGTAATACGGGCATGGCTGCCTCCAGCACTAACGTTAGTACCCTCTATGGTGCCAAAAATTACAATTACAAGCAGCCTCGCGCGGAGTGCGGGCAAAAGCGCCGCGCGCTCAATCATTAATTTTTACCTGGGAACGAGCAATGGACGTAGATCATAAAGTCATCGCGATTACCGGCGGCGCCCGCGGGTTGGGGTTTGCCGCCGCCGAACACCTGGGCGCTCGCGGTGCTCGGCTTGCATTACTGGATACCCAACCCCAGGCGCTGAACGAGGCCGTTGAACGCCTGGCCGAGCGCGATATTCAGGCTAACGCGTTTGAGGTGAACGTCGCAGACGAAAGCTCGGTCGAGGAGGGGTTTGCGGCGATCAAGCGTGCGCTCGGCCCGGTCAGCGGGTGTATCAATAATGCGGGTATTACCGACGACGCGATGCTCGTTAAGGTCAAGGAGGGCAAGGTCGAAAAGCGTATGTCGTTTGACGCCTGGCAGCGGGTACTCGATGTGAACCTGACCGGGGCGTTTCTTTGCGGGCGTGAAGCCGCCACCCAAATGATCGAGGCGGGCCACGCTGGGGTCATCATCAATATCTCGAGTATTTCCAAAGCGGGCAACATGGGCCAGAGCAACTACGCTGCCGCCAAGGCAGGAATTCACGCGTTGACCGTCACCTGGGGCAAAGAGCTTGCCCGCCATGGTATTCGTACCGGAACCGTTGCGCCGGGCTTCGTTTCGACGGAAATGACCGCGGCGATGCGCCCGGATATGCGCGAGCGCATCGCGGAAAGTGTGCCACTGAAAGCGCTGGGCGAGCCTTCGCATATCGCCCAGAGCGTGGCGTTCATTTTCGAGAACGACTACTTCACCGCGCGTATCATCGAGTGCGACGGTGGCTTGCGCCTTTAACCCACGGGTGTCGGCTTAAAAGTAGTCGCGGCTGATCTCGCGCTGGAAGTACATTTCCAGGCGCATCGTCATCGCCCAGCGCGGGTCGTAGCTGACATCGCGCTGAAAATGCAGCTCCGGAATCACATCCGCAAACAGAATGCCCTTGTGCAGGTCGCGGCGGTAACGGGTTTGCAGGTAGTAATCGGTCATGCGCGGGGTCGAAACGCTCTCGCCTATGGCAATCGCCGAGTAGCGCAACGCGCTGCGGTCGTTGATGCGGTGGTTGAGTTCGGCCACTTCGCTGTACTCGAGAGTGTCTTCTTCTTCGCGCCACTGTACGGTGCTGATAAAGCGAAGGTGGCGGCGCTCGCTCAGCGCCCGGCCGATATCCCAGCGGGTGCGGGCGTTGTACCCGGAATTATTGAACCAGGAGAGCCGGTTGAATGACTCGAGCTGCCAGGGGCCATCGCCGATATCCCACAAGCGTTCGCTGGTGAAGCGCACGTAGGGGTCGATGGGCAGGCGCAGCCGGACACCGGCGCCAAACCGGTTGCTCCAGTTTTCACGTTTGTCGCGGCTTTCGAGCCAGTCAAGGCCGAGTATCGAGTTGCTGCGATCGCGCTGGTCATTATAAAGCCGCCCCGAGCCTTCTTCGGCAAGCGTGCCCTGGCTCTCGTCCGGGTCGCTCTCGATGACCAGGCGCAGGCGCTCTTCGGTAGTGGGTAGATCGATTCGATAGCGGATGCTGGTATCGCCGTCGACGCCTTCCCCCTCCATCCAGTCGATTTCCTGACCCAGGCGCAGGTAGGAGTCGTTTTCAGCGGAGGCGGTGTAGTGGTCGCCCCCGAAAAAAGCGTCCACGTTGCGTGAGGTATTGTCGACCCAGTTACCCACACTGGCGCGAAAGGGCTCTACCTGCTCCGTCGCCCAGTCCGATAAGTCACTATCTTCCTCTTGTTGTGCATGGGCGGGTAGCGAAAAAGCAACGAACGAGCCCATACAAAGCGAGGCAATAACTAACTTCATGAAAAAACGTCCCTGAATGGTGGTGCGGGCAGGCAGCCGCTCAATCAGCTGCCTTGCCGGTGTTATGTTGTTTTACAGTGTTACTTCGCCTTGTGAAGTTCGACCTCTTCGGCCCACTTGATCACCTTCTTACGCTGGAGGTAGCTGGTCATACGCTGAGTATCGATACTTTGGGGGATGAGCTGGCGGTTCGGCTCGGCGTTCACGTCCAGGTCGAAACAGCGTGAGGCGCCAAAAGGCTTGTCTTCCGGCCCGTAAATGGCGATCACGCGTATTTCCATTTTAAGGTTCGACTGCTCGATGGTTTGCTGATCGACGTTCCAGTACTTTCGAACCTGCTCGATGATCGAACCAAAGCTTTGAATATGAATATTATTGCCAGAGGTAAGTGGTCCCTGATGGGTACGGTAGCTATCTTCGCTGTCCTCACCGCTTTGTTGCTGGTATTCCACCACGTCGAGCTTATAAGAGTGGCTGTCGGTATGCAGTACCGCAATGACATGCTGAAGATAAACCGATTCGTTACTCATGTTGCTGACTAAACACAACGCCTCGGCACCGATGCCTTTCCCGCGGTTGATGATGATGCGAGGGCGACGCTGGCGGGAGTAACTGTGAAAAAGCAGTTGGGCGTAAAAAAGCCAAACAAAAAGCGTTAAAGAACTGGTAAGCGCCGAAATTGCCTGCGCATTCTCATCGAGCCATTCCATGGCAGATCCCTTGAATGAAGTCATTTGTAGCGCGCTAATTTAGCCTGGCAGGCGCCAAAAGTCATTAGCCCAGGTAAGGCGTAATAAAAAGCCGCGCGGATTAAGGGCGACGAATTGTCAGCCACTAAAAGGTACTTTAGTTTGAAGTGCGAGAAACGGAGTTTGAATAGCGAGCACGGAATTTGAAGTACGAGCACAAGGACTGGGCGCCGAAGAAGTGCATTAAGCCATCAATTGGCCAAGTCACGATCCGGTCACACGGGATAATTCAGGGAGTCTAGAAGGAATACTAAAAGGAGGGAAAAACTGAACAAAATCAAATTGGTGCGGATGGGGCGCACCGAAGTAGCTAATAAAATCAGCATCATGCACCCCAAAAACAGCACCGGCATACACACAGGCATACAAGAAAACACCTGCTGTTATCCGCTTTCTTCTTCCCGCGTATGCCGCTCCATTAGAGTCTGGCTGTACCGATAAATATCTGCAAGCCGGAACAGCACATGCGCGCTACGCGCCTCTCCCTGCTTGAAGCCCTTCGGGCACTCTGCATCGTCTTTGCGTAAGCGGTCGAACTCTTTCGGGCTGCGGCCCAAAATGCGCGCCGCTTCCTGACGCGTCACCTGGATGAACTCCGGGTCAAGCCATTGATCGATTTTCTGTGCGTTACCCATTTCAGTCTCCTGTATGTCGCTGGCCACCGGGGCCACGCCCCTGACCGTCCCGCCATTGCTGTTCCTGTCGTGCCGTACTGTCGATCACCGCTTGCTGGCGCTCATGATCGAGTAGCGCCTGTACGCCCGGGTGCTGTTCCAGCGCGCGCAGTTGCTCGAGCGCGGCGCGTTGGCGCTGGATGATACCTGTGGCCACGGTGGCCAGTTCCCAAGCGTCCAGCACCGCCTCGCCGTCTGCGCGTACTTTGCCCAAGCCGTAGCAGTGGCCGCAAGGCCGATCCTTATTGCCCTTAATGTGGTCGTGGCCGGTGCCCAAGCATACGGAGCAATCGTCGGACTCAAGCGGGCGCCAGTTGGCTAGCCAGTCATCTTGCGTCGTGGCGCTCATTACGCCCTTGACGAGATCCTCATAAACGATGAGCCATTGACCATCAAGTGGGCCGGTGCCTTGATGCTGTTGAGTCTCAGCGTACTTGCCACCTAGCGTGCGGTGGGTGTGGGTGGGCTGGGTCATGTGAGGCCCTCGTCCATGCGAGTCAACAGCCCGTACTTGTCGGACGTCTTGTTAAATTTCGATGCTATAGAGCTGGCCAAATTGATTTCCAAGTGAGCCGCCAGCAGATCAGCACTGATAACCACGTCGGCCAGTTCATCGGCAACGTTGCCAAGGCCCGCCTTCGTTCCAGCTATGCCGTGCCCGCCCCGCATCAGTTTCTTAACGGCTTCAGCCAGTTCACCGGCTTCGCCGCAAACCTCCAGGGCCTTGAATGTGGTATCGGCCTTATCCGCCCCAGGCCACTCGGCTTGGCGCTCATTGTTTGCGCCGCGCAGAAGTTTGAACGAGAGGTGTAGGTGTGAGGCCTCAAGGTCAGCGATGCGCGCCACCAGCGGATTTTGATGGCACTGTTGATCATGGTCCTTGATTTGCGCATGGGCGGCCGCTATATCGGAGACTTCGCGAGTGTCATAAATGATGGCTTCACCGCAATAAATGCACATGGCGGCGTGAATGTTGTCGGTCATTGGTCATTCCCCGGGGCAGGCAGTAGCGGCGGCATGGTGCCGGTGTCGTAAGCGGTTTGAACTTGCGGCAGCATCCAGCCGCCGACGGTGCTGCCGTTGGGCAGCACGATGTGGGCCAGGAACTCTTCCTCGAACTCGGTGACGCCGGACTCGACCGCCTCGAGCTTGGCCTTGATGACCAGGGCGAGGGCGCGCCACCGTTGGCGGCACGCTTGCTCCCACGCCTTGGCGGCTTGCGCCGGGGCGCGATCGCGGCCGGTGTCGGTCTGGGTGAAGGCGGTGCTGTTGCGGTCGGGCATATCGAGATTGAAGCGCACGCGACGGCCGTTCATCTGGAACGCCATGACCGCGGTGGCGCCGTCCCAGCCGTACATGAAGCCGCTGGCGCCGTAGCGCGATACGGTCTGTTCGATCTCGGCGCGACTGCGCTCGCTCGAGACGCTGGTGTTTTCGGCGTAGCGGGTCACTTCCCACCTCCCAGCCGTGGCAAACCTTCATCTTCTAGTTGCTCGCCCGCGGGCAAAAAGTCGGTGCCCGGCGCCCGCTTAAGGATTTTCAGGCGCTCGTTTTCAGCGCGGGCGGTATCAATCACCTGCCCGGAGATCTCGCCAACAGCTTTGGCGCGCTGTAGCTCTTCTTTCAGGGCATCGCCTTTGAGGCTTTCATCGCCCAAGCGCTCGAGCTGGGCAAACAGGTGGTTCCGAAGGTCGTCGATTTTGTTCTTCATAGCTGTTTGCTCCGGCGGTTGATTTTACGGTTGAGCGCTCCACGCAACTGCACGATGTGGGGAAGGGGCGCTGGCAGGTTCAGGTAGCTGTTCCGGCGCATCAGCTCGGCGCGGGTGATTAGTTCCAGGTTGTCCTTTGCAAAGTTGCGCGTATTGGCGTCGCGAAACACGACAGCGTGACCCTTGGGGACCGGCTGGCCGTTGTGTCTTTCCCATTCGATGTGACTGACGGGCACCCAGTCCGCCGGCGGATACCCTGTGTCGGTCATCTTCCGCTGCAGGTAGCCGTCTTTCGTCACGCGTTCAGTCCCAATCGGCTGCCAAGTGTGTGGCCTGTTGCCCTTCTTAAAGCGGCCTTTTTCACTACCTGGTGGACTGAACGGCTTGCCTTTATTCCAAGTGGCGTGCCCCTTTTTAAAACACCCTGGCTGGTTGCGTTCCATGTAGGCCTCGGTCTTGTACCAGCCGTGAATAACTGCCTGGTTTTTGATACTGCTCAAACTACGGTTGAAGCGCGCCGCCAGGGTTGCGTTATCGGTATCCGGATATTCGAGCGCGAGCGCGGCGGTATCTTCGGGCGACCATCGCCGGGGCGAGCTGTTATAGCGCTTAGGCATGGGCGACCTCCCGCTTTTCGTGTTCATCAATCAGTTGGCCCACCAGGGTCACGGTAAGCCCTACCCGGTGAGCCACGTGAAGCTCAAGCTGGGCACCCCTGGAGTTTTCCCAGCCGGGAAGAAGGGCGATGGTGTCGCACGTCAGCATGTCGCGCAGGTCTTCGCGCAAATACTCTTCCCAAGTGAGCTCGCCGAGCTCGCTTTGCTTTTCGGCCGGGTTCACGACTTCGAAGCCCAGGGTGCGCAGCTTCAAGGCCAGGAAATTGAAAGTGCCGAAATTCAGGCCGGGCAGCCCCGTCATGGGGCCGCTGATATAGATGCGTTTCATTGATCGCCCTCCGGCTCGACGTCCGTTTCGGCCTCTTCTTCCAGCACCGGCTGTTCATACTCCATGAGCGCGCACAGTTCGTTGACGACGCCCACCATGCCCTCAACTTCCCGCATGGCATTCATGCGCCAATCGTGGACGTCGTCGCCTTCGCCCGCGCCGTCTTCCGGCTCTTGCGGGGCAAAATCGATGCCCTTGAAACGGAACTGGTGGGTGAGGCGAAACGACATGGCCGCCGGCGGGTATTCCAGGCCGATCTCTTCGACCTCATAGCCGGCGTGCAGCTGGTTAAGCAGCTCGTCACTCACGCCCAGCCAGGTGCCCTTGTAGGTAACGACCTCGACAGGTTCATCGGGGGCCATCTTGCGCTTGAGGGTTGCGCGGTCGTCGGGCTGGAGGCTGCCAAACGGCTGTACGGCGTCGTCGTTCCAGTGTTCGATGGCATCGCGCAGCCGGGTAGTCACGCCGTTTTTAACGCCGCTGACATGAATGGTCACGGTCTGGACCTTACCGGCGAGCTTCACCAGGGTGCCCATGAAGCGGCTGACATCGCCGGGCGAGGTCGTGTCGATAAACAGGAACTCGCTTTCGAGGTGGTAGAACGCGCGCAGGTACTTCGTTTTGACGAACGCTTTCTTGCATATCTCCATGCTCACGTCGGAGTAGATCCGCTCGCGCTCGTCGTCATCTACCGGCTCTTCGCTCTCTGCCTCACGCTCGCTGATACGCTCAAATACGGCATCGGCGATCGTGCCCTTGGGGATCTGTAGTGGCATAGTAAATTTGGCCACCTAATTAGAGGTGCTAATATGCACCAAGACATCACCAGGTGGCAGCATGGCAACAAGACCAAAACGTAACTTTAGCCCTGAATTCCGGCTCGAAGCAGCACAGCTAGTCGTCGATCAACACTACACGGTTCGTGAAGCGGCTGAAGCCATGAATGTGGGGTATTCGAGCATGGATAAATGGGTTCGTCAGTTACGCCAGGAGCGTGATGGCCAAAGCCCTAAAGCAACGCCCATGACAGCCGATCAGCTCAGGATTCGCGAGCTTGAAAAGCGCATCCGTGACATTGAGATGGAAAAAGACATCCTAAAAAAGGCTACCGCTCTCTTGATGTCGGACTCCCTGAACACTTCTCGCTAATCGAGAAACTCAAGACGAGCTACCCGGTAAAAAAACTGTGTGACGTGTTTGGCGTGCATCGCAGCAGCTTTAAATACTGGAGACAACGTTCACAAAGACCTGTGTGTGCCACGAAGACCAAGGAAATAGCCAAGGTCAGAGAGCTATTTCGCGAGAGCGAAGGCTCTGCAGGGGCGCGCAGCATCGCAGAGATGGCGACAAGGCAGGATGTGCCGTTAAGTCGCTATCGCGTTGGCCGCCTGATGGAAAAGCTTGGCCTGATTAGTTGCCAAGTGCCTGGGCACACCTACAAGAAAACAGGTGATGAACATGTTGAGGTACCGAACCACTTAGCGCGTCAGTTTAACGTTGAGGCGCCCAACCGCGTTTGGTGTGGCGACGTCACATATATCTGGACTGGCAAACGCTGGGCTTATCTAGCCGTTGTCATGGACTTATTTGCCAGGAAAACGATTGGCTGGTCGATGTCGTTGTCGCCCGATAGCGAACTCACCAGCAGCGCATTGGAAATGGCTTATGAGAGCCGTGGGCGGCCAAAAGGGGTTATGTTCCACAGCGACCAGGGCAGTCATTACACGAGCCGTAAGTTCCGTCAGACACTCTGGAAATGCCAGGCAAAACAAAGCCTGAGTCGACGTGGTAATTGCTGGGATAATGCGCCAATGGAGCGTTTCTTCAGGAGCTTAAAGGTTGAATGGGTGCCAACGTATGGCTATCGATCATTCTTGCAGGGGCAGCATCATATCGTGAACTATTTAATCGGGTATTACAGCCAGCTTAGGCCTCACCAGCATAACGGTGGTATGAGTCCGAACCAGGCAGAGGAAAAGTACTGGGTTAACTATAAAGCGGTGGCCAGTTTTACTTGACCACTACAATCATCTTCTCTTCGCAGCGCAGGTTGAGAACGAAACCCGAGGGAAACTCGGACACCATTTCGCCGCTCAGCGTCTCGACGAAGGCGTCGCGGCGGAACTCGGTCTCGGCGATGTTGCCCGCCTCACCGGCCTCGAGCTGCTGGCGCAGCAGCGCAACGTCGGGGAGCAGGGCTTTCAGTACGATAGCGTTTTTGATCATGGTCATGGCTGCGTTCCTTTTTGGCTGTTGTGCTGCTGGTCGTGGGGCTTCGCTGGCGCGGGCTGTTTGAAGATGCGGTCGAACTGTTCGTCAAAGGTCACGGTTGCCTCACAAGTTGCCGTACATGACGCGGGTGACGTCTTCGGCGGGATAGTTGGGGTTGTGGTAGCACCACTGGCTACGTATACGGTGTGGAAAGTGATAGCCGTCGCAGTAGCACGTCTGGTACCGCCAGCCGAAGTTGTCTGCCCACTTGTCAATGCGTAGGGAGTCGAAGGCTCCGCAGCTCTTACAGCGAATGCGCCTGATGTAATCGTCCGGGTGCTTCGCCTTTACTTGGCGCGCGCCGCATACGCGGCAGCGGCAACGCCGTCGGCGACTGCCAACCACGATCATTTGGCCAAGTGAGCTGCGTATTTTCACGCGGCCACCTTCGTTGCGTCGTACTGCTGGATAGCCCAGACGATGGCGTAGCAACAGAGAAGGTAGTGGTGGTCGAAGTCGGTACAGTTGTGCTCCCAAACCTCGGTGAGGTCTAAGAGTTCGTTATCCCAATCAAGTACTGCCTGCTGCGCTTCCTCTTTGAAGTAACCGCACTCAAGAACATCGCGATTTAGCTTGGCGCGTACTTCGGCAATGCAGTCTTCGTCGCTCTCAAATTCCGCCCAGTCATCAAACTGCTTTAAAACATTTCGCTTGAAGGCTTCTTCGCTCCACACCTTGGCAAGCTGTGGGCCTTTGCTTCCTCCTGCTCTAAGTTTTTCAGCCCAGTAACTGGCGTTGATATAGAGCCCTGGCTTGTCTGATCGGAAGAAATCGAACATGTCCGGAAGGCGGCTGAATACGAAGTCACCCATGTCGCCAGCGATGGCCAGGTATCCAGGCCAAGTAACGAGGTTGAAGTGATAGATCGATGAGCCTTTATGGCTAAAGCGCAGGTGGCGGTACTTGCCGTTATCCTGCAGCACTTCCATGGAGTGGTTTGCTACGTTTTCCATGAACTGTTCTAGTGCTAAATCTGCATTAGTTTTCATCGTCATCCCCTCAAAACTGAACCAGTTGATAAGCACCAGCAGGCAACGCCGGCCGCGCCGGCCGCATACCCGGGCACTGTTCCGCCACGTCGACGGCGTCGTCCCAGTCGTAATGCCCCACGCGGTTCTCGAGCGGCACGCCGCGGGCCTTTTCGGCTTCGAAGACCGCTACGCCTTCGCAGTAGACGAGCAGCTGGCGCCGGGGCTCGTCGGCTTCGCCGGGGGCGCCGTGGCCCAGTACGGCCAGACCGGTGATGATCGCGCCCAGGGCGAGCGCCCAGCGGGTGTTCGTGCGTTGTGTGCTCATTGCTCCGGGCTCCCGTTGGTGGCGCTATCAATCAGCAGCTCGTTGAGGTGATCGCGGACCAGATGAATGTCAGCCAGGTCGATGTCGCACATGGTGTACTTGAAGCTGTCATGCCTCGGCGTCTCGCCTGAGAGCCAGGAGTTCAAATTGATGTAGCGATCACGTGTCTCGAGGCAGACGCTGTACTTGCCCTGCAGCGTGACGGCCAGCGCCAGCTCCTGGCATTCCAGCAGCACGCAGACCTGACCCGACGTGAGGCCTTGCGCAGCAAACACCTCGGTGATGGTTTTGGGGTTTGAGAGGCTCATGCGAACACGCTCCCGGTATTGCGGCGCGATACCTGGCGGCTGGCGCTGACCCGGGAGTGGGTGCGTGTAGGCGGCCGGTGGCGCAGCTGTTGAACGTCGGCGCCCAGGCTGCCGATCATGAGCGCCAGCAGGAGCGGGGCGATCCAGCCGCGGCGCATGGCTTCGGCCACGGCGGCGGTGGCTTTATAAACCCGTAGCTTGTGATAGGCCCGACCCAGGCAGTCTTTGACGCTTTCGGGGGAGCGGCCGGTGGCGCGAGCTATCTCTTTATAAGTGCCCCCTGCGGCGAGCAGCATCATGTCGACCGCTTCGGTGCGGGTGAATCCGAGGCTGCCGCGCTCGGGGTTTACCCTGGCTTGCCAATTGCCTTGAGTGATTTGCATTGCGAGTGCCCTTTGACGACTTCGTTATGAGCAAAGTATGCGAATACTCATAAAAAGAGTCAATGCGTTTTCTCATATTTTTTATATGGGCATAAAAAAACCGCCTTTGACGGCGGTTTAATTTCTCGCGGTAATGGCTTTACCAGTGGCAGGCTTCGCGCAATGGGGCGATTTCGTCCTTGAGGGCGGTAATATCAAACGTCATGGTGATCGGTGATTCACTGTAGGGCGTGGCCCGCATCGTGAGCAGTTCAGCGTCGAACATACGGCGAATTACAGGGATAGACTGGCCGCCGCCCCATAAGCCCAATGACTGATTGTTGGTGGACTCGGTCATGGATTTGGTGAATGCCGGGTTGTCATCAATGCGCATCCGCACGTCGCCCCAATCATGGTAGGGGCTGGACGTCATGTGATTGCCATTCATTTGGAGCAGTAGAGCGGTGGTGTTTTCCACGCATCGCACATAGAGCGTCGCTTTGCCGGGGCTGCGACCAAAGCGGCCGGGGATACGCTCGTTGGATTGCGTGGTGAGATATACGCTTCTGCTGTCGTCCATTTGGGATACGGACTCGCGGACTCGCCAGGGCGAAGGCGGGGGAGGTGGTGGCGATGGTGGCGTTGCTTCTATCTCGGGCTCTGCTGCTACCTCAGGCGCGGTTTCAGGTGCGCTGCCTGCTGGCTCGGTTTCACTGGCGCTAGTGTTTTGGCTAGCGGCGGTTGCCGTTGCTGCTGAATCATCCGAGCCATCATCGCTGAATAGCCACGCCGCTACAAACACGCCGACGACTATCGTTCCAATCACTTTGACATTATCGCTTGCCATTCCCCTGCCCCTTATAGCTTTGTTTTTGCCTCCACGGCAACGCCTAGTATTCGGCAGTTTCCGTTGATGGGTATTAGCGGATAGGAGGGGTTTAGAGCCTTCAGGTAGCGCTGGCCGCCGTCTACTATCAGCTTTTTGAACGTGGCTTCGTTGCTTTCATCTAGCTGGGCGACGACCAGTTTTCCAGGCGTCGGTTCGATGCCGGTATCCACCAGCACCATGGTGCCTTCGGGAACGCTGGGCCTTACGCCCGCTGGCGCCGTCATTGAATCACCGCTCACCTCAAGCCAAAACGCCGGCCCCTTGGCTTCGTAGTCGGTGCTTTCGAAGTTGTCTTCCATGCCCTCAGGATAAGGCACAACACACTCGGCAAACCACCCTGCCTGAACCTCTGAAATCACCGGGTATTGGTAGTAGGCGCGAGGCTGTGGGGCCGGGGTCACATTGGAATGATAGCCAGCCATGGTGTCACGTACTCGCGTATCAGCGTCGGGCAGCATTTCGCCTTTGCCTTCACTCAGCCATCTGTAGTTAACGCCGAGCGCATCGGCAATTCTCAGCAAATGCGTCGAGCTGTGATGTCTTCCCCGTTCCAAGTTCGAGATCGTTGCCTGGTCGATCCCTGCTTCTCCAGCGGCCTTCATTTGGCTGAAGCCTGCATGCTTGCGGGCTAACTTCAGGCGGTCCTTGAGTTCCATGCCTAAATTATTATGCGGGCGCTCATACGCTTGCAAATGAGATTGCTCATAGCCTACTCTATGCGTATTCGCATAAGAGGGCTCCCCATGAGCACTATATTTTCCAGCCTGGTCGATCACTTTGGAGGCCAGCAATCCACAGCCAAGGCGCTGGGCGTTAATCAGGGCGCTGTTTCTAACTGGGTTCGTGGCAAGCATGGCATGTCTCCGGCGGTTGCTTTGCGGGCTGAAGAGCTTACAGAAGGCCGCTTCAAACGCTATCAGCTTTGTCCCTCGGTTTTTGTTGAGCCAGCCCTAAAAGAGGCGGCGCCGCAATGAATCCAGCTTATCCAATTCGCCCGCTAACAACATCGCCCATAGCGGGGGTGTGTGGGCATACAGGTATTTGTGAGGTGTGGGTATGAGCAAGCTCCCCCCCGTCCTGCGCTACCACGGCGGCAAGTACCGCATCGCCGAGTGGGTGCTGGCGCATTTTCCCGAGCACCGTGTGTACGTCGAGCCGTTCGGCGGCGCCGCCGGCGTCCTGCTCCAGAAAGAGCCGGCCGCCGCTGAGGTGTACAACGACATGGATGGCGAGATCGTCAACGTGTTCCGCGTGCTGCGTGACCCGGAAAGCGCCAAGCGGCTGGCCCACGCGTGTAGCTTCACGCCTTATGCTCGGGAAGAGTTCAACCTTTCGCAGGTGCCGAGTGACGACCCCATCGAACAGGCCCGCCGGACGATGTTCCGCGCCTGGGCGAGCTTTGGCAGTGCTGGCGCTACACGTGGGCGTACTGGCATGCGTACATATACGCGCCCCGATGGCCGCCATTCAGACGTGGCCAAGTGCTGGGCACGCATTCCTGACGCTATCCCGCACTTTGTAGAGCGTTTTCGTGACGTCGTCGTTGAGAACCGCCCGGCAATGGATGTTATGGCCCAGCACGATACGCCAGACACCCTGCACTACATCGATCCGCCGTACCTACCTGAAACGCGCAGCGCTGGTAGCACGGGCTATTACCGTCACGAAATGACCGTGGAAGAGCACGAGGCGCTGTTGGCGTTCGCCAAAACGCTCCAGGGCTACGTGGTTATCAGCGGGTATGATTCCTCGCTGTACAACAACCGACTGCATGGCTGGCGCCGTGTGAGCCTGACAACGTCGGGATCTTCTCGTTTTGGCAGTGTGGCGCGTACCGAGTGCCTATGGCTGTCGCCGCGCGTCGTCGAACGGGAGCGTCAACTGGATATGCTAGGGGGTGCCGCATGAGCCTTCACGCAATGCACTGGGCCCGCCAGTCCCTCAAGACCGTTCCCGATACTGTCAAAGCCCCGGCGCGGCTAGCGCTGATGCTGTTGGCCGATTACGCCGACGAGCAACACGCTAGCTGGCCGTCGATCAACACCATGGCGCTCGAGATGGGGTGCTCCCAGCGAAGCGTACAGCGCGCTATCGACCTGCTCGAGAGCCATGGCCTGGTACGTGTCGAAAAGCGCCAGGCCAGAAACGGTCGCCAGATGAGCAACCTCTATTTTCTGGCCGTCGAGGGCTCGTTCATAGGGTGTCAATCTGACACCCCCACTACATCCGGTAAATCCTTGGAGGGTGACAATCTGACACCCTACGAGGGTGACAATTTGACAGGGGAGGGTGACACCGGTGACAGGGGGAGGGTGACACCGGTGTCACCCCTTGACTCTACCAATGGGACTCTAAACCCAAACCCCTCTCACTCTGGCGCGGGCGAATCCGAGCCGAGCGTGTTCGAACGTGCCGCCGGCCAAGCCGACGACGGCGAGCCCGCTGCCGACCCCCAGGGCGAACCCCGCAAAACCGCGATGACCCTGGACTGGGAGCCCGAGCCCGAGGCCTACCAGCTGGCGTGCTACCAGCGCGGCCTCGCTGCCGATGCCAACGTGTACGCCGCCCTGGTGGATTTCCGCGAGCACTTCGCCGCCCAGCCCAACCGCACGAACACCCCCGCCGACTGGACCCGCCGCTTTGCGCGCTGGGTCGCCGAGAACGCCCAGCGCCAGCAAACCCGACAGCAGACCGCCAATAATACCGGAGGCTCCCATGCAAACCGCCGCGACCGTACTCCCAAACGCCGTCTCACAGCTCAGGAAGCCCGGGCAGCCGCCGAAGGGCGAGCGCCCGAGCCAAGCCACGGGCAAACGCTCGACGGCGAATTCAGCGCCAGCGGTTACGGCGGCTGACGTGGACGATCTGTTTAACGTGATGGGCGAGCTGTTCGGCAACCGGTTCACCAGCGATTGGGGCAGCTATGACGAGACCAGCGCGTGGTGGGCGGAGCTGAAACCGCTGGCGCCAGCACAGTTGGCCATCGGCCTGCGCCGGGTGCGCCAACGCGTACAGGACGCCGCGCGCCAGAACGACACCGCCTGGCCGCCGATGCCCGCCGAGTTCGCCGCGCTGTGCCAGCCCAAGCCCGAGGATATGGGCCTGCCGACCGAAGCCGAGGCGTGGCGCGAGGTGACCGGCAACGCCCACCAGCCCGGCCAGCACCGCTGGACCCACGAAGCGGTGCGCATGGCTGGCGCCGCCGTTGGTTGGTGGGATTTGACCCACGGCGGGGGCGATACCCGCGCCAGCCGACTCGAAAGCCGTTTCCGGAAAGAATACGCCGCGCTGGTGAACCGCGTGATGAGGGGAGAGCAACTACAACCGCGCCACCTGATCGGGCACGACAGCCAGCTAAGCCGGGGCGAACGCGCCGAGCGCGCCAGCCGGGAAGCCGCCCAGCAGCAGGCACACGCCGCGGGCATGCCGGACCGGATGAATTCAGAACAGGGGCGGCGTGCGTTGCGTGCTGCTTTGGGAGGACGTCAATCATGACCATACCAGCCGTTATGCAACCCACCGGCCGCGAGGTGTCCGCTGAGGCGTTTCGCGATCACCTGAAAAGCGGGAAGGTCAGCGAGTACCAAAGGCGTGTACTTAAGGCACTCGCGTTGCGCCGAATGACTCGCAACCAACTGGCCGATTGGCTGGACCGACCGCTCTCGAGCATTTGCGGCCGGTGTACAGAGCTTCTCAATGCGGATCTTGTGACTGTCATCGGTACCACGCGCGATAAACCGGCGCGGCAATTGCTGGCGCTGACTGACAACGGGCGCGTACTGGCGCAAAGCGAGGAGGTGGGTGATGCAAAAGTCGATTGAGCCGGGGTGTCTGGTGATGTGCACCGCGCCCGACCATTTTGGTTTCACAACGACGGCCATTCGTCGTGTTGATCGTGGCGACCAGGTTATGGGTTATCTGGTGAATAAGCCTTCATGGGTAACAGAAGATGGGCCGAGCCCTACATCGGTTCCCGTTTGTCCAGAAAGGTATCTAATGCGCATCGACGACTACGCCGCCAGCGCCGACGAAACCGAGCAGGAGGTGCGCCACGATGCCCCGGCCCATGCTTAAACCCGTTGATCATCAAAACATCGTGCTGCGCCTGCTGACGCGAATGTCCCCGGCGGCGCCCGAGAGGCTGTTGACGCTGGCGCAGTCCCAGAAGCTTCCGCTAACGCTTCACCAGGTGCGGGTCGCGTGTGACGCGTTGGTCGATCTACAGTTCGCCGCCCGCTCAGGCGATCGGTATCGGCTGAGCGACGACGGCGCCCGCGAAACATTGGCCGTGCCGTTGCTGGTGAGTTATCGACTCGAGCCTTCTGGGAGTGACGTATGACGCATCAAGCTCACCTGCCCGCAAAGTGCCCTGAATGCCAATACCGCAAGGCCGCGACCGAGTTTCGAGAGCCGGGCACCGGGCTGGCGCTGCCGGCGTGTAAATCGTGTTTGCGTAAATCACAGCGCGGGAGGGCTCGGGCATGAACGTCTCTTGCTTGGGTTTCGTGTTCGGTTTGGTGGTGGGGTTTGTCACTGTATCAATAGCCCTTCACTTCATTTTAAAAGATGGGCAAGGAGGCGCCTCATGACGGATAAACCCAAGGGCGGCCCGTACGCCAAACGCGCCGCCGTGCTGTGCGCTAATACTCGTTTCGGTCTTTACCTCGACCAGCGGCGTCGGCGGGTCGGCAATCTCAACTATGAGCACCTGCCGGACGGCACACACTCACCCGGTGACTGTGCGGACTGGATACGCCAGGCGTGTGGCGTTGAGAGCCGCGCCGAGATCGACCACAGCGACGCTGCGCGGGCCATGCTCGACCGTATTACTGCCGACTATCAGAGCTGGGAGCGGTTTGATCGTATGCAGGACCGGATCGTGGGAGGCGCTCATGTTGATTGCGACCGATAAGCAGAGTTCTCAGCGCCAGCCGTACAGGCCGACGGACGAGGAGTGGAGCGCGTCGATCGCTGTAGTGTGTGAGCAGTGCCGCTATTTTCTCACCCCTCCCGGGTGCCAAGTTATCGAGGGCATGATCGAAATGAAAGACGGCGGGCCATGGCCCGAAGGTGGCTGGGTCACCGATCCCGGCGCGGGCATGACGTGCCTGAGTTACCAGCCCCTACCGGTTCGCTCACTGGGCGATGAAGAGCTGGAAGCCGCGTTGAACGACTCGGTGCCTATGTGCGGTGGCTGCGCTGCTCGCAAAGGCTCGGACGCCAGCAAGGCGCTACACACCCAGCGCGATTTCCGGCAGGCGGTGAGTGATCGCGGAAAATTCATGTGCCATGAGCCCGGTAGCGAGGGCAAGGCCTGTGGTGGTTGGTGTGACGCGGTTAGGCGTAAGCGAGGTGATGTATGACGACAACACGCAAGACCCGCCGCGTGCTCGGCCCTGCTGGCGCCAGCACTACACCCCGTAAGCGCCCGGTCGATTGGGAAGGCCAGGAGCAGGCGGTGCTGATTCGCTGGTTACTGGGCGAACGCCAGCGCGGCACCCTGGTGGGCAAGCTTTACGATGTGACGTATCACGTGCCCAACGGTGGCCAGCGCTCGAAAGCGACCGGCGCGGCGATGAAACGCCAGGGCGTGAAAAGCGGTGTCAGCGATCTGGTGGTGATGGATGCCCGGGGCGGCTGGTTCGGGCTTTACATGGAGTTCAAGGCCTTGCCCCCGCACACCGCCGCCCTGGCGCAGAGCCAGCGGGACTGGCTGGCGCTGGCCGAAGAGCGTGGTTACTGCGCGGTGCTGGCGGTGGGATTGGAAGAGGCTAAAGCGGTGCTAAGGGAATATGTCGAGCTGGCGCGGACTACCCACCACTACACAGCACGCGTGCATTTGAAGAACGGCACCGAGTGGAGAAAGAGCTAATGGGCATGGCACTACAACAGACAGGGGGCGCAATGCGCGATTATCGATACATGGGCATCCAGCGGTTAAAAGAGCTGGCGCGTGCTGAGCACCCCGAGCACGAGCCGGAAGCCGCCCGAGCGTTTGTCGACCGTGTGCTGGATATGGAGGCCGAACGGCTCACGTGGCTTGAGCACGGGAACGGGGGGTTCCAGCCATTCAGCCCCACCGCTACCGCGGGCGAGCAACCCGGCGGCGGGACCGCAGCGGCTGAGCCGTTGTTAATCGCGTATGAGCGGATGCAGCGGTTGAGCGCGGGGCATGAGTTCGCTAAAGAGTGGCTGGCGGGCGCTCGGTTGAAGCCCCGGGCGAGGTTGGCGGTTTTGATCCGCGCGGCGAAGCTGCACCCGATGCCGACCCAGCAGGGCGCGCCCTGGGCGAAGGGGTACGACTTTATCGCCAAGCACCTGCCCATTTACTCGCGCATGTTGCAGATGGGGTCGCTGTCGGTGATGGGGGATATAGTGCCGACGGTGGTGGAGACCGATAAGAGCGGGGTCAAGCACCTGGTGCCGAACCCCGACTGCGGCGTCGCTATCTATAAAAATGGGCAGGCGGTGAAAGATGCGGCAACCCAAGGGCGTGCAGAGCTTATAATGCTTGCCCAGATCTAGAAGGGACGTAAGGCCTCACTATTCGTGAGGCTTTTCTTTGGCTAGCTGCTCAAGTGCTACTTGCAGTGCGTAGCTCATGTTCAAAGACTCGCCATTGCCAAGTTTTCTAATATGTTCCCGGCTTACACCGACGCGGCCCGCCAGTTCTTTCTGCGAACCCGCAATTATTAAAGCCTTCGATACCAAACCCGGCGCCAATGCCGGGTCATGGTGTTTGCGTGCGTCTATCATCAGCAGGCCATGATGATGTCGGCAGAATGGGTCTTGATGTGGTCGGCCAGCTCAGTTTCATCGGCAGGCTCTTCAAACTCTCCCAGATTGCCGCTCCACTCTGAAATGATTTCGGACGGAGTATCGCTATCGCGTAGGGCGCTCTTAATTTCTTCCATGTCGGTCTCTTCGCCGCCATTTGAAACCCAAAGTGCGATTAGTTGAGTAAGTGCTTCGTTGCGAGTGTTGAATGCTTGGCCTTGGATTGAGTAGCTCATTGTGTATCTCCGTTGCGGTTGGTGTGCTGCGTTGATGTGTTTATATTAAGCCAACTCAGTTGGCCTTGCAAGCATTTGTTTGGATTTATCCTCTTTTTTATTAGCGCCTAGCAAACCCTAACCTTTCATTTAGCTTGTGTCTCTTTGCGGGCAATATCTATTGCCTTGGCTCTACGATTGACCTATGATGTTTCTAGGCTGGCGCTAAATGACGCTAGCCGCCACACACTACAGAGCCCTGCCGGTCACCCGGCGGGGCTTTTGCGTTTCTAGCGTTCCCATGCGTGGCCTTGCGGCTGCGTTTGCCCCGGTGCTGGGGCCTTTTACACTTCGGTTGCCCCTATGCCTGTTATCACTCCCGCCCAAGCTGGCGGCATCAACGTGTGCGCGTTTCTCGACATGCTCGCCTTCGCTGAGCTGCACACGCCGATGCTGAACGACCCGCGTACAGATAACGGGTACCGCGTCATCGTCGGGTCGCTACCCGGCAAGCTGAACCTGATGGAGAGTTACGACGATCACCCGCGGCAGCTTGTGACGATCCGGAAGGGGTTGAGCAGCACGGCGGCAGGGCGCTATCAGATATTGAGCCGCTTCTGGGATCACTATAAGAAGACGCTCGGACTGCCCGACTTCGGGCCGCTAAATCAAGACAAGTACGCGATCCAGCAGCTGCGCGAGCAACGAGCCTTGGCACTCATCAAGGCTGGTCGCATCACTGACGCGATCGCGCGGTGCGCTAACATTTGGGCGTCACTCCCCGGCGCCGGATACGGGCAGCACGAGCACACGGTTAAGCGCCTGGTGTATGAATTCCAGCAGGCCAAGGGTGTGCTGTGCGAGGCCGACAAAACGTGGTACGAGCGTGCGCTGCTAAAGAAGAGCGTGGTTTAAACCCCTGGCAAGTACGCCGAGGTGGTCACAAATGGAATACGCATACGAGTCAAACGCGATGCCTCAAAAAGATCCCAGCAACTGGCAGGCAGCGGTCGACCTCTTCATGAGCCTGTGGCCGCAAATCTACGCCGTCGGGCTCGCTACCCTGGTCGCGTTTGTTCGCGCCATCTATGACGGTGGTCGGCCCATCAAGAGCGTGCTCGAGGCGGTGCTATGTGGCTGCCTCACCGGCGCGCTGATGCCGGTGCTCGAGTATTTCGGCATGTCGTCCAATATGGCGGTGCCCATTGGCGCGGCTATGGCCTTCATGGGCGTGGCGTGGATACGTGACCGTCTGGACGCGCTGTATGAAATCCTGATCGGGAGGCGGTTCAAATGATGCGCTTGGTGGGTGGCGTGATGCCATGGCTGCTGGCCGGTCTGATCGGTCTATCAGTGTTTCAGCATTACCAAGGGCAGCGCGTCATCGCTGAGCGCGACCTGGCATTGAACGAGGCCGAGCATCAACTGGGCCGCGCCGAGGTGCTGCAACAGCACCAGCGATGGCAACGCCAGCAGATACGCACACTGAACGACTCGCTGGCCGAACGTGACCGGGTCATGGCCGACATTGCCGACGACATCCGCGCCAGTACCACGGCGCTTGAACGACTGGGAGAAACCGATGCAGAAGCGCGTGAGTGGATGGATCGCCCTGTGCCTGGCGGTATCGTTGACTGGGTGCGCGAGCTCCAGCGCGCCGATGCCGCGCCCGATAGTTTACGACCAGTGCCCCATCGTGCCGGGCCATCTAACCAGTAAGCTGAGCGCACCCCGACAGTCGTTGGTCGGCAATGAGGGGTTTCTCAACCTGCTGGCTCAATACGAGGCGCTCCGGCGCCAAGCGAACGCTGATCGCGCGGCGGTCGTCGAGATCATGGGTAGCGGTGACATGGGAGTGTCAGACGAATGAACGGAAGCACGGACACTACCGCTCTGGTTGCCGCGCTGCAGGCGCAGACGCAGACCATGCAGCAGGTCATCGAGACGAACCAGCAGAGCACCCAGGCCACGTTCGCGCTGGCTGATGCGGTCATGAAGATGGCCGAGAGTAACCAGGAGGTGCTCGACTACCTGCTGGCCGATGAGGCCGGCGAGGCGGACGAAGCCGAGGGCCATGGCCCCGTGTTTCTCGACCCGGATGAAGACTAATGTTTGCTAAGTTGCGAGACGATTATGTAAGGCTGCGAAAGCGGGCCGTCGAGGATGGCGTGCCGAATTGGGCGTTACTGCATGCTGACATGCAAGCCAACAAGGCGCTGTTTCTTCGAAAAAAAGCGTCAGGTATCTATGGCAGGGACTATGGGCGAGCGGTTAACGAGATGCTCGCTGCTAATAACTTGCATAAAGCATACCTACAGCGTGCCTCGCGGCTAGAACGCCACAAAACCCCGATGCTTGACGAGCTTCTAAAAGGTAAAAGCTAATGCCTGCCCGCACCCCGACACCCTGCCGCGACAAGCTCTGCCGACGCACGACACGCCATGCTCACGGCTACTGCGACGAGCACGCCGACCAGGCGAAAGCGTGGACGCGCGGGCGTGCGGGCCGTGGCCGTGGCGGTCGTGCCTGGCGCCGCATTCGTGACGCGGTCGCCCAGCGTGACGGCTACCTGTGCCAAGAGTGCAAGCGGCAGGGCCGCGCCACGCCCTTCCAGTCTGTCGACCACATCACTCCAGAGGCCGAAGGAGGCGCGACAACGAGCGCGAACCTCGAGGCGCTGTGCGGGCCGTGCCACACGGCGAAGACGCAGGCCGAAGCGCTACGGGCCCGCCGGCATGGGGCCGAAACCTCATAGTAAATGATAATTGTTATCATTTGACAGGCGGGGGCGGGGTAAAAGTCTGTGGGCCTCGAACGCGGACACCGCACCCTCAGGTCTTTTTTTTTACGCGAGAAATAACGAAACTTTTCTGGAGGGGGTGACGTGAACAGCAACGCTCCCGTTCGCGCCTCCGGTGGCGGTCGAAAACGCAAGACGACCACCGAGCATAAAAGCTCGCTCACGCGGATTAACCCGCCCGACGAACTGGTCGGCCCGCACGCCGTGAAAATGTGGAAGCAGCAATCACAGGTGCTGATCAAGCGCGGCGCCTTTGAGATTGAAGACGCCCCGCTACTCCAGGCGTACTGCAACGCCTTTCAGCGAATGCTCGACGCCGACATCAAGATTAACGAACAGGGCCTAACGGTGCCCACCGCCGACGGCAGCACGAAAATGAATCCGGTGATCAACGCTCACTCAAAATACGCGCAGCAGTTCTCGCGCTTTGGCTCATTGCTGGGGCTCGACCCGCTAACCCGGCTACGCATGACCGGTGGTGGTGGAGAGGGTGAAGGCGAAGAGGGTAACGAATTCGACGAGTTTTAATCCATGGCCGCATATCCCAACGTCAACGCAGCGCAGAAGTACGCGCGAGACGTAGTGGGCGGCCGGATCCCGGCATGCATATACGTTAAGCAGGCCTGTGCCCGACACCTCAACGACGTAAAGGCTAGTAAGGCCAAGAGTTATCCGTACCGTTTCGACCGTGACGCTGCCGAGCGGGTATGTCGCTTTATCCAGAAAATGCCTCACACCAAAGACCGGTGGGGTCGCAGTAAAAAGCGGCTGGTGCTCGAGCCTTGGCAGCTGTTTCTGTTCGCCGTTATTTTTGGCTGGATAAGGAAGGCCGACAAGGCGCGCCGCTTCCGTGAGGCTTACGTAGAGGTTCCCCGTAAGAACGGTAAGTCGATCATCGCTGCAGCAACCGGCCTTTACGCTTTCTGCGCTGATAACGAATACGGCGCCGAGGTCTACTGCGGCGCGACCAGTGAGAAGCAGGCGTGGGAGGTGTTCCAGCCCGCGCTGGATATGGTCAAGAAACTGCCGGCACTGCGTAAACGTTTCGGTATCACGCCTTGGGCCAAGAAGCTCATTCGTGCGGACGGCAGCAAATTCGAGCCGGTCATCGGCGACCCGGGCGACGGCTCCAGTCCTTCGCTAGCAATCATCGACGAGTACCACGAGCACAAGGATTCAAAGCAGTACGACACGATGATCTCGGGCATGGGTGCTCGTCTCCAAGCATTGATACTCGCCATCACCACGGCGGGCTTCGACATTGCTGGGCCGTGTTACGCACACCGTGAACGCTGTGTCGAAATGCTGGCAGGTATCCAGCAGGACGATGAACTCTTCGCATTGATCTATACCATCGATGCCGATGACGACTGGACGAGCGAAGAGGCAATTATTAAGGCCAACCCCAACGCCGGGGTTTCTGTGCCAGTGGACTGGCTCAAGAGCCAGATTGCCACCGCCGTCGCCCGGGCACGCACCGCCAACCGCATCAAGACAAAACACCTGAACGTTTGGGTCTCTTCGAAAGAAGGCTTCTTCAACATGGAAGCCTGGCGCAAGTGCGCCGACCCAACGCTCACCCTCGAGCAGTTTCGCGGCGTCGACTGCTACTACGGTTTTGACCTTGCCCGAAAACTGGATTTAACCGGCATGGTCCGCGTGTTCGTCAAGAAGATCGACGGCAAAGCCCACTACTACGCCATCGCCCCCACGTTCTGGGTGCCGGAAGACACGGTATTCAACAACGACGACCGCCGCATTGCCGAGCGTTACCAGGGCTGGGTCGAAGCCCGGCAGCTTGAAAGCACCGAGGGCGCCGAGATCGATTACCGCGAAGTGCTGGCGCAGGCGACCGAAGCGCACGAAGAAGCGCCGGCGCAAGAGTCCGGCATTGACCCGCACGGCGCGGCCAACCTCTCGCACCAATTAGACGACGCAGG
Organism: Vreelandella sp. GE22; assembly: GCF_968212445.1. Lineage (NCBI taxonomy): Bacteria > Pseudomonadati > Pseudomonadota > Gammaproteobacteria > Oceanospirillales > Halomonadaceae > Vreelandella > Vreelandella sp. GE22. The sequence continues at coordinate 1,810,974 of NZ_OZ309110.1, forward strand.
CATGAGCCCGGTCACGATCGCCCAGAGCTACACCCACATGTCGGACCCCATGAAAGAGCTCGAAGCCGCGATCCTGACCGGCCGCTTTCACCACGACGGGCACCCGATCATGACCTGGTGCGTCGGCAACGTGGTGGGCAAATACCTACCCGGAAACGACGACGTAGTGCGCCCGATCAAGCAGGGCTCGCACAACAAAATCGACGGCGCCGTGGCGCTGATCATGGCGATCGGCCGCGCGATGAATGCCGCCCAAACAACCCCCGAAGACCTCGACGGTTTCGTGGACAACCCGATAATGGTGGGAATCTGATGTCGAAAGAGAAACCCGGTCGGGTCAAGTCGGCGCTTCTGAACTGGCTGGGCGTGCCGATCAGCCTGACCACCGGCGAGTTCTGGAGCGAGTGGCAGGGCCAGTCGTCCACCGGCAAGAACGTGACCGTCAATAGCGCCATGCAGCTATCCGCCGCCTGGGCGTGCGTGAAGCTGCTTTCGCAAACGATCTCCACGCTGCCGATCAAGCTCTACGAGCGCCAAAACGACGGCTCCCGCGTCGCCGCCACCAATCACCCCATGTACCGCATGATCAGCCGGCGCCCCAACGCCGAGATGACCACGGCGCGCTTCATCCTGATGATCGTGGCCAGCATCTGCCTGTGGGGTAATGCGTTCGTCGAGAAGCGTCGCGTGGGTGGGCGCGTTGTGGCGCTGAATCCGCTACTCCCCCAGAACATGGTGGTCAGTCGCGAAGACAATGGGCGTCTCAAATACCAGTACACCGAGAACGGCAACCAGCGAACCATCGCCGAAAAGGACGTGATGCACATCCGCGGCTTCGGTCTTGATGGCGTGTGCGGCATGATGCCGATCAAGCAGGGTCGCGACATTTTGGGCGGGGCCATGTCCGCCGATGAAGCCGCTTATAAGGTGTTCGCCCAGGGCATGCAGGCCTCAGGCATCTTGAGCTCCGACAATAACTTGAACGCTGAACAGCGCGAGTCGTTGCGCAAGAACATCGAACGCTTCATGGGCTCGAAGAACGCTGGCAAAGTCATGGTCGCCGAGGCGGGCATGAAGTACCAAAGCATCACGATGAACCCCGAAGCGGCGCAGATGCTCGAGACGCGCGCGTTCAGCATCGAGGAAATATGCCGGTGGTTCGGCGTGCCACCGTTCATGGTCGGCCACATGGACAAGCAATCGTCCTGGGCGTCCAGCGTCGAGGGCATGAACCTTCAGTTTCTGACCAACACGCTGCGCCCCATCCTGGAGAACATCGAGCAGGAGATCGACCGCTGCCTGTTGGATGACGACGAGCGCTTCTATGTCGAGTTCAACGTTGAAGGCCTGTTGCGCGCGGACAGCGCCGGGCGAGCCCAGTACCTGTCTACCATGACGCAAAACGGCCTCATGAGCCGTAACGAAGGCCGCCGCCTGGAGAACCTTTCGCAGGTGGACGGCGGCGACGAGCTCACCGTGCAATCCAATCTGGTGCCGCTGAAACAGCTCGGCGATGTGGCGGGCAGTGACAGCCAGCGCGCCCGCGCTGCGTTCAAGAACTGGCTGCACGAAGACGAACCCACCGAATAACCTTCGGAGCTACCCCGATGACCCTAAAGAATCTTCCGGCCGCCCCGGAGGCTCGCCCGCGCGCGGGTATGTATTGCGATATTTCACCGCGCGCGCTCGAACGCTGGAACCCCGGCCTTTACGCCGCGGATGAAGACGCCGAGAACACCATCACTATTTACGACCCGATCGGAAGCGATTACTACGGCGAAGGTGTGAACGCCAAGCGCATTGCCGGCGCGCTGCGCTCGATTGGCAGCGGCGATGTATACGTCAACATCAATAGCCCCGGCGGCGACGTGTTCGAAGGGCTGGCGATTTACAACATCCTGCGCGAGCACAAGGGCAAGGTGACGGTTCGTGTGATGGGCTTGGCCGCTAGCGCCGCCAGTTTCATTGCCATGGCAGGTGACGAAATTCAGATCGGTCGGGCCGCATTCTTCATGATTCACAACGCCTGGGTTATGGCCGCCGGCAACCGCAACGACCTGCGCGAAATTGCCGACTGGCTGGAGCCCTTCGACCAGACTATCGCCGACATCTACCAGGCGCGCAGCGACGTCGACATCGAGCGCATCAAGCGTGAAATGGACGAAGAGACCTGGATAGGCGGCCGCGAGGCCGTCGATGTCGGCTGGGCCGATGCCATGTTGCCTTCCGACACTATTCAAGAATCCGTCACCGCCCAGACCAGCGCCAAGCTGGCCGCCCGTAAGATCGATGTGGCGATGGCCAAAGCAGGCGTGCCGCGCAGCGAGCGCCGCGCCCTGATTCAGTCGTTTAAATCCGACATGCCCGGCGCTGTCGACCCCGGTACGCCCAGCGCTGCCGACCAAGAGGCCGACACGGCCAATGCCTACGCCGCTTTCGAACAAGCGGTCGCATCTTTCCAATAGACACCGGAGACACCCATGTCCGATAAAACGAACGCCCAGCTTCTGGCGGACGCCACCAAAGCGCTAAAGGACGTCCAGGGCCAGCTGGACCAAAAAGCCGACGACGCGCTCAAGGAAGCGAAGAACAGCGGCCAGCTGTCCGCTCAAACCAAACACGCGGTCGACAAGCTGCTGACGAATCACAACAGCCTCGACGAATCCGTCAAGACCCTGCAAGCCTCGCTGGGTGAGCTCGAGCAAGAATTTGCCCGCACCCCGCTACACGCCGCGCAGCAGACAGCGAAGTCCGCCGGCTCGCTGGTCGCCGAGTCCGACCTGCTGAAAGCGTTCGCCCAAAGCGTTGAGGGCGGCAAGCGCGTCAACGTCAGCATCCCGCGCAACGCGCTGACAAGCGTCGACGTAGCCGAAGGCGTGGTCGAGCCGCAGCGCCTGCCCGGCATCGACCAACTGCCCAAGCAGCGCCTGTTCATCCGCGACCTGATCGCCAGCGGGCGCACTACCTCGCCGGCCATCTTCTGGGTGCAGCAAACCGGCTTCACGAACAACGCCGCCGCCGTGGGCGAGAACCCCACCGGGGGTAAGCCTTACAGCGACATTGCGTTCAATACCAAGATCACCCCGGTGCAGACCATCGCGCACATGTTCAAGGCGTCCAAACAGATCCTGGACGACTTCACGCAGCTGCAATCGATGATCGACGCCGAGCTGCGCTATGGCCTGAAATACGTCGAAGAAAACGAGATCTTGTTCGGCGACGGCACCGGCAACCACCTCGATGGCATCGTGCCGCAGGCCTCCACGTTTGACCCGGCATTTGCCGTAGAAGGGCAGACCGGCATCGACGACCTGCGCCTGGCCATGCTGCAGGCGCAGCTGGCGCGCTTCCCGGCCAGCGGCCACGTGCTGCACTTCATCGATTGGGCACGCATCGAGCTGGCCAAGGACACCCTGGGCCGCTACATCCTCGCCAACCCGGCGGCGCTGACCGGCCCGACCCTGTGGGGCCTGCCGGTGGTGGCCACCGAAGCCGCGGGATTCCAAGGCAAGTTCTTGACCGGTGCGTTCCAGGCAGGCGCGCAGATCTTCGACCGCGAAGACGCCAACGTCGTGATCTCCACCGAAAACGGCGACGATTTCGAGAGGAACATGATCTCGATTCGCTGCGAAGAGCGGCTGGCCCTGGCCCTCAAACGCCCCGAAGCGTTCGTCTGGGGCGACTTCACCGCCCCGGCAGCACCGTCGACACCCGACGCAGGTTAAGGGAAACCCACGGCGCAGGGACGCGCCCCAAGGAGTAAGCCACCATGCAAGTCATTTTGAACAAGCCGCTGTATATGGGCGGTGCCGATGTCGGCCGCGTAGGCCGCCCGGCCACGGTCGACGAAATGCGCGGCCGCGAGCTGATCAAGAAAGGCTACGCCTCCGCGCCCCAGGCCGAAGCGGAGAAGCCCCCGGCGACCCCGCCCAAGGCCACTAAATCCACCCCGAAGAAATAACCCCCGCGCTCGGTGCCCACGATGCTAGACCTCGACATCATCAAACTGCAGTGCCGCATCGAGCCGGACGATTCCGACGAAGATCAACTGCTCGAAACGTACTCGAACGCCGCCCGGCGGCACGTCGAGAACTTCACCGATCGGCCGCTCTTCGAAACCAAAGAGGCCGCGGCCCAGGCCATCCTGGATGGCATCCCGCACCCGCTGGTCCTCGATGACGACATCACTACCGCCATGCTGCTGCTGATCAACCACTGGTACGCCAACCGTGAAGCGGTGATCGTCGGCAGCATCACCGCCACGCTCCCCATGGCCGTTGAAACATTGCTATGGCCCTACCGGAGGCTGGGCGTATGAAGGCCGGACAACTCCGCCACCGCTGCACCATCGAGCGCCCAGCCGAAGTGCAGGACGAGGACACCGGCGGTATGGTGCCGGGCTGGGAGCTGGTCGGCAAAGCGTGGATGGCGATCGAGCCCGCCAGCGTGCGCGCGTTCATCGCCGCCCAAGCCGCGCAGTCCGAAGTGAAAGGCCAGCTCGTCATGCGCTTCAACGCCGGCGAGCGAATGGGCATCGACAGCACCATGCGCGTGCGCAAGGGCCGGTACATTTACAACATCGAGGGCGTGCTGCCTGACAACCGCAGCGGCCGGGAGTATTTGACGCTGCCGTACAGTGAGGGCGTGAACGATGGCTAGCCATATTTATACCCCCGGCGATCGTCCCGGTCGTTTCAGGGTGTTCGTAAACGGTACACGGGTTCGCCGTTGCTTCTTCGCGGATACCAGGCGGGGAATCGCTGACGTATTCATGACTGACGAAAACGACCGGGTAAGGCTGCATAAGCACCGTAAGCGGCCGCTCTCCAAACGCTTACGGGGCACTGTAACGGTAGAAGCCTATGACTGATCCCGTTACCGCCAACGTCGAAGGCCTCGACCAGCTGCTGGCGCGGATGGACAACATCAATTACGACCTGCGCAAGAAAGGCGGACGGTTCGCCATGCGCAAAGCCGCCAACATGATCCGCGACGCGGCGCGCGAGAACGCGGGCCGTGTGGATGACCCGGAAACTCCGGAGAACATCGCCGAGAATATCGTGGTGCGTTTTTCGCCCAAGGACTTCAAGCGCCGCGGTGATCTCGTCTTCCGCGTCGGCGTGCTGGGCGGCGCCCGGGGCCATGCCGCCGCCAGCGGCGAGGTAAAAGGCAAGGGCAAAAATAACCCCGGCGGCGACACCTTTTACTGGCGCTTCCTCGAGTTCGGCACCATCAACGCACCGGCCCAGCCGTTCATGCGCCGCGCGCTGAGCGAAAACATCAACGCCGCCACCGGCGAGTTTATCTCGCAGTACAACAAGGCGCTCGACCGCGCCCTACGCAAGCAAGCCCGAGAAGCCGGAGCGTAACCCATGCCCCCACTCTTCAAAGTCTGCGCCGCTAACGCGGGGGTCACCGCGTTGCTCGGTACCGGGCCTACCCGGCTCTTTCCGTTTGGCGACGCCCCCGAAAACGTGCCCAGGCCCTACGCCGTGTACCAGGTGCTCAACGGCCTGCCGGAGAACTACCTGGCCGACGCGCCGGACGTCGACGAATGGAATATTCAAATCGACATCTACGCCACCACCGTGGCGGACGTCACCGCGGTGCTGGCCGCGCTACGCCGCGCGATCGAGCCCCACGCCTATATCACCCGCCTGGGTGGGACTAGCACCGAGCCCAACACCCAGCTAAAAACCACCAGCCTCGACGTGAGCTGGACCTACACCACCCAGTAGAGGAAACCCCCACCATGCTGACCAAAGGCACGTCCGTATTTTTCCGCCACCCTGACACGGGCGCGATTGTACGGCTCAAACGCTGCACGGCGTTTAACCCCGGCTCCAGCCCCAAGACGCAGATCGACGAAACGGACCTCGAAGAGACCGAGGCCATGCAGTACAGCGCCGGTCTGGCACAGCCCGGGCAGGGCAGCATTGCGATTAACGCCAATCCCAATGAGCCGTCTCACCTGATCCTGCAAGAGATGGCCGAAGGCGGCCAAACGCCGACCATCGACTGGTATGTGGGCTGGAGCGACGGACCCGTCAACGCAGACGGCAAGCAAACCTCCGAGCCCAGCGTGTCGGGTAATGACGTTACGCTACCCAAGGACCGCACCTGGTATCGCTGTCGCGCCTACGCCGCGGATTTCCCTTTCGATTTCCAGCTTAACACCAACGTCACCGTCGCGGGCTCGCTCCAGCGCAGTGGCCGCGGCTACTGGATTCCTAAAACCTCACCGGCAACGAGTGAATAAGCCATGACGATGAAACTGACCGTAGCGAACCTGGCCGCCGCCGGCGGCTTTGTGGCCAAGCGGGCCACCGAGAAGGACATCAAGTGGCAGCACGAAGGCCAGGAATTCGAGGCCGAGGTGAACGTGCTGCCCATGTCTTACACCACCGTGCGCAGCGACCACTTCGCCCGCCAGATCAACGGCGACGCCCTGGCCGCCCGCATCGCGTGCTGCATCGTCGACGAGGAAGGCAGCCCCGTATTCACCGTGGGCGACGTCACCGGTGACGCCGACCCGGAGCGCGGCCCGCTGGCCGTGGGCCTCACCAACGAGCTGCTACGCGTGATCGGGGAAGTCAGCGCTTTGGGAAAGACCCCGGCGAGCTCGACGAAGAAGCCGACATCTGGCACGAGCTCGTCCTCGCGGGGGTCGGCGGCCGGACGATCGAAGAAGCCCAAGAGCGCGTCAGCTACCCCGAGTTCCTAGGGTGGATGTCGTATCGAAAGAAGTGGGGCACGTTACATATGGGTATGCGTATTGAGCGTGCCGCCGCCCTGCTGGCCTGCCAGCAAGCGAACCTCAACCGTAAGACGGGAGCGCCCGCCAGAAAAATCAGCGAATTCATGACCCACGAAGCCGAGCCCGAAACGACGATGGGGCATGCCATGGAGACGTGGGGCTAAATTTAGTAGATTTTCTAATCGTGCCTGGATAGCGTTGCCTTGTACAACCACCACAAGGCAGGGAACGAAATGAGACGACTACTGGCAGTAGCAATAAGCATGGCCATGTTGAGCACGGCGTGTGCAGACCCGACGATCGATGGATCAAATCAGCGGCAGTTCGAGAGCTCGCTGGAAGACGTGCGCGCGACGCTCGATGAAAGCGAAGTCGAACAGTTCAATGAGGCGCTTGCCGGCTACATGATGCGCACCATGATGGCTGGCCGAAACATCCTCGAATTCGGGGAGCTCGACGACGATGAAATGGAAGAGCTCTACAACGAAGCGCGGCAAAGCTTGCACGGCTTAACCGCTGAAGAGGTGCTGGCGCGTGTGCAGGGTGAGGCACCTTCAGAGCAGGAAGAAGTAGCGGACGTGGATGCGTCGGTAGCGCAAGAAATGCTGGCGCGCTTCGAGATTGATAACGCCCGCTACTTTGTCCGCGAAGATACCTATATGCCGGGCAAGCCCGTTATTGAGATGCGCGTAACCAACAATACGGGCGAGCCGGTATCACGCGGTTATTTTCGCGGCATCCTGCAAACCCCGGGGCGGTCGGTGCCCTGGGTCGATGACACGTTCAACTACTCAATAGCCGGGGGCATCGAGCCCGGTGAAACGCTCGAATGGAGCTTGGCCCCGAATCAGTTCAGCGCATGGGGTAATAGCTCAATACCCGATGATGCCGTACTCAATGTCGAAGTCATCCGCCTGGATGGCCCAGGCGGCGAGCCTTTGTGGCGAATGCCGTAAACATCCCTTATTCAATAAAGAACCCGCTCCGGCGGGTTTTTTTACGCCTGGAGAAAAGTATGTCCGTTAAATCTTTGGGCCAGCTAACGCTCGATATGGTCTTGAAGACGGGCAACTTCTTGGGGCCCATGGACAAGGCCGGGCGGCGTACGAAAAGCACCACCAAGGCCATGGTCGATGACTTCAAGAAGGTGGGTAAGGAAGTTGCGGCCGTTGGCTTGGCGGCGGGCGCTGCCGCCGCCGGTGGCATTGCCGCGCTCACCAAAGCGGGCATGTCGGCCATCGACACGCAGACCAAGTTGGCGCGCTCGATGGGCGGTACCTTTGATGGCCTGCGAGCCATCAATATCGCGGCGTCGGATTCCGGCATCGACGGGATGGAGGCGTCGCTCAATCGGATGAACCGCCGTTTGGGCGCCGTTGAGATGAGCGGCGGCCCCGCGGCTAAAACCGTCGAGCGCCTCAACCTGAACCTGCGCGAAATGGCCAGCATGGACGTTGACCAGCGCATGGCTTACATCGCGGACCGTATCCGCGATTATGGCGGCTCGGCGCAAGAGTCGGCACGCCATCTTCAGCAACTGGGTTTCGAGCAACGCGGCGTCGTCGAGCTCTTCCAGCAGGGTGGCGACGCAATCCGTGACGCACGCCAAGAGGTTGACGACTACGGTCTATCGGTTAGCGCCGTGGATGCCGCTGCGATCGAGGCCGCGAATGATGCGTTTAGCCGCACCGGGCGCTTGGTGGAATCCACTCGCAACGCGCTGGCTGTCGAGCTGGCGCCGATCATCCTCGAGGTGGCCAACAACTTCAACGAAGTAGCGCGCGAAGCGGGCGGCATGCAAGACGTCGTCCAGCAGGGTGTCGATACCTCGCTGATGTACCTGGGTCGCTTCCTCGATGCGGTATGGGACATCGACCGGAGCATCCAGCATGCCGGTGTCAGCACCCGGCGCTTTGCTCTCCAGGTCGTCAATGCCATGGCCACCGGCGCGCAGGCCATCATGGAAGGCCCGGTCAATGCCATCAATCGGCTGATTGAAAACATTAACCGGGTACCCGGTGTTGATGTAGGTTTCGTCGATCAGCCTGATTTTGTCTACGGCATGCGCGACCAGGTGGACGCGCTTGAGCAATCCATCCGTAGTGCTCAGCATGAGCTGGAAGAGCTGGAGTCGGGTACGCGCCCCTCCGAGCGTTTAAACGCATTCATTCAGCAGGCGCGTGAAGCCGCCGCCGAATTGCAGACGAGCGCCGGGGTCGGCTTCGGTGACGGCCTTCCGGGCGATGACGACACAGGCACTGGCAGCGGGAGCGGCTCAGCCAGCACCGCCCGTGCCGCGAAGAAAGCCGCCGACGCCATCGCCACCCAGGTGGCCGCTCTTGAGCGCCAGGCCGAAACGTTGGGCATGGCCGACGATGCCATCAAGCTCTTCGAGTTGGCGCAGGATGGTGCGACCGATTCCCAGCTTGCCGCCGCCCGCGCGGCACTTGAAACCATCGACGCATTCGAAGCCAGCGAGAAAGCTGCCGCCGACTACGAAAGCCTGCTGCAGTCGCTGCGCACCACCGAAGAGCGCCTCACCGACCAGGTCCGCGACCGGCTCGCCGTTTTGGATGCCGCCAACGTCGCCGGTGAGGAATACGCCAACGTCGCGGCCCGCATCGCCGCCGCCGGTTTTGAGGACGCCCCCAGCTACGGCGGCCTGAACGCCATTGTGGGCGGCGCGTTCAGCGAGTTGAACCGCATCGATGAGGCTCAGAACGAGCTGCAAGAGTGGTACGCCACCCAGCTCGAAATGCTCGACAACTACCGCCAGGAACGCGCGGACCTCTCCGAGCAGTGGGACGAGCAAGAGCGCGCCCTGCGCGAAGAGCACTACAACGAGCTGGCCCGCATCGACCAGGCCCGCCAGATCGCCCAGCTGGCTGCCGCCGAAGGTCTGTTCGGTGACCTATCCAGCGTTACCAAGGCCTTCGCCGGCGAGCAAAGCGGCATCTACAAAGCCATGTTCGCCGCCGAGAAAGCGTTCGCGATTGCGTCCTCGATCATGTCGATCCAGCAGGGCATCGCCGCCGCCGCCTCGCTGCCGTTCCCCGCGAACATCCCGGCCATGGCCACCGTGGCCTCCGCCACCGCCGGCATCGTCACGACGATTCAAGGCACCAACCTGGCGGGCATGGCCCACGACGGCATCGACTCCGTCCCGCAAACCGGCACCTGGCTACTCGAAAAGGGCGAGCGCGTCACCACCGCCGACACGTCGGCAAAGCTCGACGCCACGCTGGCGCGGGTCGAAAGCCAAATGAACCGGCCGGGGGATGGGGGCGGCCGTGGCCAGGCGCCGATCGTGAACGTCGACGCTCGAGGCGCGACCGACCCCACGGCCACCGCCCGCGAAGTCGAGCGCGCTGTGGAACAGGTCTATCGGCGGGTGGGTGAAGATTTCTCAACCAACGGCCAGTTGCGCCAAATTCTAGGGGTTTAAATGATCGACTGGCCCGCACACATCAAGCCTCGGCGCATGAGCTGGGGGCGCCGGTTCAACACCCGCGCGTTCACTTCGCCGCTGTCGCAGTCGCAACAGATCACCGGGGCGCCGGGTTCGTACTGGCAGTGCTCGCTCGAGTTCCCCACGCTCAACCGTGAGCAAGAGCGCGCGCTCTCGACGTTCATCGGCCGCCTGCAGGGCATGGCGGGCACGTTTCGCCTGCGCCCCTGGACGCGCCCGCCCGGGCCGTTCGCCGGTAATGCGGTGGTCGATGGTGCCAACCAGGCGGGCGCCCAGCTCGTTACCCGGGGCTGGCAGGCCAGCCGCGTGGTGCTGCGCGCCGGCGACTACCTCACCGTGAACAACCAACTGCTGGAAGTGCTCGAGGATGTCTCGAGCAACGGGCAGGGCCGGGCAGTGATCCCCGTCTCGCCCTGGCTACGCGTGCCGCCCACCAATGGCGAGGGCGTGAACTATCAACAGCCCTACGCCGTCATGCGGCTCTCTGAAGACGAACAAATGCTGGACGTTCAAGCGCTTATTGCCAGCGGTACGATCACCGCCCGGGAGGCCTTCTAATGCTCGCCTTTCCCTTCTCCGACTCCGTCGTCGACCTGCTGGCGCGGCCCACGGTGCGCATGGCCTACGCCGTCGAGCTGGATTTTCTCAACGGCTGGGCCCGGGCGCATACCGGGTTCGGGCCGCTGGTCATCAACGGCCAGACGTTCGAGGGCGTCGGCTCGTTTGGCAATATCGCCCCGGTGCGCGAGGGGCTGAACAGCTCGTCGGCGCTATCCACGACGCTGACGCTGTCAGGCCTGGACCCCAGCATCATCGGCGCCACCCTGGGCGACCGATGCCGGGGGCGCTTCGGCCGCCTGATGGTGGTGGCGTACGACGACAACGGCGACTACGCCGCCGACGTGCTGATCAGCGGATACATGGACGCCCCGACGATGAGCTACGCGGGCAGTGAGGGCGAGAACGCCATTAGCGTCACGCTGACCGACCGCATGGTCGACTGGGAGCGCCCGGGCACCGAGCGCTGGACCGACGAGAATCAGCGCAACCGCCACCCCGACGACCGCTTCTTTTACGCGATCGGGCAGATGTCCGACTGGCCCATCTATTGGGGCGCCAAGCGCGACGCGCCCACTTTCACGTATCGCTGACTTGCCGGATTTCCTCGGCCCACCTGACCTCTGGCGAGCCGCCGTTGTTGCGTTTGTATTGCGCAATGGCTGTTTTCTTGGCCGCTGCCGCTGATTCTGCTTGCACGACGTATTCCTGGTCGCCGCCGTGGTGGCTAGCAAGAACCACTTTGTATTCCCACATATTCACTCTCTCCGGTTAGTGATTTCCTGAGTAGATTACATGCGTTATCGAGACTGGACCACCCAGCTACACACCGCCATCAAGGCCGCCTACGGGCGGCCTTTTTCGTGGGGCGAGTTCGATTGCTGCCTGTTCGCCGCCGACTGCTGCATCGCGGTGTGTGGCGTCGACCCCGCCGCGCCGTACCGGGGCCGCTACACCACCGAGGTGGGCGCCAAGCGCGTGCTGCGCAATACCCACGGATCATTAGAGGGCGTATGGGATGCCTGTTTCAAGCGCGTGCCGGTGGCCATGCGACAGCGCGGCGACCTGGTGCTGTTCGAATCCGAGTTCGGGCGCTGCGTGGGCGTGGTGTGGGCCAGCGCGATATGGGCCGTCACAGAACAGGGCGTACACCGCGTACGCGCCGAGCCGCTGATTTGCTGGAGAGTCGAGAATGTCTAAAGCGGTTAGCGCGGTATCCAGCGTTGTAAGCGCCGTCACCAAGCCCGCGCAGAAGGTGTTCGGGCTGCTGATGCCCAAGGTGCCGAACCCCGCCGGCAGCGGTATGACCGGCAGCGAGCTCAAGCAGGTCATCCGCTCATCGAAAGAGCCCGCGCGTTACGTGTTCGGCCACGTCGGCACCGGTGCGCTTCTGGCCTGGGCGCAAGAAGAGCCCGGCGATCAGGACGAAGGCGAAGAGCTCTACCTGATTTACGTGCTCACCGAGGGCGCTATCGAGTCTCTCGACGAGATCTATATCAACCAGGAGCCGGTGGCCACCGCCGGCGAGCTGATCGAGTACGAACTGGTCAGCGGCCCGACCGCGCCCAACGCGTACATGCTCGAGCACTCGCCGGACTGGCGCGACACGATGATTGGCCGGGGTCTGACGTATGTGCGCATGACGCTCAAGTACGACCCCGAGTTTTTCGCCAGCGGCATTCCGGACGTGCTGTTCGAGTACCGCGCCCGTAACGATGTATACGACCCGCGCACCGACGCCAGCGGCTACAGCGACAACGCCGCCCTGGTGATTCTCTGGTATGTGCGCAATCGCCTGCGCGTGCCAGACGACGAGATCCTTTGGGACACGTTCATCGACGCGGCGAACATCTGCGACGAGCCAATCACGAACCCCAACGGCAGCGTCGAACGCCGCTACGCCATTAGCGGCGGCTTCCGCGCGGACGAACGCAAGGACCGCGTGCAGGCCGATTTAATGGCTGCCTGTGCGGGCTCGCTGCTGCGAGTGGGCGGCAAGATCGGTTTGCAGGTGGGCGCCTACTACGGTCCCGCCGAGTTCACCATCGACGAAGACATGATCGTCGGCGCCGTCACCGGCCAGACCGAGACCAGCCGCGCCGACGCCGTCAACACCATGCGCGGCACGTTCATTAGCCGCGAGCAGCGCTGGGTCGAAACCGACTACCCGGCGGTGAGCGTGGCGGAGTGGGTCGAGGAGGACGGCGGGCAGATCGAGGACTCGCTGAACCTGCGTTTCGTCTCGAGCCCGTACCGCGCCCAGCGCCTGGCGAACATCGAGCTGCGCCGCAAGCGCGCCGGCGGCCGCCTGGAGCTGCCGCTCAACTTCCGCGGCTACGCCTGCCGCCCCGGGCGCGTGGTGCGCGTGGAGCTCCCCTCGCTCAATATCAGCGGCGAGTTCGCCGTGGTCGATTGGGATTTCAGCGGCGAGAACGGCTGCAAGGTCAAGCTGCGCGCGGAACAGCCCGAAATCTACGACGACGCCGTCGGCCAACCCTTCGATGTCACGAACTTCATCCGCCTGCCCACCGGCGGCATCGGCTCTCCCACCGGCCTGCGCTACGTCGTCGAATCCGTTGGCGAGGTCGTTCAGGGCCTACTGCTTTGGAACCCGGTCGACGCCGCCTTGCACTACAACGTCGTCATCAAGCACGACGGCCAAGCCGTGCAGTCGGCGCAGGTGCCGGCGGGCGTCGAGCGCTGCGAAATCGGCGGCCTGGTGTCGGGCAACTATACCGCCGAGGTCCGCGCGCGCGGCCGGCTAGGCCAGTCTGGCCCAGCGAGCATCACGTTTTCGATCAGCGCGCCGCCCATGCCCGAGCGCGTCCGGCTCGAGATCGGCAACCGCGAGATCACCCTGATTCCGTTCATCGCCCCCGGCGCGTCGCTCAACGGCGGTCATTACCGGTTCTATTTCACCCAAAACCCGAACGCGTCACAGGCGCAGTCCGATCTGCTGGGCGAGGGCCTGACGTTTACGCACACCGGCCTCGCGCCGCAGCAGACCTATTACTACTACGTGCAGTCGGTTAACGCGTATGGGTCGTCGCCGTTTCTGCGTGTCGAAGCCGTCACAACACTGAAATTTGACGAAGAGTGGCAATGGCTCGAAGAGCAGCTGCGGGCGCCGGGTGGCATCGTTGATCAGTTCGAAAATGAAATCGACCACCTGGGCGATACCGTCGCAGAGGCGAATGCCCAAATCGACGCCGCGGTCGACAGCGCTAACGCAGCACTTGATGAAGCGCGCGCGGCGCTGGACGCGTCTCAAGGGTTTGAAAGCGGCATCGAAGACGCACAGGCGCAAGCCGCGTCGGCGTTAGAGCGCGCACAAGCCGCGCTGGATACCGCCGACAACGTCGCTCAGCGAGTTACGGACCTGGGCACCGAGTTTGATGACGCCACTGCTCAGATCACGCAGCAAATCAGCGCGCTCGCGACAGAAACGGACGCGCTGACCGAGCTGTACAACAATCTGAGCAGCGAGCTCGGCGAAACCACTGCCGAGTTCGACCAGCGTATTTCCGCGCTCGCCACCCAAACCGAATCGGTTGTTCAAAGCGTCGAAAGCCTCGAATCCGATCTGAACGGCATGAACGCGCAGATCGAAGAGACGCGCCAAACTATCGTGCTCAATCAGCTGGCGCAGGCGACGATCAACACCGCGATGCAAGCCCGCGCGGCGCTGGGTGCCGCGGCTATCGACGTTGAGCGCAACGTGCGTGTCGATGAAGATCGCGCGCTGGCCGAGCTGATTACCCGCGTGGAAACCGAGTTTGGCAATGCGAATTCATCGTTTGAAGAGCGAATAACGTCGCTGTCCGATGCCAGCCAGGCATTAACGCAGCAGCTGACGACACTGCGCTCAGAATTCGAGGATAGCGAAGGGCTTATCGAAGAAACGCGGCAATCGATCGCGATGGCGGAAATGGCTCAGGCCGTGCAAAACCTCGCCCTGCGCGCGCGGACCTCGAGCGGGAATGCCGCGCTGGATGTGGAAAACATCGTGAGGCAGGACGAAACCAGTTCGCTATCCACTCGTATCATAGAACTAAGCACTGATTATCAGGGCAACAAAGCCGACGTCCGGCAACAGTTGACCGCGTTCAGCAGCGAGCAAGAATCCATCGCCAGTAGCCTTACCCAGCTCGATACACGTTTTGAAAACAACCGCTCTAGCGTCAATGACCAGTTGATCTCGGTTTCGAGTGCGCAAAGCGCTACCGCAGGGCGCCTGAGCCGTTTTGAGGTAGAGGTCGATGGCGAGATAGCGAGTGTTCACCAGGACGTGTCAGCCGTCTACGACCCCCGCACTGGCGCCGTAGCGCGCGCGGTTACGACCGTCAATGCGAATGGCCGCCAAGGCGTGCTGGGGATCCAGGTCAACGGGCGTAACTCGGAGATCATCGGTATCGCGGATCAATTCGCGATTCTCAACACTGTGAATAACCAGCTTGTGACGGCGTTCGTTGTTCGCGATGGCCGGGTCGTGATTCCCGACGCGCTCATCCGTGACGCATCCATCAGCAACGCGAAGATCGTCAACGGCTCTATCGACAATGCCAAGCTCGCTAATGCGGCGATCACCGCCGCGAAGATTGCGAACGGTGAAATCACGAACGCTAAAATCGCGAACGCCGCGATCAATAGCGCGAAAATAGCCAACGCTGCTGTAGGTACCCTGACTATCCAGGGTGAAGCCGTTACCGCCGTTGCATCGACAACGACAAATGGAGGCGTTGTCATCGCACCCGCTAACGGCTGGGTTAACGTTCAGTCGCTACTGGTAACCCGCAACGACACGGGCTCCCCCGTATCTATTTTGGGTGTCGCGTACGTGACGATGAGTTGGAATATCGGCACAGATACGTTGAGCCAAACGGTGCGCGCGCGTCTCTGGGATGCAACGAGTGGAACGGGTATTACGTTGGACGGCACAGTCTTGTCAACACCGTCGGTAGGGCAATATTCAGGCGCCACGCCGATCGTACTAATGGGGAACATCCCGTCTAACTGGTCAAATCGGCAGGTCGTAATGCAAGTTGCCGTCAGCCGAGTAGCAGGCAGCACGGCCAGCTCGGCAAATTGCACTGTTAATGGGCGTAGCCTGCAGGCCACCACTACTAAGAGGTAGGAAATAAATGAACACCTATGCATTTATTGACGAGCAGGGCGGCATTCTCCAGGTCTACCGTACGACCCAGCAGATCGTGCCCTGCGCGGACGAGGTCGATGACCGCACCCACTATTTCGACGGTCACGACATCGTGCTCAAGAAACCGCTGGAATATGAGGTCGAGCACGCTGGACTTTCGGTCACGCTAACGGGCCTGCCGCCGGGGCTGTTAGTCGATACCAACGGGCAGAGCGCCCAAGCCGATGAAACGCCGCTGACGATCGAGTACGACGTGCCAGGCACGTACGCTTTGTCGTTTTCCGGGCTCGTCGAATACACAGACGTGGGCGTGGAGGTGACCGTTGGCGACCCTTAATGCCAAAACCTATAAAACCCGCGACGCTGCCGAGGCCCATTATCTGGGCCTCGTTGACGAGTGGGCATCGGAAAAGCGGCGTATCGACCCGGCACAAGAAGCGATCTACGGGCGCAAAGCGCAAGAGGCGAATACTGGCGGCGGCCCCTGGCTCAATGCCGAAGCCGACGCGCTGTGCGTCGATAAAGCCGCGCTGTGCGAGCAGGTCAAGGCCGCGCAGGCGCAACGCGAAAACGAATGGCGCGCGATCGAGATCGAGCGACTCAAAGCGAAAGCAGCAGTGCGGGGCGCATCGAGCGCGGCGGAAATGCATGCGATCTACAACACATTGAGGGCAGACTGATGGCGACACCGGCGAATTGGGAGCAGTTTCAGGAAGATATGGGCCGCTGGCAAGCCGCCGCCGAAGACCTGGCGCGGCGGTATGAGCAGCTCATCGATGTTGCGAACAGCGGGGAGCTGGGGGCGTTGGCGTTTGCGCCAGATTTGTCCAGTGCGCCGATGGGAAGTCTCAGTGAAATGCAGCGTCGATTGCAGATTCAAAATGTAGCTAATCGTGGGACAGTGGGTTCTGGTGCGCGCATTATGAGAGAGGGTGCTGCGGGGTGGGGCATTTCTAACGGGTTAGAAATTACAGAGACGACTTCCGATGGAACCCACGACACAAACAAAATTGTAGTAAATGGTTGCACATTACTTCCTGGTGCATCCACCAATGTTTTCCCTGTACATTCATCGGGGGATTCTCTTATTCATGCCGGCTGGGGGGCAACTTTTTGGGGTCAGATTGGATTCAGTACGGCAAGAAACGAGCTTTGGATGCGTGTTTGCAGAAGCGGGAATGTCCGGGGTTGGGAAAAAGCCTATACGACTGGCAACACAACGCGTGATTCAAACGGCAATCTACGTGCCGCTTCCCCCATTTTTCGCGTAGCGATTAACACAGAAAGCGCGGCGGGCGACGGATTCGAGCCCGCAGGCTCAGGCATGCGCAACAACGAAGCACCGGGCGTAACGTGCGAGCGTATCGAAGCCGGCGTCTACGTTGTCAGCGATTCACTCGGTTTTGACACAAACGATTCATGGCCATGCGGATTCACAATCCCGACTGACGCCAACGGTAATGCGATGCTATTCGCAGAGTCCGAGCAAGCCGATGACGGCACGATCACGATTCGCACGTATGAGCCGTTAAAAGACCCCCAGGGCTGGAACGTGGGCGGCGATCCGATGGACGTGCCGGAGGGTCGATTCATCGCGCTGCGTCTCAAAATGCCCGCGCCGCCCAGCGACGAATACCCGGACGAGGAGCCCGCGCCGGAGCTGACGCCGGAAGAGCAGGAACAAGAGCGGCTGGAACAGCTAGAGCGGTGGCGCGCTAATGCGACAATCACGCCCCGACAGGCTCGACTAGTGCTATCACGGCATGGCCTGCTCAAGGGCGTTAGCGACGCTATCGCTGGCATTGACGACAATCAGGAGCGCGAGACCGTAGAAATTGAGTGGGAATATGCAGTAGAGATTGCGCGCGCTTCGAGCTGGGTCAACACACTGTATAGCGCCCTGGGGCTCTCGCAAGAGGATGTTGACGAACTATTTCGAGAAGCCGCGCAGATCTAAGCGCTCCGGCTCAGCCCAACACCACCACCGCCTCGAGCGGTTTTTTTGTGCCCAAAAATCAGGAGCAACACAATGTCGCAATTCCCGAATCTCGATAAACTCAACGACGCCGCCCGCGCCGCGCGCGAAAAACTCGACGCCGCGCTGCAGGAAGAGCTGCCGCCAGGCGCCATTGTCGCGGTGGAATCCGGCCCCGAATTTATGGGGCGGTTTGAAGTGCAGGAGTACCCGCGGTTGTCGCACACCCAGGTGCTGGTCAAAAACCTCGAGACCGGGGTCGAGCGGCGGGTGAATTATCAGCAAGTGAAGCGGGTCGACTAGATCGGGCTGGCCCGGACGGTTTGGCCCGATTCCCCTCCTGGGCGTTTGGCCAGCCGCCACACGCCGACATCGTTCAGATCCCGGCGCCGGAGAATGTTCGCCTGGCTACCGGGGTCGCTCACGTTGCCGATGGGGTTGTGTGCGTCGCACCGCCCGCTGTAGAGCTTTCCATTACGCACGATGTGGTACTCGATCATACGCGGGGGCAGCGTGCCGGCGAATTTCCGCCAGCCGCGGCGCTCCATGGCCTTGCGCCACTGAATGGTTTCATAGCTCATGGAGAGGCTACTGTAGAGTGATAAGCCACTCTTTGTCGGCATCATCGGAGACGTAATAAGAGTCTTCACTGTGGGGCTCAGAGAACCGCTCGGCAGACTCTAAAACGAGCTCTTCGCCAGATGACAGGAAAAACAAGGCTTGGCCTTTAGCCGATCCTCGAGGTCCGGCTAAGCGCTTATGCACAATCTCTTTAAACTCGACCGTGACATAGTCGCTTTCGCCTTCAGCGGTAGTGACATCAATTATTCGTGACATGACAGGCTCCTGACTATTTTTCTTAGCATAGCCTAATCGTAGCCTGGTCGCGTTTTGGTCGCAGACTGAGTGCGACCAGTGTAGATAATGTAATCAGTGGAAAGCGTAAGACACTGATAATTCGTCTAAGGCCCGGTGCAAGCGCGGCCGTTGAAATTGCCACAGCGGATTCAAAATCCGCCGATTCAGTCATTCCTCTCAAAGTGTATCAACCCTGGAATTCCATTATCGGCATTATGAATTACCAGTAGAGCATCCATGCGCTCGATAATTTCTGGACGATCTGTTTGTGCCCACGCAAACCAGCGGCGCCCAGCTTTAATCATGTCTGTGCAAAATATATCTACTTGTAGCTGAAGCACATTGTTCAGTTGGTTCAGGTGAGCAGAGCCCCATTTGGGTGGTTGGATGAAATGAAACCTTTCTAGGCTATGTTTAGCCTTGCGCTCGTGATCTCCGCCCCCGGCGTGAAGATAGCTGCACCTCAAGCCATAACAATCTTCATCGCTTAAAAAGATATGGCCTCCAACAGCAGGGCCGGTGCCTGTATATGTCGCTTGCAACCAGCTTCGGTACCATTGCTTGTACCTAATACCTACTGATTTCTCTTCTGGCTTTTCTAGTTTTCCTGCAATGTCGGGAATTGTTAGTGCAGTAGAAAGTGCACCATACCAGTCTTGTGCTGCTATCGATTTTTCAATCGAGGTGAAGAAGCGTTCCATATAGCCCCCTGATGTATATTCGTATTAGTAAACTAATCAATCAGTCTGGCATTGGTATGGCTAAACGCTATTCCTGAAATTCAATGGATGGTTGCGGTTTGGTTGCTGACTGGCTGCAACCAATATAGATAATGTAAGCATAATAAGGCGATGAAGCCGCTTGTTAGGCGTGAAGCCGCATGGCAGGCGCGACCGTGGTAGATGCTGCTTTGCACTCATAATCCCTTGCCTTTACCTATCCACCAACGCCTTGAACTGCTCCAGACCTTCCGCCGTCATGCCACCCTGGAGCGCGTCCAGATAGTCTGAGTACCACTGCATCATCGTGCGCCGCTTCTCGATGTACTGCGCCTGGTTATAAACCCCAGCCACACCCGCTTCTTTATGCGCGAGCTGTGCCTCAACGAGCTCCATGGGCCAACCATGCTCGCGCAGCAGGGTAGACGCCGTGTGCCTCGTACCATGCCCCACCAGCTTGCCCTTATAGCCAATTTTCGATAGCACCAGGTTGATCGTATTCTCGCTCAGCACGCACTGTTTAGGGCCTTGCCCTGGAAAGACTAGCCGCTGCCGGCCGGTTAGCAGGCGCAGCTCTTTCAGCGATTCCAGGGTTTGAGTAGGTAGCGGGACAATGTGATCCCGCCGTGCCTTCATCTTCTCCGCGGGAATGCGCCAAAGACCATCTTCAAAGGAAATCTCCGGCCACTCGGCGAAGCGAACCATACCCGGCCTTGAGGCGGTACGCAGTATCGTCCAGATAGCCGTCAGGGTAGTGGTGCGCGATTTCGAGTGGTTCAACGCGCGCAAGAACTCCGGCAGGTCAGCCTCGACCAGATGCGGGTAGCGCTGGGAGGGTGGGGCAATGGCGGCGATTCTGTGCAGCTCGCTGGCGGGGTTCAGCTCGCAGAGACCTTCGGCGATCGCCTCACTGAATATCTGGTTCATCCAGACACGTACCTTCTCAGCAATGTTGTATGCCCCCCGCGCTTCAATAGCGCGCTGAACGGTCGCGCATTCAATTCGGGAGATTTTGCTCAAAGGCTTGTTGCCGATGCGGGGCAGTACGTCCAGGTCGAGGTAGCGCCGCATTTGTGACGTAGTCCCTTCAGCTCGACCGACATCGATTTTTCGCTGGTACCAGCGTTCAGCAGAGTCTCGGAAGACGGGGAGATCGCCTTGCTCATCCACGTTGGCAATGTCGATACCATCGGCCAGCTGGCGCCGTAGATCTTCTGCGCTTCGCCGGGCGGCCTTACCGGAAATACTGGGGAAGCCGCCCAAACCTTTCCATGACCATTTGCCATTGGGTCGCTTGTAGCGAAGCTCCCATGATTTCGAACCGTTGGGCTTTACGCGCAAGTACAGGCCTGAACCGTCGAGTTCACGGTAGGCTTTTTCTTCGGGTTCAAGTGAAGCGAGAACGGTATCGGCGAGAGGTCGCCGTTTTATCTGAGAACGTTTCATGCAGAGTCGCTAGTTGTATGCCTGAAGTTAAGCATACAAGAGGGCATACAGAAAAACGATGGATATAGGGGGTAAAGCAGGGGAAACCAGACCAAAGAAAGGAGGTGACAAGGCTTGGTTTGTATAGCTTTAGAGCGTGTTGAGCATTCTAAAGCATTGAATTTGGTGCGGATGGGGAGACTCGAACTCCCACACCTTACGGCACTAGAACCTAAATCTAGCGTGTCTACCAATTCCACCACATCCGCAGAAGACGAGGCGTATAGTATCAATATTTAGCGCTAAGTCAATAAGGTGCCAGAAGAAATTATTACCGAACGGGTGAGATTGCCATGGGGTTAATGAAGTGGGGCAGGGTAGCCAATGCGGCATTTAAAAAAGCGCTGCCGGGATACTGCGCTTTCTGTCTATCGCCAAAGGCCGGAGTAGAAGGATGGTGTGACGAATGCTATTCGCTGCTTGCGCATAACAACTGCGCCTGTCCCCGGTGCAAGGAGCCACTGCCATCGTCTTATACCGGGGCTGAAATGGCGCTTTGCGGCCACTGTCTGGTCGAACCGCCGGCGTTCGCCGCGACCACCGCCGAGTTTCTCTACCTGGAGAGCGTTAAAGAGCTCGTACGCGATTTTAAGTTCCACGCCTCACCCCGGGCGGGCATGCTGTTGGTGGAGTTGATGCTAACGCGTCCACCGGCGACGGTGGGTGATGCGCTCATCGGCGTGCCTATGCACCCGGCTAAAGCGCGCGAGCGCGGCTTCAACCAGGCACACTGGCTTGCCCAGCAGCTCGCCAAGCGTTTGGAGCTGCCCTTGCTCACCGGAGAGTGTATTAAAAACCTACCCTCGCAACGCACGCTCAACCGTAAGGAGCGCGCGGCCAATTTAAGAGGTGCCTTCAAGCTTCCTCAAAGGCTTCCATCCCACGTAACCGTTATCGATGATGTCGTTACAACGGGGGCCACCGGGCACGAGCTGGCGCGCAGGGCGTTAAGCGCCGGCGCGAGCCGGGTCGATCTCTGGGCGCCGGCGCGCACACCTCTGGGAAGTAACTGATAGAATGGGCATTTTGCAGGAGCAGCGTATGGCCCACGCATTTAGCGCGCTTTCCCCGGATGCGGTGATGTCCGCCGCCGAATCCGTTGGCATTTATCCGGCCGCCGAGCCCTTTGCGCTCAATAGCTACGAAAACCGCGTGCTGATGTTCCAGGACGATGACCAAAGACGCTGGGTGGTGAAGTTTTACCGCCCCGGGCGCTGGAGCGACGCTTCAATCGAAGAAGAGCACGGCTTTCTTGCCGAGTTAGAGACCGCCCGCGTACCGGTCAGCGCCCCGTGGCGCGATGGTCAGGGCCGCTCGCTACACACCTACGTGCATGGCGACCAGCCATTTCGCTTTGCACTATTCCCCCAATGTGTGGGCCAGGCACCGGAGCTCGATAACCCCGAGCATCTTTTCGCGCTGGGGGAGCTATTGGGCCAGCTGCACGAGCAGGCTGTTAAGGGCAGCTTCGAGCACCGCCACACACTGCATTTCGAAAAAGACATAAAGGACGCCGAGGCGCGGGTGCTGGCAAGCGGCCGGTTAGGCGAGCAGCAGCAAAGAGCCTACTGCCAGGTAATCGATAAAACGCTTGCGGCCTTGGCGCGGCTTGGCGTCGCCAAAACACCCTTGATACGTACCCACGGCGACTGCCATCTGGGCAATATTCTGGGCCGCGACGAGCGTTTTCACCTGGTCGATTTCGACGATTGCCTGATGGCGCCCGCCATTCAAGATGTTTGGATGCTGCTGCCCACCGGTGAGCCCGATAGCTGGCAAGCTCAGCTGAGTGAAATGGTCGAAGGTTACGAGCAGATTAGACCCTTTCCCAGCGAGCAGCTTGGCGTGATCGAGCCGCTAAGAGCCTACCGTTTGATTCGCTACACAGCGTGGCTGGTGTCGCGCTGGGAGGATCCCGCTTTCCCCCGTGCGTTTCCCTGGGTGGCCGAAAGCGGCTATTGGGACCAGCACATTCGCCAACTGGAGCAGCAGCTGCTTCAACTAAGCGAGCCGCGCTGGCTTGCATGAGAGAGGCTCGTTAAAGCGCGGGGCGTTGGCAGTGGCGTTTGAATGTCGGGATGTGGATGTTTAACCACGGTTTTTGGTCGGTTTTACCCTGCCACCCAAGCCCCGGGTAGGGTAAAATGCGCGCACTCCATCGCTTTTAACTTTTCGCTTTTAATGATTCAAACGTTCATGGGCCTGGCGGCTTATGGCGTAAAAGCGCCTGAAAGCAGTTTGCCATGGGGCGGCACGCATCCCCGCGCTATCGATGAACCCGCAGGTGTGTTCTAAAGCCCGTGTCGCCCATCAGTTAGGTTGAATGAGGCTCGTCATGACCGATGACATTGCAAAGAACTATCGCGACATTATTACCGCCCTGGGCGAGGACCCGGACCGGGAAGGGCTTCGGGATACGCCCACCCGAGCCGCCAAGGCGATGCAGTTTTTGAACGCGGGCTATAAAACCTCGCTCGATGAGATCGTCAACAACGCGGTGTTCGAGTCGCAAACCGATGAGATGGTGCTGGTCAAGGACATCGAACTCTACTCCATGTGCGAACACCATCTGCTGCCGTTTATCGGCAAGTGCCATATTGCCTACCTGCCTGATGGCAAGGTGCTGGGGCTTTCAAAGTTCGCGCGTATCGTCGATATGTACGCTCGGCGTATGCAGATCCAGGAGAACCTGACCCGCGAAATCGCTGAAACGGTGCAGGAAGTGACCGGCGCGAAAGGCGTGGGCGTCGTGATCGAGGCGCGCCATCTTTGCATGATGATGCGCGGGGTCGAGAAGCAGAACTCGAGTATGACCACCTCGGTGATGCTGGGTCGCTTTAGAAGTAGCCAGGCAACGCGCCAGGAGTTTTTGACGCTGGTGAACTAAGCGAGGAAATTTCACTACCTGAAAGCAAACATTTGGTCAAACGGGCAGATTCGTCTTAGCATGAAACGATTGAAATGAATCGAGCATGGAAATCACCGACGACCTTCGGGTCAGGAGACTGTCATGGAAGCGCTCAAGGAAACCGAACTGTACTGCCCGTTTGCCTATATAGACGGTAGCTGGGTCGCCGCCGACAGCGGCGAGCAGATCAATGTCATCAACCCCGCTACCGGCGAAAGCATGGGCGACATGCCGCGCCTTGGCCGCGCGGAGACCGAGCGGGCGATCGACGCCGCGGACCGCGCGCTGCCCGCTTGGCGTGCGCTGACCGCCCTGGAGCGCTCGGATTTGCTGTTCAAGTGGTATGACCTGATGATGGAGCATCAGCACGACCTGGCCGTGCTGATGACCCACGAGCAGGGCAAACCCGTCAAGGAAGCCGAAGGCGAAATCGCCTACGCGGCGAGTTTCATTCGCTGGTTCGCCGAAGAGGCGCGCCGGGTTTATGGCGAAACCATCCCGGCGGCGAAAGCCAGTCAGCGTATCGTGGTGACCAAACAACCCGTGGGCGTGGTCGGGGCGATCACCCCCTGGAACTTCCCGGCGGCCATGATTACCCGCAAGGCCGGGGCGGCGCTCGCCGCGGGCTGCACGATCGTCGTCAAGCCTGCCAGCCAAACGCCGTTTTCCGCCACCGCGCTTGCGCTTTTGGCCGAGCGCGCGGGCATCCCTCGCGGTGTGTTCAACGTGGTGCCGGGCAGCGCTTCCGAGATCGCTAAAGCGCTGACCGACTCGCCCAAGGTGCGCAAGATTACCTTCACCGGCTCCACCGAAGTGGGCCGCGAGTTGATGGCGCAAGCCGCGCAGCACGTGCAGAAAATTTCCCTGGAGCTGGGTGGCAACGCGCCCTTTATCGTCTTCGAAGACGCGGATCTCGATGCTGCCGTCGAAGGTGCCATGGCGGCCAAGTTTCGCAACGCCGGACAAACCTGTGTGTGCACCAACCGCTTTTTGGTGCAGTCCAGCGTGATCAACGCGTTTTGCGAAAAGCTGGCCGTGGCGATGAATAGCGAGCTGCACGTCGGTGACGGCACCGAGGCCAATGTTAACGTGGGCCCGTTGATCAACGAAGACGCGGTCAAAAAGGTCAGCGAGCACGTTCAGGACGCCGTGGATAACGGCGCCGAGCTGCTGTTGGGGGGCCAGCCGCACCCGCTGGGTGGCAACTTCTTCACGCCGACGCTGATCAACTTTGCCAACGACAAGATGAAGGTCGCCCACGAAGAGACGTTTGGCCCGCTGGCGGCGGTGTTCCCCTTCGATGACGAGGAGACCGCCATCGAGATGGCCAACGATACCCAGTACGGTCTGGCCTCCTACTTCTACTCGAAGGATCTGGCCCGGGTATGGCGTGTCTCCGAGGCGCTCGAGTACGGCATGGTGGGGATCAATACCGGGCTGATCTCCAACGCCGCCGCGCCCTTTGGCGGGGTGAAGGCCTCTGGCCTTGGCCGCGAGGGTGGCCATCAGGGCCTCGAGGAGTACCTGGAGACCAAGTACCTGTGTATGGAGCTTGGCAGCTAATCGATCGGTCGATAGTGGCCAGTCTAAAAAAGCCCGGGCAAATGCCCGGGCTTTTTAATGGAGGAGCCGCTGGATCACAAAGCGACTCTGGTCTTGGCTCGCTGGGTAGTGCGAGTTTAGTGGCGGAAATGGCGCATGCCAGTAAAGACCATGGCGATATCGGCCTCGTCGGCGGCGTCGATCACTTCCTGGTCGCGCATGGAGCCGCCTGGCTGGATGACCGCGGTGATGCCCGCTTTTGCGGCGGCGTCGATGCCATCGCGGAAGGGGAAGAAGGCGTCCGAGGCCATGACCGAGCCTGGCACGGTGAGGCCTTCGTCCGAGGCCTTGATACCAGCGATTTTAGCCGAGTAGACGCGGCTCATTTGACCGGCACCCACGCCAATGGTCTGACCATCCTTGGCGTAGACGATCGCATTGGATTTGACGAACTTGGCGACCCGCCAGGCAAACAGTAGATCACCCAGTTCTTGCTCGGAAGGCGCGCGTTTGCTGACCACAGTGAGTTCGTCGCGGGTGACCGCACCCTGGTCGAGCTCCTGCACCAACAGACCGCCGTTGACGCGCTTGTAATCCAGCGCGGCTTTTACGTTCCGGCCCTCTAATGCAGCGGTTTCCAGCAGGCGTACGTTCTTTTTCTCGGCCACGATTGCAGCAGCCTCGTCGCTGACGCCAGGGGCGATGATCACTTCGACGAACTGGCGCTCCACGATGGCGCGGGCGGTGTCGCCGTCAAGCGCTACGTTGAAGGCGATGATGCCGCCAAAGGCGCTGGTCGGGTCGGTGGCGAAGGCCTTGTCGTAGGCTTGCAGGGCCGTGGCGGCGGTGGCCACGCCGCAAGGATTGGCGTGCTTGACGATCACGCACGCCGTTTCATCGAAGGCCTTGACGGCTTCGAACGCCGCGTCGGTATCGGCCACGTTATTGTAAGAAAGCGGCTTGCCCTGGCGGATTTTGGCCGTAGCCACGCTGGGTTCACAAGCGTTCGGGTCGACATAGAACGCCGCCTGCTGGTGCGGATTTTCGCCGTAGCGCATGTCCTGCTTTTTGTTCAGTTGCAGGTTGAAAGTGCGCGCGAAAGTAGCGTCGCTTTCGCTGACCTGGCGCCCGAGGTAGTTGGCGATCGCGCCGTCGTAGCCGGCCGTATGCTCGAAGGCCTTGACCGCCAGATCGAAACGGGTCGCTTCGCTTACGGCGCCATTCTGGGCGGCCATCTCACCCAGCACCCGGGCGTAGTCACTGGTGTTGACGACGATGGTGGTGTAGGCGTGGTTCTTGGCGCAAGCGCGCACCATGGTCGGGCCGCCGATATCGATGTTTTCGATAGCGTCTTCAAGGGTGCAGTCGTCCTTGGCCACGGTAGCCGCGAAGGGGTAGAGATTCACCACCACCATATCGATGGGGTCGATATCATTTTCCGCCATGACCGCATCGTCCTGGCCCCGACGCGCCAGAATGCCGCCATGAATTTTGGGATGCAGCGTTTTTACGCGGCCATCCATGATTTCCGGAAAGCCGGTATGCTCGGATACTTCCTGCACCTCGATGGCGTTTTCCTTGAGTAGGCGAAACGTACCGCCCGTCGAGAGCAGGGCAACGCCTTGCTCGCTCAGCCCGCGGGCGAAGTCGACGATGCCAGTTTTGTCAGAAACGCTCAGGAGGGCGCGGCGAACAGGAGTGTGGGTACTATCTGCCATTGGATGCTCGTAAGAGTCAGGGATTAAAAACGACAACGCCCCATTTAAGGAGCGTCACTTTCGATTAGGCTGTACTGCTTTAACTTCTTGCGCAGTGTACCTCGGTTGAGTCCCAGCACGTCGGCGGCTCGCGTCTGGTTGCCGTCGGTGTGGTCCATCACGCAGGCAAGAAGCGGTGCCTCTACTTCGGCCATCACCATGGCATAAAGGTCAGTGGCCTGACTGCCATCGAGATGCTCGAAGTAACGGCGCATCGCGCTTTCCACGGCTTCTCTCAAAGGCTGGGGGCCCGCTTGCGGGTCCGGGCCCTGGGTACCGAGAGAAGTCACTTCGCTATTCATTATAAAACGTTCGTTCATGCAGCATGGCTTCCTTTTGCTAGCAGGTGCGCCGCGGCGTCAGGCGTCATCGCCTCGTTGATCCATTCAAACTGTGCCTGAGGGGTGCTGAGCGCATTGAATTGTTGTTTTAATGACTTGCGTTGGGCCTCGTCGAAGCGGGCGTCCTCGTCGAGATACCAGCCCAGATGTTTGCGCGCAATGCGCACGCCCATGGTGTCACCGTAGAAGGCATGCAGGGCGGCGATGTGCTCGTCGAGCACGACGCGACGCGTGGCCAGTGAAGGTGGTGCAAGGCGTTCACCGTGGGCCAGGTAGTGATTGATCTGTTCGAATATCCAAGGGTTGCCCTGGGCGCCTCGACCCACCATGAGCGCATCCGCCCCGGTATAGTCGAGCACGAAAGCAGCCTTCTCGGGCGTGGTGATATCGCCGTTGGCGATCACTGGAATCGACAGATGAGAGGCGACTTCGGCGATGGTGTCGTACTCGGCACAACCAGTATAGCGCTGTTCCCGGTGTCTTCCATGTATCGCCAAGGCTTTGATCCCGGCGGACTCAGCAAGCCTTGCGATGCTCAGCGCGTTGTTGGAGTCCTGACACCAGCCGGTACGGATTTTAAGCGTCACGGGGATATCCACTGCGCGCACCACCGCGTTTAGTATCTCGGCCACCAGCGCTTCGTCGCGCATCAACGCCGAGCCCGCCGCTTTATTGCACACCTTCTTGGCCGGACAGCCCATATTGATATCGATCACCTGGGCGCCAAGCTCGGCGTTGAGCCGGGCGGCGTTGGCGAGCATCGCGGCGTCACCGCCGGCGATTTGCACCACCCTGGGCGATGGCTCGCCGGTATGATCCATGCGCAGCTGAGATTTGCGGGTGCGCCAAAGCGAAGGGTCAGAGGTCACCATTTCGCCCACCACCCAGCCTGCGCCAAGGCGGCGGCAAAGCCTGCGAAACGGCCGGTCGGTCACGCCGGCCATGGGGGCCAGCATTACCGGGCCATGAAGGGGGTAAGGCCCAATGTCAGGAAGCTTAAGGGTCGATAATGTCATGATGATTCAAGCGTTGGGCGAGCGGGTGGGCGCGTTAAAGGGGCGTATGATACGCCTACCCGCTAACAGGGTGAAGGCCCTACGGCAATTATACCGGCCGCTTGCCGGTCAGGCGCACCCAGCCTTCGCGTACCGCCGGCTCGTCGATCACAAGCCCCTGGGTTTCGTAGGCTTTAATGACCTCATCGGCCTGGTTGGCCAGAATGCCGGAAAGCGCGATATGGCCGCCCGCGGCCACGTGGCCGGCGATGGTGCCGGCCAGTTCGATCAACGGCCCGGCCAGGATGTTGGCGGTCACGATCGGGTAGTCGCCGCCTTCGAGCTGCTCCGGGTAGTAAAGCGATAGCCGCTCTTCGGCCACCTGATTACGCTCGGCGTTTTCGCGGCTGGCCTGCAGCGCCTGGGGGTCGATATCGGTGGCATCGGCTCTATCGGCGCCCAGCTTGAGTGCGGCGATGGCGAGAATGCCCGAGCCACACCCCACATCCAGTACGGTCTTGCCCTCGAGGCTGCCTTCGACCGCCAAACCGTCGAGCCACTCGAGGCAAAGCGCGGTGGTGGCGTGGGTGCCGGTACCAAACGCCAGGCCCGGGTCGAGGATCAGGTTGACCGCATCAAAGTGCGGAGGCGTGTGCCAGCTGGGCACGATCCAGAGCCGCTCGCCCATTTGTAGTGGGGCGAAGTCGTCCATCCACTCGCGCTCCCAGTCACGATCCGCCAAAAGCTCGTACTCGATACTCGGGCAGGGTTCGCCGGGCATCTGCTCGGCCCAGGCCGCCTCGATGCGTGAAAGCATCGCGTCGATGCCTTCCAGGTCGTCGTACAGGCCGGTCAAAATGGTGTCTTGCCAGAGTGGGGTAGTGCCCCGGTCGGGTTCGAACACCGGGTCGTCCTCGGCGTCTTGCAGGCCGATGGCGGTGGCGCCTTCTTCCAGTAAAAGTTCCTCGAGAAGTTCCGCCTGCTCGGGGGCGACGTGGGCGCGAAGCTGTAGCCAGGGCATGGCACTCTCCGAAAATGATGAACGGGGGAAACGATAACGGGGTGGCTAGGCCACCCCGTTAGACGCGATTGCAAGCGTGGATTAGCTGCTCAGCTTTTTCTCGAGATAGTGAATATTGACGCCGCCCTGGCGGAAGTAGCTATCCCGTACCAGATCTTTTTGCAGGTCGATATTGGTTTTGATCCCTTCGACCAGTAGCTCGTCGAGGGCGTTGCGCATACGCGTCAAGGCGGTCTCACGGCTGGCGCCCCAAGTGATCAACTTACCGATCAAGGAGTCGTAGTGCGGCGGCACGCTGTAACCCGTGTATATGTGCGAGTCCATGCGCACGCCAAGCCCGCCCGGGGCGTGATAGAGCGTCACCTTGCCCGGCGAGGGCATGAAAGTACGCGCGTCTTCGGCGTTGATCCGGCACTCGAAGGAGTGGCCGTTGATCTGCACGTCTTCCTGGCGAATCGACAGCGGCAGACCCGAGGCGATACGCAGCTGCTCCTTGACGATGTCGACGCCGGTGACCATTTCGGTCACGGGGTGCTCGACCTGGACCCGGGTATTCATCTCGATAAAGAAGAACTCGCCGTCTTCGTAAAGAAACTCGAAGGTGCCGGCACCACGGTAGTTGATTTCCAGACACGCCTGGCGACACGCTTCCAGTACTTTGGCGCGGGCGTCCGGGTCGATCCCCGGCGCCGGGGCTTCCTCCAGCACTTTTTGATGGCGACGCTGCAAGGAGCAGTCGCGGTCATAAAGGTGGATGGCGTTGCCCTGGCCGTCGGCGAGTACCTGGACTTCCACGTGACGCGGCTTTTCCAGGAATTTTTCCATGTACACCGTGCCATCGCCGAAAGCGGAGTGGGCTTCGGTGCGGGTCACGGTAATCGCCGAGAGTAGGTGGCCTTCGGTGTGCACCACGCGCATACCGCGGCCACCGCCGCCGGCGGCGGCCTTGATGATGACCGGGTAGCCGATACGGTTCGCCGTGGCCAAGTTGGTGGCATCGTCGTCACCCAGCGGCCCATCGGAGCCGGGCACGGTCGGAACGCCGGCTTCTTTCATCGACTCGATGGCGCTGACCTTGTCGCCCATCAGGCGAATGGTCTCGGCGCGTGGCCCAATGAAGGTAAACCCGGAGCGCTCGACCTGTTCGGCGAAGTTGGCGTTTTCGGATAAAAAGCCGTAGCCGGGGTGTATGGCGCTCGAGTCGGTCACCTCGGCGGCGCTGATCAGCGCGGGGATGTTGAGATAGGACTGGCTCGATGGCGCTGGCCCAATGCATACCGCTTCGTCGGCCAGGCGTACGTGCATCAGGTCCCGGTCCGCCTTGGAGTGCACCGCCACGGTCTTGATCCCTAGCTCTTTACAGGCGCGAAGAATACGCAGGGCAATCTCGCCGCGATTCGCGATAAGTACCTTATCCAGCATGGGAGAATCCACCCGTATTGAAATGAAAGATTAAGCGATGACGATCATGGGCTGATCGAATTCCACCGGCTCTCCGTCTTCCACCAGGATAGCCTCTACCACGCCGTCGCGATCGGCTTCGATCTGGTTCATCATTTTCATGGCTTCGACGATACATACCGTGTCGCCTTGCTTGACGGTATCACCTACTTCGACAAAGGCTTTCGCACCCGGTGCCGGGCTGCGGTAGAAGGTGCCGACCATGGGCGAGTTGACCGCTTCACCGCGGTAGCTGGTCGCCGGGGCGTCCGGGGCGGTATCGGTGCTGGAGGGCTGAGCCGCGGGTGCCGGTGCCGGCTGGGGGTAGCCCGGGTAGCCGTATTGCGGCATCTGCTGAGGCTGCCAGCTTGCGCCATCCGGGTGGCGGCTGATACGGACCGATTCTTCACCTTCCTGAATCTCGATTTCGCTGATGTTGGATTCTTCGAGCAACTCGATGAGTTTTTTAACCTTGCGAATATCCATAATGGGGGCCCTATGCTGGTGAATAATAATGGTGCGCGTGCCTTGAAACGCACGTTTAAAAGCGCAGTAAACCAAATAGTAAAAGAGTCAAAAGGCTGCACGTTAACGAACGATGCCTGCCGGACAGCCTTAAAAGCGCGTATTTGACCGATATGGGGGCGGAGTTTGCCGAAAAACACCCCTATTGTCCAGCGCGAGGGCTTCAAAGCCCTTATGGGCGCAGTGCGTGGCTACTAAGCGCCCCGGCCGTCTTGCTGAAAGCGTTTGAGCGAGGCGAGGTGCTTTGCGAGGGCGTCGGCGCTGATATCGCCCTGAACGCGGGCCTGGCGAATCTCTTCGCCTGCATCGAAAAACAAAAGGCTCGGCGGGCCGAATAGCTCGAACGCCTCTAGCGCCGCCCGGGTTTGCGGTGTGGTCTCGGTGACATCGACCTCGATCAGCGTCAGGCCTTCGAGTGCGCTTACCACGCGCGGGTCCGGGTAGACGTTGCGCTCCATTAACTTGCAGGAGATACACCAGTCCGCGGTGAAGTGTACGAACGCAAGGGTATCACCGCTTTGTTCCAGAGCACCTTGCAGTTCCTCGAGCCCCGCCACCGTAGTGAAAGCGGGCGCCTCGACCTGCTGTGATGAAGCGTTCGATGAGCCAAGGCCGCCCAGCGGGCGCAGCGGGTCGTGACTGCCTTGAGCGGCGCCGAAGACCAGCGCCACCCCCCAGGCCAGCAGCATCAGGGCGAGGGTCTGACGCGCGCGGGCAAAGCCGCTTGCCTGGTGAGTGTTTAGCGCGCCAAGCGTCAACGCGGTACCGATTGCCAGGGCGGCCCAGAGCAAAAGTGCAATCGATGGGTCGATCAGACGCTCGATCATCCAGATGGCCACGCCAAAGAGCAGCAGCCCGAAGGCCACTTTGACACCGTTCATCCACGCCCCTGAGCGCGGCAGCAGAGTCGTGCCGAACGTGCCCACCAGTAAAAGCGGCAAGCCCATGCCTAGCCCTAAAGCAAACAGTACCGCGCCACCCATCAAGGCATCGCCCGTGGTCGAGATGAACACTAAAGCGCCGGCCAGCGGCGCGGTCACGCAGGGTGAAACCACCAATACCGACAACGCCCCGGCCAGGGCCAGCCCCGCGGGGCCACTTTGCTGAGCGCGGGTTTGCCAGCGCTCTACCTGCTGGGAGAGGCGCGGTGAAAGGCGCAGATCGAACGCCCCCAGCATGGCCAAGCCGAACAGGCCAAAAAGAGTCGCAAAGCCGATCAATACCGGCGCCGACTGTAGCCGTGCCTGCAGATTGAGCCCCGCGCCGAAAAGGCCCATCAGTATGCCGACCACGGCGTAGGTGGCGGCCATGCCCAGTACGTAGCTCGAGGAGAGCACGAAGGCCCGCGGCCGCGTAGGGTTTTGTCCCACGATGATCGACGAGAGGATGGGCAGCATCGGCAATACGCAGGGCGTAAAGGTCAGCCCGATGCCCGCTAATAAAAAAAGCCCAAGCGCGACGGGCAGGCTCGTTTCGCTAATCAGCGCGCTGAAGCGCCCATCTTCGCTTTGCGGCGCGCTTAATGAGGCGGCGTCTCCCGCGGTCGTGGTCGCTGGTGCTTCTTCTGCCTCGCTTTGCCAGTCTGCAAAAGCGGCGGGCGGGGACGTTTGGGCGGCCTCCAGGGTAATCTGTTCCGGCGGGTAGCAAAGTCCGGCGTCGGCGCAGCCCTGAAAGCGGAACTCGAGGGAGACCGGACCGTTTTGAGCGGTGGTAAAAGGCGCTTCGAATACCAACTGGTCCCTGAAAACGTAGGCCTCGCCCATGAATTCGTCGGTAATGAAACGGCCCTGGGGAATGACCGGCGCGTCCAGCAGCGCTTGTTCATTGGAGGTGTCGAGGGTGAGCTGATGGCGGTAGAGGTAGTAGCCCTCGCTGATATCCACCCCGACGTAAACCCGCTCACCGTCGTGCCAGGCCTGGCTTTGAAACGCCTCGAGTACCGGGAGAAAATCGCTTTGGCTGCTATCCGAGAACCACTGGGCCTGGGCCGCCAACGGTAGAGCCAGTAAACAGGTTAAGAGTAAGCGCTTGATCAATAACACGGCAGGTCCTTGAAAATCGTCCCGCGTAGCATAACGTACCAGAGCGGGCGCGCGTAGCGGCTGCGATGACGTGCCGCGCTCGGCGCTTGGCCCGCCTGGAATGCACGGGTTTTTAATGCATTCGTCTTCGATACCAGCGTTTTCAATAAATTCGTTTTCCATACAAAAGGGCCGCCCTTGGGCGGCCCTTTAGCGCGGCGAAAAAAGCGTGGCTTACGCTTTCTGGTAAGCGGACACCGACTTTTCGATGGCTTTACGCGCGGCGTCTACGCCTTCCCAGGACTCGACCTTCACCCACTTGCCTTTTTCGAGATCCTTGTAATTCTCGAAGAAGTGCGCGATTTGCTGGCGAAGCAGTTCAGGCAGGTCAGTGACTTCATGGATGTCGTCATAGAGCGTGCTGAGCTTGGGGTGCGGTACGCAAACCAGCTTGGCGTCTTCGCCGGCTTCGTCGGTCATGTTGAGAATGCCTACCGGACGAGCGCGGATGATGCTGCCCGGCGCGACGGGGTGCGGCGTCACGACCAGTGCGTCCAGCGGGTCGCCGTCGTCGGCCAGGGTGTGGGGGATGAAGCCGTAGTTGGCCGGGTAGAACATCGGAGTGGCCATGAAGCGGTCAACCAGCAGCGCGCCCATGTCTTTATCGATTTCATACTTGATCGGGGCGTGGTTAGCCGGAATTTCGATCGCCACATAAATATCGTTGGGCAGATCCTTTCCAGCGGGGATGTGGTCGAAGTTCATTTGGAGTCCTTAGCTTGGCTTTTAACGTACGGAGTCTAAGCGATTGATGTATTGCGCAATTGCGACAAATTATACGAATAAGACCGCAGGATTACCAATTCAACGTCGGCCAAGTGCTAAATTTCCCCGGTTTTAGCTTGAAATGCAAAAGCGTTATTCGTCTTGAGACGGCCAGCCGGGTTGACGATCACCGACCATTGGCGGGCATCGCTGTGCTTACGCAACGTGTATGATAACGCCTATCGATAGGGCGCTTGGCAGTTGGCGCCTCTTTTTTTGATATTTAACGCTCGCGGCCAAGGAGGATGAATTGGCGCACGCTCAGTTACTGATCAGCTACGGCCAGGCGTTTGTTGCCCCGGACCGGCGAAAGCATCGAAGCTCCATGTCGGTAAGCGTGCCGGACACCCCTTTGCTCAACACCAAAGGCGCTTGCGCGGTGATCAGCGATTCGCTTTCGCGCAATACCATGGCGAAACAGGCGGGGGATTTGAGCGTGCGCGGCTTCATGGCCGACTACTACTCGACGCCGGAGCATTGGGATATCAAAACCTCCGCGACCAGGGTGATGCTCGCTCTCAATAGCTGGTGCTATAGCCAGAGCCAGCACGTCAAAGAGGGCAGTTTCGTCTCGTCCATGTCGGCGATGATTTTCAAAGCCGGTGAGGCCAACCTGTTTCATATGGGCGATACGCTGGTCTTTCGCCTGCGCGGTGCCGAGTTCGAGCAGCTCACCCGCGACCATGTCACCGACGTTGGCGGCTACCGCTACCCTTCGCGGGCATTGGGCATGGATGGCAGCCTGGATATCGACTACAGCCTGATCAATCTAAAGCAGGGCGATTTCTTCGTGTTCACCACCCAGGGCGTTCGCGGCACGCTGATGCCCTCGGACTACGTTCGCCTGATTCGTGAAGACGCAAGCGACCTGGACGCCGCCTGCGAGCGGCTGGCCAGTGAAGCCAAGCAGCGCGCCCAGGAACGCGGCTACGGCGGCGACCAGTTCTGCTTTCAAATTCTGCGCATCGACGAGCTGCCCGAGGAGACCGAGGACGACCCGGCACTCATCTACGGCGACCTGCCCATTCCGCCGGAGCTTTCCCCCGGTCAGCGCCTCGACGGCATGGAGGTCGAACGCGTGCTTTCGCGTAATGCGCAGTCGCGGGTCTATCAGGTGCGCGATATCAATTCCCAGCGGCGCATGGTCATGAAGGCGCCAAGCCCGGAACTTTCGCTACGCAACGCCTATCTCGAGCATTTTCTGCTTCAACAGTGGGTGGTGGAGCGCGTTAACTCGCCCTTCGTGGTCAAGGTGATCGACCCCTCGCGGCCCCGGCGCTACCTTTACTACCTGATGGCGTATATCGAAAGCGAAACGCTGCGCGAGTGGGCGGACCGCCACCCCCAGGCAAGCCTCAAGCAGCGTCTGGACATCGCCAACCAGCTGGGCAAGGCAGTGCAGGCGCTGCACCACCGGGACATCATTCACCAGCAGATCACCCCGGACAACGTTTTGATCGACCAGCACGGGCAGGTCGTACTAGCGGACTTCAGCGCCTGCCACATGCGCGATATGGAGGGGCATCGTAACTCCGGCGAGCTGTTGCGCCAGGTCGGTTTCAATGAACACACCGCCCCGGAATACGCCTTGGGCGATAGCGTTGGGCGGCGAAGCGATCAGTACTCGCTGGCCTCGACGGTCTACTGGCTGCTGACCGGGACGCTTCCCTATAGCCTCACCCCCGACCGGCTGCGCAGCCACACCGACCTGGAATCACTTAGTTACAAAAGCGCGCGCAGCGCGACGCCGGAAATCACCCCGGCGCTGGACGATGCGCTGCGGCGTGCGCTGGACCCCCAGCGAGCACTGCGTTTTAGAAAGATGTCGGAGCTTTTGCACGCGCTGCGCGTGTCGCTTGGCCGGGTGCCGGTGCGCGACGAAACCCGCCGCGAGCCACGCCGATTCTGGCAAGGTGTGGCGGGTATTTTGCTGTTGCTGCTCGTGCTCTCCTGGCTTCTGCGATAGCCCCTGTACCGGTCAGACGAATAATCAGCCACTAAAAAGCCGGGACGATGTGAGCATCGCCCCGGCTTTTTTTACCCGTTACCGCTTAAAGCGAAAAGGCGGGTAGCTTTTGCTCGACCTTGGCAAGCTTCAGCTTGGCGACTTTCGGCAGACCATTTTCGAAGGGCGGGAAATCCTCTCCCTGAATCAGCGGCGAAAGATAGTCGCGGCAGGTTTGGGTAATGGCAAAGCCGTTATCGGAGATGAAGTCCCGGGGCATGAACTTCTCCTGGTTGGCGACCTGGGAAAGCGGTGCGGAAATTACATCCCACTGGTAGGGCGTTTGCGAAATGCGGCGAATGGCCGGCATCATCGCGTTCTTGCCTGCCAGCGCCAGGCTTACTGCTTCGCGGCCCACGGCGTAGGCTTGTTCCACATCGGTTTTCGACGCCAAATGGCGCGCGGCGCGTTGCAGGTAGTCGGCCACCGCCCAGTGGTATTTGTAGCCCAGGTCCTGTTTCACCATGCCGGCCAGTGTTGGCGCCACGCCGCCGAGCTGGCGGTGGCCAAAGGCATCGGTGTTGCCCGCATCGGCCAGGAAGGTGCCGTCTTCGTAGCGCGCGCCCTCGGAGACCACGATCACGCAGTAGCCGTACTTCTTCACGCTTTCATCGACCCGCGCCATGACGGCTTTACGGTCGAAAGCGATCTCCGGAAAGATCACCAGGTGGGGCGGCTCGCCTTCGCCTTCACCCGCCAGGCCCCCGGCGGCGGCGATCCAGCCCGCGTGACGGCCCATTACCTCGAGAACGAACACCTTGGTCGAGGTGGCGCACATGGACGCGATATCAAGCGAAGCCTCGCGGGTCGAGGTGGCGATGTACTTGGCCACGCTACCAAAGCCCGGGCTGTTATCGGTGATCGGCAGATCGTTATCCACGGTTTTGGGTACGTGGATCGCGGTGAGCGGGTAGCCAAGCTTCTCGGAAAGCTGCGAGACCTTGAGGCAGGTATCGGCGCTGTCGCCGCCGCCGTTATAGAAGAAGTAACGGATATCGTGGGCCTTGAAGACCTCGATCAAACGCTCGTACTGTTTTCTATGGGTCTCGATGTCCTTGAGCTTGTAGCGACACGAGCCGAAGGCGCCGCCTGGGGTGTGCCGGAGGGCGGCGATCGACTCATCGCTTTCCTGGGAGACATCGATCAAATCTTCGGTGAGTGCACCGATAATGCCGTTATGGCCGGCGTACACCTTGCCAATCTGGTCGGGGGCCTGGCGGCAGGCCTCGATAACGCCACAGGCGCTGGCATTGATGACGGCGGTGACGCCACCGGACTGGGCGTAGAAGGCGTTATGCTGAGCCATGGAAACCTTTTAACTCCTGATTCGGATGGGGTGAGGCGTTGCCGGCTTTTGAAACCGATACCAATCGAGTCATATCGGCCGGAGTTTAACGTAAAGCGGTTTTGACTGCATCACGGGTTACTCCGATGTATCCAGGTCTTGCTCCTGAAGCGCAAGGCGCCAGCCGCCCAGGTCTTTGTAGCGGTTGACCATGGCGCAGAAAAGCTCGGCGGTGCGCTCGGTGTCGTAGCGCGCCGAGTGGGCGGCCTTGTTGTCGAACTCGATGCCCGCTGCCCGGCATGCCCGCGCCAGCACCGTTTGCCCGTAAACGAAACCAGCGAGTGTAGCCGTGTCGAAGCTCGAGAAGGGATGGAAAGGGCTTCGCTTCACGCCGCAGCGGTTGGCGGCGGCGTTCAAGAAGCCGTGATCGAAGGCGGCGTTGTGGCCCACCAGTATGGCCCGCGAGCAGTTGTGCGCTTTGACCGATTTACGAATCGGCTTGAAAATCTCGCCAAGCGCTTCTTCTTCCGAGAGCGCTACCTGCTGGCGCAGCGGGTCGTCCAAGTTGATACCCGTGAAATCGAGCGCCGACTGCTCGACGTTCGCCCCTTCGAAAGGTTTGATGTGGTAGGCATAGGTCGCGTCCGGCAAGAGGTTGCCGTCGGCGTCCATGGTGAGCGTCACGGCTGCAATCTCGAGAACCGCATCACGTTGGGCGTTGAATCCACCCGTTTCCAAATCGATGACGACCGGTAAATAACTGCGAAAACGCTGGGCCATCAATTCACGGGCTATTGCCTCGCTCATGCAGCTCTCCTTAAAAGCGAGTAGTCGGTAAAGAGTAGCGGCAGGCTACCGCTAACAGTGGCTTGATTCTAGCAGCTTTGAACCGGCGGCGTCGTTGACGGTGTTCCCGAGACTTTGAGAGCGCTATACTCAGGGTTTAACGCATTCGTTAAAGCCCGGGTGTTTAAGAGCGGGCTTTGCTAAACCAAAGGAGTCGAGAATGTCCGATGTCAAAAAGGTTGTGCTGGCCTATTCAGGAGGGCTTGATACATCCGTGATCGTTAAGTGGTTGCAAGAGACCTATAACTGTGAGGTCGTGACCTTCACAGCCGACATCGGTCAAGGTGAAGAAGTCGAGCCCGCCCGCGCCAAGGCCGAGGCGTTAGGCGTTAAAGAGATCTACATCGAAGATCTGCGCGAAGAGTTCGTACGCGACTACGTCTACCCGATGTTTCGCGCCAACACCATTTATGAAGGCGAGTACCTGCTCGGTACTTCGATCGCCCGCCCGCTGATCGCCAAGCGCTTGATCGAAATTGCCAACGAAACCGGCGCCGATGCGATCTCTCACGGCGCGACCGGCAAGGGTAACGACCAGGTGCGCTTCGAACTTGGCGGCTATGCGCTCAAGCCCGGCGTCAAGGTCATCGCGCCGTGGCGCGAGTGGAATCTGACCTCGCGTGAGAAGTTGATGGCGTATTGCGAAGAGCACAATATTCCGGTCGATTTCTCGAGCAAGAAGAAGAAATCCCCGTACTCCATGGACGCCAACCTGCTGCATATCTCCTACGAAGGCGGCATTTTGGAAGACCCTTGGGCGGAAGCCGAGGAAGACATGTGGCGCTGGAGCGTATCGCCAGAACAGGCGCCGGAAACACCGACCTATATCGAGCTGACTTTCGAGAAGGGCGATATCGTCGCCATCGACGGCCAGGCGCTCAAGCCCCACGAAGTGCTCGAAAAGCTCAACAAGGTCGGCGGCGACAACGGTATCGGCCGTCTGGATATCGTCGAAAACCGCTACGTGGGCATGAAGTCGCGCGGCTGCTATGAAACACCTGGCGGCACCATCATGCTGCGCGCCCACCGCGCCATCGAGTCACTGACTCTGGACCGTGAAGAGGCGCATCTGAAAGACCAGCTGATGCCCAAGTACGCCGAAGTGATCTATAACGGCTACTGGTGGAGCCCGGAGCGGCGCATGCTGCAGGCCGCCATCGACGAAACCCAGGGCAATGTCTCCGGCGTGGTGCGTTTGAAGCTCTATAAAGGCAATGCCATCGTCGTGGGTCGTCAGTCCGAGCAGTCGCTGTTCGATGAGTCGATCGCAACCTTCGAAGACGATGCCGGCGCCTACGATCAAAAAGACGCGGAAGGCTTTATCAAGCTGAACGCGCTGCGTCTGCGTATTGCCGCAGGCAAAGGCCGTAAGCAAAGCTAAACGTTTGGCGGCCAGCGCGGCTGGCCGCTTTTAGCGGCAAGACTTCGTTTTCAGGTAACGGTTCAGGATAGCGCCATGTTTAAAAAACTGCTTTCGGCTCTAACGGGCAGCGGCGATAAACCCGCCGCCGGGGTGACGCCCGCCGAGCCCGTTCAGTACAAAGAGTACGCCATCGTCTCGACGCCGGACCAACAAAGCGGCCAGTACCGGGTGAGCGGCACTATCAGCAAGACGGGCGATGATGGTCAAATCCGTGAGCACCGCTTCGAGCGCTCGGACATGTTGCCCGCGCGCCAGGCCTGCGATGACATGATGGTGACCAAGGCCAAGCGCTATATCGACGAGGTCGGCGAGGCGATGTTCGACCCCGACCCGCGCCACACAAGTGACCAACCCTAACGTTTAGGATTTGGCACTACTGTTTA
Organism: Vreelandella sp. GE22; assembly: GCF_968212445.1. Lineage (NCBI taxonomy): Bacteria > Pseudomonadati > Pseudomonadota > Gammaproteobacteria > Oceanospirillales > Halomonadaceae > Vreelandella > Vreelandella sp. GE22. The sequence goes on from NZ_OZ309110.1 coordinate 1,851,267, forward strand.
GAGTGTTATCCACCAGGGACCGGGCTTGTGCCGCGGCTCCCAGCAAAAGAGAGTCCGAAAGCCCGTTCAAGAGGTTGCCACTCTCGGCGGACTCCACATCATTGAGCAGCATCCCCATTGCGCCCTTGCGCTCGACCAGCGCATCAAAAAACATCGGGCCCAGCGAAATCTCTTGCATCAGCGTGCTTAGATCAATATTCAAAATGATCGGCATGTGCGATAAGAGCCCGAGTATGAACCCTTCTTCCTCGTCCAGTCTTCTTTTGCGCGCGACTTGCTCGCAGGCCAGCGCCTTGGTTAGGCCGTTAATCAGGTTCAGCTTGTTGGCCGGACTATTATTAGCGAGCAGGATAATCGTCACCATCATTCTCAGCTCGTTAATACCCAGAAGCTGAATGCAGCTATTGAGTTTATAAGAGGGCTGCGCGAGGGCATACCAGGCCGAGTTGGTGCGCCGCAGTACTGCATCGACCATGCTCGGGTCCTGAGCAATCAAGGACCGGATTTCCGAAATACTGACATCGGGCTTATAGAGTTTCGCGATGAGCCGCAGCTGATAGGCTTTGGGCGAGGAGCGGCGGATATTACGCGTTTTTTGAGTGGTCGGGCGCTCGTAAAAATAGCCCTGAAAAAGCGAGACGCCAAGCGCTTTGAAATGCTCGAACTCCTCCCGGGTCTCCACCCGCTCGGCCAAAAGCGTGACATTGTGCGCTTTTAGCGATGCGATCATTTCGTTTGAAATGCCGGATGAAATATCCAGTTTGATAATGTCGCAATAAGGCAACAGCGATTCGTGATTTTGATCCGTCTGGAAGTCGTCGATGGCCAGCGTGTAGCCCTGCGCTTTCAACCCCGCCAGGGCTCGCTTGACTTCTGGCGTGGGCGGCGTGGTTTCAAGGATTTCGAGCACGACTTGATTGGCCGGGAGCGCATGCAGGTCCGGGTTGAGAAGCCACTGTTCGGAGACATTGATGAACAGTTTGCGCGAGCCGCAAAGCTTGTTTAAGCCTATTTCGTAAATAGCGACGGCGCAGGCCCGCGCGGTTGCCTGTACGTCGTCATCGATATGCGCTTCCCGGTCATTGAAATGACCACGATAAAGTAGTTCATCGGCGACGTGGTTGAGATGGGCATCGACGATAGGCTGGAGTGCGATCGTATAGCTTTTGGAAGCCACATCGAGTGCGGTGTTTGGCATTAACTTATGGCTCCCATGTATAAGGCCTGCGTGACCAGGAATGTTAGTTTAAACTTCACCCCCTTGCCAGCTACCCTACAGCGAACGATCATGCGAGCTTTCTAGCTAAGTGGGTTTTTAACCATCGACCCGAAATTATAGAACTTCTATAAACTGCCGTCCTGCCGATCCAGGGCGGTTGCCTGGAAAGTGAGAAGCTCGGCGAGCGTATGAATGTTGCGCGCTTTTAGCCGAGTAACCATCGAAAGCCAAAGCTCGGCGGTTAGCTGAGCATCGCCTAGCGCCGTATGGCGGGCATCCTGGGCAATGGTCAGCGCGTAGCGCTTGGCCTGGGACTCCAGGTCGTGGCCGGACAGCGCGCTGTCCAGCGCTTTGGAAATCAATAGCGTATCGAGCACCGGATTGGTTGGCTTGGCGCCCGCTTGGCTCAGCGCGAGCAGGTCAAACGAGGCATTGTGCGCTAGTAGCACTGCGTTTTGGGTGTAAGCATTAAACGCATCGAGCACCACGCTTGCAGCAGGGGCGTTGCGTACGTCGTCGTCGCGGATGCCGTGAATGGCGGTGCTCGCGGCGGGGATAGGGCGGTAGGGGTTGATGTAGCGATCGAACACGTCGTTGGCGAGCAGCCGGTTGTTGACGATCCGGCAGGCGCCAAGGCTTAACAGCGTATCGCCCCCGCGAAGGTCGAGCCCCGTCGTTTCGGTGTCGAAGGCTACGATATCGAGCTGCTCCAGTGCGCGTTCGAGCGGCGCCGCCGCCGGTGTTTGATCGGCGATGGCGAAGTCATGAAACTCCGGGCGGGGAGACGCAGACGGCTTGGGAGCGCTCTGGCGACGCGAGCGCTTGAACGATACGCATAGCCTGGCGTGCTTGCCGTCCGCGTCGTTCTCGCTCCAGAGCGTGCTTTGGTGAATGAGCAGAACGTCCTCGACGCTGGGCGCCAGGGGCAGCGTCTCGATGGCTTCGTTTCGCCAGTTCGTTAGCGTTGTCGCCTCGATGGCGAGCCCCCGCCAGATGAAAGCGAGCCAAACGCCGTCGTGGGTGTTGATCAGCTCGCCTTCGAAGCCGCATCGGGGCAGCTCACCGTGCAACTTTTTAACCAGCGTATCGAACAGGGCAATGAGCGATGGCTGGTGGCCCTTGAACCAGCCGGGCACGCCGATGGGCGTTATCAGGGGGCGTGCCGGATCCAGCTGTTCGTCCAGCGCCTGCCAGAACGCGTTCGACCAGATCGAGGTCAGCCGCTCGTTGACGAAATCAGGGTCTTGCCATAGCGTTTTCAACTCGCCAAGCGCCGAGGGCGGCGTGGTTTGCTTGATGCCCTGCAGCAGGGTATTGATGTTTTTTCGCACCCCCAGCTCGTTTTGCCAGGCGCGGGTCACGTCCTTGAGCGTTACGACGATTTCACCGGGGGAATGGGCAAGCCGGGTTAAGCTAACCGACAGGATGCGTTCGGTTTGGCCCGTTAGCACTTCCCGCGAGAAGTCCCCGTTCGAGGCGGGGGCCGTCATCAGCGCGTCGAAGCGTGCGCCAATCGTCGAGTCGGGGAAGAGACTCTTGAGCTCTTTACCCAGCCCCAGGCAGTAGGGCGAGACGAAAAACGCCTCCGCCGCCTGATTGAAAAGTAACAGCCGACGGTGTTGGTCGAACACCAGGATGGGGATGGCCAGGCGCTGTAACAGGGTTTCGAGTTCCCGGCGAACGTGTGCGGTTTCTTGCGCCCCTTCCTGGCGCGCGCTTTGCAGTCGGGCCCGGTCGGCGCGCCACTGCTCGGCGATCTGGCTTACGTCCGGCCCCAGGCTTGCAAGCCAGCCCCCCGGGCGTTCGATGGTTTTATCCGGGTGGGCCAGCAGTTTGGCAAGTTCGCCATGAAGGGTGCGCAGCGGCGTCAGCAAAAAACGCTCGAGCCAATAGCCCACCGTCAATAGCGTAACCCCGCCGGACAGCGCGCACAGCCACATAAGCGCCCGCGGCAGGGGCGAAAGCGCAAGTTGACTGTCGAGCCAGGCCGCGAACACGGCGCCGCCCAAAAGGCTAATACCGCCGAGCAGCAGCCAGAGCCCTACCAGCCGTTGGGGTGTAGGCAGGCCTTTAACCATGGTCAGCGCCCGCTTGGCGGCTGGCGCTCGAAAGCGCTAAACGTAACAAATAAATAGACAAACGCTGAGTCCTTTGTCGGCGAAGTTGGCTGGGCGCCGGCGTATCGAGCGCGGCTGTTGGAAGTCCAGGCTGTTGGAAGTCTATGTAGATACGTTCTCTCCGCCTAGGCGACCTTGGTGCAAACAGCCGTTCTCTTTAGTGCTTTGTGGCCGGGAGCGAATTGATATACTGGCGGATCTTCAGAGCTTGTCCGAAAAGCCGGCGGTACGGACATCATTCAGGCAGGGCCTGGCAAGCGCTTAGCCAACAGGGTTTTAAATGCGGGTACTGTTACTCTCGGCTTATGAGGCGGTTAGCCACCGCTACTGGGCAGACCAGTTGATCGCGCGCTTTGATGACCTGGACTGGACACGCCTTAGCCTGGCCCCACGCCACTTTGCCTGGCGCATTCGCGGTAACCCCATGAGCTGGTGGCTCAAAGAGCACGCCACGCTAAGCAAGCCCTACGATGTGGTGCTGGCCACTTCCGTGGTGGACCTGGCCACATTGGTCGGGCTTTTTCCTCACCTTGGGCGGGCGCGTAAGATCGTTTATTTTCACGAAAACCAGTTTGCCTATCCACCGTCGAGCGCCCAGCAGCATCACGTCGAGGCGATGATGGTCAATCTCTACGCAGCGCTTGGCGCAGATGAAATCGTATTCAACTCGGCCTATAACCGGGACTCGTTTATCGACGGCGCCCGGGCATTTTTGAAAAAGATGCCGGATAACCTGCCCGCCGCCGCACCCCTGGAGGCGCTTCGACGCCGCGCGCAGGTGCTGCCGGTGCCGATTGCGCCGCTTGAGCAAACCGCCACGAGGGCGTCGCCTTCAAAGCGGATTATCTGGAATCACCGCTGGGAGTACGACAAGAACCCGGACGACTTCTTTAACGTGCTTTTCAAGCTAAGCGAGGCGGGCGTGGCCTTCGAGCTTGCGGTGGTAGGCCAGCGCTTTCGCGACGAACCGGCCATTTTCGACGAGGCGAAAACGCGCCTGAAAGAGCATATCGTGTGCTGGGGGCCGCTCGAGCTTTCAAAATACCGGCAGCTTTTGGAGCAAGGCGGCATCGTGGTCTCCACGACCTGGCACGAGTTCCAGGGTCTGGCGATCATGGAGGCCGCCCAGCAGGGGGCGCTGCCGCTGGTACCCGACCGGCTCTGCTTTCCCGAGCTCTACCCGCAAGAATATCGCTACGATGGAACGCCCCAGGGGCTTTATGAGCGACTAAAAACGTGGCTAACCGATCCCGAGCGCCGCCCAAAGCGGCTGGATAGCCACGCCTGGGAGTGGCCTCAGTGGCAGGCGCGCTACCAGGCGCTTCTGTACGGGCCGCCACGAGCGAACGAGTAGCCGCTCAAAGCTCGACTTTCTCCTTGTACTCGCACAGGTCTTCGATGATGCAGCTGCCGCAGCGCGGTTTGCGTGCCACGCAAGTGTAGCGGCCGTGAAGAATCAGCCAGTGGTGGGCATCCTTCATGAACGGGCGGGGGACGTGGCGCATCAACTTCTGTTCGACCTCGACGACATCCTTGCCCTTGGCGATGCCGGTACGGTTGGAGACCCGGAAAATATGGGTATCCACCGCGATGGTCGGTTCATTGAAGGCGGTATTCAAAATGACGTTGGCGGTCTTGCGGCCTACCCCGGGCAGCGCCTCGAGCGCCTGGCGGGTGCGGGGCACTTCGCCGTCATGTTGCTCTACCAGTAGCGCGCAGGTCTTCATCAGGTTCTGTGCTTTGGTGTTATAGAGCCCGATGGTCTTGATGTGCTCTTTCAAACCCTCGAGACCCAGCTCGATGATTTGGCCAGGCGTATTGGCAGCGGGAAAGAGCTTCGCCGTGGCCTTGTTCACGCCGACATCCGTCGACTGGGCCGAGAGCAGCACGGCGGCGAGCAGCTCGAACGGCGTACGCCAGTTGAGCTCGGTGGTCGGGTTCGGGTTCTCGGCCTGGAGCCGGCTAAAGATTTCAAAGCGCTTGTTGGCGTTCATGAGGGCGTTTCCGATTCGAGCGCCTTATGGGCCGCATCTACCACCTGCTGGGCCTGGTGCAACTGCTCTTCGACCCGTGCGACGTCGGCGGCCGTTCCTTGGCGCTTGGCGTGGCTTAACTGCTGGCGCACGTGGCGTAGCGACTGTTCGGCGGCTTTTAGAGCCATGCGTTTTTGATGGCGCCGCGTAGCGCTGCTTTGTGTCTGTGCGGTGGCTGGCTCGCCGGCGTTTGCTTCATTCAAGGTCGCGTCGAGCGCCTCTAGCTCCCGGCGTTGGGTCTCGAGGCTTGCGGCAAGCTCTTCGCGTTTGGCGCTATCCTGCTCGGCTTCAAGCTTACGCTCGAGGCGTTTGAGGGCGGCGGCCTGGCGCGCACGGTTGGCTCGCAGCGCACTGGGCGAGGCGAGCGAGGCGGGCGGGGCGGGCGGGGCCTTCTTTTTAGGCGCCTCCAACGGTTTGGCGGCGCTACGCTGGGCGCGCCGCTGACGTTTGGCCTCTGCCTGGGCGGCCAGGCGTTGGTTGCGCGCGATGAAGCGCTCGCGCCCTTTGATGGCGCGATGCTCCAGGTAAGCGGTTTGCTCGGCGCCGGTATTCGCGGCCTGCCACTGCGGGTGGGGCACCAAGTCGATGCAGTCTACCGGGCAGGGCGCCACGCAGAGCTCGCAGCCGGTGCACTCGTCCTCGATGACCGTATGCATCTGCTTGGCCGCGCCGACGATCGCATCCACTGGGCAGGCCTGAATACACTTGGTGCAGCCGATGCACTCATCCTCACGGATGAGCGCAAGCGTGGGTGGCTGGGGCGGTTGCTCCAGTGGCAGCGTGGCCCGGCCGGTGAGTTCGGCCAGCCGGTTTAGGGTCTCGACGCCGCCGGGCGGGCAGCGGTTGATAGCGTCACCCGCTACGATGGCTTCGGCGTAGGGGCGACAGCCGTTATAGCTGCACTTGCCGCACTGGGTTTGCGGAAGCTCGGCGTCGATGGCATCGATGAGCGCACTAGCAGCCACTCAAGTCACCCGCTGGCCCGGCTTGGCACCGCTGTCCGGCGACATGAGATAGATCCCTTCATCGTCGCCGGCGGCCAGTACCATGCCTTCGGACATGCCAAAGCGCATCTTGCGTGGCGCCAGGTTGGCGACCATGACGGTCAAACGGCCTTCGAGCGCTTCCGGCGAGTAGGCGCTGCGGATACCGGAGAAGACGTTGCGGGTTTCACCGCCCAAATCCAGGGTGAGCTGCAAAAGCTTGTCCGCGCCTTTGACGTACTCGGCTTTCGCGATACGCGCGATGCGCAGGTCGACTTTGGTGAAGTCGTCGAAGCTGATTTCCGCCGCGATGGGGTCGTTAGCAAGCGGCCCCTTGGCGGACTCCTTGAGTTTCTGCTCTTCCACGAGATCTTCTTTTGAAGCCTCGATCATGGCGTCGATCTTGTCACGCTCGATGCGCGTCATCAGCGGCTTGAATTTCTCGATAGTGTGGCCGGTCAGAAGGGTTCGGCGGCTCTCCCAGTCGAGGGAGTCGACGTTGAGAAAGCGCTGAGCCTCACCGGCCATGGCGGGTACCACCGGCGCCAGATACACCATCAGTTGACGGAACAAATCGATGCCCACCGAGCATATATCCAGTACTTCCTGCTCGCGGCCGTCTTGCTTGGCCAGCGCCCAAGGGGCTTTATCGGCGATGTAGGTATTGGCCTCATCGGCAAGCTCCATGATCTTGCGCATGGCGCGGCCGAATTCTCGCGCCTCATAATCCCGGGCGATCTCATCCCCTGCGTCGACGAAGCGCTCTACCAGCTGCGGCTCGGCGCAGTGCGCGGAGAGCGTACCGCCGCCGAGCTTCTTCACGAACCCGGCGCAGCGGCTGGCGATATTGACCACCTTGCCGACGAGATCCGAATTGACCCGGGCGGTGAAGTCGTCGAGGTTCAGGTCGAGATCATCGACCCCGGCGCTGAGTTTGGCGGCAAAGTAGTAGCGCAGGTACTCCGGGTTGAGGTGCTCGGCGTAGGTGGCGGCCTTGATGAAGGTGCCGCGGGATTTCGACATCTTGGCGCCGTCCACGGTCAAAAAGCCGTGGCAGTTCACCGCGGTGGGCGTGCGCAGGTCGGCGCCGTGAAGCATCGCCGGCCAAAAAAGCGCGTGGAAGTAGACGATATCCTTGCCGATGAAGTGATACACCTCGGCGGTGGAGTCCTTCTCCCAGAAGCTGTCGAAGTCGATGCCTTCGCGCTCACAAAGGTTCTTGAAGCTGGCCAGATAGCCGATGGGCGCGTCGAGCCAGACGTAGAAGTACTTGCCCGGCGCATCGGGAATTTCAAAGCCGAAGTAGGGCGCATCCCGGGAGATATCCCACTCGTTGAAACCGGATTCGAACCACTCCATCAGTTTGTTGCGAATTTGCGGCTGCACGTGGCCGTCGTTGATCCAGTCTTGTAGAAACTCACTGAATTCGGGCAGCTTGAAGAAGTAGTGGGTCGAGCTTCGTACTTCCGGCTTGGCGCCGGAAATCGCCGAGACCGGGTCGATTAGCTCTGCCGGGGTATAGGTCGCGCCGCACTTTTCGCAGTTATCGCCGTACTGGTCATCGCTATGACACTTGGGGCAGGTTCCCTTGATGAAGCGGTCGGCGAGGAACAGGCCCTTGACCGGATCAAACATTTGCTCGATATCGCGGGTGGCGATATGGCCCTTGTCGCGCAGGCGCGTGTAGATCTGCTCGCTAAAGTGGCGGTTCTCTGCCGAGTGGGTGGAGTGGTAATTGTCAAAGCCCACGCCAAAGCGGGCGAAATCCGCCTGATGATTATTGGAGACCCGCTCGATCAGCGCCTCGGAGGTAATACCTTCCTGCTCGGCGCGCAGCATGATGGCGGTGCCGTGGGCATCGTCGGCGCACACGTAAAAACAGCGCTGGCCCCGGCTTTTTTGAAAGCGCACCCAGATATCGGTTTGGATATATTCGAGCAGATGACCAAGGTGAATATCACCGTTGGCGTAGGGGAGGGCGCTGGTCACCAAAATATTGCGCAGGGCAGTGTTTGACATGGTTTTGAATACGTCCGATTAACTTGTAACAAATAAAGTCGGCGAAGAGGGGGTGCACTTCGCCGATAACGTCGTTCGCCAGTGAGACCCGGGCGCCTCTTGTCAGCGCAAGACTGGTGTCAGCGCAAGACCGGCGCTAGTAGAGCGCCTGCTCCTCCTGCACGACTTCCCGCAAAAGCTCTAAAAAGAGTTTGTCCGCCTCGGAGTGCTCGGCGGGGTCTTCGGGGATGTGTACGCTGGTCGTGCCGGATACTTCGTTGGCGATGCGCGCCATCGCCGCGGAGCTGGAGCCTTCGGCAAGCTCCCGGCGAGCAACGGCGAGCGACTGCAGCAGGATATCCGGGTCTTGAAGAAGCTTGCGGATAAAACCACGTAGCTCGTTGATTACGCGTGTTTTTTGAATTTCGGATGCCGACATGGTGCGCTCCTTGAGACTTGGACTAAAAGCCAAGCCTGAACCAAACAGTGAATGCCTTGACCTTAGCACTTTTTGACTGGCTCGGCATGAGCCGTGCGCGGGTAAGGCGTGGCCGCGCCGGCGTTTTTAAAGGCGTAGCCGGCCGGCCTTGTGTTTTACCGGGTTGGCGTACTGGTTGAGCCAATAAGGGCGCAGCTCTTCGGGCACAGCGGCCAAGCGCTCTGCAAAGCGCGCCCGGTCTTCCCGTGTAATGGCCTTGCGTGCCACCAGCTCCGGCGCCTCACCGAGCGCTTCCAGGGCCAGGTAGTGGCTGGGAAATAGCCGGTAGCCGCCGATCACCTGGCGGTCGATCTCGGCGGCGACTTCATCCGGGGTCGCCATGTCCGCGTCCAGGGGCTGGCCAAAGCGCAGTTGCACGCGGCCCTTGGTACCGGTAATACCCGCCACGATCGAGCGGATATCCTCGAACTCGCTTTTCGCGTAGCTACCAAGGGTGGCGACGTCATGCAGTTCCCGGGCCTTTTGCATATCGCAGGGGTCGTACTCGTAGCTGATCGACACTGGCACGAGCTTGAGCTCGGCGATCGCTTCGCCGAAAACGAAATCGCCCGGATCGCCACGACTCGCCATGGTCAACATCTTGATGATGGCGGGGTCGGTGCGATCGATGCCGTTTTTGGCCCGTCCTTCGCGCTGGGCCATCCAGATGGAGTGGTTGTCGCCGGTGATCGAGTGGCGAATATAGCCCGAAAGCTTCTGGTAAGCGGCCAGCATCGCCCGCTTGCCCCGGGCACTGCGCGGCACGATAAAGCTTTTATTGAGCCGCATCAGGTCGGTGACGTAGGGCTTTTTGAGCAGGTTGTCGCCAATGGCGATGCGCACGGTGTTGCGTCCGGCCGCGTAAAGCGCGTAGTTGACGAAGGCCGGGTCCAGCGAGATATCGCGGTGATTACCGATGAAGAGATAAGCACTATTCGCGTCGAGCTTCTCGAGCCCGGTAACCTCGAAGGCGTCGGTCGTGGTGCGTATCATGCGCTCCATGTAACCGGCGATACGCATTTGAAAATCGCGAACCGAGGCAACGTTTTCGACCTCGCGGCGCACCGTGCGCCCGGCGATCATGCGCGCAAGCGCCGGCGCCCACTTGGCAAGACGGGGCAGCTTGAACCGGGTTAACGCATCGAGTAGCTCGCTGTCGCGACTCAGCCGCGTGAGCACGTCTTTCACCTCGTGATCCATGTAAGGGCGAATATCGGCCCAGGGATCATCGGACGAGGCGTCGTTGAGAGCGTGATGTTGGTCAGTCATGCGATCCGTTTGTAAGAGTGAGCCAAATCGAGGGTGAAATCGTTATTCTAACCCAACGACGCGCGTCAGGCCTGGTCGGTCGTGGCGGGCTCTTTTTGGGCCTCGCCGCCTAGCCATTCGAGTAGCCGGGCGATATCTTCTGAAAGCGACTGCGCCATCAGGATGAAGTCGGTTTCAAGCCGGGCAAGCGCGTCGTCGCCGTCGTCGGCGTGATCCGCTTCCTCGATCAGCGCATCGCCAAAGCGCAGCGACTTGAGCGCCAAGTCGTCATGTAGCACCAGGTGTAACCGACCTTCGAGGCCGATGGCAAGTTTGCTTGCCTGGCGGCCGCTCTCCAGCAGGTTTTGAATTTCGTCGCTGTCGAGATCCACCTGGCGGGCGCGCAGGACGCCGTCGTCGCCTTTGGCCTTGAGCTCGACCTGATCGCCTAGCTGCATATCCGCCGGGCGGCTCGCGGCGTCGCCAAGCCAGGTCGTCATGGCGCGAATCGGCAGGGTTTGCGAGTTGACCGGGGTCACCTTCAGCGTGCCTAGCGTTTCGCGTAGAAGATCGAGAATCTCCTCGCAGCGGGTGCGCGAGCTTGCGTTGATACCGATCATGTTGCGCCTGGTATCCCACCAAAGATCGACCTTTTGGCTGCGCACGAAGGCACGCGGCATCAGCTCCTCGGTGATCTGCTCCTTGAGCGTGGTTTTCTCCTTGCGGGTCACCTTGCGCGCCTCGGCGGCCTCGATATCGGCGACTTTCTCGTCGAGCTCTTCCTTGACCACGGAGGCCGGAAGCAGGCGTTCCTGGCGCAGCGCGCTCAGCAGGCGGTGGCCCTGGATCTCGTGGAGCAGTTGACCACTGCCCAAGCGGCCTGCCGGCGCTGTCCACCCAAGCCTGCGGGCATCGGCGCCGCCCAAAGGCCTGGCGGCGTGGGGCTCGAGTGCGCTCTGAAGCGCGCTGGCATCGAGCTCGAACTCGCCGTGTAGACGATACAAGTGCAGGTGCTTAAACCACATATCACCAATCCTATCCAAAAGGGGGCACATTATGGCGAAACGCTGCCCGTCCTGCCAGCCTCTTGCGCTAAAGCGCCTTTATTGCCTACGTTAAATGGTCGGTATTTAAATGTGCGTTTAAAACCCATGTTTGTTCGCTGGCGCTTTTCAAACGTTCTTTAATTCAATAAGGATTTTTTATGTCGTCTTCGATTACCCGTGTCGATCTTCGCGTACGCGGCTACCACCTGGATGGCTACGGCCACGTCAATAATGCCCGCTATCTGGAGTTCATGGAGGAAGGGCGCTGGGCGTTTTTCGACGATCACAAGGACCTGATTCGTGAGCTGCACGAGGCCGGGCGCGCTTTTGTGGTGGTCAATCTCAATATCGATTACAAAAACGCGGCGGTGCAAAACGACGACCTGTCCGTGCTCACCGGCATTACCGAGGTGGGCGAGCGCAGTGCACGCTGTCACCACCGCATCCAACGCGCCGACGGCAAAGTCGTCGCCCAAGCGGATCTTACTTTCGTGCTGCTGGATATAAAATCGAACAAGGCAAGCGCCATCGAAGGCGATGTGTACCAGGTGCTCGACCGGCTTCGGGTCGATAAAGAAGCCTTCGCTTGACCTTTTATTCGCGAATAGTCCCGGCGCGTCGATGAGTCTACCCTTTACGCGCTCTCTGACTGCCCTTGGTGCTTATGCGGTGGTATGATGGGGGGGTATGTGCGCCCGTCTGTTGATTCTCTAACACGGCGGTATTAAAGCGCTTTCAACTCTCGCAGTGCCAATGCAGTGCAAAGGATCTGACTTTCATGGGTGACATCGCCAGAGAAATCTTGCCCGTCAATATTGAAGACGAGCTAAAGCAGTCGTACCTCGACTACGCGATGAGCGTCATTATCGGCCGCGCGCTTCCCGATGTGCGCGACGGGCTGAAGCCGGTACATCGCCGCGTGCTCTTCGCCATGCACGAACTGAGCAATGACTGGAACAAACCGTACAAGAAGTCGGCGCGTGTCGTCGGCGATGTCATCGGTAAGTACCATCCCCACGGCGACAGCGCGGTCTACGACACCATCGTTCGTATGGCCCAGCACTTCTCCATGCGCCACGTGCTGGTGGATGGCCAGGGTAACTTTGGTTCGATCGACGGCGACAATGCCGCTGCCATGCGTTACACCGAGGTGCGTATGGCGCGCCTGGCCCACGAACTGCTGGCGGATCTGGAAAAAGATACCGTCGATTGGGTCGATAACTACGACGGCACCGAGCGGATTCCCGAGGTGCTGCCCACCCGCGTACCGAATCTGTTGATCAACGGCTCGTCGGGTATCGCCGTGGGCATGGCGACCAACATTCCGCCGCACAACATGCGCGAAGTGATCGACGGCTGCCTGGCACTGATCGACGACTACACGCTGACCATCGATGATCTAATGCAGTACATCCCGGGGCCGGATTTCCCGACCGCGGGGATCATCAATGGCCGCGCGGGCATTCTGGACGCCTACCGCACCGGCCGTGGGCGTATTTACGTGCGCGCGGCGCACACCATCGAGCACCACGACAAGACCGGGCGCGATCACATCATCATCACCGAGCTTCCCTACCAGGTGAACAAGGCGCGGTTGATCGAGAAAATCGCCGAGCTCGTCAAAGAGAAGCGCATCGAAGGTATTGCAGAGCTTCGCGACGAGTCCGACAAGGACGGCCTGCGCGTGGTCATCGAGATCAAACGCGGCGAGTCCGGTGAGGTGGTGGTTAACAATCTCTTCGCCCAGACCCAGCTTCAAAACGTGTTCGGTATCAACATGGTGGCGCTGGAAAATGGCCAGCCGCGCACGCTGAATCTGAAAGAGATGCTGGAGGCGTTCATTCGCCACCGGCGCGAGGTCGTTACCCGGCGCACGCTGTTCGAGCTCAAAAAGGCGCGGGAACGCGGCCATATCCTCGAAGGCCTGACGGTTGCCATCTCGAACATCGACGAAGTCATCGAGCTGATCAAGGCCTCACCCAACGCCGCCGAGGCGAAAGAGAAACTCCTCGAACAAGTGTGGCAGCCCGGCCAGGTCACCGCGATGCTCGAGCGTGCCGGTGCCAACTCCTGCAAGCCGGAAGACCTCGACGAAGGCTTTGGTCTTAACACCACGGCCACCGAATACCGTCTCTCGCCGGCCCAGGCCCAAGCCATTCTGGAACTTCGTCTGCACCGCTTGACCGGTCTCGAAACCGAGAAATTGCTCGACGAGTACCTCTCGATTCTGCAACGCATTGCGGAGCTGACCGAGATTCTCGCCTCGGCGGAGCGTCTGATGGAAGTCATTCGCGAAGAGCTTCATGCGGTTCGCGACCAGTTCGGCGACGACCGCCGCACCGAGATTCAGGCAAGCCATCTCGATCTTTCCATGGAAGATCTGATCGCCGAAGAGGACATGGTGGTGACCGTGTCGCGCTCGGGCTACGCCAAGACCCAGCCGCTTTCCGACTATCAGGCCCAGCGCCGCGGTGGTCGCGGCAAGTCCGCTACCTCGATGAAGGACGAAGACGTCATCGAGCACCTGCTGGTCGCCTCGACCCACGACACCGTGCTGCTGTTCTCCAACCGCGGCAAGGTGTACTGGCTCAAGGTGTACGAGATGCCCAACGCCAGCCGGGGCTCGCGGGGCAAACCGTTGGTCAACATGCTGCCGCTCGACGAAGGCGAAGCGATCAACGCGATTTTGCCGGTGCGCGATTACAACCCGGACAACTACATCCTGTTCGCCACCGCCAAGGGCACGGTCAAACGCACTAGCCTCGAGCAGTTCTCGCGCCCGCGCAGTGTCGGCCTGATTGCGATCGACCTGGAAGAGGACGACCGGCTCGTCGGCGCGGCGATTACCTCCGGTAGCGATCACGCGATGCTGCTCTCGTCCAACGGCAAAGCGATTCGTTTCGAAGAAGGTAACGTGCGCGCCATGGGCCGTACCGCCCGCGGCGTTCGCGGCATGCGCCTGCTAGGCGACGCGGAAGTGATCAGCCTGATCATTCCCAAGAGCCAGCAGATCGACTCGGAAACCGATAGCGAAAGCGAAACCGGTGAAGAGGCGGCGGTCCAGGTCGTACCTCAGGCGGAAGGGCAGATCTACATTCTCACCGCCAGTGAAAAAGGCTACGGCAAGCGTACGCGCCTTGAAGAGTTTCCGCTGCGCGGACGCGGCGGCCAGGGCGTGATCGCCATGCAGACCAGCGAGCGTAACGGCGCGTTGGTGGCCGCCATGCAGATCTACGACTGCGATGAAATGATGCTGATCACCGACCGCGGCACGCTGGTGCGCACCCGCGTCGAAGAGGTCTCGACCACCTCGCGTAACACCCAGGGCGTCATGTTGATTCGTCTGGGTAAAGAGGAGAAGCTGGTCAAAACCGTGCGCGTCGACGAGCCCGCTGAGCTGCCGCTCGAAGAGCCAAGCGAAGAGGGCGAAGCGCCGGCGGAGGCGATCAATAGCGGCGAGGAGGAAAGCGGGCACGATGACACGTCACTATAACTTCTGCGCAGGGCCGGCGGCCCTGCCCACCGCCGTTTTAGAGCGCGCCCAGCAAGAAATACTCGATTATCAAGGGCGCGGGCTTTCGGTGATGGAGATGAGTCATCGAAGCGATGAGTTCGTTGCCATTGCGCATAAGGCCGAGGCGGATCTACGGGGGCTTTTAGGCATTCCGGATAACTACCGGGTGCTGTTTTTACAGGGTGGCGCAAGCCTGCAGTTCGCCATGCTGCCCATGAACCTGTTGGGTCGGGGCGGCAGTGCTAATTTTATCCAGACCGGTATCTGGGGGAATAAGGCGCTATCGGAAGCCAAACAGCTGGGCTTTGATTGCCATGTGGCGGGTAGCAGCGAAGCGAATGGGCACCTGGAGGTGCCTACGCTCGAGAGCCTTGCTTTGAGTGCTGATGCCGCCTACCTGCACTACACGGCCAACGAAACCATCGGCGGGCTCGAATTCGATTACACCCCTGCGCTCAAACGACAGGATGGTGCGGATGTGCCGCTCGTTTGCGATATGTCCTCGAGCATTCTTTCCGGGCCGATCGACGTCAGCGACTTCGGTGTCATTTACGCCGGCGCCCAAAAGAATATCGGCCCGGCGGGTTTGACGCTGGTGATCGTGCGCGACGACCTGCTGGGTCGCGCCCAAGCCGCCACCCCCTCGCTGTTTGATTACCAAAAGCTCGCCGAAGCGGAATCCATGGTCAATACGCCGCCGACCTACGCCTGGTACCTCTCGGGGCTTGTCTTCGAGTGGCTTAAAGACGAGGTAGGTGGGCTCGAGGCGATGGATGCGCTCAATCAGCGTAAAGCCGACAAGCTTTACCGCGCCATCGACGAAAGCGACTTCTACTCCAACCCGATCGCCAAGCGCAATCGTTCGCGCATGAACGTGCCGTTCGTGCTGGCCGACGCCGCCCTCGATGGGGTGTTTCTGCGTGAGGCCGAAGCGGCCGGGCTATTGAACCTGAAAGGCCACCGCAGCGTGGGCGGCATGCGCGCAAGTCTCTACAACGCCGTGCCGGAAGCCGCCGTGGACGCGCTCATTGCGTTCATGCACGATTTCGAACAACGAAAGGGCTAGGATTCATGTCAGATACGCCGATCAATTTGGACGAGCTGCGCCAACGCATCGACCAGCTCGATGAGGACATCGTGCGTTTAATCAGCGAGCGTGCTCATTGCGCCCAGCAGGTGGCCAAGGTCAAGCTGGTGGATGAAGAGAACGCGGTGTTTTATCGGCCCGAGCGTGAGGCCCAGGTACTGCGCCGCATCATGTCGCTCAATGAAGGCCCGCTCGATGATGAAGAGATGGCGCGGCTTTTCAGAGAGATCATGTCGGCGTGTCTGGCGCTGGAGAAGCCCATCAAGGTCGCCTACCTGGGCCCGGAAGGCACCTTCACCCAGCAGGCAGCGCTCAAGCACTTTGGCGACAGCGCCGTCAGTCTGCCCATGGCCGCCATCGATGAAGTTTTTCGTGAGGTAGAAGCGGGCGCGGTGAACTATGGCGTGGTGCCGGTGGAGAACTCCACCGAAGGGGTGGTGAATCACACCCTCGATACCTTTATCGACTCCTCGATCAAGATCTGCGGCGAGGTCGTTCTGCGTATTCACCACCACCTGCTGGTCAGCGAGAATACCCGTCGCGATAAGGTCACGCGTATTTACTCCCATCCGCAATCCTTTGGGCAGTGCCGCAAGTGGCTCGACGCTCACTTTCCTCACGCCGAGCGGGTGCCGGTCGCCTCCAACGCCGAAGCGGCGAAGCTGGTCAAGACCGAGTGGCACAG
The DNA here is from genome assembly GCF_968212445.1 of Vreelandella sp. GE22. Classification (NCBI taxonomy): domain Bacteria; kingdom Pseudomonadati; phylum Pseudomonadota; class Gammaproteobacteria; order Oceanospirillales; family Halomonadaceae; genus Vreelandella; species Vreelandella sp. GE22. Next base: position 1,867,675 of record NZ_OZ309110.1, read on the forward strand.
CGCCGCGATTGCCGGCGATATGGCGGCCAAGCTTTATGGGCTTACGCATATCGCGGAAAAAATCGAGGACCGGCCGGACAACTCGACACGGTTTTTGATCATCGGCAGCGAAGGCGTGCCCAGCTGCGGCGAGGATAAAACCTCGGTGGTCGTGGCCATGCGCAACCAGCCCGGCGCGCTTCACGACCTGCTCGAACCCTTTCATCGTCACGGTATCGACCTTACCCGTATCGAAACACGCCCCTCGCGTACCGGGGCGTGGAACTACGTCTTCTTTATCGATTTCAGAGGCCACTGCGACGAACCCGGCGTTGCCTCTGTGCTCGAGGAAGTCAAACAGCGCGCGCTTGAACTGCGTGTTTTGGGCTCCTACCCCCAGGGCGTAATGTGATCGATCGGCAATCCTCTTTGAAAAGCCAGGGGGGCTTTCGAGAGCCGCGGTTATTGATCGTCGGGCTTGGCTTAATGGGCGGCTCGCTTGCGGCTGCGCTTAGGCAGCAGGGTTTTGATGGCAAGATTCTGGCCTGCGACCCCAGTGATAGCGAGATCGCGCTGGGCATCGAGATGGGGCTGATCGACGGCGGCGGTCGCCATCTCGAAACGCTGCTGGATAACGTCTCGATGATCGTGCTGGCGGTGCCGGTGCTGGCCATGGAGACGGTACTGGCGACGCTCAAGGAGGGCTTGTCCAGCGCATCCCCCGACGTAGTGATCACCGATGTCGGCAGTACCAAGGGCACGATTCGCGACTGCGTGGTGCGGGTTTTTGGCGAACTGCCTGCTAACGTGGTGCTCGGCCACCCCATCGCCGGGTCCGAGAAAAGCGGCGTGGCGGCGGCCAATCCGGCGCTTTTTATCGATCATAAGGTCATCCTGACGCCGGCACCCAACGCCGACCCCGTAGCGCTTTCCAGAGTCGCTGCACTTTGGCAGACCTGCGGCGCCGAGGTGCTCGAAATGAGTGTCGAGCGCCACGACCAGGTGCTGGCGCGTACCAGCCACCTGCCGCACCTGCTGGCATTTTCCCTGGTGGATACGCTGGCCCGTCAGGACGAGCGGATGGAAATTTTCCGCTACGCCGCCGGTGGCTTTCGCGACTTTACCCGCATCGCCGGCAGCGACCCGGTCATGTGGCGCGATATCTTCATCGCCAATCGCGAAGCGGTGCTGGCCTCCCTCGATGATTTCGAGGCGGGCCTGGCGAGTCTTCGCCGCTCGATCGAGCAGGGCGATAGCGACGCGCTCATTGCCACCTTCGACCGGGCCAGCCACGCGCGGCACTACTTTGGCACCCTACTTAGTAAAACCAGTTATCAGGCGGAATACCATATGCAGTCTCACGCAAATGTTACCTACCGTGTAAAACCCGGTGGCCAGGCCCAGGGCCGGCTGCGGGTGCCCGGCGACAAGTCCATGTCCCACCGCTCGATCATGCTGGGGGCGCTGGCCGAGGGCGTGACCGAGGTAAAGGGCTTTTTGGAAGGTGAGGACAGCCTGGCCACGCTGCAGGCGTTTCGCGAAATGGGCGTGGCCATCGAAGGCCCGCACCAGGGGCGCGTGACGATTCACGGCGTGGGGCTTCACGGGCTCAAGGCACCGGCCGGGCCGATTTACGTGGGCAATTCGGGTACCGCCATGCGGCTATTTGCCGGGCTTTTGGCGGGCCAGCAGTTCGATAGCGAGCTCACCGGGGACGAGTCGCTGACCAAACGCCCCATGGGCCGCGTGGCAGAGCCGCTGCGCCTGATGGGCGCGGCGGTTGAAACCGCCGAGGGCGGGCGCCCGCCGCTGGTCATCCGCGGTGGCGCCAAACTGCAGGGCATTCATTACGATATGCCCATGGCCAGTGCCCAGGTCAAATCGTGTTTGCTGTTGGCGGGGCTTTACAGTGAAGGCGAAACCCGGGTGCGCGAACCCGCGCCGACCCGCGATCACACCGAGCGCATGCTCAACGGCTTTGGCTATCCGGTACACCGTGAAGGCGATACTTGCTGGCTGGAAGGCGGACACAAACTCACCGCTGGGCCCATCGACGTGCCCTCGGATATCTCGTCGGCCACGTTCTTTTTAGTCGCTGCGGCGATTACCCCAAACTCGGACATTACCCTCGAGCACGTGGGCATGAACCCGACCCGTATGGGGGTCATCAATATCCTGACGCTGATGGGCGCGAATCTCGCGTTTGAAAACGAGCGCGAAGTAGGCGGCGAGCCGGTCGCCGATATTCGCATTCGTTTCGCCCCGCTCGAGGGTGTCGATATTCCGGTCGACCAGGTGCCGCTCGCCATCGACGAGTTCCCGGCGCTGTTTATCGCCGCGGCCAATGCCAGGGGTACGACCCGGTTGCGCGGCGCCGAGGAGCTTCGCGTCAAGGAGTCCGACCGACTCCAGGCCATGGCCGACGGCCTTGCCATTCTGGGCGTCGAGCACACCGTGGTAGAAGACGGTATCGATATCGTTGGCGGCCAGTTGTCAGCGGACGCATCGCCGAACTACGCCGGCGGTACGGTCGACAGCCTGGGTGACCACCGTATTGCCATGGCGTTTGCCGTGGCGGGTCTGCGAGCCTCGAGCGAAATCGTCATTAACGACTGCGCCAACGTGGCCACGTCGTTTCCGGGCTTCTTGACGCTTTTGGAGCGCATCGGCATGAGCGCCGAGGAGGTACGCGAGCCATGATATCGATCCCGGTATTGACCATCGACGGCCCCGGCGGGGCCGGCAAGGGCACGATCAGCAGTCTAATCGCCGAACGCCTTGGCTGGCATCTATTGGACAGCGGCGCGCTTTACCGGCTCACCGCTCAAGCGGCGGTCAAACACGACGTGGCGCTAGACGATGAAGCCGCCCTCAAGCGCCTGGCAGCGGAACTCGATGTCGCCTTTCCCGTGACAGACGGTGCCCCGCGTACACTGTTGGAAGGCGAGGACGTCACGCTCACCATTCGCACCGAGCAGGCCGGCGAGCGGGCTTCACGGGTGGCCTCGCTTCCCGGCGTGCGCCAAGGGCTTTTAGAGCGCCAGCGTGACTTTTGCAAAGCGCCGGGCCTGGTGGCCGATGGGCGGGACATGGGAACGGTGGTATTTCCCGATGCGCCTTTAAAGGTGTTTCTAACCGCCAGCGCCGAGGAGCGTGCTCGTCGACGGCATCAGCAGTTGCAGGAAGCCGGCGTGGATGCTAGTCTTTCGAGTCTTTTAAAGGAGATTCAGGCACGCGATGCACGCGACACGCAGCGCAGTGTGGCTCCTCTCAAGCCGGCAGATGATGCCATTACGCTTGATACCACACGCCTGAGTATACCGGAAGTGGTTGATCAGCTAGCTCGCTTGCTCGTTCAGAAAGGGCTTGCAGGCGATAACTGACTCTCCCTTGCGGCGTTTTTGGGAAGGTGTCACGACATGGCAGGGCGGCAATTCATATGATCGTTCATATCAGAGAGCCCGGTCAGGTCTAACCAGCGTTAACACCCCTGAAAGCTGAGTTACATTAGGCCCGTACTCGCTGGTGGTACGGAGAAGGCATTACGCCTCAACAACGTTGATCACGTAGGAAAACCATGAGCGAAAGCTTTGCTGAACTGTTTGAACAGTCTCTTAACGACATCAACATGGAGCCGGGCGCCATCGTCGCGGCCCAGGTTGTCGACATCGACGGTGACTGGGTTACCGTTAACGCTGGTCTGAAGTCTGAAGGCCAAATCCCCGCGGCGCAGTTCCGCGATGAAAACGGCGAACTCAACATCGCGATCGGTGATGACGTTCACGTTGCACTGGAAGCCGTAGAAGATGGCTTCGGTGAAACACGTCTGTCTCGTGAAAAAGCCAAGCGTGCAGAAGCCTGGAAGATTCTTGAAGCAGCCTTCGAGAAAGACGAAATCATCAAGGGCGTGATCAACGGTAAAGTTAAAGGCGGCTTTACAGTCGACGTTGACTCTATCCGTGCCTTCTTGCCGGGTTCACTGGTCGATGTTCGTCCGGTTCGCGATACCGCGCACCTGGAAAACAAAGAACTCGATTTCAAAGTCATCAAGCTCGACCCGAAACGCAACAACGTCGTTGTTTCGCGTCGCGCCGTGCTTGAAGCCGAAAACAGCGCCGAGCGTGAAGCACTGCTCGCTACGCTGCAGGAAGGCCAGCAAATCAAGGGTATCGTCAAGAACCTGACCGATTACGGCGCCTTCGTTGACCTGGGTGGCGTTGACGGCCTGCTGCACATCACCGATATGGCCTGGAAGCGCATCAAGCATCCGTCCGAAATCGTTGCCGTGGGCGACGAGATCAACGTCAAGGTTCTTAAGTTCGACCGTGAGCGCAACCGCGTATCGCTGGGTCTTAAGCAGCTGGGCGAAGATCCCTGGGTCAACATCAAGGGCCGTTACCCGGAAGGCACCAAAGTACACGCTGTCGTCACTAATCTGACCGACTACGGCTGCTTTGCAGAGCTTGAAGAGGGCGTCGAAGGTCTGGTCCACGTTTCCGAAATGGATTGGACCAACAAAAACATCCATCCGTCCAAAGTCGTGCAAGTGGGCGACGATGTCGACGTCATGGTGTTGGATATCGACGAAGAGCGTCGTCGTATTTCCTTGGGTATCAAGCAGTGCACCGCTAACCCGTGGGAAACCTTCAACGCTGAGTACAACAAGGGCGACCGTGTTTCCGGTACCATCAAGTCGATCACCGACTTCGGTATCTTCATCGGCCTTGAAGGCGGTATCGACGGTCTTGTACACCTGTCCGATATCTCCTGGACCGAGACCGGCGAAGAAGCGGTTCGCAACTTCAAGAAAGGCGACGAAGCCGAAGCCGTCATCCTGTCTATCGACCCCGAGCGTGAGCGTATCTCGCTGGGTATCAAGCAAATGGATTCCGATCCGGTTGCTGAGTACCTCTCGGTCAATGATAAAGGCAGCATGGTAACGGGTCGCGTCGTCGAAGTTGACGCGAAGGAAGCGCACGTAGAACTCGCTACCGACGTTATCGCTATCTTGAAAGCGTCTGAAATTAGCGCTGACCGCGTCGAAGACGCGCGTAACGTGCTAAACGAAGGCGACAGCGTTGAAGCGCGCATCGTTAATGTCGATCGCAAGAGCCGTCAGATCAATCTGTCAATCAAAGCGAAAGACCAGGACGATACACGTCAAAACATGAAGAAACTGCGCGATCAGGACTCTTCTGAAACAGGCGGCGGTGGTGCAACCACTATCGGCGATCTGATCAAGCAGCAGATGGGCGGCCAGGACTAATCGTTCTAGCGTTCATTCAAGAAACGCCGCCTTCGGGCGGCGTTTTTTTTACCTGTAATACCGCGTCTGCCTCAATAAATTAGTTTGCCGGTTTCCAGGTTTAAACTTTTAAACTGGTTTGATTTAAAAAAACGATTAGTATTTAGCTTAAAATCAACTAGACTATTGTCAATTAGAGCAATTAAAGCAATAATGTCGACGCCTCGGGGCAAGTAATTCATGGTTATTATAATTTAACCTTTTACTTGTTCAGTCACAGTTTCAAGGAACCCCCTATGTCACTCCTAAATGAATACATGCAGAAAGAGCAGCAGCTAAAGCAGCTGCAGGAAGATCTACAGCGTTTGGAAGGTGATCAGCGCCTTAAGAGCGAGCTCGAGTTTAAATCAAAGCTCGAAGCATTGATGAATGAGTTCAATAAGCGCCCGGCAGATGTCGTTGCTTTACTGGAACCATCAAGTGACCAACGCTCTTCCCAGAAAGCGGCGGCCCCGACCAATCGTCGCAAGCGTCGTCTTAAAGTGTACAAGAACCCGAACACCGGCGATGTTATTGAAACGCGTGGTGGAAACCATAAAGGGCTCCGTGCCTGGAAAGACGAGTACGGCGATGAGACCGTCGAATCCTGGCTCCAGCCGCAAGACAGCTAATTAAGAAAAGCCGGTGCCTTTTTAGGGCACCGGCTTTTTTGTTCGAGTTAAGCATTGGATGCCCACGGGTTCTCTGAAAGCCCTTCCAGCGAAGACGCGCCAGGAATCGTTTCTCGTAAAGACCCACAGCAGTAGACAGGTGAATTCATTCCAGCGCCTGCTCGTAAGCACAGACACCTCTGCTATGCTTGAAAGAGGTTTGGGCTACCTGCCACGTTCTGAGCGCATTGATAAGCATTTGTGAACGGCCGTTGGTGCTTCGAACCCGCGTTTCTTTGAAGTGTTCTGACTTTGCCGTATGGTTTGACATTCGTGCGCTTCATTCAGTATCAGATGAGTGTGAACGTGACAGCCACGGCTCGTTTTTTATGCGCTATAGTCGTTGTGCGCTAACACGCAAAAGATGAACGCTCTTGGGCCCTGTGGGCAGCCTCTTTAACCCAGTGAAAGCCTGGACAAGGTAGCTGCGTCCTCACCCTGTGTGATTCATTAAGTAGCTCTATTCTTACCATTTAAAAAGACGGCCAGTGCCACCATTATAAGATGTAGTAACGCTCACTGAGCCTGTAAGCCTTCATCGAGTATCTTGAGTATCAGTTAGCCGATTGGCTCGGCCGATTTGGGGGCATTTGCTGAAATTAACTTTTGTTAGCAAGCGCGATATTAAGTCGCACCCTAAAGCCAGAATTGCCGCACCATGAAGCTGCAAATTTTCTTTTCTTAAGTAAGGTGTAAATGAAAGGTCAATGAAATATCAAAAGGAATATAAGCAGGTGGACGAGCGCGATAAACTACGCAAGTTTCGCGAGCTTGACGATGCTTTCGCGCAGGCGTTACGTCAGCTGGAGAATCCAGACAATAGTTTTGATATTCCTACCGGCCCTCCGGTACGTTCGCTTAAAGACCTGGAAGAGCAGGATGAGAAAACCCGGGTCGAGGAAAGCGAGCGGCTATTTGGTGAACGCTTGAAAGCCCTATGTATCGAAAACGGATATTCCGAGGAAAGTGTCAAAGCGCTCGTAGAGGCTTTGGTGAAAGGGGGGCGCTGGACCATGGATGAAACACCGTCGGTTACCCAACCCACGGTCGAGCATGGCCTTAGCGGTAGCGATAAACCCGCAGGCTAGGCAGAAATGCCTCACTTTCCAGCTTTTCATCGCGGCGCTTGGCGCGGGTGCGCTGCTCCGGCATCTGAGGCGAGGGTGCCTTGATGTGCGGTAGGCGCGCTTGCTGGGCGGGCACGATCAGTGGCATGGCAATATTATGCGCCAGGCGTGTATGGCCCTCCTGAAGTGGCTCGGTAAAGAACAGGTTCGCTCGCATCAATGGTGCCTGGGCTTGCACCCGGGCCAGCGTTTCGCCAGAGGGTATGCCGGCCAGTTTCTGTAGCTGAATACGTATGTGGGGGGCATCGGTATCGAGTTGCAGCAGTTTTTTCTCCGCCTCTTGAACACTCAGCTTTTTAATCGAACGCCCGCTCGTATACCAGGCCAGGCGCACCCGGGAGACAGGGCCCGGGGCGATAGGAATATGACGCCAACACTGCTTCAAGTGAAGCCGTGCCATACCGCTTTTGCGCAATACATCATCGACATGGGGATGGCGCTCGGGCAAGCGCTGCCGCGCCTCGGTCAAGGCGCTGGGTGAAAGCGCCTTGATACGGCTTATAAGCTCGCTAATAGCGCTCTTGGCCTGGTTGACCTCGTCGATGGCTTCGACAAGGTCGTCGCCTGCCGCGATCACGGCGATATAGTTACGCGTTTCGCGCCCGTCCTGGCCTTGCACATGCCACATATCCATCAGTGCATGGCGAAACCAGCACGCCTTCTCGCTTGTTCCTTCCAGTTGCCAGGTGGGCGGCCGGGTTCGCTCGTAAAACTCGGCCGCCTTTTCGATGGCAGCTATCAGCTGGTCGAAGCGGGAATCGAGCGCGTAAAAGAGGTGATACGCCGCGGGGGTATCGTTACTCATCCCGCGCCTTCATGAGAGCGGGGCGTCTTTGTCGGCCTGGGCCAGCAGTGTTTCGATATCGGCTTCATCCATGGCCGATTCGCCACCAATGCGGTGGGATTCATCCGCCCAGGCACCAAGGTCGATCAACTGGCAGCGCTTGCTGCAAAACGGCCGATACGCACTTTCCGGCGTCCAGGGTACCTGGGTACCGCATTGGGGGCAGGCTACTTCAAAAGGGGAATCGTTAGCGGGGGACATAAAACTCCTGCACGTTGATGCTCATATAGTGTTACTCAAATGCCGGTAGCGCTGGTCGAGAGTGGCGACTTGCTTTTCGAGCTGCTCGTGAGCGCTATCATTATCGACCACATCATCGGCGTTGGCCAAACGCTCTTCCCGAGAAAGCTGCGCGGCGAGGATCGCATTTATCTGCTCTTCGCTTACGTTATCCCGGCGCATGGTACGTTCGCGCTGGGTCTCGACGCTCACATCGACCACGAGCGTGCGCGCGACCAATGCCGCCTGTCCGGACTCGAATAGCAGCGGTGAAACCAGCAGTACGTAGGGCGAGTGCCGTTCGAGCGCTTCGAGATGCTCGACCAGACGCGTGCGGATACGCGGGTGGGTAACGGACTCGAGCCATTGACGCTCTGTGGCGTCGTTGAAAACCAGGGCGCGTAGCGCGGCCCGGTCGAGCGTGCCATCACCCTTGAGTATATGGCCGCCAAAGTGCTCGATGATGTCCGCAAGCGCTGGCTCACCGGGCATGACGATTTCCCGGGCGACGTCATCGGCATCGACAAACCCGATACCCCGCGCTTCGAACGCCCTGGCGACGGTCGATTTACCCGAGCCGATACCACCTGTTAAACCAATGATCATAAAACTATCCAGCCAGCCTTGGTGGGGCTTGGTTAAAAGCTAAGCGCTGTGTAAAGCACGAACAGTTCGTCACCGGCGAGCAGGCACGTCCAGCCGGCCAGCGCCAAAAAGGGGCCAAAAGGCAGCGGCTTACCGCGCATGTTGGGAATCAGCCACTGGGCGAGCAAGCCTATGACCGCCCCCAGCCCCGCCGACACCACCAGCAAAAGCGGTAAGAAAGCCCACCCCAGCCACGCGCCAAGGGCGGCCAGCAGCTTGAAGTCGCCATACCCCATGCCTTCCTTGCCGGTTATCAGCTTAAACAGCCAGTAAAAACTCCAAAGGACGAGATAACCCGCCATGGCACCGATAACGGCACTTTGCAGCATGAACGGCTGGAACATCAGCTGGTAGATGAGGCCTAGCCAGAGAAGCGGTAGCGTCAGCGCATCGGGCAGCAGGAAGGTACGAAAATCGATAACCGCCAGGGCGAGAAGTGTCAGGCACGCGGCAAAGATGAACAGCGCGTTGAGCGTAAAACCAAAAAGCGCCAGCACCGCCACGGCCACTAGCCCTCCGGCGAGTTCCACGAGCGGATACTGCGGGCTGATACGTGTTTGGCAATGCGCGCAGCGCCCTTGGCGCTTTAGCCACCCGACGACGGGCAGGTTATCGTGCCAGGCAATGGCCGCCTCGCAACGTGGGCACATGGAAGCGGGGACGGCGAGATTGAAGCGCGGGGCGGGTTCGAGGGGTAACTCCAAAGACGCCCGCGCCTCTTCGCGCCAGTGGCGCATCAGCATGACCGGAAGGCGGGTAATGACCACGTTCAAAAAACTGCCCAGGCAGAGTCCAACGATAAAAATGGCGCTATATAAAATGGCTGGCGGTAAACCCATGATGCTCCAGGCAAGCGGTTAAAGTGCGGTACCAATTTCGAAGATGGGCAGATACATGGAAACGACGACGCCGCCGACCAAAAGCCCCAGAACGACGATTATAACCGGTTCCATGAGTGAGGTAAGTGTGTCGACCTTGTTTTCCACTTCTTCTTCGTAATAGTCGGCCACTCGATTCAACATCGCATCCAGGGAGCCTGCTTCTTCGCCAATGCTCACCATTTGCACGGCCAGGGCCGGAAAACGGTTGGTCAGGCGCATGGCAAAATGCAGCTGTTGGCCGGTCGTCACGTCCTCGCGTACCTCGTTGATAGCCTTAATGTAGACCCGGTTGTCCGCCGCCCCGGAGGCGGTTTCCAGCCCCTCGATGAGCGGCACGCCGGAGCTAAAGGTCGTGGCAAGCGTTCTTGTAAAGCGTGACACCGCCGATTTGTGCAGTATGTCCCCCAGCACCGGTAGGCGAAGCAGGAACTGATCGATGGCGTAGGCGACTTTATCCGAACGCCTGGCCGCCGCCTTGAGGAGCACGATCCCCCCCACGATCAAGCCAAGCGTGGGTAGCCAGTAGGCCTGGGCGAGTTCCGAGAAGCGCACAGTCACCTGGGTAAGTACGGGAAGCTCGGCGCCAAAGCCCTGGAACATGCTTTCGAACTCGGGCACGACCATTACCAGCAAAATCATCGTCACGACCAGGCCGATGGTCATGACCGCAGCCGGATACCAAAGCGCCTTTTTCACCCGGCTTTTCAGTGAAGCGACTTTTTCCTTGTAGAGGGCGATGCGTTCGAGCATTTGATCGAGCGCCCCGGCCTGCTCGCCGGCGCTGACCAGGTTCACAAAGAGCCGGTCGAACTGCTTGGGGTGTCGGGCCATCGCCTGGGAAAGGCTGTCGCCGGAGGAGACATCGCGCATGATCTGCTGGGTCAGGTCGACCATGGCCGGCTTTTTCATGCTCTCGGAAATGGCCTGGAGCGCCTGAAGAATCGGGATGCCCGCGCGCATCATGGTCGCCATTTGCCGGGCAAACAGCATGATGTCGACACTGGAGACGCTGCCGCGGCCGTTCAGGCTGCTGCGTTTTTGAATCTTTTGCGCGGTAATCCGTTGGCGTGCAAGCTGCTCGACGATTTCATCCTTGGTGCGGCCAATCAGCTCGCCCTTCATGACACGATCTTTCGGGCCCTTGCCCTGCCATTTCCAGCGGTGCAAGGGAGCAAGTTTCGTGCGCGCTTTCGCTTTGGCCATCACCCTGGTTACTCCTTGCTGATACGGTTGACTTCTTCAAGGCTGGTGCTGCCATCCAGCACCCGACTCAAGCAGCTTTGGTAGAGGCTTGGGTGGTCTTCCTGGCGGGCGAGCTTGTCGATTTCGAGCGCGTTGCCGTCGCGCATGATCAAGGTGCGCATGTCGTCGCTAATCGGCAATACTTCGTAAATGCCCACGCGCCCTTTATAGCCTTGGGTGCACTGCTTGCAGCCCACCGCCTTGTAGATGGTGACGTTATCGAGCTGCGCCTGGCGGAAACCGGCTTTCAAAAGCGCCTCGTGGGGGATATCCGCCGGCGCCTTGCAGTTAGGGCAGAGCCTTCGCGCTAGCCGCTGGGCGATGATCAGCGTGACCGAGCTTGCAATGTTGTACGAGGCAACGCCCATATTGGCCAGGCGCGTCAGGGTTTCCGCTGCCGAGTTGGTGTGCACGGTCGAGAGCACCATGTGTCCGGTCTGCGCCGCCTTGACGGCGATCTCTGCGGTTTCGAGATCGCGAATCTCACCCACCATGACCACGTCCGGGTCTTGGCGCAAAAATGCGCGCAGAGCGCTGGCAAAATTGAGCCCGATCTTGGGCAGCACGTTGACCTGGTTGATGCCCGACACCTTGATCTCGACCGGATCCTCGGCGGTACAGATATTGCGCTCGATCTGATTGAGCATATCGATACCGGTGTAGAGCGTTACGGTTTTACCGCTACCGGTGGGGCCGGTCACCAGGATCATGCCCTGGGGGCGTTTGAGGGCGGCTTCGTAATCCTTTTGCTGACGCGCACTGAAGCCCAACTGCTCGATACCCAAGCGTATCGAGGAGGGGTCGAGTATCCGTAGCACCAGCTTTTCGCCGTACACGGTGGGGAGCGAGTTGACCCGGAAATCGATCGAGCGCGAGCGGGACAGCTGCAGCTTGATCGCCCCGTCCTGGGGGAGGCGGCGCTCGGAAATATCCAGCCGGGACATGATTTTCAAACGCGCCGCAATCCGGTCGCGCATGGCAAACGGCGGCTTGGCGATCTCGATGAGCATGCCGTCGATACGAAAGCGCACCCGGTACTGGGATTCGTAAGGCTCGAAGTGAATATCCGACGCACCGCGGCTGATGGCATCCAGCAGCACCTTGTTGACGAACTTGACGACCGGCGCGTCCTCCTTGTTGACGCCGGTACTCTCCAAGGTGACCTCTTCGCCTTCCTCGTCGTGAACGATATTGAGCGCGCCGACGGAGTCGTCCACGCCGTCGAGCTCTTCGAGCAGGCTGCGCTCGTTCTGGGCCACGTACTGAATCAGGTGGCTGCGTATCTGCTCCGCCGGTGCCAGTACGCCCTCGACGCTCAAGTTGGTGGCAAACTGCAGTTCATCAAGCTGGGTGAGCGTGGCCGGGTAAGGCACCGCCACGGTGAGCCGGTGGCCGTGGCGCGCCAGCGGCAACGCGTTCAGCTTGTTGAGTATCTTGATAGGGTATTCGTTGGCCGGGGGCAGGGCGCTTAGCTTGACCGCCTCGAGATCCACCACCGGTAGCCCGTACTCCCAGGCCGCCGCCAGCACCGCATCGGTCGAATCCACCAGTCCACTTTCTACCACGTGCTGTAGAAACGAAAGATCGAGCTCGGCGGAGGACTCGTCCGCCACCTCGGCTTGAGCCCGGGTCAGCACTTCGTGGGCAACCAGGCGCCTGGCAATACCGCTTAATTTAAGCCCCGTGGCGGGCTCGTCAAAGGCAGAAGAGGTCATAGAATCTCGCAACGCGTGCGTGTGGGCAGCAAGAATACTTAACTGCCATTAAAAACTACTATAATGCACGCTTTGCCGTCATCATAAAGAGGGAATAGCGCTCAAAAAAGGCTTATAAAGCTAGTTGTCAGCTCTTCCCCGCCAGGCTAATGTGACCCCCACATGGGCTAAACATTTTTAGCCCCAAAAAAACGACATATTCAAAGGGACACACCGAATGCAAATGCCAAACGCAACACAGCTAAAACGCTACCACCAGGGCGGTTTTACGTTGATCGAGCTGCTGATCGTAGTGGCGATCATCGGTATTCTGGCGGCGGTGGGTGTGCCTCAGTATGGTAATTACTTGGATCGTTCTGCTAGAAGCGCTTGTGCCTCAGAATTGAGCTCTTTCAGAAGTCTTGCTGTTGCGGAAAGCGCCACATCCGGTTCTATTGGGGCAGATAATTCAGTGATCACTGATTTCAATTTTCAATCTTGTGATGTTGAAGATGGTGATAGAGTTGGACTGGCACAGGACTTCATTGACAGCGACGAGAATACTTTTTCAGTCGGAGTTGTTCGAGAGGGTGTAGCCGATATCGAAGTGGTTAATGGTCAAATAACTACTGAGCCCGCTACTGCCGAGGTTGAACCTCAGTAATCAATAATTTTTAATCGTTACCTAATAAAAAAACCGCCAGTTGGCGGTTTTTTTATTATCGTGATCCAATATTTTTTGCTTTTACCGTAAGTTTGGGTTGGGGAAATATGCTTCTTATAAAGTATGTTGTTGTATGCACGGGTGCCCAATTAAATTAGCCTTGTGTGTTATCAAGACGATATTTATGTGTCATTAAAAAATATACGAACTGTAGTTTCGAAAAATACAATTTATTGATTTTTAAAGATTTATAAGGAGATTGATATGCTGGCAACGTTACAGGTACGGCTCCAGGAAACGGTACGCATTGCCCAAGCAGCAGGCCAAATGATCAAAACAGCGCGGGCCGAGCAGCGTTTCGATCAGCGCTTAAAGCAGGGCATCGAGCTGGTCACCGATGTGGATGTGGCGGTGGATACCTTTATCAGTGAAGAGCTTTCCAAACACTTTCCGCGGGAAGCGCAGCTTAGTGAAGAGCTGAGCCCCGAGAAGGGCCTGGAAGCGAAGGAGCCGCTGTGGGTCGTGGATCCTATCGACGGCACGGTGAACTTCGCCCAGGGGCTTCGCCATGTGGCGGTCTCCATTGCCTGGCTCGAGCAGGGCGTGGGCAAGGTCGGTGTGGTGCACGCGCCGTTTTTGGATGAAACCTTCACCGCGGTAGAGGGAGGCGGGGCGCAGTTGAACGGTCAGCCCATCGAGCCAAGTAAGGCGAGTGAACTGGCAGCGACCTTGGTGGGGACTGGCTTTCCCTACGACAAGGCCGAGCGCAAAGCGCTAATGCCGCGCCTGGAAGCCGTGTTAACGAATTGCCAGGATATCCGCCGCAACGGCGCCGCGGCGCTGGATATCTGTGATATCGCCTGCGGGCGGTTGGACGCCTACTTCGAGACCGTCTCGCCCTGGGATTTTGCGGCCGGCTGGGTCATCGCACGCGAGGCGGGCGCCTCGCTTGGCCGTTTGGTCGAAGTACCCGAGGGGCTCTCGGCGGACCTGTATCCTGAAGAGCTTCTGATCACGACCCCCGGCGTTTTCAAACAGATGGAGTCGCTTCTCAAGGGCGTGTCGTAAGCGTTTAGCCAAGCATTTGAAAAGAAAGCCTAAAAAGGACTTTTCATTTACGCCATTAAACGCTAGTATACGCACCGTCTTGAGGCGATAAGTCAGCGCTTTAAAAGTGCCGACCCCAAAAGACATCGGAGTGTGGCGCAGCTTGGTAGCGCGTTGCAATGGGGTTGCAAAGGTCGCAGGTTCGAATCCTGTCACTCCGACCAATATACGAAAACCGCCGCTACGGGTTACCCCGAGCGGCGGTTTTTTTATGCCTGATCAAAAACGCTCGTTAATGTCTTTGATATCGTTGGGGCGGCGTTGGGCGCCGCCAGGGCGAGTGCCTGGTTGTTGGCCTGGGCGGCTTGCGGCGTTACCCCGATACTTGTTCCAGGCGTTTTTCGCCTTTTGCCGGTTGGCGGGCTTTCGTAGCCAGTTGAAGAGCGCCAACAGTATCCACTTACGCATGATGACCTCCAGAGACGCTGATTCCGGGCGAACGTGCTGAATCAAAAAAGCCGCCGCTTAAAGCAAGCGGCGGCCCTTCGGGTTCGGCGGGCTTATTCTTGCTGGGCGCGGTGGTCGGCCAAGGCGGTGGTGACCGCTTCTTCCCATTGGCCGGCGTCGATACCCCAGTGCTCCATCTCCGATTCGTCCGGCGCGCCTTCGGCGGCGGCTTCGAGCTCTTCCGGCGAATGGGCCTCGAAGCAGTGTTTGGCGAATGCTTTGGTCGGGCCTTCCTGAAGCTGGTTGATCATTTCCATTGGGTCGTATCCTTTCCTTTTGGCTGCTTAATAGCGGGTATGAATCAGTATAGTAATTAGCCAGCACTTTGCGCTAAATGTTCCACGCGGACTAGACAAATACCTCGGTGAGAATTTTAACCGCGATACCGGCCAGTAGCAGCATGATCAGCTTATCGAACCACTCAAATGGCAGGCGCTTGCCAAGGGCGGCGCCCAGCGGCATGCCCAGCGCAATCACGGCGAATGCTGCCAGGCTATAGGCGCCAAGCTCGAGGGTTAGAATACCCGTGGCCAGCAGTGCCGGTATTTGGGCCAGCGTAATGGCGCAGAAAAATACCGAGATCGAGCCAATGAACGCGCGTCGCTCGAGTCGCATGGCGTTTAAAAAGGTAATCGAGGCCGGCGCCGACATGCCCGCCGCCCCCTGAAGTATGCCGCCGACTAGCCCCACCGGCAGTACGAGCCGGTCGGCCATCGCCATCGAAAGCGCCATCTTTCCCCTCAGTAGCTTGATCACGAGATAAAGCACGATCGCCCCGGCCACGCCTAATGACAGCGTATCGTGAGAGAGCGCTACCAGCCCCCAGGTACCCAGGACGATCCCCGCGCAGCCTGCTAGCGAGAACACCATCAAAAACCGGATGGGCAGCAGGTGGCGGCGGTGCTGCCAGGCCTGGAGGGCATTACTGAACAGGTTGGAGGCCACCAGTAGCGCGATGGCCGTCTGCACGTTGTAGAGCATGGTAAACACCGGCACGACGATGACCGGCACGCCGGAGCCGATTGCGCCTTTCACCACTCCGGCTATTAATAGCGTGAATAGCGCGATGATCACGGGTTCATCCTGTATGTCATGCGTTCAAAATCAGTTTTCGAGCACGTAGCAGGGCGTATAGGGCTCGCCGTCGAGTTTCATGCGCCCCTGGGCGACGAAGGAGCTCAAAAGCTCGTCCAGGCGGCGCATGAGCTCCGGCTCGGCGGAGAGCACGAAAGGACCATGGGCCTTGATGGCGCGAATGCCCGGCTCTTTCACGTTACCCGCCACGATGCCGGAAAACGCCCGGCGCAGGTTGGCGGCCAGTTCGTGAGTGGGCTGGTCGCGATGCAGGGCAAGGTTCTTCATCGCCTCGTGGGTCGGCTCGAAGGGGGCCTGGAACTCGCGGGCGATGTTGAGACGCCAGTTGAAATAGAAAGCATCCTGATGCTCGCGGCGAAATTGAGCGATTTCGTCGATGCCTTCACGCATGCGCCGGGCGACGGACACCGGGTCGCCGGTAATGATGGTGTAGTAGCGGCGAATTTCTTCGCCCAGGGTGTACACCAAAAACTCGTCGATTTTCTCGAAGTAGGCGGCAGATGCGGCCGGGCCTGTGAAAATGAGCGGGAAGGGCGTGTCGCTGTTTTTCGGGTGTAGCAGAATACCCAGTAGATACAGGATCTCTTCCGCGGTGCCCACGCCGCCTGGGAAAATGATGATCCCGTGACCCAGGCGCACGAAGGCCTCGAGGCGCTTTTCGATATCCGGCATGACCACCAGTTCGTTGACGATCGGGTTCGGCGCTTCCGCGGCGATGATGCCGGGCTCGGAGATCCCCAAATAACGCCCCCCTTTACGCCGCTGCTTGGCGTGGGCCACATTGGCGCCTTTCATGGGGCCTTTCATTGCCCCGGGCCCGCACCCGGTGCAGATATCCATTTCGCGCAGGCCCAGGTGATAGCCTACGTCCTTGGAGTAGTCGTACTCTTCGCGGGAAATCGAGTGCCCGCCCCAGCACACCACCAGGCTCGGGTCGAGCTCGGGCTTTAACGTGCCAGCCTTGCGCAGAATATGGAAAACCGCGTTGGTCGTGCCTTCGCCGGTGGTCAGGTCGAAGCGGTCCTGGCGCTGAATTTCGCTATACACGTAAACGATGTCGCGAAGGATCGACGAAAGATGTTCGCGAATACCGCGAATCATGTGGCCATCGACGAAGGCTTCCGCCGGGGCGTTGGTCAGCTTCAGCCGAATGCCGCGGTCCTGCTGCAGCACTTCGATGTCGAAATCCTTGTAAGCCTCCATGATCGCCAGGCTATCGTCCGAGGGGCGCCCGCAGTTGAGTACCGCCAGCGCGCAGCGGCGAAGCAAGTCGTGAAGCCCGGTTTGAGAGGTGCTTTGCAGGCGATAGACCTCTTGTTGAGAGAGCACCTCGAGGCTGCCTTCAGGGGAAATCGTGCTGGAAATCGTGGGCCGTGGGGCCAGGGCTTGGTTCATTCGTGTAACGTTCTCTGGGTGAATAACAATGACTTGCCCTACTATCACCCAAGCGAATGGCTACGTGCAAGGCGCCTCGGCGTGCCAGATATGCTAATCTTGACCGTTTTGGTGTTCGCGTTTGAAACACCATACGTTACTTTTGCTATGGCGCTCATCATGTTCAATGCCCACTACTTTCGAACCTTTATTACGCTGGTGGAAACCGGTAGCTTTACGCGCACCGCGCGCCGCCTGGAAATGACTCAGCCAGGCGTCAGCCAGCACGTTCGAAAGCTCGAAGGGTATCTTGATAAAACGCTGATCGAGCGCAAGGGAAAAAGCTTTACCCTGACCGAGTCCGGCCGGCGCGCCTACGACTATGCCTTGAAGCTGTTTGCCGAGCACGAGCAATTTCGCCACGCCCTGGACGATGACCTGATCGACAGCGGTGAGTGCCGGATCGCCTCGCCTGGAAGCGTCGGGCTCATGCTCTATCCATTCATTTTGGGCCAGCAGCAAATGCACCCGAACCTCATGGTGAGCTATAGCTTCGCCTTTAACCACGAAATCGTCGGGGACCTGCTGGACGGTCGCTACGATATCGGTATCGTCACCGAGCAGGTCAAAAGCGCCGAAGTCTCCTGCGAGGTGTGGCATAAAGAGCCGCTTTGTCTGGTGGTGCCGGCAGACTTTGCCGGGACTACGCTGGCCGAGCTGATGGGGCTTGGTTTTATCAACTATTACGACGGTATCAATCACGCCAACTACCTGCTGCGCGCCAACTTCCCCGACGAGTTTCGCTCCATGAGCCACTTTCGCCACCAGGGCTTTACCAACGAGGTGAGCATGGTGCTCGACGCCGTGGCCCGGGGGCTTGGCTTTACCGTGGTGTCACGGCTGGTGCTCGAAACCTCGCCTTGGCAGCGCCAGGTGAGGGCCTTGTCGCTCCCCGTTGCCGTGGATGAGGTGCTTTACGTGCTGACCCGGCGGGATTCGACGCCGCCCAAGCGCTACGAAAAGCTGCTCAACGGCTTTAAACAGCAGCGTCTGCAGGAAATCGCCCAGTAGCGCCAGGCACTGAAACCTATCAAAAAGCCCCGGGATGCTCGTATCACGGGGCTTTTTTGAGAGTGCGCTAAACGCTTTTTTGGCCTGGGGGCGCTTTAGTTACGGTACTCATCGATGCTGGGGCAGGAGCAAATCAACTGACGATCGCCCAGCACGTTATCGACCCGGTTGACCGTCGGCCAGTACTTCGCCGCCATCACCGCCTCGGAGGGGAAGGCGCCCAGGGTGCGGTCATAAGGCCGCGCCCATTCGCTGTCGGCCAGGTCGCGCTGAGTGTGGGGTGCATTGACCAGCGGATTGTTCTCAAGCGGCCACTCGCCGCTCTCGACGCGTTCGATCTCCTCGCGAATTGCGATCATCGCATCGCAGAAGCGGTCGATCTCGAAAAGCGACTCCGACTCGGTGGGCTCGATCATCAGCGTGCCGGGCACCGGGAACGACATGGTCGGGGCGTGGAAGCCGTAGTCCATGAGGCGCTTGGCGATATCCTCTTCGGAAATACCGGAATTCTGTTTGAGCGGGCGAATATCGATGATGCACTCATGGGCCACGGTGCCGTTTTGCCCGCGGTAGAGAATCGGGTAACTCTCTGCCAGGCGCTTGGCGATGTAATTGGCGTTGAGAATGGCAAATTCGGTGGCTTCACGAAGCCCCCGGGCGCCCATCATCTTGATGTAGGCCCAGGAGATCGGCAGGATCGAGGCGCTGCCGAAGGCCGCCGCGGCCACTGCGCCGCCTTCGGTTTTCACGCCGTTGATCGGGGTGACCACGTGGTTGGCAACGTAAGGCGCCAGGTGCGCTTTCACGCCGATGGGGCCCATGCCCGGGCCGCCGCCACCGTGGGGAATGCAAAACGTCTTGTGCAGGTTCAGGTGCGATACGTCGCCGCCGAAATCGCCTGGGCGGGTAAGCCCGACCTGGGCGTTCATGTTGGCGCCGTCGACGTAGACCTGGCCGCCGTTTTCGTGGACCACCTCGCACACCTTGCGCACGTGGGATTCGAACACCCCGTGGGTCGAGGGGTAGGTGATCATCACCGCCGAGAGGCGATCCTTGTGCTGCTCGGCCTTTTGGATCAGGTCGTCGAGGTCGATGTTGCCTTGCTTGTCGCACTCGACCACGACCACGTCCATGCTGACCATGGCGGCGGAGGCCGGGTTAGTGCCGTGGGCGGAGCTTGGGATCAAGCAGACGTTGCGGTGGCCTTCACCGTTGGCCGCCTGGTAGCGGCGGATGGCCAGAAGCCCCGCGTATTCACCCTGGGCGCCGGAGTTGGGCTGCATCGAAACGTGATCGTAGCCGGTGATCTCGACCAGAAACGCGGCCAGCTCGTCGATCATCTGATGATAACCCGCGACCTGATCCCGAGGGGCGAAGGGGTGCAGTTGGGCAAAGGCCGGCCAGGAAATCGGCAGCATTTCGCTGGTGGCGTTGAGCTTCATGGTACAAGAGCCCAGCGGAATCATCGCGTGGGCAAGCGACAAATCCTTGTTTTCTAGGCGCTTCAAGTAGCGAAGCATTTCGGTTTCGCTACGGTAGCGGTGGAACGTGGGATGCGTCAGGAAATCGCTTTCGCGGCGGTACGCATCAGAAATGCCTGAAAGAGCGCTTTCGAACAGCTGGTCTTCGAGCGACGGAATCGATAGGCCGTGCTCGTCGCCCAGGATCACGTCGAACAGCGCCGCCAGGTCGTGAGCGGTGGTGGTCTCGTCCAGGCTTACGCCGATGTCGCCATTGTCGAAGTAGTGCAGGTTGATATCGACGGTCATCGCCCGGCCGTGGATCTTGCCCGCATCCACGCCGGTCAGGCGAAGTGTATCGAACCAGCTTTCGCTATCTAGCGCCACGCCGGCCTGTTTCAAGCCCTGAGCCAGCAGCGAGGTGAGACGGTGAACCCGGGCGGCGATTTTACGCAGGCCCTCGGCGCCGTGATAGGTCGCGTAGAAGCCGGCGATGTTGGCCAACAGCGCCTGGGCGGTACAGATGTTGGAGGTCGCTTTCTCGCGGCGTATGTGTTGTTCGCGGGTCTGCATCGCCATGCGCAGCGCCGTGTTGCCACGGCTGTCCTGGGAGACGCCGATGATACGCCCGGGAATCGAGCGCTTGAGCTTGTCCGAGGTGGCAAAAAACGCCGCGTGGGGGCCACCAAAGCCCATGGGCACGCCAAAGCGCTGGGAGTTGCCGACCACGATGTCGACGCCCATCGCCCCCGGCTCTTTCAAGAGCACCAGGCTCAAAAGGTCCGTGGCCACGCAGGTCATGATGCCGCGCTCTTTGGCTGCGCTTACGAGTGGCTCGAGCGCGGTGATGGCCCCGCTTGCGCCCGGGTACTGAAGCAGCGCACCGAACACGTCGTGCTCGGCGAGGGTGTCGGCCGGGCCGGTGATCAAGTCGAAGCCAAAACACTCGGCGCGGGTTTTGACGACGTCGACAGTTTGCGGAAAAACATCATCGGCAACGAAGAAGGCGTTGGACTTGCTCTTCTTGTTAGCGCGTTTGCAAAGCGCCATGGCTTCCGCGGCGGCGGTGGCTTCATCGAGCAGCGACGCGTTGGCAAGCTCCATACCGGTTAGGTCCATCACCACCTGTTGGAAGTTCAGAAGCCCTTCGAGTCGGCCCTGGGAAATTTCCGGCTGGTAAGGCGTATAGGCGGTGTACCAGCCCGGGTTTTCCAACACGTTACGCTGAATGACCGCGGGCAGGTGGGTGTTGTAATACCCTTGGCCGATGTAGCTTTTGGCGACCTTGTTCTGGCGCGCCAGCTGGCTTAGGTAACCAAGCGCTTCGGCTTCGCTTTGCGGCTCGTCCAGGGCGAGCTCGCGGTCTAGTCGGATATCCCCCGGCACGGTTTGCTCGATCAGGTCCTCGATGCGCTTCATGCCGAGCGCACTCAGCATGGCCGTGGCATCGCGCTCGTTAGGGCCGTTATGGCGTTTGATAAAAGCATCGTGATCGGCCAGTTCGGCCAAGCGGCGAGTTTCAAAGGACATGAGAAGATTCCAGACGTAATGGGAAGACCGTGCGGGGCAAAACCTAAGCGCCTGCGTAGGCAGGCGCTTGAAAATCACTCGTCGGCGAGCGTTGCCTGATAGGCGTCGGCATCGAGAAGATCATCGAAGTCCTGGTCGCTGACCCGGACTTTCATGATCCAGCCGCCTTCGTAGGGCGCTTCGTTGACGGTCTCCGGCGCGTCTTCGAGCGCATCGTTCACCTCGATCACATCGCCATCCACCGGCGCGTAAAGATCCGAGGCGGCCTTGACCGACTCGATCACACCAAACTCTTCACCCTTGGTGAGCGTTTGGCCGATCTCGGGAAGCTCGACGAATACTACGTCGCCAAGCGCTTGTTGAGCGTGGTCGGTGATACCGATAGTGACGGTGCCATCTTCGTGGTCAAGCACCCATTCGTGGCTTTTGGCGTAGCGAAGATTCGCAGGAAGGTTGCTCATGTCGTATCCCTATTAAACGGTTGTCCAAGCCAAAACATACTAGCGCTTGTTGGGAGCCTTAGCGACCCCTTCAAACGCGCTGGCCGATAGCGCTATGGTACCGTGTTTCTCATAGGAAACAAATTTCTATAGCGTGGTATGAGCAGAGGCCCACTGTGTTTTTATTTACCTGGAAACGGCAGGCTATTTAATAGAATCAACCACTTCACCCTGATTTTGCCCAGCAAAAGCGTTAAGTCCATGGCAAGCCAGCGGGAAAATAGTGTAAAACAGGGTTATCGGCCGTTTAGCCGAGTAACGAACGCTTAAGTGCTAGACACGCTCCACAATCAGCTCTTCTAAAGAGGTAAAGCATCACCGTCTCGATCCGGGGTTTGCCAAGTGCACTCGAGGGCGGGCTGGCTTTGTGGGCGTAACTGATATCGACACCATCACGACACCATAATGACATCGAATAAACATGCATTCCTGAAATGCTCAAGGGTAAGGAGAACGACGTGGAAACGCTAACAACTGTGGTCGAGGCCGTTAACGGGGTCGTGTGGGGGCCGTTAATGCTCATCCTGCTGCTCGGCGTGGGGATTTATCTCCAGGCGGGCTTGAAGCTCATGCCGATCCGTAAGCTCGGTACCGGCTTCAAACTAATGTGGCAAGGGCGTGATGCCAAGCGCGGCAAAGGAAGCGAGCAAACGACCGACGACGGCGAAATTTCGCCTTTCAACGCGTTGATGACGGCGCTTTCGGCCACCGTAGGCACGGGCAATATCGCCGGTGTGGCCACCGCGATCGCCCTCGGTGGGCCGGGGGCGGTGTTTTGGATGTGGATCACCGCACTTGTCGGCATGGCGACCAAATTCGCCGAAGCGGTGCTCGCCGTTCGCTACCGTGAAACCGATAGCAACGGCTACCACCTGGGCGGGCCGATGTTCTACATCAAAAATGGCCTGGGCAGAAAGTGGCTGTGGCTGGGCATTTTGTTTGCCTTCTTTGGCGCGGTGGCGGCCTTTGGCATCGGCAACACCGTGCAGTCCAACTCCGTTGCCGACGCCATGGACGCAACCTTCGGCGTGCCGCACTGGCTCACCGGCGTGGTGATCATGGTGATGACCGGCGCGGTCATTCTGGGCGGCATCAAGCGTATCGCCAAAGTGGCGGGTAAGCTCGTGCCCATCATGGGGATCGCTTACGTGCTGGCGGGGGTGGCGGTACTGATCGTCAACGCCGACCAGGTCGGTGAAGCCTTTAGGCTGATTTTCTACTACGCCTTCAACCCCATGGCGGCGGCCGGTGGTTTTGCCGGTGCGGCGGTCATGGCGGCGATCCGTTTTGGTGTGGCGCGCGGTATTTTCTCCAACGAAGCGGGGCTCGGTAGTGCGCCGATCGCCCACGCGGCGGCGCAAACCAAAAACCCGGTTCGCCAGGGTTTGATCGCCATGCTGGGGACGTTTATCGATACGATCGTGGTGTGCACCATCACCGCACTTGTGATCCTGACCTCTTCAGTATGGCTCGAAGGTGAAGAAGGGGCTTCGCTGACGGCGCTTTCTTTCGATGCGGCGCTACCCGGTTTTGGTAACCAAATCGTAGCGATTGCGCTGGCGGTATTTGCGTTCACCACGATTCTGGGCTGGTCGTTTTATGGAGAGAAGTGCTTCCAGTTTCTCTTCGGTACGCGCTCGATCATGCTTTACCGGGTGCTGTTCGTGCTGGCGCTGCCGCTTGGCGCGATGGCCCAGTTGGGCTTTATCTGGCTGATGGCGGACACGTTCAATGCGCTCATGGCCATTCCCAACCTGATTGCGCTGGCGCTGCTGTCGCCGGTGGTGTTCAAACTGGCCAAGGACTATTTCGCCGGTAAGGACGTGCTGCCCGGCGAAGCCCTGGATCACGATAAGTAAGGGCTGATCGATCTAACCCCCAATACGAGCCGGGAAGCGACGTTTGCTTGCCGGCTCTTTCGATGGCGAGGACACGACATGACAGAACTCCACAAAACACCGCTTCACGCGTTGCACCAAACACTTGATGCCAAAATGGTGCCTTTCGCCGGTTATGACATGCCGGTGCAGTACCCGCTTGGCGTGAAAAAAGAGCACGAACACTCCCGTCGCCAATGCGGGCTTTTCGACGTGTCGCACATGGGCCAGATTTTGGTTTCTGGGCCGGACACCGCCGCGGCGCTGGAGTCGCTGATTCCGGCAGACCTGGAGGGGTTGGCTGAAGGGCGCCAGCGCTACGGGCTTTTCATCAGCACCGATGGCGGGATCATCGACGATTTGATGGTCGTCAACGCCGGGGATCACTTTTATCTGGTGGTCAACGCCGCCTGCAAGGACCAGGACATTGCGCATCTGCGCGCCAACCTCGGGTCCAGCCACGACATCCAGGTGCTCGATCGTGGCCTGCTGGCCCTGCAGGGGCCCAAAGCGGTGGAGGTAATGCGCAGGCTTTGCCCCGAGGCCTGTGAGCTTACGTTCATGCAGCACGGGCGTTTCACGATTCTGGATCAAGACGTTTGGGTGAGCCGCAGCGGCTACACCGGTGAGGACGGCTTCGAAATCTCGGTGGCCGCCGAGGCCAGCGAAGCGTTCGCCAAAGGGCTTTTGGAGGCGCCGGAAGTCGAAATGATTGGTCTGGGCGCTCGCGACTCGCTGCGTCTGGAAGCTGGGCTCTGCCTCTACGGCCATGATATGGATATGGCGACCACACCCGTCGAAGCTGGCTTGATCTGGGCGGTGGGTAAGCCGCGCCGCCACGGCGGCGAGCGGGCCGGCGGTTTCCCAGGCGCGGATGTCGTGCTCCATCAGATCGATGCCAAGGATCACACCCGTAAGCGGGTAGGGTTGGTTGCCGAGGGTCGCGCGCCGGTGCGCGAAGGCGCGCGCCTGCTCGACGAGCAGGGCGAAGAGGTCGGCGTGGTGAGCTCTGGCGGGTTTGGGCCAAGCGTTGGCAAGCCCATCGCCATGGGCTACGTCACCCGCGAATGGGAGGCACCGGAGAGCGTGGTTTACGCCGAGGTACGCGGTAAAAAACTGCCCATGACGGTCGTTAAAACGCCTTTCATTACGCCGGGCTACCACCGCGGTTAATCGCGCGGCCTGGCCCCGACATAAAAAGCCCCGACGTGAAAAGCCCCGGTGATGCCGGGGCTTTTTATGGGCGAGTGAAAGGGCTTTCAGCGACGAACGCGTTAACGAAGAACCTGACGCGGGTCGATGGGTTTACCGGCCTGGCGCAGGTCGAACAACAGATCATAGCGCTCGGTGGCGCTGCTTTGGCCGACCTCGCAAAGCGGCTCACCGGCGCTTACGTTCTGCCCCGTGCTCACCAGTATGCGCTCGCAAAGCGCGTAGACACTTTGCAGGTTGTCGGCATGATGAACGATCACTACCTCACCGAGCTGGCGCATGCCGTCGGCAAAGCGTACCTCGCCCGGGGCGACCGACTGCGCCCGGGCACCGGATTGAGTCGCCAGTAGCATGGGCTGGAGCGTGCCACGGCTGTCCGGGCCGAAGCGGCGCACGATCCGGTAGTCCTCCAGCGGCCAGGGCCAATTGCGCGCCGATGAGGGCACGCTTGCACTTGGCGTGGGCGCCGCCGACGACGAAGAGCTCGAACCGCTCGAGCTGCTTGAAGAGGCCGTGGCGCGCGAAGCGGAACCCGCGCTAAGCGGCACGCTAATGATCTGACCAACGCGCAGTGCAGTGGGGGAGGTGCCGGCGTTGGCGCTCTGGATACGCCCGCTGGTCGTGCCGAAGTGGCGGGCCACGCCGGAAAACGTATCCCCTGAGCGGATCTGGTAGCGGTAAGGCCCACCGGAGGGCGCGCGCTCTTGCTGCGTGGGGATCAAAAGACGCTGACCGACCGCCAAGCGCTGGGCGTTTACCCCTGGGTTGAAGCGCTCGAGACGCTCGATGGGTACGCCCGCACGCGCCGCGAGCTGACCCAGCGTATCCCCGCGGCTAACCTCGACCCATTCGCCGTTGATGGCACTCGAGGCGCTGCTGGTGGGGCTTCGCTGGCTCGATGAAGGCGCTGAGCTGGCGCACCCGGCCAATAAGGCCGCCAGCAAGCAAACGCCTACCCAAAGTACTAGTCGTGGTCGCTCAGCGTTTCCAGCAGCGCGTCTTTTTCCTGCCAGAGTGAGTTGATCCATGCGTGGAAGCGTTCCTTGTGCTGCGGTTGTTGATGATAATGTGCGGTGTGCATCCACTCGGGGATCGCGATCTGTCGTGCCACCAGGCTAACCGATGCCTCCTGGCCGCATAAAAAGCCCCAGAAGTTCGGCGAGGGATTGGTGTAGCTGATGGTGACGTCTACGATACCATCCAATTGATCGCCGAGAAGCCCTAAAACCTGGGCCACACCACCGGCCTTGGGGCGTAGAAGATGGCGAAAAGGGCTCTGCTGGGCGTCGCGTTTAGCTACGCTAAACCGGGTGCCCTCGACAAAGTTGTAGATCGAAATGGGCGCGTGGCGCGCCTGACGGCACACGCGCTCGGTCGAGTCCCTGTCAATAGTAGCGAGCTTGGGGTTTTTGGCAATCTGTTCCCGGCTAAAACGGCGCATAAAGGGAAATTCGAGCGCCCAGAAAGCCAGTCCGACGATGGGAATCCAGATGAGCTGATGCTTGAGAAAAAAGCGCGGCATGGGAATACGCCGGTGAAGCGCCATGAACAAAATGAAGATATCGGTCCAACTGCGATGATTGGAGATGACCAAAAGCCACTGGTTTGGGCTAAGCGAGGCGGGGATATCGATCGACACATCGGGTTTGAGCCAGTGCTTCATCCACCAAAGATTGAGCCCGATCCAATTGAGCGCGACCGCGCAGAGTTTGCCCAAAAGCCACTGTTTCGCACGTTGGCCCGGCACGACGACCTTTAAAAAAGTGAGCGCGATCAGCGGCACCCCCCACAATAGCGTGCTGAGCGTGAGCATTAAAATGCTCCCTGCTCCCTTGATGACTGGCATACCCTTGACTCCTTCGCGGTTTCATAGCCCAAGCCTTGCGTGCTTTGTTGTACACGGCCGTTGAGGTAAATGCTAAAGGATCAAGGCCTTACTTCCCAGTAAATCCCTCTATAAGCACCGTTAGACGCTTGACGCTCCTGGTGGCTCTTTATAAGTTGTCTCTTTGGTTTGATAACAAAAAACACGTCACCCCTTTGGCGCCAGGCTTTTTAACGACCACCCTGTAGTAGTATTTGGTAAGCAACCCTGTAGCAACTTTGGGGCGCAAGACCCTCGAGCCACTCACCCTTTAGCGTGCACGCGCCAAGGCGCGCCGGGCACCAACGACAACAAGCGAGGCTACACATGGCAGGATTCGATAAGCGGGTCGCTTCCTACGAGGAAGCAATGGAAGGCATCGAAAGTGGCATGACCGTTCTGGCCGGTGGGTTCGGCCTTTGCGGCATCCCCGAAAACCTGATCGCCGAGATCAAGCGCCGCGAGGTCAAGAATTTGACGGTGGTATCCAATAACTGCGGCGTAGACGGTTTCGGTCTCGGGCTTTTGTTGGAAAAGCACCAGATCAGCAAGATTTTTGCGTCTTACGTGGGCGAAAACGCGCTTTTCGAGCGGCAGATGCTCGACGAAGAGATCGAGGTCGTACTGACCCCTCAGGGCACGCTTGCCGAAAAAATGCGCGCCGGCGGTGCGGGAATTCCGGCGTTTTATACCGCGACCGGCTATGGCACGCCGATTGGTGAGGGCAAGGAAGTGCGCGAGTTCGATGGCCGCCACTATATTATGGAAGAGGCGATCGTGGGGGATTTCGCCATCGTCAAAGGCTGGAAGGCGGATCGCTACGGCAACGTCATGTACCGTCATACCGCGCAGAATTTCAACCCGATGGCCGCTACCGCCGGCAAAATTACCGTTGTAGAGGTGGAGGAGATCGTCGAGCCCGGCGAGATGGACCCCAGCCAAATCCACACGCCGGGTATCTATGTCGACCGGATCATCCAGGGCTCGTTTGAAAAACGTATCGAAAAGCGCACGGTTCGTAGCTAAGCACCCGGCCAATTTCCACTGACTTCGAGGTAATTACCATGGCGTTAACACGAGAGCAGATGGCCCAGCGCGTGGCCCGTGAGCTTCAGGACGGCTTCTACGTGAACCTGGGGATCGGTATCCCCACGCTGGTTGCCAACTACATCCCCGAGGGGATCGACGTGATGCTTCAGTCCGAAAACGGGCTATTGGGTATGGGACGCTACCCAAGCGAAGAAGAGCTCGACCCGGACATGATCAACGCCGGGAAGGAGACCGTTACCGCTCGGGACGGCGCGGCGATTTTCTCCTCTGCCGAATCCTTTGCGATGATCCGTGGCGGCCACGTGGACTTGACCGTACTGGGCGCCTTCGAGGTGGACCAGCACGGTAACATCGCTTCCTGGATGATTCCCGGCAAGCTCATCAAGGGCATGGGAGGGGCGATGGACCTGGTCGCGGGCGCCGAAAACATCATCTGCACCATGACCCACGCCTCTAAACACGGCGAGTCCAAGCTGCTCGAGAAGTGCGAGCTGCCGTTGACCGGCGCGGGGTGTATCAACCGGGTACTGACCGACCTGGCGTATCTGGAGATCAAGGACGGCGCGTTCATCTTGAAAGAACGCGCCCCCGGGGTAAGCGTGGAAGAAATTCAGGAGAAAACCGCCGGTAAGCTGATCGTTCCCGATCACGTGCCGGAAATGGAATTCGCTTGATTCAAGGGGTGACTTCTAAAATGGCGTGTTCGTTCACGCCATTTGGCACCGAGTGTGCGGCGGAAGCAGCTCTTCGCCCAAGGTGGTTGATGCGCTGTTCACCCCTTTTTGCGCAAGCGCCAGTCCACCAAAGCAGAGCCTGTGTTCATCCCCTTGGCTAAACGCTACCTTTTGCGGCATGGCCGGGTAGAAGCGGTGATCCAGTGAGTTCGAAACGGGAAAAATGCCGTTTTGCCGATCACTGGAGCACGCCCACCCGGCATTTTCGAGGGCCTGGTCCAGTGTGGCCAGCGGCTCGCCCAAAACCTGGCAATTGAACCCGGCGTGGTGAAGCCTCGGGCCCATCACCGCAAGCCACGCCGCCACCGGGTGTTCCTGTTCGAGTGCCTGATAAAGCGCCCAGGAGGGCATCGGCCAGGGTCTTCCACGGCAAAGCAAATTGTGCCCCTTACAGTCCTGGGGGTGGCTTTGCTCTATAAGCTTTAAAAGTGCTTGCCTTGGCGACGTACACAGCGCGCCCAGCTGGAGCTCGGCTAAAATTAGCCAGCTACTTTGTGGCGCGCCAAGTAGATGAATGATGAGACCTTTGTCTGCCAAAGCATACTGGGTAGCACAGACGTACCCCATGCGGTGAAGCTTGTCGGCAAGTCGTGCCGCGCTAAACGGCCCGTGGTTCAGGGTCAAAAGCGTCAGGTATTCGGCTTTGACGTTGGCCGGCCAAATACCCAAGCCGCCAAGGTCCGGGTGCGTATGGATATAATCAAGCCAAAGCTGCTGTTCGAATTCTTCACGTTGCATGGCACATGTCCTTGCCGCCTTGGGCGGTCTTGTTGGGAAAGGTAGGCCCTGGTCACTATAGGCAGCAAGGTGGCATGCGGGTTCAATTAAAAGGGGGGATAAAAGGGGCCAGGGATCAGGCCAAAAGGCCATTTTCACGCACGTAAGCGTCAAACTCGCTATACCCGCCGATATGATCCTGGTCGATAAACACTTGGGGTACGGTGTGGATCGGCTTGCCTGCGGTCTTGGCGATGTCCTCTTTGGTGACGCCTTCCGAGGGCATATCGACGTAGCGATAGCCTTCGATCTTATGGGCGTTTTCCAGTTGCTCGGCAAGCTGCTTGGCCCTTACACAAAATGGGCAGCTCATGCGCCCGAAAATGACCACGAACATGGTGACTCCTTGGGGGTAGTGACGTTGGTTTGCCATTGTCGCTCAGGTGGGCTGCGTTGAACAATCCTGGCGCGCTTTCCCTTATGTTCGCTCAAGCGTTCTATACTGATGTTCGTCTAATGAATGCTTGGACTTTTCTTCTTTTAGGAGGTGGGTATGTCGGCAGGTATGGGTAAAACGCCCCGGGTTGCACTGGTCACGGGCACCAGCAGCGGCATTGGTGCAAGCGTGGTCGAACACTTTTGCCAACTGGGCTATCAGGTGCTGGCGGTAGACTTCAACGCCCAGGGCGAGAAAACGGCCAGCCAACAGGGCGCGGCGTTTTTCCAGGCCGACTTGACCGGCGCCCAGGCGTGCAAGGACGCGGTGAAAGAGGCGATCAAACGCTTTGGCCGGGTCGATATTCTGGTCAACAACGCCGGCATACAGCACGTCAGCGACATCGAATCGTTTCCCGAGCAGAAGTGGCGCGCCATCATGGATTTGATGGTCACCGCGCCGTTTTTGCTCACCCAGGCCGTGTGGCCCTCCATGCGTGAAAACGGCTGGGGGCGGATCATCAATATCGCCTCGATTCACGCCCACGTGGCCTCGCCTGGTAAGGTCGCCTACGTGACCGCCAAGCACGGGCTGATCGGCATGACCAAAACCGCCGCGCTGGAAGGCGGCGAGCAGGGTATTACCGCCAACGCGGTGTGTCCGGCCTACGTCAAAACCCCGCTGGTGGATAACCAGATCGCCGATCAGGCGAAGCTCAACAAGATGGACGAGCAAGAGGTGATCGAAAAGATCATGCTCAAGGATGCCGCCGTGAAGCGCCTGGTCGAACCCAGCGAGGTCGCCCAACTGGTGAACTACCTTGCTTCCGACGCCGCGGGCGCCATCACCGGCTCGAGTTTCAATATCGACCTTGGCTGGACGGCGCACTGATGCGAACGGCGGCTCTTGGGTGTCTCGATCCTAGCGCTTGACCGGGCGTTTTTGCAGCTTGCGCTGAAGCGTGCGCCGGTGCATACCCAGTGCCCGGGCCGTGGCGGAAATATTGCCGTCGTGCTCTTGCAACACTTTTTGAATGTGCTCCCAGGTGATCCGGTTGATCGACGGCGGGTTGTCGGCCAGTTCGATGTCCGGGTCGCCGCCTTCGTGCTCGAAGGCGGCGATCACGTCGTCGGCGTCCACGGGTTTACATAGGTAGTGTAGCGCGCCGAGCTTGATCGCCTCGACGGCGGTGGCGATGCTCGAGTAGCCGGTCAGCACCACGACCCGGCAGGCGGGCACGATGGCGAGCAACTCCGGCAAGAGCTTGAGTCCGGAGCTTTGTTCGAGTTTCAAATCGAGGGTGGCCATGGTCGGGGCGAACACGGCTGCGATCTGAAGCGCCTGTTCGGCGTCGTGGGCTACCTGCACTTCATAGCCCCGGCGGGTCAGCGCGCGGCTCAACACATGGCAAAACACGTCGTCGTCGTCCACGATCAAAAGGCGCTGGTCTTGAGTCGGCATGGTCTTCTCGCTGTTTATCGGTGGGCGGCGCTATTTCTCGGGGGCATCGCTTCTGGGCAACGTGACCTCGGTGAGCGTTCCGCCTTCAGGGTGATTATAGAGGCTGACGCCGCCGCCGAATCGGTTGATGGTGGCATGGGTTAAAAATAGCCCAATGCCCATGCCTTTGCTCTTGGTCGAAACGAAGGTGTCGCCGAGCTGGTCGGCAATCGACATGGCGATCCCCGGGCCGTGGTCGCGAATATCGATCACCACGTTCTCTTCGTTCCAGTCCAGACGTACGTTCACCTGCTCCGGGTGGGCGTCGGCGGCATTGTTCAAAAGGTTGGTCAGCGCCTGGTCCAGGGTGGCATCGACCAAAAGCCAGGGGCGGCTTCGCCGGCTTTGCACCTCTAACTGATGGGTGACATCCGGGCGGATGACCAGCCAACGCTGGAGGACGCTCGAGAGCCACTCTTCGGCGTCGAACACCTCCGGCTCTGCCATGCGCCGCCGGTCGGCGTTGGTGACCAAATTCTGAAGGCGGGATTTACATACGTCGACCTGCTGGCGCAAAAGTTTTATATCGGCTTGAAGCGGCGAGTCGGCAGTGGTTTCCGCCTCCATCTCCTTGAGCAGCACCGCCATGGTGGAAAGGGGCGTACCCAGTTCGTGGGCGGTACCTGCCGCCTGGGTCGCAACGGCCAGCACCTGTTCGTTGCGAAGCGCCGCTTCACGGGTGCGTGAAAGCGCCTTGTCACGGCTTCTGAGCGCGTGGGCCATTTTGTAGATGAAAAACGTCACCAGCCCCGCCGAAAGGCCGAAGTTGAGCCACATGCCCAGTACGTGCAGGTTTAAAAGGCTGTCGCTGTCGATATGGCTCAACTGGGCGATAGGGTGGTAGACGACCATCAAGAAGCTGTAACCCGCCATCGCGCAGCCTGCGATGATCCAGGCGTGGCGCCAGGGCAGCGTAGCGGCGGCGATGGTCACTGGCACCAGGTAGTAGGTGATGAACGGGTTGGTCGAGCCGCCGGTAAAATAGAAAAGTAGCGTCAAGCCGGCAATGTCGGCCAGAAGGTGCAAAAGGTACTCGTGATGGCTCACCGCGCGGGGTCTGCCCAGTCGCCACCAGGTAATGATATTCAACAACCCCATGGCGATGACCACGCTGATGACCGCCGCGACTTCGAGCTCGAAGGCGAGAAATTCCACGCCAACGATGATCGCCAGCAAAAAGCCCGTCCAAGTAATGCCGCGCACGATCGTCAATCGGACCAGGTTGCGGTTGGGGGTGGAGAGCGGAAGTGGCAGGGCGGTTTGCATAGAGAGCTACTTGGTTAGGGCGTTAGCGCGACTGGGCACGGGACGTTTTGAAACCGTGAATGATGAACTTGATGAACAGCGTCATCACGTAGGTCAGCCACCCGGCGGTAGCCAGCAAGTTGAATACCAGTATCTTGGGTGGAAGCCAGGCACGGCCGACCAGTGCTTCCAGCAAAATATGCAGCAGCATGGCCAGCAGCAGCGGCAGCGCCAGGGTGTGAATCCACATGTCCGTGCGGCGTTTGCGCACGTGGTAGCGGCGCAGTAAAACGCGCATGGGCTTGTGCGCCCAGCTAAACAGCAAAAGCGCCCCCACCACGAACAGCATGGCAAGCGTGGGCTCGGTGCTGCCCCGGTGCACGGATGCCGAGATGGACCAGGCAAGCGCTAGCCACATCAGCCCTTCAATGCTGGTGAGAATGTCGGCGTAGCGTCTGACGTTTTGCATAGTCGGCCAAAATCCTTGAGCGGGTTATAAAGCCGCCATGATACGACACTTGTAAAGCGCTGTGGACGTTGCGCGCGATTTACCGGCTGGATTTAACCCGTCCGGCGTTCAGGTATACTGACCGAAAGCGCCTTCAAACCCACCGCTGATACAGGATTGACCGTGGACTCTATTACGCTGACCCGCCCCGACGACTGGCATCTTCACTTGCGCGATGACGAAGTGCTGAGCGCGGTCGTCAATCACACCGCCGCGCAAATGGGGCGTGCCATCATCATGCCCAATTTGAAGCCCCCGGTCACCACCACTGATCAGGCGCTCGCCTACCGTGAACGCATCCTGGCGGCGCTGGCGCCAGGTAGTCAGTTCGAGCCGTTGATGACGCTTTATCTCACCGACACCACCACTGCCGGGGAGATCGAAAAGGCGCACCAAAGCGGTGTGGTCAAGGCGGTGAAACTGTACCCGGCCGGGGCGACCACCAACTCGGCCTCCGGCGTTACCGATATTACCCACTGCGATGCGGCTATTGGCGCGATGGCAAGGCTCGGGTTGCCGCTTCTGATTCACGGTGAAGTGACCGACAGCGACATCGATATCTTCGACCGGGAAGCCGCGTTCATCGAGCGCGTGTTGAAGCCGCTACTAAAACGCCACCCTTCGCTCAAGGTGGTGTGCGAGCACATCACTACCCAGCAGGCCGCCGAATTCGTCGCTAATGGCCCGGGTAACCTGGCGGCCACGATCACCG
The DNA here is from genome assembly GCF_968212445.1 of Vreelandella sp. GE22. NCBI lineage: Bacteria > Pseudomonadati > Pseudomonadota > Gammaproteobacteria > Oceanospirillales > Halomonadaceae > Vreelandella > Vreelandella sp. GE22. The sequence goes on from NZ_OZ309110.1 coordinate 1,901,364, forward strand.
CGCATCATCTGCTGTTCAATCGCAACAAGATGCTCGCCGGCGGCATTCGCCCACACTACTACTGCCTGCCGATTCTCAAGCGCGAGCGGCACCGCCAGGCGCTGTTGCAAGCCGCCACCAGCGGCAGCCCAAAGTTCTTTCTGGGCACGGATAGCGCCCCCCACGAGAAGGGTGACAAGGAGTCGAGCTGTGGCTGTGCGGGGGCCTACACGGCGCCGGCCGCCCTCGAGCTATACGCCATCGCCTTCGAAGAGGCGGGGGCGCTTGGCAAGCTCGAGGCCTTTGCCAGCCTGAACGGCCCGCGCTTTTACGGGCTGGCGCCCAATACCGATACCGTCACCCTCGAGCGCCGCCCGCAGGTGCTACCGGCAAGCTACGCATACGGTGACAACCGCTCGATCGTACCGCTAATGGCCGAGGAGACGCTTGAGTGGTCCCTCAAGGGGTGACGAGTACCCTCGCTTGATTGGAACGGAGCCTTTTGGCTCCGTTTTTCGTTGTAAGGCGCCTCATAGACCTGCTTGAAGCGCTCGTTGTTAGAAGGCGCCAGATTCTGGTTCGTCCAAGCGGTTGTCTTGCGCGCATATTAATGTTTATATATTGAGATATTTCTATATATAGGTGAATAAGCATGTCCGTTAATCCAGAAACTCTCGCCGCGCCGCTTTTCGAACCCTTCGATCTTGGCTCGCTCAGCCTGGCGAATCGTATCGTCATGGCGCCGATGACGCGTAACCAATCGCCGGGTGGCGTACCCACGGAAGAGGTCGCGGCCTACTATAAAAGCCGCGCCGCCGGGGGTGTTGGCCTGATCATCACCGAGGGCACCTATATAGACCATCCCGGCGCCAACGGCTACCCGGCGGTGCCGGCGTTTCATGGCGACCAAGCGCTGGCCGGTTGGCAGCGCGTGGTCGAAGACGTTCACGCCGCTGGCGGTAAAATCGTACCCCAGCTTTGGCACGTAGGTCGCGAGCGCCGTCCGGGGGTCGAGCCCCAAACCAGCGTGCCGGGTTTCGGCCCCATGTCGATCGTCGAAAACGACCTGGAAGTCGTCGAAGCGATGACCGAGGACGACATGCAAGATGTCGCCGCCTCTTTTGCCCGGGCGGCGATGGATGCCCAGCGCATCGGCTTTGATGGTGTTGAGCTTCACGGCGCCCACGGCTACCTGATCGACCAGTTTCTGTGGCCGGAGAGCAACCAGCGCACCGACGCCTACGGCGGCAGCCTTGAAAACCGGCTACGTTTTCCGCGCATGATCGTACGTGCGGTGCGTGAAGCGGTAGGGCCGGACTTCCCGATCATCTTCCGTTTCTCGCAGTGGAAGCTTTCCGATTACACGGCCATCATCGCCGAAACCCCCGAGGCGCTTGGCGAGCTCTTGAAGCCGCTGGCCGATGACGGCGTGGATATATTCCATGTCAGCACCCGCCGGGTGTGGGAGCCGGGCTTTACGGGTAGCGAGAAGACCCTGGCCACCTGGACCCGTGAGCTAACCGGTAAGCCGGTGATCGCTGTGGGTAGCGTAGGGCTCGATCGGACCTTCCGGACCGGTCACTTTACGCGTACCGAAGACCCGACTTCCAAGAGCCGGGTGAACGTGGCCGAGCTTGCCGAGTGGCGTGCCAAGGGGCACTTCGATCTGATCGCCATTGGCCGCGCGCTGCTCTCCGACCCGCAGTGGGCCAACAAGGTAGAGCAGGGTCGCCTGGACGAGCTTTCGGACTTCGATAGCGCCGCCCTCGACTCCCTGGTCCGTTAAGTCGAGACCAAAGAGCGCCTCGGCAGTATGGCGTTAAACGCGTATACTGATCAGGCTTTCGCCACTGGCCGTGATCATGGATATTAATACCGTTTTAAGCGCGCTGGCGAACCCGGTGCGCCTCGACATACTGACCTGGCTGAAAGAGCCGGAGCGTCATTTTCCGGCTCAGAAAGAGACCGCGCCCCAGGGCGGTGTGTGTGTCAGTCATATTCGCGAAAAGGCCGGTCTTTCGCAGCCGACCATTTCGCTCTATCTTTCCACACTCGCCCGCGCGGGGCTGGTCTCTTCGCAGCGGGTGGGGCAGTGGACCTACTACTGCTACGAACGCGAAGTCGCGGATGCTTTCCTGCATGCGCTGCAAGAGCGGCTATGAAAAAAGCGCCTGCCAACCGGCAGGCGCTTTTTTGTTAAGATAAAACGGCGAGGCCGCCCGGCCGCGCCGCTTGATAAAGCCATTCGATAAAACCATTCGATAAAACCATTTGATAAAACCATGGAGTTACGGCTTTCGCTGCCCCAGCGTTTGCAGCATCTGGTCGACCATACGCGAAGAGTGGGCGGCCGCGACTTCCAGAAACTGTTCGAAGGAGAGGTGGTTGTCGCCGGCCCCGGGAATATCGGACAGCGCGCGAATCACCACGAAAGGGCAGCCGTAGAGGTGGCAGGTCTGGGCGATCGCCGCCGCTTCCATTTCAACGGCCAGCATGGTGGGAAACAGCGCGCGGGTGGCTGCCACTCGCGCAGGGTCGGCCATGAAGGCGTCGCCGGTGGCGATCAACCCTTCGCGCACATTCACCTCGCCCAGTGTCTTGATGGCTTGTTTGGCGATATCGCCCAGGTGGGTATCGGCGATATATGCCGCCGGCATCCCCGGTACCTGGCCGATTTCATAGCCAAAGACCACCGCGTCGACATCGTGGTGGCGTACCTCGCTCGAGATGATGATATCGCCGATATCCAGATCCTCGGCAAAACCGCCCGCCGAACCCGTATTGATGATCGCATCCGGCTGATAGCGCTCGAGTAGCACCGCCGTGCCCACCGCAGCGTTGACTTTGCCAATGCCGGACTGAAGCACGATCACTTCGAGCCCATAACGCGTGCCGCTATAGAATACGAAGCCCGCGTGATCGACACGCTCGGCGTTTTCGAGCTGACCTGCCAGCGTTTTAACTTCTTGCGCCATTGCGCCGATAATTCCAATGCGTTGCACCCGGCGTACCCCCTTTCGATTGAATGTAGACGGTTTTGGTTATGTTAAGCGTCGTGAGCCTCGGCGGCTTCGAGCGTGTTCTCGAGCAGAGTGGCCACGGTCATCGGTCCCACGCCGCCGGGTACCGGGGTAATAAAGCTGGCGCGCTCGGCAGCGGTTTCAAAGTCCACGTCGCCAATGAGCTTACCGTCTTCCTGGCGGTTGATGCCCACATCGATCACCACCGCCCCAGGCTTGATCCATTCGCCCTTGACGAGCCCGGGCTTGCCTACGGCCACGATGAGCAAATCAGCGCGGCTTACGTGGGCCTCGAGATTTTGGGTGAAGCGGTGGCACACGGTCGTCGTACAGCCGGCCAGCATCAGCTCCATCGACATGGGGCGGCCCACAATATTGGAGGCGCCAACGATCGTGGCGTCGAGCCCGCGTACGTCGATACCACTTTCGCTCAATAGCGTCATGACGCCCTTCGGCGTACAAGGGCGAAGAGCAGGGCTACGTTGCGCTAGCCGGCCCAGGTTGTAAGGGTGAAAACCGTCGACATCCTTGTCCGGGCGGATACGTTCGAGAATGGGGCGAGCGTCCATGTGTTCAGGAAGCGGCAATTGCACCAGAATGCCGTCTACCCTCGGGTCGTCGTTTAGCTGGTCGACCAGCGCCTCGAGCTCGTCTTGAGGCGTGTCGGTGGGTAGTGCGTGCTGAAAAGACAAAATGCCCGCCTGGTCGCAGGCGCGGTGTTTGTTGTTAACGTACACATGAGAGGCCGGGTCATCGCCAACCACAACCACGGCTAATCCGGGGGCGCGAGCACCGGCCTGTAAACGGGCGGCGGTTTTCTCGGCAACACGATGGCGGACATTAGCGGCGATGGTTTTGCCATCGATGAGTTGGGCGGTCATGTAATGAGGTCCCTATGGAGGTGATGAGCGGGTCAAAAGGCCGATATGAGGTTGGCATACCAGCGAATCGCCAATTTTCGCATGTTGGGCCTGGCAGGCAAAGCGGCCAAGGCCTTAAAGCCTTTAAGTGTTGACTTTAAAATTAAAAATAGTAGTATATGCCTCGCTTGAGACGGGCTAAGCAGTAGCGTCAAAGGTAGTCATCGGGATGTAGCGCAGTCTGGTAGCGCGCCTGCTTTGGGAGCAGGATGTCGGGGGTTCGAATCCCTCCATCCCGACCACGTACCTCGCGCGGAAGATGGCAACTTGCTTTTCCAGGCGTTGGTTGTGGTCAAGTGCTCATCGGTGTTCGGTATCAGGAATGCTTTATGTGCGCCCATAGCTCAACCGGATAGAGCAACGGCCTTCTAAGCCGTAGGTTGCGGGTTCAAGTCCTGCTGGGCGCGCCATCGAAGTATGGCCGCAGCTGCTAAGCGCAGGCGTCGCGTTTGTTCGGTAATCAATGGTGGATGTAGCTCAGTGGTAGAGCCCCGGATTGTGGCTCCGGTGGTCGTGGGTTCGATCCCCATCATCCACCCCATTGATACGCAACGCGTGGTAGTAGCAAATTAGTAATAAAGTAGTACTAATAAAGTAGTACTAATAAAGTAGTAGCAACACAGTAGTAGCAGTAAAGCAGTAGTAATAAGCTTTCAGGTTGTGGTGGATGTAGCTCAGTGGTAGAGCCCCGGATTGTGGCTCCGGTGGTCGTGGGTTCGATCCCCATCATCCACCCCATTAACCTTTCCCTTCTTGTTTCTCTATCCTTTCTTCTTTTAGTTCGTTTCCTTACCCTATCGAATTCTTGCTTCAAGCATACTAAACGGCTTGTAGTCTTTTCTGCGTTCTGCGTTCTGCGTTCTGCGTTCTGCGTTCTGCGTTCTGCTGCGCTTGAAATCTCCCCTTCGAATCGACGTATCCAAACGTGGCAGGCGATTTTGCTGTCGCTCATATTTTAACGATAAAAAAATCTGCTTATTTGGTTTCTACCGTAATTCATGCTGTTTATTGTCTCCAATACAGTGGTTATTACTATATTAAAGCTTCCTGAGCAGTGGTATTTTCTCCTGATACTTTCAGTACTTTATACCTATAAAGAGGAGCGTTTAAATGGGCCAGCGGCGTATTGCGGTGCTCGGAGCAGGCATGGTCGGTGTGAGTATCGCCTGGCACCTTCAAAAGCGGGGCTACCAGGTAACGCTCATCGACCGGCGGGAGCCCGGGCGCGAAACCTCCTACGGTAATGCGGGTATCATTCAGCGCGAAGCCGTTAGGCCTTATGCCTTCCCCCGGGATATGAAAACCATTTTGAGCGTGCTGCCCAACAAGCGGGTCGATATCCGCTACCGCCCCGGTGGCATGCTCAATGCGTTCTCGCCGCTTTTAAGCTACTGGCATCATTCATCGGCCAGGCTTTATAAAAAGATCGTTCCCGAGTATGCCTCGATCATTAAGCTCTGCCTCGACGCTCACGGGCCGATGATCGAAGCGGCCAACGCAAGTCACCTGGTGCGCCGCGAAGGCTGGCTCGAGATTTACCGCACCAAAGCGAAGCTAGCCAAGCGTATCGAGGAAGCAAAAGAGGCGCGCGAGCGGTTCGATGTACGGTTCGACGTCCTGGACCGCGCCGCTCTCGAGCAAAAAGAGCCGGACATCGGTCGAGATATCATCGGTGCCATCCACTGGCTGGACCCCTGGACCGTTGCCGACCCGGGGGCGCTGGTAGCGGCCTATGCGGATTCCTTCGTCGAGCTGGGCGGGCGTATCCTGCAGGCGGATATCGAGAGTGTCGATAAAGACGGGGAAGGCTTCAAGGTGGTGGCTGGTCAGCAAACGCTGACACCGGAGGATGTGGTCATGGCGCTGGGGCCTTGGGCGGGCAAGTGGGCATCAACGCTTGGCTATAATATCCCCACCTTCGTCAAGCGCGGCTATCACATGCACTACGCCACGAAGCCCGGTGCGAAGCTCAACTACTGGCTGATGGACGCCGAGGTGGGGTATTTGCTGGCGCCAATGAATGCGGGCGTGCGCCTGACCACCGGCGCCGAGCTCGACCGGCTGGAGTCACCGGCCGACGAGCACCAGCTTGGCGCCGCAGAAAAAGTGGCCCTAAAGGTTTTTCCGCTAGGCGAGCGCAGCGAAGAGGCGGCCTGGAAGGGCGCCCGGCCGTGCCTGCCGGACATGAAGCCGATTATCGGCCCGGCGCCGCGTCATGAAGGACTTTGGTTCGCTTTCGGCCATGGCCACCAGGGCTTTACCCTGGGCCCGGCGACGGGCTCGCTACTGGCCGACCTGATGGAAGGCAAGCCCACGGCGATCGATATGGCCCCGTTCAGGGCCGACCGCTTTTAGATGGATTATAAAACTCATCCTTTACTGGTGAGATCAGTGAGCTTTTGCTACGCTTTGACACAGGTTTTACAAATCGTGATTTCAACCCAGCAGTACGCTCAAGGAATCAGGAACTCAACGTGAGGTGAGATTATGGATGTCGCAGCGAGCCATGCCGTTAGCCAAGCGCTTTATATGAATCAGGCGCAAACCGCCGAGCAGGCCCAGATGGAGCTTTTCCGTCAGGCGCTGGATATACAGTCCCAGCAGGTCACGGAGGTATTGGCCGGTGCCGACCTTCAGGCCCAGCCGGATTTGGCCCGAGAAGGCACACTCGGTACGCAGGTCAACACCTTCGCCTGATGCATTCGAGCCATTCACTGCAAAGAGTCGCCGCTGGCGGCTCTTTTTTTGTGCTCAACATTTTTGTGCTTAACCCGGCCTGGCGGCGCTGCTTTTTTAAAGGGCGTGGCACCGGCCCCGCCAGAACGTTACAATCCCGGCCATTGTGACTCACTCAGCCAGAGCCGTTCGGCGCTTTGCACATCGCTGAGTATCAATTTTATAGAGGCAAGATGAAAGAGACTCAGTTAGCCCAGGAAGCGGAACTACGGCGCACCTTCGCGATCATTTCGCACCCTGATGCGGGCAAGACCACGATCACCGAGAAAATGCTGCTGTTCGGTAACGCCATTCAGATGGCGGGCTCGGTCAAAAGCAAGCGTAACGACCGCCATGCGACCTCCGACTGGATGAAGATGGAGCAGGAGCGCGGTATCTCGGTCACGACCTCGGTGATGCAGTTCCCTTACAACGGGCGCATCGTCAACCTGCTCGACACCCCAGGCCACGAGGATTTCTCCGAAGATACCTACCGTACGCTGACGGCGGTCGATTCCGCCTTGATGGTGATCGACGGCGCCAAGGGTGTCGAGGACCGCACCATCAAGCTGATGGAAGTATGTCGGCTGCGTACCACGCCGATTTTGACCTTCATCAATAAGATGGACCGGGACATTCGCGACCCGATCGAAGTGATGGATGAAGTCGAGACCGTACTCAACATTCAGTGCGCGCCGATGACCTGGCCGATTGGCATGGGGCGTCACTTCAAGGGGGTGTATCACCTCTATAACGACGTGATTCACCTCTATACCCAGGGCCAGGGTAACCGCATTTCTGAAGACAAGCGCATCGAAGGTCTGGATAACCCGGACGTGGAGGTGCTGTTGGGCGAAGAGCAGGCCGAAGAGCTGCGTATGGAGATCGAGCTGGTCCGTGGCGCCTCTCACGAATTCGATCTCGACGCCTACCGGCGCGGTGAGCTCTCGCCGGTCTATTTCGGTACCGCCATGGGGAACTTCGGCGTGCGCGAAATGCTCGACGGCTTCGTCGAGTACGCCCCGCCGCCCCAGCCGCGGGACACCGATGCCCGGGAAGTCGTCGCCTCGGACGAGCGCTTTTCCGGCTTCGTGTTCAAGATCCAGGCGAACATGGACCCGAACCACCGCGACCGCATCGCGTTTTTGCGGGTGTGCTCGGGCAAATACGAAAAGAACATGAAGATGCGCCACGTGCGTATTGGCAAGGACGTCAAAATCGCCGACGCCTTGACCTTCATGGCCTCGGACCGCTCCCAGGTGGAAGAAGCCTGGCCTGGCGATATCATCGGCCTACACAACCACGGTACGGTGCAAATCGGTGATACCTTCACGGTGGGTGAAGACATGCGCTTCACCGGTATTCCGCACTTTGCCCCGGAGCTTTTCAAGCGCGTACGTCTGAAAGATCCGCTTAGAATGAAGGCGCTGCAAAAAGGGTTGCAGCAGCTCTCCGAAGAGGGCGCGACCCAGGTCTTCATGCCCATGGACAACAATGACCTGATCCTGGGTGCGGTGGGTACCCTGCAGTTCGACGTGGTCGCCCACCGGCTCAAGGAGGAGTACAAGGTCGACTGTATTTATGAAGGCGTGAACGTGCAAACCGCGCGCTGGGTGTATTGCGAAGATGCCAAGATGCTCGAGGAGTTCAAGCGTAAGGCCAGCACCAATTTGGCCATCGACGGCGGCGGTTATTTGACCTACATCGCCCCGACTCGGGTCAATCTGCAGATGACCCAGGAGCGTTGGCCGGACATTCGCTTCCAGCCCACCCGCGAGCACTAAGCGCGTATCTCCCAAGTGCCGCTGGCTTAAAAGCCGGCGGCGCTTTGATCGATTCAACCCATAAGGCTTGCCGATAGCTGCTCCGGGTCCAGGCGTTCGACCGGGTAGGGCGGCTCTTCGAGTGTGACCGGCTTATCACTCCAGCTTAGCGCAAGCGGCGTTTCGATCGCCTTGGTGGCCACCACCGCGAGTAACTCCACTTGATGCTGGCCGCTAAAGGCGCTGTTCACCACTTCGCCCAGGCTTTTGCCATTTTCATCGATAAGTGAATCGGTCACGCCGGGCAGTACGTCGCTTTCAAGGCGTGCGCGTACAAGGCGCTTTTTCACCTGACCGCGAAAGTGCGCGCGGGCCACCACTTCCTGGCCGGTATAGCAGCCTTTTTTGAAGCTGATACCGCCAAGTGCTTCCCAGTTGATCATCTGGGGCAGGAAGTGATCTTCCTGGGCTTCGGTCAGCCAGGCAAGACCGCTTCGAATATCCGCCAACTGCCAGTCGTTTTGAAGGGTTTCATCCGCTGGCGCTTCGCTTTCATCTTCTTGCAGGCCCAGCACGTAGCGCTCCTCGCCCGGCAGACGCAGTATCGAGGCTTTTTCATCGCCGGTGTGCAGGTAGGCGCTCTCGGGCAAGGCAAGGCCTGCTTTTTTTGCCCACTCCCGGGTTTTGTCCGGCCCAGCGCCTACCAGTGTAAGCCTGGTGTTGACGCTAAGTTCGGTTTGGTAGAACACCGCAAACTTTTTGAGATGCTCGGCAAGTTTTTCGACGAGGCTTTCGCTGACCAGCAGTCTAAAGTGATGCTCGGCGACTCTTAAGAGCTGACCATTGGCGATGATGCGCCCCTTGGGCGTACAAAAGCAGGTGAGTGGTGCGAAATGGCCGTTCGCCAGGCTCACCTGGGCGCTGGTTTGCCCCTGTAGAAACTTCTCGGCGTTCTCACCTTTGATATCCAGCGCGCCTAGGTGATCCAGACGTACGTCGCCGTTGAAGGAGGGGGACTGTTCGGTTGCCATAAAAGCTCCACTAGCAGGGTTGTGCGTTCGCTCTAGCGTAACACTGTTGGTCTGCAGGTGAGGGCTCGAAGTCGCAATTGCAAGGCAGCGGCGGCGTGCTAGACTTCTCGGTCTGTATCAGTTTTGCATAGGTTAGCGGGCGCCCGGCGCCGGTTTCAAAAGAAGGATGTGTCATGGCTTACCAATCCCTGAACTTCAAAGGTGTACGAAACGCCGATGAAGTGAACAAGATTACGACCGCACTGATGATGCTCGACGGCGTGGAGAGCGCCGAGGTCGGGCGTCATGGCGCGGAGGTCGAAGGGCGTGCAAGCCATCAAACGCTTATCAAGGCGGTCAAGGATCTAAAGCTCAACATCGAGGTCTCCTAATGCATCAGCCCATCACCCTTATCAGCGAGCGCAATAAAACCTTCAGGCAGCGAATCGAGGTCGAGGACATCGAAGCGCTCTACGCCGACGCGCCCGCGCCGATGGGAGGCGATGGGCAGGACCCGGACCCGCACGACTACTTCGATATGGCGCTGGGTAGCTGTAAGGCCATCACCGTGCAGATGTACGCCAAGCGCAAGGAGTGGCCGCTGGAAGGGATCACGGTGACGGTAGCGCGGGACGAAAGCCAGGAGCGCCAGGGGCAGTACTCTCTCGACGTTCATCTCGAGCTTCACGGTCCTCTCGACGAGGCAATGCGCGCAAAACTTTTGGATATCAGCGAGCGCTGCCCGGTGCAGCGGCTCATGACCCAGGCCACCGTGACCATCAATACGCAGTTGACTTCCCCCGGCCAGCACGCGGGCGAATAACGATTTTTCCAGATTGGAGTAACGATGAGCAGAGAGTTCCGGCTAACGTCGAAGTTCGAACCCGCGGGTGATCAGCCGACCGCCATCAAAGGCTTAATCAGCGGGCTCGAGTCGGGGCTTGCCCATCAGACGCTACTGGGTGTGACCGGGTCGGGCAAGACGTTCACCATGGCCAATATCGTGCAGCAGTTGCAGCGCCCGACCATTGTTATGGCCCCCAACAAGACGCTGGCCGCCCAGCTTTACGGGGAGTTCAAGGCGTTCTTCCCGGATAACGCCGTCGAATACTTCGTCTCCTACTACGATTATTACCAGCCCGAAGCCTACGTTCCTTCCTCGGATACGTTCATCGAGAAAGACGCCTCGATCAATGACCACATCGAGCAAATGCGTCTTTCCGCCACCAAGGCGCTGCTTGAGCGCCGCGACGCGCTGATCGTGGTATCCGTGTCGGCCATCTACGGTCTGGGCGACCCGGATCAGTACTTGAAGATGCGCCTGCACTTTACCCGGGGCGAGTTGATCGACCAGCGGGCGTTTCTGCGCCGCTTGGCCGAGCTTCAATATACCCGCAACGACATGGACTTTCGCCGCGGCACCTACCGGGTACGCGGCGACGTCATCGATATCTTCCCGGCGGATTCCGACGAGGAGGCGGTGCGCGTCGAGCTCTTCGACGACGAGATCGACTCCATCCGCCTGTTCGACCCGCTCACCGGCGATGTGCGCGGCCAAGTACCACGTATGACGATCTACCCCAAGTCCCACTACGTGACGCCGCGAGAGACGATTCTGGAAGCGATCGAGTCGATCAAGGCTGAGCTCAAGGAGCGCCTGGAGTGGCTTAGAAAGCACGAACGGCTGGTGGAAGCCCAGCGCCTGGAGCAGCGCACGCTCTACGATATCGAGATGATGCTGGAGCTTGGGTACTGCAACGGCATCGAGAACTACTCCCGCTATCTTTCCGGGCGCGACCCGGGCAATGCGCCGCCCACGTTCTTCGACTACCTGCCGGACGACGCACTGCTGTTCATCGACGAGTCCCACGTGAGCGTCCCCCAGGTGGGCGGCATGTACAAGGGTGACCGCTCGCGCAAGGAGACCCTGGTGGAGTACGGCTTCCGGCTGCCCTCGGCGCTGGATAACCGCCCCATGAAGTTCGAGGAGTGGGAATCGATCTCCCCGCAGACGATTTTCGTCTCGGCCACACCGGGTAAGTATGAAGCCGAGCATGCCGGCCAAGTGGTCGAGCAGGTGGTGCGGCCGACGGGGCTTCTCGATCCGGAAATCGAGGTGCGTCCGGCCAGCACCCAGGTGGACGACCTGCTCTCCGAGATCAACAAGCGTACTGCGGTGGGCGAGCGCGTGCTGGTCACCACGCTTACCAAGCGTATGGCAGAGGACCTGACCGAGTATCTGGACGATCACAGCATCCGCGTACGTTATTTGCACTCGGATATCGACACCGTCGAGCGGGTCGAGATCATTCGCGACCTGCGCCTGGGCAAGTTCGACGTACTGGTGGGCATCAACCTGCTGCGCGAGGGCCTGGATATTCCCGAAGTCTCGCTGGTGGCCATTCTCGATGCGGATAAAGAGGGCTTTTTGCGCGCCGAGCGCTCGCTCATTCAAACCATCGGCCGCGCCGCGCGTAATGCCCACGGCAAGGCGATTCTTTACGGCGATCGTATTACCGACTCCATGCGTCGTGCCATGGATGAAACCGAGCGCCGGCGTGCCAAGCAGATGGAGCACAACGAGGAGCACGGCATTACGCCGACCACCGTGACCCGCTCGGTGGCGGACATCATGGAAGCCGGCCAGGCGCCGGGGGCTAAAAAGACCAATGGCCGTCGCGGTTCGGACCGCAAGAAAAGCCAGCCCGTCGAGTACGACATTGCGAGCATGGGCCAGCAGGAGCTTACCGATGCGGTCAGCAAGCTCGAGGACGCGATGTTCGAAGCGGCCCAAAATCTGGAGTTTGAAGAGGCGGCGCGTCTGCGCGACCAGCTCAATCAAATGAAAGAGAAACAGCTGGTGCTAGGGTAGTCGTGCCGGAAGGTCCGGAAATCCGCCGCGCGGCGGACCGTATCGAAAAGCAGATAGGCGGCCGGGTAGTGGAAGAGGCCTGGTTCGCCTTTGACGAGCTCCAGGCCCAGGCCGACTCGCTGGTAGATGTGCGCGTCGACGCCGTCGAGACCCGGGGCAAGGCCATGCTGATTCGCTTTGCCAATGGGCGGGTGCTTTATTCGCATAATCAGCTATACGGCGTCTGGAAGCTTCACGCCGCCCACCAACCACCTCAAACCAAGCGCTCGCTGCGCGTACGCCTGATCGCCGAGGGAAGGGCGGCGAGCCTTTATAGCGCGTCGAGTATCGCGCTGCTCGAGCAAGACCGCCTCGACGAACATCCCTTTTTGGCACGCCTGGGCCCGGATCTGCTAAGTCAGAACGTATCCGCCACCGGGGTGGTCGAGCGCCTGGACGCTACCCGGTTTTATCGCAGAAGCCTGGGGGCGCTGCTGCTCGACCAGTCCCTGGTGGCGGGGCTTGGTAACTACCTGCGCTCGGAGATCCTGTTCTTTGCCGGGCTCAACCCCAAAACCCGACCGGCGGATTTAAGCGCTGACGCGCGCAAGACGCTGGCGCAGATCATCATCGATACCACCTGGCAAGCCTACCGCCAGGCCGGGGTCACCAATCGAGATGCCTGGATCGAACAGGCCAAAGCGGCCGGCGAAACACGGCGGCAGTGGCGTTTTAGTGTATTCGAGCGCGCCGGGCTCTCTTGCCACCGCTGTAGTGAGGTCATCGAGCGGCAGATGGTTGGCTCGCGCAGGCTTTACTGGTGCCCACACTGCCAGCCGGTTTCATGAATCCAAATTTATACCGTTATCTTGTTGGCTAAGCTAAAAGAATTGCCTCTGGAGTGATGTTGTCACCAAGCAGAGCTGCCGCGAATTATTCGATCGGGTATACTGCGCTTCGCCTAGACGGCTAACGGGATGCCAAAATCCTTTAGAAATAGCCGCTTGAATCGACCTATCAGGAGCCCGTTGTTCATGACCGTGATCAAACAGGACGACGTTATTCAAAGCGTTGCCGATGCCCTCCAGTACATCTCCTATTATCATCCGAAAGACTTTATCGACGCCATGGCGGCCGCCCATGAACGTGAAGAGAACCCGGCCGCGAAGGATGCCATCGCTCAGATTCTGATCAATTCACGCATGTGTGCGACCGGACATCGGCCGATTTGTCAGGATACCGGCATCGTAACCGTGTTCGTTCACGTCGGCATGAACGTGTCCTGGCAGGCGGACATGAGCCTGGATGATATGGTCAATGAAGGCGTTCGCCGGGCCTATCTTCTGCCCGATAACGTGCTGCGCGCCTCGGTGCTGGCCGACCCGGACGGCAAGCGCCAGAACACCAAGGACAATACGCCCGCGATCATTCACCACAAGATCGTTCCCGGCGATAAGGTCGATATCCACGTAGCGGCGAAGGGCGGCGGTAGCGAAGCGAAATCCAAGTTCGCCATGCTGAATCCTTCGGACAGCGTCGTCGATTGGGTGCTCGAGCAGTTGCCAAAAATGGGCGCCGGCTGGTGCCCGCCGGGGATGCTAGGCATCGGGATTGGCGGTACGGCGGAAAAAGCCATGGAGATCGCCAAGGAAGCGCTGCTCGATCCCATCGATATTCAGGACTTGCAGGCGCGCGGTGCAAGCAACCGCGCCGAGGAGCTGCGCCTGGAGCTTTTCGATAAGGTCAATAAAACCGGCATCGGCGCCCAGGGCCTGGGCGGTTTGACCACGGTGCTCGATATCAAGGTCAAGGATTACCCGACCCACGCAGCCAACAAACCGGTAGCGATCATCCCCAACTGCGCGGCCACACGCCACGCCCATTTCACCCTCGACGGCTCGGGCCCGGTGGCCTTGAAGGCACCAAAGCTCGAGGACTGGCCCGAGATCACCCGCGAAGTGGGTGACAACGTCAAGCGGGTCAATCTCGACACCGTCACCGCTCAGGAGGTCAAAACCTGGCAGCCCGGCGACACGCTACTACTCAACGGCAAGCTTCTAACCGGCCGGGACGCGGCGCATAAGCGCATGACCGATATGATCGCCAAAGGCGAGCCGCTGCCGGTGGACATGAAAGGGCGCTTTATCTATTACGTCGGCCCGGTGGATCCGATCGGCGACGAAGTCGTGGGCCCGGCTGGCCCGACCACCGCGACACGCATGGACAAGTTCACTCGCACGATGCTCGAAGAGACCGGACTTCTAGGCATGGTGGGCAAGGCCGAGCGTGGCCAAGCGGCGATCGAGGCGATTCGTGACAACCAGGCGGTTTATCTAATGGCGGTGGGTGGCTCGGCTTATCTGGTCGCCCAGGCGATCAAGAAATCCCGCGTGGTGGGCTTCGAAGATCTGGGGATGGAAGCCATCTACGAGTTCGAGGTAGAGGATATGCCGGTCACGGTGGCGGTCGACACGCAAGGCACTTCGGTTCATCAGACCGGCCCGGCTAAATGGAAAGCAATTATTGCCGAAACCGCGTAAACTGGCGCAAGCAAATTACCCTTCAGTTAAAAACGAAAGCCCCGTCTCGCGGGGCTTTTGCATATAGGGAATCGTTCAAGGAACTGAGTGTATGGCAGGGAGCGTTTGATGACTTCATGGCTTATCGGTACGGGCATTATGCTCATCCACCTGTTGGGCATGGTCTCCGCCGTCATGGCGCTCATGTCGAGTCGAACCTCGCAAGGTGCCGTCGCCTGGATAATGTCGCTTCTAACGTTTCCCTACGTGGCGCTGCCGGCCTACTGGTTTTTTGGCCGCCCGCGGTTTTATGGCTACGTGACGGCTCGTGGCGCCAAGGACAACGTCCTAAGGCGTGTGCTGCGCCGCTACCGTAACAACATGAAGCCGCATATCTCGCTTCCCGCCACGCCGGATATTCAAGCGGTGGAGCAGCTGGCCATGATGCCGCTGACCAAGGGCAATCACGCCGAGCTATTGATCGATGGTGACGCCACCTTCGAGAGCCTGTTCCAGGGAATCGACGACGCTAACGACTACTTACTGCTGCAATTTTTTATCGTTCGCGATGATCGGCTCGGCCAAAAACTCAAAGAGCATCTGTTAGACGCCGTGGGCCGGGGCGTGCGTATCTACTTCCTCTACGACGAGCTTGGCAGCCGCAAGCTGCGCGACGGCTACTTCAAGGAGCTGGCCAGCGAAGGCGTAGAAGTAAGCCCCTTTGGGTCGTCGCGCGGGTTCAAGCATCGTTTTCAGCTCAATTTCCGCAATCACCGCAAGATCATGGTCGTCGATGGCAAAAAAGGCTGGGTAGGGGGCTTCAACGTCGGCGTGGAGTATCTGGGGGAGCACCCGCGTCACGGCCCCTGGCGTGACACCCACCTGATGCTTCAAGGCCCCGGCGTACTGGGGCTGCAGGAGGCGTTTTGGGAGGACTGGCACTGGGCGACCGGCGAAGTCATCACACTGAACTGGCACGCCGAAAACCACGCACAAATGGACCATCAGGTGGTCATTGTGCCCTCGGGCCCGGCGGACAAGCACGATACGGCCAGTCTTTTGATCCAACAGCTCATTCATAGCGCCAATGACCGGCTTTGGGTGACAAGTCCTTACTTCGTACCGGACCAGGGTGTACAGGATGCGCTGCGTTTAGCGGCCATGCGGGGCGTCGATGTACGCGTCATGATCCCCGAGCGGCCAGACCATCTGCTGGTATTTCTCTCGGCTTTCTCCTTTTTACCGGACATGTTGCGAGCGGGTGTTAAAATATACCGTTATCTTCCCGGATTCTTACATCAAAAAGTCATGCTAATCGATAGCGAAGCGGCAACGGTTGGCACGATCAATCTGGATAACCGTTCTTTTCGGCTTAATTTCGAGATTACCGCCTACGTACCGTCGTCAAGCTTCGCCGCAAGCGTCACCGATATGCTCGAGGAGGATTTTTCCAAATGCCGGCGGGTTACCATCGACGAAATCAATAACCGACCGCTTTGGAAGAAAGTCGTTTCCCGCGCTGCCTATTTAACCGCGCCCATTCAGTAGCTTTAGCGTAGACGCCGACACAAGGAGTTTCGGATGAATCTGGAAACCAAATGGCTCGAGGATTTCGTCGCCTTGGCCAATACGCGAAGCTTTTCGGCCTCGGCGCGACAGCGCCACGTCACCCAGCCCGCTTTTAGCCGTCGCATCCGCGCCCTCGAGCAGGCGCTGGATACGACGCTGGTGGACCGCTCGACCACGCCCATTGGATTGACCGCCGAAGGGCAGCTTTTTCTGGTGACCGCGCGTAACCTGGTAGAACAACTCAATGAGTCCATTAGCCACTTACACGGGCTTTCCATCGCCAACGAGGCTTTGGACATCGTAGCGGCGCATTCGCTTGCGCTCAGCTTTTATCCGCCCTGGATTTCGCGGCTGCAAAAAGGGGTAGGCGAGCTGCCTACCCGGTTAATGGCGATGAACGTGGGCGAGGCGATCCACGTACTGCGCGAGGGCAACTGCGACCTGATGCTCGGTTATTACGACCCCTTCTCCACCATGCAGCTCGATACCAAGGTGTTTCCGTCGTTTTCCATCGGCAATGTCAAAATGCTGCCAGTGTCGCTAGCCGATAGCGACGGTCAGCCGCTCTTTACCCTTGACCAGCAAGAGCCGGTTCCATATTTGGCTTATAGCCAGGGTGCGTTTTTGGGTCGCAGCGTGCATATGGTGCTCAAAAACGACCCCCTGCGCATGAACCTGCGCACGGTTTACGAAACCGCCATGGCCGAAGGGCTAAAGGGGATGGTGCTCCAAGGGGTTGGCGTTGCCTGGATTCCGGACTTCTGCATTCGCGAGGAACTCAAGAGCAAACGGCTGGTGCGCGCCGGCGACGAAAGCCTCGATATCCCGCTGGAAATTCGCCTTTACCGCTGCTCGCTGGTTCATAAACCCGGTGTCGAGCGGCTTTGGCGGCAGATGATGAAACTCCCAAGGGATTTCCTTCAAGCGTGATCATTTGAAAAAAGCTTCACTATAAAGTGCTTGTGAAAAGGCACGTATTACGACGAAAGCGCGCCAGGCAATAGTTAGGTATGCTGTTATTATTAAAAAGCATCACACAAGTGCGCGCTATAAAGCACATGACATAAGGTATTTCGCAAGGGAATCAATATGCTAAAACGTACGCTACTGTTCTGGTGGAAAGTAGTGCAGGACGCCATTGCACTCTGGCTCGAGCGCAACGCTTTTAGCTACGCAGGCTCGCTTGCGTTCTATACGCTTTTCTCATTGGCACCAACGATCATTATCGCCGTCACGGTCATTGGTATCGTACTGGGCGAAGATGCCGCCCAGGGCCAAATCGTCGCCCAGTTGCAGGGCACGCTTGGGGTCGATGCCGCATCCGCCATCGAACAAGCCGTCGCCCAGTCGCGTATCGAAGAGTCGGGGCTTCTACCCACGCTTTTGGGCTTTGGCGCGCTGTTGGTCGGCGCAACCACGGTGTTTGCGCAGATGCAGTTCTCACTGAACACCATCTGGGACGTTACCGCCAAACCTACCTCCAACAGTGCTTTCATCTTTATCAAGACCCGCCTTTTATCGCTGACCGTGGTGCTGTCGATCGGCTTCATTTTATTGGTGTCTCTGGTGCTGGGGGTCGTGATTCGCGGGATGCTGCAAGCGGCCAATTATCTCATGCCGTTCATGAGCTTTTTCACCACCACGCTTGAATCCTTGCTTTCGCTTGCCATGGTCACGCTGTTGTTCGCGACCATCTTTAAGGTGTTGCCGGATGTCGTGCTACGCTGGCGGGATGTACTGATTGGCGGGCTGGTGACGGCGGTACTCTTTACTATCGGGCGCAACCTGATTGCCGTTTATTTGGCCTACACGGCGACGGCGTCGACCTACGGCGCGGCGGGTTCGGTTGTCATGGTACTTTTATGGGTCTATTACAGCTCGCTTATTCTACTGTTTGGTGCCGCGTTTACCCGCTCGCTATTGTCCCGCCGCGGGCGGCCGATCATCCCGCGCAATAGCGCAGTTCGCGTCAAACATGAGTTCATCAAAGAGCAGGACGACGTTTAAAAAGAGGAGGACATCGTGGTAACGAAAAACGTTCGCGCTTGGGTAAGCGGAAAGGTACAAGGCGTTCACTACCGGTCGAGTACTCAGCAACAGGCCCGTACCAAAGGGGTAACGGGCTACGCTAAAAACCTGCCCGATGGCCGGGTCGAAGTACTCATGTGCGGCGACGCCGAGGCAGTCACCGCCCTTGGCGAGTGGCTCTGGCAGGGGCCTTCGAACGCCCACGTCACCGAGGTCACCTTCGAAGAGGTCAGCGGTGCGCGCGTGCCCGAAGGCTTTACGACCGCTTAGGCGCTTGCGTTAAAGCGTTCGATATTCTCGGCGGTCAGCTTGACGATGTTCTGGCGGGCCTCCGGGGTGACCCAGGCGTTATGCGGGGTCACGATCAGGTTGAGCGCCTCGTCGCTTGCCAGGGCGTCCAGCAAGGCATGGCCACTGCGCGGCGGCTCTTCGGGCAATACATCGACCCCAAGCCCGCCAATTTGGCCTTCGCGCAGGGCCTTTAGCGCAGCGTGCTCGTCGATAATGCCGCCCCGGGCGCAGTTCACCAGCAAAAGCGACGACTTAGCGTTTTCCAGCCGCTCTTTATTGATCAGGTGTTTCGTTTGCTCGTTGAGCGGGCAGTGCAGGCTGATGACATCGGCGCGGGGCATAAGCTCGTCGAGGCTTGGGCGCTCGTCGTCGGCCTCGCCACCTGGTCGTGCGGCGAACGTCACGTTCATACCAAACGCTTTCGCCAGCCGCGCCACTTCCGAGCCAAGCTCCCCCTGGCCGACCATGACGAGCTCCTTGCCGGCAAGCTGTAGCGTCGGGTAGTCCTGCAGGCAGAAAAATGCGCTCTGCTGCCAGGCGCCCTGGGCGACATCCTGTTGATAGCGGGGCAGGCGAGCCGCCAGCGTCAATATCAACATCAACGTATGCTGAGACACGCTGGCCGTGCCGTAGGCGGACACGTTTTTCACGGCAATACCGTTGGCCTGGGCCGCGTCCATGTCGATGTTGTTAAGGCCGGTCGCCATGACGCAAATAAGCTTGAGCGAGGGCAGCGACTCCAAAAGCTGGCGGTCGAGTTTGACCTTGTTGACCAGCACGATCTCGGCGTCTTTCAGGCGCTCCTGGGCCTGCTCCGGGGTGGTTTGGTCGTAGATATCCAGCGTCGAGACGCAGTCACGAATCGCGGTGAAATCGATATGGGGGCCCATGCTTTGTGCATCGAGCATTACCGCGTTGGCCATTTTATTCTCTCCATGTAAACCGAGGGATGCCAGGCCTTGCCCGGCAGGGGGCACAAAAGGGTATAATGGGCGGCTTTACCAACCGCTGTCTTGGAATTTATTACGACAGGCCACATATTGCCAGGGCCCAAAGTCGTTAGGGTTATCAATGTCCTGTCTACGCTGAGCTTTTCAGGAGCTATCAACATGCCCATCTATGAATACGAGTGCAAGGCCTGCGGTCATCGCATGGAAAAACTACAGAAGATCAGTGCCGACCCGTTGAAGCACTGCCCGGCCTGTCAGCGCGACGATCTCAATCGTCTGGTGTCGGCGGCCGGCTTCCGCTTGGCCGGCGGCGGATGGTATGAAACCGATTTCAAAACCGGTGGCAAGAAAAACCTGGCGGCGGACAACCAGCCCGCCGCAACGGGTAAAGCCGAAAACGCTTCGTCTACACCCACCGGTGGCTCTTCCAAAAGCAAGGGTGACGCGGCGTAGCCGCGCCGGTGAAGGTCAGACCCGCGATACCTTTATTGTCACGTAACAGAACAGGATGAAACATGCGCAGCCATTATTGCGGCCAGCTTAACGAAACTCTGGTAGATCAAACGGTCACCGTCTGTGGGTGGGTGCATCGTCGCCGTGACCACGGCGGGGTCATTTTCCTCGATATGCGCGATCGCGACGGTATCGCCCAGTTCGTGGTCGACCCGGATACCGCTGAAGCGTTCGCCAATGCCGACCGTGCCCGTAATGAGTACGTGCTGCGTATTACCGGCCGCGTTCGGCTACGTCCGGAAGGCACGCAAAACCCGAACATGCCCACCGGCATGATCGAGATTCTGGCGAAAGACGTCGAGGTGCTCAACACCGCCGCCACGCCGCCTTTCCAGCTCGACGAGCACGGCAAGGTCGGCGAAGAAGTGCGCCTCAAGCACCGCTACATCGACCTGCGCCGCCCGGACATGATCGAGAAACTGCGTCTGCGCTCGCGTATCTCGCATACCGTTCGCGCCTATCTGGAAAACGAAGGTTTCCTGGATATCGAGACGCCGATCCTGACCCGGGCAACGCCGGAAGGCGCCCGCGACTACCTGGTGCCTAGCCGCACCCACGCTGGCAGCTTCTTTGCGCTGCCGCAGTCGCCCCAGCTTTTCAAGCAGCTTTTGATGGTGGCGGGCTTCGACCGCTATTACCAGATCGCCAAGTGCTTCCGCGACGAAGACCTGCGCGCCGACCGTCAGCCCGAGTTCACCCAGATCGATATCGAGGCCTCCTTCGTCGAGGAGAACGATATCATGGGCATTACCGAGTCGATGATTCAAAAGCTCTTCAAGGAAGTGCTCTCCGTCGAGCTGCCCGAATTCCCGCGCATGAGCTGGCAGGAAGCGATGGACCGGTTCGGCTCGGACAAACCCGATCTGCGTATCCCGCTCGAGCTTACCGATGTCGACGACCTAATGAGCCAAGTCGACTTCAAGGTTTTCTCCGGACCGGCCAGCGCCGACGACGGCCGCGTGGCCGCGCTGAAAGTACCCGGCGGTGCCAAGCTTTCGCGTAAAGAAATCGATGAGTACACCAAATTCGTCGGTATTTACGGCGCAAAAGGCTTGGCCTGGATCAAGGTCAACGAGCGCGCCAAGGGGCTGGAAGGTCTTCAATCGCCTATCGTCAAGTTCATGGAGAACGTGGTCGAAGAGCTTCTGGACCGGGTAGGGGCCGAGGATGGCGATATCATCTTCTTCGGCGCGGACAAGACCAACATCGTCAACGAGGCGATCGGCGCGCTGCGCGTGAAGCTCGGTGCCGATATGGACCTTTACACCCAATCCTGGGCGCCGCTTTGGGTCGTCGACTTCCCGATGTTCGAAGCCGACGATAACGGTCGTCTGAGCCCGCTTCACCACCCGTTCACGGCGCCGTCCTGCTCGCCGGAAGAGCTCAAGGCCGACCCGGCCAGCGCGCTTTCCCGCGCCTACGACATGGTGCTCAACGGCACCGAGCTCGGCGGCGGCTCGATCCGTATCCACGACCAGACCATGCAGCGCAGCGTGTTCGAGATTCTGGGTATCGGTGAAGAGGAAGCCCAAGAGAAGTTCGGCTTCTTGCTCGACGCGCTCCAGTACGGCGCGCCGCCCCACGGCGGCCTGGCCTTCGGCCTCGATCGTCTGGTGATGCTGATGGCCGACGCGAAAACTATCCGCGAAGTGATCGCCTTCCCGAAAACCCAGAGCGCGGCGTGTCTGATGACCGACGCCCCGGGCGAGGTGAGCCCGGATCAGCTCAAGGACCTCAACATCCGCCTGCGCCAGAAAGCGAAGCCCGAGACCACTACCGGCGAGTAATCCAGCCGACGTCTCAATGCTACGTTAAGGTAGGCTCAAGCACCGGCGCTCGCGTCGGTGTTTTTGTTTCCAGGCACCGTGCTTCAAGGGAAGTAGGTCAGGAAAAGTACGTCTGGAAATAGTACGTTAGAAAAAGTCCGTCAGGAGAAAGTACATGGACGAACGGCCCAAAGGCCCGCCTCGGCGCATCCTGGGGATCGACCCGGGCTCGCGGATTACCGGTTACGGCGTGATCGAACTGGTCAACGCCAAGCCGCACTACGTGGCCAGCGGCTGTATCCGAACCGCTGACGGCGCACTCGAGCAGCGCCTGGCGCAAATATACGCCGGGCTTGCCGAGGTAGTGGGTCTTCACCGGCCAACCGAAGTTTCTGTGGAGCGTGTCTTCATGGCGAAAAACCCGGATTCCGCCCTGAAACTTGGCCAGGCCCGCGGCGCGGCGTTAGTGTGTATGGCCAATCACGGGCTGGAAATCGCCGAGTACGCCGCCCGTCAAATCAAACAGGCGGTGACCGGCCAAGGCGGGGCGGATAAAGCCCAGGTCCAGCATATGGTCACCGCCATTTTGAATCTTTCGGCCACGCCCCAGGCCGACGCCGCGGATGCGCTGGCCATTGCGCTCAGCCACGCCTACGCAGGCCAGGGGCTAACGGCTTTGCCCGCCCGGGGTGCAAGTCGGCGCTCGAGCGGACGTTGGCGCCTTTAACAGCGCACAGAACTTAAGGTCGTCGCGCCACCACTGGTCATCTGTACAGAGTCGTCATATAGTAACCCTGTGTAGAGTAACCGTCTGTTTAGTCACTCGCTTTTTTATGTAACCCCTGTTTGATCGGTAACGAGGTAGCCCATGATTGGTCGTTTAAACGGCGCACTGCTGGAAAAACATCCACCCTGGGTGGTCATCGACGTGCACGGCGTTGGCTACGAGCTGGAAGCCTCGATGACAACCCTTGTGGCGCTTCCCGCCCCAGGCGAGACCGTAACGCTCTATACCCACCTGACCATTCGCGACGACGCGCATCTTCTTTACGGCTTCGCCCGGGCGCAGGAGCGCGCGCTGTTCCGGGCGCTGATCAAGGTCAACGGCGTAGGCCCCAAGCTCGCCCTGGCGATTCTCTCGGGCATGGATGAAGACGCCTTCATGCGCTGCGTGCGCGACGACGACAGCAAGGCGCTCACCAAACTGCCGGGCGTGGGCAAGAAAACCGCCGAGCGGCTGATCATCGAAATGCGCGACCGCTTCCCGGAATGGGAGCAGGGCCAGCACGCACCGCTTGCCCTGGAAGGCGCCAACGGCGAGGCCGCGCCGCGCAACAACCTGGCCGATGCCGAGGCGGCGCTTACAAGCCTTGGCTACAAGCTGACCGAAGCCGCTAAAATGCTGGCCGATATCGACCCCCATCAGCCAACGGAAGCGCTCATAAAAGCAGCACTTACCCGGCGCATGGGAGGCTAAATGACAAATTATCGGCTTTTGAACGCAGGCGCTAACGAGTATTTATGCTAGAACACGACCGGCTCATTGCCGCCGCCCCCGAGCAGGGCGAGGTGCGCATCGACCACGCCATTCGCCCCAAAAAACTCCAGGACTATATTGGCCAGCCCCGGGTACGCGAACAGCTGGAGATTTTTATCGGCGCCGCGCGGCTTCGCGAGGAGAGCCTGGACCACACCCTGGTCTTTGGCCCGCCAGGTCTTGGTAAAACCACGCTGGCCAATATCATAGCCACCGAAATGGGCGTCGGGCTCAAGTCAACCTCGGGCCCGGTGCTCGAGCGCGCCGGCGACTTGGCCGCCATGCTCACCAATCTCGAGCCCGGTGATGTGTTGTTCATCGACGAGATCCACCGGCTTTCGCCGGTCGTCGAGGAAGTTCTTTATCCCGCCATGGAAGATTTCCAGCTCGATATCATGATTGGCGAAGGGCCAGCGGCGCGTTCGATCAAGCTGGATTTGCCGCGCTTCACGCTGGTCGGAGCGACCACGCGCGCCGGGCTTTTGACCTCGCCGCTGCGTGATCGTTTTGGTATCGTGCAGCGCCTCGAGTTTTATAACCTGGAGGAGCTGACCGAGATCGTGACCCGCTCGGCCAAGCTTTTGGACGTCGAAACCGACCGCGAAGGCGCGATAGAGATCGCTCGGCGCTCCCGGGGCACACCGCGTATCGCCAATCGGCTTTTACGCCGCGTGCGCGACTACGCCGACATCAAGGGTAACGGGGTCGTTAATGCCGCGTTGGCCGACGCCGCGCTCAATATGCTAAACGTAGACCATCATGGCCTGGACCATATGGACCGGCGGCTATTGCTGGCGATGATCGACAAGTTCGACGGCGGCCCGGTCGGGGTGGATTCGCTTTCCGCGGCGATCGGCGAAGAGCGCGATACCATCGAGGATGTCATCGAGCCCTACCTGATTCAGCAGGGGCTTATGATGCGCACGCCGCGGGGGCGTGTGGTGACCCGCCAAGCCTGGCGACACTTCGACCGCGTACCCCACGAGCAGAGTATCGACGTGGAAGGGGAGCGCCGCCCGTGAGCCCAACGTTTCGTATGCCGGTGCGTGTCTATATCGAAGACACCGACGCCGGCGGCATCGTCTACTACGTTAACTACTTGAAGTTCATGGAGCGTGCCCGCAGTGAATGGCTAAGAGAATTGGGGCTTGGCCAACAAACGCTGCTGGACGAAGGCACTCAGCTAGTGGTATACCGCTTGGCTTGTCACTATAGCAAACCGGCCAGACTCGACGACGCGCTAAGCGTAGACGCAACGGTCGACAGTATGGGCCGCTGCCGGATGGTCTTCGAGCAACGCGTATGGCGAAACGAGGAACTCTTGTGCCGCGCCACAGTCGAGATAGCCTGCTTGAACGGCGAAACGCTGCGGCCCAAAGCGTGGCCCAGCGAGCTTCGGGCCCAACTCGACGCATAAGCGGGCCAGGCAGCACTACATAACGGGTTTCTGGATCCATTCTACAGACCATAACGGCGCGTTTGCGCTAACAGACTGATGAGGGCGACTGTGAACGATAACACCATGTCCATACCCCACCTGATAATGAGTGCCAGCACCGTCGTGCAGCTGGTCATGCTGCTGCTTGTCGTGGGGTCGATCCTCTCATGGGTGGTGATTTTTCAGCGCAGTATCGCTATACGCCGAGCCAAGCGGGATTACAGCGAGTTCGAAGAGTCGTTCTGGTCCGGGGTCGATCTCAACGAACTCTACCGCGAAATCCCCGCCGACGAGCCGGGGCATGGCGCCGAGCATATCTTTCATTCCGGCTTTCGCGAATTCAACCGTTTGCTTCCCAAGACCCGCAACGCCGATACCATTCTTGAAGGCGTACAGCGCAGCATGCGCGTGGCCTGGTCCCGCGAAGAAGACCGCCTGACCCAACATCTCACGTTTTTGGCCACCGTGGCCTCGGCAAGCCCCTATATCGGCCTTTTTGGTACCGTCTGGGGCATCATGGGCTCGTTTCAGTCGCTCTCCATGTCGCAGCAGGCAACGCTTGCCACCGTCGCGCCCTGGATCGCCGAAGCGCTGATCGCCACGGCCATGGGCCTGTTCGCTGCCATCCCCGCGGTTATTTTCTACAACCGTCTCTCCAATGACGTTGGCCGGCTACTGGGTAAGTACGAAGACTTTGCCGAAGAGTTCCACGCCATTTTGCATCGCAATCTGCAAGGTCGCGATAGCAGCAAGAGCGCCGGCTAAGGGAGTCCAACATGAACGGACCATTTAATCGCGGCGGTAATAAAAAACCGATGGGGGAGATCAACGTCGTCCCCTTCATCGATGTCATGCTCGTACTGCTGGTGATCTTCATGATCACCGCCCCCATGCTGACTCAAGGGGTCGAGGTCGACCTGCCCCAGGTAAGCTCCGAGCCGCTGGAGAATCAGGACGAGTCGGACCCCATCATTATCTCGGTCAATAGTGAAGGCAGTTATTTCATTACCCTGGGTGAGGACACCACGGCGGTATCGCTTGATCAGATGTCCGAGCGCGTCGTCGCGATACTCCAGCGTGTACCCAATACGCCGGTCATGGTGCGTGGCGACCGTAACGTACAGTACGGTCAAATCGTGGTGCTGATGAGTACGCTTCAGCGCGCCGGCGTTGCCAACGTAGGGCTACTTTCCGAGCCGCCCCAGGAGGCGCAAGGGTAACGCTTATGGCCCATGACGCTTTTCGTGACCGACAGGATGTCGGCTATACCTTGCCCGCGATACTGGCGATTGCGGTTCACCTCGCGATCCTGGCGTTTAGCTTGATTAGCCTGCCGAGCAGCACCGAGGAGCCGGACACTACCTCGATCGTGCAGGCAACCTTTGTCAGCACCGAGACCTTTACCGACCAGGCGCAGCAGGCGATCGAACAGCAGGCGGCATTAGAGAGTGCCAGCGCCCCGGAGCCGACCGAACCACCGCCTGAGCCTGAACCCGAACCCGAACCCGCGCCGCAAGAAAGCAACGCCGAGGCGGAAGCGCAAGCGCAAGCCGCTGCCGAGGCTGAAGCCCAGGCGGCTGCAGACCGCGCTCGTGCGCTCGAAGAAGCCGAAGCCGAAGCGGCGCGCCGGGAACAGCAAGCCGAAGAACAAGCTCAGGAGCAGGCGGCTCAAGCCCAGGCACGCGAAGAAGAAGCCCAACGCCTGGCCGAAGAGCGCGCCGCCGAGGAGCAGGCCCGAGAAGAAGCCGAGGCCGAGCAGCAACGCCTGCGCGAAGAGCAAGCTCGCCAGGAACGCGAGGCAGAAGCGGAAGCCGAACGCCAACGCGAAGAAGCCGCACGTCGCGAGGCGGAGGCCGAAGCAGAGGCCGAAGCCCAAGCAGAGGCAGAGGCCCAAGCGGAGGCCGAAGCTGAAGCTGAACGCCAGCGGGAGGAAGAGGCGCGTCGCGAAGCCGAGGCCGAAGCACAAGCTGAGCGCGAAGCCCAGGCAGAACGTGAGCGTGAAGAAGCGGCGCAGCGCGAACGCGACGCCCAAGCCGAGCGTGAACGAGAAGCAGAGGCCCAGCGTCAGCGCGAAGCCGAAGCCGAAGCTCAGGCAGAGGCCGAAGCCGCCATGCAGCGCCAGTTGGAAGGCGAAGCGGCGGCCGCGGCCAATGCGCAACAAGCCCAGCAGGCAGCCAATAACTTTAGCAACCTTGTGCAGCGGGCCGTCGAGCAGGCCTGGATCATCCCCGGCGGCGCCGGCGACAACTTGCGTACCACCATAAGCGTGCGTTTGGGGCCGTCAGGGGAGGTGTTATTGGCTAACATAGTAACGTCGAGCGGCAACAGCGCTTTTGATCAGTCGGCCATTCAAGCGGTCGAGCAAGCAGCGCCGTTTCGCGAGCTGCTGCAACTAACCCCGGAACAGCAGCGCATGATTCGATCACAACCGATGAACTTTAACTTCTCGCCAGGAGGGGTACGTTGATGCAGACCTTGAGCAAAGTATGGCTATTTTGTGTTCTGCTGCTGATCAGCAGCGTCGCAAGCGCCAACCTTACCATCGAAATAACCCGGGGCAGCGACCAGGCCTTGCCCATTGCCGTAGTGCCATTTGAAGGCGGCGAAGGCTTCCCCGAAGACGTTGCACAAATCGTTCAGGATGACCTGGAGCGTAGCGGCATGTTCGCCCCGCTCGAACGCAGCGCAATGTTCGAACGGCCAAGTCAGGCAAGCGATGTGCAGTTCGGCACCTGGCGCTCTCTGGATACCCGCTACCTGGTCGTCGGGCGCGCTCAGCAGTCCGGCAGCGGCTACCAGATCCAGTTCGAGCTGATGGATATTAGCGGCCAGTCGCGCATGATCGGCGAAACCGTCAACGTCGATAGCAACGACCTGCGCGGTGGCGCGCACTACATCAGCGACCAGATTTTTGAAGCGATCACCGATATTCGCGGCGCGTTTTCGACCAAAATTGCCTACGTCACTGCCCAGGGCTTGGGCGACAACATGCAGTTTGGACTTTACGTGGCTGACTCGGACGGTCGCCGCAGCCAGCAGGTGCTAACCTCTGACCAGCCGATCATGTCACCGGCCTGGTCGCCGGATGGCACTAAACTGGCCTATGTTTCCTTTGAAACAGAACGCCCGGCGATTTATATTCAAAGTGTGTCCTCCGGACAGCGGGTTCAGGCAACTTCGTTCGAGGGTATCAACGGTGCCCCGGCCTGGTCACCAGATGGCCGCCGTTTGGCGATGTCGCTTTCCAAGGATGGCCAGCCGGATATCTACGTACTCGATATCGGCAGCCGTTCGCTCGACCGCGTGACCCAGAGCAATAGCATCGATACTGAACCGGCTTGGTCGCCGGATGGCCGTAACCTGATTTTCACCTCGGATCGCAGCGGCGGCCCGCAGATTTATCAGATGCCGGCCAGTGGCGGCAGCGCCGACCGCGTGACCTACACCGGCAACTACAATGCCCGTGCGCGCTACTCACCCGACGGTGACCAGATCTTTTTGATTCACCGCTCGGACCGCGGATATCAGGTAGCGCGTCAGGAATTGGATGGTGGCCGTTTAGTCGTATTGAGCGAATCAACGCGGGATGAATCTCCTAGTGTTGCGCCGAACGGGACCATGGTAATCTTCGCTACCCAACAGGGTGGAAGTGGCTTTTTGAGTGCCGTTTCGGCGGATGGCCGCTCGTCATTCAGACTGCCGGCAGCACAGGGTGAAGTACGCGATCCCGCGTGGTCTCCCTTTTTAAATTAAAGTTGAACAACAGAAATAGTTGAACAACACAAAATTCTGTTTTCAGGCAAGGAGTCTGATTATGCAACTTAAGCCATTGGCTCGCTCTCTAGCAGTCGCTTTCTCCATTCTGGCGGTTGCTGGCTGTTCAAGCACCGGCGGCACCCAGGACGGTGACGCTTACGGAAGCCAAAGTGGCAGCACCACGGGTACGGGCACCGGTTCTGGCACGGGCACCAGCGGTACCGGTCAGTACGGTTCGACCAGCGGCTCGGGTACCGGCCAGCAGGCCGATTCACGTATCCCCGAAGTGCGCACCATCTACTTCGATTACGACCGCGATACGATCAAAAGCGAGTACGAATCCGTGGTAATGGGCCATGCACGCTACCTGCAGTCCAACCCGAACGCGCGCGTCACGCTTCAGGGCCATACCGATGAGCGCGGCACGCGGGAATACAACATGGCACTGGGTGAGCGCCGTGCTCGCGCGGTACAGCGTTTTCTGAACATTCAGGGCGTTTCGCCGTCTCAGATGAGCGTTGTGAGCTACGGTGAAGAGCGTCCGGCGGCCAGCGGCCAGGGCGACAGCGCCTACTCACAAAACCGTCGCGTTGTATTTAGCTACTAGACGTACCGGCGCGCCACGGCGCGCCTGCGTTTTCGGAGTCAACATGAATCACAGTCTCAAACGCTTTTTTGAGAGGCTGTGCGGTGCGGGAGCCATTGCGCTCCCGCTGTCCGTATTGCCCCTTACGGCGCTTGCCCAACAGCCCCTGGTTCAGGATATTTCTTCGGGCTCCAACGGCTTCTATCAGCAAACCCAGCGCCAGGAAGCTTCCGGCGGTAACCTGGTGTTGTTTAACCAGGTCGAGGAGCACCAGCAGGAAATCCAGCAGCTGCGCGGCCAGGTCGAAGAGCTTAGGCATCAGCTGGAGCAGCTGCGCCGACAGTCGCAGCAGCAGTACATCGATATCGAAGACCGCTTGATGAACCTGCAAACGAGCGCACCGGCGCAGGCCTCCGCGCCAGCCCCGGCGCCCGCCGAGCAGGCCGCGCCGCAAGTAGAACCTGAGGCGGCGGAGGAGGTGGTCAATGCCCCCTCCAGCAACGTAAGCGAAGACGCCCAGGCCGACTATCAGGCGGCCTTCGCCCACGTTCAGGCGCGCCGCTTCGACGAAGCGATCGACGCGTTCAGCGCCTTCGTCGATGCCCACCCGGATACCAGCCTGACGGCCAACGGCTACTACTGGCTTGGCGAACTCTATGCTGCCGAAAACGAACTCGGCGCCTCGGATGAAGCCTTTAGCCGCGTCATCGAAGACTTCGACAACAGCAACAAAGTGCCGGACGCGCTTTATAAGCTGGGTCTGGTCAAGGCACGCCAGGGCGAGCCCGAGCGCAGTCGCGAACTACTAGAGCAGGTGCGCGACGACTTTCCGCAAAGCAGCGCCGCCGGGCTTGCCAACGACTTTCTCCGCCAGTCCGCCGGATAATACTCACCTCGAGGTTATGCATGACCTGCAAGATCGACTATCAGCCCCAGCCTGAACTATTGAAGGACCGGGTCATTTTGGTCACCGGTGCCGGCGATGGGATCGGCCGGGTCGCAGCGCTGAGTTACGCCCAACACGGCGCTACCGTTATTCTGCTGGGCCGCACGCTCGAGAAGCTCGAACGCGTGTACGATGAAATCGAGGCGCAGGGCAGCCCCCAGCCGGCGATTTTTCCGCTCAATATCGAGGGCGCAACCCTCGAAGATTTCGACGATATGGCCAGGCGGTTGGATAAAGAGTTTGGCCGGCTGGACGGCGTTTTACACAACGCCGGGCTATTGGGGACGATTACGCCTTTCGAAGAGTACGACCCCGAGCTTTGGGAACAGGTGATGCAGGTCAACATCAATGGCCCCATCTGGATGACCCAGGCACTGTTGCCGCTACTGGATAGCGCCGAGGATGCCTCGCTGATTTTCACGTCCTCCAGCGTCGGCCGTAAAGGCCGGGCGCAGTGGGGCGCTTACAGCGTTTCCAAGTTTGCCACAGAAGGGTTCATGGAGCTTTTGGCCGATGAGTTCCAGGAGCGCGCGCACCTGCGCGTCAATACGCTAAACCCGGGCGCCACGCGCACCGCAATGCGTGAAGGTGCCTACCCGAAGGAAGACCCCGCTACGCTGCGTACACCGGAACAGATCATGCCCACCTACCTTTGGCTGATGGGCCCGGACAGCCGCGGCGTAACGGGGCAAAAAATCGACGCGCAGCCGCCCCGGGCTTAAAACCCGAAGGGGTTCACTCTCTCCCTGCTAGAACGTGAGAAGGCGCTCGACCAGCGCCTCGCAGGTTTCGAACCAGACATCGGCGGGCCAGGTGCGGTAGTCGTCCTGCTCGCTGATATACCCATACCCCACCGCAATGGCCGTCATGCCCGCCGCTTTTGCCGCCTCGATATCGCGGCGATGATCGCCCACGTACCAGCACTCTGCTGGGGCGATATTCAGACGCCGCGCGGCCTCCCAAAGCGGTTCGGGCTCGGGCTTTTTGACACTCAAGTCGTCGGCGCACAAAAGCGCACCCGGCTCCAGCGCCAGCGCCTCGAGTAGCGGCAGGGTGTAGCGGCGGGGCTTATTGGTCACGATGCCCCAGAGTCTTTCATTGGCGTGCCAGTCGATCAGCCACCGATCCAGCGGGCTAAAGACCTGGCTATGCACTGCTACCGCCTGTTCGTAGGCATCCAACAGGTACTGGCGGGCGCTGGCGTGGCCGTCGGCATCGGCTTCAAGACCAATGGCCAGTGTCACCAGGGCGCTGCCGCCGTTGGAGACTTCCCGGCGAATCTGATCGAAGGGCAGGGGCGCCAGGCCGTGGTGCTGCCTTAACGCGTTGGTCGCGTTCGCCAGATCCGGGGCGGTATCGACCAGCGTGCCGTCGAGATCGAACAGCACCGCCTTGGGTGCGGGAAGCTCAAGCGTGGCGCTGGCGGTGGGCGCCTCAAGAGTCGAATACGCCATTTATTGGCTCACTTTGCGGCAGTACATCATGTAGTTGACCGAAACGTCCTGGGCTGCCAGCTTGTAGCGGCGGGTAAGCGGGTTGTAGGTCAGTCCGGTTTGTTCACGCACCTCGAGCCCCGCCTGACGCGCCCAGCCGGCCATTTCAGAAGGGCGGATGAATTTAGCGTAGTCGTGGGTGCCCCGGGGCAAGAGGTTCAGTACGTACTCCGCGCCCACGATCGCAAACGCGTAGGCTTTGGGCGTGCGGTTGATCGTCGAAAAGAAAACGTAACCGCCTGGGCGCACCAGCTTGCAGCATGCACGAATGACCGATGCCGGGTCCGGGACGTGCTCGAGCATTTCCATGCAGGTGACGACATCGAAGGCGCCCGGCGATTCCTCGGCCAGGCTTTCAACGCTTATATTGCGATAGTCGAGCTCGACGTTATGGTGCTCGGCATGCACTCGGGCAACGCCCAGCGGCGCCTCGCCCAGGTCGATGCCGGTCACCTGAGCGCCGCGGCGCGCCATGGACTCGCTCAAGATGCCGCCGCCGCAGCCCACATCCAGCACCTTCTTCCCGGCAAGCCCGGCCCGGGCGTCGATGAAATCCAGGCGCAGCGGGTTGATCTCGTGCAGCGGCTTGAACTCGCCTTGGTCGTCCCACCACTGGCTGGCAAGTGCTTCAAATTTCGCTACTTCCGCTTGATCGACGTTACCTTTATAGCGATCAGCAGTGCTATCCTGAGAGGTCGCTTGCATGGAGTCACTTCCTTATCGTGTCAGCGCGAGATTTTACCGGGCCGCCTAACGGCCAAATCGTTCCAGCCGGTTACATTAGGCAACAAGGTGGCATCCACCCCCGGGTTTTGTATTATTACATTCTAACCACTCCAGGAGCGAAGCGCATGAAAAGGAGCGCGTCATGACTCAAAAAGCCCTGTTTATCCGGCGATTGCGTTGGGAGCGTACCTAATGCGCGTATTACTCCACGGTAGTGAGCTCAGCGCTGCGACGGCGGCCGCGGCACTGGCCTTCGTAGGCCACCGGGTCGATTGGCTGCTCCACGAAGACTCTCCCTGGGAGGCCGTTTCCGAGCGCGACTGGCTGCGCCGGGAGCCCGAGCTCATGGCGCATATCAGCCAGGCGCTCGATCAGGGCACCTTGCGTATCATCGACCAGTTGGACGATGCCGGCGCCACGGAGGTGATCTGGCTGGCTCTTTCGCCCAACCAGCGCCAGGCGGCGGACACCTTGATCGACGCGCTAACGTTTCAGGTGCCGCGGGTGGTGTTGGTGAATAATTCCACCTTTCCGGTGGGCGACACCGAGCGGCTGCACGCCTTGATGGGGGAGCAGCATTCAAGCGTGGCTCTCCCGGATACGCTGGAAGAAGGGCGCGCCTGGGAGTCCTTCACGCGCCCCACACGCTGGCTATTGGGCTGCGACGACGCCCAGGGCGAGCAGGTCATCCGCGAACTTCTGCGCGCGTTCAACCGCCGCCGCGACGTTTTCCAGCTCATGCCTCGGCGTGCCGCGGAGCTGACCAAGCTCGCCATCAACGGCATGCTGGCCACGCGCATCAGCTACATGAATGAAATCGCCGGGCTTGCCGATACGTTGGGAGTGGATGTCGAGCACGTGCGCCAAGGCATGGGCGCCGACACGCGTATCGGCTTTGAATACCTGTACCCGGGTTGCGGTTTTGGCGGCCCGAACTTTTCCCGGGATTTGATGCGCCTGGCCGATGTCCAGTCGCAAAGCGGGCGTTATTCGGCGCTTTTAGAGCAGGTCGTCGATATCAACGAGCAGAAAAAAGAGACGCTGTTCAGAAAGCTCTGGACGTTTTTCGAAGGCGAGCTGACCGGCAAAACCGTCGCAATCTGGGGCGCGGCGTTCAAGCCCGGCACCGCGCGCATCGATCACGCGCCGGTCCTTACACTGCTGGAAGCGCTGTTGGCCCAAGGGGTCAAGGTGAAACTCCACGATCCGGCAGCCACCCCGGCGCTTGCAGCGCTTTTGGGCGAGCGCGAGGACCTGACGCTTTACACCGGCGACCCTTACCTGGCCTGCGAGGGCGCGGATGCGCTGATGCTGGTCACCGAGTGGAAAATCTATTGGAACCCGGACTGGCATCGCTTAGCCTCGTTGCTCAACGCTAAATTGGTATTGGATGGGCGCAACATTTTCGACCCTGCCTTCGTAGCCAGCTGTGGCCTACGCTATAGAGGGATTGGTCGTCGTGCCGACCCAGCGACTCTTTGAGGATATTTCATGTCTGACGCCACCTCGTCCCAACGCATCGTGCCCGATGTGGACCAAAGCCTGAGCGCGCAGCACCTGCGCCATCGCCGCGGGCCAACCATCTGGCCCTTGTGGCTTATGCTACTGCTGGTGATCGCGCTACTGGGCGCGCTAGTTGCAGGGCTTTGGTTCGAGCGCGAACGTCTATCGAGCGAGCTTAGCCGAGTAAGTGGGGAGGTCTCCAACCTGCACGCGCGGCTCGAATCCGGCGATGTCGACGTCGTCGATACGGTCACCTACATGCAGGCGCAGATGACCACGCTGTTCCAGGAGCAGGAACAGCTTGCCCTGCGGCTGAGCAACACCCGTGAAGAGCTTTACGGGGTACTGACCGACGGCCAGGAGTTGGCCTCGACCGAGTCGCTGGACGATCTACGCGGTGAGCTTGATCAGCTTCGCGAGGCCGCCGACCTTAACGACCGCCAGTTGGACGCCATTCGCACCTCGCTCGGCGCCCTTGAACAGGCGGGAACCGCCGGCCGACAAAATCTGGTGGAAGAGGTGGCTTACCTCGACCAGAATACCGCCGAGCGCATAGCGGCACTTGAAGAGCAGATCGCCCGGGAGAGCACCTCGATCGAGAACCAGTTCAGCCAGTGGCGGAGCGAATTCGACGAACAGGTGGCCGAGCTATCACAAAGGCCCCAAAACGATGAAGCGGGTATCGATCAACAAGCACTCGATAGCGCAACGGCAGAGCTAAGCGAGCGCATTAGTGCGTTGGAGAGCGATGTACGCCAGGTACGCCAGGCGCAGCTCGCGTTTAGTGCTCAAATGGAAATGCTGCGATAATTCGGCGCGCGACGTACTATATCGGCTTACACGTACTATATCGCCTTACGCGCACTATATCGCCTTACGCTATTTCGCCGGCCTGGGTTAGGAAAAGACACACATGCAACGATACCGTCAGCGATTGGCCATCCCCGTCGCGCTGTTAGCAGCAACGCCGTTTTTGACGCTTAGCCCCTTGGCGCGAGCGGTAGAAGCCGCCATCAGCGGCGTCACCGGGCCGGTGCAAGAGAACGTTGACGCTTACCTGCAAAACATCGACGAAGAGCGCTATACCGACGTGCGCCTGGAAGGCGAGATCCGTCAGCGCGCCCAGGAAGCGCTGCGGGTTTTTGGCTACTACGAATCCGAGATCAACGTCGACGTCGATCAAACCCCGGTGAGGGTACGAATCGAGCCGGGCCCGGCGGTACGTATCGAAACCCTGTCGATCGATATTCAGGGCGATGCCCAGGACGACCCAACGTTTCAAGCGGCGCTGGACGCCTTTCCGCTCAGCGAAGGCGACGTGCTCAATCACGCCCCCTGGGACGAGCTAAGCTCCGATTTCTCGGGCCTTGCGATCGAGCGCGGCTACTTCGACTGGGGCTTTACCGACCGCCGTATGGAAGTTCGCCCTTATCTTGAAAGCGCGCGACTCTATATGGATTTCGATAGCGGCCCGCGCTACCAGTTCGGCAATACCGTCATTGTCGGCAGTCATATCCAGCCCGACCGGCTGCGTCAGATGCGCGGCTTCGAGACCGGCGACCCTTATCTTGCCGAATCCGTGGCTCGCTATAGTCAACGGCTGGGCGAAACCCGCTGGTTCAGCTCGGTCACCGTGCGCCCGCGGCTGCAAACCGCCCAGGAGTTGGTGATTGCGCCGAGTGGCGGTGGCTCGCCCTGGTTCGACTCGGCCACCGCGTCCCAGCCACAGCGCCCGCGGCTTTCGAGCGCGGCGTTCGCAAGTGCGCTAAGCCTTGGCCAGTCGGGCAACAACCGCCTGCCGATCGATGTAACCGTCGAGCCTGCCGACCGCCACCAATTCGAAACTGGTATCGGGTTTGCCACCGATGTCGGCCCCAGGCTGCGTTTTGGCTGGCAGCAGCCCTGGATCAATAGCTTGGGTCATAGCCTGAACCACGACCTTTACATTTCCGGGCCGGATCAGCGCTTTACCGGGGTGTATAACATTCCGCTGGAAGACCCGATTCGCGACAATTACCGGCTCCAGTACGGTATCCGTAACCGCGACGATAACGACACCCAATCAGTCGAGGGCACCATCGAGTTCGCCCGGCGCTGGGAGTTCGAAAACCGTTGGGTTCAGACGCTTTACTTACGTACCACCTACGAAGACTTTACCCAGGGCGGGCTCTCCGACGAGGTTTGGCTTTACTATCCCGGCATTCAGTGGTCGCGTACGCGCACCAGGCCCGAGCGCTTTCCGCTTTGGGGTGACCGTCAGCAGCTCTCGGTGGAGTATTCGGATACCGCCTGGGGGTCGGACGCCCGCTTTGCCCGCGTGACCGGTGATACCGAGTGGATCCGTACCCTCAATGCGGACAACCGCTTCTTAGCGCGCCTCAGCGTGGGCGCTACCGAAACCGATGACTTCGACAAGATTCCGCCCTCGCTGCGCTTTTTCGCCGGTGGGGATCGCAGCGTGCGCGGCTACTCCTATGAGAGCCTGGCGCCGCGTGGCGAAGACGGGCTGCTGCGCGGCGGCCAACAAATGCTGAGTTCGACGCTCGAGTACCAGCGCCGAGCAACCGGCGACTGGTGGGGCGCTGCCTTCGTCGATAACGGCAATGCCTTCAACGACTGGGAAGCCGAAGATCTGAAAACCGGGGCGGGCCTGGGCGTTCGCTGGGTATCGCCGGTCGGCCCCATTCGTTTCGACGTGGCGCATCCCTTCGACGATGACGACAACGATTACCGCTTACACTTCTCTATCGGCCCCGAGTTCTAGGAGCGCATTTTGGCAAACGTCGCAAAGAAAAAGCCGCGCAGGAAAAAGCGGCTCTCTTCTAGAACCCGTACCCGCTTGGCCATTTGGAGCCTGATCCGGCTTCTGATCCTCGTGCCGCTGTGGCTGTTTGGCCTGGTCGCGCTGATTTTGGGGACGGCGCTTTCCCCCTGGGGGACGGCGCAGATTTTCTCCCAGGCGGAAAAGCGCGGCTATATCAGCTTCGATTCGCAGTCTGGAGAGTTGCTCGACGAATTCACACTTCAAGGCTTTCGTTTGAACATCGGCACGACCCGGGCCGCCATCGATGACCTGGAACTTCGCTGGGCGGACGACTGTTTGCTGTCGGGGCGGCTATGTATCGACACGCTGCGCGCCGAAGGAGCGGATATCCGTATCGGCGCGAGTGACGATGAAACGCCGCCGGAAGAGAACCAGGAGCCGCTGCGCATTACGCTGCCTTTTCCCATCGAACTTCGCGAACTGGTACTGAACAACGCCGCGGTGACGTTAGGGGATGGTACGCGTATCACGCTGGAGTCATTGACCAGCGCCGCCATCGCCGAAGGGCAAAGCGTGCGTTTGGCGCCGACCGAGCTTGACCAGCCTCGCGTCTATTTGCCCCCGTCCCAAGGCGTTCGGCTCACCCAAAATACCGACACACCGCTCGAGGCCACCGGCATCGACGGGGCGATCGCCGTTCACGCGCCACGGGATGAGCAAGAGGCAACCGAAGACGAAGGCGGCGGAGTGCTGGTGAGCGAAAAAGGGCGAACGCAGCTGCCCGATATCACGCTCCCGATCGATGTCATCGTCGAAGAACTCGCCATCAACGACTTCGCCCTCGAAGGCGCCTTCGACTACCAGGTCGAGCGGCTCACGCTCGTGGGCTCGGTGGTAGAACACGATGTCGCGATCGATACTCTCTACGTGCTCACCCCGGACGCCGAAGTCGATCTTGCGGGCACTATCCGCTTGGCGGAAAGCTACCCCCTCGACCTAAACCTGGACACCACGCTTTACCTGCCCGAACGCTTTCCCGAGCTTAGCGGTAATACGCTATCGCTTTCACTGTCCGGCTCGCTTGCCGAACTAAGCGGCGAGCTCGACACCGAAGGGCTGGTCAATGTCGTGCTCGATGCAAGCGTGGACGTACTCGACCCGCGCTTTCCCTTCGATGTACGCCTGCAAACCGAGCAATTCCAGTGGCCGCCCACGCCGGCGGCAAACAGCGACGCCGAGCCCTTGACGGTGGAGAACCTGGATCTTCGCGCCAGCGGTAACCTGGAAGCGTTCACGGTGGTGCTCGACGCCGACGGTATCGAGGACACCAGGCTCGAAGCGCGTGTCGATCTTGACGATCCGACGTATCCGTTCGACCTGCGTCTACGAAGCGAGCGGTTCCAATGGCCGCTGATCGCTGCAGAAAACGCCGAAACCGACCCTATCGTCGTACAGAATCTGGATCTGCACGCCAACGGCGACCTGGAGGCGTTCACGTTAGTGCTCGACGCCGATGGGATCGAGGATACCCGTCTCGAGGCACGCATCGATATCGAGGATACGAACTACCCGTTTACCGCTCGGCTTCAAAGCGGACGGTTACAGTGGCCCCTGATCGCCCCGGAAAACGCCGAGACCGCCCCTTGGGTCCTGCAGGATATGGATATGCGCGCCGAGGGTGACATCAACGCTTACACACTAGCGTTGGACGTGGACGGCCAGGGGCCGGAGGTGCCGCTTTTATCGCTGAACGTAGAGGGCAGCGGCGATACCGGCTCTTTTAGCTGGTCATCCCTTGCCCTTCGAATCGATGAAAGCCGGTTGGCAAGCCAGGGGCGGGTCAGTTGGGCCGACGCCATTGCCCTGGATACGCGGATTCGACTGGATAACTTCGACCCCTCGCACTTCGTCGATGACCTCAACGGCTCCCTCGATGGAGATATCGAACTTGGCGTGCTTCAGCAGGGCAACCGCTGGCTGATCGACCTGCCCGAACTTTCGATCGGCGGCGAACTCCAGGATTACCCACTGACGCTGCAAGCCGCGCTGACCGCTAATACGGACCTGGAAGTCGATATCGACGAGCTGCTCTTTACCCAAGGCGAGAACCGTCTTACCGCCCAGGGCCAGGCAAGCCAGCAGGCGCTTTCGCTGGATGCGGACATTGCGCTCACCCAGCTGCAAACCCTGCATCCGGAACTTGCCGGCCGGTTGACCGGCGATATCCAGGCGCGGGGTAGCCTCAACGAGCCACGCCTCAACGCCGAACTAACTGGCGATGGCCTGCGCTTTGCCGACAACGCCGTCGAGCGGCTGACGCTCAACGGCGATGTCACCGGTATCGACGACCCGCGTCTGGACGTCGATTTAGCGCTCGAGCGCGTGATCGCCGGCGGCCAAACCTTCGAGCGCCTGAACCTGGCCCTGGACGGGCGACTTTCCCAGCATACGCTGGCCTTCGATGTACAAGGCGGCGACGGCGCGGTCATGAGCCGCGCCCAGCTCGAACTGGCAGGGCGCTTCGATCAGGCAGACCAGCGCTACCAGGCCCAGGTAACGCCGCTCGAGATCGACTCCGAGGCCGGCAACATCCGCCTCGAGAGCCCGCTCGATGTGCGCTACAACCTGGCCAACGGCCAGGCGCGGCTAACCCCGTTTTGCTTGCGCCGGCTTGAAGGCGGACTGGTCTGTTCAACGGAGACGATCAACGCCTCGGCGGATCAAGGCCAGGCCGCCTTGACCATGCGCGAAGTTCCCATGGAAATGCTTGAGCCGTTCTTGCCCGATGACTGGCGTCTTGAAGGTGACACGACGGCGGACTTGGGTCTTTCCTGGCGTCAGGGTGGGGCGCGCTGGCAGGCTAATGTCGAACTGTTGAGCGAGCTGGCCATTACCGCGATCAACGACTTTGGCCAGCCGGTTCAGCTGCCGGTCATCGACCTGGACGCCCAGATAGAGGC
The DNA here is from genome assembly GCF_968212445.1 of Vreelandella sp. GE22. Taxonomy (NCBI): domain Bacteria; kingdom Pseudomonadati; phylum Pseudomonadota; class Gammaproteobacteria; order Oceanospirillales; family Halomonadaceae; genus Vreelandella; species Vreelandella sp. GE22. The sequence goes on from NZ_OZ309110.1 coordinate 1,940,967, forward strand.
CAACCAGTCGCTGGCCAACGCAAACGTCGTGCTTTCGCTTTCAGAAGCCGGCCGGCTCGCCCTCGACCTTACCATTAACGACCCGATCGGCCAGGGCGGACTCAACGGCGAGTTGCGCGCCGGCAACGTCTCGCTCGAGCCTTACCTGCCGATGGTCGCGCAGCTCGACCAGTTACAGGGAGACCTGAACGGCAGCGTTCAAATCGGCGGCACCACGGCCCAGCCGGATCTTCAGGGCACTCTAGCCCTGCGTGGCGTACGGGCGCGCGGGCCGGATATCCCGCTGGATATCGTGGATGGCGAGCTGGCCCTGCGCTTCGACGGCGGCCAGGGCTCCATCGACGGTTTCGTGGCCGCCGAGCGGGGCCGGCTCAACATCACCGGCGATGCCTACTGGCCTGAGGACGAGCAGTGGCGCATGGGCATCGATCTAAACGCGGTACAGGAGCCGTTACTGGTGGTGCTTCCTCAGTTTGGCCGCCTGGAGGCCGCACCGGATATTCGTATTCGCATCAACCCGGAGCTTCTTCAGATACGCGGTAACGTGGACATCCCTTGGGCGCGACTGGAAATCGGCCGACTGCCGGCCTCCGCGATTAGCCCAAGCGGCGATGAAATCATCATTACCGAGCGCCAGGACCGCGAAGCCGAGCGCATTGCCCAGCTTCAAGCCGCCAACGGCGAAGGGCCCAGCAGGACCGACGAACTCGCCCAGACCGGTATCGAACTCGATATGCTGATCACTCTGACGCTTGGCAGCGATATGCAGCTAGCGGCCTACGGGCTCGAGTCCGGGCTATCCGGCGGCCTCGAAATCCGCCAGGATAATGGCATCCTGCAACTGTTTGGCGAGGTGAACCTGGTCGATGGGCGTTTCCAGGCCTTTGGGCAGGACCTGCTGATTCGCCGCGGTCAGCTGATCTTTAGCGGCCCGCCGGGCCAGCCGGTGCTCGATTTCGAAGCGATTCGTAACCCGGATGTGACCCAGGATGACGTGATCGCCGGGCTTAGAGTCACCGGCACCGCCGACGAACCCAATGTCGCGATCTTCTCGGAGCCCGCCATGCCGGAAAGCAGCGCGCTCTCCTACGTACTGCGTGGGCGGGCACCGGATTCTTCCGGTGGCGGCGTCGACAGCGCCTTGACCACTGCGCTCATCGGTATGTCACTTGGGCGTACCGGCGGCGCGGTCGGCTCGATTGGTGAAGCCTTCGGCATCAACGATCTGGCACTCGACACCACCGGGGCCGGCGACGACAGCCAGGTCGCCTTGAGCGGCCAGCTCACCGACGACCTCCGCATTAGCTACGGCGTGGGAATTTTCTCGCCGATTGCGGAACTAACGCTACGCTATACGCTTTGGCGTAATCTTTACGTACAGGCGGTTACCGGTACGAGTCAGGCGGTGGATCTGATCTACACCTTCTCGCGCCAGGGCTCGCCCAGCATATTCCCACGGCAATAAGAGGTGGCCATGACACTTTTTTCCAGAACTTCGGCAGCACTGCCAGGCCGGGACACGCCGATCGAGACAAGCGACGTTCACGCCGTCAACGGCCAGTCGATCAAGGCGCCATTTCCCGAAGGGTACGATGAAATCGTGCTGGGTATGGGCTGCTTTTGGGGAGTCGAGCGTCTGTTTTGGCAAACCCCCGGCGTATTCGTCACCGCCGCAGGCTACGCCGGCGGCGAGACGCCAAACCCCACGTACGATGAAACCTGCACCGGGCGCACCGGCCACACCGAGGTTGTGCGCGTGGTTTATGACCCGGCCAAAGTGACACTTGCCACGTTGCTGCAGATCTTCTGGGAAGGGCACGACCCGACCCAGGGCAACCGCCAGGGCAATGACATCGGCAGCCAGTATCGCTCGGCGATCTTCACGACCAGCGAGGCCCAGCTCGAGCAAGCGCGTCAAAGCGCCGAGGCGTTTCAAGCCGCACTCGACGAACACGGCAAGGGTGAAATCACCACCGAGATCAGGCCGCTGGACACGTTCTACTACGCCGAGGGCTATCATCAGCAGTACCTGGATAAAAATCCGGGAGGCTACTGCGGCCTGAAAGGTACTGGCGTAACCTGTGCTATTGGCTAAGCTGGCTTCATCGTTCAATCGTTAGGGGGGCTCACCCCCTTCACACGACGCTTTAACCGCTCGCTCAGACTCCCTTTGAGCGGGCGGCTTTCGTTATACCGTCAAATTTCGTTATATAGTCAAGTAGCAAGGAGTCCCTATGTCAGCGCAGGCTGAGTTTGATTACGACCTGTTGGTCATCGGCGCCGGTTCCGGCGGTGTACGCGCGGCGCGCACCGCCGCCGCCCAGGGCGCCCGGGTGGCGATTGCCGAAGACCGCTACCTGGGCGGCACCTGCGTCAACGTGGGTTGTGTTCCCAAAAAGCTCTACGCCTACGCTTCGCACTTTCGCGATAGCTTCGACGATGCGGCCGGCTACGGCTGGCACCTGCCGGCAACGCCCACCTTTGATTGGCCGACGCTTCGCGATAACAAGTCCGGCGAGATCAAGCGGCTCAACGGTATCTACCAGCGCCTGCTCGAAAACGCCGGCGTGACGCTCTATAACGCCCGGGCTACGGTCGTCGATGCCCATACTGTCTCGCTTGGCTCAGCCACGGGCGATAGCCTGGTCAGCGCCAAAAAGATCCTGTTGGCCACCGGCGGCTGGCCCTGGGTGCCGGATTTTCCGGGAAGCGAGCATACGGTAACCTCCAACGAGGTGTTCGACCTCGACACGTTTCCTCAGCGCTTTCTGGTACTCGGCGGCGGCTATATCGCCGTTGAATTCGCTAGTATCTTCAACGGGTTGGGCAGCGAGACGCATCTGATCTATCGCCAGGAACTCTTTTTGCGCGGCTTTGATAACGAAGTGCGCGAATTTACTCGCGACGAGATGAAAAAGAAGGGCGTCAATCTACACTTCTCTGCCAATATTGAGCGTATCGACAAACAAGAGGATGGCCTCAAGGTCACCCTGACCACCGGCGAGACACTCATCGTCGATACCGTGCTGGCTGCCACCGGGCGCAACGCCAATATCGAAAGCCTGGGCCTCGACAAATTGGGTATCGCGCTCAACGAAAGTGGTAAAATCACGGTCAACGAGCGCTATGAAACCCAAGTGCCTTCCGTATTGGCCCTGGGGGATTTGATCGATAGCCCGGAGCTGACCCCGGTCGCCATCGCCGAGGCGATGCAGATCGCCGAGCTCCACTTTAGCGACTCGACACCGGAGCCTTTGGACTACGAGCACGTGCCCACCGCGGTGTTCTGCCATCCCAATATCGGTACCGTAGGATTGAGCGAAGAGGCCGCGCGGGAGCGCTTTGCCCATATTCGCGTGTATCGCACCGATTTCAAACCCATGAAACATACGCTGTCGGGAAGCGACGAGCGCATGCTGATGAAGCTGGTCGTGGATGACGCAAGCGACGTTGTGGTCGGCGCTCATATCGTGGGCGAAGATGCAGGCGAGCTGATTCAGAACGTGGGCATTGCGGTGCGTGCCGGGCTCACCAAGACGGATTTCGACCGCACCCTAGGGGTTCACCCCACGGGCTCGGAAGAACTTGTCACCATGCGCACGCCGTCGCGCACGTGACACCCAACACTTCGACCCAACGACAATGAACCCAAGCGAGCGAAAGCTCGCTTTTTTTTACCACTTTTTTGAAGTTGGACTAAGCTTTTAGCATCCAGGTCGTTATGGGCGCTGTCTGCATAGCCGAGCTGAGTATAATTAAAAATTATCAAACAGGGAGAAAAACATAACATGCATTTTGAGTTATTAATAATTCGCTGTTATAGTAGCGTTCGAATTCGCAACGGCGAAGTAACACCATGAGCATGCCTTCAACATCTTTTACGCCTTCTTTCGATTTAGCTAGACCCACCGTTGCCGATGCGGTAGTGGGGAGCGAGCAGATGCCGCTCTACATCCGCAAGCCCAACGCCGACGACGGCTGGGGCATTTACGAGCTGGTCAAAGCCTGCCCGCCACTCGATGTGAATTCCGCTTACGCATACCTTCTGCTAGCGACCCAGTTTCGTGACACCTGCGCGGTCGCCACCAATGAAGAGGGCGAAATCGTTGGCTTCGTCTCGGGTTACGTCAAGGACAACGCCCCGGACACGTTCTTTCTATGGCAGGTGGCGGTGGGTGAAAAAGCCCGCGGTACCGGTCTTGCTCGGCGGCTGATCGAAGCGATCATGTCCCGCGAGGAACTCGGCGCTGTACACCACATGGAAACCACGATCACCCCGGATAATCTGGCTTCCTGGGGGCTTTTCCGTCGCCTGGCCGCGCGCTGGCAGGCACCGCTCAATAGCCGCGAATACTTTTCGACCGAGCAGCTCGGTGGCGAGCACGACCCGGAAAACCTCGTACGTATAGGGCCGTTTCAAACCGACAATATCGTTTAATCGAGGGTCGTTTACCGTTACTTGATTGCTCGAGTAAGCCCTTGAAAATTCATTTAGCCGTCTCAAGGTTCTGAGACAGGTCATTCTCTGAAAGGGAGGTCAACATGCAGACCCAAACGTTCGAACGTATGGAATCCAATGTGCGCACCTATTCGCGCTCGTTCCCGGTGGTATTCACCAAGGCGCAAAATGCGCGCTTGACCGATGAAGAGGGGCGCGAATACATCGATTTCCTCGCCGGTGCCGGTACGCTCAACTATGGTCACAACAATGCCCACCTCAAGGAAGCGATGATCGACTATCTGTCGTCGGATGGCGTGGTGCATGGTCTGGATATGTGGACGGCCGCCAAGCGTGACTACTTCGATACGCTGAACGAGCTGATTTTCAAGCCGCGCGGGCTCGACTACAAAGTGCACCTGCCGGGCCCCACGGGCACCAACGCCGTCGAGGCAGCGATCCGCTTGGCCCGGGTTGCCAAGGGTCGCCACAACATCGTGACCTTCACCAACGGCTTTCACGGCGTCACCATGGGCGCGCTTGCCACGACCGGTAACCGCAAATTCCGCGAAGCGACCGGCGGCATCCCAACCCAGGGCGCAAGTTTCTTGCCCTATGATGGTTACATGGGTGAGCACGCCGATACGCTGGATTACTTCGAGAAGCTTCTGGGCGATAAGTCCGGTGGGCTGGATATTCCGGCGGCGGTCATCGTCGAAACCGTGCAAGGCGAGGGCGGTATCAACGTGGCGGGCCTTGATTGGCTCAAGCGCTTGGAAAGCATCTGCCATGCCAACGATATTCTTTTGATCATCGACGACATTCAGGCAGGCTGCGGGCGGACCGGCAAGTTCTTCAGCTTCGAACATGCAGGTATCAAACCCGATATGGTGACGAACTCCAAGTCACTTTCCGGTTTTGGTCTACCGTTTGCTCACGTATTGATGCGCCCGGAACTCGACCAGTGGAAACCAGGTCAGTACAACGGCACCTTCCGTGGTTTCAATCTCGCCATGGTTACGGCGACGGCGGCGCTTAAAAAGTACTGGTCCAACGATACCTTCGAGCGTGACGTACAGCGTAAAGGGCGTATTGTGGAAGAGCGCTTCCAAAAGCTTGCCAAACGTCTTAGCGATAGCGGTATGCCAGCCACCGAACGCGGTCGCGGCTTGATGCGCGGTATTGACGTAGTATCTGGCGATATTGCCGATGAAATTACCGGTAAGGCGTTCGAGCACGGCCTGATCATCGAAACTAGCGGCCAGGGCGGTGAAGTCGTCAAATGTCTCTGCCCGCTGACCATCAGCGATGAAGACCTCATTGCGGGTCTGGATATTCTCGAAAAATGTGTCGAAGCAGTGATCAACGAAAAAAAGTAACGCGGTAGACCCCGTTAAGCCACGCCCAAGACTATTACGGTGGCCAAGCACGGCCACCTCATAAGGAGCACATCGATGATCGTTCGCAACCTGGAAGAAGCGCGTAAGACAGACCGCCTGGTAACAGCGGAGAACGGCAACTGGGACAGCACGCGCCTGATACTGGCCAGCGACAAGGCCGGCTTCTCGTTTCACATCACCCGTATTTTCCCGGGCACCGAAACCCATATTCATTACAAGAACCACTACGAAGCCGTTTTCTGCTACGAAGGCGAAGGTGAAGTAGAAACCATCGCCGATGGCAAAATCTGGCCGATCAAGGCAGGTGATGTCTACATGCTGGATCAGCACGACGAGCATCTGCTGCGCGGCAAGGAAAAAGGCATGACCGTGGCCTGTGTGTTTACACCTGCGCTTACCGGCAAGGAAGTCCATCGCGAAGATGGATCTTACGCGCCGGCAGAAGAGTGACCTGGTAGCTACCGCATTGGTACTGCCAACGTAGTCGTTCAAAGGACAGCCCGATAAGGGCTGTCCTTTTTATTGGACAAGCCTTCATCCCGCGGGCATAGAGAAGATGCAGACAAAAGCAAAGCTCAAGACCAGGGTGGGCTGTCGGGAAAGGCTTTCTCAATAAGTTCGCATAATATATATTATGTTAAATCAAATATCCTGAGTTAATAAAAACCGCCACCTTATTGGACAAGGCGGCTTACTTATTCATATTATTCCCCCTCTCGATCGGCAAGGAATTTCCATTTTATGCGCCCAACACTTATCTGGTTGATGGCTACGCCGCTGCTATTGGCGGGCTGTGCAGTGAACCAGCCAGAGCCAAACGAGCCTCCGCCGCTAAGCCAGGCGTCGTTTGACTCGCGCATTCAGGAGCTCGAATCGGCGCTCGTTCAGCAGTGCGACACCCGTTCGCTGCAAACCGAGCAGACCAGCCAGCACCAAATCCTGGTCTCCAACATGCACGAAGTGGGCAATCTGCTGCGCGTACTGCAGCGTGACGTGGCGGATCTCGAAGCTCGCGGTGAAGAGCCCTTGATCGTTCGCGAAGAGTGCGAGATCGAGCAGACTCAGAGCGATAAAACGCTTTTGGGACGCAGCGAATGGGTCGGCTTTCCCATGATCGGCACCTACCTGCAGGCCCGTATCGACTCGGGAGCCAGCACCTCATCGCTTTCCGCCTCGGATATCACGCGTTTCGAGCGCGATGGCGAAAATTGGGTGCGTTTCAAACTGGCCCTCAACGAAGACGATGTAGCCGTCGAGCAGGTACGCGACGAGTGGATCGAAGCACCTATCCAGCGCCGGGTTCGCATCGTTCAAGCCTCTGGCGAAGAGTCGCGGCCGGTCATCTCGTTGCTGTTGACCCTGGGGCCGATTCGCGAAAACGTCGAATTCACGCTAAACGATCGGTCACATCTGGATTTTCCGGTGCTTTTGGGACGACGCTTCATGATGGATATTGCCACTATCGACGTGGCGCAGTCTTACATTCACGATCGGCCCGAATTCCCCGGCGGCGAGCCTGCAGACCAGGCGGCTGACGATGAAGTAGCTGATGATCAGGACGATACCGAAGAGTAACCGCTCTACCCTGTCGCTTTTCGCTGAAAGGAATCTTCATGTCACGCTTGCCCTTCTATTTGATCGTGGGTTTTTTATTGATTGCGGGGATCGCTGCCAGCGTTCACCGCCACGTCCAGTTCGAAATTCCCTGGGTGCCCGGCGAACAGCGTCAGGTATGGGAAATCGAAGCGGTCATCACCTTCAACGCCCAAAACGGCCCGGTTCAGGTCGACCTTGCGCTGCCTTCCCACCAGGCGGGATACCGCGTACTGACCGAAAACACCGCGTCCTCCGGCTATGGACTTGCCTATAGCGCCGACGAGCTGGGCCGCCAGGCGCAGTGGACGATTCGCAACGCCGCCGGTAGCCAGCAGCTTTACTACTCGGTACAGATGCTGGTATCACCGGATGCCCGCGCGCCGATCCAGACCCCGCCCGGGCTTTCGACGCCTGCCCCCTGGGAGTCACCCTACGAGTCGGCCGCTGAACAGATCATCGAACGCGCTTGGGCGCGCAGTGCCGATAACGCGACCTTCGCCCGCGAGCTCATCCTGGATATCAACGGCGAGCGCCAAGCGGAAAATGCGCGCCTGCTGCTGACCCAGGAAGAGCCTTCGGCGCTTATCGTGCGTCTTTTAAACCAGGCCGGTGTCCAGGCGCGGGAAGTCAGCGGCTTATTGCTCGAAGACGCCCGCCGGCGTCAGTCGCTGTCTAGCTGGATTCAGGTCTTCGACGAGCCCGGTGATCAGTGGGCGATTTTCAACCCGGTCACCGGCGAGCGTGGCCGGCCGGACAACCTGCTGCTGTGGGAAACCGGCGGCCGCGCGGTGCTCGAAGTGCTGGGTGGCACCAACTCCCAAGTCAGCTTCTCGATGTTGACCCATAATCAGCCCGCCTCGGCGGCCGTGCGCAATCACCGCTCGGACAATACGCTGTTGAATTTCTCGATTCACAGCCTGCCGCTGGAAGAGCAGGCACTGTTCCAGACCATTTTGCTGATTCCCATCGGTGCGTTGGTGGTCGTGCTGCTGCGCGTATTCATCGGCGTTAAAACCTCCGGTACCTTCATGCCGGTACTGATCGCCCTGGCGTTCATCCAGACCACGCTGCTAACGGGTCTCATCGGCTTCTTGCTGATCGTTGCCGTTGGCCTGGTGATTCGTAACTATCTGTCTTATTTGAATTTACTGTTGGTAGCGCGAGTGTCGGCGGTGATCATCACGGTCATCGCCATCATTGCCGCCTTCACCGTACTGGCCTACCGTATGGGGCTTAGTGCCGGGCTTACCGTCACTTTCTTCCCGATGATCATTTTGGCCTGGACGATCGAGCGCATGTCGATTCTCTGGGAAGAGGAAGGCCCCAAGGAAGTACTGATTCAGGGGGGCGGTAGTTTGGTCACCGCGGTACTGGCGTACCTGGCCATGAATAACCCCTGGATTCGCCACATCACTTTCAATTTCCTCGGTGTGCAGCTGATTCTGATGGCGTTCATTTTGCTGCTGGGTAACTACACCGGTTACCGCCTGCTGGAGCTTCGCCGCTTCAAGCCCATTATCGATGACGAGAAGCCGTCATGAGCTGGCTCAAGGACTGGACCTGGCCCAAAAACCTGCAGAACAAGGGCATCATCGGGATGAACCGGCGCAATATCCGCTATATTGGCCGGTACAACTCGCGCAAGCTCTATCCGCTGGTGGACGACAAGCTCCAAACCAAGTTGTTGGCCCAGCGCTATAACATCACCACGCCAGCGCTGATCGGCACGGTAGGCACCCAGTTCGGGGTCAAGCATATCGGCGCGATGCTGACCGGCCACAAAGGCTTCGTCATCAAGCCCGCCAAGGGCAGCGGTGGCAAGGGCATTCTGGTGATCGAGAACGTCGAAGAGAATGCCTTCATCAAACCCAGCGGCGCCCACCTGACACTGACCGATGTCGAGCGTCACGTGTCCAATATCCTCTCCGGGCTCTATTCGCTGGGTGGCTCGCCGGACGTCGCGGTGATCGAAACGCTGATCAACTTCGACGAGAGCCTGATGGCCTACACCTACGAAGGCGTACCGGATATCCGCGTCATCGTCTTCAAGGGCTACCCGGTCATGGCCATGATGCGCCTGTCTACCGCGGCCTCGGACGGTAAAGCCAACCTTCATCAGGGGGCGGTCGGCGTGGGGCTCAACATTGCCAGTGGCGAGGCGCTTCGCGGCGTGCAGTTCGACCGCCCCTGCTACCGCCACCCGGATACCGGCCATGATTTGGCAAGCCTGGTGGTGCCTCAGTGGGACACCCTCTTGAACCTGGCCGCCGGCTGCTATGAAATGACCGGGCTTGGCTATCTGGGCACCGACATGGTGCTCGACCGAGTACACGGCCCGATGCTTTTGGAGCTCAATGCCCGCCCGGGCCTCGCCATTCAAATGACCAACGGCGAGGGGCTGCGCCGACGGCTCGATTTGATCGAACGCCAACCCGATGGCGTGGGTGCCCAGGAGCGCGTGGCCTTTGCCCAGCACCACTTTGCCCGGCAAAGCGAGCTTACCGCCTCCCCTGACACGAAGGCGGCGAGCGCGTAAACTAGGCGTGTTACGTTAACCGGGTCGTTGATGATGAAAACCAGTACGCTACTGCAGCAGGCGGAATCACAGTGCATTACGCGGGGAGTGCGTTTTACGCCTATTCGCAAGCGCGTGCTCGAAATGATCGCGGACAACGGCGGCGGCTTGAAAGCCTACGATTTGCTCGACCAACTCTCGAGCGAACACGCCGCGGCCCGCCCGCCCACCGTTTACCGGGCGCTGGAGTTTTTGATTACCGAAGGCTTCGTTCACCGTATCGAGTCACAAAACGCCTATATTGCCTGCGCCTGCCCGGAACATACCCACGGCTTCCAACTGTTGATTTGCCGACAATGCGGCCACGTCGAGGAGTTACACCTGGATGCGATCAGCGACGAACTGGCAGAACTTGCAAGCCAAAAGGGCTTCAACGTAGAGCGCCAAACCATCGAGCTTCAGGGCCTTTGTGCGGCGTGCCGAAAAGAGCAGCGCATCGATTAGCCCTCCCCGAGTCCAACGGCTCGCGCCTGAATGCCTTCACTTAATACGAGTATTTATGTCCCGTTTTGACCAGATCCCGCCCAATGAGCTCTTTAAAGCGATCGAAGCCGCCACGGGAGAAGATACGCTGCCCGAGACGGCAACGCTTTTGGACGCGGCCAAATTCAACGACGAAGGACTGATACCGGCCATTGCCCAACAGCACGACACCAAAGAAGTGCTGATGATGGCCTGGATGAACCGCGAAGCGTTGGAAGAGACGTTAAAAACGAAACGCGTGTGCTACTACTCGCGCTCGCGCAAAAAGCTCTGGCGTAAGGGCGAAAGCTCCGGCCAGCAGCAAGCGCTGGTGTCCGCCGCCTTTGATTGCGACGGCGACACGCTACTTCTTCAGGTCGATCAAACCGGTCCTGCGTGCCACACCGGGCGTAAAAGCTGCTTTTATATCGCAATCGACCCCCAAAACGCCGCGATCATCAGCGAAGCGCTGATTGACCCGGCCACCCTCTACGTCAAATAACGTGCCCGCTTTACGCGCTCTTAAAATCGCGCTGACCAGGGCGCTGGGGGCGGTCTTGATCGGTTTGGTCAAAGTGTATCAGGTAACGCTGAGCCCCCTGCTCGGCCCGCGCTGCCGCTTTTGGCCAAGCTGCTCCTCCTATACCGTTGAAGCCATAAAGGTTCATGGCCCGTTCAAGGGCGGCTGGATGGCGATCAAACGCATCAGCAAGTGCCACCCCGGCCACCCAGGTGGCATGGACCCGGTTCCCGGCGGGCGAAGCGAAGCCTTGCACAAGGCCGACCAGCGCAACGAAGGTAAAGACGCCTGCGCCGGTCACGACGATAAGCCGAACGGTAAGAACAAAGCCTAGGCGCTTTGCGCGACCTGATAGATACGTTCGAGCATGGCGTGCAGGCCGTTGCTGCGCGTGGGAGACAGGTGCTTATCCAGCCCCAGGTCCTGAAGAAAGTGCGGCTGGGTCGCGGTGATCTCTGCCGGCGTGCGCTCGCTATAAATGCGCAGCAGCATGCCGATCAACCCCGAGACGATGGCAGCGTCCGAGGTCGCCTTGAACACCAGCTTTTCGCCATCGACCTCATGGTTCATCCACACGTTCGACTGACACCCTTGGATCTTGTACTGCTCGGTTTGCCATTCACCAGGAAATTCAGGGAGCTGCTTTCCCATATCGATGATGTACTGATACCGGTCCATCCAGTTATCGAACATCTCAAACTCTTCAACCAGCTCTTGCTGGGCGAGCTCGGGGCCGGGCGTGCTCATGATGCCTCCTTGGACGTCTTGAAAGATAAATCTGGCAATCATTATAACGTGTCACTGCCCCTTTTTGGGGCCCTCGAATGAATGCGGTGGCGCTGCTGCTCGTCATGCCACTCGTCAGCCTCGGTATGCAGGTAGCGGCTGGTGGTTTCAAGACGGGCGTGGCGGGCGCTCTCGGCCAGGTAGCGAAGGCTGATGCCCGACTGCGCCTGGTGGGTAATCGAGGTGTGTCTCAGCCAGTGCGGCGTGGCCCGTCGCAACGTATCGACATGGGCCGGTTCGCCCTGCTCTTGCTCGAGCGCTTGCGCGGCCTGTAAAAACGCCGACTTGATCAACCGATAGAGCTGGTTGTCGCTGATACTGCGCGTTTTATCCAGTGCACGCAGAAGTGGCGTCGGTTCATCGAAGCCAGGCAGCGGCGAAAGGCCGAGCGCGAAGCGCCACTCTTTTAGCGCTTCGAGCATGTCCTCGGGCAGCGGTATACGCGCCCGTTTCTGCCCCTTGCCGGTCACCACCCACCACCAGCGCCCTTCTATCAGCCGAAAGTCTTCCATTTTGGCCTCACTCATCTCGCTGATGCGCGGCGCCAATAAGTAAGCAAAGCTGAAAATGAACCGCCGCCTCGCCTGCTCGAAGCGCTGCCTGGGGCTTGCACCCTCCTCTGTCTGGCCAAGCCAGTCCCAAAGCCACTGCCAAAGCGACTGCTCCAGGTAGCGCTCGACCGACGTCGTCTGATTATTGAGCCGCCGCGATTTATCGCGCATCAACCTAAACGGGTTATGCGCGACCCATCCCGCCTCGACCAGCCAGCTATATAGCCCTTGAAGAATGACCAGACTTTGGCGGCGGCTGGCCGGTGAAAGCCCGGCGCGAAACGGTCGCCAGTCCGGACTAGAGCGCGGCGCGCCGGGCCCGATCCAAAAGGATGCGGGCTCCGGGTTTTCCAGAAACGCCTCGAAGGCGCGAAGCGCCTCGCGATCCACATCATTCAAGCGCCTACCGATGCTATCGAGCCAGAGCAGCAGCCGCTGCGCCTCGCGCCGGTACGCCTTGAAGGTTTGGGGGCTTTCGCGATATTCCGCAAGCCAGAGCCCCACCGCCTCGGCGTCACTTGCGGCCTCGATGCGCGCACCGCTGGCAGCACGCTCGACGCCCCCTAAAACTTCTTCTAATTCAATATTTTGACTAACCAGCAGCCCGTCATCGCTCACGCCGCCCTCCTGTTTGTTTGCCCCTCATCCCGAATTCTGACGATTAACTTATAAAAACTCAAGATAATACGTGTAATCTTGAATTTAATGAAATAATCGTAAATAAAATTAAATATTACGTTTTACGTAATTATTGTATTAATAAGCACACTAAGCCAAAATGGCCGCTTCACCGACCATCAGGATCGACACCATGGCGCGTAGCGGCATTCAGTACAGCGACGTTCAGCAGGCAATCGATACGCTGCTGAGCCAGGGCGATAACCCCAGTGTTCAGCGCATCCGCGAGGTGCTGGGTACGGGCAGCTTTACGACCATCAGCGAGCACTTTCGCCAGTGGCGTAGTGAGCGCGAACAAAACCGTGACGTACCGCCGCCCAAGGGCGTACCGGAAGTCGTCGTGAATACGGCGAGTGAGCTGTGGCGCGAGGCCCAGGACGTCGCTAATCAGGCGCTGGTTCACTACCGCGAAGACGCCAGCCGTCAGGTAGACGAAGCCAAGGAAGTCGCGGAGCGCGCCGAGCAGAACGCCCTGGATGCCCAGCAGCGCGAGAAAGCGCTGGCCGAGCACCTGCGTCATACCGAGGCGCGCCTTGAAGCACTGAGCCGCGAACTCGCCACGCTCGAGTCGAGCCAGGCGCAGCTGATCGAGCAGGCAACGCGCGCCGAGCAGCAGACCGAGCGCGCCCAACACGCCAATGCAGAACTCGAACAGCGTTATCAGGCGCACCAGGAAAGCGCCCAACAAGAGCGCCAGGCAATGCAAAAAAGCTGGGAGCAGCGCCTGGCCCAGGAGGAGGAGCGCAACGAAGCCTCCGAGGGCAAGCTGATGGCCCTACTGGATACGCTCAGACAAGAGCGCGCCCAAGAAGAGAAAGCGCACCAGAAGCGGCTCGGCCAGCAGGAGCAAAAGCGCACTACGCTCGAAGAGGAGCTTGCACGCAAGCAGGAAGCCCTTCAGCAGCAGAGCCTGGAGGCGCGCAGTGCCAAAGAACACCTGGCGCAGCTTGAGAAGGATAAACGCGCCTTGAGCGAGGACAATGCCGAGCTCGAGCAACGCCTGCAGCAGAGCCAGCAACAGCTGGAGCAGAGCCGCGCCCAGGCAAGCGATGCCAACGCATGGCAGCGCTCGCTCAACGAACAGATCCAGGCGCTTCATCAGCAGCTAAGCACCCTGCCGCAAACGCTCAACGCGGCGCAAAAGGAGAGTGATACAAAAAAGCCACCTCGCTAGGAGGTGGCTCTGCTTTCTTATCAGGTCAGAGCGGCGAAGGCCGACTTCTCCCGGCGCCTCATTGGCTTAGGTCTGGGGCTTGGGGGTCTCGTCCTCCGACTCCTCGGGCTGCTCCCAAGAGCCTTCTTCGGTCCAGGGGTCGTTTTCCGGAAACTCTTCGATATTGATCTCCGGGTCGTTGTAATCCGGCTGATAGCGCAAATCGTATTTGGCAGCGCGCACCATCGAGACCATCAACAGCACCGCGATCAATAAAAGCGGCACCCCGCTGACGATACTCGCCGTCTGCAGCGTCTCGAGACCGCCCAGAAACAGCAGCGACATGGGCAAAAACGACAGCGTGAACGCCCAGAACAGGCGATGAAAACGCCCAGGCTCTTCCTCGAGATTCTTCTCCGCCGCCGAGGAGAGAATGTAGGCGATGGAGTCGAAGGTGGTGGCCGTGAAGATCGAAAGCAGTATCACCACCGCCAGCGTCACCAGCCAGGTCAGCGGAAGCTCACCCAGCACCGCGTAGAACGCCGCGTTGGCGGAGCTGTCGTTCATGATCTGAATGACGTCCAGGGTACCGCTTAGCTGTAGGTAGAGGCCGTAATTGCCCAGGATGATGAAAAACAGCGCGCAGCCAAGTGAGCCGAAGAACATGGAGCCTGCCACCATGGTCTTGATGCGCCGGCCCTTGGAGATTCGCGCAATGAATAGGCCTACCGTCGGCGCAAAAACGAGCCACCAGGCCCAATAGAACACCGTCCAGGTCCGGGTAAAGCCGGTTTCCTCGAAGCCACCCAGTGAGCCAAAGGGCTCGGTCCAGGTCGCCATGCGCACCAGGTTACTCAGCATCAAACCAATGGAGTTGAGCCCGGTATCCAGAATGAATACCGTGGGGCCCACGATCAGGATGAACGTCAAGACGCCCAGGCCCAGCCACATGTTGATGTCGGACAAGAGCTCGATTCCGCCCTTGAGCCCGCGCCAGGCACTGATGGCAAAAAGCGCCGTGGTACCGATCAGTACCAGCACCTGACTGGCTGCATTAGGCGTGAAGTTGAAAAGATTACCCAGCCCTTCGTTGATCAACGGCACCAGAATACCCAATGAGGTCGCCCCGCCGCCCAGCATGCCGAAGATAAACAGAATATTGATGATATTGCCAAGCCAGCTACGCGCGAGCTTTTCCCCCAGCACCGGGCGAATCGCCTCGCTAATGCGCAGTACCTTGTGCTTGCGCACATGGAGGAAGTACGCCATGGGCAGCGCCGGCACCAGATAGATCGACCAGGCCACCGGCCCCCAGTGGAACATGCCGTAGGTCGCCGCCCAGGCGGTGGCTTCATCAGAAAATGGCTCGAGCCCGAAGGGCGGATCCTGCAGGTAGTACATCCATTCGACCATGCCCCAGAACACCACCGCCCCGCCGATACCCGCGGCGAACAGCATCGCACCCCAGGAAAGCAAGGAAAACTCGGGCTCGGTGTCAATATCGCCGAGCTTGATCTGGCCGATATCGCTGAACACGATATAGAGCATGAACCCGAGCGAGGCGATCCCCATGGTCAAATAGAGCATGCCGAAGGTTCGTGAGACGAACTCCTGGGCGGCCATTACCCAGACCCTGCCCATCTCCGGGAAGATAATGAGCGGAAGCGTCACCAACAGCAAAAGCCCCAAAGAGCCGAAAAAGATCGGCTTGTGAATATTGGATAACATCGATGGCTTATTAATGATTCTGCCCCCCGGACATTTTAGTATCGTTATTGATGATTGGACGTAAGTCGTACCCCCCTATTCAAATATGCCATCAGCCGATGTTTTACAAATTTTTTACGCTGTAAAAGCGTTGATCAAGAGTTAAAAGGCGCTGTTGAGACCAGCCGTTTGCTTAAAAGCACCCACAAAAAAAGCGCCCCGCTAGTGCGGGGCGCTTTTGGGTTTAACGCTTACTAAAACGCCTTGGGGCGCTCGTTAGTAGTAGGCGTTGGTCGTATCCGAGTGATCGGTCACGTCGCGGATGCCGGCAAGCTCAGGGATGCGCTCGACCAGGGTCTTTTCCACCCCGTCTTTCAGGGTGAGATCCACTGCCGCGCAGCCCTGGCAGCCGCCACCGAAGGCAAGTACTGCTACCTTTTGCTCGGTGAGCTCGATCAGCTTGATCTCGCCACCGTGAGCGGCAAGCCCCGGGTTGATCTCGCTGTAGAGCACGTAGTTGATACGGTCTTCCAAGGGGCTGTCCGCATTCACCTTGGGCATCTTGGCGTTGGGCGCCTTGATGGTGAGCTGGCCACCCATGCGGTCGGCGTTGAAATCGACCACCGCTTCTTCCAGAAACGCGAGGCTGTTCTTGTCGAGAAACACGTTGATTTTCTCGAGTTCCAGCTTAACATCGCTGGGC
Source organism: Vreelandella sp. GE22 (assembly GCF_968212445.1). NCBI lineage: Bacteria > Pseudomonadati > Pseudomonadota > Gammaproteobacteria > Oceanospirillales > Halomonadaceae > Vreelandella > Vreelandella sp. GE22. The sequence continues at coordinate 1,957,536 of NZ_OZ309110.1, forward strand.
TCTTCTTCGCCGGGACGGCAATAGGCCAGGCACGTTTCCGCGTAGGGTGTACCGGGCTGGGTAATGAAGATACGCACCGCAATGCCATCCACGTTCTGCTTTTCCAGCAGTTCCGCGAGATAGCCCTGGGCGCTATCGGTAATATCAATGCCGGGCGCTTCGATAGTCGTGGTCATGAGCGATCTGTTCCTCCTGTGGTAGCGGCTAGGCCGCTTCACATGTCATTTGTGTCCATGGTAAGCAAAACCGCCTGCCGACACAATCCCGACTATTTTAGTAAACTATTCCGTCGAACGCATTTCGTTTTGACTTATAAGCCGATGAGCACTTCAAAAATGCGGCCAAGCGACGAGGAAGATCACGCTCTTGACGTTCACGGTGCTGCCCCGCTCTTGACCGTTTGATATGATGAAGTTCCTTTGCGCTGGTGCTTGCGCCAATCCCCTTGATTGCCCTGCTGGAGACTCCCCCTCGCCATGGCTTTACGTGAAATGACTGCGTCGCTGACCCAACGCCTCTCCCAACACATCCTGCTGCTGGACGGGGGGATGGGCACCATGTTGCAAAACGCGGAGCTCAGCGAGGCGGAGTTTCGCGGCGAGCGCTTTCGCGACTGGCCTTCGGACCTGAAAGGCAATAACGACCTGCTGGCGCTGACACAAGCCGAGCTGGTCGCGCGCATTCACCGCGACTATCTCGAAGCCGGCGCAGACATTCTCGAAACCAACACCTTCAACAGCACCCGCCTCTCCCAGGCCGACTACGGCATGGAGGAACTGGTCGTCGAGCTCAACCGCGAATCCGCGCGGCTTGCGCGTAAGGTCTGTGACGACGTCTTCGATGAGACCGGCGTGCCCCGTTTTGTGGCCGGCGTGCTTGGCCCGACCTCGCGCACCGCCTCGCTCTCGCCGGACGTCAATGACCCGGCCAAGCGTAACGTCACCTTCGACGCGCTGTATGAAAACTATTACGAGGCCGCGGCCGCGCTGATCGAAGGCGGCGCCGATCTGATCATGATCGAGACGATCTTCGATACGCTCAACGCCAAGGCAGCGATCTACGCGTTAGAGGTGCTGTTCGAGGATCTGGGTCGGCGCCTGCCGGTGATGATCTCGGGCACGATTACCGACGCCTCGGGCCGCACACTTTCCGGCCAAACCACGGAAGCCTTTTGGAACTCGGTGCGCCACGCCAACCCGTTTTCCGTGGGTCTCAACTGCGCCCTCGGCGCGGAAGAGCTTCGCCCCTACGTGGAGGAGCTCTCCAACAAGGCGGATACCTTCGTCTCCGCCCACCCCAATGCGGGGCTTCCCAACGAGTTCGGCGAGTACGATCAAACCCCGGAAGAGATGGCCGCCATTGTCGGCGAATTCGCCAAGAGCGGGCTGGTCAACATCATCGGCGGTTGCTGTGGCTCCACGCCCGAGCATATTCGAGCCATCGCCGAGGCCGTGCGCCCCATGGCGCCGCGCCAGGTGCCCGAACGCGACAGGGCGTGCCGGCTTTCCGGGCTCGAGCCGTTCAACATCCAGGCGGATTCGCTGTTCGTCAACGTCGGCGAGCGTACCAACGTGACAGGCTCCGCACGCTTCAAGCGCTTGATCGTCGAGGAGGACTTCACCACCGCGCTGGAAGTGGCGCTGGAGCAGGTCGAGAACGGTGCTCAGGTGATCGACATCAACATGGACGAAGGGATGCTCGAATCCCAGGAGGCCATGGAGCGATTTTTGAACCTGATCGCCGGCGAGCCGGACATCGCCCGGGTGCCGATCATGATCGACTCCTCCAAGTGGGAGATCATCGAAACCGGGCTCAAGTGCGTGCAGGGCAAGGCGGTGGTCAACTCGATCTCGCTAAAAGAAGGCGAAGCCATCTTTCGCGAGCAGGCCACCAAGTGCATGCGCTATGGCGCGGCGATCGTCGTCATGGCCTTCGATGAAGAGGGCCAGGCGGACACCTTCGCGCGCAAGACCGAAATCTGCGAGCGGGCGTACCGCCTGCTGGTCGACGAGATCGGCTTCCCCGCCGAGGACATCATTTTCGACCCCAACATCTTCGCCATCGCCACCGGCATCGAGGAGCACAACAACTACGCGGTGGACTTCATCGATGCGTGCCGCTTCATTCGCGACCACCTGCCCCACGCCATGATCTCCGGCGGCGTGTCGAACGTGTCGTTCTCCTTTCGCGGCAACAACCCGGTGCGCGAGGCGATTCACTCGGTGTTCTTGTATCACGCGATCAAGAACGGTCTCTCCATGGGCATCGTCAATGCCGGGCAGCTCGCGGTCTACGACGATCTACCTTTGGAGCTTCGCGAAGCGGTCGAGGATGTGGTGCTCAACCGCCGCGAGGACGGCACAGAGCGCCTTCTGGACATCGCTGACAAGTACAAGGGCGACGGTAGCGGCGCAGCCAAGAAAGAAGATCTCGAGTGGCGCAGCCTCCCCGTCAACAAGCGCATCGAGCACGCCCTGGTCAAGGGCATCACCGCCCATATCGAGGACGACACCGAAGAGGCACGCGCCCAGGCTGCGCGCCCGATCGAGGTGATCGAAGGCCCGTTGATGGATGGCATGAACGTGGTGGGTGATCTCTTCGGCGCGGGCAAGATGTTTCTGCCCCAGGTGGTGAAGTCCGCCCGGGTCATGAAACAGGCGGTGGCGTATCTCATTCCGTATATCGAGGCGGAAAAAAGCGGCGACACCCAGGCCAAGGGCAAGATCGTCATGGCCACGGTAAAAGGCGACGTTCACGATATCGGCAAGAACATCGTCGGCGTGGTGCTTCAGTGCAATAACTACGAGGTGATCGATCTGGGCGTGATGGTCCCCGCCGAGAAGATCCTCAAGGCCGCCGAAGAGCACAACGCGGACATCATTGGCCTTTCCGGGCTGATCACGCCGTCCCTCGACGAAATGGTGCATGTGGCGAAAGAAATGCAGCGCCGCGGTATGGATCTCCCCCTTCTGATCGGCGGGGCCACTACGTCCAAAGCGCATACCGCGGTGAAGATCGAGCCGCAGTACGAACATCCGGTGATCTACGTCACCGACGCCTCTCGGGCGGTGGGTGTGGCCGGGCGGCTTTTGACCCCGAGCCTCAAGGGCGAGTACGTTCAGAGTATTCGCGATGAGTACGAGGTGGTGCGCGAGCGAAACGCCAAGCGTCGCCCCAAGGCCGCGGATCTTGACTACACTCAGGCGCGTAAACGCCGCTTCAAGACCGACTGGAACGAGGCAACGCCGGTCGAGCCGTTAAAGCCCGGCATTACCGTGTTCGAGAACTACGACCTTTCGGAGCTGGTCGAGCGTATCGACTGGACGCCGTTTTTCATGAGCTGGCAGCTAGCGGGCAAGTACCCGAAAATTCTCAACGACGAGGTAGTCGGCGAGGCGGCGCGCAGCCTCTTCGAGGACGCCAAAGCGATGCTCGATAAGCTCCTCACCGAGGGACATATTCACGCCCGCGGCGTGATCGGCCTGTGGCCTGCCAACAGCGTCGACGACGACGTGATCGAAGTCTACGCTGATGAGAGCCGCGAGGAAGTGGTCGATCGCCTTCACCATATTCGCCAGCAAACCACCAAGGGCCGCGACGGCCTGTGCTATAGCCTGGCGGACTTCATCGCCCCGAAAGAGAGCGGCAAGCCCGACTGGATCGGCGGCTTTGCGGTGACCACCGGCCACGGCGTCGACGAACTCTCCAAGGCGTATGAGAAAGCCGGCGACGACTACAACGCGATCATGGTGCAGGCGCTCACCGACCGGCTGGCCGAGGCGTTCGCCGAGCGCCTTCACGAGCGGGTACGCAAGGAGTTCTGGGGCTACGACAAGGATGAGGCGCTCGACAACGATGCCTTGATTGCCGAGAAGTACCGCGGCATTCGCCCTGCTCCCGGCTACCCGGCCTGCCCGGACCACACCGAAAAGGCGACGCTGTTTAAGCTTTTAAACGCGCCTGAAAATACCGGGCTGACGCTGACCGAGAACTTCGCCATGTGGCCGGCGGCGGCGGTATCGGGCTGGTACTTCGCTCATCCGCAGTCGAAGTACTTCTCGACCGGCAAGATCACCCGGGACCAGGTCGAGGCGCTGGCCAACCACAAGGGCATGGCGCTGGGCGAGCTTGAGCGTTGGCTATCGCCGGTGCTCTCCTACGAACCAGGCCAGGAAGAGAAAAAGGCGAGCTAAAAGTAATGCGCCGGTTTTGCATTCCGGCGCCCTTTTAAATAGCCTTTAACGATAAAAAGATAATTATATATTCTTTCATAGAATATACCGATCTGCGTTAAGGTGACGGCAACCTACCGTCCGTCTCGACGTGACCATTTCGCTATGCAGGACCGTGCACATGTACCGTTATGATATTCACGACCAAACGCTCGTCGACGAGCGGGTCGCTCAGTTCCGCGATCAGATGGAGCGTTACCAGGCCGGCCGCTTGGGTGAAGAAGAGTTTCGCCCGCTGCGTCTGCAAAACGGTCTCTATATCCAGCGTCATGCGCCGATGCTGCGCATCGCTATCCCCTACGGCATGCTGGCTGGCAATCAATTGCGGGCGCTTGCCGAGATCACAAGGCGTTATGACCGCGGCTACGGCCACTTCACTACGCGCCAGAACCTGCAGCTCAATTGGCCGGCAATGGAAGACGTGCCGGATATCCTGGGCGAGCTTGCCAAGGTGCAGATGCACGCCATTCAAACCAGCGGCAACTGTATCCGTAACACCACCAGCGACCAATTCGCCGGCATCGCCAATGACGAAGTCGAAGATCCGCGCCCCTGGTGCGAGCTGATTCGCCAGTGGTCGACGCTGCACCCGGAGTTCGCTTACCTTCCGCGCAAGTTCAAGATCGCGGTGAGCGGCGCAAGCCAGGACCGTGCAGCGATCCAGGTGCACGACATCGGCCTGCGCCTGTGGCGCAACGACGCCGGTGAGCTGCGCGTCAAGGTGCTCGCCGGCGGCGGCCTTGGCCGCACGCCGATGATTGCCGAGGTGGTACGCGAGGATCTGCCCTGGCAGCACCTTTTGACGTATCTCGAGGCCTGCGTACGGGTGTACAACCAGTTCGGCCGCCGCGACAACAAGTTCAAGGCGCGCATCAAGATTCTGGTCAAGGCCTTGGGTATCGAGGAGTATCGCCGCCGCGTGGACGAAGAGTGGGCACACCTGAAAGACGGCCCGCAAACCCTGACCCAAAAAGCCGTGGATGAGGCCAAGCGCCACTTCCCCGAACCCGAGCGTCGCGAAGTGGCCGAGGGTGCCACCGATGCGTACAACGCGCTGCGCGAAGAGAACCGCGCCTTTGCGCGCTTTGTGACCAACAACGTAAGCGATCACAAGGTGCCGGGCTACAAGGCGGTCACGCTCTCGCTCAAGCGCCGCGAGCACGCCCCGGGCGATGTGACAGCGGACCAGATGGAAGCGGTGGCGGATCTCGCCGACCGCTATGGCTTTGGTGAAGTGCGGGTCACCCACGAACAGAACCTGGTGCTTTCGGATGTGCCGGTGGACGATATGCAGGCGCTTTGGGAAGAGCTCGAGGCGCTGGGCATGGCCAACCCCACCGTGGGCACGCTCAACGATATCATCTGCTGTCCTGGCGGCGATTACTGCAGCCTGGCCAACGCGGTCTCCATCCCTATCGCTCAGGCCTTGCAAGAGCGCTTTGAGGATCTCGACTTCCTCTACGACCTGGGGCCGCTGGACTTGAACATCTCGGGTTGTATGAATGCCTGCGGCCATCATCACGTGGGCCATATCGGCATTCTCGGCGTCGATAAAAAGGGCGAGGAGTACTATCAGGTTTCGATCGGCGGCAACTCCACTGACGATGCCTCGCTTGGCAAGATTCTGGGGCCATCGTTTTTCCGCGAGGACGTGCCGAACGTGGTCGAAAAAGTGCTCGAGGTGTACGTCGCCGAGCGTCACGAAGACGAGCGCTTTCTGGACACCTATCGCCGCATTGGTATGAAACCCTTCAAGGAGCGCGTTTATGCCCACTGATGCACAAGAAACCGCCCCGGCCCTGGTTCACGTCGACCACCTGATCGTGGGGGGCGAGCTGGCATCGGAAAACGCCTGGTGCGTCTCATACGACGTCGAGGCACTGCCCGACCAATTGCCGGCGTTCGTGCCGCTGGCGCTTTGGCGCGAGCACGCAGAAGACGCGGAACTCGCCCCGTTGCTATCAAGCGACACCGAGCTAACCCCGGCGCTGGGTGAAGAGCTTAAAAAGAGCGCGGCGGTAGCGATCGACTTCCCCGCCTTTACCGATGGCCGCGGCTACAGCCTGGCGCGGCTTTTGCGCGAACGCTACGGTTTTGAGGGGGAACTTCGCGCGGTGGGCGATGTGCTGATCGACCAGCTCAACTACATGGAGCGCTGCGGCTTCGACGCCATGGCGCTTCGCGAAGACCAGGAGCCGGACGTGGCCCTGCGCGCGCTAAAAGCGTTCAGCGTGCGCTACCAAAGCGATGTCGAGGTGCGCTCGGCGCTGTTCGAGCGCCGCTTGGCCGCCGCCGAGTAGCGGTCACTTTCGATCTCCCATGAAAAGGGCAGCCTAATGGCTGCCCTTTTTAGTTTTAGGAAAAATTAGTTTCAGAAAAACCTGCGTGGCGACAGTTAGCCGCGGCGCTTCTGCTGGCGCTCGCGATTGTTGGATTTAGCACGGTCGCTCTTGCGCAGCATCACCCAAGTGGCACCCATCCCGCCCTCTGAAGGCTGGGCCGAGACGTAGGCCTGCACTTCCTCGAACTGGCAAAGCCACTTGGCAAGGTAGGAGCGCAGCACGTTGGCGGGGCTGTCGATCTCGCGTCCCCGCCCGTGAATGATCATCACCGAGCGCAGGTCATTGGCGTAGGCGTCTTGAATGAACGGAAAGAGCATTCGGCGGCATTCGGCTAATGGGCGCCTTAACAAGTGAAGCTGGGCTTGCATGGCGTAGCCGCCGTGGCGCAGCTTATCGACGACGCCCTGCTGAATGCCCTCGCGGCGATACTTGATCGGGTCGATGGGGGGTAGCAAGTCGACGAAGTCGTCGGAAAGAAAGTTAGTGTGCTCGATGGCCTCTTCGGCGCGCTCGCGCCGTGCCAACTGCGCCTCCGAGGGGCGCGAGCGCTTGTCTCCCGTTTCTGCCCGCTTCCCCTTCGCTAGAGGTTTCACATCGCCAACAAAAGAGCGAAAATCCATATCATTACGCGCGTCTTCACGGACGTCATCAAGAAAGTCATCACGAAGCGACTGGCTCATGGCGGGCTCCTCCGATAGGGTGCAGTCGATATCCTGGCCGATACCGGGGCGTTTAGCGTCGCTTGCCCCTAACGCGTCAGGCGGCGTTCACTATAAGGATAGAACATGATCGGGATCAAACGAATAGCCGTCGGCGTACTGGTTATGATACTCGCCGCCGCGCTGTGGCTCTGGCTGACCATGCTAAGCCCATGGTTTTACGAGCGTCCGGAGCAGCTGGGGTCCATCGAGCAGCGCAGCCATCAAGTGTTCGTCTACGGTACGCTGCGCTTTGCTCCGGTGCGCTGGGTGGTAATGCTCGCTGGCGGCGACCCGGTGCCCGATACACTGGAAGGCTTCAGCCGTGAGGGCCTCGATATAGCGCCCGGCCCGCAAAGCGAAGTGCCAGGGCTGGTGCTTACCGTCACCGCGGATGAGCTTTCAAGACTCGACCGCTACGAGCGCTTGGGCGTTCGCTACCGCCGCGAAGAGCTGGCCCTGGCCAGCGGCGAACTCGCCTGGGTGTACCGTCGCCTGCCCCAGGCCGACGACGAGAACAATACGGCTCTGCTAAGATATAACCAGCCGGCGGCGAACGACGCTTTTTACACCACCGCCGAGACCCTTCCCTTCAAGGAAACGCTATGAGCGATGAAACCCCCTACATTCTGGTTCTTTACTACTCCCGCTCGGGCGCCACACTCGAAATGGCGCGCCAGGTCGCGGCAGGTATCGAGAGCGTGGCGGGTATAAGAGCGCGACTGCGCACGGTGGCGCCGGTGTCGCCTACCTGCGAGGCGGTGGATAGCGAAGTCCCCGAAGAGGGCGCGGTCTACGCGGATCTGGAAGATTTACGCCACTGCTGCGGCCTGGCGCTAGGCAGCCCTACCCGGTTTGGCAACATCGCCGCACCGCTCAAGTATTTTCTAGATACCACGAGCAACCTTTGGATGAACGGCGCGTTGATCAATAAACCCGCCACCTGCTTTACCGCGTCATCGAGCATGCACGGTGGCCAGGAGAGCACGCTGCTGACCATGCTGATTCCCCTTTTACACCATGGCATGGTGTATGCGGGTATTCCCTACAATGAAACCGAGCTGATCAGTACTCAAACCGGCGGCACGCCTTACGGAGCCAGCCACGTCGCCGGCGCACGTAGCGAGCGTCGGGTCGACGAGCACGAGCGCGCGCTCTGCATCGCCCAGGGCAAGCGTTTGGCAAAGCTCGCGCTGGCACTCAATACGATGCGCACCGAGGCGATGTCATGAGGCAGTGGCTCGACGATCTTGAAAACCAGCATGGCCTGACGCCGTTGACCGACAAAATGCGCCGGCTGGTGCTGATTAGCTTTGTCGTGCTGCTAGGACTTGTCACGCTGCGCGGCTTTCTCGTTCAGGGCGACGAATATAATTGGCGTCCGGTCTTGGCCTTCGTGCTGCCGCTGGTGCTTTTTTTACCCTCGATTATCGGCAAGCGCCCCCGCGGCCATGCCTGGCTCGCTTTCGTTAGCTTGCTTTATATAGCCCAGGGGGTGATGTTCGCCGCCGCCACCGGGCAGATCCTACGCGGGGTTTTGGAAGTCGCCGCCGCACTCGCGCTTTTCGTGGGCTCGCTGGGCTACGCCCGGTTCCGCGCCCGCCAGCAGCGCCAATAGTTCAGGGTTTGCATTTGGCTTGAGGTCAAGCACTTTACGCCAAACGATACTCATAACCGCTTAAGGGAGCAGCCACCATGACCCGTAATATTGCCGATGTCCGGCGTGACTACGAAGGTAATCATCTGGAAGAGGCCAATACGCCGGATAACCCGTTCGAGCTTTTCAACCAGTGGCTGAACGAAGCCCTCGAAAGCGATGGCGAGGACGCCAATGCCATGACGCTGGCCACGGTAGATAGCCAGGGCCGTCCCCACGCCCGCGTCGTGCTGCTCAAGGGGGTCGATGAAGGGCTGGTGTTCTACACCAACTACCACAGCCACAAAGGCAGCGAGCTAAGCAACGTACCGTTTGCGGCGGCGACCTTTTGGTGGCCTGGCCTTTCACGTCAGGTGCGCGTAGAGGGGCCGGTCGAGCAGGTGTCGGCCGAGGAGTCCGATGCCTACTTTCAAAGCCGCCCGCGGGGCAGTCAGCTGGGCGCCTGGATTGCGACTCAAAGCGTAGTGATCCCCAACCGCAAGTGGATCGAAGAGCGTCAGGTGCGCTTTGAGCATGTCTACGACGGCCAGCCGATTTCGCGCCCGGTTCACTGGGGCGGTTACCGCATTCAACCCGAGATGATCGAGTTCTGGCAGGGCCAGCCCAGCCGCCTGCACGACCGGGTCCGTTTCGAGCGCCAAAACGAGGGCCCCTGGAGTCGTTTCCGCCTCGCGCCCTGAGCCGTTTTTCTCTAAGCCCCTATTCATAGGCAAACACGCCATGAAATGCGACGGCTTTTTTGAGAGGAGCTAGCCGTCGCATTTCTCTCCAGGGCACTACCCTTGCCTGCCAAGCGCGACGGCCCGACCCTCAATCCGGCAGACTCTCCAGGCGGTGACGCTGCCATTCGCTATCCGGCTCGTTGAGCCGAAGCACCGCATCCACTACCTGCTCCTCCATGTTGTAGCGGCTTTTGAAGCCCAGATGCTTGATCAACGCACGCATGGGCTGGTTGTCCATCATGATCTTACCGATCATCTCGATCGTGCCGATACTCTGGCAGTAACTGATCATCTTCTGCATCAGCAGCCGACCGATTCCCAAACCCTGCAGGTCGTCGCGGATGATGATGGAAAACTCGGTGCGAATATTGTCGGCGTCGTTATAAACCCGCACTACCCCCAGCATCTCCTTGGTGCCGTCGTCGTGCTGGTGCTCGGCGATGAACGCCATCTGCCGGTCATAGTTGATGTGCGAGAGAATCGATAGATCGCGCTGGGTCAGGTTCGACTTGTTGTGAAAATAGCGAAAGCGGATGCTCTCCTCGGAAAGCCGGGTATGGAAACTGGTGATCAACGGCGCGTCTTCGGCGCGGATCGGGCGTACCTCGACCTGCCAGCCGTTTTTGAGCGTGACCCATTCGCGAAGCTCCTCCGGGTACGGCATGATCGCAAAGCGGGCCGGCGGACCCAGGTCCATGGCGAAATCCACCGCCAGGATACCATCGCGGTTGAGCAACAATGGGTTGAGCTCCAAACCGCGCAGCTCATTCAAATCCGATGCCATTTGTGAAAGCTTCACTAAAAACTGGCAAAGCCTTTCGATATCGCGCTCGGCTTCCGAGGAGTGCTCGCGGATCAGCGAAGCGACGTGAGTGCGCCCGACCATATCGGCGGCCAGGCTCATGTTCAGCGGTGGCAGCGCGACCTGGCGGTCGGCGAGTACGTTCACCTTGTAACCACCGATCCCGAAAACGATCAGTGGGCCGAACACCGGGTCACGGGTGATACCGGCACAAACCTGCATGGAGTGCTTGCCGCGCTGCATGGGCTGCAGGCAGTACTCCTGAACGGTGTACTCGGGAAATTTTTCGTGCACTTTGTCGCCCAAGCGGCGAACGCCCTCCTCGACCTGCTCCGGCGTTTGCAGATCCTGCAATAGACCGGCGGAAATTTTATGCGGGTGGCGCCGGTAGCGATACGGATGACAGTTGCCATCGTGTATCACCTTGAGCGCCTTGGGGCCCTCGAAGTGGCCATCGGCTTCATACGCCTCGCTTGGGTGGCGTAAATAAACGCTCGGCGCGGTGGGAATGCCGTAAGCCTGGAGCACCTGCGCCGTTTCCGAGTGGGTCAAGGTGTGGCGGCGCTGCTCTTTTGCCCGGCTGATCAATTCGCGGCACGCAAGGCGGTCAGCGGGCCGGGTATTGAAGGTCAAACTGGGCGGAATTTCGTGCAAAAGCGCCTGTACGCGCTGATAGTCCACCATATGCATGAACGCCTTGACGGCTTTTTCCGGCGAAATATAGGTGGGTATGCCCGCCGCGCTGCACGCACTGCGCGCTTTCAAGGCCTCTTTCAATCCCATCCAACTGGTCAACAGGTTGCGCCGAAAGCGCTTGCGGTTATCGATCAGCGCGCGGGCCGTTTCGACCGACGGCGCCAAACGTGTTGGCGCGTGCACCACCAGCACCGCGTCGACCCCCGGGTCGGCGGTCACGATCTCGAGCGCCTCGACAAAGCGCGCGGGGGTGGCGTTGCCGCCCAGGTCTACCGGGTTCTCGCCGGGTTTGCTTCTATCCACCTTGCGCTCGGTCAGCTGGGTCTGCGTGGACTCATTGAACTCGGCAAGCTTGCCGCCGCCACTTACCAGCTTGTCGATCGCCAGCATTGCCGGGCCCAGTCCGTTGGAGACGACCGCTAGACGGTCACCGCGCAGCGGGCGCATGCGTGAAAGCGTCTCGAGCGCATCGAAAAGCTCGTCGGAGTCGTTTACCCGGACCACACCGGCCCGGGCGAAGGCAGCGTCGAAGACGACATCGCGATTGGCAATCCCCGGTGTGGGCGCCATACCGGAGATGTCCGATTCCGGCGTGCGCCCGCTTTTGATCGCCACCACCAGTCGATTACGCGAGGCGTCGCGCACCGAGGTCATGAAGTGCTGAGCGTCCTTGATGCGCTCCAGGTGAAGCAAAATGGCCTGGGCCGGCGAAAACTGGTTCACGTAGTCGATCAAATCCGGCAGAAGCACGTCCACGCTGTCGCCCACGGTAATCAGGTGGGAAAACCCCACATCGCGCCCCGCCGCCCAGTCGATCATGGCGTTGGCAAGCATCCCGGATTGTCCCAGGTACGCGACCCGCCCGGGTTTGACCGGCTGGCTGGCGTAGGACGCGTTGAGCTTTTTGCCCGGTACGATCACCCCCATGCATTCCGGGCCTAGTACCCGAATCCCCGATGCGCGGGCGGCGTGTAGCATCTGCTCGCGAATCGAGCCCTCGCTTCCTCGTTCGCGATCCAGGTACGCCCCTCCGGAAAGCACCAGCGCCGCCTTCACGCCCTTCTGACCCAGCTTCTTGATCAGTTTGGGCGCGCCCTCGACTGGCGAGCAAATCACCGCCAGATCCGGCGGGGCGGGCAAACTGTTGACGCTAGCGAAACACGGCGCGCCGAAGACCTGCTTGTAGCCTTTTAAATTCACCGCCCAGAGCGTACCTTTGAACTCGCCCTGTTGAAGGTTGGCCAGCACCAGGCCACCCAGAGACTCCGGTTTTTCCGATGCGCCGAAGACGGCCAGGGTTTTTGGCTCGAAGAAATGGTGTAGAAAACGGGTACTCACAAGCGTATCTCCCTGACCTGTCACCTCGGTGTACGACTTATTATCACTGTCGTGCGGGCACGCATACCGATTAAGGTAGCGTTACATAGAACGGAGCGCCTGCATGATCACCGCCTACCTTACCCATCCCGACTGCATCTTGCACTATATGGGGCCCGAACATCCGGAGAGCCCCGCTCGGCTAGAGGCAATACGGGCACGCCTGGCGCTTAGCGGGCTATTGCAGCAAACCATGCAAGCCGAGGCCAAAGAGGCCACTCGGGAGGCGCTCGAGCGCGTGCATTCACCGCGCCACCTCGACGCGCTCGAAAAATGCGTGCCAAGCGAGGGCATTACCGCGCTGGATAGCGACACGCTGATGAACCCGGAATCCCTCAAGGCAGCGCGGGTGGCCGCAGGCGCGGTCATCAAAGGGGTCGACCAGGTTTTCAAGCGCCAGGCGGATAACGTCTTTTGCGCCGTACGCCCGCCTGGCCACCACGCCGAAGCAGCCGAAGCCATGGGCTTTTGCTTTTACAACAGTATCGCCGTGGGGGCGGCGCACGCCAGAGCCCAACACGGCGCCCAACGGATCGCCATACTCGATTTCGACGTTCACCAGTGCAACGGCACAATCGATATCTTCAAGGGTGACCCTGGCGTGCTGATCTGCACAAGCTACCAGTACCCTTTCTACCCCTGGCGCTACCTACGAAGCGAATGGCACAACGTGGTGAATACCCCCCTCGAAGCGGGGATGCAAAGCGCAGCGTTTAGAGACGCCGTCGAGCGTAACTGGCTACCCGCCCTGCACGCCTTCAAGCCCGATATAGTACTGGTATCCGCCGGCTTCGATGCCCACCAGGACGATCCCATGGGCGAGATATGCCTGACGGACGAGGACTACTACTGGGTCACGCATCTGGCCATGGAAATCGCCGGCCTCTACGCCGAAAACCGGCTGGTCTCCGTACTCGAAGGCGGCTACAACCCCAAGTCGCTCGCCAGCGGCTGCGAAGCGCACATCAAAGCACTTCTCGGGCTGCCTTTTGAAAGCACACCGGCTACCGGGTAGCCTGCGGCGGGCTGTGTTAGCATAGCGTGTCCTAAAATGCACTTACCGGGTATGACGATCCAATGACGGCGACTCATGACGAAAACGCAGCGCTTCGTATTGCATCGGGGCGCAAACCCTTCGTAGAGCCGCTTCGCTTGGGCGCACGGCTTAAAGAGATCCGCTTGGCCAATCAATGGACCCTCGAGGATGTCAGCCAGCGCACCGGACTCGCCCGCTCGACGCTCTCCAAGATAGAGAACGACCAGCTATCGCCCACGTTTACCGCGGTGCAAAAGCTCATGGCCGGGCTCAACATCGACCTTCCCCAGCTGTTTACCCCGCCCAAGCGCGAGCACTACACCATGGGGCGGCGGGATTTGACCCGCAGCGGTAAAGGCCAGCACCACCCCACGCCCACCTACGAGCACGAACTTTTGGGCCACCACCTGGCACAAAAGCGCATGATTCCGTTTAAAACCATCGTGCGGGCGCGCAGCTTCGACGAATTCCAGCAGTGGGTCCGCCACGACGGTGAAGAGTTTTTGATGATTCTCGAGGGCGAAATACTGCTGTACAGCGAGTTTTACGCTCCGGTGGCGCTGAGCGAAGGCGATAGCATCTATTTCGATAGTGATATGGGCCACGCGCTCGTATCCACCAGCCCACTGGATGCCAAGGTGCTCTCGGTATGCACCCGGGGCGATCTGGACTGAGCCGAAGCGTTTACAAGCAGTTGGTCGGCTTGGGAAGCCCGGCGATACGCGCCGTGCGCCGCGCCGGACTTTCCGGGAACAGCGACATCAGATAAATCGAGGTTCCCTTCTTTTCACCCAGCGCCTGTTTGGTTGCCTTGACGAGCGCACGCATGGCCGGCGCCATCTCAAAGCGCTGGTAAAAGTCACGCACCACGTCGATGACTTCCCAATGAGCATCGGTTAGCGAAAGCCCCTCGTCACGCGCCAAAAGATCGGCCACCTCGGCACTCCAATCACCCTGATCAACAAGGTAGCCTTCGGGATCTAATTTAATGTTTTTATTTGAATCAAGATAACGGTATAAATTTTCATTTTTCATATCAATACCAACTTACACACTGTTCGTGACGCTCGGTCAGCGTTACAAAATCCTTCATTGTGATGATCGCCGCGTCAAGGTTCTCGGCCGACTCCAGCAGCCCTGCGGCTTCCAGGTCGTCGCTCAACAGGTATAGCCGCCCTTTGCACTGCTCGAAACCGGCCCACTGAGGTAACAGGCTTGCTTGCACGGCCTGCTCGATGAGCAGCACGTCATCCTGGTCCCCCACCACCCGGAGCATATTGGCCGCGCTTAGGCTTTCGGGGCGTTTATTTAGAATGTGTAGCATCGGAAAGCCCCATTAGAAGTGAAGAGTCGTCGAGGAGTCTTGATAAAGCGCCGCGAGCGCCTCATCGGAGATGACCCGCGCCGCCGGCACCAGCTGGCTCGGCGCCAGCCCTAATTGTTCCAAGCTGCTTTCAGGTACCAGAAGCTCTTCGATATCGTACATCTCGAGCATGTCGATGGTCGGCAGCACCGCCTTTTGTCCCGGTGCACCAGCCGTTTGGCTTTTCACCAGCGCCAGCGCCCCCTGCCCTATGAAAATCAGCTTGACGCTTTGGCCAAAGGCCGCGGCGACCAGCGCTACATCGAGGCCTTCGCGCAAGGCATTGGATTGAAACGGTGCTTGAGTCAGCGCAATCAAACGTACGGCGTCTTCGGTCATCACTTTTCCTCAGGCAAATGTAATGAAACGATCGCAGCGCTTTTGCAGTACTAACAACTGCCCCAACCCCGTGAGTTCGAACGGTACCTCCAGGCTATGCTGGGTCAAGCCGTGGCGTTTGGCTTCGGCCTCGTCTAACACCCCGCGGCGAAGCGCGGCCGCCACACACACCTCGAGGGCCGTGCCGTGCTCGGCATTGAGCGCTACCCAGGCATCCTTGAGGTTCAATTCATCCTGGGGTGGGCTCATCAGCGTCGACGCATTGAGCACCCCCTCCTGGTAGAAAAACACCCCGGCCAGGGTATGCCCCTGGCTTATTAGCGCATTGGCAAAACGCAGCGCCGAATGAGCCGCGGGGCTTGTGTAAGGGGCACCGGTAACCAGTAGACCGTACTCCATGGCGCTCTCTCACCTGAGTTATATAAAAGACGCTTACAAAAAAACAGACCCTACCGAAGTAGGGTCTGTTTGGGTAGAGCTTAACGATTAAATCAGTCGCTGCTCATGATGCCAAGAATAGAGAGAAGGCTTACGAACAGGTTGTAGATTGAGACGTAAAGCGTAACCGTCGCCAGAATATAGTTGGTCTCGCCAGCACGGTGCACGATTTCACTGGTTTGATAGAGAATCGCTGCGGATGAGAATAGGACGAAGCCCGCAGACACCATCAGAGAAAGCGCCGGAATCTGGAAGAAGAAACCTGCCACCATGGCAAGGATCAGCACGATGCCGCCCGCCATCAGGAAATTGCTCAGAAAGCTGAAATCCTTTTTGGTGGTAAGCGCGACCGCAGAAAGACCAATGAAGGTCAAGCCGGTCATGGCCAGGGCATTCATGATCAGCGCACCACCGTTAGGCAGCGTCAGGTAAGCGGAGATGATCGGCCCAAGGGTGAAGCCCATGAAACCGGTGAACGCAAACGTAGCCAAAAGGCCCGCAGCAGAGTTGGCGGTTTTATGAACCAAAAACATCAGCCCATAAGCGCCGACGAAGAAAACCAGAATGTTGAGCTGCTGAACGCCAAGCGCGACGGAGGCGCCAGCGGTAACGGCTGAAAACAGCAGCGTCATGGCCAAAAGCGCGTAGGTGTTACGCAATACTTTGTTGGCTTTCGCGCTGCTGACCGCTTGTTCGTTATGCGGTCGTACGGTGTGCGAATCGTTGAACGCCATGGTTTTAAGCTCCCTAGTGGTCGTACTAACAACGGACAAGCATGCCGTTACGTAGTTCCCGACGCAAGCCCCTGTGGTTTAAAAAGATACCCGGATTGGACGATGATTCAACGCGAAGGGTCTGTGCTACCCTTTCAGGTATAACACTCGCCGTTCACAATGCGAGTTAAATCTATCCTTTCGCTCCCTATTTTTTTGCCGCCACTTTTTGCCACCACCAAGTCAACAGGACGCATTACCATGATGACAACAGCACGTACCCCACTAACGTTTACCGCTTTGGCCGCCGCTACGCTGATGAGCAGCCATGCGTTTGGCTTCGAACCACGCGGCGAAGACATCAGCTATCAGGTCAACGATGAACGCTTTGAAGGCTATTACGTCGAGGCCCAGGGCGAATCCAAAGGCAGCGTGCTTATCGTGCACGACTGGGACGGCGTGGACGATTACGAGCGTGAGCGCGCCGACATGCTCTCCGAGCAGGGCTTTGATGCCTTCGCGGTGGATCTTTTCGGTGAAGGCAACCGCCCTCAGCAAACCGAAGCCAAGCAGGCCGCTACCAACGCACTGTACGAAGACCGCGAGCGGATGCGCGAACTTACCCTTGCAGGACTTACCCAAGCGCGGGAACACGGCGCCGCCAGCACGACCGTCATCATGGGCTACTGCTTTGGCGGCACGGTCGCGCTCGAGATGGCCCGCGCCGGTGAAGCCGACGATATCGCCGCCTACACCAGCTTCCACGGCGGCCTGGAGACCCCGGAAGGCCAGTCCTACCAGGCCGAAACGCCGCCCATCTATATCGCCCACGGCGGTGCGGATGAGATGGTGAGTCTCGAAGATGTCGCTACTCTGGCCGGCGAGCTCGAAGAGGCGGGGATTACCTACGAGGTCGGCATTTACTCAGGCGCCCCCCATGCCTTTAGCGTCTTTGGTAGCGAGCGCTACGATGAGCGCGCCGACGAGCGCTCCTGGTCGACCTTCATGACGTGGCTAGACGAAATGCTCTAATGCCGGGTCGCTTGCGTCGAGTGCAGGGCTAACCGACGCAAGATGTACTAGTTTGTTTAAAGACAACCCGTCGCTTGACGGTGATTCATCCATGGAGAGGATTAAACATGAGCATTTTTATCGTATACCGGGTGGTAAAAGAGGACGCTGCCATCGACGCCCAGCCGGAGTGGTGGATCGTCGATACGCGGGAAGAAGCCGAGCGCGACGGCCCACTGGTGCGCGAGCGCGTGGCAACGAAGCCCGAAGCCGATGAAGTAGTGAAAAAACTGAACGCCGAGCACGAAAAACCCTAACGTCTATCCAGGACTTATCCAAAAGCCCGGCCTGCATCCTCGCGCAGACCGGGCTTTTTTTAGCTCTCGACCTTACGCAAATCTTCGGTGGTGACACCGTCGGGCAACTCGTCGGAATCCGCCGGTAGCCATACCGGATCAAAGTCGCTATCTACCCTTCCGTCCTCAAGGGTTTGGCCGGGAATGCGGTATACTATGCATTCGCGTTTTACGTCCCAGGCGTAGATGGGATCCATATGACCTCCGAAGGGCTGCGATTACGGTATGTATGCCGTTTCAAGGCTGATATCATTGAGCTGCATTGTTTTGGTCGAATATTTAGGAGTCAGAGTATGAAATATATGTTCACTTTAGGATTGGTTGCGATGATGCTGATGAGCGCGGGGTGTAGCTCCAACGGCGCCAGCTCATCGCGCTCTGCGGATTGCCGCAAACAGGCCGAGGCCATGGGCGATACCATGCACTATGGTGATTGCCTTCGCGGTACCCGCACGCAACAGGGCTTTTAATTACGCCCACCATAAAAAAACGGTTCAGCTTACGCTGAACCGTTTTTTTTGATTAATCGGTGTCGGCCTTATGAGACGCTTCTCTCA
Organism: Vreelandella sp. GE22; assembly: GCF_968212445.1. Taxonomy (NCBI): domain Bacteria; kingdom Pseudomonadati; phylum Pseudomonadota; class Gammaproteobacteria; order Oceanospirillales; family Halomonadaceae; genus Vreelandella; species Vreelandella sp. GE22. The sequence continues at coordinate 1,975,875 of NZ_OZ309110.1, forward strand.
GTGTTTTTTCGAGGCCGTGTTCTCCGCCATCATCTGATTCGGCATCATCGACCAAAAATTCCGAATGGCGGTGCTTGTGCTTGTGTTGGAGCTCCGCTCCGCAATCATCGCAATTTTCAGGCTTGTCGGGCTCGCCTCTCGCTTCCGAGGGGTCATATTCCTGGCCGCACTGGGCGCATTTTTTAAGATGCTGCATTCTACTCTCCTTTCCTGACCACCTGTTCCTGTTGAACACACAAAGTGCCAATAGGTTCCTTTAAAACACGGCTCGAACACTTAGCCAATAGTCTAACATCACGCTACATCGCCACGTGGAAATGGCGCTATCGCGATATCAACGCAAAGCATGTACCACCAGCATAAGTACTGACGACGTTTTGTTAGAGTTTCACCTATCATGGCGAGTGAGTCTATTAAACTATCTTTCTAATTCAACCCTATAGGCAACGGATGTTACGGCGACACCCTGCAGTGCAACGTCTTTGGCAAATACGATTGCCGCTGCACCGCTTCTCCAGCACCGGGCTCGTTCTGGGAACGCTATTATTCGCATTGTCACTCACACCGAGCCTGCTCCCCAGGCCCATGCTCGCCCAGGGTGTCGTGTCCGGGCTCTGCTTTAGCGCAGGCTATGCCATCGGCGTACTGCTGCGAGGGCTCTGGCACTACCTGCGCCTGCCCAAGCCAGGCCCACGCACCGAGCACTGGGTCAAGACCCTGGCCGCACTTGCTTGTACGCTAACCGCCGCGCTTTTTCTTTGGCAAGCCTCGAGTTGGCAAAACGGCATACGCGAGCTCATGGGTATGCCACCGGCCAGTGGCACCCGAGGCCTTAGTATCGCCACCATCGCGCTATTGCTGTTCGCTTTTTTCTATCTTATCGCAAAGGTATTCAAACGCACGTATCGGCTTCTGTCGCGCAAGGTGTTCTTCTTTTTACCCAAACGCCTGGCGGTCGTGCTGGGGAGCGTGGCCTCGATCGCGCTCTTCTGGCTATTGATCGAGGGCGTGGTGCTCTCGTTTGCGCTGCGCGCGGCGGATCGTTTCTACGCTCAGATCGACGAGCTGGTTCAGGACGACCTGGCAGCCCCCACCGGCGCTAACCGTTCGGGGAGCGCGGCATCGCTGATCAGTTGGGAGGCGCTTGGCAGTCGCGGACGCCGCTTTGTTACCCAAGGGCCCAGCGGTGATGACATCGGCACGTTTTTAGGCAACGACGCCCAGGATCCGATCCGCGTCTATGTGGGCTTGAATGCGCTGGATACCCCACAAACACGCGCCGAGCTCGCCCTGGACGAGCTGATTCGCACCGGGGCCTTCGAGCGCTCGACGCTGCTGCTGGCCACCCCCACCGGGCGCGGATGGATAGACCCGGGGGCTCAAAATACCCTGGAGTATTTGATGCGCGGCGATATGGCGACCGTGGCTGCGCAATACTCTTACCTTCCAAGCCACCTGGCGCTGATTGCCGAGGGCGAATACGGCGTGGAAAGCGCCCGGGCGCTGTTTGTCGAAGTCTACCGCTACTGGAGCGCACTACCGGTCGACGAGCGCCCGGCGCTGTATCTGTTCGGTTTGAGCCTGGGCGCGCTCAACTCGGACCGCTCCTTCGATTTCTACGATATTATCGAAGACCCGTTCGATGGCGCGCTATGGGCGGGCCCGCCCTTTCGAAGCGATACCTGGCGAATCACGACCGCTGACCGTGACCCGGGTTCGCCCGCTTGGCAGCCCACTTTTCGCGGCGGCAGCGTCGTACGCTTTATGAATCAGCAGTCCGGGTTCGAGGGGTATTCCCGGGACTGGGGGGATTTTCGTATCGCTTATCTGCAGTACGCCAGTGACCCGATCGTCTTTTTCGACCCCGCGGCTTTCTGGCGCGAGCCCGATTGGATGCGTTCGCCGCGCGGCCCGGACGTCTCCCCGGCGCTTCGCTGGTACCCGGTGGTTACCATGCTGCAGCTACTGGCCGATTTGGCCACCGGCGGCGCGCCACCCGGCTACGGCCACGAAATTGCCGCCGAGCACTATATCAACGCCTGGGTGGCACTCACCGAACCAGAAGGATGGAACGACGAGGAGATTGCGCGACTCAAGCGATTTTTTAACGATGGAAGTATTTGAAATAGCCGCAAAGCCTACCTGGCTGGCACTTCACTTTAATTACGGCCAGGAAGGCGTATAATGCGCGCCCTTGTGGCGCTTGCGCCGAAACAGAGGGTTCCCTAACCCCTCGTGCTCTTAAAAAGGCCTCTCTCTGATGTTTGCACTGACCGACGCTCAACACCGCCGCTGCCTGACGCTCATGGTACTTTTCCATATCGCCGTCATTGCGGCCAGTAACTACCTGGTTCAGCTCCCCTTCACCCTGTTCGGTTTTCATACTACTTGGGGCGCCTTCAGCTTTCCGTTCATCTTTCTGGCCACCGACCTGACCGTTCGCCTGTTCGGGAAGGGCCCGGCGCGCTCGATCATTTTGCGGGTCATGTTCCCGGCATTGGCGATTTCCTACGTGGTGTCGGTCATCTTCCCCCAGGGCAGCTTTGCCGGCATCGAGGCGTTGGGCGAGTGGAACGTGTTCGTTGCGCGGATCGCGCTGGCAAGCTTTATGGCTTATTTCCTCGGTCAACTGCTGGATGTGCAGGTGTTCGACCGGCTGCGTAAGCTGGCCTGGTGGGTAGCGCCGGTTTTCTCGACGGTGCTTGGCAACCTGGCCGATACCTTCGCGTTTTTCTTCACCGCTTTCTACAATAGCCCGGATCCGTTCATGGCCGCCCACTGGGTCGAAATCGCCGCAGTGGACTATGCCATCAAACTCGCCATTAGCCTGCTGTTTTTCCTGCCGCTTTACGGCCTGCTGCTGGCAGCACTCACGCGCAAGCTAATGGTCTGGACCGGGCAAACCGACACCGCCCCGCGCACCACCTAACGTTGACTACGCCACTACCAAGGAGCCCTCATGAGCCGCGTCCCTACGGTTGACCTTCATTTTATCGATGCCATCGACGAAGGCGCCGATGAAACCAAAACGCCGCTGGTCGTGCTCCATGGCCTGCTGGGCAGCGCGGACAACTGGCGCTCTCACCTGAAGATGTGGCAAAAGACGCGCCGAGTGATCGCGGTGGACCTTCGCAATCACGGCCGCTCCCCCCACGCCGAAGGGATGGACTACGAAACGCTCAGCCGCGACGTGATCGCGCTGCTCGATAAGGAGCACATCGAGCGGGCCCATATACTGGGGCACTCCATGGGCGGCAAGGTGGCGATTAGCCTGGCGCGCCGGGCCCCCGAGCGTACGGCCTCGCTCACCGTGGGCGACATTGCCCCTGTACGCTACGCGCATGGCCACGATGACGTGTTCAGCGCCCTCGAGGCGGTGCGCAAGGCTAAGCCAACGGACCGGCGCAGCGCCGATGCGGTGATGGCCGAGCACGTCAGCGCCCGCCCTACCCGGCTATTTTTGGCGACCAACCTGGTGCGCAACGACGCGAAAGAGATGGCCCTGCGCGTCGGCCTCGATGAGCTCCGTAGCGGCTACGCTGCCATTATTGAAGCACCCGCCGGCAGCGAGCCTTTTAATGGCCCCACACTCGTGCTGCGCGGTGAGGATTCGCACTACGTGGCCGATGAGATGCTACCCGCGCTCAAGGAAATATTACCCAAGGCGCGCCTGGTCACGCTAAAAGAGGCCGGTCACTGGCTGCATGCAGACCAGCCCGAGGCGTTTCAGGAGGCAGTGAACGCCTTCATCAGCGCCCAGGACGAGGTTTAAAGCGGCGTAACCGCCAGGCCGTGCGCCTCGGGGCTTTGCAGAAAGCGGTTCAGAATACGGTAGGTATCTACGTCGAATTGAACCGCCTGATGCCCCAACCGCTTGGCCTTGGCCGGGGTCTCGGCGCTACCCAGGTAGCACCAGTGGTCCACCGCGTGGTAGGCGCAGCGCTTCGTTTGCGCGTTCTTCTCGGCAATCACGATTTTATCTGGCCAGGGCCAGGCACTCACCTTGAACCGCTCGAGCGCGTGCTGGGCGCGCCGGGTATGCGCTTCTAATGTTTCCTTACCGCAGCAAGCCCCCGCGCACTTACCTAACTGGTGCCCAAAGCAGCGCCCCTTACCCTTTTCGAGCCCCAGCACCTGGGGGCAGAGCTTTTGCTCCTCTACCACGCCTCTCAACGCCTCTTTGGCCTCGCGGGCGTTGCGAAACAGCCCGAAGCGTTGCCCTGGCTGGGCATTGATCAGTACCGCGCTACCGGCCAGTACCGGGGCGTATTCGCCCTCGGGCCAGAACCAGGTTTTCAAGGCGCCTTGGCGGCGCAGCTGGCGGTTCATGATCGGCATCAGCTCCTTGATCAGTTGCGCTTCACGCAGCTGAGCGCCCAAATCGCCGGCGGTCTCCTCCCACTCGATATGCTGAATCTGCTGGAGCATGCGCATTGCCTTGTCATCCTGATGGTCGCGCTGAAAGTGCCCTTTCACCCGGTTTTTAAGGTTGATGCTTTTCCCCACGTAGAGCGGCAGCCGGTTATGGCCATAAAAGAGATACACGCCAGGACTTGCGGGCAGCCCGGCCAACACCCCGCTATCCAGGTGGGCAGGCAAGTTCTTATGCTGCTTTTCCAGGCCGGTCGCGGCCTGCCAGTGATCCACTTCGAAGCGCTGCTGCCAGGTTTGCCACAGCTTCCAGAGCGCCTCGGCGTCGTCTTCGGCGCGGTGCGCCCGGCTCACTTGAATATCGAAACGCGCCAGCAGCGCTTGCAGGTTATGGTGGCGCTCATCGGGTTCGAGGCGGCGCGAGATGCGCAGGGTACACATGATATCGGGGCGATAATCGAGCCCGGCGCGCTTGAAGGCGTTGCGTAGAAAGCTGTAATCGAAGCGGGCGTTGTGTGCCACCAGGCAGCTATCGCCCAGCCACTCCCGCAGCGACTCGGCGACCGTCTCGAAATGCGGGGCATCCGCCACCATATCGTCGTCAATGCCGGTCAGCTGCGAAATAAAGGGGGGAATACCGGTACCCGGATTGATAAGGCTCACCCAGCGGTCGACCACTTGGCCATCGGCTACTTTCAAGGCGGCAATTTCGGTGATGCGGTCGCGGGTAGCGCGGGTGCCGGTGGTTTCGACGTCGATAAATGTAAGGGCGGGCTCGCTCATGACACTCCGTTGTTGATTTGCCTTACTCCTGCAGCGTATGCGGGTCCACCGCCAGGCGGGAGACCGGCAGCGTCTCTTCGATAAGGCCACGCTGCTTTAAATAAGCTTCAAAGGCCTGGTAGCGGCGCGTATTGACCGCCGAAGGACTTAGCGATAGGCGACGAAGAATCCCCTCCCAGCTCGCCTGGTTCACCGTATTGTCCAGGATGGGGTGCCGCTCGGCCAAAAGCCCCCAAGCCTCTTCAGGGTTTTCGATCATCCAGTGGGCCGCCTGCTCCACGGCGGTCATAAAGCGCGCCCAGGTAGGGCCTTGCTTGGAAAGCGACTGACTATTGGCCACGATGATGACTCCTTCATGGCGGGGAATATCGAGTTCCTCGTAGCGAATGACGCGGCTCTCGATGCCCTCTGGGGCCAGCTGCTCCGGCAACGCGTAGTAGTAGCCGTCGGCGATCACCTCGGCATCGCCATTGACCACGGCAGCCGCGGCGTCGAAATGAACGTTTTCCGGGGCGGTAAAGCCATCGGTTTGACGAAGCGACTCGGGAATCAACTGCTCGGCCACCACGGCCTCGCCTTCCTGGGTCGAGAAACCATAGTCGAGCCCGGCAAGCGAAGCGATATCGTCTTCTCCGGCCCAGGAGCGCGTCACGACCACCGCGTTGAGAGGCGTCTCGATCAGTGTACCCACGCGAATCAACGGCTCACCGGCGTGCACCTGAAGATGCAAAATTGGCTCCCGGGTCAAGGCCAGGTCGACTTCTTCAGCGGCCAACAGTTTGAGCGGAATCGCCGGGTCCGCCGGGCTTTGTAGCTCGACCGCCAGCCCCTGCTCTTTGAAATACTCGCGCGCGTCGGCGATCAACAGCGCGGCGTGCTGAGGGCTCAAGTACCAATCCAGAATGACCGACACCTCTTTGAGCGGCGGCGGGTCGAGCGGCGGTGGCATTGAAAGCGCCGCCGAGGGTACCGGCTCTAGCGCGGCCGCCTCATGGGTCTCGTCCTTTGGTGCGGCGTCTTCGGGTACTGGCGCTTCGCTCTCTTCTCTTTCTTCGCCTGGGTCGACGACCCAAAGGGCGGGCGGTAGAAACACATCGCTCTCAAGGGTCAGCGTCTTTACTTCCGGCGCGGCGTCGCGCGCCTCTTCGTTTGCGCAAACCGCTGAAGTTAAAAATACTGTACACATCGCACTCGCCAGCAAGAAACGCCTTCGCCGGCGGATAGTCAGGTGCGCCATCACTTCACACTCCCTAGTCGTGAAGGCGGAGTGTAGCGGTTGGCCATCCGCCATGACCAGCCCCTTACTCGCCACAGGGCCCTTAAACGGCGCAGTAAAATAACGGGCGGCGTGTAATAATAGAGCGGCATTGATGTAGAGACGGAGAGACATGGAAGCACTTTATACCTTTTTTTTGATTGGCGGCATTCTCATGACGCTGAGCATTTTGGCGAGCCGGCTTTCATCGATGTTTGGTGTACCGCTTCTGTTGATCTTTCTAGGCCTTGGCATGCTGGCCGGCGAAGAAGGCGTGCTTGGCGTCGTGTTCGACGACTACACCATGGCATTTACCATCGGCCATCTTGCGCTGGCGATGATTTTGCTCGATGGCGGGCTGCGCACCCGGCTCAAGACCTTCCGGGTCGGCTTCAAACCGGCGCTCTCGCTTGCCACCGCTGGGGTGTTCATCACCAGCGCCATCGTCGGTGTCATCGCCATGTGGGTGTTCGGCCTTACCCTGATTCAGGGACTATTGGTCGGGGCGATCGTCGGTTCGACCGACGCGGCGGCGGTTTTCTCGATGCTCAGCGGGCGCGGCGTCAACCTCAACGAGCGGGTCAGCGCCACGCTGGAAATCGAGTCCGGCACCAACGACCCGATGGCGATCTTTCTGACCCTAATGCTGGTCGAGCTTTTGGTCGGCGACATAGGCGGCATCACCGACACCCTCATCTTCTTCGTCTCGCAGTTCGGTATCGGGTTGATCGTGGGTTTGGGGGGCGGCTGGCTGGCCGCCAAGCTGCTGCGCTGGCTCGACCTGGCCCCCGGGCTTTACGCCATGTTGGCACTGGCGCTCGGATTTAGCGTATTCGGGCTGACCAGCGTGCTGGGCGGCAGCGGTTTTTTGGCGATCTACCTGGCGGGGTTGATGATCGGCAATCAGCCCGGACGCCATCTTAATTTCATTCTCCCCGTCCACGACGGCTTGGCCTGGCTTAGCCAAATCGGGCTGTTTCTGGTGCTGGGTCTTTTGGTCACCCCCAGCCAACTGGTGGAGGTCATACTGCCCGCCGGCCTGGTGGCGCTGGCACTTATCTTCATCGCCCGGCCGCTGGCGGTGCTGATCACCATCAAGCCGTTCTTCCGCTTTCGCTGGCGCGAGGTTTTCTTTATCGCTTGGGTCGGCCTTCGCGGCGCTGTGCCTATCGTGCTGGCGATCTTCCCGGTGATCGGCGGGGTCGAGAACGCCTCGCTGTACTTTAACGTCGCCTTCGCGGTGGTTCTGATGTCGCTGCTGATTCAGGGGGGCTCGCTCACCCTGGTCGCCCGCTGGCTCAAAATCGAGGTCCCCGCCGGTACCACACCCAACCGGCGCGGGCCGCTGGGTATTCTGCCGGAGAACGACTTCGAAATGTTCGTTTATGTGGTCGAGAACCAGGACCTCGAAGATGTACAGATCCGCCTGCTGCGCTTTCCTTCCGGTGCGCTGATCTCGGCGTTGTTTCGTAATCACGTCATGCTTCATCCCAAGGGCAACACACGCCTGAAGCTCAACGATGTGATCTGCGTCATCGGCCGTTCGGAAGATCTCGTCTCATTGAACCGGCTGTTCAACGGCGACGCCAAGCTCAAGCAGGAACGCGCGTTCTTCGGTACCTTCATTTTGGAAGGTGGCGCCTACATGCAGGACATCGCCCAGGCCTACGGCCTCACACTGAGCCCCGGCGAGCAGGAGATGAGCCTGGCCGAGTTCATCTCGCTGCGCGTAGGTGGCCACCCGGTGGTCGGCGACGATGTGGACTGGCACGGCATTCACTGGGTCGTCAGCGAAATGCAGGGCGGCAACATCACCCGCGTCGGTCTTCGTCTCTACTAATTTGACCAAAGGCGTTGACTTCCAAGGGAAAGGTGGTAATATACGCACCCATCGGAGGGATGGCAGAGCGGTTGAATGCACCGGTCTTGAAAACCGGCATAGGTTAATAGCCTATCCAGGGTTCGAATCCCTGTCCCTCCGCCACTACATGAAAAAGGCCTCAGCTAACTAGCTGGGGCCTTTTTTTATTGCATGTTCTTAAAGAACAGCTACCAATCAAGATAGAAAGCGGCGGGCATCCCAGTTTCTTTAAGAAGCATTCGTACTGGCCGGGAAATTTCCACACGCTGCTTTAAGCTTTCCTTTTCCATCCAAGTCAGGCGCAAGTTTTCAACTAAAGTCATCATTCCCAGACTCGAACGGTGCTAATCTCTGAAAGTCGGCAACGGGCTGACAAAGATGAGGAATCAATAGTGAAAAAAGCCTTAGCAGCACTAATGATGGCTGGGATGTTATTGAGTGTCAGCAGCGTATCTGCAGCAACCACCACTATCATTGCCGATGTAATGGAGCATAGCGGACGTACGGATAGCAAAGGGTGCCACCGCGACACCAAAGCAGGCACGCGACATTGCCATTAGGCACCTAACGAAAGTTTGGCTTTTCATTAACGGGAGTTCCATGAGCTCCTGTTAATGCTTGTCTTTTTTACACGTCGATCAATCAACCAAAACCTACTCCAGCGGCCCAGTCTGCTCAGCAGTACCCACGCTTTTATCAAGCATGGCCGTATGAACATCCTCCAGACTCGTCGGATCATCGATGGTCGAGGGAACGGTGAAGGGTTTGCCGTCGGCCATGGTGCGCATGAGCTTGCGAAGGATCTTGCCCGAGCGTGTTTTGGGCAGCCGGTTGACGATGAGTACCTGCTTGAAAGAGGCCACGGGGCCGATGGCGTCACGCACTCGCTGAATGAGCTCGGCCTCCAGCGCTGCCTCATCGCCGTTGAAGCCATCCTTGGGAATGACCAGGCCGATCGGCAGTTGGCCTTTTAGCTGGTCGTGAATACCGATGACCGCGCACTCGGCGACCGCCGGGTGGCCGCCCAGCAATCCTTCCATTTCACCGGTCGAAAGCCGGTGGCCGGCCACGTTGATGACGTCGTCGGTGCGCCCCATGATGAAAAGATAACCGTCTTCATCCTGGTAGCCGCCGTCGCCGGTCAGGTAGTAGCCGGGAAACGCTGCCATGTAGGCGCTGTGAAAGCGTTGCGGGTCTTGCCAAATGCCGGTCAAACAGCCCGGCGGAAGCGGCTGTTTGATGACCACGCTTCCCTCCTGCATCGGCGCAGCAGAAGCGCCTTCACGGTCGATGATCTCGACATTGAAGCCGGGCACCGGGAACGTGGCGGATCCCGCCTTGCAAGGCGCCAGCTCGATTCCCGCCAGGTTCGCGGCTATGGGCCAGCCGGTTTCGGTTTGCCACCAGTGGTCGATGACCGGCACCTGGAGGATGTCGTTGAGCCAGTGGAAGGTGGGTGGGTCGAGGCGCTCGCCAGCCACGAACACGTACTCGAGACTATCGAGCGTATAACGGCTTAGCGCGAGCGCCTCCGGGTCCTCTTTTTTGATAGCGCGAAAGGCGGTGGGCGCGGTGAAAAAGGTTTTAACGCGGTACTCGTCGATTATGCGCCAAAAACTGCCTGCATCCGGCGTTTTCACCGGTTTGCCCTCGTAAAGTACACTGGTACACCCGCGCAGAAGCGGTGCGTACACGATATAAGAGTGGCCCACTACCCAGCCTACGTCCGAGGCGGTAAAGCACACCTCCCCCGGGGCCAGGTCGTATATGGCGTCCATGGAGTAGGCAAGCGCCACGGCGTAGCCGCCGGTGTCGCGTACCACGCCCTTGGGCTTACCGGTGGTGCCTGAGGTATAAAGAATATAGAGCGGATGCGTCGCACTGACGGGTACGCACTGGGTAAAGGCGCCACCCTCCTCGATCGCCTGCCAGTCGTACTCGCCCTGGCTCAACTCGGCGCGTAGCGCTTCGCGCTGAAACACGACCAACGCATCGGGCTTGAAGCGGCTTTGGGCAAGGGCACGGTCAACGATGGGCTTATAGGGCAGTACGCTCTCGACCTCGACACCACAGGAGGCGGCGATCACCACTTTGGGCTCGGCGTCCTCGATGCGAAGCGCCAGCTCGTGGGAAGCGAACCCACCGAAAACGACCGAGTGAATGGCCCCCAGTCGCGCGCAGGCCAACATCGCGATGACCGCCTCGGGGACCATGGGCATATAGATCACCACCCGATCGCCTTTGGCCACTCCCAAACGTTCCAGCCCGCCGGCAAAGTGCGCAACGCGGTCGCGAAGCGTGCGGTAGGTCAGCGTCTGTTTGGTGGCGGTCACCGGCGAATCCCAGTAAAGCGCAGGCTGCTCACCACGGCCTTCATCCACGTGATGATCGAGCGCGGCGTGGCATATATTGAGCGTGCCATCCTCGAACCAGCGGGCGTGACGCTGCTCATCGAAAGAGAGAATGGTGTCCGGGAAGTGGTGCCAGGGCACGCGCCTGGCCTGTTCGGCCCAGAACGTCTCGGGGGATTGTACGGAGGACGCGTAGGTGGTGAGGTAACGGCGCATGGTGGCTTCTCATTATTATGTCGACGAACGAGGCTATGGGGCACTTTAACCAGAAAAACCGGCCGGAACCGTTACACTATGGGCTAATACCCAACCGCTACGCATTTAACCAGCGTTATGGTCGGCGCCCGGCGCCGCCCTTACCATTGACTCATCGTTAAACGACCGCTTGGACAAGCTTCGCTAAATTAACCAATATTGATCAACAATATTTCAACGTTAGACCGTTTCAGCCATTAAAAAACCACGACTGCCGCGATTGAATGATCGAACAACTATAAAAAAGCTACCTATCGTTTCGGCAAGGAGAAAACCATGTCTACTTCCCCAAGCGCCGCGTCTCGTTTACTCGAACATGAAGGTCATGCATTGGAAGCAGGTACGCTATTACTCAAAGCGCTCGCTAACGAGAAACGCCTGCAAATACTTTGTCTGCTAACCGAAAAAGAGCTATCGGTCACCCAGATCAATCAGCAGCTGGTCTTGAGCCAGTCCGCGCTTTCGCAACACCTGGCCATTCTGCGCCGCGATAACCTGGTGCAAACCCGGCGGTCGTCGCAAACCATTTTTTACTCGCTTAAAAGCGAAAGCGCCAAGGCTGTCCTGTCCGCCCTGGCGCTTCATTACGCGGCCTGAGGCCGCCTCTCGCGTCAATTACCGGCGGTGCCAGCCAGTCGCTTCGATAGCGCCCAGCGCTTTGGTCACTGCCTGCTCCACCCCGGACGATACCGCCACACCCACGCGCCGCCCGATGGTTTTGGGCGGCTCGAGTTTGACGCTAAATACATCCCCATGGGCCATACGTTCGACCAGATACGCTTCACTGGTGCCTACGCTGTCCACCATGTGCTGCTCGAGCGCTTGGCTGCCGTACCAGATTTCACCGGTGGCGAGACGCTCGATATCCATACCGGGGCGATGGCGACCCACGTACTCCTTGAAGAGCTTATGCGTGTTTTCCAGGTCGTCGATGAACTTGGCCCGGCCCTCTTCGGTGTTTTCACCCAGCACGGTCAATGTACGCTTGTAACGCCCGGCGGTGAGCATCTCGACATCGATATCGTGACGCTTTAAGAGGCGGTGGATATTGGGCACCTGGGCGACGACCCCGATCGAGCCGATGACCGCGAAAGGCGCGGCTTTGATATGATTCGCGGTACACGCCATCATGTAGCCACCGCTGGCGGCGACCTTGTCGATACACACTGTGGTCAAAAGGCCGGCCTCGCGCAGCCGGTCGAGCTGTGCCGAGGCCAGCCCGTAGGCGTGTACCAGCCCGCCGCCGGACTCCAGGCGAACGACCACCTCATCGTTGGCCCTTGCCACCTCGATGACCGCGGAAACCTCTTGCGCAAACTGTTCCGTACGCGACGCCTTGATATCGCCATTGAAATCGAGCACCCATACCCGCGCGGCCTGCCCCTCGGCCTTTTTAGCGGACTTCTGGCGCTCTTTCTCCTCACGGCGAAGGTGTTTAACGAGCTTTTTACGCGCGCCCTGGGCGGTCGCGCTAACCTTGAGACGCCGGTTGCGCGCGCGGCGCTGCTCGTTCAATGACTCTACGTGCAGCGTCATACGGTGCTCGCCGCCGCGTTTACTACGCAAAAGTATAAAGCCGGCCACCATTAGCAGCAGGGTTAAAATAACGCTCTGCACAAGGAAAGTGCCTATTTCAGTCATCCACTCACTCAACTGCGCTCTCCTTCGATGTTGAATCCCCGAACCCGACCACCGCCGAGTGAAGATCAGGGAATCGCTTGCTTGATAAAATCCAATGCTTTAAATAGGCTCTTCGCGAGCTTATGGTTGACTCGCATCTTATCGCGCTCACGTAGCGTTTGCCTTTAAATAAACTCGTCATAGGAAACACTCGATGTCCTCTACCACTTTTGAAAAGCTTGAGTCCCGCTTCGACCCGGAAGCGGCCCGGGGAATGGATGAAGTCTTTCAGTTCCATTTCTCCGACGAGCAGAGCCATTATCTGCACGTGCAAGACGGCACCCTGGGCGTTCACGAGGGTGAGCACGACGACCCCTCCGTCACGATTTCCACCAGCACCGATACGCTGCGCGGCATCATGAACGGCGAAGTCAACGGTATGACCGCTTTCATGACCGGCAAACTCAAGGCGACCGGTAACGTCATGCTGGCCACCAAATTGACCAGCCTGTTCCCCGGTAAATAAGCGCATTAAGCAAGCGCGCTTTGGCCTCTAGCGGAATTTGGCCAAGTGCGTCTCGATCAGCTCCCGAGAGATAGAGTAGGCCGGCGGCAGCGCCGGCGGCTTGCGGGGTGAAAACCAGGCCGCATCGCTGATTTCGACGCCATCGATGTGAATCCGCCGGGTGGTCGCCTCGGCAAAGTAGCCAAGCATCAGCGAATGCGGAAACGGCCACGCTTGGCTCTTGTGGTAGCGAAGATTGTCGATATGCACGCCCACCTCCTCGAACACCTCACGGTGCACCGCCTCCTCGGCGGACTCACCCGGCTCGATAAACCCGGCCAGCGTCGAGTAGCGCCCGGGAGGAAAGCGCGGGCTACGCGCCAGCAGCATCGCTTCGCCCCGAGTGACCAGGGTAATGATGCAGGGCGAGATACGCGGATAGTTGCGGTGCCCACAAGCATCGCAATGCATAGCGAACTCGGCACCCAGTTGGGTAGCCTCGGCGCCGCAGCGCCCGCAGAAGCGGTGATTCTCAAGCCAGGCACTAACCTGTAGCGCCGTCGAAAGCAGGCTGAACCAGCTTTCGGGCAAATGCTCGAGCCAGTGACGCCCCTCCACCCAGTGCGCCTCGGGCGCAGCTTCGATCGAGAGCGCCACCGGCTCGTCCTGCCAATAGCAAAGCGGCTGCATGGCCGGTGTCCAGGGCTGAAAAGGCTGCAGCGGCGTTGGCGCACCCTCGGGAGTGTTCACGCCCGGCGCGAGCCGTCCGCGGGCGATACGCACGACCCGCCCCGCCGCCTCGTTTTTGGGAATTTCCCTTTTAAGCATCGTGAGCGGCGCCCTCCAACCAGCGCAGATCATGCGCCTGACACTTGGCGGTGTGCGCCGCTTCTTCATCGTCGCTTGGCTGGATCACCCGAAGCTGGCCCGGCGTCAGGGTCAACCGCTGGACCGAAAGACCTTCGCTTGCCTCGCTTTTCTCCTCACGCTCGCTGGAACTCTCCGCATCGAGGGTCAGCGCGGTCTGGCCGCCGGTCATCGCCAGGTAGACATCGGCCAGAATCTCGGCGTCCAGCAAGGCGCCGTGAAGCACCCGGTGACCGTTGTCGATATCGTAGCGCTTGCAAAGCGCATCCAGGCTGTTGCGCTGGCCCGGGTGCATCTGGCGCGCCATGGTTAGCGTATCCAGCACACGGCAGTGCTCGCTCACCGGGCCCAGCGGTTTTTGACGGCGCTTATTGGCCAGGTTCAGCTCGTGGTCGATAAAGCCCACATCGAAAGGCGCGTTATGGATGACCAGCTCCGCGCCCACAATAAAGTCCCAGAACGCGTCGGCGATGTCGGCAAAGACCGGCTCGTTGGCGACTTTCGCGTCGTCGATACCGTGAACGGCGACGACCTCGGCATCGATATGCCGTTCCGGGTTGATGTACTGATGGTAGGTCCGCCCGGTAAAGCGCCGGTTGATCATCTCGACGGCACCGATTTCAACCATGCGGTGCCCATCCCGGGTTTCGATGCCCGTCGTCTCGGTATCGAGAATTATTTGGCGCATGGCGTGCTCCTTTGGTGATCATCGATGGCTTCGTTGGCCAAGGCATCGGCTTTTTCGTTGCCAGGGTGGCCACTGTGCCCTTTGACCCAGTGCCACTCGACCGTGTGGCGCCTGGTTTCCTCGTGCAGGGTTTTCCAAAGTTCGGCGTTTTTGACCGGCTGTTTGGCTGCGGTTTTCCAACCCCGCTTGACCCAGTTATGGATCCACTGGGTAATGCCTTGGCGCACGTATTGGGAGTCGGTCCAAAGCTCGACGGCACAGGCGGTATTCAGCGCGCGCAGCGCCATGATAGCGGCCATCAGCTCCATACGGTTGTTGGTGGTTTGCGCTTCAAACCCTTTGAGGGTTTTCTCGTGTGGCCCGCTTGCGAGCACTGCCCCCCAGCCCCCGGGGCCTGGATTTCCTCGGCAGGCGCCGTCGGTGTAGACCACGACCCGGGGCTGACTGTCTTGCTCACTCACGCTGATTTTCCTTTGCAATACGGGATGACGATTTGGCCGGTTCTTCTAAATACGCCCGGTTGCGCGAGGCCCCCAACGGCATAGATGACGCCTTGGCAGGCAGCTTGAACTTGACCCGCTCGATGGGGGCGCCGCGCTCGCGCCGACACGCCTGGATCATGTAGCTTTGCCCAAGTGGCAGGTTGTGGCGCCGCCCCCAGGCTTCCCAGCGCTCGCCGCAAGGGGCGTTGATACGACCACGAAAACAGCAGTAGTCTACGCGCTTCACCTCGAAGTCGACAAACGCCAGCCAATCGCGCAGGCGGTTGACGCTATGCCAGTCACCACTGAAGGGAAACGCCGCATCCCCACCGTGGCGGCGTTTTAAAAGCCCGCTCATGCTGAGCGGGTTAAAACCGAATAGCACCAGCACGCCATGGTCGTTAGTGACCCGGGCCGCCTCCTTAAGGGTAAAGTGGGGGTCCGGCAACTGCTCGAGCCAATGGTGGATGACCACGGTGTCAAGGCAGCGGTCGGGCAGCGAAAGGCTGTCCGGCGGGCAGACCAGGGTCGCGGAGGATTCGGCAAGGGCCAGGGTAGGCGCCCAGCGGATACGATGGGGAATACGGGATAGCGACATCAGCGAGCGCCCCATGCTCATCTCCAGGCAGTGCTGGCCATGGCGATTTTCTACCACAGGGCCGAGGCAAGCACGCTGCACATCCCAAAGCGAACGCCCGGCCGGGGTTTCCCAATAGACTTGGCTTTGGGTCAGCCGTTTGGCAAGCTCGGGGGCCATCGAGGAATTTGACATGAAATGCGCTTGCCTCCACAGTAGCGACTTTTTTCACGGTGGTGCGTGTATTCTTGCACACGCAGCCGTGTAATTTGAACGTTAAAGGATCTCGCCCATGATGAGCGTGACACCGATTCCTGCCCTTAGCGACAACTATATTTGGTTGCTGCGCCAGGATACTAGCCAAAACGTTTGCGTGGTGGACCCCGGTGAAGCAGCCCCGGTCATCGAGCTTTTGGAGCGCGAAGGCCTTAGCTTGGCCACCATTTTGATTACGCATCATCATCACGACCACACCGGCGGGGTGAAAGAGCTCAAAAGGCGCTACGCCTGCCACGTGATCGGCCCTTCAGGCTCGTCCATCGAAAGCCTCGATGAGACGGTGGGCCACGGCGACGAGCTGCGCGTGATGGGCCGGCTTTTCGAAGTCATCGCGACCCCCGGTCACACCCTGGACCACATCAGCTACTTCGCGGCGGGCATTCCGGCACTGCTGTTTTGCGGTGATACGC
This sequence comes from Vreelandella sp. GE22, assembly GCF_968212445.1. Lineage (NCBI taxonomy): Bacteria > Pseudomonadati > Pseudomonadota > Gammaproteobacteria > Oceanospirillales > Halomonadaceae > Vreelandella > Vreelandella sp. GE22. The sequence continues at coordinate 1,992,179 of NZ_OZ309110.1, forward strand.
TCTTTTGTGCCGGCTGCGGGCGACTTTTCGAAGGCGAGCCGGAGCAGATGTTGGCCTCACTCGACGCACTGGCAAAGCTTCCCGAAGATACGCTGGTGTTTGCCGGTCATGAGTACACCCAGGCCAACCTGATATTTGCGCGGCAAGCCGACCCGGACAATGACGCGATCCCCCAGGTACTGGAGGAGTGCGAGAAAGCACGTGCGATGGACCGCCCCACCCTGCCCAGCAACATCGGGCGCGAGTTGACCATCAATCCCTATTTACGCGTGGCCACCGACAGCGTGCGCCAAGCCGCAGGGGCCCAAGGCCCAAATGGTGACGACCTCGCAACGTTTACGACGTTGCGCGAGTGGAAAAACCGTTTCTAAAGCCTTTACCCAGAAAAGACGCTCTATGACTTATCGCACCATTCGCCAGCGCTTTTTACTAAGCGCTGGCAGCACCGTTATTATGGGCCTTTTAATGGCCACGGCGGCCAACTCCGAAGCCTCCGCCAATCGTTCTGGTGTCTTTACCTCTGCACCCGCGCCCAACACACTGCCAGCGTCCGGGGGCCAGCAAGCATCCGCGTCAAAGCTCGACGCCTACCACGCCCACTTCTGGGATTCCCTGGCCCTTGAGCCCCAAAGCGTATGGAAAACACTACGCGACGCGTTTCAGTGGCAGGATAAAGCGCTTGCCCCCGATGCCCAGGCTAGAGTCGATCAGTGGATCGAGTACTACCGCGCCCGGCCGGAAAACATCGTCGAGATCACGCGCCGCGCTACTCCCTGGCTTGCCTGGATCACCGAACAGGTCAGCGCGCGCGATCTACCCGGCGAAATCGCGCTAATCCCTTTCGTGGAGAGCTCCTTCGACCCTAGCGCCAAAAGCCATATGGGCGCGGCGGGGCTTTGGCAATTCATGCCGCGTACCGGCGACGCGCTGGGGCTTGTGCGCAACAACCGCTACGATGGCCGGCTCGACGTTCTGACCTCGACCCAGGCCGCCCTCGACTACCTGGAGTCCCAGGCAGAGCAGTGGTACGCAGGCGACATGATGCTTTCGCTGGCCGCCTATAATGCCGGCGCCGGTACGGTCAACAAGGCGGTGCGCCGGGCCCAGGGCCAGGGGCTCGAAGGCAGCTACTGGGATCTCAGCTTGCCCTCGGAAACCCTGCAGTACGTGCCCAAGCTCAAGGCCATTTCGGCTATCATTCAGGACCCGGAATTTTACGGCGTCGAGCTGCCCAAGATTCATGCCTCACCCGCTTTTGCCAAGGTGCAGCTCGCACAGCCGCTCAGCCTGGCCCAGGCTTCGACACTTCTGGATGTCAGTCAGCAGCGCCTGGCCGAGCTCAATCCCGGCCTACTCGCCGCCCAGGCGGGGCCGCAAAGTGCGCAAACGCTGCTGGTGCCGGAATCGGCGGACAGTGAGCTCATCGCCGAGCTTTCTCAAAATGGTTCGAGCATGCTCGCCTCGACCCAGACCCCAGCGGTTCATCGCGTTGAAAGTGGTGATAGCCTATCCGCTATCGCCGCGCGCTATAATGTCGACCAAAGCGACCTGATACGCTGGAATTCCCTCGAGCGGCCGAATGCCCTGGAGACCGGCCAGCTGCTGGCGCTCTCTGCGCGGTAGAGGGCGTCGTTTTTCGGTCACGGTTCAACGCGACAACAGGACGTCCTCGATGCGAAGCGGTGTGCGATGTGTCAAAGCTCTTTGCGCCCTACTGCTAATGGCGGCCAGCGCTGCGCCTTTGGCGGCGCTGGCCGATGATAAAAGCGCCGCGATGGCGCTTTCCGAGCCGCCCTCGAGTGCGCCGGTCGAAACCGTTCACGCGCTGTCGCTCTACGACACCCCGGCGCTCGATGAAGGCTTCGCTTACTTCCCCCATGTGAACCCTCAGGCGCCCAAGGGCGGTAGCATCATTCATACCGCCGTCGGCTCGAGCTTCGATTCGACCAACCCCTTCATTATTCGCGGCACCCCCGCCACCGGGGTGAGCACGAAGATTTACGACACGCTGATGGTGACCAACCCCAATGAGCCGTTCAGCCTCTACGGGCTATTGGCCGAAGGCGTACGCCTGGACCCGGACCGGGAGTGGATCGAGTTCGACCTTCGCCCGGAGGCACGCTTTCAAGACGGCGAACCCGTGACCGCCTACGACGTGGTGTTTTCCTTTGATTTACTACGCGAAGAGGGTAACCCGTTTTTCGCCAGCTACTACGCCGGTGTCTCCCAGGTCATCGCCCAAAGCGAGCACCAGGTGCGTTTCGAGTTCAGCGACACCACCTCGCGAGAACTGCCGTTGATCGTTGCGCAACTGCCGATTCTACCGCGCCACTACTGGGAGCCGCGGGATTTTACTGCGCCGACACTGACCGCTCACCCGGGCTCCGGGCCCTACCGCATCGGCGAGGTGGACCCGGGTAGGCGGATCGTCTTCGAGCGCGACGAAAACTACTGGGGCAAGGACCTGCCGGTCAATATCGGGCGCTACAACATCGAGCGGATCGTTTACGACTACTACCGCGACCGGGATATCGCCTGGGAGGCATTCAAGGCGGGGCTCGTCGATTTTCGCGAAGACGCGCGCGCCGCTACCTGGGCGATCGGCTACGACTTTCCCGCCTTCCGCGAAGGGTTGATCGAGCGCATTACCGTACCCGACGTCAACCCGGCGCTCATGCAGGCGTTCGTCTTCAACTTGAATAAAGAGAAGTTTCAGGACCCACGGGTGCGCGAGGCGCTAAGCCTCACCTTCGACTTTGCCTGGCTCAACACCAACATTTTTTACGATAACTACCAGCGTACCGAAAGCTACTTCCAGAACTCGGAAATGGAAGCCGTAGGCCCGCCTTCCGAGGCCGAGCTTGCGCTTTTGGAACCGCACCGTGAAGAGTTGCTCTCCTCGCATCGCTCGGAGCGTCTGTTCACCGAATCGCTCCCTATGGAGCAGCCCACGGCGCTGCGTGAGCGCCTGCGCCGTGCCCTTGGGCTCTTGCAAGAGGCCGGTTACGAAATCGAAGACGGCGAGCTGGTTCACGGCGAAACCGGCCAGCCGCTTCGCCTCGAGGTATTGATGTACGACGCGGCGCTCGAACGCGTGGTACAGCCGATGCTTAGAAACATGGCGCGCCTGGGCGTCGACACTTCCATGCGCATCGTCGATATCAACCAGTACCTGAACCGAGTGCGCAACTTCGATTACGATATCGTGACCACCCACTACCCCCAGTCGAACAACCCCGGCAACGAGCAGCGCGACTTCTTCACCAGCGCCGCCGCCGAGGCGCCTCAAAGTCGTAACCGTATGGGGCTTGCCCACCCGGCAGTCGACGATCTGGTCGAGCACATCATTAGCGCCGAGGACCGGGAAGAGCTCGATGTGGCCACCCGGGCGCTCGACCGTGTGCTGCGCTGGGGCTTTTACGCCATACCCCACTACCACTCTGGCGAAACCCGCATCGCCGTGTGGGACAAGTTTGGCTACCCGGAGCCGTTCCCCGCTTACGCCATGGACCTCGACGCCTGGTGGGTGGACCCCGACCGGGAAGCCAGCCTTGAAAGGCGCCGTTAGGGCTTTTTCGATCATCCCAGGAGCGCACCGTGGCCCGCTACACTCTACGCCGACTACTTTTGATGATTCCCACCCTGCTGGGGATCATGCTACTCAACTTCATGATCGTTCAGGCCGCCCCCGGCGGGCCCATCGACCAGATGCTAGCGCGCTTCGAAGGCGCCGACGCCATGGCCAGCACGCGCCTGGACATGGGTGGCGCCGACGTCCAGGTCAATGACGACTCGCGAGGGGCGCGGGGTATCGATCCGCGCTTCATCGAGCAACTCGAGCAGCAGTTCGGCTTCGATAAGCCGGCTCACGAGCGCTTTCTTACCATGATGACGGACTACCTTCGTCTTGATTTCGGCACCAGCTTCTTTCGCGACCGCCCGGTCATCGACCTGATGGTCGAGCGCCTGCCGGTCTCGATTTCACTAGGCCTTTGGGCGACGTTGCTGGTTTATCTGGTGTCGATTCCGCTGGGCATTCGCAAGGCGTTGCATCACGGCTCCCGCTTCGATGTATGGAGCTCGGGGCTGGTGATCGTAGGCTATGCGATCCCGGGCTTTCTGTTCGCTATCGTGCTGATCGTGATCTTTGCCGGCGGCAGCTACCTGGACTGGTTTCCGCTCAGGGGTCTCACCTCGCCCAACTTCGATGACCTCTCCCTCTGGGGCAAGGTGAAAGATTACTTCTGGCATATCACCCTGCCCGTCGCCGCCGCGGCCATCGGCAGCTTCGCCACACTCACCATGCTGACCAAAAACAGTTTTTTGGACGAGATTCACAAGCAGTACGTGCTCACCGCCCGTGCCAAGGGCGCGGATGAGCGCCGTATTCTCTATGGCCACGTGTTTCGCAACGCCATGCTGATCATCATTGCCGGGCTGCCATCAGCGGTGATCGGTATCTTCTTTACCGGCGCGCTGCTGATCGAGGTGATCTTCTCCCTCGATGGGCTGGGTCTTTTGGGTTTCGAAGCGGTCATGCAGCGCGACTACCCGGTGATTTTTGGCACGCTTTTTCTGTACACCGTCATCGGGCTGATCCTCAAGCTGGTCTCTGATTTAACCTACATGTGGGTCGACCCCCGCATCGACTTCGCCACGAGGGAGGCGTAACGATGGCCACGCCCTCCTCCCCGCGCTCTTCCCGGCTGTCCCCCATTACCCGGCGCCGCATCGCGGCGTTCAAGGCCAACCGCCGCGCCCGGCTGTCGCTTTGGGTGTTCGGCGTGCTGTTCATTTTGAGCCTGGCCGCCGAGCTGGTCGCCAACGACAAGCCGCTGATGCTGAAATATGAAGGCCAGTGGTATGCGCCGCTTTTGGTGGACTACCCGGAAACCGAATTCGGCGGCTTTCTGCCCACGCGCACCGACTACCTCGACCCGTTCATTCAAGGGCAAATCCAGGCAAACGGCTGGGCGCTATGGCCCATGATCCCGTTCTCTTACCAAACCCTGGATATGCAGATGACCCGGCCCTCTCCAGCGCCGCCGGATAGCCGCCATTGGCTGGGCACCGACGACCAGGGGCGCGACGTACTGGCGCGGGTCATCTACGGCTTTCGCCTCTCTGTCGCCTTTGCGCTGGTGCTGACCACCGGCTCGATCGTCATGGGGGTGCTGGCCGGCGGCGTACAAGGCTATTTCGGCGGCAAGGTCGACTTGATTGGCCAGCGCCTCACCGAGATATGGTCCGGGCTTCCGGTGCTGTTCTTGCTGATCATTCTCGCCAGTTTCGTGCAGCCGGGTTTTTGGTGGCTGTTGGGCATCATGCTGCTTTTCTCCTGGTTGGGACTGGTCGATATCGTGCGCGCCGAGTTTCTGCGCGCGCGTAACCTGGAGTACGTGCGCGCGGCGAAAGCCATGGGGCTGCCTTCCAGGTTGATCATGTGGCGCCACGTATTGCCCAACGCCATGGTCGCCACCCTCACCTTCATCCCGTTTCTGTTTACCGGCGCCATCGGCACGCTCACCGCGCTCGATTTTCTCGGCTTTGGCCTGCCCCCGGGCGCGCCGTCGCTTGGCGAACTGGCCGCCCAGGGCAAGAACAATCTGCACGCTCCCTGGCTGGGCATCACCGCGTTCATGACGCTGGCGGTCATGCTCTCGCTGCTCGTGTTCATCGGCGAGGGGCTGCGCGACGCCTTCGACCCCCGCCACGTAAGCCATAGCGCCACGCCCGCATCGGGAGCTCAACATGCCTGACCCGCTTTTTTGCCTCGAAAACTTCACCGTGGCCTTCGATGGTCAGCCGGTGGTGGACGGCCTCTCGCTTAGCGTCGACCGGGGTGAGACGCTTGCGGTCGTGGGTGAATCCGGCTCGGGTAAGTCGGTGTCGGCGCTGGGCGCGCTTGGCCTGCTGCCCGCAAACGCCAGAGTGAGCGGCGGGCGCTGGCTGGAAGCAACGGATTTGGCAAAGCAAGGCCCGCGCCAGTGGAACGCCATCCGCGGCAATCGCATCGGCTTCGTGTTCCAGGAGCCCATGACCTCACTAAACCCGCTGCACCGCATCGGCAAACAGCTTGGCGAAACCCTGCGCCTGCACCAAGGCCTTCGGGGCCAGGCTGCCCGGCGCCGCGCGAAGGCGCTTCTCGAACAGGTCAAGCTACCCCGGGCCGAAGAGCTTTTGGAAGTATGGCCGCATCAGCTCTCCGGCGGGCAGCGCCAGCGGGTGATGATCGCCATGGCGATCGCCAACAACCCGGCGCTATTGATTGCCGACGAGCCGACCACCGCGCTGGATGTCACCGTACAGCAGGAGATCCTCGCCCTACTAAAGGCACTGCGCGACGAATACGGTATGGGGATGCTGTTCATTAGCCACGACCTGAACCTGGTACGCAGCTTCGCTGACCGAGTTTGTGTGATGAAGGATGGGCGCATCCAGGAGACCGGCACGGTGGCCAACGTATTTGAGCGCCCGCAAAGCGATTACACAAGGGCGCTGATTGACGCCGAACCCGCTGGCCGGCCGGCGGCCATCGCCAACACGACGCCGCTTTTAAGCGCGCGCCAGCTCAAGGTAAGCTTCGCCCGCCCCGCCACCGGGCTTTTCCAGCGCAAACGGCCCGCTTTTGAAGCAGTTAAGGCGACAGATCTGAGCATCGCGCCCGGCGAGACGCTGGGCATCGTGGGCGAGTCGGGCTCGGGCAAGACAACGCTCGCCTCGGCCATCCTGCGCCTGGTGCCAAGCCAAGGCGAGATCGCACTGGGCGATACCCGGCTCGACACCCTGAGCGGCAACGCCTTGCGGCGCCAGCGCCGCCGGCTGCAAATGGTGTTTCAGGACCCTTACGGGGCGCTGTCACCGCGCATGCCGGTGTTCGATATCGTCAGCGAAGGGCTGCGCTTTCATCACCCCGAGCTTAGCCAGTCAGAGGTCACCGCTCGCGTTCACCAAACCCTTGAGGAGGTGGGCCTGCCCGAGAGCTGCGCGGCCCGCTACCCCCACGAGTTCTCCGGTGGCCAGCGCCAGCGTATCGCGGTGGCCCGAGCCATCATCCTCGAGCCCGAGCTTTTAGTGCTCGACGAGCCCACCTCGGCGCTCGACCGTACGGTACAAAAGCAGTTGATCACTCTTCTGCGCGAGCTACAGGCCAGGCGCCAGCTAAGCTATCTGTTCATCAGCCACGACCTGGCCGTGGTACGTGCCATGGCCCACCGCGTCATGGTGCTCAAGGAGGGCGAGGTAGTCGAACAAGGCCCCTGCCTCGAGGTGCTCGCCGCGCCACGCCACCCCTACACCCAAGCGCTGATCGAGGCCGCCAAACTCACTCATTTTACTGAATAACCCTCTCGTCGTTTGCTTAACGAATAGCACCAAGCCCTAAATTTAAGCCTTAAAATAAGATAACGGTATAAAATAGTTATCTCTGGAACAGTTTGAGGCGCGAGTACGCTCGTTTATAAAAGCCGGCTATAAAAAAAAGCGCCCTTCAAGGGCGCTTGCTGGGGCATCGTAACGGCCTAGAACCTGGCGGCTTCTTCGGCGGTGAGTTCGCGCCACTCACCAGGGCCCAGGTCCTCGGGGAGCTCGATAGGGCCAATGGCGTGACGGTGAAGCGACACCACCCGGTTGCCAAGCGCGCCGAACATGCGTTTTACCTGATGATAACGCCCTTCGGTCATGGTCAGCTTCGCCTGGGTGGGGCTCAGTAACTCCAGCGTGGCCGGCGCGGTGGGTGTTTCGTCGTCGTCCAGCAGAATGCCCTCGGCGATTTTCTCCACGGCGCGTTCGGCGGCGGCGCCCTCCAACGGGTCGGCCAGTTCGGCGATGTACACCTTCGCGCAGCGGTGCTTGGGCGAGGTTACCCGGTGCGACCACTGGCCGTCATCGGTCAGCAGCAAAAGCCCGGTAGTGTCTACGTCCAGGCGCCCGACCGGCTGAAGACGCTCGGCCTTGGGCAGCTCGATCAGATCGACCACGCGGGGGTAGAGCCCACGCCGGGCCGTACACTCGACATCGGTCGGCTTATGCAGCATTACGTAGCGAAGCCCCACCAAAGCGAGCTTTTCGCCGTTTAGCAGCACCTCGTCCTCGTGGGTGTCGAGCTGGGTCGATGCCTGCTTGACCGGCGAGCCGTTCAAGGTGACCTCGCCGTTTTTAAGCGCGCGTTTGGCCAGACTGCGGGTAAGCGAGCTGGTTTCACTGAGAAAACGGTCAAGGCGCATTACTGGCCTACTCCTGGTAAAAGTTCGAAACGGTCGGCGTCCTGCCAAGCGGGAAATTTTTCACGAAACCCGTCGAGCTCCGCTTTGTCGAGGGTTCCGGTTTCGATGAAGGGCGCGTCCTTGGGCCAGTCGATGAGCGGCTCACCCTTGTAATCGACCAGCATCGAGTCGCCGCTGTAGGCCATGCCCTTGGCGTCTTCGCCCACCCGGTTCACGCCCATCACGTAAGCCAGGTTCTCAACGGCGCGGGCCTGAAGCAGCGTGCGCCAAGGCTTTCGACGCGGGGCGGGCCAATTGGCCACGCATAAAAGCGCATCGTACTCGAAGTGCTCGCCCTCGCGGGGCTGCTGGCGCGACCACACCGGAAAGCGCAAATCGTAACAAACGCTCAAAAGGATTTTGAAACCCTTGAGCTCGACGATCTTACGAGACGGGCCCATGGCGTAGCGCTCGTGCTCACCGGCCATGCGAAAAAGATGACGCTTATCGTAGTGGTGAACCACGCCCTCGGGGGTCGCCCAAATCATGCGGTTGTAGTACTCCCCCTGATCGACGACCGCCACGCTCCCCGTCAAAACACAGCCCCGGGCGCTGGCCTGTGCTTTTAGCCAGGCCACACTTTGGCTCTGCTCCATGGGCTGAGCCATTTCGCGGGAGTTCATGGTGAAGCCGGTGGCGAACATTTCCGGCAGGACAATGAGGTCGGTGTCGCGGCTATCAAGCTCCCCCAGCAGCTCTTCCAGATGGGCATGGTTGGCCGCCGGGTCCTCCCAGCGCAGATCGCACTGCACCAGGCTCGTTCTTAGCTCGGTCATGGTGCTTCTCCTTATCGTCCGGTGTGTGTGAAGATTGTGTGATAGATTAACATTTTTCAATAATGAGGCTGCTATGCTTTCCCCGCCTGCTCGCGATCCTGAAGCTGTCAAAGGCGTTACCTTCGGCCTCACCGCCTACGTGCTTTGGGGCTGCTTTCCGCTCTACTTTGCGCTGTTCGAGGGCGTGCCTGCCCCGGAAGTATTGATTCACCGCATTCTTTGGTCCTGCATTTTTCTGGTCGGGGTGATTACGCTGCTCAAGCGCTGGGCGCCGGTGGTGAGTGCTCTGAAAGCGCCGCGACGGCTGGGGCGGGTATTGGTCTGTGCGGTGCTGATCGGGATCAACTGGGGGCTCTATATCTACGCGGTCGAAAGCCGCCAGGTGCTCCAGGCAAGCCTTGGCTATTTTCTGACGCCACTGGTCAACGTGGCGCTTGGCGTACTGGTGCTGCGTGAAGTGATGGCACGGCTTCAGGTGGTGGCGGTCGGGCTTGCCAGCATCGCCATTCTGATTCAGTTCTTTATGCTCGGCGAGTTGCCCTGGATCAGCCTGATGCTGGCACTGAGCTTTGGTAGCTACGGGCTTTTTCGCAAGCAGGTGCCGCTCGATGGCCTATCCGGACTTTTCGTCGAAACGCTGGTGCTCTTGCCCCTCGCGCTGTTGGCGCTGACCTGGCTTAGCCTGCAGGGCGAATCGCACTTTCTCACCGATGCGCCGCTTAGCGTACTGCTCATGACCTGCGGCATAGCCACCACCCTGCCCCTGCTCGCCTTTGCCGGCGCCGCTCGGCGGCTGCGCCTGTCGACGCTCGGCTTTTTGATGTATATCAACCCAAGTATCCAGTTTTTGATCGCGCTCACCATCTTCGACGAGCCGCTGGGTACGATTCAGCTCATTACCTTCGTCATCATTTGGCTGGGGCTGGCACTCTACTCATACTCCTCGTGGCAGTCACGCCCGCGTTATGAGGCAAGCTAGTTAGCCCTTCGCCACTTAGGCTGGCAGCGCTCTTTTCGCCGCTGGCCCCCGGGCGCTGTGGCGGGTAGCCCACTCGAAAGCCGCCCCAGTGCTTGCCGTTGATGAAAATAGGCACCGAAAGGTCGTGCATGATTTCGCCCGTGTCGCGCTTGTAGGTTTGCAGCAGCAGCGCCTGAGTATGCGCGCCGCAGCGCTTACCGGTCGGGTCGTCGAAGATGCGTTTGCTGCGACAGTACTTGAGATCGAAGGCGTAGTCGCCGGTCGGCGCGTGGCTCACTGCCGCGTTGTGGGTCGGTACATAGCCCTGGCGGTCGCAGGCAATCGCGTAGCTTATCCCGTGCAAGGCCAGTAGCGGCTCTTGTAGCACCGGTAAGTGTTGGTCGGTAAAGGTATCGAACCCGGTGCGGTAAAGCGCTGGTTGGGTATCCGCCACCTCCTCGTATCGGGTTTGAAAGAGCGCCTGGGTGGTGAGCTCATTTCGAGCGATAGCGCCTTCGAAGAGCGCGCCGATTTGATCCGCCGCGTGGCGGGCCAGCTTGAAGACGTCCTGATGGCGCCCTTTCAAACGCTGCTGAGCGAGCTCGCCGTCCACCTCCTCCGCCGCGGCCATCAAGGCGCGCGCCTGACCCGCCAAATCGTGCATATTGCGGTTCCCCTCGTCCGCATCCGCTTCCAACTGGCGCAAACTCTCCGCGACCGTCTGGCTATGTCCTTTGGTACTCGCCATCGATTGGGCGACACCGGTGATTTCCTGCTGCACCTGATCGAACTGCCGGGTAATCAACGCCATGCTCTCGCCAAGCCGGGTCATCCCTTCAGAACGGTGGCGGACCCGGGCCATCAGGTGCTGCATCGTGCTCACCACCTGTTGGCCGCTTTGGTGCATATCCTTGACGAGTGTCTCGACGCTTTGGGTCGCCGTAGAGGTTTTGAGCGCCAGGCTGCGCACTTCGCCGGCCACGACGGCAAACCCGCGGCCGTGCTCTCCGGCCCGAGCAGCCTCGATCGAGGCGTTAAGGGAGAGCAAATGGGTCTGCTCGGCGATCTCTTCGATCATTGAGGTCACGCTACGCACCCGTTCTATCTTCGCGTTGAGCGCTGCCAGCATCTCGAGCGCTTCGTCCGAGCGCGCCGCCACATCGCTCATGTCGGTGACGATCTCGGTCAGCTCATCCCGGTTTTGGTGCCCCGCATCCCGTGCGCTTTCGGCCAGTGAAGCGACTTGAGCAGCGCTGGTACTGACCTGAACGATGGCAGCGTTGATCGCGCTGGTGCTGGTGGAGGCCTCCCGGGCCATGCGTTCTTGCTGGGCCAGGCGTTGATCCATCAGGTCGGCGTAGTGGGAGACTTCCGCCGAGGCGATCGCCGTGCTGCTCGCCCGGCCCATTAACCGATGCGCCATCGCCTTGAGCGAGGCGTAATCCCTGAGCGGTTTGATTCCCCGGGTACGGGCAAGGCGTTGCTGGTCAGCCAGGTAGACGTTGTAAAGCGCCCCGGCGGCCAGCCCCGCTCCGCCAAGCAGTGCGCAAACCAGCGCCAGGTACGCCCAAGATTCACCTCGAATCACCAGTGGAATGGATAGCCCCAGTAGCAGCAAAGGCGCGAGAAGCCGGCATAGCCACATAAGCGGTACTCTTTTTTAGTGGATGTTATTTTTTTGTTTCTTTTAAGCAGGCTAACCTTGATGAGCGCCAAGCCGATGAGTTTACCCCCTTGCTGGCAGTAAAGGAGTAACACTTTGGGGGAACATATTGGTTATTTTTTTAGGCCATGCCGCCATGATCGCTATAACACGTTAATATAACCATAGACCTGAACGTTCAGCGGTTTAAAAGATACTTTGACAGCACGGAGCTTATGTTCAAGCGCTATTTCCCTATTTTGACGTGGCTACCCCATTATCATCGACGGCTTTTCAGTGCGGACCTGCTGGCCGGGTTGATCGTCACCATCATGGTGATTCCGCAGTCGCTCGCCTACGCGCTGCTCGCCGGGCTCCCCGCCGTCGTGGGGCTTTATGCGAGCATCCTCCCTCAGCTTCTTTATGCCCTGATGGGCACCAGCCGCACCCTGGCAGTCGGGCCGGTGGCGATCATCGCCTTGATGACCGGCGCGGCGCTCTCAAGCGTCGCCGCGCCAGGGTCAGAGGCCTACCTGGAAGCGGCGCTGGTGCTCTCGCTGCTCTCCGGGCTGATACTGGTGGCCATGGGCGCGCTGCGCATGGGATTTTTCAGCAACTTCCTGAGCCACCCGGTCATCTCCGGCTTTTTGACCGCCTCGGGCATTTTGATCGCCGCCAGCCAGTTAGGCAGCCTTCTGGGAATCGAAAGCAGCGGGTTCACGCTGGTCGAGCGCGTGAGAACGCTATTCCCCCATCTCCCAACGATCAACCCGTATACCGCGGCTATCGGCGTGGGCACGCTGGTGTTTTTGGTGGCCATGCGCCGCTACGGCAAAAGTGGCTTCACGCGGCTTGGCCTGCCGCTGGGGCTTGCGGATTTGCTGACCAAGGCGGGGCCGGTGTTCGCCGTCGTTATCACGACTCTTGCGTGCTGGCATTGGGAGCTGGCATCGAAAGGCGTGGCCGTGGTCGGCGCCATTCCTGGCGGGCTACCCGAGCTGAGCCTGCCGCTTGGCGACGGCGCGCTCTGGAAAGCGCTTTTGGTACCGGCGCTGCTGATCAGCCTGGTGGGCTTTGTCGAATCGGTCTCCATGGGCCAGATGCTTGCCGCCAAGCGGCGCCAGCGGATTTCGCCGAATCAGGAATTGATCGGGCTGGGCGCGGCCAACCTAGCCGCGGGGGTCACCAGCGGCATGCCGGTCACCGGCGGGCTTTCGCGTACGGTGATCAATTTCGATGCCGGCGCGCAAACACCGGCCGCCGGGGCCTTTACCGCGCTGGGTATCGCTATCGTCACCCTGGCGTTTACCGGCTGGCTTTTCTATCTGCCCATTGCGACGCTTTCGGCCACTATCACGGTGTCGATTTTGACCCTGGTCGACATGCCCATGCTACGCCAGACCTGGCGCTATTCGCGAAGCGATTTCGCGGCCATGGCGGTCACGATCGTGCTAACGCTGACCGAAGGTATCGAGGCCGGGATCATAGGCGGCGTGACGCTTTCCATTGCGCTGTTTCTTTATCGCACCAGTCGTCCGCATAGTGCGCTGGTGGGCCGAGTGCCCGACACCGAGCACTTTCGTAACATCGAGCGCCACAATGTCGAAGCCCCCCAGAACGCCGCCCTGCTACGGATCGATGAAAGTCTCTACTTCGCCAACGCGCGCTACCTCGAAGATACCGTCTACAATTTAGTCGCCAGCCGTCCGGAGATCGAACACGTGGTGCTGATCTGCTCGGCGGTCAACCTGATCGACGCCTCGGCGCTGGAGAGTCTGGACGCCATCAACGCGCGCCTGAAAGATTCCAACGTCAAACTTCATCTATCCGAGGTCAAGGGCCCGGTCATGGACCGGCTCAAACAGAGCGATTTTCTCGAGGCGCTCACCGGTCGCGTGTTTTTGAGTACCTATGCGGCGTGGCGGGAATTTTCCTGAACGTTTTGAATAAACAGACAAAGACACGCCGGGTAGCCTTTCACTAACGCCCGTTTGAATGCATCATTAACGGCTGGATATCGAAGGCGTACGGGAGCAGGAATGCCAACGGAGTGGATTACCCGCGAGGGAGGGACGCTGACGCTGCAGGGTGAATGGACCCTCGAGCACTATAGCGCGCTTAAAGCGCGTCTTGCCTCTTACTCGGTCGAAAGTGGGACCGAGGTGACGCTTGGTGGTTTCGAGCGCCTGGACACCGCCGGTGCGGCGCTTTTGATCAACCTGGTGGGGGTCGAACGCGCCCAATCCATAGATGAGTGGGCAAGCGGGCTTCCCGCCTCGCAGCAGGCACTCATCCAGCGTATCGCCGAGGCGATGGACGTATCGCTCGACCCGGATATCGATCCCCCCAACCGCTTCACTCGCGCGCTTGAAAGCATTGGCGAGCAGGTCGAGGGCCTTTGGCAGCAGCAGCGCGCCCTGCTCGGGTTTGTCGGTCTGGTGCTGGCGACACTCCTTCCCGTGCTCATCAACCCCAAACGCTGGCGGATGACCGCCACCGTGGCCCATATTCAACAAAGCGGCCTGAACGCCGTGCCCATCGTGATGCTGCTGACCTTCATGGTCGGCGCGGTGGTGGCTTTTTTGGGGGCGACGGTGCTGCAGGATTTTGGGGCCACCGTTTATACCATCGACCTGGTCGCCTTCTCCTTTTTACGCGAGTTTGGCGTATTGCTGGCCGCCATTTTGCTGGCCGGACGAACCGCGAGCGCCTTTACCGCCCAACTGGGGGCGATGAAGTCCAACGAGGAGATCGACGCGCTCAAGGCGCTGGGCCTCGATCCTATCGAGCTTTTGGTGCTGCCACGGGTCATGGCGATGCTGGTCAGCATGCCGATTCTGGCGTTTATCGGCATGCTCAGCGGTTTACTGGGCGGGGCAATGGTCGCCACTCTGTCGCTGGATATCCCGCTCTCGCAGTTCCTGACGGCCTTGCAAAAGGATGTCTCGGTCAACCACTTCCTGGTGGGGCTTGCCAAGGCGCCGGTGTTCGCCTTCGTGATTGCGGTGATTGGCTGCCTGGAGGGTTTCAAGGTGGCCGGTAGCGCGCAGTCCGTGGGCGCGCATACGACCTCGAGCGTGGTGCAGTCGATCTTCATGGTGATTCTGATCGACGCCCTGGCGGCGCTCTTTTTCATGGAGATGGGCTGGTGAGCCAGTACGATCGAGCCGAAAACACCGACGAGCCCGTCATCAATGTACGCGGGCTGGTGAACCGCTTTGGCGAGCACGCCGTCCATGAGGATCTCGACCTGACCTTGAAAAAAGGCGAAATTCTGGGTGTGGTCGGCGGATCGGGCACCGGTAAATCGGTGCTGCTACGCAGCATCGTGGGTCTCAAGCGCCCGGACGAAGGCACCATCGAAGTACTGGGTACCGATCTGGACACGCTCAGCAGCGCCGAGCGCAGCCAGGTCGAGCGCCGCTTCGGCGTACTGTTTCAACAAGGGGCGCTGTTTAGCTCGCTCAACCTGCAGGAGAATATCGCCCTACCGCTGATCGAGCACGTCGGGCTTGCCCGGGAAGACGCCGAGTACCTGGCGCGCATCAAGCTCTCGCTGGTGGGCCTTTCGCCGGAGGCGGCGCTGCAGTCGCCGGAATCGCTTTCCGGCGGCATGATCAAACGCGCCGCCCTTGCCCGGGCGCTGGCGATGGACCCGGACATTCTGTTTCTGGACGAACCCACCGCCGGCCTGGACCCTATCGGCGCCGCCGCCTTCGATCAGTTGATCGTGACCCTTCGCGACGCGCTCGGCTTTAGCGTCTTTCTCGTCACCCACGACCTGGACACGCTCTACGCCGCTTGCGACCGGGTCGCGGTGCTGTCGCAAAAACGCGTGCTGGTGGCAGATACCCTGGAAAACGTCGCCAAAACCGACGACGACTGGGTGCAGGAGTACTTCAACGGCCCTCGCGGCCGTGCCGCCGCCGCTTCATTGGATCAAGAGTAACGCTCATGGAAACCCGCGCGCATCACGTTCTAATCGGTCTTTTTACCCTGCTTACCGGGGCCGGGGCGCTCATTTTCGCGCTTTGGATGAGCCAGGTGGCCGGCGAGCAGGATTATCGCCCCTATCGCATTTTGTTCGAGCGCAGCGTCAGCGGCCTGTCGGTAGGCAGTGTCGTGCAGTACAACGGCATCGAAGTGGGCGATGTCACGGAGCTCTCGCTTGACCCGACCGACCCGCGCCAGGTGATTGCCGACATTCGCGTGTATGAAGATACGCCGGTAAAAACCGACACCAGGGCCAAACTTTCCTTTGCCAGCATTACCGGCAGCATGTCGGTTCAGCTACACGGCGGCGGCCCCGATAGCCCGCGCCTCGAGGCCGAATCCGACGACGCCGCCCCGTTCATCCAGGCCGACCCTTCGCCCATCGCCACGCTCATGGAAGAAGGTGAAGAGATGATCGACAACGTCAACGCGATTCTCGAGAACGTGAACCGGTTGTTCAACGACGATAACCGCGAACAGGCGGGCAACATTTTGACCGATATTGCCGAAATCACTCAAATGATCGCCTCCCAACGCGAGGCGCTGGACGAGAATATGGCGCTGTTCGGCGATGCGACGCGCCAGGCAACGGCCACGCTCGAGAACATCGAAGTGCTCAGCCAGGAAACCACCCAGCTTGTACGCCAGGATGGCCAGCGCGTCTTCGACAGAGCAGCCAGCGCAAGCGACGATGTCGCCCGGGCCGCCCAGCGCATCGAACAATTGGTCGACGATAACGCCGCGGCACTCGAAAGTACGCTGCGCAGCACTCAGGACGTTGCCCCGGCGCTATCGGCGCTTCGCTCCACGCTCACCACGCTCGACCGTATCACCCGCGACCTGGAAGAGAACCCCACCGACTTCATTCTAGGCCGCGACCGCGTAGAGGAGTTTCGACCATGAAGGCCCCGATTACCGCTTTGCTGACGCTTGCCCTGTTGACCGGCTGTTCAGTGTTGCCCGATGCCGACCCGGCCACGCTCTACCGCCTGCCCACCCCGGCAAGCCAGGCCCCGGCGAGCAACCCGACGCTTGCAAGCCTGCGCCTCGGCGTCGCCTCGCCGGAAGCCAATCATCTGTTTAGCAGCAACCGCATCGTGGTTTATCCGGACCACAATATCGTCAATGTTTACGAAGGCGCGCGCTGGCACGAAAACGCTCCGGAGCTCGTTCAGACCCGCCTGATCGGCGCGCTACAGCAGAGCACACTCTTCGAAAGCGTCGGTGTCGACCGGCTGCCCTCTGATCTGCTGCTGCTAAGCGAGATTCGCCACTTTCAAAGCGAATACGATCAGACCCCGCCGACGGCGCGCATTCAGCTCGATGTGCAGCTCGCCGATAGCCAGCGCCGCCCGCTCGCCAATCAAAGTTTTACCGCCCAGGCGCGGGCGGCAAGCGTCGACATTCCCGACGTCGTGGACGCCTTCGGGTCGGCAAGCGATACGCTCACCGCCGAGCTCGTCGAGTGGCTGGGCGGGCTTTCCGCCCGCACCCTGAACGCTGACGAGGGCAGTTGATAACAAGCGGCGAAGCGCTCGGCGGGCTCTAAAGCGCCCGGGGGTTTTTGGGGTAGAAGCGCTCGGGCTGGCGCTCGAGGTGGGAGAAAAACCGCGTATCCTTGTAGGGCATCTTCATGAAACCCGAGACCCCCAGCCCCTCGATCAGGTCGACCGCGTCGAGAATCCGATCGAGTAGCGCACCAAAGGCGCGCTCCTGACTCGGATCCAGTAGCCGGTAGTAGCTGTGAATCTTGAGATGGTGCGGGTGGGCTTCGAAGATGATCATTCCGGTGTGGTGGATCTCGTTGAGCCTTTTGAGTAGCGCCATGATGGTCGCGGGCAGGTTCAAAAGCTCTTCCGGGTCCGGGCCATCCTCGAAGTAGCTGTGCTGGCGGGTGCGGGCCTCCTCCGGCATGGCACTTAGCTCGAACCGGATGCGGGTATCCGGCTGGCGCACGAACGCATCGTTTTCCCGGGCGCGTTCCAGGTGCAGCGTTTGGCGAGCATTGAACAGGCAGCTTTTGAAGACCCCCTGGCGGTGAATGGCGCGGGCCAGGTGCACCATGTTGTTGACTGCCTGGGTGAAGGCAGGTTTTTGCGCCGGGTCGTGTAAATTGAGCGAAGAGTCGATGTAGATGCCCTGGGCTTCCCAGCGAATTGCCAAGCCCCCGACCACCGGGTACTTGCCCAACCGGCTGACCGAGGCCAGAAACGCCTTTTCCGTTTCCCCCATCCCCTGCATGAACTGCTTATAGTAGCGGTCGAGCTGCACGTCGTTGACATCATTGAGCGTTTCTTCGGCGTTCACCTCGCGCAAAAACGCCTTGCGCGAGCTGTACACCACGGTATCGATATCGGCGTTGGCCGGGCGCACCCAAATCGGCACCAGCGGCGCCGCGACGTCCTCGGGCAAATCGACCATCACCGCCCGGGCCATGGTGGGCATCGCCTTGAGAAAGTAATCCCCGGCCTGGCGTCTTGTTACCGGGTCCGGGTCCAGCATGGCGTCCAGGGTGCGGGCGAATTCCACGGGAAGGCCAAGCGAGCTTGCCGGAATGGCGCGGTGACCAAAGCGACACGACTGCGCCGAGGCGAGCGCGTAGAGCGTGCCCGCGACGCCCTGCTCGTCGAAGCGCGGCGACGAAAGCGCCCCATTTAGCTGCTCCTCGCCGATGAAGTAGACATCGCCCAGTCTGGCGTTGGTATGCTGCAGGTGATTGGACATCAGCTCCATGACGTTGCTGCCTACCGGCTGAAGGTCGGCGCCGAGCTGGGCGAACACCGACGAGCCCCAGTCGATCAGCGCCACGGTTTCACTGTCGCGATCGAACACCAAATTCGACGGCTTGATATCGCCGTGCACCAGCGGGCGGCCGTGAGGGCCGGTTTCCTTGCGCAGGGCAAGGAGTATATCGGCAAGCTGCGCGGCAAGTCGTACGATCAGCCGCGGCGAAAGACGCCCCTGGCCAAGCGATACCGCTTCGAGATTCAGCCCCGGCGCGCGCTCCATCACCAGAATCGACTGGCCGCGAATACGCTGGTAGGAGATCAGCCGAGGAATGCGCGGATGGGTGATCTGGTCGAGCATGAACGCCTCCTCCTCAAGGCGCTCCTGCAGGTGGGCGGGCAGCGTAATACGCGAGAACTTGAATACGTAGTGGGCCGGGCCATCAGGGGTGTCGGTGCGCCCGGCGAACACGAAACCGTAGGCGCCCTTGCCGATCAGCTCGATGGTCTCGAATCCCAGTTGGCCTAGCTGCGCCTGGCATAGCGCTACCCAATCCTTGAGCTTGCGCGCATCCTGATGGTTGAGCAGATAAACCGACTGCTCCTCAGGAATATAGAACTGCTGTAGCGCCTGGGGCATCGCGTTATCCGTATAACGACACGTTCAAGGGTTAGCGCAGGTGCAAGAGCATCGTCTCCGGCGCCTCGAGAAAGCCCTTCCAGGCGTTGCAAAACCGCGCGATGGTGCCGCCGTCGATAAAGCGATGATCGCCGGCCCAGGTCACCGTCATGAGCGCCCGACGCTCGAGCTCCCCCTGAGCGTCGAAGCGCGGCAGCCACTGGGTCCTGCCGATGGCCACGATCGCCGCTTCCGGGGCGTTGATGATCGGCGCGGCGTAGGTGCCGCCCAGCGCGCCGATATTCGAGATCGTGATGGTGCCACCCTTTAAATCGGCCTGGTCGACGCGCCCCTCCCGGGCCGCTTCGGTCAACCGAGCTACTTCCTCGGCAAGCGCTACGAGGGTCAAGCCTTCGACCCCCTTGACGTTGGGCACCATCAGCCCCGCCTTGCCGTCTACCGCCATACCGATGTTGCACGCATCGAAATAGTGAAGCGTGTCGCCGGCCTCGTTCAACTGGGCGTTGACGATCGGCGTCTGCGCCAGGGCCAGGGCCATCGCTTTCATGAAAAACGGCATCAACGTCAGACGCCCGCCGCTCGCTTCTACCACGGGCTTCAAACGCTCGCGCAGCGCCAGCAGCGCGGTGACATCGATCTCCTCGCCGTAGTGAAAGTGCGGAATCGTGCTGGCCGCGTGCACCATGCGTTTGGCCATCGCCGCGCGCATACCGCGAAGCGGTTCGGTTCGGCTGGCGCCGGGCGTAGCAGGTGGGCTTGCCGGAGCCTCTGCGCTCCCCCCTTCAAGATGCGCCAGCACGTCCTCTTTCAACACCCGCCCCGCCTTGCCGCTACCCGTGATCGCCGTAAGCTCCAGATCGTGCTCGCGCACCAGCCGGCGCACCGCGGGGCTTGCCGGCGTTTTTGCCTGAGCGCTCGAGGCGTTGCCCGCCTGGGCGGCCGAGCGCGGAAGCGGCGTCTCGGTGCGGGCTTTAATATCGGTTTCGCCCTCGGGCGCTTTGTCTTCCCGCACCGGCGTTTCGGGCTCATCCTCGCCGGGTTGGTAAGCCGTCTCGTCGTCGGCCTGGTAGGCGTAAAGCGGCGCGTGAACCCGGGCGATTTCGCCTTTTTTTACATAAAGCCTAGTGACTACCCCCGCTTCCGCCGCGGTGATTTCGACCAGTGCCTTGTCGGTCATCACCTCGACGATCGGTTGGTCTTCCTCGATACGCTCGCCCTCTTCGACGCGCCACTCGACCACTTCGCACTCAACGATACCTTCGCCGATATCCGGCAATACAAAATCGCTCATTGTTATTCCCCCGGCGCTAGAAGTTGACGCTTTCGCGAATCGCTTCAAAAATTTTCAAATGATCCGGCAGGTACTCTTTTTCGAGCACCAGGGGGAACGGTGTATCAAGCCCGGTCACCCGACGGATCGGCGATTCGAGGTACAAAAAGCAGCGCTCAGCGATGGTGGCGGCAATCTCGCCGGCAAAGCCACCGGTCAGCGGCGCCTCGTGGCTAACCACCAGCCGGCCGGTCTTGAGCACCGACTCCACCACGGTGTCGATGTCCCAGGGGGAGAGCGTGCGCAGGTCGATGACTTCGCAAGCAATGCCTTGTTCTTCGGCAAGCTCGGCGGCCTTGCTGATCACTTCCATTTGCGCGCCCCAGCCCACCAGGGTGATATCGTTGCCCTCGCGGATGACCTCGGCCTCGCCAATGGGAAGCTGGTAATCCTCCTCGGGCACCTCGCCGGTCGAGGCGCGGTAAAGGCGCTTGGGTTCCAAAAACAGCACCGGGTCCGGGTCGCGAATCGCGGCAAGCAAAAGCCCCTTGGCCTGGTAGGGATTACGCGGCACCACCACCTTGAGGCCTGGCGTGTGGGTGAAGTAGGCTTCCGGCGACTGCGAGTGGTAGAGCCCGCCGTTGATGCCGCCGCCGTAGGGGGTGCGAATGGTCAGCCCGCCCACGTTGAAAAGATCGCCAGAGCGGTAGCGAAACTTGGCGGTTTCGTTGACGATTTGATCAAACGCCGGAAAGATGTAGTCGGCGAATTGGATCTCGGCCACCGGCACCGAGCCCTGCGCGGCCAGACCGTTGGCGAAACCGATGATGCCTTGTTCGACCAGCGGCGTATTGAAGCAGCGCGCCTTGCCGTACTTCTCTTGAAGATGGCTGGTGGCACGGAATACGCCACCAAACACGCCGACGTCCTCGCCAAAGCAGAGAACCTTGTCATCCTCGGCCATGGCGGTATCGAGGGCGTTATTGATCGCCTGTAGCAGGTTCATTTTAGCCATGTTATTGCTCCTGCTCTTGAGCATCCGCCGAGGGCTCGATTTCCAGATCCAGCGATTTGGCGCCCCTGGGGTAGGCCTCGGGGTAGCGGCGAATGTGGCGCTTGAGCTCGTCGAGCTGGCGTTGAAGCTCTGGGGTGACATCGGCGTAGACATCGGTAATCAGCGAATCGAGCGGCTGAGAGCCGCGCTTTTCAGCGCGTTTCATGGTCTCCAGAACCTCGCGGCGCAGACGCTCTTCTTCACGGGACTGCTCCTCGTCGCTCCACCACTGGTTTTGAATCAACCACTTTTTAAGCCGCAGTACCGGGTCCTTGAGCCGCCAAGTCTCCTCCTCGTCTTTACCGCGATAACCCGACGGGTCGTCCGAGGAGGAGTGCGCCGCCAGGCGATAGGACATGGCCTCGATCAGTACCGGCTTGTTCTGCTCCACCGCAATACAGCGCGCCTGACGGGTGGCCTCGAAAACGGCCAGCGCGTCGTTGCCATCGACCCGAATGACGTGCATGCGATAGCCCATCGCCCGAGGCGCGATGCCGTCGGCGGCGAACTGCTCGACTGCCGGGGTAGAAATCGCGTAGCCGTTGTTACGACAAAAAAAGATGACCGGCACCTGATGCACCGAGGCCATGTTGAGCGCGGCGTGAAAGTCCCCTTCCGAAGCCGCGCCTTCGCCGAAAAATGTCAGCGTACAAAGGCCCTCACCGGCGAGCTTTTGGCCGTAGGCGTAGCCCGTGGCCTGGGGAATTTGGGTCGCAAGCGGCGAGGAAATCGTCATGTAATGAAGCTTGCGCGAGCCGTAGTGCACCGGCATCTGGCGGCCCTTGCCGTAATCCAGCTCGTTGCCAAAAAGCTGGTTCATGAACTCGTCGATGGTGAAGCCGCGATACAAAAGCGCGCCCTGCTCGCGATACTGCGCCATGATCATGTCAGTATCATCCAGCGCTGCGGTGGCGCCGACGATAGCGGCCTCCTCGCCGGTACTCTGCATGTAAAAGCTTAGCCGCCCCTGACGCTGGGCGGCCATCATTCGCTCGTCCAGAAGCCTTGTGCCCAGCATGGCTTTATATAAGCGCCTGGCGTGCTCGCGGCCGAGCGCCGGGGCGCTCGCGCCCGGGTAGAGCTCGCCTTCCGGGCTTAGCAGGCTAAAGGTCGGGATGGAAAATTCGTCGCCGGTCATGAAGGTCGGCTGATGATCAAAGCGTGTCATGATTATTGTCCTTATTGACCCCTTTTGAGGGTAGTGTTGTCGGTACCGGACGTTTCTGCCAGTGGATTTATCTGGCAGCGCTCGACGCAACACAAGGACAGTAACTCAGCAAAGCGACTTTAGGGATACAACTTAAGGCGGGGGTCCGGCGCCCTGGCAGACGCCGAGTCAAACGCAGACGCCTTAGCGTGGCAAGCGGCGGCTCAGCGCCTGTTGGAAAAGATCGAAAAGGCTATCGACGGTCAGCGCCAGCAGCGCGATCAAAAGCGCGCCCTGCAGCACGTAGGCCATATTGTTATTGACGATACCGGAGATGATCGGGTCGCCCAGGTTGCTCGCGCCCACCGTGGCGCCCAGCGCCGCCGTGGCGATATTGATGGTGATGGAGGTGCGCACGCCGGCCAAAATCACCGGAGCGGCCAGCGGCAGCTCCACGCGCCAAAGGATCTGGCGCGGCGTCATGCCCATGGCGTACGCCGCCTCCTTGGTGTTGGCATCGACACTTTGGAGTCCTGCCAGGGTATTGCGCACAATCGGCAGCAGCCCGTAAAGCATCAGCGCGACGATGATCGCCGGTGTGCCAAAGCCCAGTACCGGTACGGCAAGCGCGAGCACAGCGACCGGCGGAAAGGTCTGGCCCAGGGAAGCCAGCTGCCCGGCCAGGGGAAGAAAATCGCGCCCGCGCGCACGGGTCACGCCGATACCGGCGAGAATACCGATGCACACGGTCACCACGCCCGCTACGCCGACCACCAACAGATGGCGACCGAGCAGATCCACGAAGCTCGCCCGCGAGTAGATCACCTGACGGGCGCCGGGCTCGACCCAACGGAAAAGAGCCTCGAAATAGGCCATGCCAAACACGCCAAGCGCGAGCAGCAGTGCCCAGCCTAGCGGGATAAGCCAGCGTTTCGACAACGCCAAGCGATGAGCGGCAGACGCGGCGCTATTGACCTGCACGGTAGCCTCCCCCGTCGGCGCGGGCCTCTTTGATCAACCGGCGCAGCGAGAGTTCGCCGATGGGCATGTCATTTGCGTCCACCACGGTGAGCCGGTCACTGTGATCGCGCAGCATCATCGAAAGGCCTTGGCGCAGAGTAAAGTCCGCCGGAATGCGCGAGTGGGCAGGAATCGATGAGCCCAGCGAGGCCATGTGATCCCGTACCCGACTCAAAGCCGCCTGCTTGAGCCCTCGCTCGATGCCGCCTAAAAGTGACTCCACGAACGGGTCATTGGGGTGTTGTAAAAGCGCCAGCGGGCTCCCCTGCTGCACGATATGGCCGTCGCGCATGACCACCAGGTGGTCGGCGAGCTTGAGCGCTTCGTCCATGTCGTGGGTGACGAACACGACGGTCTTGTGCAGTTTGGCTTGAAGTCTTGCCAGCTCGTCTTGGAGCTTTTCCCGAGTGAGTGGATCCAGCGCCCCGAAGGGCTCGTCCATCAGCAAAATATCCGGGTCGGCGGCAAGCGCCCGGGCAACGCCCACCCGCTGTGCCTGCCCGCCGGAGAGCTGATGGGGGTATTTGTCCGCGAACTCGTCCATGGGCAGGCTAAAAGTGCCCATCAACTCCTCGACCCGAGCGCTCACCTGGTCCGCCGGCCACTTGAGCAGCCGCGGCACCAGGCCGATATTGCGCGCCACGCTCCAATGGGGAAAAAGCCCGGTGCTTTGAATCACATAGCCGATGCGCCGCCTCAGCTTGACCGCATCGAAGCTTTCGACGCCCTGGCCGTCCAGCAGAATCTCGCCGTGGCTGTGGGGGATCAATCGGTTGATCATACGAAGGGTGGTCGATTTACCGCACCCGGAGGTGCCCACCAGCGCACACAATTTGCCCGTGGGAATGCTCAAGGAGATAGCGTCGACCGCGGTCGTATCGCCAAAGCGCTTGGAGACGTTTTTAAGCTCGATCATGGCTGTCCTCCGTGACGGGTTATGTCGGCGAGCGCGCCAAGCCCGGCGTCGGCGATCAATGCCATGACGACGATCGGCAGCGCCCCAAGCAGGACCATATCCATGGCCGCCTGCCCCAAGCCCTGAAAGATAAACGTACCAAGCCCCCCGGCGCCGATCAGCGCGGCCACCGCCGTTAGCCCCACCGCCTGCACGGTAGTGATGCGTACACCTTCCAGCAGCACCGGCAGCGCCAGCGGAAACCGCACCTGCCAAAACCGCTGGCTCGAGCGCATGCCCATGGCCGTAGCGGCCTCAAGAGTATCCGGGCGCACCGCGCCCAGGGCGATGTAGGTGTTGCGCACGATCGGCAGCAGGCTATAGGCGATCAACGCGATCAGCGCCGGCGTATTGCCAATCCCGCTCACCCCCAGATTGCCCAAAAAGGCCACATTGGCACCGAGCCAGGCAAGCGGGGCCAGCAGCAGACCAAAAAGCGCCAGACTCGGTACGGTTTGAAAAAAATTGAGCAGCGCGAAGCCGACTTTCTGCGCCCGGGCGAAGCGGCGCATCAATAGCGCAAGCGCCAACCCCAGCACGATACTCACGCCGACCGCGCTTGCCACCAGCACGATATGCTGAGTGAGTGCACTGAAAAACGCCCCCTGGCGCGAGCGAAACTCCTGCACCAGGGCAAGCTCGCCAAGCCAATACCGCGCGCAGAGCCACCAGACCACCGCCACGCCCACCAGCAGCGCGGTGGTGGCAAGGCGCTTGATACCCAGGCGCAGACGAAGCTCCACCAGGCAGAGCAACAAGACGAACAGAAGCGTCCAGTACGCCGCACCGATCCCCAGGCGAGCCTGGGGGAGGTCCGGGTCGATCAGAAAATGGCCCGCGACCATCAACCCAAAGGGCAGTAGCAACAGCATCAAAATGACCAGCAGCAGCATCGCCTGATAGTTGACGCGGTTAGGCTTGAGCGCCAGAGCTCCCAGCGCTACCAGCAGCAGGGTAATGAGTACGGCCCCGGTTTTGCCCATCGCTTCAATCAGCCCAAACGCGGTGCCGGGCACGATACGGTTGGGGGCAACGCTGACCACGCCCAGCAGCCACACCGCGGCGAGCATGGCACCGACCAGGGCCATCAGAACGATGTTGGGCGCAAACTGGCTACCACGAATGTCGAGAAAAGCCGCCATCCTACTCGGCATCGATTAATCGTCCAGGCTATCGAGGTAGTCACTGGCGACCTGGTCCGGCGACAAACCGTTGACCGCTACGTCGGCGTTGAGACGCTGCAGCGTCTCGAGATCCAGCGTCTCGAACACCGCGTCCAGATGCTCTTCCATGGCCGGGTACGTTGCCAGCACGCTTTCACGCACCACCGGCGCGGGCTGATAGATCGGCTGCACGCCCTTGGTGTCCTTGAGCACGACCAGACCCAAGGCGTTGAGACCGCCGTCGGTGCCGTAGGTCATCGCCGCGTTAACGCCGCTGGTTTGCTGGGCGGCGGCGCGCATGGTCGCCGCGGTGTTACCGCCGGAAAGCACCAGCAGTTGATCAGCTCCCAGCTCGAAACCATACGCCTGCTGGAACGCGGGCAGCGCCTGCTCGGACTCGACGAACTCGGCGCTTCCGGCAAACTTGAAATCGCCGCCCTGCTCCAGATACTCGGCCAGGTCGTCGAGGGTGACCAGCTCGTTTGTCTCGGCGACATCGCCGCGCACGCTGATCGCCCAGGTATTGTTGGCGCTGGCGGGACGTAGCCAGACAAGCCCCTGCTCGGCGTCGCGCTCACGCACGGCCTCATAGGCCTGGTCGGCGTCGTTCCAAACGGGGCTATCGGTCATATCGAAAAAAAACGCACCGTTACCGGTATATTCCGGGTAGAGGTCGATCTCGCCGGCGAGAATGGCGTTGCGCACCACGCTGGTAGCGCCCAGTTGCAGACGACTCTCGGTAGGGATGCCTTCGCGCTCCAGGGTCTGGATGATCAGCTCGCCCAGCACCGCGCCTTCGGTATCGATTTTAGACGACACGATAACGGGGTCGGCGGCGTGGCTATGGCTTGCAGCGAAGATAAGGGCCAAGCCGGCCAGTGCGGGTTTTACCATGGAGCGCATTGTCATCATCCTTTATTCAAGTGGCTCATCAAAGCGTTAAGTATAGGTGGCGTGCCGTCAAGCGCCACACCCTAACACTTGCGGATCAAGGTGCCTCGACCATCCAGGTGGTGCCTTCACGGGAGTCCTTGAGCACGATACCGCTGGCGGCGAGCTCATCGCGAATAGCGTCGGCCTGGGCGAAGTCCTTGTTGGCCTTGGCCGCCTGGCGCGCAGCGATCTTCTCTTCGATCTCGGCTTCGCTGATCGCGGCCTGAGCGGTGCCCTTGAGAAAGGCCTGGGGCGGCTGTTGCAAAAGCCCCAGCACCCCGCCCAAACGTACGAGCTCAGAGGCCAAGCGCGGTGCCATCGCAGGCGTTTCGGCTTTCGCGCGGTTGAGCTCTCGGGCCAGATCGAACAGCACCGCCAGCGCCTCGGGCGTATTGAAGTCGTCGTCCATGACGCTTTTGAAGCGGGCGTCGAACTCGCTTGCCTTCGCCTCTTCGCTTGCCCCCTTTTCGAGCTCGACGCCGTCGAGCGCGGTATAAAAACGGATCAGCGATTTACGCGCCTCGACCAGTGAACCCACCGAGTAGTTGATTGCGCTGCGGTAGTGGCTGGCAACCAGCAGATAGCGCACCACCTCCGGGTCGTGCTCGGTCAGCACATCACGAATGGTGAAGAAGTTGCCCAAAGATTTGGACATCTTCTCTTGGTCGACCCGGACGGCTCCCGCGTGCATCCAGGTGTTGACGTAGGTCTGGCCGGTGGCCGCCTCACTTTGGGCGATCTCGTTTTCGTGATGGGGGAAGGTCAAATCCGGCCCGCCGCCGTGAATGTCGAAGGTATTGCCCAAACAGCACGTGGACATCGCCGAGCACTCGATGTGCCAGCCCGGGCGGCCGTTACCCCAGGGCGACGCCCAATGGGCCTCGCTGGGTTTGGCAGCTTTCCAGAGCACGAAATCCAGCGGGTCTTCCTTGTGGGTATCGACCTCGACCCGGCTGCCCGCGCGCATGTCATCGAGCTGGCGGTTATTGAGCTTGCCGTAGCTTTCGAATTTGCGTACTCGGTAGTAGACATCACCGTTATCAGCCCGGTAGGCAAAGCCCTTGTCGATCAGCGTCTCGATCATCGCTATGATGTCATCGATGTGGCCGGTAGCCCGCGGCTCGCGGCTCGGCGGGAGTACCCCCAGGCGCGCCTCGTCTTCGTGCATGGCGTCGATCATGCGCTCGGTGAGCGCGCTGATAGATTCGCCGTTTTCATCGGCGCGCTTTAAAATCTTATCGTCGATGTCGGTGACGTTGCGTACATAGTTGACGTCATACCCGCGCGCGCGCAGGTAGCGGCTAATGACATCGAACGCCACCATCACCCGGGCGTGGCCCAGGTGGCAGTAGTCGTAAACCGTCATACCACAGACGTACATGCTGACCCGCCCGGCCTCGAGGGGCGTGAACGCTTCTTTTTGGCGCGTCAGCGTATTATAGATATGCATAAACGCCCCTTAGCCTTTCTTCTGAATTTTCGCCCAGGTATCTTTCAGACCCACGGTACGATTGAAGACGAGCTTGTCCGGCGTAGAGAGGTGACGGTCGGCACAGAAATAACCTACCCGCTCGAACTGAAAGCGCGACTCCGGGGTGGCGTCCGCCAGGCTCGGCTCACCAATCGCCTGGCAAACGATCAGCGACGCCGGGTTCAGGTGATCGAGGAAATCGGCGTCCTTGTCTCGGTCGGGCTGCTCGACCATGAAGAGGTTGTCGTACAAACGCACCTCCATGTTCACGCCGTGGACAGCGCTGACCCAGTGGATCACGCCCTTCACCTTGCGATCTTCCGGGTTCTTGCCCAGGGTGTCGAAATCCACCGAGCAGCGCAGCTCGATCACTTCACCGGCGTCGTCCTTGATCACCTCGTCACAGCGGATGACGTAGCTGTTGCGCAGGCGAACCTCTTTACCCGGCGCCAGGCGGAAGAACTTCTTGGGCGCATCCTCCATGAAGTCGTCCTGGTCGATATAAAGCTCGCGGGTCAGCGGCACTTTACGCACGGCCATGTCGTCGCGGGCGGGGTGGCCCGGCACGTCATAGGTCTCTTCGAAGCCTTCGTCGACGTTGGTCAGCACGACCTTCAGCGGCTTCAATACGCACATGGCCCGCGGCGCGTTGTCTTCCAGATCCGAGCGGATCGCATGAGTCAGCATGGCGATATCGACCAGGCCACCGTCGGCGCGGGTCACGCCGATCATCTCGCAGAACTTGCGGATCGATGCCGGCGTATAGCCGCGACGGCGCATACCCGAAATGGTCGGCATACGCGGGTCGTCCCAGCCATCGACGATTTGTTCGTCGACCAGCAACCTCAACTTACGCTTGGAGGTCAAGGTGTAGTTGAGATTGAGCCTGGCGAACTCGATCTGGCGCGGCGTGTTGGGCACCGGGAGGTTGTTCAAGAACCACTCGTAAAGCGGGCGGTGATCCTCGAACTCCAGCGTGCAGATCGAGTGGGTCACGCCCTCCAGGGCATCCGACTGACCGTGGGTGAAATCATAGGACGGGTAGATCTTCCAGGCATCGCCGGTTTGGTGGTGGCTTGCATGGCGAATGCGATAGAGAATCGGGTCGCGCAGGTTGATGTTCGGCGAGGCCATATCGATTTTGGCGCGCAGCACCTTCTCGCTTTCGCCGAACTCGCCCAGGCGCATGCGCTCGAGAAGATCCAGATTCTCTTCGGCGCTGCGTTCACGGTAAGGGCTCGGCCTTCCCGGTTCGGTCAACGTGCCGCGGTACTCGCGAATCTCATCCGGGTTCAGGTCATCCACGTAGGCCTTGCCTTCACGAATCAGGTGCTGCGCCCAGGCGTAGAGCTGGTCGAAATAGTCGGACGCATAGCGCACCTCGCCGGCCCACTCGAACCCGAGCCACTCGACGTCTTCCTTGATGGCGTCGATATAGGCCTGCTCTTCCTTGGCCGGGTTGGTGTCGTCGAAACGTAAATGGCAGTCGCCCCCCAGGTCCTGGGCCAGCCCGAAGTTCAGACAAATCGATTTTGCATGGCCAATGTGCAGGAAACCGTTGGGCTCCGGCGGGAAACGGGTCACGATCTTGCTGACCTGCCCGCTGTCGATCTCGTCGCTTACCTGGTTGCGAATGAAGTTCGGCGCTTTGGTGGTCTCGTTGCTCATGGCGGTGTTGATAACCTCACAGTGGATGGCGTGCCGGCCGGCTGACGCCTAAGCTTCTAAAACCCGGATGACTAGACCCTAAGCATCTAGAATCCAAGCTAAAAGCCTTAGCGCTTCGCGGCGCCGGGCAAAACCGCTATTATAACGCGACGCCGATGCACAGCGCCAAGGCGAACGCTTTTATTCAATGGGAATTTATTCATGATCGTATTACAGACGAACTTCGGTGACATCACCGTCGCGCTCGATTTCGAGAAAGCGCCCAAAACCGCCGCCAACTTCGAGCAGTACGTGCGCGACGGCTTTTACGACGGCACGCTGTTTCACCGCGTGATCGATGGCTTCATGGTCCAGGGCGGCGGCTTCGATCAGGATTTCGAACAGAAACCGACCCGGGATACGATCGAGAACGAGGCCGACAACGGTCTGGAAAACAAAATCGGCACGCTGGCCATGGCGCGCACCCAGGATCCGCACTCGGCCACCGCGCAGTTTTTCATCAACGTGGGTAACAATAGCTTCTTGAACCACAGCGGCAAAAACCTGCAAGGTTGGGGCTATGCAGTATTTGGCGAAGTGACCGATGGTATGGACGTGGTCAACACCATCAAGAGCGTCGGCACCACACGCCGCGGCATGCACGCCGACGTGCCCGCGGAAGACGTAATTATCGAGCGCGCCTACGTTAAAGAAGATTGAGTCCGGGAGCCTTATGCGCACTCTGCTGGTAGCCGACACGCACTTAAGCGGCGATACCCCCGAAATCAATCAGGGGTTTTACCGCTACCTAGAACACACCGCCAGGGGCGCGCAGGCGCTCTATATACTGGGCGATCTGTTCGATGCCTGGATTGGCGACGATGTGCTGGATACGCCCCACCCAACCGCTGAGGTCGCTATTGACGTCATCAAGCGCCTGCGCGCGCTGAGCGATGCGGGTACCGACATCTATTTTCAGCACGGCAATCGCGACTTTCTGCTTGGCGAACGTTTTGTCAGCGCCTGCGGGGCCACGCTCTTGCCCGAGGTATTGGAGACCGAGCTACAGGGGTTACCGCTGGTGTTGCTGCATGGCGATAGCCTTTGCACCCAGGACGAGAGCTATATGGCGTTTCGCGCCCAGTCGCGAAACCCGGAGTGGCAGGCGCAAATTCTCGCCATGCCCCTGCAGGAGCGCCTGGCGCTTGCCAAAAAGCTGCGCCTCGAGTCGGGTAGTGCCAACGCCGGCAAGCATGAAGCCATCATGGATGTCACCCCGGCCGAGGTGACGGCACTAATGAGCCGTCACGGAGTATGCACCATGATTCATGGTCACACCCACCGCCCGATGGTTCACGAGCTTACCGTGGAAGAGGTACCCGCCAAGCGCTTCGTGCTGGGAGACTGGAGCACCGAGTACGGCTGGGACATCGTCATCGAACCCACCGAAGGCGCGCTCGCCGTTCCCGAACTTCGCCAGTTTCCGCTCGCATCACCCCCGCCTAGCGAGTGATCAAGATATAAAAAAAGGTATAAAAAAAGCCGACCCCAAGGGGTCGGCTTTTGCGTAACGCGCTTTTAATCGGCGCTTAGCGATCGATATCGGCGTCGTCTCTAAGCGAGGCGATCAGACCTTCGACGGCGGCCTGGGCGCGCAGCTGCTCGGAGATACGCGCGACGAAATCACTGGCCTCATCCCGCTCTTCGCTACCGGCGATGACGTCGTCGAGCGCCACGACGCTGACGTTCGAGGGCATCGAAACGCTAGCGTAGCGGCTTTCGCCCTCTGCCGGGCGCGGCATGCGGAATACGCCATCCACCAGCGTTGCCGGTAAGGCCGTGGGCCCCTGGCGGGAGACACCCTCTGCCTGCTGCCAGTCAATATCGACTTCTTCGCCGGCTTCGAGCGCAGCAATCAGCCGATCGGCCTCATCCTGAAGCGCCTGCTGGCGCTGAGAGGCGGCCACGAACCCTTCGATGTCGTCGCGCACCTCTTCGACCGGCAACAGCGTCGCCTCGCGGTGCTCCGCCACGCGCAGAACCATGCGGCGGTCGTCGTCAAGCTCAATGACTTGGCTGTTGTAGCCGTCTTGCAGCACATCGTCGGTGAACGCTTCGCTCATGACGCCGGGCTCGGAGAGCACGCCGGTGCCGCCGTCTCGGGTAATCCAGTCGGTCTGAAAGAGCGTAAGGCTCAGATCTTCTGCCACGCTTTGCAAATCATCCGCCGCAAAGCTTTCGTCGATCAGGCGCTGCACCTGGCGGTTGAAGTCGTCGCTGACCTCGTTGATCGCCGCAGTATGCATGAGGGTTTCGCGCTGCTCTTCGAAAGAGGGCCCCTCGATCTCGGTCACCTGTAGAACGTGGAAGGCGTCACTCATTTCGACCGGCTCGGAGGTTTCGCCTTCGGCCAGGCTGAACGCGGCGTCGTCGAAGGCTTCGCCCATGATACCGGAGGCGATGACGCCAAGGTCGCCGCCCTGTTCGGCGCTGGCGGTGTCATCGGAGTATTCCAGCGCCACGTCCTCGAAGGATTCGCCCGCCTCGATCGCCGCCAGCGCCTGCTCGGCGCGCGTTTGGGCTTCATCGCGGCTGCGCTCGTCGCCGTAGGTAATCATGATATGCGACACGCGACGGTCGCTGGACTGACTCTGCGCGCGATAGGCTTCGCGCAGCGCTTCGTCGTCCACCTCGACATCGTCGGCCATCTCCTGGCGGTCGATGAGTACGTACTCGACTTGCACCTGTTCCGGGCGCTCGAAACGCTCCGGGTTGGCGTCGTAGTACGCCTGGACATCGTCGTCGGTGACGGTGGGCGCAAAGTCGATATCACTTTGGTCGAGCATCACGTAGCGAAAGCTACGCTGCTGGTTTTGCAGCGCCAAAAGGCGTTCGCGCTCGTTGGGCAGCACGAAGTCACTCTGGGCGAGGCCCTGCTGGAGGTAGCGGCGCTTGAGATCGCCCTTCAGCTCTTCGCGAAACGCCACCGGCGTGTAGCCGGCCCGGCCAAGCTGGTTACGGAAAATATCCGCATTGAAACGGCCTTGCCCGTCTTGAAACTCCGGCAGGGTGATAATGATCTGATCCAACTGGTCGTCGGAGAGGTAAAAGCCACCCTCATCGGCATACTGACCCAGCAGTTTTTGCGTGATCAACTGGTCGATCACGTCGTTTCTAAGGGCACGCTCCTGCTCTGGCGGTACCTGACCCGAGCGTAGCGCACGCTGCACTTCAAGCTCTACCTGCTGGCGCATGATGGGCTCGCCGTTGACGCTTGCCACCTGGTTTGGGTCGCGGCCGAAGGCGCTGAATAGCGACTCCACGCCAAAAAGCGCCATGGCGGCCACCATGAGCCCAATAATGATTTTAGCGCCCCAGCTACGGGAGCCATTGCGAATACTTTGCAGCATGCTTGCCTCAGATCGTTACGGCCATTGATCGCGCCCAAAAAAGGGGCCTTAAAATAACATGGGCGCATCGCCGTAGCGATGCGCCCATTACGTTACAACAAACGCGAGCCAATTAGTTGACGGCGTCTTTCAACGCTTTACCCGCTTTGAAATTGGGTACTTTGGCAGCGCTGATCTGAATCGGCTGGCCCGTTTGCGGGTTACGGCCGGTGCGCGCAGCGCGCTCTTTAATGGCAAACGTACCAAAGCCTACCAGTGAAACGCTATCGCCTTTTTTGAGGCTATCGGTGACGGACTCGACCATGGCATCCAATGCGCGGGTTGCCGCTGCTTTCGGAATATCTGCAGACGCGGCAATAGCTTCAATCAGCTCGGACTTATTCACACTTCACCCCTTAAATGTTTCGTAAAAATGGCTCTGAACGGCGCGGTCACCGGCAGGTACAAGCTCAAAGCATAGCTGCGTTTTATAGCAATGCCCTGAAATACCTGTCAAGCAACCAACTATTGAGCGCCGGGCCAACGGGCCCGGACACCCCTTATCACTAAAAGCCTCTTCGGGCTTTGACGCTTAGTGTGTGCTGGCGACAGTACTGCCGTTAAACGACGGGTCGGCATTTTTGAGCGTTGCCGCCCCGCTGTCCGGCTCATCGGCTAGCGCCACTGCCAGCACATCATCTATCCACTGTACCGGGCGAATATCAAGTGCGCCCTTGATGTTATCCGGTACTTCCTTGAGATCGCGGCGGTTTTCCTCAGGAATCAGGACGGTCTTTATACCACCCCGGCGCGCCGCCAGCAATTTCTCCTTCAATCCACCAATGGGCATGACTTCCCCACGCAGATTGACCTCGCCGGTCATGGCGACATCGCAGCGCACCGGGCGATTGGTGTAGGCAGAGATCATCGCCGTCACCATGGCCACCCCGGCACTCGGACCGTCCTTCGGGGTCGCGCCTTCCGGTACGTGAATATGCAGGTCCTCGTTCTCGAACCGCTGCGGGTCGATATCGAACGACGCCGCCCGCGCCTTGACGACGGTATGGGCAGCGCTGACCGACTCTTTCATGACATCGCCAAGCGAACCCGTCTTGTTGACACGGCCTTTACCCGGCGTCACCACCGATTCGATGTTGAGAATCTCACCGCCGACCGAGGTCCAGGCAAGTCCGGTGACGCGCCCTACCTGGTCTTCCTTTTCGGCCAAACCGTAGCTGTAGCGGCGAACACCGGCGTAGGTTTCGATATGTTCGGCCTTGAGCGTTTGCGGCGGCTCCTTGGCGTCTTTTTTCTTGCTCACCTCGGCTTCGACCCGCTCGCGCAGCACCTTGCGGCACACCTTGGCGATCTGACGCTCGAGCTCGCGCACGCCCGCTTCGCGGGTGTAGTAGCGTACAAGCTCCAGAAGCGCTTCCTCTTCCAGCGCTAGCTCCTCCGGCTTCAAGCCGTTGGCTTTTAGCTGCTTGGGGAGCAAGTAGCGCTTGGCAATCGCCAGCTTCTCGTCTTCGGTGTAACCGGGTAGCCGAATGATCTCCATACGATCCAGCAGCGGACCGGGGATATTCATCGAGTTCGCCGTACAAATGAACAGCGTCTCGGAGAGATCGTAATCGAGCTCGAGGTAGTGGTCGCTGAAGCTGTTGTTCTGCTCCGGGTCGAGCACTTCCAGAAGCGCCGAGGAGGGATCCCCCCGGTGATCCATACCGAGTTTGTCGACTTCGTCGAGCAAAAACAGCGGGTTTTTCACTTCCGCGCGGGTCATGCGCTGCATCAGCTTACCCGGTAGCGAGCCGATATAGGTGCGCCGATGGCCACGAATCTCGGACTCGTCGCGCACGCCGCCAAGCGCCAGGCGCACGTACTTACGGTTGGTTGCCCGCGCGATGGACTGGCCAAGCGAGGTTTTACCCACCCCCGGTGGGCCTACCAGGCAAAGCACCGGTCCTTTCATCTTCTTGACGCGCTTTTGTACCGCCAGGTACTCGAGAATACGCGCCTTGACTTCTTCCAGGCCGTAATGGTCCTCGTCGAGCACCTCTTGCGCCTTGACCAGGTCGTGCTTGACCCGGGTGCGCTTTTTCCAGGGCACGGCGATCAGCCAGTCGAGGTAGGAGCGCACCACGGTGGCCTCGGCGGAGTTGGCCGCCATCATCTTGAGCTTGTTGAGCTCCTGAGTGGCTTTCTCAAAGGCCTCTTTGGGCATGCCCGAGTCCTTGATCGCCTGCTCGTACTTCTCGGTCTCGTTGGGCACATCATCAAGCTCACCCATCTCTTTCTGGATGGCTTTCATCTGCTCATTGAGGTAGTACTCGCGCTGGGTCTTCTCCATCTGCTCTTTGACCCGCGAGCGGATACGCTTTTCTACCTGAAGCAGGTCGATTTCGGACTCGATCAGCGCCATCAGATGCTCGATACGATCGCGCACGCGATCCATCTCGAGAAGCTCCTGCTTATCGCCGATCTTGAGCGACAAATGCGCGCAGATGGTATCCACAAGCCGGCTCGGGTCCTCGATGCCGGACAGCGAGTTCAAGACCTCGTTGGGCACCTTCTTGGAGAGCTTGACGTACTGCTCGAACTGATTCAGCAACACGCGAACCAGCGCCTCCTGCTCACGGCTGGTCAGCGGTTCGCTATCCCGCGCCACCAGGTGCGCCTGGGTGTAGCCGGCCTCGTTCTCTTCGATGCTCACGACATCGGCACGGAAGTTACCTTCGATCAATACCTTGACCGTGCCATCGGGAAGCTTCAAAAGCTGCATGATGTCGGCAACAGTACCCATGGCGTAAAGGTCGTCGTTATCCGGCTCGTCCTGAGAGGCTTCACGCTGAGCCACCAGCAGGACGCGCTTATCGGCTTCCATGGCCGCTTCGAGGGCATGGATGGATTTTTCCCGGCCCACAAACAGCGGAATCACCATTTGCGGGTAAACTACCACGTCGCGCAGCGGCAACATGGGTAAACACTGTGTCTGATCGGCGTTCTGCTGCATCGCAGACGTTCCTCAAAATCGGATAAGCGCTCGATAAAGCGTTACCACTTATAAGCGCTTAACAAGATGGAAGACGCGGCCTGGTAACGTCAGCCGCTGGATGGCAAGGACCCGGTCATCGGCCCACGGCGCGGCGCGGGCCAGCAGTGCCTGGACAACAACAAGGGGTCGCCTAGGCGACCCCTTGTATTGGCGCAAGCAGTACCTGGATCGAGCGCGGCCTTGTTAGCCGTCGGTCCCGTCAACGCGCGTCTCTTGCTGGTTGGAGTAGATCAATAGCGGCTGGCTTTCGCCTTCGATCACCGACTGATCGATCACCACCTTGCTGACATCCTCGAGCGAGGGAATCTCATACATGGTGTCCAGCAGTACCGATTCAAGAATCGAGCGAAGACCACGGGCACCGGTTTTACGCTCCATCGCCTTGGCGGCAACGGCGCGTAGTGCCTCCTCGCGGAATTCAAGCGTCACGTCTTCCATTTCGAAGAGTTTGGCGTACTGCTTGATCAGCGAGTTCTTGGGCTCGGTCAAAATCTGAATCAGCGCGTCTTCGGTAAGCTCAGTCAGCGTCGCGATTACCGGCAGGCGTCCTACGAACTCGGGGATTAGGCCAAATTTGACCAGATCTTCCGGCTCGACCTCGGAGAGAAGTTCACCCACGCCTTTAGCGCTTTCCTTGGTCTTCACGCTGGCGTTGAAGCCGATACCGCCCTTCTCGGAACGGTCGCGAATGACCTTTTCAAGCCCTGCGAAAGCACCACCCACGATGAAGAGCATGTTGGCCGTGTTGACCTGCACGAACTCCTGCTGGGGATGCTTACGCCCGCCCTGGGGCGGCACTGAGGCCGTGGTGCCTTCGATCAACTTCAAAAGCGCCTGCTGAACACCCTCGCCGGAAACATCGCGAGTGATCGACGGGTTGTCCGACTTACGCGAGATCTTGTCGATCTCGTCGATGTAGACGATACCGCGCTCGGCTTTCTCGACGTCGTAATCACACTTTTGCAGCAGCTTCTGGATGATGTTTTCGACATCTTCACCCACGTAGCCCGCTTCGGTGAGCGTGGTGGCGTCAGCGATAGTGAACGGTACGTTCAACAGCCGTGCCATGGTTTCGGCCAATAGCGTCTTACCGCTACCAGTCGGACCAATCAGCAGGATATTGGATTTACCCAGCTCCACATCGCTTTCACGTACTTCGGTCTTGAGACGCTTGTAGTGGTTGTACACCGCGACAGATAGCACCATCTTGGCGCGGTCTTGCCCGATAACGTAGTCATCGAGGGTGTAGCGTATTTCGCGAGGCGTAGGCAGACGCTCCTCATCGCTCTCGGCATCGGCTTCGAGAACTTCCTCGCGAATGATGTCGTTACACAGATCGACACACTCATCGCAAATATATACGGACGGGCCGGCAATCAGCTTACGTACTTCGTTTTGATTTTTGCCACAAAACGAGCAATAAAGCAGTTTGCCACCTTCGTCCTTGCCTTTGCCGTCGGCCATTGGCGTACCTCTATCACTGCGGCGGCTCTCGCCGCCGGAAAAGCTCGTTGGAAAAGCGGGTATCCGTTTACGCTATCAGGATGTAGGCCGCTTATCCAGCACTGCGTCAATCAGCCCGTACTCTTTGGCCTGATCGGCGCTCATGAAGTTGTCGCGGTCGGTATCGCGCGCCACTTTCTCTAAATCCTGCCCGGTGTGGTGAGCCAGAATCTGATTGAGTTTCTCGCGAATGCCCAGAATTTCACGCGTGTGGATTTCGATATCCGACGCCTGACCCTGGTAGCCACCCAGCGGCTGGTGAATCATGACCCGCGAATTGGGCAGACAAAACCGCTTCTCCGGCGCACCGGCCGTTAGAAGCAGCGCACCCATGCTGGCCGCTTGGCCCACGCACACGGTGGAAACGTCGGGCTTGATGAACTGCATGGTGTCATAGATCGACATGCCTGCGGTTACCGACCCACCGGGTGAGTTGATGTAAAGATGGATATCTTTATCGGGGTTTTCGGACTCCAGAAAGAGCATTTGCGCCACGATCAGGTTGGCCGAGTAATCTTCGACGGGCCCGACCAGAAAGATGACGCGCTCTTTTAGAAGACGCGAATAGATATCGTAGGATCTTTCCCCTTTGGCGCTTTGCTCAACCACCATGGGTACGAGACCACCGGCGTTTTGAATATCAAACTCACTCATTGGGTGATTCCTTGCGTCCGGTAAGGGAAAGGCGCGCGCAACACGCGCGCCCCGAAACGGTTTAAGCGCTGGCGTTTTCCTCTTCTTCGCCACCCTCGCCCTGCTGCTGTGCCGCGGCCAGCGCCTGCTGGTAGGTCATTTCAACGTCGGTGACGTTGGCCTGCTCCAGAAGCTTATCGACCGCTTTCTCTTCAAGGATAGCGGATTTGACCTGGGTCTTGAGCTCTTCGTTACCCATGTAGTACTCGACCACTTCGGACGGGTCCTGGTACTGCTCGGCAAGCTCTTCCACTTTAGCCTTGATGGCCGCATCGTCGGCGTCCAGCTCGTGCGCCTTGATGACTTCGGCCAACAGCAGACCCACCTGTACACGGCCCTTGGCCTGCTCTTCGAAGAGCTCATTGGGCAGCTGACTGACGTCGAAATCTTCGCCAAGACCGAACTGCTGCGCGGCCTGGCGCTTCATGCCGTCAGTTTCCTGCTGAACAAGCGCGCTCGGCACGGAGATGTCGTTGGCGTTTTTCAACGCGTCCAGCACCTGCTGCTTGACGCGGTTATCGACCGCCTGGGCGGCTTCACGGGTCATGTTCTTTTTGATTTCGGCGCGGAACTTGCTCTCGTCGCCGTCTTCGACGCCGAAGCGCTCGAAGAAAGCCGAATCGACCGGCGGCAGCTCCTGGGTGCTGACCTTGTGAACCTTGACCTTGAACGTGGCTTCTTTACCGGCCAGATGTTCGGCCTGGTAATCTTCCGGGAAGGTGACCGTTAGCGTCTTGTCGTCGTCGGCCTTGGCGCCGATCAACTGCTCTTCAAAACCCGGGATGAAGCTGTTGGAGCCAATTACCAGCGTGTGGTTTTCGGCGCTTCCGCCTTCGAACGGCTCATCGCCCAGGTAGCCTTGGAAGTCGATGGTGACCTGGTCGCCATCTTCGGCTGCCTTGTCGGCTTCCTGAAATTCGGCGTTTTGCTTGCGCAGGGTTTCGATCATTTCATCGACGTCGGCTTCGCTGACGTCAACGACCGGACGCTCAACCGCGGTGCCTTCGATCGATTTCAGCTCGACCTGGGGGTAAACTTCCATGACCGCGACGAATTCGAAGTCCTTGCCCGCTTCGTTGACCTTTGGCTCGATCTGCGGGTAGCCCGCCGGGTTCAGCCCTTCGTCGGTGATCGCGCGCACATAACGCTCGCGCATGACTTCGCCAACGATTTCGCTACGCACGCTGTCGCCGTAGCGCTGACGTACGACGTCCATGGGAACCCGGCCCTGGCGGAAACCGTTCAAGCGAACGTTTTTCGCGGTGTCTTTCAAGCGAGCGCTGACAGCCTCGTCGATGTCGGCCGCCGGCACCTGGATGGTAATGCGGCGTTCGATGGGGGAGGTCGTCTCGACAGAAACTTGCATGAATTGTCCTCTAGCGGCTGGGCATTATGTTGAGTGCGTATACATGTTCAAAGGGGCAATTCTAGAAACCCCGGCGCATAGTGGCAAGCACCATGCTCGCAAGATGGGGGCGCGCTGCGTAATTACAAGGGAGTTTCCGTTAAATTACCCGCGCCCTTCTCATTCGTATGTCGTTCGCCGCCATCCAAGGCTTATCGCGTAAAGCAAAAGCCCGCAGGTCGCGGCGTGGGAGATAAACTCTTGCCAACTGAGCCAGTCGGTCATCAGCGCGTGCCAAACACCCATCACGACCGCGCCGGCCACCAACATGATGCCAAGGCGTTTGAGCAGTGCCGGTAGCTGCGCCCGGGCCTTCGCACTCAGCAACCGCCAGTTGACCACCGCCGCCCCGGCAACCAGCGCCAGGGCGATAAGTAAAAGGGTCTGGCGCGTCTCGAAACCACCGGCCATATAGCGCGGAATGACCGAGAGCATGACGATACACAGACCGACCGCCACGCTCACCCGCTCTGGAGATCCGCGCTCCATTTAGGCGACCTTTAGCGCTTGGTCGTTGATCCACTCTTCCACCCAGGGTAGCGCAGCGTCGTCGGCCATGAAGGTTTCCATGGCGTCCACTTCGAGGCGCTCGCCCAACCGCGTGGCCCCCAGGTCTTCGAGCGTCGCGTCGAGCGCGCGCCCGGCGCCGCAAAAGGTGTCGCCATACGAGCTATCGCCCAAAGCGATGAGGCCATAGCGCAGCGAGGTGAGCGCCGGCGACTGATCTTTCAACGCCCGCACGAAAGGCACGAAGTTACCCGGATAGTCACCGCTGCCGGTCGTTGAAACACAGAAAAGCGCCAAGCTCTCCCCATTGGCGACATCCTCGACCGAGGGTTCTTCCTTGATGGCAACCGTGTAGCCCGCTGCTTCGAACAGCGGCTTGACCTGTTCGGCCACGTCGAGGGCGCCACCGTACATGGTGCCCACTAAAATATTGAGCTGAGGCATCATCGAACTCCCGACCAATACTTGATGAATTTGCTCAGATATTAACACGACTTGCGCGCTTTGCGCATGCGCTCTACCCCGCGCCTCGAACGCCCAGGGCGTAGCGGCGCACCGCGCATAAAAAAGCGCCCCTGGGAAGGGGCGCTTATACGCCTGACCGGCTTTAACCCCGTTAGGGTATTAGGCGCTTCAAGAGCTGGTGAAGTGCTCGACCTGCTGCTTGAGTTTCTGGCCCGGGCGGAACGTCACCACCCGGCGAGCGGATATCGGGATCTCCTCGCCGGTCTTGGGATTTCGCCCCGGGCGCTCGCGCTTGTCACGCAGGTCGAAATTGCCAAAGCCCGAGAGCTTTACCTGCTCGTTTTCACGCAGGCAGGCTCGAATCTCTTCGAAAAACGTCTCTACCATCGCTTTTGCTTCCCGCTTGGACAGCGCAAGCTCGGTATGTAGATGTTCCGCAAGCTCCGCTTTGGTCAACGCGCCCATAACGCTTCTCCTTGTCGCAAACCCATTGCCAACAATGTCGGTCGCGGCCGTTTTTACTTAGCCACGAAGCTGTGCATTCAGCATGGCCTTCGCCTGCGCCACGATCGAATCCACCCGCTGATTGATTTCATCATCATTCAGCGTGCGCGATGGATGCTGCCAGGTCAAGCCCAGGGCAATACTCTTCTGCCCCGGCCCCACGCCTTTACCCGTGTAGACGTCGAAAAGCTTGAGGTCTTCGAGGTAATCACCGGCCTCGCGGCTGACACAGTCCAGCAGAGCCTGCACCGGAGTTTGCTCGTCCAGGCTAAAGGCCAGGTCGCGGCGCACCTCAGGGAAACGTGACAATGGCGCGAACGCTGGGATCACGCCTTCACTCAGCGCGTCCAGGCGCACTTCAAAGAGCACCGCCTCGGCTTTCAGCCCGAGATTGGCGCGCACTTTGGGGTGGAGCGTACCGATCCAGCCGGCGGGCTGATCGTTATGGAAAAGCTGTGCGCTCTGCCCCGGGTGTAGCGCCGGGTGCTCGGCGGGCTCGAAGCGCCAGGCGCCTTCATTGCCGCCCATGGCCAGCAGACTCTCCAGATCGCCTTTCAAGTCGAAAAAGTCGATCGGCGTCCTGGCGCTGCTCCACCCTTCCCCTTCGCGCGGGCCGCTGGCCAACGCGCCAATCATCGGCGTTTGGGTCAACGAGTCCAGCTCGCCGTTAAACACAAGCCCGGTCTCGAAGAGCCTCACCCGGCTTTGCTGACGATTGAGGTTGTGCTCCAACGCGCGAATCAAGCCAGGAAAGAGACTGACCCGCATGGCGGAAAGATCCGCTGAGATGGGGTTGGCGAGCACCGGCGACACCGCCTCGGGAAAGATAGCGGCCTGAAGCTCGGGCGCGACAAAACTGTAAGTAATCGCCTCCTGGTAACCCCGGGCCACCAGCTGGTTACGAAGCCTCGCCTGAGTGATTTTGGCCTCGTTGGCCGGACGCAGCGCTAACCGCGCCGACGGGCGGCGCACCGGCAGGTTGTTATAGCCGTGGATCCTTGCGATCTCCTCGATCAGATCCTCTTCGATGGCGACATCGAAGCGCCAGCCAGGCACCGCTACCTGCCAGCCGCTGCTCGACCGCGTCGCCGCGAGTCCCAACCGGTCGAGGATGTCGGTGACGTCATCGTCGGGCAGTTCCTTGGAGAGCGCCTGAGCCAAGCGCGCGCGGCGAAGCTCAATGGTGCGGGGGGCAGGCAGATGCGCTTCGCTTTTCTCTTCGCACACGGGCCCGGCCTGGCCGCCGCAGATGTCGATCAACAGTTTGGTGGCGCGCTCGACCGCTTCGATGGTGAGCTGCGGGTCGACACCGCGCTCGAAACGGTGAGAGGCATCGGTATGAAGCCCGTAGGAGCGCGCTTGACCGGCCACCGCCAACTGGGTGAAGTAGGCGCCTTCCAGAAAAATGGTGCGCGTGTTGGCGCTCACGCCGGAGGACTCGCCGCCCATGACGCCGGCCATGGCCAGCGGCCCGGAGGCGTCGGCGATCACCAGCGTGTCCGGACGCAGCGCGATATCCTGCCCATCGAGCAAGGTGAGGCGCTCGCCTTCGGCGGCCAGGCGCACTTCGATCCCCTCTTTCAGATTCGTCTGGTCGAAGGCGTGAAGCGGCTGACCGAGTTCGAGCATCACGTAGTTGGTCACGTCGACAGCGGCGTCGATAGAGCGCACGCCGCTGCGGCGCAGCCGCTCGACCATCCAAAGCGGCGTCTCGACGGACAGGTCGACGCCTTCGATAACCCGAGACACGTAGCGCGGGCACTGCTCGCCAGCCTCTACGCGCACCGGGAAACGGGTCTCGATGCTTGGCGCGACCGGGGAGATCTCCGGCGCCTGAACCGGTAGCCGGTTGAGCACCCCGACCTCCCGAGCAAGCCCTTTAACGCTCAGGCAGTCGCCGCGATTCGGCGTCAAGTCTACTTCGATGGTGGCGTCGTCCAGACCCAGGTACTCACGAATACTAACCCCCACCGGGGCGCTGGCCGGTAGCACGAAGATACCATCGGAGGTCTCTTCCTCCAGGCCAAGTTCCGAGGCGGAGCAGATCATGCCGAAGGATTCGACGCCGCGCAGCTTGGCCTTTTTGATTTTGAAGTCACCGGGTAACAGCCCGCCGACTTGGGCAAACGGCACCCGCTGACCCACGTCGACATTGCGCGCACCACAGACTACTTGCACCGGCGCGCCGGTGCCATCAATGACCTGGCAAACGTTGAGCTTATCAGCGTCCGGATGGGGCGCCTTGGCCGTCACCTCGGCCACCACCACGCCTTCGAAAGCGGGCGCGACGGGTTCGACGGCATCGACTTCGAGCCCTGCCATGGTGATCTGGTCGGCAAGCGCCTGGGTCGCAAGCTGCGGTGATACCCACTCACGCAGCCACTGTTCTGAAAATTTCATGCTCGTTCCTGTAGTCTGGCGGCGTGGTTAGGCAAACTGGCGCAAAAAGCGCAGATCGTTTTCGAAGAACAGCCGCAGGTCGTTGACGCCATAGCGCAGCATCGCCAGGCGCTCGGCGCCCATGCCGAAGGCAAATCCGGTATAGCGCTCGGTGTCGATACCCGAATGGCGAAACACTTCCGGGTGCACCATGCCGCAGCCCATCACCTCGAGCCAGCCGCTTTGCGAGCACACCCTACAGCCGTTTCCGCTGCACATCACGCACTGGATGTCGACCTCGGCGGAGGGCTCGGTGAACGGGAAGTAGGAGGGACGAAAGCGCACGGAGAGATCATCGCGCTCGAAAAACGCCTGCAGAAAATCCTCGATGGTGCCCTTCAAGTCGGCAAAGCTTACGCCTTCGTCGACCAGCAGGCCTTCGACCTGATGAAACATCGGCGTGTGGGTCAAATCCGAGTCGCTGCGATACACCCGCCCCGGGCAGACGATACGAATGGGCGGCGCACTCTCTTTCATGGTGCGTACCTGTACCGGCGAGGTATGGGTACGTAAAAGCCTTGTGGCGTCGAAGTAAAAGGTATCCGCCATGCCGCGCGCTGGGTGGTGCGCCGGAATATTGAGCGCCTCGAAGTTGTGGTAGTCGTCT
Source organism: Vreelandella sp. GE22 (assembly GCF_968212445.1). Classification (NCBI taxonomy): domain Bacteria; kingdom Pseudomonadati; phylum Pseudomonadota; class Gammaproteobacteria; order Oceanospirillales; family Halomonadaceae; genus Vreelandella; species Vreelandella sp. GE22. The sequence goes on from NZ_OZ309110.1 coordinate 2,036,405, forward strand.
TCGATTTCCGGGCCCACGGCAACGTCATAGCCAATGCGGGTAAACAGCGCCTCGATACGCTCGAGCGTGCGCGTGACCGGATGCAAACCGCCGCTCTGTTGACCACGCCCGGGCAGCGTCACGTCGATTTTTTCCGCGGCCAGGCGCGCGTTCAGCGCTTCGCTTTCGAGCGCCTCGCGGCGGGTGTCGATCTCACCGGCCAGGGTTTGTTTGGCCTGGTTGATACGCTCGCCCGCGGCCGGACGCTCTTCGGCGGCGAGCTTACCCAGCCCTTTCAGCAGAGCGGTGACCTCGCCCTTCTTGCCCAGATAGCGAACTCGTAGCTCATCCAGCTCAGACACGCTCTGCGCGGCCTGAATGGCGTCGCGAGCCTCTGATACCAGCGTAGGCAGGTGATCCATCCGTTGTACTCCGAATTAAGCGGTTTTCATCCAATAAGGCGTCGCCAGAACGGGGCCTTACAAGCCATACATTGTCGATGACAAAATGTCGATGGCAAAAAAACAGGGGAAGAGCGGCTGCTCTTCCCCTGTATGGGTCACGCTGTGACCTCGTGATTTCAAACCATATACTGGCTTAAAACCTTATTGGGCAGCCTTGGCTTTTTCCACGATGGCAGCAAATGCCGCTTTTTCGTGAACCGCCAGATCGGCCAATACTTTACGGTCGATTTCGATACCGGCTTTCTTGAGGCCACCTACGAAGCGGCTGTAAGACATACCGTTGATGCGGGCACCGGCGTTGATACGCTGGATCCACAGGGCACGGAACTGACGCTTACGGTTACGGCGGTCGCGGTACGCGTACTGACCGGCCTTGATAACGGCCTGCTTGGCAACACGGAAAACACGCGAACGCGCTCCGTAATAACCTTTCGCTTGCTTCAGTACTTTCTTATGGCGACGACGGGCCACTACGCCACGCTTAACTCGGGTCATAACACACTCCTGACTTTAAAAAATTCTAAAAAACGACTTACAGATTCGGCAGCATACGCTGGATCAACGGCTTGTCAGCAGAGTGAATCTGCTTCATGCCGCGCAGCTGACGCTTACGCTTGGTCGATTTTTTGGTCAGAATGTGGCTACGAAAAGACTGCTTGTGCTTGAAGCCGTTAGCGGTCTTTTTAAAGCGCTTGGCAGCGCCGCTGTTGCTTTTGATTTTCGGCATGAGAAAAACTCCGCTCGATGTTTTTTAGAAAACCCAAGGCCGGTCGGCGCCAGGCGCCGACCCGTTAACAACGCCTATGGATCACTTCTTCTTGGGGGCAAGAATCATGATCATCTGGCGGCCTTCCATTTTCGGGAAAGACTCCACCGTTCCGATCTCTTCGAGGTCAGCTGCGACCCGCTCCATCAGCTTGCGACCGATGTCCTGGTGCGCCATTTCGCGACCCCGAAAACGCAAAGTGACCTTGCCTTTGTCACCACTTTCCAGAAAGCGCGTCAGGTTTTTAAGCTTGACCTGATAATCGCCTTCGTCGGTGCCGGGCCGGAATTTAACTTCCTTGACCTGGATTTGCTTTTGCTTTTTCTTCTGAACAGCTTTTTGCTTTTTCGTCTCGAAAACAAATTTGCCGTAATCCATAATCTTACAGACGATGGGGTCGGCATTCGAAATTTGCACGAGATCCAAACCGGCAGATTCCGCCCGCTCCAATGCTTCGGTGGTGGGCACAACGCCCAACTGCTCACCTTCGGCATCGATCAAACGGACTTCTTCTTCGGTAATTCGCTCGTTCATTGGGGGGCGTTTGTCTGCTGGACGCCCGCGCTGGTTGCTTCGCTTGATTGCTCTGTCTCCTTAGGCAATTGACGATGTCGCCAGGGCTGCTCGCTCGGTTGTCACACGCTCGATGAACTCATCGACCGTCATCGTTCCGAGGTTTTCGCCGCTGCGAGTACGCACGGCCACTGAGTCAGCTTCGACTTCCTTATCTCCAACCACTAGAAGATAGGGAATTTTCTGTAACGTGTGTTCACGGATTTTAAAGCCGATCTTCTCGTTCCTCAAGTCCGCCTTGACGCGAAGACCGATTTTTTGCAGGCGTTTTTCCAATTCGAGCGAATAATCACGCTGTGAATCGGTGATATTCATCACGACTACCTGCTCGGGTGCCAGCCATAATGGCATAGCCCCGGCATAATGTTCAATCAGGATGCCGATGAAGCGCTCCATGGAGCCCACGATGGCCCGGTGCAACATGACCGGCGGCTTGCGCTCGCCCTCTTCGGTCACGTACTGCGCGCCCAAGCGCTCGGGCATCATGAAGTCGACCTGCATGGTACCAACCTGCCACTCGCGGCCCAGGCAATCCTTCATGTGGTATTCGATCTTGGGGCCGTAGAAGGCGCCTTCGCCGGGGAGCTCCTGCCACTCGACGTCGCAGGCCTTCAAGGCGCCACGCAGCGCGTCTTCCGCGCGATCCCAGACCTCGTCGCTACCGATGCGCTTTTCCGGGCGCAGCGCGATCTTGATCGCGATATCCTCGAAACCGAAGTCCTGGTACACCTTCAGCGCCTGGCGGTGGAAGCTGGTCACCTCGGGCTCGACCTGGGCTTCGGTACAAAAGACGTGGCCGTCGTCCTGGGTAAAGGCGCGTACACGCATGATGCCATGCAGCGCACCGGAGGGCTCGTTCCGGTGACAGCCGCCGAACTCACCAAAGCGTACCGGAAGCTCGCGATAGCTTCTAAGCCCGGAGTTGAATACCTGCACGTGGCCCGGGCAGTTCATCGGCTTCAAGGCGTATTCGCGCTTCTCGGACTCGGTGAAGAACATGCCGTCGGCATAGTTGTCCCAATGCCCGGATTTTTTCCAGAGCGAGACGTCCATGATCTGGGGGCAGCGAATTTCCTGGTAGCCGCCTTCTTGATAAACCCGACGCATGTACTGCTCGACCTGCTGCCAAAGCGCCCAGCCGTTGGGGTGCCAGAACACCATGCCCGGCGCCTCTTCCTGCATATGGAAAAGGTCGAGGCGGCGCGCCAGCTTACGGTGGTCGCGCTTTTCCGCTTCTTCGAGCCGCTTGAGATACGCCTTGAGCTGCTTCTTGTCACCCCAGGCCGTGCCGTAGATACGCGTCAGCATGGCGTTGGAGGCGTCCGCGCGCCAGTAGGCGCCGGCCAGCTTGGTCAGCTTGAAGGCCTTTAGATGGCGCGTATTGGGCACGTGGGGCCCACGGCACATGTCCGTGTACTCTTCGTGATGGTAGAGCCTGATCTCGGCGCCTTCGGGAATATCGCGAATGATCTCCTGCTTGTAGGGCTCATCGCGGTGCAGGAAGGTGAGCATCGCCTTGTCGCGGTCCACGTACTCGCGCACCACGTCGTACTCCTGCTCGATCAGCGTCTGCATACGCTTTTCGATCGTTTCGAGATCTTCCGAGGAGACGGAGTGGCCAAAATCGATATCGTAATAGAAGCCGTTTTCGATTACCGGGCCAATCGCCATCTTGGCCTCGGGGTAGAGCTGCTTGACCGCATGCCCAATCAAATGCGCGGCGGAGTGGCGAATGATTTCGAGCCCCTCCTGATCCTTGGCGGTGATGATCGCCACCTCGGCATCGCGTTCGATCATATCGGCCGCGTCGACCAGTACACCGTCGATCTTTCCCGCGACGCACGCCTTGGCCAAACCAGGGCCTATCGACGCGGCGAGCTGCATAATGGAAAGCGGTTCATCAAAGGGTCGTTGGCTGCCGTCAGGCAGTGTCACAATGGGCATTCAAGTGTTCCTTGAGCGCAGTGGTGATCCATACCAGGGATCACGTTTCGCTATCAATGGCTTTGGGGGTGAAATCCTGCGCGCAGGCAAGGCCCCGGCCGTCTGGCCGAGCAGTCGCGTAGCCTAGCAGATTTTTCGATAGCGCAATACAAAACGGGAGCCAGGCTCCCGTTTTGTATACCGAATTAAGCACTTCGACGTCGAAAGCCACCCTGCCGGGCACCTTCATCCACTCAAACGCGCGTCCGCCCACGGAACGACGCAGTCGCGGGTGAGCGGCGCCAGCAAAAGTGTTTTCGCCTGCGCGGGGCTTACCCAGCGCGCTTCGGCGATTTCCGCCGCCGCCTCGACGTGGCCCTCGACGGCCAGGCTGTAAAGCTCGGCGTCGATCAACGTCTGTGCCTCATTGGCCGCGACCGCCCGAACGCGCTTGAAATGCGTAAGCCGTGACGGCTCGACGCAGAGCCCAAGCTCTTCCTGGAGCTCGCGGCAAAGCGCCACATCGCACGCCTCGTTCGGCTCGACCTTGCCACCGGGCTGCATGAAATAGCGGCTGCCCTGCTTACGCACCAACAACAGCCTGCCCGCTTCATCGATCATCATGGCGGCGGCGATGCGCAGCACCTGGCACGCCTCGCCCACCGGCTCTGCTTCGCCCTCAACGGCCGACTCCCTCATGACGGTCCTTAAAACGCCCAGTCGTCGTCTTCGGTGGCAACGGCCTTGCCGATCACATACGAAGAACCCGACCCGGAGAAGAAGTCGTGGTTCTCATCGGCGTTGGGCGAAAGTGCCGCCATGATGGTCGGGTCGACGTCGGTCACGCTGCTCGGGAAGAGCGGCTCGTAGCCCAGGTTCATCAGCGCCTTGTTGGCGTTGTAGTGAAGGAATTTCTTCACGTCTTCCGAGAGACCGACCGCGTCGTAAAGCGATTCGGTATAGCGCACTTCATTATCGTAAAGCTCCAAAAGAAGCTCATAGGCGTAGTCTTTCACCGCCTGCTGGCGCTCCGGGCTCGCCTCGGCGAGCGCCTGCTGGAACTTGTAGCCGATGTAGTAGCCGTGCACCGCTTCGTCACGGATGATCAGACGGATCAGATCCGCAGTGTTGGTCAGTTTGGCGTGGCTGGACCAGTACATGGGCAGATAAAAGCCCGAGTAGAACAAAAACGACTCGAGGAAGACGCTGGCCACCTTGCGCATCAAAGGGTCGTCCGAGCGGTAGCGCTCGAGAATCAGCTCGGATTTTGCCTGCAGCGTCGCGTTCTCTTCACTCCAACGAAAGGCGTCGTCGACATCACGCGTCGTACAAAGCGTCGAGAAGATCGAGCTGTAGGAGCGCGCGTGTACCGACTCCATGAAGGCGATATTGGTATAGACCGCCTCTTCGTGGGGCGTGCGCGCATCTTCCATCAATACCGGCGCGCCGATACTGCTCTGAATGGTATCCAGTAGCGTAAGGCCGGTGAATACGCGGATGGTCAGCTGTTTTTCCTGCTGGGTCAGCGTATTCCAGGACTGAATGTCATTGGACAGCGGCACCTTCTCCGGCAGCCAGAAGTTGCTGGTTAGGCGGTTCCAGACCTCCAGGTCCTTGTCGTCTTGCAGGCGGTTCCAGTTAACGGCATCGACCCGTGATAAGCGTTGCATGGTGGTCATCAAATGATCTCTTTCGTTACGTGGTTACAGCGTGCAGGAAACGCAGCCTTCGACTTCGGTACCTTCCAGCGCACTTTGGCGCAGGCGGATGTAGTAAAGCGTCTTGATGCCTTTACGCCAGGCGTGAATCTGCGCCTTATTGATATCCCGGGTCGTTGCGGTATCCGGGAAGAAGAGCGTCAGCGAAAGCCCCTGATCCACGTGCTTGGACGCCTCGGCGTAGGTATCGATGATCTTCTCGGGGCCGATTTCGTAGGCGTCCTGGAAGTAGTCGAAATTCGCTTCGTTCAAAAACGGCGCCGGGTAGTACACGCGGCCAAGCTTGCCCTCTTTACGGATCTCGATCTTCGCTGCCACCGGATGAATACTGGAGGTGGAGTGATTGATATAGGAGATCGAGCCGGTAGGCGGTACGGCCTGCAGGTTACGGTTATAAAGCCCGTGTGCCATGACCGAGGCCTTGAGCTCCTCCCAGTCGCTCTGGGTGGGCAGCGCGATGCCGCTGCGCTCGAAAAGTCCACGCACTTTCTCGGTTTTCGGCAGCCACGCTTCATCGACGTACTTGTCGAAGAACGTGCCCGAGGCGTAGGTCGAGTCCTTGAAACCGGCAAAGGTATCGCCGTGCTCGATCGCCAACTGGTTCGAGGCGCGAATGGCGTAAAACGCGACGCAGTAGAAGTACAGGTTGGTAAAGTCCAACCCCTCTTCAGAGCCGTAGTAGATGTGCTCGCGGGCCAAAAAGCCGTGCAGGTTCATCTGACCGAGGCCGATGGCGCGAGACTGGGCGTTGCCTTCGGCGATCGAAGGAACGCTTTTGAGGTTGCTCATCTCGGAAACCGCGGTCAAACCGCGAATCGCGATATCCACGCTGGTACCGATATCGCCGGAATCCATCACCTTGGCGATGTTCATCGAGCCCAGGTTGCAGGAGATATCCTGGCCGATTTTGCTGTAGTTCAGATCCTCGTCGTACTCGGTCGGTGTGTTGACCTGAAGAATCTCCGAGCAGAGGTTACTCATGTTGATACGCCCGGCGATCGGGTTGGCGCGATTCACCGTATCTTCGAACATGATGTAGGGGTAGCCGGACTCGAACTGCAACTCGGCCAGCACCTGGAAAAACGCCCGGGCGTTGATCTTTTGCTTGCGAATACGCACGTCGGCGACCATGTCATGGTAGTTCTCGGTCACGCTGACATCGCCAAACGGCTTACCGTAGACCCGCTCCACGTCGTAGGGCGAGAACAGATACATGTCGTCGTTGCGCTTGGCGAGCTCGAACGTAATATCCGGGATCGTCACGCCAAGGGAGAGCGTTTTGATGCGGATTTTTTCATCCGCGTTTTCGCGCTTGGTATCCAGAAAACGCAGGATATCCGGGTGGTGGGCGTTGAGATACACCGCACCGGCCCCCTGGCGCGCCCCTAGCTGGTTGGCGTAGGAGAAAGCGTCTTCCAAAAGCTTCATGATCGGGATGATGCCCGAAGACTGGTTCTCGATGCGCTTGATCGGCGCGCCGGCTTCGCGAATGTTGCTCAGCAAAAACGCTACGCCGCCGCCGCGCTTGGAGAGCTGCAGCGCCGAGTTGATCGAGCGGCCGATCGACTCCATGTTGTCTTCGATACGCAGCAAAAAGCACGACACCAGCTCACCGCGCTGCTGCTTACCGCAGTTCAAAAAGGTCGGCGTGGCCGGCTGAAAACGGCCGCTGATGATCTCGTCCACCAGCGACTTGGCAAGCGCCTCTTCGCCGCGCGCAAGCGTGAGCGCCACCATGCATACGCGGTCTTCGTAGCGTTCCAGGTAGCGCTTGCCATCGAAGGTTTTCAGCGTGTAGCTGGTGTAGTACTTGAATGCGCCCAAAAAGCTCGGAAAACGAAACTTGTAAGCGTAGGCCTGCTCGAAAAGCGCCTTGACGAAAGCGGGCGCGTACTGATCGAGTACGCTGGCTTCGTAGTACTGTTCTTCGACCAGATAGTCGAGCTTCTCTTCCAACGAATGGAAGAACACCGTGTTCTGGTTGACGTGCTGCAGAAAGTACTGGCGCGCCGCTTCGCGGTCCTTGTCGAGCTGAAGCTCGCCGTTGGCCCCGTAAAGGTTCAGCATGGCGTTCAACGCATGATAATCCAGCGTGCGCGCCTGCGCCGTCTCTGCGGCAGGTTTCTTCGTTTCAGACACGTTGGTAGTGGCTACGTTTGTCGTTTCCAAAACTCTTCTACTCCTTTGCGAACCCTGGCGACGTCATCGTCAGTGCCAAAAAGCTCAAATCGATAAAGCAGCGGCACCTGGCACTTGTGCGCGATGATGCGCCCCGCCAGCCCGTACGCCTCGCCAAAATTGGTATTGCCAGCAGCAATGACGCCTCGTATGAGGCGCCGGTTATGCTCATCGTTCAAAAAGCGGATCACCGGCCCCGGTACCGCCCCTTCGCTCTCGCCACCGCCATAGGTGGGCGTGATGAGCACATAGGGGGTTTCGATATGTAGCGCCGGGTCGTTGCGGTTGATCGGCAGCCGGTGCGCCGAAAGCCCCAGCTTTTCAATGAAACGATGGGTGTTGCCTGATTTGGTGGAAAAGTACACCAGCGTACCAGGCAACGGGGTGTGAGGCTTTGTTGACACGGCCGCAGATTAAGCGAGTGCCTGAATACGGTCCGGGCGGAAACCCGACCAGTGATCGTCGCCCGCTACAACGACGGGCAACTGACGATAGCCCAGCGCTTCGACTTCTTTTTGCGCGCCGTCTTCAGCGGTGATATCGATCACGGTGTACTCGATTCCCTGCTTGTCCATCGCGCGGTAGGTGGCGGTGCACTGAACGCAGGCAGGCTTGCTATAAATCTGGATCGCCATGGCTATTTTCCCTTTTCATAGCGGCATTTTTGGGGTAGGCACATGTAGTACCCGCCCCTTTCGAAAGACACTACGAATACTATATATAGATCACAGCAAAATCAATTCAAGCATATCTAGTATTTTTTAATCCACAGGTTATTGACAAACTATGCCCAGCATAGCGATGCGGCCCCCGCGCGGGGTGGCGTTAAAAAAGCGAATTGTTAGCGCCGGATCGGCCGAATAAAATACGTTTTATCGGCTAAAAAATGCCCCCTTTCGCGCTTTGCCTCGAAACGCGGTCCGACTGATCGAGCGCTGGCCGTTCGACCAAAAAATGTCTTGTCCACAGCAAAAAAAGCCCGGCTATAAGCCGGGCTTTTTTACGTGACGCGTTATGCGTGCACTAAGACGAACGCTTTTTAGGCAATAGCGGCCTGGTAGCGGCGCTCGACTTCTTCCCAATTGACGACGTCGAAGAAGGCAGCGATGTAGTCAGGGCGCTTGTTCTGATACTTCAGGTAGTAAGCGTGCTCCCAAACATCGATACCCAGCAGCGGCGTGTTACCGTCCATCAGCGGGCTGTTCTGGTTGAGGGTGTTCTCGACTACCAGCTTTTTCTGCGGCGTCACACTGAGCCATGCCCAGCCGCTACCGAAACGGCCAACGGCGGCTTTCTTGAACTCTTCTTTAAAGGTGTCGAAACCACCCAGCTCGCTTTCGATCGCCTGGGCAACGCTGCCCTGGGGCTGACCGCCGCCATTGGGCGACATCATTTGCCAAAACATGGAGTGGTTGACGTGACCGCCACCGTTGTTGATCACGGCCTGGCGCTTGGCTTCCGGAACACGGTCCAGGTTGGCAACCAGCTCTTCGATCGCGATGTCTTCAAGGCCAGTGCCTTCAAGTGCGCTATTTAGATTGGTCACGTAGGTGTTGTGGTGACGCGAATGGTGAATTTCCATTGTCATCGCATCGATGTGCGGCTCGAGCGCGTCGTAGGCATACGGTAGTTCAGGTAGTGTATGTGCCATGTCATCATCTCCTTGAGTGACTTTCGATCTTCACATCAGTAGGTGCGGTCACGCCCTACTCTTTTCAACCATTCAAGCGGATTCTTTACTCAAAATGCAAACGCCGTCCGCTGGTGCGTGCCCCTAGCACTTTAGCTAACAAACAGGGCTTTATCTAATAGTGACGCAATAAAAAGCCGGCTGCAAAGCAGCCGGCTAAAATGGGCGGCAAGATGGCAGGCCTAAAGCTTGCTTTCGAGCGCCGGCAAGAGTTCGAATAGATCGCCTACCAGGCCGTAATCGGCGACCTGAAAGATCGGCGCTTCTTCGTCCTTGTTGATCGCAACGATCACTTTTGAATCTTTCATACCGGCCAAGTGCTGAATCGCCCCGGAGATACCCACCGCGATGTACAGATCGGGGGCGACGATTTTGCCGGTCTGGCCCACCTGCATGTCGTTGGGTACATAACCTGCATCCACCGCGGCGCGGGACGCACCGACCGCAGCACCCAGTTTGTCGGCGATGCCGTCGAGCAGTTTGAAGTTCTCGCCGTTACCCATACCGCGCCCGCCGGAGATTACCACCTTGGCGCCACCAAGCTCGGGGCGATCGGACTGGGCCAGTTCTTCGCTGACGAACTGCGACTGGGTATTCTCGACGACAGTCTCCACTGCCTCGATCGCGGCGTTGCCGCCCTCGCTCACCGCGTCGAACGCGGTGGTGCGCACGGTCATGACTTTCAGCGCGTCGTCGCTTTTTACCGTGGCGATGGCGTTGCCGGCGTAGATCGGACGTTTGAACGTATCGGCGCTGTCGACCGCCAGTATCTCGGAGAGCTGGCTGACGTCCTTGAGCGCGGCGACGCGCGGCAGCACGTTTTTACCCGTGGTCGAGGCGCTGGCTAGAATGTGGGTATAGTCGTCGGCGAGGGCGACTAAAAGCGCGCCCAGCGGCTCGGCGAGCTGGTGGGCATAAACGCTGTGGTCGGCCAGGCGCACGCGGCTGACGCCGTCGAGCTTGGCCGCGGCGTCGGCTGCGGCCTGTACGTTTTCACCAGCGACCAGTACGTCGATATCACCGCCGATCTCGCGGGCAGCGGCCACGACGTGGGCAGTTGCGCTGGCGAGCTGGCCTTCGTGCAGCTCGGCAAGTACCAGAATACTCATGGATGACTCCTTAAAAACGGGTGAACGCGGCGGTTAAAGAACCTTGGCTTCGTTTTTGAGCTTATCGATCAGCTCGTCCACCGAGGCCACTTTCACCCCGCCCTTGCGCTCTGCCGGTGTTTCGACCTTGACGAGGCTCACTTTCGATGCCATCTCGACGCCGTAGTCCGCCGGCGTTTTTACATCCAGCGGCTTCTTCTTGGCTTTCATGATGTCGGGGAGCTTGGCGTAGCGCGGCTCGTTCAGCCGCAGGTCCGTGGTCACGATTGCCGGAAGCTTGAGCGCAACGACCTGCAGGCCGCCGTCGATTTCGCGGGTCACGTTGACCTTGTCACCATCCACGACCACCTCGGAGGCGAAGGTGCCCTGGGCCATGTTGGTGAGCGCGGCCAACATCTGGCCAGTCTGGTTGTTATCGGTGTCGATTGCCTGCTTGCCAAGAATCACAAGACCGGGCTGTTCTTCCTCGACCACTTTGGCCAGCAGTTTGGCGACGGCCAGCGACTCGGCGCGCTCGTCGGTTTCGATCTGGATCGCGCGATCAGCGCCCAGCGCCAGCGCCGTGCGCAGCTGCTCCTGAGCGGCCTTGGGGCCGATAGTAACGGCCACGACTTCGGTGGCCACGCCTTTCTCTTTCAAGCGCACCGCTTCTTCCACGGCGATTTCGCAAAAGGGATTCATGGCCATTTTGACGTTAGTGAGATCCACGTCAGAATGGTCCGCCTTCACGCGGATTTTCACGTTGTAATCGATGACGCGTTTCACCGCGACCAATACTTTCATAGTTTCCTCGCTTGGCTTGGGGTAAAAGCCTCGACCTGGACAAGCGTGGCCCGGCGTTGGCATTGCGCGCTATCGGCACGCGTAGGCTAACAGCAGCGCCGAGGCGCCATGATGCGGGCGTTCGGCGAAATTCATTCAAGCGTTTGATAGATCGGCTTCAGATCAATGTGCCACAGCCAGTCAACGCGTCACAATACCCGTCGATCAGCATTTTTGAATAAAAACGGGCTGTCGTCTTCTATTCAGCAAGGCGCCAGGCTTTGCGCCTAAAGCGCCCACAACACCGATAAATACGGGGCGGACCATCGTAGAGGTGACCTGACACGGGTATTATGCCTATCATTGAGTATAACCAGAAGCAAATGACCGTTTAGAATCAAGGCCGTGTTTTCATAAGATACGGGCCTTATGAGAATAAGGAGAGACCAGGTGGAAAACGCAGAGCGCGATGTCATGGAAATGGACATTGTCATCGTTGGTGCGGGGCCGTCAGGATTGGCGGCCGCCTGCCGACTGATGCAGCAAGCCAACGAAGCCGAACAAGAACTAAGCGTATGCGTGGTGGAAAAAGGCTCGGAAGTAGGCGCCCACATTCTATCCGGCGCCGTATTCGAGCCCCGCGCGCTTAACGAGCTTTTCCCCGACTGGCAAGAACGCGGTGCGCCACTCAACACCCCGGCAACCCGGGACGATGTCTACCTTTTGAAGGATAGCGAGAAAGGCTGGAAGCTGCCCCATGCGCTGGTGCCCAAAAGCATGCATAACACCGGCGGCGACCAGACCCGCTACGTGATCAGTGCAGGCAACCTGTGCCGTTGGCTGGCCGAACAGGCCGAGGCGCTGGGCGTTGAGATATTCCCGGGCTTCGCCGCCCAAGAGGTGATCATCGAAGACGGCGCAGTGCGCGGCATCGTGGTCGGCGACATGGGGGTGGCCGCGGACGGTACGCCCAAGGATGGCCACATGCCGGGCATGGAGCTTCGCGCCAAATACACCCTTTTCGCCGAGGGCTCCCGCGGGCATTTGGGTAAGCGCCTGATCGAGGAGTTCTCGCTGGACGAAGGGCGCGACCCGCAGCACTACGGTATCGGCTTGAAGGAGCTTTGGGACGTACCCGCCGAGCAGCACGAGCCAGGTCTTGTCCTGCACGGCTCCGGCTGGCCGCTGGACAATTCGACCCAGGGCGGCTGGTTTCTTTACCACGCCGAAAACCAGCAAGTGGTCGTTGGGCTGATCATGGACCTGGCCTACCAGAACCCCTGGCTTTCGCCCTTCGATGAATTCCAGCGCATGAAGCACCACCCCACGCTTTCCCAGTACCTGAAAGACGGCAAGCGCGTGGCCTACGGCGCTCGGGCGATCACCAAAGGGGGCTTCAACTGCCTGCCCCGCATGACCTTCCCCGGCGGGCTTTTGATCGGCTGCGATGCGGGCACGCTCAATTTCGCCAAGATCAAGGGCATCCACACCGCCATGAAGTCAGGTCTGGTGGCCGCTGAAAGCGTTTTCGAGGCGGTCAAGGCGGGCGACGAAGGCGCCAATGAGCTGACCGGCTTCAACGACCGGTGGGAAGCGAGCTGGGCGTATGAAGAGCTCAAGGCGAACGCGAGCTTTGGCCCGGCGATGCACAAATACGGCAACGTCGGTGGCGGCGCGTTCAACTTCGTCAACCAGCTGGTCGGCAACAAGCTGCCGATCCTGCGCGACACGGTGACCGACCACGGCGCGCTCAAGCCGGCGGCGGAGTTCGAAAAGATCGACTACCCCAAACCCGACGGCAAGCTCTCCTTCGATAAATCTTCGTCGGTGTTTTTATCCAACACCAACCACGAAGAGGATCAGCCCTGCCACCTGAAACTTACCGACCCTTCGATTCCCATCGAGCACAACCTGCCCAAATACGCCGAGCCCGCGCAGCGCTACTGTCCGGCAGGGGTATACGAAGTAGTGGAAGACGAGGCGGGCCAGCCGCGTTTTCAGATCAACTTCCAAAACTGCGTGCACTGCAAGACCTGCGATATCAAGGACCCGGCTCAGAACATCACCTGGGTGGCACCGGAAGGCGGCGGCGGGCCCAACTACCCCAATATGTAAGCGTGATGCGGCCGGCCCGGTCAGGCCGGCCCAACGGGGTCGAGGGAGGTAATCGGCGCGCGCCGGGCAATCAAACGGCGCCGCCCGGCCTGAACGAAGCGCACATCGATCACCGGATCGCCTGGACTCCCCTCCACGGCGGCGACCTCACCTTCACCGAACACCTCGTGGCGCAGCTTCTGCCCGGGGTAGAACTCGGCCAGGGTTTGATAAGCGCCTTTCGACTCGTTGACCTCGGCGCAGGCCAACGTAATATCCTCACGCCCCAGGCGCTTCAAGTAGCGCTCGATGAGCGCTTTGGCGCTCACCTGAAGCGGCATTTCCGGGGCGTTTCCATGATCGAGCGCCTGGGCGATGCGCACGCTGTCCGACCAGCTACTCTCCCCAATGAAGCGGCTCGGGCGGTGGGCGCCGCCATCATGAAGGATCAAAAGCTGCTGCTGAGCCCGGGTGATCGCCACGTAGAAAAGCCGCCGCTCCTCCTCGAGGCGCTCGTCGCTTAGCGGGTTATCGCGGCTGTAGTGCGGAAAATCCTCTTCGTTGACCCCGGCCACGGCCACCAGCGGCCATTCGAGCCCCTTGGCGCCGTGTACGGTGCTGATCAAAACCCCGCCTGCCTGGTTCTCCACCGGGCGCTCGAGCAGCTCGATAAAGGCATCCGGATCGTTGACACTTTCCGCCTGTTCGATCAGCACGTCGAGCAGACGCACGTCCTCCTCGCCCTTGTCACGACGCGCGGCGGCCCGCTTGAGCGTCTTTTCCGCCTCGATGGTGGTCACCACGTGTTGTAAAAGCTTCGCCGGGGGCCAGGCACTAAGGCGCGGCAGCTCACAAAGAAGCTCCCAACGCTTTTTGAGCGTGCGCCGCTGAATCGGCTTGAGCGATGCGATGATCGGGTCGCTGCGCTCGGGAAAGGTTTGGGTGGCCGCTAGCTGGTGCGCCAGCTGGCTTAGCCGCTCGCGGGCCACGAAAGGCGTAGGCTGGGCCAAAAGCAAGAGCAGTTGGGCCGGGTCGTGCAAAAGCGCCGGACGGCGCGCGAGTTTCAGATAGCCCGCCAGCGCCTGCACCAGGGGCAGGCGAAACACGAAACGGTCCTCGCGCAGCAGCCGGAAAGGAATACCTGCCTGCAAAAGCGCCAGCTGAAACGGCACCGACAGCGCCCAACTGCGCACCAGCAGGCTCGCCTCGTCGAAACGCCGCCCCTTCGCCTGCCAGTCGCTCAGCGCGTCGAGTAAAAGCCGCGTGCCCTGGCCTGCGTGAATATGGGTCGCCGCGCTTGCCGGGGCGGCCAGACAGAGCTGGTCGGGCCGGCGAACGTTGTTCATGATGGCGTGATTGGCGGCCAGCGCCAGCGCGTGGCCATGGCGAAAGGTGGTCGATAGTGGATAGTCGGCGGCGCGGCCGAAGGTGGCGGTGAAGTTTTCGAGCATGGTGTCCGGCCGCGCCCCGCGCCACTCGTAGATACACTGGTTGGCATCGCCCACCGCCATCACGCTCGCCGACGGCCCGGCCAGCACCTTCAAAAGGCGCTGCTGAGCGGTATTGATATCCTGGTACTCGTCGATGATGACGTGATCGAGAAACCCTTCGACGCGGCCTCTAAGCGAGGCGTCCGCCTCCAGCGCGCGAAGCGGCCGGTAGAGCAGATCGGCGTAGGTCATCAGGGCGTGACTTTCCAAAAGCCGCTCTGCCTCGTGAAAAGCGTCGGGAAAGTAGTCGCTCTCGTCGTCGAGATTCAGCCGCTCGAAGAGCGCCTCCGGCGTGCACATATCGGCTTTGACCAGCCCGCAGAAGTGGGCCAGGGTTTCCAGGCGGTCCGCGTCCAGGGCCGTATCGCGGCGCTCGGCCTGGTCGGCCAGTACGTTCAAGCTCGCCTGGCGCAGCAGCCGCTCTAGCTGCCAGTCCGCAGAGAGCAGCTGTCGCGAGGCAAGCGCCCCCCAGCGGCAAAGGCTTTGGGTCAGCCGGTGGCCCAGCGAATGAAAGGTGCGCACATCGGGTAGCGGCTGCCCTTTAGGGGCCATGCTCGCCAGACGGCGCTGAAAGTCCTCCCGGGCGGAGCGGTTGAACATCAGCACCAGTATCCGTTTGGGCGCCACCCCGTTTTCGAGTAGCTGCAGCACCCGCGCCGCCATGGTGGTGGTCTTACCCGCACCGGCCACCGCGGCGACGCGCGCATGACCGTTTACGTGGCCAACGACCGCGTGCTGTTCCGGGGTTAACTTCACGGCGTCTCGCTATCGGTACTTGAAGCGCTGTCCAGCTCGCCCAAGGGGTAGTACTGACCGGCGCTCTCCAGGCAAAGCCGCTGCCCCGCTGCGCTCTCCTCGAGGAGGGCCTGGTCGATCAACCGGTAGAACACGTTGCGATGAAGCCGCGCGGTCAGACCAAAGCGAATGGCGACTTCCGGCATCCAGTCGCCATTCGGCGCGGCACTCAAGGTCATGGGGTGCACGTCGTCCAGGCGGACGACGTCGTCGAACTGGGTGGTGAACCACCAGGCGCCCTCTTTGAAATCCGCCTCGACGATGACGAAGGGGCAGTCTTCAACGGTGACCCGCCAGCGCTCGACCGGGGTCACCAGGCAAATACCGGCCTCATCCCGGCGCAGCAGGCGCGCCAGCAGGTGCGGGATCTCCGGGCGCGCAAAGCCGGTGCCTTCGTGGCGCCAGCTGCCGTCGGCTTGAATGACGATATCGATATCGCCGGAAAGCGCGGGCTGCCACTGATCCACCGGCGGAATATTCGCAGTAGCGGGCTGATGTTTGAGCAGTCGATCGATATTCATGGCGTCCTCAACCGCATGGTGTAAGCGTGACTCGAGTATGGTTCAAACCAGGCCGGATTGCGCTAGCGCCTGTTGGACATGGGCCGGAGCGTCGGGCACGGCGCCGCGAAAGAGCCGGTAAAAGTTGGCCGTGGTTTGCATGGCGACCTCGTCGACGCTGATGCCGCGCTCTGCGGCGATGCACTCGGCGACTTCCACCACCCAGGCGGGCTCGTTGGCCTTACCGCGGTGAGGTACGGGGGCCAAATAGGGGCTATCGGTTTCGATCAACAGCCGGTCCAGCGGCAGCGCCCGGGCAAGCTCTTTGAGCGAGGCAGCGCTTGCAAAGGTAATGATGCCTGACAGCGAAATATAAAACCCCAGCCGTATCGCTTCGCGGGCCATGTCGATATCTTCGGTAAAGCAGTGCAGTACGCCGGCCACACTTGGGTCGGTGTGAGCACGAAGCAGCGCCAGCGTATCCTCTTTGGCCTCGCGGGTATGCACCACCACGGGAAGTTCGAGCTCGGTAGCGGCGATCAGGTGGCGCTTGAAGCGCTCGTGCTGCACCTCGACACCGACACTTTCGCGGTAGTGGTAATCGAGTCCGGTTTCGCCGATGGCCACGACGCCGTACTGCTCGGCGGCCTCCTTGATATCCTCGACACTCGGCTCGACCTCGACGCTTGCCAGCGGGTGAAGCCCCGCGGAGATCGCCACGTCCTGGTGTTTGCGCGAAAGCGCAGCCAGCCCGGGCATATCGTCGAGAGTCACCGCAATGGCCAAAAACTGATTGACGCGTGCCGCGCGCGCCGCATCGAGCGCGGCATCGACGTCGCCGCCGTGGGTACTTTCCGAGAGACGGTCCAGGTGGCAGTGCGAATCAACAAACATTCGGGCCTCGATAAACAGTGGAGCAGATAAAAGCGATAGAAAGGCGTGGCTAGAGGGTAAACGAAGCCGGCGCGCTATCCAGCTGGCCGGCCAATAACGTTTCGATCTTGTCGCGCACCGGGTAGTCCTGATGGCTAAAGTGGACCCCGATGCCCGCCATGCGACGCCCGCTGATGCCGGCCGGCGAAACCCATACGACGTTTCCGGTCACGCTGAGCCGTTCGCTTTCACCGGGCAGGGTTATCAGCAGATGCACCACCTGGCCGAGGCTATAGAACGTCTCGACGGGCACGAATATGCCGCCTCGCTCTAAATAAGGCATGTAGGCCGATAGCAGCGTGGGAATATCCGGCACCGTTAGCGAAAGCGCTTTTTGAGCGGTCATCGATACCTCCTGGACAGTGGGCGGCGGTAGAGACGGGTAGCGGCTCGGCTCCTGGTCAGGAGCGTAAAAGCGCCGACCAGCGTACCAGCCAGGCTTCGAGCACCAGCTGCGGGTTGGGGTTGGCGCCGACAAAAAGGAGCCGACGTTGTTCCCGCGCGTAGTCCAGAAGCCTAAACCAGTCCTGAACACGGGCGTTTTTCACCGCCTGGCGATAAAGAGGTTCCAAATCCGGGTTATGAAGCGCCGTGGTTTGCCCGGTCAGCCCCAGCCGAATCAGGTCTTCGAGCCAGGCGATACCGTACCATAGAATGGCGTCGATCGCCTGACGATCGAGCCTGGCCGCTTCGGAAACCGGCTCGGCGCCGCGCACCAGCTGCTCGAAGCTGTCGTGGATCTGGTGGCGCAGCGCGCGCTCGTCCGGGGCGGCAAGTTCCACGGCCAAAAGCGGCAGACCGCCGGAGACCTGCCACCAAAAATGTGCCTCTTCACTGCCCAACTGCTCGGTCAGCCAGCCCTGGCAGCGCTCAAAGGCCACATTGGGTAGCGACCACTGCTGGCAGCGCGAACGGATCGTCGGCAGCATCCGCGACGGCACGTCCGACAGCAAAATGAACAGCGTTCTTTCGCCGGGCTCTTCGAGGCTTTTGAGCAGCGCGTTGGCGGCGGCGCTGTTCATGGCCTCCGCCGGGCTGATCACGATCACTCGATAGCCGCCCTGCTGAGCGGTCTGGTGAACGAAGCGGTTGACCTCGCGAATCGGATCGATACGGATTTGGCGCTTGCCTTCATCGAGCGCAATACGCATCAAATCCGGGTGGTAGCCCGAGGCCAGCATACTGCAGCTGTGGCAGTGCCCACACGCCTGGCCGTTTTCGGGGTGCGCACAGAGCGTGCGCGCGACCAGTGCCTCGGCCAGCTGCTGCTTGCCGACCCCGTGAGCGCCGCTTAAAAGAAGCGCATGGGGCATGCGCCCCTCCTCGGCCAGCCGGGTGAACTGCTGCCATACCTCGCCATGCCAGGGAAGCAGATCCGCTAGTGCCATGGTAGCACCCGTTCGGTCAGCGCGTTTTCAAGCGCGGCCTGGACCTTTTCGAGCGGCTGTTCCGCATCGATCACCGCAAAGCGTTCGGGGCTGGCATCGGCGCGGGCCCGGTAGGCACTTCGTACCGCGCTGAAAAAGTCCGCCTGCTCCTGCTCGAAGCGGTCGCGCTGGGTATTTTCAGCGCGCAGCCGCCCCTCGAGGCGATCCTTGGCCGCCTGGGGGGACATATCCAGCAGCAGGGTCAAATCCGGCGCTAGCCCTTTTTGGACGAACTGCTCGAGGATTTCGATACGCTGGACATCGATGCCGCGCCCACCGCCCTGGTAGGCAAAGGTGGCATCGGTGAACCGGTCGCAGACCACCCAGGCCCCGCGCTTAAGCGCCGGAATTATTTTCTCGGCCAGGTGCTGGGCCCGAGCGGCGAACATGAGCAGAAGCTCCGCGTCGGTGTGCAGCGGCTCGTCGAATGTGGTGGCCAGCAGTAGCGCGCGGATCGATTCGGCAACCGGTGTGCCACCGGGTTCACGCGTGCAGACCACTTCGAGCCCCTGCGCCTCGAGCCAGGCGGCCACAAACGCGACGTTGGTGGACTTGCCCACTCCCTCGCCCCCTTCCAGGGTAATAAAGCGCCCGCGCTCGGTCATTGAAACCTCATAAAATAGCTTTCCAGCGCCGGGGCTTGCCCGGCGCCCTCTCGTTACTGGTTGCGAATATAGCGGTTGACGGCGTTGTTGTGCTCTCTGAGCGTGCGCGAGAAATGGTGCGTGCCGTCGCCTTTCGATACGAAATAGAGCGTTTCGCCGGGCAGCGGGTTCACCGCCGCCTCCAAAGAAGCCGCACCGGGCATGGCAATCGGTGTGGGGGGCATGCCGTCGATCACGTAAGTGTTGTAGGGGGTGGCTTCGCGCAAATCCGCCCGGGTAATACGCCCTTCGTAGCGCTCGCCCATGCCATAAATCACCGTCGGATCGGTTTGCAGGCGCATCCCCTGCTCCATGCGCCGCTTGAACACCCCAGCGATTTCGCGGCGCTCTTCCGGCGCACCGGTTTCGCGCTCGATGAGCGAGGCCATGATCAAGGCCTCATAGGGCGTATCGATCGTCAGATCGTCGTCGCGGTTTTGCCAGGCCTCATCGAGCATTCGCTCCATACGCTCGATCGACTGGCGCAGAATGTCCACGTCGCTCATGCCCAAGTGGTAGCGGTAGGTATCCGGAAAAAACCAGCCCTCGGGGTAGGTACCTTCCCTCTCCAAAACCTCCATGACCTCCGCATCGCTCAGCCCGCTGGTTTCGTGGGCGAGCTTTTCGGCACTATCGAGGCGCGCGCGCATCTGAGCAAACGTCCACCCCTCGGGAACGGTAAGCCGATAGGTAACCACGTTACTGCTTCCCAAAAGCTCCATGACCTCCATCGCGCTCATATCCGGCGTGATGCGATACTCACCCACCCGCAGCCTGGGTATGCGCTCCGGCGATACCCGGGCCAATAGCCGGAATGCCCAGGTGTCATCGACGACGCCTTGCTCGTCGAGCTCGCGAAGGGCCTGGTTGAACCCCGCCCCCGGTGGTACGTAGTAGAGCGTAGGCTCATCGAGTGCCACCGGCGCATTGAGGCGGCTTTGCCAGTACACGTAGCCACCGGCCAACACGGCAGCGGCCAGCACCACCAGAACCAAACCTGCGGTCAGTAACCGTTTCACCATGTTACTCAAAGCCTCGTATCAAAAAGATTCAGGGTAGCCCAACAGGCGGTGCGCCTGGCGTTGAAGAGAAGCATCGCCTCCCCGCCAGGTATTGAGCACCTCGCCCCGGCTATCGAGCAGGGTGCGTACCGACCAAACGCCCTGAACGGAGTTACCCACCCAAAGCCCTTCGACGTTTGCAAGCGCGCAAACGTCGAGCTCGCCCTCGAGCACCGCGCCTCGTTCGACGAGCGCTTCACGCAGCGTACCGGCCACCCCACAACGCTCGAGCCCTGGGGTGTAAAAGCGCTTTTGGTCGGACCAAAAAACGTTCATGCTGATCGCCTCGATCACGCGCCCGTCCGTGTCGGCCAGAAGGCCCTCATGAATATCCGGGGACTCCCACTCCTGGCGCGCGAGCACGTTCTCGAGGCGATTCAAGTGTTTGATTCCCGCCAGGCGGGGCTGGTGCCCCAAACGGAGATCGCAAAGGCGCACGCATACACCCTCGCGCCAGCGCTCTACCGGGGCCGTAAACGGTCGGCGGCTTAGCAAGAGCCTCGGTTCGGGTGGAAGCGGCGCTTTGTACCCTTGGCCACCGCTGCCCCGGGTCAGCACGAGTTTGAGCACTTCAAGCTCGCTATCCGGGGCGCGGGTAAAGCTTGCCTCTAGATCCGAAAGCGCTGGCATGGGAATTTGCAGGCGCTCACAGCCGCGGGCCAGCCGCTTTACGTGGTAAGACCACAAAAGCGGCTGGCCCGCACGCATTAGCACCGTCTCGAACAGCCCATCACCATAAGCGAGCCCACGGTCGTCAACGGGCACCTGGGTGGCGGACATGAACGCTTACACCCGCGTAAACAGCAGCGAGCCGTTGGTGCCGCCAAACCCGAAGGAGTTGGAGAGCGTGGTGTCGATGCGCATCTCGCGCGCCGTGTGGGGCACGTAGTCGAGATCACAGCCTGGCTGAGGGTTATCCAGATTGATGGTGGGCGGTGCGATCTGGTCACGAATCGCCAGAATGCAGAATACCGCTTCTACCGCGCCGGCCGCCCCCAGCAGGTGGCCAATCATCGACTTGGTCGAACTGACCGCCACGTTTTTCGCAGCGCTTCCGATCACGCGCTCGATGGCCCGGCTTTCAGCCAGGTCGCCGGCCGCGGTCGACGTACCGTGGGCGTTGATGTAGTCCACCTTCTCCGGGTCGATGGCAGCATCCTTGATGGCGTTGCTCATGGCAAGCGCCGCGCCACGGCCGTCTTCCGGCGGAGCGGT
Source organism: Vreelandella sp. GE22 (assembly GCF_968212445.1). Classification (NCBI taxonomy): domain Bacteria; kingdom Pseudomonadati; phylum Pseudomonadota; class Gammaproteobacteria; order Oceanospirillales; family Halomonadaceae; genus Vreelandella; species Vreelandella sp. GE22. Next base: position 2,057,726 of record NZ_OZ309110.1, read on the forward strand.
CATGTGATAGGCGTCATCGCTCATGCCAAAGCCCGAGAGCTCGGCGTAGATGTGCGCCCCGCGCGCCTTGGCGTGCTCGTACTCTTCGAGCACCAGCACACCGGCGCCATCGGAGAGCACGAAACCGTCGCGATCCGCATCCCAGGGGCGGCTAGCCGCTTGGGGGTCGTCGTTGCGCGTAGAAAGCGCCCGCGCCGCGGAGAAACCGCCAAGCCCCAGCGGCGTCGTGGCCATCTCGGCGCCGCCGCACACCATGACGTCGGCATCCCCGTAAGCAATGGTCCGCGCGCTATAACCAATGTTGTGGGTACCGCTGGTACACGCCGTGGTGATCGCAATGTTCGGCCCCTTGAAGCCGTGCTGGATCGCCATGTTGCCCGATATCATGTTGATGATGGAGCCCGGTACGAAAAACGGCGAAACTCGCCGCGCCCCGCCCTTGTTGAGCGCATTGTGGTTCTGCTCGATCATTGGCAAACCGCCGATACCCGAACCGATAGCCACGCCGATGCGCGCGGCGTTCTCGTCGGTGCACTCGATACCGGCATCGGTGATGGCCTGACTACCCGCGGCCATGCCGTACTGGATGAACAGGTCCATCTTGCGGGCGTCCTTGGGATTGAGATACCCGCTGATATCGAAATCCTTGACCGAGCCCCCAAAGCGCGTATTGAAGCTGCTGGCATCAAAATGCTCGATCGGCGCTATGCCGCTTTTACCCGCTACGATGTTGGCCCACGACTGTTCGACCGTATTGCCGACCGGTGTCACCAGGCCCAACCCGGTGACTACTACCCTTCTTCGCGCCATCAGCTCTCCTCCCGGCATCCTTGGTACAAGACCCTTAACGGCCATTGCTGAAAAATTTTGCCTAGTATAACGGAGATTGTGGGGTGAATTCACTCAACCTCCGACACAAAAAAAGCCGCCCTGAGCCAGGGCGGCTTTTTTCACGCCGGGTAGTCACCGACTACCCGAAGCTCCTGCGTCGACCAAACCCTTACTGATGGGCGTTGACGTAGTCGATGGCCTCTTGAACCGTCGTGATCTTTTCGGCTTCTTCGTCAGGGATTTCGGTGTCGAATTCCTCTTCCAGCGCCATTACCAGCTCAACGGTGTCAAGCGAGTCAGCACCCAGGTCTTCAGTAAAAGAAGAGCTGTTCTGGATGTCCTCTTCTTTCACGTTCAGGCGCTCAGCCACAACTTTTTTAACGCGCTCTTCAATAGTACTCATCAACGTACTCCAGTCATTCACAGTTAGCCGTATTGATAACCAGCTAGATAGGAAACCGCAAGCAAAAAGCTGCGGGGTAGTTTATAGACGCCCCGGGGCCGACGCAACCGCCAACCCCAAGCCATCAACGCATATTCATGCCGCCGTTGACATGCAGTGTCTCGCCGGTAATGTAGCCGGCGGCATCACTTGTCAAAAAGCCGACGGCGGCGGCAATTTCCTCGGGCCCGCCCAAACGTGCTAAAGGTATCTGCTTTAACAGCGCCTCGTGCTGCGCTTCGGGCAGCGACTCGGTCATATCGGTGGCGATAAAGCCCGGAGCAACGCTGTTTACGGTAATCGCCCGCGAGGCGACTTCGCGTGCCAGCGCCCGGCTAAAGCCTTCCATGCCTGCTTTGGCAGCAGCATAGTTGGTCTGGCCCAGATTGCCCATAGTGGCCACCACCGAGCTGATCGATACGATACGCCCAAAGCGTGCCTTTGTCATACCGCGAAGGCAAGCTTTACTTACACGATAAACGGATTTCAGGTTGGCATCCATGACCGCGTCCCACTCGTCCTCTTTCATACGCATCAAGAGGTTATCACGGGTGATACCGGCATTGTTGACCAAAATGGTAGGCGCGTCGAAGCGCTCGTTGATCGCTTTCAATACCTGGTCGATGCTGGCCTGATCGGTAACATCCAGACACAAGCCAGCGCCATCGATACCCTGTTCTTTCAAATCGTCGTCGATTTTTTGGGCGCCGGCTTCGCTGGTGGCGGTGCCGATCACGATTCGCCCCTGGCGGCCGAGCTCGTGGGCGATGGCACGACCGATGCCCCGGCTGGCGCCGGTGACCAGCGCAACTTTACGTTCCTGATGTTCCTCGGTCATAACGCTTTGCCTTTAACCATTTAAGAGTTTGTGCAGTGTAGCGCTTAGGCGCTGCTGTCGGCCAATGCTTCGCGAGCAAGCTCGAGCGCCTGGTCCAGCGAGTCCGGGTCGTTCACTGCAAGCCCTTTGCTTGCGCGCACGATACGCTTGTTGAGCCCGGTCAGTACCTTACCCGGCCCGCACTCGATGAATACGCTCGCGCCCTGCCTGGCCATCGCCTCTACACAGGTGGACCAACGCACCGGCTGATAGAGCTGCTCGATCAACCGAGTGCGCAGCGTTTCGACATCGGAGTGCGCCAGACCGTCAACATTTTGAACCACGGTGTAGCGCGGCGTGCGAAATTCGATCTCTTTCATGTAATCACTTAGCCGCTCGGCGGCCGGGCGCATCAATGCACAGTGCGAGGGCACCGACACGGGTAATGCCATCGCCCGCTTGGCACCGGCTTCCTGACAAGCCACGATGGCGCGTTCAACGGCCCCCTTGTTGCCGGCGATCACCACCTGACCGGGCGAATTGTAGTTCACCGCGGAGACGACCTCGTTGCGAGCCACGCTCTCACACGCTGCCTCGACGGCGCTGTCATCGAGGCCCAAAATGGCCGCCATGCCGCCTTCCCCTTCGGGCACGGCTTCCTGCATGGCTTCGCCGCGCATGCGCACCAGGCGCACGCCTTCGGCAAATCCCATCACCCCGGCGCAGACCATGGCGCTGTACTCGCCCAGGCTATGGCCGGCCATGATGCCAGGACGCGGGCCTTCGAGCTCTTGCCACACGCGCCAGATTGCCACGCTCGAGGTCAAAAGCGCCGGCTGAGTGCATGCCGTTTTATTGAGCGCCTCTTCCGGGCCATCCTGGACGATTTTCCATAGATCGAAACCCAAAGCGTCTGACGCTTCCTCAAATGTCGTTCCCACCACGCTATAGCGCTCGGCCAGTTCGCGCAGCATGCCAAGCTGCTGTGAACCCTGACCGGGAAAAACGAGGGCAAGGGGTTGAGACATGTCGTTCACCTTTGCTCTAGTAGGCATTTGCTCATCCGAGCGTATGGGCAGCATTACCAGCGCCGACGCAGCGCTTGCCGCGCCACCGCCTGGACCTGCCAATAAACTATTCAATAAACTATCAATGCGTTGTTGTGGTACCCGAGACGCGTGCGCCCTGCTCGTTTAGCAGGCGCTCGATCCGCGCGGGCAAATTTTGCGCCACCTCGTGCAGCGTGCGCTCAATAGCGTAGTAGAAGCCATCGGCCTGGGTACTACCATGGCTTTTGACGACGCTTTTTTTAAGCCCTAAAAGACTCGCACCGTTATAGCGCACCGGATTCAACTCCTGCTTGAGCTGGCGCAATAAAGGCCGAATCAACAGGCTCGCCAAGCGAGCGCGAAAGCGTGACTCGAACGCCACCCGGGCGCGCTCGGCCAGCATCCGGGTCAAGCCCTCGCTGGCCTTGAGGGCCACATTACCGACGAAGCCATCGCAGACGACGACGTCCAGGCTGCCCTGGTAAATGGCATCACCCTCAGCGTAGCCACAGTAGTCGAAACCCAGCGCTGCGCTGCGCTGCTTTAATACGTGGTCGGCTTCGCGCACGCAGGCACTGCCTTTCATGGCTTCGCTTCCCACGTTCAAAAGCGCCACTTTGGGCCGCTCGACCCCATCCAGACACTGCGCCATCGCCGCACCCATGATGGCGAAATCGAAAAGTCTGGCCGGCGGCGAATCCACGTTAGCCCCCAAATCGAGCAGATAGCAGCGCTTTTGCTGCCCGCTGGGAATGGACGCGCTGATTGCCGGACGTGAAAGGCCGTCGAACAACCCGATTTCGCGCCGGGCAAGGGCGACCAGGGCGGCGGTATTGCCCGCGCTTAGCCCCGCCACGGCATCGCCTTCGGCCACGCAGCGCAACATGGCGGCCATACTGGTGGCCTTGCCATGGCGCAGCGCCCAGCCCGCCGTGGCGTCCGGCGAAACCTGTTCTGGCGCATTACTGACCGCCAAACGTGACGTTGCCGCAGCCAAGGGCCGCGGCAAACGTGCTAACTCAGCCGCCAGGTGCTGAGACGGACCAAACAGAACCAGCTCGAGGTCAGGGCGTTCAATCACCGCTCTGGCACAGCCTTCGATGATGGCGCGGGGGCCCTGATCGCCCCCCATGACATCAATCGCCAGGCGCACTGGATACTGGCTCTGCTTTGCCGCTTGAAAGAGGCTCGAGGCTTATACCTCGACCACCTTACGACCGCGGTAGAAACCATCCGGCGCGACGTGGTGGCGCAGGTGTGTCGTACCGGTTTCTTTGTCCTGAGACAGCGTCGGGCCTGTCAGGGCATCGTGGCTACGACGCATGCCGCGCTTGGAACGGGTTTTACGGTTCTTTTGAACTGCCATGAGTAGTTACTCCAAAAGTGGATGGGTAAGTGCTGCTTATTTCTTACCGTCGGATGAATCTTTATCCTTCAAGGCGCCAAGCACCGCAAAAGGATTCGATCGAGGCGCGGGCTCTTCGTCCGCGCCGTCGGTTTTACTGACCAGTTGCTCTGCCGAGACAAAGCACTCTTCCTCGGCGTGGTAGACCACCTGAGGCAAGCTAAGGATCAGCTCGTCTTCGATCACGGTGAGCAGGTCCAGCTGTTCGCGCTCCACCAGCACGGGCTCGTGACTGGCAGGCAGCTCGGACGCCAGCGCCTCGTCGGACACCATGCCCAGAAGAAAGTCGCTGGAGACATCCTGGCTCAACGGCACCAGGCAGCGGCGGCACGCAAGCGAAAGCGTTGCGCGCAACTGGCCACGAATTTCACGGCGACCCTGGGCATCGATACCAAACTCGAGCGATGCATAGCACTCGCCGGTTTGTTCGCCTGCCTCTTCGGCAAGACGTGGCAACTTATCAAGCGCCACTTGGCCTTCGAGTCGTTCGTGGCGGGCTGCAAGCTTGTAAGGCTCAACCCGACTGGGGAGTTGTGAGGTCGACATAGGCGCGCAATGATAGGCACTCGCCGCGGCGCTGTCAAAGCCGTCCCGCCATTTCTTCGCTGTTTTGTGCGCAAACCAGTAAAATACCGCCGCTCCAGCACTTTTAATTAAAATATTTATACGCGCATGCGTTTAGCCAACACTTATCTCACCGCCTCATACGCGCGGGAGCGCATCGTTTAAACGCATCACTTACCCAATGGAGAATGCAGTGCCCGAAACCGCTAACGCCCCCCTAGTACTCGCCTCGAGCTCACGCTTTCGCAAGGCGCTTCTCGACCGTCTGGCGCTTCCTTACCAGTGCTTATCGCCGGATATAGACGAAACGCCCCACGCTGATGAAGCGCCCGAGGCACTGGTGCGCCGGCTGGCGCTGGGCAAAGCCAGCGCCGTTGCCCAGAACTTCCCCCACCACTTGATCATCGGCTCGGATCAGATCGCCCTGTTCGACGGCGAGATTCTCGGTAAGCCGCACACTGCCGAGCGCGCCTGCGCCAACCTGGCCCGTTTTTCCGGCAATAAAGTCACCTTTCTTACCGGCCTTGCGCTGCTGGACACGCGAACCGGCCAAAGCGAGGTGCATGTCGAGCCTTTCGAAGTACTCTTTCGCACGCTCGACGAGGCGGAAATCGCCCGCTACGTCGCGCTCGAGCAGCCGCTGGATAGCGCCGGCAGCTTTCGTATGGAAGGACTTGGGATCACGCTTTTCGAATCACTCAACGGGCGCGACCCCAACGCGCTGATCGGCCTGCCGCTGATCGCGCTTTGCGGGCTTCTCCGCCAAGCGGGCATGGACCCGCTCGGCGAGCGCTAGCGTTAGCGCGCCTGAAAGCGCAGCGGCGACTGAGTGCTTTCAATGCCCAGAATCTCGGCCGCGGCCCCAGTAAAGCGACGGGTAAGACGCTCGAACGGATCGAGGCGAGGTGTGTAATCTTCCCACACCGCCTCGCCCACCTGATCCCGGGCGACCTGTTCCAGGCTTGCCAGCTCGTCGATCAGCCCAAGCTCCATGGCCTGCTCGCCGCTCCAAATAAGCCCCGAGAAAAGCTCGTCGTTTTCGACCAAGCGGCCGTCTCGGCCAGCAACGACGTCGTCGATGAACTGCTGGTGGGTTTGGGTCAACACGCCCTGCCAGAACGCGGCAATGTCTTCATCCACTGGCTGAAAGGGATCCAAAAACGCCTTGTTCTCACCGGCGGTCATCACGCGGCGCTCGACACCCAGCTGATCGATCGCCTCTTGAAAACCGAAACCTGCGTAGATCACGCCGATCGAGCCGACCAGACTCGCCGGCGAGGCGACGATGACATCGGCGGCGGAGGCAATGTAGTAGGCGCCACTGGCGCCGATATCCTCGATGACCGCAATGATCGGCTTATCGCCCTGCTCGCGAAGGCGCATGATTTCGGCGTAGACCCGCTGGGACTGCACCGGGCTTCCACCGGGGCTGTCGATATGCAGCACCACGGCGGTGGCACTGTCGGCCTCCCAGGCCCGGTTGAGCCCTTTGATGATGCGCTCAGCGTTCGCCGGTGAGTCGCCCGCTATAACACCACGTACCTCGACAAGCGCCAGATGCTCCTGGGTCGGCGCGGCGCTGCCGGATTCCGCAAAGAAGGCGCGATACACCGTAAAGAAGATGACCGACAGCACCACCAAGAGGATCAATAGGCGAAAGAAGAGCTTCCAGCGCCGACTGCGGCGCTGTTCGGTGAGCACACCGCCGATCCAGCGATCCATCATCTCGATCTGGGCCAGACGCTGACGCTCGCGAAGCGTTTCGCTGGTATCGTTTGCTGCCCCGGCCGTGCTCTCCTGGCCTTTGGCGGCGCTGACTTCCGGGCCTTGGGTCCAGCGATCCGCCGCGCCTTGCTCATCCAGGCGCCGCCGCGGCCGGCCGTCCTGCTGTTCTTTATCGGTTGCCATCGTCATGTTTCCTGTACGCAGTCGGTTACGAGGTTGCCGGCCTGGTGCCGTCAAGCCAGTTGAAGAGATCATCCACGCTGTGTGCCACCCACTTGGGCTCGCTCGCTTTCAAACGGGCCGGTGTATGCACACCGTAGGTCACCCCGACCCGATCCATACCGATCGCGCGGGCCATTTCCAGATCATACTCGGTATCCCCCACCATCACCGCCCGCGACACGTCGACATCGAGCTCTGTTAAAAGCTCGTTGAGCATTTGCGGGTGGGGCTTGGAGCGGGTTTCGTCGGCGGTGCGGCTTGCGTGAAAAAAACCGCCGCTATGCGTTTGTTCAAAAATACGGTCCAACCCGCGGCGGCTTTTACCCGTTGCCACCGCCAGCCGCTGACCGGGCGTTGAGCGCAGGCGCTCGAGCCCTTCTTCGACCCCGTCGAAAAACGGCATGGGCGTGGTGTTCAGATGTACGAAGTGGTGCGAGTAGCGCTGCCTGAGGGTCTCGGCCTGGGCGGGTCGAATGCCCGGGCAGAGAGTCGCAATCGCTTCGGGAAGGCCCAAGCCGATGATGTTTTCGATATCGCTCACCGCGAGCTCGCCCCACTCGGCTTCCAGAGCGGCGGCCTGCATACAGGCGACGATTTTCGGCACCGAGTTCATCAGCGTGCCGTCCCAATCGAAAATGATGAGTTCATAGCGCATGGATCGCTCCTTAACGGCGCGCGCGAGCAAGCGCGGATTCCAGTGCCTCGGGCAGCGGCGCCTTTACCGTGACCGGGCGCCCGTTACCCGGCTCGGGAAAGGTCAACGCGCGAGCGTGAAGAAAAAGCCGTTCGACCTTGAGCTGGCGCGTCATGTAATTACTCTCTTTAGTGGCGTACTTGTCATCGCCCAAAAGCGCGTGGCCTGCGTAAGTGGCGTGCACGCGAATCTGATGGGTGCGCCCGGTCACGGGCTCGGCCTCGATCAGCGTGGCCTTCTCGAAGGTTTCGAGCACCTGGAAGTGAGTGCGCGAGACCTTGCCGTTCGGGTCGACCCGCACGCGACGCTCGCCGTTACCGGCATCATAACGATCCAGCCGGGCACTGACGTAGGTCTTGCGCGCCGGCCAGCGCCCGCTGACCAGCGCCACGTAGCGCTTGTCCATGCCGTGCTTTTTAAGCGACTCGTTTAAAGTGACCAGCGCCTCGCGGGATTTGGCCAGAAGAAGGCAGCCAGACGTGTCGCGGTCGAGCCGGTGGACAAGCTCCAAAAAGCTCAGGTCATCACGCACCTGCCTAAGCGCCTCGATCAAACCGATCTTCACCCCACTACCGCCATGGACCGCCAGCCCCGAAGGCTTGTTAAGTACCATCCAGTCCGGGCCTTCCATGATGACGCTCCCGATCAGCAAGTCGCGCAGGTTGTCGCTCACCTCTTTTTGCGCCTCCCTGGGCGCCAAACGCAGCGGCGGCACTCGAACCAGATCGCCGGAGGTCAGCCGGTAGTCGACCTTGACGCGCTTTTTGTTAACGCGCACCTCACCTTTACGCACGATGCGATAGATCAAGGCGCGGGGCGCCCCTTTTAAACGGGTCATCAAAAAATTATCGATACGCTGACCCGCCTGTTCCGGGGCGATCTCCACCCACTGTACTTCACGCCCTTCGGCCATCGCCGCATGCTCCTGGTCGGTTTTTACAATATCCGGCTAAAGCGCCATTCTAACGTAGTGCTCGAGCCATTGCGTCAATTGCTGGCGGTTGGCTTTACTGTTATATTCGAGGCGGCTCATTGGTATGGCGTGACCCACCGTAAGGTCAGCCCGACGAACGCTGCGGTCATCGCGTTTTAAGCGCCCCGCCTGTCGTCTTACGCCATACGCAAGCGCCTGCCCGACTAACACGCAGGCCCGAGCAAAGGTTTAATGGATTAGTGTACGCATTACCCATAACCGAAGGTTAGAAATGAAGGACCTCTACCGTTTTCCAAACGATAGAGTCCATGGCGCTACCTGATTGGCCGCCATGAGTGATTTGAAGACACGTAACGCCCAAGGCCGAGTCGCTTTGCTGCACCTTCTCGACCTTGGGCGTCAGGATCAACGCTGTGCCGATACCGGCGTTGACGAATCGATGAATGCCAGGTGTTGGCGGTGTCAGCAGGGCCGGATGGACGCACAAGCCACCGAAACACGTCCTGCCTCCGCCACGTACTCAACGCCCACCAACCGTCGGGCCACCACGCCCCCGGTTCAATGCGTCAGCATAGCCATGCGCCGAGCACAAGCACGCAGCAAAAGCGATTCGTCGACGCTACCGCCTTGACGGCGTATCGGTGCACACGCTTTGCGAGACACCATGAAAAGAATGCTCATCAACGCAACCCAGCCCGAAGAGCTGCGGGTTGCGCTCGTCGACGGTCAGCGCCTGTACGATCTGGATATCGAATCCGGCGCGCGCGAACAGAAAAAAGCCAACATCTACCGCGGCAAAATCACCCGCGTCGAGCCCTCGCTCGAAGCAGCGTTCGTCGATTTCGGCGCCGAACGCCACGGCTTTTTGCCGCTTAAAGAGATTTCCCGGGAATATTTCCTCAAGGACGTTTCCGGTCGGCCCAGCATCAAGGAAGTCCTGAAAGAGGGACAGGAAGTCATCGTTCAGGTCGATAAAGAGGAGCGCGGCAACAAAGGGGCGGCGCTGACCACCTTTATCAGCCTGGCCGGACGCTTTTTAGTGCTAATGCCTAACAACCCCCGGGCCGGCGGCATTTCGCGGCGCATCGAGGGTGACGATCGCAGTCAGCTAAAAGACGCCATGTCGCAGATGACCGTGCCGGACAAGATGGGCCTGATCGTGCGCACCGCTGGTATCGGCCGAAGCGCCGAAGAACTTCAGTGGGACCTGGACTACCTCGCCCAGGTGTGGGAATCGGTGACCGCGGAAGCCTCCAAACGCCCGGCACCGTTTCTGGTCTACCGTGAATCCAATGTGATCATCCGCGCCATGCGCGACTACCTGCGCCAGGACATCGGCGAGGTATTGATCGATAGCCCCGAGATCCACGCCGAGGCGCTGAGCTTCATCCGCCAGGTAATGCCCTCCTACCAGCAGAAGATCAAGCTTTATACCGACGAAGTGCCGCTGTTCTCGCGCTTTCAGATCGAATCGCAGATCGAAACCGCCTATCAGCGCGAAGTGAAGCTGCCCTCCGGCGGCTCGATCGTGATCGACCACACCGAAGCGCTGGTCTCCATCGATATCAACTCGGCGCGGGCCACCCGGGGCAGCGACATCGAAGAGACCGCCCTGCAGACCAACTCCGAGGCCGCCGACGAGATCGCCAGGCAGCTGCGCCTGCGCGATATCGGGGGCCTGGTGGTCATCGACTTCATCGACATGGGCCCGGCACGCAATCAGCGCGAAGTGGAAAACCGCATGCGCGACGCGCTCAAGCTGGACCGGGCGCGGGTTCAGATCGGGCGAATTTCCCGCTTTGGCCTGATGGAAATGTCGCGCCAGCGCCTGCGCCCCTCGCTTGGCGAAACCAGCGGCGTGGTTTGCCCGCGCTGTAATGGCCAGGGCACCATTCGCGATGTGCGTTCGCTGTCGCTCTCGATCATGCGCTTGATCGAGGAAGAAGCCATGAAAGAGCGTAGCGCCCAAATCCGCGCCATTTTGCCGGTGCCGGTCGCCACCTATCTGCTGAACGAAAAGCGCAGCGTGCTCGCCGATATCGAAGCGCGTCAGGACGTTCGCGTAGTGCTGCTACCCAATCCGGACATGGACACGCCGCACTACGACGTGCAGCGCCTACGTAACGACCACCTCGACGAAGACGAAAGCCATACGCTTTCAAGCTACGAGCTGTCCGTGGATACCGAGGTCGGTAAAGAGCCCGACGCAAGCTTCGCGCCGCCAGCCCAGCGCGCCGAAGCCGCGGTCAAGACCGTAACCCATAACGCGCCGGCGCCGGCGTCGCTGCAAAACGAAGAACCCCCGGCCAGCAGCGCTAAAGTCGAGAGCGCTGATAGCGCCGAGACCGGCGTACTGGGCCGCTTGATCCGCGGCTTTGCCAAGCTCCTCGGTAGCGACGATACCGCAAGCCCCGAGAGCAAGCCGGCTGCCGAACCCGCTGCCCGCAAGACGCAAAGCAGCGAGCGCGGCGGCGAGCGCGCCAACAAGCCCGCCCGCGAGAGACGCCCGGAAAGCGCCACACCGCGAAGCGAGTCGAGCGCCTCCGATGCGCGCAGCGCCGCCCCCGCGAAGAGCCAGGACGACGCCAGCGACAAGCGTAGCGGCCCGAGCCGCTCGCGCAATCGCCGCCGTAACGCCCCGGGCAGCGAGCAGAAACAGGGCGAAAACGCCACCAAACCCGGGCGCCAAAGCGAGCGCGAGGCCGAGCAGAGCGAAGCCAGCGCCCCGGCGCCGCAAAACAAGCGCTCGGACAGCCGCCGCGACAAGCCCCGGGACGCTGGCAAGGACAACGCCAAAGAGACGCCCCAGGAAAATGGCCGAGCCAACAAGCCTAAAAGCGAATCGAACCGTGGCGCCAAGGAGTCCGAGCCCAAGCAGGAAGCCAAAGCCGAGACGAAACCCGAGGCCCAGCAGGACGCCCCCAAAGACGACGGCAAACCCAAGCGTACGCGCAACAACCCGCGTAACCGCTCGCGCAAGCAGGCCGTCAACCCAAAAGCCGAAGCCGAGCAGCTAGCGCTTCAAGCCGAAGCCGCCAAGGCGACAGCGCCGGAGGATACAGGCAGCGACGCCTCGAGCCCGGTTAGCGAGCCAGTCGCCGCCCAGGTAGCCGAGGAGAAAACGCCGGAAAGCGTCGAGCCGACGACCGAAGCAGCCGTTGAAGCGCCGGCCGAGAACGCCGCTGATGATACCTCTGGCCAGGCGGTCCCGAGCGAAACGCTCGAGTCGCCCACGGCCAAAGCGGCGCCGGTAGCCGAGGCCGACAAGCCCGTCGACGACGCCAAACCCGACGCGGTCGAGCAGGCCGAAGAGGTCAAAGCAACCACCGCCCCCGCCGTGGAAGCCGAAACCGAACACCGGGTCGAGCAAGACGGTGCGCCGACAAGCGCTCAGGATGAGGTAACCCATGAAGTGCCCCAGCCTGCAGAAGCCACGCTAGCCGAAGAAACCACTCAGGCTGAAACCCTCGAGCAAAACGCCGCTCCACAAGCGCTCGAGACCGAGCCCGCCAAGCCCGTTGCGGCTGACGAGCAGCGTGAAAACGCCGCGCCCGCCGAGGAGCAGGCGCCTGTCGAGGAGACGCGCGAGCCGCACGTCGAAGCCGAGGCAGCGCCGCAACAGCGCGAAGCCGACCAGGCGACGGATGCGCCCTTGACGTCCTCGGAAAGCGAGCAAGCCAGGCCGTCTACGCTGGCCGAGGCCGCACCGCTTGAGCAAGCGTCGGAAGAGACAGAGCCCACCGCGGCCACTGACATGGACGAAGCACAAAAGCGCTCTGACGATATGGCCGACAAGGTCGAGGCTTCCGACCAGGCAAGCCAGCCTCAGGATGAGGACGCCAGCCCCACAACGGCGCCCAAGCGCCGCCGGCGGGCACATAACGACCCGCGTGAAAAGCGCAAGCAAGGCAGCACCGGCCAGGAGTAAACCGCGTGCGCAAAAAAACCCCGCCTGGCGCGGGGTTTTTTTATGCCTTACAAAAGTGCCGGTTTCACCAACGGCGCTAGACCACCCGCGGCTCCGGCTCCAGGGTAACGCCAAAGCGTTGGCGCACCGTTTCCATGATGCGCCGGGCAAAGCTTAAAAGCTCCTCGCGGGTACCACCGCCAAAGTGAACCAGCACCAGCGCCTGACGCGCGTGTACGCCAAATGCGCCTTCGCGGCTACCCTTGAGCCCACACTGGTCGATCAACCAGCCGGCCGCCAGCTTGCAACGCCCGTCCGGCTGGGGGAAGCTCGGCATGTCCGGGTAGCGCTCGGCTAGCGCCTTCGCCGCCGGGGCCTCGACCACCGGATTTTTGAAGAAGCTCCCGGCATTGGCAAGCGTTGCCGGGTCCGGAAGCTTTTCTCGGCGTACACTGCCCACCGCTTGCGCCACCTCCAGCGGGCCGGCGCTGGCGGGTACGCGGCGGGCCAGATCGCCGTAACCAAGCCGGGGAGCGCCATCGCGGGTAAGCTTGAGCGCCAAGCGAGTAATGGCCACTTTTCCACTCAGCGCGTTTTTGAATACGCTATCGCGATAGCCAAAGCCGCACGCCTGGGGCGTTAACCAGTAAGCGCGCTGGCTGGCAAGCTCCATGACCTGGACACCTTCGATCACGTCCTTGAGCTCGACCCCGTAAGCGCCAATATTTTGTACCGGTGCAGCGCCGCAGTTGCCGGGGATCAGCGCCAGGTTTTCGATCCCCCACCAGCCCCGCGCGGCAAGCGCCATGACCAGCTCATGCCAATTGACGCCGGCGCCGGCGAACACGGTGGCCTCGCGCCCGCGGGTCTCTATCCACCACTGGTCGAAGGCCAGCGTCACCGCCGCGCCCTCGAAACGTTCGGGCAACAGCACGTTGCTGCCACCACCCAGTAGCGTGATCGCCAGGTTGTTTGCGCGGCACTGTTCGAGCACGCCGCGTAGTTCGTTGAGCGTGGCCGGACGAGCGCCAAAGGCCGCCTGGCAGGGAAGCTTCAGCGTATTGGCAAGGGTCAGGTCCACCCGGGGGGTTAGATAGGCCACCCTCACCCCTTCCTGATAGCGTCGAGAAGGCCCTGACAGGCCGACTCGATCAGATCCAGCACGTGCTCGAAGGCCTCCTCGCCCCCGTAGTAAGGGTCCGGCACCTCGGCCTCGATGCTATCGGCGTAGGACAGAAAAAGCGCCGTGCGGGCGCGGCTATCCTGGGGCACCCGCGCGCGAATGGCGTCCATGTTGGCGTGGTCCATCCCCAATACGTAGTCGAAGTGGCTGAAATCCTCGACGCTTAGCTTTCGAGCACGCAGATGGCCGATATCCACACCACGGCGGCTGGCCGCTTGCTGGGCGCGCGCATCCGGGGCCTTACCCAGGTGCCAATCGCCCACGCCGCAAGAGTCCACTTCTATTTCACTTTGCAAACCCGCCTCGTTCAGTGCCTTTTGAAAAAAGCCTTCGGCGCTGGGCGAGCGGCAAATGTTTCCTAAACAGACGAACAGTACCCGCGTCATTGAGACTCCGCTTGGTCGATGAGTAAGCGCACCTTGGCCAGATCCTCAAAGGTATCCACCCCGGCAGGGTTGGGCTCGCAAGCAAGCGCTACCTGGATGATGTAGCCATGCTGAAGCGCGCGTAGCTGCTCGAGCTGCTCGAGGTGTTCGAGCTGCGAAGGCACCATGCTCTGGTAAGCGCTCAAAAAGCTTGCCCGGTAAGCGTAAATGCCGATGTGCCTGAGCCAGGCATCGGTATTCAAAAGGCTCGGCTTTTGCGCAAACTGCTCCCGGTCCCAGGGAATCGGCGCGCGGGAGAAGTAGAGCGCCCGCCCGGCGTGGGTGCGAACGAGCTTCACCACGTTGGGATTGAAAAGCGTCTCGATATCGTGGATAGGCTCGGCCAGGGTGGCCATGGCGGCGTCGGCATCGCACGCCAAACGCTCGGCCACCTGATCGATCAGCGCCGGGGGAATCAGCGGCTCATCGCCCTGTACGTTGACCAGCAGCGTATCGCCTGCAAGCCCTAAAATATCCGCCACCTCGGCCAGCCGGTCCGTCCCGGAGAGATGATCGTCCCGGGTCATGACCACCTCGGCCCCATAGGGCAAAAGTGCCGCCTCGATGCGCGCATCGTCGGTCGCCACCACGACACGGCGGGCAAGGCTTAGACAGGCGCGGCGCCATACGTGGGCCACCATGGGCTCACCGGCGATCTCCATGAGCGGTTTACCGGGCAGCCGCGAGGAGTTAAACCGCGCGGGAATGACGACGATAAAGTCGACCCTCGGATCGGTCGTTGGTACCGTCATCACGCCTGCCCTGTACGCCCCGGTGAGCGGTTGAGCTTCTCGTCGGCGCTAAGCACCCGCGCCTCTTCCGGCAGCATCACCGGAATGTCTTCTTTAATCGGGTAGGCCAGACCGTCGTAGTGGCAGGTAAGCTCCTGCGCCTCGCGGTCGTAGTCGAGTTTACCGGTGCAGAGTGGGCAAACCAGCATTGCCAAGAGTTCCTTATCCATGAGCGCCTTCCTCGTCTGTGTTCGTCGATAGTGATCTATTCGTAGGCCGCGTTGCCAGCTTTTCGAGCAGCCAGGCTTCGAATTCCCCGGGCAGCTCGGCGTCGACTTCCAGCGCCCAGCTGTCAAAGGGAACGAGCGATTGACACTTTACCGCGTCCTTGGCCGTCATCACGAGCGCACGCTTGGACGTAAAGTCGAAGGTACGGGCCGTAAATGTCTGATGGTCTGCAAGCGGGTGCATCTCACCCGCTACGTTAAGTGTTTCGAGGGTTTTAAAAAAGCGCGCGGGGTTGCCGATACCCGCCACGGCGTGAACCGGCAACTTGAACGGCAGCGGTGTCAGTGCCGCGTGCTCACCGGTGCTTACCCGCCGCCACCGCGCCGGCGCCAGCGTCATCGGTACCGCCTCGACCGGAAGCGCCTCGGCCAAATCGCCATTGGCGATCACCGCATCCACGCTTGAAAGGCGCTGGGCCGGCTCGCGAAGCGGCCCGGCGGGCAGGCAGTGCTGGTTGCCAAGCCCCCGGGCGCCGTCGACGACCACCAGCTCAATATCCCGGGCCAACGCCAAGTGCTGCAGGCCATCGTCGCTGATCACGATATCGCACCCCAGCTCGATCAGCTTTTTAGCCCCGCGCGCGCGCTTGGGGTCCGCCACCACCGGCGCACCGGCTTGTTTGAAAAGCATCAGGGGCTCGTCACCGCTATGGGCGGGGCTGGTGGTATCACTCACCACCAGCGGGTAGCGCGGTGCGCGGCCGCCGTAGCCGCGGGTCACTACACCGGGGCGCCAGCCGTGACGCTGGAGCAGATTGACAAGCCAAGCCACCAGCGGCGATTTGCCGGTGCCGCCCAGGGTGATATTGCCCACCACGATGACCGGCACGGGCGCCCGCCAAATGGGCTTTTTACCCGACGTATAAGCGTGGAGGCGTCGCGCCATCACCGTGGCGTAGAGCGCGCCCAGCGGGTACAGCGGTACAAGCCACGGCGCCTGTCGGGCGGTTTTTTTATAAATGCCCTCCAGCCAGCGGCTTGCAAAGCTCACACGTGCTCCTGAAACTGCATTTGATGAAGGCCGGCGTAGGCCCCGCGCTTTTCCAGCAGCGCCTGATGGGTGCCCTCTTCGATCACGCGCCCCTGGTCCATGACGAGTATTCGGTCCGCGCGCTCGATGGTCGACAGGCGGTGGGCGATCACCAGCGTCGTGCGGCCTTGGCAAACGTGTTCCAGCGCCTTTTGAATGTAGCGCTCGGACTCGGAGTCGAGCGCCGAGGTCGCCTCGTCGAAGACCAGAATCGGCGAATCCTTGAAGATCGCCCGCGCAATGGCCAAGCGCTGGCGCTGTCCGCCGGAGAGCATCAAGCCGTTCTCGCCCACCACGGTGTCATAGCCCTGGGGCAGTTTTTCGATGAACTCGCTGGCGTAGGCGGCCTCGGCGGCCTGTTTCACCTTTTCAAGATCCGGATCGTCCACGCCGTAGGCGATGTTGGCCGCGATACTTGCGTTGAACAGCGTCACCTGTTGCGAAACGATGGCGATCTGCTGGCGCAGCCCGCTTAGTGCGTACTCATCGGCGCTCACGCCATCGATTAAAATACGCCCTTCGGTGGGCCGGTAAAAGCGCGGCAGAAGCCCCACCAGCGTCGATTTACCGCCACCGGAGCGGCCAACGATCGCGACCATTTCCCCCGGCGGTATATGTAAGTTGATATCGTGGAGCACGTCGGGCTGGTCGGTGTCGTAGCGAAAGCTCACCCCTTCGATGCGCACGTCGCCTTTCAAGCCCTTCGCTTCCCGCGTGCCGTTATCCGGCTCGACGCTTAGGTCCATCACCCCGAAAAGCTCGGCGGCGGCGGCCAAGCCCTTTTGAATGTCGCCGTTGATTTCGGTGAGCTGGCGCACCGGCTTGATCATCAGGGCGGCGGCGGTGATGAAGGCGACGAACTCGCCCGGCGTCATATCCGCCATGAAGGCGGGCGCCATGGCAAGCCACACCAATAGCGCCATGGAGACCGCCACCAGCATCAAAATCACCGGCGAGCTGACCGCCCGGGTCATCGCCTGCTTCATGCTTTGGCGGCGATTCTCTTCACTGGCCTTCTCGAAGCGCTGCTTTTCGAAGGCTTCGGCGCCATGGGTACGCACCACTCGGTAGCCGGACAGCGCTTCGGATGCCACGTGGGTTACGTCGCCCACGGAATTCTGGATGCGTTTGGAAATCTTGCGAAAGCGCTTGCTCACGAAACTCACCACGACCGCGATCACCGGCGTCACGCCCAAAAACAGCAGCGTGAGCATCCAGTTGGTCCAAAGCAGATAAAGCACCAGCCCGATGACGAATAGCCCTTCACGCAGAATCACGGTGACCGCATTGGTCGCCGCTCCCGCCACCTGCTCGACGTGGTAGGTCACCCGCGACACAAGATGCCCGCTCGAGTGCTGGTCGAAAAAACGCCCGGGCAGATGCAGCATATGATCGAACACATCGCAGCGCAGGGTATGGATCACGTAGCGCCCCACGTAGGCCATGTAATAGGTGCTTAAAAACGTGCCGATCCCGCGGGAGGCGAACATCAGTACGACGAACAACGGCAAAAAGAAGCGAAACGCCGCGTCCGGATTTTGAATTCCATCGATCAGGCGCTTCATCATCTCGGCCAGCGCCGTACTGGAGGCGGCGTAAATCAAAAAGCCGATGATCGCCAGCGCGAACATTTTCCAGTGCGGCTTTACGTAGCTCAGCAAGCGTTTATACAACACCCAACTCGAATCGGTCACACGGGCTCCTGGCGTGATGTGCAGTGCGCAGGATTCTACCTTAAGGCGCCGCGTATCAACACCGCTTACGCCCTCCATCGATGCCGCGCTGCGCCGACACTTCGACCTCACGGCCCGCTTTTAGATAAAACGTCAGCGCCCCGTGCTGGGCGGTGCTCCAAAGACAGCTGCCGTTTCGTCGAAAACGGCGCACGACGTCATCCACCGGATGGCCGAAAGCGTTATCCCGCCCGGCGCTGAACACCACGTGCTGGGGGCGGCTGGCGCGGACGAACTGAACGCCGGAGCTTGTGCGGCTACCGTGATGCCCTGCGACCAGCACGCTTATGGGTGATTCGATGTCGCCCACCAGGCGCCGCTCGGTGTCACGACCCACGTCACCGGTAATCCAAAGCCGGTGCTCCCCAATGCTGACCTCCAGCACACAGGAGCGCTCGTTGTGGGTTAGCTGATTCTCCCCCGCCGGCGGCCAAAGCACGCGATAACTGACGCCGTCGTGCTCTTCGTGCTGGCCTCTTACGCAGTGCTCGAACGAAACGGGCAAGGCCTCGCCTTGGGGCGCCAGCCACTGTGCGGCGCGGTGTTCGCGCATCAGGGCCGCCACCCCGCCGGCGTGGTCGATGTCGCTGTGGCTGACCATCACCCGATCGAAGCGCTGACCCGGCGCCCAAAGCGTCTCCAGCGGCATGAAGCCGCTTTGAAAGCGTGGACCGGTGTCGTAAAGCATGCGCCAGGACGCGCTCTCGAGCTCGACCAGTTGCCCCTGGCCCACATCGAATACAGTGACGCGTAAAACGCCCGGCGCCAAAGCGCTTGGCTGATGCGTCAAGACAAGCGCGGCGGTCACCAGCAGCGCCGCCGCGCGCAGCCAACGCGGCACGAAGGCAAGCCCAAAGCAAAGCGCCACGAGCAACAGTGCCGCCGCCAGCGGCAGCTTGAGCGACGCCGAGGGCTCCCAAAGCGGCGCCGCGCCGAGGGTCAGGCTCAACAGTCCATGAAAAACGCCGAGCGCCTGCTCGAAGCCCCACCACACGAACACGCCGACGTAGGGAAGCGGCGCCAACAGCCAGCCAAGTAGTGCCAGCGGTACCATGAGCGAGCTGACCCAGGGGACAGCCAGCAGATTCACCAGCGGCGCGCCCGGGGCTACCCGGCCAAAAGCGATCAGGACCGCCGCCGCCATGAGCGGCGCCAGCAGTAGCTGGGTGCGCACCAGCGCCCAGCACCAGCCTTTCACCCCGGAAGGCCGGGCGCGGCCCTGCCAAATAACGATAAGCCACCCGACCGCGACAAAGGAGAGCCAAAGCCCGGGGCGCCAAAGGGCCAGCGGGTCGAGCAACACGATCAACAAAAGCGCCAGCCACCAGGCCTGCCAGGGCCCGGGCGCGTGACGCCCGCTCAGCACCCAGAGCCCGAGCAGCGTCATCACCATGGCACGCATGGCAGGCGGCCCCATACCGGCCAGTAAGGCATAGCCCACGCAGGCGGCCCCCGCCGCCCACCAGGGCCAGGCACGCAGCCGCCAGTCGAGCGGGGTGAGCAGGCGTGCCGCGAACCGGGCGACCAGCAAAACCAACGAAGCGATCAGCCCCACGTGCAGCCCGGAGATCACCACCAGGTGCGTCGTGCCGGTGGCGTTCAATAGCGCCCAATCGTCCTGGGTCAGTTGAGAGCTCTCGCCCAGCGTAAGCGCGGCCAGCCAGCGCCTGGTTCGATCAGAAAGGTCGGTGTCCGCGATTTTCGCAAGTGCGCGCTTTTTAAGCGTCGAGCGTGCGTCTTTCAAGCGAAGCGGTGCGGGGCTTTCACGTACGTAGCCCGTCGCGTGGATGCCCTCGCGCCAGAGCCATCGGGCGTAGTCGAAGGTATTGGGGTTGGTAAAACCGCGCGGTGGGCGCAGTCTAAGCGTCAGTCGCCACTGCTCGCCGGCTTGATACGATATATCGCTGTAAGTCGTGACACGCACGCGTTTGAGCGACTCGCAGCTCAAGCGATGGGGCGGGCTTTCGCACCGGTCAACGCGCAGCGTCAGCCGCGTCGCACCCGCCAGGGGCTTAACGCTATCGACGCGCGCCTCGACCAGGAGATCCTCGCCACCAAGCCCTGCGGGGAGCGCGCGCTGCCACTCAACTTGAATCCCCACGAACACCCAGGCACCGATCAAAAGCAGGGCCAACGCGCGCGGCGCGCGGTTGATCATCAAAAGCGCGGCCAGCAGGAGCGCGCCGATGGCCACGCCCAAATGCCCGCCGGGGCCGCTTAGCCATGCTAAAAGCGCCCCGCCAAGCGCTGCCACCGCCGCCGGTATGATCCCCCCTGCCCGCATCGTCCCCTCCGTGGCCGGCGTTCAACGCTCGGCGTAGCCTAACCGCCGCGCGATGTGGATAATAGAGCGCACTATTTCAAAGAGTAACCGACATGCCGCGCCGTTTCCTGCAGCGCTACATGCCCAAGCCCGATACGTTAAGGCGCCAGCGCTCGCTTCGCTTCATGGCGCCCTTGATTGCCGACCCCGGATTGTGGCTCTTGACCCGCAGAAGTGTCGCCAACGCCTTTAGCGTCGGGCTTTTCTGCGCCATGCTGCCCATCCCGCTGCAGATGATGGTCGCGGCACTGGGTGCGCGCATCGGGCGCTGCAACCTGGCGCTTTCGGTGAGTCTGGTCTGGATTACCAATCCGCTGACCATGCCGGTGATCTTTTATTTCAACTATCGGGTGGGAACGTTTTTGATGGGCGCGCCGGTGCGCGAGGCACCGTCACGTATTTCGACCCGCTGGCTGGCCGAGCAGATGCACGACCTGCTTCCGCCTCTTTTTCTAGGCTCTATCGTGACAGCGGTGATTCTCGCCGTGGCGGCCAACGTGGTCATTCGGCTGATCTGGCGCTGGCACGTCTCGCAAAGCTGGAAGCGCCGCCGGCTCAAACGCCAGCAGCGCCGGGCGACCATAGAAGCCGAACTGGACGAGCAGGACGAAGCGCCCTAAACGGGCGCTGTCACTTCCTCTTGCAGCCTTCCTGCATTGAGACGCATGACCCGGTCCTGGTGGGCCGCCAGGGCCACGTCGTGGGTCACGATCACGAACGCACAGGCACTCTCTCGGGCAAGCTCATCCATCAGGCTTAAAATAGTGCTGGCGGTGGTTTGATCCAAATTGCCAGTGGGTTCGTCCATCAGCACCAGGCTTGGGTCGGTCACAAGTGCCCGGGCGATTGCCACGCGCTGGCGCTCGCCGCCGGAAAGCTCGCCGGGCTTGTGATCTGCCCGCGCCTTCATCCCAACCCGCTCCAGAATCGTCATCGCCCGCTCTTCGGCGGCTTTTTTACGCTGGCCCCGAATGATCAAGGGAAACGCCGCGTTCTCGACGGCGCTGAACTCGGCCAGCAGATGGTGAAACTGGTATACAAAGCCAATATAGCGATTACGAAAGCGGCCCAGCTGCGTTTCATTGAGCCCGGCCAGGGATTCGTCGGCGATCATCACGCTGCCCTCGCTTGGCCGGTCCAGCCCGCCCAGCATATTCAGCAACGTGGTTTTACCGGAACCGGAGCTACCCACCACGGCGACGCGCTCGCCGGCGCGCACCTCGAGATTGAGCTGATCCAGCACCGTCAACTCCTGGGGGCCGACGCTATATACGCGGGTCAGGTTCTGGCAGGAAAGCATGACCGGAGCCTGGGAAATCGTTGAGTTCATGGGCGCGTCCTTATTCATAGCGCAGTACGTCCGCCGGCTGTACGCGCGCGGCCCGCCAGGCGGGATAAAGCGTCGACAGGAAAGTGAGACCGAAAGCGGCCAGAACGATGTTACGAATGTCGTCGAACAGCAGCCGCGACGGTAGGTGGCTGACGAAGTAGACGCCGGAATCGAGGAACTGAATACCCGTGATGCCTTCGAACCAGCCGATTACATCCGAAATCGTTAGCGCCAGCACCACCCCGGCCAGCACCCCCAGGGCGATACCGATGATGCCGATGGTCAGCCCCTGAACGATAAAGATCCCCATGATAGAGCGCGGCGTGGCGCCGAGGGTGCGCAAAATAGCGATGTCCGCACGCTTATCGGTGACTACCATGACCAACGTCGAGACGATGTTGAACGCAGCGACCGCCACGATCACCGTCAGCAACAGCCCGATCATGCGTTTTTCCATCTGGATCGCCTGGAACAGACTGCCTTGGGTAAAGGTCCAGTCGCGGCCCACATAGCCCGGGCCCAGGTCGTTGACGATCGCTTGGGTTTCGCTACCAGCCACGAACAGGTCGTTGAGCTCGAGGCGCAGGCCGCCGATGGCGTCGCCAAGGCGCGCCAGGGTCTGCATGTCTTCGATGTTGGCGTAGGCCAGGCTGCCGTCAAGATCGGCCCCCACGCTGAAGATACCGCTGACCGTAAAGCGCTTGAGACGCGGAAAGACGCCCGCCGGGGTAATCGAGGCCTCGGGGACCAGCAGCGTCACCCGATCGCCGACACCGACGCCCAGGCGGCTGGCCAGTATCGAGCCCAGCACCACGTTCCACTCGTTCGGCGCTAGATCGTCAAGCTCGCCCCGGCGCATGTGATCGCCGATGATCGATACCTGATCCTCCCAGGCCGGGTCGATACCGGTCACCATGGCGCCCTCGTTGCGCCCGCTGGCCGAGAACATGCCTTGCTGCTCCACGTAGGGCGCCACGCCGATGACGCGGTCGCGCTCGATCAGCCGGTCGGCGAGCGCCTCCCACTCGACGAGCCCGGGCTGATACTCGATCTTGGTGTGCGGCACCATGCCCAGAATGCGCGTGCGCAGCTCGTAGTCGAAGCCGTTCATCACCGACAGCACGAGAATCAACACCGTGACGCCCAGCGTCAAACCCAGCATCGAAATCAACGAGATAAACGAAATAAAGTGGTTTCGGCGTTTAGCGCGCACGTAGCGCAGCCCCACCAAAAAAGGCAAACGATCAAGCATGGCATCATTCCTTGGTTATATGGCGCCCATGGTACGGTTTTTTTATACGCCCTGCATGGGTAAACACGCATGACAGAAGTAATCTTTTACCCGGCGCGGTGGCGCGCGGGATGACTTGCAACTTGGCGGGCGAGCCCCTACATTGCGCCCTTTGGTCGGTATCCAAGCCCGGCCTCTTCCTTGGCAACGAGAGCATGCAATCTTGGCACACCCTACTGACCGTTTGCTGCCGGAATGGCACCCCCAGGATGGACTGCAGCTCACCTGGCCGCGCCCGGACGGCGACTGGCGCCCCCTTTTAGAGCGTATCGAGGCAACGCTCGAGCGCATCGTGCTGGCCGCTGTGCGCTATCAGCGTGTTGTCGTCAGCGTACCGGATACCGCCACAAAGACGCGCCTTGGCGAACGTTTTGCCACCCTGGGCGTTTCCCGCGCGCGGCTGCTGCTCATCGAAGCCGCCACCGACGACACCTGGGCGCGGGATCACGGCCCGCTTGGGGTGATGCGTGCGAACGGCGAAATGGCACTTCTCGACTACACCTTTACCGGCTGGGGCGGCAAGTTTCCCGCCCGCCGCGACGATGCCTTGACGAAAGCGCTCGATAGCAAAGGGGTTTGGGCCTGCAAGGTGGTGAGCAAGTCGCTGGTACTGGAAGGTGGCGGTATCGAAACCGATGGCCGGGGGACGCTTTTAACCACCAAAGCATGCCTTTTAAATCCGAACCGCAACCCGGACTACTCCCTCGAGGCGCTCGAGCACGCGCTAAAAACGGACCTGGGCGTCGAACGAATACTGTGGCTCGAAAACGGCTACCTGGCCGGCGACGATACCGACAGCCACATCGACACCCTGGCCCGGTTTTGCAGCCCCACGACCATTGCTTACGTGCGCTGCGACGACGAGACGGACCCGCACTATTCGGCGCTCAAAGCGATGGAAGCCGAACTACAAGAGTTTCGCCAGCCAAACGGTGAGCCCTACCGTTTGATCGCCCTTCCCTGGCCCGCGGCGGCGTTCGACCCCGAGGATGGCCACCGCCTGCCGGCCACCTACGCCAACTTCACTATCATCAATGGCGCCGTACTGGTGCCTACCTACGCCGACGCCAACGACCTGGCGGCATTGGACGCCTTGGCCAGCGCGTTCCCCGAACACGCCATCATTCCCATCGAGTGTCAAAGCGTGATTCGCCAACACGGTAGCCTGCATTGTCTGACCATGCAGCTACCCAAGGGCACGCTTAACCAGGCCCTTTTCGAGGAGGCACCATGAGCAACACTTTGAGCGTGGCAGTGATCCAGCAAGCGGCCTGGCCGGACAAGGCCCAGAGCCTGGCCGAGAGTGAAAAAGGCGTGCGCGACGCCGCCGCCCAGGGGGCGAAACTGGTGCTTTTGCAGGAGCTTCACGCTACGCACTACTTCTGCCAGTACGAAGACCCGGCGCTTTTCGACCTGGCCGAGCCTTTGGATGGCCCCACGGGCCAGCGCCTGGCGGCCCTGGCCCGGGAGCTCGATATCGTGCTGGTCGGCTCGATTTTCGAAAAGCGCGCCGCCGGGCTCTACCACAATACCGCGGTGGTGTATGACGGCGCCAAGGGGCGAGTGGGCCAGTACCGCAAGATGCATATCCCCGACGACCCGGGCTTTTATGAGAAATTCTACTTCACCCCGGGCGATATCGACGCCGCCCGGGGTGAAGGCTTTACCCCCATCGACACCTCGGTGGGAAGGCTTGGCGTTTTGGTGTGCTGGGATCAGTGGTACCCGGAAGCGGCACGCCTGATGGCGCTGGCCGGCGCAGAGCTACTGCTCTACCCCACCGCCATCGGCTGGGACCCGAATGACGATGATGCAGAGAAGGCGCGCCAAAAGGACGCCTGGACGTTGGTGCAGCGCGCCCACGGCGTCGCCAATGGCCTGCCGGTACTGGCCGCCAACCGGGTCGGTTTCGAGCCGGACCACTCCGGGGTCGGCGCCGGGGTCGACTTCTGGGGCGGCAGCTTCATCTGCGGTCCCCAGGGCGAGTTTCTGGCCCACGCCTCGACGCGCACCGAACAGCTCGTGGCCACCCTCGATATGATTAAAAGCGAGGATACCCGGCGTATCTGGCCGTTTCTTCGCGACCGCCGGGTCGATGCCTACGCTGACTTGACCCGCCGCTACCGCGATTAAACAAAAGCACCGGCGCCCTCAAGGACGCCGGTGCTTTTGAATGCTTCACGCCTTTCGAGCAGCCTCTAACCGGGGCACTCGAAAGGCCAAGTAGCTACTTCCAGAAATCGCGAATCGACGCGATGCCCTGGGCGCCAACCGCGCGCGCGTGGTTGGCGTCAAAGCGGGTCATGCCACCGAGGGCGAAAACCGGCATGCCGGCATGCTCGACCAGCTGCTGAAAATCGTGCCAGCCCATGGGCGCGACATCCGGATGCGAAGGCGTCGTGCGAAGCGGCGAAAGGGTAACGAAGTCGCAACCCAGACCTCGCGCCTTATTGAGCTGCTCCTCGTCGTGGGTCGATGCAGACAGCCACTTGCCCTCGGCAATGGGACGGCGCTCCAGCTCCATCAGGCGCTGGCTGGTCAGATGAATACCATCGGCATCCACCTGCTCCAAAATATCCGGCTCGCCGTTGAGCAACAGCCTGGCGCCGAATTCGCGGCACAGCGCCAGCGCCTTCTCGGCGCGCTTGAGGTAAGCATCGCGTTCGAGCCCCTTGGCACGCAGTTGGACTAGACGCACGCCATCTTCGTCGAGGGCGCGGCGCAACAGGGCCTCGAAGCGTTCATCGTCGGGTTCCTCCCCGGTGATCAGATACTCCTTGGGCAGCATGACCGCGCGCAAAATCGGCAGGTTAGCCGCCGGGAAGGGGTAGCCGGCCAGATCTTCCATCGCGACCCAGCGCACCGCCTGGCCTTCCCGCCCGAAAGGCTCGCCGGCAAACTCATGCACCAGCCAAACATCGAGCAGGATATGTTTGTCGCTGTACTCGTGATGAACGCGAATGAGCGGCTGAGCACGGCGGATCTCGACGCCGAGCTCCTCGTGAAGCTCGCGCTTGAGCCCTTCAAGACCGGTTTCGTAAGGCGCCAGCTTCCCCCCAGGAAACTCCCATAGACCGCCGTGATCCACGTTGGAAGGCCGGCGGGCAATCAACACATGCTTTTTGTCCGCACTAACGATGGCGGCCGCGGCGACGTGAACCCGTCGTTTTACCATTACATTCATTACGTGTTTTCCACATTGGAGCGCTATGACATGGCGTAGCGCTTAACTGCACAGGACTAAACTTTACTATAAACGCGACTCGATCAGGCGCCGGCTAGCTTCGATAGTCAGCGTTGATCGATACGTAATCGTGGGAAAGATCCGAGGTCCACACCGTGGCGCGGGCATCGCCACGCCCAAGCTGGATACGGATCGTGATCTCTTCTTCGGCCATCACGCGGCTACCCGCGGCTTCCGAGTAGCTCGCCGCTCGGCCGCCGTTTTCGACCAGCCGGACATCGCCCAAGTCGATCATCACGCGGCTGACATCGAAGGCCTCGACCGGCGCGCGGCCAACGGCGGCCAGAATGCGGCCCCAGTTGGCGTCGCAGGCATACAGCGCGGTTTTCACCAGCGGCGAATGGGCCACGGTAAAGGCGACGTCCCGCGCCTCCTTGACGCTCTCGGCGCCGTCTACCTCGAGGGTGACGAACTTTGTGGCGCCTTCGCCGTCGCGGATGATCGACTGGGCAAGCCGGGTCATCACCTGGCCAAGCGCTTGCTTGAATACCGCGACCTGCGCATCAGTCTCTACCCGTACGCCGGTGTTGGTGGCGGCCAGCATACAGGCATCGTTGGTCGAGGTGTCGCTATCCACGCTAATCGCGTTGAAGGATTCATCTACGGTTTCGCGCAGAAGCCGGGCCAGCAGGGGCTGCTCGATGCTCGCATCGGTGACCACGAAGCCCAGCATGGTTGCCATGTTGGGCTTGATCATGCCCGAGCCTTTGGTAATCCCATTGATGTTAAAGGATTGGCCGTCGATCTCTGCGGTCACCGTGGCGCCCTTGGCGCGGGTGTCGGTGGTTAGAATGCCCTCCCCGGCCAACGCCCAGGCCTCGGGGCCATCCTCCAGCGCCTCAAGGGCGGCGGGAAGACCGGCCAACAGGCGCTCCATGGGCAGCGGTTCGCCGATGACGCCGGTCGAAAACGGCAGTACCTGGTGCTTCAAAACACCGGCCTGTTCCGCCAGGGCCTGGCAGGTCTGGTACGCATCCCTCATACCTGCTTCACCGGTGCCCGCATTGGCGTTGCCGGTATTGATGACCCAGTAGCGCGGCGCCGCGCTTTCATCCTGCAAATGCGCCTTTGCCGCCATCACCGGCGCGGCGCAAAATGCATTTTGGGTAAACACGCCCGCCGTGGTGGCGGTGCCTGGCAGCTCGATGACGACGAGGTCACGGCGCTGGGGCTTTTTTATCCCCGCCATGGCAGACCCAAGCCGCACCCCCTCGAGGGGCGGCATTTGTGGAAACGGATAGTGACCCACCGCCATGCTCTTCTCCTTTAACGTAAACCGATTCTCGCCTTAAACCGAGAGCGGGCTATTGAAGCTTGCCGCAGCACTGCTTGTATTTTTTACCCGACCCGCAGATACACGGATCGTTGCGCCCGACCTTCGGGCCTTCGCGGCGCTGGGGCTGGGCTTCGGCGCCGGCGGTAGCAGGTGCGACCGCTTCGCTGGCTTGCTCCGGTACTTGCTGGGCCTCGGAAGCGGCGGCCTTTTCCCGTGCGGCGTCTTCGCGGCGCTTCTGCTCGAGGGCATCCACTTCTTCGGGCTGGCGCACCTGAACGTGGCTCAAAATCCGCGTGACGTCGGCCTTGATATTGGTCAGCAGATGCTGGAAAAGCTCGAATGCTTCGCGCTTGTATTCCTGCTTGGGGTTTTTCTGGGCGTAGCCGCGCAGATGAATACCCCGGCGCAGGTGATCCATCGACTGAAGGTGCTCTTTCCAGCGGGTATCGAGCACCTGCAGCATGACCTGCTTCTCGAAGCGCTGAATGAGCGCCTGGCCGGCGGCGGCGATTTTGGCGTCATACGCTTCGCGGTGCATGGTTTGCAGGCGCTCTCTGAGCTTCTCTTCGCTGAAGCGCTCATCTTCGCCCGCCCACTGGGTGACCGGCGCATCGAGGTTGAACTCGGTTTTCAGGTGCGCTTCGAGTCCGGCCAGGTCCCACTGCTCCGCCAGGCTCTGGGGCGGCACGAAGTCGCTGATGGTGCTTTCCATGACCTCTTCGCGAATACCGATCACGGCTTCGGAAACGTCGTTGGAACCCAATACGTCGTTGCGCTGTTCGTAGATCACGCGGCGCTGGTCGTTGGCCACGTCGTCATACTCGAGAAGCTGCTTACGGATATCGAAGTTACGCCCTTCGACCTTCTTCTGGGCGCGCTCGACGGCGTTCGAGACCATCTTGTGCTCGATCGCCTCGCCGCGCTCGAGCCCCAACGCCTGCATCAAACGCTTGACCCGGTCCGAGCCGAACAGGCGCATCAGGCTGTCTTCCAAAGACAGGAAGAAGCGCGTGGAGCCCGGGTCGCCCTGACGACCGGCCCGGCCGCGCAGCTGGTTATCGATACGCCGCGACTCGTGGCGCTCGGAGCCGATCACGTGAAGGCCGCCGGCCTCGAGCACCGCGTCGTGGCGCTTTTGCCACTCGGCCTTGAGCTCGGCGATTTGGGCATCGCTCGGGTTGTCGAGCTTAGCGGCGTCGGCTTCCCAGTTACCGCCGAGCACGATATCGGTACCGCGGCCCGCCATGTTGGTGGCGATCGTGACCGCCCCCGGACGACCCGCCTGGGCGATGATTTCGGCTTCGCTCTGGTGCTGTTTGGCGTTGAGCACGCTGAACTCGACGCCCGCCTCGAGCATCAGCTTGGCAAGATACTCCGAGGTTTCGATCGAGGCGGTACCTACCAGCACCGGGCGTCCGGCTTCGGTCACGGCCTGAACGTCCTTGATGATCGCTTCGAACTTCTCTTCGCCGCTTAGGTAGACAAGGTCGTTGAGATCCTTACGCGCCAGCGGCCGATTGGTGGGAATCACCACCACATCGAGGCCATAGATCTGGCGGAATTCGAAGGCTTCTGTATCGGCGGTGCCGGTCATCCCCGCCAGCTTATCGTACAAGCGGAAGTAGTTCTGGAAGGTCGTGGAGGCAAGCGTCTGGCTTTCGCGCTGGACCGTCACCCTCTCTTTGGCTTCCACCGCCTGGTGCAAGCCTTCCGACCAGCGCCGTCCGGGCATGCTGCGCCCGGTGTGTTCGTCGACGATCACCACCTGCCCTTCGACGACGATATAGTCCACATCGCGCTGGTACAGGTAGCGCGCGCGAAGCGCCGAGTGCACGTGCTGCAACAGGTTCAGGTTCTGCGCGGCGTAGAGCGAGTCGTTTTCGCCCAAAAGCTCCTGGGCGCGCATCATCTCTTCGACCTTGTTGTGACCCTGCTCGGTGAGCTCGACCTGCTTTTGCTTCTCGTCGAGCACGAAATCGCCGCTCACCGGCGTCTCGTCGTCTTCGCTCACCTCGCCACGCTCTAGCTGCTGGGCCAGACCATTGACCACATTATAAAGCTCGGTGTTTTCGTCCACCGCGCCGGAGATGATCAGCGGCGTGCGCGCCTCGTCGATCAAAATCGAGTCGACCTCGTCGACGATGGCGAAGTGCAGATCGCGCTGCACCTTCTCGTCGAGGGAGAACGCCATGTTGTCGCGCAGGTAATCGAAGCCGAACTCGTTGTTGGTACCGTAGGTGATATCGCAGCCGTAGGCGTGGCGCTTCTCGTCACCGGTTTGCCCGGAGAAAATGACGCCCACGGTGAGCCCCAGGAATTCATACAGCGGGCGCATCCACTCGGCGTCGCGGCGGGCCAGGTAGTCGTTGACCGTGACCACGTGCACGCCCTTGGCGGGTAGCGCGTTCAGGTAAACCGCCAGCGTCGCGACCAGGGTTTTACCCTCGCCGGTTTTCATTTCGGCGATGCGCCCGCTGTGCAGCGTCATACCACCGACCATCTGCACATCGAAGTGGCGCATGCCCATGACGCGCTTGCTCGCCTCACGCACGACGGAAAACGCCTGGGGTAGAAGCTTGTCCAGCGACTCGCCGGACTCGAGACGGGTGCGTAGCTCGCCGGTCTTTGCCTGAAGCCCGGCGTCGTCAAGCGCCTCGATCTCGGTTTCCAGCTTGTTGACGTCCAGGACGCTTTTTTTCATGCGCTTTACGTCGCGGTCGTTTTTCGAACCAATGGCCTTGCGCAGTAGTGTATTAATCATGAACCTTCCAAAATCATTTCAAGCGCGCCCGCGGGGCACCCTGTTAAATAAAACGGCGAAAAAAAGAGTGACAGCTACTGGTGGGGCGGTCCGCGCTGGGTCAGCACGTCTTGAGCGGCGACCTTATAAAGCGTGATAAAAGAGGTATCCCAAAGCCTTTTACAAAACCGTACGGTGGGGGTTTTGACGCGACAGGCCAGGTGTCGTACGCGGCGCTTGATCGCGATACGCCGGGACTGAGCACGCAAGATAGCGGGTACCCAGAGGCATACCAAAACCGCGCGCTCGCCGCGGTTGGCGGCGCTTGCGGGCGACAGGCCCACCGGGAGCAAGCAGCTTACCAAAAGCCCAGCCAGCCACCAGCGCGCCAGCCCACAGCGGCGAGCGCGCCCTGGGGCGGTCAAAGTGGCTGGCGCGGCGTTAAGCGGCATGCTGGGTGTCGGCTCCTGAGCGTGGTAGGCTCTTTGTCTTACGCCGGGCTAAAGCCGCGGGCGTATCGAATCGGTTCTTTGGAATTAAGCGTATGAGTATAAAGGTTAAGCGTTCTCGCGCACAGCCCATCAACCAGGTACTTGCAAGCTCGTCCGAGGTGAGCAACCTGCTGCGCCAATCGCGTATGATCGACCAGGCCCAGCGTCATCTTAGCGCCCATCTACCCGAAGAGATGCGCGAGCATATCTTTGTCGGCGGCTTCAGCAATGCGCGGCTCACGCTGATTAGCGGCCAGGCCAGCTGGCTTGCCTGGCTTCGATTCGAGCAAAGTCGGCTACTCGAACTGCTCCACCAGTTGCCGGGCTTCGAGGCCGTCACCGGCTTTCATTTCAAGGTACGTCCGGTACGCCCGATTACCGCACCGACCCGAAACACCCGCGCGCTTTCCCAAAGCGCCGGTGAAACGCTGACCCAATGCGCCGAGGACACCCGAGATGCACGCCTCAAAGGCGCGCTGGAGCGCCTGGCCTCCCACGCCAAAGGTAAAAATAGCCCCAAATAAACGCATAAAGCACCGCAAGCGGTGCTTTATAAATGGGGTAAGGTAGGTTTTTTTCAACCGCCCACCCCGGATTACTTTGGGCCAGTGCTTCTGCCCGATACCTTAGGCCATGGCTGGTGCGGCGTAGGAGATCGGGGCGACGTCCTTCTCGTCTTCGAACGTCACGATCTCGAAAGATTCGGGCCGGGCCAGCAGCTCGCGGCAAAGCTGATTGTTGAGCGCGTGACCCGACTTGATGCCACGAAACTCGCCAATCAAACTAAAGCCAAGCTGGTAAAGATCACCGATGGCGTCGAGCACCTTGTGCTTGACGAACTCATCTTCGTAGCGCAGCCCGCCCTCGTTCACGATGCGGTAATCATCGACCACGATAGCGTTGTCGAGGCTTCCGCCCAGCGCCAGATTATTGGAGCGTAAAAACTCCAGATCGCGCATGAAACCGAAGGTGCGTGCCCGCGAGACTTCCTTGACGAAGGAGGTCGTCGAGAAGTCGATCAATGCGTGCTGGTTTTGTTGCTCGAACACCGGGTGATCGAAATCGATCGAAAACGATACTTTAAAGCCCTGATAAGGCAGAAAAACCGCTTCCTTGTCGCCGTCACTCACCGCGATGCGCTGCTTGATGCGAATGAATTTCTTGGGCGCATCCTGCTCCAGAATCCCCGCCGACTGAATCAGAAAAACAAAGGGACTGGCGCTGCCATCCATGATGGGTACTTCCGCAGCACTGATATCCACGTAGGCGTTGTCGATTCCAAGGCCTGCAAACGCAGACATCAGATGCTCGACCGTCGCCACTTTGACACCCTCGAAGGAGAGCGCGGTGCAAAGCCGCGTGTCTTCCACGAGCTCGGCGCGAGCAGGAACGTGTACCACGGGGTCCAGATCGGTTCTGACAAACACTATCCCTGTGTTTGCGGGTGCCGGTCGCAAAGCCAAATGGACTTTTTTACCCGAGTGCAGACCCACTCCGGTAGCGCGAATGACATTTTGTAATGTGCGTTGTCTGATCATGGGCGTGGTAGAACTCTAAAAACGGCGCCGCCCGGCAAAAGGCCGGCACGCCGAGGGAAAGAAAAGTTATCGAACAGTGTTTACTTTAACAGCAAACGAGCGCCTTAACCAATAGGTCGTGGTTAAAACGCTCGCTGGTAACTCAGCGCACTGTATTGAATCAATCCGCCTGGCGGCGTAAAAACGCGGGAATATCCAGGTAGTCGTCGGATTCCGCGGAACGGCGCTTTTCCGGGCGCGGCTTGGGCGACGATTCCTGGGCTTCAGCGCGCGCCGCCGACTGCTGACGCGTCACGGTGGGCTGCTGCATTTTACGGTAGTCCGCCGGCTCCGCTGCGGCGCGGCGCGTGGCCGGTTCGCGAACGGCCTGCTTGGGCTTGTTGCCATCGAGGCCCGCAGCCACCACGGTCACGCGCAGCTCGTCGGACATCTCCATGTCGATCGAGGTGCCGACCACGATCGTCGCTTCCTGAGAGGCGAACTCTTGAACCGTGGCGCCCACATCGTTGAACTCGCCGATGGAGAGATCCGGGCCAGCGGTGATGTTGACCAGAATACCGCGGGCACCGTGCAGATCGATATCTTCCAGCAGCGGGCTGCGAATTGCTTTTTCCGCGGCTTCGCGAGCACGGTTTTCGCCGGTGGCGCCACCGGTGCCCATCATCGCCATACCCATTTCGGACATCACCGTGCGCACGTCGGCAAAGTCGACGTTGATGATACCCGGGCTTGTTATCAGCTCCGCAATACCCTGAACCGCCCCGAGCAGCACGTCGTTGGCGGCGCTGAAAGCGGTCAAGAGCGTAGCGTTTTTACCCAGTACGGATAAAAGCTTCTCGTTGGGAATGGTGATCAGCGAGTCGACGTGCTCGGAGAGCTCTTTCATGCCCTCTTCCGCCGCGCGCATGCGCTTGGGCCCTTCGAACGGGAACGGCCGCGTGACCACGGCCACCGTTAGAATACCCAGCTCCTTGGCGACCTGGGCTACCACCGGCGCACCGCCAGTACCGGTGCCACCGCCCATACCGGCGGTAATGAACACCATATCGGCGCCGTCCAGAAGCTCAGCGATACGCTCGCGATCTTCCATGGCCGCCTGGCGCCCCACCTCGGGGTTCGCACCGGCGCCCAGCCCTTTGGTGATCTCGCCACCCAGCTGTAACACCGTTTTAGCCGATACGCGCTTGAGCGCCTGAGCGTCGGTATTGGCACAGATGAATTCAACACCTTCGATGTTGCTTTCCACCATGTGGTTGACCGCGTTACCGCCGCCGCCGCCAACACCGACCACTTTAATGACCGCACTGCTCGAGGGTGCGTTATCTACCAATTCGAACATAGCCCCGTCTCCTGAACCGCGCTTGCGGCCCTGTCAGAAATTTCCTTTGAACCAGCCTTTGATTTTCGCTAGCGCCGAATGACCATCCCTGCTATCACGCTGAACGAGCTCACCGCGCGCTTTATGCGCCGTGCTAACTCGCCCATGGCTCTCCAGACCTTGTCCGTGACGTGCCTCTTGTAGTGCGTAATGCAAAAGGCCAACGCCTGTCGCATAGATGGGGTTGCGCACCACATCCGCCAGCCCGCGCACGTTTTGCGGGCAGGCGATGCGCACCGGCATGTGGAAGATCTCTTCCGCCAGCTCGCTCACCCCTTCCATACGCGAAGTGCCGCCGGTGAGTACCACTCCGGCGGCCACCATGTCTTCATAGCCACTGCGGCGTAATTCATCGCGTACCAACGTAAAGAGCTCTTCGTAGCGCGGCTCGACCACTTCCGCCAACGCCTGGCGGGATAGGTCGCGCGATGCGCGGTCTCCAACGCTTGGTACCTTGATCATTTCATCGCTTGCGGCCAGCTGGGTCAGCGCGCAAGCGTACTTCACCTTGATCTCTTCAGCATGCTGGGTCGGTGTACGCAGCGCCATCGCAATATCGTTGGTCACCTGGTCACCGGCGATGGGAATGACCGCCGTGTGGCGTATCGCGCCTTCGCTGAATATGGCCATATCGGTCGTGCCCCCACCGATATCGACCATGCACACCCCAAGCTCGCGCTCATCTTCGGTGAGCACCGCCATACTGGATGCCAGCTGCTCCAGGATGATGGCATCCACGTCAAGCCCGCAGCGGCGGACACACTTTTCGATATTTTGCACCGCGTTCAAGGCCGCGGTGACCAGGTGCACCTGAGCCTCCAGACGCACGCCCGACATTCCCAGGGGTTCGCGAATGCCGCCCTGGGCGTCGATGGAGAATTCCTGAGGCAGCACGTGCAGCACGCGCTGGCCTTCGGAAACGGCCCGGGCGCGGGCGGAGTCGATAACACGATCAATATCAGACGGGGTGACTTCACGCTCTTTAATCGCCACCACACCGTCTGAATTCATCGAGCTAATGTGACTGCCGGCAACGCCTACGTACACCGAATGGATGTCGCAGCCGGCCATGAGTTCCGCCTCTTCGACCGCGCGTTGAATCGACTGGACCGTCGATTCGATATTGATCACAACGCCACGCTTCATCCCTCTTGAAGGATGAGAGCCTATACCCGCAATCTCGATTCCACCGTCATCGGTGGGTTGACCGACTATCGCGACGACCTTGGACGTTCCGATGTCCAGCCCGACAACCATATTGGATGCATTGGGTGAGCCTGCCATGAGTCGGGTGATCTCCTTATAGTAATCCTGTAAACGATAGACGGTTGATGGTCGACAACCGCTTATCTACACATTTGCCTGTCATTGATAGCCATTAGCCGACTATTCTCGACGAACTATCTGCAACGAACTATCTGCAATGAACTATCCGCAACGAACTATCTGCGACGAACTATCTGCAACGTACTTTATTTCTCAGCGCACTTTATTTCTCAACGTTCTTCATTCTCATAGCGGAACATCTTCGAATCGGCGCTTTAAAGTGACATTATTTACTCAACGCCTTTTGCCAAATTATCCCTGGTGACAGGTCTGTACATGGCGCTTAAAACCTGTATATTTATACACGAGCATCGTAAAAGCCCGTTTAAAAATACTCAGATAAACAACGAGCGCTTAAGCCGCGTTGGCCTCCATGAAGCACTGCCGATCCTTAAATGTTATACGTTGATCAGAGCATGTAACACTAAATCAACACAAATAAACATCAGCGAACAAACCCATCATATAGAAACGATGACCATTATACGACCAGTCATGCACCACGATAATGGGCTTGGCGGATAATTTAAACCCCATTATCGGGTTTTCCTTGTTGGCAAACGCTCACTTTTACCTTTCAAGCGCCGCTTTATTCATTAAAGCGGCTTTTTACTCCTCGCTATCGTCGAAATCGCTCTGCCCGTGCCAGGCAACCGACACCCCGTTGGGGTAGCGAAGATCGATATAGCGAATCTGGTCGCCCTGGCTTGCAAGCTCGCGCTGCCAGGAGGCCGTGAGCCTGGCCAGGCGAATATCGTGCTGGCGTCTACCCAGCATGACCCAGGCGCCGTTATCGAGCTGTAGTCGCCAAGCGCCGCGGGGCTCAAGGCGCAGCTGGGAAAGCGTTAGCGACAGCGTGGCAAAGTGCGGAGTCAGGCGCTGATAGTAGTCGAGCACCTCTTCACTACTGCCCGCGGGCCCTGCCAGGTCGGGCAGGTTCGGCGGTACATCAAGCGGTGCGAAGGGAAAAGGCTCCCCTAGCGGATTGAGCAAGAAATCGTCGTTCCAGCGCGCGATCGGGTCCTGCTCGACCAGCTCGAAGACCAGCGCATTGGGCCACTCCCGAGAAATACGCACCTCGAAAAGCCAGCCGATTCTAAGCGCCCGTTCGCGCAGCTCGCCCAGATCCGCCGAAAGCCAGGTCGCGTTTTGCACCAGTGGTGCAAGCTGGGTGCGCAGGTAGTCGGCGCTGACGTAATCCCACTCGCCGCGAATCGAGACCCGCTCGATGGGCCGGTCCAGCCAAAGCCATAGCGCCCGACCGCCCGCACCGAGCAGCAGCGCAAGCAAAATCACGCCCACCCATGCGTTACGCTTTTTCATAAAGCTGTCTTCATAGAACTATCTTCACAGTAGAGAAGCTCATGCGGGGCCGGCGGTCGCTAATATCTTCATGACCAGCTCGTCGAAGCCAATGCCGGCGTGCGCCGCGGCCTGGGGGACCAGGCTATGATCGGTCATACCGGGCACGGTATTCACTTCGATTAGCCAGAACGTGCCGTCGGCGTCGCGCATCACATCGATCCGCCCCCAGCCCTGCCCGCCCATGGCGCGAAACGCCTTTTGGCAAAGCGCGGCCAGCGCCTGCTCCTCACTCGTGTCGAGCCCACAGGGCAAATGGTAAAGCGTCGTATCGGAGAGGTACTTCGCTTCGTAGTCGTAAAAGCCGCCGGGCACTTCGACACGAATAGCGGGGAGTGCTTCATCCCCCAAAAGCGCCACGGTGTACTCTTCGCCTTCGATGAACCGCTCGGCCATGACCTGAGCGTCGAACCGGGCGGCTTCGGTATAAGCGGCTTTAAGCTCCGCTTCGCTTTTGACGATGCTGATCCCAAGCGTCGAGCCTTCGTGAACGGGCTTGACGATCATGGGTAGGCCGAGTGCATCGATGACCGCGCTCCAATTCGCATCGTCGTCCAGCGTGATACTTTCGGGGGTCGGCAACCCCTGGGCGCGCCACACCTGCTTGGTGCGCTCTTTATCCATACCCAAAGCCGATGCGAGCACACCGCTGCCGGTGTAGGGAATGCTCAAAAGCTCGAGCGCGCCTTGGAGGGTGCCGTCTTCGCCGCCGCGCCCGTGCAGGGCGATGAACACCTGTGAAGGTGCCAGCGCCTCGAGCCCGGCAAGGCCGCCATCGCGTGGGTCATAGCCCGTGGCGTTCACGCCCTGGCGTTTTAGCGCTTCGAGTATGGCTGCACCGCTTTTCAGCGACACCTCGCGCTCGCCGGAGACGCCCCCCAACACGACCACGACGTTATCCAGCGACGTGTTCATTGCTTGTGTACTCATAGCTCAACCTCGTCCAGCACAAGCCTTGCCTTTGCCAGGGCCAGCGAAATACCGCCGATATCGCCAGCGCCCTGGGTGATTAGAATGTCGTCCGGGCGCAGCACCTTTTCCAAAATCGTCGAAAGCTCCTGCTTCTCCTCGACGAACAGCGGGTCGACCTCGCCGCGCTGGCGAATCGAGCCGGCAAGCGTTCGCCCTTCCGCGCCTGGAATCACCGCCTCGCCGGCGCTGTAAACGTCCAACAGTACCAGGGTGTCGACCTGGGAGAGTACGCGCACGAAGTCCTCGAACAGATCCCGGGTGCGGCTGTAGCGGTGAGGCTGGTAGAGCATCACCAGGCGCCGCTTGGGCCAACCGGCGCGAACCGCCTTGATCACCATATCGACTTCACGAGGGTGGTGGCCGTAGTCGTCGACCAGCATGACCTCGCCGTCTTGACCCGGCGCCGGGAAGTGGCCATGCACCTGAAAGCGCCGCCCGACGCCGGCAAACCCGGCGAGTCCGGCCAGAATCGCCTCGTCACTCACCCCGGCGTCGGTCGCCACCACGATCGCCGCCATGGCATTTTGCGCGTTGTGGCGGCCTGGCATCGCCAGACGCACTTCGAGCGGCGCAGCGCCGTCCGGGCGCAGCGCGGTAAACGTCACTTCGCCTTCGCGCTGGGTGAAATTCGTGATGCGGTAGTCGGCCTCTTCGTTGAAGCCATAGGTGACAAACTGGCGCTTGACCTGCTCACAGAGCCCGTTGACGTGCGGGTCGTCGGTGCACAGTACCGCCAAACCGTAAAACGGCAAATTGTGTAAAAACTCGATGAAAGTGGTCTTGAGCCGCTCGAAGTCGCCGCCGTAGGTCGCCATATGATCGGCGTCGATGTTGGTGACGATCGACACCATGGGCTGAAGGTGCAGAAACGAGGCGTCGGATTCGTCGGCCTCGGCCACCAGGTAATCGCCCTCGCCCAGGCGCGCATTGGCACCGGCGCTGGTCAGCTTACCGCCGATCACGAAGGTCGGATCGAGCCCGCCTTCGGCCAACAGCGTGGCGGTCAGGCTGGTGGTGGTGGTTTTACCGTGGGTGCCGGCGACGGCGATACCGTGGCGAAAGCGCATCAGCTCGGCCAGCATCTCCGCGCGGCGCACCACCGGCACGCGGTGTTCCTGCGCCCAGCGAATTTCCGGATTGGTTTCATCGATCGCGCTGGATACCACCACCACGTCGGCGCCCTCGACGTTTTCCGGCGCGTGGCCCATGAAGACCTTGACGCCACAGCCGCGCAGGCGCTCGGTAACCGTCGAAACTTTCATGTCGCTACCGCTAACCGCGTAGCCCTGGTTGGCCAGCACCTCGGCAATGCCGCACATGCCCGCCCCGCCGATACCCACGAAATGCAGGCGTTTGATTCGCCGCATGCCAGGCCCGGTGGGGGTGCCGGATGGGGTTGGCTTGTCGGTCGTTAAATCGGT
The DNA here is from genome assembly GCF_968212445.1 of Vreelandella sp. GE22. Taxonomy (NCBI): domain Bacteria; kingdom Pseudomonadati; phylum Pseudomonadota; class Gammaproteobacteria; order Oceanospirillales; family Halomonadaceae; genus Vreelandella; species Vreelandella sp. GE22. Next base: position 2,096,397 of record NZ_OZ309110.1, read on the forward strand.
CACACCGAATCTCCTTGCTTCACTAACGAAAGGCATCCTGCCGCTAAACGCTCGGTGGCGTCCAGGTGCGCCGCCTGGCGCGCGCTCAAGGCCATGCTGGCCAAGGTGTCGTGGGTCAATAGCTCGCCCAACAGCGCAGTCAGCCGCTCTGGGGTCAACTCCTTTTGCACTACGCAGCGCGCCGCCCCGGCCTTGACCAGCACGTCGGCATTGACGCGCTGATGATCGTCCACCGCAAAAGGAAATGGCACCAAAAGGGCCGGTTTCGCCGCCGCGGCAAGTTCGGCCACGGTCAAAGCGCCCGCGCGGCAGACCACCAGATCCGCCCAGTCGTAGGCGGCGGCCATATCGTCGATGAACGCGCTCACCTGGGCCTCGACATCGAGGGACCGATACGCCTGGCGTGTCGCCTCATCGCGATCCTTGCCCGCCTGGTGCCACACCTCGGGGCGGCTGGCTTCATCCAGCGCCGCTAGCGCCACCGGTAGGCGTTCGTTGAGCGCCACGGCGCCCAGCGACCCGCCGACCACCAGTAGCCTGAGCCGGCGCGCGGTGAGCTCGGCGTTTGTACGCGGCGTTTCACCCAGCACGGCGATCTCGCCGCGCACGGGGTTGCCGATCACCTCGGCGCGAGGGCCAAAGGCGTTCTCGAAAGCGGCGTAGGTCTTGTTGGCCAGCCGTGAAAGCACCCGGTTGGTCAGCCCCGCCACGGCGTTTTGCTCGTGAATCACCAGCGGTATACCCGAAAGTTTGGCGGCGAGCCCGCCAGGGCCGCTGGCAAAGCCGCCAAGGCCGACGACGACATCGGGCTGGAAGCGTTTGATGACGCGACGGGCATCACACACCGCCCGGCTCAAATTGAACGGCGCCTTGAGCCAGCCCACCATCCCCTTGCCGCGTAGCCCGGCAATGGCCACGGTGTGAAGGGTAATACCGGCCTCGGGTACCAGGCGGTTTTCGATGCCGCGTGGGCTTCCCAGCCACTCCACCGCGACGTTCTGCGCCTGCAGCGCCCGGGCGAGCGACAGTGCAGGAATCACGTGACCGCCGGTACCGCCGGCCATGATCAAAATGCGTCGACGTGCATTCGTCGTCACAAATAACTCCTTACTCAAGATAAACGCGGCTCGAAGCGAGACTTATACGGGGTGGAGGCGCGCCGGGGGCTGTGGCGGGTTTCGGCGTCTACGCGCAGCAGCAGGCCAATCATCATACCGGTCACCAGAAGACTCGAGCCGCCGTAACTAATCAGGGGAAGTGTGAGCCCCTTGGTGGGCAGAAGTCCGGAGCTTACCGCCATATTGATAAACGCCTGGGCGGAGACGATGAACCCGATACCGTAGCTTACATAGGCGCCGAACAGGTGCCCGGCAAGCTCTGCGCGCCGGCCAATCAGCATGGCGCGGGTAACGAACAGGGTAAAGAGCGCCACCACGCTGATCGCGCCGATCATGCCGAGCTCTTCGGCGATCACCGCGAAGATGAAGTCGGTATGCGCCTCGGGCAAGTAGTGGAGTTTTTGCACGCTATTGCCAAGCCCGGTGCCGGCGACATGGCCGCGCCCGAAAGCGATCAGCGCCTGGGTCAGCTGGTAGCCGGTCGCGAACTGATCCGCCCAAGGGTCCAGGAAACTGGTCCAGCGGGCCAGCCGGTAGGGCTCCATCACGACCATCATTACTGCGCCGAAGGCGAGAACGCTGCCGCTGCCGATCAGTAGCACGAGCGAAGCGCCGCTCATCATCAGCATGCCGATGACGCACACGGTATACACCACCATGCCGCCGAAATCCGGCGCCAAAAAGAGTAGTCCGGCGGGCACGGCGAGCACCGCGATAGGCCGCCACATGCTGAACGCCCGATTGCGCAGGTCATAGGTAAAGCGCGACATGAACGCCGCCATATAGAAAATCAGCCCCACCTTGCCAAGCTCGGAGATTTGCAGGCTGGGAAGCGGGCCGGGCAGCGAAATCCAGCGCTTACTGCCGTTTATTTCCTGACCGACCATCAATACCATGACCAGCATGAAAATACTGGCGAGCAGAATCAGCGAGGCGTTCTGGCGCCAGGCCTCCAGCGGCACGCACAGCATGAAAAGGCACGCAATCCCGGCCACTAGCAAAAAGACCGCGTGCTGGCGAGAGTAGTAGTAGCTGTTTTCCAGCAGGCCGACCGAGGCCGAACTCACCATGATCCAGCCAAGCCCGGCAAGCGTTACCACCGCCACGATCAGCCAGACATCGCAGGGCAGATGCTTAGTGGTCACGGCATTCATAAAGCGTTGGCGTCGGCTCATGCACCCACCTCACTGCGTTGACGGTTGACCCACTCACGAAACGCCTCGCCACGCGCTTCGAAGTTGGCAAATTGATCGAGACTGGCGCAGGCCGGGGAAAGCAACACGCAGTCCCCCGGGCGCGCCGTCTCGAAGGCAAGCGCCATGGCCTGGGCGAGGTCGTCCACCTCGCGCACCGGGACCGTTTCACCCAGGACGGCCTTCAGGCGCGGGGCATCCGTGCCAAACACCACGACTTCCCGGGCGTAACGGGCGAGCGGCGCCGCCAGCGGCGTAAAGTCCGCGCCCTTGCCGACACCCCCGGCCAGCAAAACGAGCCGCCCTTCGAGGGTGGCGCCAATGCCGTCGATAGCGGCCAGGGTCGCCCCCACGTTGGTGCCCTTGGAGTCGTTGACCCAGCGCACCCCATTAAGCGTGGCGATGACTTCGCTGCGGTGGGCCAGGCCCTTGAAATCCACAAGCGCCCGGCACATGCCAGATAGCGAAAAACCCAAGCGGTCGCCCAGGGCAAGGGCGGCCAGGGCGTTCATGTAGTTGTGCTGGCCGGCCATGCTCAGCGAATCCGTGCGTAGCAGCAGGGTTTCCCCCTGGGCGAGCCACGTCTGGCCTTCCACAGTTTTCACCCCCCACTCCCCTGCCTCGTGGGCGCGGCTGCCAAAGCGCGAAACCCGCGCGGCGCCGCGAGGCCAGGTCAGCGGGTCGTCGGCGTTGACCACCGCGTGTTCGGCGCCGATAAAAATGCGCGCCTTCGCCTCGCGGTAGCGCGCAAGGCTTTCGTGTCGGTCGAGGTGGTCTTCGCTTAGATTCAAAAACGCCGCGGCCGTCGCGTCGAGGCGCGGGGTCGTTTCCAGCTGAAAGCTCGATAGTTCGAGAATATAAAGCGCTGCCTCGGGATGGGTCTCCAGAAGCTCCAGCGCCGCCGTGCCCAGATTCCCCCCGACCGCGGCGTTGACACCGCAGGCACGGGCCATCTCGCCCAGCAGCGTCGTCACGGTGGATTTGGCGTTGGAGCCGGTAATCGCTGCCACTGGCGCTTTCACCGCGCGCCGAAAAAGCGCGATTTCCCCCACGAGCCTCGGCTCGCCGGTGCTATCGTTGACCTGTTCGAGCAGGCCTTCAAGGCCTGGCGTACAAGGGTCGACGCCCGGGCTAATTACGACTTCCCGGGCGCGACTGAAATCGACCGCGGTCAGCGGGCCACAGTAGGTAGTGGCCTGGGGGTAAAGCGTCTGAAACGCTTCGAGCCCTGGCGGCGCGGTACGCGTGTCCAAAAGCGCAAAGGGTGCGCCCAGGCGAGCCAGATGGCGGCAGATCGCCCGGCCGGAAACCCCCAGACCGATAACGGCGGTCACGCCCTCAGGTATCTGCATTGCTTGGCTCCTTACGTACGGCCGGCGATCCGGCGGCCAGTGCTCTGACAGCCAGCCGCTGGCCTTGCGAGAATCGCGTGGTCCTAGCGCACTTTCAGGGTGGCAAGCCCCAATAGCACCAGCACCACGGTAATGATCCAAAAGCGCACGATTACCCGGGGTTCCGGCCAACCCTTGAGCTCGTAATGATGGTGAAGCGGCGCCATGCGAAAGATACGCCGCCCGGTCAGTTTGAACGACCCCACCTGCAGGATCACCGACAACGTCTCGACCACGAAGATACCGCCCATGATGAACAGCACGATCTCCTGGCGAACGACCACCGCCACGACGCCAAGCGCCGCACCAAGGGCCAGTGCGCCGACATCGCCCATGAAGACCTGCGCCGGGTAAGTGTTGAACCACAAAAAACCCAGGCCAGCGCCGGCGATCGTTGCGCAGAACACCGCGATTTCGCCGGTACCATGAATGAACGGAATATGTAGGTAGTTGGCGAACACCGCGTTACCACTGGCGTAGGCGAACACCGCAAGCCCCATGGCCACCAAAACGGTGGGCATGATGGCAAGCCCGTCCAGGCCATCGGTCAGATTGACCGCGTTGGAACTTCCAACGATCACGAAGTAGCTCAGCACGATATAGAAAACGCCCAGCGGCAGCGCGAAATCCTTGAATAGCGGCAGCAAAAGGCTTGTTTCGGCGGGGGTGGTCGCGCTGAAATAGAGAATCAGCGCCGCGCCGAGACCGACCACGGATTGCCAAAAGTATTTCCACCTGGCCGGCAGGCCGCGGGGGTTTTTCTCGACCACCTTGCGGTAGTCGTCGACCCAGCCGATCGCGCCGAAGCCCAGGGTAACGGCCAGCACCACCCATACGTAGTGGTTGGCCAGGTCCCCCCAAACGAACGTACTGATGGCGATGGACATGAGAATCATGACGCCACCCATGGTGGGCGTGCCGGCCTTGGAGAGATGAGACTGGGGCCCGTCGTCGCGTACCGACTGACCGATCTGGCCGTCGACTAACCGCCGAATGACCCACGGCCCAAGCCACAGGCAAAGCATGAGTGCGGTGATGGCCGCCAGGATGATGCGAAGCGTGAGGTAGTTGAAAACCTGAAAAGCGCTTTGGTATTGAGCTAGCAAATTCGCCAGGTGAAGTAACATGAACGGCGTTTACCCTGTTTCAACCGAGCAGCGCGGCAAGGACGTTTTCCATGCCCGCGCTGCGTGACCCTTTCACCAATAGCGTGGCGTTAGGCGGCAACGTATTAATAATATGACGCGCGAGCGTCTCGTGGTCGTCAAAGTGGTACCCGCGACCGAAGGCATCGCTGACGGCGCGCGCGGCGTCGCCGCAGGTGAGCAGCGTATCGACACCGATTTCGCGTGCGTAGCGCCCTACTTCGCCGTGTAGCGCCTCGGCGTTTTCGCCAAGCTCGCCCATGGCCCCCAGCGCACACCAGTGCGGCCCGGGGAAGCTTTTAAGCGTATCGAGCGCCACCTTCATCGCACCGGGATTGGCGTTATAGGTGTCGTCCAAAAGCGTACTGCCGTTGGGCCCTTCGATCACGCTAAGCCGCCCGGCAAGCGGCGCAAGCGCCGACAACCCCGCCACCACGCGATCCGCTGACACCCCAGCGGCAAGCGCGGCGGCGGCGGCGGCCAGAGCGTTGCTCACATTGTGCTTGCCGGGCAGCGCCAGGCGCACTTCGCCAAGCGCGCACCCCTTTCGAACAAGCGTGAAAGCATACCGCCCTTGGCTGTCGCAGGAAAGTGCCTTTGCGCAGACATCCGCTTCGCTATCAACGGCGTAGCTCTGCACCCGGCCCGGGGCAAGCGCCGCCCAGGTGTCGAAATAGCGGTCTTCACGATTGAGTACCGCCACGCCGTCGGGCTTGAGTCCCAGCAGCAATTCGCTTTTGGCCTGGGCGATGTGGCCCATACCCCCGAACTCGCCGACGTGGGCCCCGGTCACGTTGGTGATGATGGCCACATCGGGGGCCGCCAAGCGGCTGGTCCAGGCGATCTCCCCCAGGTGATTGGCGCCAAGCTCCACCACCGCCGCCCGGTGCTCGGGGGTCAGGCGCAAAAGCGTCAGCGGCGCGCCGAAATCGTTATTGAGATTGGCCTCGGTGGCCAGCACCGGCCCCAGGGGCGCGAGCAGCGCCGCGGTCATTTCTTTGACGGTGGTCTTGCCGCTGTTGCCGGTAACCGCCACCAGCGGGGCGTCGAAACGCGTGCGCCAGGCCCTAGCCAAAAGCCCCAGCGCCAGGCGGGTATCGGCGCACACCAGCTGGGGCAGCGCCGAATCGACCGGCGTTTGTACCAGCGCGGCCGCCGCCCCCAGGGTGCGTGCCTGCTCGATAAAGTCGTGAGCGTCGAAGCGCACTCCTTTGAGCGCAACGAACAAACAACCCGGCGTGATACGCCGGGTATCGGTCACCACGCATGTGAACGCGAGTGCCGGGAAGTCGCCGGGTAGGGTTAGATTCAGGGACGCGGCAACGTCCGCTACGTGCCAACGCATTAACCGCCGCTCCGCAGTTCAAACGCCTTTAGCACTTCGGCTGCGTCGCGGTAGTCATGACGCACGCCGTCGATCTCTTGATAAGCCTCGTGACCTTTGCCCGCGATCAACACGACGTCACCGACGCCAGCCTGGCCAATCACCTGCTCGATGGCCGCCCGTCGATCGCCGATTTCGCTAAACGCGCCGGCTTTGCTAAAGCCTTCGGCAATCATGCGGCGAATGGCGTCGGCGGGTTCGCCCCGGGGGTTGTCGTCGGTGATCACGCTGTGATCGGCCTGCTTTTCAGCCACTCGCGCCATTTCCGCACGCTTGCCGGTGTCACGCTCGCCACCACAGCCAAACACGCACCAAAGCTTGCCGGACTCGCTTAGATGATCGCGCAGCGCGCCCAGGGCCGAGTGAAGCGCATTCGGGGTATGGGCATAGTCGATCACCACGCTTGGGGAATGGGCCGCTTTATAAAGCGCCATGCGCCCGGGAACCGGATTGAGCTTCGACGCGGCCTCGAAAAGCGCGCCGAGCGGCTCGCCAAGCCCGTAAAGCGTGGCGATGGCGAGCAGCACGTTATCCAGGTTGAAGCGCCCCATCAGGTTCATCTCGAGGGTCTTTTCCCCCTCCGGGGTAGCGATGAGCGCGTGTTGGCCCAGTGCATGAGGGTGCCAGCCCACCACGCGCAGCGTACAGGCCTGGTCATCGCCGATGGCCAAAACGCGCACGCCTTTTTCCAGACCTGCCAGCATGAGCCTTGCCAGCGGGTCCTGGGCGTTGACCACGGCAAGCTCTAGCTCCGGGCGGCGAAAGAGCTTCGCCTTGGCCGCCGCGTAGGCGGCCATGCTGCCATGGTAATCGAGATGGTCCCGGCTCAGGTTGGTAAACACGCCAGCACGGATATTACAGGCGGTTAGCCGCTGCTGATCCAGCGCATGGGAGGAGGCTTCGATAGCCACGCGCTGGGCACCACTTTGGGCAAGTTCGGCCAAAGAACGCTGTAAAAAAAGCGGTCCTGGCGTGGTCAGCCCGCTATCGGCCAGCTCGCCAAGCCGGCCCGTACCCAAAGTGCCGATCACCCCGGCCGGGGTATTCAAAAGCTCGCTCAGCTCGGCAATGTAGTGGGTGACCGAGCTTTTACCGTTGGTGCCGGTCACCCCAATCAAGTCGAGGTCATCGGGCACGGCGAAAAGCGCACGCCCCAGCTCACCCAGGCGAAGCACCAGGTGGGGCAAATGAAGCACACACCCCTCTAAGGTAACGCGCGGCTTTTTCGAGTGCGCCAGCACCAGCGCGGCACCCTGCTCGAGGGCGGCATCGATGTAATCGCGTCCATCGCGTTGGCTACCTGGCACGGCAACGAACACGTCACCCGGGGCAACCGCTCGGGAGTCGCTGGTCAAACGGAACTCATCGGGTAACGCGGGTAGCTTTTCAGGCAGCTCATTGGCCGGCCACCCTTTCTTTAACGCATCCCACAAACGGCGGGGGCTGGACGTCATTTTGTCTCCTTCACGCTATTCCACTTCGTAGTCGGGCGGTACATCCAAAAGCCGTAACGCATTGCCCGTCACGCTGGAAAAAACCGGGGCGGCGACCGCGCCGCCGTAAAACTGACCGGCCCGTGGGTGGTCGATCATCACCACCGTCACGATACGCGGATCCGAAATCGGTGCGATACCCGCAAACACGCTGCGGTAGGCGTCGACGGCGTAGCCTTGCTGGCCGGTTTTGCGCACCGTTCCAGTCTTGCCGCCCACCCGGTACCCCTCTACTCGGGCGCGACGCCCGCCGGAGGTAGGTCCGACCGAGGTTTCGAGAATATCGAGCAAATCGTTGGCGACACTCGGGTCGATCGCCTGACTCCCTTGTGGGGTGTCGGAAAGGCGCAAAAGCGAGGGCGACATGCGCACGCCGTCATTGGCAAGCGCGGTATAGGCGCTGGCCAGCTGAACCGCCGAGACCGAGAGCCCGTAACCGTAGGAGAGCGCGGCGCGCTCACTACGCGACCAGCGAACCGGCGCGGGCAGGCTACCGGTGGACTCGCCGGGGAAGCCGGTACCGGGGCTTTGACCAAGACCAAGCTGGTTGTACTTCTCCCAGACCGTCGTATCGTCGAGTCGAAGAGTGAGCTTGGACATACCGATATTGGAGGATTTCTCCAGAATGCCGGGCAGGTCCAGCTCGCCGTAGTTGCGAATATCGCGAATGGTGAACTGGTCGATGCGCATCCAGCCAGGCGAGGTGTCCACGATCACATCGCGGTCGACCACGCCGCTTTCGAGAATCGCCGCCATGGCCAGCGGTTTCATCACCGAGCCGGGCTCAAACACGTCGACCAGCGCCTGGTTACGCAACCCCCGCGGGTCGAGGCCGGCGCGGTTATTCGGGTTGTAGGACGGCAGATTAGCCATGGCCAACACCTCGCCGGTGCGTGCATCCATGGTGACCAGCACGCCGCCATCGGCTTCGTTTTCGGCCACCGCCGCGCGCAGCTCACGGTACGCCATATATTGAATACGTTGATCGATGGACAGCGTCAACTCGCCGCCGGGCTGGGCATCGCTGATGATCCCCAGTTCGCGCACCAACCGCCCGCGCCGGTCGTTGATCACCCGGCGCTGGCCCGGGTGGCCGGCCAAAAAGGGCTGATAGGCGAGCTCGAGGCCTTCCTGGCCGATATCGTCGACGTTGGTCACCCCGAGAATCTGGGCGGCGACTTCGCCCGCCGGGTAGTAGCGCTTGTACTCGCGCTGCTGATAAACCCCGGGGGTGCGCAAATCGAGAATGCGCTGGGCGGCCTCGGGGGTCATCTGACGACGAAGATACATGAATTCGCGGCTTGAGTAGCGCTCGATGCGCGCCTCGAAATCCCCCAGGCTCATACCCAGCGCCTGGGCAAGCATGACGCGCTGGATCGCATCGGCAGGGAGTTCCTGGGGGTTGGCCCAAAGTGTTACCACCGGCGTCGAAATGGCCAGCGGCTCCCCGTTGCGGTCGGTAATCATACCGCGGTGGGAGGGAATCACTTCGTGGCGCAGGGTTCGCGCGTCGCCCTGGCTTTGCAGAAACGGCCGGTCGATCACCTGCAAAAGTGTAATACGCCCGACCAGCACGCAGGCGGCCATGGCGACTAAAACGAGAATGAACAGAAAGCGCCCGCCACCCAAAGGCGGCGCAATGGGCGTCTGCCGGGAGGTGCCCCCGCGGCGGCGTTGGTTCATGGCCGAATAACCTCGACATCGTCTACATCGGGAATGCGCATTTCAAGGCGCTCGGTGGCGATCTGCTCGATACGTGCCGGCGTCGACCAGGCGCCCTCTTCGAGCAAAAGCTGGCCCCACTCGGTCTGCAGCTGGTTCTTTTCCTGCTCAAGGCGCTGAAGCTGAGCGTACTGAGTGCGCGTCATGTGGGTCGTTGCCACCACGGCGAGTGCTGTCAGCATACAGCCGAGAAAGAGCGCCAGGATGATGAGGGGCCAGAGGCGTAAACGTAGCTTGAAGGGCCACTCACTACGCAACACGGACCACCAGTAGTCGATTCGCTCAAGCATGGTCAGCCTCGCTTTTTGGCCGCCCGCATGACCGCGCTACGCGCGCGCGGGTTTTGATCGACCTCGAACGGCGTAGGCCGTACGCCCTTGTTGAGCGCCTCGAGGCGGCGATTGATCTGATCGTCACGCACCGGCACGCCCTTGGGCAGGTGGGTATCGCCGCGGACGTGGTGGCGAATGAAGCGCTTCACTCGGCGGTCTTCCAGCGAATGAAAGCTGATCACGACCAGATGCCCGCCCGGCGCCAGTGCTTCGAGGGCGGCCTCGAGGGCAGCGTCGAGCTGATCGAGTTCGCCGTTTAAGTAGATACGCAACCCCTGAAACGCCTTGGTGGCCGGGTGGCGGCCCTTCTCCCAGGCGGGATGTGCCTGTTTGAGTACCTCGGCCAAGTCCAGGGTGTGGGTGAACGGCTTCTCGGCGCGCCGGGTCACCACTGCGCGCGCCAGGCGTTTACCGAAACGCTCCTCGCCCAGGGTTTTGAAAACGTCGGCGATCTCCGCTTCCTTGGCATGCGCCAAAAAATCCGCCGCGCTTTCGCCCTGGGTGGGGTCCATGCGCATATCCAGCGGGCCGTTGCGCATGAAGCTAAAGCCGCGCTCCGGATCATCGAGCTGGGGGGACGACACGCCGACGTCGAGCAGTATTCCGGAGAGCTTGCCGAAAAGGCCCTGCTCTTTGGCGTATTCGCCAAGGCGCGCAAATTCGCGCCGGGTAATCGAGAAGCGCGAATCGTCGATGGCGTTGGAGGCCTCGATGGCCTGGGGGTCCCGGTCCATGGCCAACAGGCGGCCGGTTTCGTCAAGACGCGAAAGAATCAGGCGCGAATGTCCGCCGCGGCCAAAGGTGCCGTCAAGGTAGACGCCGTTTGCCGAATGCACGAGGGCGTCGACCGCTCCGTCTAGCAAAACGCTGGTATGGCGAAAGTCGGAAACGGTCTGGCTGGCAGAGGACATGATACGCACACTGTGTTGGAAGGCCCCGAGAGGGGCCTTGCATGGAAATGGGGAGTCGGCCGATAAGCCGGGTTCTGTCGTGGACAGTCATTCCTCTAGGCGCTTTGTCGCCAAAGCGCTCAAGCAACCTACCCGGATCCAGCGCGGGCCACGCCAATGGATCCCTATTTGGTCTTGCTCCGAGTGGGGTTTACCTTGCCACGCACTGTTGCCAGGCGCGCGGTGCGCTCTTACCGCACCCTTTCACCCTTACCGGCCCCGAAGGTTTATTTCCGGGGCTTAGGCGGTCTACTCTCTGCTGCACTTTCCGTCGGCTTACGCCGCCCAGGCGTTACCTGGCACTCTGCCCTATGGAGCCCGGACTTTCCTCCCCTGCGCACGCGCAGCGGCGACTGTCTGGCCAACTCCGGCGGCAAGCATACCAGCGCCCCGCCCCCGCCTCAATGCTCTGTTTTCATTGCCTGCAATCTGGCGTACCACTCTTTCTTACGCCCGCCCAGCAGATTCGCGGCAATCGCCGCGCCTTGCTTCACACCGACCCCCTCGTCCAACAGCGTTTTCAAAAGCTTTTCATCGTTAATGGTCTGCGCGTCCTGCTCTTTAGCCGCCGGCGCCCCGGCCACCATTACCACGAACTCACCGCGGGCCTGGTTGGGGTCGGCGGCTAACCTATCGAGCAGCTCGCTGGCCACGCCCTGTAGAAAGGTTTCGAAAGTTTTGGTCAGCTCGCGGGCCAGCACGATGGCCCGGTTGGGCATCTGCTCGTTCAGCGCTTCCAGGGTCTGCACGATACGGTGGGGGGATTCGTAGAATACCAGCGTCTCCTCGCGCTCGCTGCAGACCTCCAGCGCCTGACGGCGGGCGCCAGCCTTGGCGGGCAAAAAACCACGAAAACTGAATCGATCCGTGGGCAGGCCCGCCCCGCTAAGTGCGGCGACCAACGCACAGGCGCCGGGGATGGGCACGATGTGGCGGTTGCGCGAACGAAGTTCTCTTACCAGAATGAAACCGGGATCGCTGATCAAGGGGGTACCCGCATCGCTGATCAGCGCGATGCTCTCGCCGGCTTCGAGGTAGCCGTCCAATGCCTCCACCCGGTGGCTTTCATTGTGCTCGTGAAGCGATATGAGCGGCTTGTTGATCCCAAGATGGCTCAAAAGCCTGCCGCTATGCCGGGTGTCCTCGGCGGCGATGCGCGAGACGCTTTCAAGGATCCGGGCGGCGCGTGGCGTTAAGTCCTCCAAATTCCCAATTGGCGTGGCGACCACGTACAATGTGCCCGGAGGCTGATGAGTCATAATGTCTCCCGATTTTAATAGCTGACGCTAGCTAATGGTGCGCTATGCTTTTGCAAGGATTGAGGGATCTATCCTCGGCTTTAAACAGCGCAAATGAAAAAACCAAGGAAGCATACATGAAACGTTCACTCCGTGGCCTGCTCGCCAGCGCCTTTACCGCCCTGGTGTTGACCGGGTGCGCCATTCAGCAGCCAGGCGTGGTGGATCGCGCCCCGGCCGAGGACGCCGGGCGCCTTTTGAACCAGGCCGAGCAGCAAGGGCCGGAGCAGGCCTCATTGAGCCGCCTGGAAGCCGCTAACATCCTGGCTCAGCAGGGCCAGCGCGAAGAGGCGTTCGACGCCGCTGCCGCCGTTGACGAAGCCGCGCTTTCTGAGCAGGACCGCGTACGCTGGGCGCTGCTCTTCTCGGAGCTTGGCCGCGCCCTTGACGACCCACGCGCGGTGCTGCGCGCCACCCAGGTACTGGACGAAGAGCTCCCCATGCGCGATAACGAGCAGCAAACGCTGCGCGAACGCGCCCAGTGGGCCCGGGAAGCAATGGACGAGCCGGGCCGGGTTCAAGCCTCGCTTCCGGCGCTCGAAGGCGCCGACATTCGCCGCATCATGGTCGCCCTTCCCCAGTCGGGCCCACTGAGCAACATTGCCGATACGATCAGCAATGCCATGCGCGAACACAGCGCGATTCGCGGTCAGGGCGTCGAGCTGAGCTTCGTCGACGCGGCGCAGTATTCCATGGACGAACTCTATAGCCGCGCCGAGCAAATGAACGCCCAGCTGATCGTCGGCCCGCTGGACAAGGAACAGGTCAGCCGCCTCGAACAGCAGTCCAGCGTTCCGCTGCCGACGCTTGCGCTGAACTACGGCAGCGGCTCGCAAAACCAAGCCGCCGGGCTTTTCCAGTACGGCCTTTCTGCCGAAGATGAAGCACGTCAGGCCGCGCGGCGCGCCTACCAGGACGGTCGGCGCCAAATGTCGGTCATGGTGCCGGATAACGACTGGGGCCGCCGCGTAGGCGAAGCCTTCTGGAACGAGTTTCAGGGCCAGGGGGGCGAAGTCACCAATGCCGTTCGCTACAACCCGAACAACGAGGTTTCCAGCGCCGTACAAACTGCGCTGAACGTGAGCGGCGATCGCGCTCAGCTTGGCAGTATCGACGCGCTCTTTTTACTCGCCCTGCCGGACTACGCCCGCCAGGTACCGCCCATGCTGGACTTCTACTACGCCCAAGAGCTGCCCATCTATGCCACCTCGCACCTTAACGAGGGCAGCCGTGAACGGCGCTTGAACCAGGACCTCGACGACGTAATGTTCGTCGATATCCCCTGGCAGATTCCCGATGCAGCTGTCGGCGGCGAAGAAGCGCTACCGTTCAGCGCAAGCTACCAGGCGCTTCACGGTGAAGGGGACGCGTCACTCTTCCGCCTGCAGGCCATGGGCGTCGATGCGTACGAGTTGGCGACCCGGCTGTCGGATCTCTCTTCCATTCAGGGCTTCAACGGTAGCACCGGGACGCTGTCGCTTTCCGGCGATGGCCGCATTCACCGCGAGCTTCCCTGGGCGCGTTTCCAAAACGGCCGCCCGGCACCGATCCTATCGCCGGGCCTGCTGGGTGACCAGTAAACCGCAAACCGCGCGCAAGCGCGGCGCCGCCATTGAGCAGCTTGCTGCTCAATGGTTGCAGCGTCAGGGTTTAACGCTGATCACCGCCAACCACCACGTCAAAGGAGGCGAGCTCGATCTTGTCATGATGGACCAGGACACCCTGGTCTTCGTGGAGGTCAAGCACCGCACTTCCCTACGTAACGGCCACCCGCTCGAGACCGTGACCCCACTCAAGCAGCGCCGCCTAATTCGCGCCGCCTCGCTTTACCTGGCCCGTCACGCTGTCTCAACACCCTGCCGCTTTGATATTCTAGCGATGACCGGCCAACCCCCTTCTCTCGAGTATCACTGGGAGAAGGCGGCTTTCGACGCTTACTAACACGACACCAGGAAGCCCTAATGGACTTTCAATCCCGCATTCTTAGCCACTTCAATGCAAGCATTGATACCAAAACCTACGCCAGCGAAGTGCTGCCCCCGTTTATCGAGGTGGCCAGTCAAATGATGGTTCAGTGCCTGGTCAACGAAGGCAAGATCCTTGCCTGCGGCAATGGCGGCAGCGCCGGGGATAGCCAACACTTCTCCGCCGAGCTTTTGAACCGCTTCGAGCGTGAACGGCCGAGCCTTCCGGCATTGGCGCTCACCACCGACACTTCCACGCTAACGTCGATCGCCAACGACTACAGCTACAACGAGGTGTTTTCAAAACAGATTAGAGCCCTGGGCCAGCCAGGCGATATACTGCTGGCCATCTCGACCAGCGGCAATTCGGCCAATATCGTTCAGGCGATTCAGGCCGCCCACGACCGCGACATGGTGGTGGTCGCACTGACCGGCCGCGACGGTGGTGACATGGCCTCACTTTTGGGCCAGGATGACTGCGAGATTCGCGTCCCGGCCACGTCTACCGCGCGCATTCAAGAAGTGCATCTGCTGGCGATCCACTGCCTGTGCGATCTAATCGACGAGCAGCTCTTTGGCGGCGCCGCTTGAAGCGTCGTCGTTTGATTGACCATTTTCGTGTTTAAGGAGTCGGCCATGGCCCTTCGCAACGCATTTCGTTCTTTTTGCCTCATCACCGCCTGTAGCGCGGTGCTGCTGGCGGGCTGCGCCAACAACTCGGCCTCCAACCCTTCCAACTACGCCCAGCGAAGCAGTGATGTCGAGGCGGTAGACGCCACGGTCGAACGCCAGGTCGAGCGCACCCTCGACCGCGCGGATGCGCGCCTGGCCGATGCGCGTATTCGCGCCCACAGCTACAACGGGACGGTGCTGCTGGTCGGCCAGGTGCCGAGTGAAGAGCTTCGCGACACGGCCAGCGAAGTCGCCTCCAGCGTGCGCGGGGTCAACCAGGTGCACAACGAGCTGGCCATTGCCGCGAACCTCCCGGCCACCCAGCGTCTAAGCGATACCTGGCTTACCACTAACGTGATCAGCCACCTGGCCACCAACGAGCATATCGACTCCTCCAAGCTCAAAATCACCACCGAAAACGCCAGCGTTTATCTGATGGGCATGGTGACCCGCGAAGAAGCCGAGCGTATCGTCAACGCGGCGTCGAGCGTCGGCGGCATCCAGCGTATCGTCAAAGTCTTTGACTACATCGATTAACCCAAAGTAACGCGTAAAAAAAAGCCTCGCAGAATGTGCGAGGCTTTTTTATGGGGCAGCGTTACGCTTTGCTTTGCCGGCGCTATTTGACCACGCGAAGCGTCGGCTTCTTTTTCGGCTTGCCGGACCCATCGGAAGGCGCGTCAGGCGTTTCGCCCGAGCCTTCCTCGGTGGGCTCGGTCACGCTAAGCATAGGCCCGCTCTTTTCGCTTTCGTCACTTTGGACGGTGCCATCGGTTTCACCGGCATCGTCTTCACCCTCTTCAAGCTCGGGCTCGTGACCAAATACCATACCCACGCCGTTTTCCCGCGCGTAGATGGCGATCAATGCCTGAATGGGGATCATGACCTGCATCGGCTGGCCACCAAAGCGGGCGCTAAAGCCGACCGCCTCGTTCTCCATGAACAGATCGCGCACCGCGGTCGGCGCGACGTTGAGAACGATCTGGCCGTTCTGGACGAACTGGCGCGGCACTTCGACGCCGGGCTGGGTGGCATCGACCACCAGATGCGGCGTTAGCTCGTTATCCAAAAGCCACTGATAAAGCGCCCGGGCAATATAGGGACGGCTCGATTTCATAAGACTCCCTTGATGGTCATCAAGGCCCCGCCAGCTAACGCCGCGGGGCTTTAAGGGTTTTTACGCGCGCATCTCTTTTTCACGCTCGTTCAAAGCAGCCTTGAAGGTCTCACGCTCGAACACCCGCGACATGTAGTTCAGAAGCGGTTTGACCTGCTTTTCGGGCAGCTCGATATTGAGCTCCGGCAGACGCCACAAGATCGGCGCCAGACAGCAGTCGACCAGGGTAAACTCGTCGCTCATGAAGTAAGGCATGTCTTCGAAGATCGGCGAAATACCGATCAGGCTTTCGCGAAGCTCCTTGCGCGCCTTCTCGGCCTCTTTTTTGCCGCCGGTACGAATCTGGTCGAGCATGGGGCACCACTCGCGCTCGATACGGTGCATCCAGAGCCGGCTTTGAGCGCGCGCGACCGGGTAAACCGGCAGCAGCGGCGGATGCGGAAAGCGCTCGTCCAGATATTCCATCATCACCTTGGACTCGTAAAGCACCAGATCGCGGTCCAGCAGCGTAGGTACGCTGTTATAGGGGTTGAGATCGGCTAACTCCTGCGGCGGCTGCTCGTCGTTTACGTCGACGATATCGACGGCGACCCCTTTTTCAGCCAGAACAATGCGTACTCGATGGCTAAAATGATCGTCATTACCTGAATAGAAGATCATAGAAGACCGCTTGGCCACAACACCCATGAAAGCATCCTCGCATTAAAACAATAGACAATAATAACATGCCAAGGCCTCCCTGGGGGAGGCAGACCCGCGCCATCTTCCTGCGCCCTGCCGCGCACCCTAACACCGCTTACGCTAACTCGAGATGCGCGCTCTCAACGCAGACGCCCGGCATAAAAAACGCCCAGGCCGATGGCCTGGGCGTTTTGTGCAGAACGCGCGTAAAAATTAACGCTTGGAGAACTGCGGACGACGGCGTGCTTTACGCAGACCGACTTTCTTACGCTCGACCTGACGCGCGTCGCGGGTAACGTAGCCAGCGGCACGTAGCGCAGGACGGAAGTCTTCGTTGTATTCCATCAGGGCACGCGTAATGCCGTGACGAATGGCGCCGGCCTGTGCCGAGCCGCCGCCGCCTTCAACGGTCACGTAGACGTCGAACTGGCTGAGCGTTTCGGTCAGCTCGAGCGGCTGGCGAACCACCATACGACCGGTTACGCGACCGAAGAAGTCGTCCAGCGCACGGTTGTTGACGGTGATGTTGCCGGAACCCGGCTTAAGGAACACGCGAGCGGTGGAAGTCTTGCGGCGCCCGGTACCGTAATATTGCTGTGACATGGCGAAGATTTCCTTAAATGTTCAGTTCAAGCGGCTGTTGGGCGGCGTGAGGATGCTCGGCGCCAGCGTAAACTTTCAGCTTGGCGTGCATGGCGCGACCCAGCGGACCCTTCGGCAGCATGCCTTTAACGGCAAACTCGATGATACGCTCAGGCGCATGGTCACGCAGCTGGTTGAACGTCATGGAGCGCAGACCGCCCGGGTAACCGGTGTGACGGTAGTAGTTCTTGTCCGTGGCCTTTTTACCTGTGACCTGGACTTTCTCGGCGTTGATGACGACGATGTAGTCGCCAGTGTCAACGTGAGGTGTAAATTCGGGCTTATGCTTGCCACGCAGGCGGCGAGCGATTTCGGTAGCCAGACGACCGAGCGTTTTGTCCGTGGCATCGACAACATACCAGTCGCGCTGGACGGACTGCGGCTTAGCACTGAACGTCTTCATGGATGAAATTCACCAGATTAAATGTATTGGGTGTCCTAGCCGCCAAGCGGATAAGCACCATCCCTATTTTTTTTGGTTACGGGACAAAGAAAACGCCCGTAACGTACAGCGAGGCGGCATTCTACACGACAAAACGCGCCACGTTAAGCGCCCCGGGCATTTTTATTACCCTGCCGCCCCGGCTTTTCGCCACGGCCTCACGGCTTGTGGGCCAGCGCCAGATACTCCCTGGACTGCATTTCCTGAAGCCTTGAAAGCGTGCGCTCGAACTCGAAGGAGAGTTTGCCATCCGTATAGAGCGATTCGACCTCGACCTCCGCCGACATCAAAAGCTTGACGCCCCGGTCGTAGAACTCGTCGACCATATTGATGAAGCGCCGTGCCTGGTCTTCCTGCTTGGCACTCATCTGGATGACGTTGGAAACCAGCACGGTGTGAAACTCCCGGGCGATCTCGATATAGTCGTTTTGGCTGCGCGGGCCGTCGCAAAGCTCGCGAAATTCGAACCAGGCCACGTTTTCGTGCAGGCGGCGCGTCTTCAACACGCGGTGATTGACCTCCAGCGGCGCGCCCTGCTCGCCGGCCTGGCCGGCAATCTCCTTGAAGCTACGCGCAAGCTCACGCTCGGCCTCGTCATCGCAGGGCGAGTGGAAAATTTCGGCACGCTCCAGCGCGCGCAGCCGGTAATCCACCCCGGAGTCCACATTGACCACCTCGCAGTGGCGGTTCAAAAGCGCGATCGCAGGCTCGAAGCGCGCCCGCTGAAGCCCGTCTTTGTAGAGATCGTCGGGCACGATATTGGAGGTCGCCACCAGCACCACGCCACGTTCGAAAAGCGCCTCCAAAAGATTGGCCAGAATCATGGCATCGGTAATGTCCTTGACGAAGAACTCGTCAAAGCAGATAACGCGTGCTTCAGAGGCAAATTTACCCGCAATCAACTCGAGCGGATTTTTCTCGCCCTTGTAGTGGTTGAGCTCGTTATGCACCCGCTGCATAAAACGGTGGAAATGGGTGCGCATCTTATCGGGAAACGGCAGCGCCTCGAAAAAGGTATCCACTAGATAGGTTTTACCCCGCCCCACGCCGCCCCAAAAGTAAAGACCGTTCACCCGTGGCATGGCGGGCTCATCTTTTGACGTTTTCTTGCCCATGAGCCCGGCCATTCGCGCCTTGAACCCCTTGTTGGCCACTACGGTTTTAGGCGTTGTAGAAGGGGTTGCCAGCAACTCGTCGTAAAGTCGCTGCAGGTGCTCGACGGCCTTTTGCTGGGCTTCATCGAATTGAAAATCATCGCGCTGAATATCGCTTTTATAACGCGCCAGAGGCGTTGGCGGGTGCGTGGAACTTGCCTTGGCCGAGGCGGTTTTCGATGACATTCAAACACTCTCCAAAGGGTGGCGCGGGAAGCCGAATGGCCACCCGCGGCGGCGCAAAAGACGGCTGCCAAGTACGGATACTCAGTACGGACGACACCAAGTACGGTTGCAAAGTATGGATATAAAGTACGCATTCAAAGCACTAACACAAGGTAGCGTTTTACAGCGCAGTCACCAGGGGCAATGCATTGTAAAGCAGCCAAATTATACGCTGGATAAACCCTGAACGCATCGGCGCATTGACCCAACCCGCTAAGTGACGCCTATAATGAAGCCAGCCGTGCATTAGCGCTTGGCGATGCGCCTGAACTGATCCAACCTGGTTTTAGGGAGAAAACTGTGGAAGCAAACTCACCAATCATCTATGCGCTGATCGGCCTGGCCGTTGGATTTTTGATCGGCCTTCTGTGTTACCGGCTGGCGAACAAGGGTGAGCGCCATCGGGCATCGCTTAAGCAAACGCTTCTGGAGCGCGAACACCAGATCGCCGAACTCAAAAAAGCGATGGGCAGCCACGTAAGCGACGTTCGCCAGTGCCTCGAGGCCATCCGCAGCCAGGCCGACGACATCGAGGACAAGCTGGACGCCGGCGCCGAGCAGTGGGAACTGAGTAAAAACCCGGACACCGCCTTCACGCAGCCGCGCAAAACACCGGCGCCAGGTACTTCGACAACGTCCAAAGCTCCCGAGGCCGAGTCGCCCGCCACCCCCCGCGACTACGCCGACGGCAAGGGCGGCACCCTCTCCGAGGAGTACGGCTTAAAAGACACGAAGGCGAAAAAAGAAGCTGCCGTCGACCAGCCGCCGCGCTACTAAGCCATCGCCGAAACACGGCACGCCAAACAAAAAAGCGAGGGCTCTCCCTAATGCCGATCAGTCAAGGCTTTTGCCTACCCACAACGAGCGGTAAATCTATTGTAGCAGCGCGTTGCGATGCGTCGCTGGCTAAAGCCTGCTCTTACGAGGGATGGGGCACGACTCCATTGTAGGAGCCCAATTCCATTGGGCGATGGCGGCGATAGCCGCCCTTCGGTGGCGACGGCACTTTTGGTTGCCATCATCACTAACCCCAGCAGCGCGTTGCGCTGCATCGCTGGCTGAAGCCTGCTCCTACAAGGGATGGATGCAAGATTTCGTTGTTGTGGAGCCCGCTTCAGCGGTGGTCCGACAATTCGGCGAATGGCACCGTCAGGCGCCTTGTCCAAGCCACCCGTCGCGAGCTAAAGCTCCGTCCCACAGGTGGTAGCCAAGCTTAACTGATCGGCATTAAGGGCTCTCCCTCGCTTTTTTACATTCAGGCCGGGTTATCGATATCGACAAAGCGGTGGGCCACACCGTACTCGCTGGCCAGCCACTCGCCCAACGCCTGCACCCCGTAACGTTCGGTCGCGTGGTGGCCGGCTGCGATGTAGTGAATACCCATTTCCCGGGCCAGGTGAGTGGTACGCTCGGAGATTTCGCCGGAGACGAACACCTGGGCGCCCGCCTCATAAGCGGCGGTAATCATGTCCTGGGCGCCACCGGTGCACCAGGCGACACGCTCGATACGGGCAAGGCCGGGCGCCTCGATCACCGTCGGTACACGCTCCAGCACCGCACTTACCTGCTCGGCCAGACCGTGAAGGGACTGGGCCTGACCAAGCCTACCCGACCATAAAAGCCCTTCACCAAGCTCGCCGTCAATGCAGCCTTCCACTTTCCAGCCCAAACGCCTGGCAAGTTCGGCATTGTTACCAAGCTCGGCGTGGGCATCCAATGGCAGGTGGTAGGCGAGCAGGTTGATATCGTGATTCAAAAGCGTCTTGATACGCTTTTGCTTCATGCCGGTAATCGCCACCGGTTCGTTTTTCCAAAAATAGCCATGATGGACCAGCACCATGTCCGCCTGCCAGGCAACGGCCTCCTCGAGCAGCGCCTGATTGGCCGTCACGCCGGTCATCACTCGGGCGACACTGTCGCGCCCTTCTACCTGCAGACCGTTGACGGTGTAGTCCTTGAAACTAGATGCGCGAAGCTGGTGATCGCACGCTTTGACAAGCTGGTCGCGGTTAACCACGTCATCTCCTTATGGGGTTTGGCTACTGAGGATCGCGTTCAAAAAGTGTTACCCTATTCACTATTGTAAAGCTCGCGTCTTGTTATCGCGAACGAGGCCTTGCGAACAAGACGTCGCGAACTCAATGCTTGTACGAAACGCCTACCACCGCGCCCCTTTCGTGCCCAAAAGACCGTCAACGGCTGAGGATGTCTCGCATGCACCGCTATGTGCTGCCCTATGTATGGCCAATCGTTACCGGAGTTCTTCTGGCTGCGCTGCTGCTATTTGCTTTTCCCGACCTGTTGCCCAACCCGTTTCGAGCCGCCCCGCCGGCGCAAACCCCTGGCGCATTGGTCCCCGCCAGCGAAACGAGCCCCCAGGATGTTAGCCGCCCGCGCCCGGAAATCCGCCAGGCGGCGCCGCTGGATCGCAATCAGGGGCCGGCCAGCTACTCGGATGCCGTCAACCAGGCCGCCCCGGCGGTGGTGAATATTTATTCCTCGCGGATTGTCGAGCGCGACCAGCATCCGCTGATGTCGGACCCGTTTTTTCAGCAGTTTTTTAACGGCGAAGACCCCACCGCCCACCAGCGTATGCTTTCGAGCCTGGGCTCCGGGGTGATCATCAGCCAGGACGGCTACGTGCTGACCAACCACCACGTCATCAACGACGCCGACCAGATTCAGGTAGCGCTTCGCGACGGCCGCGAAACCCTGGCGGAAGTGATCGGCACCGACCCGGAAAGCGATTTGGCCGTGCTGCGCATCGACCTGGAAGATTTGCCGGTGATCGAGCTCACCGACTCCCAGGAAGTCGCCGTGGGCGATGTGGCGCTGGCGATCGGCAACCCCTTTGGGGTCGGCCAGACCGTCACCATGGGTATCATCAGCGCCACCGGCCGAAGCCACCTAGGCCTCAACGCCTACGAGGATTTCATTCAGACCGACGCGGCGATCAACCCCGGCAACTCCGGCGGCGCGCTGGTCAACGCCGAAGGCGCTTTGGTGGG
Organism: Vreelandella sp. GE22; assembly: GCF_968212445.1. Classification (NCBI taxonomy): domain Bacteria; kingdom Pseudomonadati; phylum Pseudomonadota; class Gammaproteobacteria; order Oceanospirillales; family Halomonadaceae; genus Vreelandella; species Vreelandella sp. GE22. The sequence goes on from NZ_OZ309110.1 coordinate 2,118,328, forward strand.
GATCAATACGGCGATCTTCTCGCGTTCCGGCGGCTCCCAGGGTATCGGCTTCGCCATCCCGGCCAATCTGGCCCACAGCATTCTCAACGAACTGGTCACACGCGGCCGGGTGATTCGTGGCTGGCTGGGGATCGAAGCCCAGGCGCTCTCCCGCGAGCTTGCGGCCTCTTTCGGGCTGCGTACGCCCCAGGGGGTAATCGTGGCGGGCGTGGTGAGCGACGGCCCGGCCGCCCAGGCGGGCCTTCAACCGGGAGACGTGCTGCTGTCCATCGACAATCAGGCGATTTTGGACGCCCGGGCGACCATGAGCGATATCGCCTCGATCCCACCGGGCACGTCGCTGCCGCTCACCGTCGTACGTAACGGCGAGCGCATCGAGACATCCGTGGAAGTAGGCGAGCGCCCTACGCCGGTTCGCGCCACTCTAGGGCCTGAGGGCGGCTCGTAGCCGCCGGGAAAGCGCGCCAGCAAACGCTGGCGCGAAGCCACCTAGTCGCGAATGCGGTATTCGGCGGAGCGGGCGTGGGCGGTGAGTGACTCGCCCCGGGCAAGCACGGAGGCGGTTTTGCCAAGCGTCGAGGCGCCCTCGGCGGTGCAGTGGATGATCGACGAACGCTTTTGAAAATCGTAAACGCCCAGGGGGGATGAAAAGCGCGCGGTGCCCGAGGTGGGCAGCACGTGGTTGGGCCCGGCGCAGTAGTCGCCTAGTGCCTCGGCGGTGTAGCGCCCCATGAAGATCGCCCCGGCGTGGCGTACCTGCTCGGCCAACTGCTCCGGGTTGGCCACCGAAAGCTCCAGGTGCTCCGGCGCAACCCGATTGATCAGGTCAATCGCCTCGTGTTCGCTTGCGCAGTGAATCAGCGCGCCGCGCTTACTCAATGAGGCGCGCACGATCGTCTCACGCTCCAGCGTCGGCAGCAGCCGCTTGATGGCCGCCTCGACCGCTTGGAGGTGCTCGGCGTCCCAACTGATCAGAATCGCCTGGGCATCCTCGTCGTGCTCGGCCTGGGAGAACAGATCCATCGCCAGCCACTCCGGGTCGGTCTGCCCGTCGGACACCACCAGAATCTCCGATGGCCCGGCGATCATGTCGATACCTACCTGGCCAAATACCGCACGCTTGGCGGTCGCCACGTAGATATTGCCAGGCCCCACGATCTTGTCGACCCGCGGTACGCTTTCGGTGCCATAGGCAAGCGCGGCCACCGCCTGGGCGCCACCAATGGTGAAGACGTAGTCGACCCCAGCCAGGTGCGCCGCGGCCAGCACCAGCTCGTTCAACACGCCATCCGGCGCGGGCACCACCATGACGATTTCGCCAACCCCTGCCACGTGGGCGGGAATGGCGTTCATCAATACCGACGAGGGATACGCGGCCTTGCCGCCGGGCACGTAGATACCCGCGCGATCCAGCGGCGAGACCTTCTGACCCAGCACCGTGCCGTCCGACTCTTCATACTGCCAGGACACGGGCTTTTGGTGCTCGTGGTAGCGCTTGATACGCTCGGCGGCAACGTTCAGCGCGTCGCGTTGGTCAACGGGCAGGCCGTCGAAAGCGGCCTTCAACCGCGCCGGTGTCAGGCAGAGCTCGCTCATTTGGCGCACATCGACCCGGTCGAAGCGGTTGGTTGCCTCGATGACGGCCTGGTCGCCGCGGGTTTTGACGTCCTCCAACAGCTCATGAACCCGCGCCTGCACGTCGCTATTGGAGACACCTTCCCAGTCGAGCAGTGCGTCCAGGCGTTGCCCGAAGGCGCTCTCGGCGGTGGAGAGCCGGTTGATGGTGGCCGCTTTATTACTCATCGAAAATCCCTTATGACTGGACTGCGTCTGCCCGGCGTTTTTCGACCGCGCTGGAAAGCCGTGCAAGCAGCGGCTTGATACGATCGTGCTTCATGGTCATGGCCGCTTTGTTGACGACCAGCCGGGTGCTGATATCCGCGATCAGCTCTCGCGGCTCCATGCCGTTGGCGCGCAGCGTATTCCCGGTGTCCACGATATCGACGATTTCATCGGCCAGGTTCATAAGCGGCGCCAGCTCCATCGCCCCGTAAAGCTTGATCACCTCGGCCTGGATGCCCTGCTCGGCGTAGTAGCGCCGCGCGATGTTGACGAACTTGGTCGCGACTCGGCGGCGTGCCTTGGAAGGCGCCTGACCGGTCACGCCCGCGGTCATCAGCCTGCAACGCGCGATATCCAAATCGACGGGCTCGTAAAGCCCTTCGGCGCCGTGCTCGAGCAGCACGTCCTTACCCGCAATCCCCAAATCCGCCGCGCCCAGCTGCACGTAGGTGGGCACATCCGTTGCGCGAATGACGACGAACTTCACATCGGGCAGATTGGTATCGAACAAGAGCTTGCGGCTTTTGCCCAGATCCTCCGCCGGCGTGATACCTGCGTCGGCTAGAAGCGGCAGCGTTTCCTCTAATATGCGCCCCTTGGAGAGCGCTAAAATCAGTTGCTTACTCATGGTGTTGGCCAGTAGTTGGTCGCGTGGCTAGCCGGGAATGCGGCGAATCTTCGCCCCCAGCAACTGCATTTTCTCTTCGATACACTCGTAGCCGCGGTCGATATGGTAGATACGATCGACCAGGGTCTCGCCCTCGGCCATCATCGCCGCAATCACCAGAGACGCCGAGGCGCGCAAGTCGGTCGCCATCACCGGTGCCCCGGAGAGCTTATCGACACCGGTGATCAGCGCGGCATTGCCCTCGAGCGCAATGTCAGCGCCCATGCGATTGAGCTCCTGAACATGCATGAAGCGGTTCTCGAAGATGGTTTCCACCACCCGGGAGTGGCCTTCGGCCACGGCGTTCATGGCCACGAACTGCGCCTGCATGTCGGTGGGAAACGCCGGGTACGGCGCGGTGCGTATATTGACCGCTTTCGGGCGTTTGCCGTGCATATCGAGCTCGATCCAGTCATCCCCGCAGGTGATGTCCGCACCCGCTTCTTCGAGCTTGGCGAGTACCGCCTCGAGAATGTCCGCCCGGGTGCGCGTGACCTTCACCCGGCCGCCGGTCATCGCCGCGGCGACCAAAAACGTCCCGGTTTCGATGCGATCCGGCATGACATCGTGCTCGCAGCCGTGAAGCGACTCCACGCCTTCGATGACGATGGTGTCGGTACCCTGGCCGCGAATGTTCGCGCCCATCTTGATCAGACACTCGGCCAGGTCGACCACTTCGGGCTCGCGGGCGGCGTTTTCCAGCACCGTCTTACCTTCGGCCAGTGTCGCCGCCATCAAAAGATTCTCGGTGCCGGTCACGGTGACGGTATCGAAATAGATGGTTGCGCCTTTCAAGCGCCCTTCCACACTGGCGCGAATGTAGCCGGCCTCGACGCGAATCTGGGCGCCCATCGCTTCCAGCCCGCGAATGTGCAGATCCACCGGGCGCGAGCCAATCGCGCAGCCGCCGGGTAGCGAAACATCCGCTTTACCGAAGTGGGCCAGAAGCGGGCCCAGCACGAGAATCGAGGCGCGCATCTTTTTGACCAGCTCGTAAGGGGCGTGGCAGTGCGTGACCTGGGAGCCATCGAGCTGGATACTCAACCGCTCGCCCATCACGGGCTCGACCCCCATACGCCCTAGAAGCTCGAGGGTAGTGGTGATGTCCTGCAAATGCGGCAAATTACCGATCACCACCGGGCCTTTCGAAAGCAGGCTGGCGCACAGAATCGGCAGAGCCGCGTTTTTTGCACCGCTCGCCCACACTTCGCCGTCGGCACGACCGTTGCCGGTAATCAGGAGTTTATCCATGGAGGCGCCTTACTGGGCGTTTTCCGGCGCGTTTTGCCACTGCGCCGGCGTATAGGTTTTAATGCTGATCGCGTGAAGGGCGCCGGAGGCAATCTCGTCACTCAACGCCTGGTACACCAGTTGCTGGCGTTTGACCGGTGAGAGCCCTTCGAAGGCCTCACCCACCGCGACGACCTGAAAATTACAACCTTCCCCCTGAATATGAAAGTCACATCCGTCGATGCGGGATTCAAGCAGCGCTTTTACCTCGTTGGGTTGCATGAGACAGAAAACTCCTCTGGGGACGATTAATTAAAAAAATAAGGCGACATGATAAAGAAAAGCATCGCGCTTGGCGATGCCGGTCTCAAGAGGTCAAGGCGAGGTGGGGCGCGTCGATCATATCATCGAGTTCGGCGAGCGAAGCCAGGCGCATCAAGGGGGGTGAAAGCGCGATACGCTCCACGGTAATGGCGCGCTGACCACAGGTTCTCAACCACTCGAAAAGCACGCTCAAAGCCACGCTGCTAGCGGTTTCGACACCGGTAAAATCAAGCGTCACAGGGGTCGATGCGCTTTGCTCGAGCCACAACGTGCCCGCAGCGGCCACCTGGGCCGCTGCGTTCATGGTCAAACCGCCCTGGAGAAACAGTGTCGCGCCCTGTTGATCGAGCGTTACACCGTCCTGGGTTACCAGTTGGGTCACGCATCGCCCCCCTGTTCGAGCTCTTCCACGCCTACTTCCGGCGACCAGTTGCGGATGACCGCATCGTAGTCGCGATTTTGCTGACGCATGGCCTGGTCGAACTGGTTGCGGAAAGTAAGCCCCAGGTTGATGCCGTTAACGATCACGTTGACGACGCGCCATTCACCATTGGTCTGGCGCAGGCTATAGCTGACCGGATAGACCTGGCCGCCACTGGCCACGACCTGCATGTCGACCGTTGCCTGGTCTTCGTAACGCTGGCCACGCTGGTTATCGAGCACGCGCAGGTCTTCGTAGTCGTAGGTCACAAGGCCACGGGCGTAGGTATCGATCAGGGTCTGGCGAAAGACGCTGGCAAAACGGCTGCGCTGTTCCGGCGACGCGTTCTGGAAATAGCTCCCCATCACGCTTGCGCCGATATAACGAAAGTCTGCGACCTCGTCCAGCGTTTCATCGACGATCGACTTGAGCTCGTTAATATTATTGGCGTAGTAGCTTTCGCGGCCGTCGATACGTGCCATGAAGCCGGCTACGTTTTCACGAATCATCGCCTCGGGGGACTGGCTCTGGGCGCTGGCGGTCGCCGGCAGCGCAAACACCACGGCCGCCAGTAGCACCGTCAACCAGTAACTTAGCGGGTTATTGAAGGCTTTCATGACATTCTACCTCTCGACTGAGTGTTTTATAACGAATCCGGTACAGGTTTAGCTGCTAACCATGTTGGATACAAATTGCTGAATTAGTTCTTCCAGTACCAGCGCCGACTGGGTGTCGCGGATAACGCCACCGTCTTCGAGCGTGTCCGGCGCCCCGCCGACGGTCAGCCCCACGTACTGTTCGCCCAAAAGGCCCGCCGTGAGAATCGCCGCCGTCGTATCCTGGGAGAGCTGCCCCTCCAGGTCGTTATCCAGACGCAGCACAACGCGGGCATCGTACCAGTCGGTATCCAGGTCGATGGACTCGACCCGACCCACGGTGACACCGGCCATCGTGACCCGCGCGCGCGGTTTGAGGCCACCAATGTTGGAAAAATTGGCTTCCAGCTGAAACGTTTGTGTTGGCGCCGAAAGCGAAAGCCCGCTAACCCGAAGGCCCAGAAAAACGAGCCCGACGATGCCCGCCAGCATAAACAGACCGACGCCGAACTCCATGGCTTTACTGCGTTTCATGAACGTGCTCCCGCTATCAAAGGCCGCCGAACATGACGGCGGTAAGTACAAAATCAAGGCCCAACACGGCCAGGGACGAGTAGACGACGGTACGCGTCGTCGCCCGGGAAATCCCTTCGGAAGTAGGTACCAAATCGTAACCCTGAAAAACTGCGATCCACGTGACGACCAGGGCGAACACCAGGCTTTTGATCATGCCGTTGCCCACGTCGCTCACGAAGGCAACGCTTGCCTGCATGTTGCTCCAGTAGGAGCCTTCGAACACGCCCAGCCACTCGACACCGACCAGGTAGCCTCCCCAGATACCGACGACGCTAAAGCCAACGGTCAGAATGGGCAGCGCCACGAACCCGGCCCAGAGCCTGGGGGCCACCACGCGCTTGAGCGGGTCCACGCCAATCATTTCCATGCTGGTCAGCTGCTCGGTGGCTTTCATCAAGCCTATCTCGGCGGTTAGTGCCGACCCGGCACGGCCGGCAAACAGCAGCGCGGCGACCACCGGGGCAAGCTCTCGCAAAAGCGACAGCGCCACCATCTGCCCAAGCGCCTGCTCGGCGCCGAAGTCGACCAGAATAGTATAGCCCTGCAGCGCCAGCACCATGCCGATAAATAGCCCCGATACCAGCACGATGGCGATCGACAGTACGCCGATAAAGTGCATCTGTCGCAGCCAAAGCGAAAAACCCTCTTTGGAGGGAACGCCGACACTCGACTGGGCAAGAAATGCCCCGGCGCGGCCCAGGGCCTCTACCGTGTCGCATCCTTTACGACCAAGCCTTGCGACTTGCTTGAATAGTGCCTGCATTACTCTGTCCTTTTGGGCAGCGCCTGGCCCAGCATATCGCTATAGAAGCTTGCCGCCGGGTAGTGAAACGGCACTGGCCCGTCGGGCTCGCCGTGAACGAACTGGCTCACCCGGGGGTCGTCGTTGGTATCGAAGGTGTCCGGCGTGCCCTCGGCCACGACCTGACCATCGGCGATCAGATACAGGTAGTCGGCAATGCTCAGCGTCTCCTTGATATCGTGGGAGACCACCACCGAAGTCAGCCTGAGCGCCTCGTTCAGGCGCTTGATCAGTTGCACCAGCACGCCCATGGAGATCGGATCCTGACCGACGAAGGGCTCATCGTAAAGCACCAGCTCCGGGTCCAGAGCGATGGCGCGCGCCAGCGCCACCCGCCGCGCCATGCCGCCGGAAAGCTCGGCGGGGGTCAGCTCGCGTGCACCTCGAAGCCCCACCGCCTGAAGCTTCAAAAGCACCAGATCGCGAATCATCGCCTCGGGCAGGTCGGTATGCACTCTAAGCGGAAACGCCACGTTTTCGAAAACGTTCAGATCCGAGAAAAGCGCGCCGCTTTGAAACAGCATGCCCATACGTTTGCGAAGGGCAAAAAGCGCCTTGCGCGAAAGTTTATGAACGTCCTGCCCGTCGATCAGCACACGACCGCGGTCCGGCTCCAGTTGGCCGCCGATCAGTTTCAACAGCGTGGTTTTACCCGTACCGCTGGGGCCCATGATGGCGGTGACCTGCCCCCGCGGGATACGCATGTTCACGCCGCGAAAAATTTCGTGCTCGCCTCGGGAAAAGTGAAGGTCTTCGATTTCAATGAAGGGTATTTGCGTCATGAGTGGATAAACCCTCCTCACAGGGCGGATAGCTGACTGACTTTGCGTATCGAGATTTAACGGCGGTATCGTCGACGCCAGGGCCGGGACACCACTAACGCTAAAATATCGCGACCATTAAAGTCATGGCTAACGCTTGGGCACGGGCTCATCAAGACCGGCAATTTAAAAACAGTGTTTCCGAAATATTAGCGAACATTGTACCTCAACGCTACCCGTTACGCGCGAAGCCGCCCAAAAGGATGTTTTTTAAAACGTTGCTCTACAAGGAATTGTCAAAACGGCGATACCTATCCATTGATCCAAAATGCTATTCTAAGGCCTTAATACCGCAAGCTTAGTGAGCCCATAATGTCAGCGCCTCTCGCCTCCCCCAGCGCGTTACGTGAAAGCGCCCTGCGCACGCTACAAATCGAGCAGGCCGCCATAGGCGAGCTTCAGGAAAAGTTGGACGAACATTTCGATCACGCCTGCGCCTTGATTCTGGCCTGCCAGGGGCGGGTGGTCGTGACCGGCATGGGCAAATCCGGCCATATCGCCGGCAAGCTGGCGGCCACGCTTGCCAGCACCGGCACGCCGGCCTTTTTCGTCCACCCGGGTGAAGCGAGCCACGGCGACCTGGGGATGATCACCCGCTCGGATGTGGTCATCGCGCTCTCGAATTCCGGCGAAACCGCCGAGGTCACCGCCCTCTTGCCGCTTTTGAAGCGTTTGGGCGTGCCTTTGATCAGCATGACCGGCCGCCCCGAGTCCACGCTTGGCACCCACGCCGACGCCCATCTGAATAGCGGCGTGGCCCGGGAGGCGTGCCCGCTCGACCTGGCGCCGACCAGCTCGACCACCGCGGCCCTGGCGCTGGGGGACGCGCTGGCAGTCGCGCTTTTGGAGGCGCGGGGCTTTACTGCGGAGGACTTCGCACTTTCCCACCCCGGTGGCAGCCTTGGCAAGCGTTTGCTTCTGCGCGTGAAGGATCTGATGCACAGCGGCGAGCGTCTGCCGACGGTCCCCTTGGGCAGCCCGCTTCGCGATGCGCTTTTGGAAATCACCCGCCAGGGGCTTGGCTTTACCTGCGTGGTCGACGCCCAGGGCCGACTGGCCGGCGTTTACACCGACGGTGACCTGCGCCGGACCCTCGACGAACACCACGATTTACGTGTCATCAGCGTCGATACGGTCATGACTCGTCCGGGCAAGCGCATCCGCCCGGACATGCTCGCCGCCGAGGCCGTCCGCCTGATGGAGGATAGCCGCATTACTGCGCTTGCGGTGGTCGATGAACACGAGCGCCCCATTGGTGCCTTACACATGCACGACCTGCTTTCGAGCGGCGTGATTTAAACCGTACTCAGTCCCAATACCGCTATAAAGGAGACTCCATGGCCGTACCCGATGCTTTAAACGACCGCATCCGCCACGTTCGCCTGCTCGCGATCGACGTGGACGGAGTACTCACCGACGGCCGCCTCTACTTTCAGGCCGACGGTGTCGAGATCAAGGCTTTTCACACCCAGGACGGCCACGGCCTCAAGCTTTTGAAGCGCGCCGGTTTTCACGTCGCGCTGATCACCGGCCGAGATTCGCCCATGGTCAGCCAACGCGCGAAGTCGCTAGGGATCACCCACGTCTATCAAGGCGTCGAGCACAAGCTCGATACCCTTAAAGCGCTCTGTAAGCGTTTGGACATCACCCTCGATCAGGTGGCCTATTGCGGCGACGATCTGCCCGATCTTGGCTGCATCAAACGGGCCGGTGTCGGCATTACCGTGCCCAACGCGCCGGACTACATGCATACCCACGCCGACTGGATCACCGACTCACTTGGCGGCCACGGCGCGGTGCGCGAAATTTGCGATACGCTGCTGATGACCCAGGGCCACTGGGACGCGGTGATGGACACCTACCTCTAGAGGCAACGCGATGGCGGGTTTGACGATAACGCGGATCAGAAAACGCCTGTGGCTACCGGCGCTGGTCATTGCGCTGGGGGCCTGGCTCGTCTGGCTCGACCCGCGCGGGCCGGAGGTCGTCGAGGTCGACCCGGACGTACAGCGCGAGGAACCCGGCCATGTGCTGGAAAATGCCGAGCTTACGCTGTTTGGCGAAACCGGCGGCGTCACACAGCACCTTCGAACGCCGCACCTGGTACATACACCTCAGCAAGCGCTGACCGAGGTCGACGCGCCGCGCGCGACGCTATTCGATTCCGACCAGCGCCAGTGGCTCGCCAGCGCCGACCACGGCATACTGCAAAACGAGCGTCAGTCGCTGGTCATGGAGGGCTCGGCCAGACTGCTCGCCCCGGAGGAGGGCTGGCAGCTCGACACCGAGCGGTTACACTACGATGGCGTCGACCGCCACGCCTACACCGAGGCACCGGCCCTTTTACAGCAGCCCCCTCAGCAGATGAGCGCCAACCGCATGGATGTCTGGCTCGACACGAGCCAGGTCCGGCTCACCGATAACGTACGCGGCACTCACCCGCCTGCCCGCTCAACGCCTTAGGAGTCGTTATGCACCCGTTTTTACGTACCGCGCTATTGGTACTGGCCCTGCCTTTGAGCGCCGCCGCCCAGACAAGCCAAGCCCCCGTCGAAGTCGAAGCCGACCGGCTCGATCTTGATCAGCGCGCGGGTACCGCCGTCTACTCCGGCAATGTGGATATCCGCCAGGGGGAAATGCAGATTCGCGGCGACCGTGTCGAAATCTCGCGCAACGACGCCGGCGAGCTTTCCCAGGCAGTGGCCACCGGCGAGCGCGCCTACCTTCGTAATCAGCTCGAAAACGACGAAGGCCCGATGGAAGGTTGGGCGCGGCGTATCGTCTACCACGTCAGCGAACGGCGCATCGAGCTTATCGACCAGGCCGAACTCCACCAGCGAGCCGACCGCTTTCAGGGCGGGCGCCTTGAGTACTTCATCGACCGCGAAGTGGTTCAGGCGCGCTCAGACGTTAGCGGTAGCGACAACCAGCGCATCCGCATGACGCTACAGCCCGCGCAATAGGAGAATGACCGTGTCGAGCACGCAATCTGGGGCGGTCAAAACGCTTCACGCCCGCCATCTCGCCAAAAGCTACAAGCGCCGCCGGGTGGTAAAAGACATCAACCTGGAGATCACCCAGGGCAGCGTGGTGGGCCTACTCGGGCCCAACGGGGCGGGCAAGACCACCTCGTTTTATATGATCGTGGGCCTGGTCAAGGCCGATGCCGGCACGGTAGGAATCGACGAGCGCGACCTGACCCGGGCACCGATGCACGAACGCGCCACCGCCGGCATCGGCTACCTCCCCCAGGAGGCATCGATTTTTCGCAAGCTGTCGGTGGCCGATAACATCATGGCGATTCTGGAAACGCGCAAGGAGCTGGACCGCCGCGCCCGGGAGGCGCGCCTGGAGCAATTGCTCGACGATTTCCACATCACCCATATCCGCGACAACCTGGGCATGAGTCTTTCCGGCGGCGAACGCCGCCGCGTGGAGATTGCCCGCTCGCTTGCCACCGACCCCGCGTTCATTTTGCTCGACGAACCCTTCGCCGGGGTCGACCCAATCTCGGTCGGCGAGATCAAGTCGATCATCCTGGCCCTCAAGGCACGCCACATCGGGGTGCTAATCACCGACCACAACGTGCGCGAGACGCTGGATATCTGCGATATCGCCTATATCGTGGGTGACGGCCACATCATTGCAAGCGGTGACTCAACCGCCATTTTGAATAACCAGAAGGTTCGTGAGGTCTATCTGGGCGCCGATTTCCGCCTCTAAACCATCGCCAATCCTAAAGTTCCGTGTAGTGGCATATTTATTGCACTTGCGCCGGACCCCAACTCGCACTAGGGTGGAGCTTTACGAGTAACGAGTGGTTCTTCAATGGTCATGAAAGCCTCTTTACAGCTGCGTGTCGGCACGCAGCTGACCATGACGCCTCAACTGCAGCAGGCCATTGCCCTGCTACAGCTTTCCACCCTCGATCTTCGCCAGGAAATCCAGCAGGCGCTCGACGCCAACCCGTTGCTGGAACAAGAGGACGAGTTTGGCGAAGAGAGCGTGACCGAGACCGCCGAAGCCGAATGGGAAGAGAGCATCCCCAGCGAACTCTCCATCGATAGCGAGTGGTCCGACACCTATCAGGACATGGCGGCCAGCGCCGGCAGTGAGGGGCCGGATTTCGAGCGCCAGGCAGCAGGCCAAAGCCTGCATGGCCACCTGCTTTGGCAGCTGGCCATGACCGACGCCAGTGAGCGCGAATACGCCATTGCCGAAAGCCTGATCGACGCGCTGGACCCCAACGGCTACCTCACCCAGCCTCTCAACGATATTCGCGAAGGGCTCAAGGCCCAGGGGCTCGAGGGTTTGAGTCAGCGCGAGGTAGAAAACACGCTGATGCGTATGCAGCAGTTCGAACCCACCGGCGTTTTCGCCCGCGACCTTCGCGAATGTCTGATGCTCCAACTCGCCACCCTGGCCGACGACACGCCGCTTCTGGTGCCCGCCAAGCGCCTGGTGCGCCAGTTTCTCGAAGCGCTCGGCAAGGACGACATGCGCCTTTTGAAGCGCCGCCTGGGGCTTGACGACGAGCAACTCGATGACGTCATCGGACTGATCAGAAGCCTGGACCCGCGCCCGGGCAGCGCATATGGCATCACCAACGATAGCTACATCACTCCGGATCTAGTGGTACGCCACGATAACGAAGGCTGGCACCTCGAGCTCAACCCCGAGGCGCTTCCGCGGCTGCGCGTCCAGCCTGATTACGCAAGCCTGATCAAGCGGGCGGACAAGAGCCAGGACAACCAGTTTTTAAAAGAGCACCTACAAGAGGCTCGCTGGCTGATCAAGAGCCTTTCGAGTCGCAACGATACGCTGTTACGCGTCGGTCGCGAGATCATCGCCCGCCAGCTTGGCTTTTTGGAGCGCGGCGAAGAGGCCATGAAACCCTTGATACTCGCCGATATCGCCGAGGCCGTGGAGATGCACGAGTCGACGATTTCACGGGTGACGACGCAAAAATACATTCACACCCCCCGCGGCGTATTCGAGCTCAAGTACTTCTTCTCGAGCCAGGTGAGCGGTCATGATGGCAACGACAGCCACTCCAGCACGGCGATCCGCGCCCGGTTGAAAAAACTGATTCAAGAAGAGACGCCGGGCAAGCCGCTCTCGGACAGCCGCCTGGTGTCACTATTGGAAGATGGCGGTATTAGCGTAGCGCGGCGCACGGTGGCAAAATACCGCGAGGCCATGGGGATTCCCTCCTCCAGCGAACGGCGGCGTTTGCGTTAAAAAGTGAAACTGGCCGCCGGGGCTTTGCAACGGTAGAAAAAGGGTTACAATCAAAGGACAGTCCTGGATTAGGAGTACGTCGATGCAAGTCAATATTACGGGCCATCACCTGGAACTGACCGACGCTCTGCGCGATTACGTTAATGAAAAACTCGAACGTATCGAGCGTCACTACGACAATATCACCACCGTTCATGTCACGCTTTCCATCGAGAAAGAGCGTCAGCAGGCCGCCTGCACCCTCCATGCGGCCGGCGCCGATTTGCACGCCGAAGCCCAGGACAACGACATGTACGCCGCCATTGACGCGCTGGCCGACAAAATCGACCGCCAACTCGTAAAACACAAGGAAAAAGCACAAGCTCGCGCCCAGGGCGCTGGCGTGCGTTAAATCGATGACCCTGGAAACCATACTCCCCCCGGAGCGCGTGCTGTTCGACGTCCCCGGGGGCAGCAAAAAGCGCGTGCTGGAGTTCTTCAGCACCTTCATCGCCCAAAATACGCCCAGCCTGGATAGCCAGGAAGTGTTCAGCCGTCTGATAGGCCGCGAGCGATTAGGCAGTACCGGCATTGGTAATGGGGTCGCGATTCCCCATGCCCGCAGCCCTCACTGCAGCGCCCCTATCGCCGGCTTTCTAAAGCTTGCCGAACCGGTGGATTTCGACGCCATCGACGGTGACCCGGTGGATTTGGTGTTTGTACTGCTGGTGCCGGAAGAGGCCGACGACACCCACCTTGCGCTGTTGGGTCAGGTTGCCACCATCATGAATGACGCCGCCACGCGCGCGCAGTTTCGCAAATGCGAGAGCCAGCGCGAGCTTTTGGAGATCGTCACCGCCAAAATTCGCGAGCAAACGGGCAGCTAAATAAAGGCCCTACCCACCCAGCCCTACAGACCGAAGAGAAACACTATGCAACTGGTGATTATCAGCGGCCGCTCCGGGTCGGGAAAGTCTATTGCGCTTCAGGCGCTGGAGGACCTGGGCTACTACGCCATCGACAACTTGCCGGCCATGCTGCTGGGTTCACTGGTCGATGAGCTAAGACAACAAGGCGAGCGCACGCACCTGGCGGTCAGTATCGACGCGCGCAACCTGCCCACCGCCCTGGAGCGCTTTCCGGCGCTGCTTCAGGACATCAAATCCGGCAGTACCCGCGTACAGGTGATTTATCTCACCACCGACGCCCGGATTTTGCTCGAGCGCTATTCGGCCACGCGCCGGCGCCACCCGCTGACCCGGGACAGCGGGATGACCCTGGAAGAAGCGATCGCCAAGGAGGAAGAGACGCTTTTTGGCATCCGCGAACTGGCGGATCTAATGATCGACACCTCGCGGCTGACGGTGCACGATTTGCGCGGACGGATCACCGACCAGCTGGGCCACCAGCGCCAGAGCCAGCTCACCCTGACGCTCGAGTCGTTTGGCTACAAGCGGGGAGTGCCGCTGGACGCGGATATCGTGTTCGATATCCGCTGTCTGCCCAACCCTTACTGGGACCCGACGCTTAGACACTTCACCGGGCGCGACGCCGAGATTGCCACCTTTTTAGAGGCCTATCCGGTCGTCGATGAGATGGGCATGGATATTCTCAACTGGCTGGAGAAGTGGCTTCCGGCCTACCAGAGCAGCCAGCGCAGCTACATGACCATCGCTATCGGCTGTACCGGCGGCCAGCACCGCTCGGTGTACATGGTCGAACAGCTGGCCAAAAAGATGCTCGATAAGCGCTCCAGCGTACAGCTTCGCCACCGCGAGCTGGGCATTCACTACAGCGTTGATGACGCCACCCCATCGTAATGCTGGGCGGCGGGAGCTTGCCGTGTCATCCCTTATGAACCACGCACATTCAACCAAGACACCGCTAGGCAAAAAGGAACCAGGGTGCCCGAAAGAATTCTTACATTGACCAACCAGCGCGGCCTTCACGCCCGCGCCGCCACCAAGCTTGTCACCTGCGCGCAGCGGTTCGAGTCTCGGGTATACGTCTATAAGCAGACCCAGAAGGCCGACGCCGCCAACATCATGTCGCTTTTAATGCTGGCCGCGCCCTGCGGTACGGCGCTGACCGTCGAAGCCGTGGGCCAGGACGCCGAACAGACCCTGGAAGCGATTCAAGCACTGTTCGACGCCCGCTTCGACGAAGATACCTGACAACGGGCCATAAGCGGCAGCGTCCCCATCCACCTGTCGAGCAAAATATGCAGCTAATCCAAACCGGCAAATACTCCCGGGTCCACTTTGACCCCGAGCACGACCAGTTCATCAAGACCTTCCAACCCAAGACCTTCGACCGGCTGCGCTACCTGCTGCGCATTCGCCCCTACCCCGGGCTCAACTTCGCGCTGATTGCCTCGCGCCTGGACGCGCTGGGCATTGCCACGCCAACGATCACCGAGGCCCGCCCCTACCGGTTGGCCACCCAAAATATCCACGGCGTGGCGCTAAAGGAGCTGATCCTGGACTCGCCAGACCTGCAGGCGCAATATTTGGATGCCCTGGTGGCGTTCGATCAAAACGGCATTCACTGTCGCGGCCTACATACCGGCAACTTTTTGGTACGCGACGGGCGCATGGTCGCCATCGACCTCGATGCCTACAAGGCGCCGCGCTGGTGGCGCTACTCGCGCCGTGAGTACCTGAACTGCCTGAGCCGTTCACTCACCGGCGACGAAGCCTTCTTGTTCACCCGTCTGCTCGAGCGGTTGGGGCTGGACGCGAACTACCGCCGTATACGCTGAGCGCTCTTTTTAGCGCCTACTTTTTAGCGTTTAAAAAAGCCTGCCCAATAAAAAGCCCGCCGTTTTGAACGGCGGGCTTTTGCTTTAGCAAGTGGCGTGTATCGGGATCAGCTACCGGCCACGGTCATGGCATCGACCAGCCAGCTGCCCGTATGGATGCTGCCCCGGGTGTCCAGGTCGTCGCCCAACCCACTCAGCCCGCTAAACATGGTCTTGAGGTTGCCCGCGATGGTGAACTCCTCCACCGGATACTGAATTTTGCCGTTTTCTACCCAGAACCCCGCCGCGCCGCGCGAGTAGTCGCCGGTAACGCCATTCACGCCCTGGCCCATCAACTCGGTGACAAGCACCCCACGCCCCATGCGCTCGAGAAGTGCGTCCAGACTTTCCAACGGCGCTTCGAGACGAATATTACGCGCCCCGCCCGCGTTGCCGGTGGTGCTCATGCCAAGGCGCCGCGCGCTGTAGGAGGAGAGCATGTAGCTTGCGATGCGCCCGTTTTCGATGAACCGGTTGTGGCGAGTCTGCACGCCTTCGCCGTCGAAGGGCGAGCTCGCCATGGCCCCCACTTCCAGCGGGCGCTCCTCGAGGCTGAACCACTTTGGGAAAAGCGGCTCGCCAAGCTTGTCGCATAGAAACGAGGCTTCGCGATAAAGCGCGCCGCCGGCCAGTGCCCCCATCAGGTGGCCCACCAGCCCGCTTGCCTGGGAGGGGTCGAAAAGGACCGGAAAGGTGCCGGTCGGCGGACGCTTGGCGCCGAGCCTGCGCAGGGTACGCCTGGCCGCCTCACGGCCTACGCTTTCCGGGTCTCGAAGCGCGCGCGGGTCCCGGGCGCTGGTGTAGTCGTAGTCGCGCTGCATGCCCTGCTCGTCCTGGGCGATCAGCATGCAGGAAAGCGAGTGGCTGCTGCCTTTTTGGGTCCCCATGAAGCCGTGGCTGTTGGCGTAGACCCGCACGCCCTCGCCGCTTGAAAGCGACGCGCCTTCGGACTGATGAATACCCGCCACGTCGCGCCCGGCTTGCTCGCAGGCAAGCGCCAGTTCGGTGGCGCGCTCGGTGTCTAGCGCCCAGGGGTGGTGAACGTCGAGATCCGGAAACTCGGTGGCCATTAGCGAGGCGTCGGCGAGCCCCGCCGCCGGGTCTTCGCCGGTGTATTGGGCAATTGCCAGCGCCTTCTCGACCGCCGCTTTGATCGACGCCGAGCTTGCGTCACTCGACGAAGCACTGCCCTTGCGTTTGCCCACGTAAAGCGTGACCGCAATTCCCTGATCCCGGGAAAGCTCGACGGTTTCGACCTCGCCCAGGCGGACGCTCACGCCAAGCCCCTGGTCGACGCTTGCGCCTACCTCGGCTTCATCGGCGCCCAGCTCTTTGGCAAGCGCCAGAGCTTCCTGGGCGCGCGCGACCAACTCCTTTTCCTGAGCGGCTGCATCGAATGCCTGTGCCATAACTCTCTCCTCATCGCCTATCGTGGCTGGCGGATCAAATGTCGTGGTCGCAGCTGGTATACTAGCTGGCGACAAATCTATTAAGTGAGTGCCTGTATGCCTAAAAAACGCCCCGCTAGCGGCCCTGACGATCAGTTCGATGAACCGCTCGAGCGGCCCAGCAAGTCCCAGCTCAAGCGCGAAATGCACGAACTCCAGACGCTGGGCGAGACGCTCATTGCCATGAAGCCCGCCGAACGCGCGCGCTTTCCGTTATCCGACGACCTGCTCGCCGCCATCGAGGAAACCTCGCGCATTCGCTCCCACGAAGGGCGCCGTCGCCATATGCAGTACGTCGGCAAGCTGGTGCGCAAGGAGGATCTCGAGGCGATCCACGCGGTGTTCGACGCCATCGAAGCGGAGAAAAACCAGCGCGATCATGCGTTTCACCGCCTCGAAAAGTGGCGCGACCGCTTGATCGACGAAGGCGACCCCGCCGTGGACCGCTTTCTGGCGGAGCATCCGGACGCCGACCGCCAGGCCATTCGCCAACTGGTACGCAACGCCCGCAAAGAGCGCGAGCAGGAAAAGCCGCCGGTCAGCGCCCGCAAGCTTTTCAAGCATCTGCGCGAAACCCTCGTTCTTTAGAACCCTTCATTAGGGCCCCTTTTTTAGGGGCACCTGGATCCATCAGGACTGCGTGCCGCCCACGGTCAGCTCATCGAGCTTCAACGTGGGCTGACCCACGCCCACCGGCACGCCTTGACCTTCTTTACCGCACACGCCGACACCGGTATCCATCTCCATGTCGTGGCCAATCATGGACACCCGTCCCATCGCCTCTGGGCCGTTGCCAATCAAAGTGGCCCCCTTGACCGAGGCGGTTAGCTTGCCATCCTCGATCAGGTACGCCTCGCTTGCCGAGAAGACGAACTTGCCCGAGGTAATATCCACCTGGCCACCGCCAAAGCTCACCGCATAGATACCGCGCTTGACGCTTTTGATGATGTCCTCGGGGCTGTCCTGGCCGGCCAGCATGACGGTGTTGGTCATGCGCGGCATGGGCAAGTGCGCGAAGGACTCGCGCCGGGCGTTGCCGGTAGGCGCCATGTTCATCAGCCGAGCATTGAGCTTGTCCTGCATGTAGCCGGTCAGGATACCGTCCTCGATCAGCGGCGTGTTCTGGCCCGGCGTGCCTTCGTCATCGATACTCAATGAGCCCCGGCCATCCATGATCGTCGCATCGTCCACGACGGTCACGCCCTTGGCGGCAACGCGCTGGCCCATACGCCCGGAAAACGCCGAGCTGCCCTTACGGTTGAAATCGCCTTCCAGGCCATGGCCGACCGCTTCGTGAAGCAAAATACCCGGCCAGCCTGCCCCCAGCACCACCGGCATTTGCCCGGCCGGGGCGTCCACGGCCTCGAGATTGACCAACGCCTGGCGCACGGCTTCTTTAGCGTAAATACTCGCCGCGCCCTGCTCCTTGAGCGTGGCCATGGAGTAGCGCCCACCGCCACCGGCGCCGCCGCGCTCGCGGCGGCCGTTTTTCGCGGCGATGACGCTGACGTTGAAACGCACCAGCGGGCGGATATCGGCGGCAAGGGTTCCATCGCTGCCCCGCACCAGCACGACTTCATACGTGCCGGAGAGCGAGGCGCTGACCTGGCTAACACTTGGGTCGGCGGCGCGCGCCACTTTATCCGCCTCCATGAGCATGGCGACTTTCTCTTCGGCGCCAAGCCCGGCCAACGGATCGAGGCCGGCGTAATAATGCTCGGCGGTGACGATATTGACCGCCTGGCCCGGCAGGCGCTTGCCGCTACGCACGATGCCCGCGGCGGTGCGCCCGGTATCCATCAGGGCGTTGGCGTTGATCTGGTTGGAGTAGGCAAAGCCGGTTTTCTCACCCGCTAGCGAGCGCACGCCAACACCACCGTCGATGTTGTAGCTGGCCTCCTTGACGCGGCCATCTTCCAGTACCCAGCCCTCTTGCCAAGTGCGCTGAAAGTAAAGATCCGCGTAGTCGATACCGGCACCCAGCGCGTAGTCGAGTCCGGTATCCAGCGCCTTCACATCCAGGCCGCTGGGCGCCAGTAAAATAGAGGCGGCAAAATCCAAATCGCTCGTGTGTGCGGTCATTAAGGGCCTTCCAAAGTAACCCGCGGCGAGGTCCAGGGGCCTTGCACGCGAAAATGTAAAGTTGTTGCTCGATTCAGCGGCTCGCCAAACAATTGATCGGCGACGAACAGCGCGGCGCCGACGGCCGGCGCCCCCACTGCCACTGCGGCCAGAGGCAGCGTTTGGCTAACGGGCAGTGTGACGCCCAAGCGTTGATCGAGTTCACGCTGTAAAAGATTAACACGTCCTGTAAGCCTTAACGTGGCGGCCGGCGCCTCGATTTGCAAGGGCTCGCGAAGGGTGAGTTGCCCGCCGGCGGCGGTGGCACTGCCGTAAACCCGGTCGAAAGCGGTACCTTCGCCGGTGACATCGCTAAAGTCCAGGCGCAGGCGCCTAAGAATATTATCGAAGTTCAAAAGCCCGACGAGCCGCGCCGACGTCGAGTTCATCGAGACGAAGCGCCCATCGCGGATATCCGCATCCAGTCGCCCGGTGGCGCGGGCCAGGTCCAACTGCCAAGGGGCGCCGGGCCAATCAAGGCTTGCGTTAGCGCGCGTGGTGCGGCTTCGAATCGGCACCGGTTGGCCAAGATGCTCGAGCGCCGAGCCGATATCGCCGCCGCGTACGGCGATATCGGCGCGACTCTGTTGGCCCTGCCATAAAAGCTCACCGGTCAGCGAAAGCTGGCCAAGCGTGAGCCCCACCGGTGACAGCGCAAAGCGCCGTGGCCCGGTCTGCCAGTAGGCGGTCAGCGGGCCGACCTGGTTATCCTGGATATTGACCTCGGCAAGGCGCAAGCGCCCGTTGGGCATCTTGTCTAGCCAGTCCGGCGCGCCCACCGGCTCAACGTGCGAGGTCTCGATCGCGTCCATCCAGGAGTCCGGAGCGGGCGCGTCGTCATCGCCAAAGGAGAGGTCCATCAGTTTGTCGGCGTTGAGGGTGGCGATCGTGATATCCAGCGGCCGCTCGTCTTCCGGCTGATACGCCACTCGCCCGGAAACGATATCGCCGCCGACCTGGGCGTTCAACGCCTGGTCGGCCAAACGCGCCGACAGGCTAAGCTCCCCCAGACACGCGTCATCAAAGCTCAGACACGGCGTATCGAACATCAGCGACACCGGCGCGTCGAAGCGCAAAAGCTCATCCGGAGACCCGCCGGAGGCGCCGGACCCGCCGCCGCTCAGCGGGGCCAGCGCGCGCTGCCAGTCGCCAATATCGAGGCGCTCGAGATCCGCCTCGATACGAAGTCCCGGCGCCGGTGAAAGCTCGGTCAGCGGCGCGGCGCGCCCCACCGCTACCGCACCTTCAATGGCATCATCGACAATAAGTCGCGCGTGAAGCACATCCGCCAGCCGGGCCTCCACGTTGCCACTTTCGATATCGGCCTCGAAGGCGAAAGGCCACGCCACGCCGCGGCGTTTATCGAACGGCGCCGGTAGCGTGCTCTCCACGCCGGTAAAATCGCTTTGAAAGCGCACGTAGGGGGTTGGTTCGAGGCGAACGAAGCTCGCCCAATCCGCGCGTCCATTCAAAAGCGACCGGGCGTGTTCCGATTCGATACCGGCCAACGTAAAAAGCGCCCCGGTATCGAGCTCGCCGCCTAACGTGATCCCTTCGGCGGGCACGTCGAAATCCGCCGTGATGGGCCCGTTCAGTAGCCGCCCCTCGGCGCTGCCCAGTAGCGCAAACCGTGAACCACGCTGTTGCCAGGTAATGTCTCCGCCGACATCGGTCAGCGGTGCCTGGTCCAGGGGCGCGTAGCTTATCCGTGAAAACCAGGGCCTGGCGTTCACTTCGACTTCGAGCGCCTCGGGGTCGTCCAAATCCAGCCCAACGATTAGCTCGCCCTCCACCTGGCCGCTGGCCTCCAGGTCGTTCAGCAGCGCAGTATCGATATCGGGAATCGCCTGGATAAAATCGATCAGCGATGCGCCGCTGCTGGAAAGCCGCCCGCCGATGTTGAGGTACTCATCTTCCATGCGCACTTCGCCATCGAAGGCCTCGACGCCCAGGCTTTGTGCCCGGTCGACTTGGGCCTCGAGCACCTGGTTTTGCCAGGTCAAACGCCCTTCCACGCCTTCGAGCATCGGCCAGTCGTCGGCAATCGGCAGGTAGCCGCGTTCGATATCGAGCGCGAGCGTAGCGGTGAGCGGATTCTCCTCACGATTACCGCCAAAGGGCAGTCCCAGGCGCAGAGAACCGCTGGGCACGAAGCCGCCGACATCATCCAGCAAAAAATCGCGAATGCCCTCGCCAAAGGTTTTGACCGGCAGCCACTGGGAGAGCGGGTAGTTGATGGCGTCGACGTTGGCAAAATCGATATTCAGACCGAACTGCCCTCGGCCCTCCCCGGTCATCAGACCAAAGCCCCCGCTTATTTCGGCGCCGTCCCAGTTAACGTCCAGATCGCGTCCACTGACCATGCTGCGTGGGCCATCGTAGACCCACTCCACACGGCCTTCGGCGTGGCGAAGCTGCATCGGCGCCTCGAACAGCCTGGGGAAGTAGAGCTCGCTTTCACCGGCGCTATTAAAGGTGACACGCCCGCGCAAATCCCGCGCCTGCACCCAGGCATCCAGCGGGCCACCGCCAGGCGCCTGCTGCCAGGGCTGAACGCTGAGATTAGTGACCGCTGCATCTATGCCCCAGCGCCCCTCCTGCTGGCCAAGGCGCAGCCCCTGCACCTGGCCGCTGGGTGAAAGCGTTTGCAGTACCCGCGTCACTGATTCGGGCAAAAAGGCGTACTCGCGCCAGGCCGTCAGCGAGGCAAGCTCGAAGGGGCTGGTGCGCAGCTCCCACTGGCCGGGCTGGTGCGCCAGATACCAGTGGCGCGGCAGCGCCGGCCCTTCGCTGACGTTATCCGGCTGCGCCCACTCGACGCTTTCGGCGTTGGCGCTAAGCCACGCCTCGCCGCCCTCGTCGTCGCGGGCCCACTGTCCGTCGGCCTGAATATCACGCAGCACCGCAAACTGTGCTTGCTGGCGCAGCGTGAGCTGGGGAATACCCATCCCGACGCGTACTTCTCTCAGCTCGCCGCCAAACCAATCACCCCACAGCCGTACCGACCCGCCGGCCTGCTCGATATGCGGCATGTGGTCGGCGCGAAACACATCGCCAAGCGCCACCAGGTGGTCCAACTGCAGTTCGAGTTGCATCGCGGCAGAGAAATCGCTGGGCCCGTCGGGGCCCGGCCGCATTTCCGCCTGCACAATCAGCGCTGGCAGCGCATCGACCTCGTCGAGCGTGCTCGCCTCCAGGATATTGACCGCGCCTTCGAAGCGCGCAAGCTCCTCGTTGCCCCCCAAAAGCAACCGGGGGGCGCTGAGCGTCAGGGAATCTTCGCGTCCATGCAGGGTAAGCAGGCTATCGCGCATCCAGAGGCGCTGCTTCAAAATGATCGCGGTCCAGCGGTCGATCTTGTCGAGATCGACCTCGGGTTCCTCGGCGAAAAGCAAAGGGAGCGTGGCGGGCTCGGGCCAGCCCCAGCTGGCCTCGCCGGTTTGATAGAGGTGAAAATCGAGTTCGGCAAGGCGCGCGTCGCTGAAAATCGGCGCGAACGCTTTGATCGACGCCCAGGTGTCCAGGCGCAGGTAGGCGCTTTTAAGCGACACCAGCGGCGCGTCATCGGTCTCGGCATTGAGCCCCTCCAGACGCAGCACGATATCGTTGCGCTCGAGCGACAGCGCCAGGTGTTCGATGGTGATCGGCGCGCCGATTCTGGATTCGAGCAGCGACTCGATCGGGGGGATCAGGTGTTCGGCCTGGCTGAACAGCAGCCGGACCGACAGAAGCACGACCGCGATCAGCGCCAAAAGCCCGGCGAGGGTGGCCAGTACTTTGCCAAAAAGTGAAGCAGGTAGCGTCATTACATCAGCACGATATCGTACTGTTCCTGGGAGTAGTGCTGCTCGACCTGGAACCGTATGGTTTTTTCGATAAACGCCTCGAGATCGGCTACCGCCGCCGACTCCTCATCGAGGAGACGATCCACCACGGGCTGAGAGGCCAGCACGCGGTAGGTGTCGGCGCTGTAGGCCCGCTCTTCCCGCAGTATTTCGCGAAAGATCTCATAGCACACGGTTTCCGGGGTTTTCAGCGTACCGCGTCCGCCGCAGGTGGTGCAGGCTTCACAAAGCGTCTGCTCCAGGCTCTCCCGGGTGCGCTTGCGGGTTAGCTGTACCAGGCCAAGCTCGGTGACGCCGGTGCACTTGGTCTTGGCGTGGTCGCGCTCGAGCGCTTTTTCCAGCACGCGCAGCACCTGGCGCTGATGCTCGACATCGGTCATGTCGATAAAATCGATGATGATGATACCGCCCAGGTTACGCAGCCTGAGCTGGCGGGCAATGGCGGTAGCCGCTTCCAGATTGGTCTTGAAAATGGTCTCTTCGAGATTACGGTGGCCGACGTAGCCACCGGTGTTGACGTCGATGGTGGTCATCGCCTCGGTGGGGTCGATCACCAGGTACCCGCCGGATTTGAGCTGCACCTTGCGCGCCAGCGCCTTTTGAATCTCGTCTTCGACGCTATAGAGATCGAAAATCGGCCGCTCGCCGGGGTAGTACTCGATGCGATCCACGGCATAGGGCATGAACTCTTCGGCGAACTCCTTGAGCTTGACGAAGTTCTCCCGGGAGTCGATACGCACCTTCTCGATATCGTCGCGCATCACATCCCGCAGGGTGCGCATGAAAAGCGGCAGATCGTCGTAAATCGCGCTCGGAGGGGCGGCGCTGATCTTGCGCTCGCTCACCTTGCGCCAGATGCGTAGCAGAAAGTACATATCGCTTTCGAGCTCTTCATCGCCCACGCCTTCGGCGGCGGTACGTACGATAAAGCCGCCGGTAATTTCCAGTGTTTGGGCGTTCACGCTTTTATCGAGCAGCGCTTTCAAGCGTTCGCGCTCGGCTTCGTCCTCAATGCGCTGAGAAACGCCGTGGTTGGACGAATCCGGCATATAGACGAGATACCGTGAAGGAATCGAGAGATGCGTGGTCAGCCGGGCGCCCTTGGTGCCGATCGGGTCCTTGGTGACCTGAACCACCAGCGCCTGGCCTTCGTGAAGCAGGTGATTGATCGTCGGCGGCGTGTCCGTGAGCGCCCCCGAGGCCATCACCTCGTGGGCATGAATGAAGGCGGCGCGCTCCAGACCAATATCGACAAAGGCAGCCTGCATACCAGGCAAAACCCTGACCACCTTGCCTTTGTAGATATTGCCCACGATGCCGCGCCTGCGTGAGCGCTCGATCAACGCCTCTTGCAACACCCCGTTTTCGACCAGCGCCACGCGGGTTTCCATGGGGGTTAAATTGATAAGGACTTCACCGCTCATGCACTCTTCCTTATGGGGCTCGGCTGCTTCAAGGTATCCGTTTGAAGCTACTTTACAGGCGGGCCGACCAAACGGACACACCCTGGTTTGAAAGTAGTCGTGAAGTCTCGAAAAGCGGAAGCCCCACCACGGCCGAATGGCTGCCGCGTATCTCCTCGACGAAGACCGCGGCCAGGCCCTGAATGGCGTAGCCACCCGCCTTGTCCTGGGGCTCACCGGTTTGCCAGTAGCGCTCGATTTCATCGTCTTCGATTCTGCGCAACCGCACCGTGGTCGTGACACAGCACGACTGGGTGCCCGCAGGGCCGATCACGGCCACACCGGTCATCACCTGGTGGGTCCGGTTGGAAAGCGCGGTGAGCATGGCTCGGGCGTCACGCGCGTCGCGCGGTTTGCCCAGAATGCGCCCGTCGAGCACCACGGCGGTATCCGAGCCCAGCACCGGAAGATGGGTACTCGCTTTACTCGCTTCGGCCTTGGCGATCGCCAACCGCTCGACGTAGGCTAGCGCTGGCTCGCCAGGGTTAGGGGTTTCGTCGATATCGCCTGGACACACCTCGACCGCGACGCCGATGGATTCCAAAAGCGCCCGGCGCCGAGGGGACGCGGAGGCCAGGCAGAGCACGGCCGCGCGCTTTTGGGCGCTGCAAGCACACGACGGGGCATTACCCGACGACATACGCTAGCCCCCTGCCGCTCGGCGCTCGAGCGCCTTGAGCATGGTGGCAAGCCAGGGCCATAAAAGCCCACTGATCAACGACGAAATCAAAAACGACAAATGAATGGTGAACTCACCGGTCAGCACGCGCACCCACTGCTCGACCAATTGGGCAAGGCCCAAAAGCACCAGTACCAGTACCGCCTGCTGAACCAGCGAGTAGGCGCGAAAGCGCGGATAGACCAGCGCCGCCAGAAACGCCAGCGACGAAAACACCAGCGCGTGCTGGCCCAACACGCTGCCCTCGATCAGATCCACCATCAAACCGATCACGAAGCCGTGGAATACGCCTACCCGGTCGGGCACCCGCATACACCAGTAGACCAACATCAGGCCGATCCAGTCGGGCCGGTAGACCTGCCAGCCGTCGGCCAGCGGCATTACCTGCAGGCAAAGCGCCAGCACCAGGCTTAGCCATACCACGACGAGGGGAATAACCGGTGCTCTAGCCATTGGGCGCCTCCGGCAGTGGCGCCGGGCCTACTTCGCCAAGGCGCTCGGAGGCGTGGATCGCCTGGGCAGAAAGCGACATGTCGCTATTCCAAAGCGTGGTGTCTTCCTCTTCGAGCGGCGGCGGAAAGAGCAGCAGGAAATGGCGCGAGCGGGTGAGCTGTGCCGAAGGTGTTGCGCTCACCTGGGCAAACGGCTGGCCCGGGTCGTGATACACCTCGCTCACCCGGGCGACCGGATAACCCGGCGGAAAGCGCCCGGCAAGCCCGGAGGTCGTCAACAAGTCGCCTTCGCGAATGTCGGCGGTATCCGGTACGTGCAATACGTTAACACTTTGGTAGCGCCCGGTACCCTGAACGATAAAGCGCAGGCCGTTGCGGTTGACCTGCACCGGCAAGGCGTGGCTTGCATCCGCTAACAGCAGCACTCGGCTCGAGTAGGCAGACACCGCCGTGACCTGGCCGACCAGCCCAAAGGCATCGATCACCGGCTGGCCCACGTAGGCTCCGTTACGATGCCCGCGGTCCACCACCATCTGATGGCTGAACGGGTCGTTATCCAAAGAGAGGAGTTCCGCCGACATATAGGGAAATTCGGTACGCTCGGCGGCGTCGAGCAGCTCGCGCAGCTGAGCGTTCTCGGCGGTGAGATTGGCCAGACGCTGGCCACGGTGCGAGAGGGTCAAAATCTGCTCGCGCAGGCGGCGGTTTTCATCCACCAGCGCCTGTTGATCGGAAAGCACCAGCGACCCCCAGTTAAGGAGATCGCTTGGCAGACTAACGACCCACTGAATCGGCGCGACCACCATGGTCATGTGGGCACGCACGTCTTCCATACGCGTAAAGCGCTGGTCGACAAACATCAAAGCGCTTGCCGCCAGCACGCAAAAGAAGAACCGGTAGCCCGGTATGGGGCCGTGCGAAAATAGCGGTTTAATAGGCAACCCTCCGCAGTAAACCGCTAAAATCAGTCGCTTGAGAGTAGCTCAAAAGTGTGTTGATCGATCATTTCCAGCGCCTTGCCACCGCCACGCGCAACGCAGGTCAGCGGATCTTCGGCCACGATCACGGGAAGCCCCGTCTCTTCGGCAATCAGCTTGTCCAGATCACGCAAGAGCGCTCCGCCGCCGGTCAACACCAGGCCACGCTCGGCGATGTCCGAGGCAAGCTCCGGCGGTGACTGCTCCAGCGCACTTTTCACCGCGGCCACGATCGAACCCAGGGTTTCCTGAAGCGCCTCGAGGATCTCGTGGGAATTGAGCGTGAAGCTTCGCGGAATACCCTCGGCCAGGTTGCGTCCGCGCACGTCGATCTCGCGCAGCTCGCCGCCGGGGTAGGCGCAGCCGATCTCTTCCTTGATACGCTCGGCGGTAGCCTCGCCGATCAGGCTGCCGTAGTGGCGGCGCACGTAGGCGGTGATCGCCTCGTCGAAACGGTCACCGCCTACGCGGATGGATTCGGAGTACACCACGCCGTTGAGCGAAATGATCGCGATTTCGGTGGTACCGCCGCCGATATCCACGACCATCGAGCCCTGGGCTTCTTCGACTGGAAGCCCAGCGCCGATCGCGGCGGCCATGGGCTCTTCGATCAAAAAGACTTCCCGTGCCCCTGCGCCCTCGGCGGATTCACGAATCGCGCGGCGCTCGACCTGGGTCGACATGCAAGGCACACAAACCAGTACCCTGGGGCTTGGCGTCAAAAAGGTGCTTTGATGCACTTTGCGAATGAAGTGCTGGAGCATTTGCTCGGTCACGGTAAAGTCGGCAATGACCCCGTCTTTCATGGGCCGAATCGCCGTAATATTGCCGGGGGTGCGGCCAAGCATGCGTTTGGCATCGGCGCCGACAGAAGCGACGCTTCGCATATTGCCCGACTGGCGAATGGCGACAACGGACGGCTCATCAAGGACGATACCGCGACCGCGTACATAAATCAGTGTGTTGGCCGTACCCAGGTCGATCGATAGATCGCTGGAAAACAGCCCCCTCAAGCGTTTGAACATGGATGTTGTTACCTAGTGCAGACCGGGAACCCTGTGCGGATGCAAACGGTATCACCGCAACCCCTTGGCAGCAAGCACGAGTCGCTCCCCTGCCCGTTGCATTGATTATGTGGTACCTTTTGCGGCTATTTTCCATGTCTTAAATTCGTGTCTTCAAGCAAGACGAATTCAAGACGACCGTATGTATACCGCTCAATGCGGAATATGTTCCATTACGTTTGCGAGGAAACCCCGATCATGGCGCTTGAAGAATCTCACGTGCGCCGGGCCGCACACCTGGCCCGACTCGCCATCAGTGACGACCAGGCCAGCCGCTTTGTGGACGATCTCAGCCAGATTTTAGACATGGTCGACCAGCTACAGCGCGTCGATACCGAAGGCGTCGCGCCGCTCGCCCACCCGCTGGACGCGACCCAGCGCCTGCGCGCCGACGAAGTTACCGACGCCAACATGCGCGACGAGTATCAGCGCTGCGCGCCGGCGGTGGAAAACGGCCTGTACCTGGTACCGCGCGTGGTGGAGTGAGTGCGCCTGGCGCCCCGCTTTTTGACTTCCTTCTATTCGCCCCGAACGGAGCTTTTGGGTCATGCATAATCAAACCGTAACCCAGCTGGCCGCTGCCTTGAAAAGTGGCGAGCTCTCGAGTCGTGAACTCACCGCCCACTATCTACAGCGGATCGAGAAAATCGACGGCAAGCTCAATAGCTTTATCAGCGTGACCGGTGAGCAGGCGCTCAATAACGCCGAAGCCGCCGACAAGACCCGCGCCGACGGCGGCGGCCACGCGCTGACCGGCGTACCGCTGGCCCTAAAAGATATTTTCTGCACCAAGGGCGTGAAGACCAGCTGCGGCTCCAAAATGCTGGACAACTTCGTCGCCCCTTATGATGCCACCGTGGTAGAGAAGCTCAACGCCGCGGGCAGCATAAGCCTTGGCAAGACCAACATGGACGAGTTCGCCATGGGCTCCTCCAATGAAAACAGCCACTTTGGGCCGGTCAAAAACCCCTGGGATTTGAACGCGGTGCCCGGCGGAAGCTCCGGCGGAAGTGCCGCGGCAGTCGCCGCGGGCCTGGTACCCGCCGCACTGGGCACCGATACCGGTGGCTCGATTCGCCAGCCCGCCGCGTTTTGCGGCATTACGGGCTTGAAGCCGACCTATGGGCGCGTTTCGCGCTACGGGATGATCGCCTACGCCTCGAGCCTCGACCAGGCGGGCCCCATGGCCCGCTCGGCTTCTGATTGCGCGCATCTAATGAACGTGATCGCCGGCCACGACGTACGCGACTCCACCAGCGCTACCCGCGGCGTGCCCGACTACCTCGAGCAGTTGGACGCCCCGCTCTCCGGGCTCAAGATCGGTCTGCCGAAGGAGTACTTCGGCGACGGCCTGGACAGCGACGTCGAACAGGCGGTACGCGAAGCGGTCAAGGTATACGAGTCGCTGGGGGCGACCGTGCGCGAAGTGAGCCTGCCGCATACCCACTACGCCATTCCGGCCTACTACGTCATCGCCCCGGCGGAAGCCTCGTCGAACCTTTCCCGCTTTGACGGCGTGCGTTTTGGCCACCGCTGTAAAGACCCGAAAGATTTGATCGATCTCTACACGCGTACCCGCGAGGAAGGCTTCGGCGAAGAGGTGAAGCGGCGCATTCTGATCGGCACGCACACCCTGTCTGAGGGCTTTTTCGACGCCTA
The DNA here is from genome assembly GCF_968212445.1 of Vreelandella sp. GE22. Taxonomy (NCBI): domain Bacteria; kingdom Pseudomonadati; phylum Pseudomonadota; class Gammaproteobacteria; order Oceanospirillales; family Halomonadaceae; genus Vreelandella; species Vreelandella sp. GE22. The sequence continues at coordinate 2,147,335 of NZ_OZ309110.1, forward strand.
CTACATCAAGGCACAGAAAGTGCGCCGCCTGATCCGCCAGGACTTTTTGGACGCCTTCGAGGACGTCGACGTGCTGATGGGCCCGGCCGCGCCCACCACCGCCTTCGACATTGGCGCCAAGAAGGACCCGGTGTCGATGTATCTGCAGGATATCTACACCATCGCCGTAAATCTTGCCGGCATTCCGGGCATGAGCGTGCCCGCGGGCTTCGTGAACGGCCGCCCGGTGGGCCTGCAGATTCTGGGCACCCACTTTGCCGAGGCGCAGCTTCTCAACGTGGCGCACAAGTTCCAGCAGGCCACCGACTGGCATCTTCACCTTCCCGCACTCGCCGAGGAGAACGCCTAATGCAATGGGAAACGGTAATTGGGCTCGAGGTTCACGTTCAGCTCGCCACGCGCTCCAAGATCTTTTCGGGTGCTTCGACCTCGTTTGGCAGTGAACCCAACACCCAGGCAAGCGCGGTAGATCTTGGCCTACCGGGAAGCCTTCCGGTGCTCAACGAGCAGGCCGTGGCAATGGCGGTTCAGTTTGGCCTGGCGGTCCACGCCGAGATCCCCGAAGTCTCGGTGTTCGATCGCAAGAACTACTTCTACCCGGATCTTCCCAAGGGCTACCAAACCAGCCAGATGTATCACCCCATCGTGGGCCCGGGCGAGGTCGAAGTCACCCTGGACGAGGATCTAACCAAACGCATCCGCATCCACCACGCGCACCTGGAAGAGGACGCGGGTAAGTCGCTGCACGAAGACTTCCAGGGGATGACCGGCATCGATCTCAACCGCGCGGGCACGCCGCTTCTGGAGATCGTCTCCGAGCCGGACATGCGCAGCGCCAAAGAGGCCGCCGCTTACCTGAAGGCGATCCACTCGATCGTCACGTACCTGGGGATTTCCGACGGCAACATGGCGGAAGGCTCGATGCGCTGCGACGTCAACGTCTCCGTGCGCCCCAAGGGCCAGGAGGCGTTTGGCACCCGCGCCGAGATCAAGAACGTCAACTCCTTTCGCTTCGTCGAGCGTGCGATCGCCTTCGAGGTCGAGCGCCAGATCGAGCTGATCGAAGACGGCGGCACGGTGGTGCAAGAAACCCGCCTGTTTGACCCGGAGCGCGACGAGACGCGCAGCATGCGCACCAAGGAAGAGGCCAACGACTACCGCTACTTCCCCTGCCCGGATTTGTTGCCGGTGGTGCTCGACCAGGCCTACCTGGACCACCTGAAAAGCCAGCTGCCGGAGCTTCCCGCCGACAAGCGCGCGCGTTTTCAAACCGAGCTAGGGCTTTCGGCTTATGATGCCCACGTGCTTTCGGCGAGCCGCGAAATGGCCGAGTTCTTCGAGGAAGTCCATCGCGTTTGTGGGGACGCCAAGCAGGCCGCCAACTGGGTACAGGGCGAGCTCTCCGGCGCCTTGAACCGCGAGAATCTGAGCGTTCACCAAAGCCCGGTATCCGCCCAGCAGCTCGGTCAGCTGATCGGTCGCGTGGTCGATGGCACGATCAACGGCAAGGCCGCCAAGGAGGTCTTCCAGGCGCTTTGGAACGGCCAGGGCCGCGATGCCGACGAGGTGATCGAGGCCAAGGGTTTGAAGCAGGTGACCGACACCGGCGCCATCGAGACGATGATCGACCAGGTGATCGCAGAGAACCCGGCCCAGGTCGCCCAGTACCGTGACGCCGAACCGGAAAAGCGCGGCAAGATGATCGGCTACTTCGTGGGCCAGGTGATGAAAGCCTCCCGCGGCACCGCCAATCCGCAGCAGGTCAACGGCTTGCTCAAGGAAAAGCTCGACGCGCTGCTTTAAACCTGGCGCTCGCGCATTCAGAAACGGCGGCCCCTGGCCGCCGTTTCTTTTTATGGTGCCTGAAAAAAGCTAGAGCTGGCGGGGTTCGGTAAAGCGAACGAGCCTTGCGCAGCCCGCTGCCCAGACATCGGCCTCGAGCTCAGCGATGGCCGCGGTGGGAAAGCCGAGCTCTTGGCTTTGCGGGCCTTCGACGAGCCGCCCGCACAGCGCGCCGACCAGCGGCATGTGGCTAACCAACATGAGCGTCTCGCCCTCCGGCCGGGCCAGCAGCCAATCGTTGACCTTCGCCGGCGAGTCGTCCGGGGTAATGCCTTCAAGCGTCGTCACCGACACACCGAGTGCGTCACCCACTGCGCGGGCGGTTTGCTGGGCGCGAACGAAGGGACTTGCGTAAAGCACGACCGGCCCGAGCTTACGGGTTTCGAGAAAGCGCGCCATGCGCGCGGCCTCGGCTTCGCCGTTTTGGGTCAGCCTGCGCTCGCAGTCGACCCGCCCGGGGCCCGCCTCGCCGTGGCGCATGATTAAAAGTCGGCTACTCGCGGTCATTCAAATCCCCTGTCTCATTGTGCGCTTGCTGGACGGTCTCCCTGGGTAACACGAACTCTACGTCGCTGCTGTGTTCGCCCATCATCAGCGTGCTCGCCATTTCCTTGGCGGCCACGCCTTCGAACAGCACCCGATAGAGCCCCTCGGCCAGCGGCATGTAGACCCCCATCTCCCGTGCTCGGTCGCACACGATGGGAACGGTGTTGACGCCTTCCGCCACCTGGCCCAACGCATCGACGGCCTCGTCGAGCGTGCGCCCCTCACCCATGGCAAACCCCACGCGGTAGTTGCGCGAAAGCCTCGATGAGCAGGTGACGATCAGATCCCCCACCCCGGCCAGGCCCAGAAAGGTCATCGGATTGGCGCCCTGGGCCACGGCGAAGCGGCCCATTTCCGCCAGCGCCCGGGTCATCAGCATACTGCGGGTGTTTTCGCCCATGCCCAGCGCCGCCGCCATCCCGGCGATGATGGCGTAGATGTTTTTAAGCACCCCGCCAAGCTCCACGCCGTGGCGGTCGTTGCTGGCATAGACGCGAAAATAGCCACACCCCAACGCCTGCTGCACCCGGGTACGGGTCAGCGGGTCCGCGCTTGCGATCACCGTGGCGGTGAGCTGCTTATCGGCGATTTCCGAGGCCAGATTGGGCCCGGCGATCACGCCGATATGCTCAAAGCCGGTCTCCTGCTCGAGCACCTGGCTCATTAGCAAAAAGCCCTCTTGCTCGATGCCCTTGGTGGTGCTGACGAGTATCTGCTCCGCGGTGAGCCAGGGCCTGGCCTGACGCACCACCTGGCGAAACGCCTTGGAGGGAATGGCGACCAGCACCAGCGCCGCACCTTCGACCACCGCGCGAATATCCGTGGAGGCCTCGACTGCTGCGTTGATCGCGTAATCGGGCAGGTAGCGCCCGTTGCGGTGCTCCTGATTGATTTGCGCAACCAGCGCCTCGTCGCGCATCCATTGGCACACCTGGGCGCCGTTATCGGCGGCGATACTGGCAAGGGCCGTGCCGAAACTTCCGCCGCCCAGCACCGCCACCTTGATCTGCTCCAAAGCCATGACGTTGTCCTACTCCCTAAACGATACGTCTACTTTATCACTAATAGCGCGGCGCTTGAGCGCCCTCGATATCTATTCAAACCACAAACAAATCGGCCCGCCAAAAAGGCGGGCCGAAGGTCTACGCGTCTGATTTACGCGGTCAGTACGCTGTTCAAACGTTTGACGTAGGCCGCCGGGTCATCGAGATGGCCGCCTTCGGCGATGATCGCCTGATCCAGCAGGATGTGCGCCAGTTGGCTGAACTGTTCGCCGTCGGCGCCTTCAAGGCGCGCCACCAGGGCGTGATCCGGGTTGAGCTCAAGAATCGGTTTGACCTCGGGCATCGGCTGGCCCGCGGCTTCCATGATGCGGCGCATCTGGTAGCCCATTTCGTGCTCGGGCAGCACCACGCAGGCCGGCGAATCGGTCAGACGGTGCGTGATCTTCACCTCCTGCACGCCTTCGCTCAGCGCCTCTTTCACGCGCTGGACCAGCTCTTCCTTGGACTTGGCCGTCTCTTCCTGAGCTTTCTTTTCCTCTTCGTCTTCGACCTCGCCCAGGTCAAGCTCCCCCTTGGCCACGTCGGCGAAGGAGTAGCCGTTGAACTCGGTCAGATGGCTCATCAGCCACTCGTCGATACGATCAGAAAGCAGCAGCACTTCGATGCCTTTCTTGCGGAAGATCTCCAAGTGCGGGCTGTTTTTCGCCGCATTGAAGCTATCCGCTACCACGTAGTAGATCTTCTTCTGGCCCTCTTTCATCCGCTCGATGTAGCCGGCCAGCGCGTTTTCCTGAGCGGCGGTATCGGTGTGGGTCGAGGCGAAGCGCAGCAGTTCGGCAATCTTTTCGCGGTTGGCGGCGTCCTCGCCCGGGCCTTCTTTCAACACGCTGCCGAAGGTGTTCCAGAACGTCTGATACTGTTCGTCGTCCTTGGCGAGCTTTTTGAGCATGTCCAGCGCACGCTTGGTCAGCGCCCCTTTGATCTTCTCGACCTTGGGGTCCTGCTGAAGAATTTCCCGCGACACGTTGAGCGACAAGTCGCGGGTATCCAGCACGCCCTTGATGAAGCGCAAGTAAAGCGGCAAGAACTGCTCGGCGTCGTCCATGATGAACACGCGCTGAACGTAAAGCTTCACGCCGCGGGCGCCGTCGCGCTCGAACATGTCGAAGGGCGCGCGGCCGGGCACGTATAGAAGGCTGGTGTACTCGAGCTTGCCTTCGACCTTGTTGTGGCTCCAGGTCAAGGGGTCGCTGAAGTCGTGGGCGACGTGCTTGTAGAACGCCTTGTACTCGTCGTCACTCACCTCGCTTTTCGGGCGAACCCAAAGTGCGGTGGCTTCGTTGATGGTTTCCCAAGTCGTGACTTCGCTGCCTTCGATCTCGTTGCCTTCGTCATCCTTGGCGGTCTCGGTCTTCGGCATGCGCACCGGCACTTCGATGTGATCCGAGTATTTGCGCACCAGGCCCTGCAAGCGATGATCGTCGGCGTACTCCTTGGCATCGTCTTTCAGATGCAGGGTGATTTCGGTGCCGTGCTTATCGAGCTCGATATCGGCGACGCTGAACTCGCCCTCGCCTTTCGAGCGCCACTCGACGCCTTCACCGGCGTCCGCGCCCGCCTTACGGGTGCGCACGACGACTTCGTCGGCCACGATAAAGCCAGAGTAAAAGCCGACACCGAACTGACCGATCAGTTTGGCGTCTTTTTGCTGCTCGCCGGAGAGCTGCTGCAAAAACTCGGAGGTGCCGGAGCGGGCGATGGTGCCCAGGTTCGAAATCACGTCTTCGCGATTCATGCCAATACCGTTGTCGCGTAGCGTCACGGTGTTGGCCGCGGCGTCGTGCTCGATCTCGATACGCAGGTCGCTGTCGTTTTCATACAGCGCGTCGTTGTCGAGTGCGGCGTAGCGCAGCTTGTCACAGGCATCCGCGGCGTTGGAAATCAGCTCGCGGAGAAAAATCTCCCGGTTCGAATACAGGGAGTTGATCATCAGGTTAAGAAGCTGTTTGACTTCCGTTTGAAAACCAAGTGTTTCTTCGTGGGTTGCCGTACTCATGCGTAGCCCTCAATTGCCTATCACTGCATTACCAATGCGCGTTAGTTCGCGCGAAGCGTCGTGTGAAGGTCAATATGGGGCTAGTGCGAGTAATTTCAAGAAGCTGAAGACGGCGAATCCGGTGTTTCGAGCTCACCGTACTTCCAAACCCGGTAGCCGGCCAGGCGCCGGTCGATACGGTCCAGCAGCCAACCGATGATAAGCGCATCATCGACGAGGCCGAGAATGAAGATAAAATCGGGGATCAGATCGAAGGGCATGATCAGATAGCCAAGGGCCAGCGCCATCATGCCAAAGGCCGACCAGGGCACCGGGCGAAACCGCCCGCTGAGCACATCCCGGGTCATCGGAAAAAAGAGCTTCAACGCGCGCAGGATCCGTTTGAACGCCCATACGCGGCCTTTCAAACGTGACAGCCACCACCATTTCATCCATCGCGCCATTAGGACCCACCCTGGTTGAGATTCTCGTTCAATGCATCGGGCAAAGGGATTGAATGAGCACCGTTTGCCGTTATAGTCCACTATAGACGGTCAACCCCCTAGCAGTCAGCGTCATACGTTAAAGAGAGGAAGCCATGCCGGTTACGCGATCTCGTTTTCGCCTCAAAGCGCTATGCGCCGCGGCGCTCATCGGCCTAGCCACGAGCGCCACGGCGGCCACGGACACCCAAATGCGCGAGGCGCTGGAAGCTGCCCGCGACCAGCAGTGGCAGCGCATCGACGAACGCGCCCTTGCCGGTCATGTCTTGAGCGGTTACGTCGAGTATCACCGCCTACGCGGTAGGCTACCCAACGTACCCGCCCATGAGGTGCAGGCGTTCATTCAGCGCAACGCCGATTCGCCGCTTTCGGAGTGGATGCGTGGCCAGGCGATTGCCAACTACGGCTACGCCGGACGCTACGCGGATCTATTGAGCGTCGCCGACGGCGAACCCACCGGCGCCGCCCGCCAGTGCTATTACTATAGCGCCCTGATGGAGCGCGCACCGAGCGAGGCACGCGCCGCGGGGCTGGATCTATGGCTGACCGGAAGCTCCCAGCCCAACGCCTGCGATAACCTGTTTAACCGGCTGCGCGCCGATAACACCATCGACGACCGCGCCGTATGGCAGCGCAAGATGCTTGCCTGGCAGGCCGGCGAAACCGGCCTCGATAGCTACCTGGATGGGCTTTTGAGCGGCCAATGGCAGACCGCCATGGACACCGTCGACTCGGTCGACCGCAACCCGCAGATGATCACCCAAGCCTCCGCCTGCCTGGGGCCCGAGTGCGCGGCGAGCGCGCCCTTTTATCAAGCGGCGATGCAGCGCTATACCCGAGACAACACTGCGGCAGCGCTGAACGCCTGGCAAGGCCTTGCCCCCAGGCTTTCGCTCACCCAGGATGAGCGCCGCGTCATCGAAGAGGAGCTCGCCTTTTACGCGCTGGTGCGCAGCGTGCCGGGTTCGCTCACCTGGGTGGATAGCGTACTACCGGGACTTGAAAGCGAGCGGGTGCTGGAGCTACGCGTACGCCGGGGTTTGGAGGAACGCCAGTGGCAGGACGTGATGCACTGGGTCGCCCAGATGCCGCCGAGCCAGCAGGAAAACAGCCGCTGGCAGTACTGGCTGGCCCGCGCCAACGAGCAACTCGGCAATCACGACGCCGCCGAGGCGCGCTATCGTGAGGCGGCACTGGATCGCAGTTTCTACGGCTTCGCCGCCGCGGAGAAACTAGGCGTGCCCTACCGGTTGAACAACGAGCGTAGCCATTTCGACGATATCTCCCGCGAGCGTACCGCGAGCCTTCCGGTGGTGCAGCGCACCGAGGCGCTGATGCGCATTGGTGAAGACGGCCTGGCCAACAGCGAGTGGCTGCACGCGGCGCGTAACGCCCCACCCGAACAGGCCCGCGCCCTGGCCGATTATGCCGCCCAGCGTCAGTGGCACGCGCTGTTGGTACAAACCACCATTGCCGCCGAAATGTGGGACGCGCTGGACTGGCGCTTTCCGCCCGCCTTCCGGGAAAGTTTCATGCGCTGGGGCAATCAAACCGGGGTCGACCCGTATCTGTTGATGGCGATTACCCGCCGCGAAAGCGCCTATAACCCGGTCGCACTTTCGCCCGCCGGTGCGCGGGGCCTGATGCAGCTAATGCCGGGCACCGCCGCTCTGGTTAGTCGCCAGCTCGGTCTGAGCGACCCCGGCCCGTATGGCGTGCTGGACCCGGAAACCAACATCCGCCTGGGCAGCACATATCTTCGCGACAAGCTCAACCGTTACCAGGGCAACCGGCTGGCGGCCACCGCGGCCTACAACGCGGGCCCCGGCCGGGTCGATCAGTGGCTAGGTAACGGCAGCGGCGTGGAGTCCTTCGATCTATTCGTGGAGAGCATTCCGTTTCGCGAAACCCGTGACTACGTGCAAGCGGTGCTTAGCTACCGGGTGATTTTCGAAAGCCTGGACCAGGGCGGTGACAGCCAAGGCGTGACGCTGCTGACCGACAACGAACAGCAGGTACGCTACGACCGCGCGCTGCTGGCGCTTCGTTAAACGTTGGCGCTTAGTTAAACATGGTAGCGCCCGGTCAGACCGGGCGCTGCTCGAGGGCCAGACGCACGCCAAACACCACCAGCACTGCCCCGGTGGTGGCGTTCAACACCCGCGCAAAACGCGCGCTTGCCAAAAACCGGCTCGCGCCCCCCACCATCAAAACCACGCCTATCTGCCATACGTTGGCAATCGCAAAGTGCACCCCGGCAAGCCACAGCGACTTCAAAAGCGCCGGGTCCGTGGGTGCGATGAACTGCGGCAGAAACGCCATATAAAACACTACCGTTTTGGGGTTCAATACGTTGGATAAAAGCCCTTCCTTGGCCGGCTGATAAAGGCCGACCGGCGAGCGGGCCTGGTCGAACCCACCCACCGGCAGCGCCGCACCGCGTTTGGCGGCCAGCAGACTGCTGATGCCGAGCCAGACCAGGTACCCCGCACCGGCAAACTTTAAAAGCGTGAAGGCGAAGGCGGACTGCAGAAGGATCAAGGAGATGCCCAGCGCCGAGACCGTCGCATGCACGAACAGCCCGCAGCAGATCGCGATACTGGTGACGACGCCATCGCGCACCCCGCCCCGGGCGGTGTTGCGAATGACCAGCAGGGTGTCCACGCCCGGGCTTACGGTCAGCAGCGTAATCGCCACCACGAAGGGAATGAACTGGGCATCAAACAGAGTGAGTTGGCTCATGGGGCAGCGCTCGTCGCATTGAAAAGAAACCTGAAACCGCCACTGGACGATCACTTTTTTTACTTCTACAGTGAATTTTGTGGGCCCGCAAGGCGGCACCCACGTATTACTTAAGAACGTTAAGGAAACGAAAGATGGCAACTGGTACCGTCAAGTGGTTCAACGACACCAAAGGTTATGGCTTCATCTCACCGGATGACGGCGGCGATGACCTTTTTGCGCATTTCTCTGAAATTCAGGCTGAAGGCTTCAAGTCCTTGCAGGATGGACAGAAAGTCACTTTCGAAGTCACGCAAGGTAAAAAAGGCCTTCAGGCTTCCAACATTCGCGCCTCCTAAGTACCGTTTTAAATAGAATACTGTTTTAAACAACGTATTGTTTTAAACAAGGTACTGCTCGTAGCACCGAGCACCGCGCGAAACAAAAGGCCCGCTTTTGCGGGCCTTTTTATTGTCCAAACGTTACTGTGCCGCGTTGAGGCTATCCAGATCGCGCTCGTCTTCGATCTGCTCGCTACCTTCTTGCTCATCGCCGGCCTCGACATCGCCAGGGGCGCGTTCATCGTCGCCGCTCGCGTCGTCGCGGTTTGAATCGGTGGTGGACGCGTTTTCTGACGCCTCGCCGCTGTCGCTGTCCGTCGGCTGCTCGCCGTCGGTTTGCCGCACACCGGCCTCTTCACCGCTAGCACCCTGCTCGTCGCGCCGAGTAAAATTACTTTCAGTGGCCGTTGCGCTACGCTCGCGCTCGATCTCTTCGAACTGCTCGTTCAAGCGCTGCTGCGCCTCTTCGAAACGCCGCTCGGTATCTTCGATCAGGGCATCGACATCCGTCGCTTCCAGGTCGTCTTCGAGACGCTCCCGCTCCGGGATGCTGCTCTCGACTTCCCACTCCTCGGAGAAGCTTTCGCTCTCCATGGGTTCGAGCTCAGGGGTTTGGTTCTCCACTTCCTGGAACTGTTGCTCGAGCTGGCGCTGGGCCTCTTCAAAACGGCGCTCGGTTTCGGCAATGACATCGTCGACGTCGGAGCGCGTCGTCTCGCCGGGCATGGCGCTCTCTTCATCGAGGGCTTCATCCGGGTCGGCGGCCAGTGTCTCTTCGCCAGCCTGGACCTCTTCACCCACCGTGGCTGTCGACTCTTCGCCCTGGGCGTCCAGGGCCTCGGCCCGCTCGAGTTCTTCAGCGGCCTGGCGCGACTCGACCTCATCCTCCATCTCTTCCGGGTCCGGCATATTGGCGGCATTTTCCGCCGCTTGGGGGGCCTCTTCGTTTTGTACCGCCTCATCCTCGGACACCGAGCTTGCGGAGTCATCCGGCTCGACAGTGGGCTCTTCCTGAGACTCGCCGCAGGCGCTCAATAAAAGCGCCAGACTTGCCAATAGCGGTATCCATAAACGATTTCCCATCGGGTTACTCTCCTTTGGTGGCCATTCGCCATGGCACTACGTTGACCATGGCGTTATTCATTGATGACGGCAGTATAAATCAGTGCGGGTCGTTGGCGGACAACAGCGTACAACCTTCCGGTAGCAGTACACTCAGCGCAAGCGGCACGACCTCGGCGGTAAAGCGCTCGTGTCGGCGCGCCTCCCCGTCCAGGGTCAAAGGCCAGGGCTCGTCCTCCCCCCGGGTGGTCACCATGAACCGGGTCGCGGTAAAGTAGCGCACGAAACGGCCCTCCGCGGGAAAGTTCTGCAGCTCGCCAATCAAGGTGGGCAGCTCCCACACCGAGGAGAAGTCTTTGACCAGCAGTACGTCGAGACGGCCATCGTCGAGCTTGGCCCGGGGGGCGAGCACTTGGCCGCCGCCGGACTGGCGCCCATTACCCAGCGCCAGCAGCAATAGCGCTTCGCTGCGCTTTTGCTCCTGCCAATGCAGCGTCCCTTTATAGCTTTGATGCCGCCACGCCTTCAAGGCACCCATCAGCGAGTATGCGCCGCCCCCCAGCATGCGTTTGAGCATCTTGGGTGTGGTCGAAGTGATCTCGGCACCGAAACCACCGGTGGTCATGTTGACGTAGTAGCTGATCGACTCCTCGCCTTCGGTCTCGGCACTCATGCGCACCACGTCGATCGGGTAAGCGCTGTAGCCAAGCGCCGCCTCCAATGCGGGCTGGGGCTCCAACGGAAGCCCCACGGAGACCGCGAAATCGTTGGCACTACCCATGGGCACGATACCCAACGCCGGACGCTGGTCGTGGGCTGCGCGCATCAGCCCGTTGACCACTTCGTTGACCGTGCCGTCGCCGCCACAGGCAATCACGTGGGTAATACCGTTGCCGGCAGCTTCAAAGGCGAATGTGGCAGCATCCCCCGCTTCCCAAGTGGCGCGGACTTCGATCTGCTTCCCTGCTTCGCGCTCGGCCATAACCGCCTCGCGCAACACCGGATCTCCAGCAGATTTACCGTTAATAATCAGTAAGTAACGCTTATCCGAATCTGTCACCGGCGTTTTCCTTTGCATGGTTGCTCCACACCCTCACGCCAACGCTTTTTCGACGACCTCGAAAACGTTGGAAGAGAGCGGCTCTTTGCTGATTCTTGTTAGCTCATCACGCATCAGCGCTTGGCGGGTTTCGTCGAAACGTTGCCAGCGCGTCAGCGGCGTGACCAGTCGTGAGGCGATTTCCGGGTTCAAGCGGTTGAGCTCGATCACCGCATCGGCCAGAAGCCTATAGCCCTGGCCATCCAGACGGTGGAAGTTGACCCGGTTTTGGGTAAACGCACCGATCAGCGCGCGCACCTTGTTGGGATTTTTCATCGAAAACGCCGGATGGTCCATCAAATACCGCACCCGCTCGAGCACATCGGGCTGCGGGCGCGTGACCTGCACCGTGAACCATTGATCCATGACCAGCGCGTCATGGGCCCACTTTTCACCAAAGGCCTTGAGCGCCGGCGCCGCCAAATCGTCGCGGTCGCTGTGTACCAGAAGCGTCAGCGCCTGGCGCACGTCGGTCATGTTGAGACCCGCCTCGAACTGCGCCTGGCAAAGCGCAATGCCCTTCTCGTCTTCGATCGACATCAAGTACGCAAGCGCGACGTTTTTGAGGCTGCGCGTGGCGATCTGATCAGGGCTTGGCGCGTAGGGCTCATCGAGCACGTTCGCTTCATAAGTGGCGATGAACTCATCGCGCAGCGCCACCGCCAGCGACTGGCGCATGAACTCGCGGGCCGAATGAATGGCATCGACATCGACGATGCGCTGCTGTTCGGCGATGTAGGCCTCGGTCGGCAGCGTCAGCATCTCGGCGAGCACCGCCTTGTCGTCCATTTCACCGGCCACCAGCGCTCTAAAGGCCTCGATGACTCGGCTGTCCATGACCTTTTCGACCCCGTTGCGGTGCGCGGCGATCAAATCGTCCAACGCCAGCATCGACAGGCGCTGGCCCGCATCCCAGCGGTTGAAGCCATCGCTGTCATGGGTCAACAAGAAAGCGAGATCCTCGCGGGAGTACGGGTAGTGAAGCGTGACCGGGGCCGAGAAGTTGCGCAAAAGCGACGGTACCGGGGCCTCGGCCACGTTGCTGAACACAAACGTCTGCTCGTTCTCGGTCAGGTGGACGACGCCTTCCTTGCCGAGCGACTCGCCGTCGAGGGTCAGGGTCAAATCCTGGCCGGACTTGGTGCCCACCAGCCCCATCAACACCGGAATGTGCAGCGGCTGCTTGTCGGTTTGGCCCGGCGTTGCCGGGGTACGTTGGCGAAGGGTCAGACGGTACTCGCCGTGAACGTAGTCGTACTCGCCAAACGCATCGATCTCCGGGGTACCCGCCTGGCCGTACCAGCGCATGAACTGGTCGAGATTCGCCCCGGACACCTCGGCCATGCAGCCAACGAAGTCCTCGATGGTGACCGCCTGGCCGTCGAAGCGCTCGAAGTACAGGTCCGCCCCCTGGCGAAAGGCCTCCTCGCCGATCAGGTTATAAAGCATACGCACGACTTCCGCGCCCTTCTCGTAAATGGTCAGGGTGTAGAAGTTGGTGATCTCGATGTAATGATCCGGGCGAACCGGGTGCGCGGTGGGCCCGGCGTCCTCGGCAAACTGCGCGGTACGGAAAAACGACACGTCCTGGATACGCTTGACCGGCGCCGAGTTGGTGTCCGCCGAGAAGCACTGGTCGCGAAAGACGGTGAAGCCCTCTTTCAGCGAGAGCTGAAACCAGTCGCGACAGGTGACGCGGTTACCCGACCAGTTATGGAAGTACTCATGGGCGACGATACCCTCGACGTTTTGGAAGGTGCCGTCCGTCGCGGTATCCGGGTGGGTCAGCACCGCGGCAGAGTTGAAGATATTGAGCCCCTTGTTCTCCATGGCGCCCATGTTGAAATCGCTCACCGCCACGATCATGAAAAGATCCAGATCGTACTCGCGCCCGTAGGTGGCTTCGTCCCAGGCCATCGACCGCTTGAGCGAGGCCATGGCGTGGTCGGTCTTGTCCAGATTCGCCTGTTCCACCCAGATTTCGAGGGTTACCTCACGCCCACTTAGGGTCGTAAAGTGATCCGTCACCTTTTGCAGGTCCCCCGCCACCAGCGCGAACAGGTAGCAGGGTTTGGGGTGCGGGTCTTCCCAGGTAGCGAAGTGGCGCCCGTCGATATCGCCCTTGTCGACCGGGTTGCCGTTGGCGAGCAGCACCGGCTCGCTGGTTTTATCGCCAATGACGGTGACCTTGAAGGTGGCCATGACGTCCGGGCGGTCCGGGTAGAAGGTAATACGGCGAAAGCCCTCGGCCTCGCACTGGGTGCAGTACATTCCGCTGGACTGGTAAAGCCCTTCCAGGGCGGTATTGCTCTGCGGGGCAATTTCGACCTCGCTTTCCAGACAAAAACGCGCCGGCACGTTCGCGATCGAAAGCGTCTTATCAGTCAGCACGTAGTCGCTCTCGGCCAGGGCGTTGGCGTCGATGGAAAGCGCGATGAGCTTTAGGTGTTCGCCGTCGAGCACCAGCGGCGCATCGCTTGAGACGTTTTCGTTGCGCTCGATAAAAAGGCGGGCTTTGACACGGGTGGCAGCGGGGTCAAGATCAAACGTTAGCTCAGTATGGGTAACGTTGTAATCGGGCGGCTGGTAGTCGCTTAAATAAACCGGCTGCGGGTCGGACATTGTGCGGGGCTCCTTTTTATCAAACACTTGCTTATCAAATATCGGGTTTATCAACACTCAGTATAGATGAGGCGCGCTTGTCGGGGCACCGCAAAGCGCCCCGACGAAACGCTATCTATCAGTCGCGAAAGTTATCGAACTGCAGAGGCAGATCCGGCCCCTCTTCGCTTCGCAAAAGCGCCATGACGCCCTGCAAATCGTCGCGCTTTTTACCGGTCACGCGCACTTTCTCCCCCTGGATCTGCGCCTGCACCTTCAGCTTGCTTGCCTTGATGCGCTTGACGATATCCTTGGTTTGGACAGCGTCGAGGCCCTGCTTCAGCGCGACGTCCTGGCGCGCTTTAACGCCGGAAAGCACCGGGTCCTTGATCTCCATGCAGCGCGCGTCGATGCCGCGGGCGATCAAGCGGGCGCGCAGCACGTCGAGCATTTGATTGAGCTGGAAATCCACGTCCGCCTCGAGGGCGACGGTCTCGCCTTCGAGGGTGAAGCTTGCATCGACGCCTTTGAAGTCAAAGCGCGAGGTGATTTCCCGATTGGCTTGATCCACCGCGTTGGTCGCTTCGTGGCGGTCGAATTCGGAGACGATATCAAATGAGGGCATGACGCTTTCCTTAACGAGACATAGCCTGCCATTCTAGAGCAGCCAAGCCCGGGTTGCGACATACAACCCCGATACACAACCCCGATACACAACCCTACCGTGTTCCATTACCCTAAACGCCACCCCCCAAGAAGGAAACGAGCATGAGCGATCGCGAGACGCGCCACAAGGCGTCGATGGAGAAACTCAAAAGCCGCGTGGATGAGAAAGTAGCCAACGCCGACGAGGAGCGGGGCTTGATTCTAATCAACACCGGCAACGGTAAAGGCAAGACGACCGCGGCCTGGGGCACGGTGACCCGCGCGCTGGGCTACGGCTACAAGGTGGGCGTGGTGCAATTCATCAAGGGACTTTGGGAGTGCGGCGAGCGCAACCGGCTCGAAGATGACACCAATCTCGAGGTCGCCATCATGGCCACTGGCTTCACCTGGGACACCCAAAACCGCGAAAGCGACACCCAGGCGTGTCTGGCCGTGTGGGAAGACGCCGAGCGCATGCTCGCCGACCCCGAGACGTATCTGGTCGTGCTCGACGAGATCACCTACATGCTGAAATTCGGCTATCTGGAGATCGATCGGGTGAAAACGGCGCTCGAGAATCGCCCACAGGAGCAGACGGTGATCATTACCGGGCGCAATGCCCACCGCGATCTGGTCGAGATGGCCGATACCGTCACTGAAATGCAGGAGACGCGCCACGCCTTCAATAACGGCCTGAAAGCCCGCCGCGGCATCGATTTTTGAACGTAAAACGCCGCCGGTAACCCGGCGGCGTTTTAAGCGCCAAGCGCCTGGTATTGCCCAACGGCTTATTCGTCGAAGGGGTTACGAAGTACGATGGTCTCGTTGCGGTCCGGGCCGGTCGAGATGATATCGATGCTGGTGCCGACCTGCTCTTCCAGATAGCTGATGTAAGCTCGGGCGTTGGTGGGAAGATCCTCGACCCTCTTGGCGCCCAGGGTCGACTCTTTCCAGCCCGGCAGATCGAAGTAGACCGGCTCGACGGCTTCGTAGCCTTCCGAGTCGACCGGGTTATCGAGCATTTCGCCATCCTTGCTACGATAGCCCACGCAGACGCGAATGTTCTCGAGCCCGTCGAGCACGTCGAGCTTGGTCAGGCAGATGCCGGTCACCGAGTTGATTTGCACCGCGTGACGCAGCGCGACGGCGTCGAACCAGCCACAGCGGCGCGCCCGGCCGGTGGTCGCACCGAACTCGTGACCTTTCTCCGCCAGGTGGCGGCCGTGATCATCGAAAAGCTCGGTGGGAAACGGCCCGGAGCCCACGCGAGTGGTGTAGGCCTTGGTGATACCCAGCACATAGTCCAGGTACAGCGGGCCAACGCCGGAACCGGTGGCCGTGCCGCCGGCGGTGGTGTTGGAGCTGGTCACGTAGGGGTAGGTGCCGTGGTCGATATCCAGAAGCGAGCCTTGAGCACCTTCGAACAGAATGTTCTCGTTGGCCTTACGCAGGTCGTGCACCTGGCTTACGGTATCGCTGACCATGGGCCGCAGCTCTTCCGCCATCTGCATGGCGCTATCCAGCACTTCCTGGAAATCTACCGCGGGCTCGCCGTGGTAGTTGACCAGCACGAAGTTATGATAGTCGAGCACTTCGCCCAGTTTGGAGGCGAAACGCTCGCGATGGAGCATATCGCCTAGGCGCAGGCCGCGGCGCGCGACCTTGTCCTCGTAAGCCGGACCGATGCCGCGGCCGGTGGTGCCGATCTTGGCGACACCGCGGGCCTTTTCCCGCGCCTGGTCCAGACGCACGTGGTAGGGCAGAATCAGCGGGCAAGCCGGCGAAAGGCGCAGACGCTCGCGCACGGGCACGCCCTTGTCTTCGAGCTCGCGGATCTCCTTGATCAGCGCTTCCGGAGAAAGCACCACGCCGTTACCGATGATGCAGGTCTTGCCCGGGCGCAAAACGCCGGAGGGAATCAGGTGGAGAACGGTTTTTTCGCCGTCGATCACCAGGGTGTGGCCCGCGTTATGGCCGCCTTGAAAGCGCACGACCGCCGCCGCCGACTCGGTGAGCAAGTCAACGATCTTACCCTTGCCTTCATCACCCCACTGGGTGCCCAGGACTACGACATTCTTACCCATTATGCACTCGTCTCTTGTGTCAGGGCCGTCGTCTGCCAACGGCCGTCGATAAACTCGAGGCGGCGATCACAATCGTGCTCCGCCGGTTCAGTACGCTGGCCGGGCAGCGCTTGAATCACGCGCTCGCCTTTTTGGCGTAGCGTGTCGATGGCCGCATCCAGGGTGGCGCTTTCCTGGGCCGGCGCCCAAATAGCGCCCGCGGCGGGGGCCGCCGCAGCAAGCGAGGCCAACTGCTTTAAATCCATGGAGAAGCCGGTGGCCGGGCGCGCCCGGCCAAAAGCGCGGCCGGTATCGTCGTAGCGCCCGCCCTTGGCCAGGGCGTGGCCGTAGCCGGGCACGTAGGCGGCAAACATGACACCGGTATGGTACTGATAGCCGCGAAGCTCCGCCAAATCGAAATAGAGCGAGACATCGAACTGCGCCAGCACCGTCTTGTTCAGCGCCTCTAACTGGTCCAGCGCGGCGATCACCGAGGCGGGGGCGCCGGCAAAGCGCTCGCGCGCCTGGCGCAAAATGTCCGCGCCGCCGTGCAGCTCGCCAAGTGCCAATAGCATATCGCCAAGCACCGGGTCGCTGACGCACTCGCTCACCCGGGCCTGGAGCTCGCCGGGCGATTTGAGCGCAAGGGCGTCGAACACCGCCGCTTCCTGGTCGGCGCTGAGCTCGGCCGCTTCGACCAGGCTACGAAAGATCCCGATATGGCCGAGCGCCAGGTGAAGCTCCTGGGCACCGGCGGCGCTAAGGCTTGCCAGAGCAAGGCGGATGATTTCGCTGTCGGCCTCGAGGCCAGCGTGGCCGAAGAGCTCGACGCCGACCTGAACCGGGCTTCGCCCGCCCTGGTGCTGGTCGGCCTTGGCGCGCAAAACGTTGGTGCAGTAACAAAGGCGAACCGGCCCCTGGCGTTTGAGCGAGTGGGCGTCCATGCGCGCCACCTGAGGGGTAACGTCGGCGGAGGCCCCCATCATGCGGCCCGTTAGCTGATCGGTCAGCTTGAAGGTTTGCAGATCGAGCTCGGTACCGGTACCGGTTAAAAGCGAGTCCAGAAACTCGACGGGGGGCGGCATGACTTGGTCGTACCCCCAAACGTAATAGAGATCCAGCAGCGCACGGCGCAGCTCTTCCATACGGCTTGCCTGAGGCGGGAGCACCTCATCCATGCCGTCGGGCAGCAGCCAGCGGTCAGCGATGGTCATGTGAACAATCCTGCAAGACGATGAAGGCCCAGGCCGCGATGAAGCCGTTGTTGACAACCTTCGCCCACAACGCACCCGTGCCAAATGAGGGCCACAAAAAAACCGGGCGAACGCCCGGTTCAATTAAGTCTACCACGTTTAACCGCCGGCGAAACCCCGCCGCTTTAGCAAACGGCGAAGCTCGAAATCCGGTGTTTATTCGCCGTCGTCTTCCTCGCCGCCGCTACCGGAGTCCGGGTTGGGGCTGCGCATATAGCGGAAGAAATCGCTGTCCGGCTCCAACACCAGCATGTTGCCGTCATCGGCAAAGCTTGTGCGGTAGGCGTTCAGGCTACGCCAGAAGGAGAAGAACTCCTGATCCTGGCCATAGGCGTTAGAGAAGATCGCCGCGGCTTCCGCGTCGCCTTCACCGCGCAGCGTTTCCGAGCGCTCGTTGGCCTGGGCCAGCAGTACCTGACGGCGGCGGTCGGCGTTGGCACGAATCCGCTCGGCCTCTTCCTGCCCCTGGGCGCGCCACTCGCGGGCTTCGCGTTCACGCTCGGAGCGCATCCGCTGGAAGACCGCTGCCGAGACGTCATCGGGCAGGTCGATGCGCTTGATACGAATATCGCGCACCGCCACGCCAAGTTCGTCCCGCATGAGGCTATCGAGCTCTTCGGTCGGGCCGATCATCAGGTCGTCACGCCGCTCGGCGATGATTTCCTGCAGGTTCAAACGACCGAACTCGTTACGCAGGCTTTCGTCTACCCGCGGCTGAATCAGGCGTATCGCCATCAACTCGTCGCCAGCGGTCGCCTCGTAGTAGCGCGTCGGGTTGACCACCTGCCACTTGACGTAGGAGTCGACGATCACCGCTTTCTGCTCGAGGGTCAGGTAGCGGCTGGTATCGGTATCCAGCGTCAAAAGGCGGGTATCGAACTTGCGAATCGTCTGGGCGATCGGCATTTTCGCGTGCAGGCCTGGCTGAATGTTTTCCTCAACCACTTCACCAAAGCGCAGCTTGACCGCGCGCTCGGTTTCGTCAACCACGTAAAGGGTGTTGCTGGCAAGCCAGGCGATGGCGGCCAAGCCGCCAACGATCAGCAGGGATCGGTTGTTAATCATTTAGCGGCCCTCCCTGCGAATAGCGCCATTGTTCGACGACGATGACGTGTTGTCACCTTGCGTATTGCGCAGCGTTTCGACCACGGAGGGGTCGAGCTGCTCGTCGTTACTACTCGAGCCACCGGTGGAGCGATTGGCACCGCTTCCACCGCGCAGCTGATCCAGCGGCAGATACATCAAAGGCGCGTTTTCGCTGACATCCAGCAAGACCTTGGGCGTATTGCCGAAGACCTCTTCGATTGCATCCAGATACATACGCTCACGCATAATCTCGGGAGAGTTTTGGTACTCGCCGACCAGCGCACTGAAGCGGTTGGCCTGACCCTGGGCTTCGGCCACGACGGACTCGCGATACCCCTGGCCCTGTTCGACGATACGTTGAGCCTGACCTTGGGCTGCCGGAATGATCGCGTTGGCGTAGGCCATACCTTCGTTGATCGTACGCTGACGATCCTCGCGGGCACGAATCACGTCGTCAAACGCGTCGATGACTGGCGCCGGCGCAGTGGTGGATTCGATGTTGATGGTCTGCAGGCGAATACCGGCGCCGTAGGCGTCGAGGTAGGTCTGCAGGCGGCTAGCCACGGAGCTGCCGAGAATCTCACGGCCCGAGGTCAGAATATCGATCATGTCGGTACCGCCGACCACGTGGCGCAGCGACGAATCCAATGCGTTTTCGATCGAAAGTGACGGGTTACGCACGTTGAGTACGAAATCTCGCGGGTTGGCGACCTGGTACTGTGCCGATATCTCGACCTCGACGATGTTTTCATCTCGGGTCAGCATCGACTGGGTCTGCGAGACCGAACGAACGCGGGTCACGTTGACCATGCGCACGTCGTCGATCAGCGGCGGATTCCATTGAAGGCCCGGGTCGACGATGCCCTGATACTCGCCAAAGCGCAGTACGACGCCGCGCTCGGACTGGTCCACCAGGTAAAACCCCATGGCCGCCCAAATCGCCAAGGCCAAAACGATCAGCAAGCCGGGCAGCGCAAAGGAGTTACGCGGCTTACCGCTGCCGCTTCCACCGCCGTTGCCGCCGCTCTTTTTGCCGCTTCCGCCCAACATGTTGTTAAGCTTGTTTTGAAACTTCTTGAGTGCTTCGTCGAGATCCGGTGGGCCCTGATTGTTGCCACCGTTATTGCCCCCGTTGTTTCCCCCGCCCCCGTTGTTACCACGATCACCGTTGCCGCGATCGCCGCCGCTATTGTTGCCGCGCCGGCCACCACTGCTCCAGGGGTCATGCTGGTTGCCACCACCAGGCTCATTCCAGGCCATACTTCGTCTCCACTAAGGGGTTAACCTGCACGCGGCCCCGCGTAAGAGCGAGGCCGCCGTGCTTATAATATTATTGCTGTGTAATCCTTGTGCCATTTTGCGTGGCGTTGGTTTCAATACACTACCACTCGCCGCCCTCTTGTAGCGACTCCGGTAAGTAGGTGTTGGCGCGCTCACCAAGCTGCGCCATCAACTGATTGAAATCCCGCCGGGGCAAACGAACATCTAACACCGAGTGGCCGTTTTCATCAAACGCTTCTTCTTGCACGGCATTCAACTCGTGAAGCCCGGCTCTCAACTTGCCTTGCTCCGGGGCAAGGGTCAGCGAGAAGCCGATAACGTCGTTGGCAAGACGCTCGGAGAGTGCTTCGTGCAGCAAATCAAGCCCTTGGCCCTGCTGAGCGGAGAGCCAGACCACCTCTGGGCGGCCCTGGCCGTCACGCTCGATGCGCGGGGCGCTGTCGAGCCGGTCGATTTTATTCATCACCTTGAGCACCGGGACATCGTCGGCGCCGATCTCCTTGAGCACTCGGTCCACCTGCTCGACATTGAGCTCGCGGTCCGGGTCGGCGGCATCGATTACGTGGATCAGAAGCGATGCCTCGGCGGCTTCCTGAAGCGTTGCCCTAAAAGCCTCGACGAGTTTGTGCGGCAGGTGGCGAATGAAGCCCACGGTGTCGGCCATCACGATCGGCCCGACATCGTTTACCTCGATGCGGCGAAGCGTGGGGTCGAGCGTTGCGAAAAGCTGATCGGCGGCGTACACCTTAGCATCGGTCAACACGTTGAAGAGCGTTGATTTACCGGCGTTGGTATAGCCGACCAGCGAGACACTGTGGATCTCGGCACGGGAGCGGGCCCGACGGTTCTGGTCCCGTTGGCTACGCACTTTATCCAGGCGCTTATGAATCGCCTTGATGCGCCCGCGCAGCAAGCGGCGGTCGGTTTCCAGCTGAGTTTCACCCGGCCCGCGAAGACCGATACCGCCTTTTTGACGTTCAAGGTGGGTCCACCCGCGTACAAGGCGCGTGGACATGTATTCGAGCTGGGCAAGCTCTACCTGCAGCTTACCCTCATGGGTTCTGGCCCGCTGAGCGAAGATATCGAGAATGAGACCGGTACGGTCGAGTACGCGGCACTTGAGCTCTTTCTCGAGATTACGCTCCTGGGAAGGGCCAAGACCATGGTTGAAGATCACGAGTTCGGCCTGGTGCGCGGCGAGCATTGCTCTTAGCTCTTCCAACTTGCCTGAGCCGATAAAGGTTCGCGGGTCAGGACGCTTTCGGCTGGCCGTGAGCAATGTCGCAGGCTCTGCACCCGCAGAGCGCACGAGCTCCAGGAACTCACCCGGGTCTTCACGTGCCTGCTCATCGAAGAAATCTACGTGAACAAGGACGGCCGTTTCACCGGCATCTGGGCGTTCAAAAAACAATCAATACCTCTTGCTTTCCAGGCTAACCACCGATGTTAGAGGTCCGCTTCTGGGGCGGCCGGGTCTTGGGCCGGCAGGCGCACGTTGCGCGAGGGCACCACGGTGGAGATAGCGTGTTTATAGACCATTTGGCTAACGGTATTACGCAGCAGGATGACAAACTGATCGAAAGACTCGATTTGCCCCTGGAGCTTGATGCCGTTGACCAGGAAAATAGAAACCGGAATGCGCTCCTTGCGCAAAATGTTCAAGTACGGATCTTGAAGGGACTGCCCTTTGGACATGCTGCTTCTCCCTAAACTGTCTGAGGGGTGGTTTTTTAATGGCGCGCTCTTGGCGCTACCGCAATCTTATTGCCCGAAAGGCCTGGTGTTATAAAACGTCTGGGCCACTCGAAAAACATGCTTACTAAAACACTATCTTACGCTAAGCACTGCTTTGGCGCACGAATTTCAGCACCTTATCGTCGAGGGCTGGCGTGGTCGAATCGATCCAGTTCAGCGACGGCCAGCTCCGTAACCACGTTAGCTGGCGTTTGGCGAGCTGGCGAGTCGCAATGATACCGCGCTCGCAAAGTGCTGCTTCATCCAGCTCGCCATCCAGATACTCCCACACTTGCCGATAGCCAACGCTCTTCATTGACGGGAGATCCTTGTGCAAGTCACCCCGCTTTCTGAGGGCGGCGACCTCATCTATCAAGCCCTCGGCCAACATTGTTTTGAAACGCTGGGCGATTCGCTCGTGCAGTACGTGCCGCTCGGCGGGGGCAAGTCCTATCGACAGCGTGCGGTAAGGAAAGTTTTCCGGGCGCTGCTCTGCCCAAAGCTCACTCATCGGCCGCCCGCTGACCCGGTACACCTCCAAAGCGCGTAAAAGCCGTTGAGGATCGTTGGGATGAATACGCGCCGCGGACACCGGGTCGACTTCGCCAAGCATGGCGTGCAAACCGGCAAGACCTACCTGCTCGCGCTTTTCGGCAAGCTCCTGGCGCACCGTTTCATCCGCGGCGGGTAGATCCGCCACGCCTTCGAGCAGGCGCTTGTAATAGAGCATGGTGCCACCGACCAGCAGCGGCACCTTGCCCGCCGCGCTGATTTGCCGCATCTGTAGGAGCGCGTCTTCGCGGAAATCGCCCGCCGAATAAGGGTCCGCCGGATCCCGGATATCGATCAAGCGGTGTGGCGCTCGGGCAAGCTCCTGCGGGGAAGGCTTGGCGCTGCCGATGTCCATGCCGCGGTACACCATGGCGGAGTCGACACTGATCAGCTCGCAGCCCAGGCGCTCGTGCAGCGCGATCGCCGTATCGGTTTTACCAGCCGCCGTCGGGCCCATCAAAAAAATCGCCAAAGGGCGTGTGTCGGCCATGGCCGCAAAGCTCCATCGTAAGGGGGCGGCTATTGACCGCGCAGGAAAAGCTTATCGAGGGCCTTCATGCTCATCTGTGTCCAGGTAGGCCGGCCGTGATTGCACTGATCGCTTCGCTCGGTACGCTCCATGTCGCGCAAGAGCGCGTTCATTTCGTCCAGGGTCAGCTTACGGTTGGCGCGCACGCTGCCATGGCAGGCCATGGTCGATAAAAGCGCGTGAAGTCGCGCCTCGACCTGATAGCTCTGGCCAAAATTGGCAAGCTCTTCGAGCACTTCGCGAATCAGGCCTTCCGGGTCGGCGCCGGCTAAAAGCGCCGGCAGCCGGCGCACCAAAAGCGTCTCCGGACCTGCCACGTCGAGCTCCAGGCCCAGCGCGGCAATCGCTTCCTGCTCGCTTTCCGCAGTGGCGACCTCCTGGCGGCTGGCTGCCAGCGACACCGGCACCAAAAGCGGCTGAGTATCCACGCCCTGCACGGCCAGCTGATTTTTCATTCGCTCGTAGACGATACGCTCGTGGGCGGCGTGCATATCGACCAGCACCAGCCCCTGGGCGTTTTGCGCCAGAATATAAATACCGTGCAGCTGGCCCAGCGCAAAACCGAGCGGCGGCGCACTGGTCGGGTCTGCTTCGGGCATGGCGACCGGCGCTTCGCGCACTTCATGGCTCGGCCCGGCCGGGCCGGAGGCGGTTTGCGGGGTCAAAAGGCTCTCTTCATGGTCCGGGTGAAGCGCCTGGTAACCCTGCATGAAGCGGCGCACCCGCTCGGCGCCCGGATGGCGCGCCGGCCCTTCCCCCAGCGCCATGCCCTGCTGCTGCCAGCGCGGTGCCGACGATGGGTCGTTTGTCTCAGCTACGCCCTGGCGTTCACCGTTGGCGGCCGGCGCCTCGGAAGGCGCCGCCTCGTCACCCGCCGGCGCTTCGGCTTCTTCGGTAGGCCTGGAGGTCGCCAGGCAGTGGTGCAGGCTCGAGTAGAGAAAATCGTGGACCATGCGCCCGTCGCGAAAGCGCACTTCATACTTGGTTGGGTGAACGTTGACGTCGACCACGTCCGGGTCGAGCTCGAGATAAAGCACGAACACCGGATGGCGGCCGTTGTAGAGCACATCGCGATAGGCCTGGCGAACCGCGTGGGCGACCAGCCGGTCGCGCACCACGCGCCCGTTGACGAAAAAGTACTGCTGGTCCGCCTGGGAGCGCGAGTGGGTCGGCAAGCCTACCCAGCCGCTGAGCCGCAAACCGCCGGCTTCGCGTTCGATATAGCGGGCGTGCTCGATGAAATTCTTGCCCAGAAGCGAGGCGATACGCCGCTCCCGAGCCGCGGCGGCGTCCCCGGCGGGCAATTGGTGAACGGTCTTTTGATTGTGGCGCAGCACCCAGGTCACGTCGTAGCGCGACAGCGCCTGGCGGCGAAACGCCTCTTCGATATGGGCGAACTCGGTCTTCTCGGTGCGCAGAAACTTGCGCCGGGCCGGGGTATTGAAGAACAGATCGCGCACCGCCACGCTGGTGCCCCTGGGGTGCGGCGCGGGTGCAACGCGGGCCTCCATGCCCCGGCCTTCGGCGACCACGCGAAACCCATGGGTCGGGTCTTCGCTTGCGTTGGAAACGAGCTCCAACCGCGACACCGAGCTGATCGAGGCGAGCGCCTCGCCGCGAAAGCCCAGCGAGCTTACGCCTTCCAGGTCCTCGAGACTTTCGATCTTGCTGGTGGCGTGGCGGGCCAACGCCAGGGGTAAATCCTCTTCGCTGATCCCTACGCCGTCGTCACGCACCCGCACTAGCCGGGTGCCTCCCTGCTCGACCTCGACCTCGATACGCCGGCTGCCCGCATCGATGGCGTTCTCCATTAGCTCCTTGGTGACCGACGAAGGCCGCTCGACCACCTCGCCGGCGGCAATCTGGTTGGCCAGCCGGGGGTCGAGCACATGGATACGTGTCGTTTCGCTCACATCAGACACTCACTACCTCTCGTTAATTACGCCGCCCGCCCGAGCTTAAGAGCTTGGAATGCGCAGCACCTGGCCGACACGGATAACGTCGCCGTTCAGCTCGTTGGCCTGTTTCAACTGATTGACCGGCACGCCGTGGCGAACGGCGATCGTGGACAGCGTGTCGCCGGACTGGATACGGTACTCGTTGCCCGACGGCGCCCGGCGGTTGTCGCGCTGCCAAGCCAAGAGGCTTGCCGGAGGCGGGTTGCGCTCGAAGTGCGAACGTAGCCCGCTGAAGATCGCCTGGGCCAGCGCCTGCTGATGGGTCGGGTCGCGCAGGCGGCGCTCTTCGTCTGGGTTGGAGACGAAGCCGGTCTCGATGAGCAGCGACGGAATGTCCGGTGACTTGAGCACCATGAACCCAGCCTGCTCCACTTGGGACTTATGCAGCCGGTTGATGCCGCCGAGTCGGTCGAGTACCTCACCACCGATAGACAGCGAGTCGTTGAGCGTAGCGGTCATGGTCAAATCCAGAAGCACGCCGCGCAGCACTTGATCCTTATCCCGCAGCGACAGCGAACCATCCACGCCACCGATCAGGTCCGAGCGGTTTTCGCTATCGGCGAGCCACTGGGCGGTTTCCGACGTGGCGCCGCGCTGGGAGAGCGCAAATACCGAACTGCCCTGAGGCCGCGGGCTGGAGAAGGCGTCGGCGTGGATGGAGACGAAGAAGTCGGCCTTCTGTTCCCGGGCGAGCTGGGTGCGCTGGCGAAGTCCCAGGTAGTAGTCGCCGTCCCGGGTCAGCACCGCCTTGAAGCCCCGCGTGGCGTTGATGTCCGAGGCCAGCCGCCGGGCGATATCCAGCACGATATCCTTCTCTCGCGTTCCGGAAGGGCCGATCGCCCCGGGGTCTTCACCGCCGTGGCCGGGGTCCACCGCGATAATGATATCGCGCTGGGGGTGTGGCTGGGCAGGCTGAACAGCGGCGGGGGCACGCTCGGCCACCGGCGCCTCCTCCGGCGCGGCCGCTTGGGCCTGGGCGGTCACGCGCTGGGCCTGGATCTCCTGCTCGCGAATCATCGCCTCGATCGGGTCGATGGGGTTTTCGACCGCACTTTCGCCGGGGTACTCCAAATCCACTACCAGGCGGTGACCGTACTGGTCGTTGGGTGCAAGCGAGAAGTGACGCGGGGTAATCGCACGATTGAGTTCGAGCACCACTCTTAGCCCACCGCCTTCGAGGCTGCCGGTGCGTACGGCGTCGATGGCGCTGTCACTAAGCGGCAGGGTCGAGGCATCGGTATCGAGTTCGGTGTCGTTCAGGTCGATGACCAGGCGGTCCGGGTTACTCAGCGAAAAAACGTCCGCCGTCGCTGCACCGGAAAGATCGAACACCAGCCGGGCGTGATCCGGCGCCGCCCACAGGCGCATGCTTTCGACCACCGCCGCCTGGGCGGAGGCCGAAAGCGCCAAAACGCTCAGCGCGGCCGCGCCGAGCAGGCGTTTAAATGTGCCCCTCATATCCATTGAATCACACTACTCCCCTAGGGTTTATCACGTTACAGCCTGCAAAGCCGCCAGCACCTGCTGGCCCCACTCGCTTTGCGGCGTTAGCGTTGCTGCTCTTCCCTGGCGGACAACGCTTAGTTCGACTCGGATATCGGCGGCGGGCAGCCAGCCGGCTCCCCGGCTGGGCCACTCGATGAGGCAAAGCGCCTCGTCGCTCAAAATATCGCGCCCGCCCATGAACTCGAGCTCTTCCGGATCACCAAGGCGGTAAAGGTCCAGATGATAGACACGCTGGTTATCGAACTCGTAGGGCTCGACCAGCGTGTAGGTGGGGCTTTTCACCGCCCCTTCATGGCCGTAGGCGCGCAAAATACCGCGGGTGAGCGTGGTTTTGCCCGCGCCCAGCTCGCCCTCGAGATAGACCCGTCCGCGCCCTTCGAGGGCGCGCCCTAGCGCTTCACCAAACGCAACCTGGGCGGCTTCATCACTCAACTGCACTTGCATGGAATGCCTTCACGGGTTGATCAAAATGCGTGCATAGGATGCCAGATCACTGGCCAGCAAGCCACGCTCACCGTGCTCTTTTGCACCGGCGTCACCGGCGAGCGCGTGCACCATCACCCCCAAACGCGTAGCAAGCTCGAGATCATCGAACTGCGCGGCCAGCGTGCCGAGCATGCCGCTGAGCACATCGCCCATGCCGCCGCTGGCCATGCCCGGGTTACCAAAGGGGCATACCACCATGCCGCCGGGCCCGACCACCAAACTCCCCGCGCCCTTGAGCACGACGATGCCGCCCCGGGCGCGCTGCAGCGCCCGGGCGGCTTCCGGGCGGTCGGACTGAACATCGGCCACCGAGCAGCTCAAAAGCCTGGCCGCCTCGCCCGGGTGGGGCGTGAGCACCCAGTTATCCCGGGCAAGCGTCGGCCAGCGCTTGGCGAGCAGGTTGAGCGCATCGGCGTCGACCACCAGGGGCTTGTCGGTGTGCAGCGCGCTTTGCAGCATGGCCTGACCCCAGGCACCCTCACCCATGCCGGGCCCGACCACGATGACATCCGCCGCTTCGGCAAGTTCGCAAGCTGCAGCGCCACCGGAAACGCCGCGCGCCATTACTTCCGGGCAGCGCGTCAGACTTGCGCTAACGTGTTCGGCGGCGGTGGCCAGGCTCACCTTGCCCGCCCCCAGCCGCGCGGCGGTTTGCGAGCTCAAAAGCGCGGCGCCGCCAAAGCCCGGGGCGCCGCCCATTACCAGTACGTGGCCAAAGCGGCCCTTGTGCCCGGCGCGGGGCCTGGGTGCGAAGGCCGGTGTCAGCCAGCTCTCTTCCAACCGCCAGGCGGCGGGGACGATATCGAAAAACGCCTGGGCCTTGACGCCCAGCGGGCGAAAGTCGATCTCGCCGGTATAGCCCGGGGCGTCGCCGGTGTGCAGGCCGATTTTATCGCCAATGAAGGTGACCGTGCAGTGCGCCTGCACCGCTGCCCCCTGGGCGGCGCCGGTATCGGCGGCGATCCCGGACGGCACGTCCAGCGCCAGCACCGGCTGCTCGGCGCGATTGATATCGTTGATCACCGAGAGCGCCTCGCCTTCTACCTCCCGCGAAAGCCCGGTACCCAGCAGCGCATCGACGATCACTTCGCCTTCGAATCGAAGCCCGGCGCGGTAGTGCTCGCAGCCGACCCCCGCGGCGCTGGCAAGCTCGGCGGCCCGGCCAACGTCGTTTTCAAGCGACTCGAGCGCGCGGGTCGAAATACGCTGTACCTTGAGCCCGGACTGCATGGCCAAGGCGGCCAGCACGTGCCCATCGCCGCCGTTATTGCCGCTACCACAAATCACGGTCACGCTTTTGGCCTGGGGCCAGCGCGAACGGAAGCTGTGCCAGGCACTGGAAGCCGCGCGCTGCATCAAGGCAAAGCTCTCGATACCCGCAGCCATGGTGCGCCGCTCGAGCTCGCGTACCATGGCGGCTTTATAGAGCGGGCGTAGCGCCTGAGTGGTCAGCGCCGGGTGATGCGTTGGGCGTTGCGTCGACACAAAAACTCCTTGGTCTTGGGTAGTAAATGCCAGGACGCTTCGTAAGCGCCGGGTGCGTGTAGTGATACCGCCTAATGGGTTAGCATAGCGCGCCTATGCACCAACGTTGACGAACCATGGCGACTTCCACCGCTTTTTCACTTTCTGATGACGAGCTCGAACGCCTGGCGGCGTTGATCAAAACCTGGGGGCGTGAGCTCGGCTTTCAACAGATCGGCATTACCGATACCGAGCTTGGCGAGCACGAAGCGCACCTCGACGCGTGGCTTGCCAAGGGCTACCAGGGCGAAATGAGCTACATGGCCAAACACGGCACCAAGCGCACCCGCCCGGCCGAGCTCGAGCCCGGCACGCGGCGGGTGATCAGCGCGCGCATGGACTACCTCCCCCCGGAAGTCGAAACCACCAAAGTGCTAAGTAAGCGCCACCTGGGCTATATCTCGCGCTACGCCCTGGGGCGGGATTACCACAAGCTGATTCGTAAGCGCCTGGCAAGCCTTGCCAAAAAGATCGAGCAGGAAGTGGGCGCCTTCGGCTACCGCGCGTTCGTGGACTCCGCCCCGGTGATGGAGCGGGCGCTGGCGCAAAAGGCAGGCCTTGGTTGGTTCGGCAAAAACGCCATGATATTGAACCCCAAGGCCGGGTCGCTGTTCTTTCTTGGCGAGCTCTATACCGATTTACCCTTACCCGTCGATGCGCCGTTCGAGTCCGAGCACTGCGGGCGCTGCAACGCCTGCCAAACCGCCTGCCCGACCGGCGCTATCGTCGATGACAAGATCATCGATTCCAACAAGTGCATCTCGTATCTCACCATCGAACTGCACGGCGCGATCCCCGTCGAATACCGCCGGGCGATGGGCAATCGCATCTACGGCTGCGACGACTGCCAACTGGTATGCCCGTTCACGCGCTTTACCCGGGCAAGCGCCGAGGAAGACTTCGCGCCGCGCCACGATCTGGACCGCGCCTCGCTTTTGAGCCTTTTCGCCTGGGGCGAAGAGGAGTTTCTGCAAAAGACCGCGGGTAGCGCGATCCGGCGTATCGGTTACGAGCGCTGGCTGCGAAACCTGGCCGTGGGCCTGGGTAATGCCCCCTACAGCCCTGAGGTAGAAGCCGCGCTCAACGCGCGCCGCGCCTACCCCAGTGCGCTCGTGCGCGAACACGTGGCCTGGGCACTCGACGAACAGCGCCGTAAGCACGGCGCGCGTATCGCCACCGCCGTTTAAGCCGGGTCGTCTTGCCCGCGCAGGAAGGTTTTACGGTAGTGGGCAAGCTCGGCGATCGACTCCTTGATATCGTCCATCGCCAGGTGCACGTTTTGCTTACCAAAGCCCTCGAGGGCTTTCGGATTCCAGCGCTTGGCGAGTTCCTTCACCGTCGAGACATCCAGGTTGCGGTAGTGGAAGAACGCCCACAGTTCTGGCATTTCGCGCTCCAAAAAGCGCCGGTCCTGGTGGATGCTGTTGCCGCACATGGGCGAGGTGCCGGGTTCGACATAGCGGCTCAGAAAATCCAGGGTTTCGCGCTCGGCCTTGGCGGTATCGACCGGGCTATTTTTAACCCGGTTCACAAGTCCGGACTCGCCATGGGTTTTCTGATTCCAGGCATCCATCTGCGCCAGCAGGCTTTCGGGCTGGCTGACCGCGATCACCGGGCCTTCCGCGACGACGTTCAAGTCCGCATCGGTCACCAGCGTTGCGACTTCGATGATGCGCTCTTTCTCCGGGTCCAGACCGGTCATTTCCAGGTCGATCCAAACCAGCAGATCGCTTCTCGGGGCGGTGGTGTCGCTCATGCATTTCTCCAAATGGGCCGGGGCAAGGTGGCTCAAGATAGCGTGACTTAAGATTGTGTTACCCGGGCAACGTTAACAGGTACACTACGACTATTGTACCGAGCATCAGGTGGTCATGAGCAAACGTAAATTAAGCCGCCAGCAGCGCTGGCGCGTCGAGAAGATCCAGGCCGAGCGTACCGAGCGCGCCGAAAAGCGCGAAGTTCAGGATACTCAGAAGCTGGCCGCCGGCGAATACGGCGCGGAGCAGCCCGGGCGGGTAATGGCGCACTTTGGCCGCACCCTGGAAGTGCGCGACAGCGACAACGCCCCGGTGCGCTGCCACCTGCGCGCCAATATGGACGGCCTGGTGACCGGCGACCGGGTGATATGGCGGGCAGGCCAGGAGGGCTCCGGCGTGGTCGTGGCGCGGGAGGAGCGCGATAGCGTTTTGAAGCGCCCGGACGCCCGCGGCCAGCTCAAACCCGTGGCCGCCAACATCGACCAGATTCTGATCGTGTTTGCGGTCGAGCCCGCGCCGCACCCCAACCTGATCGACCGCTATCTGGTCGCCGCTGAGGCCACGGGCATCGCCCCGGTGCTGGTGCTCAACAAGATCGATCTACTGCCTGACGATGGCGGCGAGCTGGGCGCGCTACTAGAGCGTTACCAACGCCTGGGTTACCCGGTGGTGCGCACCACCACGGATAATGAAGCGGGCCTTGAAGCGCTTCGTGAGCAGCTCGAGGGGCGCACCTCGGTGTTCGTGGGCCAGAGCGGCGTGGGCAAATCCTCCTTGATCGACCTGCTGCTGCCGGATGAGTCGCTTCGTATCGGGGCGCTCTCCGAGGATTCGCGCAAAGGCACTCACACCACCACCACCGCAAGGCTTTACGCCATGGACCGGGACGAGGTCGCAAACGGCGAGCTGATCGACTCCCCGGGCATTCGCGAGTTTGGCCTGGTGCACCTGACCGAGCAGGAGGTGACCGATGGCTTTATCGAGTTCCGTCCGTTCATCGGCTACTGCCGCTTTCGCGATTGCCGCCATCGCCAGGAGCCGGGCTGCGCTTTACTTGGCGCGGTCGAGGAAGGCAAGATTCATTCCGAGCGTTTTGCCAGCTACCGGCGAATACTCGATAGTTTGAGCGTTTAAAAAAACGCCTAAACGCCTGATTGAAAGGAGCAGTTCATGAGTGTTGATCAACCGTCCAGCGAAGCCAACCTGTTACCGCTGATCATCGAGCCCGCCGATCTCGAGGCCCAGCTGGGCCACCCCGAGCTTTTGATCGTCGACGTACCGGCCAACCCGGACAGCTACCGCCAGGGCCATGTGCCCGGCGCGGTGTATCTGGATTTTCGCTACCTGTTACGCGGCGAGGGCCCGGTGCCCAACGACGTGCCGGACATCGACTTTCTGTCGAAGCTTTTAAGCGCCCTGGGGCTTACCCGCAACACCCACGTCGTAGCCTATGATGACGAAGGCGGCGGCTGGGCGGCCAGGCTTTTATGGACGCTGGATTATCTTGGCCACACCCGCTACTCCTACTTGAACGGCGGCATTCACGCCTGGCGCGACGCGGGCCTTGCCGAAAACACCGAACAGACCCTGCCGACCACTAGCGACTACCACGCCGAGGTGCTCAACCCCCAGGCGCTGATTACGGCGGATGAGATCAAGGAGAAGCTCGACGACCGCGGGTTTGCCGTGTGGGATGCCCGCTCGCCGGCGGAGTATGCCGGCGAAAAAGGTAACAACAAGCACCTGGGCCACATTCCGGGCGCGGTGAACATGGACTGGGTCAATGCCATGGACTATCAGCGAGCGCTTCGCATTCGCGACTACGCGGAGCTTGTCACCGAGCTCCAGGCCATGGGCCTAACGCCGGATATGGAAGTCGCCACCCACTGCCAAAGCCACCATCGCAGTAGCTTTACCTGGCTTGTGGGCAAAGCGCTTGGTTTCAACATTCGCGGCTACGCGGGCTCCTGGGGTGAGTGGGGCAATCGCGACGATACGCCGATCGAAAAATAACGCCCCTGCGGGCTTCTCTTGACCAAAAGTAACCAACGTGTCGCTATCTCAAAAAGCTTTTTCACTGATTCAGTACCCGCTGCCCCATCACGGCATTTCGCGTTTGACCGGCTGGTTTGCGCAAAGCGACGTGCCGTGGCTCAAAAACATGCTGATCAAGGCGTTCATCAAGCGCTTTGGCGTGGATATGCGCGAGGCGCTGGAGCCCGACCCCACCGCGTACAAACACTTCAACGCGTTTTTCACCCGCGCGCTGAAGGCGGATGCCCGGCCGCTGGGCGAGGGCCTTTTGAGCCCGGCGGACGGCGCGCTTTCGCGCCACGGTGTGATCGAAGAAGGCCAACTGATTCAAGCCAAGGGCCACCGCTACTCGGCGCAGACGCTGCTGGGGGGCCACGCGGCGCTGGCCGCCGAATTCGCTGGCGGCAGCTTCGCCACGGTGTATCTCTCACCGAGTGACTACCACCGGGTGCACATGCCCGCTACCGGCACGCTGCGCGAAATGATCTACGTGCCGGGGCGTATCTTTTCGGTCAACCAGGCCACCGCCCGCTACGTGCCGAACCTGTTCGCCCGCAACGAGCGGCTAGTGTGCATTTTCGATAGCCCCGAGGGCGCGTTTGCCATGGTGCTGGTTGGCGCCATGGTGGTCGCCGCCATCGAAACCGTGTGGTCCGGCCAGGTTACGCCGCTGGCGGGCACCCCTCAGCGCACCCGCTTCGAGCGCCCCGTCACGCTTGCGCGCGGGGAAGAAATGGGTCTTTTTAAGCTGGGCTCGACGGTGGTGATGTGCTTTGAAAACCCGGTCGCCTTCGGCGACTACCCGCCGGAAACCAAGGTGCAGATGGGCCAGCCGCTTGGCCGCTATGAACCTTCGCCCGTCACGACGCCGGGGCCCGCGTAACGCCGGCCAAAAAGATCGTGACGCAGCGCCTTGCACGGGCGCTGCACTGGGCCTCGTCCAGCGCCAGGTCTCGGCCCAGCAGCGCATCCACGTGCCACTCCCCCATCAACATGCCCATGAAGATCCCCGCCGCCTCCCGGGGGTTTTCAAGCTCGAGGGTTTCGCTGGCCACCTGGTCGCTCAGGTAGCGGGCGAGTGCCTGGCGGGTCTGGTCCGGGCCGCGGGTCAAGAAAAGCTCGCCAAGCTCCGGGGCGCGCTCGGCCTCGAAGGCCAGGCCCCGCACCAGACGAATAACCCCCGGGTCAAACACCAGCATCAGCATGCGCCGGCCCAGCTCGAACAGCACCTGCCCCGGCGCCTGACGGTCCCGGCGCCCCTCTTCCAGCACCGCCCAGGCGGTTTCGATATGGCGCTCCATCGCCGCGGTAAAGAGCCCCTCTTTATTGCCGAACTGCTTATAAAGCGTGGCCAATGAGCCGCCGGCGCGGGCCACTACGTCGTTGACGCTGGCCCCGGCATAGCCCTGCTCCAAAAAAACGTCCCGGGCGGCATCCAAAAGCCGCTCCCGGCGCGCCACGCCCCGGGAAGTAAGCGGCGTTTCAGCCGTGCTGCTCTGCGCTGTGGATTTTTGAACCATTGCCCCTCCAGGGCTCATCGGCGTTTCGTACCTTTCGTCAACGCCGGGATAGCTATGTAGTGTAACCTTCATTACACTATAGGCAGATTTTGTGACCAGCTCAATGCCGGATGCGACCCGGCGAGGAATCCCCATGGCCAGCGGTGAACAGCAAAACGCGCCTCTTGAACCTTCAGTCAACGCCCTCGATGAGCCGGCACCGGCCAAAAAGACGGGCCGTAAGCTACTTTTGGCGGTAATCGCCGTTATCCTGTTGGCGCTACTCGCCTGGTGGGCGTTGGGCTGGTGGCAGGTGGGCCGGTTCATCGAATCCACGGACAATGCCTATGTGCGCACCGATAGCGTCGCCGTCCGCGCTGAGCTTGCGGCGCGGGTGATCGATGTCGCCGTGGATGAGAACCAGGCCGTCAAACGCGGCGACCTGCTCATTCAGCTCGACGACGCCAGCTACCGCGACCAGCTCGAACAAGCTCGGGCGCAGCAAGCGGTCGCGGCGGCCTCCTTCACTCAGGCCCAGCGCCAAGTGGCGCTTCAGCAGGCGGGCATCGACCAGGCCACCAGCCAGGTCGACGCGGCCCAGGCCGATGTCGACCGCACCCGCCAGCACGTGCAGCGCTCGCAATCACTTGCCGCCAACAACTACGGCTCGCGCCAGCAAAGCGAAGATGACCAAAGCGCGCTGCGCGTAGCCGAGGCCCACCTAGCCACTCAGCGCGCCGCCGTGGTGTCCGCACAGCGCCAGCTGGCGGTGACCGAAAGCGACGTAACCCGCGCCGAGGCCAACCAGCAAGCCGCGGCGGCGGATTTAGCCTACGCCCAGCACCAGCTGGATAAAACGCGGGTGACCGCGCCGCGGGACGGCGTCATTGGTAATTTACGCGTCGAGGCCGGTACACTCGCGCAGCCGTCGCTGACGCTAATGCAGCTCGTGCCCCTCGACTCGGCCTACATCACCGCCAACTACAAGGAGACCCAGCTCGAGCGCATTCGCCTGGGGCAGCCGGTTGCCGTTCATCTCGACGCTTATCCCAACACGACCTTCAGCGGCGTGGTCGAAAGCCTCTCCCCTGCCACCGGCACCGAGTTCAGCCTGCTGCCCCAGGACAACGCCACCGGCAACTTCAACAAGATCGTCCAGCGGGTGCCCGTCAGAATTCGCGTCACCGGCCCCACCGAGTCGCTGGGACTTTTGCGCGCAGGGCTTTCCGCCGCTCCCGAGATCGACACCCGTGAAGAGACCGCCGATCACGAAAGACCCGCCACCATCGCTAACGCGGATCCCGCGCCACTATGAGCCAGGCCACCAGCGCGGCCACGGGTGTAAGCGACATGCCGCCCTGGCCGCAGCGAATCGGTTTTATCGCGGCGGTGTTCGGCATGTTCATGGCCATTCTGGATATCCAGATCGTGGCCAGCTCGCTCAACGAGATCCAATCCGGGCTTTCGGCAAGCCAGGACCAAATCTCCTGGGTGCAGACCGCCTATCTGGTGGCCGAGATCGTGATGATTCCACTCTCGGGTATGCTGATGCGCATTCTCTCCACCCGGGTCGTTTTCACCCTCTCCTGCGCGGGCTTTACCCTGGCGAGTCTGGGCTGCGCCATGGCCAATTCCATCGAGCAGTTAATCGTGCTGCGCGCCCTTCAGGGCTTCATGGGCGGGGCGATGATTCCCGTTACCCAGGCGATCAGCTTCTCGATCTTCCCCCGGCGAGTGATGGGCAGTGTGCAGGCGGTGATTGGCATGGTGGTCACCATGGCGCCGTCGATCGGCCCTACGGTGGGCGGCTATATCACCGAAACCCAAAGCTGGCACTGGCTGTTTCTGGCCAACGTGATTCCCGGCATTTTGGTGTGCTGGGCGGCGTGGAGCTTTCTGGATATCGATAAACCCAACCACGCGCTAGCGCGCCGGCTGGACATCATCGGCCTGACGCTCATGGCGCTATTTCTGGGCTCTCTCGAGTTCGTGCTGGAAGAAGGCCCGGGCGAAGACTGGTTCGCAAGCCAGGAAATCACCCTTTTCAGCCTGCTGTGTCTGGCCACCGGGGTCGGGTTTTTCGTTCGCACGCTGAAAAGCGCCCACCCGATCGTCGACCTGCGCGCCTTCGCCAACCGCAACTTCGCCATCGGCGCGGGCATGGGGTTCATCATCGGCATCGCGCTTTACGGGCTGGTCTACATCATGCCGCTGTTTTTCGGCTATGTGCGCGGCTACTCGAGCCTGCAGATCGGCCAGGTGATGTTCGTCACGGGGCTAACCATGTTCTTTTGCGCCCCGCTGGTGGGCAAGGCGACCAACCATCTCGACCTGAGAGTCATGCTGTTTATGGGGTTCTTGCTGGTGGGCGTGGGCACGATGATGAACGCCAACCTCACCGTGGAGTCCGGCTTCTGGCAGTTCTGCGTCCCTCAGATCGTGCGGGGCATGGGGCTGATCATGTGCATCATCCCGGCCTCGCGTATCGCCCTGGGCACGCTTGCGCCCAGCGAGGTGGGTAATGCCAGCGGGCTTTTCAACGTGATGCGCAACCTGGGCGGCGCCATGGGCCTGGCGCTGCTCGATACGGTGCGCGATATTCGCGAGGATTTTCACTGGAACCAGCTGATTCCGGCGATCGACACCGGCCGCGAGGTGGTGGTGGCGGAGATCGCTAAATACGAGGCGATGCTGAGTGGCTCGGTGGCCGACGCCCACCAGGCCGCCGTCGGGCTCATCGCCCAGCGGGTGGCCCAGCAGGCCCAAGTGCTCGCCTTCAACGACATTTTCACCTGGCTTGGGCTTATCTACATTGCCACGGTGCCGCTGGTGTTTTTGCTCAAGCGTATCAAGGCCTGACAAGGCATCAGCAGTTGGGTGTAGCGAAGGCCAGCACGTCTTCAAGGCGCGACTTGCCAAGCGCCAGCTGAATCAACCGGTCGACCCCCAGCGCCACCCCGGCGCCTTCCGGCATGCCGTGCTCCAGCGCCGCCAGCAAACGCTCGTCGATCGCCACCTGGGGCAGGTTCAGCCGCGCGCGTTCGGCGTTATCCGCCTCGAAGCGTGCGCGCTGCTCGCTGGCATCGGTCAGCTCGTCGTAGCCGTTGGCAAGCTCGATGCCGTCAAGATAAAGCTCGAAGCGCGAGGCCAGCCACTGGCCGTCATCGTCCTGGTGGCGCTTGGCAAGCGCGGCCTGGCTTGCCGGGTAGTCCACCACCAGGCTGAGCTCCCCTTTGCCAAGCGCGGGCTCGATGACCGTACTCATCAATAGATCGAGACAGGTCTCGCGGCTTTCGCGAGCAAGGCTTTCCAGCGGCATGTGGGCGCGCTGCCCGGCCAGGCGTTTGAGCACCTCGAGGGAGGTCGTGAACGGGTCCACGGTGAGATGGGCGTGGAAGAGCTCCCGGTAGCGGTAGCGCACGACCTTTTGGCCCGCCCCAGGCATGACCTTGTCCACGAGTTCCGCGGTTTCGTCGATCAGCGCGTCGAGGGAAAACCCAGGGCGATACCACTCGAGCATGGTGAACTCGATGTTGTGGCGTCGACCCACCTCGTTGTCGCGAAAGCTCTTTGCCAGCTGAAAAATCGGCCCGCTGCCCGCGGCCAGCAGCCGCTTCATGTGAAATTCCGGTGAGGTTTGCAGCCAAAGCGTTCGCTGCCCCTTGTCGGTACGCGCTTTGGTGGCAAGGGATGCCAGATGCACATCGGTACTGCCGCCCTGGCCCAGCACCGGCGTTTCTACTTCCAGCACCTGGCGGGCGGCAAAAAAAGCGCGCACCCGGGCCAGCAGGCGGGCACGCTCGATCAGGGTTGCCATATCGGCATTGGGGCGCCAGGTGGGCGACATTGCCTTCCTCGATCTAAAAAGCCACGCGTGAGCGTGGCTTGAACCATTCGGGACGCGACAGCCAAGCGGCTGCCCGGGAATCACGCGCGGGAGACGTACTCACCAGAGCGGGTATCTACTTTTAACACTTCCCCCTGGTTGATGAACAGCGGCACGCGTACCACCGCACCGGATGAAAGCGTTGCCGGCTTGGAGCCACCCTGGGCGGTGTCGCCCTTGAGACCCGGGTCGGTTTCTACCACTTCCAGCTCGATGAAATTCGGGGCCGAGACAGCAATGGCTTTGTCGTTCCACAAGGTAACGGTATAAGCTACCTGCTCTTTTAGCCACTTGGCGGTGTCGCCCAGGGCTTTCTTCTCGACCGCGTACTGTTCGAAGGAGCCGTCGGTTTTCATGAAGTGCCACATGTCACCGTCGGTATAGAGATACTCCATCTCGAGTTCCATGACATCGGCGCCTTCCAACGACTCGCCGGACTTGAACGTACGCTCCCAGACACGACCGGTCATCAGGTTACGCAGCTTCACGCGGTTGAAGGCCTGCCCCTTGCCCGGCTTGACCAGCTCGTTATCGACGATCGAACACGGGTCGCCGTCGAGCATTACTTTCAAACCGCCCTTGAATTCGTTGGTAGAATAGTTCGCCATAATGCCTCTCACTAATCAGTTGCTGAATAAAGCAGGTGATAAACGCTGTGATGAAGCGCCTTTATGAATAGCGCTTTTATCGAGTGCGCGCATGATAACCCGAAGGAGGGCTTTTTTGCAGGAGAACATGATGATTGCCGCCGTTAACGAAGGCGACGCGCCGGTAAGCGCCCCGCCGAGCTGGCAGCGTCAGCTTTCCGGGGCTATTCGCGACCCCCAAACGTTGTTGACACGCCTTGGCCTGGACCCTGCACTGCTCGGCGGCGCCCGCGCCGGCCATGCGCTGTTTGAAGTGCGCGTGCCCGAGGCGTATCTGTCGCGCATCGCCCCGCATACGCTAGATGATCCGCTGCTCAAGCAGGTATTGCCGCTGGGTGACGAAGCGCTCACGCCCCAGGGGTTCGTGTTCGACCCGCTCAAGGAGGCCGAGCACCGCCCCGTCAAGGGGCTGATTCACAAGTACGCCGGGCGCGTGCTCTTGATCGCAAGCCCGACCTGCGCGGTGAACTGTCGCTACTGCTTTCGCCGCCACTTCCCCTACAGCGACAACGCGCCCTCCCGCGCGCAGTGGCAGGACACGCTCGACTATTTACGTCGTGATACGAGCATCCAGGAGGCGATTTTATCCGGCGGTGACCCGCTGGCGGCAAGCGACCGCCAGCTTGCCTGGCTTGCGGCCGAGCTCGACGCCATACCGCACCTCAAGCGCCTGCGCATCCACACCCGTCTACCCGTGGTGATCCCCGACCGCGTGGATGACGCACTGCTCGACTGGCTAGGTCAAACGCGGCTGCAAAAGGTCGTGGTGCTGCACATCAACCACGCCAACGAAATCGACCAGGCCGTCATCGATGCCTGTGGGCGCCTCAAACAGGCCGGGGTAACGCTTTTGAATCAGAGCGTACTGCTGCGCGGCGTGAACGACAGCGTCGAAGCCCTCGCCACGCTTTCCGAACGGCTGTTCGAGGCCGGTATCCTGCCCTACTACCTGCACGTACTGGACCCGGTACAGGGCGCGGCGCACTTCGACGTACCGGATCACGAAGCGCGTGAGCTGGTCGATGCACTACGCCATCACCTGCCCGGCTTTTTGATGCCCCGGCTGGTGCGCGAAATTCCCGGCGAGGCGAGCAAGACGCCGCTTTGAGTCTACCCAATACACTGTCGGCATTGCTCCAGGTGAGTATGCGAAATGCTCGAAACTCGTACCTCGCCGAATGAGTCAGGCTGTCTAAACTGAAACGGACACTGACTCATTTACACGAATCGATTAGCCCGGGAGATGAGTATGAACGCTTTCCGTTTGCCCCTGATCGCGGGTCTGGCCTGCTCGCTGGCCACCCTTCCCGCCCTGGCTCAGGAGGTCGTGATCGACGCCGGCAAGGTGTTCGACGGCCAGCAGATCATCGAGAACGTCCGTATTTTGGTGGAAGATGGCCTCGTGGTGGCCATCGGCCCGCAATCCGAGATCGCAAGCCCCGAAGGCGCCACCCGGGTCGACCACGCCGCGCATTTCATCATGCCCGAGCTGATCGCCGGGCATAGCCACGCAGGTACCGTTCAGGGCATGGAGCACGGTGGAGAGCACTACGCTCGCGAGACGGTCGAACGTGACCTTAACCAGTTCGCGGATTTCGGTATTGCCGCGGTCAACGCCCTGGGCATGAGCCCGCCGCTTTTTTACGAGCTGCGTAGTGAGCTGCGCGGGCGGGATCACGAAGGCGCGGATCTGTACGGCGCAGGCCCAGGCATTGGCGTGCCCGATGGCGCCCCGCCGGCAGAGGAGATGAGCGTGGTCGACGGCCAGGTACTGCGCCCGAGCACCGCCGAGCAGGCCCGGGAGGCTGTGCGGGAAATGGCCGAGGGCGGGGTCGATGTGATCAAGGTGTGGATTGATGATATGGGCGGCAGTGCTCCAAAAATGGCTCCGGAGGTCTACACCGCCGCCGCAGAAGAGGCCCATGCGCAGGGGCTCAAGATCGCCGCGCACATCCACGACGCCAAGGACGCCGAAGCCGCACTCGAGGCCGATATCGACATTCTCGCCCACGGCATTCGCGACGCAGAAATCGACGACGCGCTGGTCGAGCGCATGGCCCAGCAGCGCGTGTGGTACATCCCCACCCTCAACATCGACGAAGCCGCGTATATTTACGCCGAGCACCCGGAATGGCTGGAAGATGACTTCTTCGCCCAAGGGATCAGCGACGAACTGCGCGAACGAATCGAGGACGAGCAGTGGCGCGAGCAGACGCTCGACGATAGCGACACCCAAGAGGCGCGGGACGCCGTGGCCACCAACATGGCCAACCTGGCGCGCCTATATGAGCACGGCGGTATCCGCATCGTGATGGGCACCGATTCGGGTGCCACCGCCCTGCGCGTTCCCGGCATCGCCGAGCACCGCGAACTCGAGCTGATGGTCGAGGCCGGGATGGAGCCGCTCGACGTGTTAATCGCCGCCATCTCCGCCGGTGCCGACATGCTGGAGATCGAGGATCTCGGGCGTATCGAAGAAGGCGCCCGGGCGCAGTTTCTGGTGCTTGAAAACGACCCTACCGAAGAGATCACCAACACGCGCCACATCCTGGACATTTTGCGCTATTAAAACTCTTTAGCCCCGCCACGGGGCCTGTCTCGCGTGGCGGGCTCGCGAGCGTCCTTGGACGGGCGCGTTTTGGCCAAGGCGTTCACCCCGACCCGCGCGAGCGGCAGCAACAGCCACAAAAGCGGCGTCACAACCCAGCGCCAAATGAACCGCGTCAAAATCAACACCGGCAGCAACACGATCAACCAGAGCAAAAACTGGCCAAGCCAGGCCGGTAACCCAAGCCACTGGGCCACATTCGCCCCCAGCGCGCTGATTAGCGAGGGGTGGCGAATTACTACGTAGGCGGTGGTGGTGAGCGCGGCGATTTTGGCCACCCGGGGGAGCGTGGCGAAGCGCGCGGTACCACCGAGAGCGGCAGAGCGTACGCCGGTCTGGGCGCCCCGGGCTTCTACTCCGGCGACCCGGGCCCCACGGGCAGCGCGACCGGCA
This sequence comes from Vreelandella sp. GE22, assembly GCF_968212445.1. Taxonomy (NCBI): domain Bacteria; kingdom Pseudomonadati; phylum Pseudomonadota; class Gammaproteobacteria; order Oceanospirillales; family Halomonadaceae; genus Vreelandella; species Vreelandella sp. GE22. Next base: position 2,188,530 of record NZ_OZ309110.1, read on the forward strand.
CGCAGCACCTTCACCGTACTCGCCATCAACAGAAGATCGACCCCGGCCCAACCTACGTCCGCCGCACCGATCGCCTCGTCCCGGCGCCACTGGTTCTCCAGGTTGCGTACGCCGCTGGTGAAGAAATCGCCCACACCCGTCACCACTCGCTCGCCCTGCAGCCAGTGAATGTCGCCTTGTGCGTCTTGCACGAACTGATTCAACAGCGCGTGACCTTCATCGAGCAGCAGCGCGATGCCCATCTGTCCGCGGGTGTCCGGCCCCCACTCGGGCGCCTCGCTCTGCTCGTCGTCGGCGTCGTTCCACCAGCGGCTGGCCGCCTGGTAGCGCTCCCCCAGCCAGTGCCGGGCTTTGAGCGTGGCGATATCGTGTTCGCGGTAGTAGGCGATAGGCAGCATGGCATCCGGCCCGTAACGTGCGAGCACTTCCTGAAAGGCGGGAAGAAAAGCGTAGGTCGACAGTGTCTCGCGGGCGATGTCCCCGTAGCGCGCCAGCGCCAGGTGGGCGTTCATCCAAAGGGCGGGATCATCGGCGTAGTGAAGAAAGACCGCGTTGACCGTAGCGCTCTCTTCATCCAACGAAGCCTGGAGCGAAGGTAGCGCCCGCTGAGCCTCCAGGCGTACCAGGCGCGGCTCGAAGGCGTCGCTAGAGGCAAGCGTTGCCAGCAGCCCGGCCGTGACGACGGCTAACGCGATAATCACCGGTACAACGCGCATACGGCCTCCTCGAGCGATGACAAAGGAGTTCATTAAAGCGCAACGCCCGCAAAACTCAAGGTTTGCGGGCGTTGTCAGGCACTCGGCGCCGTACCGGTTAGAAATCGTAGCTTAGGGTGGCCATCACGTTGGCGGGCGCACCTGGCATGTTGAAGGTGTTCGCCCCGCCCACCCGGTTGTAGTACTCCCGGTCGAAGACGTTGTTGAAGTTGAGCTGGCCGCTGACGCTTTCGTTGAAGTCGTAACCGATCATCGCGTCGAACACCGCGTAACCCGGCGCATCGACGCCGCTGCTGGAGCCGAAGTCGCTCATCGCCGTCATGCCGGCACCCACCCGCAGGCCACCCAGCGCCTCACCGGCGAAGTCGTACTGGGTCCAGAGGTTGACGATGTTCCTCGGCATCAGCAGGAAGATGGCGTCCTCGCGGGCATCGCCGCTTTGCTGCACCTCGGTGTCCAGATACGTATAGCCGGCGATCACGTCCCACTGATCGGTGACGCTGCCGGTCACCTCGAACTCGGCGCCCTGAATGCGCATCTTGCCGATCGGCACCGAATAGCTGGCCCCGGTATCCGGCGAGGTCCCCGCGCGGTTATCGTCATACAGGCGGAAGGCGCTAAGGCGGGCGTTCACGTCGCCGTTCAGGTAGCTCCCCTTCACGCCTACCTCGTACTGGTCGCCCTCGCGCGGCTCGATCAGGTGGCCATCCGGGCCCTCGGCGGTCTGCGGCTTGAAGACCTGGGAGTAGCTTGCGTAGAGCGAGTGGTTCTCGTCCAGGTCGAACACCACGCCGGCGTAGGGGGTCACTTTGGTATCGCTTCGATCCTGATAGGTATCGGCGGCCTTGTCCTCGAAATCGATATCGTAACGGCTCACCCGGGTGCCGGCGATCAGCGCCAGCGGGTCGATCGGGCGTAGGGTCAACTTGCCATAAAGCCCGGATTCTTCCAGCCGGGTATCGGTATGGGCATAGCCCCTGCCGGTGGCTCGCGAGGCATCCAGCACGTCCACAAAAGCCAGCTCGTTCAATTCGTCCCGGGTGACCCGGCGCCCGGCCAAGCTGCGCGAACGCCCGGACTCGGTCTCGGTGTCGAAGCGCTTGTAGTCGCCGCCCACCACGAATTCGCTGACGCTATCGAAGGCGGCGAAGGGTTGACTGTAGCTTGCATCCAGCGCCAGCGCTTGCTGATCTATCCGGCTGCCGATCGCCGCCACCGTCAAGCGGTCATCCACATCCAAAGCGCTGCCGCCGAAGGCGTAGTTGTAGTTGGCATTACGATCCGAATAGCGCGCCGCGACCCGCCCAAAGCCGCCGGTATCGAAGCGATGGGTCAGCTCGGCGATCCAGTCGTTCGAATAGCTGTCGAAGTCGTTCCAACCGGCGCCGAAGAAATCCGAACGCGACCCATACAGAAGCTCGTTGTCGGGGCCTACCGGATGGCCGTTGTTGACGCGGATGTCCTTGCTGTTATGGAGGTAGCCAAGCCCGAAGGTGGTCGAATCGTCGAGGTCGACGTCGATGGCGGCGTAAATATCGTTTTGCTGGTTGGTGTTGCGATCGACGAACTCACCGTGATGGGCGCGGTCGAGCACCAACCGCCCGCGCACCCGGCCATCATCGCCATCGAGCGGGCCGGAAACATCGACCTGGGCCGAGCGCTGCTGATCCGTTCCCGCGCCTACGCTGATGCGCCCCTGGGGGTCGTAGGTAGGCCGCTTGCGCACCAGGTTGACGATCCCGCCCATTTCGCTGGTGCTATCGAAAAGCCCGGAGGGGCCGCGCATGATCTCGACCCGGTCGAACGCCGAAAGCGTTGGCACCGAGCCGGTGATGCTGGTCATGGGCGCGGGCAAGCCGTCGATACTGTACTCGTCGTACTCGAAACCCCGGGCGTAAATCGAGGAGCGGCCGTTGTCGTTGGAGAGCACGCGCATGCCCGGCGTGCGGCGGCCAAGCTCGTCCAGGGTGGTGAAGTTTTGAGCCTCGATCGCCTCGCGCGTCACCACGCTGACCGACTGGGGAATATCGCGCAGGGAGGCCGGGGTTTTGGTCCCCACGGTCGCCGCGGCCACCCCGTAGCCACCGGTCACCTCGGAAGGCAGCATTTCGTACAGGCGGTTGCCTTCCACGGTCACGGTCTCGAGTCGCATGGCCTCGCCGGTGGCCTGCGCCAGTACGTTCGGCGTAAAGCCGAGCAGCAGCGCCGCACTCCCCACCGCGGCCGCGTTTTGATAAGTACGCCGTTTGACCAACATCGCTCCCTCCCCTTTTGATATCTGGTTCGCGCCTGCTTTGCGAATGAGAATCCATTACAATAAAATTCAAGGCAGCGGATTATGGCATCTTGCGGGGCCCGCCACCTTTGCCAAGGCGTCGCTTTGCTATGCAAACGCTGCAAATACGATAAGCAGGCTTATTTACAGGAGCCGCACTTGGACGGTTCACGCGACAAGCACGTCATTAGCACGACCGACCTGCAACGGTTGTCGGCACATCTGGTAAAACAGCAGCGCCTGGAGGCGCCAGCCTGGGACAAACGCTCGGCGCCGCTTTCGGGAAAAATGTGGGTGAGCGAGCGGGAACCGGGCATGCAACTGCGCCTGGCGGACATCGAGGACCGCTTCGGGCTCAAAAGCCAGGCGCTACTCCCGGCGGGGGTCAAAATCGCGCTGGTCGTCCAGGGCAGCGCCCAGGTGCGCTACGGCCATCATGAAACGCTGCTGGGCCCGGAAGAGCCGCACTCTGCGCTGATCGCCACTCTTCCCGATAAAACGCCCTTCGTGCGCACCGGTCGGCCGGGCACTTTCGAGCGTACGCTGACGCTCTCGCTCTCCCCGCGCTGGCTAGCGCGCCACGGCTACCAGGCCCTGGCCGAGCCCCCTTCGCCTGCGGTTCACCCCTTTACCCCCTCGTCCGGCCTTTTGGCCCTGGCCAAGAGCCTCTTCAAGACCGGTAGCGAAGAACCCACGCCGGCCACGCGTTTGATCATCGACGGCTTTGCCACCCTTTTGGCCGGCGAGGCGCTAAAGCACGCGCCGCAAAAGCCCCCCGCTTTGGCCCCGGGCCGGGTACGCCTGGCAAGGCTCATGGCGCTCATCGACCGGGGAGAAGCGCGCGGGCTCAGCCAAAAAGCGCTGGCCCGGCGGCTGGGCATGAGCTTAAGTGCGCTGCAAAGAAGCTTTTCCAGCGAACGCGGTGAGCCGCTGGGCCAGTTTTTACGCCGCCACCACTTGGATAGGGCGCGAAAGGCGCTGGAGCGGGAGGCGATTAGCATCGAATAAGCGGCGATGCTGGCGGGCTACACCAGCGCCACCAACTTCGCCACGGCCTTCAAACGCGAATTTGGTGTAGCGCCCAGCGATTACCGTAGCCAGCGCAGGGACTCACAACGCGCCCGCTGCGACATTTCACCGCACAAGCGCGGCGTCTGCTAGGCTTAAACGGCACACGACTAATCCATCGAACCGCAATCTATAAAATCCAATTAGGGAGCAATCATTGTCATGGCTACGTTACAAGGGAGCCGACCGGGCGTTTGGGTACTGCTGGTCGCCGCACTTATCGGGGGAGCGTTAGCGCTTTACGCTTATTTGACACCGTTGACCGGCGTTACCGGAACCCTTGGCGCGCTGGTGGCCATACTGGGCTGCGCGATACTGGCAGCGGCGGCGGCAGGGCTTTTCAAGCTCCACCAGGGCGCCGGTCTTGTCGTACTACGCGTGCTTATTTTACTGGGGTTGGCGAGTACATTTTTTGCCGCCCTGCTACTTCATCAGTGGCTGCTGGCCGCGGTACTGGTGATCGGCCTCGTGGGGCTGGTCATCGATATCGCCCGCGCTTCTTCTCGCACACCCGACCGTCTTTGAGGCGCATCATGTCAAACGATCACGGTTTTTCCTCGCGCCCTACCCTGCGTCTTTTACCCGGTATGACGCCGCTTGCGCTCTCGACGCTGCTACTGGCGCCGCTCCCACTGCTGGCTCAACCAACGCAAGCGCCTGAAGAGGCGCCGGATGCGCAAGCGCGTCCCGAGAACAACGCCGCGCCCATCCCCCTGGTGCCCGAAGGTGGTGTGTGGGACGGCTTTCATGGCCAGCTCAACGCGCAAAAATATAGCCCGCTTGATCAGATCAACGTCGATAATGTCGGCGAGCTCGAAAAAGCCTGGGAATTTCATACCGGGGACGTCTCCGATGGCTCCGGTGACACCGCGCCCACGGTCTGGTCGGCCACGCCGGTGTTTGCCAACGACACGGTTTATATCGGCACGCCGTTTTATCGGGTGTTCGCCCTCGACCCGGCCACTGGCGAAGAGCGCTGGCGCTTCGATACCGCCTCGAGCCAGGAGGCGCTAACTCAGCCGGCACTCAAAAGCCGCGGTGTCGCCTACTGGGAGGCCGACGACTCCGTCGAGGGCGAAGCCTGCCAGAAGATCGTCTACTTCGGCACCATGGATGCCCAGCTCTTTGCGCTGGACGCCGATAGCGGCGAGCTGTGCGAAGGGTTTGCAGACGGCGGCGTATTGAACGTCGACGAGTGGAACAACATGCCCGAGAACTGGCCGCTGTCGCTTCTACAGCCGCCCACCGTGGTGGGCGACCGGCTGATTCTGGGCTGGGCGGGCAAGGATTGGGAGGAGAGCGAGGCACCGGCGGGTACGGTGTTCGGTCTCAACGCGCGCACCGGCGAGCGCGAGTGGACCTTCGAGGCGCTGACACAAGAGATGCGCGAACGAAGCGGCACCGCCAACGTCTGGACCCACATGAGCGCCGATGAAGAGCTAGGGCTCGTTTACCTGCCCGTGGCCTCGCCCTCGCCCAACTTCTGGGGCGGCAACCGTACCGAAGAAGTGCCGCTGGCGACTTCGACCACCGCACTGGATATCGAAACCGGCGAGGTGGTCTGGTCGCGTCAGTGGGTGCATCACGACATCTGGGATTACGACATCAACGCCGCGCCGACGCTGATGGACATCACCGTCGATGGTGAAGAGATTCCCGCCTTGATGCAGGCCACCAAAATGGGCTTTCTGTTCGTGGTCAACCGCGAAACCGGCGAGGACGTCTGGCCGATAGAGGAGCGCGAAGTGCCCGGCGGCGATGGCAATGTAGAGGGTGAGGTGTATGCGCCCACCCAGCCTTTCCCCACCCTGCCCGCGCCGCTTCTGGACCAGTCCGAGAAACCCAAGGTATGGGCACTGGCGGATGCGGTCAGCTTCGGCCAGTGTTCGGCGCTTTGGGACGATCTTTGGTACGAGGGCATGTACACCCCGCCCACCACCGAAGGCGAAGGGACGCTGGCCTACCCGGACAGCGCCGGCGGTGTGCAGTGGGGCGGCGTGGCATTCGACCCGCAAAGCCAAACCGCGGTGGTGAACACCTCGCATATCGTGCAGTACATCAAGCTTTTCGATCGCGAGACGTATATCGAAGCGGATAGCGGCTCGGGTAACGAAAGCGGCTTTGCGCCCCAGGAAGGCGCGCCTTACGGGATGCGTTTGGAAGTGGCGCTGAACTGGCTGGGTATGCCCTGTTGGGAGCCGCCCTTTGGCGAGCTCGTTGCGCTGGACATGACCAGCGGCGAGGTCAAATGGCGTCGTCCGGTGGGTGCCTCACAGCAGTTCGGCTTCTTCATGCCGGAGCGCTGGGGCTCGCCGACCATCGGCGGCCCGGCGGTCACCGCCGGGGGCTTGATCTTCATCGGCGCCTCCATGGATGCCAAGGTACGCGCCTATTCGCTGGAAACCGGCGAGCAGCTCTGGTCGGACCAGGCCGAGGCGCCGGTGGTTTCCAACCCGTCGGTGTATGAGTACCAGGGCCGCCAGTACGTGGCCTTCGTCGCCGGGGGGAATACCATCCTGAAAGACCACGTGGGCGACCAGGTCGTCGTGTACGCGCTCCCCGAGTAACTGCAGGTGCAGCGCTTTCGAGGCGGCCTCAAAGGCCGCCTTTTTAGTGAGTAGCACTTGAGAATAGTACTTGGGAATAGCACTTGGGAATAGTACTCAGGAGTAGCACCTGGGAATAGAACTTGAGAGTAGCGCTTGGCGTCAACGCAGTGTCATCTTCGACGAGTAGGCTCACTCCCCGGTTACCGATGCCGATGACGTTTGGGGAGTTAAATGAAAAAAGTAACGACACTGGTTTTGCTGTTCGCGCCGGCGCTGGCCCTGGCCGGCGAAGAGGCCTCGCGGCCGGTGATTGAACGCCTGACGCTGGGCGAACTGCGCCCGACCCAGCCGGCGCTGGGGTATCGTCAGATGGATTACAAGCAGGGGCGTTTTGCCCTCGATCGTGAAAAACTGTTCGACGAATACTGCGAAACCGCCGGGCAAGGCGAAATCGCCACCTTCGATGACGCCTCGATGCTCGAGGATACCGAAAGCTTTCGCTGCCAGGACGAGGTCGGCACGCATACCGGCGACATGAAAACGGCGGTGATCGCGCCCAACGGCGAGCGCTACCTCACCGACGGCCATCACACCTTCAGCAATTTCATTACCCAGCAAGGGCCGGCGTTTGAAATGCCGGTGCTGATCACCGACGACTACAGCGAGCTGGCGGATATGCAGCGCTTTTGGGACACCCTGCAAAACGAGCGCCAGGTGTGGCTCGACGCCCCGAATGGCCCCATCACGCCGGACGCGCTACCCACCGCATTGGGCCGGGAGCATCAGATGGACGACGCCTGGCGTTCACTGGTCTACTTCACTCGCGGCGTGGGCTACGTCAAGCCCGCCACGCCACCGCCCTTTCTGGAGTTTTACTGGGGGCAGTGGCTTGCCGAGCGACTATCGATGGACGCGCTCGATTTGACCACCCAAGAAGGTTACGCCGAGGCCGTGGCCCAGGCGGCGCGGCTCATGGTCGATACCTCAAGCGACACGGTGATCGCCGAGACGGCCCAGGGGCCGCTAACCGCCAAGGCGATGGGCCAGCTCGACGCCTTCGACCAAAGCGCGCTCGATAAACTTTCAAGCGAGCGCGGCAAGCTCACCTACGCGTTCTCCCAAGAGTAAAAGCCGGACCTCGCGCCTTTTGCCCGGGCGCGGGGTCAACGACGCCTTGAAGTCTCGGCCGCCTCGCCCTGCTTGGTCAGCGCGGCTTCCATACGATCTAGCTGCGCTTGTAAATTGCGTACGTCGCCGCGCAGCGCGCTCAGCTCCGCCTCTTCGCCTTCGCCGTTATCCAGCGCCATCTGGGCGCTCTCCTTTTGCATCACGTCCAGCACGATGCCGATCATCATGTTCAAAAAAACGAAGGCGTTCAAAAAGATGAACGTGAGAAAGTAGATCCAGGCGTAGGGAAACTGCTCCATGGTCGGGTACAGCACCGCCGTGGCCCAGCTCTCGAACGTGGCGACCTGAAAGAGCGTCAGCATGGCCAGCGCAATGTTGCCCCAGAGCTGTTCGTCGACGGTATGGAACAAGAAACTGCCGATCGCCGCGTAGATATAAAAGATGATGAACATCAAAAGCGCCACGTAGCCCATGCGCGGGATCGACTTCAAAAGCGCCGAGAGCAGCATTTGAAGCTCCGGGATCATCGACACCAGGCGCAGCACGCGGAAAATACGCAGAAGCCTGGCCAGCAGCACCATCTCGGACTCATCCATGGGGATGAGACTGGCGGTGACGATCAAAAAGTCGAATATGTTCCAGCCCTTCTTGAAGAAGTCCCTAAGCCGGGGCTCGGCGGCCATACGGATGAGCACTTCGACCAAAAAGAAGACCGTCACCGCCACATCCAGATACCCCAGCCACTGCTCGAACCGGCTCACCTCATCGTAGGTGCGCGCGCCGATCACCAGCGCCGAGATGACGATGATCGCGATCACGACGGTCTCAAAGATTTTATTGCTGCGCAGCTGCTCGAAACGGGCCTGCCAGGTGCTAAACGAAGTGCTCATGACTCAAAGGGTCTCTCGTACGCGATAGCGTGAATCCGGGGGTAAAGCCTGGGCATTATTCCTTTGGAGGTGCCGGCAACGCAAACCCTGGCGCGCATTTAAACGCGGGCCGCCATGGAAGTGATAGAATGAGTGCTTCCCTTTTTAATTAACCCACTAATACTAAAGCCGCAAACCCCCTCGACAAATGGTATTCTCCCGCGGTCTGTTTACACTGTTTCAGCTGGAAAGCGCCTAGCGCGCAATGCCACGTTCTATACCTTGTGCTGGATGCCCCAATGACACTGCTTTGGATTGTTTTACTCCCCTTACTGGGCGTGCTGATGCCGGTCATCGCTGGTAAACGCTCGCGTTTGACGTGCTCGCTTGCCACCGCCATCGCGCCGGCCATTGCGCTGGGCTTGACGCTTTGGCAGATTCCGGCACTCAGTGAAGGCCAGCCGCTGCGGTTTTTCGCCGAGTGGCTCCCCGAGCTTGGCCTTGCACTGGCCTTTCGCCTGGACGGGTTGTCGCTGCTCTTCAATCTCTTGATTTTGGGCATTGGACTGCTGATTCTGCTCTACGCCCACTTCTATCTTTCGAAAGAGGAGCCGGTGGGGCGTTTTTACAGCTTCTTGATGCTGTTCATGGCATCGATGGTGGGAATTTCGCTCTCCAATAACTTATTGCTGCTGTGGCTCTTTTGGGAGCTTACGAGCCTATCGTCGTTTCTTTTGATCGGTTTTTGGTCCCACCGCAACGATGCCCGTAAGGGCGCGCGCATGGCGCTGACCGTGACCGGCGCAGGCGGGCTTGCCCTGCTCGCCGGGCTTTTGCTGCTGGGCAGTATCGCCGGCAGTTTCGACATGGACACGGTACTGGCAAGTGGCGCGATGATCGTCGAGGACCCGCGCTATCCGGTCATGCTCGGGCTGATTCTGCTCGGCGCGTTTACCAAATCCGCGCAGTTTCCGTTTCATTTCTGGCTGCCCAACGCCATGGCCGCGCCCACGCCGGTCTCGGCGTACCTGCACTCGGCCACCATGGTCAAGGCGGGTATATTTTTGATGGCGCGCCTGCACCCGGCGCTCGCGGATAGCGTCCTGTGGCAGCTCGTGGTTCCCGTGGTGGGCATGATCACGCTGATTTACGGCGCCTGGTTCGCGTTTTTCAAAACCGACTTGAAGGGCATACTCGCCTACTCGACGATCAGTCATTTGGGGCTGATCACGGTGCTTTTGGGTATCGGCAGCCCCATGGCGGTGCTGGCGGCGCTTTTCCATATCATCAACCACGCGGCCTTCAAGGCGGCGCTTTTCATGATTGCCGGTATCATCGACCACGAAGCGGGTACCCGCGAGCTCAAGCAGCTTGGGCGGCTAAGAAAAAGTATGCCGGTCACCGCCCTGCTTCTGACACTCGCCGCCGCCGCCATGGCCGGCGTGCCGCTGTTCAACGGCTTCATCTCCAAGGAAATGTTCTTTACCGAGACCCTGGAGAGCCCGCTTTTGGGTGGGCTTAGCTGGCTGATACCGGCGCTGGCGACGCTTGGCGGTATTCTTTCGGTCGGATACTCGGTGCGTTTGGTGGTGGCGGTGTGCCATAAAGAGCCGCGTCAGGCGTCGCCCAAGACGCCACACGAGCCGCCGTACTTGATGCGCCTGCCGGTGGAAATCCTCGTGGGTATCTGCCTGCTGGTGGGTATCCTGCCCGCCTTCATGGCCACCGGGCTGCTGGATCTGGCCACGCAAGCAGTGCTGCAAGCGCCGCTCGATTTTCATCTATCGCTCTGGCACGGCTTTAACCTGCCGCTATTGATGAGCGTGATCGCCTTTATAGTCGGCGCGGCGCTTTACTGGCGTCATCACGATCTACGCCGCTTTACCAGCGGCTTCGCACCCATGGATGCCAGCCGTATCTTCGAGCGCACCGTGGTCAGCCTTGCGCACCGCTGCGAGCTTTTGATCACCGCTTGGGACGGCCAGTCGCTTCAGCGCTATATGGGCTGGCTGCTGCTGGCGACCCTGGTCATGGGCGCGGTGGGGCTTTCGCAAATCACCGAGCTGACCGGCGAGCTTGGCAACCAGCCGGTGGACGGCATCGTGCTGTTCGGCGCCTTGATGCTGATTTTTGGCGGCCTGGCCACCGCCGTGACCCACCGCTACCGGCTGATATCGCTTTTGATGCTCTCGGTGGTCGGGCTTTTCGTGGCACTGACCTTCGCGCGTTTTTCGGCGCCGGACCTGGCACTGACCCAGCTCTCGGTCGAGGTCGTGACCATGATCCTTTTGATGTTGGCGCTGTTTTTCCTGCCGCAAAAAACGCCGCCGGAATCCAGCCCCAAGCGTAACCTGCGCGATATCCTGCTGGCCGGCGCGGTCGGCGGCGTGGTGGCGAGCCTCAACTACGCGGTGATGACCCGCGAAACGCTCTCGATTTCGCAGTTTTTCATGGAGAACAGCGTGCCCGGCGGTGGCGGCCATAACGTGGTCAACGTCATTCTGGTCGATTTCCGCGGCTTCGATACCCTGGGTGAAATCACCGTGCTGGCGCTGGCCGGTCTTGCCATTTTCAAACTGTTGAATCGGCTTAGGCTGTTCATTCCGCACAGCGACAGCGAAGGTCGCCTCTGGTCGCCGGACCGCTACCCGGCGATTCTTACCTCGATTTCGCTGGCGCTTTTACCGCTGGCCCTGCTGGTGTCGGCGTTCATCTTCATTCGCGGGCACAACGAGCCCGGCGGCGGCTTTATTGCCGGTTTGATTACCGCAGTCGCGCTCATCCTGCTTTATATGGCCCGCGGCGTTGAGTGGGCGCAAGAGCGCCTGGACTTCCCCTTCCAGCCCGTCGCGGTGGTGGGCGTGGCCGTCGCCACCCTGACCGGCCTGGGGAGCTGGCTGTTCGGTCACCCGTTCTTAACCTCTGCCTTTAGCTATTTCAGCCTGCCGCTGGTGGGCAAGTTCGAGCTGGCCACGGCGCTTTTATTCGATCTAGGGGTGTACCTGGCCGTGGTCGGGGCAACGCTGATGATTCTGGCGAACCTTGGCAAGGTGACCACCGCGCACCGCCCGGTGGTCAACGCCACGAAAGACGACAACACCGCGGCAGCAATCAACAAGGAGACGCCCTGATATGGAAACGCTCTACGCAATCACCACCGGCGTTCTCAGCGCCAGCGGGCTCTATCTAACGCTTAGAGGGCGTACCTTTCCCGTGGTGGTCGGCCTGACCCTTTTATCCTACGCGGTGAACCTGTTTTTGTTCTCGATGGGCGGGCTGACCTCCGATGGTGCCACCATCGTTCACGGTGAAGGCACCTATGCCGACCCGCTGCCCCAGGCGCTGGTTCTCACCGCTATCGTGATCGGCTTTGCGATGACCGCGTTCGTGGTGATTTTGGCGATGCGCGCGCGCAGCGAGCTGGGTAACGACCAGGTAGACGGCAAGAAGGAAGACCGCGAATGATGCAACACCTTGTAGTTTTTCCCATCGTGGTGCCGTTGATCGCGGGCATTTTGATGCTCTATCAGCGCCAGGGGCTGGTGCGCTTCAAACGCGTGGTCAGCGTAGGCGCCACTGCGCTTCTGGTGGTAGTGGCCGCCGCCCTGGTGGAGCGAGCCTCAAGCGGCGAGATTCTCTACTACGCCCTGGGCGATTGGCAGCCGCCGTTTGGTATCGTGCTGGTGCTGGACCGGCTTTCGGCGTTAATGCTGCTGCTGACCTCCGTGCTCGCCCTGGGCGCGGTGGTGTTCGCCTGCGCCGGCGACGATGAAAAAGGCAGCAACTTCCACGGCCTGTTTCAGTGGCAGCTTTTGGGTATCAACGGCGCCTTTTTGACCGGCGACCTGTTCAACCTGTTCGTGTTTTTCGAGGTGCTGCTGTTGGCCTCCTATGCGCTGCTACTGCACGGCGGTGGCAAGGCGCGTATTCAGTCCGGGGTGTATTACGTCGTGCTGAACCTGGCGGGGTCGTCGCTTTTTTTGATTGCCGCGGGCATCCTTTATGGCGCCACCGGCACGCTGAACATGGCCGATATGGCGATTCGCGTCGCCGAGCTTCCTGCCGAGCGCCAGGGCATCGTGACCGCGGGGGCGCTGATGCTGCTGGTGGTGTTTGGCCTGAAAGCCGCGATCTTGCCGCTCTACTTCTGGCTGCCCCGCGCCTATTCGGTAGCGCCGGCGCCGGTGGCGGCGCTGTTCGCCATCATGACCAAGGTGGGTATCTACGCCATTCTGCGCGTCTATCTCTTGGTGTTCGGTGAAAGTGCCGGCGCGCTTGCCGCCCTGGAGCAGGCCTGGGTGTGGTGGCTCGGCCTTGCCACCCTCGTCGCATCGATGGTGGGCATTATGGCCGCCCAGGATCTTCGCCTGCTCGTTTCGTATCTTGTGCTGCTGTCGGTGGGTACACTGCTGGTCAGCGCAGGGATGCGCAGCGAAGCGGGGGTCTCGGCGCTACTTTACTACCTGATTCATACCACCCTGATCACCGGCGGGCTCTTTTTGCTGGCCGAGATGATTGGCATGCAGCGGGGCAAGGCCGGCACACGGCTGGTGAAGGCACGCCCTTTGGTACAGGGCAAGACGCTGGGGCTTTTGTTTCTTATCGGCGCGGTGGCCGTAGTCGGCGTACCGCCGCTTTCCGGTGCTATTGGCAAGGCGCTGGTACTGGGCGCCGCCGAAGGCGCCCAGCGCCTGTGGCTATGGCCGGTTTTGCTGATCGCGAGCCTGGCGTCGCTGATCGCGCTTTCCCGCGCGGGCTCGACGCTTTTCTGGCGCAGCGCCCAGGGCAGCCCGAGCGGCGCTAAACTTTCCGGGTTTCAGTGGTTAGGCGTGGTGTGGCTATTGAGTGCGGCGCCGCTTTTGGTGGTATTCGCCCATCCGGTGAGCGTTTATACCCAAGCCACCGCCGAGCAGCTCGCCAACCCCGAGCGTTTGACCGACACGCTTATTTCTGAATCACGAGGCCGCTTATGATACCGCCGCGTAAATGGCTACCCACGCCGGTTTTATCACTTTTGCTGCTGTTCGTGTGGCTTTTGATGGCGCGCAGCTACGCCCCCGGGCAAATACTGCTGGGTGGCATACTGGCGATCATCATTCCACTGGTGACCTACCGCTTTTGGGATACGCAGCTTCGCATCAAAAAACCCTGGATGCTGGTGCGTTTCATCCTTCGCGTGCTCAAGGATATCGTGGTGGCCAACTTCGAAGTGGCGCGCCTGGTCGCCAACCCCTGGAAGCGGCTCAAACCGCACTTCATCGAGTACCCGCTGATGCTGGAGGAGCGCTTCACCATCACCTTGCTGGCCAGCACTATCAGCCTGACCCCGGGTACGGTGTCCGCCAACCTGCGCCTGGACGGCCAATCGCTTTTGATCCATGCGCTGGATGTCGAGGACGAGCAGGCGCTGATCGACCAGATTCGCGAGCGTTACGAGCGCCCTCTCAAGGAGATTTACGAATGTTGAGCGTGGCTTTATACCTTACCTCGACCTTGGTGGTCATCGCGCTTTTGCTGAATCTGTTCCGGCTGATCATCGGGCCGGACCTGCCCGATCGGGTGCTGGCGCTGGACACCATGTACGTCAATTCGATCGCGCTGATCGTGCTGCTGGGGCTTTGGCTGGGTACCAAGACCTACTTCGAGTCGGCGCTTTTGATCGCCATGCTCGGTTTTATCAGCACGGTGGCGGTGTGCAAATACATTCTGCGCGGGGATATCATCGAATGAGCCTGTCAACGACTCACAAAGGAGCGCTTGCATGTCTTTTTTAGCCGAGGCGTTCGTCTCTGTTTTACTGATTACCGGCGGCGTTTTCGTGTTTATCGGATCATTAGGCATGGCGCACTTGCGCGACTTTTACATGCGCCTGCACGGGCCTACCAAGGCCTCTACCCTGGGTATCGGCTGCATGCTGGTCGCCTCGATGGGCTATTTTTGGGGGACGGATGGCCACATCGATATTCAGGAAATGCTGATTACGCTGTTTTTGTTCATCACCGCGCCGGTCAGCGCCCACCTGCTCGCCAAAACGGGCCTGCACCTGCGCGTCAGGCACGCTCAAAAAACCGGCGGCGTGCCCTTCGAGCTTCGCGACGAGGAAGTCGGCAAAAAGCCGGTGCCCCATCCGGACAAGGGCCACGGCTAAGCCTGACTCAGGTACAAAAAAAGCGGCGCTCGGCGTAATGCTGGTCAGTTAAGCTTGGCTATCACCTGTGGGACGGAGCTTTAGCTCGCGACGGGTGGCTTGGCCAGGGCGCCTGACGGCGCCATTCGCCGAATTGTCGGACCACCGCTGAAGCGGGCTCCACAACAACGAAATCTTGCATCCATCCCTTGTAGGAGCAGGCTTCAGCCAGCGATGCAGCGCAACGCGCTGCCGGGGTTGGTGATGATGGCAACCAAAAGTGCCGTCGCCACCGAAGGGCGGCTATCGCCGCCATCGCCCAATGGAATTGGGCTCCTACAATGGAGTCGTGCCCCATCCCTCGTAAGAGCAGGCTTTAGCCAGCGACGCAGCGCAACGCGCTGCTACAATAGATTTACCGCTCGTTGTGGGTAGGCAAAAGCCTTAACTGATCGGCATTAGGCGCTCGGCGCCGCTTTTTTTATAAGGCGTTTTAGCCCACCAGCTCCTCTTCCGAGTGACCCAGAAGATAAAGCAGGCCATCGAGCCCGGCGGTGGTCAGCGCCTGGCGGGCCTGGGCACGCACCACGGGCTTGGCACGAAACGCCACGCCCATGCCGGCCTGGGCCAACATCTTAAGATCGTTGGCCCCGTCGCCCACCGCCACGGTTCGAGCAAGCGGCCACCCCTGGCGGCTGGCGATCTCGGTCAGCAGCGCGGCCTTGCGCTCGGCGTCCACGATCGGTTCCTGCGTAGCGCCGGTCACCTTGCCCGCCTCGACCACCAGCGCATTGGCATGCACCTCGTCAAAGCCAAGCGCTTGCTGCAGGTAGTCGGCAAAATAGGTGAAGCCGCCGGAGAGAATCGCCGTGCGGTAGCCCAGTCGCTTGAGGTTGGTTATCAGCCGCTCGACACCCTGCATCAGCACAAGCTCATCGGCGATGCTTTCCAGCACCGACTCGTCAAGACCTTCGAGCTTGCTCATACGCGCGCGAAAGCTCGCCTTGAAATCGAGCTCGCCGCGCATGGCGCGCTCGGTCACTTCCGCCACGGCCTCGCCCACGCCGTGGCGCTTGGCCAGCTCGTCGATCACCTCGGCCTGAATCAGAGTAGAGTCCATATCGAAGCAGACGAGCTTGAACGGCGCCTCGGGTTGAGTGTGAACGACGATATCCACCGGGTGGGCTTCACTCACCGCCAGCGCCGCCTCGCGAAACACCTCCCACTGCGCGCTGTCGCCCTCGACCACGTACTCGAGCGCGTCCTGGCTATCGCCATTGGCGGTATCCGCCAGGCGCCTGGCGCTCTGCTCATTCAGACCGAACCGCTCTTTGAGCTCGGCCACTGAGGATTCGATGGCCGGCGTCAAACGCGGCGCCAATACGGTCAAAAGTTTCTCACTCGATGCCACGACTCACTCCCCTGCCTCTAAACGGTCTACCTTTTGAAACCCACGGGGAAGCTTGCTGCCTCGCCGTCCGCGCTCGCCGCGGTAGTACGCCAAATCGCTCGCTTTCAACGTGAGCTTGCGCTTGCCGGCGTGGATGACCAGCTCGGCATTTTCGCCCACCACGGTGATGTCGCGCAGGAACTCCTCGCGCCGCGCGGCCCGGGCGCCGGGGATATCGAGCATTTTGTTGCCCTTGCCCTTACTCATTTCCGGCAATTGTTCGAGCGGGAAGAGCAGAAGCCGCCCTTCGTTGGAAACCAGCGCCACCCAAAGCGCCTCGCCTTCCGGCACGGCGATGGGCGCCATGACGTTGCACCCCTTGGGCAGGCTGAGCACCGCCTTGCCGGCCTTATTCTTGCCGGTCAAATCGCCCAGTTTAGCCATAAAACCGTAGCCACCGTCGCTTGCCATCAGGTAGCGCTGGGTAGGCGGGGCAAGCATCATGCCGGCCATCTGGGCGCCGGCGGCCACGTTCGCCCGCCCGGTAATCGGCTCGCCCTGGCCTCTAGCGCTTGGCAGGTTGTGGGCGCTCAGGGTATAGGCGCGCCCGGTGTCGTCGATCAGTACCAGCGGTTGATTCGTCTTGCCCCGGCTTGCCAGCTGGTAGCGGTCGCCGGCCTTGAACGAGAGCCCAGCGGGGTCGATGTCGTGGCCCTTGGCGGCGCGAATCCAGCCTTTTTCGGAGACCACCACGGTAATCGGGTCGGCGCCGAGTAGCTCGACTTCCGAAAGCGCCTTGGCCTCGCTTCGCTCGACCAGCGGCGAGCGGCGGGCGTCGCCGTGCTCCTTGCCGGCGGCGCGAATCTCTTTCTCGATCAGCGTGGTCAGCTTGGCTTCGCTGCCCAGAAGGCCTTGCAGCGTCTTGCGCTCTTTTTCGAGCTCTTCCTGCTCGCCGCGAATCTTCATCTCTTCGAGCTTGGCCAGGTGGCGCAGGCGAAGCTCCAGAATCGCCTCGGCCTGGCGCTCGGAAAGCGCAAAGGCCTCGATCAGCGCGGCCTTTGGCTCGTCCTCTTCGCGGATGATGCGAATCACTTCGTCGAGGTTGAGATACGCCGTCAGCAGGCCTTCGAGAATGTGCAGGCGGTCTTCCACCTTGCCCAGCCGGTGTTCCAGGCGCCGGCGCACCGTGGCGCGACGGAAAGTAAGCCACTCGGCCAGCATATCCGGTAGCGCCATGACCCGGGGGCGGCCGTCCAGGCCGATCACGTTCATGTTGACGCGCACGTTCTTTTCGAGATCCGTGGTGGCGAACAGGTGCGCCATTAGGGATTCGACGTCCACGCGGCTCGAGCGCGGCTCGATCACCAGCCGCGTTGGCTCTTCGTGGGTCGACTCGTCACGCAGGTCCGCCACCATGGGCAGCTTCTTGGCCTGCATTTGGGCGGCAATCTGCTCGAGCACCTTGGCACCGCTCACTTGATACGGCACCGCGGTGATGACGATATTCGCCTCTTCGCGCACATACCGGGCGCGAAGTTTGACCGAGCCGCGCCCGGACTCGTAGAGCTTACGCAGATCCGCCGCCGGGGTGATGATCTCGGCATCCGTCGGAAAGTCCGGCGCCGGGATGAACTCCATCAGGTCCGTGGTGGTGGCACCGGGGTTGCGTAGCAGATGGCAGGTGGCCTCGACGACCTCGCTCACGTTGTGCGGCGGAATGTCGGTTGCCATGCCCACGGCAATGCCGGTACCGCCGTTGAGCAGCACGTGAGGCAGGCGCGCCGGCAGCACGACGGGTTCTTGCATGGTGCCGTCGAAATTGGGCGCCCACTCGACGGTGCCCTGGCCAAGCTCGCCCAGCAGCATCTCGGCAAATTTGGAAAGCTTGGCCTCGGTGTAGCGCATGGCCGCAAAGGATTTGGGGTCGTCCGGGCTTCCCCAGTTGCCCTGGCCGTCCACCAGCGGGTAGCGGTAGCTAAAGGACTGCGCCATGAGCACCATGGCTTCGTAACAGGCGCTGTCGCCATGCGGGTGGAATTTACCCAGTACATCGCCCACGGTACGCGCGGACTTCTTGTACTTGGCGTTGGCGTTCAACGCCAGTTCGCGCATGGCGTAAATGATGCGCCGCTGCACGGGCTTCATGCCGTCGCCGATATTGGGCAGCGCGCGATCTAAAATCACGTACATCGAGTAGTCGAGGTACGCTTTTTCGGTGTAGTCGCGAAGGGACAGGCGCTCGACGTCGCCCTCCGCCACTTGAATATCCATGGTCATCGGGGGTTATACCTCAATGTCTGCGAGGTTGCCGTAATTTTCCAGCCACTGCTTGCGGTCGCCGGCGCGCTTCTTGGCCAACAGCATGTCCATCATTTCCATGGTGCCGTCGCCTTCACTGAGAGTGAGCTGGACCAGCCGGCGGGTTTCGACCGCCATGGTGGTCTCTCGAAGCTGCAGCGGACTCATCTCACCCAGGCCCTTGAAGCGCTGAACATTGGGCGTGCCGCGCTTTTTGGCGAGCTGCTTGAGAATCGCCGCCTTCTCGCTTTCATCCAGGGCGTAGTGCACTTCCTTGCCCAGGTCGATGCGATAAAGCGGCGGCATGGCCACGAACACGTGGCCGGCGTCCACCAGTGACGGGAAGTGGCGCACGAACAGCGCACACAAGAGCGTGGCGATGTGCAGGCCGTCCGAGTCGGCGTCGGCGAGAATACAAATCTTGTGATAACGAAGCTTCTCGAGATCGGCGCTTCCCGGGTCGGCACCGATCGCCACGGCGATATCGTGCACCTCCTGGGAGCCGTAGATATCGTGGGTTTCCACCTCCCAGGTGTTCAGAATTTTACCGCGCAGGGGCAAGATTGCCTGGGTTTCGCGGTTACGCGCCTGTTTGGCGCTGCCGCCGGCGGAATCCCCCTCGACCAGGAAAAGCTCGCTTTGCGAGGGGTCCTGGCCGGAGCAGTCGGCAAGCTTACCCGGTAGCGCCGGCCCAGAAGTGACCTTCTTGCGCGCGACCTTCTTGGCCTTTTTCTGGCGGCTTTGCGCGGCGCTGATGACGAGCTCCGCAAGCTGCTCGGCCTGATCCACGTGGTGGTTCAGCCATAGCGAGAAGGCGTCTTTAACGACATTGGAGACGAACGCCGCGATGGTGCGCGAGGAGAGGCGCTCCTTGGTTTGCCCGGCGAACTGCGGGTCGAGCATCTTCACCGATAGTACAAAGGAGGCGCGCTCCCAAAGATCGTCCGCGGTGAGCTTGATGCCCCGGGGCAAAAGGCTTCGGTATTCGCAAAACTCGCGCAGCGCGTCCAAAAGCCCGGAGCGAAAACCGTTGACGTGGGTGCCGCCCTGGGGCGTGGGAATCAAATTGACGTAGCTTTCCAAAAGCGCCTCACCACCTTCCGGCAGCCACTGGATTGCCCAGTCGACGCCGTGCTCGTCGTCGCTGAAGTGGCCGATGAAAGGCTCGGCGGGCAATACATCATAGCCGTCAGTGGCCTGGGCGAGGTAATCACGCAGGCCGTCCGCGTAGGCCCACTCGGTTTGGGTACCGTCGGGCTCGACCAGGGTAACCTTGAGCCCCGGGCAGAGCACCGCTTTGGCGCGCAAAAGGTGTTTTAGCCGGCCCACCGCGAGTTTCGGGCTATCGAAGTAGCTCTCATCCGGCCAGAAGCGCACCAGCGTACCGGTGGCGCGCTTGGCCGCCTTGCCGATCTCGTGAAGCTCGTCGGCCTTTTCGCCGTGTTCGAAAGCGATGGCGTGACGCAAGCCGTCGCGGGTGACTTCGACCTCCAAACGACGTGAAAGCGCGTTGACCACCGACACCCCGACCCCGTGCAACCCGCCGGAGAAGCGATAGCTCGACGCCGAGAACTTACCGCCGGCGTGCAGTTTGGTCAGAATCAGCTCGACGCCGGAAACGCCGTGTTCCGGGTGAATATCGATCGGCATGCCACGGCCGTTATCCATGACTTCGATCGCGCCGTCATCGAACAACACGACATTGATAGCCGTGGCATGGCCGGCCAGCGCCTCGTCGACGCTGTTATCGATGACCTCCTGAACCAGATGATTGGGCCGGGAGGTGTCGGTGTACATACCGGGACGCTTACGCACCGGCTCGAGCCCGGACAGGACCTCGATAGAACTCGCGCCGTACTGGGAGGCATCAAACTGGGTCATGTAACGTCGATTCCTGAGAAACAGTGCTAAGACCGCGCCCAAGTGAACGGGCGCGGCGAAAAAAGGCACAGCATAGCTTAAAAGCAAACTACTGTATATCCAGCCATATCTAGCGTGGCGTTAAAGCCAGCGGCGAGTAACCGCACACCCGTGGGCGTCTACTCCCCGCCCTGCTCTGCCGCCCAAAAGGCCTTGATGAGCCCCTGGCTCGAGGCGTCCAGGCGGCTAACGTCGCCCTTGCCTTCCATGGTCGCCAGGGTGTCCTTGGCGATCTCCTTGCCAAGCTCTACCCCCCACTGGTCGAACGGATTGATGTCCCAAATCACCGCTTGGACGAACACCTTGTGCTCGTAAAGCGCGATCAGCGCGCCCAGGGTTTTGGGCGTCAGCTCATCCATCAACACCGTGGTAGAGGGCTGATTACCCCGGTAGCGCTTGTGCGCTGGAGGGGTGCCGTCTTCGTCGACGGCGTCGTCACCCAGCATCAACACCCGCGACTGCGCGAAGCAGTTGGCCAAAGAAAGCCGGTGCTGCGCCTTGAGCAGGCGCTTCGTGTCCGGGTCTTCGACCTCGTCGTAGCGCTTGAGCGGGGCGATAAAGTCGCACACCACCGGCTGGGTGCCCTGGTGCAAGAGCTGGTAAAACGCGTGCTGGGCGTTGGGCCCAAGCTGGCCCCAAAGGACCGGGCAGGTGGAGTAGTTCACGCTTTCGCCCTGGCGCGTGACGGACTTGCCGTTGGATTCCATCTCGAGCTGCTCGAGATAGGCGGCAAAGTACTCCAGACGCCCGTCATAAGGCAGAATCGAGTGGGCGCGAATATCCAGAAAGTTGACGTTCCAGATACCGGCCAGCCCCAGCATGACCGGCAGGTTTTGATCGAGCGGCGCGTCGCGAAAATGACGGTCCATCTCGTGGGCGCCGGCCAGCAACGCGCGAAAGTTTTCCATCCCGACGATCAACGCGATGGGCAGCCCGATCGTGCCCCAGAGCGAATAGCGCCCGCCGACCCACTCCCAGAACATCAACTGGTGATCCGCCGCGATTCCCCACTCGCACATCTTCTCCGGGCTTGCCGAGACGCCGATGAAGTGTTGGCGAACGATCAGCTCAGCGCTCAAGGGCTTGGCGCCGATCATTTCGTCGTGTTCGGCCAAACGGCCCAGCAGCCAGTCCCTGGCGGTGTTGGCATTGGAAAGCGTATCGATGGTGGTGAACGACTTCGACGACAAAATGAACAGCGTGGTTTCCGGGTTGAAGCGGGCGAGATAATCCGCCAACTGCGAGCCATCCATGGTCGAGGCAAAGTGAACCTCGACCGGGTGAATGTCGTCGGGCCGGTAGTCGGCTAGCGCGTGGGTGACCATCAGCGGGCCCAAATCCGAGCCGCCTACTCCCAAATTGACCACATGACGAATCGGTTTGCCGGTCGCGCCCCGCCACTGGCCCGCGTGTAGCCTTGACACCAGCCGCTCCATCGCATCGAGGCTTTCGTGCACGGCGGTGACGACGTTGTCGCCCTCGACCTCAAGCGTGGCATCCGCGGGCAAACGCAGCGCGGTGTGCAGCGCCGGGCGGTTTTCGCTGGTATTGACCCGTTTGCCGCTTAAAAGCGCGTCGATCGCGCCGGGCACGCCCGCCTCGTCCGCCAGCGCCAAAAGGTGCTCCAGGGTGTCGTCGTCCCAGCGCTGCTTGGAGAGATCCAGCGTTAGCCCGTTGACCTCACGGGTGAACGTTCGAGAGCGGCTCGCCTCGCCAAAAAGATCCTTCAAGTGCACGTTTTCGAGCGCTCGAGCATGACGGGTCAGCGCTTGCCACGCGGGTAGCGTGTCGGGAGTGTCGTGTTTTGCCAAAGCCGTTTCCCTCTTTTTGGCGGGTATCCTAAAGCCTGGGACTGTTGTGTTGTGCCGGGGCCGCGTAAACTACGCCCCCTCCACTTTTTAGCCTGGCTTGCCCATGAGTAACGCATCTTACCGTGACGCTATCTTTTCGACACCCCTTGACCGCGTAGCGCGCTTCTCTTTCGACGAGCAGGTAGTCGCGTGCTTCCCCGACATGATCCGCCGATCAGTGCCGGGGTACGGCCAGATTTTGGGTATGTTGAGCCTGATTGCACAGCGCCACCTGCGCCACGGCGCCCACGTGTACGACCTGGGCTGCTCGCTGGGCGCCTCGGGCCTGGCGCTGGCCGGCGCACTCCCCGCGGATGCGTTTCGCTATACCGGGGTCGATGTCTCCCCGGCCATGGCCGAGAAAGCCCGCCAGACGTTTCTGGACGAATGCCCCGACCACGCCATGACGGTGATCGAAGACGATATTCGAACGCTGGAGTATGCACCTTCGGGCATGATCATTTTGAACTTCACGCTGCAGTTTTTACCCCCGGCGGACCGCGATGCGCTGCTCGCCCGCCTGTACGCGGCGCTCGAGCCCGGCGGCGTTTTGATTCTCTCGGAAAAAACCGTCGACCCGGACGAGCGTGACAACGCCTGGCGGGTCGAGCGCTACCATGATTTCAAGCGCGCCAACGGCTACAGTGATATGGAAATCAGCCAAAAGCGCACCGCACTCGAGAACGTGCTGATTCCGGACTCCCTGGACGTGCTTCATCAGCGCCTCCAAACCGCCGGCTTTCCCAGGTCGATGACCTGGTTTCAATATCTGAACTTCGCCTCCTTGATCGCGTTCAAGGAGGCTTGAGGTGCCATTACCCGAGGATCACCGAGCACTCTACCAGGCGTTTCTGGATCAGGCGGCGCTGGACGACGCGCTGCTTCCCTGGCTTGCCCGCCTGCCCGAACAGCTCGCCCAGGGGCTGGATAAAAAGCGCCACGGCGACCTATCCGCTTGGGAAAAAGCGGTCAAGAAACTGCCGCACTTGCCCGAGCCACGCGAGGTATCGCTGACAAGCGACACGGTGACCGTGGACATGGCGCTGGATGAGAGCCAGAGGCGCCAGTGCTTCAACCTGCTCAAAAAGCTCGCGCCCTGGCGCAAGGGGCCGTTCAATCTGGGCGGCATCGAGATCGACACCGAATGGCGCTCGGACTGGAAGTGGCAGCGCGTGGCGCCGCACCTGGCCCCCTTGAAGTATCGCAAGGTACTGGACGTAGGCGGCGGCAGCGGCTATCACGCCTGGCGGATGGCCGGTCTTGGCGCCGCGTTCGTGCTGGTGATCGACCCCTCGCCGCGGTTTTATTGGCAGTTTCAGGCGGTGCGCCATTTCGTCGGCGACGCCGATCATCAGCGCACCCACTTTCTACCGGTAGGCATCGAGGACGTGCCGGAGAACCTGGCCTTTTTCGATACCGTCTTCTCCATGGGCGTGCTCTACCACCGGGTTTCCCCTTTCGAGCATTTGAATCAGTTGAAAGCAGCCCTGGTCCAGGGCGGCGAGCTGGTACTGGAAACCCTGGTGGTCGAAGGCGACGAGCAAACGGTGTTCGTACCCGGCGAGCGCTACGCCGCGATGCCCAACGTCTACTTCCTGCCCTCCTCCAAAGCACTCTGCCACTGGCTGGAACGCTGTGGCTTCACCAACGTGCGCGTGGTAGACGAAGCGGTCACGACGCTGGAAGAGCAGCGCAGCACGGAGTGGATGACCTACCAGTCGCTTTCAGATTTCCTCGACCCCGATGATCGTAGCCGCACTATAGAGGGTTATCCTGCCCCGCGGCGCGCGGTGATGATCGCTAACAAACCCGGCTAAAGGCTCAACCAGTGCCTCGCTTCAAGGAAGGGCGAGGCACGGGAGCTTGGAGCGTTCTTTCTAAAAGCTCAGAATTCGGCGGAGGCGGTTGTATTAGCAGACGCGAGATAATGACGTAGTTTCTGACGCTGAAGCGTCTTTATCATGGGCAGGTTCAGTAGGCTTGCCGGCGCCGTGACCAGCATGCCAACGCCCATCATGATCATTCCCGTTAAAGCGCCCCCTTTTGACTGGCCAGGCTCGAGATTACGCGACAGAGTGTAAAGGCCCGCCAGGCTCGTACCGACCGCGGCAAGCAAGACAGGGTAAATATACATAGCCTGGTTATCGAGGCTATAAAGCAGCCCTCCCCCCAATACCAGCAAAACATACAGCGCCACCCATACCATGGGCGTATCAAAAGAAACCTCTTCCTGATCGAAGCCACGGCTTTTCAAGAAGGCCGCGAGGGGTATAGTCAGCTTTCCAGCTTTATCGAAGTGGACAACCCCCTCTTTAGGTCCCATCGCAAAAAGCGCCTTGCCTTGGGAGTTCTTGATCTCGCCAATGGACGCTTGATAGGCACTATCAACTTTTTTACCGCTTTTCTTTCTCAGCACCAATGTTATTCCACTGTCGTGCTCGCTCAAGGCACGATATAGAGATTCGATCAGCTCACTATCAAACTCTCTTTTAAACCCACACGGAAGCATAGTTACTCCAATTGACTCATAAAAAAACTCGAATCGACTATATCCTTATATAAAGAACGAGCCGGCTCAAGCGACCAGGACTGACAACGACATAAATTTTGTGCCACATATTGAGTTATTCTGAATAACACTAAAAATCTTCATTATACATAACGAATGTAGTAATAACTTTAATAAAGTGCCGCCTTGGCTTTAGCGTCCCCGGCTTCTGCTTTGGGTAGCGTGAGCTCGAGCGCCTCTTGCGGCCAGTCGTCTCCATTTTCCGGGCAAACATCGCCCAGCTCGCAGGCGCCGCCATCGAAGAGGCGCAACATAGCGTAGGGGGTCACCGTGTTGGGCGGCCTGGGTTAAACCCATATGACGCAAGCGATCAACTTCTCCTAGATAATACATCGCCTCCGCATCACCCGCTTCTGCGGCTATTTCCAAATAGGGCGGGCTCTTTGAGCGTTGGTGTGCGTTGTAAAGCCTCATACCCTCTTCTTTGGCGGCTTGCGCTTCTTCATCCAACGCCCAGGCAGGTGATAGCGTTAACGGCATCAAGAGGAAGTAGGCTAGTGTTCCCAGAAGACCGGCGCGAGGCAGTAACATCATCAGGGCCCAAACTTCTCGGGGAAATAAGAGAGCGGCGGCTCCAGGCCTAGCCATTCATTTTTCATGTGTTCGCCTTCGGCGCGTTGTTCAGCGGTGATGTGCTCTCTATAGATATCAAGATCTTGCTCTGAATAGCTCCCAGTCACCTCTTCCTGAATGGCCAACAATATTGCCCACCCTTTTGCAGGATCTGGATCCAATGCTGCTCGACATAAATCTTCGAAGTCGCTGAGCGTGGGTACTATATTACAGGCGGCTATCCATCGACGCCCATTAATATGACCTGCTTTAGAGGATGCTTCTCGCCACTCTCTGGATTCTTTGTAATGCTCTAGATGACTCAAGACGACAGCCAAATTGTTCATGCCCGGCGCATACCCTGCCTCGGCTGCCCGGCGAAACCATACTTCCGCTGCTTCTAATTGCTCCATATTGAGCTCGAAAGAACCTCCTGCATCACGCGCCTTCTTACCCAGCGTGTTCATGGCCCAAGCATTGCCCGCCTCGGCTGCCCGGTGTAGCCACACAAGCGCCTCTTCTTCGTCGGGCTCTTCCACGTAGTAATAAGTGTAATAAAGCGCCGCCATGGCATCCGAGTCCCCGGCTTCTGCCTTAGGCAACGTGAGCTCGAGTGCCTCCTGCGGCCAATCATCGCCATTTTCCGGGCAAACATCGCCCAGCTCGCAGGCGCCGCCGTCAAACAGGCGCAACATAGCGTAGGGTTCACCGTGTTGGGCGGCCCGATAGTACCAATCCAGTGCGGCCTGGTTCATATTGCCCATAACCAGTCGGCGGTTGGCCTCACCCAGGTAGTACCTCGCCTCTGCATCGCCTTCTTGTGCTGCTTGTTCTAAATGAGGAATAGCACTTTGAGGCCTACTAATACTGTAAAGGCGCATTCCTTCTTCTTTGGCGGCTTGTGCCACCTCGTCCAAAGCCCACGCAGGTGGTAGCGTTAACGGTATCAAGAGCAAGCAGGCCAGTGTCGCCAGAAGACCGGCGCGAGGGAACATCATCATCAGGGGCCAAACTTCTCGGGGAAATAGGAAAGCGGCGGCTCTAGGCCTAGCCAGTCCTCTTTCATACGCTCACCTTCAGCGCGCTGCTCAGAGGTAAGTCTGTCACGATAGACTCTTAGTGACCGCTCAGAGGAAGTACTCGGCACCTCTTCATCAATAGCAAGGAAAATAGCCCACCCTTCAGCTGGGTCTGGCTCGGGGGCTCCTCGGCATAGCTCACGCCCGCTTTCGTTCGGTACTATATTGCAAGCAGCCAGCCAACCACGGCCATTCATATAGCCGGCTTTAGACGCATTGGCCATCCACTCCCAAGCGTCTTCTGGCTGTTCCAAATGATTTAGCACTGAGGCGAGATTATTCATCCCAGGCGCATACCCATTTTCGGCGGCCCGGCGAAACCATACCTCCGCTGCCTCCAAACGCTCTGTATCGCTACTGTAAGCATCCTCATCATTACGTGCGCGCTTGCCCAGCGTGTTCATAGCCCAGGCATTGCCCGCCTCGGCTGCGCGGTCCAGCCACTCGAGCGCCTCTTCTTCGTCGGGCTCTTCCACGTAGTAATAAATGTAATAAAGCGCCGCCATGGCCTCAGCGTCCCCGTCTTCGGCCTTGGGCAGCGTGAGTTCGAGTGCCTCCTGCGGCCAATCATCGCCGTTTTCCGGGCAAACGTCGCCCAGTTTGCAGGCACCACTATCGAAGAGGCGCACCATGGCGTAGGGCTCGCCGTGCTGGGCGGCCTGGTAATACCAGTCCAGTGCGGCCTGTGAAAGACCTCGGCTAAGCAGTCGATTCGCTTCGCCCAAATAATACATCGCTTCCGCATCGCCACTTTCGGCGGCAATTTCAAGTGGCGGCTGCATCCTTTCCCACTGGTGAATACCCCATAACCGCATTCCTTCCTCTTTGGCGGCTTGCGCTTGCTCGTCCAACGCCCAGGCTGGTAGTAGCGTTAACGGCGTTAAGAGCAAGCTGGCTAGGGTTGCCAGAAGACCGGCGCGAGGGAGTAACATCATCAGGGGCCAAACTTCTCGGGGAAATAGGAAAGCGGCGGTTCCAGGCCCAGCCATTCTTCCTTCATACGCTCGCCTTCGGCGCGTTGTTCGGGGGTAAGGCTATCATGATACACCCGTAGTGCTCGCTCTGAGGAAGTACCCGGTACTTCCTCATTTCTGGCCAGCATAATCGCCCACCCTTTCGCAGGCTGTTTGTCTACCTGACACATTTCCCGCCCTTGTGCTTCAGGCTCGATATAGCAAGATGCTACCCATTGCCTACCATTAATATGGCCCGCCTCTGAGGCTTGAAGCATCCACTCCCAAGCTTCTTCATATCGCCCCAAATGGCTCAAAATGACAGCTAAATCATTCATCCCAGGCGCATACCCCGCTTCGACCGCCCGGCGAAACCATACCTCCGCGGCCTCCAAACGCTCTGTATCACTACTGTAAGCATCCTTATTGTCGCGCGCGCGCTTGCCCAGCGTGTTCATGGCCCAGGCATTGCCCGCCTCGGCTGCGCGGTCCAGCCACTCGAGCGCCTCTTCTTCGTCGGGCTCTTCCACGTAGTAATAAATGTAATAAAGCGCCGCCATGGCCTCAGCGTCCCCGTCTTCGGCCTTGGGCAGCGTGAGTTCGAGTGCCTCCTGCGGCCAATCATCGCCGTTTTCCGGGCAAACGTCGCCCAGTTTGCAGGCACCACTATCGAAGAGGCGCACCATGGCGTAGGGCTCGCCGTGCTGGGCGGCCTGGTAATACCAGTCCAGTGCGGCCTGTGAAAGACCTCGGCTAAGCAGTCGATTCGCTTCGCCCAAATAATACATCGCTTCCGCATCGCCACTTTCGGCGGCAATTTCAAGTGGCGGCTGCATCCTTTCCCACTGGTGAATACCCCATAACCGCATTCCTTCCTCTTTGGCGGCTTGCGCTTGCTCGTCCAACGCCCAGGCTGGTAGTAGCGTTAACGGTATCAAGAGCAAGCAGGCCAGTGTCGCCAGAAGACCGGCGCGAGGGAGTAACATCATCATGGACCAAACTTCTCGGGGAAATAGGAGAGTGGCGGTTCCAGGCCCAGCCATTCTTCCTTCATACGCTCGCCTTCGGCGCGTTGTTCTGGGGTGACGTGCTCTCTATAGATATCCAGGTCTTGATCTGAATAGCTTCCGGACACCTCTTCCTGAATTGCCAACAATATTGCCCACCCTTTTGCAGGATCTGGCTCTAATGCCGCCCGACATAAGTCCTTAAAGTCTCTGAGTGTGGGCACTATATTGCAGGCGGCTATCCATCGACGCCCATTGATATGTCCTGCGTCAGAGGATGCTTCTCGCCACTCTCTAGATTCCTCATAATGTTCCAGATGGCTCAAGACAACAGCCAAATTGTTCATCCCCGGCGCATACCCTGCTTCGGCTGCCCGGCGAAACCATACCTCCGCAGCCTCCAAACGCTCTGTATCGCTACTGTAAGCATCCTTATTGTCGCGTGCGAGCTTGCCCAGCGAGTTCATGGCCCAGGCAACGCCCGCCTCGGCCGAGCGGCTCAACCACGTAATCGCTTCTTCTTCGTTCGGCTCTTCCACGTAGTAATAAATGTAATAAAGCGCCGCCATGGCATCCGGGTCGCCGGTTTCCGCTTTGGGCAGCGTGAGTTCGAGTGCCTCCTGCGGCCAATCATCGCCGTTTTCCGGGCAAACGTCGCCCAGTTTGCAGGCACCACCATCGAAGAGGCGCAACATGGCGTAGGGCTCGCCGTGCTGGGCGGCCTGGTAATACCAGTCCAGTGCGGCCTGTGAAAGACCTCGGCTAAGCAGTCGATTCGCTTCGCCCAAATAATACATCGCTTCCGCATCGCCACTTTCGGCGGCAATTTCAAGTGGCGGCTGCATCCTTTCCCACTGGTGAATACCCCATAACCGCATTCCTTCCTCTTTGGCGGCTTGCGCTTCGTCATCCAAGGCCCAAGCAGACTGTAGCGTTATAGGGATTAAAAGCAGGCTAGCCAGTGCAGCTAAAAGGGTCGATCGCATGAGATTATCCTTGGTCAGTTACTTTACTGAGTAGCACATACTTCGGTGCCTAAGCCACCGACATATCGGCGATATCTAGCCTTCGATTCAGCCACTTCAGGATTTCCAATATCTGAAACCAAGTCCATAAACTCATCCAATGCGTTTAAATGGTTAAGATAGGCTACATCAGGATAGTTATGCGGAGGCTGCCCATTCTCGGTCATTTGATCTGCCCCGCTAAAAATGGACACTCGGTTAAGCACTGTTTTTAAGCTCGTAGTCCATGGGACTGACGTACCCCAAAGCACTGTGCCGTCGCCGGCGGTTGTAATCAACTTCAATGTATTCGAACACGTGCTGACGAAGCCGCTCCCGGTTCATCATCGGCTCGTAGTGGAGGGCTTCCACTTTCATGGAATGGAAGAAGCTTTCCACGCAGGCATTGTCCCAGCAGTTGCCTTTACGGCTCATGCTTTGACGCAACTGATGCGTTCGCAGTCGATCCCGGTAGGCGCGGGAACAGTACTGGCTTCCCTGGTCACTGTGGCAGATTACCCCGGTGGGGAAATTGCGTCGCCACAGCGCCATTTCCAACGCATCGCAGACCAGGTCTGCGGTCATCCTGGTATTCATGGACCAGCCGACGACAGAGCGCGAATACAGGTCAATGATGACGGCGAGATACAGCCAGCCTTCAGAGCTCATCAGGTACGTGATGTCACCGGCCCACTTCTGGTTCGGGGCGGTCGCCTCAAAGTCCTGCTCCAACAAGTTGGGTGCCACAGGCAAGCTGTGGTCGCTGTCTGTGGTGACGACGAACTTGCGGGCGGCCTTTGGTACCAACGACTGGCGCCGCATACTGGCACCTATCGTTTTGACATCATAGGGGTGGCCATCAGTCGACAGTGTGGCCTGGATGCGTCGAGCCCCATCGCGCTGCCTGCTCTGGCCGAATGCCTCTTTCACGCGACGATCCAGCCTTTCCCTGGTTTGCTCCAGCTGGTTGGGCTGAAGCCGGGTCTTCTGCCATGTGTAATACCCACTTCGCGAGACACCGAGAACAGACGCCATCCGAACCACGGAAAACCTGTGACGGTGCTCCAGCATGAACCTGTAACGCTTCACTTTTGGTTTTTGGCGAAGTAGGTCGCCGCCTTTTTTAATATGGCCAGCTCCTCTTCACGCTCGGCCATTTGGCGCTTCAGCCGGGCGTTCTCGGCAGCCAGTTCAGACTCGCGCTCGGAGACGTTGGCCTTCTTTTTCGCTGCCGAACGCCAATCGTAGATTTGCGATTCATGGATACCCAGTTCTCGGGCGGCGCTGGCAACGCTGGTCCTTTCTGCGAGTTTCAGCGCTTCGGCCTTGAACTCATCAGAATAGCGGTTGCGCGTTTGTTTGCTCATCGTGGATCACCTCATAAGCGGATTGTACTCGCTTAACGCGGTGTCCAAAATCAGTGGGGCGGATCACAACCGAGGATGCCAGGCCATTCACACTCCAGCGTACGCCAAATTGATAATCAATTTTCTGTGCCATGGCAGGCAGGCTTATCAACGTTGCTAGCAAGAGCCAGCTGTGGATGAGTGGTCTGATCATACGGCTGGCTCTCCTGGTTATCTTCAACGCTGGGATTAATGAGTTAGGGCGCTACTTTGGCGCTACTCGAGGCGGTAATGATCTCACCGCCGTGGTCCGTCTTGCAGCCCAAATACGCCGTGGGGCGGCCATCGTGATGGGAGTGGCTGGAGCCCTCGACGATGGTCGCACCGCAGCCGGTTTTATCACCCACCCGCGCCACGGGCTGGCCCTCTATTTTAGAGGGCGAACCGGTGATGATTTGGGTGGTGCCGTGGCCATGTATGGGGCAGCTGTGCAGGTCGCCCTGGCGGGCTACGGGTTTCATCGGCAGATTTCCCATTGGCCGTTGCGACGGATGAAATAAAGACTGACGTAGCTAGCGCGCCCCTCTTGTTCAAGATTGTTGAAACGAATGGGCTCACTTACCCCTTCTGTC
The DNA here is from genome assembly GCF_968212445.1 of Vreelandella sp. GE22. Classification (NCBI taxonomy): domain Bacteria; kingdom Pseudomonadati; phylum Pseudomonadota; class Gammaproteobacteria; order Oceanospirillales; family Halomonadaceae; genus Vreelandella; species Vreelandella sp. GE22. The sequence continues at coordinate 2,219,862 of NZ_OZ309110.1, forward strand.
GTTAACCACGCCACGCGGTTATCTGCCCCCAGGTTTAGTGTCATGGGTTCTTCGGGAAGTGCGTCCAACTGGTACACATCCGGATTATCGAAGTACATGTCGTAGCTGAATCGGTGGCGCACGTACTCTTCCGGCGTATCCGAGGCAATGGCCAGCTCTTCGGTTCTTGTCGCGGCAGCGTTCTGCAAGGCGTCGTTATCGCCCGCTGCAAACAGGGCATGTAGGCGGCGGTATTCGCGAGTCAGGCTATCGCGAGTAGCGGCGTTGTCTTGCAGTACATCGCCTTCTTCCCAGCACCAGATGGGCATCGGTTGGCGATTCATGAAAGGCACATGCAGTCTAAAGTGGCCTACATGATCAACCCAACGAATATCATTTTCTACGGGTTGCAGGGGAGCGTTGGCATTTCTTGAGATTATTTCAGGCTCCGCATTTTCTTCTCCTAGCTTAATCATGATTTCAAATGCCGTCTTTGCCTCCGTATTGGGGTTTTCATCACTCTCCCAGTATTCCATGGAAAGCCGAATTTCGTCTTCCTCAGCAAAGGGCACAGGCCAAGCGTAAAATTGAAGTTCGTTTTGCCCATCACGCACATATTGGGTCACGGGTAGCATGGTATTCTGGTTGCTAGGCACGCCTTTAAAATCAAGCAAAATATTCTGTATATGGGTGCCTGTAGCCAAGCCATTAACCTGCCAGCGCACTCCAAACTGATACTCGGGTTCCTGTGCCATGGCGGGCAGGCTTATCAGCATCGTCAGCAAGAGCCAACAGTGGATGAGTGGTCTGATCATACGGCTGGCTCTCCTGATTATCTTCAACGCTGGTACTAATGAGCTAGGGCGCTACTTTGGCGCTACTCGAGGCGGTAATGATCTCACCGCCGTGATCCGTCTTGCAGCCCAAATACGCCGTGGGGCGGCCATCGTGATGGGAGTGGCGGGAGCCTTCAACGATGGTCGCGCCGCAGCCGGTTTTATCGCCCACCCGCGCCACGGGCTGGCCCTCTACTTTAGAGGGCGAACCGGAGACGATCTTGGTGGTGCCGTGACCGTGGATGGGGCAGCTGTGGAGGTCGCCTTGGCGAGCTACGGTTTTCATCGGCAGATTTCCCATTGGCCATCGCGACGGATGAAATAAAGACTGACGTAGCTAGCACGCCCCTCCTGTTCAAGATTGTTGAAACGAATGGGCTCACTTACCCCTTCTGTCGTTAACCACGCCACGCGGTTATCTGCCCCCAGGTTTAGTGTCATGGGATCTTCGGGCAGGTCGTCCAACTGGTAAATATCCGGATTATCAAAGTACATGTCATAACTAAACCGATGGCGCACGTACTCTTCCGGCGTATTAGAAGCAATGGCCAGCTCTTCGGTTCTTGTCGCGGCAGTGTTCTGCAAGGCGTCGTTATCGCCCGCTGCAAACAGAGCATGTAGGCGGCGGTATTCGCGGGTCAGGCTATCGCGAGTAGCGGTGTTGTCTTGCAGCACATCGCCCTCCTCCCAGCACCAAGTGGGCATAGGTTGGCGATTGTTAAAGGGCACCGTTAACCTGAAATTGTCTTGATCCCAGTTAATATCACTTTCTCGTGGCTGCACCGGAGCAGACGAATTTGTCGATACAATTTCAGGTGTGGCGTCTTCTACACCGGGCATCATTACCACTTCAAACGCTGTTTTTGCATCAATGTTGGGATTGTCACCAGGCTCCCAGTACTCGACGGCGAGGCGAAGCTCGTGCTGCTCTTCAAATGGTTCAGCAGACGGCACTGGCCAAGCATAAAACTGTAGCGCGTTGCTTCCATTTTTAACGTACTCGGTTATGGGCAGCATGGTATTTTGCTCGCTCGGCACACCTTTAAAATCGAGCATAATGTCCTGTATGTCGACTGAGGAGGCCAAGCCATTCACGCTCCAACGTACGCCAAACTGATACTCGATTTCCTGTGCCATTGCTTGCCCTCCCATAGTAAGCGCTACCGATAAAATTGATGTAACAAGTATTTTCATAAAGCTCTTACGCCCCACTGTTAAAAAGGATTAAATTCACCGGTCCAGCCTTCGGCCAAGGGATAGCCTAGAACCTGGCCATCTTCTCGCCACTGAGTACCGTCATCTGTCTCGACCACTTGAGAAGAGCTTCGCTGAATTTGGCGATCTGCATTGGGTCGACCACCATCACTTGACTGACTATTACGATCACTGACATCCGCCTTCTTGTACCCCTGCACTCGCAACATGGCCCCCGAATGGGAGAGCTGATACCCCCAGCGCCCCTGCCCATCGCTTTTCAGGGTGATGCTGCCGCTGGTCGATACTTCGACGCCGTACTTAAATACAGTGCGTTCGGTAAACAGACTGTCGAAGTAACCCAGCAGTCCACCCGCAATAAGCGCTTTCAGCGTAATGCTTACGTTGCCTTCCACTCCTCTCCCATTCAATTCACCATTCTGGAACTCGTACGCGTAGCGCAGCATGTGATTGCCCAGGGTTTCCTCCGTAGGCTCAGGCCAAACGCCTAACCCCACTTCCATAAACAGCGCGGCTTCAACCCGCCCTTCCGCAAAATACCAGTCGAAGCCCTCTTCGAGATTGTCCAGAAATTTGACGAGTGCCGTGCCCCCACCGGTGCTTCTGGCCGCTATTTTCAGCGCTGCGTAGATATCGAGCTGAATGCCACATTCATACGCCAAAGAAAGCCCGGGCGTAATACGCCAGTTGGTCCCGGGGCCGCCGCTCTCCTCGACCTGTTCATTCGTGGCTCCCAGCATTAGCTCGGGGCCACGGGTATAGAAGCTGAACAGTTTGCTGCGGTCGCTCTCCGTGGCGCTGAGGTTTTGAGCAATGCGCTGTGAGGCACTGCTCAGCGTATCCATGAACCGCTCTATTGTGCTTTGCTGTTGCCGCTGGTTGTCCGCTCGCCGCAGTGACGGGCCAGTGTCATAAGTGGTGGTGTCGCTGGGGCTTGTGCCTAGCGTAATGGTTCGGTTATCGGCGCCACACACGGCGGTCAGGCCAGCATGAAATCCCCAGCCTTGTCGCTGGGTGACCTGCCTCTCCTTGAAGCGCAGTTCGTTGAAGCCTTCCGCCTTGTGGCTCTGGATGCGGATAGCGATGCTGCCGCAGCCGTCGCCGGCCCAATCCTGGGAGACGCGCACCCAAGCAGCTGGCCTACTCGCGATGTATGGCCATGGATTCAAGGCTCGACCTTGGCGTTGCTCGAGGCGGTGATGATTTCACCGCAGTGATCCGCCTTGCAGCCAAGATACGTGGTGGGTCTGCCGTCGTGGTTGGAGTGGCTGGAGCCTTCGACAATGGTCGCGCCGCAGCCGGTTTTACTCCTACCCGCGCGACGGGCTAGCCCTCTATTGGCAAGGGCCAACGATGCACTTATTGCAGGGAATCTCGCGTACGAATGGTATAAAACATGGCAATGAATCGATTGATATCTTCTGTCACCAAAAAGTCACTGGGCTCCATTACCCAGAAGCTCGTGGCCTCTTGATCACTGGGTACAACCCCCACAAGCCCGAGGTTGCCATCTTGATTCATGAAAATAGTCAGCGACCGCTCCGGCGCTTCCAGTTCGATTGTCTCCTGAACATCGTCAGGCGAAATAATGCTTTCTCGAAAGGCGTCAGCATCAGCTACCAAATGCCCGATCAACAGCGTTGGCACACCGAAATCGGTAGAGAACAGCAACCCTTCAGGCGCGAGTAAATCCGGCTTGGAAAGCGTAACGTCTTGGTCATTCCAATCAAATGGCGCATCGAATATGTAGGGTACTTCCCAATCTACCCAGTCAGACGCATCAGGTGACAGAGGCTCCACATCGAAAAGTTCGGCTAGACCTGATCCCTGCTGTTCCACAGCCGCCTGTTTGTTCTCCAGCCATTCATCCCGGCCAGACTGCAAAGCAGCAAACTCAGGCCCTTCCTCATCTATCTGCTTAAAGGTAAACGCCACTTCAAACGGCTCACCATGGATCAACACAAACTGCTCGGGTGTCTCGAACCGGATCCTGGCGGCAGGGTTATCCGGGCTGGTCGCCTGCTGATGCTCGAAATCGAAGTTATAATGCAGCGGCTCGGCCTGTGCTTCCATATAGATCTCAGCCCGATGGCTCTCGCGATCGAACCGAATCCAGGCGCGCTCCATGCTCGCTTCAATCTCGGGCAATAGGGAATCAAACATGGGGTTCGCTTCTACCGCTTCTATCGCGTCCACGGCATAGACGCCTGAATGTGGCATTTCCGAAGGATCGGCCAGCACTTTTCCCATCGCGGCTGTCAGCAGCAAAGGCGCAACAATCCATTGTTTCATGGTTCACCATCCATACTAGTTGATTCAATGAGGGCACGGCTGAACATCATTCAAGCCGTGCCAGGACGTTATGGGTCATGCTTAAGAACGGCTTAAGCGCCTTTTAACGTTAAAACATCGCAGTAGCATTACGGCTCGACGTTGGCACTGCTCGAGGCGGTGATGATCTCACCGCCGTGATCCGTCTTGCAGCCCAAATACGCCGTGGGGCGGCCGTCATGATAGGAGTGGCGGGAGCCTTCGACGATAGTCGCGCCGCAGCCGGTTTTATCGCCCACCCGCGCCACGGGCTGGCCCTCTATTTGAGAGGGCGAACCGGAGACGATTTCGGTGGTGCCGTGGCCGGGGATGGGGCAACTGTGCAAGTCGCCTTGGCGGGCTACGGGTTTCATGTAGATACCGTTGCGAGCCGCCATTCACCCGACTCTGTACGATAAAATACAACTGGAAAAGTGTGGACCCGATCTGAATTCTCTGGCTGTGACCAGCGGATAGGGGTAGGTTGGATACGTACGAGACGGCTATCGCCCATAAACTCTAATGTGTCGTTGCCAGGATCCTCTTCAAGCTGTAAAGGCAATAATTGCGGGCTACTAGGCTCCGTACGTAAACCCGCAAGCTGGGAAGCAATTGGTAGCGAAGCTGTATATTCTCTCGCATTTTTTCCGCCGGCCATCAACAATCCTGCCCGATCCCACATTGCTTCCCCTTCACGCAGAATCGCATCGCTATTTTTTTCGCTAAATAAACGATGCAGGTGTTGATAAGCGTGTCGCAGCTCATGACGCAGTAAGGGAGTATCTTCTAAAGCTATTGCATCATCTACCCAGTGAAAATCAGGAATGGGATCTAAAACGCGAAAGCTCATATCCACTCGCTCAGCTTCCAAGCTCTGGCCACTACTCACGACTAGCTGTTCAGGTGAACTCATCACGAACTCCCCACTCGTGCGGAGGCGTTCAGTTTGATGCACAATGTCGCCTCTCATATTGGCAGGGTTTTGTTGAGCCTCTACAAGCTCTCCACTCTCCATGTCGTAGCGCAGTTGAAGAGTATTGATTCGCTCTTTCTCTTGGGTACGCGTATTAATGGCTTCAATCGAGATATCAACCCAGAAGCTTTCTTTAGGCGCCTGTATATATCCGCCTGTTTCACCATCTGTTACTAAGTGCCCTGCCTCATCTTCAACAAGAGGGACAAAAATAAACGACACCATATTCTGCCCCTCTTTAAGACTGGTACTAATAGGGTATGAAATAGAGTATTGTTCTGTCGTGCTATGAGACTGCACATTCAAATCATTAATACGCAAGACCCACGCCGCGCCTTCGGTGTGGATATTAACCCAGTATTCGCGTTCAATAGGTTGCGCCATAGCTAACTCCTTTAACATAAAAAATATCGAAAAACAAAAAACCCCAAATAAGATCAATACTTTTCTAAAAAGGCACCCACGAACCTTCCTCTCTAGACCAAATAATCTTGCCATCGCTACTATCTCCTGATTCATCTACTTCAACACTTCCCATTGACCCAGAGCTTTCTTCGCCCTCTATTAATGTGGTCTCTCCATCGGCTCGACCACCTAACCCCCCATTTGTTTTATCTTGATCTTTACTCCATCCAATCTCAGCATAAGCCTCACCACTGAGCTTCACGCCTTCAAAGATATACCGCTTCTCGCGCTTACCATCAGAGTTCTTCCGCGCTTCCCATGTCCATGATGTGTGGATAGAACCGCGTACTCCCGCCTGCGCTCGAACCATGAAGACACTGCCTTCGACGTGGAGCTTTATTTCGGCACGCCCGAGAATTTGCAGTGTCCCGGTAAAATCACCGCTTACTCCATTATCATCCGTTGACTGGCTGTCACTGGAAGCCGGTATACGAATCGCCGCACCTGAGGTCAGGGTATGCTGCAAGGTGCCGGTAGCACTTAACTCAAGGTAGCCTTCTATCGTAGCGCTCACTCGATCGCCCGCCTCCAGACGGGCACGAGCATCCTGAATTTTTTTGGCACCCGCAGGTGATAGCATGATGGTTGCGATGACTTCAATCAGGTCGATTCTGCCTGTGACGCCAAGACTCAACGCCGACTCCAGATTACCTATTTGCAGCTCGAGATCGGGGCTGCCACTCACCGGCTGTAACACAAATCCTTGTGGCTTAAAGGAGAGTGACTTGCTGATAGTAATGCCGGAACCTATATGGCCACTATCAAGTTCCACCGGGCCACTGGCGCCCCCGCCCATGGAAACGTAGTGATTGATCGTCTGGACGGTCTCGACCATCAGTCCGATTAAACCCGGTGCATCGTTTTGGCGAGGAATTTCCTTTTCACCGCCTCCGGCAGCTTCGGCACTACGGCTCCATTCAATCTTGTGCCGCCCGTATTGTCCGTTGAGGGTTCCTGTGACCTCGACTTTTGCGGAGACATTACTGGTCATGATGACCGTTTCAACCGCGATGCTGACATCTCCGCCCAGCTCGGTGTAGGGATAAGGGATAACGTTTAAGGTGGCGCGAGTATCGTTGCCTGGAAAGCACTGTATGGCCTGAAAAGTCGCCTGTCCGCCCTGATCGGACAAGAAGCGTCCGCCTATCAGCGCTTCAAAGGCCATAAAACCCAGCGTGACATCAAAGGGAATAAAATCGCTGAGGCGTTCTGCCAGCCGGACAGGCTGATCGTAGATAACCGTTACTTCTTCACTTTGTGAGGTAAGCAACCGGGAACCGCTTTCTATGCCATTGGCGCTTACGCAAGGCGTTTGTGGGCGTCCGCTTTGACAAGTCTGCTCACCTTCCCATGTCACCTCTACATCGGCGGTTAGCTGGCCCTGGGCGTTCCACTCGCGCTGGTGGGTGGCGCCCACCGGGTCGGCGACCGTGGTAGCGCGGTCGGGCAGGCGCTCGTCGTCGTAAGCAAACGCCGTGGTGCCTGTCGGCCCCGTCACTTCCACCGGCTGACCACGTTCGTTACGAGTGATCTGCCAGTGCTGGCTCTCCGGCCCTTCGATGCTCACCGTGTCGCCCAACGCATCGCGCTCGATGCTCCAGCGCTGGCCGTCCGGTGTTACCTGGCCGATGACCTGGCCACTTTCGTTACGCTCGATCCTTGTTTCCCGGCCCAGCGGGTCGGCCGTGGCAATTTTTTGCCCGGCGCGGTCATAGCGAAATTCGATACGCGAGCCGTCGGGGCGGGTGTGCGCCGTCCAGCGCTTGCCGGGGCCGCTGCCCACGAAGTGGTAACGCTCTTCGCGGCCCAGGTGGTCGGTGACTTGGGTGTGATCGACGTGATACTCAAAGCGCCGCGCCAGGCCGCCAGCTTCCTGCTGACCTATTACGCGGCCGTCCGGCGCGTGGCGGTCCCAGGTGTAGTGGGCTTCCATACCGCCGGGCACGCGGTGGGCGGTCAGCATGTGATCCTGCCACTCGAACTCACGCACCACCTCGCCGTGGCGCTGGCGCGCATTTTGGGCTGTTGAACCGGGTAGCACGCCATAGGTTTTCAAACCGCATGGCGTTGCTCGTGCTTACCGAGAACCGTTAGTTCATGGCAGTATCATTAAAGCAGATATCGGTATGACGTAGCCTTTCACACGTACTCAGGCCCCTTCTGGATACCAGGTAATATTGATCACTTTCGACTGCAGCTCAACAATGGCGTTGCGGTCGCCCGCCCGAAAACGTAATCGCCAAGGGTCGCCGCGCTCGATTACTTCCAGCGTGTGGAGATAAGGAATCAGTTTTTCCTGCGCCACCGCAGGGTCGACCAGAGGCCAGCGCTCTCCTTCCTGGATATGTACGAACGTATCGCCTTCAACCTCAAACACCATGGTGCCCGGTCCCCAGAAGGGAGTAATATCCGACTGTATCGACCAGTCGCCATCGCTGCACACGATGCGGATTGCCTGCTCGTTAACGTCCACCCGCTCCAGCTCGATGTCGGGAAATAGCTGCATTGGCATCCACGTCAGATCGAAAACTTCACCGTTCGTTGGCTCACTCATTGCTCCCCCCTTGAAGGCTGAAGCGTGCCAGCCAGGCTTGGTATTCAGCTTCATTAAAATAGGGCTCATTTCTATTGCGAGGCAGAAGCGGGGAGTGAATGCCTGGATGATCCTTGATACGGATAGGCTCAATGATCCCGGCTACGCGGCGATAATCCACTAACGCGTCATTAACTTCTGGGTTTTCGTTATCACCCAACTGCGGCATGGAACCTGCGCGCAAAATGGCACCTCCACTGTATTCGAGCACTGACAAATCATCCATTTGCGCTTTGAGATGCTCAACACCGCCGAGTCGAGCAAGCCAGTCATTTGACAGAATCGTTAACCAATCAACCCCTTTTGGACCTCGATGTAGATTGAGTGAGTGGGTGGTGAACTTATTGATTTGAAGGCCTGGAAAGCGCTGCCCAAATTTATATTCCAGTATTTTGGCCTCATCTTCTCGTTCATAACCATACGACTGCCCTAACCAAAACCCAGAGTATCCGTGTTCAGGCTTGAGCTTCTCACACCACCGCTGTACTAGCTCAGGCAGTTTTTGATCACGCTCCATAAAGAAATCGATAGGAAAATAACAGTATAGCCTGCTTATTCGTTCATCTTGCCCTTTTCCAAGCACAACGATACCGCAAGCATCTGCATCACTACGCCGCTGACCGCCGTGATAAACAAATTCCCACTCTCCGGGGCCATAGCTAGGCAACCAGTCAAATGGGGTTATATAACTATCGAATCCCTTAAGCTTCTTCCAACGACCAGTCGTAGGATTCGTGGTCCACGTCAGTCGATCACCAACCAAGTCGCGGTAGTCAGCGAGGATATCCAACACAGCCTGGCGCTTTTCTTCCTGCTGAGAGCCAGTAAAAAAAAACGCCACCCCCAAACATATTTTAAACAGTACGCCGTTATCGGTTTCGACGGTCAGCAGGTTGTCAAAATCTTGCGATGCATCCACTACCACTCTCCTTAACAGCTAAAATATTATTGCAATTTATGAGCACGTTTTTAACACTATCAATCATACTCTCAGTTATGTACCGCCAATGGCAGTGACTACTCCCACGGCAGCTCTGAAAGCGAATCCGCCCACCCTTGTGGCGATAAGCCCCCAATTTATCCCTCTTTCATCCAATCGATCTTCGTAAGTTACCGTGGCAGGTTGAATCTCGGGAGCATATTCAGTCTGTCGCGGGCCGTCACAGCCACAACGCCCAGGAGTAAGTAGCCTTAATTTATGATCTGCGCCTGCAATTTGCTCATAAGCCTCTTCTTGCCCCGCTCCCCAATCATCAGGCGGAAACTTTACCTCCACGACTCCCAGCAGATTATCCTGAGTAGGCTTGTCATTGGGATCTCGCAGTACGACCGCATCGGGTATGCGCATATCGCCCCGGGTATAGCCCTCTGCTCGGTTTTTGGCCGATTCCGTCAGCAATATGCCCTGCGCTCTATCGCGTTTGATTTTTATGATACGGTTAATCGCGTGGCCAAAACTGGGAATCGGATCCGTGGTTTCCTGGCCGCCCTCATCTTTGACCAGCAGCGGTGAAGGGGGCGTATCCCTCATATAGTAGGGCACCTGAACCCGTATTCCCGTATCACAGCTTTCGTTATATTGCTGCAGCCCTCTATCCACGCAGCTCTGTTTGAGGTTAATGCCGTTTTGGCCGCGATTAGGCACTTCCTCGCAGGTGCATACAAAACTACAAACGACTGCAAGACGACTCTCGATATCATCACCTATTGGGCATGCTTGGGCACTTGTACCGCTCATGGTGTGGTTCCTTCCCTTGCTGATAACGTTAACATTTGCGGGCCGTCGGGCAGCCACTGAACATCATGATGGGTACGATCAGGCAGTTGCCCATAAGCACAGGCCTGCCATTGGATTAGCGCTTTAGCGATGCCGTGAGTATCCACTGCTCGTTGAAAATCCTCCCGCTTCTCCAAATGGGAACAACTGGTAAACACCAAAAGGCAAAAGTGCTCGGCCATTTCGATACTGGGTAACTCGCCTTGATTGAGAGCAGTCAAGCGGTCAATGGCTTCTTCAAGGCGGGCATCAATCGCAGGTGAGTCCAGATGCATTAACCACGACCATGCAGCGAGTAATAAGCGCTGACGCGCATCGGAGATCAATTCCTTGCGCATCAGTGGGCGAAGCAGGGTGATATGTTGTTGCGTAATACGCCACCAAGGGGCATCAGGTAATGATGGAAGCGATACATCGTGCGCCTTTTCCGGCTCTCGGCGTAGCGTTTCTTTTGGTGTCCGGCAATGAACAGCGGTACAGGGTCCGAACCACTCTTGGCGCTCCTGATCACTAAAAGCATCAAGAAAAAAGGGCAGTACCTCAGGATCATAAAAACGCCATAGCACCTCATCGCCGTGGTCGTTATAGATCGTTAACCAGTGCCGAAAATGCCTTACCAACGCATGGCTGCTTTCCTTGCTTTCCAGAAGTATTCCCCAACGCAGATGGGGGCGCCGAGTGCTGACCCACTGCAGGAAAGGATCCGCTGCCGAGGTCGGCGCGACAATAGGCGACACCTCGGTCAAGTGACCAAAAGGGGTATCGACGTAGAGTAGTTCCGCCTCGCTGCTGTAGGCCGAGCGCCGATACCACTGCTCGCGTAGCTCGGGCTGAGCAGTATCCAGAATGAGATGCGTGCAGGTTGGCAAGGCGCTATCCATCGATCGCTCCTTGAGAATGCTTCAACGTATCGGCACAAATATCGCATAGTGCCTTGCCACTGCTCGCGGCCCTTTTCAAAGCGATTACTTGGCCCTGCGTTTCTGCGAAGACCGTGGGCTGGTGCTGAACCGGAGAGATTCTGGAATGCTCTTCACTTTCGGCCTCGCCGGGAAGCCGAGCGCTTAGAGCCGCCTGCCCGGTTCCATTACCGGGACTGCCCCCTGAATTGATCTTGACCTGCGGGCCCACGATGGTCACACCGCTGGGGTCGATCTTGATAAAGCTGCCGCCGGCTTTGAGGGTGATCTCGGTACCAGCTTCGATCACCACCTTCATGCCCGCCTTGTGATGTACTTCCTGGCCTGCCTCGAGGAGTTGAGCCTGGCCGACCTTTTCGTGGCGGGTGCCATCCACAGTAAGGTGGTCGTCACCGTCTACCTTCCCGTAGCGGTTGCCGCGCACCGTGTGGTGATCGTCGTTATCGATCTCGCTGATGCGGTCGTTGTGCACCTTGAGGTGACTGTCGTTGCGAATCTCCTCGGTCCGGTCGTTGAGCGTTAAAAGCTCCAGGTCTTTTTGGGCGTGGACCCAGATCTGTTCCTCGCCCGCCTCGTCTTCGAAGCGCAGTTCGTTGAAGCCTTCGGCCTTGTGGCTTTGCGTGCGCAGCACCGTGCGGGTCTTGTTCGCCGGTAAATCGTAGGGGGGCTGGTTGACCGCGTGGTAGGTCCTTCCGGTCACCAGCGGCTGGTCCGGGTCGCCTTCCAGAAACGAGACGATCACCTCGTGGCCGATGCGTGGCAGTGCAATGCTGCCGTAACCGCCGCCGGCCCAGCCCTGGGAGACGCGCACCCAGCAGCTGGCGGTGTCATCAGGCTCGGCGTAGCGGTCCCAGGGGGACTGGACCTTCACCCGGCCGTGCTCGTCGCAGTGAATCTCTTCGCCTTCCGGGCCGACCACGAAGGCCACCTGGGGGCCGTCGACCCGGGGCTTGGGGTTGGGCGTGGCGCGCCAGGCGGCGTCGCCGGGCATCAGCGTGACCTGGTTGACGTAGCGGGTCATGCCGCCGGTGTCGCTGGTGCTGATGCTGTCCTCTTCCAGCGCCTGGGGCTGCTCGCCGGTGTGGTGCACCGCGACCACCTGCCAGTCCCGGTTGAGGCTTTCGGTGTCGTGGTCGGTCAACGTAAAGCGTGCGCCGGGGGCGAACTCGGGCAGATCGCTTTGGGCGCTGGCCGTGGTGGCGTTGCGGCGCAGGTGCTCCAGGCGGATGCGGGTGAAGGGCTTGCCGGAGGCATCTTCCTTGTAGCGGCCGGGGTAATCGTAATGCTCGTAGTCGGTCTGCTGGCCATGCTCGGCGACGTCCTCGCCCATGTGATCGTGAAGCTGGGCGTAGGCCGGGTTCTTGAAGCTGTAGTCCTTGAGCTGGGCGCTGGCGGCGGCGACCCGGGCGGTGTGGCTCAGCTTGCGCACGTGGCGGGTAGGCGGCGTGCCGCCGGCGCGGCTGTGGTAGGTGCGCTCGCCCAGATTCGTCAGCACCTGGGGGTCGTCGGAGAATACCAGCCGGTGGGCGCCGCCTTCGCTGTTCTCGCCTTTTTCATCAAACAGGTGAAAATAGAGAACAGCCCTTCCTCGGCGGCGAGGCGCTCGATGAAGGTGAGATCCGTTTCGCGGTACTGCACGCAGTATTCCCGCTCGAGGGGTTCGCGGCTGACGGCGAAGGCCACGTCGGTGATGCCGCGCTCGTCCAGCAGGGTGTTGATGATGGTGAGCGGGTCGACCTTCTGGAAGATGCGCGAGTTCTGGCGCAGCGAGGTGCGCCAGAGCGCCGGGCGCAGGGTCAGCGAGTAGAAGGTGCGCCGGTGGCCACGATCCCCCCGGCCGAACTCGCTGATGATGCCGTGGACCCGGCGCAGCGGCTCGCCGTCCTGCCAGACGGTCAGCGTGGCTTCGCGGTCAAGAAGCTCGGAAGCCTCCAGGTCGCCTTCGCGGCTGGCGATGTTCAGCGTCAGCTCGAAGGGCTCGGAGAGCGCCTCGCGGTGGGTGAAGTCGATGACCGCGATGTCATCCACGCCCGCAAGCGTGAGAGTGAATTGAAGCCCTTTTCCTTTTGCCATTGCGCTGCTCCTTGCCTCTTAACCCGTCACTGGAGAATGACGAGAATAACGACCTGGGCGACAAGCGCAAACGTATCCGTCACAAGGAGCGGATCACTTACAAAAATGTGAGAGATATCTTACATAATCGAAGTAAACTTGCCCAAAAGGCCCTCTCCAGCGCGAAGCGCGGTTGGTCGCGTCCTCTCTGTCCCTTTAGCGCAAAGCACTGGCTATCGCCCTTCGAACCCTTGAATCGCTCAAGGCCGCGCTCGTTCCGGGCGGCGAGCTGGTACTGGAAACCCTGGTGGTCGAAGGCGACGAGCAAACGGTGTTCGTACCCGGCGAGCGCTACGCCGCGATGCCCAACGTCTACTTCCTGCCCTCCTCCAAAGCGCTCTGTCACTGGCTAGAGCGCTGCGGCTTCACTAACGTGCGCGTGGTGGATGAACCGGTGATGACTCTTGAAGAGCAGCGCTCGACCAAGTGGATAACATATCGATCGCTTGCAGTTTTTCAAGACCCAGAGGGTCGCACGTGCACTCTCGAGGGTTATCCTGGCACACGGCGGACGGTGGTCATTGCAAACCAAGTCGAATAGAACTCATATCGCCTATTAAACGTTCAGCGCTCAACTTATATAAAAGAAAGATTGAGCACCCACCAATCATATTATTAATTTATTTTTGGGTAGCTTTTAAAAATCACACTCACCCCTAACTTCCAAACTAATAATTTTTTCAATCGAGATATAGCTAGGCACTTTTTCCTTCATTAAATTAGTCTGCCCTTTCCACTCCAGATTATTTATCAAAGACTGATGAGTAATTCGAGCTTTCTCTAGTTCCTGCCACGTAACATGATTATAGAAATGCACCCAATATGAGTCAGGTAACAATCGACTAGCTCCTTCGTCGTAAAGTCGTGTCGTTAAATCATGAGGCCTAAACGGTTCTAACTGTGGAATATCCGGGAGGGGCTGAGAGATGTCCATATATCGACACATCATATCCCAAAGAGCTTGATACTCTTTAATACCGCCCTCTATATCCATTAAAAAACTTGAAGACTGATAGACGCTTGGAGAATAACTCTCAATGGGGTAACGATGGATTAAATTCAGAACAAACCTCTCATCTCCCATAATATTTTTCTTTCGAACAATATAAGCATCAAACTCATAAAAATAAAACTCTCCCCAAGGTACGACCACCATACCTGTCTTGCGAGACAAGTAACAGTCGCTCAGACCACTTAACGATAATCGGTGATACTTGTTATCATTATCAAACCATTTAATAACGACGTAGCAAACCAGGAAAATAGAAATCATCCAACCTATTGGAGAAAGCAAAACGGCTATTACCGAGAAGGAGTCTACCTTGTATGCAATATAAACACATATAGCAAAAACCATGTAGAAAAACTTACCATGTGAAGTAGTGCTATCCCAAAAGCAAAAGCAGTCATCATATATGCTTTCAAAGTAACTTTTAATAACATCAAAATCGTTGAAATTCTCATTCAACTTTATATGCCATTTTGATTCATCCATTTCACATCCCCCATGCTGCTTAGGCTCGCTAAAAAATCGAGGTGAAGTTTCAGAGTATTGGTAAGCAGTAGGATTTACCCCAACATAATTAGACCATGCGAGACGCTGGACAAATTTTCTTTCTTTAATTTCACCGGTGGCAAACATTGCTTTTTGATAGGGTATAGAGTCTAACCGAAAAGCCGTTGGCGTATAACAGGATTCAGTATCGCTGGGCAAAAACTTTTGCAATTTTTTAGTCATATCTTCTTACGCTTATTCAACATCGGCCAGTTAATAAAGAAAATTAACGATAAACGTTACTTCAAGTTAAACCAAGATAAGAATTACAAAAAATCAGCCAATATTAATATTTCTAATAAACATGAAAACTGATATCAGCGGCGCAGGATCATCAACCAGCGCCCCAGGTTCAGGATACTGGCAAGCGAGGCCGCCACGTAGGTAAACGCGCAGGCGGTCAGTACGTGGCGGGCGCCGTTCATATCGTAGGGGGGTACGTACTCTTTCAAAAGCGGAAGCGCCCGGTTGAAGCTGGCGTCGAACTCGACCGGTAATGTCACCAGGTGCACCACGGCGGCGGTACCGAAGCTAATGACGGCAACGCCGATGACCAGGGCGAGGCCGCCGGGCAGGCGCGTTAAAATAAATAGAAACGGCGCGGCCATCATCAACAGCGCGCCGAGCTTCTCGGCTTTTTGGGCAACGCCGACCATACGACTACGGGCGATGAGCGGGGCATAGCCATCAAAGTGTTGCAGGGCGTGGCCTACTTCATGGGCGGCGACGGTAACGGCGGTGAGCGAGCGGCCGTCGAAGTGCTCCGGGGTCAGGCGCACCGCGCGCTCGAGCGGGTCGTAGTGGTCGCCCTGCTCGGTTCGCTCGACGGTGACATCCTTGAGATCGAAGCGGCGCAGAAGGTGGCT
The DNA here is from genome assembly GCF_968212445.1 of Vreelandella sp. GE22. Classification (NCBI taxonomy): domain Bacteria; kingdom Pseudomonadati; phylum Pseudomonadota; class Gammaproteobacteria; order Oceanospirillales; family Halomonadaceae; genus Vreelandella; species Vreelandella sp. GE22. The sequence goes on from NZ_OZ309110.1 coordinate 2,235,463, forward strand.
GGCAAGCTCTGCGCCGGTACCGGGGTAGTCGTCGCGCCCGCGGGTATGGCGCTTGAGCACCCACTGCGCCCAGAGGTTGGGGAGTAGAAAAATGGCCAGTGCCAGCACGATGAGAAGTACGATCATGGTCTCTTCCCCAGCGGATCAAAACCCCATGTTGTACCACGTCGCCAAACCGCGTGCACTTGGCATCTGAACCCCCTAAACGCCAGCCTCTTCGGCCTCCTCTTTACGATGCTCTTCGACATCACGCTTGACCGCCTCCAAACCGCGCGCCGAGATACGGCCCTGCTCATAGGCGTGCTCGGCCATCAACACACTGTCAGCGGCGAGTATCAGATCGCAGTCGGTGCCGGCCAGCTCGTCGCGAAGCCGTTCGATCGCTTGCTGGCGTTTCGGGTCTTTATCCACCCGGCGAATGTAAATCGCCTTGATGCGGCCGGGGTAGGATTTTACGACCTCGGTATATACTTCCGGGTCGTGTTGGCCGCTGTCACCGATCAGCACGCAGGGCATATCGTCATAAAGCCCTAGCATCCGGTCGATCAGGTCACGCTTGTGGTCTTCGGCCTTGCGTGGCCAAGGTTTACGCCAGGAAATGCCCCATTCACGCAGAAACAAAATGGGCCCGACGGGGATACGGTTGAGCTGGAAAAAAGCTTCGAGCATTTCATAAATCGCCCAGGGCCCCCGGGAGACATACAGAATAGGCCGCTCTGCCTTCTCGCTTTTACCACGATAAAGCGACTGATAAAGGGAGGCCACACCGGGAAAGGCGGTACGCCGGTGGGGTTTGCGCACGAAAAGACGGTAAAGCATTTTCAGCTTTTCGGCGACCCCGGTAAACATCACGGTATCGTCGATATCGCTGATCACCAGCAGGTCCGCCTCCGGCGGCGGTACGTAAACCTCCGCGCTGGTACGAATGGGATTTTGCCCTTCGGCGCGAACGAGAATATCTGCCCGATGCCAGGATACATCGATAGGGAGTGCGTGCTCGATCGGCAAGTGGGCATCGAAGTAGCCGTCGCGGTCGGTGATCAGCGAAAGCTCGTTCTCACCCACGCAAACATCGACCTGCGCTTCTTTCAAACCGCGTCGAAAAATACGCCGGGCAACATCGGCGGTATCACGTAAAAAGCCGCGCCGAGGAATGGCGCGGCCGAGTGCCGCCTGTCGAAAGACGCGGCCCATGATGAATATTTCCTTTTGGGAGCCGTAGCCACGGTAGGGATGAACCACCATCCCGCCGCGGCCACTGTCGCGCTTCATGGGCTTGGCGACAACGTGGACGAGCCGCTTGGCAAAGCTCGCCCACTGGTGGTACCACGCCATTAAGCGTGCTGACCCGAGTGCTTCCCTTCTTGAATCTCTTCAAGCAGTTTGGAGCAGAAGGCGTCCAGGTCTTTCGGTGTGCGGCTGGATACCAGCGCTTCATCGCAGACCACGGCTTCATCAACCCAGTTCACACCGGCGTTTTTCAAATCCTGGGCAATGCTGTGTACCGAGGTCATTTTACGACCGTCGACCACACCAGCGTTGATCAAAATCCAGGGGGCGTGGCAGATAGCGCCAACCGGCTTGCCGGCCTGGAAGAAAGCTTTAACGAAGCTCAGTGCGTCTTCGTTGGTGCGCAGTTCGTCCGGGTTGAACAAGCCACCCGGCAAGACCAGCGCGTGATAATCGGATTCGGACACGTCGCTAAGCGCTTTATCAGCTTCGTAGGTATCGCCCCAGTCGGTTTCCGCCCAAGCGCGAATGCCTTTACCATCCGGCGTAACGATATGGACTTCGACGCCGTTTTTCTGAAGCGAGGCACGCGGGACGCTGAGTTCGGACTCTTCAAAGCCATCGGCGGCTAGAATTGCAACGCGTTTACCATTTAGTGCTTGACTCATCGTGCTCTCCTTTTCGTGATGACATGCGTTCGGCCATGCCGTACAACGCCTTACAAGTGTGGCTTATCTTGTACAATCGTCAAGCGCTATTCGTTAACGAATCCGCTTGTCAGGCCACCTAAAACTTGTACAGTCCCACATCCCCCGCTACAAAGTAGCATCCCGCTCGATACGCCGACGTGAAATGACTTGCATAAAAAAAGCCGGCCCCGGGGTGACAGGGCCGACCAACGTTCAAAACACAAACTGACGTACAGCTTAAAAAAGCTTACTTATATCCTTCGCATCCCAATGCGGGAAGTGCTTGCGTACCAGGGCGTTCAAGTCGCGCTCGAAAGCGACCCAATCGGTGGTTTGCGTCTGCTCGCCTTGCGCGGCCAGGCCGCGAATCATCCCCGCGCCAACGGTCACGTTGGTTAGCCGGTCGATGACGATAAAGCTACCGGTACCCGGGCTTGCGCGGTAGTCGTCAAGCGGAATGGCCGCGGTGAGCTCTATCTCGCAGCGGGCGATGGTATTGAGCTCCAGCCGCTCGGCCGGGTAGGTTTCCAGGGTATTCACATCGACCTGATACTCGATGGCCCGAACCTCGCCGGAAAGATCTCGGGTGGCCAGTTTGAAATCATAAAGCTTGCCCGGCGTCAGCGCGTCTTCATGCATCCATACGATGTCGGCTATAAACGCGTTGGAAAGCGGCACCTCGGCGTTCGCCTCGACCAGCCAATCGCCGCGCGAGATATCGATCTCGTCATCGAGGGTCACGGTGATCGCCTGACCGGGGTAGGCCGCGCTTAAGTCACCGTCCTGGGTAACGATGCGCGCGACCTTCGACGTTTTGCCCGACGGCAACACCTTGACGCCCTGCCCCGGGCGCAAAATACCCGCGGCCAGGGTGCCGCAGTAGCCGCGAAAGTCCAGGTTGGGTCGGTTGACGTACTGCACCGGCAGACGCAAATCTGTCAGATTCTGATCATGGCTGAGCTCGACGCTTTCCAGCAGCTCGATCAGCGTGCGGCTCTCGTAACCCGGGCCAAAATACCAGGGGGTATGCGCGCTTTTGTTGACCACATTATCGCCGGTCAGCGCCGACAGCGGCACGAAGCGAATATCCGGGGCATTCAGGTTGGTCGCAAACTGCTGGTACTCGCGTTTGATCTCGTTGAAGCGCTCTTCCGAGAACTCGACCAGGTCCATCTTGTTGACCGCGATCACCAAATGCTGGATGCCGAGCAGATCGGCGATGAAGCTGTGGCGCTTGGTTTGGGTCTGCACCCCGTAGCGCGCATCGATCAAGATCACCGCCAGGCTCGCCGTGGAGGCACCGGTGGCCATGTTGCGGGTGTACTGCTCGTGGCCCGGCGTATCGGCGATGATGAACTTGCGCTTATCGGTGGAGAAAAACCGGTAGGCCACGTCGATGGTGATGCCCTGCTCGCGCTCGGACTGCAGGCCGTCGACCAACAGCGCCAGGTCGACGGCGTCGCCGGTCGTGCCGCTGGTTTTGGAGGCCAGCGTGATCGCGGCGAGCTGGTCCTCGAAGATCATTTGCGAGTCGTGGAGCATCCGCCCGATCAGCGTGGACTTGCCGTCGTCGACGCTGCCGCAGGTGATGAACCGTAAAAGGTCCTTGTTTTCATGCTCGTGCAGGTACTGCTCGATGTTATCGGCAATCAGGTTCGACTGGTGTGACATTAGAAGTACCCCTCACGCTTTTTCTTCTCCATCGACCCGACCTGGTCGCGGTCGATGGCCCGCCCGCTACGCTCGCTGGTACGGGTCAGCAGCATCTCCTGAATGATTTCCGGCAGCGTGGCCGCCGTGGACTCCACCGCGCCGGTCAGCGGGTAGCAGCCAAGCGTTCTAAAGCGCACGGATTTCTGCTCGGGTACCTCACCCGGTTCCAGCGGTAGGCGATCGTCGTCGACCATGACCTGCATGCCGTCGCGCTCGACGACCGGGCGCGGGGCGGAGTAGTAAAGCGGCACGATCGGAATCGACTCGAGGTAGATGTACTGCCAGATATCGAGCTCGGTCCAGTTGGAGAGCGGAAAAACCCGGATCGACTCGCCCTTGTTGACCTTGGCGTTATAGATGTTCCAAAGCTCCGGGCGCTGGCTTTTCGGATCCCAGCGGTGGTATTTGTCGCGAAACGAGTAGACCCGCTCTTTGGCCCGCGATGCCTCTTCATCGCGACGCGCGCCGCCAAACGCCGCATCGAAACCGTACTTGCTGAGCGCCTGCTTGAGCGCCTGGGTTTTCATGATATCGGTGTACTTGGCGCTGCCATGATCGAAGGGGTTGATGTTCGCTGCCCGCCCCTCTTCATTGGTATGCACCAAAAGCTCCATACCCGCATCGACCGCCATGCGATTACGAAACTCGATCATCTCGCGAAACTTCCAGGTGGTGTCCACGTGCAGCAGCGGGAACGGCGGCGGCGCGGGGTAAAACGCCTTGCGCGCCAGGTGCAGCATGACCGAAGAGTCTTTACCGATGGAGTACATCATCACCGGATTGCTGAACTCGGCGGCGACTTCACGAATGATATGAATCGATTCGGCTTCGAGCTGCTTGAGGTGCGTCTGGCGCGCGCCGTCAATCGCGATGGAGGTCTCGCGCCGCTGCCCGCTCGGCGGAGCTTTAAACTGGGTCATTGCCTACTCCCTCTAAAAGCACCGGGGTGCTGACTAACGGTGCCTGCAAACGGTGTTTGCCTCATTATCGTCACTGTGGGTAGGGTAACGCCCAAAAGTAATAACCTGAAAGAATTAATAACTATCTTTTTATGCTTTTAAGAACTATATAACGAACAAAACCGTTAAACTTTGACCCGCTCGACCCAGGTTTGCCATTCACCACCGCGGCGAAGCTCCAACACCCGGTAGCCCGGGCGCGAGGCTTGATCGACCGCGAACTCCAGCGCCCCGGGCATGAACTGATCCGCCATGGCCGGGCAGCCGTAAACCCCCATTCGGGTTTCGCCCAGCGTAGGCTGCTGGGCAAACGCCTGGTGAGCGTGGCCAAACAGCACGATTTTGACTTGGGGGTAGGCACTCAGCGCCTGCCAGAAAGCGTCGCGGTCCTTGAGGCCGATCGCGTCCATCCACGCAGCCCCCACATCCACTGGCGGGTGGTGCAGGCCAATGATCGTCGGCGTGTCGCTCTGCTCCAGGCGCTCGACGAAGGCGCTTAGCTGCTCGGCGCCCAGCTCCCCATGAGGCTGGCCCTCGACGTGGGTATCAAGCAGCAGCAAACGCCAATCATCGAGCTCTACCTCGTCGAGCAGCGGGTGGCACTCGGCCATCAGCGCCGGCTGGTCGTGGTTACCAGGGATCCAGAACCAGGGACACGGCAACTGCTCGAGCACCTGGCAAGCATGGGTGTAGGAGGCCAGCGTCTCGTCCTGGCTTATATCGCCGCTGAACAGCACGATGTCCGGGCGCTCGCGGATCACCTGCTCGACGACGCGCTCGAACTGCCGCCAAGGAATACCCGTACGAGAGCGGGCGTTTTTATCGGCATGAAGGTGGGCATCGGTAATCTGAATCAAGCGCATCAGGGGAGCTCGGGAATATCGTAGGCGTGACCGTGAGCCAGCCCGTGGGCCAGCCACTCCCCCAGAAAGCGGTTGAGCTGCAGCTTCTCATCGGGCTGGTGCATTTTGGCGTTGGGGTAGCGGTAGCGCCCGTTGAAGTGGCGCTCGCGCTGAAAGTCGGTGACCTCGGCCATGCGCACATCGTGATACAGGTGCACGCGCATTTTGGGGCCTTCGAGGACGCTGTCCAAAGGCCCGCTCTGGGTCACTTCGACCATCGTGGTGTAAGGGGCCTGCTCCAGCACCGCAAGATGCAGAACCCCCAGATGCTGATCTCTGGTGTGCAGGTTGATATCGCGCTGCTGGCCGGCCTCCATGGTGCCCACCAGGCGCAGCAGACGCGCATAGTTGGCGCTGCACTCCCCTTGCAGGGATTTTAAGTCGGTGACGTAGGCGGCTCTAGCCATCTTCGCTCCTTTCGAATTCGCCAGGGGCGGGGGTTTGGGATGGCGCGGCACGCAGCGACGCGCGCTGGCCATCCAGCCAGTAAAGCGCGATCAAACACATGGCGTTGTCGAGCCGGCCCTGGCCCAAAAGCTCCCAGGCAGCGCTAAAGCTGACCACGTGAACACGAATGTCCTCGTGCTCTTCGGCAAGGCCGTGAATGCCGCCCATGCCGGTGGTATCGACCAACCCACAAAACAGCGTGACCCGTTCGTTGCACGCCCCGGGGCTTGGGTAGTAGGTGTGAAGTTTGGTCAACTCGCCGACCTCGCAGCCCGCCTCTTCCAGAGACTCGCGCCGGGCAACGTCTTCGAGGGATTCGCCTTTCTCGACCAATCCGGCCACCAGTTCGAGCTTCCAGGGCGAGCGCGGATCGTCGATCGCACCGGCGCGAAACTGCTCGACCAGCACCAACGCGTCGCGATGAGGGTCATATAGCAGCACACCCACCGCGTCGAAGCGGCTATGAATTTCGCGGCGCATGCTGTGGCTTTCGCCGCCTTCGAAAAGACGGTGGCGAAGGGTGAGCTCCTCCAGACGGAAAAAGCCCTGATAAAGCGTCTCGCGCTTTTCGAGCGTCACGTCCGAACGGGTTAGCTCGGGTGTGGCAAGCGCGGGGGCAAGCGATGTAGTGAGGCTGGACGCCATAGGGCACTCCCGGTTAGCACAATCGATCCATTATCAATGCTAGATGCCGGGAATGCCAATTTGCGCGCTATTAAAGCGACTGCAGGAAGGTCTGCGCTTCGCGGCGAAGCGCTTCGTCGGAAAGCTGGCGGTTTTCCCGCGCTGTGCCGTCCACCGCGCGTTGGGCGTGCTCCCGCGCTGCCTGGGTATTGCCCTCTTCACTGAGGAAAGTGGCGTAGTAATAGTTCACGTCGATGCCATCCGGGCGGATCTCCAGGGCGCGCTGGAACATGCGCTCAGCGGTGTCACTATTGCCAAAGCCCAGCGGCCGACCCGGCGCGCGGTCATAAAGCGCGCCAAGGGTGACGTAGGCCGAGCCGTTGCCGCCCTGGGGGTCGAGTTCGATGGCGCGCTCGAGCACGCTACGCGCGTCTTTGGCGGTGCCAAGCGCGCCCAGGCCACTGCGCTCGCGGGCGTAGGAAGCGAGTATGATGCCCTCCCATATCAGCACATCGGCTTCGTTGGGGTTTTGCTCGGCCAACGCTTCGGCCTCGCCGCTCAGCGCCTGTAGCGTGCTCTGGCGCTGGTTGGCCGGAAGCTCCGTAATGGTATGTTCCCAGCGGTTGGTTAACGAGAAAAGTTCGTCCTGGTAGGCGCTAACGGCCAACGGCGAAAGGGCCAGCGCCCCGCCCAGGGTCAAAGCCAACAGCCAGCGAGAAGAGTGTGTGCGCATGAAAAGCTCCTTGGTTGTTTTTGTCGCGTACTCGAAATCATCGAAGAGCGGTTGGGATTCAACCGCCCTGCCAAATAATGTAACGAACGTTTGAATGACTCGCCAGAACTTCTATCAGCTCATAACAGCGCTTTGAGCCAGACCCACGCTTTCGCTTAAGCTTTGGCGCACAAACGCAAGGAGAGAACCGTCATGAAAGGCCGCAACATGACCCGCTGGCGCGACCCGGCCAAGGACCCGCGCCAGGAGCCCAAAAGCAACCTGATCACCGCCCAAGGCGCCGAGCGCCTGCGCGGCATTCTCGATCACCTTTCAAGGGTGAAGCGCCCCGCCATCTCCGCCAAGGTAGGGGAAGCCGCCGCCCAAGGCGACCGCTCGGAAAACGCCGACTACACCTACAACAAGAAAGAACTTCACCGGGTGATCGCGCGGATTCGCTATCTCACCAAGCGCCTGGACGAGCTGCAGGTGGTCGACCGCTTGCCGGCCAACACCGACAAGGTCTTTTTCGGCGCGTTTGTCAGCCTGGAAGACGATGACGGTGAGCCGCTGGACATTCGCATCGTCGGCCACGATGAGATCGATACCCAGAAACGCTGGATCAGCGTGGACTCGCCCATGGCCAAGGCGTTGCTTGGCAAGGAAGTCGATGACGAGATCACGGTGCAAACGCCCAGTGGCGAGACGTTCTACCTCGTCTCGGCGATTCACTACGTGCCATGAAACCATCGCGCCGTGAAACCCCGCCGGGGTTTAGCGCCTTGCCAAACCGGCGCGGTATACCTTGAAGCGCCGGTTATCCGCCAGGGTTTCGACATCACTCAGGGCGCGCTGTAAAAGCGGCGGATAGGGTAAAAACGCATTGGCGACCAACATGAGCTGCCCCTGGGGGCTCAAATGCTCGCGGGCCTGCTCGATCAGCCGGGCGCTGGGCCCGTAGCTAATATCGCGCTCCTGATGAAACGGCGGGTTGCTGACGATGACGTCGAACTGCTCGCCCTCGAGTGCCTCGAACACATCGCTTTCGAGCACCCGGGCGCTCAATTCGTTGGCCGCGAGTGTTCGCTGACACGCCTTCACCGCGAAAGCGCTCACGTCCACGGCGGTCACATCAAAACCACGCTTGGCAAGCCAAGCGGTGATGATGCCGTCGCCGCAGCCCATATCGAGCACGCGAAGCGGTTTTTGCGGCAGGTGCTTTTCAAGCTGTTCCAGCAATAGCCGGGTGCCGTCGTCGACCTTGCCGTGGCCGAAGACGCCGGGGTGGCTGACAAGCGCCAGATCTTGCGCTTCGAACGTGGCCCAGGCATTTTCCGGGTCGCTCGCCCCTTGGGTGCGCGTGGTGAACAGCGAACAGCGCCGGGCGTTGTCCAGCTTGTCGCAGGCCATGCCCTGCTCGTCCAGGAATTGGGGCACGCGCTTGATGCCGCCCTGGTGCTCGCCGACGATCGCCACCGCCGTGCCTTCCGGCAGCGTGTGGCAAAGCCACTGTAGCCACCAAAGCCCCAGCTGGTGCGCCTTCGGCCAGAAAAGCACCACTTGGCCGGCGGCCAGATCGATCTCGGCGTCAAAAGGGCTTTTGGCGCTTTTTTGCTGGGCCTGCCAGGCAGTGCGCAGCGCGACGTTATCGCTGACCATGGCCGCCGAACGGTGGATCAGCCAAGCGTCCTCGGGTGGGGCGACGGGGCAAAGCGCGGCCGCGTCACCATAGTAGCGCTCGAGAAGTTGGCAGGCGGGAAGTTGGGCACTCATGAATCGGCCTCGGGTTTGGTTAATGTATAAAGCAAATAGCGCCCCAGTCGCCAATGCGGGTCCTGGCGGCAGTACTGTTTTTCCAGCGCCAGCAGCGTGGCTTGTTCGGTTTCATCCACCGGGGGCGTGCGTAGATAGTCCTGGAAGATGCGAATGCCGGCCACCGCCTGCACCACGAGCCCGCACTCCTCGGCCCACTGGCTGATATCGGCGTGGGTCACCGGGGAGATCGGCGTCAGCCGTTGGCGCTTGCCCTTGCCTTCCAGCTCGTCGCTCAAGGCCTTTTTTAGATTGCCCTTCACGGCGTTGGAGAAGCGCAGCGCGTCGCGGTTGAAGACCATCAGGCTCAGTTGGCCGCCGGGGGCCAGCAAAGCAGCCAGCACGCTCAGTGCCTGGCGGGGCTGACCCAGCCACTCGAGCACCGCGTGGCAGGTGATCAAAGGCCAGGGGCCCGGCGCCTCGCCGGGCAGCGCTTGAAGCGGCGTCTGCAGGTAACGAATGGCCTGCTCGGGCACCGTTTCCCGCGCCTGATGCCACTGGCGGGCGTAGTCGAGCATATCGCCGGAGGGCTCGGCCAGCGTCACGCCGTGGCCGCGCTCGGCGAACCAGGCCGCCTGCTGACCAAGCCCGCCGCCGATGTCCAGCACCGGCTGGCCTTTTAGGGCGAGCATTTGCGGCAACAAGTAGTCCAGCATGGCCAGGCGCAGCTCGCCGCGCGGCGCGTAGTAGAGCGAGCGGGAGAACTTGTCGACCATACCGTCGAAGTAGCGATCCCCCGCCGGGGTCAGTTCATAGATGGAGTGCATGCCTTTCGCCAGATGGCTCTCAAAACAGGCAGTTTACCTTGCATCAAGCACGAACGCTTGTGATGGTGGCCGCTGCGGCCAGGGGGCGAACTGCTCGAGCGCCCCGGCAAGCTGCATGAGGGTTTTATCCTCACCCATGCGCCCCACCACCTGCACGCCCACCGGCAGGCCATTAGCCGCCACGTGCAGCGGCACCGACATTGCCGGCTGGCCGGTCAAATTGGCAAGCTGCGTATAGGGTGTACGGCTTAACGCATCGACGGCCAAACGCTTCAGCATCCCTGCCTTCAAGGCAATCGTTGGAAGGTCCGGAAGCGCCAATAGCGCCATGAGGCGCTCCCGCGCTCGGCTTGGGTAAAGCTCGCCGATACTGGGCGCGGTGTCCGCCGTTACCGGCATCACCATCACATCAAAGCGTTCGTGAAACGCGCTCATTTGTGCCGCCGCGGCGTACCACTCGCGCTTGGCCAGCTCATACTCCCGCGCGCCCAGCTTTGCCCCCAAGCGGCCAATAGCGCGGGTCGCGGGCTCGATGGCCAGCAGGCCAAGCGGTGTATTCGTCGCCCGGCCAAGCCAGACAAGATCCGCCGCCAGATGACCCAAATACAGCGTCAGGTAGCTGTTGGCCAGCGCCTCGCCGTCGACCGGCGGGTCCGCCCACTCCACCTCGTGGCCCATGTCTACCAAGGCCTTGCCCGCCTTCTCGATGGCGGTTTTGACCTCTGGCGAGAGCGTCGTTTCAAGGCCTTTCGAGAACGGCTCGCCCAACGAGAGCGCAATACGCAGCGGCTTGCAGGGCTCAGAAAGCGCTGCCAGGTAACCGGTTTCACGGGCCACCGGGTAGGGGCTTCCCGGCAGCATGCCGTTGATGTGCTCTAAAAGCGCGGCGCTGTCGCGCACGCTGCGGGTCAGCGCGTGTTCGATCACCGCGCCCTGCCATACTTCACCCTGGCCTTGCGCGAGCGGCACCCGCCCGCGGGACGGTTTGAAGCCGAACAGCCCGCAGTAGCTTGCTGGGATTCGCAGCGAGCCGCCGCCGTCGCCCCCCAGCGCCAGCGGCACCATACCGCCGGCCACCGCCGCGGCGGCGCCCCCACTCGAGCCCCCCGGCGAATAGCCCGCGCGCCAGGGGTTTTCCGGGTGCGCAAACGCCCTGGGCTCGGTAATGCCCATCAGGCCAAGCTCCGGCGTGGTGGTTTGGCCTGCAATCACCAACCCCGCCTGGCGCGCCCGGGTGATGATCGGCGCGTCCTGCGTCGCGCGCCAATCCATAAGCGCCGCACTGCCACAGGCCAGCGGCTCGCCGGCCATGCCCATCAAGAGGTCCTTGCTCAGCGTGGGCACGCCGGCAAATACGCCGTCTTCGTTTAGCGAGGCGCTTTCGCGCCGGGCCTGATCGGCGCGGGTTCGCACCACGGCGTGCAGCGCCGGGTTCAACTGTTCGATGGCGCTTAGTGCGCTATCCAACAGCTCTTCACGGCTTACTTCGCGACGGCGAACCAGCTCGGCCAGCCCCAACGCATCGAAGCGCTGATACTCATCCAGGCGCATGCGGTCTCCTTTTTTGTTCGGTAGTGCCGGCTTTTAAAAGGCTCTAACGCTCACTCTACCACTTTAGGCGATCTTGTCTTCGCCTCTCAAAACCACTAGTTTGAAACATCAATGGGAACGTTCCCATCACAGTCATGAATACAGTCATGAATAGAGCCAGCGCATGTCCCAAACGCCACCGCGCGCCACCCTGATCGAAGTGGCCAAGCGCGCCCACACCTCGAAAACCAGCGTGTCGCGCTATTTCGGCCCGGAGCGCGGCAAGCTCTCGGCCGAGCTTTGCGCGCGTATCGAGGCGGCGGCGGGCTCGCTTGGCTACCAGCCCAACCAGATGGCGCGGGGCTTAAAGGGTGGCGGCTCGAAGCTTCTGGGCCTGCTGGTGGCGGATATCCGCAACCCGTTTTCGGTGGCGATTGCCCACGGCGTCGAGCAGGCCGCGCGGGCGCACGGCTACTCGCTGCTCGTCTGCAACACCGATAACGACCCGATTCAGGAGCAGCGCCACCTCGAACTGCTGGCCGGCTACCAGGCCGAGGGCATCATCATCAACGCCACCGGCCAGCCCCAGGCGCAGCTTCTAACGCTCGAGCGCCGCGGCGTGCCGGTGGTACTGCTCGATCGCGAGATTCCCGACTTGGGGGAGCAGGCGATCGGTCTGGATAACGCGCTTGCCATCGATATGGCGCTGGAGCACCTCATCGCCCAAGGGTATCGCTCGCTTTTATACGCAAGCAACGCCCCGGAGGGCGCCAGCGCCCGCCAACAGCGCCTGGCCCGCTTTCAAACCCGGTGCGCCGAGCTTGGCATCAATTCGCGCGCCCTCACCCTTCTCGAGCCTGATGTGATCTCCCAAGCGCTGACCGAGCTGACCGCGACCGCACAAACGCCTTGCGCGGTGCTTTGCGCCAACGGAACCGCCACGCTTGCCGTGGTCGAAACCGTTCAGCGGTTGCGCTTAATACTCGGGCCGCTGGGGCTGATGGGCATCGACGAGCTCGACTGGTGCGCGCTGATGACCCCGAGCATCACTACCCTTGCCCAACCCTGTGATGCGATAAGCCGCGCCGCGGTGGCCCGGCTGTTAACGCCCGACGCCCCCATCGACTATTGCCATGCGCCGCGTTTGATCCCCCGCGGCAGCACCGTTTTAACCCACCCTTTACCGACCGCTGGAGCACTACATGGCTAACACCGCCTCAACCGATTCATCGCCGAGCGTACTGACCTTTGGCGAAGCCATGGGCATGCTGGTCGCCGACACACCGGGGCCGCTTTCGTCCATCGAGCACTTTCACCGCCGCCTGGCCGGCGCGGACAACAACGTCGCCATCGGTCTTTCACGGCTGGGCTACTCGGTGGGCTGGCTAAGCCGGGTCGGCCAGGACAGCTTCGGTGACTTCATTCGCCAAACGCTTGAAGCCGAAGGCATCGACGCGCGCTACATTCATACCGACACCCAACACCCCACCGGACTCATGTTCAAGGAGCGCGCCGAAGGTGGCGCCGACCCGCGGGTGGAGTATTTTCGCCGGGGCAGCGCCGCCAGCCACCTGGCAGTAGAAGATGCGCAAAGCATCGACTTCGCCGCACTCACTCACCTGCACGCCACCGGTATTACCCCGGCGCTTTCGGAAAGCGCCCAGGACTTGACGCGTCACCTGATGCAAAAGGCGCGCGCCGGCGGGGCGAGCGTTTCGTTCGACCCGAACCTGCGCCCCTCGCTTTGGCAAAGCGAAGACGTGATGCGTGACACCTTGAATGAACTCGCTCGCCATGCAGACTGGGTACTGCCGGGGCTCTCGGAAGGCCAACTGCTGACCGGCGAGCAGGAGCCCTCGGCAATAGCCGATTTCTATCTCGAGCGCGGCGCCAAAGCGGTCATCATCAAGCTCGGCCCGGAGGGCAGCTACTACCGGGGCCATTTGGGCGGCCAGCTTGAAAGCCTGCACGTGGCGGGCCAGCCAGTGGCCAACGTGGTGGACACCGTCGGCGCGGGGGATGGTTTCGCGGTGGGTACGATCAGCGCACTGCTCGATGGCTTATCGCCCCAACAGGCGCTTGCCCGTGGTAATTTGGTCGGTGCCCAGGCGGTGCAGGTCGTCGGCGATATGGAAGGCCTGCCCACCCGCGAACAGCTTCAGGCGCTGGAGCGCTGAACCGACAACAACGCACGCAAGGAAACCGCATGAGTAAAACTGTTATCGTGATGGGTACGCTGAGCGACAGCCAATGGGCCGAACTCGAAAAGCACTTCGAGTTGATCGAACTGGCCAAGCCGCTGGATTTCCAGGCACCCAAAACCCTTGATGCCCTCTCCCGCGCCCACGCCCTGATCGGCTCGGGCCTGCCCATCACCACCGAGCTACTCGACGCCGCGCCGAAGCTCGAGGTGGTCGCGACCATTTCCGTGGGCTACGACAACATCCCGGTGGACGAGCTCACAAGGCGCAACATCCTGCTTTGCAACACGCCAGACGTGCTGACGGAAACCACCGCGGATACCGGCTTTACGCTTCTGATGGCCACCGCCCGGCGCGTGGTGGAACTGGCCACCTGGGTGAAAGCGGGCGCCTGGGAGGCGAGCATCGGCCCGGACCTTTACGGCAGCGACGTGCACGGCAAGACGTTGGGCATGGTGGGGTTTGGCCGCATCGGCCAGGCGATTGGCCGGCGCGGGGCGCTTGGCTTTGGCATGAAGGTGCTCTACTCCAACGCCTCTCCCAAGCCCGATGTAGAAAGTGAATTAGGCGCCGAGCGGCGCGAACTCGAGCAGTTGCTCGCCGAGTCGGATTTCGTCTGCCTGACCGTGCCCTTGACCGAACAAACCGAAAAGCTCATCGGCGAGAAGGAGCTTTCGCAAATGAAGCGCACGGGCATTTTGATCAACATCGCCCGCGGCAAGGTGGTCGACGAAGGGGCGCTAATCAATGCGCTGGAAAGCGGCGTGATTCAGGCAGCGGGACTGGACGTATTCGAGCAGGAGCCGCTTTCCGACACCTCACCGCTGCCCGGCATGGCCAACGTGGTCGCCCTCCCCCACATCGGCTCCGCCACCCTCGAAACCCGTGCCGCCATGGCCCAGCGGGCGGTGGACAACGTGCGCCTGGCGCTCACCGGCGAGCGGCCGATTAGCCTGGTCAACGAAGAGGCGTGGAAAACGGCGTAGCCGGTCTGTACTCATCACCAGCCCTCACCCTGGTACTCACCACCAGACAAGCGCCTTCGGGCGCTTTTTTTATGCCCACTCCAAGGGTTAACCCTCGACCAATGTCTCAATTGACCTGGCGATCAATCCCGCTAAGCTAACCAACAATCAAATATAAAAATAACTTTTATATTTGAACAGCGCTTCACAACAACATCACAATAACGCTATTGGAGAGTTCGTTATGCGCCCTTACCTGTCAGTCATTGCCACCCTTGCCCTGGGAGCCAGCTTCCCTCTTCTCGCCGCGGACTACACCTTCAAGTACGCGCACTCACAAACCGACGATGCGCCGCGCTCGGAGTCCATGCGCTTCTTCAAGGAGACCCTCGAAGAGCGCAGTGACGGGCGCATCGCGGTGGAGCTCTACTTCAACGGCACCCTTGGCAAGGAAGAAGACGTTCTCCAGCAGGTGCAGATGGGCCTCATCCAGGGCTATCGCGGCGGGCTCTTCGCCCAGGCCAACCCGGCCTACCTGATCTACGCCATGCCGTTTCTCTTCGAGACGCCGGAAGAAGCTATCGAGGTGATGCAAAGCGAGCTGGGCCAGGCCATCGATGCCGATGCGCGCGCCAGCCAGCTGCATATTCCGGTGACCGGCGTGGCCGGAGGCATGCGTCAGCTCACCAATAACGTGCGCGCCGTCAACGAAGTCGCCGACCTGCGGGGCATGAAGATCCGTACGCCGCCGCTGGCGCCCACCCTGCGGGCTTTCGAGGCGCTGGGCGCATCGCCCCAGCAGGTACCCTATACCGAAACCTATATGGCGCTGCGTACGGGCGTGGTCGACGGCCAGGAAAACCCGCCATCGAACATCGCCGATATGAAGTTCAACGAAGCGCAGGAGTACCTGACACTGCTGAACTGGCAGATCCATCCCGACCCGTTCTTCATCAGCGCTCAGTGGTACGACCAGCTCCCCGAAGAGATGCAGACGCTGGTCGACGAAGTGGCGGTGGAAACCATGACGCGCTCCAACGAACTCTGGCTCGCCTCCGAGGCGAACTACCTCGAGACCCTGGGTGAGTCCATGGAGATCAACGAACTCAGCGATACCTCGCGCCAGAGCTTCGTCGAGGCGGTAGTACCGGTTTGGGAGTTCTTCGTCGAACGGGGTGATTTCAGCCGTGAACAGCTCGATGCGGTGCTGGCCCAAACCGGTCATGGCGAAGGGCAGGAGTAATGAGCCAGCCGTCGTCGCTTCAAGACGTGGCAAGCGATACGCCAGGCATGCGTATCGTTAGACGCGCCGCTGCCCTGCTCGAGAATCTGATCGCCGCGCTGGTGGCGGCGATCTTTCTGCTTTGCTTCACGCTGGTGGTGCTTCGCTATCTGTTTGGGATTGGCTTTGCCGGTGCCGAGGAGTTGATGCGTTTTCTGTTCGTCTATTCCACTGCGCTGGGCGCCTCTGTCGCCATATTGCGCGGCGAACACATTCGCATCAGTGTCTTCGTCGAGCGCCTGCCGCCGGTCTATCTGAAAGCGGTCGATAGCCTACGTCACCTGCTGGTCGTGCTCTTCAATGGATACCTTGCCTGGCTTAGCCTTGGCTGGATCGGCCAGGTGGGCCGTTTTCGCTCCGCAGTGCTCGACGTGCCCAACTGGGTCGTGCAGATCAGCGTCCCCATCGGGGCGGTTCTGGTCATTTTGTTCTCGCTGGCCGTACTGGTCGGTGGAGAACGCCCCGCTACCCGGCGTGACGGCGCTCAGGAGGCCCAGGCATGACGCTTCTACTGATCGCGCTCTTCGCGCTCTTGCTGATCGGCGTTCCCATCGCCTACTCCCTGGGGCTATCGGGGCTGCTCTACTTCATCGTGCTACAGCCCAACCTGATCGGCGTACTGCCCCAGCGGGTGCTGTCGGGTATGGATACCTACACCATGATCGCCCTGCCACTGTTCATTCTCATGGGGCTGATCATGAACGCCTCGGGGATCACGACGCGGTTGATCGACTTCTGTTTGATGCTCGTGGGCCGCTTCCCTGGCGGGCTTGGCCACGTCAACATCTCGACCTCGATGATCTTCGGGGGTATTTCGGGCTCGTCGGTGTCGGATACCGCCTCGGTGGGCTCGGCCATGATTCCCGAGATGACACGCAAGGGCTATTCGACCGAGACAGCGAGCGGCATCACCGTGGCCTCCTCGACCATGGGCATGATCATTCCGCCTAGCGTGCCGATGGTCATCTATGCGGTCACCGCGCAGCAGTCCATCGGCACGATGTTTTTGGCAAGCCTGCTACCGGGGCTCATGATCGGACTCTTCATGATGGGCGTGATCGCGCTGATGGCGGGTCGTCACGGCTATCCGCGCGCTCACGCCGGCTTGAGCGCCACCGAAAAGCGCCTGGTCATCCAGCGTTCGGTACTTGCGCTGCTGATTCCGGTCTTCGTGGTGGGCGCGGTGGTCGGCGGAGTGGCGACGGCCACGGAGTCCGCGGCCATCGGCGTTGGCTACGCTTTGTTTCTGGGGCTGGTGGTTTTTCGCAGTCTGACGCTTCGCGAGCTACCGGCGCTTTTGCGCTCGGCGGTCATGACCAGCGCGACGGTCATGATCATCATCGCCATGAGCCAGCTCTACGTCTGGATCCTGACCATGGAGCAGGTTCCGCAACTACTCGCGGGCTACCTGGGTGGGCTCGAACTTTCACCCTTCATGCTGCTGCTGGTCGTGGCCCTGGCGGTGCTGTTCATCGGTACCTTCGTCGACGTGACCCCGGCCATCCTGCTCATCACGCCGGTGGTGCTGCCGATTCTGGTCGCCGCCGGCATCTCGCCGGTGCAGTTCGGAGTGCTCTTGATCAGCGGTTTGGCCATAGGACTCGTGACGCCGCCCGTCGGCATGTGCCTAAACGTTTGCTCATCGATCACCGGGCTCTCCATCGGCCGTATTTTCCGGGGCGCCCTGCCGTTTCTGCTGGCCAACGTGCTGGTCATGCTACTCGTCATGAGCATACCCGCGCTTACCCTGTGGCCCCTCATGTTCTTCTCTTGAGGCGTTTGTTTAGCCGTTTTTTATCGATACCCGCCCATCGAGGCAAAAGGAGCTTACATGGACATTCTTCAAGCCGTTCACGAAGACCACTTCAAGACCCTGGATACCCAGGGCCTGCGCGACAAAATGCTGGTAACACAGATCATGTGCCCGGGGGAGCTCAAGCTGACCTACAGCCACGTCGACCGCATCATCATCGGCGGCGCGGTACCCACACAAGGCTCGCTCACCCTTGGCGATGGCAAGGAACTCGGCGTTGCTTACTTCCTCGAGCGCCGTGAAATGGGCGTCATCAACATCGGCGCCCCGGGGCGGATCGTGGTCGATGGCGAAAGCGTCGCGCTCGGGCGCCATCACGGCCTCTACATTCCCAAGGAGAGCCGGGACGTGCGTTTTGAAAGCGATGACCCAGCCGATCCGGCGCGCTTTTACATCAACTCGGCTCCGGCCCACGTGCGCTTGGCCCTTCGCCACATCCGCCCCGAGGATGCCTCGCCCATGACCCTGGGCGACCCGGCTACGGGCAACGTGCGCACCATCAACAAGTACCTGCACGCCGACGTTCTCGAGACCTGCCAGCTCTCCATGGGGCTGACCGAACTCGACGCGGGCAGCATGTGGAATACCATGCCCTGCCACACCCACGAGCGTCGCATGGAGGTTTATTTTTATTTCAACCTGGCCGAGGACGACGTGGTTTTCCACCTGTGCGGCAAACCCGAGGAAAGCCGTCACATCGTGGTCGCCAACGAGCAGGCGGTGATTCATCCCAGTTGGTCGATTCACTGTGGTTTCGGCACCCGCCGCTACACGTTCATCTGGGGTATGTGCGGCGAGAACCTTACCTACGACGACATGGACTTCGTTGCCACTCGCGACCTGCGTTAAGCCAGGCCGCTTATCCACCAAGGAGACGACATGGAGCTTTTTTCTCTCGAAGGCCGGACCGCCATGGTGACCGGCTGCAACAAGGGTCTGGGACAAGGGATCGCCATTGCCTTGGCCCAGGCGGGGGCCGACATCGTCGGCGTCAACCGTAGCCCCGCCACCGAGACCGCCCAGCGCGTTACGGCACTGGGCCAGCGCTTTCATGGCGTCGAGGCGGAGCTTGGCCGGTCCCGCCCCGAAGACATCGTCGGTCAGGCGCTCGAGCAAGCAAGCCAGATCGATATCCTGGTCAACAACGCCGGGATGATCCGCCGGGCGAACGCGTTGGACTTCACCGAGCAGGACTGGGACGAGGTAATCGACGTCAACCTGAAGTCGGTGTTCTTTTTGAGCCAGTGCATCGCCCGGCATCTGCGCGAGCGCGAAAGCGGCGGTAAGATCGTCAATATCGCCTCGTTGCTGTCGTTTCAGGGCGGCGTGCGCGTGCCTTCCTATACGGCCAGCAAAAGTGGCCTCATGGGGCTCACTCGGCTGCTGGCCAACGAGTGGGCCGCCCACGATATCAACGTCAACGCAATCGCCCCGGGCTACATGGCAACGGACAACACCCAGGCCCTGCGCGACGACCCGAAACGCCATGACGAAATTCTCGGTCGCATTCCCGCGGGGCGCTGGGGCACGCCGGAAGACCTGGCCGGCGCTGTGGTATTCTTGTGCTCCGACGCGGCGCGCTACGTACACGGCCATACCCTGGCGGTGGACGGTGGCTGGCTTGCCCGCTAAGACGAACACCCAAAGGCCCCCCCCCGATAAAACGACGATGAAAGGAAGCGGTATGAAGGACAAGGCGGAGACCCATTATCACGCGCCTGCACTGGAGAAGGGGCTGGATATTCTGGAGCTGCTCGCCCAGTCGTCCCAACCGTTGAGTACCCAGGTGATTGCCGAGCAGATCGGGCGCAAGACCAACGAGATGTATCGTATGCTGATGGTGCTGCGCGATCGCGGCTACGTGGCCATGGATGAAAGCGGCAGCCGCTACCAGCTATCGCTCAAGATGTTCGAGATGGCGCACCGCTTCCCGCCGACCAAGCGCCTGGTACAAGCGGCCATACCGCGCATGGAGGCGCTTTGCTACGAAATCTCGCAATCCTGCCACCTGAGCGTGCTACGCCCCGGACACCTGTTGGTCGTCGCCCAGTACGAGAACCCGGACAAGATGGGGTTCAGCCTGCGCCTGGGTGCCCAGATCGACATTTGGGGGTCGGGCTCCGGCGCGGTGATGCTTAGCTTTCTCGACGAAGCGCGACGCGAACGCATGCTCGAGGCCAGCGGGGCCACGGATGAGGAAGCCGAGCGCACCCGCGCGCTTTTCTCCACTATTCGCCACCAGGGCTACTTCGTCGGCCCGAGCCCCCAGGTGCAAGGCCTGACCAACATTAGCTTCCCGATATTCGGCGTGCACGAGTCCATCGAAGCGGTCATCACCATTCCCTACCTGACCCTGATTCCCGAGGCCATGCACCGCGACGTCCCGGACATCGAGCGCTGCCGGGCACTGCTCGGGGAGCTCGCCGCGGCCCTCTCGGCGGACATCGGTGGGGCAGCGAGTAACGCTTCCTGCTAGGATAGAATATTTGCTCATTTGACCGAGGCCGCCATGAACGCTCCCCTGTGTTTACTCTTCGACTCCGACGGCACGCTGGTGGATAGCGAAATACTGCTGGCCGAGGTGATGGGCGAGATTCTGCCTGAGTGCGGTCTCCCCTTTTCGGCCCGCCAGTACATGGAAGAGTTTCGCGGTGTGCGCTTTCAGAGCATCGTCGAGGCGCTGGAAGGCCGCTTTCAGCCGTTGACGCCAGAAGCGTTCACCACGCTCGAAGCGGGTATGCGCTCGCGTATGGAGGCCCGTATGCGCGCCGAACTTCAACCGGTAGCCGGTATACCGCAGGCGCTTGAGGCGCTAAGCGGGCATCCCAAGGCGGTGGTCTCTAACGGGCCCGAGCGCAAGATTCGCTGCGCCCTGGAGAGCACCGGGCTCGAGCATTACTTTGCCGGCAAGCTCTTTAGTGCCTATACCTTGAACGTCTGGAAGCCGGATCCAGCGCTTTATTTAAAGGCCGCTGCCGCCATGGGCTACCCGCCCAGCGAATGCGTGGTGATCGACGATGCGGCGGTGGGCGTAGAAGCGGGCCTGGCGGCGGGGATGCAGGTGATTCACCTGAACCATTTCCCCGACGAAGAGCGCGCCCCCGAAGGCGCCATCGAGATTCAACACGCAAGCGAGCTGCCCGGTATCATTGCCGGGTTGAAAGGGATGTCTCCCGCTTGACGTAAAACCGCTGGCGTTTCGCTAGCAACAAAAAAGCCCCGCATGACGTAAATTCAGACGGGGCTTTTTTCGCCGGGTAGCGCAGCTACCTGGCAGTCAACTGCCGCACGGCGACCTCGACCCCACGAAGCTCGGAAAGGCCGCGTAGGCGTCCGTAAAGCGGGTACCCCGGGGCGGTGGCGCGTGCCTGGTCATCCAGAATATGGTGGCCGTGGTCCGGGCGAAGGGGAAGGCGTGCCCCGCCTTCGCGTTCGCGCCGGCGCTCCTCCTCTACCAGCGCCTGGATCACCCCGACCATATCCACGTCGCCTGCCAGGTGCGGCGCCTCATGGAAGCTTCGCGCATCCTGGGCTTCGCGTTTCGTCGCGCGCAGGTGGGCAAAGTGGATGTGCGGGCCGAAGTGGCGCGCCATCGCCACCAGGGCGTTATCCTCGCGCACCCCGTAAGAGCCGGTGCAGAAGGTAATGCCGTTGGCGGGGCTGGGTACGCAGTTCACCACCCACTGGGCATCGTCCTGGGTCGATACCACCCGGGGAAGGCCCAACAGCGGCCGGGGTGGGTCGTCCGGGTGAATCGCCATGCGAATGCCGACCTCTTCGGCGACCGGTATCACTGCGCGCAGAAAGTAGCCCAGGTTCTCGCGCAGTGTTTCTGCGTCGATGGCCGCGTAGCCCGCCAGGGCCTCGCGAAACTGCGCCAGGGTATAGTGCTCCTCGGCGCCGGGCAGCCCCGCAATGAGCGTATCGATCAGCTTGTCGCGGCCCGTCTGATCCAGCGATTCAAGATACGCCTGGGCATCACGTTGCTCTTGCTCGCTGTACTCGCTCTCGGCACCGGGGCGCTCGAGCAAGTAAAGGTCGAACGCCGCAAACGCGGTTTGATCGAAACGCAGCGCCCGTGCTCCATCGGCCAGCGCATAGGTCAGGTCGGTGCGCGTCCAGTCGAGAATCGGCATGAAGTTATAGCAGACGACATCGATCCCGCAGGCGGCCAGATTTTTGAGCGTTTGGCAGTAGGTCTCGATGAGTTCATCACGCGCGGGCAGGCCCTTCTTCACGGCCTCGGGGACCGGTACGCTTTCGACCACCGACCAGGAAAGCCCTTCCGCCTCGATCATCGCCTTGCGTTCGCTGATCGCCTCGACCGACCAGACCTGGTCGTTGGGAATGCCGTGCAGGGCGGTGACGATGCCACTCGCGCCGGTCTGACGAATCTCGCTGAGTTGGATCGGGTCGTTTGGTCCGAACCAGCGCCAGGTATGTTCCATGCTGTGTCCTTATAGCGAGCGCTAGTTAGTGCTCAAGATGTGCAAGCGCGTGTTCGACGCCGTGTTCGGTCAATGTACGGTAGGCCTCGACGACCTGGCGCTTGAACGCCTCATGGTCCGCGAGGGCCTTGGGCATCACCACCTCCAGTGCGAAGAAGGCGTCGACCAGCGCAGCGGCGTCCGCGTTGCGTTCATGAAGCGATGCCAGCTTCTCGGCCATCGGGTCTTCGACACTGAATGCTTGACCAGAGAGCGTGGTGCCCTGGGTATAGCGAATCCAGGCGGCCAGGCCCAGTGCGACGCACGCGGTGCTGCGACCGGCGGCCAGGTTGGCCTCGACCACCTGCAGCCAACGCTGGGGCAGTTTCTGGCTGCCGTCCATGGCGATCTGCTGCAGGCGGTGGCGCAGGCTGTCGTTGGCAAAGCGCGCCAGTAGCGAATCCGCGTAGGCGTTCAAGTCGATCTCGTCGGGCATATCCAGCGTCGGGGCGGCCTCCTCGCGCATATAGCGGCTCAAAAGCGCCTTGAATGCCTCGATTTGCACGGCATCGAACACGGTTTCGATATCGCCCAGCGCGCCGAGATAGGCCAAGAGCGAGTGGCTGCCGTTGAGCATGCGCAGCTTCATGGTTTCGAACGGCGCAACGTCCGACACCATGGTCACGCCCTCCTCTTCCCAGCTCGGGCGGCCGGCGGGGAAGTGATCCTCGACGACCCACTGGGAGAACGCCTCGCACACCACGGCGTTGCCATCGTCAACGCCCAGCGCCTTGAGCGCGGTGAAGTCCTGCTCGGTCATGGCCGGCACGATCCGGTCGACCATGCTGCAGGGAAACGCCACGCTATCCAGAATCCACTCGGCCAGGGCAGTGTCGTTTGTCCGGGCAAGCTGCGCCACGGCCTGACGGGTGCGCTGGCCGTTGTCCGGCATGTTGTCGCAGGAGAGCACGGTAAACGGTGCAACCCCCGCCGCCCGACGGCGCTTTAGCGCCTCGACCAAAATACCCGGCGCGGTGCGTGGCGCCCCGGGCGTGGCGATATCCGCCTGGATCATCGGGTCGTCTGTCAAAAGCTCGCCGCTTGCCGGGTTGAGAAAGTAACCCTTCTCGGTCACGGTGAGTGTGACGATGCGCGTATCCACCTGGCTCAAGCGCTCGAGCAGCGCCTCCAGGTCGCGCCCCCACGCGCCTTCTTTGGCCTGGCCTGTGAACAGCGCCTCTTCGATAACCCCCACTTCACGCAGCGTTACGCTGTCGCTGTCCTGGTACTCGGCCACGTGGTAGCGAAAGTCCGCCTTGCGCAGCGCATCGACCAGATCGACGCTTTTGCGCAGGTTCGCCGCACTTACGCCCCACTGAGTGTCACCGGTGCGGTGTCGATAGCGCTCGAGATAAACGGCCTGGTGGGCGCGATGAAACGCGCCCAGGCCGAGATGGACGATGCCGATTTGGCCCGCGGCCTGAACCGCTTTAATGGTTTGCATGCTCAATGCCGTCCCCTCTCTGGCGAGTGCTTATACATCGATACCGAAATAGTCACGCGCGTTGTTGAAGCAGATGTTGGTCACGAGCTGGCCAAGACAGGCTTCGTCATTGGGCAACTGCCCCTCTTCGGCCCAGCGCCCCAGCATACGGCACAGAAGGCGCCGGAAGTATTCATGGCGCGTGTAGGAAAGAAAGCTGCGCGAATCGGTCAGCATCCCCACGAAACGGCTCAACAGCCCGAGCTGGGAGAGCTGGGTCATCTGCCGCTCCATACCATCGAGCTGGTCGTTGAACCACCAGCCGGAGCCGAACTGCACCTTGCCGACAATGCCGTTGCCCTGGAAATTACCGGCGGTCGTGGCCAGCACTTCGTTGAAGATGGGGTTGACGCAGTAAAGGATGGTACGCGGCAGCCGGTCGTCGCTATCCAGCGCGTTCAAGAGCTGATTGAGCGGCGCGGCAATGGGTCGGTCGTCCATGGAGTCGAAGCCGGCATCGGCGCCTACTTCACGCCAACCGCGGCTGCTGTTGTTGCGCAGTGGCCCCATATGATACTGCTGCGCCCAACCCCGGCGGTGATATTCGCGCCCCAAAAAGATCAGCACGGCGGTCATGAACTGCGCCTGCTCCTGCTCATCGGGAAGCGTGCCTTCCAGGCGGCGTTTGAGGATGGCGTTTAGCTCGGCCTCCGTGGCGGTGGCATACGCCACGCGCTCCAGGCCGTGGTCGGAAATCTTGCAGCCGTGCTCGGCAAAATGGTCCATACGCTTTTCGAGCGCGCTATAGAGCGAGGCCATATCGCGTATCTCGATGTCCGCGGCGCGACCCAGCTTTTCCAGGTACGCCGGGTAGTCGTCGGCGGCGGGCTTGAAAGCCCGGTCGGGCCTAAAGCTTGGCAATACCTTGATGCCAAAGCTCGAATCGGCGGCAATTTGCGCGTGATGGCTCAGGTCATCGGCCGGGTCGTCGGTGGTGCCGACCATCCGCACGTTCATCTGTTCGAGGATACCGCGGGCGGAAAATTCGGGCTTGGCTAAAAGCGCATTGCTCTCGTTCCAGATCGCATCGGCGGTCGACGGGGACAAGAGCTTATCGGTGATGCCAAAGGGGCGCTTGAGTTCCAGATGCGTCCAGTGGAAAAGCGGATTGCCCAGGGTATAGGGAACCGTGTCGGCCCAGGCCTGAAATTTCTCGTAATCGCTGGCATCGCCTGTGCAAAAACGCTCATCCACGCCGTTCCAGCGCATGGCGCGCCACTTATAGTGGTCCCCTTTTAGCCAGATCTCGGTCAGGTTCTCGAAGCGGCGGTCCTGAGCGATATCCTGGGGGGAAAGATGGCAGTGGTAATCGAATATGGGTTGTGCGCTTGCGTAGCCGTGATACAGACGCTTTGCCATCTCACTATCGAGAAGAAAATCCTCACCGAGAAATGCTGCCATGAAGGCCTCCGTTGCAATCGTTGCGCCCGGGGGTAGAAAAACCACGAAACGGGCCACCCATAAAAATTGGTTAGGCCAAAGAGTCGGCGCGAGCGCTTGGAATGTCAACCTTTGCCCCACCAACTGCGACCAAAGGCTTATTTAACAAAACTATTGGTTAGTCCAATTTAGCAACCTGCTTTTATTGGCCCAATGACCAACACCTACAAGCACTCTTTCAAGCCGGCTTTTCAGGAGATAGGGCAACATGCACAAAGGCGTTATTTCAGTCTTGTCGAGCGCGCTGATCGCGCTGTCGGGCTGCTCGATGCCCTCAGAGGTTTCGTCGGACGTTACCCAACTGAGGCTCGCCCACAACATGAGCGAGACCCACCCTGTTCACCAGTCGCTTGCCTATTTTGCCGAGCGAGTGCGTGAGAAAAGCGGCGGAGAGCTTGTATTCCAGCTCTATCCCAATGGTCAGCTGGGCTCCGAGCGCGAGGTCATCGAGCTGGTGCAAACCGGCGCCGTCGATGTTACGAAAGTGAGCGCCACCGCGCTCGAAAGCTTCTCTGACGTTTATTCGCTGTTTAGCGTGCCCTACCTCTTCGCCGATCCGGATCATTACTACCGCACCATGGATAGCGAGATCGCCACCGATATCTACCAGCAAACCTCGGACAACGGCTTCTTCGGCCTGACCTATTACGACTCCGGCGTCCGCAACGTCTATACCATCGACACGCCAGTGCGTACCCCGGCGGACATGCGTGGTTTGAAACTGCGGGTTCAACCCAGCCAAACCGCGCTGGAAATGACCCGACTAATGGGCGGCGCGCCCACGCCCATGGCTTACGGCGAAGTGTATACCGCCCTTCAGCAAGGCGTGATCGATGGCACCGAGAACAACGAAACGGCGCTGACCTCTTCCAATCACGGTGAGGTGGCCAAGGAGTACTCGTACACCGCCCACGCCATCGTTCCGGATCTGCTGATTTTCAGCCAGCACCGCTGGCAGAGCTTTACACCGCAGCAACAAGAGTGGCTGAGAGACGCCGCGATCGAATCCACCGCCTTTCATAAAGAGCTTTGGGCCAGAGAGATCGAGCAGGCCGTCACTAAGGCACAGGAGATGGGCGTGAACTTCCACCACGACGTGGATGTAGAGGCGTTTCGCGAGTCGGTAGCGCCCATGCACGAAAGAGTGCTGGAAAACCCCGTGCTGGCGCCACTTTACGAGCGCATACAAGAACTAACGGAGTCTTGAGGCCATGATAAACACGATCAATCGCGGGCTTTGTAAGCTCATCACGGTGCTTACGTCGGTCATGCTAGCGGTCATGGTGCTGGTGGCATTATGGCAGGTAGTGAGCCGCTATTTGCTCAACGACCCCAGCACGTTCTCCCAGGAATTTCTGCGCTACTCGCTCATCTGGATCACCATGATCGGCGGCGCGCTCGCCTTTCATACCAAAAAGCACATCGCGGTGGAGATGGTGGTCAACCGCTTCTCTGCGCAGCGCCAGAAAATGATTCGTTACCTCGTACTCGTACTGCTGATCCTGTTCTCTACCCTCGTCATGATTTATGGCGGTATCTGGCTCGTTTCCTTGACCATGTCTCAGCAGACCGTCTCGCTGGGTATACCGATGGGCTATATCTACCTTTCGCTACCTATTTCGGGTGTGCTGATCCTGTGGTTTTGCATTGTAGAACTCATCAATGGTAGCCCCGGTACCCCCGCCGATTTCGATCAAACCCTGGACGTTTAATAAACAATAAGGCATTCGCGCCATGACGATCATTGCAGGTTTTAGTCTACTTATATCTTTCTTCGTTTTTCTATTCATTGGCGTGCCGATTGCCATCAGCATGGCCGGTGCCTCTATCGTGACGATGCTGCTGATCGCCCCGTTCGATGTCGCCGTGTTCACCTCGGCGCAGAAGATGGTGACCGGTATCGACAGCTTCACGCTGCTGGCGGTCCCGTTCTTTTTGCTGACGGGCATCATCATGAACCAGGGCGGTATTGCGCTGCGCCTGGTCAACGTGGCGAAACTCTTTACCGGGCGTCTACCGGGTTCGCTTGCGCACACCAACATCGTGGGTAACATGCTGTTTGGCTCGCTCGCCGGCTCTTCGGTGGCGTCGGCCGCGGCGATCGGCAAGGTCATGCATCCGCTGCAGGAAAAGGAAGGCTACGACCGTAAGTTCTCTGCCGCCGTGAATATCGCCTCGGCACCGACCGGGTTGATCATTCCGCCCACGGGACTTTTCATCATTTACTCGCTGGTCAGCGGCGGGACCTCGGTCGCCGCGCTGTTTTTGGCGGGCTATATCCCGGGCATCCTCTGGGGGCTGGCGACCATGGCAGTGGCGTTTATCATCGCCCGGCAAAAAGGCTACACCTCGCCGTCCAAAGTGCCCTTTAGCGCGGCGCTAAAAGTGGTTTGGGATGCGATTCCGAGCCTTTTTTTAATCGTCATCATCATCGGCGGTATCATCGGCGGCATATTTACCGCAACCGAGGCCTCGGCGGTGGCCGTACTGTATGCGTTGCTGCTCTCGTTTGCCTATCGCAGCTTATCGATCAAGCAACTGCCCGGCATTTTCAAAGAGACGGCCGAGCTTACCGTCGTCATCATGTTTTTGATCGGCACGTCTGCCATGCTGGCTCTGGTCATGGCGTTTACCGGTATACCCGCGGCCATCAGTGCGGGCATCCTGGCGCTTACCGACAACCCCATTCTGATTCTCATCCTGATTAACATCATTTTGCTGTTGATCGGTACCTTCATGGACGTCACGCCGGCCGTTTTGATCTTCACGCCCATCTTCTTGCCGGTGGTGTCGGAGTTCGGCATGAGCCCCGTACACTTTGGTGTCGTGCTCATCGTCAACCTGTGTATCGGTAATATCACCCCGCCCGGCGGCAGTGCGCTGTACGTGGGTAGTACGGTAGCCAAAGTCAAAATGGAAGAAGTCATCAAGCCGCTTCTGCCTTTCTATGCGGCGGTCATCGCGGTTCTCATGCTGATCACGTTCCTGCCGTTCATCAGCGAATGGCTTCCGCGCCTGGCCGGCCTAATGTAATTTTCAAGGATTGACCTGGATGAATATTCAAGAGCGCTATCGTTTTCACCTGGCGAAGACCGAGCAAAACCACCTCACGTTTGCATCCAAGGACGAAGACGTGAAAGCTCACCTCTTCGTTCTCGAGGAGGGCATCTTTCGCGTGCTCTTTGAAAAACGCGAAGGGCTCCAGGTCGATAAGACCTGGAGCATCGCGCCCGGTCAGGATGACCTTCCTCACCAGGGGCGAGACCGCTTCAGCACCGAGCACTTTAGCCTGCCCGATTTTGATTTTTCCGAAGACGCGCAATGTTTTACCGTCCAGACTGGCCAGCTCAAAGCGGTCATTCAAAAGGAAGGTTTTCGGATCGACTGGCACCATGGCGCCCAGGGACAGTGGTCGCTCTTTGCCCAAGACCGGCAAACCCAGGCGTATAACTTCGCCGGGGAGCTTGGCACGCAAATCAAGCACTACCTGAAACGCGACATTCAGGAGCAGTATTTCGGCCTGGGCGAGCGCACCGGCCAGCTCGATCACCATCATCGCCGCTATCGTAATATCACCATCGATGCGATGGGTTACGATGCCGAGCACTCCGACCCGCTATACAAACACATCCCGTTTTACATCACGCGCCAGCCGGATCAAGGCTTCGCCTACGGGCTCTTTTACGACAACCTGGCGCCGGGTTATTTCGACATGGGCCGGGAGCTGGATAACTATCACGGCCTGTACCGCTACTTCGAGGCCGACGCCGGCGACCTGGATTACTACATGATTGCCGGCCCCCAGGTGCGCGACGTCGTGACCGCCTACACCTGGATGACCGGCAATACGGCCCTGCCGCCCAAATGGAGCATCGGCTATTCGGGCTCGACCATGAGCTACACCGATGCCCCCAACGCCCAGGAGCGGGTGTGGGAGTTCATCGAGCAGTGTGAACGACACGATATTCTTTGCGATTCGTTCCAGCTCTCGTCGGGCTATACGTCGATCGAAAGCAAGCGCTACGTTTTCAACTGGAACACGCAGAAATTCCCGGATGCAAAAAAGCTTTCCGCTGACTTCAAGCGCAAAGGCATTCGTCTGGCCGCCAATATCAAACCGGCGCTCCTCACAGACCACCCGCAGTACGAAAAACTCGAATCGCTGGGTTATTTTCTAAAAAATGATCACGGCAAAACCGAGCTTGCCCAGTTTTGGGACGGCGGCGGCGCGCATATCGATTTCACCCATGAAGGCGCCTTTGGCTGGTGGAAAGACGAAGTGACCCGGCAGTTACTCGAGTACGGTATCGAGACGACCTGGAACGATAACAACGAGTACGAGATCTGGAACAGCACCGCTCGGGCCGATGGTTTCGGTGCCGGGTTGGCTTTTACGAGTATCCGTGCCCTCTTTCCGCTGTTGATGATGAAGGCGTCCTTCGAGGCGCAGGCGGAGTACGCCCCTCAAAAACGTCCTTTTTTGATCTCGCGCTCCGGTGCGCCGGGTATGCACCGTTACGTGCAGACCTGGACCGGCGACAACCGTACCGAGTGGAAAACCATCAAGTTCAATAACAAAACCGGTATCGGGTTGAGCCTTTCCGGCGTTTATAATTTCGGCCACGATGTCGGCGGCTTCGCCGGCCCCAAACCGGATCAGGAACTGTTTATCCGCTGGGTGCAAAACGGCATTTTCCACCCCCGCTTTACCATTCACTCCTGGAACGAAGACGCTACCGTCAACGAACCGTGGATGTATGAAGAGGCTATCGCCCCGATTCGTGAGCTCATCAAGCTGCGCTCACGCCTAACACCTTACTGGTACAGCGCGTTTTATAAAGCCCACGTGCATCATGAGCCCATTCTCAAGCCGACCTTTTTCGATTTCGAAGCGGATACGCGCACCTGGCAGGAGAACGACGACTTCTTAGTGGGTGAGTCGCTGCTCGTGGCGAGCGTCGTCGAGCCCGGCGTTTCTACTCGTGATGTCTACGCCCCGCAGCATCCGGGCGGCTGGTTCGATTTTTATACCGGCAAGCCGGTCGCTGGCGGCGCTCACGCCACCCTCGATGCGCCTTACCATCAAACGCCGCTGCTCGTTAAAGCGGGTGCGATCATCCCCACCAACGAAGCGCCCCGCACTTTTGCCAACAAGGACGAAGATCAGCGCGG
This sequence comes from Vreelandella sp. GE22, assembly GCF_968212445.1. NCBI lineage: Bacteria > Pseudomonadati > Pseudomonadota > Gammaproteobacteria > Oceanospirillales > Halomonadaceae > Vreelandella > Vreelandella sp. GE22. The sequence goes on from NZ_OZ309110.1 coordinate 2,265,691, forward strand.
GTTTTTGCTCTTCCCGGCGCAACAAGCCGATACCTCGTCGCGCTACACCCTATTCGAGGATGACGGTGAAACGGGGCAATGGCGCACCGCCCACGCCCTGGTCGAGCTTCAAATGACGACCAGCGAAGACGCCATCCACGTGACCACGAAGGTCATCTCAAACGGCTATACCCTGCCCTATGAGACGGCAACCTTCATAATGGCCACGGGGGATACCCGTACGCTTTATATCAACGGCGACGAGCAGCCCGCCGGGCAAAAGGTAATCGTTTCGCTTTAAGGCGTAACGCCCGCTTGAAAAGAGAGGCGAGGAGGCTGCCCTCGCTTCTCTTCTCGCGTTTTCCCCTGAACGCTTAGAGAAGAGCACGACGAACCGCCCAAGGCCCCCCTAACCCGAAACGCCTGTTTCGCTCTGGAACGCTAAAATGCAACTACCTACTGCACAACGCCTCTATCAGAAAACGGGCTTACAGCTAAAAGAGCGCATTTTGTCCGGCCGCTACGTTGTAGGCGAGCGCCTCCCCGCCGAGCGCGACCTCGCCGAGGAACTGGGCGTTAGCCGCACGGTCGTGCGCGAAGCACTGATCATGCTCGAACTTCAAGCTCTGGTGGAAGTGCGTAAGGGCTCGGGTATCTACGTGCTCGACCCGCCTAAAGAGCCCGTGCCCAACGGCGCCGATGACGAAGAGAATGCGCTGAGCGCTGGCCCCTTCGAAATGCTCCAGGCCCGCCAGCTCATCGAAAGCCAGATTGCCGCGTTTGCGGCCACGCTCATCACCAAAAGCGATACCCAAAAGCTAATGGAGATCAGCAAGCAGGCGCGGGGCGAGGACCGCTACCAGGATTCGGAATGGGACAAGCGCTTCCACCTGCAAATTGCCGAATCGACCCAGAATGCCGTGTTGGTCTATCTGGTCGAAAAGCTTTGGTATCAGCGCGATAAAAACCTGCTGTGGCAAAAGCTTCACGACAGAATCGATAACCGTCAGTCGTTGGATAGCTGGTGCGATGACCACGATGTCATCTTGAAAGCGCTTATACGCCGCGATGCGGATGCCGCGCACCAGGCCATGTGGCAGCACCTGGAAAACACCAAGGAGATGCTTTTCAAGGCCAGCACGCTGGAAGAAGAGGACGAACTCGACTACTACCTATTTGCTGGCAAGCTGACACTCAAGGGGTAGCGCCGCAAAAGACCGGGCGCTTTCCCGTCAGGTTCGTGCTTTCCCCTTTTTAATGACCACGGCCCACTTGAATGGGGCACTGCTAGTCGAGCAACATATCGGGCAAGAACAGCACGATGTCCGGGAAGAATATGATCCCCGTCACGACCGCGAACACCGCCAGCACATAGGGCAATAGCTCTCGGCTATAGTCGTAAAAAGAGCACCGCAAAATACCGCACACGGTATACATCGAGATGCCGACCGGCGGCGTCATACCCCCAAAGGTGACCAGCGTCATCATCAAAAGCCCGAAATGAACCGGGTCTACCCCCGCCGCCTTGATCACGGGCACCAAAATCGGCGTCAGCAGCATCACGACGACGGTGGCTTCCAGCAGCATCCCCATGAACACCAACAACAGTGCCAGCACGAACAGCAACGCCGTTTGGCTGGTGAACACGCCCAGCGTCAGTTCCGCGATCGTCTGAGGAACGCGCTCGAAGGAGACTACGTAGCCAATGATGCCGGCGAACATGATGATCAGCATGACCATACCGATGTCTCTAACGCTTGCGCGCATGGCAGCGAGCAGTTCCTTGACGCCCATTTGCCGATGAATCACGAAGCCGATGAACAGCGCATAGGCGACGGCGAAAGCGCCCGCCTCGGAAGGCGTGAACAACCCATAACGAATACCTACCAATAGCCAAACGGGAAACAGAATGGCCCAGATACTCTCGAGCATCGCTTTCAGCACTTCTCTGCCCGTGGGCAGGCTATCTCTCACCGGCTGATAGCCGCGATGCTTGGCCATGATGTAAGTGGTCACCATGAAGGCCACCATCAATAGAAAACCCGGCACCAGACCGGCGATGAACAACCGCCCGATGGAGACCTCGCCCAGATAGCCATAAAGGATCAGGCCGATACTGGGCGGGATCGTCGCGGTAATGAGGCCACCTATCGAGAGCACTGCGCCGGAAAAGCCGGGGGAGTACCCGTTTTTGATCATGCTTTTACCCAGAACCCGCGACTGCATGGCGGCATCTGCCACGGCGGAACCCGAAACACCGCCCATCAGGGTGCTCAGCACGATACTGGCCTGGGCCAAACCGCCGCTCATCCACCCCGCCAAAAGCGTTGAAAGATGAACCAGCCGAGGTGTAATACCGCTGGCATTCATCAAGTGCCCGATAAAGATAAACAGCGGAACCGCCAGCAGCGGAAACGACTGGGTCGATGAGACGATCCGCTGCACGGCGATGCTGGTCGGCAAGAACGTATCCGGCAACAAAAAATACGAAAAGCCTGCGATACCAATCGCAAAGGCGACCGGCATGCCAATCGCCATGAGCAGTAGCCCAAGGCCCAACAGTAGACCGGCCGTCATAGCGTCTCCTCCACCGCGTCGTCGTCGTCGGGCATCAGGCTCTTAATGACCCCCGTCGCCTTTATACGTCGAAGTAGCGTGATCACCATCAATACAGCGCCAACGGGCAAGGCCAAAGTGATATAGCCATAGCTAAGCCCGGCAACGCCCATGGGCCGTTGCCAGTTCGAAGCAGCCAAAAAGAAGCCGTACCAGGCAAGCAGCATGAGAAACCCCAGCATCATGGCCAGACACAAGCTGGTAATGAGAAGCTGGAGTTTGGCGGGCAGGCGAACGATCAGAGCATCTATGCGTACCTGACCTCCGTGGCGCAGCGTGATATCCGCGCCCAGTACCGCGGTCCAAATGAACAGAAACTGGGCGAGTTCGGCCCCACCGGCAAAGGGTTGGCCGATCGCTCTGGCGCTCGAGCTCACCAGCATCGTAAGCGATGTGCCGCCAAGCAGCGCCATCGCCAGCCACTCTTCGCTCTTATCGTACCAGTGCCACATACAGTATCCTTCCCACCCAGGGCATGCAGAAAAACCCGATCCAGCCTTCGACAAAACAAGGCGCCCTTGCCTTAAAAAGACAAGGGCGCGGGGCGGTTATTGACCGAGTAGCTGATCGCGATACTCGTCGTAGCCCAACTCCTCGTAAACACTGTCCACCCTTTCACGAAACAGTTCTCGATCGATTTCGGTGAACGTGACGCCTTCGGCCTCCATACGCTCTTGTACCGCAGCCTGCGCTTCGGCAATGGCAGTACTGGCCTCGTCACCTGCTTTCAAAAGCTCTTCATCGAGGATAGTGCGCAGCTCTTCGGGCAGGGATTGATACCACTGGTCGGACGTAGCGATACCGGTCATCAAATGGATATGGTTGGTCATCGCGATATGAGTGATGACTTCGTGCAGGTTTTGCCCCTCTGCCGCGGTAAGCTGCGCCTCGGCGCCGTCGATCGACCCCAGTTGCAAAGCGGAATAGACCTCCGACCAGGGAAGCGGTGTTGGCGTCGCCCCCATCGCCTCGATCGTCTTGACCCAGACCGGCGAGTTGATCGTGCGTACGCGCACGCCGCTCAAGTCTTCCGGTGTATTGACCTCGTTTTGGGTCAACATTTGGCGCGAGCCTTGAAACCAGTTGTAGTTGAGAAGCCGAAGACCACTCTGGTCGGCAAGCCCTTCTACCCAGTCGTTATAAAGCGGCGAGGACGTGATTTGGGCGTAGTCCTGCGGGTCCTCGACCAGATAAGGAGCGCTCAAGATCCCAAGCTCGGGCTGGTATTCCGACAAGCGCCCGGCATCGATCAAAATCGCGATATTGGCACCGCTTCGGATCTGCTCGACGACGTCTTCGTCCGAGCCAAGCTGGCTGTTGGGGAAAATCTGGATCGTAAGCTCCCCGTCGGAGCGCTCTTCGATGGCTGCTTTCGCTTCATCCAGCGCTTGAGCAATGGGGTCTTGCGGGCTTAGCGCAATCGAGAGATTGAGCTGGTGTTCGGCATAGGCCGAGCTGCTGGCTAATACCAGCGCGACAGGAAGTACGTTTTTCAGTTTCATTATTAGCTCCTTAACACGTTACTTGTTGTTGATGTTGTATTATTAAGCCGTAGAGATGAGCTCTAAGGCTCTGCTGGCTCCGTCACGCAAGGCTTCAGGCCAAACTTCGCGTTACCGGAGCAACTGCCTCTTCAAACATTTCAGGAAAGCGGTATTCGAGTTCGGGTAACGACTGGAGTATTTCACGCTGATGACGCCCCATGGCGTCGACCGCGCTCGACTCATCGGCATCCGCGATGGCATCCACGATGGCTTGATGCTGCTCGGCGAGCTTTTCGATCGGCGTGGTGTCCGCAATACTCAGATACCGCACGCGATCCAACTGTGCTTTCGCGTTTTCGATGACGTTCCAGGCCATGACCTGTCCGGTGGCAAGCGCCAGCGTGCGATGAAACACCTCATCCAAAATAAAAAAGCGGTCGTGATCTTGCCTTTCGATACAGCTTTTTTGCCGCGCGATCAGCTCATTGAGCTCCATCAAACTGGCCGAAGAGAGCCCTTTCTGGGCCGCTTCGACGGCAACGGCCACCTCTACCGCTTCGCGAATGAAGCGCGCCTCCAGCACCGCGCGCCGGGAAATCCTGACGACGAAGGTGCCCCGCTGCGGGCGAACCTCGACCAGCCCTGCTTCCGAAAGGCGGATAAACGCCTCGCGCACCGGCTGGCGACTAACCGAAAAAGCGTCGGCGACCTCTTTCTCCGATAGCGCCTTACCCGGCGCCAGCACCATTTGAATGATGGAGTGGCGCAAAACATGGTAAAGGCGCTGGCGGACCGATTCGGTCTCCGATGTGTCCCGCCACAAGGTTTGTAGCGTGGTACTCATATCGCTCATTGAAAGCTGCCTGATGGAAGTAGTGAAGCGCTTAACTGATATAACTAGTATGGTAGGATGGCAAAAAACGGCCTTCCTGCCTTCTATACTTTGGTAGCGCTTCTAAAAAGAAGTCATCAGCATAATAGCTAAGCCATTGAATCAATAGGCCATTTATAGTTTTAACGGTTTATTAAATCATCGATCCGACAAGCTCGAATGGAATGCGCGTCGCCCCCTCATAAAGATCGGCCCGGGCGCGACCAATCGCACCCGGGCCTGAGTCGACTGCGCCCTGAGACTAGTTACTCCCCATCAGCAAATTGGGTAGCCAAAGCGAAATGGCCGGCACGTAGGTCACCAGCAGCAGCACCGCCAGATTACACAGCAAGAAAGGCACGATGGCGCGGGCCACGGACAGCATGGGTATCTTGCCGATACCCGCCACTACGAACAGGCACACCCCGACCGGCGGCGTGGTCAGGCCGATCATCAGGTTGAGCACCGCGATCACGGCAAAGTGGACCGGGTCGACGCCGACACCGGTGGCCACCCCGACCAGCGCCGGGAACAAAATGATCAGCGCGGCAATGGTTTCCATGAAGGCGCCGACGAACAGCAGGATCAGGTTGAGAATCAGCAGCACGATCAGCGGGTTCTCGCTGATGGAGAGGATCAGCGTGGCAACCATCTGGGGAATCTGTTCGCTGGTCAGGATCCAGCCAAACAGATTAGCAAGCCCTACCATTAGCAAAAGCGCCGAGGAGGTCAGCACGGTGTCGACCAGAATCGACGGGAGCTTACGCCAAGTCAGCCCCTTGTAGACGTACATACCGACCACCAGGGCATAGACGCAGGCCACGATCGAGGCCTCGGTCGGGGTGAAGAAGCCACCGATGATGCCGTAGAGAATGATCACGGTCATCAGAAGCGCCCAGAAGGCGGTTCTGGCTTCGCGCAGAAGCTGCATGACCGGAACGCGCTTCTCCTTCGGGTAGCCCCGCCGAACGGCCAGGATGTACACCGTTACCATCATGGCAAGGCCCATCAAAAGCCCCGGAATGGCGCCGGCTAGAAACATTCGACCCACGGAAATCCCGCTCAATGAGCCGGCGATGATCATGGGCACACTCGGCGGAATGATCGGCCCGACCGTGGAGGACGCCGCGGTGACGGCGGCGGCGAAAGGTTTGTCGTAGCCCGAGCGCGCCATACCAGGAATCATCACCGAGCCGATACTCGCCGAGTCCGCCACGGCGGTGCCGGAGATGCCGCCAAAGATCATCGAGCCGCCCACGTTGGCAAGACCCAACCCGCCACGAATATGGCCAAGCAACGCATTCGCAAAACGCACGATGTGTTCGGTGATGTTGCCCACGTTCATCAGGTTACCGGCCAGCACGAAGCCTGGAATACACAGCAGCACGAAGGTATCGATACCTGCGAACATACGCTGGGGCACGATGGTCAGCGAAATGCCTTCCATCAGCAGATAGGACATCGAGGCGATGCCCAGCGCAAAGGCGATCGGCATGCCCACCACCAGCAGTACCAGAAAAACGCTAAACAAAATGATGACTTCCATGCTTACGACTCCCGTTCGCGAGCGGCAGAGGGACGACACACCGCCATCACTCCCTCGACGCAGCCCAGCGCGCTATAAAGCAGCACCAGCGCAAAAGTCACTACCGTCGAGAAGAAGATATACAACATGGGGATGCGAAGCGTGGGGGATGTTTGCCAGGTACCGTTTTGGGCATACTGCCAAGCGTAGGGCAGCACCATGAAAGCAAATACGCCGATGATCAAACAGATCAGCGCCTGACACGCGGCTCGAGCGCGTAGCCCGAGCATATGATGGAACAGCTCGACGCTGATATTGCGGTTTTGGCGCAGCACCACGCCCGCCGAGAGCGCCACCATGTAGATGAACAAGTAACGCGAAAGCTCTTCGGTCCAGGATATGGAGACCGGCAGAAACAGCCGCGAAGCCACTTGAAGCAGGACCGTGGCGGCAATGGCAATAAGCGCCAGCACGGCAAGCGTGAGAAAACACGTATCTACCCAGCCCATCAGGCGCCCGATAGGCCCCTTGAACTTGGGTACCGTCGACATCGAATCCAGACTCTCTAGCGCCTCTTGCTCGAGCGCATTTTGATCCGAGCTCATAATCGTATCCTCGAGGGGCAAACCACTCTTGCAGATAGAAAACGGGCTGGCGTAGCCGCCAGCCCATTCTCGTTACCAACCGCTTTACAGGTCTTGAATGGCGTCGAACAGTTCACGCTGCTCGTCCGTCAAGGCATCGATGACCGCCGGGCGCGCTTTTTCGGCAAAGGCGTCCACGTCCACTTCGATGAATTCCATGCCCCGCTCTTGAAGCGCCTGCTCCAGACGCGTCTGGTCTTCATCGAAGAGCTCGGACTCGAAGGACTGCATGGTGCTGGCGGCATCGCGAACGACCTGCTGCAGGTCATCGGGCATGTTTTCCAGCTGGTTACGGCCAATTACCACGTAGATCCAGCTCCGCACGTGGCCGGTCATGTTCACGTAGTCCTGAACTTCGTTGAAGCTGGCGCTCTCGATCAGGCTAAGCGGGTTTTCCTGGCCTTCCAGGGTATTCTGCTGAAGTGCGGTGAATACCTCGCTGAATGCCATGGGCGTGGGGCGTGCACCCAGCGCCTCCCAGGTGTCGACGAAAAGCGGCACGTTGGGGACACGTAAACGTAGGCCGTCCAGGTCCTCCGGCGTGCGGATCGGCCGGTTGGAGGTCAGCTCCCGCGCGCCACGCTCGAACCAGGCAAGCGGCACCAGGTTGGTACGTTCGGTGATCTGTTCTTCGATCTCGCTGCCGATCTCGCCGCTCACCGCCGCGTGCAGGTGTTCGGAGTCGCGGAAAGCGTAGGGCACGGCCATCATGGCGGCTTTCGGGGCCCAGTTCTGCAGGCTCTCACCGGTAATGGTCATATCCGCGGTGCCTAGCTGGATGCTATTGATGACATCCATTTCATTACCCAACTGCTCGCTGGGATAAAGGCGTACTTCGATGCGGCCGTCGGAGTTGGCTTCGACCTCTTCCTTGAATTTCTCCGCGGCCTGGTGCCAGATGTTCTGTTCATTGGCCAGGTGACCAAAGCGTAGCGTGTAATCCGCCGCCAGCGCCGACTGCGCGCTGAGCAGAACCGTTCCGAGTACTGCGCTGGTTAGTAGCTTTTTGATCATTTTTATCACTCCTGCACTTCTGCGTTGTAAATTGTTAGCGCCTAATTATTATGAAACGGCGTGGCGAGTTGGCGTAGATCGTTAATGTAGATCGTTGGCAACGATAAAAGCTTGCACTCCTTTCAGCCCCCGATTCGAATCAGCACCTTGCGAGCTTCTTCCGGGCGGTGATCGAGCATGTCGATGGCATCGGGCATCTCGCCCAGCGGCAGTCGATGGCTCACCAGCGCCAGCGGGTCGAGCTTGCCGCTTGCCATGAGCGCAAGCACCTCCGGGAACTTGCGATTATTGAGCCGCGAGCCCACTAAAGTCAGCTCTTTTTTGATGACCTCGAGCTGGATGAGATCGCTTGGCTGAACGCTGAAGCCGAGCAAGCCGATACGCCCGGCAGGGGACGCCAAGCGCAACATCTGGGGCAGTAGCGCCGGTACGCAGGCGGCATCGGCAATCAGCGGCACGCCCTCACCCTGGGTCAGCGCCAGAATCTCTTTTTCGACGTCCTGGGTATGGCTGTTGAGCACGTGGGTCGCGCCAAGCTCCTTGGCTGCGTCCAAGCGCTCGTCGATCACATCGGTCACGATGATTTCGTCGATGCCCATGGCCCGCGCCATCTGCAGGATGGTCATGCCGATCATGCCCGCACCCAGAATCAGAAGCTGGTCGCCGCGGTGCGGCTGCATGCGGTCCAGCACGTTGGCGGCAATGGTATAGGGCTCGACCAACGCGGCGGCGTCCAGGCCGATATGCTCGGGTACCTTGTGTACGTTGGCGGCCGGCACGGCCACGAACTCCTCGAAACCGCCATTGCGGTGCACGCCGATCACTTCCAGCGCGCTGCATACGTTGGGGCGGTTGATACGGCACGGATAGCAGGTGCCGCAGCTAATCACCGGGTCGACGCAGACGCGTTCGCCGGCGGCGATATCCGCAACGCCCTCACCGGTGCTCTCCACCACCCCGGCAAACTCGTGGCCGGTAATACGCGGAAAGCGCACGAAGGCGTTATCGCCGTGGATGATGTGCATGTCGGAGCCGCAAATACCGGCAAACGCGACGCGCACCAGCACCTCACCCGCGGCGGGTGTCGGGACATCGACATCGTCGACTTGGTAGTCGTGGGGTGCATTGACCTGAAATGCTTTCATGAGCAGAACTCCTTACCAGTGCCAGAGGGTGCCGTCTTCAAGGCGGTTGACCGGAAGGCTGGCACGCTTGTAGGGATACTGTTTGGCAAGTTCCTCGTCGATATCGACGCCGTGCCCCGGTTTTTCACCCACGATGAAATGGCCATCCTCGAAGCGATAATCGTGGGGGAAGACCTCGTCGGTGGTGTGGGTGTGTGGCATGTACTCCTGAATACCGAAGTTGGGCACCCAGGTATCGAAGTGGATCGCCGCGCCCAAGCACACCGGCGAGAGATCCGTCGGCCCGTGGAACCCGGTACGCACGTGGTAAAGCCCCGCCAGGTCCGCCAGCCGGCGCATGTGGGTGATACCGCCGGCGTGGGTGAGCGTGGCGCGAATATAGTCGATCCACTGATTCTCGATCAGCGCCTTGGCATCGAACAGGCTATTGAACACCTCCCCCACGGCAAGCGGTGTGGTGGTGTGTTGACGAACCAGACCGAAACTCTCCTGATTTTCCGCCGGTACACAGTCCTCGAGCCAGAACAAATGATAAGGCTCCACTTCCTTGCCAAGCCGGGCCGCTTCGATGGGCGTCAGGCGGTGGTGAACATCGTGCAGGATATGCAGGTCATCACCAAAGCGCTCGCGCACGGCGGCAAACAGCTTGGGCACGTGGTTCAAATATTTGGAGGTATTCCAAACGTGCTCGGCGGGCAGGTCGGCGTCGGCGGGCTCGTAGGGCTCGCCATCCTTTTTCGCCACGCCGTAGATGCTCGCAATACCCGGCACGCCGGCCTGAACGCGCACCGCCTTGTAGCCCTGGTCCACGTGGCGGGCAACCTCTTTTAAACACGCATCGATATCGCGCCCGGTCGCATGGCCGTAGACCATCACGCGCTCGCGGCTTTTACCGCCCAGCATCTGGTAAAGCGGCATACCGGCAAGCTTTGATTTGATATCCCAAAGCGCCATATCCACCGCGCCGATCGCGCTCATGGTGACCGGCCCACGCCGCCAGTAGGCGCCGCGATACAGGTAGTGCCAGATATCCTCGATGCGTTGCGGGTCCCGGCCAATCAGTGCCGGTATCACGTGTTCATCGAGGTAGGCAACCACCGCCATTTCGCGGCCATTGAGCGTGGCATCCCCGATACCGTAGGTGCCTTCATCGGTGACGATTTTCAGGGTAACGAAGTTACGCCCCGGCGAGGTGACAATGGTATAAGCGTGTTCGATTTTCATGAAGTTGCCTCCTCAATGAGGGATACCGTTTCCCGAGTATCGAACATCTCGGAAAATCGCTTTGTTATATGGTGAAAATTAGCCACAGCCCTTGATCCAATGATGGCTGAACGCGGGAAAGCGAGCTGTCTTTGCAAGGCGTGAAGCCGTTAACTGATAGAACTAGTATGGTAGTATGGCGATACAAACAAAAGACCTTTCACGCTATACTTTGGTTGAAGGTGAACAATCATGAAACGCCAGTTTTACAAGGGCTCGGATTATAAAAAAGCCTTGAATATCGAAGACCTGGAGCGCATTGCGAAGAAAAGAATGCCCAACTTCGTATTTGAATACGTTTACGGCGGAAGCGACGACGAGCACACCTTGCGCCGCAACCGTTCGGTATTCGATCGGTACCTGTTCGAGCCCAAAACGATGACCAATGTCGGCCCGCGGGATTTGAGCACCACCCTATTGGGGGGCACTTACCGCCTGCCTCTAGCGATTGGCCCTACCGGGTTCAACGGTATGCTCACCCGCGACGGTGACCTAAAACTTGCCCACGCCGCCCGGGATGCCGGTATCCCCTTCGTACTCAGCAGCGTCTCGACCACGCGTCTGGAAGAGATCGCCGCGGTCGAAGGCCTCACCGCCTGGATGCAGATCTACTTCTATCGCGACCGCGACTTCGTCGAATCGATGGTCAAACGCTGCCAGGCGGCGGGGTTCGAGGCCATCGTGGTGACCACCGACAGCGCCATTTACGGCAACCGCGAGTGGGATGTGCGCAATTTTCGTCGACCCATGAAGCCCTCGCTGCCCAATTTGCTTCACCTGCTGGGCAAGCCCGGCTGGATGAGCGATGTCCTTTGGCCCGACGGGCTGCCCACGTTCAAGAACCTGGATGAGCTGCTGCCGCCGGGTAAGCGCAACGCCCAGGGCGCCTCGCAGATCATCGGCCCACAGCTGGACCCTTCCCTAAACTGGGACGATATTGCCTGGCTGCGCGCGTTCTGGCCCGGCAAACTCATCCTGAAAGGCATACTCGCACCCCAGGAAGCCCAGCACGCCGCGGACCTGGGCGTGGACGCCGTCGTGCTCTCCAATCATGGGGGCCGCCAGCTCAATCACTCGCTTTCACCCATGGATACCCTGGAGGAGGTCAAGGCTCGGGTGGGCGAGCGCTGCCAGGTGTTCGTCGATAGCGGCTTTCGTCGCGGCACCGATATCATCAAGGCGCTGGCCCTCGGCGCGGACGCCGTTTGGCTTGGCAGAGCCACGCTGTATGGCCTTGCGGCCGGCGGGCAAGCGGGCGCCACCCATGCGCTTGGGCTACTCGAAAAAGAGATGGCGTCGACACTTGGCCTTTTGGGATATAACCGCTTGAATGAGCTGGATACGCACTGCCTGCGACGCCCGGCTTAACCATCGTGCAAGCGCCTTCGGGCACCACGTATTTGATTGCCCAACGCCCAGCAACGTCAGATACTGAGCGTGCCCCAGGCCACCCTCTACTGCGAGAATGCCCATGCCCCGCTGCTGTACCGCCCTTCTGCTCTCGTTTTTTCTGGCATCGTCCGCCCAGGCGGCCTGCCAGCGTGACCCCGTCAGTTTTGATTTTCCCGCCCAGCGGATGGACGAAGCGCTGCAGCAATTATCACACCGCACGGGCTGCTTTATTCACACGCCCCCCGCCGCTATGGGCGACACCCACGTACCGGCCGTAAGCGGCACCTACCGCCCGGAAGAGGCGCTTTGGGCGCTATTGAAAGGGTCAGGCTGGGAGGGGTATCGCACCGGTGAAGGCTTGGCGGTCAACCGGCACTGGCAAACATGGGTCAAGCGACACACCCAAACCCTGCGCGCCAGGTTAGAAGCGCTCGATACGCTAAGCGCCGCCGAGCGTCAGGCCTACCTCGATGAACTTCAAGCGATTGAAAATAGCGTGAGCGCGCTCGCCCGGGAGCAAGGGTTTATCAGCGCGGGGGAACACGCGAGCTACCAGCGCAGTATCGAGGCGCTGGAAAGCACGCTGCGGGCTCACGGGTCATAGCGGTAACGGCTTGCCTGCCCCTGGATGGCGGGCCAGGCTTGAGCGATGGGTAAAGCATTCGAGCACGGCATACTTTTAGGCAGGGCATTCATGAAAAATCTATCTTCACGCCAGCAACTCAAACGAACTTCCGGCATGGCGGTGGCGGGCATTTGCCTGCTGGCCGCCTCGTTAAGCGCCAAAGCCCAAGAGACGCCGTCATCCAGCGAGTGCGAGATGACCGAGCGCCAGCAGGAAATGCTTTCGCGGGTCAACGAGGCCAGAGCCAGCGCCCGGGAGTGCGGTGGGGAGTCTTTTCCTGCGGTAGAGCCGCTTGGCTGGAGCTGCCAGCTCGAAGCCGCCGCCCGGCTGCACTCACAAGACATGGCCGAGAACGCCTTCTTTAGCCATACCGGCTCCGAAGACTCCAGCATCGAAGAGCGGGTGAATGAACAGGACTACGCCTGGCGAGCGGTCGGCGAAAATATCGCGGCGGGCCACCGGTCGATCGAAGCAGCGATAGAGGGCTGGATCGAAAGCCCCGGCCATTGTCGCAACCTGATGAGCGAGCAGTTCAGCGAAATGGGGATGGCGAGGGCCGACAACGACGACACCCGCTATTCGACTTACTGGACGCAGACCTTCGCCGACCCGCGCTAGGCGCTCAGAGCCGGGTAAAGCCTTACTGGGCGGCCGGAGTTAAGTCACCGTAGTGTACCGCGGTAATCGCATTTTTCGGTGAGCCGTCGACCAGCTTGGTGCTGTAGGTCAGGTAGACGAAGGTTTGGGTTCCGGCGTCGTGCATGCGTACGACGCGCATGTTTTTGAATAGCACCGAGCGGCGCTGGGTGAAAATGACCTCCTGCTCGGTGACCTCATCCGGGTCAAAGATGATCGGCCCGGTTTGGCGACACGCCACGCTCGCTTCGCTCGCCTCCTCCGCCAGGCCTATCGCGCCGGAAATACCGCCAATCTGAGAGTAGGAGATATAGCACGAAATGCCCTGCACCTTCGGGTCGTCGAAGCGCTCCACCTCGATGGTGTTGTTTGGCCCGAGCATTCTGAACTCGGTGCGTACGCTGCCGATACGGGCGTCCTGGGCCAGCAGCGCGGCCGGCAACAGGGCCGCCGCCACGGCCAGTGATCCAACCACGGCGCGATTCAAACGAAACAAGGGCTTGGCCATCGGTGTGAGGTCCTGAACGAGGGAGAAAAATCGATACCGCTTCGACTCAATGAGAGCCGGCTGACGGTTCATGGTACGGGCAGCCGTTGAAGCGTGCACGGAAATCCGCGGAGTGGCGGTAGGTCTCCTTGCGCACGCGGTTGATATTACCCAGCGGCTGGTGGTCGATAATACCGGTCCAGACGCTAAAGCGCATTTCATCCTCGACCCGCTTGACCTTCTCTTCTTGCCAGCTATCCTGGGCGGGAACACGCAGCGTGGCCACCCGCTGAAACGGCGTGCGCGTCTCTTCCCACTCGACCGTTGCATCTTCGATCGGCTGCTTTTCGAGATCGCGGCAAAGCTGAACGCAAAACTCCCATTCGCCCGCGCGGTGGTGCATCTCACCGCGTACATCTTCACGGATCGCATCCTGGCGCCCGTCGATATCGACCGTGCGCCCGGTAAGCGCCTTGAGCGAGTCGCTGACCGGTCTGAGCATGAACTTGGCCATGTAATCGCCGTAGCGGAAAGCCGTCGCGCTGTAATAGGTTTCCCCCAGCGGGTCGATATTGGGCGCTCCGCCCAACGCGTCCAGCGTGGTGCTACTACTACTCACGGCCTCGAGCGCCTTGTTCACGCCCTGCAGGGTTTTGGAGGCGACCACCTTGGTGCCCTCCAAACGGTCCGTGGTACTGGCCAGCATTTTGAGATTGGTCAGAAACTTGCTCGCCGTGGGCGCTTGAAAGACCGGCGCATTGAGCAAAATGAAATCCTGATTATGCCCTTCCGAGCCTGGCAGCCGCTCGCCTTCGACATCCACTACTTTTAGCGCAAGCCCCCGGGGCAGCGAAACGGCGTCGGGAAGAATGTCGCCGGCATTGGTCGAAAGGCGCAAGAACACATCGAACTCGCCGGGCCTGGCAAAAAGCCCCTGGGCCAACTCATCGGGCAGCCCCTGCTCCACGCTCAACGTACCGCTCAAAATACCGTGGGCCTTGGCATGCACGGCGCGCACGGCGTGGCCGTAATCCTCAGAAGTGTGCTCTAAAATGGTATCGAAGGTGTCATTGAGCGAATCGATGACGTCCTGCTCGTCCTCCAGGGGTGTTTCAACGTCAGGGGTATAGCGTAGGGGAGTAGACAGCTCCATAGGGCCTCCATGCTTTGCTTTATTCGTTATCTCTACTAGCGTCACGGGTCACTGCGGACACTACCTGTCGCGCAGTGCTCCAAGCTTAGCCTGGCCAAGCGGTCAGCGCCTAGGCGAAAGCGCCCAGCCAAATGTCCGCCCTGGTATATCAAGCGTCGTCTTATAACAAATTCACAACCTGGCATCGCGCCATACTGATTCGTATCAACATCAAATGTGGAGCGAGTAATGAATCGCCATGTCATCCTGACCTGCGCCGTGACCGGCGCGGGTGACACCACCGGCAAGAACCCCAACGTGCCGGTCACCCCGGAACAGATCGCCAACGACTGCATCGCCGCGGCCAAGGCCGGCGCCAGCGTGGCCCATATTCACGTGCGCGACCCGAACACCGGCGGCGTCAGCCACGACCCGGCGCATTTTCGCGAAGTGATGGCCCGGGTGCGCGATTCCGGCCAGGACATCGTGATGAACATTACCGCCGGCGGCGGCGGCGACTGGATTCCCGACACCCAGGACCCTACCCGGGGCGGGCCAGGCACCGATATTCAAACGCCTGCCGAGCGCCACGCCCCGGTGGGGGAACTCTTGCCCGAACTGTGCACGCTGGACTGCGGCAGCCTCAACTTCGGCGACATGGTCTACGTCAACCCGGCGGACTGGCTGCGCGAGCACGCCCGCCTGGTGCAGGCCGCCGGCGTCAAGCCGGAACTCGAGTGTTTCGACCTGGGCCACGTCTGGTTCGCCCGCCAGCTTCAACAGGAAGGCTTGATCGACGGCGACCCGCTCTACCAGCTCTGCCTGGGTATTCCCTGGGGCGCCGAAGCCGACACCGAAACCATGGTGGCCATGCGCAACAAGTTGCCCGCCAACGCCCAGTGGGCGGCCTTCGGCATCGGCCGCGCGCAGATGCCGATGGTCGCGCAGTCCGCGCTGCTCGGCGGCCACGCCCGGGTGGGGCTGGAGGACAACCTCTACTTGAAAAAGGGTGTGATGGCGACCAACGCCCAGCTGGTCGAAAAAGCCGCCACCCTGCTCGAGAACCTGGGCGGCCAGGTGATGACCCCGGCCGAGACCCGCACGCATCTCTCGCTCAACGGCCCCAAAGCCTTGAATAAAGGAGCCAACGCATGAGCCAGCAGCCGTCTCAACAACGATCTCAACAGCCGTCTCAGCAACGATCCCAAAAGCTGTCCGTCATCGGCACCGGCGTGATCGGCAACGGCTGGATCGCCCGGGCGTTGGCCCAGGGCTTCGACGTGGTCGCGTTCGACCCGGACCCGGCCGCTGCCGAGCGTACCCGTGCATTCATCGACAACGCCTGGGCCTCGCTTGAAGGCCTGGGCCTGGCGCCGGGGGCCAGCAAGGAGTGGCTGCGTTTTGCCGATACCATCGACGCGGCGGTCGAAGGCGCGGATCTCATTCAGGAGAACGTGCCCGAGCGCCTGGAACTCAAGCGCGACGTGCTGGCCAGAATCGACCAGGCCGCCGATGAAACCGTACTGATCGGCTCCTCGACCTCGGGCTACAAGCCTTCTGAGCTTCAGGCTGGCTGCCTCAAAGCGCCGGGGCGGGTGATCGTCGCCCACCCGTTCAACCCGGTGTATTTGCTGCCGCTGGTCGAGCTGGTGGGGGGCGAGACTACTACGCCGGCCCACATCGAACGCGCTCAGCGCCTTTACGAAGACCTGGCCATGCGCCCGCTGGTGGTGCGCAAGGAGATCGAGGGCCACCTGGCGGATCGTTTGATGGAGGCGCTCTGGCGCGAGGCGCTGCACTTGGTCAACGACGGCGTAGCCACCACCGAAGAAGTGGACGCCGCGGTGGTCTACGGCTGCGGGCTGCGCTGGTCGTTGATGGGCACCTTCCTGACCTTCCACTTGGCCGGTGGCGACCAGGGCATGCGCCATATGCTCGAGCAGTTCGGACCGGCCTTGAAACAGCCCTGGACCAAACTCGAAGCCCCGGAGCTCACCGACGAGCTGATCGACCGCGTGGTCGAAGGCTGCGAGCACCAGGCCGCCGGGCGCAGCGTGGCCGAGCTCGACCGCCGCCGCGACGACTTCCTGGTCGAACTGCTCGGCCTGGTGCAAAAATACTGGCCCGAGGCCGAAGGCTTGAAAGGACGGCTCTGATGCAGATACTCACCACCGAAGTGGCAAGCGACTGGGTCGACTACAACGGCCACATGAACGACGCCGAGTACGCCCGGGTCTTCTCGCGGGCCGTCGATGCGCTGATGGACCACATCGGCCTAGGCAGCGAGGGCCGCGCCCAGCATCGCTACACGCTCTACACCCTGGAAACGCACCTTTGCTACCGGCAAGAAGCTCATGAGGGCCAGGCTTTGGTTGTTATCGCGCGGGTGTTGAACCAGGATGCCAAGCGCCTGCACGTGTTTTTCGAGATGCAGGATAGCGAGGGGGCGCTGCTTGCTACCAGCGAGCAGATGCTAATGGGCATCGACGTGCAAAGCGGGCGCCCGGCGCCCTTTCCCGCGCCGGTGAACGAGGCCATCGCCTCGCTCCCCGCCTGCGACGAACACACTTGGCCCGCGCTTGCCGGGCGTACCATCGGAATTCCCTGACATGGATATCACAACCTTCATTCGCCGCTTTGAAAAAGGCCAGGCCACGCTTGAATCACTGCCGCTGCCCCAGGCGCGAAAGCACTACGATGCGCTGTGCCAGTCGTTCACGCCTTCGGACCCGGCGGGCATGCAGGTAGCCGATGACGTACTGGCCCACGTACCCATACGGCGCTTCAAGCCCGCCCACGCTGGCCCTGAGCCTGTGATCTTTCTACACGGCGGCGGTTTCACCATCGGGTCGGTGGTGAGTCATCACGGCGTCGCGGCAAGCCTGGCCGAGCAGCTCAAGCGTGAGGTGATCAGCGTCGACTACCCCCTCGCTTATGAAGCGAATTACTCCAGCATGCTCAAACGCTGTTGCGAGGTGATCGACGCCGCGGAGCCTGCTTGCCTGGTGGGTGACAGCGCTGGCGCGCGGCTGGCGATGGACGCCGCGACACGGCTTAATTCAAAAGCGGTACTGGGGCTTATCTACCCACCGGTGAACGGCTTGCACCATGAAACGCTGGGGCCAGACGCCCCGCTATTGAGCCGCCAGGACGTGCTGTTCATCTCGCCGCTGTGCCCGGCGCTTGCTTCGAGCGCGCCGACGCCGCTTCCCAAGGGCGTCGTCGAAGTTCTCGCGGTGGAGCACGACCCGCTGACCGCACCGCTCGAGCGAGTGGTCGAGCGGTGGCGCCATCAAGGCGCAGAGGTAGGTTACCGGTGCGCGCCCAACATGGTGCACGGCGCCCTTCACGCCCAGGCACACCTTCCAGACATGCAAAACGCCTGGCAGGATTTCTGCCAGGCGCTCGAACGTCGTTTAGCCTCAAAGGCCGGTTAGCAGCGAAGGCCGTTTAGCAACGTAGCTCAGTTAGAAAAGAAGCAAGACCAAGGGTTATTCGTAGGCGGCTCTTACCGCTTCGATGGCGGGTTCGCCGTCTTTATCCTCGACGCCGTCCAGCCAGGCCTCGACGGTCTCCAGGTTGGCGGCGATCCACTCGGAGGCGACTTCATCCGCCGGGCGGTCGTCGAAGCTGTAGCCGTGGACCCACTCGTTTTGATCTTCGATATCCACCACGAACTGGGAGAGAAAGCGGTGCAGCGCCGGGTCGTCCTCGGCCAGGCTCGCCGGTACCACGGTCCACACGGTACTTTCGATCTCGGCCACGCCCGCATCATCCGAGTCTTTTAGATACGCCAAATCGAAGCTTACGTTCATCCAGTGGGGCTCCCAGCCCACGAAGGTCACCCACTCTTCGTCGCGCATGCGCTGCTCGGCCTGGGCCAGCATGGCCGAAGTGGAGCTTTCCCGCAGGCGCCAGTCGCCCAAACCGGCCAGGTCGTTGTCGATGGCGTTCAGCACGGCGGTATTGATGCCGGTGCCCGCCTCGATGCCCTGAATCTCGCCTTCGAAACGCTCACGGTGCTCGTTCAGGTCGGCCACCGTGGTCACCCCCGCGTCATACACGTAGCGCGGCACCACCAGCCCCGAGTTCGCGCCTTCGATGTTGGAGACGAGCTTCTCGACCTGGCCGTTATCCACCAGGGGCTCGACCATATCCGTTTGCACCGGATACCAGCCGCCCAGATAAACGTCGATATCGCCGCGGGTCAGGCCTTCGAGAATCACGCTGACGGCCAGGTCGCGCTGGCGGGTCTCGTAACCCATGGCCTCCATCAACTGCGCGGCCACTTCGGACTTCACCGTCACCCCCGGCCAGGGCGGCACGCCAAAACGCACTTCATCGAGCGCGGCCTGGGCGGCGGTGGCGCAGGCCAGGCCGCTCAGGCTCAACGCGCCGACCATCAACGCCTTGGGCAGGCGAGCGCTGGTTGAGCGGGCCTGGTTTGAGCGAATATTGTTTGAACGGGTATCGTGCAGAACGCTTGCGGGCAGTGTTTTCAGGGCCGTGCTCATTCGCGTCTCCTCTATTGACGGTAGGCCACCAGTTTGACCGCTTCACCCCCGCGAAAACGACACCAGGCGACCCTAAAGCCACACTTTACGACATGGCGTTTCAAAGCCGGGCGTGGCGGCGCGCCTGAATGGGCGAATGCCCGAACCGGGCACGAAACGCCCGGGCGAAGCTGGAACTGGAGCCGAACCCGCAAGCAACGGCGATGGCGAGTACGCCCATGTCGGTTTCGATCAAGAGCCGCTCGGCGCGTTCCAGGCGCAGGTTCTGGTACCACTGACGCGGCGAGGCCCCTAGCTGGTCCTCGAACAGGCGCTGTAATTGGCGCGCCGAAACGCCGCTTTGTCGGGCGATCTCGCCCAATGTGAGCGGTTCTTCCAGGTGGCGCTCCATCAGCGCGACCGCCTCGACCAGGCGGCGGTTGTGGCTGCCCAGGCGCCGCGCGAGGGACATGCGCTGCTGGTCGTGGTGGCTGCGCAGGCGCTCGTGAATCAGCTGCTCCGAGACCGCCACTGCCAGCGCCGCCCCGTGGCGCCGGGCAATGACCTCCAGCGCCATGTCCATCGCCGCCGCCCCACCGGCGCAGGAGAAACGCCGCTCGCCTAGCTCGAACAGCTCATCCGAGGTTTCGATGCCGGGAAAGCGCTCGCGAAACACCGGCAGGCTCTCCCAGTGAAGCGTGACCCGCTCGCCCTTCAAAAGCTCGGCTTTTGCCAACAGGAACCCGCCGGTATCCAGCCCGCCGAGCGCGCACCCGGCCTGGTCCAACCGGTGTAGCCACCCCGTGAGCGCCCGGTTCAAATGGGCCTCGGGCTCGAAGCCGCTACAAAGCGCCAACGACGATACATCGAGGGTGCCGATGGGCTGGTCCACCATCAACGTCATCTGGTTGCTGGCGGTGACCGGCTCGCCGTTTTCGCTCAACAGCACCCACTCGAAAAGCGCCTTGCCGCTGATACGGTTGGCGATACGCAGCGGCTCCACGGCGGAGAAAAACGCCATCATCGAAAAACGCGGCAGGAGGAGAAACCCGATACGCTCCGGTAACGGCCCAACATAGTGCAGGCGCAATGTCGCTCCCGATGGATAGAGTGTTTTAAAACCGGCCCCACGCGCCGGCTAATTTAAAGGCAAGCCGGCGCGCTCTCTTCTACACTGAAACGGGTAACGAAGCACAGGCCTCTGTGCGCGTTAGCATAGAAAGCCGATTCATAAGGAGAGTGAACGATGTCGAGCCCCGAGCATAAGCAAAAAATCTGGTCGATGATCAAGGATATCAAAGTAGGCATGTTGGTCACCAATGACCACGAAATGCCCCGCGCCCGCCCCATGCACTTGGTGCAGGAAGAGTACGACGGCACGCTTTGGTTCTACACCCGCCGCAGCGCTGAAAAAGTGTTCGAGGCGGAAAAAGATCACGACGTTTGCCTGAGCTTCTCGGATCAGGAGCACGGTATCTACGTCTCCATGTCCGGCAAGGCCAACCTGACCGACAACCGCGACCTGATACACAAGTACTGGAACCCCTTCATCGCCGCCTGGTTCCCGGAAGGCAAGGACGACCCGGACATCGCCCTGCTCGAAATCAAGATCGAGATGGGTGAGCACTGGAAAGCCAACGAGAGCAAAGTCTACCAGCTCTACGAAATCGCCAAGGCCAACATCAAAAAAGACGACACTCCGGATATGGGCGAGAACGAGAAGTTCGGCCACTGATCGTCTAACGCCTATCTCCCCCACGGCGCCGGCTTGCCCGGCGCCGTGGGGCAATTTCACTCGTGTAAGCGCAACCCTTCCGAACGGTACAGCTGGTTCACTTCGATGACTCGGCCCTCCATCAAATGACAGTACTGGCGGCCATCATCGCTGCCGTCGCGGGTTCTCACCTCGCCCCCTTCCCGCTCGCAGTAATTCACGGCCATTTCCTGCGCCTGTTCTGCCCCGTTGGACCCAGGTGCCGCGCACCCTGCCAGGGCCACAAGCAACACCGCGCCTACGCTATAACGAATCATATTGGTCTCCTTTTATAAACCCCGTTGACTCACTATAGCCACTCCCCGCCCCGGTGGCGAAATACCCGGCTCAGGGCTGCTGCATATCCGCAAGCTCCGTGGCCCGCTTGGCGGTGGCGCTTAAAAAGCAGTCGTTGCTGATCAAACGAGCTATCGTGCCTTCCCCTGTCGCGTAGAAGTAGCAGTTGGCATCCCGGTACGAGATCCAAAGCCGCTGGGCATCCCGCAGGGCGATTTGCCGCGCCTCGGGTAACTCGCTACGAATAGCGCGGTAGGCATCGTTGAGACGTTGGTCTTGAATCTCGAGTTCGTCGCTCATGCACTCGACCATGGATTGCGTGACGCCGCCGGAGGCTTCCATGCAGGTGCTGTATTGGTTGGTGTAGGGATCTTCATCTTTAGCTTGGGCTGTGAAAGATAACGGTATAAATAAAGATGCTGCGGCTATCATGGGTAAACGGTTTTTGTTCATTGAGGGCTCCACATGGCTGGTTAAGTTAAGGCTTGAAGATTAACTGATGCTTGAGAGTTGGATGGAGATTTTGTGGAGGATGGGTATTTGAGTATTGTTGAGGATGCAGGGCTTTTTTAAAAGCTAGTTCCTGGCAGGAGTCTAAAAAAACCATTAAACTATTGAATAATAGCGTTTTTAAATGATAATTAAAAAATCAATATACCACACCGTATACCATCATCCACAGTTCGCTGACGGCTTATAATTGGATATTATCACTGGTGATACAATTTGCGACACAGATGGACTGTTTACGGCCAGATCAGTCCTTCACCGAAGGATCATACTACGCTCGCTGTGCGGCTGGTTTGGGGCCTAGCGAAAAACCAGCCCTACAATATGCACTTGGTAGACGGTAGTTTGATCGGCCTAATTTTCCATAAACACTTAGACAGAGACATTAGGCTCGATAACTGTTAGCACATCTATCTAAATCGCTTAGCGAATAGCCGCTCAAATATTCTATAGAATTAGGTTAATAAATCTCATCCTCAGCATCCTGTTCAACAGGGGTCAGAATATAGTCATTAAAGCAAATGAGGTTAACGTCCTTGCCTTTGCAGGCAATCGAAAGTTCGCCTTCGTCCAAACTCGTAGCAAAGACAACCTGGCCACCGTAAGACTTTGAATCAGAAGCCTTTCTGATTAAGTTACTAAAACTCAACTTACTCGCCTCATGTTGACGCGGCTCATCAAATACGACAAATCCACCATGTTTTACATCCTGTTCTTTGGCTGCCAATTCCATCAATGCCAAGGTGTACGCCCAAATGATCCGTATATAATCACTGGCCGAAGTTTCAGCAACAATATCATAGCCTTCTTGCTCAGGTCTTAATGTTTGTGGCGAAATTGAAATAGATCTGATAGCCGAAGGGTTAAACCGGAATGCTTCGAGATCCCCTCTCACTATTGCTTGAAGCCTGTTTATTACAAGCCCCTTATTATCAATACTGGATTGTTTGCGTAGCAGTCTTAGCCCCTCTATATTTGTCGTCCATTTTGTGTGTGCTTTTGAGGCACGCTCCCTCAACTCGTCTTGAATAGCTTTCAACTTCTCTGAATCCTTCAGCGCGATTTCTGCCACAATCTTTTCACGTAGCAGTGATTTTGAAGCTCCATTGAAATCATTTATATCGTCGCGAATTTCCTTCAACTTCTGAACTTCGGCTTCATAACTGGATTTAAGAAAATTTGCTTTTACACGATAGACTTTGAACTGTTTTAACCCTCGATTACGTACAGTCTCGAAAAACTCGACCTGACTCTTGAGAAAATCTATATTCTCTTCGAGTGTCATCGGCTGTCTTTTAACGTTCCGGCTTCCAAGAGTATCGTAGAGAACACTCTCACAAATCGGGCATGTCTCGGTATCCAGATTAGCTCCGATGTCACTACCGACCTTTTTCAAGTGGCGAAGTTGTTGATACTGGTCCAGGTCATTTTTAAGGGTTAATAGCTTATTTTCCGTATCAGTCACGGATATCATCGTCGCTTCGGAAAGCTCGGAAAGCTCTTCATAATTCCTCTGGAGATTACGTACAACTGCACTTTGAAATTCAAGTTTATCATTATCTGGCGTGACTGCCATCACATCACTTTCTAGCCTTTCCAAAAGCTTTGAAAGTGACTTCTGTTTTTCCGAAACGCTTATCTTGGAATTTCCTTCCAAATAGTAAAACTCAATATTAACACTAGTATGGTACTTGTTAATTTCCGGTATCATGGACAAATCAACAGAGTTAAACTCGGCTGCAACTTGTGCTGCCGAGGCCAGCTTATCCCACTCAGATTTAGCCTCATCAATTTTATTCTTATAATTGATAGCTTTTCTCTCGAACTCAAAACTATCAATACCTAAACAAAATTCAGACGCAACCCTTTTAACGTTCTTAATACCATAATGTGTCGGGATATTAGCCTGTATCTCAGACCAGCCGCGCTTTTGCTCAACAAAAAACAGAGGGAATATGCACTCAAGATAAAGCGTCGTCTCGGAACCATCAAAGGCCACAACATTTGGAAGAGACCAGTCTATATAATCAGCAAGCCAATGGTGGAACCCCCTTTCACTAACAGCGGAACCTACTTTACCTGATGACCCAAGAAAATAATCAGTTATCTTACCATCCATCTCAACACTAATCTTCATGGCATGCCCCGCTATATCACGGGTCAGGCGCGCTACTTGACCTTTACTATTTCTTATATCAAGAGTAACTTTGGAAGAACTAACAAAAAATGGGTTCTGATCTTCTTTTGAATCAAAAATTTCTTCATAAAGCGATTTCGGAAAAGGACGCTTACGGATTGGGCCTAGTATAGCCTCCAGCCCCAAGCCGTATGCAATTGCGTTTACACATGTTGACTTTCCAGACGAATTTTCGGCTCGTATAATATTCAGACCATCTTTAAACGGTATAGTGCATTCGAACTGCCGTCCATTAGCGTTCACCAAAATATGCAGGTTGTCTATTTTTAATCCAAGCACTATAACAACCCTCCCGTCAATTCTTTAACTTTATGATCTGTGAGTTTCTTCCCATTTTTTTTCAGATAAGCTATTTCAGCTTGCATGATGCCGTTTTCGATAAGTAGTACATACAAATTAACAGCATTCTTAGTCATATAGATTCTGCCTGCCTCTAGCGTTAAAATTTCTTTTGCTATGGCAAGCTCAAAAGCCTTAAACATTGCTGTATCAACTGATACTAAAGGGGTATCTTCTGAGCGGCCATGAAGAAATTCTTCATATTCGTCCCAGCGCGCTCGGCGAATGAGTATCCATACAAGAATATTAACTTTCTTAACATCCAGATAACGCTTATCACCTGATACAACAGCCAAAGAAACCACGATCAGACATATTCGCCACAGTGGTCGCATCTCTATAGGAAGAGGATACGATTTGTCACTTATAACCGTCTTGACCTTGTTGCACTTATTCATAGATAAAATCCATATAACATTCGGCTAGCCATTTAGATAAATAGCCAAAAGAGAGCGACTGCATGTTTGTATCAGACATCAATTTAGCATGCTTTGAAAATGCCTGCTCATTTCCTTTACGCACGTTATTAACGAACTCCTTATCAAGCGCGTCCTCAAACAAAGAATTGTCTTTAATCTTTTCTAACTGTGCCCGCGCACTATCTTCGACCAGCTCGTGAAGATCGGGATAATTTTCACGAAGATCGTCTAGAAATTTTTCAATCTGAATGTATTTTTTAACGACATTATCTTTAAATTTTTTCGATTTTTCACCCATGAGCGTATCTGATTTTCGTTCAATATTGGCTGAAAACTCAATATTACTTTCTTGCCATACAGCCTTATTAGCATCATCAACTTCAATTAGAGGAATATCCACGGCCTTTGCGTGGCTCTGTTTTGCAAAAATCGCTCCATCAGGATAACAATCCGATGTGTCGATTTTTACCTGAAAATCATTAACATCAATAAAGGCTGGAGGATCTTTTAGCAGATCATTTTTTTTAGTATTACAATATTTAATCAATTCTTTTGACTTCATTTCAGGAACCAAAAGAATCCACCGCTTCACTTTGAACACAGCCCCATCAAGTAATCTTGCTATTTCAATTTCATTTGTTTTTAGTTTATTAAGATCCTCTCTTATTTTTTTCTGGATTTTTTGCTTGTAGGCCGCCATATCTGCGTTTTTATCAGGAAAATAGCACTGATAAAGTGTTCCATCGATGGCAAAAAACTCTAGGCCAGAATCTCCTTGATCTGCATCCGGCACTTCCCAGAAATTATTTGCACCATGATGGTAACGCAGCATACGTGAGCAAAACCACTCCCAATCCTTCGGCGTTAATTGCTCAATAAAAATATCCATAATTTATTTATTGGTCGCTCATTCTATTTAATCGATTTTTTGGAATATTGTACAAAAACTATCAGTTATTGTATTCAAAACGGGTACAGGCCCCGCTACTGGCGGACTGGCCGCTTGTGGTCGAAAGATGTCGTTTAGTGATATGCGAATTATGGTGGCAAACAGTTTGACACACATAAAACCATGATTTCCACTTTAACTATCGTTAGCAGTATTACCCATTCCTTTACATCTACGCAACCCGCTTAGCTGCAACTTTAGGCCACCCTGCGCCGGAAGACTTTAGCCTTACAGGATCTTGTCAGGAATGTCCTTTGTAGCTATCGGCCTGCCGGTGGCCCCGCTTTCGATTGTTGCTCCCTTATCTATTCGTCAAAACTGCATAACCCTGCATGAATCCGCATAATTCTCATGCACTCATTTTCCACCAGCCAGCTCAGCAGTGGCGCGGCTTGGCGACGGACGCAAGGGTGCATAAAAACCACTACATTTAGCGCGCGGGCGGGGCGGGGTGCCGATAGCGCGCCGTGGGTCGCGGCCGGTACGCGGGTATGAGGTTGGCAACATCCTAGCCAGACGGTCTGTGGCCGCGCTCAGTAGCTGCCATTCTCTCGCTAAGCCTTAACAGACGAACGCCCCGCACAAAGGCGGGCCGTGGATCTCATACCAGCATCTTTGCCTATGCGGCGTCGAGATCGTTCAGGTTGGGCACATACTCCATTTGCGCTTCAGACCTATAGCGCCCCGGTACTGCCACTATAAATAGCCTCATCTATGCTTCTCTTTCTGGCACTGCTTGCGTTCAAGCCACCAACACTACGATACGGCTTGCAACTGCTTTCCAGCTAGAGCAAGGGACTCTCTGTATTCCCACGCCTCGGCCGCCATCGTCCAATGGACTTCGGCTTGTTGGCTATCCACCACCTCTCGAACTTCCGAGATAGGAACTTGGAAAAACTCCTTACGCGCATTAAGCCGGTTCACTTGGCGGTTAGCGAATCTCCGGTGAAGCTCGCGTTCTAAAGAGGGAGCATCGTCGGAATAAATCATTGCATGCACATCAAATGAGAATGGCACGCTGGCATCACCAAGCTCCTTGACGCGATCCAGGGGTTCAAGCCGACGGGTCATGCCTATCTTGAAAATATTTTCGCCGAATGAGCCAATGTTCGAAATGACGTAAACGTGACCACGCCTTGTCTGTTGGGCCATCGAAATTGCACGCTGGCCTCGAGACGCTGATTCTTGCAGTTGAAGCTCAAGTTCTGCCATGCGGGCCTCATAGCCCTCGCGCTCAGCGTCGTTGGCACTCTCAAGTTGCTTTCGAGCCTCAGCCATCGCTTTAGCGAGCATTTTCTCTTCTTTTTCAGCCTGCTTTAAAGCTTTCTCAATATCTCTACGGGCCTTCTCTTCTTCCCGCATTTGCTCACGAATTTCTCTCTGCTCCTCCTGCTCAATGCGCTTTAGCTCCATTGTCGCTACCGCCCACTTCAGCTCATCTAGCCGTGCTTGCAAATACAGGTCGGTGATTCGAGCGTTTTTAAAGGGTTGTCCATTATGGTTTACCAACGCAAACGCATCGAGAACCCCTTGTTTCAGTTTGCCGTAATTATCATGCTTAACTTTAGACAGGATGGAATCGACCTTGCCATTGAAAGCATCAACTGCAAAGTGGATGGCGTATTCTCTTCTTACTTTCTCGACATAATCGCAGTCGCCCGCCCGGCCATTTTTTGCCATATCTGCACTGTGCTTACGTGATTGCTTGAGCTTTTGTCCGGCATCCTTATGTGAAAAATCGTCGGCCAAGTCGTCCAGCAGGCTGGCGTTCGGAATAATGTAATCATCGTGATAACCTTCGATGATATTCTTCATGGCCTTAGCTGTTTGCTCATAGAGTTTGGCGTTTTCCACCGCTTTCAATGCATTTCCAGCGGTCTCCTCAGCCTGAATGCGGGCATGGGAGATGATCTTTTCGGCTCTGGTATGAGCCTCTTGGACGAGGCTTTGTGATTTAGATTCCGAAAGCCTGACTTTGTCACGAATTTCAGATGCCTCACGCCGCGCTTCTGCGATTATTTGAGACCGCTTTTCATCCGCATTTCGCTTGATACTGACAGCTTCGAATTCAGCGTTTTCTTTCCTGCTGAAAGCAGCTGTTAAATGGCTTTTGCTTTCACGTTCAGCGTCTTGCCATAGCTGACCGGCTTTTTTCTTTGCCTCGAAGACTATACGCTCCGCTTCCAGCTCTGCATCTTCAATCACTTGATACTTCGATAAGCGCTCAAGAGTGGCGTTTAGCTCGCTTATCTTATGACTCTTTTCTTCAAGCGCTGAACTTACATCAGTTACTTGTTTCTTTAAGTTTTTTTTCTTTATCGCGATTACCAGGGTGGCAATCCATCCAGAGAGCACCAGGCAGCCGAGAGCGACTAAAAAAATCTTCGAAAATTCCATCCAGATCCCCTAAAACAATTGTGGTTGCGCCTCTGTGATCACTCTAACCAATCTTAGCTTTAAAGGTAAGAATGGCGCTATCGCAACTCTCGCATATTCAGCAAAAAGTTGAACCTATGCCACTAGGCGGTATAATGGAATGACGAGAGGCTGCATATGATCAAATCGTTCAGAGACCAATGGCTGGAAGAGTTTTACAAGACTGAAGAAATAACCGGATCGATTCCATCAACAATCGCTAGTGCTTTGAAACGCAAGCTGGATTTGATCGATGCATCGGTGTCGGAGGCTGACTTGAGGATGCCGCCCGGTAATCGTTTCGAACACTTGAGCGGGAAACTGTCCCATTTATGCTCGATCCGAGTAAACAAGCAATATCGCCTGATCTTCCAGTGGTCTAACGGCCAGGCTAGTGATATCTATTTAGACCCGCACACCTATAGGTGACGCCATGATGATGACAGAGCGTAAGCCCACCACGGTTGGTGAGATGCTGACACTTGAATTTCTTGAGCCGCTGGAGCTTACTCAATCGGCGCTTGCTCGGCAGATGGGCACTACGCCGCGCCTGGTCAACGAACTTTGCAATAACAAGCGAGCGTTGACCGCTGAAACCGCCATTATGCTAGCGACGGTCTTCGGCAATACGCCTGACTTCTGGCTCAATTTGCAGCAAAAAAGCGACCTTTGGAAGGCCTACCACAGCAAGAAAAGCCAAGAGCGAATTCGAAGGGCGCATCCCATTAAGGTAGTAGCAGACCACGGCCCGGCATTTGCCTGACCCCTACCCTCAGGGTGGCTGCTTATTCAGGCGTATGACTCAGGTGTTGAAGCGAAATGGCGTCCCTGGCAGGAGTCGAACCTGCGACCTGCCGCTTAGGAGGCGGCTGCTCTATCCTACTGAGCTACAGGGACTTTAAGGTATTGCGGGGCGCGTAGTATAGCGCGGCCGGCCGTATAGGCCAACCGGTGGCATTAAATCCAGCCCAGCAGTCGCAGGGCGAAAATGCCCAGGGTAATCGTCAGGCTGGCCATTAACGTGGTCAGGGCGATGATGTTGGCGGCCAGGGTCACGTTGCCGTTCATGGCTTTGGCCATGACGAAGCTGGCCGCCGCCGTGGGGCTTGCGAAAAACAGGAACAAAAGGCCCAGCTGCTCGCCGGTGAACCCGCAAAGCCAGGCGATGACGGTAGAGGCCGCGGGCAGCACCACCATTTTCATCACGCTGGAGCTAAGCGCCACCTGGTGGCCGCTACGCAGGCTGGCCGCAGAAAGCGTGGCGCCAATGCAAATCAGCGCCAGCGGCAGCGTAAGCGAGGCAAAGTAGTTGCCCGAGGTCATCACCCAGTTGGGCAGCTCGACCGAAAGCGCGGTAAAGGGAATGGCCAGCACGACGCTTAGAATTAGCGGGTTGGTGGCGATGTTTTTGAGCATGGCCCGCCAGTTGGTGGTCGCGCCGGGCTGATACACCGACAGCACCCAAACCGAGAGCACGTTATACAGCACGATGACCAGCCCCAGCAGCAGGCTCCCCGCCGAAAGGCCGTAATTGCCGTACATGCCGGCGGCCAGGGCCAGTCCCACGACCCCGCCGTTGCCCCGAAAGGCACCCTGTACGTAAATGCCACGCTCAGAATGAACCACCCGGTAGCGCGCCCACAGCCAGCTCACGAAGAACTGGCCCACCGTGGCGAGTGCAAAAAACACCAGCAGGCGGATATCCAGCGCTACGCTTAGGTCCGCCTGGATCAGGCTAAGAAAAATCAGCGTCGGGAGGGTCGCACGAAAAACCAGCGCCGAGGCGGTCGAGACGAACGCCCGGTCGATCAACTTGAGCCGCTTCAAAACGATGCCAATAAACACCATGGCAAAGACCGGCAGGGTAATGTCTAACGTACGCGCGAAGAGCTCTATAAGGTCCACAGGGCTGCTCTAATGGGTAAAGGGTGTCTCATGGGTATGGAATGACGGATCATGGATAAAGAGTGAGCGAATAAGAGTGAAAGATAGTACCGCAACGCCCTGCCGACTGACACCGGCGTACCGGTGTCAGTCGAATAGCGTCATGGAGTCGAGCTGGCCAGGCAGTTTGACGACCACTTCGTTACGCCCGCGGCCCTTTGCCTCGTAGCTTGCGGCATCCGAGCGCTCGAGCGAGCCCTCGACCGACTCGTCGCCTTCGTCGAATTGCGTCACGCCCATGCTGAGTGTGACGTTATACACTTTGCCCGCGTGGGTGACCGAGACCTCGCTGACCGCCTGACGCAACGATTCGGCAATGCGCCGCGCCTGAATCAGGGTGCAGCTGGGTAGCAGCACGGCGAATTCGTCGCCCCCCTGGCGGGCCACGTGGTCGCTGCGGCGTACTTCCCAGGCGATCACCTGGGCAACCCGGCGCAGCATTTCATCGCCCAGGGCGTGGCCGCCTTCATCGTTGATCGGTTTGAAATGATCGAGATCGAACAAGAGCAGCGCCGAGGGCGTGCTGGTTTTTTGGAAATCGGCGAACGCCTCTTCCAGGCGGCGCAGGAAACCGCGCCGGTTGAGCAGCCCCGTCAGCGGGTCGTGTTCGGCTTCCCAGCGCTGCAGGGCTTCCTGCTGGCGGCGCTCGGTAATGTCCTTGACCACCCCGACAAGCCCCAGCGAGTGCCCGCCCTGGGAAAGCATGACCACCCGGGCGTGAACATCCAGCCAGAGCATTTCATCATCGCTTTTGGTAAAGCGCAGTTGGCGCACGTAATCCTGGCCGGTTTTTAAACTGTGCTGCCATAGGTCGATCACGCCCTGGCGGTCGTCCTGGTGAATCTGCTTGAGCCAGGCCTCCATGAGCATATCCGGGGGTATTCCCAGCATCGTCAAAAGCGCGGGGTTCATATAGGTGATGCGACCGTCGAAGTTGGCCACGAACATGCCCTGGGGGCTCGAGTTCAGTACCGAATCCAAAAACGCTTCGCGCTCGTGGAGATTGGTCATCAGCTGCTGGCGCTCGTCCTCTACGCGGTTGAAGGTCTGCGCGACCTGTTGAAGCTCCTGCATACGGGTGGCCAGCGCCACGTGGGAGCGCCCGCCCTGGCCCACTTCGTCGATTTGCGACTCGAGCTGGTTGAGCGGCGAGAGTATGCGGGCCAGCAGCCACCATAGAAGGGGGAGCAGCAACAGCGCCAGCGCCACCCAAATCCACCATAGCCGGTAGATGAAATCCGACAAGGGGGTTTGTGCCTGGTCGACCGGCAAATAAAGCGCCACGATCCAATTGGCCGGCCACACCTGGGAGTAGGCCTGGTAAAGGTTACGGCCGCTGAAAAGCGCGCCGGCTCCCTCACCCCGCCAGCCATCCAGCGCCATATCGAGCCAGGGGTAGGCCCTGGGTTTGTCAATGGCGGTATTCACCCGCTGCGCGTCAGGGTGGTAAAGAACTTTGCCGGACGCCGTATAAATGGCCGAGAAGCCGTCATCCCCAAGGCGGATTTTCGCCAGGCGGCCAAATAGCCCGCCAGCGTCCAGGCTCACCACGCCGCCAATGAAACCTTGAAACTGGCCTTCCCGGTCTATTCGAGGCACCCCGACCAGCACGAGTGGCGTGTTGCTGGCGCGCCCCACGAAAGGCTCACTGACATAGGGGCTTCGCGTGCCGCGCAGCATCCGAAAATGCTCCTGCTCGGCGGCTTCCAGGCCCACTCGCCCCACGATACTGGGCCAGTCTGCAATCAGGGTTCCAGAGGCGTTACTGACGACGACGCCCTCGAACCAGGCGAGCAGCGAGTCGTTTTTACTGAGCTCGTACTGCACCCACTCGGCGTCATTGGCGGTGCCGATCGCCTCGCTCAAACGCTGCAAGGCGTCGATGCGGTTTTCGACCTGCTGGGTGAGCTCATCGGACACCAGATTGGCCTCGTAGCGCAGGTGCGTTACGTTGGCGTCGTGCAACATGTTTTTACCGACCTGCCACGTTAGCCCCAGCATGATCGCGGCCACTATCAGTAGCGTAACGGAGAGCCCCAGCAGCAGTCGGCTTTTGAGGGACCGAAATGGGGTCAGTCTTTTGTGTAAGTGGGCTGGCAGCACCGATTGTACCTATTCGTCAATTTTCTTTGAACGACAGTGGCAGTAGAATGCTAGCCGCCATGAAGCCGCCGGGTACCTAAGAGTCTCGATCAGCAGCCGGATGCGGGTAATCTTGCAAATGGGTTAGCCTACATTGCCAACTCAGGCGGCAAAGCTAGTTTTAATTATTTTTTTAAGGCTCACATACTCTAACCAACATTTCCACCTTAATTAATTCTTGCTAACAAGTCATTCAAAATACGCCCTTATTCACGGGAATGAAGGGGGATTATTTTCGTACACTTTATGGCATTTGAAAGGTCGAACTGCGTAACATTCCGACCCGATGACGGCTTTCACCCCAGGATCTATGGCGTTACATGGCAAAACACACGGCAGGCTACACCTCGCAAGGGATTGGTAAAATTCCCCACCTTCACGCACTGCTGCCTGAATTTGACGCACTGAGACGCCTTGGGCCGCTTTCCGGCCCGCCCAGCGCCGTCATTGGCTGGGGGCTCAAACCCACCAGCCTGCGCGCCCGGCGTTTTGCTGCCCGCCACGCGCTTCCCTACGTGTCCCTGGAAGATGGCTTTATCAGGTCCCTGGGGCTGGGGGCGCAGGGCTACCAACCGCAAAGCCTGGTAGCCGACTATACCGGCATCTATTACGACGCCACGCGCCCAAGCGATCTCGAAAACCAGCTAAATGACGCCGTCTTCGAACATGAGGAGCTGGCACGCGCCAAGCGCTGCATGGCCTTGCTCGAGCGCGGGCGGCTATCGAAGTACAACCACGCCCCGGATACGCCGCTTGAAGGCACGTCTGCTAAAAATACGTCTGAGGCCAACGTGCTGGTGGTGGACCAAACCGCCAACGACGCCTCCATTCATTACGGCCAGGCCTCGTCGGCAAGCTTTACCCGGATGCTGGAGCACGCGCTAGCGGCGCACCCGCAAAGCACTATATGGGTCAAGATTCATCCGGATGTCGTCGCCGGCACCAAACAGGGCCACCTGCTGGGCGCCGCCGATCACCCTCGTTGTCGGGTGATCAGCCAGGATCTCAACCCCTGGGCGCTATTTGACCAGGTCGACACCGTGTATGTCGTCACCAGCCAGCTTGGTTTCGAGGCGCTGGTCGCCGGCAAGACCGTCCACTGCTTCGGCCTGCCCTTCTACGCCGGCTGGGGGCTCACTCAGGACCAGCTCGCCTGCCCGCGCCGGGTAGCCAGGCGCACGCTTGCCGAGGTGTTTGCCGCCGCCTACCTGCGCTACAGCCGTTACGCCAACCCCTACACCGGCGAGCCCAGCAGCCTGGAAGCCACCATTGCGCTGATCCAGGACCAAAAACGCCAAAAGGAGCGCCTGCAGGGGCACTGGCAAGCCTATGGCTTCTCGGTTTGGAAGCGCGGCTTTATCGGGGACTTTTTGGGCCCCGCCGCCACGGTCGATTTTCAAAAAACGCTGCCCGAGGACCCGCCGGCTCAAACACCAGGGCAAGCAACGCCGGCGCCAGCCACTCCATCCCCAGAAGGCAGCGAGCAAACCCCGCACCTGCTGGTATGGTCGAGCCGTATCGATGCGGCGTTCAAGGCGCGCTACCCGGCAAAGCTCAAGCGGCTATGGCGAATAGAAGACGGCTTCATACGCTCGGTGGGGCTGGGAGTGGATCTGGCCCGGCCGCTTTCGTTGGTCATCGACCGTCGGGGCATTTATTACGACCCCAGCCAGCCAAGCGATCTGGAAACGCTGCTAAGCGACAGCGTATTTACTGACGATGAGCTTAAACGCGCGGCCGCGCTTCGCACCCGGCTGGTCACGCTCAAGCTCTCGAAATACAACGTTCAAGGGCAAACGGCGCTCGATCTACCCGGTCACGTGCGCAGGATTTTGGTACCGGGCCAGGTGGAGAGCGATGCCTCGATCGCCACGGGCTCGCCCCAGGTGAGCACCAACAGCGCGCTTTTAAAAGCGGTGCGCAGCGCGCACCCGGACGCGTTCATCATCTACAAAGCGCACCCGGATGTGTTGAGCGGTGCGCGGGTGGGTAAACTCGATAACCAGGCCGCAACCCTGTATGATCTCGACGCCAGCCATCTGGACATCTCGGCGCTGCTGGAGCAGGTAGAGGCGGTTCACACCATGAGTTCGCTCACCGGGTTCGAGGCGCTGCTGCGCGGCTGCCAGGTCAGCACCTACGGGCTGCCTTTTTATGCGGGCTGGGGGTTAACGTTGGACGCCATGCAGTGTACCCGGCGTACCCGCCACTTGAGCCTGGATGAGCTCGTGGCCGGTACGCTGATACGCTACCCCACCTACGTCGACCCACGCACGCGTCAGCTTTGTAACGCGGAAACCGCCGTTACGCTGTTGGAACAGGCCCGCGCCAAAGCCCCCGCACTGAGCACCCGGCAGCGCCTTTACCGCTACTACCGTCATTTCTTTATTGGAAGCCATTGAGTTGATACAAAAGCGCGCATTCTTATTTCTGCAAGGCGTTTGCTCGCCCTTTTATCAGCGCTTGGCAAGCCAGCTAATCCGCGATGGGCACCGGGTGGTGAAGGTACACTTCAACGCCGGCGATATCGCCTACTGGAGCCGGTCGCTGGGCGAAAGCCACCTTTTCCGCGGTAAGCTCGATGAACTGCCAGGCTTTCTGCAAATGCTTTGGCAGCGCTACGCGATCACCGACCAGCTTTTGTTCGGCGACCGCCGCCCCGTTCACCGCGCCGCCATCGACAACGCCCCGGCTGCGGGTATTCGCACCCACGTGCTGGAAGAGGGTTACTTTCGCCCTTTCTGGATCACCCTGGAGCGCGAAGGGGTCAACGGCCACTCGCTGCTGCCCCGGGACCCGAACTGGTTCTTTGAAACCGGCAAGGCGCTGCCAACGCCGCCAAAGCCGGTGCGCTTTAAGTCCTCGTTCAAGATGCGCGCCCGCCACGATGTCGCCTACCACCTGGCCGGGCTTGCCAACCCGCTGGTGGCGCCGCACTACCGTAACCATTCGAGCATTACCGCGCCGAAAGAGTACGCCGGCTATATCAAGCGTTTTACGCTTTTAAAGCAGTGGAAAAAACGCGACAACGCACGCATCAAAGCGCTGATCGAAGCAAGCGCCCCGTTCTTTTTGCTGCCGCTACAGCTCGATACCGACGCCCAGATCCGTGATCACTCGCCCTACGCCGACATGGCCGAGGTGATGGATCACGTGCTGGGCTCGTTTGCCCAGCACGCCCCGGCCAACGCGCGTTTATGTATCAAAAACCACCCGCTGGATATGCGCCTGATTAGCCACGCCAATACCGTCGAGCGCCTGGCGCGGTTTTACGGTTTGCAGGGGCGCATCGTCTACCTGGAGTCCGGCGATTTGGAGGCGCTACTCAAGCACGCCGCGGGTGCGGTCACGGTCAACAGCACCGTGGGGATCGTGGCGCTTGAAAACGCCTGCCCTACTTTTGCGCTGAGCGACCCGATCTACAACCTGACCGGGCTTACCAGCGGCGGGCCGTTGGACGAGTTCTGGCACGCGCCGGCGGCGCCCAATAGCGCGCTGTTCGGCTATTTTCGTGCCACTGTGATGCACACTACCCAGGTCAACGGCGGCTTTTACTGCCCAACGGGGATCGATTTAGCGGTCGGCAATACCGCCCGTATACTAGAGGCCAGCCCCTCGCCTTTGGAGAAGCTGCTTTGAACGACACGCTACCGCCCACCACCCCCGGCGATGACCAAAGCGCCGCGCCAGCCACCCCGTGCGTTTTGATTACCGGCGCCACCGGCGCCATTGGCGGCGCACTGGCCAGGCTTTACGCCCGTGCGGGCTGGCACCTGGTGATTCACGGCCGCAATAGCCAGGCGCTCGATTTACTGGCCCGGGAATGTGAGACGGCCGGGGCTCGGGTGACGTGCTCGAGCGTCGATATCACCGACGAAAGCGCTCTGGCCGAGTGGCTACACGGCGTGTGCGCCGAGCAGGTACCCGATGTCATGATCGCCTGCGCGGGTAAAAACACCCACCCCCAGGGGCCGGGTGAGCTCGAGGCCTGGCAAGACGTTCAGGCGCTTTTGGATGTGAACCTGAAAACGCCGATCAGCATGACCCAGCACCTGGTGCCCGCCATGAAGGCGCGCCGTAAGGGCCAACTGGTACTGATCAGCTCTTTGGCCGGCTGGCACGGCCTGCCATCAACACCCAGTTACAGCGCCAGCAAAGCGGGTATCAAGGCCTACGGCGAAGGGCTCCGGGGCCTGCTTGCGCCGTTTAATATCGGGGTTACCGTGGTCATGCCAGGCTACGTTACCTCGCCCATGTGCAACGCCATGCCGGGGCCCAAGCCCTTCGAGTGGCCGCCGGAGCGTGCCGCGCGTGTGATCAAGCGCGGCATCGACGCCAACCGCGCCCGGGTCAGCTTTCCGTTTCCGCTCAATTTCGGCACCTGGTGGCTGGCCGTGCTGCCCGCCGGCGTTTCCCAGTGGCTCATCAAGCGCCTGGGGTTCGACCACCTGGAGGCGCCATGATGCAAAGCCTTACCCAAGCACTCTGGGTGCCCTTCTTGCTGGGGCTGGTCGCCAGCTACGTGATGGAGGCCTGCCTGCGCCCGCGCCCCGCGCCGTTTACCCAGCGTGGCCTCGGCGTTAACGCCGTGCATATCGGTAGCTGGTGCGTGCTTTTTGGCCTTTTCAGCCTGGTGTTTCAGCGCCCCTGGTTTGCGGTGGTGCTGGCGCTGTCGCTAACGCTGGTCGTGGTGCAGTCCAGCAATACCAAATCGCACACCCTCAAAGAGCCGTTCATCTGCCACGATTTCGAATACTTCTGGGATGCGATTTTGCACCCGCGCCTCTACGTGCCGTTTTTCGGTATTGGGCTGGCCATTGCGGCAAGCACGGCCGGGGCGTTGGCGATCGGCGCCTTTTTATATTTCGAGCCAACGCTTTTAAGCCGGTGGGACGCCGGCCAGGTACTCGTTCAGTTGGCGTTATTGTTGCTGGCCGGGGCTGGGCTGGTCGTAACGGGTTTGAAAAAGTGCCCGCCGGTCACGTTTCAGCCCGCCGCGGATATGTGTCGTTTAGGGCTTTTCGCAAGCCTTTGGGCATACGGCGTGGCGCTATTTCGCTCGAAAGCGCCGACCGCTGACGACGCCCCTTTCAATGCCAATACTTATAAAGCCGCGCCACCGAGCAAGCCGGACGAGCCACACCCTCACGTAGTGCTGGTGCAAAGCGAATCGTTTTTCGACCCTCGGCCCTGGTGCGCCGATGTCGCCCCCCAAACACTTAGCCACTTCGATGCCACCTGGTCCCAGGCGCTACAAAAAGGCACGTTGAGTGTGCCGGCCTGGGGGGCCAATACCGTGCGCACCGAATGCGGCGTGCTGACCGGTCTGCCGGCCAGCGCCTGGGGCGCGCGCCAGTTCAACCCCTACCATACGCTGGCCCGCCAAGGGCTTCCTAGCCTTGCGTCGGCGTTCAAGGCCAAGGGCTACCGCACGGTGTGCGTTCACCCTTATCTTGGCTCTTTCTATAAGCGCGACCAGGTTTTCCCCAAACTTGGCTTCGATTCGTTCATCGATATCAACGATTTTGCCGCTGAAGATAAATTCGGCCAGTACATGAGTGACCGCGCGGTTGCACGAAAGGTTGGACGTCTGCTTGAAGATGACGATAATAGGCCGCTCTTTGTATTCGTCATTACCATGGAAAATCATGGCCCGCTGCACTTGGAAGCGCCGGAACAAACACGGATGAGCACGGTGCTTCCGGGTGCCAGTTGGCCCCCTGCCAGGCACTTGAAAGACCTGGCCGTCTACCTCAAGCATTTGGGTGAAGCGGACGCAATGCTCGAGCAGATAAAAGCAGCGCTGAGCGTGACCCAACGCCCAGGGCTTTTGGGTTTTTACGGCGACCACGTGCCCATTTTGCCCGAGGCCTACGCACACTACGGCGCCCCTACGGGAGAGACGCCTTACATGATATGGTCAACGAAACGCCAGGACCACGTGGCCACCGACACCACCCCCTTGAAGGCGCAGGAATTGGGTATCGCCTTGTATGAGCGGGCGTTTGGGCACGATAGAAATAGCGAACAGATCAAGGCAGATCCAGAACCGCAGGAGCAAGAATGACTAAACGCGTTGCCATTATCGGCGCCGCCCATCGTTTCCCCGGCACCACCCCTGAAACGTTCTGGCAAAATCTGCAAGCCGAAAAAGACCTGGTGACCCAAGTGGCGCCGGACCGGTGGAGCCACGACGCTTTCTGGCACCCGGACAAACGCCACCCCGGTACCAGCGTGTCTTTTGCCGCCGGTAGCCTTGGCGACATCAGCGGCTTCGATGCAGAGTTTTTTGGTATTTCCCCGCGGGAAGCCGCCAACATGGACCCGCAACAGCGCATGCTGTTGGAGCTTGCCTGGGAGACCATCGAAAACGCCGGTATGAAGCCGGCTGACCTGCGCGGCAGCGAATGCGGCGTGTTTCTGGGCGTGGCGAGTCTCGACTACTCCTACCTCTTAGCCGACGACATGGCAGCGATCGACGCCTCCACGGCGACCGGTAATACCTCGAGCATCGCCTCGAACCGGCTCTCCTACGTGTTCGATTTCCACGGCCCGAGCATGTCGCTGGACACTGCCTGCTCATCGTCCATGGTCGCCTTTCACCAGGCCTGCCAGTCGATCAAAAGCGGCGAGACCACCATGGCGCTGGCCGGCGGTATTAGCCTGCACCTGCACCCCTATGGGTTCATCATTTTCTCCAAGGCGAGCATGCTCTCGCCGACCGGCCGCTGCCAGGTGTTCGACGAAGCCGGCAACGGCTACGTGCGCTCGGAAGGCGCCGGGCTGTTCTTTTTAAAAGATTACGATTTGGCCATCGCCGATGGCGACAATATTTTGGCCGTGGTCGCGGGCTCGGCGGTCAATACCGACGGCTATAAATCGGGCATTACGGTCCCCAACCCGGACGCGCAAGTTGCGCTGATGCGCCGCGCCTACGAGCAGGCGGGCATCACGCCGGATGAAATCGACTATCTTGAGGCTCACGGTACCGGCACCTCGGTGGGCGACCCCATCGAAACCCGCGCCATTGGCGAGGCGCTTGGCCAACACCGCCAAACGCCGCTGCCCATCGGCTCGGTCAAAAGCAACCTGGGCCACTTGGAAACCGCCTCGGGTGTAGCCGGGCTTGCCAAAGCGCTTTACAGCCTCAAATACCGGGAAGTGCCCGCGACGATCGGCATTCGCAAACTCAACCCCAATATCAAATTCGACGAGTGGAATATCAGCGTCGTCACCAAGGCGCAGCCGCTCAAGGCCGAAGGCCGCTTGGTAATCGGCATCAACTCCTTCGGCTTTGGGGGCGCCAACGCTCACGTCATTTTGGAGAGCGCGCCGGAAAAACAGGTGCCGCCCGCCCATACCGCAAACGCGCCTTTGCCCATTCGCGTTAGCGGGCGCAGCGAAGACGCCCTGGCCGCCAACGCCGCTAACCTCGTCACCCATTTGGAGCAAAGCGAGCAAGGCTTTTACGATATTGCCCATACGCTTTTCCACCACCGCGAGCACCACCGCGTGGGCGGGCTATGCTTTGCCCAAACCACGGCTGAAGCCATCAGCGCGCTCAAGGAACTCGCCGACGGTGACACCAAGCACGTCATCAAACTCGATAAACTCGACGCCCCCCAGGGCCCGGTATTCGTGTATGACGGTAACGGCTGCCAATGGGAAACCATGGGCAAGAACCTGCTGGACGAACCCACATTCAGTGCAGCCATAGACGAGGTCGATGCGCTGTTCGTAAAGCTGGGTGGCTTCTCCCTACGCGATGAGCTGGCAGGTCTTAACGGTGAGAGCGACAACGCCGGGGAAAACCGCCTGGATCGCACGGAAATCGCTCAGCCTGCGCTGTTCGCGCTACAGGTAGCGCTCACCCAGTGGCTCAAGGCCCGGGGTGTGACGCCGGCAGCGGTGTTTGGCCACAGCGTGGGCGAAGTCGCCGCTGCCTGGGCGGCGGGCGCCTTGAGTCTGGAAGACGCCGTCAAGGTTATCTACTACCGCAGCCACTACCAGGGCATGACCCGGGGCCTGGGCGAAATGACCGCCGTGGCGACCAGCGCCGAGGACATTGCCCCTTGGCTTGAAATGCCGGCGTTCGACCGCATTAGCCTGGCCGGGGTGAATAGCCCCAAGGGGATCACCCTGGCCGGCGATGCCGGGCAGCTACAAGCGCTCGAAGCACAGTTGGTGGGCCAAGATATCTTCGCCAAGCGCCTACCGCTCGACTACGCCTTCCACAGCCCCGCCATGGACAGCATCCAGGCAGGGGTGATCGATGCGCTCAGCGACATTACCCCGGGCGAAACATCGATCCCCTACTACTCGACCGTGACCGGCGCCCTCAGCGAAGGAAGTGCCCTCGACGCCCACTACTGGTGGCTCAACATTCGCGAGCCGGTGCTTTTCGAGCGCGCCGCAGCGACGCTTATCGAACAAGGCTACAACGTCTTCGTCGAGGTCGGGGCGCACCCTATCCTGCGCCGCTACCTAAGCGAGACGCTTCGCAATCTCGACACCCAGGGGCTGGTGGCCGGTACCCTCGAGCGCCACAAAAATGGCTTCGAAGTTCTTACCAAATGCCTGGGCCAGCTACTGCTGAGCGGCCTCGCCTTCGATACCCAGGGCTTTTTCCCGGTCGAAGGCCAGCGCGTCGACCTGCCCCGCTACGCCTGGCAGCGCACCCGTTACTGGGTGCCCGGCACCGGCGACGGCCAAGGGCTGCTGGCGCGCTACTACGAGCACCCGCTGCTGGGCTACCGGCTGGCCCAACAGGCCAACACCTGGGAGAGCCAGCTGGATACCCAGCGCACGCCCTGGCTTGCTGGCCACGTGGTCGGCGAAGGCGCGGTTTTCCCGGGCGCGGGCTTTATCGAACTGGCGCTGGCGGCCAACGCCTCGCAAAAAGAGACGGCGCTGCTGGATGTCGAAGAGCTCGAGATCCGTGCGCCGCTGCTGCTGGATGGCGCTAACGGGCGCACCGCGCGCCTGCACCTGGACCCGGACAGCGGCCAAATCGCCATTCACTCCCGCGAACCCGCCGCCGAGAGCGAATGGCAGCTCAACGCCGTCGCGCGCACCATGCGCGAAAGCCGCGGCTTTTTGCTGGACCGCACCGCCCCCGCGCTTCCCAAGCGCGCGCCGGACTACACGCTAAACGAGCACCTCGCACTGGCCGACGCCATCGGGCTGCACTATGGCGAGGCGTTTCAGGCCATCAAGCGCGGCTGGTTGGATGACGATACGGTCATCGGCGAGATCGAGCTGGACGCTGATACCGACGCCCAGCGCGCTTCGCTACACCTGCACCCGGGCATTCTGGACAGTGCCTTCCAGATGTTCATCCCGCTGCTGGCAAGCCATCAGGGCTTTGCCGAAGGGCTCGCCTTCGTACCGGTGCGGGTCGGCCGTATTCAGGTCGACCTGGAGGCCGGTGCGCCGGTGCTGGCCCGGGCGGTCATGGGCAAGCGTGCGCCCCACTCGTTCACGGCGGATTTCGAGCTGTACGATGCCCGCGGCCGCGCGGTCGCCGTACTCAGCGAAACCCGCTTCAAGGCGATCCGCCTGAACCGCGCCCATCATCACGAGCTAAGCTATATCGATGTCGCGCTCACCCCCGCCCCGCTGAACGCCTCGGCGCAGGCGCTTCCCGAGCAAGCATTGGCCACCCTGGCCGCGCTTGGCGAGCGTTACGGTGAGGCCACCGGCCAGCGCTACGCCGCCGAGATCGCCCCGCTGCTGGACAGCCTGAGCGAGGCGTTTGCCCAAACGCCAGAAGAGAGCAGCGACACCCCGCCCCCCGAGGCGATTTGGCAGCTACTGGTTCAGGACTACCCGGATTACTTCGCCCCGATTCATCTGGTCGGCCGGCGAGGCCTTCACCGCAAAGCGCTGGCCAGCGGCCAAGAAGACGCGGCCTCGCTCAATATCACCCCGGAACAGCTTAGCGAGCTCAACCGCGTGCTGATCGGCGAAAACGGCTGGAACGTTCTGGCCGAAAGCCTCGAGGCACTGGTGAGCGAAGCGCTGACGAATCTGCCCAATGGCCAGCGCCTGAACCTGCTGGAAGCGGGCCCCTGCGCGCCGGCACTTGGCCAGCGCCTGCTCGAGCCGCTGCTGTTAAACACGGCGGACAACGGCCGCTACGCCTACCGCGCGTTGACCACCACAGACACCGCCAAACACCAGGCGCTGCAGCTTCAGGAACGTTTCCCGCTGATCGACGTG
Organism: Vreelandella sp. GE22; assembly: GCF_968212445.1. NCBI lineage: Bacteria > Pseudomonadati > Pseudomonadota > Gammaproteobacteria > Oceanospirillales > Halomonadaceae > Vreelandella > Vreelandella sp. GE22. The sequence continues at coordinate 2,308,183 of NZ_OZ309110.1, forward strand.
GCGGCGCTTAGCGACAACGGCGCCGCCCTTACGCCAGCCCAAAAAGCCCAGTTCGCTTTCATCAGCGTGGACGTGACCAGCGCCGAGCGCACCCGCGCGCTGATCGAAGCGCTGCCCGAGCGGCTTGCCGCCGACGCCCAGGTGTTGGTCGTTGGCGTCAACCCCAGCCGCTGGCTGGATGACGTGCTGGCAACGCCTGGTTTGAACGCCGCGCCAGTCGAGCAAGCGCACCTGGTCGAGTGGCTGAGCGCCCTGGGCTTCGAGCTCTCGCCGGCCATTGCCCTGGAAGAGGACGACGGCGGCGCCTATATGCTTCACGGCCGGGCCACCGGCACACCGGCTGCGGCAAGCCCCGTGGTCACGCGTCATATCATCGTGACGGACGCCGCCACTCGCCCCCTGGGCGAGCGCCTGCAGGAAACGCTACCGCCGGGTCAAACCTGGCTGGTCGAAAGCGGCGACGAACCTGCGCGCATTTTGCAAAGCGCAGGCGAAGGCCTGCTCGAACACGCCGCGAGCGCCCCGGGCCCGGTCAATATCGTCGACCTTCACGGGTTGGGCGCCACCACCACGCCCGGCCAAACCGCGCGCTGCACCCGCGCGCAGCAGTGGTCGCTTGCGCTGGAAGGCAGCGGCCTGGAAAACCAGGGCTGCCCGCCCACGCAGTGGCTGGCGACCCACGGTTTCAACGCCCAGGGGCCGGCGGGCTCTTTCGACGCCGCGCTTTGGGGCTTTGGCCGCTCGCTTGCCAACGAAGCCGTGGGCCATACGGTCACGCTGGTCGAACTACCCGACCCGCTAAGCGACGCAGCCCTGGCCACTCTTGCCCAGACGCTTGCCACACCGGACGGCGAAAACGAGCTGGTGCTACACGCCGACGGCGCGCGCTTCGCAACGCGCCTGCGCACCCAGGCCGCGCCCCACGCACCGGGGCCGGATACCGGCGCGCCGCACCAGGCGATGACGCTTGGCTTTGCGCTACCCGGCCAGTTGCGCCAGCTTCAGTGGCGCCCCCGGGCGCTACCGGCGCTGGGCGCCAATGACGTCGAAGTGCGCGTCAAGGCCACCGGGCTCAACTTCCGCGATGTGATGTATACCCTCGGCCTTTTATCCGATGAAGCGATCGAGAACGGCTTTGCCGGGCCAACGCTTGGCCTCGAGTTCTCCGGCGAGGTCATCGCGGTGGGCGACAACGTACAAAACGTCACCCCCGGCCAGGCCGTGGTCGGCTTTGGCCCGGCAAGCTTCAGCGACAAGCTGATTGCGGGCCAGCACGCCATCGCCCCGCTGCCCGAGGGGGTAAGCTTCGCCGCGGCGGCGACGATCCCCACCACCTTCTTTACCGTGTACTACGCGCTCAAGCATCTGGCGCGGCTGGAACCCGGTGAAAAAGTGCTGATTCACGGCGCCGCGGGCGGTGTGGGCATCGCCGCGCTGCAAATCGCCCAGTGGATGGGGGCAGAGATCTACGCCACCGTCGGCTCGGAAGAGAAGCGCGACTTCCTGCGTCTGATGAACGTCGAGCACCTTTACGATTCGCGCTCGCTCACCTTCGCCGAAGAGATTCTGCGCGACACCCAGGGGGAAGGCGTGGATATCGTGCTGAACTCGCTGGCCGGCGAAGCGATCAACCAGAACCTGCGCGCGCTGCGCCCGTTCGGCCGCTTTTTGGAACTGGGCAAGCGCGACTTCTACGAAAACACCCAGATCGGCCTGCGTCCGTTTCGTAACAACCTGAGCTACTTCGGCATCGACTCGGACCAGCTCATGAAGGTGCAGCCCGCTCTGACCCAGCGCTTGTTCACCGAGATGATGGCGCTATTCAACGATGGCACCCTGAGCCCGCTGCCGTTTACCGCCTTCACCCACAGCCAGGTGGTCGACGCCTTCCGCTACATGCAGCAGGCCCGCCAGATCGGCAAAGTGGTCGTCACCTATGACGCGCCGATCGCCGCCCCCGAGCGCAACACTCTGGGCCAGGACACGCTCAGCCTGCCTGCCGATGCCAGCTACCTGGTGACCGGTGGGCTTGGCGGCTTTGGCCTTAAAACCGCCCAGTGGCTGGTGAGCAAGGGCGCGCGCCAGTTGATTCTATTAAACCGTAGCGGCACCCGTACCGAGGCCGCTCGACAGGCGGTCGAGAAACTCGAGGCGCAAGGCGTCAAGGTGCTGGCCGCGGCCTGCGATATTACCGACCGTGCTGCGCTTGAAAACGTGCTCGAACGCGCCCGGGGCGAGCTTCACCCGCTGCGCGGTATCGTTCACGCCGCCACGGTGATCGACGACGGCCTGATCCGCAACCTGGACGCCGCGCGCATCCAGAGCGTGCTGGCACCCAAGATCGAGGGCGCCCGCCACCTGGACGCGCTCACTCAAAACGACACGCTGGATTTCTTCATCCTCTATTCGTCGGCCACGACCCTGTTCGGCAACCCAGGCCAGGCCAACTACGTGGCGGCCAACCACTGGATGGAGGCGTTCGCTGAACACCGCCGCCAAAAAGGCCTGGCGGCGACCTGCGTACGCTGGGGCGCCATCGAAGACGTCGGCTTCCTTGCCCGTAACACGCGCACCCGCGACGCCCTGCAAGAGCGCCTGGGCGGTTCGGCCCTGCGCTCGGCGGATGCGCTCAACGTGCTGGAGCAGATGCTGATCACCCCCGGCGCAAGCCTGGGCGTGCTGGAGCTCGAGTGGGGGGCGCTGGCGCGCTTTCTGCCCACCGCCGCTGCGCCGCGCTTTGACGAGCTTGCCCGCCAAAGCGACGACGACACCAGCGCGGACAGCGACGACGATATCAGTGCGCTACTGGCGGACCTTTCTCCGGAAGAGCTTCAGCAAACGGTCACCGAGCTTTTACGCGCGGAACTCGCCAGCATTTTGCTGATCGAGGAAGAGAAGATCGACGTCGACCGCTCGGTGTACGACATGGGCTTCGACTCGCTGATGGGCGTGGAGCTGATGACCGCCATCGAGAACCGCCTGGGCGTACAGGTGCCGGTAATGGTGCTTAGTGAAGCTTCGACGCTCAACAAGCTCGCGGGGGTGCTGATCAAAAAGCTCCACCATGGGGATGAGGATGTTGAAGAGTCGCCACAGGATGCGATAGCCTCTCTGGCCGCTCGCCACGGCGCCGACGAGCTAAAAGCGCCCGCGACACCCTCTACTACCGAGACACCATGACCGCCAAGCGTTCCGATTTAAAACGACAGCTGCTGGAAAAGGCGCGCAGCCGCCCCAGCACCCGCGGGCCGGCTGCCAGCAGCGAGCCCGCGGCGCAAACGAAAGGCCAGCCCGTGCCCGAGCGCTTTACGCGCTTCGAAGACCACCCGGGCGCCCAGCAGCTCACCATGATGCGCGACGCCGCCAAGCAACTGGGCCTGGTGGACCCGTTTTTCAAGGTGCACGAAGGCCAGGCCGGCGCCACCAGCGTGATCGACGGGCGCGAGTGCATCAACTTCGCAAGCTATAACTACTTGGGCTACTCCGGCGATGCGCGGGTGATTCAAGCCGCCGCGGATGCCGCCGCTCATTACGGCACGTCGGTGTCGGCCAGCCGCGTGGTGTCCGGCGAGCGTCCCATTCATGGCGAGCTCGAAGCGGCCATTGCGCGCACCTACGCCGTGGAAGACGCGGTCGCCTTCGTTAGCGGCCACGCCACCAACGTCTCCACCCTGGGCTACCTGCTGGGACCCAAGGATTTAGTGCTCCACGACGAGTACATCCACAATAGCTCGTTGGTGGGCGCCCAGCTCTCCGGCGCCAAGCGGATGTGGTTCAACCACAACGACCCGGATGCTCTGGAAGCGCTGCTCGAACGTCAACGCGGGCAGTTCGAGCGCGTGATCGTGGTGATCGAAGGCCTCTACAGCATGGATGGCGACATCCCGGATCTGCCGCGCTTTATCGAGCTGAAAAAGCGCTATCAGGTCTGGCTGATGGTGGACGAAGCCCACTCGTTTGGCGTGATGGGCGATACCGGTCTTGGGCTTCGCGAGCACTTCGCGATCGACCCGACCGAGGTCGACATCTGGATGGGCACCATGAGCAAGACCCTTTCCGGGTGCGGCGGCTATATCGCAGGCTCCAAGGCACTGGTCGAAATGCTGCGCTACTTCGCGCCGGGCTTTCTTTACAGCGTGGGCATGCCCGCCCAGGTGGCCGCGCCGTCGATCAAGGTGCTCGAGCTAATGGCCCAGGAGCCGGAGCGCGTCGCCAGGCTTCAGGAGAACGCCCGCTACTTCCTGACCCGCGCCCAGGCGCTGGGTATGGATATCGGCCATAGTATCGGCTCGGCGGTCGTGCCGATCATCGTAGGAAGCTCGCCCAAGGCGGCCATGCTTTCCCACGCGCTGTTCGAGCAGGCGATCAACGTTCAGCCGATTCTTTACCCGGCGGTACCGGAAAAAAGCGCCCGACTGCGGTTTTTCCTCTCCTGCGAGCACACCAAAGCGCAGATCGACCAAACCCTCGATGCGTTAGCTGCGCTGCTTGCGCAAAACGTTTGAGCGACACCATGCAAAGCGACACCAAAAGCGCCGAGAGCGCCCAGTGGTACGTGATTCAATGCAAGGGCGGCGAGTCGTTTCGCGCCGCCGAGCACTTGGCCAACCAGGCGTTCGAGGTGTTTCACCCGGTTTTGGAAATCAAGCGCAAGCGCCAGGGCAAGCTCGTCACGGTGACCGAGCCGCTCTTCCCCTACTACCTGTTCATCCGCCTGGACCAGATCGCCAGCAACTGGCGGCCGATCCGCTCGACCCGTGGCGTGCTCAAGCTCTTGACCTTCGGCAATACGCCGGTGGCCGTGCCGGACGCCCTGGTGCAAAGCCTTTATGCGCAGCCCCATCGCCTAGAAGGCAGCCACGTGACCTTTACGGCGGGTGAGAAAGTCACCATCTGCGACGGCCCGTTCAAACACCTGGAGGCGGTCTTCGAACACGCCAAGGGCGAAGAGCGCGCCATCGTGCTGCTCAACGTGCTCCACCGCCCCCAGCATCTCGAGCTCGATGTCACAAGCCTCGAGAAGTCGCGCTAACGACCTGCCAGCGCGCCCCGCACACCTGTCGGTGATCTACAGTATCTACAGTATCTACGGCTACCGGCGCCAACGCCGGCTGGCCGAGCAGCGCAGCAGACTCGAGGAAAGTGCATCTCGGTAGTCGTCCCGGGCACCCCTCGCTTTGTTGCAAAGCCCATCAAAAATGCCCGCTCTCGAGCGTAATGCCGATCAGTTAAGGCTTTTGCCTACCCACAACGAGCGGTAAATCTATTGTAGCAGCGCGTTGCGCTGCGTCGCTGGCTAAAGCCTGCTCTTACGAGGGATGGGGCACGATTCCATTGTAGGAGCCCAATTCCATTGGGCGATGGCGGCGATAGCCGCCCTTCGGTGGCGACGGCACTTTTGGTTGCCATCATCACCAACCCCAGCAGCGCGTTGCGCTGCATCGCTGGCTGAAGCCTGCTCCTACAAGGGATGGATGCAAGATTTCGTTGTTGTGGAGCCCGCTTCAGCGGTGGTCCGACAATTCGGCGAATGGCGCCGTCAGGCGCCCTGGCCAAGCCACCCGTCGCGAGCTAAAGCTCTGTCCCACAGGTGATAGCCAAGCTTAACTGATCGGCATTACGCTCTCGAGCGGGCATTTTCGGTTTTACGCGTTAGCGGCAACGCCTGGCCGAATTCTACGGCGCCTTCGGGCGCTCCTCGATGATGCGGGTCTGCTCGATGCGGTGCCAGGAGGAAGGAACGCCGCGGGCGGCGGCTTTCTCATCATCGCGCACTCGCATACGCTGCAACACGCGGTACTGCAAACGGTTGATCGCGCCGATGCCGATGCCGGGTAGCGGCACAAAAGGATTGGTACGGCTCATACCCCAAAGCGCCAGGCGCGAGCTGCCCGGCGCGGCGTCACCCCGGGCGTGGATGCCGAAGGTGTTGGCGATCAGCAGCGTATTGGCTTTCACGCAGAAAGCCCGGGGCCCCTCCTTGCCCAAGCGAGCGGCATCTTCGGCGCTGACCCGAAACGAGCCGCTGGCGGTGTAGTGATCCGCATGGCGGCTGGCCTTCAAGCTCATGTCGTGCTCCCACTTCAAGCGGTCACGGTGCGGGCGGTTGGAGCCAGGTACGTAAATGAAGGGGCCGTTCGCCTCGCTGACCTCTTCCAGATAAAGCCAGAACTTCATGGTCGGCTGGAAGGTATCGATATGCAGGTTCTTCTGCGGATCGCGGCGCACATCGGGGGCCGCCGGGTCGTTGAGCACGTTCTCGATGTGGCAGATCGGCAGGCGGGCGTGGCCGCTGCAGTAGCGAAACAGCCGCTTGAGCGACGGGTCATCCAGCACCGCTTTCACTTCCGGTACCGCGTCGAGCACTTCCGGCGTGAGCAGGATGCGGTGGGTGCGCGCATCGCCCTGGCAGCACTCGCGAATTTCGCCGTCGAAGCGGGCAATGGCCGCTACCAGCGCCTGGAAGTGCGCCTCCGTAAGATAGTTCTCCTTGAGCACGTAGCCGTACTCGTTGAACTGCTCGCGGTCCGCCTTGGGCACCCCGGGGGCGAACATGGCCATGCGCAGCCGCGAGATCCAATAGGCCAACCGAACACGGCTCTTGTGGAGCCCCCAACAGTTGAGCCGATGGCTACCCAGTAACGGGTTGGCCTTGAAGGACTTGGCCCCGGTGAAGACCTCACCTCCCCATACCAGATATCGCCCTAATGCTTTCATCGCCGCTTCCTCTGCACACTTTCAGAGCCGGTATTAAGACACACCCCGCGGTCGGGGGTAAACCTCGACGGCGCCTGACGACTATTGACGCCGCTTTTGCGCTTCGCCTATAGTCAAATGCCTTAAAAATAATCGATTTTTTATATCACAAACGATCATTGAGCCCGCACCTTCCCCAAGCGCAAGGAATTACCATGAAGCTCGACCCTCACTACTACCCCGCCGCCTCCCGCCGAACGGTCACCTTTGGCAAACGCGGTATGGTAGCCACCTCGCAAACGCTGGCCGCCCAGGTGGGCGCCAACATTCTGCGCGACGGCGGTAACGCGATCGACGCCGCCATCGCCACCGCCGCGGCGCTGACCGTGGTCGAGCCGACCTCCAACGGTATCGGTAGCGACGCCTTCGCGCTGGTGTGGGTCGATGGCGAGCTGCACGGTTTGAACGCCAGCGGCCGCGCCCCGGAGGGTATTTCGTGTGAGGCCGTCAAGGCGCTGGGCCATGACACCATGCCCGCCCATGGGCTGGTGCCGGTCACCGTACCCGGCGCGCCCGGTGCCTGGGCGGCGCTTTCCGAGCGTTTTGGTAAGCTCGATTTCGCCGCACTCATCGCGCCGGCCATCGAGCTTGCCGAGAACGGCTACGCGGTGCTGCCTACCGCCAGCCAGCTCTGGGAGCAAGCGTTCAAGCGCTATCGCCAGTACGAAGGCCAGGAATTCGCCCCCTGGTTCGATCACTTCGCCCCCGAGGGCCACGCCCCACGCCCAGGCGAGGTATGGCGCTCACCGGAGATGGCCAAAACCCTGCGCGCCATCGGCGAGACCCGGGCCGAGGCATTCTACAAAGGCGAATTGGCCGAGGCCATGGACGCTTTCTCGCGCCAGCACGGCGGCTTCTTGCGCAAAGAAGACCTGGCCGCGTTCACGCCGGAGTGGGTCGACCCCATTAGTGTGCGCTATCGCGGCCACGATATCTGGGAGATTCCGCCCAACGGCAGCGGCCTGATTGCCCTACAGGCGCTGGGTATTCTCGAAGCGCTGGGCGACGAGCCGCGTGATCTGGTCGAATCCATTCACCGGCGTATCGAGGCCACCAAGCTTGGCTACGTGGACGGGCTTCGCTACATCACCGAGCCCGCCGACATGACGCCCAGCGTCGAACAAATGCTCTCGCCGGCGTATCTCAAGCAGCGCGGGTCGCTGATCGGCACCGAGGCGTTGGACCCCACCCACGGCAACCCCTTGCTGGGCGGCACCGTTTATCTGTCCACGGCGGATGACGAAGGCAACATGGTGTCGTTCATTCAAAGCAACTTCGATGGCTTTGGCTCGGGTATCGTGGTGCCGGGTACGGGCATCAGCCTGCAAAACCGTGGCTGGCAGTTCTCGTTGCAGGAAGACCACGCCAACGTATTGCGCCCGGGCAAACGTACCTACCACACCATCATCCCGGGTTTCATCACCAAGGATCACCAGGCCGTGGGGCCCTTTGGGGTAATGGGCGGCTACATGCAGCCCCAGGGCCACGTTCAGGTCGTTGCCAGCCTGCTGGAGGATCACTTGAACCCCCAGGCTGCGCTGGACCTGCCCCGCTGGAAATGGGTAGAAGGCAAAACCGTCGAGGTCGAACCCGGCTTCCCGGACCACCTCATTCAAGCCCTGGAGCGTCGTGGCCACCATATCGTCAAGAGCACCAGCGGCATTACCTTCGGCCGCGGCCAGGTGATTGTGCGTGACGCGGCAAGTGGCGTGCTGCAAGGCGGCACCGAACCCCGTGCGGATGGCGCGGTATTGCCGGTTTAATGTTGATGGTTAGGTAGGGTTTAAAGAAAGGCGCCTCAGGCGAAAGAGGAGGCTTGGCCGGGGCGCCTATCGGCGCCATCGCCCAATGAATTGGGCTCCTACAAAAGCCCTCGCAAACCAAGTGCGTCACCCGCACCGTAGGAGCAGGCTTCAGCCAGCGATCTCTTTAAGGTGGCACCGCGGCCCAAGGAAGGCTGACGCCTTCCATCGCCCAATAAATTGGGCTCCTACAAAAGCCCCCGCAAACCAAGTGCGTCACCTGCACCGTAGGAGCAGGCTTTAGCCAGCGATTTGTTCGGGGCCACCGTTATATCAGACCCAAAAAAGGCTCCCTCGGGAGCCTTTTTTATGAGCGAACACTGGCCAGCGGCGATTAAATATCGAACCCGGCTTCGCGGGCCAGGGTGTTGTTGGCTTGTAGCCAGCCTTCGATGTGGCCGCAGTCGAAGGTGCGCCCGTGCATGCGAAACGCCTGTACGGTTTGGCCTTCCTTCATGAGACGGTCGATGGCATCGGTGAGCTGGATTTCGTCGCCGGCGCCCGGCGCCTGGTCTTCGAGAAGCTCCATGATGCGATACGGCAGCACGTACCGGCCAATGACCGACAGCCGCGAAGGGGCCTCTTCCGGCTTGGGCTTTTCGACTACGCCGCGCATATCGGCGCTTTCGCCGGCGTTTGGCTCGTCGCAGTCGACGATACCGTAGCGATACACCTCTTCCTGAGGCACCGCTTCCACCATGATTTGCGACGCCTGGTTGGCATCCCAACGCTCTACCATGCGGCCCAGGTCGCAGGTATCACTACCAACCTGGGGCTTGACCAGTACGTCCGGCAGGATCACGGCGAAGGGCTCGTTGTCGTCCAGCAAGTGGGCCGCGCAGTGAATGGCGTGACCAAGGCCTTTGGCATTGGCCTGGCGCACACTGGTAACTTTCAACCGGGGGGGCGCAATCGCTGAAAGCGTTTCCAGCAGCGCATCCTTGCCTTTTTTGGCCAGCGAGTCTTCGAGCTCGTAGTGCGCATCGAAGTGGTCTTCTATGGCGGACTTCCCCGTACGAGTGACCAGAATAATTTCATTGATGCCCGCGGCCAGCGCCTCTTCGACCACGTGCTGGATCAACGGGCGGTCGACCACCGGCACCATCTCCTTGGGAATCGCCTTGCTGATCGGCAGAAGGCGCGTCCCAAATCCCGCGACAGGAATAATGGCTTTACGGACCTGAGTCATCTAATCATCCTTTTCGTTAAAGCGTTTCGTAGGTTCAAGCGCGATCACTGCCGCCACGCCTGTATTTTTTCAAGTAATGCCCGCGTACTGGGGTCCTGCACGGTGGGCGTATCGATCGGCTGCTCTTCGAGGGCCTGATAAAAGCTTTCGGCCAGCTTCTTGCCAAGCTCTACACCGGGCTGGTCGAACGGGTTGACGTTCCACAGTACCGACTGGACGTAAACCTTGTGTTCGTAAAGCGCGATCAAGGCGCCGATGCTCCAGGCATTCAAAGATTGCATCAAAATAACGCTATTGGGCTGATTACCGCGATACCCCATGGCCATTTGCCCGCGAGAAACCATCGGAATGGCGTCATCCCCCAGCGCAAACAGTTGAGACTGCGCCAAACAGTTGGCGAGCGTCAGATGTTCCTGAGCCCGCAGGGAATCGGCCAGCGCACCCGAGGCATTACATTCGCGGGTCGCGACAGCGATAAAGTCGGCGCTCACCGTATGGCTTCCCTGGTGCAGCAACTGGTAAAACGCGTGCTGTGCATTGGGCCCTACATCGCCCCAAATGATGGGGCACGTGGGGTGCGGCACCAGTTTGCGATCAAGCCCGACGCTTTTACCGTTGGATTCCATCTCCAGTTGCTGCAGGTAAGCGGGCACGCTGGCCATACGGGCATCGTAGGGCAGCACGGCGTGGGTTGGAATATCGAGAAACTGCGAGTTCCAGGCGCCTATCGCGGCCATTAAAACCGGCACGTTCTCTTCCAATGGCGTTTCGAGGAAATGCTGATCGACCGCGTGGGCCCCTTCCAGCAACCGCTCGAAAGACGCCATTCCCAACTGCATGGCCACGCTGACCCCGATAGGCGACCAGAGCGAAAAACGCCCACCGATCCACTCCTTGAAGTGGAGCTGGTGCGCCTCGGGAATACCAAACTCGCTCATTTTATCCGCGCGGGTCGACACACCCACCAGCTGAAAGCGGCAAAGCGTTGCCACGTCGATCTCGAGCGCCTCGCTAAGCCAGCTCAAAGCGGTGTTCACATTGAAGCGGGTATCGGCGGTGGTGAAGGATTTGGAAGCCAACACCAGCAGCGTGGTTTCCGGGTTGAGGCGCTCCATTAACGGTAGAAGCTGGCTACCATCCATGCTGGAAACGTAGTGTACACTGACGTGCTGCTCGCTGGGGCAGGCCCCCAAAGTCTCGCTAATGAGCTTTGGCCCCAAATCGGAGCCCCCCACGCCAATATGCACCACATCGGTCACCGACTGCCCCGTGGCGCCAAACCACTGGCGCGCGTGCAATCGCTCGACCATATCCGAGAGCTTTTGCCGCTGGGTTTGGCAAAACGCGACCGCCTCTTCCATGCCCTCCGGGGCATCGGCATCGCTTGGCCAGCGCGCCGCCATGTGCAGCGCCGGGCGTCCTTCGGAAACGTTGACATGGCTGCCCGCAAACAGGGCCTGGCGCTTTTCTTCCAGCCGGCAGCTGCGCACCCAGTCCATCAACAGGGCAAGCGTTTGTTCGCTAACACGCTGCTTGCTGAAATCGATATGGAGCGACCCCAGCGAAAATTGCAGGGCCTTGCTCCGACGCAGGGCAACGTCGCTGTCGCCCGCGAGTAAATCGGTGAGGGATTTCGTCTGAATCTGCTCGGCATGCGTCTTCAAGGCATTGAGCGGCGTGTAGACACGCCGGGCAGTCGAGAGCGTGGATACATTCATTGTGTCGTCCTTGAGTCTTTCGAAGATGATTCATTCATCTTGTTACCAGCAATTTTCGAGCCACTTTGGTTGATCCAGCCACCAACGCTATATATTACAAAGCTATAAGCGTACTGCCGGGTCGGGGCAGCTCGAAATTTTTCCGTACCCGCTCACGTTAAAACGCGTTATGTGTCGATAAGCCCCTAAATTAGCTTTATAAGCGCCATCCTGGCACACAACGCCTCAGTGAATGATACGGCGTGTAAGTTGCCAACAGCGTAAGCCATATTGGCAATTTTACAACATTTGAGAGGCTATCCAGCCTCTCAAGCTGAGCGCTAACGGCTTATTGCGCCAGCACCCCGGCCAGAAGCTGCTGGGCGCTGCGAATCAGCTCATCCAGATGCTCGGGGCCCTTGAAGCTTTCGGCGTAGACCTTGTAAAGCGACTCGGTGCCGCTGGGTCGTGCAGCGAACCAGCCGTTTTCGGTCACGACCTTGATCCCGCCAATACTGGCACCGTTGCCCGGCGCGTTAACGAGCACCGCCGTAATGGCATCCCCGGCCAGGGTATCTACGGTAACACTGTCGGCGCTCAGTTTTTTAAACGCGGCTTTTTCCTCCGGGCGACAGGCGGTGTCGACTCGCTTGTAGCTGGGCGTGCCCAAACGCTCGGTGAGTTCCTGGTAGTACGCGCTGGGTGTTTTGCCGGTGACCGCCATGATCTCGGCTGCCAGCAGGCACAGCGCAATGCCATCCTTGTCCGTGGACCAGGCGTTGCCATCGCGGGTGAGCAGGCTTGCCCCGGCGCTCTCTTCACCGCCAAAGCCCAAATACCCTTCGTGCAGCCCTTCTACGAACCACTTAAAGCCGACCGGCACTTCATAAAGCTCACGCCCGTGGGAGGCCACCACGCGGTCGATCATCGAGGACGATACCAGGGTCTTGCCGATCTTGAGCGCGCCGGCCCCGCTGCTTGGCCACTGGGGGCGGTAGCTCAGCAGATAATCCACGCACACCGCTAAAAAGTGGTTGGGGTTCATCAACCCGCCCGCATCCACGATGCCGTGGCGGTCGGCGTCCGGGTCGTTGCCGAAGGCGATATCGAAGCGGTCTTTGATTTCCAGCAGGTTGGCCATGGCCGCGGGGCTAGAGCAGTCCATGCGGGTTTTGCCGTCGTGGTCCGGCGGCATGAAGCTGAAGGCGGGGTCGACGGTGGTATTGACTACTTCGACATTGACCGCGTAGCGCATCAAAATGGCCTGCCATACCGGCAAGGCGGTACCGCCCATGGGGTCGGCGCCAAGCGTCAGCCCCGCCTTTTCGATCGCCTCGATATCTACGACCTGGGGCAGGTTTTCGACATAAAGACCAGTGAAGTCGAACTCGGTGGCGTGTTCCAGCGCCTGTTCGAGCGCTACCCTGGGGACATCATCGATACGGGTGAGGTAGTCGTTGGCGCGCGCTTCGATCCAGCCGGTCGTCTCGGTGTCTGCCGGGCCACCGTGGTAGGGGTTGTACTTGATGCCGCCATCTTCCGGCGGGTTGTGGGACGGCGTGATGATCAGGCCATCTGCCCGGAGCGCATTTTTGTTGGCGTTGTGTTGCAGGATGGCGTGGCTGACCAGGGGCGTGGCGGTATAACCCCGGTCCTTTTCGATATTCACCGTCACGTTATTCGCCGCCAATACCTGAAGCACGCACTCCCAGGCCGGGCGCGAAAGCGCGTGGGTATCCAGCCCTAAAAACAGCGGCCCCTGGTAGCCCGCGTCCACCCGGTAGTCCACCACGGCCTGGGTAATCGCCCAAATATGCGCAGCGTTGAAGGTGCGATCAGTGGCGCGACCACGGTGGCCCGAGGTACCAAACGCCACGCGCTCGGCGGCTGTCTCGGTGTTGGGAGTTTGTTCATAAAACGCGTTTAAAAGGGCTTCCACATGCACCTCCTTTGCAAAAAATAGTGACGATCCCATAGAGAAGATACTACTACAAACCTCCCGCAAAACTCTAAACGCTTACGCGTAGGTCCTCGCCGGCGATCGGTTTATGCGGGTATCGTGGCCGGGGGAAGGCTGACGCCTTCCATCGCCCAATGGAATTGGGCTCCTACAAAACCCAGCGGCGGTCTGAGTGCGCCACCTAACTCGTAGGAGCAGGCTTTAGCCAGCGATCTCTTTAAGGTGGCACCGTGGCCGGGGGAAGGCTGGCGCCTTCCATCGCCCAATGGAATTGGGCTCCTACAAGAGCCGGCGGCGATCCGGGTTCACTACCCGCACCGTAGGAGCAGGCTTTAGCCAGCGATTTCTTTATGCGGGCACCGCGGCCAGGGAAGGCTGGCGCCTTCCATCGCCCAATGGAATTGGGCTCCTACGAAAGCCGACGACGATCCGGGTTCACTACCTGCACCGTAGGAGCAGGCTTTAGCCAGCGATCTGTTTATGCGGGCACCGCGGCCCTGGGAAGGCTGGCGCCTTCCATCGCCGAAGTGTCGGACCACCAATGAATTGGGCTCCTACAAAAGCCAGCGGCGATCCGGGTTCGCCACCTGCACCGTAGGAGCAGGCTTCAGCCAGCGATCTGTTTATGCGGGCACCGCGGCCTGGGAAGGCTAGCGCCTTCCATCGCCCAATGGAATTGGGCTCCTACAAAAGCCGGCGGCAATTCGAGGTTGGCTATATATTCATCCAAAATTCGGCGGTATGTTCAGGGTTGCCGATGCGTTGGGCGTCCTGGGCGGCCTGGGTGGCCATTTGGGCGGTGGCTTGGGGATTTTCCAGCAGTTGGGTGATGGCGGCTTGCCATTGCTTGGGGTCGTCGTTTGCCAACAGGCCGTTTTCGCCGTGGCGTACGACCTCGGTGTAGGGGTAGCGGTTGGAGTACACGCCTACTGCGCCCATGGCGGCGATATCCAGAAACTTGATGAAGGATTTACCCCCGTTGAAGGGGGTATCCCATAGCGGCGCCAGCCCGATGTGTATGCGCTGGCGGCGCTGGTAGGCCTGAAATGCCGGCCAGCCAAGCGGTGTGGGTGTGTCTGCCCTGGGGAGCTTTGCCAAAGCGGGGGGCGTGTATTCACCCAGCATGATTTCCAGGCGGGTGTCATCGCGGTGGGTTTGCAAAGCGCTGAGCGCCGGGGCGATATGTTCAAGATCCGGCAGGTGGGCGCGGGTGCCGTGAAAGCCCAATTGCCACGGGCTTTCACTACTCGGGCCTTTCTCGAAATGATGGCGTGAAGGCAGCGGCGCCAGCAAAGCCGGTGTGAGTACCCGAACGTTTTTATGCAAAGCGCGTAGCCGCTGGGCCAGCTGTTCGCTGCAGGCCACAACGGTATCGGACAGAGCAAACAGGCGGGGCTGAAGCGCGGCAATGCGCGCCATGCGTTCGCGGTATGCGCTGGGCAGCGCCGTGTCGCGTGCAGCAGCTGGCAGGTCGTCGTCGATGAGGTAAATGATCGAGCCGAACCGATCACGATGGCGCTCCAGCCACGCAAGCCAGCTCGGCGATAGCGAACGGCAAATCACCAGGTGGTGGTCACGCAAATGCTCACGAAAGCGCCATTGCTGCCACCAGGCCGATACTGAGGTACGCGAAGCGAGCACCCGCTGAACGCGATGCCCATGCGCTTCAAGCAGCACCGCCGCCGAGGCGAGTAAATAAATATCCTCCGTCGGCCGCGCCCCATCGCTCAATACCGTCCAATGCTGGCCGCTCACAAAGGCTCCTTTAGATGAAGGTGTTGCGGATGATCAACGCTGCCGTTACGTATGTCGCGTGGCACACGCGGGTACAATTCACCATTCACCACTCACCACTCACCCAACATCAACGCAGCGAGAAATCCTCATGCACCAGGGTCAGGTTGGGGTTATAGGCGGGGTCGCTGTCCAGCAGCTCGCCCCAGGCTTTACGCATATAGGCGAATTCACGCAGCCAGCGTGCGCGTTTTTCGGGGGTGTTGTCTTGCCCGCGGGAAATCGATTCATGGTGATAAAGCGCCGCGTAAGGGGTCCAGAGATTCCGGTAGCCCGCTTCGCGCACCTTGATACAGAGATCCACATCGTTATAGGCCACGGCCAGGTCCGCCTCGTTCAAGCCGCTCACCTCATCGAACACTGATTTACGCAGCAGCAAACAGGCAGCCGTTACGGCGGAAAGGTTTTGCGTGACCTTCAGGCGGCCCATATAGCCGTCGTCATCGCGCTGAAAGAACCGGTGCGAGTGGCCGGCCATACCGCCCAGGCCCAAGATGACACCACCATGCTGCACGGTATTATTGGGATAATAGAGCTTGGCGCCCACACAGCCGATGTCTGGACGCGAAACCTGCTCGACCATTTCGGTCAGCCACGTGCCCTCGGTCGGCTCGACGTCGTTATTAATCAAACCGATGATACTGCCCTTGGCCTGGGCGGCACCGAAGTTGTTGATCGAAGAGTAGTTGAACGGGTGGTTGTAGTGGATCACCCTCACCCGTGAGTCCCGCGCTTCTACATCCTTTAGATACGCAAGCGTTTCCTTACAGCTACTTTGGTTATCCAGAATCAGCAGCTCGAAATGGGTGTAGTCGGTGCGCTCCAGAAGAGCATCCACACAGGGGCGCAGAATATGCACGCCGTCGCGGGTGGGCACCAGCAAACTCACGAGCGGTTCCGGTTCCGGCATGGGCCACTGCACACGCTGGGTGCCGGGTAGTAACCCTTCACTTACGCGGGTATTAGCCCCCAGCGCTTTAAAATGGTGCTGCAGCAGGGATACAAAACTGGTTTCAGCACCACTTTGCGCGCCGTGGTAAGCAATGTGGGGCACGTGGGCAAACCACGCCGGCGTAAACGCTGGTTGCCGGGTAATGCTCAAAAGCTGGGCATAATCGAGCCAGTCCGGGTCTTGGGCGTGCTCGCCGCCAGCCTCTAAACCCAAGGGGTTCAATATCCCGCGCTGATAACACACCCCGCGGCCCATATAGGGCATGGCGTATAGAAAATCGGCGTTGTATTCCGGCTTAAACTGCGGCGAATTGCGCACGCCCTGCTCGTCCAGGCTGTCCTCATCGGCGACCAGCACCTGGGCGGCGGGGTTATCCGCCGCAATGCGCGCGGCGTGGTAAAGCGCGTTGTCCGCCAGGCGGTCGCCTGGGCGCAGAAAATACACCCAATCGCCTGCTGTATGCGCCAAGGCTTCGCTTCGCTGCTCGGCAATCGAGGACGACGGCGTTTCAACGACCTCTAAAAAGGCAAGCTCTTGCTGCCATTCGCTCAACCAGGCCGCCAGGCGTTGATGCTGACGCGGCGAAAGCAGTAAAAGCGCCTGGCGGGGCGAAAGCGACTGTTCGGCAACGCTTGCAAGCGTGGGATATAGCCACTGTTTGAGCTGCTTGAGCGAGCGCTTTTGTTCGCCGGCAACCGCGATAACGACGCTACAGGCAAAATCTTTATAGGCGGCCGCTTCATGTTCATCCGGCGCGCGGCGCTGCTCGATCTGTTGAATCCACTGCTGATAGTGGCGCCGGGTCGACATGCTAATGAAGGTGCTGTCGTAATCCTCCCGCGCTAGCGTCTGCCATTTGCGGCTCTGTTTGCGAGCCTGCTGTTTGAGGCTGACCAGTACTTCGTCAGTCGTTAGGTCGCGGTAATGCTGGTGGGTACTCACCAGGCGCTGCAAAAGCCGATTATAAGCAAACGTGGGGGTCAGCCAAACAAACCGAAAATGGCTGTAGGAGAACGTACACGCCACATGGGATGGCCTGAGCGTGATCTTCTTCACGCCCCAGGGAACGAACACCAGCCGCTTGGTGGTTTTACCCATCCGCAGTGGAAAATCGACCGTGATCGAGCGCCGGACGGTTTCGATGGTCAGTGTGGCGACGATGCCGCTGATATCCCGGTCGCAGGCGATCTCGAGCATGTTCCAGCCCGCCCAGGGGAGCTGGCCTTCGAGTTTGAACTGCGCTTCTGCGCCCGTAGCCTTCCACTCGCCGGGGCGTTCGGTTGGAACGAGCTCCTGCTGGGGAATGAAGTGCAGCGGTGAACGATGGTGCAGATACCGTTTATTACTTGTTGCCATTTGATTCTTCTTCGTAGTTCTTTTTCATGGTACCTGACACGATCTCACTCATAAAAAATGGACATATTAACAGCCCGATGCGCCCACGGCATCCAGGCAACACGATTAGAGCGCCACCCAGGGCGTTAGGCCAAGCGACTGGATCAACGCATCATCAGTACTTACACCTACCCGGCGCTTAGTCACCTGTTCATTCTCCTCTGGTGTCAAACGTGCGCGTTTTTCTTCGATTAGCGCTTTTAACGCCTGCCTGGGTTTGGGAACCTGCACCACAAAACGCGCATTGGTTTGCACGACCAGGTACTCGGGTTTAACAGTGTCCACGAGCTCCGGGTCCAGGTTACCAGCGCTATGCACGAACACGATACGAGTAAACAGGCGACTCAAATAGCTCAGCATGGAATAACTGGAAGAAGACCCAAAGACCACACAGGTAGCAGACACCAGCGCCTGTTCGTAGTGAATGACCAACAAGCGGCCGAAGTTGGGTAAGCCGTTATCGAAATAGCGGTGATTGATGAAGCCAAAAGACTTCAGCGCCTCGGTTTCGCTGCGTTTTTCTGGCGAAAACTTACTGCCCAAATCGCCCGTATGCATATAAACCCGATAGCTATCACCTTCAAAAACGCCATTCACGGCGTCCGGGCTTAGGCCAAGCGACTGGGCTAGCGCTTTGGTCGCTACCATGGCGCCACGGTGTGTCCAGTGGGTATCGGTTTGAATAAAGGCGTCATCATTCAGCGCTTTCAACTCATTAGCCGGATAAACGAACCCGGCGGCGCCAGGCAAGGTTAAAAGCTGGTGGATCGGCCCGCCGGAACCCTCTTCTACAGAATGATAGCGTGGCCCCATCACACTCTCTTTGGAGGGCGCCACGATAACCGCGCTTTTAGCGTTCTGACGCTTTGCCAGTGCGTTCAAGTCGCTCAGGTACGTCTGCCATTTTTCCAGGCCTTCATCGGTCAGTAGTAAACGCCCACGGTACTGATCCACGCTATTATTGGTATCGTTATCCAAAAACAGCCACCCCTGCTTGCCCTCCAATACTTTAAGAGCTTGCGGAGGCGGTACATCATCGGTATTGGCAATATCCACACTTTGCAGCAGCCATAACTGGCCCTGAAGTTCGAGGCAGAGGCTGAACGCTTGAATGTGCGGGGGGATAGTAAAACGAAACCCACAGCAGCACTGAGGGTGGCTGTCAGGGTCGGCCTCTAGCACCCGCTCGATGACGTCCGGGCGTTCTACCTCTAAAGGGTAGCGCAGCTCGAACGTGCTCTCCCACTGCGCAACGATATGGGCACTGGGCAATCGGTCCATAAAGGCGTCGTCAAGAAGCACCCAGCCCTGCACGACGCGGCCAGAAGAAACAAACCGGGGTTCGCGGGTAGTAGAAGGGTAATCCAGCTCCCAACGAAACACCGGCGTACTGCCGGTATCTTCTGAACTCTCGGGCCAGTGCCGTTTTAACCAACGCTTTACATCACCTGTTGTACTCAAACGGTCTATTTCCTTTTAACCTGGAACGAGCTTTTAAACGCTTTATTCAACACCTTGTAACTTTGTTCAAGCGCGACTTTTAAAGTATCGCTACTAAAATCGCTTAGCGCTCTTGCCCTGCCCGCTTCGCCCATTTGCTGGCAACGCTTTGGTGAGCGGCTTAGCTTTTCGATCTTGTTGGCAACGCGGGCCGTTTTCGCGAAGGCCACCAAATATCCGGTACGCCCATTAACGACAAGTTCCGGTATCGCGCCCCACCGGTAGGCCACTACCGGGCGCCCTGCGGCCATCGCCTCGAGCACCGTACGCCCAAACGACTCCTTGAAGCGAGAGAGGTTCACTATCATATCCACCTCGGCCAGCGCTTTTTCCGGGGATTCGACGTAACCGGCGTACACCACATTCCCCGGCGCGCCTGAAGCGCCTTGGCGCGCCAGCAGTTGGCTCACTGCTGGGCCAAGCGGGCCATATAGGCGAAACTTGATATGAGGGGCGCGTTCGGCAAGAAGCGCCGCCACGGCTTCGATATCCTCGAGCCCTTTTTTAGCCACGTTGCTGCTCAACATGCCCACCCAAAACTCGCCGACCGGGCGCATGGGGTGTTGGTCTAGGGCAAGCAGCGGTGCCATGTCGATGGTATTGGGCACCACACGAATAGGCGCTTTAGAAGTACCACGGGCACCGTTGGCAAAAGCTTTAGCCACGGTAGACGAATTGGCGATGATCAAATCAGCGCTTGTATGTACCCGGGTAACGATTTCTTCAGTAGAAGCGCCCAAAATGGCGCGCAGCGCTTCATCGTGGGCGGGCAACTCACGCACATGCACCACCCGGGGCAAGCCTGCCTGGTGGGCGGCCTCGAGCGGTTCATCCAATACCAGCGTATTGGCATGGACCGCTTTCACCTCAAAGCGTTTTATCAAACGTTCGATATGTGAAACCGTTTCAAGGTTAGGCGCTTTGCCCTGTTGCCACCACCCATACGGAATGACCGCTAGCGCCGCGCAGCGTTCGAGCAGCATGGCCTCGAAACGCGCATTCCCTGCTTCAGGCAACAAGACGACCACGTTCCACTGCAGAGCCTTCATGGCTTCGAGCACATCGAGCAGGCTGCGCTCGGCGCCAAACAGCGTTTTACTCAGTTGATGACCACAAAGCATGACTGTGGGCTGCAAGTCTTTTACGCACTTGCCTTCCCATACGGGCAGTGCTTTCTCACTCGTTGTGCTGCCGGCTTTTTCATTCAGCAAATAGTGGGCCCAGGGCTCTAAACCGCTTTCCTGAAGGAGCTGTTCGAAGCGGCGCCGATAGCCCGAGGTGGAAAAGCCGGGGCCCGGGTCGCGCCCTTCCTGGGAGCCCACCGTGCAAAAATGCTGAAAAGGCTCGACCATGGCGGACTGTAGATCAACGTAACGCTCCAGATACCAGCCGGGGTCGAAAAGCGCAGAGGCCTGTAGCGCGTCCTCGGCACTATACGCGCCTGGTTGTGGGGCGCTAGTAGCGCGTAACATGGCGCTGGGGGCATAAAAAGGCCGCGCGCCAGGTTTTGGTTTTAGGTAGAGATCCGCGGGCGCATTGGCTTGGGCGTGCCAGCGTTTGGCCGCCGCAATGTAGTAGTAGCGCATGCCGCTAAATTGCGAAGCCAGGTGCGAGGCGCTTTGTTGGCTCAAGGAGTGGATGCTGGAGCGCCCGAAGGAAACGGGAATACCGGGCAGCACCTCTTCAATGCTGCGCGAACCGAAAGCCGCCTCGATCCGCTGGCGGTATTCGGTATCGGCGTTGACACTTACCTCATCCCAAAACCCCAGGGTGTCGACCACCTCGCGCTTGACCATCAAAGAGGAGATGTTGGGGTACACCCAGCCGTGCTCATCCAACCGCCAGCGGTGAAACAAAAGTTCGGGCGTGGTTCTTACCCAATAGGAGAGCGTCGCCTTTACGCTTTCATCACGGCCTAGCCCCTCGGCCTGGCGAACCAGTTTTTCAGGATGGGACCAATCGTCGCTATCATGAATGGTGATGAACGCTGCACTTGCATGGGCGGCACCGGTATTACGCGCCGCGTAAGCCCCCTGGTTTTGCTCGTGGCGAACCAGCTTCAACGTTACGTGACCAGGACAGCGTGCCTGCCAGTGTTCAACGACGGCCACCGAATCATCACCACTGGCATCGTCGACGGCAATGATTTCCAGGCGCACGCCTTGCTGAGCAAAAAGCCCCTGCAAAGCGGTACCCACGGCACTGGCTGCGTTGTAAACCGGGACAATGACCGATACGAGCGGCGGGTCAACCAGCGGGGTTCGATTACCAGGCGCCGCAGACAGGTTATCCAGCGCCAAGGGCTCGTTCTCGAGCGGTTTTACCAAAGGGTTCAAGCCATGGCGTACGTAAAAACGATTTAGCGTGGTGAGCACTTCGTTTTCGAGACCCGCGTGATCCAACCGATTGACCAGAAAGCGCCGGGCGTTGGCATTCGCCAGCGCTGTATCGGCAGTTTCGGGAAAGTCCCGGTTCAAATAGGTGAGCGCTTGCTTTAAAAATGCCTGGTACTGTTTACTCCCGCCCTTTTCAATTAAAAACCGGCAACACGCTTCCACCAAAATAAGCGCTGGATTAGGCGAAAGCGCTACGCCCTGTTGAACCAGCTTTTCGCCGGGTTCTATCAGCCTTCCCTTGGGCGTAAGCAGTCGAACGACCCGGTCCCACTGCTCTTGCCAACGGTACCAGCGTGCGAGTGCCAGCCTGGCCGTGTAGCGCTCGGCCGCCGTGGCACTCGGGGCTTCCAGCAGCCCATTAAGCCTGGCAAGAATAACGCCGTGTGCGCCCCGCCAAAGGGCGTGGTCCCACTCCAGGGCACGATTACGTCGAGGCAGCCGGTTTTCGAAGCGGCCGTGGCGCCAGTAGTGCTCCCAGGGGACCATGCCCGCTTCTCGAACATCCGGGTTGGCATTTAGGTACCACGACGCGTCAAATTCCGAGCGCGCCAACGCCTCGTCAGCGTCTTCGCGTTGACGAGGCGTTATGCCCAACAGGTGTTTAAACCGCTCTATCATTGCGGGCGGGGCTCGCGCTCTTCCTTGATACCAGAACGGATGTAGTGCAGCAGCGGGTTAATGCCGGTCGCGGCGATATCCGGATAGGCACGAAGGTAGCCCGCACTATCGAAGTGCGGCGAGGGGTCGCGCCCTTCAAAGCCGCCGAATTTCAAATAATGAAGCGCCGGTTTCTGGCCATACTGCGTTTCGCTTGCGATATCCGGGTACTGGTTTAGATACCACTGGCCATCGAACCACTGGCTGGCTTCGAGCTCCGCTACCTCTTCTTGCTGCTTGCGCTGGGCGCGTTTGCGCTGGCTACGCGTTCCCTTTTTTGGAGAGCTACTCGGCGAGGCGCTCGACGCCTCTTGAACCTTACTGGCGCTTAGCTGTTCCTGCTTTAAAGCTTCAAGCTGCGCCTCTTTCTCTTCCATGGCGGCGGTCAAGTCGCCCAGCTCTTCAAAGCGAGCAGCCAACTCTTTATCCCGGCTTTGCAAAAGCTCTTCCAGCTTGGCAATCTTCGAAAGCGCCTTGTTCTCGCGGGCCGCAGCATCGCCATAGGCCGCCTCGGAGGCATCGACACTATCGCGTAAGTCGTTGATCTGCTTTTTGCGCTCTTCGTCTTTTGCTTCGGCTTTAGCCAACTGGCGGCGAAATTCTTTCGCCTCGACCTTCTTCTCTTCATTGCGCTCGTGGAGTTGCGCGGCTCTGCGCTCTGCGGTCTCGCGCTTTTTATCCGCCTCTTCCACCATATTGGTGAGCACCGCTAGCTCGTTGAAGCGGGTACTGATACTGGCGTCTTTTTCGGTAACCAAAGCCTTTAATGACGTTTTTTCGGCGTTACTTGCCTCGAGTGCACCTTGTGCTTCGGCCAGCTTTTCGCGTACCTGCGCTAGCTCTTCGCTCTTGGCGTTTCGCTCCTGAAACACTTCATCAAGGCGCTGCTGGGCATGACTCAGCTTCGCCTTGTGCTGATCATTCAGTGCCTGGTCCGCTATGCCACGCCCCAAGCGCGCGAAGATATCGCGAACGGCCCGGGCGGCGCTGGTGGTTTTCCAACGCGCTAAAAGCGTTTCGATGAGCGCGGCAGGCGCCTCGCCTACGATGACGACCCCAAGGCCTTCACCGTGGTGAAACGAAATGGTGCGATAACGTTCTTGCAGGCTGACAAACAGTTCGTAGTTAGCGTGCTGCGCTTCACCACCATTAATGCCGGAAAGCAAAACGACGCCCTGCGCTGACATCAACCCAAGCCAGCGCTCGAGGATGAGATCCATATTTTCGTCATTGGAGGCCAGATCCAATGCGATAATATCGATACCCGGCTGCATGTGCCTGGCAGCACGCGTGGGCGAAGTATTCACCAAGCGATGGCACCCGCCATAACGGCGTTCAGCGGTAGCGGCAATGTCATTTGCACTGCTTTCATCGCTTACCAGTATGCACTCGGCGTCCGGATCGGTTCGCATCGTCGCTTGGCAAAACGCCAGGTGCGGGCTACCCGGCCGCGCGCCCAGCGTGACACAACGCTTGGGCTGCATCGTCTCCATCAGCCAAAATATCCAAGGCAGATGATGCAGCCAGGACGAGGTTTCAACGCTGTCCGGCTGCCAAAACATGGAGCCTTGGGCCAGCGACTGCAAAGGGGCCATAGAGGCAGCCGTCGTTTTTCTTTCAATTTTCATCAAATCATTCCATCGCTTTTAAGCACTACTTCAACGAATTCGAGTCGTCAGGCTGCTATCTTTTTCGGCTACCTTATACCAGGTGCAAATCACCGTCCCAATAACGGCTGGAAAATTTATTTCTCAGCACGGTGTCACGCTCGGAGAGTTTCAAGTTACTTTTTACAACGCTCTCTTTTATGCCTTTCTTGGCATACTCCAAACTATCTTCATGGTTCATCAAATAAACGATACTAGGCGTTCTGATTAGAACAACGTCACGATTCAATTCTTCGCAGGTTGAATAAAACTTGCCATGACCATCGAATTTGGAGAAAACCGTTCCCTCATCTTCCCAGCTATCCGGTAACTCTTCTTTGGTAAACACGGGTAAAAAACAGGAGCCACAGTGGCGCGCAAACCTTTTATCGAGGAGCTCCATATCGCCATTACGAGCGTCAAGGCGGTAGCCAGCATCGATAACGATCGAAACGGCCGGGTCGGCCTTTAAAGCTTCTTCGACCAAATCAGCGCTCACCAGGTCATCGGCATCGACGAAAGCTAGCCGGCACCGCTTATCGCAGTGCTGCTTTACCCAGGAAGCGGCTAAACGCCTTTTTTTAAGTTTATCCCAGCCTTTTCCGCGCTTGCTGGGGGGGCTAAAGGGTGCCGTAATGAACGTGATAGAACGCCAATCTATCTTTTCCATTTGTGGCTTTTCATGGCCAACTATGACGATATGAAATTTATGACTGGTCGACTGCTGAATAGTGGCTACTGTTGTCTCGAGCATTTGGCATACCCGCTGCCAATCCGCCGCGTTCACTTGCGACTTTAGCGATATACAAAATACAACCTGATCATCAACAATCATTCAAACCACCTGATAAAGAAAGCTTAAAACCAAGCTTCGTCTTTTCTCTATAATCCGGATGAAACAAACGCAAATCGCTTCTTCATGTCATCCAGGTCGTTCTGGTCCAGAGGGGCCATTCGGTTCTTGTCACGCTCTCTTCCTGCGTGGGCAACCAGGTCACTATGGGCGTGCTCGGTTCTAATGAACATGCGCTTTCTCGAATCCATCACCACCGGGTAGCGTTTATCGACGTTTGTATGGTTGCCGGTCGAGAATACAGCGAAAGGCTCTTCGACTTCGTCTTTCGAAGCGACTGTCTTGACGAAAGCCAACCCTTGCGCGTTGTTTATTTGCCGGTGCTGGTAGTGGCCGGTATACGCATTGCCATCGTAAACACTTAAAATCCCCTCGGGAAACGTAACGCAGTAATCTTCCTGGTGCGGCTGCATATGCTGCTCGAGCACATCGCAAAAATCACTGGCTAACGCATCGTCATCATCCAACCTAACCGTTGCGTAGCATAGCGGGTATTCAAGCGTCTCAATCTCTTTGGCTACTCTAAGATCAATTTGCCTATTCAATGCCTTTTCACTGCGAACCTTGACGATTTTCAGCCATGTTCTTTCGTCGGCCAATTCCCGCAGGCGTGATTCGAACTCATCGGGTAACTCCTGGGAAATAAACACCAGCGCGGTGGCGCGCGCGGGGTCTACCATGCTATCCAACCCCGGCAGCGTAACACTCTCAAAAAGCGCCTGGTGCGTTAGCAACCTGTCTCTATCGAACAGGTTCTTTTTGTAGACCTCCATTTCCACACTGTTACCAATCGCCCAGGCACTCTTGCTTTTGGTAAAAACGCTATACCGAATGAGGAAAAAACTATGCTTTCTCATGGTTTGATGTCCTTATCCCATTTTGGATTGGCCGGTTTCAATCAAGCGCTGCTCTTCAGCAATGCCCAAGCGCGCCAGGTGAACGTCGTAGCCGAACAAGCCTCTAACGACCTGGAGCGCCACACGCACCTGTTCCTGGTAACGCGCTGGATCATTAACCAGTTCTTCGATCACAGGAATCACCTCTTCCGGGCGCGCATATACGGCAGCTTCACCGAACAGCGGCTTGTATTTCGGGTCGATGATGACCGGCACCCCCGCGGCCATGGCTTCGAACATGACCCGCCCGAACGCCTCTATCCAATCCGAATGGGTATAGTAGACGTAAAAATCGAGCTCGCGTAAGAACGTCGCTGGGTGTACCGAACCAAATTCGTGAACGACCCAGTTGCCGGGTAAACGGCCGAGTATCTCCACGGGTGTTTGCGCCCCACCCAGCACTTCGATCGAAAACCGCGTGTCGTCCGGGTAGAGTTTGGAGAGTACCTCAGCGGATTCCGGCCACTTCACGTACTGGTCGCGGGAATGGCGGCCAATGCGAATGGGCAGCCCTTGCACGGCGTGTGCCGGGCGCAGCCACTCATCTACGTTGATGATATTGACCCAGTCTTCTTCCGCCAACGCCACGCCGGTGAGCTCGCTGGCGTGATGGTCATGAAGCGAGGCGCGTACCAGCGGCCCGATAGGATACCAGCGCGGCTCTTTTCCAAAGGCCTGAACGATATGCTCCTGGCAGGTAGGGATATCATAAAGCGTGGCGCCGGTTTCACTGTATTCGCGTTTCGGCGGTTGATTCACGATGACCGAAATACGCGCTGCATTCACTTGGGGCAGGCGGTCGGGCAGGTTTTGAACCACCGGTGGATGACGAATCACCAAGTGGTCACAGGTGACCCGCTCGCCAGGTACGATAAACGACACCCCTTCGCCATCTACCAAATCGCGCACGTTTTCGTTAATCGTGCGCCCGGGGTTCAAATCGTAACGCGGCATGTTGAGTAAGCCGGTACGCAGGCAAAAATGCGTTTGCGCCTTGATCTCTTCGATGTTGGAGTGGCTGGTACCGCCAGGTAAACGAAAATCTGAAGCAATGATGACGTCATAGTGGGTACGTGAGGCGCCCTTATCCGCCCGCATGGGGCCTGGCCGAGCAAATTGGTTCCCGGCCCCCTCTTTACCATAGCGTAGCGGCGTTGCGTTTATATCCGCACGCTTACGCCAATAAGCTGCCGACTCGTCGTACTCCTTGCGGGCACCGGTTTTGAAGCCCAGGTAGCCGAAGTCGCTATCGGCGGTCAATGAACCCGCTGCCTGGCGCTGAAAGCAAAGCGGTGCGCCCTCTAGCGTGGCTACAGCCTCTTGCCCAAATACTTGGCGCAGCCTGGCCAGAAACTCGGAGTCCGCCGCGAAGCGCACTTTGTCCCAATAACCCAGCTTCTCCTGTACCGGTACACGGCGGAACATAAGAGAAGAGAGGTTCATAAGAAGGAAGGAGCGCGCCTTGGGCCGCAAATAGATGCCGCCATCTTCACGTAAGCGAATTTGCGACGAGCAGTTGGCGATAACGCAGGGGTTCGCTTCTAAATGTTCTAGCTGGGTTTCGATCTTGCGCGGGTGTGACCAGTCATCGGCATCGTGCGTGGTGACGAACTCGCCCGTGCAGTGGTCCAGCGCACGGTTGCGTGCGGCGTAAGGGCCTTCATTCACCTGGGTGGTCAGCACGCTAATGCGCGCATCCTGTGCGGCATAGCGCTGTGCGACGGCCACGGTTTCATCGGTGCTGGCATCATCGCTAACGATGATCTCAAGCTCACGATGAGACTGGGCCAGCAGTGACTCCAGCGCGGTAGGCAGCATTGCCGCCGCATTATAAGCGGGAATGATAACGCTCACGCGCGCCTTAAATGTACTCGCGCTTGTCGCAGTAGCGCCTACTTGTTCGTAAAAACTGGCGTTATTATGAGCCAGCTCGCCGTCACGGCGAAGATAGAGCGCTTCCAGGTGATGCCGCTGATAAATGCGGTTGAGAATCTCCAAGCGGGCTTCGCTACCTTGCGTCAAATTCAGGTGGCAAAGCGCCCAGTCGTCGTCTCTTAAGCTGGCGGGAACGCTTGCCAGCAGCTCCGCTCCTGTATCGAGCTGGCCTAACCGCGCGTATACTTGGGAGAGCAGCTTTTTGGCGGTTGCCTGCGGCTGTTCATCCTGGGTCGACTCGATATACGCCAGGAAGAACCCGGCGGCTTTTTCCTGAGCGCTACTCTCCTGCTTGCCGGCGTACCAAAGCCCCAGTTCCCAAAGCGCAAACTGGCGGGCGATGCCGCTTTCTTCCTGGGCAATGGTTTCAAGCTCCGGGATGGCGACATTGGCCATTTCCAGGCCATAGGCGCGTGCGACCAGGTCTTTAATACGCTGGTGCTGCTTCTTTTTGGTTCGGCGACTTTTCAGCTGTGCAGATTCGGCCGCTTGAAGCGACACCCGCGGCGCAGGCAGGCGGTCTTCTTGCTGGCCGTGCATTAAATAGTGGACGAGCGGGCTTTCGCCGGATTTAGCGACATCCGCGTAGGTACTCAAATAGTAACGTGGGTCGAAAAAAGGCGACGGCATGCGCCCCCAGGGCTCACCGTATTTCACGTAGTGAACCACCGGGTCCATCCCGGAGCGCGCGACATCCGGGTAACGCTTTAAGTACCACTTCTCATCGATAAACCCGGAGTGGCGGATAAATTCGATACGCTTCCAATACATGGGTTTTCCCTGAGATCTGAACAATAATTCCGTTTAGTAGCTAACGCGAAAGGCACCCTATTTTGCGGATTAAAGCGTGATTTTCTATCAATTTTTAATCAATCCTGACCGAAAAGGTCGCGTGTGTAGACTTTTTCACGTACGTCGACGATCTCGTCGACCAGCCGATTGGCGATGATCACATCACAACGCGCTTTGAACACGTCCAGATCTTTAATGACTTCAGAATTGAAGAAATCAGCCTCTTCCAGCACGGGCTCATAGACGACGACTTCGACTCCCTTGGCCTTGATACGTTTCATCACGCCCTGCATGGCGCTAGCGCGGAAATTATCCGAACCCGATTTCATGATTAACCGATACACGCCCACTACCCTGGGGTTGCGGTTCAACACAGACTGAGCGATGAAGTCTTTGCGCGTACGGTTGGCATCCACAATGGCGCCAATCAGGTTGTTGGGCACATTTTCATAATTGGCTAAAAGCTGCTTGGTGTCCTTGGGTAGGCAGTACCCACCGTAACCAAAACTGGGGTTGCGGTAGTGCGTGCCGATGCGCGGGTCGAGCCCTACCCCTTCGATGATCTGCTTGGCATCCAACCCGTGGGTTTCCGCGTAGGTATCCAGCTCGTTGAAGTAAGCCACGCGCATGGCAAGGTAGGTATTGGCGAATAGCTTGATTGCTTCGGCTTCGGTGCTATCGACAAACAGCGTGGGAATATCCTGCTTGACTGCGCCCGCCTTAAGCAGCCCCGCGAAGCGTTCAGCGCGTTCTGAGCGCTCGCCCACTACGATACGTGAGGGGTGCAGATTATCGTAAAGCGCCTTTCCTTCGCGCAAAAACTCTGGAGAGAAAATAAGGTTTTGGGTGCCGAAGCGCTCTTTGGCCTCGGTGGTATACCCCACCGGCACCGTGGACTTGATGATCATGACCGCATCTGGATTAATGCGAATGACGTCCTGAATGACCGATTCAACGCTTGAGGTATCGAAATAGTTGGTAACGGCGTCGTAGTTGGTAGGCGTGGCAATGATGACATAATCGGCATTGGCATAGGCCGATTCCTTGTCCAGCGTTGCCTTGAGGTTCAGCGTTTTATCACGGAAGAACGCTTCGATTTCAGCGTCTTCGATCGGCGACTGCCGAGCGTTGATCAGCTCGATCTTTTCGGCCACTAAATCGACCGCCACCACTTCCTGATACTGGGCTAAAAGCACCGCGTTAGAAAGGCCTACATAGCCAGTACCTGCAACCGCAATTTTCATATTAGACATCCTGATAAGCGCTCTTTCGATACATTCATTAATTTCAAGCGTTTGAATAGTAGCGGGTCAGAACAGGCTAGCCCACCGACTCGCGAATCACATTCGCGATATCCGTTGCAGCCGTTTCAGCGGTGTGGGCGTTCGTCGCTTCCACCATCACACGAATAAGCGGCTCGGTGCCAGATTTGCGCAGCAATACACGGCCATTAACCCCCAACCTGCTTTCGACCTCTGCCACTACTTGCTTGACCTTTTGTGACTCAAGCGGGCTTACCTCACCTCCCGGTTTAAAACGCACGTTAATAAGCGTTTGTGGCAGCTTGTGCATACCCTGCTTAGCTTCGAACAGGTTCGTTTGCTGTTGCAACAGACAGGTAAGCACACGCAGGGAAGCGATCACCGCGTCGCCGGTAGAAGCGTGGTCCAGGCTTAGAAGATGCCCTGAGCCTTCACCCCCTAGCCGCCAGCCAGTTTCCTTTAGCTGTTCCATCACGTAGCGGTCGCCTACTTTGGCGCGCTTAAAGGGTATGTCCAAAGCATTCAGTGCATGCTCGAGCCCCAAGTTGCTCATTAGGGTTCCTGCTACGCCGCCAGTATAGCCTGTCGCTTTAGCGTCTTTCGCGAGCAGGTATAAAAGCTCGTCGCCATCTACCACCGTGCCGGTGTGGTCTACCATCATCAGGCGGTCAGCATCACCGTCCAGCGCAATGCCCATGTCCGCTTCATTCTCCAGCACCGCGGCGCGTAAGCTTTGCATCGAAGTAGCACCACAATTGGCATTGATATTCACGCCGTTGGGCTTATCGTGAATGCTGATCAGCTCTGCGCCCAACTCAAGGTACACGGCGGGGGCTACCTTGTAGGCAGCCCCATTGGCGCAATCCACCACGATTTTCAGGCCGTTCAGGCTCAAGGCGCCGGGCAGGTTGGCTTTACAGTATTCGGTATAGCGGCCCGCCGCATCATCAATACGGCGCGCCTTGCCCAGTTTATCGGATTCCACGCACGTCATGCCGCCTTCAATAGCGACCTGAAGCCAACGCTCGATTTCTTGCTCTTGAGCGTCGGTCAATTTGCGCCCGCCCTGGGCAAATATTTTGATGCCGTTATCGTAAAAAGGGTTGTGCGAAGCGCTGATGACTACACCTGCATCCATACGAAAGGTAGAAGTTAAATAAGCTACGCCAGGCGTGGGCAGCGGCCCTACCAGCGCTACATTAACTCCGGCGGCGGAAAACCCGGCTTCCAGGGCGGACTCCAACATATAACCGCTGGCTCGGGTGTCCTTACCAATGAGTACTTCCCTTGTGCCTTCGGCCCCTAACACTTGCCCTGCCGCCCACCCCAGCTTCATTGCAAAAGCCGGTGTCATCGGGAATTCGCCTACTCGGCCGCGCACGCCATCCGTGCCAAAAAACTTTCGCATTCCGTTATACCTTTCCCATGTACGCAATAAGTAGTTCTGTAAGCCGTATATCGAAAACAAAAAGCGCGCCAATAAAGCGCGCTGAAAACGTGTATGCTTTTCAATATCAGCTCGCTTTCCGCGCCTTACTACTCCACCGTCACGCTCTTGGCAAGATTGCGCGGCTTGTCTACATCCGTCCCCTTCACCAAAGCCACGTGATAGGAAAGCAACTGAAGTGCTACCACATGCAGTACAGGAGAAAGCAGACCGTAATGCTCGGGCATTTGCAGTAAGTTCACGCCTTCGGAAGACGTCACGGCGCTATCGCCATCCGCAAATACATATAGCTGCCCACCGCGAGCGCTGACTTCCTGCATATTGGCCTTTAATTTTTCCAAAAGTTCATCATTGGGTGCTACCACCACTACCGGCATATCTGCATCGACCAGTGCTAGCGGCCCGTGCTTGAGCTCACCCGCAGGGTACGCTTCAGCATGGATATAGGAAATTTCTTTGAGCTTGAGCGCACCTTCTAGGGCGATAGGATAATGGCGGCCCCGGCCTAAAAAAAGCGCATGGTGTTTATCGGCAAAATGCCGAGCCCAGTCTTTGATAGCGGGTTCGAGCGAAAGTACTTTATCGACCGCGATGGGCAGGTGGCGCAACTCATCCAGGTAGTTCTTTTCGGTGCCTTCATCCAAGCGTTGATTAGCTTTGGCCAACAAAAGCGTTAGAAGAAAAAGAGCGCTCAACTGAGTGGTAAACGCCTTCGTGGAGGCGACACCGATTTCCGGACCCGCGCGGGTGATGAAGCGAAGCGACGTCTCGCGCACGATAGCCGACTCGGGTACGTTGCAAATGGCCAATGTATGCGTATGGCCCAATGACTTCGCGTACTGCAAGGCCGCCAGGGTATCTGCTGTTTCACCGGATTGTGAAATGACCACGACCAGTTGGTTCGGGTTGGCAACGCTTACACGGTAGCGGTACTCACTGGCAATCTCTACATTGCAGGGCAGGCCCGCTACCTGCTCGATCCAGTACTTGGCCGTCATACCTGCGTAGCTGGACGTACCGCAGGCCAGAATAAGTACGGCGTCAACCTGCTCGAACACCTTCGTGGCCTCGGCCCCGAAGATACCGGGCTGGAGCTGCCCAGCCCCGCTGATCATTTCCAGAGTATTGCCGAGTGCTTGGGGCTGCTCGAAGATCTCCTTTTGCATGAAATGTTCGAACTCACCCAGCTCCACGGCATTGGCACTAAGCTGCGAAGTAATTACCTCGCGTTCGACGGCTTGACCTTCTGCATTCATGACGACTACGGCGTCAAGGCTCAACCGCGCCACATCGCCATTTTCCAGGTACATCATGCGCTGGGTAACAGAAAGCAAAGCCGAAGCATCCGATGCAGCGTAGTGGCCATCTTCAGCAATGCCCAGCATCAAGGGCGAGCCTTCACGGGCCACTACCAGGCAATCCGGTTCCTCTTCACTAATGACGGCCAAGGCAAACGCACCTTCCAGGTGCGCCACGGCGCACTGGACGGCAGAAAGCAGGTTTTCCGCTGGCTCGCCAATTTCACCCTTGAAGCAGGCCTGTATCAGGTGGGCAATGGTTTCCGTGTCCGTATCGGAGGTAAATTCGTACCCCAGACTCTTAAGCTGCTCACGCAAGGCTTCGTAGTTTTCAATAATGCCGTTATGAACTACCGCTAGCCCTTCGGAGATATGCGGGTGGGCATTGCGTTCGGCAGGCACACCGTGAGTGGCCCAGCGGGTATGGGCAATGCCAACATTGCCGCTAATGCCTTGCCCTTCAACCAGAGTAGCCAACTCAGCAACGCGGCCTCTTGATCTTGCACGTTCCAAGCCATTGTCTAGCACCGCCAATCCCGCTGAATCGTAGCCGCGATATTCCAGCGTGGAGAGCCCTCCTAATAGAAAAGCGATGGTACCCTTCGCATTTACTGCGCCTACAATGCCGCACATATCATTTCCGTATATAGTTCAAAAACAGTAATTAATAAATCTATAAACCTAAACAAATTAATCCAGTATATAGCATAAATTATCTTGCGCAAACATGCTTTAAACCTATAAAATTAGTACAACTGGTTCACAGAAGAGATAAATTCTATATTATATTCTTGCACCCATTCCTTCCAATTTTCTACCTCACTCCACCCTTCAACAAAAACGAAGTCTAAATGAGCCTCTGTAGCAACTTTATGATCGTATTTACTGTCACCCAAGAAAAGAGCAGGCTTATTAAAATTTCCTTTTTCTAACTCTCTAGAAAGTATTAATTCTTTAGTATCTGGACTTCCAAATATGCCTCCATCAAACATATCAGCTATGCCTCTTGTAGCAAAAACCTTTTGCAACTCAGCTTGATCGCCTCCGGAGACAATAGTCCAGCGTGAAGCTGCGGTACGTTCCCGCAATGTTGTCAATCCTTCAGCAATATCGCATGTGACCAAACCATCATACACTCTATCTGCATAGTAATATAAAAGCTGATCTAAAGTAGGGCCAGATTTACCATGGACTATATTTTCGATAAAATAAGTAAACTTCTTATAGCGTGAGACCCCACCATTCTTTATATGATAATCGACCAATGCCTGAGCAGCAGAGCTGCCATATGGCAGCGCAGCCTGGTAAAAAGCTTCAGTTTTAACCTTATTAGAATTCAGCACTACGCCATCACAATCAAACACAAGAGTTTTGTATTTATCTACCGGTAATTTCATCCTAAACCTACCTTGCGCATAGCCGCTTCCACTTTTAATACATCGCTTGGAACATCTACAGCTAAACTACCTGGTTTAGTCTCCACTAGCCGAATAGCTTTGCCCATTTCAAGAAAGCGTAAAATCTCAATGTCTTCGTTATATTCTAACTCACTCTTACGTCCAAAAGCACGAAACATAGCTAACTCTTCGCTTGTAAAAGCATAAATACAGACTTGTTTTTTATAACGTATAGGCGCATTGCCAGGGTTTTTAAAACCAGGAAGAGCAACGCGAGACATATAAACAAGCTTATTATCTTCGGTAGTAATAACCTTTGGAATATTAGCGCTATGTGGATCCTCCTCATCAGATATCCAGCTAAAACCATTGATAACATCTTCCATATTCTCAAGCTTAGCATCACGAACCTTTAAAATATCAACGGGATCAACCAGAGCTTCGTCACCCTGCACATTAATATAAATATCAGCTTTTAATTTTTGAGCTGCCTGAGCAAGCCGGTCAGTACCAGTTAAAGCATCATCGGTTGTCATCACCGCATTAAAGCCGGCGTTTTCTACTACCTCAGCAATTAACTCGCTTTCAGTAGCGACATATACATTTTCTTTACCCACAGCTTTTGCAGAGAGCTCAGCTACCCATAGCACCATAGGTTTACCAAGAAGCCTTACCAGTGGCTTACCTGGGTAACGGCTAGAACCATATCGAGCAGGGATCATTACAACGCTACGCATAAAAACCTCTCAACATAGTTACAGGGCGTAAACGGACTTAGTACTAAGACCGTAACGAGTTGGTGTAATAGCAATAAGATTTACAGCTTCCTTATTTGCCTGATATTGTTCAAAAATCTTATGCATTTCCTGACTCCTTGGATCGTCAGCACCATAACCATCGAAACCAGCCATTAAAACATTATTTGCATTTCCGCTGGTAGCTACCGCAAGTGCATAAGCGACAACCAGCGAAGTTGGCAAACCGCAATGCATAGAGCCAAATATAAACTCCCCAGCAACGATATTTAAACCAAAATCAAGGACTTCTTTCCCTTTTAGCGCATTACATACATCGCTAGGAAGCATAGAGAAGGGAGTTATTAAAGGCTGAGGAAGACGAGTGTGCTCTGCACAATCCGCTAAAAGCCGAACAGGGTGACATGCAACACGCAAATCAATAAGCTCGGCATCTAAAGCACTTTGAGTATTTAATGCAACTACAATAGGTTTTGCCGCTCGAATGTAACGCTCAAGCGCTTTGCGATGACGCGCCACGCCAGGCCCAGAACCCAGTAGTAACACATCACGATTCTCAAAGACAGTTTTAGGAGACCAACTGCCTTGCGCAT
The DNA here is from genome assembly GCF_968212445.1 of Vreelandella sp. GE22. NCBI lineage: Bacteria > Pseudomonadati > Pseudomonadota > Gammaproteobacteria > Oceanospirillales > Halomonadaceae > Vreelandella > Vreelandella sp. GE22. The sequence goes on from NZ_OZ309110.1 coordinate 2,343,155, forward strand.
CAACACGATAGAAAAGACGTGCAGCATCTAGTGTCGAAGGACTAAACTTTTTGCCGCCTTCAACTCTTAGATGCTCTATTACAGCTAACACATCTTCTTCATCGTAACGCGAATCGCTTAGCATTTCTTGAATATAAGTAGGATGAATACCATATTTACCCGCCAAATAATAATACGGATTAGTTCCCCAACCGTAATGTTCTTGCATAGGCTTAAAGTGCTTACGTAGCAAGGCCATTAACGGAACCATGCTCACTTGCTTTTTACGTCGCTCGGCAAGTTCAATCGCAAGCTCTTCTGTACGCGCGTTCCCAGGGCCACGTCCCATACCCGTTACGGTTGCATCTACCCAAGAAACACCTTCATCTATAGCACGCAACGTGTTAGAAAGCGCCAACCCAAGGTTATCATGGGTATGAATGCCCATAGGCCCAGCCCATTCAGTGCGCATCCATTTGATGATTTGCGCAGCTTGGTCCGGATTCATGCTCCCCATGCTATCTGCAAAGTAAAGCGCATCCAGCGGATAAGCCTTTGCTTCCCTTGCCAAGGCCTTTACCTCTTCTTCAGTACGATCAGCCACCTGCATAAGGTTGAAGCCTACCATGTAACCACGCTCTTTAAGCCAAGTTACTGCCGGTAGTGAGCCGGCAAATTCATGCACATGACAAGCTATCCGCACTAATTCTACTGGAGAATTATCAGCATCATTTGGAAACATGCGCTCTAGAGCTTCAATTTGAGGCACCTCGCCAACCAGTTCACTACCATTAACCATCACTCCAACGGTTAGCTCAGCAGGAATAGCCAAACCACGTATAAATTCATCGGTCGTAAATGCGCATGGACCTTGAAAACCTTGATTTTTAAGGGAACGAAGTCCAAGCTCTACGACATCGACGCCCGCAGACCGCATAGCCTCAAGATATTCATGAATAAGTTCTTCAGAAAAATCCCAAGAATTATAATAACCACCATCTCTAAGCGTACAATCTAGAAACATAATGAAACTCCTTTTTAACTTTCTTGAATTGCTATTCAAACCAACTCAATCATAAACCAATATATCAAAAATCAATAAATATTAGCATCAAAAGCTAAACAATATTCACCAAGCAAACTAGCAATAAGCTCGAAGTCTTCCTTACAGTGCATAAACTCATTCGATTCATGCAATAGCACATTACTAATTGATTCCTCAGGTTTCAATAAGGTGAACCTTGATGCATTTTCTTTTTTCAAACCTGCTAAATCAACAATTTTTAACCTTTCATTTTCAGAGCATACAATATCTTCAAAAAAAACTCTTATAATATTTTCTCTTCCTTCAGAAAGAGAATTTACCCCATCATTGTACAATTTCTCTCCTTTTTCAAACTGCTTTATAAAGCCAGTCACGCTAAAATCTGGTCTCCATGTAGAGATATAAGAGGCATACTGACTTCTTGGATCTCTTGAAACGGGAAAACATAAGTAATTATCTACCAATCTCATCATCCAAAGTTTATGAGCATTGACCACATTATTAAACAAAATAACTTCTTTCCCTTTAGGCTTTATCAAAGAATCAATATACCTATTTAAAAAATCTTGAGATGATTTTTCAACGCTATTAGAAGAAAAAGGACTAGAAAATACCACGTCCATATAAAAATAAAAGAATGCCTTTAAGAGCTTTACCTCTTCTGTTTTAGCTATAATTATTTTAGACTTTTGCAATTCTTTATTATCAGCGTGATTATTAACTTCTGACACACTTAACGCGTGCAGTGCAAAGAACTCTAAAAACTTTTCTTTAAAAACACTTAAACTATGAGAATGAAAGAGAGATGACAGACTACGGCGACCTGATATGATAGTAATTTCGGAGCCAGGGACTTCATAAACCTCTTTAAACTCATTCAACAAAGCGCGTAAAGCACCAGTACCTGATCGCCCAAAACCAGCTATGAATATTTTTTTATGTTGTGTTGGATTTTGCCGTGAAAAATTAAATCTATCTTGATATTCTTTAAACTCATTTAAAGAGGCATCTTTAGCTAATAACTTAATAAATTCAGCCCAAGCTTGTGTATGGCTTTTACTCAAGCAGTTAACAAAGTATTCAACCACTCCATTAACATCATACTTATGATTAAAATCGTGATCAAATATCAATCTTACAATATGTGTTAAACGAGGCTTTTCCGAAATCTCCGAAATACTATGCTCTAAACTATTAGCTTCAATAAAAAAACCTTTTCTTCGAAGTGCATTCACAAACAACTTGCATATCTCTGCGCTTTCTAAACCCAGAGGGTTTTTATCATGATAAGAATCAACAATCCCTTGCCAATTTTCTTGTTCATACAAAGATCTTATATATTTATCTCTTTTACTCATTGCTTATAAAACCCTTTAGTTAATGGCAAAAGTGGTTAAAAATCACATAATCTGCTATCTAAAGAATCAGCAACAACTTGAGTTTGATTACCAGAAATAAAATATTCATCGGTAGCTCCCCAAGTGTGAGCTGTTACTTCTCCACGCCAAACGATAAAATTGAATGGATCTGCAGCATATATTTTTATGTTATCCGCTTTCATTCGGCTGATTAAATCGCTATCTTCACCACGATTCAAAGCATTAAACTTGTACTTTTTAAAAATTTCAGATTTAAAAACGAAAGTGGCTCCAGCTACGAAATCGACTTCTCGATGCTTCATTCCAGCGAATCTTTTAATCAACTTTTTAGAACCCGAAAGATACATATAAAGCTCTTTTTTACCAACAAGGCCATAATCTCCAAAACTAAAGGGAATTAACATATCAGAAAGATAGTTCTCAAAATAGAAATCGTCATCATCCATTTTAGCTATATATTCACCTTGGGCGATATCGGCTGCTTTATTAAAACGTTCTCCTAGCGTGTCAGAACTATCATTTACTAAAGCTTCAATGACTACAATATTAGAAGGTTTTTCCTTAATTTTTTTTACTAATTCTTCTTTCTGCGACTCGGAAAAATCTTGTAAAACAAGAATCAGCTCACAGTTAGGATAATTCTGCCTCGTCATATTTTCGACAATACGGTCAATCATATTTGGTCGACGCGTACATGTAATAATACTAACCAAAGGTTTACTATCGTTAACTTCATAACCAAGTGATGATTTAATGTCTTCCAATCGATGAGTATACGTATGTTTTTTCATTACCTCTCGATAGCCTATATGAGAGGTTTTTTCCCAGAAATGCTCATCAGTTAAAAGCCTTTCAACTATAATATTTGCTTCTTCAGCATTATTAGCCACATGAACAATACCTGCGAATTGCTCTTCAATTGCTTTTGATGGAGTCGAAACTACTGGTGTACCGCAAGCAAGTAACTCGTATACTCTACGTGACATCATTGTAGGCGAGTCTACGATTGTATTAACATTTAAAAAAACTTTAAAGCGCTTGTAAAGTTCAACCACCTCAGTAAATGGCACTGCATCTCTTATAAAGGGATCATATTGAGTTGGAAATTTATACCTTTCACTATCAATTTTGGACATTCGATCATAGATGGCACCATTAAACTTTATAATAGTGGGTAAAAGTGCATCCATTTGTCGCTTTCTCTCATCATGCCCGACACCATAATAAGAACCAGCAAAACATACTGACTCAGACTTTTGGCGAAATCGATTAGAGGGATTACATATACGTTGCTGTGCAGCAAATGGCACTGAATACACTTCGGCATTTGGTACATTACGTTTATAATCAGCTACTTTATTTTCATCAGTAGTGAATATAATATCTGCTGACTTAGCTATTGGAAGATAGCGTTCAAAATGCATAGGGTCCTCTTTATTCCAGAAAACCAATGGCATTTTTTTCTTTACTTGCGGTATTAAATCAAGAAGTGCTTGGGCATTATCGTGTTTTAAACCAGGAGAAGTAAAGGCAAACTGCCAAGATCCTTTATTTCCTTTCCAGCAGCTTTCTAAAAAACAAAAATCAGCTAAAGAACCAGCCACTTGTGCTTGATAGTTATTTCGATTAATTGGGAACGTGGTCATTTCATAACGCCAGCATTCTTCTGAAATCTCATCCATAATAGATATAGATTTTAGCTTCTTACTGTCATTTTTTCTAGCAGCTCTTACTTCATCGGTCTTTAGATCTTTTGCATATCCATTTTGAGAAAATTTTTCATTCAATAGTGGGAAAGCAATTGAGCTCTTACTTATTACAGCCTCATATATGGGACTAACAAGATCCACAAATAGTAAATTATTTTTCAGTGAAAAACTACTAGCTTTTTTTAAAGAGGCTTTAACAATATGTGCCAGTTCATTTTTTTTACTCTCTGCTGAAAAAACCTTTACATTTTTAAACACCTCGGAGTACTCGCGCAAAGCAAGCACATCAGACACCAACAACTTTTTATTATATACCAGAGCTTCTGCTACTTTCATTGGCGGCACTAACTCACAGACTTCAGACCGTTTACGCGGTATCACAACAGTATCTATTAATGCGTAATAGTCAGCTACTTGTCCGTGAGGTACACGCCCTACTTGAATCAGCCAATTTGCATTTTTTAAAGTATCTGAAAGCGTTTCTAGATTGCGGATCGCTTGAGTAACTGGCTGATCACTACCTACTAGTAACAGTTTGACCTTTTCGCCCTGTTGTACTAACTCATCGCAAGCGTTCAAAAGTAAATCCAAACCTTCATAAGCACTGAAACTGCCTACGTAGCCGACCACTTTATCGCCATGCTCGATGCCCAGCTTTGCTTTCAAGAGAGGATCAGCAGGTTTGACTTTAGGAAGCTTGCCTACCCCATTGGGTACAAGAGTGATGTTTTCCGCTTCCACGCCCCGCCTGATCAGCTCATTTAGCATAGGCTGATTCAGAGTGAATACCTTTTCTGCCTGTTTGGCTACAAAGCTATCGCGCTCTGCTTCGTTTCTGAATTCTTGAGTATCTTTATAACCCAGTTGACGAGAATCTTGAGAAAGCTCCCAGAAACCACGCACTTCATTATAGAAAGGCAGCCCCAGCCGTTTGGCGGCTACCCAAGCAGGCAACCCTACAATATAGTTCGAGGCGGCCAGTACCACGCTGGGCCGATAAATTCTGAAAAGCTCGGTAAAGTACTCAGCGCTTTTTTCTAAATGTTCAATTTCGCTGGTGGGCTTTTCATCTGCCAACCAGCGCCGGTGGATATAACGTACCCCTTCAATATTAACTTCCGCCTGAGTGCCCTTTTTTCCTGCCTTTAGTTCCCATGGCCTGCCGGGCCTTACAAAACATAGCGTTTCCAAGCCGTGCTGGTTTAAGGCGTGTGCAATTCCTTGCGTTCTAATTGCATAGCCGTTGCTTGCATAACTTTGCCCATGGCTAACCACATAGGCTATGCGGCCTGGGAGGGGGATCCCAATGGCCGGGGCTTTTTGATTTGCAAGTTTTATAGCGTATGTCAGCAATGCGTCCATGAAAATCCGGAAGTAGTGGGTAGAAGGTAGAAGCTGAGAGGTGAGTGGTGAGTGGTGAGTGGTGAGTCGCTGATTAAACTGGTTTTAGGTTAAACCCATTTACGTTTAACTATCGCTCACCACTCGCTACCTACGTTTTCAGCCAAGCAGGCCGACCGCATCAATCACCGTTTCTTTTGCGCGCACGATTTCCAAGTGCTCGATAAAGGATTTATGCTTAACCAGTACGCAGACTACATCCGCTTGTTTCAGGGCTTCTTCCAGAGTTTTCAATTCAACGTTGGGGTGCTGCAGTTCTTTAGGTAAAGCGTTCACGTTGGGCTCTACCACCTGAAGGCGGCAACCCAATTGCGCGATTTGCTTTGTGATACCTAATGCAGGGCTTTCGCGCAGGTCATCGATGTCCGGCTTGAAGGCAATACCCAAGCAGGCCACGGTAAGGTCGCTGCGCTTGGCATCCGGGTGCTGTTGATGGTAGTACTCGAGCCCTTCTTTTACGCGGCCAAGTACCCAGTGGGGTTTGGCATCGTTCACTTCACGCGCAGCACGTATGATTTTAGCCTGCTCCGGGCACGAATCCACGATGAACCAGGGGTCTACCGCTATACAGTGGCCACCTACACCTGCACCCGGGGATAAAATATTTACCCGCGGGTGGCGGTTGGCCAACGCAATTAGCTCCCAAACGTTGATTTCGAGCTCGTGACAGATCGTCGAAAGCTCGTTGGCGAACGCAATGTTTACATCGCGGAAGCTGTTTTCGGTCAGCTTGGCCATCTCGGCGGTACGCGCGGTAGTGGTTACACACTCGCCCTCTACTACGATTTTATAAAGTTGGCTGGCCACTTCAGCGCACTTGGAGGTCATGCCACCAATAACGCGGTCGTTCTCGACGAGTTCACGAATCACGTGGCCCGGTAAAACACGCTCGGGGCAGTGAGCAATACGAATATCAGAAGCTTCCCCATGAGTTTGCGGGAAAGTGAGGTCGGGCCGTGCCTCGGCCAACCACTCGGCCATTTTCTCGGTGGCACCAATGGGGCTTGTAGACTCGAGTACGACCAGGTTGCCTGGTACCAATACAGGCGCAAGCGACTTGGCCGCTGCTTCAATGTAGCTAAGGTCGGCTTTATGGTTCTGGCCATGCTCATCGGTGTGAAACGGTGTGGGTACCGCCACCATGAACGCATCAGCAGGTTCGGGGGTGGTGGTAGCGCGCAGGTAGCCTTGCGTTACCGCCGCATGGACGATGATGTCCAGTTCCGGCTCTACGATGTGGATTTCGCCGTTGTTGATGGTATCTACCGCGTACTGGTTTACATCTACACCGATAACATGTTGCTTGCGTGAAGCGAATACAGCGGCAGTCGGTAAACCAATGTATCCCAAGCCGATCATGGAGATAGTATCGAATTTCATTTTTTGACCGTAAATAGTGAATGGTGAAGCTAAATTAATGGGAGGTTACAGCCCGGTAGCTGAAACGCTGACTGTTTACCATTCGCTCAAAACGTCGCGAATGCGTTGGCATGCTTTGCCGTCGCCATAGGGGTTATGGGCATAGCTCATGGCGTTATACGCCTGCTCATCGGTCAGTAGCGTGTTCAACGCTTCGGTTATCCTGGCTACGTCTGTACCTACTAACCTCACCGTACCTGCCTCAAGGGCTTCTGGACGCTCGGTGGTCTCCCGCATTACCAATACAGGCTTGCCCAAGGAAGGCGCTTCTTCCTGTATGCCCCCTGAGTCCGTCAAGATAATAGCGGCGCGGTTCATTAAATAAACAAAGGGCAAATAGTCCTGAGGCTCGATCAAATGAACGTTATGTACATCCGCTAGAAGACGTCTGACCGGCTCATGTACGTTGGGGTTCAGATGCACAGGATAAAGAATTTGCGTATCCGGATGGGCTTTTGCCGTTTCAGCTAATGCTTGGCAAATGCGCTCGAAACCACCGCCAAAGCTTTCCCTACGATGGCCGGTGACCAGCACTAAGCGCTTACTGCTATCAAGCATCGGAAAGCGGCTAGCCAGTTCAGTGGTCAAGGCGGAATCGTTTTTCAGCTTATCGACCACATCCAGAAGCGCATCGATGACTGTATTTCCCGTTACATGAACCGTTGCAGGGTCCACGCCTTCATCCAACAGATTTTGCCTGGAGGTCGCCGTGGGAGCGAAATGAACGGCTGCCAACGCGCCCGTCAGTTTTCGATTTCCTTCTTCCGGCCAGGGTGAATACAAATTGCCGGTACGCAGTCCAGCTTCAACATGACCAACGGGGATCTGCTGGTAATAACAGGCCAGGGTAGTAGCGAAAGTAGTGGCGGTATCACCATGTACCAGCACGATATCAGGCTTGAAATCTTCCAGCACTGATTTGAGACCTTGAAGAATACCGCAGGTCACATCGTTCAAGTCCTGCCCTGGCTTCATGATATTCAGGTCGTATTCAGGGCTTAGTTCGAAGAGTTCAAGCACTTGGTCCAGCATTTCGCGGTGCTGAGCCGTGACGCATACCTTGGCGTCGAAGCGTTCATCTTCAGCTAACTGAATAGCCAGGGGTGCCATCTTGATGGCCTCAGGGCGTGTACCGAACACAGTTAATACTTTCACAGTGACTCCGATTTAGTCTTTTGGCCCAACTTTTGGTGCTCGAGTTCTTGACAGCGTATATAATACTTTTCTAATAAAAATTGAGTCTCTGCCAATTGCCTGGAAAGCGTTGCAGGTTCGGCGCTCGTTTTTCTAACCTTTATGTTTCTTAACCCTTCGGAATGAAAGCTCGCTACGATGCCTCTTCCTTCTTCCCTGCCAAACTGAAGATAATGAAAAAGGGGGTTAACCTTTTTCTTTTTGATATCTTTATGCTTGTTTAAATAGCCAGCAGTAGAGAACTTTTCTGATGGATCTCGCAACATTTTCCAGCCATATTTACAGTAGTGCGTCGCTGGATCTATATGGCTACTTTTTACATCAGGATAGCGTTCAGCATACCATTCGCCATCAAACAGCATTGATTGTTCAATCATCTGAACTTCTTCATTTGATATCACTGAAAATCTCCAGATTCTTCCATGAACATCTTCGGTCACTCCCATGAGCATTAAAGAAAGTAGCTATCAGCCTTGGATCATGTAAATGCAGGCGCAGAGTTAAACTCAAGGCCTTTACGATCTTTATCGGAAAGCTGGGGGGCATCTTTTTGGCAAGGCCACTGGATAGCCAACGTGGGATCATTCCATAATATGGATACTTCACTACCCGGGTCATAATAATCGGTACACTTGTACTGAAACTCAGCTGTTTCACTGATAACGTAAAAGCCGTGAGCAAAGCCCGGCGGTACCCAAAGCAGTTGCTTGTTTTCAGCACTCAGCGTAGCTCCAACCCACTGGCCGAACGTGGGCGAGCTTTTGCGCATATCTACCGCTACATCGAATACTTCACCCTGGGTAACACGCACCAGCTTTCCTTGAGGATGATTTAACTGGTAATGAAGGCCGCGCAATGTACCTTGCGACGATTTGCTGTGGTTGTCCTGCACGAACTGATAGTTGCCACAGTTTTCTTCAAACTCGTTCTGACGGAAGGTTTCCATAAAGAAGCCCCGCTCGTCGCCGAATACTTTAGGGGTGAGTAGCACGACATCGGGAATGGCGAGTTTTTCGTAGTGCATGTTGGATCCTTTTTGGGCCACGGACACTCACTGAAAGCACGGAAAGAAAAATAAAGGGGGTGGACCTATCCGTGTTTTCCGTGCTTTCAGTGGCGAGTTGATTTCCGTGGCATGCTTACTTTTTCTTGAGCAGGCGCTGCAGGTATTGGCCGTATTGAGTCTTGGCCAGCGGTTTGGCAAGCCTTGCTAAACACTCATCGCTGATCCAGCCATTTTGCCAAGCGATTTCTTCCAAACAGGCTATTTTTAAGCCCTGGCGGTGCTCAATAGTCTGCACGTACTGGCTGGCTTCCAATAGGCTGTCGTGGGTGCCTGTGTCCAGCCACGCAAAGCCACGGCCCAGGCGTTCTACGCGCAGGTCACCCCGTTCGAGGTAGGCGTTATTGACACTGGTAATTTCGTACTCGCCTCGCTCGGAAGGCTCTACGCCCTTGGCGATCTCGATGACGTCATTGTCGTAGAAGTAAAGGCCCGTCACCGCGTAGGCAGACTGGGGCTTCTTGGGTTTTTCCTCGATGGAAATCGCTTTGCCCGCGTCGTCGAACTCGACCACCCCGAAACGCTCCGGGTCTTTGACCAGATAACCGAATATCGTAGCCCCACTGGGCTGTTCACTGGCCCGCTTGAGCTGCTCGGAAAAGTGTTGGCCGTGAAAGATATTGTCGCCCAGCACCAAACACACAGGGCTGTCCCCTATGAATTCCTCACCGATGATGAACGCTTGCGCCAAGCCATCCGGGGTGGGTTGTTCGGCGTACTCGAGCGTAAGGCCGAAATCTTCACCATTACCCAGCAGGTTTTCGTACTGGGGAAGGTCTTCCGGGGTGGAGATAATCAGAATCTCACGAATGCCTGCCAACATGAGTACCGAGATCGGGTAGTAGATCATCGGTTTGTCGTAAATCGGTAGCAGCTGTTTTGAAACGCCGCGGGTAATCGGGTGCAAGCGCGTGCCGGAACCGCCGGCCAGAATAATGCCTTTACGTTGCGTGCTTTGGCTCATGAAAAGCCTCTTCCTTAAGTGTTAGCCACGGACACACACTGAAAACACGGACAAGGTATAAAGCCCGGTGTTTGCTGTTCAGCTTTAGGTGCCGCTGTATTCCATGGCCGGTTAATTCTCGAGGTGCTCTTTTAGTGTCAGCGCTAGCTGGCTTTGCCAGTGCGGTAGTGTGACACCCAATGCGGCCTCAAGTTTAGTCAGGCTCATGCGTGAATTGAGCGGACGCTTTGCAGGCGTTGGGTAGTCTGCCGTGGGTATGCCGGCAGTGTTCTTGGGCTTAATCGTAAGCTCCTGCCCGGCCCTGGCGGCTTGGCTAAAGATTTCACAGGCAAAGCCGTGCCAGCTGGTTTCGCCGCGTGGGGCCAGGTGGTAGATGCCTTGCGGGATGTGAATGGTTATTGGTGAATGGTGAGTGGTGAATGCTTGCGCGGTTACCTGGGCAATTAGGCGGGCGGGGGTGGGTGCGCCTATTTGATCGTTGACGATACTGAGCGTCTCGCGTTCCTTGCCCAAGCGTAGCATGGTGTTCATGAAGTTGTTGCCGCGGGCGGCGTATACCCAGCTGGTACGAAAGATCAGGTGGTTGGCGCCGCTCTCAGTAATCGCGTTATCCCCTTCCAGCTTGGTTTGGCCGTAGGTGCTCAAAGGGCCGGTGGAGCTGTCTTCCTGCCAAGGGGTTTCGCCATTACCGGGGTACACGTAATCGCTCGAGTAGTGCACCAGTGCAATACCGTTTTGGGCGGCGTATTGGGCCAGCTGCGCAGGTAGATCAGCATTCAAACGCTTGGCTTGCTCGGGTTCGCTTTCGGCTTTATCAACGCCGGTATAGGCGGCGGCGTTGAGGATCAGCGCGGGTTTGTGCTCAGCCAGGTACGCATCAACTGCATGAGAGTTGGTCAGGTCGAGCTGCTGGCGTGTAGGGGCGAAGACGTTACCGAACAGCGCGAATTGGCGCTGGAGTTCGAAACCGACCTGGCCATTGCCGCCGGTAATCAAAATAGTGAGGGGTGAAGCGTTAGGAGTGAAGGGTAAACGTTCTGATGTCATGGTGCTGCCTTCAGATGTTTGATCAGCCCGCCTAGCTGAGAAAAAATAGAGTTGATTACTGACTCCAGAAATGAAATATCAGATACATATTCTAGGCGGAGGGCTATCTGACATTGTGTTTCCAGCTCGCTGAGCGAACCACGCGCTATGTATAGGAATCGGAGAAAATCGGGCTTACTGCCACGAGCGGCTCCTTCCGCAATATTGCTCGGCACTGATACAGCGGCTCTTTGCATCTGGCTGGAGAGACCATAACGCTCAGCGGATGGAAATGAGGAGGTCATGGAGTAGATCGAGACAACCAGATCCATCGCTTCTTGCCATACCCGCAATTGCTGATGCTTCCTCATACCTTCCCCTCACCCCTCACAAGCGAAGCGCTTACCATTTACAAGCTACCCAAGCGCTCGCCCTGGTAGCTGCCGTCTTGTACGCGTTTCCACCAGGTTTCGTTATCCAGATACCACTGTACGGTTTTACGCAGGCCCGTTTCGAAGGTTTCTTGCGGTACCCAGCCTAGCTCGCGTTCGATTTTGCTGGCATCGATGGCGTAGCGTAGGTCGTGGCCTGGGCGGTCGGTGACGAAGGTGATTAGTTCTTTGTAGGTAGTAAGGGGTGAGCGCTGCGCTTGTGAGGGAGCAGGACTGTTCTCCTCACTCCTTACGCCTAACTTCTTACTTGGTATAAACTCATCCAGGATTTCACAGATGGTTTCTACTACGTGCAGGTTTGTTTGCTCGTTGTGGCCGCCGATGTTGTAGGTTTCACCTACTTGACCTTCGGTTGCGACCTTGATGAGTGCACGGGCGTGGTCTTCGACGTACAGCCAGTCGCGAACCTGCTGGCCATCGCCGTATACCGGTAGCGGTTTGCCGGCCAGGGCGTTGAGTATTATCAACGGAATCAGTTTTTCAGGAAAATGATACGGCCCGTAGTTATTCGAGCAGTTGGTGATCAGTGTGGGTAGGCCAAACGTGCGCTGCCATGCGCGTACCATGTGGTCTGAACTGGCTTTGCTGGCGGAATAGGGGGAGCTGGGCGCGTAGGGGGTTTGCTCGGTGAATAGTGAATGGTGAGAGGTAGATGATGTACCCGTAATTTCCTCACCCTTTGAGCCTGGTTCGGCAAGATCACCATATACTTCATCAGTGCTTATATGGTGGAACCGGAAGTCTTCCCTACGCTCGCCTTCCAACGTGCTCCAGTAGCTGCGCGCGGCTTCCAGCAGCACGGTGGTGCCAACCACGTTGGTTTGAACGAATTCTGCCGGGCCATCTATCGAGCGGTCCACGTGGCTCTCGGCGGCCAGGTGCATCACGACATCGGGCTGATGGGTTTCGAACAGGCGTTGCATGGTGGGAGCATCGCAAATATCGGCCTGCTCGAAGGTGTAACGCTCGCTGTTCGATATGTGTTCTAGAGATTCCAGGTTACCCGCATAGGTCAACTTATCGACATTCACTACATGATGCGCGCTGCTCTGAATCAGCTCACGTATTACGGCAGAGCCGATAAAGCCGGCACCGCCGGTAATCAAAAACGTCTTGGTCTTCATAAACTCTCTGGCCGGGTATCAGGCGCGCTTTTTCTTCTTCGATTGACGCTCGTTTTCTTCCAGCGCCTCCAGGTGCAGGCGTACGTCTCTCGCGGTTTTACCCGCGGTGCTGACTTCCTGCTTGGCCGCTATAATTTGCTCGGGCGGTGCGCCCTGCTCTTGTAGCTCGCTTAGCGTTTCCTGTGCGCCCTTTAATATCAGGTGGCTCTCGGCCAGGTAGTGGCGCGTGCCAATAACATCCTTGGGGAATTCGCTTTCGCCCGCCGCTTTTTTGGCGTCTACGTCTGCGTGGTAGGCGGCTATGGCTTCTTTGATATCGTCATACCAGTAGGCGCTTCCCCCCTTGAGGTAAAGGCCGGCTTTACACAGGTCGGTCAGAATACCTTCGCTGTGAGACACCATGATGAGCGAGGCTTCGCCTACCTTGGACTGAAACAGCTTTTTGGCTTTGTCCTTGAAGGCGCGGTCGCCCACGGCGGTGGCTTCATCGGAAATGTATACGTCGAAATCGAAGGCGAACGATAGCCCGAACGATATGCGCGAGCGCATACCAGTAGAGTAGGTGCGAATGGGCTCGTCGAACGCGCTGCCTATTTCGGCGAAGTCCTCGACGAAATCGATAATGCGCTGTACTTCTGTACCCGTGCTGCCCTGTACGCGCGCCACGAACTTCACGTTTTGCCGGCCGGTCATGCTGCCCTGCATACCACCGGAAAGCCCGACCGGCCAGGAAACGCGGCTATGGCGAATGACCTCGCCCCGCTCAGGCTTGTCCATACCAGCGATCAGGCGCAAAAGCGTCGATTTACCCGCGCCGTTGGCACCGATCAACCCCACGCTTACACCGGTGGGTATCGTGACGTTGATGTCCCTGAGTACCCAGTCGCTGCCGTGGTGGTTGTGGTAGCGCTTGTAGAGGTTTTTGATTTCGATCATGGATTTGTAAATGGTGAATAGTGAGTGGTGAATGGAAAGGTCATGGGGCGATGAGGATTCACCGACTCTTTAAGTGTTTGATTAAGCCGCCTAGTTGGGCTGAGAGTTGCTGGGTGTTACCTGTAATGGTTGAGACATCCCGCAGGTAGCTCAGGCGGTTCGCTATGAGTAATTGGGTTTCCAGCTCGCTGAGCGAGCCTTGGGCTATATAAAGAAAACGGATAAATTCTTGCGTACTTCCCCGTGCGGCACCTTCAGCGATGTTGCTTGGAATGGACACTGCGCAACGGCGCATTTGGCTTGTCAAGCCATACCGCTCTTCATCCGGCAAAGTTTTGGTTAGCGTGTATACCTGCTCCACTAGGTCCATGGCTAACTGCCAAACCCGCAGCTCTTGATGCTTACGCATACCGACTCACCATTTACCGTTCACGATTCACCACTCACCACTCACCACTCACCACTCACGATTTACGACTTACGCTCTTACACTCACCGACCGCCTCTTACGCTTATACATGGCTTCGAGTTCTTTCTTGAGTGCTTCGCGGGCGCTTTGTTCGCCGTGTACCAGGTGAATGGTGTGGGGCCAGCGGCGCATGCGTTTTACGAAATCGAGCAGGTTCTTTTGGTCCGCGTGGGCGGAGTAGCCGCTAATGGTGGTAACGCCTGCGTTTATGTCGATACGCTGGCCGTCTATCTCCACCCAGCCGCCCTTGGGGCCGTATTCCTGAATGGCGCGGCCAGGGGTGCCGGCGCCTTGGTAACCTACGAACAGTACTTGGTGGCGGGCATCGCCTAGCATGGCTTTTAGGTAGTTCATGATGCGCCCGCCCGCGCACATGCCGCTGGCGGCAATGACCACAGCGGGCCTGCCGCTTTTGGCCAGGTATTCTACGGTTTGCAGGTATTCTTCGTGAGAATCGACCGTGTAGAGGTTGGCGAAGTTTAGCGGGTGGCGCCCGCTTTTTAGGCGCTTTTGGGCCTCATCGTCCCAGTAGGGTTTGAGCTCGCGGTACACCTTCGTGAAGCGGGCGGCGAGCGGGGAATCGACGATGATTTCCAGGTCTTTCCACCGATCTTTTTTCGCCTCGAAAATGATGCTTTCAAGCTCATACAGAAGCTCTTGGGTACGGCCAATGCTGAAGGCGGGCACCATGACCGTGCCATCGTTTTTAAGCGCTTGGGTGATGGCACTTTTGAGTACTGCTCGCCGATTTTCGCGATTGGGGTGGGTGCGGCTGCCGTAGGTGCTTTCCAATACCAGCTGGTTACAGCCATGGGGTGACTTGGGGGCCGGCAGTAGCGGCGCGTGGGGGGCGCCCAAGTCGCCAGAGAACACGACTCGCTCTTTTTGCTGACTGGAGAGGTCCTGATGGCTTACTTCTACGTAGCTCGAGCCCAGTATGTGCCCTGCCCGCTTTAGCTTTATGCGGGTATTGGCGTTTTCATCTGCTACTACCGTGTGCCACTTGCCGTAGGCCACGCTTACAATTTGGGATTCTAGCTGTGCCTGGAAGCGCTCGATCAGTTGGGCATCGCGGGTGAAGCCTATTTTAAGCGCGTCTTCGATCACCAGCGGTAGCAGTTTAGCCGTGGGTTTCGAGCAAATAATGGGGCCTTTGAAACCCGCCGCCAGGAGGTACGGCAGCCGCCCTACGTGGTCGATATGTACGTGGGTAACGATGAGTGCTCGTACCGTGGATATATCGAACTCGATTTGTAGCTGCTCGAACGAATCTTCATGGGCATCCTCGCCCTGGAACAGGCCGCAGTCTATTAGCAGCGAGTTTTCGCTGTTTAGTATTAGCTGGTGGCAACTGCCGGTGACGCCGTTGGCGCCGCCGTGGTGGAGGATGTCTAGCATGGTTAGCCGTATGTTTGGCGTGAGGAGCCGTTAGTTTGGGAAGGCTTTGCCTTCCATCGCCGGATGAATCCAGCTCCTACAAGGGTGACTGGATCATTTGAATCGTAGGAGCAGGCTTTAGCCAGCGATTTGTTGAATGAGGCGCCGTTAGTCAGGAAGGCTTTCGCCTTCCATCGCCGGATGAATCCAGCTCCTACAAGGGTGACTGGATCATTTGAATCGTAGGAGCAGGCTTTAGCCAGCGACTTGTTGAATGAGGCGCCGTGAGTCAGGAAGGCTTTGCCTTCCATCGCCCGATGAATCGGGCTCCTACAGTGTGGCGAGATCACTGCCTGATCGTAAGGGCGAGCTTTAGTCGGCGGTTGGGTGTATGTGGTGCGTTAGTTCGGGAAGGCTTTGCCTTACATCGCCGAAGTGTAGGACCACCGATGAATCGGGGTCCTACAAAAGGGGTCGCTTGGCATCGCGCCTCAATAGCCATTTTCCACTCACTAATCGCGGTGGTCCTTCACGATCATGATGATCATGCTTAGGATGAACGCGAGGAAGATGGTGATGATGGCGAATACCGTGCTGTTGTAGAGCCGGTTGGGCGATACCGGGTATTCCGGTAGTAGCGGGCTTTGCAGTACGCTTACCTGCTTGAGCTGGCGGGCGGCTTCCAAGCGGGTGTTTTCGAGGGCGGCCAGGGCGCTGGAGTAGGTTTCCTGGGCGAACTGGGCTTGTAGCTCCAGGGTTTCGTACTCGGCGGAGACGCGGTTCAGCGCGCCGCCGGCGGCCTGGGCCAGGCGTTCGCTTTGCTCGCTGATTTGGTCGCGCAGCGCGGTAATGTTGCGCTCGACCTGCCGGAGCTCGGCAGATTGGGAGCTCTGGAAGCTGGCCAGGGCATCGCGTTGGGCTTGCGTCCTCGCGAGATCGCCTTCCAGTGTGGCCACAACTTGGTTCAGGCTTTCTACCGTAGCCGTGGGGGATATCAAACCGTACTCGTTTTGAAACTCGAGAAGTTCGCTACGGGTTTCACGAAAACGCTCTTCAAGACGCACCATTTGCTGTTCCAGAAAGCGCACCTGCTCTTGTGCCAGGCGGTGGCCCATGGCGTTCATGTGATCCTCACCGGCCTCCAGCAGCATAGCGGTCATCTGCTGGGCGAACTCGGGCGTATAGCCCTCTACCTCTATATTGAGCACGCCGGCATACTCGTCCATCTCGATCTCGACCCGGCGTTGATAGTAGGCGTGCAGGTCTTCGATGGGTGCATCGGCATGCCAAAGCGTTGCGAAAATATCGCCGTGGGTGCTGTAGTGTTCGCGAAAGCCGAGTTCATGGTCCAGGTGGCGCAGCATATCCACCGATAACAGGTGTTCGCGCAGCAGCAGCAAATCCTGGGTATTGCCCGCACCGCCACCCATGAGCGACGCAAAGCTGATTTCTGGTGTGGCCACCTGGGGGCTTTCCAGCACGACCGTGGCGCGGGAAACATAGCGCTCCTGCGCCCATACGAACCAGTAAAAGGTAACCAGAATGATGGCAAGGATTGCGACAGCCCAATGGGGCGATGTTTTAACGAAACGAGAGAGAGAACCTTGCATGAATTAGCTTGCCTTTAACCGGTCAACAAAGCGCAGGTGCATAATGAGCCCTACCGTAATGAGCGAGAGCGTAAAGAGCCAGAAGTAGAGCATGCTAGTGCCGTGCACTACCTTGTAATTTTCGAAAAAGCCTAAACGGAGTGTTTCGAGGCCGTGGGGAATGGGATTGAGCATCAGGTATTCCAATAGCCAGTGGGGTAGACTATTGAGTGGCAAAATAACGCCGGAAAGAATAAGAAGCGGCAACGTTAATATGCGAACTACTCGGCCGATCTCGGGCACTAGCGTAGCTGCTACCGACACCACCAAACCCAGCCCCAACCCAAGGCTCCAAAGCGAAAGCCAAGCGGCCATGACCCGAATCGCATTATCCGGATACATATCCAAGCCGAGCATTAAACCACCTACGATAAAGATTAAAAATACGAATGTGCGTAGGGTGCCTTCTAAAAAGTTGCGCACGAGCACCGGGTCTATAGGTTGCACTTGTCGATAAGCAAATAGAGCCTTGCTGGAGTCCACCGCCCCCATTCCACGCATCATGCCCTCGCGCACAAGGAAAAACCCCATCAAACCGGCAATTAACCAGGGAATAAAATCCGCATTGGCAATCAGTTGATCACCACGAATAAAGCTGCGAATACCTACCATCACCGCCACAAATGCCACCGGCTCGAAGATCATCCAGAACCAGCCCATGCGGTCGGACATGGTGCGCGAGATAGCCTCGCGCATGAACATGGCGTACCACACACTGCGGGTTACCTGCCACGGCGTGCGGGCGCCGCGGCGTGCCGTTGGGTTATCGGCCATGGTTAAAGATCGACCGCGACGCGCGTGGCCACGGCTACCTGGTAAAGAATTTGTGTCAAGGTAGCGGCTAGCTGCAGGTTGTGCGTTGGCGCGGCGGGCATAACGAGAATCTCATCACCCGCACGCAGGCTGGCCTTGCGCGCATTTTCTACCGCGCCGTTTTGGCGGACGAGCAGGATATGGTCGTCGTCGGCACGGTTGGTAAAGCCGCCGGCGCTTTCGATATAGTCGATGACGTTCATGCCGGGGCGGTAAACGGCGGCCTGAGGCACCAGTACCTCACCACTGACCAGCAGAGAATCACTGATTTCGGGGATGGTGATGACATCGCCATCCTGAAGGCGAATATCCGAGATTTTGCCATCATACGCCACGACCATACGACCGCTTGGCTCCAGCTCGCGTGCACGCTCGACAAAGTTTTGAATGAGCTCCGCTTCCTGGGCGCGTACCTGGGCTTCTTCGTTAGTGCTCGAGGGGGCGCTTAGGTAAGTCGTTTCCAGCCGGCGCAGGCTATCTTCCATGGATTGGCGTTGCTGCTCTTTTACACTTTCACGCTGAATAGAGACACTTTCAACCGCCGTCATGCGCTCGGGTACGGCCACGGCGTCCAAAAGTTCACTTAACCGTGCATTACGCGGCAGCGCATAGCGTGAGGGGCCGTAGTAGCTACCTTCTAACTCGACCACGATCGTCTCGCTGCGCTGGTCGGCGCTAAAGGTGACTTCATCGCCGCTGCGCACGGTTTCACTCGAGAACTGGCCCAGCGGAAAGTACTGAGCAATAGGGCCGCTGGGGCGGTCGCCACGAAGCAGCACGTGGGAAACGCCGCTTCTTAGCCGCGCCAGGTTGACAAGCTCCGCCCCGCTTAAGGTGTTGCCGGTCAGTTCGTAGCGCAGTTCGCGGTGTACGTCTCCCACTACGGCAATCGCCGGGCCGCGCTCTTCAACCACGATCGTGTCGCCGTCCTGGAACTGCGGGCGGGGGATGGTACCGTTGATGAGAAAGTCGTAAAGGTCGACGGTGGCAATCTGGCTGCCGTCACGCATCACGCGAAGCTGACGGTAGCTGCCCAGGTCCTGGTCGATACCGCCGGCCTGGTCCAGAAAGTACAAAAGCGAATCATCCGGCGTACCGGCATAGCGGCCGGGGTTTTCCACGTAGCCGGTGACGTACACCGCCACAGGCTGTACGCCCTGCAGGTTGGTATAGACTTCGACGTTATCCGGGTACACCGAGGTAATCGCCTGGCGTACGGTGTTATCCACCTGCTGGCTGCTCAGGCCTTCCACATTGATAGGGCCAGAACCGGGGATGAAAATATTGCCTTGGGCGTCCACGGGCAGAGAGCGGTCCAACTCGATCGCCCCCCAAGCACGTACGGTGACCTGGTCGCCAGGCTTGATGCGATAGTCAGCATTCATGCCATCGCCTATCGCGCCGCGAAAGCCGCCGGTAAACAGGTTAAAGCCAAACGGCGGGAGTAGGTCCGGGTTTCTGGGTTGATTTCTGGGCAGCGGGCCATAGGTGCCGCTTCGCCAGTCGGCGCGGGGCGCGTCTTCTACTTGCTGCTGCCCCTGGGCCGCCTGCCCCCCTTGGCCTTGCCCCTGACCCTGGCGCTGGCTTTGGCTTTGGCTTGAAGACTGGCTGCTGCGTTGGTTGGAGAGCGTATTGTCGGGCAGGCTCAACACCTGGGCCTGGGCGGTCGTTTCCAAGGCCATCAAACAGCTCAACGAAACGGCAGCAAGCGTTTTGGTAACGCTCAGGCGTTTATGAAAGGTAAATACGTTCATTGCAACCGCCCTTCTACCGTTTGTGTGACGACACGCTGATTGACCCAGCCCTGGGGCGTTTTACATGCCAGCGCCCGGCGGTTTTCACCTTGCGTGGCTATAATTTGCAGGCGTCGGCATTCGCGACCGCTTGCCGCCAGGTACGGCTGGTCGGCGACGATTTCGACGTTGTTACCCCAAGGGCTGCTAACTGCACTGACGACACCCCCGGCGGGCGACTGCTCTAGAAAGCCATTGATGGTGTCGTTGTTGATGGCTTGGGCACTGTCGTTGTTCAGCGCGTACTGAAGCTGCGATTCGCTACCCGAGGGGTAACGGGTGGCACACCCGCTCAACAACGCCAGGCTAACGGCGGTGAGCAGCAAGCGCACGGATACCGTTTGGATACGTGGGGTATAGATCATTTTGATTCCCAGAAAAAAGGCACGCTACCGCCCGGGGATTAAACCGGGCGCTTTCCCTTGCCCTACACTTTACTATGTAAAAACGTGGGGTGCGCTATCGCAGCGCCGTAAAATAGACGGCCATTGTATGTGATTCCTCTTTAGCGCTCCACCTCAACAAATCTTTTACAAATTCCACGCTTAAAACGTTTATTCACTATATGTTGTTTTATTGATACAAAAAAAGCCGACCTTTCACCGGGCCGGCTTTAAAGCGAAGGTGGCTTAAGGGCTCGCGTTAAAAGAGCTAGCGCCCACCTGCGATCCAGTAAACGTCGCCAGAGGATGCCCGAATGGCCGGTGAATCGGCTTCGGCGACTTCCAACTTCACTACTCGAAACATTTTTATGCACAATAAAAAAACCGGCCCCAAAAGGGGCCGGTTCCATATACTGCAGGGGGTACTTCTTAAGCGCTCGGGTCAATTAAGCCGGGCTTAGAAGAAGTAACGCGCGCCTGTCAGCCAGTATACGTCGTCAGTCAGGTCGCTAAGCGTACCGTCGCTGCCGAAGAAGTCGTCGTTACGGTTAACGCGCGGTGCGTCAGCGTCAGCCACTTCCAGGAATACGTCGAAGTTGCTGGAAACGTTGTAGTACGCGCCAGTCGCCCAAGAGCGGCTGGTTTCGGCATCGTCACGCTCGATGTTGTAGTAATCGATGTTGAATGCCCACGGGCCGGTAGTGAAGGTACCACCAACGCCTACGGAGTCGTAGCCGCCACCGCGAGTATCTACTACGCCCAGCGGGCCAGTGCGTACTGCGTCGCTGCTGTTGTCACGACCTTCGTAACCCAGACGAGCAGAGAACTGATCGGTGAAGTCATAAGAACCGATCAAGCCGTACAGCATTTCACCGTTACCGCCATCGCCACGGGCAACGTCATCGATGAAACCTAGACCAACGGTAACCGGGCCTTCAGCGTAGCGAACACCACCCTGTGCGGCAGTTACGCTGCCTTGATCAGACGTTTCACGACCCACTACGACATCACCAGAAACCGGATCAGTGATGGTTTCGTCGACCATGCCGCGCTCGCTGTAGTGCTTCGCCTGTACGAATACAGTGAAGCCTTCCAGGTCAGGCGTGTAGTAACCGATCGAGTCGCCGCGAGACTGCTTCGCATGGCCACCGAACCTGTAACCCTGGTCGACGTAAACGTCGAACGGCAGAGAAACGAACTGGTTGTAGAAGCTGTCGAAGTTACCTGCTTGGAACGTACCGAACTGCTGGCTGGTCATACCGAGGTAGGACTGGCGAGTTTCGGAGAACGCGTCGAAGTTGTTGCCGTTACGGTTACCGGATTCGTCGGCACGGAAACGCCACTCAAGACGACCGAAAGCGGTCAGGTCACGAGTAACTTCCTGGCTCAGACGGAAGCCAAGACGCGAAGAGATGTCGACGAATTCCGGATCGTTGTCGATTTTTACGCCGCCGTCTTCTTCCGGGCCGCCGCCTGCAACGCCGAGTGCGATACGGCCGTACAGGTCAACTTTGGTGCCGTCTTCGTCGTAAACAGTGGCTGCTTGAGCGGCAGCAGAAGCGCCCAGAGCGGCGATGACAGCAGTCGCTAAAAGTGTCTTTTTCATGATGTAGGTTCCTTAACTAGCTTACTGTTTCGATCGTGTCTGCCAGACTTTTATAAGCCTGCAGGTTGGCCTTTGGGTCATGCTCTTCTGCCATCCGCCGGTTGAGCCAGCGATATGTGGCATGTCCTCTCTAAAGCCTTGTTATAGTCCAATGCTCGCAAGTCAAACTCTATACCGGGATTCGAGGGAACGCAATAGAAAAAAACAGTGTTCTTTTACGATTTGCGCTTTTTTATGGAACCCACGGCCTGTTGATGAGTCTCAGCGCCCTTCGAATTTCTGCATTAGCCCTTTTATTTTCTCTTCCATGCTAAGCGGTTTTGCTTCATCGCTTTTTTCCGGCGCCTTGTTTTGCGAAGCGCGCGGTTCAGTGGCGCCAGCAGAAGCATTCTCGGTCTTATGGCCTTGCGGGTTCGGTTTTTTAGGCGCTTTGTCGTGCACCTGGCTCGAAGCTTGACGAGCGGGTTTCTCGCCTGCTTGGTCCTTGCGCCGTTCGTTGGCGTGAAGCGAAGCCTCTTTATCTACTTTCCCCGCGGGCAAGCCATCCAGATCGACCCGCTCTGCCCCTTCGCGCATGGATTTCACGTAGCGTGGCAAATTGACATAGTTGGCGAGCGCCCGGCGTATCAACTTGCCAGACCAGGGTTCGCGCTCGGCCAGGTCATGATGAATACCCACCTTGAGCGGTTTGGTGTGCCCTTTGAAAAACGCATGGGGGTAGCGCTCGTACCACTGTTTCAAAAGCGCGTGGGGCGAAGGCTGCTGCGTATCGGAGGATTCCTGGGCGTTCGATGGGTCAGCCTGCGGAGCTTTCTGCGCCTGGGGCTCTTCTACATGCGGCTTTGATGCCAAAGGCTCGAACGCACTACCCCCTTGTTCCAGATGGGCCTGCACCGGGCTATGGGCCGAAGGCGTCACTTGCGGCTGCGGCGCCTTTTGCACCGCATCAGGCGTTGGCGGCTGTGCGATTTGGCTTTCGCCCGCCACGGCTGAAGGCGGTGTAGAGGACACCGCCTCGCGGGC
Organism: Vreelandella sp. GE22; assembly: GCF_968212445.1. NCBI lineage: Bacteria > Pseudomonadati > Pseudomonadota > Gammaproteobacteria > Oceanospirillales > Halomonadaceae > Vreelandella > Vreelandella sp. GE22. The sequence goes on from NZ_OZ309110.1 coordinate 2,365,959, forward strand.
AAGCTGCTCGCGAAGCGCGGTATTTTCCCGGCGCAGTAGCTCGAGTTCTTGCTGAGTGCGCTGGAGGTGCGTCTCCAGTGATTCGATCAAACTATTTACGCTGGCGGCCATGGCGCCCTCCCTGGAACTGGTCAGTCGTCAATACGCTCGTAAACGACAAAGTCATAATGCGGCTGCCCTTCGCTGGGCGTACCCGCCACGCGCTTTACTTCTCGAAACGTTTGCGGCGGTATTGCCGGAAAAGTGGTGTCGCCTTCTACCTCGACATCCACCTCGGTGACGTAGAGGCGCTGGGCATACGGCAACGCCTGGCGATAAATTTCGCCGCCCCCCATGACCATGATCTCTTCCGCTGCTTCTATCGTGGCTTGCTGGTCGGCAAGGGTCAGCGCACTTTCAAGATCATGACAGACACGAACCCCGTCGGCGTCGAATTGCGGGTCTCGAGTCACCACGATGTTCAAGCGGTTGGGCAGCGGCTTGCCAATGGAAGCGTACGTCTTACGTCCCATTACCAATGGTTTTGCCTGGGTCTTACGTTTAAAGAACTTCAGGTCTTCTGGCAAGTACCAGGGCAAATTACCTTCAACGCCAATCACGCGGTTTTTGGCCATGGCGACGATCATTGCCACCGGCACCAAGGGCTCATGGTCGAGTTGCGGGCTCATACGGCCACCTTCGCTTTGATGTGGGGATGAAAGGCATAGTCGTCGATGCGGATATCGTCGAAGGTGAAATCGAACAGGTCCGTGACCTCCGGATTCAACCAGAGCCTGGGAGGGCTATAGGGCGCGCGGGCCAACTGCTCTTTCGCTTGGTCGAAATGGTTACTGTAAAGGTGGGCATCGCCCAGGGTGTGAATGAACTCCCCGGGTTTTAGGCCACTCACCTGGGCCACCATGCACGTAAGCAGCGCATAGCTTGCGATATTGAACGGTACGCCCAGGAAAATATCCGCACTGCGCTGGTAGAGCTGGCAGGAGAGCCGGCCATTGGCCACGTAGAACTGGAACAGGCAGTGGCACGGCGGCAGTTTCATTTCATCGACCTGGGCCGGGTTCCAGGCCGACACCACCAGCCGGCGGGACTGCGGCGCGGTGCGGATCTGCTCGAGTACGTTGGTTATTTGGTCGACCCCTTCGCCGCCTTTCGGGTCGGGCCAACTGCGCCACTGGTAGCCGTACACCGGCCCCAGGTCGCCGTTTTCATCCGCCCACTCGTCCCAAATGCGCACCCCATGCTCTTTCAGGTAGCCAATATTGGTATCGCCTTTCAAAAACCATAAAAGCTCATGAATGATGGAGCGCAGGTGCAGCTTTTTGGTGGTTAAAAGCGGGAACCCACGGGCCAGGTCGAAGCGCATCTGGTGGCCAAAAAGAGACCGCGTGCCGACGCCGGTACGGTCATCCCGGTCGGTGCCCTGCTCCAGCACGGTATGCATCAGGTCCAGATAAGGCTGTTCCAGCGCGGTGGAGGTCGCTTGAGGTGCGGCGGTTGCAGGCGTTGAGGCAGTCACAGGGTTTCCAGAGTTGCAGATCATTAAAGGCTTTATTCTAGGCAGGGGCCGATGAGAAATACAACGCCGCCCGCCCCAGGTATCCGTTCGTTCAACAAGGCCCTGACAGGGCGCTAAAAGGTGCTGGGCACGTTAAACCACTTTCGCATCGACCGGGTTGGTGCGCGACCACACCATGAACGCCACGCCCAGCGCGATCATCGGCAGGGTCAACAGCATCCCCATGGTGACCCAGCCAAAGGCGATAAACCCGATGTGGGCATCCGGTAGGCGCACGAACTCCACCATAAAGCGGAAGACACCGTACCCCAGCAGGAAAAGGCCCGAAACGAACCCGCGGGCACGCGGCTTGGCCGACACCCACCAAAGAATCACGAAGAGCACCAGTCCTTCCAGCAGCGCCTCATAAAGCGCAGAAGGATGACGTGGTTCTGGCCCCATACCGGGAAACGGCATTCCCCAGGGCAGCGAGGTAACCCGCCCGGGCAGCTCATGATTGATGAAGTTACCAATGCGCCCGGCCCCCAGGCCGATAGGCACCAGCGGCGCGATAAAATCGGTCAGGGTGAAAAAGGCCAAGCGCTTGCGCCGGGCGAAGAGCCAGGCGGCGAGCAGAACGCCGATTAGACCGCCGTGAAAGCTCATGCCGCCGTCCCAAACACGGAAGACCCAGAGCGGGTCCGCCGCCCACTGCCCCAAACCGTAGAACAGCGCGTAGCCCAAACGCCCACCGGCGACCACGCCCACGGCGCAGTAAAACAGCAGGTCGCTGATATCGTCGTTGGTCAGGCCAATGCGCGCCGCGCGTTTGCAGCCAAGCCACCAGGCCGCCACGAAGCCGACAACGTACATCAGCCCGTACCAGTGAACCTGCAGGGGCCCGAGAGAAATCGCTACCGGGTCAATCGCTGGGTAATTGATCATCAACCGCCTCTAGGTAAATCAAGACAAACAAACCAGTTCAGGTCATCGCGGGCTTATCACCGCGCTGCCTTTTCGTTTTTTAGTTCAGCGCCGTCAAGCCAGTATAAAGCGAAGCCCCACGACGGCCAGCAGCAGCGCAAAGGATAACCGCAATACGCGAGCCGACAACACGTGGGCCAGCTTAACGCCTACACGGGCAAAAGGGACACTGGCCAACACGATGCCGGAAAACGCCGGCCACATGATAAAGCCGGTGGACCAGGCCGGCAGCAACGCGTTGTTCCACCCCACTACGATAAAGGTGAGCGCGCCGACCAGCGCAATGGGCAGCCCGCACGCCGCCGAGGTACCCACTGCCTGGGTCATGGTGGCGCCGCAGCGCGAAAGCCAAGGCACGGTCATCGCTCCGCCGCCGATACCGAATAACGCCGAGATGCCCCCGACGATGCCACCGGCGATCGTCATGGCGATTTTACCCGGCGCTATCGAGCCCGGCTTTGGCTTGAGCCCTAGAACCATTTTGCCCGCCAGCAAAAGCACGAACACGCCAAAAAGCGTGCCCAGCACCGTGCCGGAGAGATTCCCTGCGATGAAGACGCCACCAATGGCGCCCAGCATCAGGCCCGGCAACAGCGCTATGAACCAGGGCCGGTGAATACTGCCCTTACGGTAATGCCCCAGGGTCGACGACGTACCGGTGACCACGATGGTGGCAAGCGAGGTACCCACGGCCAAGTGCATGGTGATTTCCGGCGCCACGTTTTGCAGATTGAATGCAAACACCAGGGCGGGAACGATGATCAGCCCGCCGCCAACGCCGAACAGCCCGGCCATGGTGCCAGCCGCCGCGCCCAAAAGGAGATAGCCCAGTAGTGTGATCGCAATGCTCATGATGCAGCGCTCTTACCGATTGAGAGAGGGTGTTTTGCGCTTGCCCCTGCCGGAAGGCGGCGGGCAATATGAGCAGATGATAACATTTAGCCCCTTTCGATGGGGCGCCATGGTCCACTTTTGAAAGGCGATCGACGCCATGTGTCTACTTACCTTTGCCTGGAACCCGGGCAGTGCCACGCCCTTGAAGCTCGCCGGTAACCGCGACGAGTTTCACGCCCGCCAAACGGCGCCGCTACACCACTGGCAAGACCACCCGGACATTCTGGGTGGGCGCGATTTACAGGCCGGCGGCAGCTGGCTGGCGGCCAACCGTCGCGGGGTGGTGGCGGCGCTCACCAACGTACGCGAGCCCGGCGCGGCGCTCCCCGCCAGCGCCCCTAGCCGGGGCGAGCTCGTCTTTCGGGCATTACGTGCCGATGACCCGGCCGCCTGGCTTCACCAGTTGGTCAAAGACGAAGCCGCGCACTTTGGCGGTTTCAACCTGCTGGTGGCTCACAACGCGACGCTTTGGCACGTGCATCGCGGGGTCGCGGGCGTTTTTATCGACCGCGTGCCGCCGGGCGTGCACGGGCTTTCCAATGCACGCCTGGATACGCCCTGGCCCAAGCTGACCGCCGCCCGCCAGGCGCTCGAAGAGGCGGGAAGCGACTGGCAAGCAGCCACCGCCCGGGCGCTGCATGACCCCAACACCGCCGCGGACGAAGCACTTCCCCATACCGGCGTAGAAGCAGGCCTTGAGCGTCGCCTTTCGGCCGCGTTCATCGTCGGGGAAGACTACGGTACCCGCGCGACCACCTGGCTGAGCCTGGACGCCCAGGGCCGCACCCAAATGACCGAGCAACGGTTTGGCCCCATGGGGCGGCGCGAGGGAGAAACCACCCTAACCCAGCCCCGCGCGCCGCTTTAAAGACGCGTTTAGTCGCGGGGTGGCAGCAAGTGGGTTAGCTGCCACTCGTCCATGCGCTTGTTCAAGTGCTGGCGCACCAGGGCCGGGGTATCCAGCGCCATGATCTCATCCAAAAGCGCTTGGGCATCGGTGAGCGGCACGCGGCGAATCGCGGCGCGCACTTTCGGCAGGCTAGGCGCATTCATCGAGAGGCTCGAAAAGCCCATCGCCATGAGTAGCAGCGCGCCGGCCGGGTCGCCGGCCAGTTCGCCGCAAAGCGAAATCGGCTTTTTCAAGCGCAAGGCGTCCTGGGAGAGCTCCTGGAGTGCGCCGAGAAGCGCCGGGTGCAGCGCATCGTAAAGGCTCGAGACGCGTGGGTTGTTGCGATCTACCGCCAGCAGATACTGGGTCAGGTCATTACTACCCACCGAGAAGAAATCGACCCGCTTGGCCAGCGCATCCATTTGGTAAATGGTGGCGGGCACTTCGATCATGACGCCTACCTGGGGGCGTCCGACGGCGACCCCCTCCTCGCCCAGCTCGAGAATGGCGCGGTCCAGCAGGCGCAAGGCTTCGTCGACCTCTTCCACGTTGGTAATCATGGGGAAGAGAATATAGAGGTTATCGATCCCATGGGAGGCCTTGAGCATGGCGCGCAGTTGCACCATTAACACTTCCGGGTGGTCCAGCGTCACCCGCATGCCTCGCCAGCCCAAAAACGGGTTGGCTTCCTCGATGGGAAAGTACGGCAGGTCTTTGTCGCCGCCGATATCCAGCGTACGCATCACGACCGGCAGCGGCGCGAAGCCTTCCAACTGCTCGCGATACATGCGCATTTGTTCTTTCTCGCCGGGAAAGCGCTCGGCGATCATGAACGGCACTTCTGTCCGGTAAAGCCCCACCCCGCCGATACGGCTTTTGAGCAGCGCACTGGCATCCACCGCCAACCCCGTGTTCACCATGAGCGGAAGGTTGTGGCCATCCGGCGTTTCGCTGGGCAGGTCCTGCTCGTGCTCGAGCATGTCGCTCAGCGCCTGCTCTTCAGCAATCAAACTGGCATAGCGCGCCTTGAGCTCTGGCGAGGGGCGCACGAACATGCGCCCTCGGTGGCCATCCAGCACGACCGGAGCGCCGTTCAAGCGCGGCAGCGGTAAATCGACCATGCCTAGCACCGTGGGAATGCCCATCGCCCGGGCCACGATCGCCACGTGGGAGGTGCTCGAGCCGCGCACGGATACCAGCCCTTTCAGCTTACCTCGGGGTACTTCACCCAGCATGGCCACACTGATCTCGTCACCGACCAGAATCGCGTTATCCGGGTAGGTTTCCGGGGTCGAGGGGGTATCCTGCTGAAGATGTGCCAGCACTCGCCGGCCCAAATCGCGAATGTCGGCGGCACGCTCGCGCAGGTAGTTGTCGTCCACACGTTCGAGATACTGAACGTGGCGGCGTACCACATCCGCCAACGCCCCCGGCGCCCACTGCCCTTCGCGAATGCGCTTTTCGACCTCTTCGGAAAGCGCCGCCTCGCCCAGCATCTGCTGGTAAACGTCAAATAGCGCCAGCTCCTGGGCGGAGATACGACTGGCCAGGCGCTCGGCGGCGGCGCGGATTTCGCGGCGGGTTTGTGCAATGGCCTCTTTCAAGCGGGCGACTTCGAAATCCTGGTCGCTTGGAACCAGATCCGGCACGCTGTTCAAATCCGCCGGTGGGCTGATCACGACGGCTTCGCCGATCGAGACCCCCGGTGAGGCCGCCACCCCCTTGAACATCGCCTGGCCGCCAGGTAGCGCCGGGCGCGAGAGATTCCCGGTGGCTAGCGCGTGGGCCAGTACCCCGGCCAGCTGTGCGGCCATGGTCACCAGGAACGCTTCGTCTTCGTCGTCGTAGCGGCGCTTCTCGGCTTGCTGTACGACCAGCACGCCCAACATTTGGCGCTGGTGAATGATGGGCACGCCTAGAAAGCTCGAGTAACGCTCCTCGCCGGTGGCCTCGAAGTAGCGAAACTGGGCGTGGGCCCGGGCGTCTTCCAGGTTCAGCGGCTCGCTGCGCTTGGCCACCAGCCCCACCAGGCCTTCGCCCAGCGGCAGCACCACGCGGCCCACGGCTTGAGTGCGCAGGCCAATGGTTTCCATCAGCACCAGCGACTCGACATCGCTATCGTAAAGATAGAACGAGCAGACATCGGTCTGCATTGCCTTGCGGATACGGCGCACCATGGTAGACAGCGCGGCTTCCAACGTTCGCGCGCCGTTCACTTCTTGTATGACGCGCCTCAATACCTCCAGCATGGATGTTTTAGACTTCACTTTTGTTGTCCTCGCTGAGGGGTAGGCGGCACGGCGAGCAGCGGCTTGGCCAGTAGCGCTTTTCGATTGCGCTATTGACCCTATGCCGACCCGCCGTGTTGTTCACGCTATTCATCTCCCATTGCCAAGCGCTGCACGCGAGGTGAAAGCTCGCGCAAGGCCCGCCGGTAGACTTCCCGCTTGAACGGCACGACCTGACCCAAGGGGTACCAGTAGCTGACCCAGCGCCAGCCGTCGAATTCGGGTTTGGGGGTTGCCGTCATGCTGATCCGGTTCTCCTGACACCGAATCCTGAGTAAAAACCACTTCTGCTTTTGACCGATACAGACCGGTCGCGAGTGGGTACGAATCATGCGTCGTGGCAGACGGTAGCGCAGCCACCCCCGGGTACAGGCGACAATGTCAACATCGTCGGCGGTCAGGCCGATCTCCTCAAACAGTTCACGATATAGCGCTTGTTGTGGAGTTTCGCTTGCTTTAATGCCTCCCTGGGGGAACTGCCACGCATTTTGTCCTACGCGACGCGCCCAAAGCAGCTGCCCCTGGCTATTGACAATGATAATGCCAACATTGGGGCGAAAGCCGTCAGCGTCGATCACGGACTTCACCTTCTTGAATTTTCAGTTGTCCCCATTTTTCCACAAGGCAGACAAGCGTATCAATACAATATAACGCTCGGGGGCAATAACGGGGGAAACGGGGGAAAACAGTGCGTTCGCGGTGGGCAGCGACCTGGGTCTCTGAGATAATTCTGTGCGCTTAACGTTAAGCGGCCTGAATCCAAGACCTATACACCAACAAGGGGAACACGGTGAGCCTGGCCATTTTCGATTTGGACAACACGCTACTCTCGATTGATAGCGACCACGCCTGGGGCGAGTTTTTGCTGGAACAGGGCGCCGTGGACCCGGTGGCGTACCGCGAAGCCAACGACCGTTTCATGACCGAATACGAAGCGGGCACGCTGGATATGGCGGCATTTTTGGAGGTGGCCTTGAAACCGCTGGCCGAAAACTCCCCGGAGCAACTGGCCGCCTGGCACCAGCAGTTCATGGCCAGCAAGATCGAACCGCACATTCTCGCCAAGGGTGAAGAGCTTCTGGCCCGCCACCGCACCAAAGGCGATACGCTGTTGATCATTACCGCGACCAACCGTTTCATTACCGGGCCGATTGCCGAACGCCTGGGCGTGGATGACCTGATCGCCGTCGAGCCGGAAATGGTCAACGGGCGCTACACCGGCAAGGTCACCGGCGTGCCGAGCTACCGCGAAGGTAAGGTCACCCGTTTACAAGCGTGGCTGGAAACCCAGGACCACACCCTGGATGGCACATGGTTCTACAGCGACTCGCACAATGACCTGCCGCTTTTGGAACAAGTCGAACACCCGGTCGCCGTCGACCCCGACGCCACCCTGCGCCAGATTGCCGAAGAGCGCCAATGGCGGATCATGAGTTTGCGGGATGATTAATGGGTGAATTGTGAATGGTGAATGGTGAATGGTGAATGGTGAATGGTGAATGGTGAATGGTGAATGGTAGGAGCAGGCTTCAGCCAGCGATGCAGCGCAACGCGCTGCCGGGGTTGGTGATTATGGCAACCTGTAATGCCTTCGTCACCCAAGGGCGGCTAACGCCGCCATCGCCCAATAGAATTGGGCTCCTACAATGGAGCCGTGCACTCATCTATTGTAGGAGCAGGCTTCAGCCAGCGATGCAGCGCAACGCGCTGCTGGGGTTGGTGGTGGTGGCAATTTAAATGCCTTCACCACCCAAGGGCGGCTAACGCCGCCATCGCCCAATGAATTGGGCTCCTACAATGAAACCGTGCCCCCATCTATTGTAGGAGCAGGCTTCAGCCAGCGATGCAGCGCAACGCGCTGCCGGGGTTGGTGGTGATGGCAACCTGTAATGCCTTCGTCACCCAAGGGCGGCTAACGCCGCCATCGCCCAATAAAATTGGGCTCCTACAATAGAGCCGTGCCCCCATTTATTGTAGGAGCAGGCTTTAGCCAGCGATGCAGCGCAACGCGCTGCCGGGGTTGGTGGTTATGGCAACCTGTAATGCCCTCATTACCGAAGGGCGGCTAGCGCCGCCATCGCCCAATGAATTGGGCTCCTACAATGGAGCCGTGCCCCCATCCATTGTAGGAGCAGGCTTCAGCCAGCGATGCAGCGCAACGCGCTGCCGGGGTTGGTGGTGATGGCAACCTGTAATGCCTTCACCACCGAAGGGCGGCTAACGCCGCCATCGCCGATGTGTCGGACCACCAATAAAATTGGGCTCCTACAATAAAACCGTGCACCCATCTACTGTAGGAGCAGGCTTCAGCCAGCGATGCAGCGCAGAGCGCTGCCGGGGTTGGTGGTGATGGCAACCTGTAATGCCTTCGTCACCCAAGGGCGGCTAACGCCGCCATCGCCCAATAAAATTGGGCTCCTACAATAAAGCCGTGCCCCCTCTCTTGTAGGAGCAGGCTTCAGCCAGCGATGCAGCGCCACGCGCTGCCGGGGTTGGGGGTTGCGGCAACCTGTAATGCCTTCATCACCGAAGGGCGGCTAGCGCCGCCATCGCCGATGTGTCGGACCACCAAAGAATTGGGCTCCTACAATGGAACCGTGCCCCAATTCTCTTGCAGGAGCAGTTTTGAGATAACAAAAAACCCCGCAAGCATGCTTGCGGGGTTTTGGCGTTGCGTCACGCGTGGCTTAGCCGAGCAGGTGCTCGACGGCGGCGCGTTCTTCGCGTAGCTCTTTCTCGGTGGCCTGCACTTTCTCTTTGCTGAACGCGTCCAGCTCGAAACCCTGGACGATTTCGTACTTGCCGCCTTTGCAGCGAACCGGGTAGGAGAAAATGATGCCTTCTTCGATGCCGTAGCTGCCATCGGAGGGGATGGCCATGCTGACGATGCCGTCACAACCCAGCGCCCAGTCGTGCATGTGGTCGATGGCGGAAGACGCGGCAGACGCGGCGGAAGAAGCACCGCGCGCCTTGATGATGGCCGCGCCGCGCTGCTGCACGGTGGGGATGAAGTCGTTTTCGTACCAGTCGCGCTCGACCAGATCGGTGGCGGCCTTGCCGTCGACCTTGCACTGGGCGATATCCGGGTACTGGGTCGCGCTGTGGTTGCCCCAGATGACCATGTTTTCGATATCGGTGACGTGCTTGCCGGTTTTCTGGGCCAGCTGGGTCAGTGCGCGGTTGTGATCCAGGCGGGTCATCGCGGTGAACTGGCCCTTGTCGAGATCCGGCGCGTTGCAGGATGCGATCAGCGCGTTGGTGTTGGCCGGGTTGCCGACGACCAGCACTTTCACGTCGCGGCTGGCGTGGTCGTTCAGTGCCTTGCCCTGTACGGAGAAGATCGCGGCGTTGGCTTCGAGCAGGTCTTTACGCTCCATACCCGGGCCACGCGGGCGGGCGCCCACCAGCAGCGCGAAATCCGCATCCTTGAACGCTACGTTCGGGTCGTCCGAGGCAACGATGTCCTGGACCAGCGGGAAGGCACAGTCGTTGACTTCCATCACCACGCCGTTTAGCGCGTCCATCGCCTGAGGAATTTCCAAAAGCTGGAGAATGACGGGCTGATCCGGCCCCAGCATGTCGCCGGCGGCAATGCGGAAAATTAGAGAGTAGCTGATTTGGCCGGCACCGCCGGTAATCGCAATACGTACTGGATCTTTCATCATCGCTCCTTGGTTGGTTCGCCTTGGGGTGGTCGACAGAACACAAGACGCCAAGATGGTATGCCCACTTTAAAAAAAACTCAATCAGACAAAGGCCACAGGCGGTTGCGTCGCGATTCAAAGGCTCGCCGCCCCGCCGCGAGTGCGCTATGGTGGGAGCCGATTCTAACGTTCGTTTGATATTGAGACCGACCACCCCATGCGACGAATCCCCCTTTCCTACGCCCTGGCCAGTGTATTCGTACTGGCGTTGATCATATGGCTGGCGTTGGGCGACTTTCAGCGCTTTCAAAGCACCCCGCCCGATTTAGAGACCGAGCAAAGCGACGAAGCGCCCCGTGTCGAGGTCACCCGCCTGCAAAGCACGCCGTATATTCCGGAGCAGGTGATTCAAGGCCAGCTCGAGGCCCACCAGGAAACACTCTTGCGTGCCAACGCCGCTGGTTACGTTACCGAAAAGCCCGTGGCCCAGGGCGAGCAGGTAAGCCAGGGACAAACGCTTTTGGTACTGGATAACGACGCCCTGCCCGAGCGTTTGCAGCAGGCCCGGGACGAGCTGGCGGTGGCCCAGGCCGAATACGCCGGCGCTCAGGACCTGCGTCGTCGCGAGTTTATCTCCGAGCCGGACCTTCTTCGCCTGCAAAGCGCGCTTAGCGCCAGTGCAGCCCAGGTGGCACAGCTGGAGCGCCAACTGGCGGACACCCGCCCGAGTGCACCGTTCGCGGGCGTGGTCGACCGGATTCAGGTCGAGCTTGGCGACTTGCTCCAGCCCGGTGAGGAGTGGGGGCGGTTGATCGATGACCAAACACTGACCGGTACGGCCTGGGTCTCGCAGCAGCAAATCAATGACCTGAGCGTGGGCCTACCGGTCACCGCACGGCTTTTAAGCGGTAATACGCTGGAAGGCCAGGTCTCTCACATAAGCAGCCGCGCCGAGGAGCAAACCCGCTCGTTTTATATCGAGGTCACCCTCGACAACCCAACGCGGCAGCGCCTGGCTGGCGGCAGCGCCGAGTTCACCATCACCCTGCCCCCACGTCAGGCCCACGCGCTCTCCCCCGCGCTTTTGAGCCTGAACGACGAAGGCGAGCTTGCCGTCAAACACTTGGGCGAAAACGATGAGGTCAAACAAACGCCAGTGACGCTGATAAGTGCAACGCTGGAAAGCGCCTTTGTGGCGGGCCTGCCGGATTCGCTGGCGCTGATCACCCTGGGCGCCGGGCTCGTTGGCGTGGGCGATACGGTCACGCCGGTGTACGTAGACGACGCGACGCCCCAGCCCGGTAGCGCCGCGGCGGCAGCGAGGCCTTAAATGCGTTCACTCATTCAGGCCGCGCTTACCCATACGCGCACTACGCTGCTGTTGCTGATGGGCCTTTTGCTGGCCGGGGTCACCGCCTGGCAGGTCATCCCCAAGGAGGCGAACCCGGACGTTACGATCCCGCTGATCTACGTGTCGCTGACCCTTGAAGGCGTCAGCCCAGAAGACGGTGAGCGGCTTTTGGTGCGCCCCATGGAGCAGGAGCTTCGCGGCATCGAGGGGCTGCGTAAGTTCACCGCCCAGTCCAGCGAAGGCCACGCCTCGGTCACGCTGGAGTTCGACCCGGGCTTCGACCCCAATACGGCGCTTTCGGACGTGCGCGAACGGGTGGACATTGCCAGGGCCGAGCTCCCCGATGAGGCGGACGAGCCCCGGGTGATGGAAGTCAACGTCTCCGAATTTCCCGTGCTGAGTATCGGTCTTTCCGGCCAGTTGGATACCCGGGAGCGCATCGCCATCGCAAGGCGCCTAAAAGAGGAAATCGAAGGCATCGCCAACGTGCTTGAGGTCGAGATTGCCGGCGAGCAGGAGGATCTTCTCGAGATCGTGGTCGACCCCCTGGTACTGGAGAGCTACGGCATCGACTTCGATGCATTGTTCAACCAGGTATCGCGTAATAACCGCCTGGTCGCGGCGGGCAGCTTGAATACCGGCGCCGGGCGTTTGGCGCTGAAAGTGCCCGGTGTCATCACCTCGCTCGAAGACGTCATGAACATGCCGGTGAAGATCGACGGCGACCGGGTGGTGACGTTTGGCGACGTCGCCTGGATTCATCCCACCTTCAAGGACCCGGAAGGCTTTGCGCGCATCAACGGCGAGCCGGCTGTGGTACTCGAGGTATCCAAGCGCGCCGGGGCGAACATCATCGAAACCATCGACGCCGTTTGGTCGCGCTTCGACCAGGCGGGCGAGCTGTTACCCGATTCCCTTCGCGTGACCCCGATTCTCGATGAGTCGACCACCGTCGCCAATATGCTGTCCGAGCTTTTGAACAACGTATTGACCGCGGTGGTGCTGGTGCTGATCGTGGTGGTCGCAGTCATGGGGCTGCGTATGGCGCTGCTGGTGGGCCTGACGATTCCCGGCGCCTTTTTGACCGGTATTTTGCTGGTATGGGCCTTCGGTTTTACGCTCAACATCGTCGTGCTGTTTGCGCTGATTCTGGTCGCCGGGATGCTGGTGGATGGCGCTATCGTAGTGAGCGAGCTGGCTGATCGCTACCTAAAAGAGGGTCAAACCCCGTTCGATGCCTGGCTCAACGCTGCCTCGCGTATGAGCTGGCCGGTCATCGCCTCGACCGCGACGACCCTGGCCGTTTTCGTTCCGCTGCTCTTCTGGCCCGGCGTGGTCGGTCAGTTCATGAAGTACCTGCCGGCCACGGTGATCCTTTGCCTTCTGGCCTCCCTGGCCATGGCGCTGGTGTTTCTACCCACGCTTGGGCGGCTGATCACCCGTCAAGTTGCTAACCCGGAGGAGCAAACCGCCACGCTTGGCCAAAGCACTGCCTTGGGTCGCGGCTACCGGCGGCTGCTTGCACGCCTTCTACAGCGCCCGGGCTGGGTGCTGGCGTTTTCGCTGCTGGTCATCGCGCTTTTATATACCGGCTACGCTCGCTTCAATCACGGCATCGACTTCTTTCCCAACGTCGAGCCGGACAGCGCCCAGGTACTGGTGCGCGCCCGGGGCGACTTCTCGGTGGACGAAGCCGACGCCATTTTAAAGCGCGTGGAGACGCGCCTGGGCACCATGAGCGAGGTGGAAGCCCTCTACGCGCGCTCGTTCGTGGCCAACGAACAGGCCGGCGACGATGTGGTCGGCACGCTGCAGTTTCAGTTCATCGACTGGTATCAGCGCCGCCCGGCCCGCACAATTCTTGCCGACATGGCCGAGCGCACCGCGGACATCCCCGGTATTACGCTGGAGTTTCAGGAGCAGGAGCAAGGCCCTGGCGGCGGCAAGCCCATCGTGCTGGAAATCAGCGCCAACGACCCGGCGCTAGCCGATGCGGGGGTGGATCAGTTGAGCGAATTAATGCGCACCCTGGGCGGCTTTACCGATATTCAGGATAACCGCAGCCTGCCCGGCGTGGAGTGGCAGATCAATGTGGACCGCGAAGCCGCCTCGCGCATGGGCACCGATATCACCACCATCGGCAGTGCCGTGCAGCTTCTGACCACCGGCCTGCAGGTAGCAAGCTACCGCCCGCCCACGGTGAGCGACGAGGTGGATATTCGGATTCGCCTACCCGAGCGCTTTCGCACCCTGGATCAGCTCGAGCGCTTGACCCTCAATACCGAGCGCGGCCAGGTGCCCATTTCCCACTTCGTCACCCTCACCCCCGCGCCCAAGGTCGGCACGCTGAACCGTATCGACGGCCGCCGGGCGATTACGCTGGAGGCGGATCTCGCGCCGGGGTATCTGGCGGATGAGCGCCTGCGCGCGCTGTTCGAGGCAGGCCAAGGGCAGTTGCCCGACGCCCTCATGGTCAACGTGGCCGGCGAGCAAGAAGATCAGCAGGAATCGATGCAGTTTCTGGTCAGTGCGTTTTTGGTCGCCGTGGGCCTGATGGCGCTGATTCTGGTCACTCAGTTCAACAGCTACTACCAAGCGGCGCTGGTGCTCTCGGCGATCGTATTTTCTACCGCGGGCGTACTGATGGGGCTTTTGATAACCGGTCAGGCGTTCGGCATCGTCATGGTCGGCATGGGCGTGATCGCCCTGGCGGGGATCGTGGTGAACAACAATATCGTCTTGATCGACACCTATAACGAGCTGCGCGGCCAAGGGCTTGCGCCCGGCGAGGCGGCGCTGGAGGCGGGCGCCCTTCGCCTGCGCCCGGTACTGCTCACCGCGATCACCACGGTGCTGGGCCTGATGCCGATGGTGCTGGGCATCAACGTCAACCTTTTCGCCCCGGCGCTGGGCTTCAACGCCCCCTCCGCCCAGTGGTGGACCCAGATGTCCAGCGCCATTGCGGGTGGGCTCACCTTCGCCACCGCCCTCACCCTGCTGCTTACCCCCTGCATGCTGGTAATTGGTGGGACGTTAAGGCGCGATAAATAAAGAGAGCACCCAACCCCGGCAGCGCGTTGCGCTGCGTCGCTGGCTAAAGCCTGCTCCTACAATGGATGGGTGCACGGCTCCATTGTAGGAGCCCAATTTTATTGGGCGATGGCGGCGTTAGCCGCCCTTGGGTAGTGAAAGTATTACAGGTTGCCATTGCCACCAAAACCGGCAGCGCTCTGCGCTGCATCGCTGGCTAAAGCCTGCTCCTACAATGGATGGGTGCACGGCTCCATTGTAGGAGCCCAATTTTATTGGTGGTCCGACACATCGGCGATGGCGGCGTTAGCCGCCCTTGGGTGAAGAAGGCATTACAGTTTGCCATTGCCACCAAAACCGGCAGCGCGTTGCGCTGTATCGCTGGCTGAAGCCTGCTCCTACAAGAGATGGGTGTACGGCTCTATTGTAGGAGCCCAATTTTATTGGGCGATGGCGGCGCTAGCCGCCCTTGGGTGATGAAGGCATTTTGGGTTGCCATAATCACCAACCCCGGCAGCGCGTTGCGCTGCATCGCTGGCTGAAGCCTGCTCCTACGGTGCATGAGCTCGTTATGGGGCGCGCCACTGGGCGATTGGGAACCAATGCGCTACGCTAATTAAAATGAATAATTGGCAGAGGTGTAATGTGCAAAGCGGTCACCGGCTGCGAGCAGGGAGACACTCCTTGAGCGGCGCTTACTACTTGATCACGATTGCAACGCAAAATCGCCACCCTTACTTCGCAAATTTCGATCATGCCTGCTGCGCCGCAAGGCACTTTACGCATCCCCACGTTGAAACTTTGGCCACAACCCTTTGTTTCGTAGTGATGCCTGACCATGTTCACTGGCTCATACAGCTTAAAGGCCACTTGCCGGAGGCCGTACGAGGGTACAAAAGCCGCGTTTCAATAGGCGTAGGAGAGCACATTTGGCAACGCGGTTTTCATGATCGAATGATCCGCGAGGAAGAATCCCTTAAGAACGTCGCCCGCTACATAGTCGGCAATCCGCTGCGCGCGGAGCTGGTTCAGGACGTGAACCATTACAGTTTTTGGGATGCCGTATGGCTTTAGTGGCGTAATAACAGGTTGTGGCTGAAAGCCCGCCCGTACAAAAGATGGGGGCACGGTTTCATTGTAGGAGCCCAATTCATTGGGCGATGGCGGCGTTAGCCGCCCTTCGGTGATGAAGGCATTTTAGGTTGCCGTTGCCACCAACCCCGGCAGCGCGTTGCGCTGCATCGCTGGCTGAAGCCTGCTCCTACAAGAGATGGGTGTACGGTTTCATTGTAGGAACCCAATTCATTGGGCGATGGCGGCGTTAGCCGCCCTTCGGTGATGAAGGCATTCTGGGTTGCCATTGCCACCAACCCCGGCAGCGCTCTGCGCTGCATCGCTGGCTAAAGCCTGCTCCTACAATGGATGGGGGCACGGCTCCATTGTAGGAGCCCAGTTTTATTGGTGGTCCGACACATCGGCGATGGCGGCATTAGCCGCCCATAGGTGATGAAGGCATTTAGATTGCCATTACCCCCAACCCCAGCAGCGCGTTGCGCTGCTTCGCTGGCTGAAGCCTGCTCCTACAAAAGATGGGGGCACGGTTTCATTGTAGGAGCCCAATTCATTGGGCGATGGCGGCGTTAGCCGCCCTTCGGTAGTGAAGGCATTACAGGTTGCCATTGCCACCAAAACCGGCAGCGCTCTGCGCTGCATCGCTGGCTAAAGCCTGCTCCTACAATGGATGGGGGCACGGCTCCATTGTAGGAGCCCAATTCTTTGGGCGATGGCGGCGTTAGCCGCCCTTGGGTGATGAAGGCATTCCAGGTGCCATCACCATCAACGTCGCGGGCCACCAAAAACCTGCACCTATGCAAAGGACGCTGTTTAAGAGGCAGTCTGCGGGCTATGAGCGGCGTGCAGGCGGGCGATGAGCTGGTCTTCCAGCGCGAAGCGTTCGGTCAGGGCTTTGGCGAGGCGGTCGAGCCAGGCGGGAAGGCGCGTGATATTCGTTTGGCAGTGCTCAACGCTTGCGTAATCTTCGTCGAACGCCAGTACCATGGCCGTCGACATCTCCAAACGCTCCAGCAGCTTACCGGCGATTTCCAGGGCGCTTTCGTCCTCGAAGGCCTTGGCTTCTCGGGCGAGCTCCGGGTAGACCTCGAAATGCCCGGCGCTGATATAGTCCATTAGAAGCTCGCTGAAAGTGTCGATGCGCGGCTTATTGACGGCGTCGAGCTCCGAGTCGCAGGCTTCTTTTAGCTCGATGAAGCTGATTAGAAAAGAGCGGCGCTGCTCCAGCCAGCGGTCGATCAAGCTGTGTACTCCGCCCCATCGTTCCTGGGCGTTCGTGCAGTTCTCCAACATGGCGTTCTCCTAACCGGTAGCCACTTGTCCTCACTTAGACTCGCTTTTCCTCTTGAGCGTGTCAATGCAAGCACGGGATTTCGATTTTCCGGCACCGGTTTGAAACCGATGCCGGAAAATCAGCCGTTAGCGCTTATAGGCAAGCCACAGAATACGCAGTGGCACCAGCGCCAGGATCAAAAAGCCGATCAGGGTCCAGGCGGGTAGTGACAGGCCCAAAAAGGTGAAGTCGATTTCGGCGCACTCGCCGGAGCCGGTCAGCACCATGGCGACGACCTCCTGCATGGGCAGGATGTCCATCATGTAATCGAGCCCAGGCCCACAAGAAGGCACTTCGCTGGGCGGCAGATGCTGCAGCCATACGTGGCGCCCGGCAATGAAGGCGCCGGTGGCCACACTTGCAAGCCCCAACACCCCGTAAACCGTTTTACCGGCGGTGCTCTTGGGGTTATGCAGCGCGGCCAGCAGCAAAATGATCCCGGCGGTAATTACCGCCACCCGCTGAAAAATGCACAGCGGGCACGGCTCGAGCCCGACAACGTGCTCGAGCACCAGCGCCACGCTCATCATCACGGCGCAAAAGGCCACCCCGGCCCAAGCCGTGGACCGGGTGAATGATGGGATCATTCCAATTCCTCGGAGGTAATGGACGAAAAGGTGCGCATTTCGCGGGCCTTGATAAAGTAGTGCTCGATGAACTCGCTAAACGACTCCTGATCGGCGGCTTCGATATCGTGCTGCTGCTGATGAGAGGTATCGATCAACTGGTCCAAAAGCGCCTCACGAGAGCGCAGCATGGGGGTCGATTCCAGCGCCTCGCGCTGCTCCTGGGCCAGCGCCAGCAGCGTATCGCTTAGCGAACCGTTGCCCTCTTTGAGGCGCTCGAGCATCTGGCCGGAGGGCGTAAGCGTCGGGTCTTGAAGCCGTGGCGCGAGGGCATCCAGCGCCGCCTGGTGGGGAGCGTCATCTTCGACGGCGTCCAGCAGACGCGCTACTTCGCCCATTTCGGCAAAGATCTGCTCGCCCCAGGCGGGTAACGAGATCGCTTCGCCGTTTCGCAACAGCTCCAGAGCCGGGTCGCGGCCGCGCTCGACCACCAGGCGGCGGTTGTCGTCCAGGCGGTCACACTCCTCATCCGAAATCCAGGGGCTGTCGCTTAGCAAACACCACAGCAGGAAGACATCCACAAAGCGCATCTGGTCTTCGGTGATGCCCAGGGGGTCGAAAGGATTCAAATCCAGGCAGCGCACTTCGATGTACTCGACACCCCGCGCCTCGAGTGCCTGGCTCGGCGTTTCGTTGTGCTTGGCCACACGCTTGGGGCGAATATCGCTGTAGTACTCGTTTTCAATCTGCAGGATATTGGCATTGAGCTGGCGCCAGTCGCCGTCGACGTTTACGCCAAGCTTTTCGTAGTCCGGCCAGGGCGACGAGATCGCGTGGCGCAGCGTATTGACGTAGTTGGAAAGCGAGTTGAAGCAGATCTTGAGCTGCTCCTGCACCTTGTTCTGATAGCCAAGATCCGACATGCGCAGCGTCGTGGCGTAGGGTGCGTAATAGGTATCGTCGCTCAACGGCTCGAGCTTTTCGGGTATTTTGCCGTCCGGCAGGAAGCTTTTGTCGATCGCAGGCGAGGCGCCGAAAAGATACAACAGCAACCAGCTATGACGGCGAAAGTGGCGGATCATGCCGAAGTAGCGCGTCGAACGGTAGTCGTTGAACGGAATGTTGGTGGCTTTTTCGAGCTCGCGCAGGGCGTGCCACATGTCCTCGGGCAGCGACACGTTGTAGTGCACCCCGGCAATCGCCTGCATGATGCGCCCGTAACGTACGTCCAACCCCTTGCGGTAGACGTGCTTCATGGTGCCCACATTCGAATGCCCGTAATCGGCGATCGGCACGCTATCGTTACCGGAAAGCCGCGACGGCATGCTGCCCGGCCAGACCCATTCGTTCTCCAGGTGCTGGTAGGTAAAGGTGTGCAGGTCGGACAAAAACGCCAACGCCTCGCGCGGCTCGGTGTACACCGGGGTGATGTACTCCAAAAGCGATTCCGAGTAGTCGGTGGTGATATGCGGGTGGGTCAGTTTCGAGCCCAGCGCTTTGGGGTGAGACGTCTGGGCGATATGGCCGTTGGCATCCACCCGTAACCCCTCTTTTTCTAGTCCACGCCGCAGCCGCCCTAACCGCCCCAGGCTCGCGCTTGGCAGCAAGCGCTCGATTTGAGCGGTTAACGACGTTGGCACAGTGAGTGGCTCAGCCAAAACGAACACTCCTTGTCAATCAGGCCCGCCGCGCGGGCCCTGGTAAAATCGGCGGGGTAGCCCTAAGGCTAGCCTTTAATAAAGCCAAGAATATGGCGCAACCTACGAAACATTCAAGGCGCGCGACTATTTGCCCTGCTTCGCTTTCAATAGCGCCGCGCCCAGCGCTCCCATGGAGGACTCGGCGGCGGGCTTTTCGCGCTGACCGCGGGCGCTCTTTTGCGCCCGCGGCGCTTTTTTCTCGCCCTGTTCGCGCTGGCTAGCGTCTTCGCTTTCGACTTCATCGCTTAGCCGCATGGAGAGTCCGACCCGCTTGCGGGGGATATCCACGCTCATCACCTTCACCGTGACGATATCCCCCGCCTTGACGACCGAACGCGGGTCCTCGACGAATTTCTCGGCCAGCGCCGAGATATGCACCAAACCGTCCTGGTGAACGCCGATATCCACGAACGCGCCAAAGTGGGTCACGTTGGTGACCGTGCCTTCCAGCACCATCCCGAGGGTCAAGTCACTGAGTTTCTCGACCCCTTCGCGAAATTCCGCAGCCTTGAACTCCGGGCGCGGGTCGCGGCCGGGCTTGTCTAACTCTTTGAAAATATCGCTGACCGTGGGCACACCAAAGCGCTCGTCGGCGAACTCCGCCGGTTTCAGCGCCTTGAGGGTTTGGCTGTCGCCAATCAGGCCCTTCACGTCGCGCCCGCTCTGCTTGGCGATGCGCTCGACCAGGGTGTAAGCCTCGGGGTGAACGCCGCTGGCATCCAACGGGTTCTCGGCGTTGCTGATACGCAAAAAGCCGGCGCACTGCTCGAAGGTTTTCGGCCCTAGGCGGCTAACGTCCAACAGCGCCTTACGGCTTTTGAACGCGCCGAGCTGGTTACGCTGGGCGACGATGTTTTCGGCAATCACCGCGCTAAGCCCGGCCACCCGCGAGAGAAGCGCGCTCGAGGCGGTATTGAGATCCACACCCACGGCGTTCACGCAGTCTTCTATCACCGCTTCCAGGCTTTTGGAGAGCTGCACCTGGGAGACATCGTGCTGGTACTGGCCCACGCCGATCGATTTCGGCTCGATTTTGACCAGCTCGGCGAGCGGGTCCTGCAGGCGCCGGGCAATCGACACCGCGCCGCGCACCGTAACGTCCAGATCCGGCAGCTCTTTGGAAGCGTACTCGGAGGCCGAATAAACCGACGCGCCCGCCTCGGACACCATGACCTTGCTCAGGCGCTGCTCGGGCCCCAGCGCCTTGACCAGCTCGCCGGCCAGCTTGTCGGTTTCGCGGCTGGCGGTGCCGTTACCTACCGCGATCAACT
The DNA here is from genome assembly GCF_968212445.1 of Vreelandella sp. GE22. Lineage (NCBI taxonomy): Bacteria > Pseudomonadati > Pseudomonadota > Gammaproteobacteria > Oceanospirillales > Halomonadaceae > Vreelandella > Vreelandella sp. GE22. Next base: position 2,386,475 of record NZ_OZ309110.1, read on the forward strand.
CCACATTATGGCGTTTGATGAGCTTGGTGAGCTCTGCGAGCGACTCGGTCCAGCGGTTTTGCGGCGCGTGAGGGTAAATCGTCGCTTGGTCCACGAACTGCCCGGTGGCATCGACCACGGCGACCTTGCAGCCGGTACGCAGGCCTGGATCCAGCGCCAGCGTGACCTTCTGCCCCGCCGGCGCGGCCAGCAGTAGATCCTTCAAATTGGCCGCGAAGACATCGATGGCGGTCTGCTCGGCCTGCTCGCGAAGTCGGCCCAGCAGCTCGGTCTCGAGCGCGGTGTAAAGCTTGACCCGCCAGGTCCAGCGCACCACCTCGCCCAGCCATTTATCGGCCGGGCGGCCCTGATCTTGAACGCCCACTTGCTTGGCGATGGCGACCTGGGCCGGGTGAATCGGGGCTTCGTCTTCGCCGGGCAGGCGGATGGCCAAACTCAGCACGCCTTCGTTACGCCCACGGAACATGGCAAGCGCCCGGTGGGACGGCACTTTAGCGAGCTTTTCGTCGTGCTCGAAGTAATCGGAGAACTTGGCACCTTCCTGCGCTTTGCCATCGAGCATGCGGGCGCTGAGTTGGCCTTCGTCCCAAAGCCGCTCACGCAGTCGGCCGATCAGCTCCGGGTCTTCGGCGAAGCGCTCCATGAGAATCTGCTTGGCGCCGTCAAGCGCGGCCTTGGCGTCTTCAATGGCGGCAATGTCGCCGTCGGCGGCGCGAAGATACCCTTGCGCTTCGCTTTCCGGGTCGAGCGTGGGGTCGGCCAGTAGCGCGTCGGCCAGCGGCTCGAGCCCGGCTTCGCGGGCAATCTGGGCCTTGGTGCGGCGTTTTTTCTTGTAGGGCAGGTATAAATCTTCGAGGCGCTGCTTGGTTTCGGCGGCGTCGATGCTCGCTTTCAATGCATCATCGAGCTTGCCCTGCTCGTCGATGGCGGCAAGCACCGCCCCGCGGCGCTCTTCGAGCTCGCGCAGGTAGCGAAGGCGCTCGTCGAGTTGGCGCAGTTGGCTGTCGTCCAGCGCCCCGGTGACCTCTTTACGGTAGCGGGCGATGAAGGGCACGGTCGCGCCTTCGTCCAATAGCGCTACCGTGGCGCTGACTTGCTGCGCCTTGACACTCAGCTCGTCCGCTAAACGCGAAATAATACGTTGATTCACATCCATACGTGCCACTAACTCATGCCATTTCAAATGCCGACAAGGTACCACAAACGTTTTAGGCTGGCATGAATTGTCGGTGGCACGAGCGGCGCGGTTCAGCCAATACCGCCCATCCAGCGGGCCCTGGCCGCTTACCCGGCCGCCCATAAAAAAGGCAGCGCTAAAGCGCTGCCTTTTTGGGAGTTACTCAACCGTTCAGCTCAACTGCGGGCCTGCCTTGATGATGGCATCACTGACGCCTTCGAACTTTTTGAAGTTCTCGACGAATTTGGTGGCGAGTTCGCGCTGGTGATGATCGAACGCGCCTTGATCCTGCCAGGTGTCGCGGGGATTTAGAAGGCTTGAGTCCACGCCCGGCACCGCGGTGGGTACGTCGAGGTTCAGGCCCTCGATGTGCTGGGTTTCGATATCGCGCAGTACGCCGGACTGAATGGCGCTGATGATCGCGCGGGTGGTCGGGATCGAGAAACGCGCGCCCCCTTCACCATAGGCGCCGCCGGTCCAGCCGGTGTTGACCAGGTACACCTGAGCGTCCTTTTTATCGACACGCTTGATCAGAAGATCGGCGTATTCGCGCGCCGGGCGGGGGAAGAACGGTGCGCCGAAGCAGGTCGAGAACGTGGCGGCCAAGCCCTCAGATGAACCCATTTCCGTAGAGCCCACCTTGGCGGTGTAGCCGGAAAGAAAGTGGTACGCCGCCGCTTCCTTGGAAAGAATCGATACCGGCGGCAGCACCCCGGACATATCGCAGGTCAAAAAGACGATGGCTGAGGGCTCGCCGGCCAGGTTCTCGGCCACGCGCTTTTCGACGTGTTCCAGCGGGTAGGCGGCGCGAGAGTTCTGGGTCAGGCTATCGTCGGCGTAGTTGGGTACGCGGCGGTCGTCGAGCACCACGTTTTCAAGCACGGTGCCGAAACGAATAGCGTTCCAGATCACCGGCTCGTTCTTCTCGGAAAGGTCGATGCACTTGGCGTAGCAGCCGCCTTCCATATTGAAGACGATGTCGTCGCCCCAGGCGTGCTCGTCGTCGCCGATCAGGTAACGCCCCTGGTCGGCGGAGAGCGTGGTTTTACCGGTACCGGAGAGGCCGAAGAAGAGACACGTCTCGCCGTCTTCGCCCACGTTGGCGGAGCAGTGCATGGGTAGCACGTCGGCGTCGGGTAGCAGAAAATTCTGTACCGAGAACATCGCCTTTTTCATCTCGCCGGCGTAGCGCATGCCGGCGATCAGCACTTTTTTCTCGGCGAAGTTGATGATCACGGTGCCATCAGAATTAGTACCGTCGCGGCGCGGTTCGCACTCGAAACCCGCGGCGTTCAGAATCGTCCAGGCCTCTTTACTCGCCGGGTTGTAGGTCTCCGGGCGCACGAACATGGTGCGCCCGAACAGGTTCTGCCAGGCGGTTTCGGTAGTGACCCGTACCGGCAGGTAATGGGTCGCGTCGCTGCCCACGTGCAGCTCGGCGACGAAGTGCTCTTCACGGCCCAAATATTCTTCCACCCGCGCCCACAGTGCGGAGAACTTCTCGGCGTCGAAGGGGCGGTTGACGCTGCCCCAATCGATGCTGTCTCGCGTGGAGGGCTCATCGACGATGAAGCGGTCCTTGGGGGAGCGCCCGGTGCGCTCGCCGGTATTCACCACCAAGGCGCCGTCTGCGGAAAGGCGGCCTTCACCACGGGCCACGGCGCGCTCGACCAGTTCGGCGCTGCTGAGGTTGACGTGGGCTTGGGGAGCGGCTTGAGTCGTGGTCATGTCAGTTCCTGGGCTTGAAGCCGTTTCTCGTTACAAGCGCAAAAGACGTGGGCCTCTTTTTGCGCTGGAAAGGTTCTCCCAGCCGCTACACAAGCGGGCCGGGCGCTGAAGACCGGCGCATTATGGCAAAAAGAAAGCCCCCGTGAAACGGGGGCTTGGGACAATCATTTTGTAGTTAAACTACTACAATGACAGGCTTTTTCGTGCTGCGCTGCGGTAATTTTTCAAACACTTGTTTGCCTTTAGTGCTATAGCCCAGGGCCTGCATGGGTTAAGCGTGTATGACCTTTAAATACCGGCAACGCCTTTGCGACTACATAATTAGTGGATGACCGGGGCGGGACCCTCCGGATCTTCGATGAGCGCTTCGATTTGTGCCGCAGTGTAGTGATATTTCGTGTGGCAGAAGTGACATTGGGTCTCTATTTCGCCCTGCTCGGCCAGAATATCCTTGAGCTCGGCTTCGCCCAGCGAGTGAAGTGAAGAGCTCATACGCTCGCGCGAGCAAGTGCAGCCAAAGCGCAGCGCCTTGGGTTCGAACACGCGCACGGTCTCTTCGTGGTAAAGCCGGTAGAGCACCTCGCGCTGCTCGAGTCCCAGGATTTCCTCGGTTTTGATCGTTTCGGCCAGGTGTACGCTGCGCTCCCAGGCGTCCACGTCCTGATTGTGCGAGGCGTCCGGCAGGCGCTGGAGTAACAGTCCGCCGGCGGTTTTGCCATCGGCGGCCAGCCAAAGCCGCGTGGGCAGCTGCTCGGACTGGCTGAAATACGCCTCCAGGCAGGCGCCGAGGGTTTCGTGTTCGAGACCGACGATCCCCTGGTAGCGCTTGCCCTCTTTGGGGTCGAGGGTAATGATGATTTGGCCCTCGCCGACCAGGTCGCGAAAACCGGCGCTCTCACTGGGTAGCGCGCCCTCTTCGTTGAGCCTGGCAATGGCGCGCAGCTCGCCACCGGGGTTGGATTCGGCCATGAGTAGCGAAAGATCGCCCTGGCCACGTACTTCGATACTCAGCGTGCCGTCGAGCTTGACCGTATCGGTCAACAGCGCCACGGCGGCCAGCAGCTCGCCCAGCAGCGTGTTGACCGCCTCCGGGTAGGCTTGGCGGCTGAGCACCTCGTGATAGGCCGACTCGAGGCTTACGATCTCCCCGCGCACGTTGGTGTGGTCGAACATAAAGCGTTGGATTTGATCAGACATAGGGGACCATCGAAAAAATTGGGGACATTGAGGGGGAGATTTACTCGCCCTGATTACGCTGAAAGCGCTGAATCTCGCGGCGCTGTTTTTTATCCGGGCGCTTTAACGGATGCTGCATCACTTCGTTATTGAGGCGGCGGGCCTCGGTTTCCTTGGCGCGGCGCTCTGCGCTCTCCTGGGTTTCGCTGTAGAGCGTACGCGCCTCCGGGGCGCCGCGGCGCTGGCCCGACAGGGTGAGCACTTCGACCTCGTAGATATCCCACCCCTGGGGTACACGGATCAACGCGCCGACCTCGACGTTCTTGCTGGTCTTAACGCGGTCACCGTTGTAGTGCACCTTGCCACCTTCGATGGCTTTTTTGGCCAGTGCCCGGGTCTTGAAAAACCGCGCGGCCCACAGCCATTTATCCAGCCGAACGCTGTCGCTCATTGAGGCTCTCCTTACTGCGTGGGGGTATCGCCTGGCAGCAGTTGGGCAAATCGGTCCAGGGCGATGAATTCCTGCAGCTCTTTTTCGGGACGCTGACTATCGGGCTGCTTGATGCCCATCAGGTATTTGATACCGAACTCCCGGGCGCTTTCGAGCACGCGCGGGTTGTCGTCGATAAACAGGGTGCGGGCCGGATCGAAGGGCTCGCGCTCTTGTAGAGCAAACCAGAACGCCTGCTCCTCTTTCGCAGCACCCACATCTTCGGAGGAGATGATGGCGTCGAGATACTTTTCCAACCCCGTGAGCGGCAGTTTTAGCGCCAGGCTGGCTCGGTCGGCGTTGGTGGCCAGCACCACTCGCGGGTGGGCGTTTTTAAGCCAGGTGAGAAAATCCAGCGCGTCGCTGCGCAGACCGATCAAATGCTGGACTTCTCGCTTCAACTCGACCACGTCCACATCGAGCTCGCGGCTCCAGTAGGCCAGGCTGTACCAATTGAGCGTACCCTGCTCGCCGATGATGCGTTCGCGCAGCTCGTTCTGGGTGGCCTCGTCGAGCTTGTGTAGCTCGCCGTAGCGCTTGGGCAGGTGCTCGAGCCAGAAGTGGCTATCAAAGTGCAAATCCAGCAGCGTGCCGTCCATGTCCAGCAAGACGGTATCGATCTCGCGCCAATCAATCATGGCCACTCCGGTGTTAAAACGGTAAGCGTGCTATTGTAGCCCAAGGCGTTTTTTCGAGCCATGGAGGCCCTTATGTCCAGATCCGACTCCTCTCACCCAGACCCGACTCAACCGGATGCCAGCGCGCTGGAAACGACGCTTTCGGGCTACCCGGTCAAGCCACATATTCTGGCGCGGGAAAGCGTGGCAAAAAGCCGCCTTTTCCATATCGAAGCGCTGGATTTGCGCTTCTCCAACGGCGAAGAGCGCCGATTCGAGCGCTTGACCGGCACCGACCACGCGGCGGTGATGATCGTGGCCATGCCGGACCCGGATCACGTATTGTTGATACGCGAGTATGCCGCCGGTTTCGAAGAGTACGCGCTGACCCTGCCCAAGGGGCTAGTGGACCCGGGGGAAGACGTGATCGGCGCGGCCAACCGCGAGTTGATGGAAGAGTGCGGCGTCGGGGCGCACCGCCTGGAGCCGTTGATCGAGCTGTCGCTGGCGCCGAACTACATGCACCACCGCATACAGGTGGTCATGGCCACCGACCTTTATGAGCAGCGACTCCCTGGCGACGAACCCGAGCCCCTGGTCGTCGAGACGCACGCCCTCGAGGACTTACCGGCGCTTTTGATGCGCGAGGATTTTCACGAAGCCCGTGCGATTGCCGCGCTTTATATCGCCCGCGACAAGCTTCGTGACGAGAAGCGCGAAGACGCCATGGATTTGCTTTAGCCGGCGCCGCCAGTAAGGGAAGGCTATCGCCTTCCATCGCCCAATGGAATTGGGCTCCTACAATAGACAGTGGCAACCATCATTTGTAGGAGCAGGCTTTAGCCAGCGAATTGTTTGGGGTGGCACCGCCAGTCAAGGAAGGCTATCGCCTTCCATCGCCGAAGTGTCGGACCACCAATGAATCGGTCTCCTACAGTGGATCGTGGCAACCGTCATTTGTAGGAGCAGGCTTCAGCCAGCGATGCAGCGCAACGCGCTGCCGGGGTTGGTGATTATGGCAAACTGCAATGCCTTCATCACCCAAGGGCGGCTAACGCCGCCATCGCCCAATAAAATTGGGCTCCTAATTGGGCTCCTACAAGGGATCGTGGCAACCGTCATTTGTAGGAGCAGGCTTCAGCCAGCGAATTTTTTGAGGTGGCGCCGCTAGTAAGGGAAGGCTATCGCCTTCCATCGCCGATGTGTCGGACCACCAATGAATTGGGCTCCTACAATAGAACCGTGCACCCATTTATTGTAGGAGCAGGCTTTAGCCAGCGATGCAGCGCAACGCGCTGCCGGGGTTGGTGGGGATGGCAACCTGCAATGCCTTCACCACCGAAGGGCGGCTAACGCCGCCATCGCCGAAGTGTCGGACCACCAATGAATTGGGCTCCTACAGTGGATCGTGGCAGCCGTCATCTGTAGGAGTTAATAGGTAGTGAGCGCGGGCGCTGACTTTTGTAGTGCCTGGTTGACCCGGGCGAGCTTTTCGATGGATGCCTGGATGTTCTCTTCCTGGGCGCCCTTGAGTCGGAAGGCATCCACGACGTTGGCCAGCTCGAACACTTCCACGGTCAGGTTATCGGCGGACTCGGCGATCATTTGGACCTTATGTGCGTTTTGCTGGGTGGTGCTGTCCATTTCGGCGATGGCACCGTTGATCTGGCCGATACCGCTACTCTGCTCGTCCGAGGCGCTGGTGATCGAGGCCATGAGCTCGCTGACTTGGCTGACCTGCTGCATGACGTTCTCGATCGAGCTCTCCGCCTGCGCGACCGCCGTGCGCCCGCCGTCCACTTCCTGGGTAGCACTATCGATCATTAGGCGAATCTCCTGGGCAGCGTTGGCGCTGCGCCCGGCCAGGTTGCGCACCTCGCTGGCGACGACGGCGAAGCCGCGGCCGTGCTCGCCGGCCCGCGCCGCCTCGACCGAGGCGTTCAGCGCGAGGATATTGGTCTGGAACGCGATCCCGTCGATCACGCCGATCATCTCGGTCATTTTCTCCGCGCTTTGCGCGATGCGCTGCATGCGCTCCACCAACTGCTCCATCTGTTGGCGGGTATCGCGGGTACTGGTCGCGTTTTGCTCGGCCAGCTCGCTTGCCTGGCGGGCGTTTTGGGTATTCTGCTGCACGGTGGCGGTCATCTCGACCATGCTGGAGGCAGTCTGCGCAAGCGCGGTAGCCTGCTGGCCGGTACGCTGCGACAGGTTGTCGTTCTCCACGGCGATCTGCTCGACCGCCGGGGTCACCACCGAGACGCGATTTTCGACCTCGCCCACCACGGCAGCCAGACTAAAGCGCATGGTATCCAGCGAGTAGGCAAGATCGCCCAGTTCATCGCCACTGCGCAGCTGGTTACGTGCCGCCAGATTACCGGCGGCTACCTGGAAGGTCATGTAGCGCGCGCCTTCCAACCCTTTGAAAACCGACCGCAAAATAAGAATACTCAGCCCCACCATCACCAAAAGCCCCACGACCATCAGCAGCAGCTGGGCGAGCAGCATTTGCTCGCGCTCCTGGCGAGCTTCTTCGACCCTGGCGGTGGCCTCGATGCGCTTGTCATCGACCAGTTGAGTACTGAGCGTGCGAATCGACTCGGTAGTGGGCGCCACGATATCGTTGAACGCTTCATAGGCGGCAAACCCGCTAGCGTCGCTCAGGGCGTCCATCGTTTGGGTGAGCCCCGAGATCCACTGCGTAAGGGCCCCATCGAATGCCTGCACACTCGGTTGCTGCATGTCGTCATGGGCGAGGTATGTCGACCACTCGGACCGGATCTCCTGCAAATGCGCATCAATGGTGGACGAGAGCGCATCCAGATCCGCGCGACGAGGGTTTCGCACGGCGGGCTCCACGAGCTCGACCGCCTGCCCGATATGCCGCTCGATATTTTGTAGGCTAGCGATGGATTGAAGTCCAGAATGGTTGAGCAAATCCAGCCGCTCCCCCGCCTTGATGACCCCCATGGCGCCAAGGCCCCCTGCCAATCCCAGTAGCACCAGCGCCATTAGCACCATCCCGGTGAGCTTGGCTTTCAAGCTACCCAACTGAAAACGGCTGATCAGCCCCAGTGCGCCTTTACGCTGTATCGCCCCTCTTTTGACCTGATAGCCGCGCGACTTACCCTTGTCACGCATCTCGGCGTACACTTTTTGGGCCAACGCGATATCAGTGGGGGCGGCCTTGCGGCGCACCGAAGTGTAGCCCACGATACGGTCGCCATCGCGAAGTGCCGCCACCGTGGCGTTCACCCAATAGTGATCGCCGTTTTTACGCCGGTTTTTAACGAGGCCTTGCCAGGTATTACCAGCCTTGATGGTGTGCCAGAAATCGCGAAACGCCGCCTCGGGCATATCCGGGTGACGAATCATGTTGTGAGGCGAGCCCATTAGCTCGTCGCGCGAATAGCCGCTTACTTTGACGAAAGCCGCGCTTGCATAAGTAACATTTCCCTCCAGATCAGAACGAGAAATGAGAACCGTTTCATCGTCGAGTACATACTCTTGTTGCGTAACAGGTTGGTTATTGCGCACCTTGGTTGCCTCGGCAGTCGTTATTAATATTGATTTTTCGGCATTATCCAGCACGACTTGAGTTTTAATTCGACGAATAGGCGTAAAAAAAACGCCACTCTTTTATGTTGGAGCGGCGTTCGACGTGGATCACTTTTACAACAACAGTTGCTTATATGGCGTTTTTTTCAGAATCGATTATTTGAACACTACGTCCGCAACGTCACGGTAGCGGTTGGCAAAGTGGACCGTCATACCGGCTTTCAGGTAGTCGGGCAGTTCATCGTAATCGCGGCGATTAGGCTCGGGCAGAATCACCTCGAAGATATCGCTGCGCCGGGCGGCGATCACTTTTTCGCGAATGCCGCCCACCGGTAGTACCTGGCCGGTCAGCGTTAGCTCGCCGGTCATGGCCAGCGGCCGATCGATCGCCTTTTTCGTGGCCAGTGATAAAAGCGCAGTGGTCATGGTGACGCCGGCGGAGGGGCCATCCTTGGGGGTCGCGCCTTCCGGCACGTGCAGGTGAACGAACGCCTTGTCGAAGAATTCCGGGTCGGCGCCGTACTCTTTCAAGTGCCCCAGGGTGTAGCTGTAGGCGATATTGGCCGACTCCTGCATCACGTCGCCAAGCTTACCGGTGAGCTTGAAGCCGCGGTCCAGCGAATGGATCTTGCCCGCCTCGATGGGCAGCGTTGCTCCGCCCATGGACGTCCAGGCCAGTCCCGTAACCACGCCTTCGCCCTTGAGCACCTTCTCTTTTCTAAACAGCGGTGCGCCGAGAAACTCCTCGAGGTTCTTGACCGAGATCTTGACCGTCTCTTCCGGCTCTTCCAACAGCTTGACCGTCGACTTACGCACGATGCGATGAAGCTGCTTTTCGAGCTGACGCACCCCGGCTTCCCGGGCGTAGCCCTCGATGACCTGCTTGAGGGCGGCATCGGTCAGGTTGATACGCTTTTTGGGCAGGTTGTTGCGCTTGAGCAGTTTCGGCCAGAGGTGGTGCTTGGCGATCTCCATTTTCTCTTCGGCGATATAGCCGGAGAGGCGAATCTGCTCCATGCGGTCCAGAAGCGGCCCGGGGATAGAGTCCAGGGTGTTGGCCGTGCATACGAACAGCACTTTGGAAAGGTCCATGCGCACGTCGAGGTAGTGATCGAGAAAGTCGACGTTTTGCTCCGGGTCGAGCACTTCCAAAAGCGCCGAGGCCGGGTCGCCCTGGAAGGACTGGCCGAGCTTGTCGATCTCATCGAGCATGATGACCGGGTTTTCGACCTTGACCTCCTTGAACGCCTGGACCAGCTTGCCCGGCATGGCGCCCACGTAGGTGCGCCGGTGGCCCTTGATCTCGGCCTCGTCGCGCATACCGCCAACCGAGAAGCGATAGAACTCGCGGCCCAACGCCTCGGCGATGGAGCGGCCCACGGAGGTTTTACCCACCCCGGGCGGGCCAACGAGCAGCACGATCGAGCCGCCCACGTCGCCCTTGAAAGTACCTTCGGCAAGAAACTCGACGATACGCTCTTTGACGTCGCCCAGCCCGTCGTGGTCGCGGTCCAGTACTTGCCGGGCGTGGGTCAAATCCAGCTTGTCCTCGCTGGTGATCCCCCAGGGCAGCGAGGTGAGCCAGTCGAGATAGTTGCGGGTGGTGCCGTACTCCGGCGAGCCCGTCTCCAGCACGCTGAGCTTATTGAGCTCTTCGTCGATGCGCGGCTGAACGCGCTCCGGCACTTTCAGCTCTTTCAGGCGGTCGCGGAAGGTGTCGACATCGTTTTCGCGGTCGTCCTTGGAGATGCCCAGCTCGCGCTGAATGACCTTGAGCTGCTCGCGCAGGAAAAACTCCCGCTGGCGGTCCTGCATCTGGGCGTTGACCTGCTCGCTGATCTCGCTTTGCAGCTTGGCAACGTCGATCTCCTTGCGCAGCAGCGGCAGCACCTTGTGCATACGATCCGCCACCGGCAGGGTCGATAAGACATCCTGGAGTTCAGGACCCTTGGCCGAGGTAATGGCCGCCGCGAAATCAGTGAGCGGGCCTGGCTGGTTGGGGCTAAACCGGTTGAGGTAGTGCTTGAGCTCCTCCCCGTAGAGCGGGTTGATCGGCAGAAGCTCCTTGATGCCGTTGATGATCGCCATGGCGTAGGCCCGGGTCTCTTCATCCTCGGCATCCACGGGTTCTTTGGGGTAGCTCACCTCGACCAGATACGGCGGCTCTTTCGAGAGCCAACGTTGGATCTTGAAGCGGCGCACGCCCTGAGCGATGAACTGAATCTGCTGGTCTTCGCTTTTGAGCTTGTGAACCCGAACGGCGGTGCCCATTTCCGGGAAGCTCGACTCGTCGAGTTCATCCACACCCTGCTCGCCGACAAAGGCGACGCCGAGCGTGTGATGCGGGGTGTTGCCCACCCGGCGCATGGTTTCTTCCCAGCGCTCCTTGTTGATTACCAGCGGCTGGACTTGGGCGGGGAAGAAAGGCCGGTTATGGATAGGCAGAATGTAGATGCGCTCCGGCAGCATTTCACTGGCCGATACCAGCGAGTGGGCCTTTTCGCCGTCCGAGCTCTGTTCGCCGTCTTTCACACCGTCATTGCCGCCGGGTTCGTCGTCGGTCAACCAAACCGATGAATCGTTGTCGTGCTGATGATCCTGGTCGCTCATGCGGCCTCCATAGGTGAGACTGGCGGTAGCGCCGCCTGGTATTACCCATGGAATGTGGGCAGAGCGAGGAAACTTCAACCCTTGGGCCTTAGAACCCTTTTGCCTTACTGCCTTCCGGTTCGCTTTACAAGATAAGCCGGCGGACGGGCGCCTACTGGGGCCAAAGCTCGGGGATGGGGCGGCCGTTCACCCGCCAATTGCCGCGAATCACGTCGAATTGAAGCTCTCGCGTGCCGAGCGGCAGCCCCAGCCATAGCGCGGCGACCGTCGGCGCATCGTACCAAACGAAGTCACCGTCGATTCGCTCCTTCCAGTGGCTACGCGCTTGGGCGTTGCCAAGTCCTGCCAGGCTGAGCGGCTCGAGCCGGCGACCGTCGAAGAACAGCGCCCCGTCCGCGTCGACGGTAATGCCCAATAGCGGGCTCTCGAGGGCAATGCGGGTAACGTCGAGCCGGGGCGAGTCGCCCAGAAGGTGAAGCACTTCGGGCTCCAGGCGTGTCATGAAGCCTTCGGCCATGGGCCGGTCCGTGTCGCCCCAAGCCGCCTCCTGACGGATACGGCGAATGATTTGGCGCACGGCGTCGGCGTTGAGCCGCGAAAGCTCCGCTTCGATTTCACCGCTCAGTAACGGGGTATCCGGGGCTTCGCTGGGCACGCGTACATCGCCCACGGAAAGGCTACCTTGCAAGCGCAGCTCGCTTTCATCGAGCACCATGTAGCTTTGCAGGTCGATGGGCGCGGCCTGGACCTCGTAGCCCGGGTAGTAGAGCGTGGTGGTGTCGATGTGCAGATGGTCGCGCTGGGCGAAATGGTAGGCGTCTTCGATATAGGTGTAGCGGCTTTCGAGGGTGGTGGGGCCAAACGAAAGGTAAGCCTGGCCGTCACTTAGCGTAAGCTGGTCGAACAGCGCGCGCAGGCGCCAGTCGCCGAACACGCCTTCCAGACGCAGGCGGGCACCGCGCACGTCTAGCTCCCGGCCGTTTTGCTGAATGACGAAAGGCGCCAGCGCCAGGCGTAGCTCACTTTTACCGCTCAAGGTATGGTAGCGCCCTTCCCAACGCGGCAGCGAAAGCGCGGATACCTCGCCGACCGCTTTTTGCAGCGCGCTGTCCAGTCTAGGCACCAGGGTACCTTCGACATCGGTGCTCAAAAGCCCGTGACGGGCATCGTAGGTCAGGGCAAGCTGCCAGGGCCTGCCCAAAAGCGGTGAGAGCAGCACCCGCCCGCGGGAGGTCAGCCAGCCCTGGCGGCTTTCGCTGCGACTTACCCGCCACTCGCCGCGGGCCTCCAGGTCTTCCAGCGCCTGGCTCAGGCTGCGCTCGAAAAGAATACTCGAAACCAGCTGAGCGACGGCCCAAACAAGCGCCGCCACCACGATGACCGGCACAATAAGACGTTCCTTACGCATGCCATCTCCCTGGATAGCCCAAGATTGACGCCCGGCTCGAGGCGCATTGCCCACTACGCTAAAGCAAATACCGCCGCGATAACATCCTTGAACGCGACCGCCCGCCGCCGCTATAGCGTAGCGGGCGTTTCAGTGGAGCCAGAACCACAGGTGCATGGTGCTCCAGGCGTAGATCCCGGCCATGACGTCGTCGATCATGATGCCGAAGCCGCCTGCCACGCGCCGGTCGGCCCAGCGAATCGGCCAGGGTTTGAAGACATCGAAGATGCGAAAGACGATGAACCCCCAAAGCGCGGCCTCCCAGGAGAACGGCACGGCGGCCATGGTGATCCAGTAGCCGACGAACTCGTCCCAGACGATGCCGGAGTGGTCATGAACGCCCAGATCGTGGGAGGTTTTATCGCAGAGCCAGACACCGACCACAAAAGCTACGAACACCAGGCTCAAGTACCAGCCCAGCGGCAGATCCGCCATGATCCAGTAAAATGGAATGGCGGCGAGAGTGCCAAAGGTGCCCGGCGCCCAGGGCACCATGCCGCTGCCCAAGCCAAAGGCAAAAAAGTGGGTCGGGCGGCGCCAAACGCTCGAAGGTGCCTGGTTCATGGCGCTTCCCCGTTGAAATGCTGCCATCCCTGGGCGTTTTGTGCGTCTACGCCACGTACACCGGGCGTATCGCTACAGCGTCCAATGACGGTGAGCGCTACGCCAATCTGCGCCAGCGCCTGCTCGGCTTTCGCGACATTGCCCGGCGCAAGCGTTACCAACAGTTCGTAATCGTCGCCGCCACTTAGCATGGCCTGCATCGCGCCGTCTCCCAGGGCCTCTTCCAGCCCGCAGGCTTTGGGCAGCGCCTCGGGGTAAAGCTCGGCCCCGACGCCGGAGGCCCGGCGCAGATGCCCCAGGTCGGCCAGCAGGCCATCCGAAATGTCCAGCGCGCTGCTGGCAAGGCCCCGCAGCGCGATACCTGCCTCTAACTGCGGGGTCGGCAGAAGATAGCGCTGCAAAAGCGGATGCGCCATGTCGCGCTCGCCCTGCTGCCATACATAAAGCCCGCCGGCGCCTCCACCCAGCGCCCCGGTCACGGCGATAAGATCGCCGGGGCTGGCACCGGCGCGGGTGAGTGCCTCGTTACCGGGTACCTCGCCCATGACGGTCACACTAATGCTCAGCGCACCGGCGGTGAAATCGCCACCCACCAGCGCCGTTTGATGCTGGTCGCAAAGCGCGTGAAAGCCCTGCGCGTAGGCCTGGTACCAGCGGGTAGCATCAAAGGCGTCGCGAAAGGCATTTTGGGGCTGACTAAGCGCCATCATGCACCAGCGCGACCTGGCGCCCATGGCGGCCAGGTCGCTCAAGGCCACCGCTAACGCGCGGTGACCGATAGCCTCGGCCGGGGCATCGGCGGGGAAGTGAACGTCAACGATCGATGTGTCGACGCTCACCGCCAGCTGACAGCCCGGCTGGGGCGTTAGCAAGGTAGCATCGTCACCACAGCCCAGCTCCACACCGCTGTTATCAGCCAGCGCGGGTGCGGGTTTTAAAAACCGTTCAATGAGTTCGAATTCGCCAAACACATGGGGCCCCTTGACGCGATTCAAGCGAACTCGCCTTAAAGCCGGCGAGCGCTTACCTCGGCACTGCGTAAGCGATTGGCCAGCTTATCGAGAATGCCGTTAACGTATTTGTGGCCGTCGGTGGCGCCAAAGGACTTGGCAAGCTCGACGCCTTCATTGATCGCCACGCGATAAGGCACTTCCGGGCGTTTGGCAAGCTCATAGGCACCCAGGCGCAGAATGGCCAGCTCCACCGCATCCAGATCTTCCAGGCGGCGATCCAGCAGCGGGGAAATTTCGCGATCGAGCTCGGTTTTGTGACGCACGGTTTCGTGCAACAGCGTGTGAAACAGCGCCTTGTCGGCGATCTGCATCACCATGACCCAGTTTTCGTGGTCTTCCAGGTCGTCGTCGGCGAGCTGGCTACGAAACTCGGTCTCCACGGTGGAGGCCGACTTGCCGGTCATTTCCCACTGGTAAAGCGCCTGCACGGTCAGTTCTCGGGCGGCGCGGCGCGCCTGCTGGGCAGCGCTTGGCTGACGCTCGCTCATGAACTCTCTCCAAGAGGGAGCGCGCGCAGCAGCGACACCATTTCCATGGCGGCCATGGCCGCTTCGGTGCCTTTATTACCCGCCTTGGTGCCGGCGCGCTCGATCGCCTGCTCGATGGACTCCACGGTCAGCACGCCATTGGCGATGGGCGTATCGAACTCGAGCTGAAGATGGTTGATGGCCGTGTTGCAGCCGCCCGCCACGTACTCAAAGTGCGGCGTACCGCCACGAATCACCGCGCCCAGCGCAATCACCGCCTCGGGCTTGATGGTTTTGAGTACCCGCTTGACCGCCAGAGGAAGCTCCCAGGCGCCGGGCACGTGCACGATATGGATATTGTCAGCGTCGACGCCGTGGCGCGTCAGACTGTCCACGGCGCCTTCGACCAGGCTATCGACCACGTGGTGGTTGAAACGCCCTACGACGATCACGTAGCGGCCGTCGACATCGACAAAACTGCCTTCAACTTGCGAAAGGGATTGCATCTATTTAATCCTACTTAATCATCTATCAAGACGTGGGTTCAGTGCCGCTTTCGGGTCCTACGAGCTCGACGACTTCGAGATCGAACCCGGAAAGCGCTGAAAATTTCCACGGCGAACTGAGAAGGCGCATCTTGCCTACGCCCAGATGGCGCAGAATCTGCGAGCCGGTGCCGATGGTCATGTAATTACCGGAGCCGTCGGAGTCGCTGGTGCGCGGTGGCTGTACGCGGCCCAAAAACAGCTCCAACTGATCCTTGAGATCCTGGGCCGGATACCCTTCGTCGATCAGTACCAGCACGCCCGCCTCGGCCGTGGCGATCTCATCGAGCGCCCGATGCGCGTGCCAACGATAGGACGACGCCTGGGTCAGCCCCAGCACGTCGCGCAGTGTATCGGCCAGGTGAACGCGCACCGTGGTGATTTCTTCCGGGGCGGGTCGCCCTTTGACCAGCGCCAGGTGGTGGCTGCCCTGCAGGCGGTCGCGAAACACGTGCAGCGTCAGCTCGCCGTGAGTGGTCGATACCGGCGTGGCTTCGATTAGATCGACGGTTTGCTCGTTGACCATGCGGTAGTGAATCAGATCGGCGATGGTGCCCATCTTGATACCGTGGGTGTTGGCGAACGCCTCGAGTTCGGGGCGGCGCGCCATGCTGCCATCGTCGTTCATGATCTCACAGATCACCCCGCTCGGGTCACACCCGGCAAGTGCCGCCAAATCGCAGGCCGCCTCGGTGTGCCCGGCGCGGCGCAGCACCCCGCCCGGCTCCGCCATCAACGGGAAGACGTGTCCGGGCTGGACGATATCCGCCGCTTTCGCGTTGGGGGCCGCCGCGGCCTGTACGGTGCGCGCGCGATCCGCAGCCGAAATACCGGTCGTCACGCCTTCGCGGGCCTCGATGGAGAGGGTGAACTTGGTGCCGAAACCGGAGCCGTTTTTACCCACCATCAAGGGCAGGTCCAGCCGCTCGCAGCGCTCGCGCGTCATGGGCATACAGATCAGCCCGCAGGCGTGGCGCGCCATGAAGTTGATATGCTCGGGCTGAACTTTTTCAGCCGCCATAATGATATCGCCTTCGTTTTCGCGATCCTCATCATCCATGAGGATCACCATTTTGCCCTGACGGATATCTTCGACCAGATCGGCAATCGGGGACAGCCCCTCTGAACAGGCGTGCACCATGGAATCTCCCAAACAGTAGCCGCACTATGTGCGATTTTGCGCGCAAGGGTACCTTGGCTGACCCGCGCGCGCCAGGTTTAAGCGCGTTTGCCACAAGCGCCAACCCTTGGTCAGCGCCTCTCAACGTGCGCGCGATTTAGTCGGCGTTACCGCAGGTCTCGAGATCGCGGGGTTTGGCAATAATGCGCCAATCCTCCCCTACCGCCCGGATATCCTGAATATCCAGGCGCTTTTGATGCGCCATTTCGGTAAGCCCGGGCAGCGCGAAAAGCGGCCGTGCTTCGCCCCCCAAAAGCGTGGGCGCGACAAAAAGCTGCAGCTCGTCGACCAGGTGCGCATCGAGCAGTGCCCCGGCCAGGGTCGCGCCGGTTTCTACCAGCACTTCGTTGACGTCGTACTCGCAGGCCAAATAGCTCAGCATATCGGAAAGCGACACCCTGCCCGCCGCGAAAGCGGGCATTACGTGAATGTGCGCGCCTGCCTCTTCCAGTTTACGGCGTTTCTCTTCGCTGTGCTGCTCGGTGGTGACCACCAGGGTCTGGCCGGGCTCTTGCAGGCAGGCCGCCGCCAGCGGCAGGCGCAGCGTCGAGTCCATGATCACACGAAGCGGCTGGCGGGCGGCGACTATCTCGCCGTTAACGAGGCCGAGCTGCTCGGCGCGCAGGGTCAGGCGCGCATCATCCAAAATGATCGACTCGACGCCGCTCAAAATGGCGCTCGAGCGCGCGCGTAGGCGCTGTACCTGGCGGCGCGCCTCGGGTCCGGTAATCCACTGGGACTCACCCGAGCCCATGGCG
This sequence comes from Vreelandella sp. GE22, assembly GCF_968212445.1. Lineage (NCBI taxonomy): Bacteria > Pseudomonadati > Pseudomonadota > Gammaproteobacteria > Oceanospirillales > Halomonadaceae > Vreelandella > Vreelandella sp. GE22. The sequence goes on from NZ_OZ309110.1 coordinate 2,403,805, forward strand.
GTGCGCCCATCCAGACTCATGGCCATTTTCAAGCGCACGAATGGCAACCCGCGCTGCATACGCGAGATAAACCCCGGATTGAGCGCCTGGGCATCTGAGGCCAAAAGCCCGGTCTCGACCTTGATACCCGCCTTTTCCAAGCGCTCGACCCCTTGGCCGCTGACCTGCGGGTTGGGGTCGACCATGGCGATTACCACCCGGGCTACCTGGGCGCTCACCAAGGCATCGGCGCAGGGGCCCGTGCGGCCTACGTGAGAGCAAGGTTCCAGCGTAACGTAGGCGGTCGCCCCGCGGGCACTATCACCGGCGGCATCAAGGGCATGCACTTCCGCGTGGGGCTCGCCTGCTCGCTCGTGAAAGCCTTCGCCTACCACGCGCCCTTCGCCCTCGGCGCCCGCGTCATCGTAGCGAACGATCACACAGCCCACTCGCGGGTTGGGGTCAGTGGTATAAAGGCCCTTTTTGGCAAGCGTAAGAGCTCTTGCCATATAGACGTGGTCGCGGGGGGAAAAGGCTGTGCTCATCAGGACTCTCCGCCAGGCTTTACCGCTTCATTATCAGCGCCTGCCGGTGTAGCACTCGAGGCCTCTTTAGGGCTTTGCGCCAGCCGGTCGATCTCGGCGCGAAACTCGTCCAGATCCTGAAACTTGCGATACACCGAAGCAAAGCGGATGTACGCGACCTGGTCGAGCCCGCTCAGCGCTTTCATGACCGCCTCGCCAATATCCCAGGCGTTCACTTCTCGCTCGCCCTGAGCACGCAATTGCTGGCGAATGCGCTCGACCGCCGCTTCGATGGCTTCGGCGCTGACCGGGCGCTTTTCCAGTGCGCGCAGCATGCCGGCGCGTAGCTTGGCCTCGTTGAAACTTTCACGGGAGCCATCGGATTTTACCACCCGCGGCATAATGAGCTCCGCGGTTTCGTAGGTGGTAAAGCGCTCCTGGCAGCTGGCGCACTGGCGCCGCCGCCGCACCTGGTCGCCGTCTGCCACCAGGCGCGAGTCGGTGACTCGAGTATCATTAGCACCACAAAAAGGGCAATGCATGGCCGTCAACCTATGGTTAGAGCAGTAATCACGTTGTGCCGCCTGCGCGCGTTTTCAAAAAAGCCCCGCTATCGATCACAATACGTTTAAGAGTAGGCCTTTAAAAAAGGACTTTTTAAAGGCCTACTGAACAGCCATAAAAGGACCTGTTCAAGATGCGTGGGCCGCCTCACCCTTTTCTATCGACGCGGCCATAACCTAGCATTGTAACGATTTGGCACACAAGCTGCAGCGTTTGTTACAGCTATCACAAGAGGACGCGCCATGACGCCTTTCGAGCAAACGCTTCACCGCTATTTGACCCACCTTTATGGCCACCGCGCGGGCGAGGTCGTCCGGCGAATCAACCAGCACCTGGCGTACTACGCCGACGCCCGAGCAAGGGGCGAAAGCCAGGACGGCACGCCGGTTGCCCGGGTGAGCGACGCACCCCCCGACGCACCACTTTGGAGCGAAAAGGATCAGTGGGTGATCAGCTATGGCGACTCGATCACCGCTGAGGATCAGCCTTCCCTTACCGTACTCAGCGATTTTTTACGCAACCGCTTGGGCGACTGCGTTAGCGGCGTGCACGTACTGCCCTTCTTTCCCTGGAGCAGCGACGACGGCTTTTCGGTCATTCACTACCGGGAAGTCAATCCCGAGCTTGGCGATTGGTCGCATATCCGCGAGATTGCCCAGCACTTCGACCTCATGGGCGATTTGGTACTCAACCACGTCTCCCGGGAGTCGCTCTGGTTCGTCGACTACCTGACCGGGAGCCTACCCGGGCGCGATTTCTTTATCGAGGCCGACCCGCAGACGGATGTCTCCCAAGTGACCCGGCCACGCAGTAGCCCGCTGTTGGTGCCCGTGGCCACCCGGCGCGGCACGCGCCACCTGTGGGCGACCTTTTCCGACGACCAGATCGATCTGAACTTCGAAAACCCGGATGTCCTGCTCGAATTCGTGGGCATTCTGCTTTTCTATCTACTGCAGGGTATTCGCATCATCCGCCTCGACGCCGTGGCGTTTTTATGGAAACGCCTGGGCACGAACTGCATCCATCTGCCCGAAACCCATACCGTGGTGCGCCTTTTGCGCGCGATCGTCGACGAGGTGGCCCCGGGGACGCTGTTGATCACCGAAACCAACGTGCCCCACGCGGAGAACATCAGTTACTTCGGCCTAGAGCGGCTACTGCCGGAGGCAGCAGAGCCCGTCAAAACCGCGGACGAGGCACACATGGTGTATCAGTTCGCCCTGCCGCCACTTTTGTTGCACACCCTTACCCGGGGTGAAACCTCGACCCTACAGGCCTGGCTTGCAAGCCTGCCCACGCTTCCGGACAACTGCACCTACTTGAACTTTACCGCGAGCCATGACGGCATCGGCGTGCGCCCGCTGGAGGGCCTGCTACCCGATCACGAGCGCGACGCGCTGCTTGAATTGATGCACCGCTTCGGCGGTTTTGTCAGCATGCGCAGCAACCCCGACGGCAGCGACACGGCTTACGAGATCAACATCACCTGGTTCGAGGCAATGCGCGGCACCCGCCGCGGACCGGACCCCTGGCAGATCGCACGGTTTTTGTGTAGCCAGGCGATCATGCTCACGCTTCAGGGGATTCCCGCGCTTTACATTCACACCCTGACCGGCTCGCTCAACGACGTCGAGGGCGTAGAGCGAAGCGGACGGCTGCGCTCGATCAACCGTCACCACTGGGCGCTCGATGAGCTGGAGCTTTTGCTGGAAAGCCCGACGACGCCGACCCATGATATATTCTTTGCGCTACGCGAATTTTTGAAGCAGCGCCGATCAGAGCCATGCTTTCATCCGGGCGCCGCCCAGCGCGTTATCGCGACAAGCGACAACGTACTGGCCATCGAGCGCGGCCCGCTTCAAGAAGGTAGAACCTTGCTGGCGCTTTTCAACGTGACCGATAAGCCCGCCCCGCTCGATGAGGCCGACAAGGCGCTGACAGACGCCCTCGACCGGCACACCTGGCGAACACTCGATAGCGAGCAGGCCTGGATACCGAAACAAGCCCTGCCCCCCTACGCCGTTCGCTGGCTGGTGCGCGAAGGGGGTTGAACCGCTCGACCTGCGCTGCACGACGACCCACTCCCTTGAGGCCACTACCCCCATGCCGGTCATGTTTAAAAAATCACTGCTCACCGCGCTTGCAAGCGCAGGCCTGGGGGCGACGCCTGGCGTTGCCTCAGAACTGCCCGCTCCCATCGAGGCGCTGCGCGATCAGGGCGTCATGATTCACGAACGCTTCGAAGCCCCTGGCGGGCTTACCGGCTTTGGCGCCAGCACGCCAGGTCAGGAGATGATCATCTACCTGACGCCGGATGGCGAGCACGCCATTATCGGCACGATGATGGATCGCCTGGGTGAAAATGTCACCGAAGATCAGCTCGAGGCTTCTGTGCGCGTACCGCTGGAAGCGCAGACCTGGCAAAGCCTTGTGCAGAGCCACTGGATTCAGGATGGCGACCGCGAAGCACCCCGGACGGTCTACATGTTTACCGATGCCAACTGTCGCTACTGCAAGCAGCTTTGGCGTCAAACCCGGCCCTGGGTCGAGGCCGGCGAGGTCCAGCTTCGCCACATCATGGTCGGCATTTTGGCACCCAACAGCCCGGCGCTGGCCGCCACGCTGCTCGCCGCCGATGACCCGCCGGCCGCCTTGAAAGCGCTTAGCGAAGGCGAGCCTATCGAGGCCACCGCCCAGGCGATCGCGATCGAGGAGCAGGTTTACACCAATAACCAGCTCTTCGAGGCGCTTGGCCTGAACGCTACACCGACCAGCGCTTTTCAGCGCGAAACCGACGACGGCCATATCCGCCTCGACCGTATCGAGGGGTTACCAAGCGAGGAGCGTTTGATCGACATGATGGGCAGCGAGGCGCCTTGAGGCGTGGCTGGGGCTCTACGACGAAAGGCTGAGCACAATACCTTAATGGCGCGGTTTTGAACGCCGATATACAAAGAACAAATATAATAAGGGCGCCTACATACCATGAATCGATTAACGACCACGCAAAAACTCTGGGGCACACTTGCGGTTATCTGGGCCTCAATGCTTGTTCTGGTAGGCTGGCTTGCATGGGACAACCGGCAAACGGTCAACGACGAACGCAGGGCCAGCATTCGCCATATCGTGACCAGCGTGCAGAGCCAAGTAGAGGCACTGCAGGCAAGCGTCGTGCGCGGTGAGCTCGGCATCGAAGAGGCGCAACGTCGCGCCATGGATAATATTGCAAGCGTAAGATACGACGACGGAGAGTATCTATTCGCCTTTGATGATCACCTTAATATCGTCGTCCACCCGACCAGAGAGGTGGGCACCGATATGAGCGGTTACGAAGATGCCAACGGCGTACGACTCTATGTAGATCTGCTGGAAGCTGCTCGCAACGGTGGCGGTCATGTCTATTACGCCACCACTCGCCTTGGCGAAGACGTACAAATCCCCAAGATGAGTTACGTGGGCTACATTCCCGAATGGGGCTGGGGCATTGCGACCGGCGTTTATATCGACGATATCAACGCCACGTTTTTGGACGGCCTGATCAACGTCGCCATCGCCCTGCTACTGATCGGCTTACCGGTAACACTACTCATGGGCTGGGTAATTCGAGATGTCTCAAGACGGCTGGGCGGCGACCCACGCTACGCCGCGAGCGTAGTCCGCCATATCGCCGATGGCGATCTGACGCGCAGCACCTCGCTTAGCCGTTCGGATCAAGACAGCCTGTTGTTCGATATTAACCGCATGCGGGAGAACCTTGCACATACGATTGGAGGTATCCACGGAGGTGCCGACCAGGTCAACAGCGGCGTTGAGGATATCGTGGGGGTCAATGAAGAGCTTTCTACACGGACTGAGCAGCAGGCCGCCGCCCTTGCCGAAACCGCCTCGAGCATGGAAGAGCTCACTGCGACGGTCAAGCAAAACGCGGAGCACGCCGACCACGCGCAAAAGCTAGCTTCGTCCACCGCACAACACGCCCGGCGCGGCAGTGAGGCCATGACCAGCGTCGTCACGACGATGGACGCCATCAGTGAAAGCGCTAACCAAATGACCAGTATCGTCAATACGATCGACACCATTGCTTTTCAGACCAACATCCTGGCGCTCAACGCCTCGGTGGAAGCCGCCCGCGCCGGTGAACAGGGTCGCGGGTTCGCTGTGGTCGCAAGTGAAGTACGTCAATTGGCCAGCCGCTCGGCAGCGGCGGCCCAGGAAATCAAAAAGCTGATCGAGGACTCCGGGACAAAGGTTTCCGAAGGTAGCCAGCAGGTACGCAGCACCGGCGAGGTCATCAATAGCGTGGTGGGCGATATTCAGCAGCTTAGTACGCTGGTTCAAGACATCGCCGCGGCCACCAAGGAGCAGAGTAGCGGCATCGAACAGGTCAACGAGGCCGTGACTCAAATGGATCAGATGACCCAGCAAAATGCCGGGCTGGTACAGCAAAGCAACCATGCTGCTCAACAGCTTTCGCAGCTCAGCCAGCAGTTGCGTCAAGCGGTTGCCCACTTCCGTGTCGGCTTTACCGCCTCAGAGCCCCCGCCCGAGCGTCTAACCGTAGCGCCCGAAAGCGGCTTTTAAAGCGCTATTGCATCCGTCTGATGCTGTGAAAGGCCCGACCCGTTTTAAATTACCCGTTTGCCTTGCAAGCGGGTTTTTTATTAATGCTCCGCCGGTTTCAGCCGATATAGACCAGCGTATCTATAAGCGCTTGTTTTAAATAAAACCAAACCAGGAACACCATGACACGATTAACGTTGAACCAAAGACTGTGGGGCGTACTGGCCATCATATGCTTTGCCATGCTGGCTCTGGTGGGCTGGCTTAGCTTTGATACTCGACAAACCATGGAGGAGGAGCGGCGCACCAGTATCCAGCAGGTGGTAGAGAGTCTGGGTTCCCAGTTGGAATCACTTCAAGCGCGGGCCGCCAGCGGCGAGCTAACCCGCGAGCAAGCGCAGGAGCGCGCAATCGAGAGTATCGTCAACGCCGAATTTGGTGACGGCGAGTATATCTTCGCCTTCGACGAGCAGCTCGATATCGTCGCGCACCCCAGGCGCGAACGCGGCGACGATATGAGTAGCTTCCAGGACAGTCGCGGTATGTACCTCTACAGCACTTTCATGGAAGCGGCTCAGTCCGGCGGCGGCCACGTGGAATACTATTCGCGCCGCCTCGATGCGGGGGACGACCAGTTTCCCAAGATCAGCTATTTCGCTTACTTACCTGATTGGGGCTGGGCCTATGGCGCAGGCATCTATACCGATGACATCAACGCGGATTTTATTAGCAACCTGATTCAGTCGCTGATCGCCTTTCTCATTATTGGCTTGCCCGTGGCACTTTTAATGGGCTGGATCATTCGCGATGTAGGACGCCGACTGGGCGGTGATCCGCGCTATGCCGCCAACGTAGTCAGCCATATTGCCGATGGTGACCTGACCCGTAGCACAACGCTTGCCCGCTCGGATCAACACAGTTTGCTTTTCAATATCAACCGTATGCGGGAAAACCTGGCGGATACGATTGGCGGGATTCACCAGGGCGCCGACCAGGTCAATAGCGGGGTCGAGCAGATCGTGGGCGTCAACGAAGAGCTTTCGACGCGCACCGAGCAGCAGGCGGCTTCGCTTGCCGAAACCGCTTCGAGCATGGAAGAACTGACGGCGACGGTGAAGCAAAACGCCGAGCACGCCGACCACGCGCGCCAGTTGGCCGCCTCCACGGCCTCCAACGCGCAGCGCGGCAGCGACGCCATGACCAACGTGGTCAGCACGATGGATGCCATCAACGAAAGCTCGTCGCAGATGAGCAGCATCGTCGACACGATCGACGGCATCGCGTTTCAGACCAATATTCTGGCGCTCAATGCCTCGGTCGAGGCCGCCCGCGCCGGCGAGCAGGGCCGCGGGTTTGCCGTAGTAGCCAACGAGGTGCGCCAACTGGCCAGCCGCTCGGCAGCGGCGGCCCAAGAGATCAAGAAACTGATCGAAGAATCCGGCGTGAAAGTGACCGGCGGCAGCCAGCAGGTACGCGATACCGGCGATGTCATCAGCAGCGTGGTGGGCGACATTCAGCAGCTCAGCACGCTGGTACAGGAGATCGCGGCGGCGACCAAGGAACAAAGCAGCGGTATCGAGCAGGTCAACGAAGCGGTCACTCAGATGGATCAGATGACCCAGCAAAACGCCGGGCTGGTTCAGGAGAGCAACCACGCCACCCAAGCGCTGGCCCAGCTCAGCATGGAGCTGCGCGACCGGGTAACGCACTTTCGTATCCACGACGCCGCGCCGCAAACGCCGCAGCGCCTGCCCAGCGCCAACACTCCCCCTAGCGACTTCTAACGCCTGTCGCTCATAAGGCTGGCCTTTTCAGGCCAGCCTTTTTTCTGGCACCGCCCCCAGCCGCGCTTTACGCGGCATCGCTGGTTAAAGCCTGCGCCTACGGTGGATGGGCCTATCGTAGGAGCCCCATTCTATTGGGCGATGGAAGGCATGGCCTTCCATCGCTGACGAGGCCACGTTTTAGAAATTACCCACTGAAACCTGCTCTTGCCATTAGGCCTGAATACGTTCTTGCTAGACCTACGTTCTTGCTAGACCTTGCCCTGATTGTCCAACTCGACCGCTTCGTGCATGCGCGCCAGTAAATCCGGTACGGCGGCCTGGACGCGGCTCCAGCTGGGGATAAAGGGACGTTCGCGTGGGTTTTCCAGAAACAGGTTGCCCGCCTCCAGCAGGTTGCTGGCAAAAAGCTCGACCGCCTGCTCTTCACTGTGGCGGTCAAGACTCAGTCCGTTCATGGTGGCGTCGTGGTCGTAGGCTTCAATCAAATCGAGCGCCAGGCGATAATAGGTCGCCTTGAGCGTGCGGAAATCCTCGCTGCTAAAACTCACGCCCTGGGTGGCGAGTTTGCGGTAAAGCGCTTTGGCGATATCCAGACTCATGCGGTTGAGCCCACCGCTTGCGTCTTCTTCGCTGACGGGTTGGTGTTTATGGTCGTAGGCATCGGCGATGTCCACCTGGCAGATCTGGCGCATCGAATAGTTGCGCTGAAGCTCCGAGAGCACGCCTATCTCGAGCCCCCAATCCGCCGGAATACGAATGCCTTCCAGCACGTCACGGCGCATGGCGAACTCGCCGGAGAGCGGGTAGCGAAAGCTGTCCAGATAATCCAGATACGGCAGCGGCCCGCAGACGGTTTTAAGAGCGCGCAGAAGCGGTGTAACCATTAGCCGAGAGACGCGGCCGTTGAGTTTGCCTTCGGCAATACGCGGGTAGTAGCCCTTACAGAAACTGTAGTTGAAGCGCGGATGCGCCACCGGGTACATCAAGCGCGCCAGCAGCCCACGGTCGTAGGTCAAAATATCGCAGTCGTGAAGCCCCACTACCGTCGAGCGGTTCGAGGCGAGCATATAGCCCGCGCAGTACCACACGTTGCGCCCTTTACCCGGCTCCAGCGCCCCCAGACCGTGCTCTTCGAGTTCGCTGTCTAGCGCGCGCAGGCGCGGTCCGTCGTTCCAAAGGATGCGCGTATGCTGCGGCAGACGGGAGAAAAACTCCCGGGCGTACAAGAACTGTTCGCGGTCGGCCCGGTCGAGTCCGATCACGATTTCGCCAAGGTAGGGAACGTGTTTGAGCTCGTCGATGATCGCCGACAGCGCCGGCCCCTCGAGCTCGGAAAAAAGCGACGGCAGGATGAGCCCCATGGGGCGGCGCTCGGCAAAGCCAGCCAGGTCTTTCTCGAGATCCTCGACGGGACGCCGCGTCAAGTTGTGAAAGTCCGTCACTAAACCGTTTTGATGAAAATCGCTCATAGTGTGCCCTCTCTGGCGTATCGTCCGGTGTTGACCTTAAAAGGCCCCAAGACTCAATTTATTCCGTCGTGGCGTCGTCTTCGGCCACGGCCAAGCGTTCGTCTGCCTGGCCCCACCAGTACATGAGGCCCTCGACCCAGCCCTCGGGGCCCTCTGCGCTGGTGCGATATAAAAGCGGGTTAGCGGGGGCCACGGTCAAGCGATGACGCCCCTTGATGACCACCGCCTGGTTCACGGCCTCGAGCATTTCGATATCGTTGGGCCCATCGCCAAGACCCAGGCTGAGCGGTGCCCGCCCGCGCAGGGCGCTAAAGCGCTTGATCAGCCAGTTCACGGCACTGCCTTTGTCCGAGGCCGCGCCCATTACATGATGAAAACGCCCGCCCTGGGTCAGCGCCAGGCCATCGCTTTCAAGCGCTTGACGAAAGCCCTCCAACGCCTTGTCATCATCCTCCCAGATTAGCGGCTCGCTGCCTTCGCGCTGGCGTGCGGCGTTGGCGCGCGTCTCGTCCAGCCCGGTCAGTTCGATGAGCCGCTCAACGGACATCTCGCCCATACGGGTAAAGCGCACGCCCAAGCGCTCACGCCATACGTTTAGTCGCGCGCGAATGAAGCGGGCATCCACCCCGGTATGCTTGATGACGATGCCGTCCCTGGCGTCGCCCGGACGGTCCAGGCTTGGATGGCACCAGCCCGGCGGCAGGCCGATCACCGCGCCGTTTTCAGCGACAAAGGGGGTGGAAGTGAGCTTAAGGGCCTCGCGCAGCGGAATCAGCTCGGCGCGGGTCTTACTGGTCACGGGGATAACGGGCACCCCCAGCTCGCCTAGCCGGATGAGCGACGCCCTGGCCGGAGAAAAATCGTAGCTGTCATGGTCCAGCAAAGAGCCGTCCAGGTCCGTTACCAGCAATCGCGGTTCGAAGGCGGGGTCCAGCGCTCTGCTACCAGGCGCTTGGGCCGATCGTTGTGATGGGACGTGTTCCGGCATGGCGTACCTGCTCATGTTTTTAGGCCACCCGATCTTGACGAGCGGCGGTGTGAATCAGCCACCAAGCAGATTACGTGCCACACAGCGTATTTTCTTTACTTTCAAAAAGATAAAAAACGAGCGCTGCGATCGAAAGTTCCGAGCACCAGAACGGGGCAGACACTTTGCACCACATTGATGCAAATTAAACCCTGCATTCTGACTCTTTGCCTGTGGGTTATCACTGAAAAACAGGGAAACTTGAACAAGGCTTTAACAAAGTATAAAAAAACTTTCAAAAATGCTTGGCAGAAACGCCAAAATGTCTATACTCGAATTGTACCTGCTGGCGGCCTTGTACACCCCTCACCTGACGCCAGCAGAATACACCGAGCCAAGCCCTTAGTGACCCGCCCTCCCCCGGCGGGTCTTTTTTTGCCGGTAAATTACTCCACGTGGATGACGACCTCGACCCGGCGGTTTCTCGCGCGTCCATCCGCCGTAGTGTTGTCCTCGAGCGGGCGCGTCGCAGCGAGCCCCACCGCTCGCAACCGCGAGGCCTCTACGCCGGCTGCCTCAAGCGCTTCGACAATGGCGATGGCCCTGGCGCTGGAAAGCGCCCAGTTGGAGGAAAACTCCGGCGTATTGATCGATTGGCTATCCGAGTGGCCCTCGACCCATACCTCGCCATCAAAACGCTGAATGGTCGCCAGTAGGCTATCCACCAGAGAAGCGCCGCTTTCGGTGAGATCCGAGGTGGCCGAGGGAAACAGCAGCTGATCCTGCACGCGCAGGCTAATCCCTTCGGCGACACGCGCTACTTCGACCCCCTCTAAACTTGGCAGATAAAGCGAGTCGGCGACGCGCTCGTTTAAGCCTTCGGCGGCGCTCACCGCTCCTTCGATGGCCTCTTCGCTCAAGGCAATCGCGTTTACCGGTGGCTGATCGGTTAGAATCACCATGTAGTCGGCCAGGGCCGAGTTGCCCGTTAGACGCGTATCGTTGCCCTGGCGTGCCGTGGCCTGGGCGGTAAAGAGCGGCGTGGGAAGCAGCCACTCAAAAACCGGCGCAGGCTCGTCAATATCCAGCGCATCGACTTGAGCGCCAGGCGCTTGGCGGGCCAAAAGCGCAGGGGGTGTAAGGGCTTCTACCGGCACTTCCGCCGGCGACGCTATAGGCCTGCGAGGTAACGGCCCCACCACGCCAAGCGAGGCGCTAATGGCGGCGGGACTTAGCCCCCTCGCCGCCGGGGCGGGGGTACGCTCTAGCGTTTCCGGCAATGGCACGCGAAGCTCGGGCTGCTGAGTGTCCGGCGCGTCGCTGGTCGATAAATCCAGCGGATCGTCGTTTGACCAGCCAGGGCTTACATTCGCTGCGGCGATAATGATCACAAAAAGCGCGACGAGCAGCGTCATGATGTCGATATAGCTGATCATCCAGCCGCTGTTGCCATCGTCCGACGGGTACGCGGACAGCAACGAGTCATGGCGCGGACCTCCGCGGTGGTCTTCAAGCATAGGTGTCTCTACTCATTCAAGTTTTCTACCCGTTGGCCGATGGAATATAGACGTGGTCGACAAGTCTATCAAAAACACCTTTTGTGAAGAGAAGGAACTAGCCGGTGTATACCCGCCTTTTAGCTGGAACAACGCGTTTGGGAGGCGCGCTTGGCGTGGGACTGTTGAGTCTTACCCTGAGCGGCTGCTTTTACGCCAATACCTCGCAAGCGCCGATTGCGACGACCTATCCCTATTCCGAGCAACAGCGCATGCAGGCCGCTCACCATTGGGAAATACTCGCACGCCATGAAGCGGGCCAGATCCTTCAGCGCGAGCGCGTACGGTTTCGCGACCTACACATTCAAAACCCGGAGCCGGACGGCTATGTAGCTTACAGCGGTGGCGAGTTTGGCCGCGGTTTCCGCACCTTTTTGACCAGCGAGCTGGTCACCCGAGGCGCCAACGTGACGATGAACCCCACCGATAATAGCGCTGAGGTCGTTATTGATGTCGAGGTCGTCGAGCATCGCGATCGCGGCTTTATCCGCCCGCCGGTCGGCGCGTTCACCGCACTAACGGCGGGCATCGCCGTGGCTACGATTCCGATCAACCGTTGGAGCGAACCGGCGCTGGGGCTGATTCCGGCGGGGGTCGCGGCGGATATCACCAGCGGCAGCTGGACGCACACCGGCAACGAAGAGATCATTGTCACGACGCAGATCGTCGATGGCGAGCGCATCCTGTACTCCTCTTCGAATATCTACTACATCAATAAGGGTGATCGCCACCAATACGCGCCGCGCCGGGTATACCATACCCCTGTCGAGCCCTCTATCCCACTCACCAACACCTGGTAAGGCCATGCACGCAATGATTTCTTCACCGTTTGCCTTCATTACGCGCCGTCCCCCTTGGCGCCGGGCGCTTTTTGTCCTGAGCGTGCTGTTACTGAGCGGCTGCGCGGGCATCAACCAGCGACATGCCAACCCGCCCCCGCCGCCACCGGATCTGTCCGACCTGGCCCACGAGGCCGCGATGACCATGATCGCCAACAATCCGGACTTGACCCGGTATAGCCCGATGATCGCGGCTACTTTCGTCAGCATCGATAATCTGACTCAGTCGTCGACCTTTGGGCGGATCAGCTCGGAAATCATGGCCTCGGCCCTTGCCCAGCAGGGTATGCAGGTGCGCGAAGTCAAAATGCGCGACAGCATGTTCATCGAAGAGAGCGTCGGCGAGCTGATTCTTTCCCGCCAGGTTCAGCGGCTAAGCGCGCAGAACAACGCGCGCTCGATCTTGATGGGCACCTACGCCCAAGGGCAGGATTTTATCTACGTGAGTACCCGTGTGGTGCGGGCAGGCGACGCCATGGTACTGGGCAGCGCCGATTTCAAACTGCCGATCAACAACAACGTGCTCAGCCTGCTCGAGGGTCAAGGCGGCTGGTAACGCTAATGGCACGGCCATTAGCGCACCTTGCGCTTACGGCCGTGCTTGACGGGCGGCACGCTTTTGGTAAGCGCTAAAACTCCCCCACCAAAGCGCTAGCCAAAAAGCGTAAAACATGGCGCCGCTGTTGTGCGCTAAAAATGTTTGGGAAAGGCCGAAATCGATATACGCTACCGGCAGCAGCGTGCCGGCCACGGCCAGCGAGCGTACCTCTAAATTCGGATGGTTGAGCCCGGAGGCGAACATTTTAAGCGGAATGATGTAAAGCGCCAGCAGAACCAAAAGTCCCACCGCCCCGCGTTTGGCGGCGGCGTCGATAAAGTCGTTATGGGCGTGATCGAACGCGCTGGCCCCCATCGTAATCACGCCGCGCTCGCCCAATGCCGCCATCGCCTCGACGTACCCCTTCTCCCCCCAGCCAAACAGTGGCCGCTCGGCAATGAGCATGCTGGCGCCGCGCCACATCTCAAAGCGCAAACCTAAAGAGGTATCACGCTCGCCGCCGGAGATGTACTGCGCCACATCGTTAATACCGGCCTGTACGCGGTTTTGTACGCCGGTTTGTGGGATAGCGTACATGGCCAGCGCTAACAAGGCGGCACCGCCAAGTGCAGCCAGTTTCCAACGGCGCGCCGCTGCGCGCCCATAGCCCCGATAAAGTACAAAGCCAATAAAGGGCAGGCCAATCCACCCGCCGCGGCTACCCGAAAGCAGCGACCCCAACATGCCCAGAAGTGCGCCTGCCAGCAGTAGCGCCACCCAAAAGGGGCGCTTGCGTTGTACCGCCGCCCAGCCAAGCCCGGCCAGGCACAGCATACCCATGAGCATGCTCAGATTGCCAAACTGGATAACATGCAAAAACCCGCCAGCCCGGTCGACGTTTTCAACGAGCTTTTGCCAAATGGCCCAACTGCCGGCCCCTATCGCGCCCAGTGCCAACCCCACCCAGAGCGCGGTACGGCCAGGTGGGCTGCGCAGCAATAGCAGCAGCACGGGTACCGCTAACAAAAAGCGCAAGGGGCGGTCAAAGCCGGGCGCACCCAGCTCGAGTGCGGACATACCCCCCACCACCAAACCATAGGCTAAAAGCGCGGCGATCACGGCGTTATCACGGTGGGAAAGTTCGATCCGAGAGCCGTTGAAGAGCAGGCTTGCGCTTAACAACAGCAGCACCCCAGGGCCAAGCGAGTAACCCGATGGTGACACCAGGGTAAGCACGCCCATTAAAAACACCGTGACCGTGACCATTAAAGATAAAGATCGAATATCGCCCATCCAGCCCTTCCAGCACAAAGCAAAGCCGGTGATAGTAGCACACCTGATTTCAAGCTTATCCACGAGTGTTTGAAGACCAGCATAAAAAAGCCCCCGCCATTGGGCGGAGGCCGGATACAAAAGGTAACGCGTTTATCAGGCTAATTGAAACTCGGGCTCTATTGGTGCCGCGACACCTGCCGTGGCAATCTCGAGGACATCCTCCGGGCTCTGACTCGCTTGTAGGGCAGCCTCCGTTTCGTTACTGCTCTCCTCGGCGTAAAGCTCCTCGAAAGGCGTGCGCTCGCCCCGCTCGGGCAAGAGTAACGCGAGTGCAGGGTCGATACTGGCAAAGCCGTCCTCACCGAGTGCACTCATAACACCTATCATGCTGAGAATGCCTTCCAGGGTCAGTGCGCTTGCCACCGCGTCGAAATCAAGCTCCAGCCCTTCCAGGGATTTCAGCTCGAACTCTTCCAGACCGCGCTGCTCGATGAGTAACGCCGACGTACCGTCGAGGGCGATGCCATTGCGACCTATCGAAGCATCATCCCCGCCCGGAAACAGCGACAAATAGCCGTAATCGAATAGCTCCAAGCCTTGAGAAAGCGCGATGGCAGCCTGCTGGGAAGTCGCCGTCAACGCAGGGTCGACATTTTCGTTTGTCGGCCAAAGCGCCGACATCGTCTCAAGCTCCCCTGCCTCGTTGAGATAGTTGTTTTGGTTGTGGTAGTCGAGCAATAGCTCTGGTTGAAAAGCGTCCAGCACCGCGCGCACCGCCAGGGTTTCCGGCATCAAGGCGGGGTCGAGATCCTCCGTCGAATCCCAGGTACGGTTAAGGTCGATATCGGCGGCGTTGCGGCGTGGGTCCAACGTCGTTTCCGGGTCGCTTTCACCGGCTACTAGTTGCTCCCAGCGCTCGAAGCCGTCGGGATTGACACGTGGCATGACGGTCAGCGTTACCTGCTCACGCAGTGACTGAGCGGCCTCGCTATCGCCGCTTATCCATTCGAGCAGATGCATAGCGGCCTCGGTGCCGACCGGCTCGTCACCGTGCTGCTGGGTGACGATCATTAGTTTACGCGGGCCGTCCCCCACTGTAGCGCTGTAGAGTGGCCGGCCTTCCAGGGATTCGCCGGCCCGAACCAGGCTCAAGGTATCGTAGGTCTCATTCAGACTTTCAAGATCCTGGTAAAGCTGCTCGTTGGAACGAAACCCATCCTGCACGAGTACTTTTGCAGCGTCGTAATCTTCATCCGAAACATTCGCGGAGTAAAATTCTGCAATCGACGCGTAGGCCTTGAGCGCTTCCGCATCGGTATCTTCGGCTGCGTTCAACATGGCTGCAAGAAGCGTCTCGGGCGAATTACCGGCGCGTGCCTGCTCGGACCAGTAGGTGACCGCCTCGGCTTCCGCTTCGCGGGCAAAAAGACGTTGGTAAGCCTCGTTGACCCACCCGCTGTTATCGAGCTGAGCAAGCGTTTCGCGCTGGGTCGCAAACTCACTGGATAACACCATTTGCTGTAAAACCCCTTCAAGCCCCAGGGTTTGAGCGTCGAGCTCGCTGGACCAGTAATTCAAACCTGCTGGATCGGCGGCACGACCAAACATCGCTAGATAGTACGACTGCACTTGCTGCGTTGGCGTTAGCATAGGTAACTCCTGCCCTGATAACGCTCCCTGTCGCCTGCCCGTTCCAACCCCTCCCTTTCGTGTTTGTTGTGAAGAACACGTTATTATTTGACATCATGTTTGGGTTGGCGGGCCGACACTTATCTAGCTATATCTCAGCTATCGTTAAAAAGTCAATGAATCCGGGGCAAGCTCTTTACCGGTCGATGTTTCGGCTTCGTCCGTGTCTGGTGGCACGTATAAAAAAAGCGCGAGCCCATGGCCCGCGCTTTTGGTAAAACGGTCGAGAAACGCTTAGTGCGTTTTTTTCTCGGGAAGCTCTGCTTTCAAAGCGTTGGCGTAGGCTGTACGCGCTGTCTGTGCAATCGCCAACTGCTGATTCAAACGCTGGACCTCCTGGTCCGTTACGCGCAGGTTAACCAGCTGATTGCGCGCGTTTTCAGACAGATCAGCCATATTATACTCTTGACCATCGATGGTTACTTTTTGATCTTTTTCTTCAGCCACAAAATACTCCTTATCAAGCATTGAACCAAGCGCGGATTATTACAGCTACAGCAAGGAATGTCGAAGTTCATTATTCAAAGCGCGACATTCGCGGCTGCCGGATATGTCTCCAACGCCGCCACGAGCTCTTCGGTCTTCGCGCCATCGGGCAGAGCCTGTGAGGCGCGATTGGGATGACGTACTGCGAACTCTTTAAGCCGCTTGGCGGGCAACGCATGTTTTAGCTCTTTAACCCTAAAACCCCACGCCAATTGACGCTGGGTCGAGTGCGTATCAAGCTGCACCTCCCCCCACCCTACGACCCCATGGCCTTTCACATAAACCAGTACGCGGTCGTTGGCGCGGTAATGACCCGTCATGCTCAGCTCGCGCAGGTTGAACCTTCGGTCTTCGAGCCGCCAGTGAGCACGCGCCCATTCGAGCGGTACATTATGCCAGTAGTAGTTAATTTTCGATGGCAACGCGCTTTTCAAGCAAGCCAGGCAGTTCGCTTTCGCAGAGGTATAAAATGCAAGCCGCTCCTGCAGGGTTGCGATGTGCTCATCGACCTGGTGAAGGCGTATAAAGTTTTCACGCGCACGCAGGCTTAGTGCCCAGGTCGGGTATCGACGCCCTTCAATGACGATGCTTTTGGGTAATTCCGACATCCAGTTCCGCTCTTGTCGCCTGCAAATAGGCGCGCCATTCTACTTAATTACTAACAAAGGATAAAAGAATTTCGACTCAACACTATTGCATAAGCAAGGCGACCTACAGCCGAAAGCTTTTTACCATACTTAACTTATAGCGGTGGCCTTGAATGGCCAGCACTAAAAGATGCGCAGGGTTATGTCTACTCGTGTGTGCATGAGTGGACACCCTGGTTGGCAATTTTTCAGCTATCGAAATCGAAACCAATATCTTCATCGCCATCGTTGAAAAGCGAGTCTATGTCGTTTTCATTAAATTGCGTCTCAGCATTTTTCGAATGCATGCTGTTAAGGCGAGTAAGAACGGTAATTCTATGCTGAGAGAAAAGCTGAGCATAGGCAACGGGTAGCGCGTTCACTTGCCTTAAAGCTTCTATTTTTTGACTAGGCAGCGCATTCAATGCCGCTTCATCGACTCTAAAAAAGCCGTTCAACCCGGATAGGGTTTCACCGCTTTCCTGCTTTATTTCCAGTTTCCATGGCACTATCAACCCTAAACTGGAAAGCATGTCGACTGCCTTCTGGGTTACCTCTCTTTGCTTTTGCCACTTGGTCAAAAACTCCTTTACTCTATTGAGCTGTTCACCGAGCTGGCCCGAGTCATCAAAAAAGGGATTTCCCTGCTGGCTAGATTCATCGATTATTAAACCGCTATCTTCATCAATACAAAGTACGTGTCGATTTTGCTCACTATCGTACTTTGTCAAAAACGGATATGAGCGCAAAAGTGCGGGTTTATATCCAGCCAACCAGCGGCCATCGAGATGAACGAACAAATTCTGCTGATTGGCCAGTGAGCAGATAGCAACCAGCTCGTGGCGCCCATCTTCCAGCTTACGAAACCCTAAAGGCATGGTCGCTAATGCATGAGGAAGCTCTTGTGCTACGAGCGCAATCGCACGCTGATTAGAGACAAAATTAAAATCAGGCGTATTTAACCAGCGTTTACCCTGGAAGCCATTTAAGGAGAGCGGTACAAAATTAGACATACAACCTCATGATTGTCTCGTTATACAGAAATTCACTACACGCGAATATTCAGACAGATCAATAACCGGTGTGTTCATAAATAGTGGCTACAAATAAAAAACCCCCAGCCGAAGCTGGGGGCTTACAAGTCTTTTTAGCGGCTAAGTGTTATGCAAAGTTAGCTGCGTCAAATTCTTGTGTAGCACCGAAGTCCAGCACGCCCAACAGCTCTACGTTTAGATCATCGCTGTTTGAGGAGGAGTTCAGGTGGAACGCCTTGTACTGGCCAGCGCCGCTGCCGGTTGCTTCAACCATCAGGATGCTGTCGAAGCTATTACCTTCACCCAGGTCCTCGTAAGCGCTGTTGCTAGCAACATCGCTAGCGGTCAGCGAGCCCCAGGAAACGCCGCTGTCGTAGTTGAAGCTGTCGGTGACGGCAACGCTACGGTTGCTACCCAGATCACCACCAAAGTCAGCAGAACCGCCGAGGTAGCTGGTGAAGTCAAGGATGTCGTAGCCTTGGTCGAAGTTATCGTCGTCGTCTGAATCGCTACCAGAGACGAAGTTAACGATGCTGTTACGGCCGAAGGTATCTTCGAGCACGATAGTATCGTTGCTGTCTTCGCCAGTACCCAGAACGATGACATCATTGCCGCTACCGGCATTGATGGTGTTGTCGCTTTCAACGCTGCTGGAGATACCGTCTACTTCGCCTACAACGCTATCGTCGTCGTCGCCGTCTACGCCGTCAGTGGTGTAGATATCCTGAATGGAATCCAGGTCATCAGTTGCACCAGACTCATCAGCGGCAAGCTGCGGACGGCCACCGTTGTTGGATGCGCCGGATTCAAGCGGACCACGGAAGTCGATGGTCAGATCGCCCAGGTTTTCGCCGTCGATCAAAGAAACGATATCAAGAATGTTACCGTTACCATCGTTGGCAGCGATCAGGTGCTGAAGAACCGCGTCGTTGTTGACCGCGTCCTTGATAGCCTGATTGATCTGCAGCGAAGTGGTTGTAGAACCATTGTGCGCTACGTTAACCCAGGAAGAATCAAAGCCTTTGAAATCAACCCGTACTTGCAGTTTGAACGCGTCGAATACTTGCTCGGTACCATTGGCACCAGCAGACAGACCAGCGTTGCTGTTGGAGACGCCGGTGGGGTCATCGCCAGAAGCAGTGGAGTTGAACTCCCAACGCGTTGCGCCGTCTTCTTGCAGCAGACCGGAGTTGTCTGCGTAGATGACGTCGTTACCAGCGCCAGTGCTGATAGTTGCGTCGCCTGCACCCCAGGTACGAACAACGTCGTCGCCGTTACCGGTTACGATAGTAACCTGCTCAGCGCCAAAGTCCTGGTTCAGCTGCTGGTTAACGCTTTCAACCGCCATGCCGTTATCATCAACGATCATGGTTTCAACAACGTTGTTGCCATTACCAGCGTTGATGTTAAGAAGTGCATCTTCACGCTGAAGAACGCCTTCTTCCAGGATCAGAGAGATCTGGTCGTCACCACCAGCAGTCTGGTAGGTGTAGTTGACGTTATCAGCAGCTGGATCGTTTTGATCGTCCTGCAGATTCATGTCACGACCAATGACGTCGTCAGTGATGTAAGCATTCAGCTTCACTTCACCGTCGAAGTCCTGTCCATTGACTTTTTCAACGTCAACCAGACCAGTGGTGCTCTCAAGAGCTTCTGCCAGCGTTACTTCTGTAGAGGCAGCAAGTGCAGCAGCCTGTACCATCAGCTGCGGAATGTTGAATACATTCTGGTCGCTTTGCTGGCCTACGCGGAAATAGCCGTTACCGTTCAGGTTGATCTCTTTCAGCGCCTGGTTACCAGATGGAGACTGAGACTCGAGGCGAGTCAGCCATACGCCGTTTTGCGCGTCGACATTGAACTCTTCGATACCTTTATCGGTGTTGGACTCACCGGCCAGGTTGATAGAACCACCCTGAGAACCGTAACCAACGTTGTCCAGATCAAGGTTAGTGGAGATCAGGTCACGGACGGATTCCGGCGCTTCGGTAGACAGATCACCGTACAGAGTGAAACCGCCAGTTTCCTGGTCGCTGTAGGTGAACGAACCGTTGGAGATTTCACGGCCCTGAGAGTCGGTCAGGATAATGGTGTTACCTACCGCGCCCGGGATCGGTTGACCACCGTCGGTTGCGGTGAAGCTTGAACCGATTTCAGCGGTAAAACCGGCCAGATCGCTATCGCCAGCGATCGCATCGCGGATGGCAGAAAGCAGTTCCGGGTAGGTTTTGGCTTCGAAAATGCCGTCGGAGCGCAGTACGGTCGCTTCGCCGTCAACCTGGAAGCGGATACCGTCGATGGGCAGGTTGCCCAGCGGCTCGTCGGTGCCTGCAGCACGAATATCGAGCAGCTCGATGAACAGCTGAGAGTCAGCGCTACGCGACTCGGAAGTCAGCAGCGGGCTCAGGAACAGACCAGCGTACTCTTTCTCAGCGCCCAACTGGTTGGACATGTTGAAAGTGTAATCGGCAGAAGTCGTTACGACCTGACCGGCTTCGTCCCACTCGGCTTTGCCGATAGAAGTAACGGTTTGCTGCTGATTACGAACAGCCAAGGAAGGCAGTGCAATCTGAACCAGCTCACCATCGGTAGTGGTTTCGAAAGTACCGAAGATCTCTTCAGAGTTACCAACGGTGCTGGTATTGAAGGTAACGTCGATGGTATCGGTTTGCTCGGGCTGCGGCACCGGATTGATACCACCCAAGTCGTCGCTTACGCGTGCGTCGAATTCGGCGCGGTCTTCTTCAGAAGCTGCTGAAATGAACAGTTGCTGAAGCTCGCTGGCCGGTACGGATGCGCCGTCACCGTTTACCCAGTAATCCAGACCGTCGTCGTCAGCGTCGCGGCCGAACATGTTCTGGTAGATAGCTTCTACCAGTTCGGCGCGAGAGCGATCGCCGTACATTTCAACGTACTCGGCCTGATTGTCGTTGGCCAGGTTAGCGCGCAGTTCGAATTCGCTAACGTCCTGTTCCTGCCAGTAGTCAAGACCATCCTGATCGACTGAACGACCCAGGTAGGCCGTATAAAGCTGCTGAATTTCAGTGACTGACAAAGCCATTGATGTAACTCCTTATTTAGACGTCGAATCGACATTAGCCGCCACAATGCCTGTTGGCGATGGCGGCAGTGAGCGAGGCCTCGCTCCTGAGATCAGCTTGGTGATGGCACCAATTCCAATACTCATTCCTTGCGCCCGGGCTCAAGATCTGAACGAACTTAGTGTATCTCTCTACACCCGCACGTGTATATATGACCGCTATGTTTTACTCGTAGACCCTAAGGTAAGTCAATAGCATCAGCCAAGCAAACGTTCTGTTTGCTCCTCGTTTTGAAGCCAAGGCTTTGGTAGTTCCCTGTTTTGTTGGAACAAACACCAATAGACTGAAACTATTAGTCATTCAAGCTAAATTCAGCTTGCCATATATCATGTCATTTGCCAATAAAAAACAGTGTTTTGCTACAAATGGTGTATTAGTTTGAAAGCATCCATTCAAGGGTCTGCTGAAGTGAAAACCGGTCTAATTCGGGCGCCCACCGATCCAGGCGTTGCGTACAGGCTTTCAGCTCGGGAATTTCGTTCGACCGTACAAAATCCGGATTGACCGTTACTTCTATTTCGTGACCAGAGATGGATTGCAGCTCTTCGATCAAGTCGTTGAGCGAAACCGAACGGCCGGAACCGATATTGATAATATCGCCGCTATGGGCATCGGAAGGCCATTGGTATAACAAGCGCTTGTAAACCTTGCAAATATCCCGCACATCGCTGAAATCACGACTCACATGAATATTGCCAAGCTCAATCACTCTTTCGCGACGCTTGATATGATCAACTATTTTTGGCACTAAAAAATGGGGAGCTTGACCGCTGCCAGTATAATTAAAGGGGCGCGCTATGATCAGCGGTAATCGCTGAGCGTATGTTTTCGCCATGTGCTCCATGGCCAGCTTGGAATGAGCGTAATGGTTAACGGGGAGCGGCGTCACACTTTCATCAATGACCGCTTGGGCGTTTGCCCCGTAAACGTTGGCGCTACTGGCAATTAGCACCCGCGGTGGCAATGCTAGCTTGCAAAGAGACTTAAGCAAAGCTTCGGCGCCCAGTACGTTGACTCGGTAGAAGTCGAGCGGCGTCGGATGGCCCACAAAGGAGAGCGCCGCAAGATGGTATACCTCTTCTGGTGCCACCTGCCGGATAATGCCAGCCAGGCTGGCCTCATCATTGAGGTCGACGTGGTGCGTTTCATCCGCTCCGCAGGGCTGGCTCGCCAGGGCCACCACGCGGTGGCCCTGGCGCTTCAAATGGCCTATAAGGTAGCGGCCGGTAAAGCCGCTACCCCCGGTGACCAGGCATGTTTTCATGGTGGCTCCTTGGCTAAAAAAACGTTGCGCTATTAGGCGCCGGTGCCTTTCTCGACACGCACCAGGTCTGCCTCGACCATCATCTTGCAAAGCTTTTCAAGGCTGGTCGAGGGGGCCCAGCCCAGTTGCTGATTTGCTTTTTCAGGGTCGCCAATCAACAGTTCGACCTCTGCCGGACGGTAGAAACGCGGGTTGATCACTACCACCTTGTTACCGGTGGTGGTATCTACCGCAAACTCGTTTTCGCCCTCGCCTTCCCAGCGAAGCTCGATATCTACGGCCTTGAAAGCCAACGTCACGAAATCGCGTACCGTTTCGGTGCGGTTGGTGGCCAGCACATAGGTATCCGGCGTGTCGGCCTGGAGCATCCGCCACATGCCCTCTACGTACTCTTTTGCATACCCCCAGTCGCGCTTGGCATCCAGATTGCCAAGTTCCAAACGGGTTTGCTTGCCAAGCTTGATGCGTGCAACGCCGTCGGTGATTTTGCGAGTGACGAATTCGCGACCACGCAGCGGCGATTCGTGGTTGAACAAGATACCGCTGGTCGCGAACAGATCGTAAGATTCACGGTAGTTGATGGTCATCCAATGCGCGTAGAGCTTGGCAACACCGTAGGGGCTGCGGGGGTAGAACGGCGTTTGCTCGGTTTGCGGCACTTCTTGTACCTTACCGAACATTTCGGAGGTGGATGCCTGATAGAAGCGGATAGAGCTATCCACGATACGAATGGCTTCCAGCAAGTTAACGGCGCCGATACCGGTGATTTCAGCGGTGGTCACCGGCTGGTCAAAGGAGACACCTACAAAGCTTTGGGCGGCCAGGTTATACACCTCCCGCGGCTTGCACTGTTGCATCAGGCGGATGCTCGACGACAGGTCGGTCAAATCATACTCGACCAGGTGTAAATTGGGATGGTCCTGAATACCGAGTTCTTCGATACGCCAAAAGTTGACCGAGCTGGTGCGGCGGTAGGTGCCGAATACGGTATAGCCCTTTTCAAGCAGTAGCTCGGCTAGATAAGCGCCGTCCTGACCTGTTATCCCTGTCACGATCGCATTCATGACGCAGTTCCTTCTCTTCGAAAAATTAATAAATGGGCGCAAGGTCATTGCGCCCTTTCACAACTATTAATGCCTCACTCGGGGCAAGGCTATATGGGTGAGCCACCACTCGGTATCAATCGCCGTTTTTCGCCATAACATGAAGCTTTTGATCGACCAGTGCGGCACTGAAAAGGCCATAGTAGCGGCGGGCCAGGGTAGACCAGCGCCGCTCAAATAGCCATTGCTCGCGGGCTTTATGGTATTCGCCGCGCTGCTCTGCGGGTGCGTTCAATACCTGCGTAATCGCTTCGGCGATATCATCGCGCTCGAACCCCTCGCTTTGCCACACCACATCGGCTACCTCGTCAAAAATAGGCGCGGGCGTCGTCAGTACGGTAGGACAGGCGGCGACGGCGGTGCGTACCGCAGCGCTACTGGATTCCTGAGTGTACTGATAAGGCAGTACTACGACACTGCACTCCGCGAGACGCTGCTGCGCCTCTTCGAGTGCCAGGAAGTCGGTGTACCACTCGATATTGGCTGCTACCCCTAACCGCTCGGCGGTGCGCTGGCAGCGTGTCAACTCCTCCTGAGAGCTCGACTCGTCCCGCACCGAGGTGACGAGTCTAAGCGTTGCCGCCTCAAAAAGCGCGTGCTGCTTGCGCAGCACGGCGAAGGCTTCGATGAGCGTATTGACGCCTTTATGGGGAAGCAGAAAACCGAAGCACCCGATGATCGGCGCAGTCTCTTGGGCCTGAGCGATCGGCGGTTGAACGGCATCGTCGCTGACAACGCCCTGATGCATCTGAGTCACGTTGTCAGTGAGGCCAATGCGCTTTAAGTAGTTAAGGTCGTCCAGCGTATGCACGAAAACGCGATCGAACTCGGCCAGCGTGCATGCCACCATGCGGCGGCGTGCGCTATCGAAATCCACTACCGGTCGGGTCGTGTGAAGCGTGATATATACCCGTTTGCCTTGCTGGCGACACTGCTTCACCTCTTGTTGAAGCGCACGATCGAGCTCATAAAACGCGAAATGATGCTGCAGCCAGACAACGTTTCCGGTGGCGTTACTCAAAGAGGGACTGGCGCCTTTTTGCCAGCTCTCGCCGATAACGCCGGGTGATGCCGTGCGCTCAACCTGCGGTCGAGTTGCGGCGTGCACCTCGATTTCAACCGGCTCGCCTAGTGCGCGCACGCCTTCCAGCAAATGGTCGCTGTACTGCGCGATGCCACAGGGCTCATCCCAAGTGGAATACAGGCTAATCGAAAGCGCGGGCAGCGGCGCCTCGGGCAGCGCTTGCAGCCGGGCAAGCGATGCCAGCAGCGATGTCACGGCAGAAGGTGAAAAGAAACGCGCCTGGATAGCATCGTGTAGCCCACTCGCCGTTTGCATAGCACGCTCGCCGCCCTGGCGCAGCGCCTCGACCTGGCGCTGGATTTGCTCGACGGTACTGGTGACACCGGGTTCGACCCAAAGCGCCTGGCCGCTATTAAAGTGGGACTGGGCGTGATCGAAACAGTAATCCACCCGTCCGGCGTCGGCAGAGGAGACAAAATCGGTGTGGGCGCCGTAACCGGTGACCACCAGCGCCCGCGAGAACTCGCCGGCCTCTATGGCGGGCATGTTGAGCCCCTCTCCTCGTGTCGGTAGCACCACGATATCTGCTTGATGATAGAGCGCGGCCATCTGTTCGGCGGAGTAGTCTTCCATGATGACCGTGAGCCGGCGGCGATGGTGCTCGCTGACATACGCCTCGATCAAAGCGTCGGTTTGGTTGTGCGGGTTCGGGAAGGTCTTGAGCGTCAACATCAAATCGGCGTCTTGCTGGGCTAATTGCTCGAAAGCCTGCAGTAGTACATCGACGCCCTTGCGCGGAAACGCCGAGGAGACGTGCAAAAGATGAACGGGCTGGCCCTGGCTGACTCGTACAAGGTCACTCGCGCGGGCCTGGCAGGCGTGCGGATTAGCCACAAGCGGCAAAGCCACCACATGAATCGGAAGCCTGCAGCCACTATCCATGAGTACTTTTTTGACAAACCAGGCGGTAACGATCACCCCCTGGTAGTGCTGGTTGAGCGTGTCGACCATGTCCGCCGGCACCGACGACTCTTCCCAGAAGAACAGCGCAACGGCTTTGCCGTGGGCCGGCTCCGGTATGATAAGTGGGTAGCGATGATAAAGCGCCACACGCTGTTCGGGGGCCAGGTTTCGCCAGGCTGCGGGGTCGACCAGCGCGTTTAGTCGAGCGACCTCCTCTACGCCGCCGGGGGCTGTGCTTACCTGGGCCTCTGGCGAGCCTTCATGGGGCGCAAGCCAAAGCTCAGGCGGGCTAGCACTTTGCTGTAAGCGGCTCAATAGATGGCGGTTGACCGAGGCCAGGCTGTAGCTGCCATTGATATGCCCTTCCAGGCGTATACCTTGCACCGACTGGGTATCAAAGGGGGCGTCGCGCAGCGCCAGACTTTCCAAGCGCACTCGCGCCTGGACATCCGCGTCGAGGTTAGCGAAATCTTCGGCGTTAAACTGCCCTCTACGGCTAAAGAGGCTGTCGCTGGCGGCCATATGCTTCAATACACGCATCTTCAGCGCGGGGAAGCGGTTTAAAATCTTCAGTGCCAAACGCTTTAACCAAGGGATCTGCGCCATTTTACGTAGCAGCTTGCCTTGAGCAATGGAGGAATGGCGGTGAAAGTGCATGACGCCACGCAGTGGCTTGGTGATACGCCAAGAGCGACTACTGTAAATGCCATTGACTTCTTGAAGTAGCTGCTCGGCTTTTTGCTGATAGTAGTCACGCTCTTGAAGAGCTTTTTGACATTTATTCTCAGCAGTCACTAACGTTTCTTCTGCCATTACGAGCTGATGATTAGCGTCAACCAACTGATCGGTCTGTTGCTCGATTTTATCTGCCAGCGTTTCGAGACTGCCCTGCTGGGCCTCGGCCAGCTTATCCAGGTATTCGAACCAGGGGGCGCTGGCGTCATCGGCGCCTTTATGGGCGACCAGCGCGTAGTCCGGATACGCCGAGACGACCCAGTCCAGGTAGTCACGAACGGCTGCATCGCTCTTTGGCGGTTTGGGGCCGTTCAAACGCAGGATAGTAGCCTTGGTATAGCCTGCATCGGTGGCCACGAAATGTAGCAGTGGTGGCGGCAGCGGGTGCAGGTGGGTCGGGTCCAGGTAAAAGCTCCAAAGCCCTACGGTCAAATTTTCCGGGTTGGGCGTCTCTAGAATCAAAACGCCGCCGGGAACCAGCGCGCGTTTTGCCTCTTGGATCAGCTCCACCAGGCTATCGAACGGAATATGCTCGGCGATATGAAACCCGGTAACGGCCGCCAGGGTGTCACTTTCGGTTTGCTTGAGTGCGACCAGGGCGTCGCTAACCTCAACCTCGAGACCGCTTTCATTGCAGGCTTTCGCCATGCTTTCGTTGGTATCGATCCCCTTGGCCGGCCAGCCATTTTCGCGCATTAACTCGAGCCACTCTCCACGCCCGGAGCCCAGATCTACTGCTGTCGCCTCGGAATAACGTGCCATGATCGGCTCGAGCAGCGGCACATAAACCTTCAGGCGCTCCTTGATGGCGTCCTTTTCACCGCGAAAATGGTTGGTAAAACGGGTATAAAAATCCATTACGTCGACTCGTTGAATTCTGAACGGGGTACGGCCTCTCGCTCACAGTCAATAACGGGCATTATCCAACTGCTGCCCAAAAAGAAGTCTTTTTCCATATTCACCATTTGGAAGACCAGCGCGTGGTCTATCCACTGGTAATTGCGCGTTAGATGGGTATCACTGCTGTGAAGTGAAAGCGAAACGGAGTAGCTGCCAGGCCCCAGGTTAGCGTTAAAGCGCATACGATAGGTCAGCTTCTCGCCGGCGATCAGTTGCTGCTCTATTTGGTGAGTGTGCCAGGTGTTCGTTCCAAACACATCCTGGCCTACCCGATCCTTTATCTTGTACCCAATCACCAGCACCGGTAGGTTGGCATGAACGGCGACCGTCACTCTGAGCTCTACCGGCTGACCTACGTCCACTACGTCGAGCGCTTGGCCCTTTTCTGCGTGCAGGCTGATCTGCGCGATACTGGCCTCACCAGTGCCTGACTGGGTTTGAATCTGGCCGCTGTCCAGAGGCTTGATCTCGACCTTGGCGTTCTCTTTTTGCGCAATCAGGGCGTTGTAGTAATCCATGATGTCTTGCGGCAGACCATCCTGAAGCACTTTGCCTTGCTCCAACAAAATGGCGCGATCACAAAGGCTTTGTATGGCCGCCTTGTCGTGCGAAACGATCAAAAGCGAAGTGCCCTGACGCTGGAACTCGCGGATGCGATCAAAGCTTTTATGCTGGAAGTAGGCATCGCCCACCGAGAGCGCCTCATCGACAATCAGAATTTCCGGACGAAACGCGGTGGCTACCGAAAAAGCGACGCGCATCTGCATACCGCTGGAGTAAACGCGCATGGGTTTATCGAAGTAGTCGCCAATTTCAGCAAAGGCTTCGATATCGTCCATCGCCGCGCTGATTTGTGCATGGGTAAAGCCCATCAGACCCGCCGAGTGCAGCACATTCTGGCGCCCACTTAGCTCGCCGTTGAAGCCCATACCAAGCTCCAGTATCGCCGCTATTCGACCGTGGGTTCGAATGTAGCCTTCCGTGGGCCGTAAAGTGCCAGTGATCATCTTTAACAGCGTGCTCTTGCCCGCGCCGTTTTGGCCGACGATACCGACCGCCTCGCCCGGCGCGATATCGAAGTTGATATCGCGCAGAATCCAGGTCTCATCCTGAGGCTTGATGGACGTAAACCAACTGGCCACGCGCGTAAGCTCGTTACGGTAGCGGCGATAGGCCTTACCCAGATCGCGCACTTCCAGTAACGCTTGCGCGCTGGCGGATGTATTAGTAGCTGAAACGTTTCTGGTCGAGTGATTCATAGCGCATCCACCATTTCCGGGCTCGCCTTGCGAAACAGTAGCGCACTGACCAGTACCAGCCCTGCTCCCAGAAGCGTTAGTGCCGCGAGCACCATAATAGAAGGCGGCTGACCGTAGGCCAGTACATCGTGGTAGGCGCCAATCAGGTGGAAAAGCGGATTGAAGGCGATCAAAGATTGCAGCGATTCAGGTACGATTTCGGCGGGATACACGACCGGGGTAAACCAGAACAAAAACTGTAACACGATAGGCATAAGCTGGCCGATATCGCGAATGAAGACGTTCAAAACCCCGAGTATCAGGCCAAGCCCCAGCGCCAATAAAACGGTGATACCGGTAAGCACGAGCACCCAAGGCAGCGTGGCTGGAGTAAAGTGGCCCAGCAAGGCAAACACGACCAGGATCACCAAAAAGAGCGCGAGGTTGTTGATTAGGCAGGAGCCGGTAATGATCACGGGTAAAGCGATTTTTGGAAACACCAGCTTTTTCATTAAGTTGGCGTTCTCGATAAAGACCCCGAGACAGCGGTTGAGTATTTCGCTAAAAAGGCTCCACCCTAGCATACCGGCCGTCAGGTAAATGGCGTAGGCATACTGGCTTTCAATACCGGGAAGCTTTGCCGAGAGTACCGCGGACAGTACCAATGCATAGATCAGTACCATCGAGAGAGGATGTATGATCATCCAGGCACCGCCAATACGGCTGCGGGCAAAACGCGTTACCAGCTCGTGGCGTATGGAGGTGGCGATGAACTGGCGATAACGCCAGGCCCCTTTAAGGGATGTTAGCATTCCGTTACCTTTTTCCCGTGCTGAATAGGGTCCAAACAGGGCGCCATGTTAAGCCAAGCGGTGAGCCCACACCACCGTTACCAAAGGGAAAAGGCCCTACTTGCGCTCGGTAGCCTCAGCAAAGGTATGGTACTTCGCCAATATATAAGTGCTCATAGCGGCCACCGCGATGGCTGAGAGCATCGCAAGCAAGGGCGGCAGCGGCGTCAGTAGCAGCGCACCTAGCAGCGCATAGTTAATGGCCAAGCCCGAAAGCGACATCAGCAAAAAACGCCCAAACGTGGTCGAGCGTTTGAACGTTACCCGCTGATGGCCCCAAAACGAGACGCCAAAGGCGGTAAGCCAAGCCAGGAAGTTGATAACGGCGATGGCGCGACCGTTCATGGCGGCATAAAGCAGCGTTGCCACCAGCATATGAGTCACAGTGGCGGTAGCGCCTACAGCGATGAAACGTAGCGCCTGCCACAACTCGGTGCGTGTTTTACTCATTACCGGCCCTATTTTTCGAGGCCCCAGATGAAGTCTCGATCAACTCCTCCTCGCTTGCATGCGGGCTCGCCGCCACAGTACCGCCGGGTGCTGAGGCATCGGCGACGACATACAGTGGACGGCCTTTCACTTCGATGAATAGCCGTGCGATATACTCGCCCAGAATACCGATCGATAAAAGCTGCATCCCACCGAAAAACAGTACGACGCTCATGAGCGAGGCGTAGCCTGGCACGTCGCGGCCGCTAATCACTACATCCAGCATGACAATGGCCATATAAAGAAAGGCGACCAAAGCGACGCAGGCCCCTATATAGCTCCATACTCGCAGCGGAATGGTGCTAAAACCGACCAGGCCATCCAGAGCAAAATTCCATAACTTCCAGAAGCTGAACTTGCTCTCTCCGGCCTGCCGGGCAGGGCGCTGATACGGCACACCGATGGTTTTGAAACCCGCCCAAGCGTAGAGGCCTTTCATGAATCGGTTACGCTCTGGTAGTTGCAACAGCACGTCGACCACCCGCCTCGACATCAGTCGGTAGTCGCCCGCATTGCCTGGAATGGGCGAATGGGTAATACGGTTAAACAGCTTATAAAAGCCTTTGGCAGTAGTGCGCTTGGCCTTGGAGTCCTCGGGGCGCGAAGCGCGAACGCCGTACACCATGTCGTAGTTCTCTTCACGCCAGTAACGAATAAATTCCGGAATCAACTCCGGCGGGTCTTGTAGGTCGACATCCATGGGAATCACGGCATCGCCTTTGGCGTGGGCAAGCCCTGCCGTCAAAGCGGCCTCTTTGCCGAAGTTACGGCTGAACGACACGTAGCGCAGGCGTTCATCACCCGCATTCAGTGCCTTCAAGTCCGCCAGGGTGTTATCCGTCGAGCCATCGTCGATGAAAAGAATTTCGAATACTGGTGCGCACCGGTTTAGCTCTTCGAGCATACGCTCGACAAACGGTTGCAGCGACTCCTGCTCGTCGAGTACCGGTACGATAATACTTAGACACCAGGGTGCATTGCTCATTGAGCCTCCTCATTGGGGGATTGCCAGGCAAAGGTCGCAAGCGCCGTGGCCACACACTGCATGTTGGGCAATGTACAGGCGTGCTGGATCATTTCTGGATCAGCCATGGCGTAGACAACATCCGGCGCCGGATGCCCCGCTAGCAGTGCTTGGCGCGTGGGCGCCACGGCGGCACTAATCGTTGGCTCGGTGATTCGTGCCACGTAGGCCACATTGACCGACATATGGTACTTACCCGCCAGCCAAGCCAGTGGCAGCATGGCCACAATGTCATTAGCGTGAGTGAGTTCAAGCGCCTGATGCTCCGCCAGCGCCGATGTAAGCTCCGGGGTTGACCAGCCGCTAAAGCGGGGATCCTCTACCATGCGGTAGCTAGCGGCCTGCTGGCTTTGGGTGTGAAAGTGGTGATGCCATCGGCTTAGATCAATGACTTGAACCGCCAACAATATGCTCGTTGCGAATATGAGCGGGCGTTTCTTGAGCCGGTGAGCCAGTACATAGACCGCGGCGAAGGTTGCAAGGTACATAAGCACCCAGACCATGCGCCCGCTGGCACGTAACAGGCCACGCAGTGGCTCCGGCCAGGGAATAGGAAACCCAAACGATAGACGGCCCAGCACTAGCGTATCGCTTAGAGCAAATATGAAAAGCCCACCTGCTAGTAAGGCAAGCGCCCCTGCTCTGCGGCGGTAACGCGCCGTTATGCGTTGCGGCCGGCCAACGAAGAGCAGCAGTGCCATCCCCCAGAGTCCTATTATGCCCAACCCAACGTAACTCATTCCTTCATACTGACCGCCAATAGAAGGATGCCAGTTTAACGATAAAAGCGATGCGCTTTCGAAACCCGGAAGATAGCTATAGCTGTTAAAAAAACCCAAGAACTCGGCAAGATAAAACCCGAAACCATCCGATCCAGGCGACGCCCCACTGGTATACAGATAGCCAGCCGCCCACATCACCCCTAGAACCGAGAGCGGCTGCAAAAGCGTATAAGCCAGCCACCCCCACCACCAGCGGGGCGCAGCGGTTATTGAAGCAACACGGTAGCGCTCCAATGTTGCCAGTAGCCACCAAAGCGCCCAGCACATACCCGCCAGCAGAAAAAGGTAAAAGTGGACGAGTACGGCCGCTGTCAGAAGCAGCGCCCAGTGCACGAGGGCTCTGATGCTCACATCCGTGCGAAAAAGAACCAGATAGATCGCCAATAACAGCACCCAGTGCGCCATCAGCGACTCGTGCCCTGCACCGCCTGGGCCGCGAAAAATCACGGCAGGCATAACGGCGACCATAAGACTCAGCGCGACTGCCACTATCATTGGCATCTTGATACGGGTTAAAAGCAGACAAGCCGCGACGCCGTTAAGTACAACGTGCGACAGTGCCGCTAATCCCTGATACTGAAAGGGGTCGGGCAGCCACGCCTGTATAAGTTTCAAAGGAATCGCTACAAGGGGTAAGGAGTCGGTAAACACGATGCTGGTACGCACTTCGGTGCCGAAAGTATGCAGCGCGCCAATGGGCCATCCCCAAGCCTCATGGCGAAAGTAATGCCAGCCTAAAAAGTGCTGAAGCAGGTCCCCTTCGTCGAGAAGCCACTCTGTATGGGTCGGGTCGAGAATCCCCTTATAGAGATAGCTGCCCATCAAGGTAGCCAGTAGTGCTACCAGCAACAGCGTCGTTCGGCGATGACTGTCCATGTACGCCCTTTATCAGCGGTGAATAGGTCCTGGTTATCCAGCAGCGAACGGCTCTGTTTCACTCTGCCGTTGCGTCTTAAGCGATCGCGATTATGGTATGCTCACGCCCGCACTATCATTAGCATTTACCCCCGCGACCGTTCGAGCGCAAAGGCATGGTTTTTAGCACTCCACAGTTTTTACTGGTTTTTTTGCCCATTGTTTGGCTGATTTTTCTACTGCTGACGCTTTTGGCCACACCGCGCTTGCTACTTGCCTGGCTTGGACTCGCCTCGCTGGTTTTTTACGCGGCATGGGATATTACCTTGCTGCCCCTGTTACTGGCGAGCATTGGTATCAACTATTGGCTCGCCGGGCGGGTCGCCAAACCGCACCCGGGGTGGCTCTGGCTAGGGGTTACGTTCAACCTTGGGCTTTTGGGTTGGTTCAAATACTCGGTTTTCCTGCTTTCAATGATTCAACTGCCGCCCCAGGCTTTTAGCCCTTTGGTACTGCCTTTGGGCATTTCGTTTTTTACGTTCCAACAGATCGCTTTTTTGGTAGATGTCCGCCTGGGAAAAATCGCGCGCGGGCCTTTATCGCTCTATGGCGTATTCGTTAGCTTTTTTCCTCAGCTCATTGCTGGCCCTATCGTCCACTACCGCACCCTTGCGCCGCAGCTGGCAAGCCTAAGGCCCCCCGAAGCAGCTTTAGTGCGCTGCGGGCTGGTGCTGCTCGCCATCGGGCTTGCGAAGAAGCTGCTGCTTGCCGATAACCTGGCGCCCTTCGTGGACCAACTTTTTGCCCTCCCGCCCGAAAATATCGCCGCTGGAGACACCTTGCTGGCAGGTTGGGCCTACGGGTTGCAGCTCTATTTTGACTTCTCTGGCTACGCGGATATGGCGCTAGGGCTGGCCCTCTTATTCGGTATAAGGCTGCCCGAAAACTTTGCCTCGCCCTACCGCGCGGTGGATATTCAAACGTTTTGGCGACGCTGGCACATTACGCTCTCGCAGTTTCTGCGCGACTACCTTTATGTGCCGCTGGGCGGCAGCCGTCATGGCCTGCCGCGCCATGTAATAGCGCTAATGGCAACCATGCTATTGGGTGGGCTTTGGCACGGAGCCGGATGGCAATTTTTACTATGGGGGGGACTACACGGTCTGCTATTAGCCATCTTTGTGGTATGGCGACGGTTTAGCTCCGTGCGGCTACCACGCGGCGTCAGTTGGCCTTTGACATTGACCCTGGTCATGCTGGCCTGGGTCCCCTTTCGGGCTACCAGTCTGGAGCACACCTGGGCGTTGTACTCAGGCCTTGGCCACTGGCAATGGGGAGCGCTTGGCGATATATGCCACGCCTTGACTGAAGGTGTCATGGCATGGCAATCCCCTGGGGCGTTGTTACTGTTCGGCTCGTTCATCGTCCTAACGATGCCCAACAGCATGCGTCTGGCCCAGTGGCTAGCGCTTCCATCGCGGGGTTTATGGCAGGGAGGTGTTGTGGGGGTACTTTTGGTGATAGTGGCCAAGGCCATGGTCGATCTACCCGGCCAGGCTTTTTTGTATTTCAACTTTTAAGCGCCGCGCGCACATGTAAAGAGAGCTCAAGAATATGGTGCGTTTTTTAACGGGATTGCTCGCGGGTGGTTTGATAATACTCAGCCTTTGGTTGATTTTCTGGGCGGGCCAGTTGGGCCGGCCACACCCGAACAACGCGTGGATCGACGGAGCGATCAGCTATAAGCAAGCCAGGGCCGAGGCAGTCACGTCTCCTAAAATCGTCGTGGTGGCCGGCTCCTCGGCCATGTTTGGAATCGACAGTAAGGCGTTGGAGGCGGCCTATCAGCGCCCCGCTGTCAACCTGGGTGTTAACGCGGGTATCTCGCTTCCCGTCATTCTGGCAAGCGCCGAACCCGCTATCCAGTCCGGCGACCTGGTACTTCTGCCTTTAGAGTATCCGCTTTACAACCAGGATGAGCCCGTCTCGAGCCCTTTGGTTCACTGGGCCAACAGCCACCCTGAAGCCTTCATGCAACTCCCTTTGAAGCAGGCGCTCAGCGTTATTGCCAGGACATCGCTAACACGTATTCTGGAGGGTTACCGAGGGTTGCCCGAGGGCTTCACAGTGAGCGGCGATTACGGCGCCCATAACCTGGATAGCCACGGTGACCAGCAACATACGGCTAGATCGCTACGCGAAGCGCGGCACTGGAACTTCTTGACCTCGCTACCGGCAGAGAACTACGGCCATACCGCACGCCAGGGTCAATTTGCCGGCGCACAACTACGCGCGTTTCGCGACCGTCTATTGGAAAAAGGCGCTTGTCCTGTCTTTATGCCGCCTCCGCTACGCTATCAACCGGTCTACACGGACTCGCCGATCGAGGCGCACTTTTATGCCTCTTTACCGGATAAAGTAAGCGCCGCCGGTCTCCAATGGGTCGGCAAGCCTGGTGATGCCATGTATGAGACCGACGACTTCTTCGATACCAACTTTCACCTTGTTGACGAAGCGCGCAGCCGCTATACCCGTCAGGTCATCGCTTGGCTGGGCGAGCAGCCGATGGTGCAGTGCCTACGCCATTACGAACGCTTGCGCTGAACGCTTGGCCATCAAGACCGGCATTTCACGTCGTGAGGTATTTGTTGACCAGCGACTGAATCGCACGGGTGAAATTAGCGGTAGAGAACCGTTCGGCACTTTGTCGACACACCGCCGCCGCGAAGGCATCGGGCTCGACCTCGCGCCGGGCTTCGAACTCGCCCACCCGTTCGATAAGCGCCTCGCTGGTTTGCTCAGCGACCAGCAGCCCGGAGACAGCATCGAGAGTGGTTTCAGCTAAGCCTCCGACACCATAACCAATGACCGGCGCCCCGGCGGCCTGGGCCTCCACGGGCAAAATACCGAAATCCTCTTCGGCCATGAACAAAAAGGCTCGGGTGCGCTCCAGGTGGTCGATCAGCACGTCATCCGGCTGATAACCCAATAACGTCACGTTCGGCCCCGCCATCGCGCTTAGCTTGGCATGATCTGGCCCATCGCCAATGACGACGAGCTGTTTGTCGGGCATTCGGTTGAACGCCTCGATCACCAGATCGATACGCTTGTAGGGCACCATCCGTGAGGCCGTCAGATAAAACGCCTCACGGGGTTGGTCGTGGCGGAATTTATCTACCTCGACCGGCGGATAGATGACCTCGGCTTCTCGGCGGTAGCAGTTGGCGATGCGCCGCTGAATGTAGCGCGAAATGGCGACGAAGTGGTCGACACGCTGAGCACTAATGTAGTCCCATTGCCTAAGCCGATGTAACTGCCAACGCATAAGCCCGCTCATCACGCCACGTGTCTTGCCCGACTCCCGCAGGTACTGGTGCTGCATATCCCAGGCGTAGCGCATGGGGCTGTAGCAGTAGCAGATATGCACCGCATTCGGGTCGGAAAGCACGCCCTTGGCAACGGCGTGGCTGCTGGACAAAATCAGATCGAAACCTTTTAAATCGAACTGTTCAACGGCAAGTGGCATCAGTGGTAAATAGTGCCGGTAGCGCTTTCGCGCAAAGGGCAAACGCTGGATGAAGCTGGTGTGAATGACTTTGTCGTTCAGCGCGGGAATATCGCGCTTTTCCAAAAAGTTGACCGTCGTGAAAACTTCAGCCTGAGGGAAACAGTTGAGCAGCTCGGCCAGCGCTTTCTCGGCGCCGGCCCAGGTGGTCAGCCAATCGTGAATAATGGCGACTCTCATTACTGCGTAGGACTCCTATTCACGACCATACTTGTCGGTGTAACGAACGATATCGTCTTCCCCCAGGTAAGAGCCCGTTTGCACCTCAATCAACTTCAGAGGAATAACGCCCGGGTTTTCCAGCCGATGCACCGTACCCAGTGGGATATAGGTCGACTGGTCTTCGGATAGCAAAAAACTGCGTAAATTGGAGATGTCGCCATGCCCTTCGCCTTGGGTAACGCGCGCAGTGCCTTCCACGACGACCCAATGCTCGGCGCGGTGATGATGCATCTGCAGTGAGAGGGTCCCGCCTGGTTTGACCACGATTTCTTTCACTTGAAAGCTATCGGTCAATACCATGGTGCGGTAATGCCCCCAGGGGCGGTAAACCTGCTGGTGCGATTGAAACTCTTTACGCCCGGCGGCTTTCAAGGCGTTGACGATGAGCTTGGTATCCTGGGCATGGCGGCGGTCGGCAACGAGTACGGCGTCGTCGGTTTCGACGATTACCAGATTGCTCACTCCCACAGCGGCTACCAGACGCGAATCGCTATACACCAGGCTATTTTGAGTTTCGTGGAGCATGACATCGCCATGAACCGCATTGCCATTGACCGGGTCTTCACTGGAGCGCAGCTCATGGAGCGCATCCCAGGCACCAATATCGCTCCAGCCAGGCGACATGGGCACCACCGCCGCCTGCTTAGTGTGTTCCATGACCGCGTAGTCGATCGACTCACTGCGACACTTCTCGAAGATGGCTTCATCAATACGCAGAAAGTCCATGTCTTCGCTGCGCGCTTCAAATGCGGCCTGACAGTTTTCCAGAATATCCGGGGCGTATTCACCCAGCGCCGCAAGAAAGCTGCTCGCCTTGAACAAGAAGATGCCGCTGTTCCAGAAGTAACTGCCGCTTTCCAGATACTGCTGTGCAGCTACCGCGTCCGGCTTTTCTACAAAGGCTTCTACCTCGAAGCCCTGGGATAACGCCTGGCCACGTTTAATATAGCCATACCCGGTATGCGCAGTCGTCGGGGTGATACCAAACGTTACCAACCGCCCTTTCTGGCTCAGCTCCAGCCCCTGCTCAACGGCCTGGGCGAACGCCTGCGTATCCTTGATGACGTGGTCGGCGGGCATGACCAAAAGCTCGGCTTCGGGGTTGCTTTGGCTGGCGGCCAACGCAGCCAACGCCAGCGCAGGTGCCGTATTACGCCCACAGGGTTCAAGGAGGATCTGGCTATTTTTGAAACCTATTTGCTGCATCTGCTCGGCGACCAAAAAACGGTGCTCTTCGTTGCAGACGATTAGCGGCTCGTCGGAATCTGCTACATCGCCAAGGCGCAGCGCCGCTTCCTGCAGCAAGCTGGCGTCGTCACGATGTAAATTCAGAAACTGCTTGGGATAGTGCTCGCGGGAAACAGGCCATAGCCGGGATCCGGCTCCCCCTGACAAAATAACCGGTAAAATCATCATTCCTCCTTGAAACAAGCCCGCAAAGTTGTAAATGCCTCGCCCATCTACGGCTGGCCATTTACAAACCCTCGTGTGAGC
This sequence comes from Vreelandella sp. GE22, assembly GCF_968212445.1. NCBI lineage: Bacteria > Pseudomonadati > Pseudomonadota > Gammaproteobacteria > Oceanospirillales > Halomonadaceae > Vreelandella > Vreelandella sp. GE22. The sequence continues at coordinate 2,441,305 of NZ_OZ309110.1, forward strand.
GTCATCGTCAAAATTCTCAAATCAAAACCCAAAGACCAGCGCTCGATATAGTAGAGGTCGTATTCTACCCGCTTTTCCATCAGCTTGACGTCATCGGTAATACCACGCAGGCCATTCACCTGCGCCCAGCCGGTCATGCCAGGTTTGACACGATGGCGCTGCATATAAATATCGATATGGTCTTTATAGTGATCGTTATGATCCATCGCGTGGGGTCTGGGCCCCACCAGCGACATGCGCCCTTGAAGCACGTTATAGAGCTGGGGAAGCTCATCCAGGCTGGTGCGGCGCAGAAAGCGCCCTACGGGGGTTATCCGCTGATCAAGATGAGACGCCTGATGCGTTTGACTGCTTTCATGCAAGTACATGGTGCGAAACTTGTAAATCTTGAAGCGTTTGCCATCGAGGCCATGACGCTCCTGCTTGAAGAGCACGGGCCCGCCCATACTCCACTGTATCGCGATGGCCACCGCCATCATTACCGGGCTGAATAATATGAAAAGCGCCAACCCCAGCACGCGATCTTCAAGCGCCTTGATGACTTTCATGGGGCCATTGAGCGGGGTGTAATTGAGTTCAAGCGAATAAAGCCCGGCTACCTGGGTGATGCGGTGGTTGAGCAGGCGTATGTCTGGCAAATCGGGGAAAAAACGGATACTGGTCGGTATTCCGGCTAATAGCCGCGTTAAGTGGCGGACACGGTTTCCTTGCACCAGCGGGTAGCCCAACCAGATTTCGTCAAAGCTACGTTGGAATATATTGGCCTTGGCAAACGCCGCCATGCGTTGAAAAAATGCAGCCCCGCCCTCGTCGGTATAATGCTCGACTACCGTATAGCCGGCCTGAGGCATAGCCGCGATTTTCTCCTCCAACAGCGCAATGTTTTCCTGTTTGCCGACCAGCAGCACACGCTTGAGGTTGTGCCCCTGGGCGCGAAGCCTGCGTAAATAAATATAGAGTAGCGCACGCATCACGCTTCCCACGCCCAACACCGCCAGCGCGGAACCCCCCATCCAGAGGCGTGAAAAACTCTGTGTTTCCTTGATGGCCACCAATAGCAGACTGAGCAGCCCAATAGTCGCAAGCCAAGCGGCCAGATAGATTCCGAGCATGGTATAAAGGCTGCGCCCACGCCAGGGCTGGTAAAGGCCGATCAACTCGCCTACCGCGGGAAGCAGCAAACTACCGATGAGGATGAAAAACAGGTAGTCGTTACCCTCAATGTCGATACGCGGCATCGAGGAAAGTACGGCTAGTGCCACCAAAATAGCGACGCCCGCATCGAAGCAGCGCATAGCCCGGCGCAGCCATTCATTGCCTTGACTTGTTTTTATCACGGCCATAGCTGCTGGCTACCGGGCGACCTGTACGTTGGTGGACATGGAGGCCAGTAACGCCATGATGCGGTCCAGATCCTGACTCTCCAGGCTACCCACTGCAGCGTGAAGCGACAACAGGTCCAAAGCGTAGTCACCCACGGCATTGACGTACTGAATACGCTGATCGTAGAAGCTCGAGCGCGCATCCAAGACGTCGACCAGGTCCCGAAGGCCCAACTGCTCGCCGCGCTCGGCAGCATCCAAAAAGAGCTGACCCGACTCGATTGCACGATTCAAGGCCTCGAGGCGGCGCTCGCCACCGTTGAGCGCCCTAACGCGCCGGCGCACCTCTTGCATGGCCAGGTTACGCTCGTTATCGACTGTCGCTTGGCTTGCTTCGATACGCTTTTCACCCTGGCGAACACTTGCATTGGTGTAGCCGCCACGGTAAATGGGTACGCTTACCTCGACGCTTGCGCGGTAGTCTTCGCTTTCGCGATAGGGGTCGTCGCTGTCGCGGTCCGAGTAGCTGACATTGAGGTTGAGTTCGGGGTAGTAGCCCGAGCGACTAACGCTTGCATCGGCCTGGGTCACTCTTTGTTGCTCGCCCGCCAACAGAACATTCAGATTTTGCCCGGTACGCGAAAGCCAGCCGTCCACTTCGCCGATTTCGTCAGCCAGCACGACATCACCCAGTTCGCCTGGCGAGCTGCTGACAAAACTCGGCATTACGCCGGTCAGTCTTTCCAGTTCACTCAGCGCGTTATCCAGCTCGTTTTCTGCCTCGACCGCGTCGGAGACCGCTTGGTCGTAGCGCGACTGCGCTTCCAGCAGATCAACGCGATTGCCTATCCCCAAGTCAAAGGCACGATCTGCCTGGCGAACCTGCAAATCCAGCGACTCCTGCTGAGCTTCTAAAAGCCCCAGACGCTGTGCGGCCAGGTAGGCCGTAACGTACGCTTCACTAACCTGGAGCGCCAACTCCTGCTCGACGACCGCCAGCCGCAGCTCGGCGGCGCTAACCTCGGCGTTGGCGACATCGACGCCGCGCCAACGCTCCAGGCTAAACAAAGGCTGCTGCAGTTGGACCTGGTAAAAGGTTTCGTCGACCTCTCTTGGCCGCTCCGAATTTCGGGGAATGCCTAAATCTTCGTCGCCGACGGTTTGAAGATTGGACGAGTCCTGCCAGAGGTAGCCGCCGCTGGCCGAGACCTCAGGTAGCAGACGCGAACGTGCCATCGGGATCTCTTCTCGCGTCGCCTCGAGCTCCAGGCGCTGCCTGGAAAGGTCCGAATCGTGTTGGAGCGCTCGCACGAATAACCCAGGTAGCGATGGCAGCGTCTGAGGCTCACTGGCGGTCGCGTCAGAAAGTGTCGAAAACTCGCTTAATGCCTGCGGGTCGGCGGGCATATCAGTTTGCGCGAGCGCCGAGTGGCTAACCAGTGCGACGGAAAACGCTAGTGCGCTTAGCGCAAAACGTGATGTCCTTGTCATTAATCCTCCCGGATGGCGCGCGCGAGCATATCGGTGACCGGCTTGCCGATATAGCTTGCAAAGGTGCGTTCGCCGGTGCGAATCATCACTTCTGCCGGCATACCGGAAAGCAGTTGCATTTGCTCGGTCATATCTTCTTGACCTTCATCGGTGACCTTTATGCGCGTTTTATAGTAGCGCTGGCCGGTCGCTTCATCTTCAAAGCTGTCGGCACTGATATGAATGATCTCGCCGTCGATCTGGCTCGTTAAGCGCTGGTTAAAGGCCGAGAAACGGATTTCGGCAAATTGGCCTATAAAGAGACTGTCGATCTCGCGAGTAGGTACGCGCGCTTCGACCACGAAGCCATCGTTTGAGGGCACGACATCCATAATCGTGTCGCCGGGGCGAATTACCGCCCCGATCGTGTGTACCTGCTGGCCCACCACGGTGCCGGAAACCGGCGCGCTGACGACCGTGCGGTTCACCTGATCTCTCAATGAGGTAATTTGCTCTTCCGCCTCGGCAATTTGCGACTGCGCAGTACGCAGTTGTTCACCGATTTCAGCCTGAAATTCTTGACGAGTGGTTTCTTTCTGCAGACGATTTTCGCTGATCTGCGAACGCAGTTGGGCAATGTTGGCCTGAAATTCGGCGTTATCGCCTTCATACTGCAGTATCAAGCGTTCGAGCTCGCGAAGGCGCTGGTTATCACCCAACCCTTCACGGTACAGCGAGCGGAAATCCTGTGCTTCGGAGCGCAGTGAGCTAATCCGCTGGTTATTCACGCGGGTGCGCGACTCGAGCCCTTCGATTTGCTCCTGCATCTGAACGATCTGCTCGTCCATGGCTTCCATGGAGCTATTAAACGATTGGCGCCGCGCCTGAAAGAGCCCCTGTTGTACGGCGGTCACCCGCTGAACGCGCTCGATGTCGATATTGCTGAGTTCTTCCGGCATCTCCAGTATGTCATCGCCCTGCTGCTCGGCGAGCAGCCGCGCTTCCATGGCACGGTTGATATAATACTGGGATTGGGCGATTTCCAACTGCGAGCGTACCTGGGTGTCGCTTAATACGACCAAGGGTTGACCGGCCTCAACGTGGTCGCCGTCGTTGACCAGCAACTCGCGTACGATACCGCCTTCCAAATGCTGGACGGTACGCTTGAACGACTCCATGGATACATTGCCAGGCGCCACTACGGCAACGGCGAGCGATGCAGTCACTGACCACAGCACGAACCCACCCAACGCAAGACCCAGGATAGCGTATCCGAGCTTACGATACCCCTTGTCGCTAGTGGGCAGCGCCTCTTCGGCTTCGCCGTCGATCGTAGCCGGGCCTTGCGGTGTGACGTCAATTTCATTTTTTGCCGGAAGCTGCTCGTTATTCTTGCTCATTCTACGACTCCTCGCTGCCACCGTTACGACCGCCGGAAATCGCAGAGAGACGCGTCGAACTCTGCTGACTTACCTGGGGGCGCGATTTTTTGGCAAATTGGGCAAGCACCTGATCTCTTGGGCCAAACATGCTGACTTGCCCCTCTTTCATCACCAACAGTTTATCCATGGACTTGAGCACGCTGGTGCGATGGCTGATTACGAACAGCGTAGTGCCCTCTTGTTTCAGACTCGCGATAGCTTCGCTCAAGGCACGCTCGCCGGCATCGTCCAGGTTGGCATTGGGCTCATCCAGTACAACCAGGACGGGGTTGCCGTATAGCGCCCGCGCTAGCCCCAGACGCTGACGCTGCCCACCGGATAGCGCACCGCTATTAGAAGAAATAACGGTGTCGTAGCCATCTGAAAGTTCAAGAACCATTTCATGAACGCCGGCTTTTTTGGCCGCCTCTACTACTTTTTCCGGACTAAGTTGGCCAAAACGGGCGATATTCTCGCTGATAGTGCCGTCGAAAAGCTCGATATCCTGGGGCAGATAGCCGATATAGGGCCCCAACTCGTCGCGGTTATACTGATTGATTTCGCCGCCATCGAGGCGGACATCGCCTACCTGGGTAGGCCAAATACCCAGCAATACGCGCGCCAAGGTCGACTTGCCGGCAGCGCTGGGGCCGATAATGCCAACATGCTCGCCCTGGGCGACATTGAAATTGATCCCGCGAATCGTTGCCATGCGTGCACCGGGAGGCGCGGCGGCAACGTTTTCGACATCGATAACCCCTTGAGGGGCCGGTAGCGACATGTGACGATCTTCATCGGGGATTTGGGTCAGTAGATCGTTCAAACGGCTATAAGCTCCGCGGGCGGCCACAAAGCCTTTCCAACCGCCGATCATCTGGTCGATAGGTGCTAGCGCGCGGCCCATCAAAATCGAACCCGCGATCATCATGCCCGGGCTCATATCACCATTGAGTACCAGCCATGCGCCCAAGCCAAGAATCAGCGACTGGAACATCAGGCGCAACACCTTGGACGTGTTCGTCAAGGCGCCTGCGCGGTCGCTGGCCTGGGATTGCTTGGCCAAAAACTCGTGGTGGCGCTTGGACCACCGACCCATGATGCCCGGCAGCATTCCCATCGCGTGGAGCACTTCCGAGTTACGAAGGTTGGAGTTTGCCAAATTTTGGGCCTGGATTTGTTCGCTATTCGCCTCGGCTAAAAGCCCTTTGGTCGATTTCTCATTGATGACCGCGAGTACAAACAAAATGATGCCCGCGCCGGTAGCGAATAAGCCAAGCCAAGGGTGAAAAATAAACAAAATACCCAGGTAAATGGGTACCCAAGGCGCATCGAAAAACGCAAATAATCCGTTGCCGGTCAAAAATTGACGCAAACTGGTCAAGTCATTTAGCGGCTGGGCGCTTTGGGCTCCCTGGGCCACCAGACTGCGCTTAAACATGGCGCTGTAGAGGCGCTGGTTGATCGTGGTATCCAAGCGGTTACCAATTCTTACCAGCATACGGGACCTGACCAACTCCAGACCGCCCATGACCATAAAAAGAAACACCACCACCAGCGTTAGCATTAACAAAGTGTCAAAACTTTGGGTGGTTAGAACGCGATCATAAACCTGGAGCATATACATCGGGGGCACGAGCATCAGCAGATTGACAAACATACTGAAAAAGCCCACCGACACGAACGAACCTTTACAGGCGCTCAATGCGCGCTGTAGATCCGTTGCTTCCTGTTGCTTTGCCATGGAGGGGTCACCGTAGAATCAATAAAATCACGCGAGGTAGAATCGCCGCAGCATAACAGAAACGCCCCTGCCAGGGGTAGGGGCGTTGTCTTTGCAGGCTCTGTCTATCCAGCTGAGGTCGCTCGAAAAGGCGTATCGAGAGCCGATTCAGCTAAAAGCATCATCCAAAAAGTAGCATGCTCTCGTCAGACTCCGTGAAACCGACCATAACGTTGCCCTGGTCGACTCCATTAGCCATCTCATCGAGCCAGTACTGCTTGCCGGCCGCATCGGATTCGCGTTGGAGTACGTTGGTGTACATCAGTTCAATGAACGCATCGTCTTGAATGTCGGAGTGCTGAGCCGCAAACTCCTGAGAGGCTACGAAGCTGTTGGCGATATCACCAAGCCCTGCGGTTTCGCTGGCGTCCAGCCAGTAGCCCAGGCCGGTGCCATCCGCTTCGCGATCAAAAGCAGCATCGTACAGGCGTAGTAGCGGGTCGACCGTCTCGCTGAGCACGGCGTCGTCGCGGAAAGCCAAATTTTGAATGCGCGTATCTTCACCGACCGGTGTTTCGGCTTCATTAAAAGGCGTTTCGCTGTACATCGCCCCCATGTACTCGGCAAAGGCGTCTTGCTCGGTACCTTTTTCGGCGAAGTCGAACTTGCCATCCAGGTCATAAGCGTCCACTAGATCGACACGGTCGATGTAATTACCCTCGAGCGGATAGTCATCTCCCCCGTCCGCCATAAAGCCAAGGGTCACCACCTTCACACTCTCTTCGGCGTTACCCACCAAGCGGCCGTTGGCGACCAGAACATCATGAATCTGACCATCGTCGTTCAGGATAGCAGCGCTTTGAATGCGCTCCCCGGCGGGCTGTTCCCAATCGAAGCTGTACTGAATACCGCCCACCTGAGCAAACTGCCCGGCGGTGATATTCGGCGCCGAAGCCGCGACGGCGTGCTCGAGTACGTCCAACAACGTGCTACGCGTCAGCGTCAGAATGGCAAGGTCATTATTAAAGCGTAGCGCCGAGCCGGCATCGAGCTGGGATACGCCGCCTTCCGGCTTGCCGATTGCTGGATTCGCGCCCGGCGGCTGGTAGCTGGGCTCACTATCGCCCCCTTGCACCACTACATCACCGATGGGCTCGCGGATGCCGCCGCTATTCTTGAAAGAGACCATGACATCGCTGTCGACCTGTTTGGCATACCAGAGATTGGCGTCAGCCGTCAGATTCCCCAGGTTAGACTCTTCGGTACGCACCGTACCTCGGTCACCGTTCAAGTAAACATCGGTGAGGCCCAGAATATTGCCATCCTGCTCTTCGACGAAGGCACCGACAGCGCCAACCAAATCTTGTGCCACCTGCCCTTTGGTACCTTCTGCAAACGCGGCCTCGAGGCTGCCCCATAGCGCTTCGACCTGCTCGTCGGTAGACGCGTAAATGCCGGAGGTCGCCGGGTCGATCGACTCGGGAATGATATTACCGTTCTCGTCGAACTCGACCACGAGCTGCGCCACGTAGCGCCAGCCCGCATCGGTATTAACGACCACGACGTCATTACCGGAGGCATCCTGGGTCAAGATGGGGTAGGACTTGTAAGGCTCGCCGGCGCCGGGGAAAAGGCCACGATCGATATCCTGCTCATTGGCGAGCAGAGAATCAGAGCCCCCTGCAATCACGATATCCACGCCATCCAGCAGCGTGGCAAGCTCTTCTTCGAACTGAATCTGCTGCAGGTGCGAGCTTAAGATGATCTTGTTGACACCGCGCGCCTCGAGCTCGTCGATCACCGGCTGGATTACACCCGCCAGCGCCTGCATGTCGTCGCGCCCGCCGGTAATGACATCGACATCCCCCGTTGATGAGATGCTCTCGAGAATCTGCGTGGTGATACCGATAATACCAATTTGCTCACCACCACTTTCGGCAATGACCGCTGGCGCAAGCTTGGGCTTATCGGCACCGGCCAACACTTCCTCCAGCGTGGACTGAAACGCTTCGCTGGAAAAAATTTCGTTGGTTGCCAGGCCGCTCAGCGCCGCATCGTTGGAAAAGTCCAGGTTGGCGGAAAGGTAGGGGAACTGAGCCCCCAGCCACTCGACATCCGCAGCACTGTCGCCATTGGTGACCGGCGCGATCATGTCGGCAATCAATCCCGTGCCAAGGTCGAATTCGTGGTTACCAAGAGCAACGGCTGCGGCGTCGATCAAGTCCATCAATAGCGTTTCAACACGGCCCGATGCGGCCGTTATGCCGCTCATGGAGCCCGCTTCCAGCCCATACACATCTTCCACCGCCGTTTGGAAGGCCGACTGCAAACTCTCTTCCGCCGCCGCGTTCAGGTAAGGCCCCGGCAAGACCAGATCGCCCGAGCTCACAAACAGGCTATTAGCGTACTGATCTTCCAGATGATCGACTATCGAGATGAAGTTCGGTGCGTTTAGTAGATCGCCCCCGCCGCCTTCCATGTCCGATGCGTGCAGAAGCTGTAGCTGAAAGTTGCTCATTGAAATCCCCTTGTTTTCCGTAACCGTTTTTCGTGGCAGGCTTTTGAAACAGTTAGCGATATTACCTGGCGATTAATGACGAAAGCATGACAGATTGAATAAAGCCAGGTGGTCTTTATGTATTGGGCCTTGCTATAAACAATAATTAACAATCATCAACTTGCAATAATTTGCACACCCCAGCGTCACGGTATCGACATATTGAGTGGTTAAGCTGAGCCGATCGCTCGTAACATCAAGTAACTTTCAATGCTAACTGTTACGACGCCACCACTGCCGCTTTATGCATAGACACAACAAATGAACCACCGCTCCAGGGGGGCTTTTAGATATGGAAAATCAAACGATCATCGGTACGCTTTATCAAACACTTTTACTTCGTCAGGCCGATGAAGAGGGGCTGAACTACTGGGTGGGCTTACTGGAAAGCGGCACACTGGATACCGAGGCCGTAGCGCGCACCTTGATGTCTGGCGCCGAGTTCACTTCGACCATCCAGCCCTTGACCGAGCTTTACACGACCCACCTGCTACGCCTGGCGGATATCGAAGGGCTTTCTTACTGGGCCAACATGTACCGTTCGGGCATGTCGCTGGAGGAGATTACCGGCCATCTAAAAGCGTCGGCCGAATTTCAGGCAACCACCGGGCAAGCGAGCGATGCTGACTGGCTTGACCAGGCTTACCTTGGCATTTTGGGTCGTTCCCCGGACATTTCCGGGGCATCCTATTGGCTAGAGCTGCTCGAAGCGGGCAGTTCCCGCGACGAGATCGCCCAGGCACTAGCCGCCAGCAGTGAAAGCCAGCAACTCAAACCCGCTCAAACGCTGCAAGCGTTGACCGGGAATAACAGCGGCAATACGACCAACGATTTCGATACGTTGCTGGACGACCTGGTTGATCAAATAGAACGGGAAGCAGCTCAGCCCGAACAACCCGGTGAACCTGAAGTGCCAGAAACACCGGAAGAACCCGAACTCCCTGAAGAGCCAAGCGAACCAGGGGTGCCTGAAGAGCCAGAAGCCCCGGAAGAGCCAGGCGAACCAGAGGTGCCTGAAGAGCCCGGCGAATCAGAGCCGCCGGAAGAGCCCGAACTGGATAAAACCCCTCGACCGATTTTTGAACTTGGTGAGCGCTACTATCAGGGCAGCTCGGATGCCTCGGCAGCGGTCGCCATTAACGAAAACCTGATGCTGGTCGCCGATGACGAAGACCAAACGCTACGCCTTTATGATCGCGCAGCCGGCGGCGAGCCCCTCAGCGAGTTCAATCTCAACGAGGCCCTGGGGCTTAGCGATGGCCAGGAAGCCGATCTGGAAGCGGTGGCCAGCTACCAGGGCGTGCAGTATTGGTTGGGCTCCCACGAAACCAGCCAGCGCTCCCTGCTTTTCGCAACGGAAGTCACCGGTGATAGCGCTGATGATCTGTCAATCAACGTGGTGGGGCAGTTTACTGAATTGGCCGCTCAGCTGGCCGCCTGGGACTCGGGTAATGGCCACGGGCTTGGCGAGAACGCGCTCAATCTCGAGCAAGGCCTCAATATCGAAGGCGCTGTCTTTATCGAGGACACCCTTTATCTGGGGCTTCGCGCGCCGCTGGATGGCGGGTTTGCGCAGCTGTTGCCGGTTACCAACGCCGCTGAGTTAGTGACCGGTGGAGCGACTCAAGCCTCTTTTGGCGAGCCCTTGCGCCTGGACCTGGACGGACGCGCGGTACGTGCCATCGAATCGGCGGGCGACGAAGGCTATCTGATCCTGGCAGGCCCGGTAAACGATAGCGACGATACCGGCTTCGGCCTCTATTTCTGGGACGGCGATTACGCCGTGCGCGAAATCGAAGGCGTCGACTTGAACACCCTACCCCGGGAAATCGGTGCCAAGCCCGAAGCGCTATTTGATATCGTGGCCAGCGACGACGGTATCGCCGCCAGCGTGCTGTTCGATAGCGGCACGGTGGACTGGTTCGACGATGGCCGTGAATCCAAAGACCTTCCCGATAGCCAGCAGCAATTTATCGGCACCGACGTCACGTTCGACGCGTTTCCGGACATGGTTCCGCGCGCCGGGGATATCGCGGTCACCGCCGTGAGCGGCAGCGACAAAGAGTTCCAGTTCGTCGCGCTGCGCGGTATCGCCGAAGGGGCTGAAATCACCTTTACCGACTCTGGCTGGATGGGCGACGGTTTCCGCGCCAACGAAGGCGCTGTGAAATGGACCGCCCCCGAGGGCGGTGTGGCCCCCGGCACCGTCGTTTCCCATACCCGCGACGCCGATCAGTTTTCGGATGCCAACAGCGCCGCCGTGGGTAATGGCAGTTTCAATCTGTCGGTCAGCGGCGACCAGATCCTCGCCTTTGTGGGCGAGGACACCAATCCCGAGTTCATCTATGCGGTACAGACCAACAGCGACGAGTGGCAGGAAACCTCTACCAACTCCAACAACTCGGCGCTACCGACCGGTCTTGAAAACGGCCTTACGGCAGTGGCGGTAGGCCGCGAACGCAACGCGGCGTTCACCGGTGAAGGCTACGGGACGGCGGACGAGCTCTTGAGCGCGATCAGCAACCCGGACAATTGGGAATTCGCCAATAGCGCCATGCCCGAAGGGCTGACCCAGACCTTCCGCATCGGCACCACACAAGCGCCCTACGTCCCCGGTGAAACCGACATCGGTCTCGCGATTACCGAAATCTGGCCAGGCCAAGACGGCGCAGATGTGACCGAGGACTGGTTCGAGATCACCAACCGCTCGGACGAGTCGCTGGACTTTGGCAGCGCCCCGCTCTACTACGACGACGACAGTGCCTCGCCGCAGGATGCCGTGCCGATCGAGGGACTTACCACCCTCGCACCCGGCGAGTCGGCCATCGTCATCGTCGATGGCGGAGAAGAGGCAGTTGCCCAGTTCCGAGACGCTTGGAGCAACCTGGCCAATATCGACAACCTCAAGATCGGCTACGCCAATAACGCCGCGGGCCTGGGCAGCGGTGGCGACGCCGTTACCCTTTGGCAAGGCGACCCGCGTGTCGATGGAAACCAGATCGCCTTCGAAGCCTACCCGGATACGACGGGTAACGATGCTGCGTCCTGGAACGTGGATCGTCAGGCATTCACGCAACAAGGTGAAGAAGGCGCCAGCACCTCTACCGCACTAGGCGGTGACGGCAGCGACGTTGCCGCCCTCGCCTCCCCCGGCACGGCCATCATGCCCGAGCCCGAGATCACGCTGATCTCCACAGTCCAGGGCGAAGGCGGTACCAGTGCTCTGGACGGCGAAGCCGTGACGCTGGAAGCGATCGTCACCATGGTCACTCCGGGCCTCGACGGTTTCTTCCTGCAGGAAGAAGATGAAGACAACGACGATAACCCGCTCACGTCGGAAGGTATCTTCGTTTACGCAGGCAGCGGTAGCGGCGAGTGGCTATCGCAACTCTCGGCCGGTGACCAGGTCCGGATCGGCGGTACCGTATCCGAGTATTACGATAAAACACAGCTGACCGCTGATCGCTCGAGCCTGAACGTTCTGCAAAACGACCAGCCGCTGCCGCAAAGCCAGGTCATCAAGCTACCCTTTGCCAACAAGCAAGGTCTTGAGGCCTTCGAAGGCATGCGGGTGGCCATCGAGGCAATGGATGGCAAGCCCTTGGTCGTCACCGAGCTTTATGAGCTGGGCCGTTATGGCGAGGTCACGCTGTCAGAGGGCGGTCGCCTCGAGCAGTTTACCGAGGTGAATGCGCCCAGTGTCGAAGGCTACACCGAGTGGCTGGAAGACGCCGACGCGCGGACCATCAAGATCGACGATGCCAACTCCGCCCAGAACCCGGACCCGATTATTTACGGCCGTAACGGTGAAGAACTATCGGCGTCCAACCCGCTACGCGGTGGCGACCAATTGGATACACTAGAGGGCGTTTTGGATTTCAGCTTTGACGAGTGGAAGGTACAGAACGTAGACGGTCTGGATTTCTACGGCGACGAGCGCCCAGCCACGCCGGACGTGGATGCGCTAGGGGATGCCAGCGTCAAGGTCGCCTCGTTCAACGTACTGAACTACTTCAATACCCTGGGCGATAGCGGCGAGCAGACACAAACCCTCAATGGCACGAATCACAGCCCACGAGGCGCCAATAACGCCGAGGAGTTCGCCCGTCAGGAAGCCAAGATCGTCGAGGCCATCAACACAAGCGGTGCCGATGTCCTAGGGTTGATGGAGGTCGAGAACAACGGCTACGGCGAAGATAGTGCTCTGGCAAGCCTGGTCGACGCGCTCAATGCGGATATCCAGGACCAGGGCATCGAGGGGGTTACCTGGGCGTACAGCACGCCCCGGGACGCGCAAGGATATATCGAGAGTGCCGGCGACGACGCCATTACCGTCGGGGTCATCTACAACAGCCAAGCCGTAAGCCCTGAAGGCGATGCCGCCACCAAGACCGATGGCGCGTTTGCTTTTGGTAATCGCCCGCCGGTGATGCAGACCTTTACTGACAACAACGGCGAGCAGTTCTCCGTGGTCGTCAATCACTTCAAGTCCAAGGGCAGCGTGATCAATGGCGAAGACGCCATCGGTGACGGCCAAGGCAACAACAACCCCTCCCGCGTTGAAGCGTCGGAAGAGCTGCTCGCCTGGCTCGAGACCAACCCCACCGGCAGCGACGATCAGGATGTCCTCATTCTGGGGGATCTGAACGCCTATGCCATGGAAGATCCGGTCTCGACCCTGACGGACGCCGGTTTTGAATTGCTCGACGACGACTACAGCTACGTGTTCGATGGCTTTTGGGGGTCACTCGACCATGCGCTGGCAAGCGAATCGCTGGCCAATCAAGTCACCGGTACGACCACGTGGCATATCAACTCGGATGAGGCGAGCGCGCTGGATTACAGCACTGAATTCACCACCGAGCGCCAAAATGAGAACCTCTACGCGGCGGACCCGTTTCGTAGCTCCGACCATGACCCTATTTTGGTGGGGTTGAACCTGGGCGCCGAGGTATAAGCCCTCAGCCATCCCAGTCGCCTTATTAGCCCTCGCTTTGCGAGGGCTTTTTCGTTTTGGGTGACGGCCATGGCAAGCCACGCCGCGCGCCATTAGAATGCCGGACACGCTAACTTTATTCCTTTAAAAGGAGACGCTCTTGAACGCTTCCCCCACCACCTCCGAGATTATCGATGCAAGCGGCATCGCCTTTGGCACCAGCGGCGCGCGGGGCCTGGTGGAGCAATTCACCGATCAGGTATGCGCTGCTTTTACCGTGGCCTTTATCGACGCGATGCGCGCCGGCGCGAAGGTCGAGCGGATCGCGCTGGGCATGGACCGGCGCCCCAGCAGCCCGGCCATGGCGGCGGCCTGTACCAGTGCGGCCAAGGCGCTGGGACTCGCGGTGGATGATTACGGCGTTCTCCCCACCCCGGCGCTTGCCCTCAAGGCGATGGCCGATGAGGTGCCTTGCATCATGATTACAGGGAGCCACATTCCGTTTGATCGTAACGGTATCAAGTTCTACCGCCCGGATGGAGAAATCACCAAAGCCGACGAAGCGGCGATTCTAGCCAGTAGCGTAGCGATGCCTCCCTTGGCGCCACCGGCCAGAGAAGCCGTTTCCGACGCGGCCAACCAGGCATACACCGCTCGCTACACGCATTGGTTCGACGGCAAGCCGCTGGCAGGGTGGCGCGTGGGCTTATACCAGCACTCCGCCGCCGGCCGGGATCTCAACGCACACGTTTTAGAGTCGTTGGGGGCTAAGGTCATCGTTTTGGGGCGCAGCGACGACTTCGTACCGGTCGATACCGAAGCGGTGAGCGAAGAAGACCAGGACCTGGGGCGCGCCTGGGCTTTGCAGCACGATTTGCACGCGCTGTTATCAACGGATGGTGACGGCGACCGCCCATTGCTAGGCGACGAGAACGGCACCTGGCTTCGGGGGGATATCGTGGGCCTGCTCTGCGCGCGGACGCTCGGCATCGAGGCACTGGCCGTGCCGGTTAGCTGCAATACGGCGATCGAGGCGTGCGGCGCTTTTGAAACCGTCGAGCGCACACGTATTGGCTCGCCCTATGTGCTGGCGGCAATGCAACGACTGAGCACGCAGTTCGAGCGCGTGGCCGGCTTCGAGGCAAACGGCGGCTTTCTCCTCGAGTCGCCGCTACAGCAGCAGCACCGCACGCTAGCCGCCCTGCCCACCCGCGATGCTTTGCTGCCCGCCTTGACCCTAATGGTAGAGGCAGCACGCTCGCAAAAGCCACTCTCCGCGCTCAACGACGCCCTGCCCGAGCGCTACACCGCAAGCGACCGGCTCAAAAATTTTGCGACCCAAAAAAGCCAGCAACTGTTGCAGCAGTGGCAAGCCGAGCCCGAACGTTTGGCGCGCACCCTGGGCGTTGAAACCGCTATCAGCGCGCTGGACACTACCGACGGCTTGCGCGCCACGTTTGAAAATAGCGAGATCATTCACCTGCGCCCCTCCGGTAACGCGCCGGAGCTTCGCTGCTACGTGGAAGCCGGCTCGAGCGAGCGCGCCCATCAACTAGTGCAGCACTGCCTGAAAACCCTAAAAGCGCTTTAAAAAGACAACAAAAAAACGGGTGCCGCTAGGCACCCGTTTTAACCTCCCCAGCGGGGAAAACGTTTTAACGCTTACTTGTAAACCGGCAGTCGCTGGCACACCTTCGCGACTTTCTCGCTGATCGAGGCCTCGACCGCGGTCGTGTCATCGCCGCTGGCGAGTACGTCCAGCAGATCGCAGATCCAGCCGGCGAGTTCGCTACATTCGGTCTCGCCGAAACCGCGGGTGGTCACCGCCGGGGTGCCGATACGCAGGCCCGAGGTGATGAACGGGCTTTGCGGGTCGTTGGGAACGGCGTTCTTGTTGACGGTGATATGCGCGCGGCCCAGCGCGGCATCGGCGTCTTTACCGGTGACGCCCTGTTTGACCAGCGAAAGCAGGAAGAGGTGATCTTCGGTGCCGCCGGAGACGATATCGAAACCGCGATCGATGAACACCTTCGCCATGGCCTGGGCGTTTTTCACGACCTGCTGCTGATAGGTCTTGAACTCGGGTGCCATCGCCTCCTTGAAGCAAATCGCCTTGGCGGCAATGACGTGCATCAAGGGGCCGCCTTGGCCGCCTGGGAAGACAGCGGACTGCAGCTTCTTCTCGATATCCGCGTCGTTTTCGGCGGACAGAATCACGCCGCTACGCGGGCCACGCAGGGTTTTATGCGTAGTGGAGGTGACCACGTGGGCGTGGGGCAGCGGGCTCGGGTAAACACCTGCCGCGACCAGGCCGGCGACGTGGGCCATATCCACCAGCAGGTAGGCGCCCACTTCGTCAGCGATTTCGCGGAATTTCGCCCAGTCGATGATCTGCGAGTAGGCGGAGAAGCCGGCGATGATCATTTTCGGCTGGTGCTCGCGGGCAAGCGCGGCCACCTGATCAAAATCGATCAAACCCTGATCGTTCAGGCCGTATTGGATGGCGTTGTAGTGCTTGCCGGAAAAGTTGGGCTTGGCACCGTGAGTCAGGTGGCCGCCGGCGTCCAGGCTCATGCCCAAAATGGTATCACCGGGCTTGACCAGCGCCTGAAACACCGCGCTATTGGCCTGAGAGCCGGAGTGGGGCTGAACGTTGACGTAAGTCGCGTCGAACAGCTCCTTGGCGTAGTCGATCGCCATGTTTTCCGCGATGTCCACGAACTCACAGCCGCCGTAGTAACGCTTACCTGGGTAGCCTTCGGCGTACTTGTTGGTGAGCTGGCTTCCTTGCGCTTCGAGTACGCGGGGACTTGCGTAGTTTTCCGAGGCAATCAGTTCGATGTGATCTTCCTGGCGGGCCTCTTCTTTCTGCATGGCCTCAAAAAGCGCATCATCAAACCCGGCAATGGTCATATCGCGGCTGAACATGGGGAAACCTCGTAGGCTAGGGCATCAGTAAAAGCAAGGCAGCCATGATACCTCAGCCAGAGGCGACTTTCATCGCATCCGACTCAGCCACACCATGAAGTCCTTTCATAAAACCCTTTCACAACCCCCTTCAAACCACGCCCCCACTCACCACTCACCACTCACCACTCACCACTCACTATTCACTATTCACCATTCACCATTCACCATTCACCGCCCCCCACCTAAGCCTCACCCAGCAGACCAAGGCTTGCCGCCGGCGCCTGGCGGCGAAGGCTTCGCGACAGCACATGGCCGATCACGCCGATCAGTAGCGCCCCGCCCAACGGGAGCGCAAGCCACAGCGCAACGTGTACGCGTGGTGTCAGATCCAGCCAGTAAAGGTAAAGCGCAGCGCTGGCGATTTCGGCTAAAAAGGCGCCCATCAAGCCGCTTGCGAAGCCCAAAAGCGCATACTCGGCGCCCTGCACGCGGGAGATCATTTGATTGCCCGCGCCGAATACGCGCAAAAGCCCGCTTTCATGCGCGCGCACCGGGCGGCTGGCAGTGAGGGCTGCGTACAGCACGCTGACCCCGGCCATGAGGACGAGCAGCAGGATCAGCTCGACGGCGCGGGTAACCTGACCCAACACGTCGCGCACCTGGCCGAGGATGGCGTCCACGTTCAAAAGCGACACGCCGGGGAAATCCCTGACCAGCTGCGAAATCAGGCCCTCTTCACGCTCGGGAAGATAGAACGCGGTAATGTAGCTGTGCCCAAAGCTCTCCAGCACGCCGGGCGGGAAGATCACGAAAAAATTGGGCTTGAAGCTATCCCAGTCGAGGCTTCGAAGACTTGCGATACGGGTGTCGATCGCCTCGCCGCCGATAGAGAACGCCATCGTATCGCCCAGCGCAAGGCCGAGTCGCTCGGCCAGGCCTTGCTCGACGGAGATGGGAACGGTGGCCGCACCGGGGGTCGCGTCGACTTCGCTCATAAAGCCTTGGGAGGCATTGGCCGCTGATTCAAACCACTGACCAGCGACGATGTCGTTGCCCTCGGGAAGCGTTGCTTGCCAAGTCAGATTGAGCTCGCGGCGCAGCGCGCCGTCGCCCCGGGCATCCTCGGGTACGGCGTCGCGCGGGGGCTGGTCGTTGATGGCCGTGATACGCCCGCGCACCATGGGATAGAGCGCGCTTTGGGTATCCACCCGCGGCGACACCATGGCGTCGAAGGCGTCGCGCTCGCTGGGCTGAATGTTGATCGCGAAGTAGTTGGGCGTATCCTCGGGCAGCTGGCTTTGCCAGGTGGTCAACAGGTCGCCACGCACCAGCACGATCATGGCCATGGCAAAGAACGTCACGGAGAATGCCAGCAGCTGCCCCCTTCCTGCCTGTTTGCGCCGGGCGAGCTGGCGGCCGCCCAGCCGGAACGCCTGACTCAAGGGCGTCGCCCCGGAAAGCCGCGCCACGGCGTTGAGAACCAGTCCCAACAGTAAGGCGCTGACCACCCACAGCACGCCTAGCAGCACCGCGCCGCCCACCAAAAGCCCCAGGGCTAGCGAGAAGCTACCCGAGTAAAGCCACAACAGTCCGCCGAATACCAGGCTTGCCACGCCGACTACCAGCCAGGCCGCTGGAGGCACCGGGTCCAGCTCCCGGCGCAGAACTTTGAGCGCGCTCACCTGTTTGATACGCAAAAGCGTAGGGCCGGCAAACCCGACCAGCACGGCAAGCGCGGTCAGCACACCCAGGCCTAGCGGCATGATGCCCGGCGGTGGGAGCGTCAGTGGTAAAAACTGCGCCAACAGCCACAAAAGCACCGCTTGGCCCGCCAGCCCCAACAGCGCCCCCAGCAGCGAGGCGATCAGCGCAAGCCCCAAAAGCTGTAGCGCAAAGATCGTCACGAGCTGGTACTGGCTGGCCCCAAAACAGCGCAGCAGTGCGGCGGTGTCCAGGTGGCGCTCTACGTAACGTTTGGTCGACATGGCCACGGCCACACCGGCCAGCAGCACGGCCACAAGCCCAGCCAGGCCCAGGTAGCTCTCCGCCCGCGCTAGAGCGTTACCCAACTGGGGGCGGTCCACGCGCACGTCGCGCACCTCCACCCCGGCTTCTCTCAACTCGGTCAGCAGTGGCTGTACACTATTGAGGGCGCGGGGCGGGCCGGCGGCTAGAATCTCGAATTCGATGCGCGAGCCCGGCTGGATGAGCCCGGTGGCGTCGAGATCCGCGGTATTGAGCATCAGGCGTGGGTTGAAACTGCTAAACCCGGCGGATTGGTCGGCTTCGCGCTCCAGGATACCAGTAATCACAAGCTCGGTCTGGCCGACTCGAACGCTTTCGCCCAGCGTCAATTCGAGCAGCTCGGCAAGCCGCGGGTCGGCCCAGGCCTCGCCGGTTGGCGGGCCGGAGGCGATCTCTTCAGCGCCGCGGCCAAAGTCGACCAGGGTGACGCCGTAGTGGGGGTAAACATCGTCCACCGCCTTGAGGCTGGTGGGCTGAAAATGCTCGCCGCGGCTGATCATCGATACCAGGTCGACCTGGTCGCTCAGCGCAAAACCGGCCTGCTCGAGGGTCGCGCGCAGCGCATCATCGAAGGGCTCGCGCTGTTCGAGAACGAGGTCACCGCCCATCATCTGCCCCGCCTGACGCTCGAGACCGCGTTCGAGGCGGTCGAGGAAAAACGCGATCATGGTCGAAGCTGCTACGGCCAACACCAGGGCGACGAATAGCGCGCGCACGTCCGAGGCGCGCAGATCCCGCTTCAGGCTACGCGCGGCCAAGCGCCAATTCACACTACTCATCGACACCGCCTTGGGTGACATGGCCTGGGTCGAAAGGCGTCAACTGTCCACCTTCCAACCGCAGACAGCGGTCGCAGCGCCGTGCCAGGGCGTGGTCGTGGGTGACCAGAATCAAGGTGGTACCGGCCTGTTGGTTCAGCGTAAAAAGCAGGTCGATCACCTGAGCGCCGGTCTCCGGGTCCAGATTACCGGTGGGCTCGTCGGCAAAGACCAATTCGGGATCGGTCACGAAGGCCCGGGCAATGGCCACGCGCTGCTGCTCGCCACCGGAAAGCTGCTTGGGCAGGTGCGCCACGCGCTCGCCAAGCCCCACGCGGTCAAGCCAGGCGTGCGCGGTTTGGGTTTCACCGGCGCGCGGCGAAAGCTCCAGCGGCAACAGCACGTTCTCCAGTGCGCTGAGCGTTGGCAGTAGTTGAAAATTCTGAAACACGAACCCCACACGCCCGGCGCGCAGAGCCGCACGGCCATCTTCGTCCAGACGACTCAAGGGATGACCAAACAGGCTCAGCTCGCCGTCACTTGGCGTATCGAGCCCGGCCAGAAGGCCTAAAAGGGTCGACTTCCCTGCCCCGCTTTTGCCTAAAATCGCCACGCTTTCCCCTTGGGCAACGCTCAGCGAAAGATCCTTTAAAATGGTCAGCGAGCGTTCGCCGCTTTTCACCTGCTTGCAAAGCTGTTCGGCCAGCAGCACCGGCGGCCCTTGTATTGCACCCAAGGCGTGCGATGACGCCGGGTCATCAGTTAAGCTTTGTTGTTGAGTACCAAGATGAGCAGACGATCTCGTATCCGGTTCAGAGGAGTAGGACATGAAGCGTGGCATCCCTTTAACGTGGCATAGGCTTACGTGCATGGTAACCGGGGGACTACTGACACTGGTAGTCATCTTTAACGCGAGCCTGGCAAGCGCCGACATCCGGCCAACGCTTCTGGTCATGGGTGACAGCCTAAGTGCGGCCTATGGTATCGAACAAGACCAGGGCTGGGTCAGGCTTTTGGAGCAGCGCCTGGAAGATGAGGCAACCGTGGTCAACGCCAGTATCAGCGGTGAGACGACCAGCGGTGGCGCCGAGCGCTTCGAGGAGATACTCAGTAAGCGCGAGCCGGACATCGTTCTTTTGGAGCTCGGCGGCAACGACGGCCTGCGCGGTCTGCCGCCGGGCCAAATGCGCGCTAACCTCGCCAGCATGATCGAACAAAGCCAGCAAATCGATGCCCAGGTGCTGCTGCTGGGTATCGATATTCCGCCCAACTACGGCCAGGCCTACCGCGACGCGTTCACCGGCGTTTATCACTCCCTGGCCGATGAGTACGATATTCCGCTGGTCCCCTTTTTGCTGGAAAATATCGCGCTAAACCGCGAGCTCATGCAAAGCGACGGCATCCACCCCACCGCCGAGGCCCAGCCTCTTATCATGGACAACGTATGGCCCGCCCTCGAGCCGCTGCTGGACAACGCTGACTAGGTGATGCCAGCGCGTAGACACTGCGGATTATTTTACTCATACCGTTCAACTCTTTTTATGATGAGGGTTATAGCACTTCCGGCCGCTAACTTGTAATCTTAAGCTTTATTTGACGGCGGCCAGGCCTCCATGCCCAGGTGTTCACCCTCTTCCAGACCGACTCTCTCTAGACGGGCGCTGTTGACCGGCGCCGGTCTATTGGCGCTGGGCGCGGGGCTGGGGCTTTTTCCCTTTAGTGCTTCGGCCTACGATCCGGCGCGCTTACGCCAGCGGATGAGCGCGCTCTATGGGCAGTCCGGTGTGAGCGTGCTGGAGGGGTGGTTTGCACTCTTGGAGCGGGCGGCCAATCGAGATATCCAAACCCAGCTGCGTGAAGTCAACGACTTCTTTAACCGCAACATTCGCTGGGTCGACGACATTGTCACCTGGGGCGAAGAGGATTACTGGGCGACCCCGCTCGAGGCCATGGGCAAGGGTCAGGGCGACTGCGAAGACTACTCCATTGCTAAATACATTACTCTGAAGCAGTTGGGTGTGCCCGGCGAGCGCCTGCGCATGATCTACGTGCGTGCCCGGATAGGCCGCAGCCAAGTCACCCAGGCGCATATGGTGCTAGGCTACTACGCGACGCCTAACGCGGAGCCGCTCATTCTGGACAATATCGCACCGTCGATTTCTCCTGCTTCGCAGCGTACCGACCTGGACCCGCTTTTCAGTTTCAACAGCGAAGGGTTATGGGCCGGCGGCTCATCACAGTCGCGTGCTGACCCGCTTGCCCGGCTTTCGCGCTGGCGAAATGCTTTAGAGCGTATGCAATCACAAGGCTTTTTATAGAAGGACGTGCCGTATGTCGCTTATCAAACAGCTTTGGCTGGCTATTATAGGGCTTTTGCTGCTTTCCTTTATTGGAAGCCTTGCGATCAGCATTACCACCAGCCGTGGCTATATCGAGCAGGAAATCAGCATCAAGAATGAGGACAATGCCACGGCACTGGCGCTTTCGATGAGCCAGCTGGATAAGGACATCGTGACCCTCGAGCTTTTGATCTCGGCGCAGTTCGATACCGGCTACTACCAGCAAATCGTGCTGCGCGACACCGCGGGTGATGTTCTGATCGAGCGCGCCGCCAACGCGTACCAGGGGGGTGTCCCCGGTTGGTTTCGTGCGCTCGTGCGCTTTGATATTCCGCCGGGCCAGGCCACCATTCAGGATGGCTGGCGCCAGTTCGGCACCCTCACCCTTGAAAGCCAGTATAGCTTTGCCTACGCCGCGCTTTGGAAAAGCTTTCTGGAGCTGGCCGGCTGGTTCATCGCCGCGGGGGTGGCGAGCCTGGCGGCTGCGGCGGTGATCGTCAGCAGCATCAGGCGCCCGTTGACCCGCGTGGTCGCCCAGGCACGGGATATCAGCGCCCGGCGTTTTACGACCATACAAGAGCCCAGTACGCTCGAGCTTCGCGAAGTCGCCCGCGCCATGAATGCGCTATCCAACAATGTCCGTCAAATGCTGACCCACGAAAGCCAGAAGCTTGACGAGCTGCGCCGTGACCTGCAACAAGACCGACTGACCGGAGCACTTAGCCGGGATGTCTTTATGGCGCGCTTGGCCGCGCTGCTGGATAGCGACGACGCCCGGGCAAACGGTCTTATGGTGATGGTGCGGGTACAGGATTTACCCCAGTTGAACCAACGACTCGGCCACGATGAAACGGACGCCTTGTTGAAAGCGCTCGTAAAGCAGTTGGAAGTGCTGGATACCACCTCGGAAGAAGCGTTGGTGGGTCGTTTGAACGGTAGCGATTTCATGCTGGTGTTGCCGCATCAAAGCCATATAGAGGCACTTTACGAAGAGCTTTGCCAAGCGCTTGCGGCTGCCACGGCGAACATCCCCGTGGTCGAGGTGCGCCTGCCCGCCGCGATTACCAGCTACTCATCCAGTGATGAGCGAAGCGTGCTGCTGGCAACGCTAGATACCGCATTGGCCGAGGCCGAAAGCGCCCAACCAGCGACCCGCGTAATCGTTCGTGAGCGCGAGCATCAGGCGCTGTTTGCTACCCACGCGGACTGGCGCTCGGCGCTGGATCTGGCCATCCAGCAAGGCCCCCAGCTCGGCCGTTTTCCGGTACTGGACAACCACCAAAACGTGCTCCACTACGAGAGCCCCGCCAGGCTTGAACTGGCCGAGCAGTGGCAAAGCGCCGGCGTGTTCATTCCCTGGCTTGCACGCTTCAGTTTGGAGGCTTCGCTGGACAAGGCCGTCATCCAGCAGGCGCTGGAGCTTCTACGTGCCGAGCCCGGTCAGACCTTGGGTATCAACCTTTCCATCGCCACCATCACCAACGCGCAGTTCGTGACCGAGCTGCGTACGCTGTTGGAAAGAAACGCCGCTCTGGCCCCCAGGCTCTGCTTCGAAATACCCGCCACCCTCGACCCCTACGCAATTGCCAGCTTCCGCGGGTTCTGTTCGGCGCTACGCCACCTGGGCTGCCAATTCGGGATCGAGCACGTGGGGGCGGCGTTCACAAGGCTTGCCGACTTGCAGGATATCGGTCTTTCGTATTTGAAGGTGGACAGCAGCCTGGTGCGCGACATTCATGCATCCTTCGAGCAGCAGAGCATTCTGCGAAGCATGACCACGCTTTGCCACTCGCTGGGCATTCTGGTGATTGCCGAAGGGGTAACGACCGAGCAGGAGCTGAGCCAGCTTTTCCGTATGGGCCTGGATGGCGCTACCGGCCCGGGCGTTCGTACCGCCTGATCCAGGCCCACGGCGGTATCAAATGATACCGCCGTCCTCACTGATCAGGTTGACGTTTTTTTTGGAGCGCAGCGACTTACGCTGCATCACCTTGTTCTGCGCCGCCTCGGGCAAGTCGGTAAACGAGATCACGCCCTTATCCAACAACACCTCCATCAAATCTTCCACCACCCGCACGAAGGCCAGATCCGAGGCGAGGAAGCTGGCCGAGGATCCGGGCTGCTCCGCCAGAAACGCCAGCACCTCCGGGTCGTCGGCCGCTATCTGCTCCGAGAACTCGCTGGACGCCTCTTTGCTGAGAAGCACAATCGCACCCGCCGCATTGCGTTTGATATAAAACATCGCAACCACCCTTTCTTGATGACCCAATATTCAAGGTTAAAAAGGCCGCCCGGAGGCGGCCTTTCGTTTTGCAAGGCTGGTGTAACGCCTTCGCCTTAGTGATCGATTTTTAGCTGGTGATCCTGCAGCATACTCTGGATAAAGTCCGAAGAGTTCTCGCCTTGCGGCATCGTGACGTCCTTGAGTACCACGCGCTGGTCGGCGTTACTGTTATCCGCAGACAAACCACCTTCCGATTTGATATGCAGAACCGTATCGCTTCCCTGCTGCTCCGCGCGAATGTACTGATCGATACTCTCGTTGTTCTCGCCTTTCAGCAGGTCGGAGAGGTCCAGACGATCCGCTTGGGCATCCTTACCAAATACCCCCTGAGTAAAGTCCTTGACCACATCGGTGGCCGCGTTATGGCTACTGCCCTGATCACCGAACTCCCACTTGAAGGTATCGGCACCCAGGCCACCGACGAGAATATCGTCACCCGGGCCGCCTATCAGCGTGTCATTACCCGCTCCACCGATCAGCGTGTCGTCTCCATCGCCGCCTACTAACGTATCGTTACCGGCACCGCCGTAGAGAAGATCGTTGGCTTCGGTACCGCGCAGCACGTTGTTGCCCTTGTCACCAAGCTGGTAATGCTTGGTGTCGACCGAGATATTGCCGTCTGCATCGATAGCGGTGGCCTTGAGTTCACCGCTGTCGCCATCGATACGTTTCAGAGCGGTCGTCCACTCACCGTTAGCATTCGCCTTGACGGTATCCACTACCTGGCCATGCTTATCGGTGACCGTCACCTCTGCATCCGCATCGGCAGAGCCGGCAATCTTCATCTCACGGAAGCCAACGGTGCTGTCATCCTTGTCGTTGGTGTAGTAGTGGTTCTGGACATGGTAAGTGCCCTCGCGAACACCCTCCGGACCGTTATCGATGACGAGGGTTTTAGCTACGCCATTGACCTTTCCGGAGAAGACGACCACATCGTTGCCCGACCCATTGACATCGGTTTTGTCAGAACGGGTAACCATGCCTTCCATGGAGTGGTCTTCCCAGACTGCCTGCTTGTGCCCGAGAGGGTGCTTCAAAGAGTAAAGAGTCTTATACCCAGTGAGCTCCTGCCACTTAATCGAGTAGGTATCCCCGACCTGCAGATAGGCTGTTTCATTACTGCCGGTTTTCGACACGATCTTCAGATTACGACTGCAATCGGCCTTGAGGCTAGAGCCGCTCACCATCTGATTAGCACCGTGGGTATTCACCGACATGCCTGTGGTGCCGAAGGAGCCATCTTTGAGGCTGCCCCATACCTTGGTTAATACATCGACACCTGCCTCTTGTCCTGTCTCGATAAGATCGATGCTTACCTCCGGGGGCGTAGAGGGCATTTCCACATCGACATTCACCAGCGCCTGATCGCTACTTACACCCTTGTCGCTAAACGAGGTTGCGCGCACATCGAAGGTGTCCAAACCAACATCCGGCCTTACGGTCAAGCTGCCCAACTGGCTGGGCTCTACGCGATAAACGCCGTTTTCGCTGGCCAGTACGTTACCGTTGTAAAGTAACTGCCCACCGTCAACTTCGACTTCGTAGTAGTCGATTTCACCCTTTGCAATGCTGCCGGAAAGGTCGACCTTGTAAATCGTCGTTTCGACGTTCAGCTCGGCCTTGATATTGCTGACATCCACTACTTCATTGGCTTCGGTCGAGCGCACCTCGAACTCGACGACCGCCTGACCGTTTTTATCCAGCATTACGGTCAGCGACTGGTTTTCAGGCTTGAAACGGGTCCAGTTGCTGTTGTTGGGATCGTACCAGGACGTTTCGTACTGCTCCTGGCCATTGACGAGCACCTTGAACGTATCGCGGGTGCCACCTCTATGATGCCAGCCGGTACGACCATCTTCCCAGCCGCCTTTCGCCATTTGCGTCCAGCTTAACGTGAAGGTTTCACCCGCATGTGCCTTACCGAAATCGAAGTGGGCCTTTTCGGTATCTGCCGGCGGACGTGGATCATTGATCCAGCCGTCGCCAGAGCCGCCCACGCCCAGATCAGCAAAGCCATCCTTCGTGACCGTCTCGAGGCCATGAACCGTTTCGACCGCCAGGCTCACTTCCGGCACGATGGTGTTGTCAGAGGTCACATCGACATATTCAGTTGCCAAGCCATACGCTGGCGTCACGCCTTCGAGCGCCACCGGGTTACCATCAGCATCGCGGTAAACCTCGGTAGAACTCGCCACGGCGACGATCTCGAAAGACTCGCTACCCGCAGGCACTTTCAGCGCCAGCTGAATATCCTTCAGGCCGGGCAAATGCTCGGGGTTGGTAATCGTCCATACGCCATCTTGCTCGACCAGCCCAATGCCCATCGGCGCGTCTTTAAGCTCGACGCTTGCGCCTTCCGGGATACCTTTCAGCGTAATACCCGAAAGTACTTCGCTGCCGTCGGTATCGGTCAACTGGGCAGAAACTTTGACCACTAGCTCCTGAAGAGGCTTCTCGCCCTCTACGGATTCCATCGGCGGTTCAGGATTACACTTGTCTTGAGCTTCCCAGGTACCATCGCCATAGATGAACCCTTCGACCTGATTGCCTGCCTCGATGATGGAGTGACCATTATGGCTGACATGGACATTCTCGAGGGTATTGATTTGACCATTGCGGTTGTTGGTTCCAACCGAGACGGCATACCCGCTAGCAGGGCCCGACATGAAGATGTAGTCCGCCAACGCGTCAGGCTCGCCGCTACGTACCCCTGTTACGTTATGGAGCAATTTGCTGTCGGGGCGAACCACGAAGATGTCGCAGTAATCCGCGTCACCAGCCGGGTTTCCGTGCTGGTCATAATAGGCGACCACCCCAGTCCCGGTACTCTCGGGAGCGATATCTCCTTCCGAGAGCCATACACGTACATTATCGCCGATCTTGACGATTTGACCGTCCCGAACATCGAAGCCGCCGCGTTGACTGCTACCGCCGTTCACCTGCAGCGTCTTACCAGCGCCTGCCCCCGGAACGATATCGCCAGCGGTAACCTCTAGTTCGACGTTCGGTTTATCCGCGACAGGGGTAATGTCGATGGTGAAGGTGGACTCTTTACCATCCTTGAGCTCACCTGCGGGTTTGAAGCTGAATTTCGCGTAGTCAGCCTGCATGTTACCCACACCATCGCCACCATAACCATCGAAGCCCGACTCGTTGGCCTCTGGCTTGAAGCGCAACTCCTCTGCGTCGATCTGTGCTTTGGAGAAGCGTTCGCCCTCTTCGACATCACGCCATCCATCACCCTCTTTCGCTTGCAGCCAGCCACTGGTTGGCAGCTGAGTGACAACGATACCCGGATCGGATTCGACCCATCCCTTGTCGGTGATATTGAAATCTTCCCATTTGAGCAGGAAGTCATCGTGACCGGCACTGGAGCTATCTTCATCACCCAGGGCGTAGCCGCCTTCAGATGAAGGCGCTATATCGACGCTGTAGTCGCGGCCGGTCTCGGCGCTGTAAGGATTACCTGCGCTATCGGTTCCGGTGACTTCCGCGTAAACGGTGTCGTTCTCGGCCAACACACTGCCGGGCACGTCGATGGCGTAGGTCTGATCTTCACCGACGATGCCGATGTAGCTGTTGTCGCCCACGGTCAGCGTCACGGTGTCGCCCGCCTGAGCGTCGCCGCCCACGGTGCCGGTGACGCATACGTCGCCCTTCGCTTCCTCGCCGTTGATCACGTCATCGCCGGTAATCTTGTCGATGGTGATCTTGGCGCTGGCATCGAGGTTGACGCTGTAGTCGCGATCCGTCTCGGCGCTGTAGCCATTGCCTGCACTGTCCGTGCCGGTGACTTCCGCGTAAACGGTGTCGTTCTCGGCGAGAACCGATCCCGGGACGTCGATGGCGTAGGTCAGGTTGCCATCGGCGTCGGCGGTGACCTCACCTTCGTAGGTGTTGTCACCCACGGTCAGCGTGACGGTGTCGCCCGCCTGAGCGTCGCCCCGCACAGTGCCGGTAACGCGCACGTCGCCCTTCGCTTCCTCGCCGTTGATCACGTCATCGCCGGTAATCTTGTCGATGGTGATCTTGGCGCTGGCATCGAGGTTGACGCTGTAGTCGCGATCCGTCTCGGCGCTGTAGCCATTGCCTGCACTATCCGTGCCGGTGACTTCCGCGTAAACGGTGTCGTTCTCGGCGAGAACCGATCCCGGGACGTCGATGGCGTAGGTCAGGTTGCCATCGGCGTCGGCGGTGACCTCACCTTCGTAGGTGTTGTCACCCACGGTCAGTGTAACGGTGTCACCCGCCTGGGCGTCGCCACCGACGGTGCCGGTAACGCGTACGTCGTCCTTAGCTTCCTGGCCATTGATCACGTCGTCGCCAGCGATCTTGTCGATGGTGATTTTGGCTTTTGGCTCATGAGAACCATCTGAATCGGAATCCGCATCGGCGTCGGAATCTGCATCCGAATCTGCATCTGCATCTGCATCCGAATCAGCATCTGCATCTGCATCTGCATCGGAATCGGCGTCAGCGTCAGCGTCAGCGTCTGCATCGGCGTCCGAATCGGCGTCCGCATCGGAATCTGCATCGGCGTCGGAGTCTGCATCCGCGTCAGCATCGGCATCGGCATCGGCATCGGCATCCGAATCAGCATCAGCATCAGCATCAGCATCAGCATCGGAATCAGCATCTGCATCAGCATCAGCATCAGCGTCCGCATCTGAATCAGCATCCGCATCGGAATCTGCATCGGCGTCGGAGTCTGCATCCGCGTCAGCATCGGCATCTGCGTCGGAATCAGCATCGGCGTCGGAATCAGCGTCTGCATCAGAATCGGAGTCCGCGTCGGCATCTGCATCAGCGTCCGCATCGGAATCAGCGTCCGAATCAGCATCGGCGTCGGAATCTGCGTCCGCGTCCGCGTCAGCATCGGCATCGGCATCGGCATCGGCATCGGCATCGGCATCGGCATCGGCATCCGAATCAGCATCGGCATCGGCATCTGCGTCGGAATCGGCATCCGCGTCTGAGTCAGCATCTGCATCGGAATCAGCGTCCGCATCGGCATCGGCATCGGCATCCGAATCAGCATCGGCATCGGCATCGGCATCGGCATCGGCATCGGCATCCGCATCTGCGTCGGAATCGGCATCCGCGTCTGAGTCAGCATCTGCATCGGAATCGGCGTCAGCGTCTGCATCGGCGTCTGCATCCGCATCCGCATCCGCATCAGCGTCAGCGTCAGCGTCCGAATCAGCATCGGAATCCGCATCTGCGTCGGAATCAGCATCGGCGTCGGAATCAGCGTCTGCATCAGAATCGGAGTCCGCGTCGGCATCTGCATCCGCATCTGCGTCGGAATCGGCATCCGCGTCTGAGTCAGCATCTGCATCGGAATCAGCGTCCGCATCGGCATCGGCATCGGCATCTGCATCCGAAT
The DNA here is from genome assembly GCF_968212445.1 of Vreelandella sp. GE22. Taxonomy (NCBI): domain Bacteria; kingdom Pseudomonadati; phylum Pseudomonadota; class Gammaproteobacteria; order Oceanospirillales; family Halomonadaceae; genus Vreelandella; species Vreelandella sp. GE22. Next base: position 2,470,433 of record NZ_OZ309110.1, read on the forward strand.
CAGCGTCCGCGTCAGAATCCGCATCCGCGTCGGCATCTGCATCTGCATCAGCGTCGGAATCTGCATCGGCATCCGAATCAGCATCCGCGTCAGAGTCAGCATCCGCGTCGGAATCAGCATCTGCATCCGAATCAGCATCGGCGTCCGCATCTGCATCTGCATCGGAATCGGCGTCTGCATCGGCGTCCGCATCAGCATCAGCGTCCGAATCAGCATCGGCGTCGGCATCCGCGTCTGAGTCAGCATCTGCATCTGCATCAGCGTCCGCATCGGCATCGGCATCGGCATCGGCATCCGAATCAGCGTCCGCGTCAGAATCCGCATCCGCGTCGGCATCTGCATCAGCGTCGGAATCTGCATCGGCATCCGAATCAGCATCCGCGTCGGAATCAGCATCTGCATCCGAATCAGCATCGGCATCTGCATCGGAATCGGAATCGGCGTCAGCGTCAGCGTCTGCATCGGCGTCCGCATCCGCATCAGCGTCCGAATCAGCATCGGCGTCGGAATCCGCATCTGCGTCGGAGTCCGCGTCGGCGTCAGCATCTGCATCGGAATCGGCATCGGCGTCTGAGTCAGCATCCGCATCGGAATCAGCGTCCGCGTCCGCATCGGCGTCTGAATCGGCATCGGCGTCTGAATCGGCATCCGCGTCGGCATCAGCATCTGCATCCGAATCAGCATCAGCGTCCGCATCTGAATCAGCGTCCGCATCTGAATCAGCATCCGCATCTGAATCAGCATCCGCATCTGAATCAGCATCCGCATCGGCGTCGGCATCCGCGTCAGAGTCGGCGTCCGCATCGGAATCAGCGTCAGCGTCAGCGTCCGAATCAGCATCGGCGTCGGAATCTGAATCAGCATCCGCATCGGAATCTGCATCCGCGTCAGAGTCGGCGTCCGCATCGGAATCAGCGTCAGCGTCAGCGTCCGAATCAGCATCGGCGTCGGAATCTGCATCCGCGTCCGCATCAGCATCAGCATCAGCATCAGAGTCAGCATCGGCGTCGGCATCCGAATCAGCATCGGCATCCGCATCCGCATCTGCGTCGGAATCGGCATCCGCGTCCGCATCAGCGTCGGAATCTGCATCGGCATCCGAATCAGCATCCGCGTCAGAGTCAGAGTCTGCATCCGAATCAGCATCGGCGTCGGCGTCGGCGTCGGCGTCGGCGTCTGCATCAGAATCGGCGTCTGCATCAGAATCGGCGTCCGCGTCAGAATCCGCATCTGCGTCTGCATCAGAATCGGAGTCCGCGTCGGCATCTGCATCAGCATCAGCGTCTGAATCGGCATCCGCATCTGCATCGGCATCGGAATCCGCATCTGCGTCGGCATCAGCGTCTGCATCAGAATCGGAGTCCGCGTCAGAATCCGCATCTGCATCTGCATCTGCATCTGCATCTGCATCTGCGTCAGCATCAGCGTCCGAATCAGCATCGGCGTCGGAATCTGCATCCGCGTCGGCGTCTGAATCAGCATCAGCATCCGCATCCGCGTCGGAATCAGCATCTGCATCCGCGTCAGAATCAGCGTCAGCGTCGGCATCAGCGTCAGAATCCGCATCTGCATCTGCATCTGCATCGGAATCAGCATCGGCGTCCGCATCGGAATCAGCGTCAGCGTCCGAATCAGCATCGGCGTCGGAATCTGCATCGGCGTCGGCGTCTGCGTCGGCATCCGAATCAGCATCAGCGTCCGCATCTGAATCAGCATCGGCGTCTGAATCGGCATCCGCGTCGGCATCAGAATCAGCGTCGGCGTCGGCGTCGGCATCCGCGTCTGAGTCAGCGTCGGAATCTGCATCAGCGTCCGCATCGGCATCGGCATCCGCGTCAGAGTCGGCGTCCGCATCGGAATCAGCGTCCGCATCTGCATCTGCATCTGCATCTGAGTCAGCATCCGCGTCGGAATCAGCGTCTGCGTCTGAATCGGCATCCGCATCTGCATCTGCATCTGCATCTGCATCGGCGTCAGAATCAGCATCAGCATCGGCGTCGGCGTCGGCGTCGGCGTCGGCGTCTGCATCAGAATCGGCGTCCGCGTCAGAATCCGCATCTGCGTCTGCGTCTGCGTCTGCATCAGAATCGGAGTCCGCGTCGGCGTCTGAATCGGCATCTGCATCTGCATCTGCATCGGAATCCGCATCTGAGTCAGCGTCTGCATCCGCATCTGAATCGGCGTCCGCGTCAGAATCCGCATCTGCGTCAGAATCCGCATCTGCGTCGGCATCAGCGTCTGCATCAGAATCGGAGTCCGCGTCAGAATCCGCATCTGCATCTGCATCTGCATCTGCATCTGCGTCAGCGTCAGCGTCAGCGTCCGAATCAGCATCGGCGTCGGAATCTGCATCCGCGTCGGCGTCGGCGTCGGCGTCGGAATCTGCATCAGCATCCGCATCCGCGTCGGAATCAGCATCTGCATCCGTGTCAGAATCAGCGTCAGCGTCGGCATCGGCATCCGAATCAGCGTCCGCGTCCGCGTCCGCATCCGCATCCGCATCTGAATCGGCGTCCGCGTCAGAATCCGCATCTGCGTCGGCATCAGAATCGGAGTCCGCATCTGCATCTGCATCTGCATCTGCATCTGCGTCAGAATCGGAGTCCGCGTCGGCATCTGCATCAGCGTCCGCATCTGCATCGGAATCCGCGTCGGCGTCTGCATCACCATCTTCCGGGTCCGTCGGATCAGTCGGGTCCGTAGGATCAGTCGGATCCGTGGGATCGGTCGGATCAGTCGGGTCCGTGGGATCAGTCGGGTCCGTGGGATCAGTCGGGTCCGTGGGATCAGTCGGGTCCGTAGGATCAGTCGGGTCCGTAGGATCAGTCGGGTCCGTAGGATCAGTCGGGTCCGTAGGATCAGTCGGATCCGTGGGATCGGTCGGATCAGTCGGGTCCGTGGGATCAGGCGGGTCCGTGGGATCAGTCGGGTCCGTGGGATCAGTCGGGTCCGTGGGATCAGTCGGGTCCGTAGGATCAGGCGGGTCCGTAGGATCGGTCGGGTCCGTCGGATCGGTCGGGTCCGTCGGATCGGTCGGGTCCGTCGGATCGGTCGGGTCCGTCGGATCGGTCGGGTCCGTCGGATCAGTCGGGTCCGTAGGATCAGTCGGGTCCGTAGGATCAGTCGGGTCCGTAGGATCAGTCGGGTCCGTAGGATCGGTCGGGTCCGTCGGGTCCGTAGGATCGGTCGGGTCCGTAGGATCGGTCGGGTCCGTAGGATCAGTCGGGTCCGTGGGATCGGTCGGATCAGTCGGGTCCGTAGGATCAGTCGGGTCCGTTGGATCGGTCGGGTCCGTCGGGTCCGTCGGATCAGTCGGGTCCGTTGGATCGGTCGGGTCCGTCGGATCGGTCGGGTCCGTAGGATCAGTCGGGTCCGTGGGATCAGTCGGATCGGTCGGGTCCGTCGGATCGGTCGGGTCCGTAGGATCAGTCGGGTCCGCAGGATCGGTCGGGTCGACTGGAGGAGTGAGGCCGTCATCGGCATCATCCAGCTCGCCACCAGAGAACTCGAAGAATGCCGGGGAGGCGCCCGCGGCAGGGCCTGCGGTGGAGAAACTTAAGGGGCTAACGTCTTCGGAGATGCGCGCAACGCGCACGAAGCTGTGGCCTTCGCCGCCGCCACCCGCGGCGCCGCCTGCGGCGGTGGGGTCCAGAATATCGAGAAGGTCGGTATCCTCATCTTCGAGCGCCGCGAGCAGGGCTTCGATATCGTCATCGAGAACGCTGGCCTCGTCGCTTGTCACGATCGCATCGCTTTCAAGCTCGGGCGTAATGACCACTTCCTGGCCACCTTCTACCACATTGGCACCGGTGCCATCGGCAAAATCCAGCTCTACCCGGCCACCGTCCGAGGTCATGAGCGTTTCACCCTCGTTAAGGGTGTCGCCAATGCGAACCTCGCGGATATTGCCCGCTGCGTCCACGACCCAGGCGTCGCCCGTGATGGAAATGACCGTTGCTGTTGCCATGAAGTAGTTCCCCGATAAACGTTAGTGGCCGCAGGCTCGTGGGTGGCACGAAGGGAGATGCGGCTTATAGCGCCATACTAGGGAAACAGAGGGGATAAACCTATTGTACCGATGGACAGGTAGTGCATTTATTTTAGCGCCCGCGGCTTGGGGGGCGCCGTGTTAAAACGGCGTAGCCGCGGGGGAAATCGGGCCGAAACGGCGACTATTTACCCAAAGGAGCGAGCTTCTGCATCGGCGGCGAGCTTCAGCATCAATTGTAGCCGGTCGCGCACCGCCAGCTTCTTGAAAATCGCGCTTAGGTGCGCTTTGACCGTGCGCTCGCTGATATCCAGCTGGCGGGCGATTTCCTTGTTACTCGCTCCACTTGAAACCGCCTGGGCTACCGCTCGCTCGCGCTCGGTCAACAAGGCTAAATGCTGGTTTGAAAGCCCCCGTTCGCCGCCGCTTCGCTGCTGTAGTGCTTGGGCGGAGCCGCCCAAAACCCTGGACAGAAGCGACTGCCCCGCCCAAATGCCGTGATTGGTGACCACCAGCGCCACCTGCTCGAGCATCGCCGGTGCGGAAAGCGTATGGGCGTAGCCGCGCGCGCCGTGGTCGAGGGCCTGCAGGGCCTCACGGTCGTCGGCGGCGTAGCTCAACACCACTACCACGGCGCCTTTTTGCGTAATCGTGCCAATCAGCGTTTGCCAAGCGTTGACCGTGGTGACCAGCCATACCACATCACCGGTATCGACGGCGCCAAGCCCGCTATCCGGGGTGAGCACTGCGGCACCGGGGAACGCTTCCTGCCAGCGCGCCTTTAATATCCCATCCGCCGTTAAAAATAGATGTTTCATTAGCGCTCTCCCATTGAGTCACGCCACGCTCTTAAAACGGGCTTGAGCAAAAACTGCATGACCGTTCGTTTGCCCGTCACTATATCGACTTGAGCGGTCATCCCGGGGATGACCTGCAGCCGCTGCGCCGCGTCCTCGTCTTGCAAACTACGTACCCGTACCAGATAGAAGGTGTTGCCATCGTCATCGGTAATCGTATCGGCACTGATATGCTCGAGTTCAGCTTGAAGCCCACCGTAAATGGCGTAGTCGTAGGCGGTTAACTTGATAGTGGAGGCCTGCCCCGGGTGCAAAAAGGCGATATCCTGGGGCGCAATACGCGCCTCGACCAGCAGTTGGTCATCGCTTGGAATAATTTCGACCACTTCTTGCCCGGGCTGGGCGACACCACCGATGGTGTTGATATGGATACGCTGAATGACACCATCCACCGGCGAGCGAATTTCGGTTAGCCGTACACGGTCCTGCAAACCGGTGCCCGACTGCTGAAGCGCGTTCAGATCGCCCACGGTTTGCGCCAGATTACTGCGCCACTCGCTGCGTCGCTCGGCGCTTAGTTCGCGAAGCTGGGTCTGCGACTCTTCGACCGCCGCCTGAAGCCGCGCTACGGAAGCGTCCGCCTGATTGCGCTCGCCGGTCGCCCGGGACACCTCGCGCTGGAGGCGCAATACTTCCACTTCCGATACCGCGCCTGACGAAAGTAGCGGGCGCGTAAGGTTCAGCTCCTGGCTTGCCATACTGGCTTCACGCCCGGCGGTGTCGCGACGGGACTGGGCTTCTCTTAGCTCTTCCCGGCGCTGACGAACGCGGTCTTCCAGTACGTTCTCCTGCTCGCGAAGCTCTTCGATACTGCTCTCGTAAGCCTCGCGCTCCTGAGACACGATCCCGGGTACTTCTTGAAGGAGCTCGTCGGATGGTTCGAACGCGGTCCCCGTGGCCAGCGCGCGAAGGCGCTCGGAACGCGCTTCGAGCGCGTAACGCTGAGCGCGGTTTTCGCGAAAATCGGAGACAAACCGGGTAGGGTCGATCTGCATGAGCACTTCGCCAGCGCTGACGACTTGGCCTTCGCGCACGTTGATCTGCTCGACCACGCCGCCATCAAAGGATTGAATGCGCTGAAGGTGGCTTGCGGGGATCACCCGGCCGTTACCCCGCGTCACTTCGTCGATCTGGGCGAAGTACGCCCATACCAGCACGGCAATGAACGCAAGCAAGGTGACGTAGAGAAAGAGCCGCGCGCGAATGGGCTCTTGCTGCATGCGCGCCCAGTCGGTATCGCTTGCCCAGTCCCGGTTGAGGTGGGCAGAACTTACTCGGCGGGCGAACAGCCGATCCATAAAAGGGCGAAAGGGCTTTTGGCCCTTTTCAGAGAAACGGCCGATCGCTTCGAACCCTTTTTGCTCGGTAGTAGAGGACTTTTTCGCCATTATGAGGCCCTCCCGATCTGACCGTTGCGCAGCGCCTCGACCACACTGTCCCGCGGACCATCGGCCACGACCTTACCCGCATCCATCACGATGATGCGGTCGACCAGCGACAATAGCGAGGTACGGTGGGTCACCACCAGCACGGTTTTACCCTCGGAAATGCGGGTCAGATTCGCCTTGAACGTCTCTTCACTGGCGTTATCCATAGCGCTGGTCGGTTCATCGAGCAGCAGCACCGGCGGGTCTTGCACCACGGCGCGGGCAATGGCGACCGCCTGCTTCTGCCCGCCGGAAAGCGCCTGGCCGCGCTCGCCAACCTGTAAATCCACACCCTTGGGGTGGGCGTTCACCAGGGATTCGAGCCCGGCGATTTTGATCGCCCGTAACAACGCATGATCGTCGACCCGGTCACTTCCACCGCCGGCCACGATATTGTCGCGAAGCGAGCCGGCAAAGAGGCTTACCTCTTGCGGCACGTAGCCGATATGGCGCCTTAACTGCAGCGGATCCAACTGCCGGATATCCACTCCATCGAGCATTACCGCGCCAGCGCTTGGCTGATAGAACCCCAAAAGCAGCTTGTTGAGTGACGACTTGCCACAACCGACACGCCCCAGAAGCGCGACCTTTTCGCCCTCCTTGATCGTCACCGACACGTCGCGCAGCGCATCGCGCTCTTCGTCCGGGTAGCGCAACGTGACTTTTTCGAGCTGAAGGTGGCCGGCCACACTCGGTTTCTCGACGTAAGCTTTGCCTTCGTGGCGCTCCTCTTTTTTCTCCATGACCCGATTGAGCGACTCGAGCGCCGTAGAGGATTGGTGGTACTGGGCCAGCAGCGCTGCGGCCTGGCTAATCGGCGCCATCGCCCGGGAAGAGAGCATGTAGCTTGCGATCAGCCCGCCCTGGGTCAGGTTGCCTTCGATGATTTGATAGACCCCCACGATGATGACGCACACCGCCACGCTGTTTTGCGCCCAGAGTGCCACGCTCGACACCGAAGAGCTGACCAGCTTTAACTGCGCGCCGGTGCGCGATAAAAAGGCCGAGGCTTTTTCCCAATGACGCTGAATGCGGCTCTCGGCGCGTAGCGCCTTGACGTTCTCGAGCTGAGACACCGACTCTACCAACAGCGCGTTGCGCTGGGCGCCCACCTCCCAGGTGGTTTCAGAGAGCTGGTGCAGCTTGCCCTGCGCGCCCAGCGCGTACAGCAGTACTAAGAGGATCCCCACGATAACCGGCAACACAAGCCACGGATTGATGAGCGCGATGATACCCACGAACATGAGCACGAAAGGCAGATCGACGATACCGACGATGGTGGCCGAGCCGATAAAGGCGCGCACCGATTCGAACGACTGCAGCGTCGACGTAAACGAGCCCGTGGAAGCAGGACGCTCTTCAAGGCGCATCCCCAGCACCTTTGCCATGATCGCCGAGGAGAGTTTCACGTCCGCCCGACTCGCCGCTAAATCGACAAAGGCGCTACGCATCAGACGAAGCGCCAAATCGAAGCACAGCACGATAAACACGCCCGCCGCCATCACCCAAAGTGTGTCGGTCGCCTGATTGGGCACCACGCGATCATAGACGTTAAGGATGAAAAGCGGCATGGCCAGCGCAAAGACGTTGATCGCGATCGACCCGCTGATGATGTCACGGTAAAGACGGCGGTTTTCCTTGATGACGCCCCAGAACCAGTGTTGATCGCGCTTTTTCTTGACGCCGGGTTCAGTACTGTTGTCGGCCTGAAATCTGGGCCGGACATAAATCGCCTCGCCGCTGTACCCACCATTGAGCTCGTCGAGCGCCACTTCGACGGCGGCCTCGGAAAGCTCCGGGAAGATGACGCTGGCTTTTTGCTGTTGAGTGTCCAGTGCCAAAAGCACACAAGCGCGTCCCGGCTCCAGCAGGAGCACGGCAGGAAATAGCGAAGGATTGAGCCCCAGCAAAGGGCTTTTAACGATGCGCGCCGTCAGGCCAGCGCGGTGCGCGGCGCGGCCAAAAACCGACGGCGTGAGGTTCCCTTGCTCCAAAGGCAACCCCGCCTTGAGCGCCTCCGAGGATACCTCGTGCTGATGATAGGAGGCGATCGCTTTCAAACATTCAAGAAGCTCATCCCCCGCTTGCTCGCGAGATGGAGTACTGGTAGAGACGACCTGCTTTTGCTGAGCCACTAAAACCTAATCTCCTATCCGTCGGTGTACCGCGAGGTCGAGTCATCGCTGAAAAGTAGAACATCGAGCGCTCAACGTTAGGCGCTTTACATCCCACCCAACGCCCTGATTTTTTTGAGCCATCTCGCTATATTTAATCTTAAAACGTCCTTTTTAAAGGCCGTAAAAAGACACCCCCAATCCCCTTATTTCCCCTCGAAGACCGAAAGCTTCCAGCGGCGTTGCCAGACCCACTGGTCACTCAGGCAGAGGAAAGCCGCAAACCGGTACACGGCGGCATCCGCAGTGTACCGGTGACATGTGCAGGGGATCAGCGCCAGGCGCTGGTTACTCTGCCGGATACGCCGTCGAGTAATTCGAGGAGGAGGCCGAAATACCCTGTGTGAAATCATCCAACGTAAAGCCACTGGGGCCGTTAACGGCACAGGTATCGGCGGAACTTAACGTCGTACCGTCATAGTCGAGCTCGGCAAGGCTTGGGATATCGTCACGCGTCACGTTGAGGGTCTGCATGAGCTGGCCCATCGACGCAAGTGTACGCGCTTGAGCAAGGGTCAAATCAAACTCGGCGTTGGCGTAGGCACGGCTGGCTTCGAAGTACTCGTTCTCACTGTCGAGAACGTCCAACAAGGTGCGCTGACCGATATCGAACTGCTGCTGATAGGCACCCCGCACGCGGTCAATGGACTGACGGTGCTCGTTGAGGTAGCTAAGCTGTTCGCGCAGACGCTGGGTATCGTTATAGGCGATCTGTGTGGTTTGGCGCACGTTGGTACAGGCAAGCTCACGCTGACTCTGCGCCTGTTCGATCCGCGAAGCGGCCGCGTCGAAGGTTGCCTGGTCTGCCCCACCGCGGTACAGGTTCATACTCGCCACGAGCTGGATGCTGTGCTCGTCACTACGCCCGGTGAGGTTGTCATCGTTATTGGTGCCGGTACGTCCTTGAATATCCAGGCGCGGCATATAACCGGCGCGTGTGCTTTCCTGCTGGGCACGGGCCACGGCGATATTCTCCATCGCCGCTTGAAAATCCGGGTTGCCTTCGAAGGCCATGCTAACGGCCTGAGCCACATCCGCCGGCAAGTCCGCCGCCAGCGAAGGTGCCGGCGTCATGTTTTGCGCGGGAAGCTCACCGACGACACGCTGATAACGCGCAGTCACATCGTGAAGATTGGACGCTTCCGACATCAGGTTGGATTCGGCGAGCGCCAGACGACCGCTGATTTGTTCCAGGTCGACCCCACGCCCGGCGCCGGAAAGCGTGCGCTCTTCGATCTGACCGAAAACGCGCTGGTGCTGGCGGTAATTATCCTGGGCCAGGCGCACCAGTTCACGATAGCGAAGTACGTCGATATAGCTGCCAAAGGCCTCGAGGGCGACCTCTTCGCTCGCGCCTAAAAGCTCGAAATAAGCGACCAGGCGGGCCCGGTCCAGACGCTCGACATCACTGCGCGTCGCAAAACCGTCAAATACCATTTGCGACAGAGTCAGTTCGGCAAAATCACTGCTGTAGCTGCCTCGCCCGTCGTTTTGCCGATCCTGGCGCCCTACGCCGGCGCGCACATCGATCGTCGGCAAATAGCCACCCCGGGCGGCCCGGATATCGCTTCCCGACGCATTGAAATTCGCCCAAGCCGCGTTGACCTGCGGGTTGGTGATGATGGTTTGCTGAATGGCGCTCGGCAAATCCGTGGACCCCGGCGCGTAGAGGCTGGCGGGTAGCGACTGCGCTAGAGCAGAAAGCGGCAGACACGCAAGCGTCGTTAACGTAATGGGGCGAAACGCACGCGCTGAAAACAGATACTTTAATTTCGTTGTTACGTTGTCTTTCATATCCATGGATCCCTGTTGAGCGTTCCACTCTTACGTTGAAACTCTTGCGATGATATCGCGGCGTACTCTGCCACTTCTCCGGCATCTGTTTTTTTGCGCGGCGTCAAGGTCTGACGCTTGGCTTATGTTTCTACGACCGGAAAGAGCAGCCACGACAACCTGGCTTAAGTTAATAGCATTAACGGTTAAGGCAACGTATCAGAACAAAAGTCACAAAACTTTACAATAAGAATCTAAAAAACACGTTCTTTTAATCAGTCTTTTTCACCACTTTGTACCTGCTGCAAGGCAAGACCGCCTAAAATCAGTCCAAGCCCCGCGAAAGTAGATACCAAAAGCGGTTCTCCCACGACCAGGTGCAACAGCAGCAGCGATACCGGCGGCGAGAGGAAAATCAGATTGGACACCTTGGCCGTGCGCGACACCTTATGCACCGCCACCTGCCAGAAAATGAAGGCGATCCCCATCTCGAACAAGCCGACGTAGACACCTGCGCCCAACGCAGCCAAACCGTGCCACTGAACCCCCGGACCTAAAAGTAGTAGAAACGTCAGCACTGGCAAGCCAACACTAAAATTTTGCCACTGACCAACCAGCGGCTCCCGCGCATCGCGGGCGTTCAAAAGCCAGTAAAGCGCCCAGATAAGCGTTGAACAAAGTGCCAGCACGATGCCCAGCGGATCCTCGAATGCCAGATTGAAGACCTGCCCGCGCGTTGCAATGACCCAAACACCGGCGTAGGCCACGCCGCCCGCCGCCATGTCCCATCGCGTCAAACGCTGGCCCAGAAGGGGTACGGCCAGAAGCGCCATGGCCAGCCCCCAGGTATAATTGAGCGCCATGGCCTCCTGGCCTGGTAAACGGTCGTAGGCGGCAAACAGTACCAGGTAATAGGCTACCGGGTTCATCAGCCCAGCCCAGGCCGCGGTTTTCCATCCGCGGCGCAGTTTGCCGATGTGACCACGCTTGATGACCAGCGCCCCCATTAGCATCCAGGAGACCAGCGCGGCGATCCACATAAGCTCCAGCGGGCTCATGTAACCCAACGCCACCTTGAAGGCCGTCGCCACCGTCGACCAAAGCGCAACTGCCCCTAACCCGAATGCGATTGCCTGGCGGTCCTGATTCATCGGTCGATATGCCCAAGATCCCGGGCCGGGTCGATCCTGTCGCGCACGCGTTTTTTGAGCTCCTTGCTATCCGGGAAGCCGTCGTCACGCTTGCGCTCCCAGATCAACTCGTCGTCGCACCAGATCTCGAACGTGCCACCATGAGAAGGCGACAGCGCCACCTCATCAAGCTGCTCGCCAAAGGTTGAAAGAAGTTCCTGAGCGTACCAGGCACTGCGTAGAAGCCACTGACATTGCGTGCAGTAGCGGACATTTATACGCGGCATCGTGTCGGCCTCGAGTGCTTTAACCTGCGGTGATAAAACGGCATTCTGTCACCTTGTATTAATAACTGCCAAGGAACCGCGATGGCTGAGCCGCCCATTTCCCAAACCCGACTGTTCGAATGGTTGACCGGCGATGACGATAGCCGAATGTGTCAGGACATACCCGAACAAGCGTGCCACGAGCAGCCGCGCAACTTCTTTTTGCACCTGTTTGCAGCGCTAGGCAATAAGCTGGCCGACGAGCTCTCGAGCGCACGGTTGGTGCTCCCTTGGCTCATGGGCCTCATGGGCGCGCCGGTATGGATGGTGGGATTTTTGGTCCCCATCCGTGAAGCCGGCGCGCTGCTTCCGCAGATATTCGTGGCCGGTTTCATCAGGCCCCAGCCCAGGCGCAAATGGGTATGGGCCGCCGGCGCCGTGCTTCAAGGGGTGTGCGCGTTCTGTTTAGCGTTACTGGCCCTTTGGGGCAGTAATTCGTTGGGCGGGGCACTGGTGCTCGGCGTGCTGGTGCTGCTTTCGCTCGCCCGGGGCATCTCTTCCATCGCCACCAAGGATGTAATGGGTAAAACCATCGCCAAACGCCGCCGCGGCACGCTCATGGGCTATAGCGGTAGCGTCGCCGGCGCCGCTACCCTTGCTGCCGGCGGCGTGCTGATGCTGTTTAACGAAAGCCCCGGCCAGTGGGCGCTGGCTACACTGCTTGCCGTCGCAGCCCTTGGCTGGCTACTCAATGCCTTTTGCGTGGCGCGCATCAAGGAAGAACCCGGCGCGGTAGAGGGCGGCGAAAATGCCTGGCAGAGCATCAAGTACGGGTTTTCGCTTTTAAAAACCGACCGCACCTTTTTGCACTTCAACGTTTCCCGCGCGTTATTACTCTCGAGCGCCCTGGCCCTTCCCTACATCGCGCTGCTCGGCCAGCAGCAAAGCGGTACCAGCCTGGGCAACCTGGGCTTTTTGGTCGTCGTATCGGGGCTGGCGGCCATGGTTGCTAGCCCGGTATGGGGCAAGCTTGCCGATCAATCCAGCCGCCGTGTCATGGGCTACGCCGCCCTGGGCACGACGCTTTGCTGCCTACTGGGCGCAAGCCTTGTGTGGGTCGGCGACGAATGGACGCAAAGCATCGTGCCCTACGCCGTCGTCTACGCGCTGCTGGTGATCATTCACCATGGCGTGCGCCTTGGCCGCAAGACCTACCTGGTCGATATCGCCAATCAGGATAATCGTGCACTTTACGTGGCGCTCTCCAATACGCTGACCGGCGCCTTGATGCTTGCCGTGGGGGGCATGGTGGGCGCATTGGCGCAGTGGCTAGGCAGTGCCCTACTGCTGCTCGTACTGGCATTCACGGCGTTTTGCGCCATACTCAGCGCCTACCGGCTGCCCGAGGTCGAATGAGCCCTCCCAGGCGCGCGTTTGCGTGCCCGCTTATTGGATCGGAGAGGATAATTTGCCACCGCCAGCGTTGCTGCCTATGTTAATGCTGTTTGGCGTGTTTAAGTACCGTTGATTCCCGCGCTGACGTACAGCGCCATGGCAACGGAAGAGCGATTAGCAACAGGATTTTTTATGAAACGATCTCCTTTAATCAACCCTGAATTACTCGAGCGCATTGTAGATGCATCGGACGACGGCATCGTCGTGTCCGAGCAGGAAGGCGAGGAAAACATTCTCATCTATGTCAATAAAGGCTTTGAACGCCTGACCGGCTACACCGCCGATGAAATTCTCTACCGGGACTGTCGTTTTCTGCAAAACGATGACCGCGACCAGGACGCCCTCGACCGGATCCGCGAGGCGCTCAAAAGCGGTCGCTCCTCTCGCGAGGTGCTGCGCAACTACCGCAAGGACGGCACCATGTTCTGGAACGAGCTTTCCATTACGCCGGTATTCGATGAAAGCGATAACTTGATGTACTGCGTCGGCGTACAAAAAGACGTCTCCGAGCGCGTCGAAGCCCAACGGGCACTATCCGAGCTGCAAAAACAGCAGGAAAGCGCCTGATTCACCCCGCCTGCATTTAAAGCTTGAACTTCAATCCAAGCGGCGTTATACAGCGCCTAAGCGCAGTGGTGCGCTGGGCGCTTAGCCAACGTTTAGCGCTAAGCCTATAAAACGCCGGTACGCCGGCTTGGGTTGGAGGGCATCTCATGAGCCGTGACCCCTTGAATCGCGATACGTTTAGCACTGCAAACCTCGAAGCCGACGATTTCGAAAGCCTGGATGCGGTCAACGACGAGCAGTACGGCAAGCAAAAGCCCAGCAAGGGCGATACCCTGCGTGCACGCCGCCAGGTAGAAGCCTGGCTTGAAGAGCGTAATCTCAAGCGGGCTATCGAAGACGACTGGAACGACTAGGGGCAAGAGCACCCTTTTAGCGTCTTCACGGCACTGAGCGATCATGTTGGCCGCCCTCTTTCTGGCCTTTACTCGCTCGGGGCACTATCATTTACGCCCACATCACTTTTTGATCACACTGTTCAACAACCTAACGGATTTCCATGGCGCAATACGTATTCACCATGAACCGGGTTGGCAAAGTCGTGCCGCCCAAAAAACAAATTCTCAAGGATATCTCGCTTTCGTTTTTCCCTGGCGCCAAGATCGGCGTGCTGGGTTTGAACGGCGCGGGTAAATCCACACTGCTGCGCATCATGGCCGGTGTCGATACAGAGTTTGAAGGTGAAGCTCGCCCGATGGCTGGCATCAACGTGGGTTACCTCCCTCAGGAGCCGCAGCTCGACGATGAGAAAAACGTTCGCGACACCGTCGAAGAGGCGCTGGGCGAGCTAAAAGCCGCTCAGGAGAAACTCGATGCGGTCTACGCCGCCTACGCCGAGCCCGACGCGGACTTCGACGCCCTGGCAAGCGAGCAGGCGCGTCTGGAGAACATGATCGAGGCCGCGGACGCACACAACATCGAGCGCAAGCTGGAAGTGGCCGCCGAAGCCCTTCGTCTGCCCCCCTGGGAGGCGACAGTAGGCAATCTGTCCGGTGGTGAGCGCCGCCGTGTCGCGCTTTGCCGCTTGCTGCTCTCCAACCCCGACATGCTGCTGCTCGACGAGCCCACCAACCACCTGGACGCCGAGTCCGTGGCCTGGCTCGAGCGCTTTTTGCACGACTACAGCGGCACCGTCGTGGCGATTACCCACGACCGCTACTTCCTGGACAACGTGGCGGGCTGGATTCTCGAGCTCGACCGCGGTCAGGGCATTCCTTTCGAAGGCAACTACTCCCAGTGGCTCGAGCAAAAAGAGCAGCGCCTGACCCAGGAAGCCAAACAGGAAGCCTCGCGCCAGAAAGCGATCAAGCAGGAACTCGAGTGGGTACGCAGTAACGCCAAGGGCCGTCAGGCCAAGAGCAAGGCGCGCCTCAACCGCTTCGAAGAGATGCAGTCCGGCGACTTCCAAAAGCGTAACGAAACCAACGAGATCTATATTCCGCCCGGCCCGCGCTTGGGGGACAAGGTCATCGAGTTTCATAACGTGACCAAGCGCTTCGACGACAAGCTCCTCTACCAGGATCTTTCCTTTACCGTACCGCCGGGCGCGATCATCGGTATCGTCGGCGGCAACGGCGCGGGTAAATCGACGCTATTCAAGCTGATCACCGGTAAGGAGCAGCCCGACGAAGGCGAAGTGGTCATCGGCAATACGGTCGATATCGCCTACGTCGAACAGCTGCGCGACGCTTTAGACGACAAACAGACCGTATGGGAAGCCGTCTCCGATGGTCAGGATATCCTGAACATCAACGGCTTTGAGGTGTCCTCACGCGCCTACGTGGGTCGCTTCAACTTCAAGGGCAACGATCAGCAAAAACGCCTCAGCGAGCTTTCCGGCGGCGAACGCGGTCGCCTACAGCTGGCGCAAACGCTCAAGCAAGGCGCCAACGTTCTGCTGCTCGATGAGCCCTCGAACGACCTGGATATCGAAACCCTACGCGCCCTGGAAGAAGCACTTCTCGCTTTCCCGGGCTGTGCGATCGTGATCTCCCACGACCGCTGGTTTTTGGACCGGATCGCTACACACATCCTGGCCTTCGAAGGCGAATCGGAAGTGGTATTCTTCGACGGTAACTACACCGACTACGAAGAAGACCACAAAAAACGCGTAGGCAACGACACGCCCAAGCGGATGAAGTACAAGCGCATCGACGCATAGGCAACGTTTTGCTGGTACGAAGTCCTAGCACAAAAAAGCCCCTGTAAAGGGGCTTTTTTTATACCTGCACCCAGCGCCCTATCGGCGCCGGCCGGTAAACAGCGAAACGAGAAAAAGGATCAAAAAAAGTACGAACAGCACTTGGGCGATGGTAGAGGCCACCCCGGCAATGCCGGAAAACCCGAGTACCCCGGCGATGATCGCGATAATCAAAAAAAGCAGTGCGTTACCCAGCATTTTACGTCTCCTTTATGGCGGTGCCTTTCAACCGGCTTGCTTCCCTGAAGCCGCCGCTCGCGCCGGCGGGTGCCTATGTGTTTTTCAACGAAGCCCATAAGCCACGTTAAAGCGTATGCGGACACTCTCTAGAATTGGTCAGCCAGTGGGGTTCGTCAAGCCGTTCAGGTATAGCGCGCTTTTTTGAGCGACGTATTGCCCAGCAACCCCATCCCCCACTTGAGAGGCGCGGGAAAACGCATACCCCCCGCTTCGATCGCCAACTGCGCGTGATGGGTGTTATCGGAGGCGACCTGACGTATAAGCGTGCGGGAGCGATGGTCCTCGGCGGGCAGATATGCCATTTGCTCGGTCACTTGACGGCCGATCAGCTCCTTGGTGGCCGCTACCATGCCGAGTCCGAAGCGGTCGTTGATCAAACCGGTCATGATCCCAAGCCCCACCCCGGCCCCATAGTAAACCGGCGTAAAGTAGCTGGTGCG
Source organism: Vreelandella sp. GE22 (assembly GCF_968212445.1). NCBI lineage: Bacteria > Pseudomonadati > Pseudomonadota > Gammaproteobacteria > Oceanospirillales > Halomonadaceae > Vreelandella > Vreelandella sp. GE22. The sequence goes on from NZ_OZ309110.1 coordinate 2,486,947, forward strand.
GCTTTCGAGTTGCTCGAGACGTTGCTGGCACCACGCCAGATGATCGATTGCCTCGCGCTGGGAGTGATCGATTTGCTGGCGCGCTTTAGGCAGCATAATAAGCCCCACCTGCCCCTGGCATAGCCCCTGGACCCCGGCGGTGGCCACATGCAGCACCCGTAGCGTACTGGCCGCGTGGCGACGCTCCAGCTCGCTAAGCGCCGCCTCGGGGGTCAAAGCCGAGGGATTGGCGCGCTGCGCTCCCTGGGTATTGGGAATCAGCGTGCGCAGCGCGCTATCGATGTGTGAAATAAACCGATCCGATCGGCTCAAGTGGCGTTCCCGCATTGGCATGACCTCGTTTGATCCTGTCGTGCGCGTTAACCGGCCGGCCAGGTAAACTGCCGTCCGCCCATTAAATGCATATGGATATGATAGACCGTCTGACCGCCCATGGCGTTGCAGTTCATCACCACGCGGTAGCCGTCTTCGGCAAACCCCTGCTCTTTGGCCAGGCGGGCCGCGGTGTATTGAAGCCGCCCAACGATGGCCAGGTGATCGGGCTCGATATCGTTCAGGGTGGCGATATGCTGTTTGGGAATGATCAGTTGATGGGTAGGCGCCTTGGGATCGATATCGTTGAACGCCAATACGTGCTCGTCTTCATAAACGATATCGGCAGGTATTTCGCGATTGATGATCTTGCAGAAAAGACACTCCATGACGTGCTCCTGTTATTCGCTGCTGTGTTGTCCACTGGCTGTGTTGTTCGCTGGCCAGGTCGATTGACTGACGTATTGACGATGAGGCGTCGCTAACGAACCGTGCGCTTGCTTAGCGAAAGCGCCGCTGTGCCAGCAAATGGCGCAGCAGCGGTGCCAAAATGAGCTCCATGGCAAGCGACAGCCTCGCCCCGGGTACCACCAGGGTGTGCGGGCGCGTCATGAAGGCGTCCTTGATCATGGCCAAAAGCCAGGGGAAGTCCACCGTGGAAGGGTCACGAAAGCGAATCACCACGAAGGACTCCGCGTCGGTGGGAATATCCTGTACCTCGAAAGGATTGGAGGTATCTACCGTGGGAACGCGCTGGAAATTGATGTGCGTGCGCGAAAACTGCGGCTGAATATAGCGAACGTAGTCGCCCATACGCCCCAGGATCGTATCGATCACCGCCTCCTGAGAGTAGCCACGCAGCTTGGTATCGCGGTCGATCTTTTGAATCCACTCGAGATTCATGGTGGGCGCCACGCCGATCAAAAGGTCGGCATGGCGAGCGATATCGTACTCCGGCGTCACCAGGCCGCCGTGCAACCCTTCGTAGAAGAGCAGATCCGTTCCACAGGGTAGCGACTGCCACTCGGTAAAGGTACCGACACGGTAACCGGCCTCGATCTTCTGCTTGTCTTCGGCATGGATATAGTGACGAAAGGTGCCCGAGCCGTGCTCGCCGTATTCGGCAAAAAGCCCCTCCAAGCGATCGAGCAAATTGGCCTCGACGGCAAAGTGCGAGAGCTCGTCCTTGCGATCCGGCTCTTCGCGGAAGATACGCTGCAGATCATCACGGGTATAGCGGTGAAAGGCGTCGCCGTCGACGATCGCCGCATGGATGTCCTCGCGCAAGAACATACGCTCGAAGCTACGTCGGACCGTGGTCGTGCCCGCCCCGGACGAGCCAGTGATCGCAATAATCGGATACTCACGCGACATTAGACACCTCGGGCATGGGCGAGCGCACGTTTGACCTCTGCGGGCACCTCGACGGTTTGTCGGGCGGCCGTATCGACCAGCATCAGCGTTAGTTTGGCCGTCGCGACGCGCTGGTCCTGCGCATTCAAAACCCGGTGATACACCACAAGTCCCTTGCCTTCGGGTTCGGGAACGGCGGTTTCGATCGAAAGCACCTCGGGGAAGCACGCCTCACGCTGGTACAACACGGTCAAATCGGCCACGACACTTGGATAGCCCGCCAGATCCCACTCCGGGAATCCAAGCGCGGCCAACGCCTGGGCACGCGCCTCGGCGATCAGCCCCACCAGCGCATCGTGGCCCAAGTGACGGCCGTAGTTCATATCCGTGATGCGCACCGACAAGGAGTGGCGGTGAATAATCGCTGCCTCAGGAAAATCCAGCGTAACGCGCTCCATACCTCACTCCTTGATAAACGGTTATTAAAATTAGCGTGACTGTTCGCGTGCGATGGCCCGGTGCGCAATATCGCGACGATACTCGACATCTTGCCAGTGAATCTGCTCGACGCCCAGATAGGCCTTTGCCTGGGCTTCCAACACGCTTTCGCCAAGCGCAGTGACACACAACACACGCCCACCGGCGGTAGTGATACCGCCCTGCTCGTTTTGCGCGGTACCGGCGTGGAAGACCTTGCAGTGTCGCGTGTCCGCTTCGTCAAGCCCGGTAATGATATCCCCCTTGCGGTAGCTATTGGGGTAGCCGCCCGCGGCCATCACAACGCCCACGGCAGCGCGGCTGTCCCAGTGACATTCAAAACCGGCTAGCTCGCCTTTCGCCCCGGCCAAACAAAGCGCGGCGAAATCAGAGGTCAGGCGCATCATGATTGGCTGGGTTTCCGGGTCACCGAAGCGGCAGTTGTACTCGATCACTTTCGGGTTGCCGGCCTCGTCGATCATCAGGCCCGCGTACAAAAAGCCGGTGTAGGCGTTGCCCTCATCGCGCATGCCGCGCACCGTGGGCAAAATCACCTGCTCCATGACCCGCGCGTCGATCTCCGGTGTGACCACCGGCGCCGGCGAGTAAGCTCCCATGCCGCCGGTGTTCGGGCCGGTGTCGCCGTCGAAGGCACGCTTATGATCCTGGCTGGTGGCCATGGGGACGACGTTTTCGCCGTCGACCATGACGATAAAGCTCGCTTCTTCGCCCTCGAGAAACTCCTCGATGACCACCCGCGCGCCGGCATCGCCAAAGGCGTTGGCTTCGAGCATATCGCGAACCGCCGCCCTGGCTTCCGCCTCGCTCATGGCAACGATCACGCCCTTGCCCGCGGCCAGGCCGTCGGCCTTGATGACGATCGGTGCGCCGACCTCGGCCAGATAGTCGAGCGCGTCGTCGACCCGGGTAAAGGTTTGATAGGCGGCGGAGGGAATTTGATGGCGGGCAAGGAAATCCTTGGTGAAGGATTTGGAGCCTTCGAGCTGGGCGGCCGCCTGGGTGGGCCCAAAAATGGCAAGCCCCGCCTGCTGGAAGCGGTCCACTACGCCAACGACCAGTGGCGCCTCGGGCCCCACGACGGTCAGCGCGATGTTTTCACGCTGGGCAAACGCCAGCAGGCCATCGATATCGGTGGCTTCGATGGCCACGTTTTCAAGCGAGGGCTCCCGGGCAGTTCCCGCATTGCCGGGCGCGACGAACACCTTCGTTACCTGTGCCGACTGCGCGAGTTTCCACGCCAGGGCGTGCTCTCGCCCGCCGCCACCTATCATCAAAACGTTCATGTCTTTCCTTATCGAGCGGATGCGTTACCTGGGCGCATTATGCCACAGCAAACCTGTAGCGTGGCGCTAGGAGCGCTCGTTATCATTGTCGTCATCCGCCGGCCCTGGCTTATTCAGCGCGCTTTGCCAAAAACGCATGTTCTCCTCGGCAAGCTCGCGCATTAGCTCCATGGGCGAGTTTTTGAGCGCTTGCTGCCACTGGTTTTGCATCCGCTTTTGCTGCTGCAGCATCAGTTGAGTGCCCTGCTCCAGATAGCGCGACAACGGCAGCGGCGACGACATATCGTAGACACGGATCAGCTGCGCTAAAAGATCGTTGGAAAAAACCTCGGAATTATTATCGGCCTGCTCCTGTTCGATGATGATCGATAGCAGAATCGTCCGCGTCAGATCCTCACCGCTTTTGGCGTCCTCGACCCGGAATGGCTCTTCGTCGATAATCAACCGCCGCAGGTCTTCAAGCGTTACGTACCGGCTCTGCTGAGTATCGTACAATCGCCGGTTGGCATATTTGCGAATCACGCGCACAGCGCATCTCCTTAAACGCGGTAAAGGCTTTTGCCGCCGTTGCTGGTATTGTGCCTGCAACGCGCACGCATGCAAGCCAAGTGAGGCGACAACCTGCACTCGGCGCTTTATCCAGTCCTATTTCGATGAGCCTCATGAACCTGATACTGCTTGCCCCCGACGAGCTTGGCGCCGACTGGCGCGCTACCCTGACCGACACCCGCCGCCTGGAACACCTGACGCGCGTTCACCGCGCCCAGGTGAACGACGAGTTTACTGTCGGCGTGCTCGGCGGTTGCGTGGGCAAGGCGGTGCTTTTGGAACTCGACGAGAAGCGCGCGGTGTTCAAGGTGACGACGCTTACGCAAGCGCCGCCGCCGCCGCTTCCCGTTCATCTGGTATTGGCGCTACCGCGCCCGCGTATGCTGGCCCGCACCCTGGAGCACGTGACGGCGCTGGGAGTCAAACACCTCACCCTTTTGCACACGAAACGCGTGGAAAAAAGCTACTGGCAGTCGCCGGAACTCACACCAGATAAAATACATCAGCACCTCATTCTAGGCCTGGAGCAAACCCAGGATACGATCCTGCCGGACATCTCGTTGGCCAAAGGATTTAGACCCTTTCTGGAAGATCGGTTGCCGACGCTTTTGGCCGAGCACCACGGTCTTTTGGCCCATCCAGGCATGCGCAATGCTTGCCCGCGCGGCGTTACCGACCCAACGCTTTTGCTGGTCGGGCCAGAAGGTGGATTCATACCCTGGGAAGTGGAGAAACTGCTGGAGGCAGGCTGCGAGGGCATCCATTTGGGCCCTCGCATCCTACGGGTGGAGACCGCCGTGACGGCGCTACTTTCGAAGCTTTTTTAGCGCAACGCCTATGTTTAGCGCAGCGCCTATGCGCCTCAGTACAGGTCAAGCGAGGCGCCTGGCCTGTACGCCTGGTATCTACTGCATAACGCTAACGCTGCAGATGCCTTTACTCCTCGTCTTCGCTGGGATCGTGGGCCACGTACTCGGCATCATCGCCGCAGTCCGGGCTCTGCAGGAAGGTGCTTTCGACATCGAGAAGCCCCAGATGGCCAATGCTGCGCCGGCCCAATAGCATGGGATAGTTCATTTCGTCACGGTCGCGAAGGCTAAACTGCTCTTCATAGATCGTATCCCCCATGCAGATATCCAGCAGCACGACCGGACGGTCATCCTTACCGCCAGCGCCGCGCACGGTCAGCTCGCGATACAGCGGACGCTCGATCTCATCGCTAAACGTGTCGCCGCTCTGCTGGTCCTCTAACTGCAGACGAAAGCGCACCCAGTCCTCATCGTCTTTTTCAAAAAGCTCGATATCCCGGGCATCAAGCGAAGACGTCAAGGCGCCGCTATCGAGCTTCGCCTTCACCGTAATATCCCAAGAGTCGATCAGCGCATTTTCGACCCAGCCGTACACTTTACGCTCATCAGCCAAGGCACTGGTACTGGCCAGTACCGCGCCCGTGAGTGCGAAAACGCTCACTTTTTTAAAAAAAGCCTTGCTCATTGCGTGTCATCCTTGAGTAAAAATTACCGTACTGCGCCGCCGTTAGCGAAGACGCTCCAGCAGCGACTGCGTGGCGAAGCCATCCGGCGTCAGGCCCTGGTCACGCTGAAAGGTGCGCAGACCGCTTTGCGTGTTGGGCCCCATAATGCCGTCCGGCGTGCCGACCGAGTAGCCAGCCGCGTTGAGCCGCTGCTGGAGGGTTCTGACATCGTCCCGCGTTAAAGGTGCCTCATCCCGCGGCCAGGCCTGACTAATACCCGCGCGCCCGGCGATGGCGTCGCTCAGCGTTCCCACCGCGAGGGCGTAGCTGGTAGCGTTGTTGTAACGCAGGATCGAACGGAAGTTGGGCCCGACTAAAAACGCGGGGCCCTGGGCACCCGCGGGCACGATGATCGCTCCGCTGTCGAAGCCCGGTAGTTCGCCTTTGACCGCACGCACGCCCTGGCTTGCCCATTCGCTCGTCGAGCGACGCTCGGTTTGCGCGTAGTCGAAATCATCGGGCAGGATCACCTCGCGCCCCCAGGGCTTACCGGGCTGCCAGTTGGCCTTGGCAAGGTAGTTGGCGGTGGAGGCCATGACGTCGGGGATGCTGCCCCAGATATCGCGGCGGCCATTGTTGTCACCATCGACGGCATAGGCTTCAAAGCTCGAAGGAATAAACTGGGTATGCCCCATGGCCCCGGCCCAGGAACCTTTCATCTGCTCGGCGGAAATATCGCCTTCATCGATAATACGCAACGCGGCAAGAAGTTCGTTGCGGGCGAATTCGCGGCGACGGCCGTCGAAGGCCAGCGTGGCGAGTGCTTCGAGGGTAGAGAAGTCGCCAAAGTTGCTGCCGTAATTGCTCTCTATGCCCCAGATGGCCACGATGATCTCGGCGGGCACGCCAAAACGGCTCTGCATCTGGTCAGCGGTTTGGCGATGCGCCTGGAGCTTCTCCCGCCCATTGCTTACCCGTGCATCGGAGACGGCGGAGTCCAGATAGGCCCAAATGGGCCGAACGAACTCCGGCTGGTAACGATCGAGTTCGATGACCCGCTCGCGGTAGCGCAAACCGTCGAAAGCCTCTGACAGCGTCGCCTCGCTAATGCCTTGGCTGCGCGCGTAGCGACGAAAATCCTCGAGCCACTGGTTGAAGCTGGCTGCGCTTAGCTGCTGGGCCCCGCGCGCATCCACTTCGCTCATTAGCTGAAGGTTCGCTTGAACAGGTGTCGCGGCCAGCAAACCGCCAACGGCCAGGGTAAGCGCGCCTACTTGCAGACCTCGATAACCTGCTAATATATTAACTTTCAACGACATAGTATCAATCTCCGGGCAATCCTTGGCAGAGATCGATAATGGCCTGGATTGGCAGTACTTACCAGCTAATGAAGTCAACGAAAGCGGCTAGCACTCCCCTACTCTTCGGCTTCTTCAGGCTCTTCGACGGGCTGGCGGCTCTGGACAGCCTGTTTCTCCAATGAACGGGTCAGCTTGGTTTCGGTACAAGAGACTTCTTCGCGACCCTCATCGGATTTCAACGGCTCTTTGGGCTCAAAAGCACCCGGCACGGGTTCGTCAAGCAACCACCGGCTCCACTCCCGGGGTGACACACAGGGAGGCTCGAACGTCTTTGGCGCACAGCGCCACGGCTGGTGGCGTTTCGAGCTGAGTTCGAAGGATGCAAGCTCAGGCAGCCAATGTGCGACGTAAAGCCCTTTGGGGTCGTAGTGCCTGGCCTGTTTCAACACGTTGAAGTAGCGGTCCTTGCGCCCATCGCGGCCGGTACCGGCAAGGTGGCTCCAGTTGCCCCAATTATTGGCTGCATCGTAATCGACCAGGCAGTGCTCGAACCACCAGGCCCCAAGGCGCCAGTCGACGCCAAGGTCTTTGATCAGAAAACTGGCTACGTTTTGGCGCGCCCGGCTGGAGATCCATCCGGTTTGGCTGAGCTCGAGCATAGCGGCGTCAATAAACGGCACGCCGGTACTGCCCTCCCGCCAGAGGTCGAATTTGTCGCAGGGTTCTGGCAGCGTTTCACCGCCAAAAAGTCTGGCCTTTTCGGCCTGAGCGTTACGATGGAAGTAGTCGCGCCAGAGAAGCTCGAAAACGATCCACTGACTCGACTCGGTCTCGCCGTTCACCTTCTCCCAGGCCTTGATTTCCTTGTAAACCTGACGCGCCGAAAGACAGCCGCGAGCAAGCCAAGGGGAAAACCGGGTCGAGAAGTTGGCGCCCAAAAGACCGTTACGCGTCTTTTTATAGGACTCGGCGCCGCTTTGCTGCCAAAGATACTGATCGAGACGGCTACGGGCCGCTGTTTCCCCCCCGACGAAATTGAACCCCTGACGGTTATCTGGCTGCCAAAAAGCGCTTTCTTCGCTCACGGCATGGAGCGGTGGAAAGCCGCGGGAGGCATTTGCGGGCCAGCCTGGCAGCGTAAAGGGGGCGTCGAGCGCTTCCGAGACCTCCCAGTGTTTTTCCAGGCGCTGGCGAAATGCCGAGAAACTGGCCGGCATATCCTCCAATGCGAAGGGAAGATCTTGCTGGTCGAAAAGATAGCCGTTTTCCATGCATTCAAGCACGCTGGGTGAAGGCAACGACTCGGCCACGCGGCTGATGTGCTCAGCCTCTTCGTAACCCGAGTGTGTCGCTACCCTTACACTGCGCGCCTGATACTCACTGGCAAGCTTTACAACCGTCGAGGCGGGGTCGCCGACACGTACCAGAAGGTCGCTGCCGCGCTGCAAGAGTTCGCCGCGAAGCTCCATCAGGCTTTGCCATATGAAACGCAGCCGCGCAGGCCCCAAGCGCGGCGTCTGCTCTCCGCAAAGGCAGGGTTCGAGCAAGCGCTCATCCAGCACATAGAGACAGATAAGTTGATCCGGCCGCGCGTCGAATCTTAATAGCGGGTTATCCGCCACGCGTAAATTGTCGTGTAGCCAAACAATATCGGTCGTTAAATTCATGTCAGGTGCCTCCTAAGCGTGCTCTGCTGGCTGGGTGTGCATGGGCGGCGTGATCCGCTGTAGCGCGCCAAACAGCTTGGCGTCCAATACGACTTCATGTATGGATGCGGGCATAGAACGCGGTCATCGTGGGCTTAATAACCAGATCCGGGGCATGTCTATGGAGTGTCTCGACGCTGTCAAGCGTAATAGCTGAACAGGTTATCTTATACAATACTATTATTGTACATGGACAGTGTCCATGTTTTTTCGCTTTGGGTCAAACGGATACAAAAAAACCGCTTCATAAGAAGCGGTTTAATTCATTAGCATAAGTTAATTGAAAACTTATCGTTTCATCTTTTTACGCTAGCATCGATCAAGCGTTGGTGGATCAGGGGTCGCTGGCACGAGGTGGCCGCTTGGCATTTTCGTGGGTTTCCAGCCCGCTTTTAAGCTCGTGAGTCAACGGATCGTAGTTGGGCTTGAGCTCATCCTTGACGGTGCCACTCCATAGTTTGGAGCCCACGAAATAGCCCGCCCGACCGATAACATGGGCAGCCACCGGCGCCGTCATGAGAATGAACAGGATAATCGCAAAGGAGCGCGCCACCACCCCGACCTCGGCAAAGTGCATGGCCGCCGCTAGCATGATCAGTATCACGCCGAGCGCGGCGGCCTTGGTGGTGGCGTGCATACGGGTCAAAAGATCCGGCAGGCGCAAAAGCCCGATCGCGGCCAGCAGGATAAACAGCGAGCCCCCCAGCAGCAGCGTTCCTTTTATGACATCAATCATCCCGCGGCCCTCCTCTTTCCAAAAAGCGGGCGAAGCCGATCGCGGCAAGAAAGCCCATCAGCGCGATCACGATGGCGGCGTCCAGAAAACTGGCCACTTCGGACTGGACGGCATAAACCCCCACCAGCCCCACCACCGTGGTCGAGAACAGTTCCAGCGCTACGACACGGTCCGGCAGGCTCGGCCCGCGTACCACGCGTACGAAGGTAAGCACCAGCGCCAGCCCCATGATGATCTGGCTAATTAAAATGACGGTACTCATTAGCGAAATAGCTCCAGTGCGCGGTGCTCCATCTCTTTGAGATTGCGCCGCAGCTCGTCCTCATCGTCGAGGAACATGGCGTGAATATACAACACCCGCCGGTCGTCGGAGACGTCCAGGCTCAGGGTTCCCGGGGTCAGCGAGATAAGGTTCGCCACCATGGTGATTTCCATCTCCGTGCGCGCCGACAGCGGCATGGCGATCACACCGGGCTTCATGTGCCAGGGCGGCGTCAAAATATCGAACCCGACGCGCAGGTTCGCCTGGATGAGTTCCTTGATGAAAAACCCGAGAAAGCGAATGATGCGCGGGATGCGCGCGGGATAGCCCTTGAGCGCATCGACCTGGTGCTCGATCAGCACCAGCGCGATATAGCCAAAGATCATCCCCACCAGCAGATTAAGGCCGGTGAAGTCGCCGCTCAGCAGCACCCAGGCAAGGCCGAGCAGCAAATTCCAAATCGCACCGGTCATGGCAATTCCTCCCCAAGCGCGCCGCCCAGTACGGCGTCCACATAGCCTGCCGGGTTGAAGAGCTGCTCGCCGATAATCGTCATGACCTGCATGATCGGTTCGGCGAAGAGACCGATGGCAAGCGACATGAACGCCAACACGATCACGGGCAGATACATGATCCAAAGACTTGGCTTGAGAAGTCGCCCATCATCGCCCACGGGCGTTTGCGCCGCGGGCACCTCGTTATCCTCGGGAAGCGCTTTCCAGAAAACCTCGTTCCAGATTTTCACCATGGAGTAGAGCGTCATTAGCCCCACCGCCAGCGCAATCCCGGTGGCAACGTAGGCTTCGGCCTCAAGGCCTGCGCGAATGAGCACGAACTTGGCAAAAAAGCCGGAAAGCGGGGGTATGCCCGCCAGCGAAAAGGCCGAGACGAAAAACGCCACGGCAAGCCCAGGCGACTGGCGGTAAAGCCCGCCCATCTTCTTGAGTTGGTAGGTGCCCTGCAGCCGATGGGTGATACCGCTGATCAAAAACAGATTCGTCTTCACCACGATGTTGTGCATGATCGCGAACACCCCGCCGGCGATGGCCAGCGGCGTAAATATCGCCAGCCCGAGAATCATGTAGCCGATCTGGCTGACGATATGAAAGGACAAAATACGGCGGAATTCGTACTGCGCAGCGGCGCCCAGCACCCCGGTCACCATGGTCAGCACCGCCCCCCACAGCATGATGTCCTGCAAGTAGCCCATGGTTTGATCGAACATCAAGGTAAAAACGCGAAACAGCGAGTAGACCCCCACCTTGGTCAAAAGACCGGCAAACAGCGCCGACACCGCCACGGGCGGGGTGTGATACGAAGCGGGCAGCCAGAAGAACAGCGGAAAGGCGGCGGCCTTGATACCAAAGGCGACCATGAACATCACCGCCAACACCTCGACCATGCCTGAATGCTCGAGCTGTTCGATGCGCACGGCGATATCGGCCATGTTGAGCGTGCCCACGGTGCCGTACAAAAGGCCGATGGCGGTCAAAAAGATCACCGAGGCCAAAAGATTGAGGGTCACGTACTTGATCGCCCCCTCCATCTGCGCGCGCTCCCCGCCCAGAATCAGAAGCGCGAAGGACGCCACCAGCATGACCTCGAACCAGACATAGAGGTTGAAGATATCGCCGGTCAAAAACGCGCCGGCCACCCCCGCTAGCAGCAAGTGCATCAGCGGGTAGTAGCCGAATTTTTCGTGGCCGCGCCCGGTCGAGGCCAGCGAGTAGATCCCCATGGCCAGGCCGATGATACCGGTCATCAGGATCATCACCGCGCTGAGCATATCGGCGATGAGCGTAATGCCGAACGGCGCCGGCCAACTGCCCATTTGCATGGTCACGTAGCCGTCGTTCAACACAGAGACGAACAGCCAAAGGCTTACGACCAGCAAGGCAACGTTACCCGCCACGGCAAGAAAGCGCTGCATCGGGCGCGAGCGCCAGAAAAGCAGCGACAGCGCCCCGGACAACAGCGGAAGTAAAACGGGCAGTGCAACTTCAGGCCTCACGTGTCGGTATCCTTCATCTTATCCAGGTCGTCTGCCTTGACGATTTCGTAGGCGCGGCGGATCAACACCACGGCAAAGGCCAGCACGCCAAAGGCTATCACGATGGCGGTTAGCACCACCGCCTGGGGCAGTGGGTCGGCCACTTCGCCAAGCGGCTGGTACATACCTTCGGGAATAAGCGGCGGCGCGCCGCGGGTCATCCCCGCCGTCGTAAAGATCAAAAGGTTGGCGGCGTTGGACAAAAGCAGCAGCCCGATCACCAGTTTGACGATGGATCGGCGTAGCATCATGAAGACGGCGGTGGCGTATAAAAGCCCGATCGCCAGGGCCATTATCGGCTCCATAAACGGCCTCCCTGCTCGTTAAGGTTCATCTTTATCCACCTCCATCAATGCCATGACCATACCCACCACCGAGCCCAGCACCGCCAGATACACACCGACATCGAAAATGAGCGGGGTCGACGCCTTGAACTCGATGATCGGGATGGTCCACCACTGGGCAGTCAAAAAGGGCTGATCGAGAAACCAGGCGGGCACGACGGAAATCATGCCCAGCAACAGCCCAATGCCGATCAAATCCCGCGGGTCCAGCATGCGCAGCACCTCTTTGGTGGCGCTTACCCCAAAGGCAAACAAATACAGCGTAAAGCCCCCCGCCGCCACCAGCCCGGCGATGAAGCCACCGCCCGGCTCGTCGTGGCCGCGCAACAATAGAAACACCGAGAACATCAGCTGCAGCGGCATCAAAAAACGCGCCGCCGTGTTGAGGATGATCGTACCTGATTTAACCATCGATAGGCTCCTTGGCCGCCGCTTTATCGTCACTGGCCTTGGCCTCTTCGGGCGCGGTATGACGAAGCTTGAGCATGGCGATCACGCCGATCGCGGCCAGCGCCAGCACGAACATCTCGCCTAGCGTATCCAGCGCCCGGTAATCCACCAAAATCACGTTGACGATATTGCGCCCATGCGCCAGTGGCGCGCTGTTCTCCACCATGTAGGTCGAGATCGACTCGAACTGGTCGATACTCCACGCCGTCATGACCAGCAAAAAGATCAACACGCCCATCGCCGTGGCGATCGCGCCGTCGCGCACGCGCTCAAGGCTGGTCGATAGATTGGAAAAGCGCGGTAGCCTGAACAGTACCAGCACCAGCAAAATGACCGTCAGCGTCTCGACGAGCAGCTGCGTAATGCCCAGGTCCGGCGCGCTAAAGAGGATGAAGATCAGCGCGATGGAGAAGCCCATGATGCCCACCGAGACCACCGCGCCCAGCCGGGAGCGCGAAATGGTCGCGAAAATGGCGCCCATCGCCATGGTGCCCACCACGATGAGCTCGTGAAAGCGTACGTCCAGCTCGAAACTCAAAAGCGGCGTATGGCGCACCAGCAGCGAATAGCCCACCAGCGCGATCAACACCACCAACATGACCAGAATGTAGTTGCGCATATAGCCGTTTTGCAGAATGCGGGTCTGCCACTCGGAGAAGCGCACGATCGCGTTCATAGCGCCTTCGTAACCCGCCTCTGGCCCGCGCCGCTGGATCGGCGCCAGCACGCTGAGCCGGCCACGCACGCTATCCCAGCGTTTGAAGAGCAAAAAGCCCAGCGCCAGACTCACGACCGACAGAATCAGCGCGGCGTTGACGCCGTACCAAAGCGACAGTGACACCTCGAGGGTTCTTCCCACGATGGCGCTGGCCGCCGCGGTCAAAAGTGCGTCGATGCCGAAAAACGCGGGGGCCAACCCGAAAAACAGCGAGCCAAAGGCAAGCAGCGCCGGGCCAATGAGCATGCTCGGCGGCGCCTCGTGGGGCTCGATCGGCGTTGGCCGATACTTGCCGAAGAACGGGCGCAGTGCGACGATGGCCGCCACCGCGATGGTCATGATCGCCGAGGCGAAAGCAAGCCCCAAAAGCACCGCCTGAAAGCCCTCTGCACCGAGCACCGCTTCGAGCATCAGCTCCTTGCCGATAAAGCCAAATAGCGGCGGCACCCCGGAAAGCGAAAGCGCGGTGACGAACGCAATCGTGGCAGTCACCGGCATCACCGTTCGCAGCCCCCCCATCTCGGTCACGTCCTTGGTGCCGGTTTCGTGGTCCAAAATCCCCGCCACCATGAACAGCGCCCCTTTGTACAGGGAGTGGGCCAGCATGAAGGTGACAAAGGCGGTCATGGCGTAGTCGGTACCAATACCCAACAGCATGGTCAGCGTGCCCAACGCCATGATGGTGGAGTACGCCAACAGCTTTTTGATATTGGTATGGTGGATCGCCAAAAAGGCGCCGGTAAACATGGTGAACGCGCCTACCAGCGACAGCGTCCATACCCAAAGCTCGGTGCCACCAAGCTCTGGCTGCAGGCGCGCCATCAGGTAGATACCCGCTTTGACCATGGTGGCGGAATGCAGATAGGCCGACACCGGCGAAGGTGCGGCCATGGCATTGGGTAGCCAGAAGTGAAACGGAAACTGCGCGGACTTGGTAAACGCACCCAACAGAAGACAGACCACCATCGGTACATAAAGCGCGTGCTCGCGAAGGTCTTCGCTTCCAGCCAGTATCTCGGAGAACGACCAGGACCCACTGGCAATACCCAAAAGCACCAGCCCGGCCATTAGCGCAAGCCCGCCCGCCACCGTTACGAACAGGCCTTGCCGTGCTGAGTTACGCGCCTGTAGATCGGTATGGTTAAAGCCGATCAACAGGTACGACGTAATGCTGGTCAGTTCCCAAAACACGAATAACGTCAACAGCCCGTCGGCCATGACAAGGCCCAGCATCGACATCATGAACGCCAGCATCGCCACGTGAAAACGCCCGATGTCTGGGCTGCCTTTCAGATAGCCGCCGGCATAAACCAGCACGCAGGTACCGATGATCGTAATCAAAAGACCGAACAGCAGCGATAGGCCATCGATCATGAAGGTCAGGCTGATGCCCAGTGAAGGCACCCATTGCCACTCTAAAAGCAGCGGGCCTTCTGTGAAGATGCTGCCCGCCTGACTTAAAAGCCACACCGCGATGGCACCAGGAAACAGGGCCAGCAAGAAGCTTGTCTGCTGCCCGAACCAGCGGTTCATCAAGGGGGCTGAAGCGGCCAGTAAAAAACCTAGCAAAATGGCGAGCTGCATCTAACGTGTTCTCCCTGAGTGATGCCCAGGACGATGGGCACACATGTCGCGGCGACTCCATTACCGCAGCGTTGAATAACTGTGATACTAAAGGCGTAAACCTTATAACAGCAAGCCGCGGGTTGCCATCGAGCGCCTGCAAGCACGCGCCCGAAAATTCACTTAGCCTGCTATCTTAATGCTTGAATTTCCTTATATTATTCTCTTAACGCGGCGTTGAAAGCCACCCTCCCAGCTCGGTGTTGATCACCTCGACCAGCGCATCGATATGATCGTCGCGATCATTCAAGCAGGGAATATAACTAAAGGTCTCGCCACCCGCGTGGATAAAGCCCTCGCGTATCTCCTCTTCGACTTCCTCAAGGGTTTCAACGCAGTCCGCCGAAAACGCCGGCGAAATAACCGCTATATGCTTGTGTCCTTGGCGGGCAAGTTCGGCCACGTGCTCGACGGTTTGCGGTCCGACCCACTTTTCCGGGCCAAACTGAGACTGAAACGCCGTGTCGATCTCTTCTTTATCGAAGCCAAGGGTTTCGCGCAGTAGCCGCGTGGTTTTCTGGCAGTGGCAGTGATAGGGATCACCTTCCATCAAGTAACGCTCAGGGACGCCGTGGTAGCTTGCCACCAGCTTGCTGGGCCGGGTCGCGAAACCGCTATACGCCTCTTCTACCGAGTTGGCCAGCGCCCTGAGATAACTCGGGTGGTCAAAGTAGGCGGGGACGGTACGCAGCGCAGGCTGCCACTTCATTTTCATCAGGCTACGAAACGCCTGGTCGTTGGCCGTGGCCGTGGTGGGCGAGCCGTACTGCGGATAAAGCGGAAAGAAGACGATCCGCTCGCACCCCTTCGCTTGCATGGCGTTGAGCACGCTGGGCGTCGACGGATTACCGTAGCGCATGCAAAAATCCACCTCGACGTCATCGCCGTAGAGCGCCTTCAAACGCCGAGCGATTTTGTCGGTCTGCGCGCGGGTAATGGTCAAAAGCGGGCTTTCGTCGTTTTCCGTATTCCAGATGCTCTTGTACGCCTTACCCGAGGCAAAGGGCCGCTTGGTCAAGATAATGGTTTGTAATAACGGCTGCCATTTCCAGTCGGCGTAGTCCACGACGCGTTTGTCGGACAGAAACTCGTTCAGGTAGCGCCGCATGGACCAGTAGTCCGTATTATCCGGCGTACCCAGATTGGCCAGCACCACGCCGACCTTTTTACGCGCCACCGGCGGATGCGACGCCGGCGCGTGCATCAGGCGCCCTTCACCTGGCTGATCTGTCTGAACGGTCTCATTCATGGCCATCGCTCCTGAAGATTTTTAGTAGCGAAAGCTTACCACTTTTCAGCAAATTCGCGGTATGAAGTTATACTATTAACATTATTTGTATAACTACGGATTCAATTATGTCCAGGCCGAACTCTTTTGCGTAAGCTCCCACTAAAACAGGCCGTGCTACGGACAGCCCCCTTCACTCAAGGCTATAAAGGCCGGTAACACCATGAAAAATTCTTTCGACGCCGCCAAAAACGCCGCCGCGCCGGTCACGCTTTTTTACGATGGCCGCTGCCCGTTTTGTCAAAAAGAGGTCGCCTGGCTCTCCAAACATCATCATCGCAATAGGGTGGAGCTTGTCGATATTCGCGCGGAAGGTTTCGAGCCCATGCCTTCGGGGCCGGCTTTCGATGCGCTCATGGGGAAGTTGCACGTACTCGACAACAACGGGGCGTGGTATATCGGAATGGATGCGAGCCGGGCCCTCTATTCAGTGTTGGGCTACCGGCGATGGGTCTGGCTTTCTTGCTTGCCGGGCCTGCGCGGGGTGATGAATGCAGGCTACCTTTTATTTGCCCGCCACCGTGTACGGCTGGGGCAGTGGTACGAAAAACTCGTTGCGGGTGGGTGAAAAATTAAAGCAGCGCCAGGGGTATTAGAAAACCAGCGGCATCCGCGAGGTGAGTGGCTCACTATAGTGCGCAGCGCGGCCGATCATTTCATCGTGGGGCACGTGCTGAACCAGGTAGGCGCGGTGAATACCGGCACGCTTTAACTCGAGATAGACATCGTCGAGGGAGCGGAACAGCATCGGCTTATTCTGCCGGGTCAGCATGTGGCGGCTGCCCTCGACATCTTCGAGCTCTACCTGATAAAAGCGGCTACCCGAATGGGTAATGACGCGAATTTCGAAGTTATCGGACTCTTCGACGAAGCCCTTGAGTGCGTTTAAATCCATGGATCCTTCCTTTTGTTAGGGGTCATGGGGCACAGCGTGACGCCTCCCCATGACATTATTGTTACCGTACATTGTAACGTTAGCGCAAATTCTCGAACTGCGCTTTTGTCACTGCACCAAGGCGCTAAGACGCCCACCTAACAAAAGAGTTCCTGACCGAATGGTTAAACGCGACCCACGGCCCTTTTACGGGGACTGCGCTACTGGTACTGCGAAGGATCGATCGCTTTACCCAGGGAATTACGGTCGATCCAGTTGCCGCCTTTGGTTTCCTTGTAGCGGAACACGACCTTATCGCCTACGACCACGGGCAGTTCGCCATCTTCAGTTTGATAGCTAAAGGATTCACCGTTCACCACCAGGTAGTAGCGGTAAAGATCCGGCATGCCCAGCCACTCCTTGAAAGGACCTTCGCGCTCCAGCGACTCGAGCTCCCCTCGCCCTTCCAGCTTGGGAAGACGTTTGCGGTTACCCCGCTTGAAACCACCACCCGCCATGCTGCTACTCCTGTGTTGCTGACATCTGTTTTTCAATATCTGAATTTAACGACCGCTTTCATATCGGCGGTCATCAAACCTTCGCTAAAACGTTTCGGCTTGAAACCAGGGGGCGGCATTATACGGCCTGGACTCCGGGGCTCAAGTCATTCGCCAAACGCTTGCCCGTAGCTGTCCGGCGCCAGGTCCTCGAACCGGGTGTACTTGCCGATAAAGGCCATGTGTACCGTACCAATCGGCCCGTTACGCTGCTTGCCGATGATGAGCTCGGCAATGCCCTGGTTGTCCGGGTTGTCCGGGTTGTACACCTCATCGCGGTAAACGAAGGCGATGACGTCCGCATCCTGCTCGATGGCCCCGGATTCGCGCAAATCCGACATGACCGGGCGCTTGTTGGGGCGCTGCT
The DNA here is from genome assembly GCF_968212445.1 of Vreelandella sp. GE22. Classification (NCBI taxonomy): domain Bacteria; kingdom Pseudomonadati; phylum Pseudomonadota; class Gammaproteobacteria; order Oceanospirillales; family Halomonadaceae; genus Vreelandella; species Vreelandella sp. GE22. The sequence continues at coordinate 2,504,692 of NZ_OZ309110.1, forward strand.
CCAGCGAGCGGTTAAGCTGGGAGAGCGCGACCACCGGGCAGCCGAACTCCTTCGCCAGCCCTTTGAGCGAGCGGGAAATTTCCGAGATCTCGCCGGTCCGGTTTTCGGAAAACCCGGGGATCTGCATTAGCTGCAGATAGTCGATCATGATCAAGGACATATTGCCGTGCTCCCGCACGATCCGGCGCAGGCGCGAGCGCATCTCGTTGGGTGAAAGCGCGGCGGTGTCGTCGATGAAAAGCTGCTTGTCCTTCAACAAATTGACCGCCGAGGTCAGCCGCGGCCAATCTTCGTCCTCGAGCTGGCCCGAGCGCACCCGGGTCTGGTCGATACGGCCAAGCGACGAGAGCATACGTAGCATCAGCGACTCCGCAGGCATCTCCATGGAGAACACCATCACCGGCTTGTCGCTGGATATCACCGCGTGCTCCACCAAATTCATGGCGAAGGTGGTCTTGCCCATGGAGGGTCGCCCGGCGATGATCACCAAATCCGAAGGCTGCCAGCCCGAGGTCATTTCGTCCAGGTCGCGAAACCCCGACGAGAGCCCGGTCATCTCACCTTTCATGTTGAAAAGCTCGTCGATACGGTCGACGGCCTTGGTCAACAGCTCGCTCATGCCAATGGGGCCACCGGTTTTCGGCCGCTCCTCGGCAATCTGGAACACCAGCCGTTCGGCTTCGTTTAAAAGCTCGTCTGCCGGGCGGCCCTGGGGCGAGAAGGCGCCATCGGCAATCTGGTTGGCCGCGCGAATCAGCTTTCTGAGCGTGGCGCGCTCGCGCACGATATCGGCGTAGGCGCGAATATTACTCGCCGACGGCGTGTTGCGGGCAAGCTCGGCCAGAAAGCCCAGCCCGCCGACGGTGTCGAGCTGGTCGCGGGCTTCCAGTGCCTCGGAAAGCGTTACCACGTCAAGCGGCTGGCCGGCTTCGGCCAGGTGGATCATGACGTTGAACACCAGGCGATGTTCATAGCGGTAAAAGTCATCCGCCGCCAAGCGCTCCGAGACGTTGTCCCAGGCCTGGTTGTCGAGCATCAGTCCGCCCAGCACCGACTGCTCGGCTTCGAGCGAGTGCGGGGGCAACTTGAGCGCGGCGGTTTCCTGGTCCGTGGAGGACTCCTCCATCGCGGGCTCCTTTCAATAGCGCGATATGCGTGGCGTGGCGGCCACTATCTTACTCAATCGAACCGTTCAACGCCTGGCGTGCGTTAAACGGCCTTCGAGGCGGCTTTGCAAGACGCCGCACGCCTTGCAAAGTCGGCTCAGCTTCGCCCTCGACCATTTCAAAGAGTTTGACCGGTTTTAAGGGGCTTAAACAACAAAGGGCGCGGGAGAACCCGCGCCCTTTTCGGCGTCGATGGATGCGCGAGCGTTACTCGGCAACCACCACAACGCGAACCGATGCGTCGACTTCGGCATGCAGATGCAGGGCAATGTCGTATTCGCCGGTTTGACGAATCGGGCCCAGCGGCATGCGAACTTCGCTCTTGGCAACGTCGATGCCAGCAGAGGAGATCGCATCGGCCAGATCGCGCGGGCCGATCGAGCCGAACAGTTTGCCTTCATCACCCGCTTTGGAGACCAGCGACAGTTCGATGTCGTTGAGCTGCTCCGCGCGTGCTTCGGCTTCTGCTTTACGCTCAGCGGCTTGAGCTTCGAGCTCGGCGCGCTGCGCGTCAAACGCTTCTACGTTTTCCTTGGTAGCCGGTACGGCCAGGCCGTAAGGTACCAGGTAGTTACGGCCGTAACCGGGCTTTACAGTGACCTTGTCACCCAGGCCGCCCAGCTTACCAATCTTGTCGAGCAGAATGACTTCCATCTCGTAAACCTCTAGTCAATTGCTGCGGGTAAGGCGTGCGCGAACGTTCGCGAAAGTATCGATCAGCCCCAACAGCAGCACAATGAGAATCGTGGGCAAGGTTGTGATCAGCAGTACATAAAATACCGCCAGCCACAGCCCGTTCATCCCCTTTAATCCAATAAACCAATGCACTAACGCAATACCGGCCACTAACAGCGGCACCCAGCCAACGATCAGGATCGCTTCGCCGCCCAGCAAAAGCCCCACCACACCAAGAATCGCCAATAGCGCGAACTCTTTGGGGGACAGGCGCAGCGCGTGAAATTCTTCACGAAAGCCGCCGGGATTATAAAGCCCGGCCTGCGCGCTACGCCCCAGTGCCAAACAGGCCACCGACACCAACAAAACGATCAACCCTGTCACACCGCCGACCACCATGGCGGCCAGCGCCCGGGTATCGTAGCCCTGGCGTGCGAACTCGTTGAGCATGTTGTCGATATCAGCCGAGCTCTCTCTTAGCTGCTCGAGCATCAGCTCTGACCCGCCCGGCGGGCTGAAGACCCCTAGCTGCACCATAAAGGCGGCAGCCAGCGTGCCTACGATCAGGGCTTCGCTCCAGCGCATCCGCTCGCGCAGAATGACGGCCATCAGCGTGGTCAGCAGCACGCTTGCCAGCGGGATGACGTCGCCCTGTACCCACCAGAACCCGGCGGGAATGGCGGCAGCCAAAATAACCGGCAGCGCCGGTGCAAACCCGCGGCGCAGAGTCACCAAAGCGGCAACGGCGGCCCCGATCCAAAAGAGCCAGGGCACCAGGGATGCAAGCGCCGCTACGCCAACGGCGTAGGGCGTTTTCTGCATCAGCCAACGTGCCAGTGCCAGCATTACGTCAAGCGCTTATTGGTGGCTATCGGAATAGGGCAGTAGTGCCAGATAGCGCGAACGCTTGATAGCGGTCGCCAGCTGGCGCTGGTAGCGTGCTTTAGTGCCGGTGATACGGCTCGGAACGATCTTGCCGGTTTCGGTGATGTAAGCCTTCAACGTGTCCAGATCTTTATAGTCGATCTGCTTGACGCCTTCAGCGGTGAAGCGGCAAAACTTACGGCGACGGAAAAAACGTGCCATGGATGAGCTCCTTTAAAACGTGCGGTGGAGAAACTTAGGCAGTTTCTTCGGTTTCTGTTTCAGAGTCGGCGTCAGCGTCGTCGTTGCGCGGCTTATCTTCACGACGCGGGCGCTTCTCTTCTGCCGGTTTCATCATCGGCGATGCTTCGGTGACCGCTTCCTTGCAACGGACAACGAGGCTACGGATGATGGCATCGTTGAAACGGAAGATGTTTTCGATCTCTTCCAGGGTTTCACCGGTGCACTCGACGTTCATCAGCACGTAGTGGGCTTTGTGGATCTTGTTGATCGGATATGCCAGATGGCGGCGGCCCCAATCTTCCAAGCGATGCACGGTGCCCGAGCTTTCGGTCACGATGCTGGTGTAGCGCTCGACCATAGCCGGCACTTGCTCGCTCTGATCCGGGTGGACCATAAACACGATTTCGTAATGACGCATGGAATCTCCTTGCGGTTTGACAGCTTCCGATGCGCGTCCGCTATAGCGGCCGTGACAGGGAAGCAAGGAGTTAACTGAAATGCCTGTCTGAAACGCCGCTTAAAACGGCGCCTCGATTCAAGGCATCAAGCAGAACTGTCGTTTTGAGAGGCATACGCCTCATAGCGCCCGCGGCAAATAAACGGGCGAGCGCATTTTAGGGGGGTTAGGGTCAACTTGCAAGCTGGCGCTGGCGAACCGCCTCGAATAGAAAGATACCCGCAGCCACCGACACATTGAGACTGGAGACCTGACCGGCCATGGGGAGCTTGGCCAAATGGTCACAGCTTTCCCGGGTCAACCGGCGCATGCCCTTGCCCTCGGCCCCCATGACCAGCGCGGTGGGCCCTTTGAAATCGATGTCGTAAACCGCCGCGTCGGCCTCGCCGGCGGTACCGGTCACCCAAACGCCAAACTCCTTGAGCTTGGCAAGCGTACGCGCCAGGTTGGTGACCTGGTAGACCGGCACGACCTCTGCCGCGCCACAAGCTACCTTACGCACCGTAGCGTTGAGCGGGGCGGCGTTATCCTTGGCGACGATCACACCGTGGGCGCCGGCCGCATCGGCACTGCGCAAGCAGGCACCGAAGTTATGCACGTCGGTCACGCCATCGAGCACCAGTAGAAGCGGCGGCGCAGGGGCCTGCCAGGCGCGCAGCTTTAGCCATAGCGACTCTTCGCCCTCTGCGGTGAGCGGCGGGCAAAACGCGACCACGCCCTGGTGGGCAGCGCCACTGGTCACCTGGTCGAGTATTTCCCTGGGCTGCTCCTTGAGCCGCGCGCCCCCTGCTCGAGCACGCTCGACAAGCACGTCAAGGCGCCTACCCGCGCCCTGCTGCACCCAAAGCTCGCGAGGGGCTTCGCCCCGCTCCAGCAAGCTTTCAAGCGCGTGGACGCCGTACACCTGCTCAAGGCCTTCAGGCACCTGAACGGCGCTGCGCGCGCCACGCCGGGATGCTGACTTCATGCTTATTCCTTATCCAACGATGGTTTCTTGGGCGCCCTGCGCGAGCGCTTGGGCCCGCTACGCGTGGTGGGCTCCTCGGCCTTTGTTTCGGGCTTACCCGCGGCGCTGCGCTTGGCCGGCTGACGACGCGGCTTATCCGGCTTATCGGATTTCGCAGGCTTATCCGACGCTGCCGACGCCTCGGCGCCCTTACCCGGGCGCTTGCGCGGCTGGCGGCGCGGGCGCGGCTTTTCATCGGTCAGGCCAAAGTCGATCTTGCGATCATCCATATCCACCCGAGCGACCTGCACGGACAGGCCATCGCCCAGCCGGTAGGTCGTGCCGGTGCGCTCGCCTTTCAGGCGATGCTTTTCAGCTTCGTAATGGTAGTAGTCCGAAGGCAGCGAGGTGACGTGGACCAGCCCTTCGACGTAGAAGGTATCCAGACGCACGAACAGCCCGAACTGGGTGACCGAGGCAATGGTACCGTCGAAGGTTTCGCCGAGCTTGTCGGACATGAACTCGCATTTGAGCCAGCTCTCCACATCGCGGGTGGCTTCGTCGGCCCGACGTTCGGTCATCGAGCAGTGCTCGCCGAGCTCGAGCATCTGCTCGAACGTATAGGGGCACCACTTGCTGGGCGGCTCGACCGGTGCGCCTTCGACGCGCACCACGGTATTGGTCTGGCGCGGCCCGCGAATCACCGAGCGAATCGCGCGATGCACCAGCAGATCCGGATAGCGGCGAATCGGCGAGGTGAAGTGGGCGTAGGCCTGATACGCGAGGCCGAAATGCCCCTCGTTTTGCGGCGAGTACACCGCCTGGTTCATTGAGCGCAGCATCACGGTCTGGATGATATCGGCATCCGGGCGATCACTGATCGCCTCTCTGAGCGCCTGATAATCCTGGGGCGTGGGCTCGTCGCCGCCGCCCACCGAGAGACCCAGCTCGCTCAGGAACAGGCGCAGCTTTTCCAGCCGCTCCGGCGTGGGGCGTTCGTGAATCCGGTAAAGCGCCGGCAGGTCGTGCTTGTCCAGAAAGCGCGCGGTGGCCACGTTGGCCGCCAGCATGCACTCCTCGATCATCTTGTGCGCGTCGTTACGACTACGCGGGACGATTTCCTCAATCTTGCGCTCTTCATTGAAGATGATCGCCGTTTCGGTCGTCTCGAAATCGATCGCGCCGCGGGCTTCGCGGGCCTCCTTGAGCAGACCATAAAGCTCGCGAAGATCCTCGACCGGCTTGACGAGGCCCTTGTGCTCTTCACGCAGCGCTTTGCCCTGCTCGCTTTCCGGCTCCAGCATCGCCGCGACCTTGTTGTAGGTCATACGCGCGTGGGAGTTCATGACCGCCTCGTAGAACGAGTAGCGGCTGATCGCCCCGGTCTTGGAGATGTTCATCTCGCAGACCATGACCAGGCGGTCGACATGAGGGTTCAGCGAACAGAGGCCGTTGGAGAGAAGCTCCGGCAACATGGGCACGACCTGGCCCGGGAAGTACACCGAGTTACCACGCGTACGCGCTTCGTCGTCGAGTGCGGTGCCGGGACGAACGTAATGCGAAACGTCGGCGATCGCTACGATCAGCTTCCAGCTACCGGACTTGGTCTTCCACGCATAAACCGCGTCGTCGAAGTCCTTGGCCGACTCGTCGTCGATGGTGATCAACGGCTTGTCGCGTAGATCGACCCGGTGCTGCTTGTCCTCTTCCAGCACCTCGGCGGAGATCGTGCTGGTTTGATCGATCACCTCCGGCGGGAACTCTGCCGGAATCTCGTAGCTGCGAATGGCAATGTCGATTTCCATGCCCGGGTCCATGCGCTCGCCCAGCACTTCGACTACCTCGCCCACCGGCTGCACGCGGGTGGCGGGCTGCTGGGTGATTTTGGCCGAGACCACCTGACCGTCTTTCGCGCCTTCGCTTGCGGTATGCGGAATCAGCACTTCCTGAGTGATCCGCGGGTTCTCCGGAATCAGGATGCCGAATTCCGGCGTGTTGCTGCGATACACCCCGACCAGCGTCTGGGTATTGCGCGCGATGACGTCGGCAATGGTCGCCTCGTCGCGCCCGCGACGATCACGGCCGCTGACCCGTACCAGCACGTGGTCGCCATGGAAGATGCGGCGCATTTGCCGCGCGGGCAGCAGCAGATCCGGCTTTTTACCGTCGTCGCGCACCAAAAAGCCAAAACCATCACGGTGGCCCTGTACTTTACCCTTGATCAGGTCGAGCTTGTCGATCAGTGCGTAGGCACCGCGGCGGTCGCGCAGCACCTGGCCGTCGCGCTCCATGGCCGCCAAGCGGCGACGCACCGCTTCGAGATGATCCTCATCCTCGATGCCGAGCATGCGGCTCATGTTTTCGTGAGTGATCGGCTTGCCGTAGCTTTCGAGCGCGGCGAGCAGATACTCCCGGCTGGGTGCCGGATTATCGTATTTATGTGCCTCACGCTCGGCGTGTGGGTCATCACTTAACGTCCAGTACTTCATGTGATCGTCGTCCTTGATGGCGTTTGCGGGAGGCGAAAAAGAAAGGCCGCGCAAGAGCACGCCCTATAGAGACGGTCAGGCGTTTTTACAAGATAAAACGCGCTGAAAAATTTCATGGTTTGTTTGGTCATCGGTTCAGTATAACGCTGCCGCTTCAATCACCCAACCGTCAGCGTACCCAATCGCGCTTTTTTTACTTAAAAACCGTATGCAACACTTGCATTTAAACCATGGCTCGGTATCATACGCGCCACTTGCCCAGATGGCGGAATTGGTAGACGCGCTAGCTTCAGGTGCTAGTGTCCGTATGGACGTGGAGGTTCAAGTCCTCTTCTGGGCACCATCAAACGTCGAGTTAACCCCTTTTCACGATGGCAGATGGTGTAAAACAAGGGTTTGTATTCGCCCGGGTGGCGGAATTGGTAGACGCGCTAGCTTCAGGTGCTAGTGACTGTATGGTCGTGGAGGTTCAAGTCCTCTCCCGGGCACCAATCGAATACAAGCAATAAATGATGCGCCCAGGTGGCGGAATTGGTAGACGCGCTAGCTTCAGGTGCTAGTGTCCGTATGGACGTGGAGGTTCAAGTCCTCTCCTGGGCACCATGAGCCCGTCCGCATCATTTAACGGTACTTACTTTCCCCCTTTCTTGCTTTACCCCTTTCTTGTTTATCGTCATTACTCTACCTTCTTTTCGATGCTGTACCTAAAGCATCACCGTGGCTTTTTACGCACATCCAGTCGCTCCCTGACCTGCCCAACCACGCTCGTCCAAAACTCTCCATGCCTGGAAGCACCGCTTTAAAAAACGAAGGTGGCTCAAACCGATGCCCCTCCAGCAACGCGTCTTAATGAAACCGCCCCGGCCGTTTCGACACCTCTTCAAGTGCCCACCCTTGAGTGCGTAGCTCGCCCTCCAGCACCGCTTCGAGTTGTGGCGAGAGGTTGGGGAAGAAATTGAGCCCGGTGCGTGCTTCGATCTCGTCGATGGTGACCAGGTAATCCGCCAGCGGCTCGTTGCCGCGCACGTCTTGCGGCATGATGAAGGCCAGCGCCAACGGCGCCTCTGTATGCGGGGCCACGATGATTTTATAGAATGCCTCGGGCACTTCGACCAGCCCCACCCGGTTCAAGACGTTGTCAGTGAAGCGCTCGGGGAAAACCGGCCCGGTAATGACCTGCAGATAGTCGAAGCGCGGTGCGAAGTGATCCATCACCGACTCCTCCAAACGTTGCCACAGTTGGCGGTTCAGCTTCGGACGCTGAGGGCTCATATTGCTCATCTGGAAGGTATCGAGCTGGGCGTTTCGTCCGTGAACGGCGGCGATGGCGTAGTTGGGCGCCATGTGGCCACGGTCATAGCCGCTGCCCGAATAGCTGTCGGTGCCAACCGGCCAAAGCGTTCGCCAGTCGGCGCGAAAGTTGGGCCGCGAGCCAATACGGGTATCGTCCGGCACGGCCCTCACCTGGTAGCTCACCCAAAGCGGATTGATGCGTACATCCGACCAGCCCACGATGAAACCGTCGTTGCGCAGCACGCGGTGAAAAGTGGTCAGGCTCAGATCCTCCCAAGTGGGTGCGCCCATCCAGACCGCCTCGCCTACTTGCTGGCGCTCCTGGAACTCCCAAAGCCCGCCCCCGACCACCACGAATAGCAGCGCCACTCCAAAGCGCCGCCCCCGGCGGCCCCAGCGCGAAAGCGTTTTTCCCACCGTGTTTCTCCCTACCTTGCCCTGTTTTCTTTTTCTAATTCGCCGCTACTACTTCGCCGCTACTACTCAAGGCAAGAAGACTACCAGCCCAGCGAGAACATGGTTTCCAGGTCGTGGCGCGAGTGCACCTGCATGGCGTTCAGGGTTTCCGTATCGCTAATGCCTTCTACCGCGTTCAGGCGCTCGGTCACAAGCTCCGCCAAACTCTCGAAGTCACGGGTGCGGGCAATCGCCACCAGGTCGTAGCGCCCGCAGGTAGAGTATACCTCACTGATGCCCTCGACCTCCGCCAGCCGCTCGGCGACGCCTTTTACCTGGCCTTTTTCGGTATTAATCAAAATGACAGCGTTTTGCATGGCGCCCTCGTAGGTCAACGTATTTGAATCCAGCGTGTCTAAACGTTTGCCGAGTATACCAGCCCCCGCCGTCCCGCCAAACGACGCGATTAATGTGGCCTATTGCCGCGCGGCGTGAAACCCATTAGTCGCGGTGAAACGCATGGGTTAAGGTAGGCGCAAGTTAAACACTTTATAATACGGCGAAAATCAGAGCGCCTTTTAGCGCCTCGTCCGTAACGCTTTCAGACTGTGAACCGTTAGACCGAGCAACCAAGGAGACACCATGGCCGATCAGAGCCGGCGTAAGTTTATGCGTGACAGCGTACTGGGCCTTGCCGCCCTGCCGCTGGGTGTTGGCATCATGTCTAAAACCGCTTTCGCGCAGTCGCTGCCGCGTTTGGACCCGAGCGCCCCCGCGGCCCAGGCACTCAACTATGTCGAAGAGGCCGAAAACGCCAGTGACCACCCGTCCTTCAGCGAAGGCGAACTGTGCTCCAACTGCATGTTTTTCACCGAAGGCAACGAAGGCTGTCAGCTCTTTCCGGAAAATAGCGTCGCCCCGAATGGTTGGTGCCAGTCCTGGACGTCAAAAGGTTGATCCCTTCCTACCCCGCCTGCCGGCGGGGTAGTCATTAAGGTTGCGCGCCCTCCTCTGCGCTCGCCTCCTCGACCGGCCAACGGTAGCGATGGGTCACGCGCCCTTCGTCCATGGATACCAGATGGACCGGAAAGCCCCAGAGTTTTTGCAGGTGGCGCATCACCGGATAGACACTACGCTCCAGCGGCCGGCGACTCTCCTTTACGTGATGCAGCGTGAGCGACCGATCGCCACGAATCGCCGCCTCGAATACCTGTATGTTGGGCTCGCGTAGCGAAAGCGCGTACTGGGCGGCAAGCGCGTCCCGTACACGGCGATATCCCTGCTCGTTGTGGATCGCCCCGATAGCGAGCGTATCGCTTTGATCGTCGTCCACCATGACAAAAAGCTTGAGGTCACGAATCACCTTGGGCGATAAAAACTGCTGGATGAACGACTCATCCTTGAAGTTGCGCATGGCGAACTCCAGGGTCTCCCGCCAGGCAGTGCCGGCGATATCGGGAAACCACGCTTTATCCTCGTCAGTGGGCTCGTCACACAGGCGTTTGATATCGCGAAAAATCGCAAACCCGAGCGCGTAGGGGTTGATGCCGTTGTAGTAGGGGCTGTCGAAGTCCGGCTGGTTGATGACCGCCGCGTGGGACTGCAAAAACTCGAGCATCAGTCCTTCGTCCACGTGACCATCATCATAGAGCCGGTTCATCAGCGTATAGTGCCAAAAACAGGCCCAGCCTTCGTTCATTACTTGGGTCTGGCGTTGGGGATAAAAATACTGGGCCAGCTTGCGCACGATACGCACGATCTCGCGCTGCCAGGGCGCCAGTAGCGGCGCGTTCTTCTCGATGAAGTAGAGCAGGTTCTCCTGGGGCTCTGCCGGGTAGCGACCGCCTTCGTGAAGGCCCAGCGGGTCGTCCTCGCCATGAAGTTGACCCAGCAGCGGCTCGGTTTTCTCAAAAGGCTTAGGAATAGTACGCCAGAGCATGTTGACCTGGGTTTGCAGGTAGGCTTCGCGCTCCTGCTGGCGCGTCGCTTCCTGGGCGGCGGAAATCTTCGATGGCCGCTTGTAGCGGTCCACCCCGTAATTCTGTAGCGCGTGGCAGGCGTCGAGCAGTTGCTCGACGGCGTGGGTACCGTGGCGCTCTTCGCACTGGGTGATATAGCGGCGCGCGAATACCAGGTAATCGACGATCGAGTCCGCCTCGGTCCAGGTACGGAACAGATAGTTGCCCTTGAAAAACGAGTTGTGGCCGTAGCAGGCGTGGGCCATGACCAGCACCTGCATCATCAGCGTATTCTCCTCCATCAGGTACGCGATACAGGGGTTGGCGTTGATGACGAGCTCATAGGCAAGCCCCATTTGGCCGCGCTTGTAAGCCTGCTGTACGGCCAGAAACTGCTTACCGAAAGACCAGTGATGATAGCCCACCGGCATGCCCACACTCGCGTAGGCGTCCATCATCTGTTCGGTGGTGATCACTTCGATCTGATTGGGGTAGGTGTCGAGCCGGTACTCGTCGGCAAGCCCGGCCAGCGCTTGGTCGAAACGCTCGAGGATGTCGAAATTCCAGTCCGAGCCCGTCGCTATGGGACCGGGTGCGGAGGCATTGGGGGAGACTCGCATCGCGCCCTCCTTTTCAATTGAGTGGCCGCTCACGCTTGCGCGTGGGAGCGGCGCTTGAACAGCTCGCGAAAAACGGGATAAATGTCGCCGGCTTCGAAAATCTGGCGCATGGCAAAGCGCTCGCTAAAGCGTTGGGCGACGTTCTCATACTCGTGCCAAAGCGACTGATGCTCGTGCGGGGTAATTTCGACGTAGGCGTAGTATTGAAGGTGGGGCATCAGCTCGTTGATTAGCATGTTGCGGCAGATCGAGGAGTCGTCGTCCCAGTTGTCGCCATCGGAGGCCTGAGCCACGTAGAGATTCCACTGGCCGGGTGGATAGCGCTTATGGATGATTTTGTTGACCAGCGTCAGCGCGCTGGAGACGATCGTGCCGCCGGTTTCCCGGGAGTAGAAAAACTCCTCTTCGCTGACCTCCCGGGCGGCGGTGTGGTGGCGCACGAACACCAGCTCGACCTTCTCGTAGTGCTTTTCCAGAAACAGATAAAGCAGCAGGAAAAAACGCTTGGCGATATCCTTGTGGTTCTGGGTCATCGACCCGGACACGTCCATGACGCAGAAAATCACCGCTTGGCTCGAGGGCTGCGGCTCCGGGGCCAGCTGATGGTAGCGAAGGTCGACGGTGTCGATGAATGGCACTGCCTCGATGCGCTTTTCCAGCCGCTCTATCTCGGCCTGCAGCGCGGCAACGCGGGCGGGATTTCTCAAGATGGTGTCTTTGGCCATCTCCTCGGCAAGCGCCGCTTGGGCTTCGCGCAAGGCGCGCTTGATGGGGGCGCGCATGGCGATACGCCGGGCGTAGGCTTCGCGCATCGAGCGGGTCACGCTCATGCGTGAAGGCACGCCGTCGCGGGCGAGCCCGGCGCGCACCATCTTGATCTCTTCCATGGTCTTGAGCGGCGTGCGCTCTAGATGCGGTAACTCGAGGCCGTCGAACACGAACTCGAGAAACTCTTCGCGGCTTAGCGTAAAGGCGAACTCGTCGTCGCCTTGCCCCTGCTTACCGGGGCCGCCCTCGCCGGCCCCTTTACCGTTACCGCCCCCTGGCGGGCGGCGGATCTTGTCGCCTTCCAAAAACTCCTTGTTGCCTGGCGATACCACGGCGCGCCGCCCGCCGGGGCCGTGCTGAAAGACCGGCTCGGAAATGTCTTTGGTGGGAATGGAGACACTCTCGCCGCGCTCCATATCGGTGATCGAGCGGCGGTTGACCGCCTCTTCCACCGAGCGTTTGATATGGTGGCGATAACGCTCCAGAAAGCGCTGCCGGTTGACGGCGCTTTTGTGCTTCGCGTTCGGCCTGCGGTCGATAAAGTAGGTCATAAAGCCTCCAAAGCGTCAGAGCGTTGAGATGGGCGCCTGCACTACTGGGATTTACGCACCCGCAGATACCACTCCGAAAGCAGCCGTACCTGTTTTTCGGTGTAACCGCGCTCGACCATGCGCGCGACGAAGTCTTCGTGTTTTTTCTGGTCCGACTTCGACGCCTTGGCGTTGAAGGAGATCACCGGGAGAAGCTCCTCAGTGTTGGCGAACATCTTGTGCTCGATCACCCCTCTGAGCTTTTCGTAGGACTGCCAGCTCGGGTTCATGCCGTTGTTCTGGGCCCGCGCGCGCAGCACGAAGTTGACCACTTCGTGGCGAAAATCCTTGGGGTTGGAGATACCCGCGGGTTTTTCGATCTTTTCGAGCTCTTCGTTGAGCAACTGGCGGTTCAACAGCTCGCCGGTATCCGGGTCCCGATATTCCTGGTCCTGAATCCAGAAGTCGGCGTAGGTAACGTACCGATCGAAAATGTTCTGGCCGTACTCGCTATAGGATTCGAGATACGCGGTCTGGATCTCCTTGCCGATGAATTCGACGTAACGCGGTGCCAGAAACTCCTTGATGAAACCGATGTAGCGCTCGAATACCTCGGAGGGGAGCTGCTCGCGCTCCAGCGACTGCTCCAACACGTAAAGCAGATGCACCGGATTGGCGGCCACCTCAACACTGTCGAAGTTGAACACCTTGGAAAGAATCTTGAAGGCAAAGCGCGTGGAGAGCCCTTGCATGCCCTCATCGACCCCGGCGGCGTCGCGGTACTCCTGGATCGACTTCGCTCGCGGGTCGGTGTCCTTGAGATTCTCACCGTCGTAGACGCGCATCTTGGAGTAGACGCTGGAGTTTTCGGGCACCTTGAGCCTTGAAAGAATCGAGAACTGCGCCAGCATGCGCAGGGTGTCCGGCGCGCAGGGGGCCTGGCTCAGCGACGACTCCTCGAGCAGTTTCTGGTAGATGCTCACCTCTTCCGAGACCCGCAAACAGTACGGCACCTTGACGATATAGACCCGGTCCAGAAACGCTTCGTTGTTGCGGTTATTGCGAAACGCCTGCCACTCGGACTCGTTGGAGTGGGCCAATATCACGCCGTTGAACGGGATCGCGCCCATGCCCTCGGTCGGGTTGTAGTTACCCTCTTGCGTTGCCGTCAAAAGCGGATGCAGCACCTTGATCGGCGCCTTGAACATCTCGACGAACTCCATCAACCCCTGGTTGGCGCGGCAAAGCCCGCCGGAGAAGCTGTAGGCGTCCGGGTCGTCCTGGGAGAAGAGCTCGAGCTTGCGGATATCGACCTTGCCGACCAGCGAGGAGATATCCTGGTTGTTCTCGTCGCCGGGCTCGGTCTTGGAGATCGCGATCTGGTTGAGCCTTGAAGGATAAAGGCGCACCACGCGAAACGAGGAGATATCGCCGCCGGCCTCCTTCAAGCGCTTGGCCGCCCAAGGCGACATCACGCTTTTCAAGTAGCGCGGCGGGATGCCGTACTCTTTTTCGAGCACTTCGCCGTCCTCTTCCGGCGAAAACAGCCCCAGAGGCGACTCGTGAACCGGCGAATCCTTGAGCGCGTAAAACGGGATGCGCTCCATCAGAAGCTTCAGGCGCTCGGCAAGCGAGGATTTACCGCCGCCCACCGGCCCCAGTAGGTAGAGAATCTGCTTGCGCTCCTCGAGGCCTTGGGCTGCGTGGCGAAAGTAGGCCACGATCTGTTCGATGGCCTCTTCCATGCCGTGAAACTCGGCAAACGCCGGGTAGCGTCGGATCACTTTATTGGAAAAAATGCGCGAAAGGTGCGCATCCTTCGCGGTATCGATCACCTCGGGCTCGCCGATCGCCTCCAGCATGCGCTCGGCGGCGCTGGCATAGATTTTAGGATCGCGTTGGCAAAGGGCGAGATACTCCTCGAGGGTCAACTCTTCTTGCTGTGTGCGTGCGAATCGGTCTTGAACGTGATCAAAGATGCTCATGGAACTCTCCTGTGACCAAGCCTCAGGCATACCGCCCACTCACACATCTCAAACGCGGCGTGCCAAACGGGGTGTCGTTCTATCAGCGTAGTCAGCCACACAAAAAGTGAGGACAAAACCTTCAACGCTAAGAGCCGCGAAGGTTTAAAGCGTACCGAAGACGTAGCGGCCGATTTCTACACGCGAGGCTGGAACATGGGACTTGCCTTATGTTCGAATGCAGGTAACCATTTATGACACGATGGCGGCCGCTTCGGCTCGCCCTTTGCAAACCCGGGAGATATGAACCCATGCCGATTCGTCGCGCGCTGATGACCGCTCTATTACCCCTGCTCGCCGCTACCGCCGCTTCCACGGCTCAGGCCCAGCAGACGAGCGCCCCCAACGTCGAAACTCAAAGCTTTCAGGATTGGGAAGTGGGCTGCCCTTCGGGGGCCGGCCAGCAGCAGGGCTGCTCCATGAGCCAGATCATCAACAACCCGGACAGCAACGAGCCGCTGATGCGCGCCATGGTCGGCTACCCGCCGCAGGCCCAGGGCAACGCGGTCATGGCCTTCATGCTGCCGCTGGGCGTGAATCTAGCGCCGGGTATGCAGCTGCAGGTGGATAACAACGAGCCGGTCGGCTTCCCCTACCAGTTCTGCCACGAGCAGGGCTGCCGCGCGGATCTTCCGCTGGAGCCGAGCATGCTGCAACAGCTACGCAGCGGAAGTAGCGCCACTGTTAGCGCCATCGCCCCGGACGGCCAGCGCCTGGACGTGAACCTGTCGCTGATGGGCTTTACCAACGCAAACCAGGAAATCGCGCCCTAAAAGTACCTAGGCCATCGCCGCGCTTACGTCGGCCAGAAGCTGGTCGAGCAGCTCGACGGTGGTGTTCCAGGCGCAGACAAAGCGTGCCCCGCCCGCGCCAATGAAGGTATAGAAGGTCCAGCCCTGGGCCTTGAGCCGTTCGACCACGTGGGGCGGAAGCTCCACGAAAACGCTATTGGCCTGGGTGGGGAACATCAGCGAAACACCGGGAAGCGCCGCAAGGCCTTCCGACAAATAGCGCGCCATGGCGTTGGCGTGCTGAGCGTTGGTGAGCCAGGCACCGCTTTCCAAAAGCCCGAGCCAGGGGGCGGAGACGTAGCGCATTTTGGACGCCAACTGGCCCGCCTGCTTGCAGCGGTAGGAAAAGTCTTCGGCCAACTCACGATTGAAAAACAGAATCGCTTCGCCAAAGGCCAGGCCGTTTTTGGTGCCGGAGAAACACAGCGCATCCACTCCCACCTGCCAGGTCAACTCCGCCGGCGTCGCGCCCAGGCTTGCGCAGGCGTTAGCAAAGCGCGCGCCATCCATATGCAGGCGCAGGTCGTGCTTATCGGCCACCGCGCGAATCGCTAGAAGCTCCTCCCGAGAATAAAGGGTGCCGACTTCGGTCGCCTGGGTGAGGGATACCACCTTGGGCTTGGGATAGTGGATATCGGATCTTTTAGTGACCAGCGCCTCGATGCCTTCCGGGGTCAGCTTGCCGTTGGCGCCTGGCGAGGTTAAAAGCTTGGCGCCGTTGGAGAAAAATTCCGGCCCGCCACACTCGTCGGTTTCGATATGCGCAAGCTCGTGGCAGATCACGCTATGGTAGCTGCGCCCCATGGCCGAGAGCGCCAGCGAATTCGCGGCGGTACCGTTGAAGACGAAAAAGACGTCGCAGTCGTAATCGAACATCTCACGAAAGCGATCCGCGGCGCGGGCAGTCCAGCTATCGTTACCGTAGGCCAGGTCGTCGCTGTCGTTGGCTTTTAAAAGGTACTGCATCGCTTCCGGGCAGATACCGGAGGTATTATCGCTGGCGAGAAATCGGGGGGTGCACTCCGAGGCCATGATGGCTGGGTCCTTTTGGCTGACGATCATGAAGCGAGCTGGGTGCCACCCGCTTACACAATGAACGAACACCTTACGGCGCGGCGTACGCGCCATAAGACAAAAGGCTAGTCTAGCGCTAATTCGACCGGGTCGTCACCCGGCCCTCCCAAACGGTGCTTCGAGGATCAAAGCGAGGCGGCCAACCGCATGCCCTGGTCGATCGCCCGCTTGGCGTCGAGTTCGGCGGCCTCATCGGCGCCGCCGATCACGTGCACTTCGGGGCCGGCCTGCTCGAGCGGCGCGAGCAGATCGCGCACCGATTCTTGCCCGGCGCACACCACCACCGTATCCACCTTGAGCACCTGCGCTTCGCCGGCCAGGCGAATATGCAGGCCTTCGTCATCGATGCGCACATACTCGCAGCCGCTCAGGGTTTTCACCCCGCGGGCCTTAAGCGCCGCGCGGTGCACCCAGCCGGTAGTTTTGCCCAGGCCCTTGCCGGGCCGGGTGGTCTTACGTTGCAGCATGGTGATACGTCGAGCCGGCGCCGCCGGTGCCGGCGCTTTGAGCCCGCCGGGCTCATTGACCGCCATATCCACGCCCCACTCTTCGCACCAGGTGGCGATAGAAAGCGCCGGGTGGCTCTGATGAGCCAAAAGCTCCGAGACATCGAAACCGATACCGCCGGCGCCGATCACCGCAACCTCCCGCCCCACGCGCTCCGGGTTTTCGATCGCCTCGGCGTAGCTCAATACGCTGGGGTGATCCGCGCCGGGCAGCGTGAGTGTACGCGGTGTCACGCCGGTGGCGATCACGACGACATCGAACTCGCTCAATGCCTCCAGGGTGGCCTCGGTATTCAAACGCACGTCCACGTCGTGCTTATCGAGCATGACGTGAAAATAGCGCAGCGTCTCGTCGAACTCCTCTTTACCGGGGATTTTGCGCGCGTAGTTGAACTGCCCGCCCAGCTCGCCGCGGCGCTCGAAAAGCGCCACCCGATGGCCCCGCTCGGCGGCGGCCACCGCCGTTGCCAAGCCCGCCGGGCCGCCGCCGACCACCGCCACCCGCCGGGCAGCAGTGGTGGGCGCCAAGCTAAACTCGGTTTCGTGGCAGGCCTGCGGGTTGACCAGACACGACGTCAGCTTGCCGGCGAAGGTATGATCCAGACATGCCTGGTTGCAGGCGATACAGGTGTTGATCTCTTCCGCGCGCCCGGCCTCGGCCTTTTGTATCCACGCCGGGTCGGCAAGAAACGGGCGCGCCATGGAGACCATGTCCGCGTGGCCATCGGAAAGTACCTGCTCGGCCACCTCGGGCATATTGATGCGATTGGTCGTAATCAAAGGAATCGAAAGCGAGGAACGAATGCGCCGGGTCACCTCGGTAAACGCCGCTCGCGGCACGCTGGTAACGATGGTCGGTACACGCGCCTCGTGCCAACCAATGCCGGTATTGATCACGTTGGCCCCGGCCTCCTCGATCGCCTGGCCGAGGGCAACCACTTCCTCCCAAGTGCTGCCCTCTTCCACCAGGTCGATCATCGACAGGCGAAAGATCACCAGAAAGCGCTCGCCGACCGCCTCGCGAATACGCCGGACGATCTCCACGGGAAAGCGGATACGCGCTTTGAAATCGCCCCCCCAGGCGTCGTCGCGGGTGTTGGTACGCCGACAGATGAACTGGTTGATCAAATAGCCTTCCGAGCCCATCACCTCGACGCCGTCGTAGCCCGCCTCTTGGGCGAGCATAGCGCAGCGCACGTAGTCGTCGATTTGACCTTCGACTTCCTGGGTCTCGAGCGCACGCGGCGTGTGCGGGTTGATCGGCGCTTGAAGCGCCGAGGGCGCGACAAGGTGTGGAGAGTAGGCGTAGCGCCCGGCGTGAAGAATCTGCATGCACAGATACCCGCCTTCAGCATGCACCGCCTCTATCACCTGGCGGTGTTCGTCCAGTTGGCTCGAATCCGTCAAGGCATTCGCCCCTTCGAACACCGCGCCTTCCGGGTTGGGCGCGATACCACCGGTCACGATCAGACTCACCCCCGCCCGGGCGCGCTCGGCGTAAAACGCCGCCAGGCGAGCAAAGCCGTTCGGCGTCTCTTCCAGGTTGGTATGCATCGAGCCCATCAGTACGCGATTGGGCAAGTTTAAATGCCCCAGCTGAATCGGGGCAAAGAGGTGCGGGTAAACGGGCGGCTGCGTCATCACGGTCTCTCGCGTTTTATTTAAATAGTCGGCTTTAAAATATTCAAACAAGCGTATGACATTGGTGCGACGCCGTACAGACCTTTGAGCGCACCCTTTGAGCCACGCCCTCTTGCTCAGAGCGTCAAAGCGCGTCACATTACCCGGCTAACCAGCAGGGAACTCGCTATGCCATTGATTTACTTTCTCGCGCCGCTGGCGACGGTGGTGATCTGGTCGGGCAACATGACCATCAACCAGCTCACCGTCGGCGCCATTGCACCGAGCAGCATCGCCTTTTTACGCTGGCTTTTGGCGCTTGTCATCATGACGCCGTTCGTGCTGCCCACCGCGCTCAAACATCTCCCTGAGATCAAACGCCACTGGCCGAAGCTTGCCGTGCTGGGGCTTTTGGGCATGGGGCTTTGGCAGGGGCTTGCTTACGTTGCCGCCGAGAGCACCACCGCCACCAACATGGGGATTCTGGCGGCCATGGTGCCGCTTTTGACCGTGCTTTTGAGCGCGCTGATTCTGCGCGAACCGCCGACCGTTGGCGGCGTGGTCGGCGGGCTATTGGCGTTTATCGGCGTAAGCGTTCTGCTCGGCCAGGGCAACCCGCTTTCGCTATTGAAGCTCGAGGTGGCGTTTGGTGATGCGCTAATGGTCGTTGCCGCCATCTGCTACGCTCTTTACGGCGTCATGCTCAAGCGCTGGCAGATGAACCTGCCCCCTTGGGTACTGCTTTACGGCCAAGTGTGCTTTGCGGTGCTTTTTTTGCTGCCGCCTTACCTACTGGGGCCAATGACGCCGGTTGACGCTCAAAACGTGTGGCTGATTCTCTACGCGGGCATTCCCGCCTCGATCATTACCACCTTTTTGTGGATGCGCGCGGTGCGCCAAATTGGCGCCAACCAATCGAGCATCTTCATCAACCTGATGCCACTTTTTAGCGCGCTGATCGCCATGGCGTTTCTGGGCGAGCGCATCGCAGGTTTTCATCTCTTCGGCGGTGTTCTGATTTTGGCCGGCGTCATCATGGCGCAAACGTTGACACGACCGCTGGTCGCCGTCCCCGGTAATAAAAACCGCAGCGCGCAGCAGTGATACACTAGGCTAACGACTTTTTTTATGGTGGGTACCCAATACTATGTCCCTGGAAGAACTGCACCTTAATCTTCGCAATCTGACAAGCGACGACTACGACCAATTGAAAACGCTGATGGATGCGGTCTATCACGACATCGGCGGCGCCTGGCCCAGACACACGATCGACAAGCTCATCCAGGAATTCCCCGATGGCCAAATAGCGATCGAGGACGACGGCATTTTGGTCGGCGTGGCGCTGACCGTACAGGTGGATTACGACGCGTTCTCCAACCCCCACCGCTACGACGACCTGATCGGCCATCGCGAAGTCATTTTGAATGACGAAGAGGGCGATGCCATGTACGGGTTGGACGTGCTGATTCACCCGGACTACCGCGGCTACCGGCTGGGCCGGCGCCTTTACGAGGCGCGCAAGGAGCTTTGCCGCTCGCACAACCTGCGGGCGATTCTCGCCGGCGGGCGTATCCCCGAATATCACCAGCACTCCGACAAGCTGACCCCGGCCCAGTATATCGACAAGGTCTCGCGCAAAGAGATCTACGACCCGATCCTCTCGTTCCAGCTCGCCAACGACTTCCAGGTCAAGCGGCTTTTGCGCAAATACCTGCCGGAAGACGAGCAGTCCCGCGGCTACGCGACGCTTTTGGAGTGGAACAACATCCTGTTCGAGCCCGCCGAAAGCGTGCTGGATACCCGCCCCACCCAGGTACGTGTCGGCGCGGTGCAGTGGCAGATGCGCGAATTCTCCTCGGTGGAGGCCGCGCTTCAGCAAATCGAGTACTTCGTCGATGCGCTGTCGGATTACCAAAGCGACTTCGCGGTGTTCCCGGAACTGTTCACCACGCCCTTGATGGGGCTTCAGGACCGCGCGGCGCAGCAGGACCAGATGGCGGCCATCCGCTTTCTGGCAGGCTTTACCGAGCGCTTCAAAAGCGAGCTTTCGCGCATGGCGGTCTCCTACAATATCAACATTGTAGGCGGGTCGATGATCGAGGCAGGCAAGGACGACCGGCTTTATAACGTGGCTTACTTGTTCCACCGCGACGGCGAGATCGAAAAGCAGGCGAAGCTGCACATCACCCCTCAAGAGCGCCGCGACTGGGTCATCGAAGGCGGCGACGAGCTGCGCGTATTCGATACCGACGCCGGCCGGGTGGGCATTTTGATCTGCTACGACGTCGAGTTTCCCGAGCTTGGCCGGCTGCTGGCCGACCAGGACATGGATATTCTCTTCGTGCCCTTCTGGACCGACACCAAAAACGGCTACCTGCGCGTACGCCACTGCGGCCAGGCCCGGGCGATCGAAAACGAGTGCTACGTGGTGCTGTGTGGGAGCGTGGGCAACCTGCCCTCCATCGAGAACCTGGACATCCAGTACGCCCAGTCGGCAGTATTCACGCCGTCGGACTTCGCCTTCCCCCACGACGCGGTGCTGGCGGAAACCACGCCCAATACCGAGATGATCTTCTTCTCGGATTTGGACCTGACCCGCCTGACGGTCGTACGCGCCGAAGGCTCGGTGACCAACATGAAAGACCGCCGCAAGGACCTGTTCGACCTGCGCTGGCGCGACTGGTCCTGGAAGTCCGGCGCGAATCTGGACGACTAAGACGGTAGCCCCATAACGCCAGAACCGGATTTCATCGGTGGCCCGCCATACCACCGATGACGCCACCCACCCTTGTAGGAGCCCGATTCATCGGGCGATGGAGGCGACAGCCTCCTTGTGGGAGAAGGCGAAGCTATTGGCCCGGCAACCCAAGCAGCGCGGTGCGCTGCATCGCTGGCTGAAGCCTGCTCCTACGGGGGGTTAGTCCACATCAAGTGGCGCGGCACTCGCCGGCGACGCCTTCGGCCCGCAGCGATTTATCGGCGGCCCGGCATACCCGCGATGGAAGCACCCCACCCTTGTAGGAGCCCGATTCATCGGGCGATGGAGGCGCCAGCCTCCCTGTGAGAGAAGGCGACAATATCGGCCCGCCAACCCAAGCAGCGCGGTGCGCTGCATCGCTGGCTGAAGCCTGCTCCTACGGGGGGTTGGGCATACCTAGTGGCGCAGTACTCGCCAGCGACGCCTCCGGCCCACAGCGATTTATCAGCGGCCCGGCATACCACCGATGACGGCACCCCACCCTTGTAGGAGCCCGATTCATCGGGCGATGGAGGCGCCAGCCTCCCTGTGAGAGAAGGCGACAATATCGGCCCGCCAACCCAAGCAGCGCGGTGCGCTGCATCGCTGGCTGAAGCCTGCTCCTACGGGGGGTTGGGCATACCTGGTGGCGCAGTACTCGCCGGCGACGCCTCCGGCCCACAGCGATTTATCAGCGGCCCGGCATACCAGCGATGACGGCACCCCACCCTTGTAGGAGCCCGATTCATCGGGCGATGGAGGCGACAGCCTCCTTGTGGGAGAAGGCGAAGCTATTGGCCCGGCAACCCAAGCAGCGCGGTGCGCTGCATCGCTGGCTGAAGCCTGCTCCTACGGGGGGGTTAGTCCACATCAAGTGGCGCGGCACTCGCCGGCGACGCCTTCGGCCCGCAGCGATTTATCGGCGGCCCGGCATACCCGCGATGGAAGCACCCCACCCTTGTAGGAGCCCGATTCATCGGGCGATGGAGGTGCCAGCCTCCCTGTGGGAGAAGGCGAAATTATTAGCATGCCAACCCAAGCAGCGCGGTGCGCTGCATCGCTGGCTGAAGCCTGCTCCTACGGGGGGTTGGGTATACCTGGTTGTGCGGCACTCGCCGGCGACGCCTTCGGCCCGCAGCAATTTATCGGCGGCCCGGCATACCACCGATGGAAGCACACCACCCTTGTAGGAGCCCGATTCATCGGGCGATGGAGGCGCCAGCCTCCCCTGTGGGAGAAGGCGACACTGTCGGCCCGCCAACCCAACCCAAGCAGCGCGGTGCGCTGCATCGCTGGCTGCTGGTTAAAGCCTGCGCCTACGGGTGGTCGGGCCACACCAAATGACGCGGCACGCGGCCTTTAGCGTCGAAGGCCACGCCTTCGGCGCGCAGCTTTTCGTGCTGGCGCGTTGCGCCGCCGTGGTCGGCGAGTTTTAGGCTGGCGGAGATCACCCGGTGCCAGGGGAGCTGATGACCTGCGGGGAGGTGGCGCATGGCAGAGCCGACCGAGCGCGCGGTGGCGCCCTCGGTCATGGCGGCGATGCGCCCGTAGGTGGTCACCCGGCCTTCGGGTATTTGCGCCACGATGGTGTAGATTTGCTCCAAAAGCGCCGGGCGCACCGCACCTCCCCGTCTAGATGATTTCGAATCCGTTTAAAGCGTGCCGACCAGTTGGTCGATGCCCTGGTAGGCTTCCTTCAAGGCGCCATCGCGCTGCTCTTCGCCCATGTTCAGGCCTTCGGCAAAGACGATGTCGACATCGGTAATGCCCATCAAGCCTAGCATGGTTTTCAGGTGCGGCGTTTGGCTGTCGAGCTCGGTGCCGGCGTACTGGCCACCGCGCGCAGCTAGAATGATCGCCCGCTTGCCCTCGACAAGACCAACGGGTCCGGTGTCGGTGTAACGGAAGGTTTCGCCAGCGCGCAGTACCCGGTCGAACCAGGCTTTGAGCTGCGAGGGCACGCCCAGGTTGTACATGGGCACCGCGATGACGATGACGTCGCTTTCACGAAGCTCTCCTAGCATGTCGTCGGAGTAAGCGGCCAGGCGCTTTTGCTCGTCGCTACGCTCTTGTACCGGGGTTTGCCAGGCGGCGAGCTCGGCAAGCTCCAAGTGCGGTAGCGGGTTGGCCACCACGTCGCGAACGCGCACGTCGACACCGCGGGCGCTGGCCTGGGCGTTGAAGTGGCTCGCCAAGGCGTTGGACTGGCCGATTTCCCCAAGAATGGAGGAGGTAACGAGTAAAGCGCGGGTCATGCAAAGCTCCTGAATACGAATGAAAAGCGCTATTTTACGTCGATTTTATAAAACGTTAAGCGCATTCTTTCGGGCCATTAGTTCGATAAAAGCGATTTATCGGCATAAAAAACCCCGCCTTGCTCAGGCGAGGTTTTGCATTGCGCTCTGGTATTCGCGCGCCAGTACCTCCGGGTACTTTACGCGTTAGTCGCGATCGGGCCAGGCATTGGGGTCGACCTTGTTGGCAAGCCTGGGAAACTGCCGGGGCCGGAAAACCGGCTCGTGGCCTGCCTTGAGCTGTGCTTCGTAGTCGCGAAACAGCGCAAAGGCGACGGGCGACAGCATCAGGATCGCGATCAGGTTGATCACCGCCATCATCCCCATGGAGAGATCGGCGAAGTTCCAGATAGCCCCCAGACTCGCCACCGAGCCCACCATGATCATGCCGAGCACCGCCAGGCGGTAGATCAATATGGCCACCGGCGCGCGCCGCCCGGCCAGGTACTCGATATTGGACTCGCCGTAGGAGTAGTTGGCGATCAACGAGGTGAACGCAAACAGCAAAATGCCCACGGCAATGAACGCGCTGCCCCACTCGCCCACGTGGGTTGAAAGCGCCATCTGGGTCAGTTGAATACCGTTGGTCTCACTGCCCGCTAGGACCTCTGGACCGGACATGATGATGATCGCCGCGGTTGCGGTACAGATCACCAACGTATCCAGAAACACCCCGAGCATTTGAATAAACCCTTGGGCGGCCGGGTGGTCGGGGCGGGTGCTGGCCGTGGCAGCGGCGTTCGGCGCCGAGCCCATACCTGCCTCGTTGGAGAACAACCCGCGCTGAATGCCGTTCATGATCGCCTGGGAGATCGCATAGCCGGCCACGCCCCCCGCCGCCTGCTCAAGGCCAAACGCGCCGCGAATGATCGTCATGAAGGCTGCAGGCAGATCCGCCGCGTTCAACGCGACCACTACCAGCGCCAGAATCAGGTAAAGAAGCGCCATGAGCGGCACGATTAGCTCGGCCACTTTGGCAATGGACTTGAGCCCACCGAAGATGATCGGCGTGACGATGACGATCAACACCAGGCCCATGACCCAGGTAGGAATCTCGAACGCCTGCTCCATGGCCTGGGCAATGGAGTTGGCCTGAACGCTGTTGAACGCCAGTCCAAACGCGATGATCAGGCACACCGAGAAAAGCACCGCCATCCAGCGTAGGCCCAGCCCGCGCTCGATATAGCGCGCCGGTCCGCCGCGGAACGTATTGTCGCCGTGGTCGACCTTATAAGCCTGGGCCAGGGTGGACTCGATAAAGCTGGTGGACATCCCCACCACCGCGGTCATCCACATCCAGAAAATTGCCCCGGGGCCGCCGTAGTAAATGGCCACGGCCACGCCGGCCAAATTGCCCGTACCCACCCGCGCGGCAAGGCTTGTAGAGAGCGCCTGAAACGAGGAAATACCACCGTTGGCTTGGCGCGAGCTGCGCAACAGCTTGAACATGTGCCCAAAGTAGCGCACCTGAATGCCGCCGGTGCGCACCGTGAAGTAGAGCCCGGCACCAATCAGCAGGTAGACCAGCACGCTACCCCAAAGCAGGCCGTTGCCGCGGTCGACCAGTGCGGTCAGCAGCGGCGGAAGAGAAAAATCCATAAAGGCACACCTTAATTTATAACCTGTAAGCCGGGCCATTCTTCACGCCTGCACCAAAATGGCAAGCGATTTGATTAATTTCACCCACCCAGGTGGCCTGGCAGAGTTCGACCTTTATGGCGCCAGTGACTATCTTGTTTAGCGTCTTTCATGAAGCGCTGCGCAATGGACGCGTCCCATGAAAAGCACAGACGAAGGCGACAAACAACGACAGGAGACAGTATGAAAGTGCATCCCTTGGCCGCCCGGGTGGCCGTTTCCGCTCTGGCGCTTGGCGCCGCGTTCGGCGCAGCCCCCGCCGCACTGGCCGACAACGACACCCTCGATTTCGGCGTTCCCGCCTGGCCTGGCATCACGGTTAAGACCGAAATCGCCGAGCAGCTTTTAAACGCGCTGGGCTACGATACCCGCGCCCAGCAAATCGGCCTTCAGGTCATTTATCAGGGGATCGAAAGCGGCGACATCGACGCGTTTTTGGGTGTATGGCTACCCGCCCAGCGGGAGATGTTCGAGCCGCGCAAGGCGTCCGGCGTGCTGGTGGATGTCGCCAACAACGTGGACGGCGCGCAGATGACGCTGGCGGTGCCCGAGTACACCTATGAAAACGGCATTCAGAGCTTTTCTGACCTGACCGCCAACCGCGACATGTTCAACGGGCAAATTCTGGGGTTCGGCGCGGGCTCGGCGGCCAGCGAAATTCTCCAGGAGGCGATCGACAGCGACGCAAACGGCTTTGGCGACTGGCGCCTTCAGGATACCAGCGAAGTGGGAATGCTTAGCGCCGCGCAAGACGCGATCAACCGCGAAGAGCCGGTGGTCTGGGTCGGCTGGACGCCGCACTGGATGAACCTTGAGCTCCCCATGCGCTATCTGGACGACCCCAACGACCTGTTCGGTGAAAACAACGGCGAAAGCGAAGTGCTCACGGTGCTGCGCAGCGAATACGCCGACGCCCATCCGAACGTGGTGACCTTTTTCGAGCAGTTCACCTTTAGCGCCGACGAGCAGAGCTGGATGATTCAGGCCTTCGGGCAAGAGGAGGGAGACTTATCCGAGGTCGCCAGACAGTGGATGAGTGACCACCCCGAGCGCCTCGAGAGCATGCTTGCCGGGGTGACCACCGCCGACGGCGAACCCGCCTGGCCGGTCGTCGAAGCAACACTCGATTAACGACATCTTCAACCCACCGGCCGGCTAGCGTATGCTGGCGCTCTTTAGAACGGCCGGTGGTGAATGGGATGTCACGCACGCTTTGGAAAGGCCTTGGCCTGATGGCCATACTCATTGCCGTAGTATTTGCCTGGTGGTGGCTCGATCGCGCCGGCTTCATGACGGCGGAAGGCCTCGACTCGAGCATCGCCTACGTCAGCCAGTGGCGGCGCGCGCCGTGGATGTTCGCGGCGGTCATTTTGACGTATAACGTGCTGTTGCTGGTGATGTTTCCTCTCACCTTGCTGGTCGTGGCCACCGGCTTGCTGTTTGGCCCGGCCTGGGGGCTTTTCTACGCCATTCTGGGAACGCTCAGCTTTTCGATTCTCTCCTACTGGCTCGGCCACTGGCTGGGGCGCGACGCGCTGATGGATTACGGCGGCCGCCACCTGCGCGGGCTATCAGGCTATCTTTCCAAGCGCGGTATCCGCACCATGATTTTGATCAACGTGATACCGCTGGCGCCGTTTACGTTGACCAACATGCTGGCCGGCGCCTTTCATCTGCGCTTTCGCGACTACATGATCGGCTCCACCTTGGGGCTGGTACCCAGCCTTGCGATCATCATTTTACTGGGCAGCCAGCTGGGCGCACTGCTGACCGCAGCCAGCCGTGAAGAGGTGCTGTTCGCACTGGCCGGCCTGGTACTGGGGGGAGCGCTACTGTTCGGTTTAAAGCGCTACGCCGATGCACGCAGCGCCCGGCGCGAGGCACTACGTGGCAACAAGGTACTACGTGGCAACAAAGTACCAGGCAGCGAAAAGTCACTACGCGACAAACAGTGACCACGTTCACCGGGGCGCCTCACTCGCCTTGCAGCGTGATCACCAGTTGGCGGCTGCCACCGTGGTTGCGATGCTCGCAAAGATAAATCCCCTGCCAGGTGCCCACGTTCAGCCGGCCCCGGGTGACGGGGATTTGTACGCTGGCGCCCAAAAGGCTGCCTTTCAGGTGCGCGGGCATATCATCGCTGCCTTCGAATACGTGCTGATAAAAAGGCGCGTTTTCCGGCACCGCCTTATTGAAGTAGCTCTCGAAGTCGGCTCTTACCGTAGGGTCGGCGTTTTCGTTGATCGTCAGCGACGCCGACGTATGCTTGATGAAAACGTGCAAAAGGCCGACCTCGACCCGCGCCATGGCGCTGAGGGCTTTCGAGACCTCGTCCGTAATCAAATGAAAACCCCGGGCGCGCGGCTCCAGACTGATTTCCTTTTGTGACCACATGGGCATTCCTCGCGTTGTGATAATGCGTTGTAAGATGGGCCTTGCCCGCACGCCTCCACCGCACTGGAGAAACGTGGCGAAGCCAATAACGATACGCAGCTTTACGATAGAGGTTAAAAAACGTGATGCTCAACCGGTGGTTTAAACGCTCGACGCCCGTGCCTTTCGCCGAGACCTGGCAAAAAGCGCAGGAGCACACGCCGCTACTCGCCGCGCTCTCCGAGTTCGAGGGCGCCCGGCTTGGCGAGCGCGCCAGGCACTTTCTAAGCACCAAGCGCCTGACCCTGCACAAGGCGCTAGAAGGCGTGCCCTTCGACGATGCGGACCGGCTGGCGCTGGCGGCTCAGGCGTGCCTGCTCACGCTTGGCTGGAACCAAGCCGAGCACCGCGAAGCGTTTGGCAACGTACACGAGATCGTCATTTTGCCCGATAGCTTCACCCGCGAGGTCGAGGAGATGGATGAATTCGGCGTGGTGCACCACCTCACTGACGAACGCGCCGGCGAAACCTCCTACCAGGGCCCGGTCGTCGTCTCCTATACCGACCTTCAAGATAGCGGCGGCTTTACCGGTTTCAACGTATTGATCCATGAGCTTGCCCACAAGCTCGATATGGGCAACTCGATGGATATCGACGGTTTTCCGCCGCTTCCCCGCTCGCTGACCGCCACTCGGTGGCACGCAGTGTTCACCGAGGTGTGGGACGACCTGGCCCGCTGTATCGCGGCAGGAATCGAGCCGCCCATCGACGACTACGCCGCCAGCCACCCGGGCGAGTGCTTCGCGGTTTGCTGCGAATACTTCTTCACCGCCCCGCGGCATCTGGAAAGCGCCTATCCGGCGCTCTTTGCGCTGCTTTGCGACTACTTCAACCAGTCGCCCCTGGCACGTCTCGACACTCTTGCTTGATCGTGCCCTCCTCTCGATCCGACATCGAACGCGCTCACGCCTCATCCATTTTTGGAGAACAATTGCTTTGGGCAACAATCATTTGCAGTGTAGCCTGACCAGCCAAGGCGCTAAAGTCGCTACACTACTCGATGAAGACAGCGCGTTTTCGAAGGAGCTTATTGATGGCCCACACCATTGCAGTGATCGCCGGCGACGGTATCGGCACCGAAGTCATGCCAGAAGGCGTGCGCGCGCTACAAGCCGCGGCCAAACGATTTGACATCGACCTGGCATTCACCCACTTCGAGTTCGGTAGCTGCGACTACTACCTGGAACACGGCCAGATGCTGCCCGACGACTGGTTCGAGCAGCTCAAGGGCTTCGATGCGCTGTTCTACGGCGCGGTGGGCTGGCCGGAGAAAGTGCCGGATCATATCTCGCTGTGGGGCTCGCTTTTGCAGTTTCGCCGCCGGTTCGATCAGTACGTCAACCTTCGCCCCTGCAAGCTGATGCCGGGCATCAAGAGCCCGCTGGCCGGCCGTGAACCCGGCGATATCGACTTCTACGTGGTGCGGGAAAACACCGAGGGCGAGTACTCGAGCATTGGCGGCAAGATGTTCGAAGGCACCGATCGAGAAGTCGTCATTCAGGAAACCGTGATGAGCCGTACAGGCGTCGACCGCGTCCTCAAGTACGCCTTTGACTTGGCAAAGACGCGGCCGCGCAAGAAGCTCACCTCGGCGACCAAATCCAACGGTATCTCCATCACCATGCCCTACTGGGACGAACGCGTGCTGGAAATGGCCAAACAGTACCCGGAGATCGAAGTGGATAAATTCCACATCGATATCCTGACCGCGAACTTCGTGCTGCACCCGGACTGGTTCGACGTGGTGGTGGGCAGCAACCTGTTCGGCGACATTCTGTCGGACCTGGGTCCGGCGTGTACCGGCACCATCGGCATTGCGCCCTCGGCCAACATCAACCCGGAAGGTAACTTCCCGAGTCTCTTCGAGCCGGTGCACGGCAGCGCGCCGGATATCGCCGGCCAGGGCATCGCCAACCCCATCGGCCAGATCTGGTCCGGCGCGATGATGCTCGAACACCTGGGCCATGGGGAAGCCGCTAAAGCGATGGTCGATGCCATCGAGGCGGTACTCGCCGAAGGCGACCCCCAGGTACTCACCGCAGACGCCGGCGGGCAAGGTACGACCGAAACGTTGGGCGAGGCCATTGCGAAGAGAATTGCGGGTTAGGCCAGGCTTGGCCGTCGCTCGATCAGGTGTTCGCGGCTTAGGCAAGCAATGTCGGTTACGCCCAGCAGCGCCATGTCGCGCACTATTTCCTCGCGAAGAAGTGTCAGCGCGTGGCGCACGCCGGCCTCGCCAGCGTAGGCGGCGGCGTAGTTCATGGGCCGGCCGATGAACACGAACGACGCCCCGAGCGCCAACGCCTTGATCACGTCGGTACCCCGGCGAAAGCCGCTATCCACCATCACCGGAATCGACACGGCACTCACCACCGCCGGCAGCGCCTCGAGCGCGGCCGGGCTGTAGTCCAATTGGCGCCCGCCGTGGTTGGAAACGATCACCGCATCGCCCCCCAGCGCCTCCACTTTCCGGGCATCCGCCGGGTTCAAAATCCCCTTGACGATCAGCTTGCCCGGCCAAAGCGCGCGCACCCGCTCGAGATACTCCCACTGCAGGTGACTGCGCCCGGAGAAGTCGCGGTTGACGTTTTTGGAGAGCACCGCGATGCCGCGATGCGCGTAGTTGTTCTCGAAGTGCGGCATGCCGTGGTGGTAAAGCGTGCGCAGGAAGGTACCGAACAGCCAGCGCGGGCGAACCAGCCCGTCCCAGGCCAAGCGCAGGCTGGGTCGAAGCGGCGACGAAAAGCCGCTTTTGCGATTGTTGTCGCTATTGGGTGGCACCGGGTAGTCCACGGTGATCACCAGGTTTTTAAACCCCGCCCGGGCCACGCGCGCCAGCAGCGCCTCAACGTCTTCCAGCGTGCCCGGCAGGTAAGCCTGAAACCAATCGGTTTCGCCCTCGCGCAGAACCTCCTCCAGCGCAATCAAGGAGCTTCCACTCAGAATCATCGGCAACTGCTCTTTGGCCGCCGCCCGGGCCTGCACGAGATCGCCCCGGTAGGCGGTCAGCGCGCTGATGCCCATCGGCGCGATGCCGAACGGCGCGCTGTAGGGCTTGCCTAACAACGTGGTCTCGGTCGAGATGCGCGATACATCGACCAGCGCCCTGGGCATCAGGCCGTAATCATCGAACGCACGCCGATTCTCGGCGAAGGTTTTGCCCTCCTCGGCGCTATTGGCGACATAGCCGAATAAGGGCCTTGGCAAGTGGCGTCGGGCCAGCGCTTCGAAGTCGTGCAGATTACGGGCTTTATCGAGTCGGCTCACGCGGCACCTCTTGGGCCATTGGCGGCGTTGAACGAGCGAACCCCACGAGAGTGGGGTTCGCAGGAACACTATAGTAGTGCGCTAACGCCTCGCGGCAATTAGCCCATGGTCTCAGCGGGCGAGCTTTGCCGTCGTCTCTGCCACGAGCTTACCTTGAAAACGCGCAAGCTTGAGCTCGCGCTCGCTTGGCTGGCGAGAGCCGTCGCCGCCAGCCAGGGTCGCCGCCCCATAAGGGTTGCCGCCGCTGACTTCGGAAATATCGAACTGCTCCTCGATACCGTAGCCGATCGGCACGATGATCATGCCGTGGTGGGCCAGGGTCGACCAGGTCGAGGTGACGGTCATTTCTTCACCGCCGCCGGTACCGGTAGAGGTAAACACACTGGCGACCTTGCCGCGCAGCGAACCGTTGGCCCAGAGACCACCGGTCTGGTCAAAGAAGGTACGCATCTGCCCCGCCATGTTGCCGAAACGCGTTGGTGTGCCGACGATGATGCCATCATAGTCGGCCAGCTCACTCGGCGTGGCCTCGGGGGTATCGAAGTCCTGCTTGCCGCCGGCATTTTTGTAGGCGTCTTCGGGCATGGTTTCGGGTACACGCTTGACCGTGACCTCGACACCGTCGACTTCTTTCGCGCCTTCGGCGACCGCCGCCGCGAGCGTATCCACGTGGCCATACATGGAATAGTAAAGTACCAGCACCTTGGTCATTGCTTTCTCCATTCGAGATTTCAGGGTCGACTATCAACTCCTCCTCTAGCCTAGCGGAAAATTAAGCTAAATGAAGGGGGTTGACGCTCGACTGACCGTGATGGCCGAAGCGCCTTGCGCTTTTGCAAAACTAACACTAGTTTTCAAGGCGATTATCGTACTTGCATCCAAGGAGCCGGGAATGACGATTTTTGAAGCACTGCGCAAAGACCACGATCTTCAGCGCGATCTTTTGGCCCGTCTGGTCGAGACCCACGGCGACAGCAGCGAGCGCGACGCGCTTTACAAGCAGGTACGTGCCGAGCTTAAGTTTCACGCCAATGCCGAAGAGCGCTCGCTCTATATTCCGATGATGGATATCGACCTCACCCAGGAAAAAGCGCGCCACAGCGTCGCCGAACACCACGAGATCGACGAACTGATAGAGCTTTTGGACGACACCGACTACAGCGCCACGAACTGGCTGACCCACGCCAAGCAGCTTCAGCACCTGGTGACCCACCACCTGGACGAAGAAGAGCAGGAAGTCTTTCAGCTCGCCGGTCGCGGCCTAGCGGACAACCAGAAAACCTCGCTTGCCGGCGAATACCAGCAAGAGATGGAGCGCCAGCGCGCCGAATAAAGGTGCCGCTTTTTGGTAAGCGTCGATAAAGCGCTTGGCCCGCTAACGGGTCAGGCGCTTTTTTATGGGCGTTTATACGGGCGCCCTGGTGCTTTATAGCCAAGCGACGCCGCCTTTGTCGCAAGCATCGAGACGTGCTACATATAAAAGCCCAAGCGCATTGATAACAATGGAGAGTCATTCATGCTGAGCCAATGGCTGGACTGGACGCTGGAGGGTAAAGCGCCCGCCAAAAGCGGTGGCACGCTCCCAGGTGGGCACTACCAATTGCGCGCGCCGGGGATTTTAGAGCTAAGCCCCAAAACGATTGAAGCGCACGCCCACGCCTGTATTTTCTCCGCCGCCATTCATGGTAACGAAACCGCCCCGGTCGAGCTTTTGGGCCAGTGGCTTGCCGCGCTCGAGGTGGGTAGCGCGCGCCTTAAAGCCCCGGTGCTGGTAATTTTGGGCAATATCCCGGCGCTCAAGGCCCAAACTCGGTTTATCAGCACCAACCTGAACCGGCTATTCGACCGCGAGCTGACCGCCATGGGCGAAGAGCCCGATCGCGCCCGCGTGCTGATGAACGAGGTGGACGACTTTTTCGCCCGCCGTGAAGGTCTGCCCCGCCTTCACTACGACCTTCACACCGCGATTCGCCAAAGCCTTTACCCGCGCTTTGTCGTGGAGCCCTTCGCCGACACCGCCACCGAGGACCGGCAGTGGGCGTGGCTGGCCGCTGCCGGCATGCAGGCGGTGCTTCACCAGCACCAGCCAAGCTTTACGTTCTCTCACTACAGCAAACATTACCACCAGGCCCAGGCGTTCACCTTCGAGCTAGGGCA
The DNA here is from genome assembly GCF_968212445.1 of Vreelandella sp. GE22. Classification (NCBI taxonomy): domain Bacteria; kingdom Pseudomonadati; phylum Pseudomonadota; class Gammaproteobacteria; order Oceanospirillales; family Halomonadaceae; genus Vreelandella; species Vreelandella sp. GE22. The sequence goes on from NZ_OZ309110.1 coordinate 2,537,638, forward strand.
GGTGGCGGCGTTTGGTCATAACGACCTGGCGCCGCTTGCGCCCATGGCCAACCTGATCAGCGCACTGGGGGCCGGCGAAGAACCGGAAAGCGCAGCCTCCCCGCCGCGCTTTTTCAAGGTGGCGCACGAACTGATACGCCACTGTGAGGACTTCACGCTCTGTTTCGAGGAGAGTGTGGCGAACTTTACCCGCTTCGAACCGGGCGCTTGTCTGGCCAAAGACGGCCAGGGCGGTGATTTCCAGGTGGGCGAAACCCCGCTTCACGTCGTGTTCCCCAACGCCCGGGTGGAAATTGGCGCCCGCGCCGCCCTTCTGGCCGTGCCGGTATGAGCGCGAGCACTTGGGCGTTAAACACCGTACACTAAGATTCGATACCAAGACCCGATACCAAGACCCGATACCAAGACCCGATACCAAGACTCAACAGCAAGACCTGGCGATAGATAACAATAATGTAAGGGGCACGCTCGAATAGGTGGCCAACGCCCGGCGTTGATCACTTATTCTCATAAGAGCGAGCACTTCGGGCATAAGGCCTGATAGAATCGCCCCTTTTTCGCGTCAGCCACGCCCCAAACACGTGTTTTACACCTGTGACAGAGTGGCAAACTTGTACTGGAGCCTATGTTATGGCCGCGGCGCCTATCCCCCTGGAAGTTCGCAACATTAAAAAACGCTTCGGCGATACCGAAGTGCTCAAGGGCCTTTCTCTTCAAGCCCATAAAGGCGATGTCATCACCCTGATCGGGGCCTCCGGTTCAGGCAAGAGCACCTTTCTGCGCTGCATGAACCTGCTCGAACAGCCGGATGAAGGCGAGCTGTTCGTTCACGGCGAGCCCATCCGTTTCAAGACCACCAAACACGGGCGCGAGCCGGCGGACCAAAAACAGGTCGTGAAGATGCGCGCCAAGCTCTCGATGGTGTTCCAAAGCTTCAACCTGTGGGCCCACATGACGCTTTTGGACAACATCATCGAAGCGCCGGTGCACGTGCTGGGCCAATCGAAAAAAGAGGCCACCGAGCACGCCTATGCGCTGCTCGAGCGCGTGGGGCTGACCGCCCGGGCCAAGGCCTACCCGGCGCAGATGTCCGGCGGCCAGCAGCAGCGCGGCGCCATTGCCCGGGCCCTGGCCATGGACCCGGAAGTGATGCTGTTCGACGAGCCGACCTCGGCGCTGGACCCGGAACTGGTCGGCGACGTATTGAAGGTCATGCGCGATTTGGCGAAAGAAGGCCGCACTATGGTCGTCGTCACCCACGAGATGGGCTTTGCCCGCGAGGTATCGAGCCAAGTGATCTACCTGCACCAGGGCGTGGTCGAGGAGTCCGGCAAGCCAGAGGCAGTGCTGGATAACCCGCGCTCGCCACGCCTTAAGCAGTTTCTGACCCCCAACTACTGATGCCGGATGTGACCATGCTCGATTTGCAAGGCTACGGCCCGCGGCTTCTGGAAGGCGCCGGGGTCACCGTTCAGCTCGCGGTACTCTCGCTACTGCTAGCCATTGGGCTGGGGCTTTTGACGGCGACAGCCAAGATGTCGCGCCACGGCGTGCTTCGCTGGGTGGCCAGTATCTATACCACCCTGATTCGCGGCGTGCCGGATCTGGTGCTGATGATGCTTTTATTCTACGGCGGCCAGATCGGCGTCAACGCGATTAGCGACGTGCTTTACTATAACTACGATATCGATATCTACTTAAGCTTCAACGCCTTCGCCGCCGGCGTGCTGACCATTGGCTTCATTTTCGGCGCCTACATGGGCGAGACCTTTCGCGGGGCGTTCATGGCGGTGGATAACGGCCAGATCGAAGCGGGCAAGGCCTACGGCATGGGAAGCGCGCTGGTGTTTCGCCGTATTCGCTTTCCGCAGATGATGCGCCACGCCCTGCCCGGGCTCTCCAACAACTGGATGGTGTTACTCAAGACCACTGCGCTGGTCTCGGTGATCGGCTTGACCGACATGGTGCGCGTCGCCGCCGAAGCCTCGCGGGCAACCCACGAGCCCTTCGTGTTCCTGATCCCCGTCGCGGTGGCGTACTTATTGATCGCAAGCGTTACCGAGTGGATCTTCGCCCGGCTGCAAAAGCGCTACAACGTCGGTTTTGGGGAGCACTGAGATGTTTGATATTTCCACCTGGTTCAACGACCTTCTCGCCGATAACACCATTTTCACGCCCTCGACCATGGGTCACTACTGGGAAGGACTGGTGACGACCACGCAGTTGGTGTTTTTGTCGCTGGTGATTGGCCTGGTACTGGCCGTGCCGCTGGCCATTCTGAGGAGTTCTCGCCGCAAATGGATCAGCCTGCCGGTATACGTGTATACCTACGTGTTTCGCGGCACGCCGCTTCTGATCCAGCTCTACATCATCTACTACGGCGTGGTTTTTTTCGAAGGCATCCAGGAGAGCTTTCTGTGGCCGATTTTTCGTGAGGCGTTCTATCCGGCGCTCATCGCCTTTACGCTCAATACGGCGGCCTACACCACCGAGATTTTCCGCGGTGCCATCAAGGCGACCAGCAAGGGGGAAATCGAGGCGGCCAAAGCCTACGGCATGTCGCCAGGTTTGCTGATGCGCCGCATCGTCATTCCCAGCGCTTTTCGCCGCGCCCTGCCCGCCTACGGTAACGAAGTGATTTTCATGCTCCACGCCAGCGCCATCGCCAGCGTCGTGACGCTCATGGACCTCACCGGGGCGGCGCGCTATGTGTATTCGCGCTTTTATACGCCCTTCGAACCGTTTCTGTTCGTCGCGCTGATTTATCTGTGCCTGACGTTCGCGATTCTGTTCTTCTTCCGTTTTCTGGAGAAACGGTTACTGGCGCATTTGACCCCCCAAAGCCTGTAGTCAGGCGCCGCCATCGTCAAACAAACGTTGGTTCACGAAGCACTTGGGTCTTTGCGCCATCGCTAACCTGAGTTACGTTAAAAGAGATCTATTGAAACGAACCCTTTTGCAACGGAGCGCCATGATGAAAAAGCTACTCTCGGTTTCCCTGATCGGCCTGGCCGTGGCCGCCGCCTCGAATGCCCAGGCGCGCGACTACGACAACGTGCGTATCGGCGTGGACGTCCCCTACGTGCCCATGGAGTACCGCACCCCGGAAGGCGACCTGACCGGTTTCGACATCGACCTGGGCAACGCGCTCTGCGAAGAGATCGGCGTGACCTGCGAGTGGGTCGAGCAGGAGTGGGACGGCATCATCCCGGGGCTATTGGCGCGTAACTACGATGCGGTCATGTCATCGATGACCATCAACGACGAGCGCCGCCAGCAGGTGCTCTTCTCCGAGCCCTACATCACCATGCCCTCGGCCTGGTTCGCGGCAAGCGATCTGGACATCGACGAAGCCAATGAGCAGACGCTCGAAGGCATGACCATCGGCGTTCAGCGCGGCACGCTTCAAGACAACTACGTGACCGACAACTACGACAGCATAGCCGATATCAGCCGCTACTCCACCGCCGATGACATGGTGCTGGACATGGACGCCGAGCGTCTGGATATCGTCTTCCTCGACTTCCCGATCGGCCAGTCCACGCTGGTAGAAAGCGACGAAGGTGACTACACCATCGTGGGCGAGCAGATCACCGAGCCCAAGGAGTACTTTGGCGACGGCTTCGGCATCGCCTTCCGCCAGCGCGACGAAGCCCTGGCCGAGCGGTTCAACGAAGCACTTGCCACTCTCGAAGAAAACGGCACCTACGACGAGATCTACGCGCGCTACTTCGGCGAAGAATAACGCCCAAGCGTTTGAAGATAAAAACCCCGGCGCTCGCCGGGGTTTTTTCGTTTATAGGGTATAGTAAGCGCTCGTTGCCCTTGCGCCGGCCCAGGGCGTTGGGCGATGAACTCGAACGCCACGCTTGGGTCTGACCCAAAACGTTACTCCTGCTTCATAGGGTCATGTTAAACACGGAGGTTTTATGGCTTTCTTTTCTGGCGCTCGCGCCCGGACCGCTGCGTCACCCACGCCCCAAGAGCGCGCCGAACGGCCACTCTCCCACTGGACCGCTTGGGCCCAGTGGCTTGCGCTACTCACCATGACCGTCGACCACCTGGTACGTTACGTGCTGCCAAGCGACTGGGATCTGGGCTGGGCGGGCTCGTCGATCGGGCGTATCGCCTTCCCGCTGTTTGCAGCGATGGTGGCCTGGCACGGGCTTTTCAACACGCGCAACCCGCTGCGCTACGCCCGGCGAGTGCTGGTGATCGGCATTGCCGCCCAGGTGCCGTACATGATGATGCCCCGCCTAAGCGACGCCTTCATTTTGAATGTCTGCTTTACGCTGGCAAGCGGGCTGGCGATCGGGGCGCTGGTGCGCCAGGGATGGCAGCACTACCGCCATCAGAGCTTGGGGTTTGGCTGGCTATTGCTGGGCGCGGCGGTCGGGGTGACGCTTTGGTACCTGCTGGGATTCTGGGTGGAGTACGGCCACAACGGGCTAATGCTCATTCCGTTTTTCATGTTCGCCATGCATGCGCTCAACGAAACCCGGGATGCGCTGAAGTCCAGGCTTTGGGCGGGGCTGGCTGCGTTTCCCGTGCTTTGGGTCGCCGGTCAGATGAACGCCTCGGACATGTCCAAGTCCTTCACCGTAGGGACGTGTGTCCTGGTGCTGGTGTTGGCCGCGGGGGGCGCTCAGCATATCCCCAAAGTATTCAAACAGATGCCCCGGCGGCTGTGGCTTGCCTGGTACCCGGGCCACTTCGCGCTTATCGCGCTATGGCTTGTGATTAGCGGTCGATTAGCGATTTAACCAGATTCGAGCGTAGCGCGGCCTGGTTCAGCGCTTTACGCATTTCGGGGCGGTAACGGCGAAGCCGGGCCCGCCCCTCCGCTTTGGCCTGATACATCGCAATATCCGCCTGCTTGAGAATTTCGGTGTGGTCGCACTTGGCGGCGTTAAAGCAGGTATAGCCCATGCTGGGGGTTACCTCGACCTGCTGCCCCTCCAGGCTGTAGCGCCCGCCAAGCGCGCTTTGAAGCGCCTCCATGCACGCCAGGGCGACGTGCTCGGCCTCCTCGGTCAGGGGCTGATCAAAGAGCATCAGCATCACGAATTCATCGCCGCTCAGCCGGGCGGCCATATCCCGTTCTCCCAAATGCATTTTCAGACGCTTGGCTATTTGCACCAGCAGGTCATCGCCTGCGGCGTGGCCAAAGGTGTCATTGATCAGCTTGAAACGGTCCAGATCCATGAACATGACCAGGCCGGTGCTGTCGCGGCTGTCGGGCTGTTCGGCAAGGCCCATGAGACGTTCGATGAAAAGACGCCGGTTGGGCAGATCGGTCAGCGCATCGTAATACGCCTGGCGATAAATGATCGCCTCGTTCTGGGTGCGTTCGGTAAAGTCCTCGACGATCGCGATACCTCCGACGCGCTCGTTACTGGCGCTATTCACCCCGCTGAAAATGGCGCGCAAAGGGGTACCGGTTTCAGCGCCGGGCAGGTAGAAGGTACCCTCGAAATAGCCCGAGCCTTTTTCGAGAGCGTCCCTCACCCCTTCGGCCACCTCCTGGTCGGCGACGCGGTCCAGCATTCGGTAGCCGATGAACGCCGCGCGCTCGCCGCCCAGAATCGTTAGCATCTGGTCGTTGCAATCAGTAATGGTGCCATGGCGGTCGAAGTTTAAAACGCCCAGCGGAGAGTGGTCGAAAATCGAGCGATAGCGGTTCTGGCTTTCCAGCAGTTGCTCTTCTCGCGCCTCGATGCTCACGCGCAGGGAAATGTTATCGTGAAAAATGCAGTGAAAACGTGAACAGGTGGCCAGCATCAGCACCAAAAAAATCAGAATGATGCTGCCCATCAACGTCTCGCCATTGATGAAAAACACCACGGAGAGCGGCAAGAGAATCTGGCTGATAAAGCCAAGACCGACCCAGCGCACCGATGAAAGCGTGGTCGTCCCCCCCGCGGCGACCCCCGCCATGATGATCGCCAGGGTGGCGACCTGGCCTGGGTGGTCCGGGGTAAAAAACAGCACCCCCGCCGCACCCCACAAAGTCGCCGAAAAAAGCGCGCCAAAAGCGAAAGCGTAAAGCCACCTTCGCGAGTGGGCGGTATAGGCTACACGCTGGTATCGATAGGCCAGCAGTAAGCGGAATATCGAAATAGCAAAAAGCGCCACCAACCATAGCACGATGGTCGACGTCTCGATGCTGGCCCACATGATCGACGACACGCATAGCGCGACGAGAAGGCTACTAACCACCGGCTGCCAGAGCTTTTCATATAAAAGCCTGACTTTCGCGGCCTCCAACTCGCACAACGAGACGTCACCGGCCAAGTCGAAAGAGCGGCTATTGTCCGTAACCATGGCGGGCTTAAGCTTCCAGAGCATATTCGATCCCTGCGCAATTGTATTGCCAGCTTGAAGGCAACCGTCTAAAGCGAAATTTAAATCACTAGTTTTATATGATTTATACGGTCAAAGCGACTCTCGTCGTCAGGCTTTAAAAAAACCGCCTAACGTGAGGCGGTTAAAAAACAAAAACATCAGGCAACGGGCTTGAAACTCCACTGCACCGGCGGCGCATCGGGCAGTAGCGCCTGGCACTGGCGCACTTTGGTTAAAAGTGCACCGTGGGATTCGGCGCATACATTGATATGGGCAAGTTTGCGCCCGGCCCGCTCATCCTTGTCGTAACGGTGCAGGTGCGTATGGGGTATCGCCAATAGAGCCGGGTTATCGCCTTCCCGGCCGATGACGTTGACCATGCAGGTCGGCGCGATGGCGTCGGTGGCGCCTAGCGGCAGCCCCTGCACGGCGCGCAGGTGGTTTTCGAACTGGCTGGTGACCGCGCCGTCCATCGTCCAATGGCCGGAGTTGTGTACCCGCGGGGCCATCTCGTTGGCGAGCAAGCTACCATCCGGCGTTTGGAAAAGCTCCAGTGCCAGCACGCCCACGTAATCGAGCTCGTCGAGCAGCGCGCGAATGTAGCCATCGGCGGTATGCTGAAGGCTTTCGTCCAAATCCGGCAGCGGGGCCACCGAGTAGCGCAAAATGCCGTCAACGTGCTGGTTTTCCGCCATGGGGTAGAATACCACCTCGCCATCGCGGCCGCGCACGGCAATGATCGACACCTCGCGCACGAAATCCACGAAGGCTTCAACGATCAACTGCGAGTGCCCGATGGCCGCCCAGGCGTCACTGGCCTGCTCGGGGGTCTTCAGCACCGCCTGGCCCTTGCCGTCGTAGCCTTCGGTGACCGACTTGGCGACGACCGGGCAGCCCAGCTCACGGGCCGCCTCCAAAAGCGCCTCGGCGCTCTCCACCACCCGGTAAGCGGGGGTGGGAATACTCAAACGGTCGAACAGCGCCTTCTCTTCGACCCGGTTCTGGCACACCGCGATCGCTTTGCTTGCCGGGTAGACAGGCTTGTGGCGCTCGATCTCGCGCACGAGCTCGACGGGCAGGTGCTCGAACTCATAGGTAACGACATCCACCTTGTCGAGAAACGCGGCCAGGTGCTCGTTGTTCGGGTCGACGATCACCTCGCCGATACCCACGCTAGGGCTTCCGGTGGTATCCAGAAAGGTGAAGCGGTTACCTAAAGGATAACCTGCAAGTGCCAGCATTCGCCCCAGCTGACCAGCGCCCAATACGCCAATATTCATGGTGGCCTCCTTAAGCTTCGGTGTCGGCCCGCGGGTCCGGGTTATCCAGTACCGTTTGGGTTTGCTCCTGGCGGAAGGCCTCGACCGCCTCGCGCACGGCGCTATCCTGAAGCCCCACGATCTGCGCGGCCAAAAGCCCCGCGTTGGTCGCACCAGGCTTACCAATGGCCAGAGTGCCCACGGCAATGCCGCCGGGCATCTGGGCAATCGAAAGAAGCGAATCCAGCCCCTTTAAGGATTTGGATTCGACCGGCACCCCCAGCACGGGAAGCGGCGTTTGCGAGGCCACCATACCCGGCAGGTGAGCGGCACCACCGGCCCCGGCCACGATCACTTGCAGGCCGCGCTCGGCCGCGCTTTTGGCGTAGTCGAACAACAAATCCGGCGTGCGGTGCGCCGACACCACGCGGGTCTCGCAGGCAACCCCTAAACGCTCGAGCATGGTGACGGCGTGCTCCATGATGGGCCAGTCGGATTTCGACCCCATAATCACGCCCACTCGGGGTGCGCTCTCGGACATGTATTCGCTCCTCGGCCAGAGGCCTAAAACCGTTTCAAGACTTAGTGAAGACAAACGAAAGCCGCAAGGCTTGGCTGACATTTTGAAGGCGGATAGTTTACCAGAGCACGCCCTTTTAAGGGCCTGGATCAAATGACGAATTTTTCATCGAAACAGGCATTGAAAAGCGCTTGGGTTAGCGGCATTGTGTAGGGGTCACTTTTGACTGATGGAGTCACATGAGTACGGCATACTCGACTGCTCACGCAGAAACGCTGGACCCTCCGCGAAGCAGCCCTGACCTCGATGTCAGGGAACTTGAAAAACGTACGCGCCTGATGCGTATTATCACACGTCTGGTCGCCGTATCAGACCTGGGAAGCCGGGAAATCGCCCGCAGAGCAGGCCTTCCCGTTCAAAAAATCAGCGACCTGCTCGCTGGACGGCTCGAGCACTTGGACATTGATGAACTCAACGTCCTGCGCCGCTCCCTAGAGCTGGAGGCGCCTTAGCGACAGCCTTCTCTCGCCAGAATCCATAGACGCCCCGCCCTTGCGGGGCGTTTTTTATGCACGTCGTGCGTCGTCCATTCAACGGCCTAAAAAGCCACCCCGCCCAGCACCACGATGATGACCACCGCCCAAGCCGCCAGTTTCCAAACGCTCAGCAGTAAAAAGCCGGTCAGCGCCAGCGCAAAGTCGATAGGCGTGAGGATCGCGCTTACCCACACGGGCTGATAAAGCGCGGCCCCCAAAATACCCACGACGGCCGCATTGGCGCCACGCAACAGCGCCTGAGCGGCCCCCCATTGCCGAAAACGATTCCAGAACGGCAGCGCGCCAATCAACAAGAGAAACCCGGGTACGAAAATCGCCACGAGTGCCAACAGTGCGCCCAGCACGCTATGGATACCCGGCAGCAGCGCCCCCAGGTAGGCTGCAAAGGTGAATAGTGGCCCGGGTATCGCCTGCGCCGCACCGTAACCGGTCATGAACGCATCGTCGCTGATAAAGCCAGGCTGGACGACTTCGGCGCTGAGCAGCGGGAGCACCACGTGCCCACCACCAAACACCAGCGCCCCTGAACGGTAAAAGGCATCGGCAATATCAAGCCAAAGGGCCTGATGGGCCAAAAGCGGCAGTGCGAGCAAAAGCCCGGCAAAGAGCAAGAGCGCGCCATACCCCGCCAAGCGGGACACGCCAAAGTGAAGCGTTTCGCTATCGCTATGGGCGGCGGCTTCGCGGCAAAGCAAAAGCCCGGCCACACCGCCCAGCACGATAGCGCTGACCTGGCCCAAAGGCCCACTGGCCAGTACCGCCACGAACACCGCACCAAGAGCAATGCCCGCCCGGGTCTTGTCCGGGCACAGGTTGCGTGCCATTCCCCAAACGGCGTGGGCCACGATCGCCACAGCCACGACCTTGAGACTGGCAATTACGCGCTCGGCGAGCGGACCCTCCAGCACCGCCGTCCCCAGCGCAAACAGGAAAAGCACGATGGCCGAGGGCAGCGTAAAGGCAAGCCACGCCGCCGCCGCGCCCCAGGGGCCGGCGCGCAGAAGCCCCAGAGCGAAACCGACCTGGCTACTCGCCGGGCCCGGTAGAAACTGGCAAAGCGCCACCAAATCCGCGTAGGCCGCCTCGGAAAGCCAGCGCCGCCGGGCGACGAACTCGGTACGAAAGTACCCCAGATGCGCGATGGGGCCGCCAAAAGAGGTCAACCCCAGCCACAAAAATACCCGGAACACCTCGCCAACGTTTCTACGCCTGGCCGCCTGGATCGTCATCGTCTGGCCTCTGCTGGAAGAAAATCACCAGCTTAACGGGCCAGTTTGACGCCCGTATGACACTAAAACGCCGCTGAGGACAGCGCGGTGGCGCGAGCACTCAGCGGCGTGACAAGCACGGCGCGAAAAAGGGCGAGTTAGTCGTCCTGGTCGGTCACCGCGCCAGTGCTCGCGGAGCTTACCTGACGGGCGTACTTGGCCAGTACGCCGCGGGTGTAGCGCGGCGCAGGTTGTTGCCACTGACTCTGGCGGCGGGTCATTTCGTCAACGCTTACGTCGATATCGATGGTATCCGCCTCGGCGTCGATGGTGATGATATCGCCGGTTTCGACCAGGCCCAGCGGGCCGCCCTCGAAGGCTTCAGGGGCCACGTGGCCGACCACGAAGCCGTGGCTACCGCCGGAAAAACGCCCGTCGGTGATGAGAGCGACGTCGTTCCCCAGGCCCCGGCCCATGATCGCCGAGGTCGGGGTGAGCATTTCGCGCATGCCCGGGCCACCTTTCGGGCCTTCGTAGCGAATCACCACCACGTCGCCGGCCACCACGGTGCCATCGTTGATACGCGCCTGGGCTTCCTCTTCGGAGCCAAACACCCGCGCCGGGCCGCTAAAGCGCGTGCCTTCCTTGCCGGTGATTTTGGCGACCGCGCCTTCCGGGGCCAGGTTGCCGTAAAGAATGCGCAGGTGGCTTTGCGCCTTAACGGGGTTGTCCAGCGGCGCGATGATCGACTGATCCATCGGGTAGGGTTCGACGTCCGCCAGGTTTTCCGCCAGGGTCTTGCCGGTCACGGTCAGGCAGTCACCGTGCAGAAGCCCCGCATCCAGCAGGATTTTCATCAGCGGCTGAATACCGCCAATCGCGACCAGCTCGCTCATCATGTAGTGGCCGCTGGGGCGCAGATCCGCCACCACCGGCACACGCTTGCCGATCTCGGTGAAGTCCTTGAGATTGAGCTCGACGTCGATGGTGCGCGCCATGGCGATCAGGTGCAGCACCGCGTTGGTCGAGCCGCCGAGGGCGATAATGATGGTAATCGCGTTCTCGAACGCCTCACGGGTCATGATATCGGAAGGCTTGATGTCGGCCTTGAGAAGCTCGAGCACCGCCTCCCCCGCGGCTTTACAGTCGTCGCGCTTCTCCTGGGAAATCGCGTTCTGCGCGGAGCTTCCCGGCAAGCTCATGCCCAGCGCTTCGATCGCCGAGGCCATGGTGTTGGCGGTGTACATGCCGCCGCAGGAGCCGGGGCCGGGAATCGCGGTCTCTTCGATCTGCTTGAGCTCGATCAGGTCCATGTCGCCACGCGAATGCGCGCCCATGGCCTCGAACACCGAGACGATATCCGTGTGGCCCTTGCCCGGCATGATGGTGCCGCCATAGACGAACACGCTGGGCCGGTCGAGCCGCGCCAGGCCCATCACGCAACCGGGCATGTTCTTGTCGCAACCGCCGATGGCGACCAGCCCGTCGAACCCTTCGCAGCCCGCCACCGTCTCGATGGAGTCCGCGATCACCTCGCGGGAGACCAGCGAGTACTTCATGCCCTCGGTGCCGTTGGCGATACCATCAGAAATGGTGATGGTATTGAACACCACGCCCTTGCCACCGGCGGCATCGGCGCCGTCCCGGGCAAGCTCGGCCAGCTCACCGATATGGCTGTTGCACGGTGTCACCATGCTCCAGGTCGAGGCGACCCCCACCTGGGGCTTTTTGAAGTCGTCGTCGTTGAAGCCCACCGCGCGCAGCATGGCACGGCTGGCGGCTTTGCCCGGGCCGTCCACGACCGGGGCGGAGTGGCGCCGCGAGCCTTGCGCTGCATCGTCCTGGGAAACGTCCTGGGAATCGTTCTGAGAAGGGCTGGTCGGCTCGGTCATGGCAGGCTCCTGAATTTTTAATAGTGTTCTAATAAAATATTCTAATAAAACCCCATAGCTTGGCGATGCGCGGGCCTCACTGCAAGATGCTTAAGGCAATTATCCGGCAAAATTCCCGGGACGCGGCGCGTAAAGACAAAAGTGTCGAAACTCATTAAGATCATGGCCTTTCAACAACGCACTGATTTTCACTCGACACACGAGGACGCCATGGAACCCCAGGAGAAACACGAGCTTTTAAAAAGCGTCGCGGAGCCGCTATACCGCGGTAAACTCTGGATGCAACTGATCGGCGTAATGCTGATTCTGGGCGGGCTGTTAACGGCGATTACCGTGATCGGTATTATCGTCGCCTGGATTCCCATCTGGGCGGGTGTCGTACTCTTTCAGGCGGCCAGTGCCAGCCAGCGTGCCTATCAAAGCGGCGACGAGCGCGAGCTGCGCTTTGCACTTGGCAAGCTCAAGACCCACTTCACCATCTTCGGCGTGCTGATTTTGCTTTATCTGCTGCTGTTCGTGGGCATGACCTTTTTAGGCCTGATGGGCATTGGTAACGTTACCCTCTCCTACTAGTCTGCGCCTTTCCAGCAGCCCGCTGGCCTAGTTGCGCCGGGCCCGATGCAAGCGGCCTGGCCGCTCTCACCGCTCAACCAGGATGTGCTCATGAGCCTACTCACCCCACCGCTAACGCCGGGTTTCATGGTGATTCACGCCAATCGGCTGGAAGATTTACGCGCCGTGGCGGTGGAGTGGATGCGCCTGCACCCGCTGGGCCCGCTCGAAAACGAAACGATCCTGGTGCAGAGCAACGGGATCGGCCAGTGGCTGAAGCTGGCCCTGGCCGAAGACCCGAAAAACGGCGGCGCGGGCATCGCGGCCGCACTCGATGTCACCCTGCCCGCGCGCTTTCTCTGGCAGGCCTACCGCACGGTGCTGAGTCACGTGAATGCGCAGGACGACGCCGTTCCGGAAACGTCGCCCTTCGATAAATCGCGCCTGGTGTGGCGCCTTTTGCGCCTTCTGCCCACGCTGGTCGATGAACCAGTGTTCGAGCCTCTCGCGCGGTTTCTCGAATTCGACCGGGACCAGCGCAAGCATTACCAGCTCGCCGAACGCCTGGCGGACCTGTTCGATCAGTACCAGGTGTACCGGGCGGACTGGCTGGAAGCCTGGGCGGCGGGCAGCGACGTACTCATCAGCGCCCAAGGCGAGCACCGTGAGCTTGCACCCCATCAGATGTGGCAGCCCGCGCTTTGGCGGCGCCTGCGTGAGGATGTCGCCGCCACCCAGGGCCAGGCCGGGCTCGACAGCAGCCGCGCCCAGGTGCACCAGCGCTTTTTAACCGCCACCGAGCAGTTGGAAGGCCAAGTATGCCCGCCAAACGTACCCCGGCGGCTGATCATCTTCGGTATCTCCTCGCTGCCCCAGCAGACCCTCGAGGCCCTGGCCGCGCTTTCGCGCTGCTGTCAGATCGTGCTCTGCGTACATAACCCTTGCCAGTACTACTGGGCGGATATCATCGAACACAAGGACCTGCTGCGCGCCAGCCGCTACCGCCAGCGCCGCAAGGAGGGCATGCCCGAGGCGCTGGATGTACTCGGCACCGGCGATGCCACCGAGGCCCTGCACCTGCACGCCCAGCCGCTGTTGGCCGCCTGGGGCAAGCAGGGCCGCGACTACCTGCGCCTGATCGACGAGCACGACGACACCGGCGACTACCAGAGCCTTTTCGAGCAGCGCGCGCTGCGTATCGATATGTTCGAGCCGTTCTGCCAGGGTGAAGGGACGCTCTTGAGCCAGCTCCAGGACGACATTCGCGAACTACGCCCGGTGGGTGAAACCCGCGAGCACTGGGGCGCACCAAGCGCAGAAGACGACTCGATCGTTTTCCACATCGCCCACGGCCCCCAACGCGAGGTCGAGATCCTCCACGACCAGCTGCTCGCCGCCTTCAGCGAAGACCCCAACCTTCGCCCGCGGGATATCATCGTCATGGTGCCGGATATCGACCGCTACGCGCCGCATATCGAGGCGGTGTTTGGAAAGCTCACCCAGGACGATGCGCGCTATATCCCGCATACGCTCTCGGACCAGGCCAGCCGCCACCGCCTGCCGATGATGATCGCGCTGGAAAAATTACTGCGCCTGCCGGAGCTGCGCGTTTCGACCAGCGACGTGCTGGATTTGCTCGACGTACCCGCCCTGCGCCAGCGCTTTGGGTTGGAAGAGCGCGATATTCCCATTCTTGAGCGCTGGATGGCCGGTGCCGGCATTCGCTGGGGGCTCAACGCCCGCGCCCGCGAACACCTGGAACTGCCGGAAGGCATCACCCAGAACACCTGGGCCTTTGGCCTGCGCCGCTTGCTGCTGGGCTATAGCGTGGGGGCGGCCGAGTCCTGGCAGGGTATCGAGCCGTTCGATGATATCGGCGGGCTCGAGGCGCGCCTGGCGGGGCCGCTGGCTACGCTGCTGGAAAAGCTGGAAGTCACCTGGGAGCGCTTTTGCCAGCCGGCGGACCCCGCCACCTGGGTCGCCCGGCTACGCGAGCTTCTCGAAACCTTCTTCTTGACCGACGACCCCGCGGAAAGCGTGATGCTCACCAAGCTGGAAAACGGCTTGCAGCAGATGCTCGAGAGCACCCAGGAAGCCGCGCTGGGGGATGCACTGCCGCTTTCCATGGTGCGCGAGCACTGGCTTTCGCAGATCGACGAGCACAGCCTTTCTCAGCGCTTTCTGGCAGGGGCCGTCAACTTCGCAACGCTGATGCCCATGCGCGCGATTCCCTTCAAGCGCGTGTGCCTGCTGGGTATGAACGACGGCGAGTATCCGCGCTCCCAGCCGCCGCTGGATTTCGACCTGATGGGCGGCGACTACCGCCCCGGCGACCGTTCGCGGCGGGAAGACGACCGCTACCTGTTTTTGGAAGCGCTGCTCTCCGCCCGCGACCAGCTCTACGTGAGCTGGGTGGGCAGAAGCCAGATCGACAACACGCCACTACCACCTTCCGTGCTGGTGGGCCAACTTCGCGAGCATTTAGAAGCAGGCTGGCAGCACGAAAGCGACGACTTGCTCGCGCGGCTGACCACCGAGCACCCGCTTCAGCCGTTTAGCCGGCGCTACTTCGAGGCGACCTCCCAAGGGCTTTTCACCTACGCCCACGAGTGGCACGAGGTACACACCGCGCAAACCACCCGGCAAGCTGCCGCGCTGCCCGCGCTTATCGAGGACGAATCGGCCACCCTGAACCTGGCCCAGTTGGGTAATTTCCTGCGCGAGCCGGTGAAGAGCTTTTTCAACACACGCCTGGGGGTCTATTTCGAGCAGGAAGCGATCGAAAAGCTCGACGCCGAACCCTTCGCACTCGATGGCCTGCAGAACTGGCAGTTGCAGGATCAACTGATTGCCGCCCAGCGCCGCGCGGTGGATAACGACGAGCCGCGCATCGAGGCGTTGCACGCGGCCCTTGAGCGCTTCAAGGGTCAGGGGGTGCTGGCCATCGGCGCCTTCGGCGAGCGCATGCGCGACGCCCTGGCCGAGCCGATGGACGCCCTTTTCGAGGAGTACGAGAAGGCGCTGGCCGAGTGGCCAAGGCAGATAAACGCGCCGCTGCCGATCATCCTGGAGACCGACCACGGTACCAGGCTTGAAGACTGGCTGGGGGAGCTTCGCGAAAGTGACCAGGGCGAGCGCTGCCGCGTGCTGCTTTTGAGCACCAGCCTGGTACGCCAAAGCAAATACCAGTGGCACCACTTGCTGCGCCACTGGGTCGCGCACTTGGCGGGCAACCTGCATGGCCCCCTGACCACCCGGCTGATTTCAAAGGCGGGGCTCGCCACCTTCGAGCCGCTGGCCGCCGAGACCGCCCAGGCCCACCTGACGACCCAGCTAAGCGCCTGGCAGCGCGGCCAGCAAGGGCCGCTACCGCTGGCACCCCAAGCGGGGTTCGAGTGGCTCAATCAATTGGGCACGCCGGAGAGCGACACCGAGAGCAAGGCCTACGCCAGTGCGCAAAGCGCCTATGAGGGCGGGCGCTACATGGCCGGGGATGTCACCAAAAGCGCGTATCTCGCCCACCAGTGGCCGGACTTCGCGCGGCTGTTCGGTGCCCGCACCGCCCAGGGGGAAGGCTTCGCGGAGCTGGTCGAAACCCTTTACGCGCCGCTTTTTAACGCGGTGAAGAAGCCTTCCAACAAGGGCGGGCGTGAAAAACCCGCCGATTAGAAACGCTTTAAGCGAGGCCGCTTAGGGGCAGGCCTCCGGGGAGGCGTGGCTGAGCGAGAGGATTTTCTTGGCCAGCGTAATCATCTCCGGGTCGCCGGTATGCTTGTCCGGCACGTCGGAAAGCTTGATGACCGGCAGCCACCCCTGGCCTTCCGGGCGCGCCTTGACCATCTTGATCACCATATTCATCGGCTCGACGCCTACGTCGTTGGTGAAGTTGGTGCCGATGCCGAAGGCGGTGCCGATACGCCCCTGGCAGAACGCCTGGATGTGCTCGACGCGCTCCGGCGTCAGTGCGTCGGAAAAAATGATCGTCTTGTTTTGCGGGTTCACGCCCAACCGCTTGTAGTGCTCGATGGTCGCCTTGGCGAACTCCACCGGGTCGCCGCTGTCGTGGCGCACGCCGTCGAAAAGCTTGGCGAACTTCTTATCGAAGCTTTCGAAAAAGGCTTTGCTGGTAAACGTATCGGTCAGCGCGATGCCCAAATCGCCGCGGTACACGTCTACCCAATGTTCCAGCGCCAGGCTGTTGGCCATTTTGAAACCAAAACGCGCGCCGTGAAACATGAACCACTCGTGAGCGTGGGTGCCGATCGGCTTCACCCCGTGGCGCATAGCCAACAGCACGTTGCTGGTGCCGGTAAAGGTGTCGCCGCCGTAGAGGCGAAGCGCGCCCACCACGCGGTCGTGCACCGCATACGAGAAGCGCCGCCGGGTGCCGAATTCGGCAATCTTGAGCCCCAAATGGCGGTAGTGCTCGATTTTGTCTTTGGTACGCTGCTCGATCAGCTCGTCGGTGTTATCCGGCGCCTGCTCGTCACGCAGCACGTACCAAAGCTCGCTGATCAGCGCCATCAACGGCACTTCCCACAAAATGGTGCGATACCAGGGCCCTTCCATCACCACGGAAAGCTCGCTGCCCTGCTGCTCGATGACGACCTCGGACGGGTCATAACGAAAACCGGCCAGAAAATCGAGGTAGGTCGGGTCCAGGTACGGGCAAGTGGTTTCCAGGTAGTTCTTTTCTTCCTCGGTCAGTGCGAGCGAGGCCATCTTGTCCACTTCCTGACGAAGTACGGCACCGAACCCTTCAGGAAAGCTGTGCTCGCCCCGGTTGATGAACGCGTAGTGCGCGTGCGCGTAGGGAAAGCGCTTGATCACGGCGTTTTGCATCGTGATCTTGTAAAAATCGTTATCGAGAAGCGATGTCAGCATGGTGTCTCATCGTCAGCAAAAACTAAGTGCCTCGGTAGCTTTTCGGGTTCGGCTTGAAAACTGTGCGAGCGAAGGCAAGACAAGGCAAAAATTGGCGAAGAAACGGAGTTTACATAATGTAAATGAGTATTCTGAGCTGATTTTTAACGCTGTATTGCCGAGCGCAGCCAGTTTTCAGGGTGAACCCAAGGGCGTCCTGGCGTGGGCTGGCCGACAAGATTAGCAGGTGAAGGCGCTATCTCACAGCCCGAGGCACCGCCGCGGCGCTTTTGATCCCCTCAAACCATCGCGATATAGTGCCAAGCTGGCGCCATAAAGGCGCTTTCCACCGCCCCGCCCGGAGAGTTTATGAGCCAGCCTGCCCCCCTTGATCCCCTACGCCTGCCCCTGCACGGCAGCCGTTTGATAGAGGCAAGCGCAGGCACCGGCAAAACTTTCACTATTGCGCTTTTGTACGTGCGCCTGGTGCTGGGCGGCCAAGCCGAGGACGACGACACCGCCTTTATCCGCCCGCTAACCCCGCCGGAGATACTCGTGGTCACCTTCACCAATGCCGCCACCCAAGAGCTTCGCGAGCGCATTCGCGCACGGCTGGTGGAAGCCGCGGCGGTGTTTCGTGAAACCCAATTTGATGCCCTGCTGGTCGCGCTGCGCGAGCAATACACCCCGGCGGCCTGGCCCGCCTGCGCGCGGCGCCTCGAGCTTGCCGCCGAGTGGATGGACGAGGCCGCCGTTTCGACCATTCACAGCTGGTGCTACCGCATGCTGCGCGAGCACGCCTTCGATAGCGGCAGCCTCTTCTCGCTGAACCTGGAAAACGACCAGCGCGAGCTCGAGCAGGAAGTAGTGCGCGACTACTGGCGCACCTTCTACTACCCGCTGGACGCCGAGGCCCTAGGCCAGATTACCCAATACTGGAAATCCCCGGAGGAACTTCACGGCGAGCTTGCAAAGCTATTGGCCGAAAGCGACGCCCTAGGCTACCCGCGCCCGGCGCCCCAGGAAACGCTAACCGAGACCCAGACGCAGAAAAGCCAGGCGCTGGCCACTCTAAAAGCGCCCTGGGGCAAGTGGCTCGAAAAACTAGGGCCCGAGCTCGAAGCGGCGGCGAAGGCCAAGGCCTTCAATGGCAAAAGCCTTAATGCCAAAAGCCGCGCTAACTGGCTGGACGCGCTGCGCCAGTGGAGTGAATCGGATTTGGAGCGCCCGGCGCTGACCGACACCGCCTGGAAGCGCATGACCCCGGAGGGCATGCGGGAAATATGGAAAGAAGGCGAGCCGCCGCTCATGGAGGCCTGGCAGGCGCTGGCCACATTGAAAGCCGAATTGAACGCGCTGCCCGAGCCCTACAACGACCTTCTGATTCACGCCGTGCAGTGGTGCAAGGTGCGCCTGGAGCGGGAGCAGCAGCGCCGGGCCGAAATGGGCCCGACGGAGCTTTTGACGCATTTGGACCGCGCCCTGCAAGGCCCCAACCGGGAAGCCTTGGCCGCGCAAATCAAGCGTCAGTTCCCGGTAGCGCTGATCGACGAGTTTCAGGACACCGACCCAGTGCAGTACCGCATTTTCGACGCGGTGTACCAGGTCGCCACGCCCACCCGGGAGAGCGCCATTTTGCTGATCGGCGACCCCAAGCAGGCCATCTACGCCTTTCGCGGCGCGGACATTTTCACCTACCTGCAGGCCCGCGCGGACACCAACGGCCGCCACGTCACGCTTTCGACCAACTTTCGCTCGACCCGCGCCATGGTGGAGGCGGTCAACCACTGCTTTCGCTACGCCGACGCCCACCCCCAGGGCGCGTTCTTGTTTCGCGATGAAAGCGGCGAAAACCCCTTGCCGTTTCTGCCCGTGGATGCCCGTGGCCGGGACGAGTGGCTGGTGCACGACGGCGAGCCGGTACCGGCGATGACCCTGTGGCCGCTGGCAGCCGACGAGGTGCTTTCCAAAACCGCCTACCACACCGAGATGGCCGAGCGCTGCGCCACCCACATGGCCACCCTTCTGGACGCGGGCCAAAAAGGCCAAAGCGGCTTTCAAAACGGCGAAACGCTCACACCGCTCAAGCCTTCCGACATGGCGGTGCTGGTCAACGGGCTGAGTGAGGCGCGGGCGATTCGCCTGGCACTGGCCGCCCGCGGGGTGAAAAGCGTGTATCTATCGGATCACGACAAGGTGTTCAGCTCGCCCATGGCCGCCCAGGTCGAGCGGCTTCTGCGCGCCTGCGCCGAGCCGCTGGCAAGCTCCCGCCAGGCCGAGGCGCACCTAAGGGCGGCGCTGGCCACCCCAGCGCTGGGGCTTTCGCTTGCCGAGCTCGACCACCTTCAGCAGGATGAGCTTGCCTGGGAGGCGCGCGTGGTGCAGTTCGGCCACTACCACCGGCTTTGGCAGCGCCAGGGGGTGCTACCGCTGGTGCGCAAGCTAATGGTGGATTTCGAGATTCCCGCCCGGCTGCTGGGCGCTTTCGAAGACGGCGAGCGCTTACTCACCGACCTGCTGCATCTGGGCGAGCTTCTACAGCAGGCAAGCCAAGAGCTCGACGGTGAGCACGCGCTGATCCGCTTTCTGGCCGAGGCCATTAACGAGCCGGACAACCAGAACGACAGCCACAAGCTGCGCCTGGAAAGCGACGCGGACCTGGTCAAGGTGGTCACCATTCACAAATCCAAGGGTCTCGAGTACCCGCTGGTGTTTCTGCCCTTCATCAGCAACCACCGCCCGGTAAAAAAAGACGACCTGCCGCTGCGCTGGCACGACGACACCGGCCGCCTGCAGCTAAGCCTGAGCGCCGACGACGAAACCTTAAACACCGCCGACCGCGAACGCCTGGGCGAGGATTTGCGCAAGCTGTATGTGGCGATGACCCGCGCCCGCCACGCCACCTGGCTGGGCCTAGCCCCGCTCAAAGAGGGGGAAGACAGCGCCATGGGCTACCTGATGAACGCCGGTGAGCCCATCGCCCCTGGTGCGCTCACATCCGCACTCGAGGCTTTGGCCGAGGGCAGTAACCTCCGCGTGGAGGCGCCGCCGGCGCCCACCGCGCTGCGCCTGGCCCCGGCCGCCGAGCGTGAAGCGCTGGGCCACGCCCGCACGCCCACCCGCCCGGCCCGGGAGCACTGGTGGATCGCCAGCTACTCGGCGCTGCGCCTTTCCGGCACGCTCAGCGCCCCCACCACCACGCCGTTGGAGCCCACCACCGCCCAGGAAGCCACCGCCTTCGAGGTGCTGGACGAACCAAGAGATGCCACCGAACCCCAGGCGTTTCACCTGCACAAGTTCCCCCGCGGGCCGGGGCCCGGTACCTTTCTGCACGGGCTTTTGGAATGGGCGGGCAGGCTCGGCTTTCAGGCCGCCGCAGACGACGAAGCGCAGCTTAACGACATGCTCTGGCGCCGGGTGCAGCTTCGCGGCTGGCAAGCCTGGCAGGAGCCATTAGCGGGCTGGCTGCAGGCGCTGTTCACCACGGCGCTGCCGCTGAACGCCACCCAAAGCGTGGCGCTGGTGGCGATTACCGAATACCAGGTCGAGCTCGAGTTCTGGCTGGCCGCCCACACGGTGGACACCCGCGCGATCGACGCGCTGGTAAGCCGCCATATTTTGGCCGGCCATGCCCGCCCGGCGCTGGACCGCGACACTCTGAACGGCATGCTCAAGGGCTTTATCGATTTGGCCTTCGAGCACGAGGACCGCTTTTACGTGCTGGACTGGAAATCCAACTACCTGGGCCCGGGGGACACCGCCTACGAGCCGGACGCCCTGCGCCAGGCGCTACTGGAAAAACGCTACGACCTGCAGGCCGCGCTCTACCTGCTTGCCATGCACCGGCTGTTGAAAGCCCGCGTGAGTGACTACGACCCGCACCAGCACCTGGGCGGCTCGCTCACCGTATTCCTGCGCGGCAGCCGCAGCGCCGGGCGCGGCGTTTATGCAGAGCCCGCCCCCGTTGCGCTGGTTGAGGCACTCGACGCCCTGTTTACCGGCACCGCCCAGGAGGCCACCGCGTGAGCCGCCACGACTCCCAAACGTTCGATCTCTTCAACGACGACGCCGCCGAACCAGGCCCAGTAGAGCCAGCAGCCCCACCGGGGGCGCCCCACCCGGCGCTTGATGACACCCAGGCCCTGCTGGATCTTCTGGAGCGCTGGGTAGCTCGCGGCTGGCTGCGCGACCTGGACCGGGCGCTGGCGCGCTTTCTCGCATTGGAGGCCCCGGACGCCCCGGCACTTTTGCTACTCGCCGCAGCCCTGGCCAGCCACCAGCTCGGCCGCGGCCACGTATGCCTGGATATTAACGCCACCCTGGCCGCACCGGATTTCGCGCTCTCGCTACCGCCGGAAGGCGACGACCTGTTAGAGCCACCGCCGCTACCAAGCCAAATACTGGCCACCCTCACACAAGATAAATGGCAAGCTGCGCTAAGCCACCCAACGCTTGCAAGCCCCGGCCCCGGCAACACCCCGCTGGTCGTAAGCGGCCCAAGGCTCTACCTACGCCGCTACTGGCAGTTCGAACAAACCCTCCACGCGGAAATCGCTGATCGACTTGTTACTTCAGAACATAGCAATAGTCTGGCTACTACTTGTAGGAGCCCGATTCATTGGTGGTCCGACACGTCGGCGAAGGATGACGCTAGTCATCCCGGCCGCACCACTGAACCTGACCTCCTCCCCCAAACCCTAAACACCTTATTCCCGCCAAGCCTGGAACTGGACTGGCAAAAAACCGCCTGCGCCCTCGCCGCTCGCAGCCGCTTCGCCGTCATCACCGGCGGCCCCGGCACAGGCAAAACCACCACCGTGGTGCGCCTGCTCGCCCTGCTGCAAACGCTGCAACTGGCAAACACCGAACAGCCGCTACGCATCCGCCTGGCCGCCCCCACCGGCAAGGCCGCCGCGCGCCTGAACGAATCCATCGCCGGTCAGGTCAGTAAGCTTCCCACCCAGGCACTGGCCAGGCTGTGGGATGACGGCCGCGCGCACGCCAGCGCCGAGCAGTTGCACGCGTCCATTCCTGTTGATGTCACCACCCTGCACCGCCTGCTGGGCGCCCGGCCGGATACCCGCCATTTCCGCCACAGCGCCCACAACCCGCTGGCGCTGGACGTGCTGGTGATCGACGAAGCCTCGATGGTGGATATCGAAATGATGACCGCCGTGCTCAGCGCCCTGCCCGCCCAGGCGCAGCTGGTACTGCTGGGCGATAAAGACCAGCTCGCCTCGGTCGAAGCCGGTGCGGTACTGGGCGATTTATGCCGCCGCGCCGAAGCCGCCCACTACACCCCGCAAACCGCCCAGTGGCTAGAAACCGCCACCGGCCAGCCGATACCCGCCGAGTTCATCGACCCCGCCGGCCAACCCCAGGACCAGGCGATTACCATGCTGCGGGTCAGCCACCGCTTCGATGAACAAAGCGGCATCGGCCAGCTAGCGAAAGCGATCAACCAGCCAAGCCACGCGGCAAGCGATGCACAAAAGCAGCAGCACGTGCGAAACGTACTGCGCCACGGCTACCCGGACCTGCACCACCTGGTATTAAGCGACGACGCCGCGCTGGATAAACTGGTCATTCACGGAAGCCCCAGCGGCTTTGCCAACGCCGGCCAGGGCCGCACCAGCCACAAGGGTGAGCCCATTGCCCCGCCCAGCGGCTACCGGCACTACCTGGCAACGCTTGTGGATCAGCGCCCCGACGGAGAATCCTTCGAGGACAACCCGGCGGCGTTCAACGCCTGGGCAAGCGCGGTACTCGAAGCCTACAGCCACTTTCAGCTACTCTGCGCGCTGCGCAAAGGCCCCTGGGGCGTAGAGGGTTTGAACCTGCGCATCGCCAAAACGCTGCGCGGCGAAGGCCTGCTGCACGGCAACGACTACACCCTGGAAAAAAGCTGGTTCGAAGGCCGCCCGGTGCTGGTCACCCAAAACGACTACGGCCTGAAACTGATGAACGGCGACATCGGCATAACACTCGCCGTGCCCGACCCACGCGCGCCCGGCAGGCCTCTGTTGAGAGTCGCTTTCCCGACCAGCGACCCGGACAAACCCATCCGCTGGGTGCTGCCCTCGCGCCTGCACTCGGTGGAAACCGTGTTCGCGATGACGGTACACAAATCCCAGGGCTCGGAGTTCGTCCACACCGCCCTGCTACTGCCCACCACAATCAACCCAATTTTGACCCGGGAGCTGGTGTACACCGGCATCACCCGCGCCCGTCAGTGGCTGACCCTGGTGGAAGCCAAACGCGGGGTGTTGAATGAGGCGGTGGTGCGGGAGGTAATGCGGGTGAGCGGAACCGGCGCATAGGGGTCAAAACCAAGACGCCCCCGGAGTTCCGGGGGCGTGGGTGTTGCCAGGTTCTCAATTTACCGAGCGTTATTAGCTCTCATTGAGGACCGCTTCCGGGAAGTGGCGACGCAACATCCGGTTCTGGAAGTCGTCCACGAAACGGCTGTTGATGATGATGATGAACCGCTCGAAGGGTGCTTCGCTGTCGAGCTGTTCGATCCCGTCGACACTGTGGAATAGCCGGTCATCGCGCAGGTGAAGGATATCACCCGGATCCAGGGTGATATCGACCAAGGGTTGCGTACCCGCCTTGTCGCCGTAGAGGTGATTTTCAGCACCCGCCACGTTTTCCCGATTGAGGACCAGAATGCTCAGGGCCTTGCAGCCGTCGGCGTGAATCCCCTGTCCCTGAAGGGGGTCGATGCTGCCTTCCCCGCGAACCCCGGTGATCTGCATCAGAATGGGTTCGTGCGCACCGATACTCCAAAGCTTGGCCCAGGCGTGCACGAAGGCCTTCACATCCGGGCGTGCCATGAATTCACTGGTCAGCGGATCATAGTAGCGTAGGCGATCCGCCATGCTCTGTGCGTCATTGAAGGCTCCCCCCTGGGCCATGGGACATTGGCCCATATCCCCGACATCTCCCTGATCGTTCAGGGCGAGCCATGACATCCGCTTCCAGCGCTGGCTGACATAGGGATCGCGCGGCAGGTCAGCGGTAAACCCCTGCCAGGCGGCCAAATCGATGCGCTCCCGAATATCGGTTTTCGCCCACGCCTGATTCCTCAGCGCCTCGGCCACTCCCGCATTCCAATAATCGGAAGGCAGGGAGGTGGGATCGAAACCGTGCTTGAGGGTATCGAGTTTCATGATGGTATTCTCCTGTTAACTGGGCGGAATTGCCCTGTGTTGCCGGTGTAAGAACGCGGTCAACAGGAGAGAAATGAAAAGATCTGCAACAATATGTCAAAAAATGCACTGAAAAAGAGTGTTTTTTGAAAACAGGATCAGACGACTGATGACGTACATCTGTAGGTTACCTACTGCACATAGGTGTAAGATAACCACAATAAATGACTATGTTTGCCATAATGATGGCTCTTGATAGTGCTTTTTCTTTAAGTGGACTCCATGACTGCCAGCCATTCCCGACATCACAGAGATCCGGAACGCCTGAAGGAGAACCGCTGGGAGTTTTCCGGTGCGCTCACGTTGGTGGCGTCAACGACACCTTCCACTAATGACATCGATTCGCATGATGCAGGCAGGGAAGACGTCGAGTTAGTACGCCGCCAGCATCTGGAGAGTGAGCAGCGATTCCGCGCCCTGCTGGAGAGTCTGCCGAAAGTGGCGGTTCAAGGGTATGATCGCGATCGGCGAGTGATTTACTGGAATGAAGGTAGCACTCGTCTCTATGGCTATACCGCTGAGGAAGCCCAGGGACAGTTACTGGAAGATCTGATCATTCCTGCCTTCATGCGTGACGGGGTAATCCAGGCGCATGGTGTCTGGATCAAAGAAAGGATCGATATACCCGCCGAAGAACTCGAGCTTAAGCACAAAACCGGTGAACTGGTATCGGTCTTTTCGCAGCACCTGATGCTCAATCAGCATACCGACTCACCCTTGATGTTCTGCGTGGATGTCGATCTTTCCGACCAAAAGCGTGCCCACCGTGACCTGGAATTCGCCACCCGTTTCGACAGGCTCACCCATCTCCCTAACCGCCAGACCTTCGAGGCCGACCTGGACAGCCTGTTGGATTCTTGTCGACGCCAGGGCAATGGCCTGACAACCATCTACCTGGACATCGATCACTTCGCCGAGATCAATGATGCCCTTGGCTATGATCAGGGCGATCGCCTGCTCATTGAGCTGACTCGGCGACTGAAAAAGTGCCAGCAAGTCACTGACCTGGTGTCCCGTGTCTCTAGCGATGAATTCGTGCTGGCTTTTCCCGGCGTCTACCTGGACTCCGATGTCAGACGGGTCATGCGTCATGTTCAGAATGTCTTTCGGGAACCTTTCGTCCTGAATGGTCGGGAGCGTCAGGTCACGGCCTGTTTGGGTGTGGCGTTCTTTCCCGGGAATGGTGAATCGTCACGCGAATTGATCCGTAATGCCGATGTTGCCAAGAATAGCGCCAAACTGGAGGGTCGGGGTACTGTACGTTTCTTCCAACAGAAGCTCCATGATGAGCTGGTTCGCCAGCACTGTCTCTCGACGCGACTCGAGGAAGCCGTGAATAACGGTGAACTCGCCCTCCACTACCAGCCCCAAGTCTCGGCGGCCAGCGGGCGAATAGAGAATCTCGAGGCCTTGTTACGCTGGGAGCCTGCCGAAGGCCCGCCGATCTCGCCTGCCGAGTTTATCCCGCTGGCCGAGCGTTCCGGTTTGATCCATCGTCTGGGCGACTGGGTCATCGAAGAGGCTTGCCGCCAGCAGGTGGAATGGCGTGCCAAGGGATTTCATGAGCACCGTATCGACATCAATGTCTCGGGTCGTCAACTGGTGCGTCCCGATGCCCTCAAGCGCTTCGAGGAATCGCTGCAGCGTCACGGCTTAAGTCCGCGGGATATCGGCATCGAATTGACCGAGCATGTGCTGGTCGAAGCCGACGAGACCGTCCTCGAGGACCTGCGGCGCCTCCATGATCGCGGTTTTCGCATTGCCATCGACGACTTCGGGACTGGTTATTCCTCCCTGAGCTATCTCAAGCACTTTCCCGTCACCGCCCTGAAGATCGATCGTTCCTTCATCCACGACGCTCCCACACAGCCGAAGGACAGGGCCATCATGGAGGGCACCATCTTCATCGGTCATCGGCTGGGACTGGAAGTGGTGGCCGAGGGTGTCGAGAACGCCGAACAGTTGTCATTGCTTCGCGAAATGCATTGCGACCTCGTCCAGGGGTTCTTCTTCTACCGTCCGATGCCTCCCAAGGATATCGACCGCCTGCTGGGCGGTTTCGTTCCTGGTCACAATGGGCTTTCGAGCTGAGCCTCGCTCTTCATCAGGAGCGCCAGGAAGATCGCTCTTAAGCCTCGTCTTTCCAACCAGTGACCCGGCAAACCCGATCCGCTGGGTGCTACCATCACGGCTGCACTCGGTAGAACCGTATTCGCGATGACGGCACACAAATCCCGGAGCTCGGAGTTCGTCCACACCGCCCTGCTGCTACCCACAACGATCAACCCGATTTTGACCCGGGAGCGGGTGTACACCGGCATCACCCGCGCCCGGCCGTGGCTAACCCTGGTGGAAGCCAAGCGCGGGGTGTTGAATGAGGCAGTAGTGCGGGAAGTGACGGAGCAGTGGAATTGGGAAGTCGATCAGCCTTTAGGCATCGTTTCCGGGCGAATATACGGGAACATATGCGCGACATAGTCGGCTTTGCCCAGCTCGACCTTCTCGCTGCGCAGGATGGAGTAGGCAGTCATGATGTGGAAGTAGAACTGCCCCAGCGTCCAGTCCCGCGCGTACTGCTCGGCGGTTAGATCGAGAACCATGCCGTTGGGCAGCTCGTGTACCAGCGGCTTGTCTGCGCTGACATCCAGTGCATCGGATGCCAGGCCGCCCAGTAAAGCGAGGGTTTCATCGATACGCTTTTGGGCATCCTCAAGCGTGCCGGGCTCCTCACCCGCGTTACGGCCTTCGTCGAGCAGCTCCTTGATCGAGGCCGGTAGGTCTTTACCTTGCAGGCGGTGGACCGCTTCTTGCGCCTGCACGCAGGCAAAGCGTACCTGCGTGGAAAGCGGAAACATATCCGGCGCGAGGCGTGCGGAAAGCAGCGCTTGTGCCTCGGCATCCGGCAGCTGGCTTTGCGCTTTTTTCAGCCAGTTCGAAAGCGCGCCCAGCATTTGGGTGTAAGTGGGAACCAGCAGTTGTGTGAATTGCATCAATGTTCTTCCTGTAGAAGGGACAGTGGCAGAATAGCCACTATCACGACCCCATTTTATAAACCTACCTGCTGACGAATGACAGCGAACAGCCAGATAAACCGATTCGCTATTGCCGAACTCTTGAACGGCCGCTTTGGGCTACACTATGCCCGCCTCAATCGACGGGGCGGGTGACGGGTCAAAGCAAAGGAGCTGCCAATGAAGTATCAAACGACAATAAGCCGTATCGGGCGTCAGGGCGTTTCCCTGCTATCTCGGCTCGGCCGCCATGAACTCGCCATGCTGGTGTGCCTGGCGGTCATTTCCGGCGGCATTTGGGGCTTCGTCGCGCTGGCCGGTGAAGTGATCGAGGGTGACACCCAGAGCTTCGACGAGCGCTTGCTGCTCGCCCTTCGCAACCCCGCCGACCTTAACGACCCGATCGGCCCCGGCTGGGTCGAGGAAATGGGCCGGGACTTTACCGCCCTAGGCGGTGTAGGCGTGTTGGTGCTCCTGACAATGGGCGCGCTTGGGTATCTGTTACTCGCCAGGCACTTTCGCGCGGCGCTCTTTGCCCTGGTGGCGGTGCCCGGCGGCATCCTGCTTAGCACCCTGATGAAGATGGGCTTTGACCGAGCCCGCCCGGATCTCGTGCCCCACGAAGCCATGGTTTACACGGCGAGCTTTCCCAGCGGCCACTCCATGATGTCGGCCGTGACCTACCTAACGCTAGCTGCGCTGCTCATCCGCATACAGCCCGCGCTTCGCCTGAAAGCTTACCTGCTGATACTGGCGATATTGCTGACCCTGCTGGTGGGCATAAGCCGCGTTTATCTAGGCGTCCACTGGCCGACCGATGTGCTCGCCGGCTGGACCGCCGGGGCAAGCTGGGCCGCGCTCTGCTGGGGGGTGATGCACTGGATGGAACGGCGTGGGCAGATTGAGAAGGAAGAGAGTGAGGCTAGCAGCGAATAACCCGATGTTGATACGAGAACGGGGGACATCGGAGTCACCCTGACCTTTCCCCTAGATTAGTACCACTGACTCAATGAGATTTCCCATATTATGCTGCCCTGTGGGCATATTCAAAGGGCGGCAAATAATTGAGCGAACTGTGAGAGCGAACATGGTTGTATTGGTCTCACCACACCGCTATCTCTGCTCTTGCCTCATCGAGTGTCCTAAATCAGTGACGATTCAGGCATTCGTTTCGGAACTTGCCGTTCAAGCTTTCCACAAAGGCGCTTTGAGTCGGCTTGCCCGGCTGGATAAAGCCCAGGGATACCGTCGCTTCCTTGCTCCAAAAGAACATCGCCATGCTTGTAATCTCGGTACCATTGTCGCAAATAATCCTGCGCGGCTTATCTCTTGCCTCGCACAGCTTCTCCAGAAACCGGGCTACCTGTCGTCCACTAATCGATACAGAGACCAACTGCCCCACCATTTCTCGTGAGAAGTCGTCCACCACATTCAGTACTCGAAAGCGCCGCCCATTCGCTAGCTGATCAGAGACGAAGTCCATTGACCACCATTCGTTGACCCTGGCTGGCACGTCCAGGCACTGCCGTGGACGATGCAGCTTTTTGCGCCGTTTGATGCGTACTTGCAGGCCTTCTTCGGTATAAATTCGATAGATACGCTTTCGGTTAATGACCAGGCCTTCCGCTTTCAACAGCGCGTGCAACGACAAATAACCATGGGCAGACTGCTGTGCAGCCAGTTCCTTGAGGCGCACTCTCAACAAGCCGTCCTGGTTACTCTGAGCTTGATACCGATACGCCGCTCGGGACATGCCTAAAAGTTGGCAGGCGGAGCGCTCATTGATCTGGTGGCCATCGACCAGATATCGAACAACCGCTTTCCGGGCTGTAGGCGTTACCACTTTTTTGACAGCAAATCCTTCATGGCTTCGACTTCCAGCAGCTTGTCAGCGAGAAGCTTTTTCAGCTTGTTGTTTTCCGTTTCAAGCTCTCGCAAGCGCTTCGCCTCACTTACTTCCAGGCCGGCGTACTTGCTGCGCCAATTATAGAAGGTACCGCTAGAAATGCCCAGCCTGCGGCACAGGTCGTCCACTTTGGCACCCGCCTCGTGCTCCTTGATAGCGCCAATTATCTGCTCTTCGGTGTAGCGTGTCTTTTTTCATAATGAGATCTCCGTTGATCAAGATTAGCTGGAAATCTCATCGGGTTCATGGTGTTAATTTCGGGGGAGGGTCAGTAGGGACGAGCTATTGTGTGAATGACATACGCGTTCTTCCTGTTGAATGGATAGTGACAAAGTGGTCGCTGTCGCAAGCTATTTTTATAAGCCTGCATGATTGCAAACGATAGCCATCAACCCAAATAAAATAATATGATGAAGCTATACTCGCGCCTACATTTGGTAGGAGCCTTTTTTGCCATGACGTTGCTCACCCCCCAAGGACCGGAATTGTTGCAAAATGCACTGCTAATACAGAAGACGATCAACGCAATTTTGAAGCGCAAGTTTGTGTGCATCGGCAATAAGCACCCGCGAAGGGCAGATACTGACTGGAAGCCAAACGCGGGTTGTTAAATAAGTTGATGATGTGGAAAGTTATGTAGGTTATGTGTTTAGAAAATTTTAGTAAAGCAAAAAGTTACAAATCTAATTATCCTCTAGATCTGATTAGCTCTGCTATTTCATCTGCAATTTCCTCTACTGTGTGGGTTGCAGTACTTCGAGCTACTTTATCAGCCAATGATGGACTGAAGTCCATAACCTGCTGCTTTGTAATATTGTGCCATATAGGAAGAAGTATCTGCTCACCGGAAATTGTACGAGTAACAATTCCGTCAAGCTCATAGTTCGTCCATCCTTTATTAATAAAATCGGGTGATACCACTACGAGCCCAACACGGCTAGCTGTCAATCCTTTATCAATTTTTTGCCTAAGACTGTCACCAATTCGAAGCGTCATTTCATCAAACCAAACGCTTAAACCAGCATTCATGAGAGCGTTTGCCAAGGGCCGAACGAAACCATCTTTATCCTCAGAAGCATGAGAAATGAAAACATCATATGTTTCACCACCTGCTTCAATCGATGGAGGCACATTCTCTCTAACAAGGCTTGGGACTTCACTTAAAGGTCGCTCTTTTATCTCTGGCAATACTCCAGGAAGAACACGAACTGATGATTTAGTACTACCACGCAAGCCCTGCATATCAACAGCAAGGTGCCAATGTCCGGAGGATGGAATTTGCAATCTTACTGGTGACTTTTTGGCTAAACCTCCTGTATATGTGTGGCGACGCCCGCTTTTATAGCTATTAAAATTACCACTATCCATTAAACGAACATTAGCGCCGCTGGTGAGGGTAACCTCTACCACCTCTCCCCGCTTTCTATTCCCAAGATCTGTATGAATAAACTGCACAATAATTCTCCTAAAACAAAGTGGAACGCAACTTTAATTGTTAAAAGATTAATTTCCAGGATCATCTAATCTATTACTATAAACTGACATTCCTCCACACTGTATTATCGTGTGTGCTAAATCCCACTGTATATGATCAAAGAAAGAACTTGCACTCATATCTTTTTCTAGAGAGCAAAGAAACCCGTCTATCCAAGCATGATAGTTCCACTTATTACTTTTCAAAAAAGAAGAAATTTTAAACTCAACATAAAACTCAATATCTATTTTATACTCTCGAGACTTTTCAAAATCGGCTATACCTAAGTAATACTCTTCAAAGCCTCGAGGAGAAACATAAGAAAACTCTTCAAACTGCACTTCAAAAATTAATATAAAATATTCTGTATCGAATTTTATAGCTCCTGAGTTATCTCTTGAAACAATTGTGCCAGAAGGCAAAGTAAGATTGAATCTATGATAAATCTCTCCTCCTTTCCCTTGCAACATGATTGCCTCTCCCTCATTATTATTATATGACTCATTACTAAATGATGTTCGATTTTCGATAGGCGCTGTGAATAACTCCATAAACCTATTCGATAGCAAAATATCTGGAACATCTTTTCTTGAGTACTCTCGAAGCTTTAAACCCGAACATTTACTTTTATCAAAATAGTCTGCCAAGTGCGCAGACAGGTTATCTAAAACATAATACTCTGTAGCTTCTTTAATCAATCTTGCTGCAGCAGTAGATTTTTTATTTAATAATCCATCTTCGGAATTTAACTCGAACGCACTTCCAAGGGGCTCTTTATTCCACTGAATCAACAAGGCAGGATTCTCTTTAAATGCAGCAGCCATAAAAATCGCCAAGTCTTCTGAATATCGATACCTAGGAACATTAATCAATACATTTTCTTGTGGGTCAGTAATAATATACCCCTCCACTCTAAGCTTTTGCTTGCGCATACTTACAGTTTTTTTAGCAAGAATGACTATACTAGCTAACAAAATAACGCAAAAAAACATCAGCAAATAAAATGAACTATCTTTAAAGTATTCAAATAAAATAGAGGCTATACCACTTGCGCTTATTGCTAAAAACACAGCAGCAATTAGAATCTCAACAAAAGAAGCTCTATTGCTAATAAATTTATCAACCAACCTATGCTTCATAAGCGCTCTCCTCAGACTGTAAATATAAAATAAATATCAACCACATCATCTTGCTAGCGAAAAAGCAACTATTAACGAAGGCCCAAATCAACATTATCTTAAATGGCGTTTAAAACTTCCATATTGATTTTAATTTTAATAAATATTTAAAACCTTGCTATAGGTAACCTTCTACGATCAATTTTCAAAGGACCAATTCAATTGGAAAGATAATTAGTATTGAATTAACCCTAAATTATTTCTGGTATACTCAATTAATCTTATCAGCTAATATTTATGAGCAATAGCTCAAATTCATAGCACTTTAGACTATAACTTTAGGCTTAGCCAGATAATTCAGCAACAACAAAATAGCTTTTCCCCAAGATGTATGGCGCCCTAAAGCGCTTCGCCATGCTCACTGTTCAGCTACTCCGGCAGCCACTGAACAATTCACTAATGCCGAGTTTCCAACACTCTATTGTCCATCTCATTGCCCCCATGCTTTCGCGTACTCACCTTTCTAAACGCCGCCTCCATCAAGTTCTGGACCAGTCCCGCCAAGTGCAGCACTTCAGCCAACCGATTGGCAGGTAGACGCGCCATTGCGTAAACGCACAGCATGCACTTCGCCGCTCAGAGAAGCCCATGAGCACCCCGCAAGTAGCCGCCAATAAAGATTACTACCCTTACGTCCGTCGCAGTTACAACCGTGGCCCATTCTCTAGCGGCTTCGATTGGTTGCGCCCGCGTCCGCTAGATTTGGATAGGGCCGCGCCTCCATATTTCGGCGTAGCAACCGTCATCAGCGGCCTGCGCCTACAATCGAAACGACTGCTGCATCGCGTGCGCCAACAATTCCACGGCTTCGTCCCCACGAGAGGCGGCGCTGCGCACGAACACGATGTCGTGGTCGAGAATAACCGGCATGCCCTTGAGGATTTGCATGCGCTCGGTGACCCGGCCGCGGTCGATCAGACTAACGGCCAACCCCGCTTCCACGCACGCCTTGACCGACTGACTGAAGTGGCTTTCGAGCACAATGCGCGAACGCCGACCTGACGTCTTGAGCGATTCGGCCATGGCCTGGCGGTTTCAGTTAACCATCGAGATGTCGCCCTTCACAACACCAGGAGGGGCCGAACACTATGATGGTTATCGGGTGGGCGTAGGGAAAGGGGCATTTCTGATTTTCATTTCCCAAGACGCTCACTCAAAGCGACAAAGTCCTCCGCCACAAAATCCCAGTCCTCCTCGGCCTCTAAATCCTTGCTCTGCTGCGGCCCATACTCCGTAGGCCGGGGTACAAACGCCGTCTTCATCCCCAAGCCCCGCGCAGCACGCAGGTCCGCATTATGCGCCGCGCACAGCATCACCTCTTCCGGCGGCAGGTTCAGCAGGCGGCACGCGCCTAAGTAGACTTCCGCATCCGGCTTATAATGCTCGAACAGCTCGGCGCAGAAAATCATGTCCCAGGGTAGTTTGGCGTGGCGGGCAACGTCGACCATCAGCGAAACATTGCCGTTGGTCAGCGTGCCGATGATGTAGTCCTCTTTTAAGCGCTCAAGGCCGCGCGGTACGTCCGGCCAAGGCGTTAGCCGGTGCCAGAAGAGGTTGATGCGATCAATGGCTGGCTCGTCCAGCGCTACCCCGTGTTGGTCGAGCAGTTTGACCAGACTTTCGCGGTGCAGGTCATCGAGCTTTGTCCAGGGGAGTTCGCCTTTGCGTACCCGGTCCATGGAAGGCGCGTATTGCTGGCGCCATTGATCGGTCAGCGCCTCGCGGGGCAGCTCTAAGCCCAGCTCTTTTTCCAGTTCCGTAAACTGGCGGATCAAGCTGGAGCGCCAATCGACCACGGTGCCGAATACGTCGAACAGTATCGCTTTCATTACCACCTCCGCTGAGTGGGAACGCCGTTATGAGTTCAGGCCGTTGCACGGCGCTCAGCATGCGTTAGTCACTTTACCCAACGCCTGAAAAGAGCAGTAGTACCTTTAAGTATTATGAGTGGCAGAGCGCTGGCAGTGAGGGGCACAGGGGAAAGATCACACCGGCGTCAGTTGCCACCCTTGCTCCGTTGCTTGCAAGTAGTCCGTGAGCGTGAGGTTTTCGAGAAAGGCGTCGTCGTGGGAGACCACCAGCAACGTGCCCTGGTAGCTGCGTAGCATGGTTTCCAATGCCTGGGTGGAAGGCAAGTCCAGGTGGTTATTGGGCTCGTCCAGCATCAATAGCTGGGGCGGCGCGTCGGCGTAGAGCAGGCACGCGAGCGCTGCTTTCAAGCGCTCCCCGCCGCTCAGTGCGCCGCTGGGGTTGGTGATTTTCTGCGCATCCAGGCCAAGCTGGGCCAGCAGCATGCGAAGCTCGCCGTCATTCGCTTTACGGTTAGCCGCCAGCAGCTGGTCGAATACGGTTTGGGTCGGGTCAAAACGATCAAGGCGCTGGTCGAGATAGGCGTTTTGAGGCGTGACCTGGCAGGTGCCCGATAAAGGCACCACCAGTCCCGCCATCACACGCAGCAGCGTGGACTTACCGCAGCCATTCGCCCCCACGATGCCGATTCTCTGCGGGCCTTGCAGCGTCAGGCTAATGTGGCGTGTGGCCCCCGCAACGAAGGGGAGTTCTACCCTTTCCAACTCGGCCACTCGGCGATTCGTGCCCCGTAGCAGTGCCACTTCATGTAGGGCGATGGGCACCTCTTTTTCGACCTGGCGGGCGGCTTCACGTACGCGCTGATCGAGCTCTTCACGGCTGGCGGTGTGCTGTTGGCGTAGTGCGCCCATGGAGTGTTCACTACGCGCTTTCTGGCCATCGAGCAATACCTTCGCCTGATTGGCGCCCTTGGCCTGGCGGCTATCACGCGCTTGGCGTTTCTCCTGGCGCTCGCGCTGCTTGTGCATGGCCCGCTCTTCGCGTTGGCGCGCAAGCTTGTGCTGGCTGAGCCGGGCCTGCGCCGCTTGCTGCTCGTGCGCCTTCGCCGCGCTGTAAAAGGTGTAGTTGCCGCCGTAGCTTTGTAGCCCCAGCGGGGAAAGCTCCACGATCCGCTCCATGGCGTCCAGCAGCTGGCGGTCGTGGCTGACCACGATCAGCCCCTTCGGCCAGCGCTTTAGTTGCTCGATGAGTGCCTGCCGGTTGGGTCGGTCCAGGTGATTACTCGGCTCGTCAAGAATCAGAAAGTCCGCTTCTGATAGCATGGCGCCGATCAGAGCGACCCGCATGGCTTCGCCACCGCTCAAGGTATCGGCGGGGGTATGGGCTTCGAGATACCCCAGGCCGCTGCGTTCAAGCTCAAAACGCAGCCGCTGGGGCATATCCCAACGCTCATCGACCGCCTCGAAATCCTCAAGCGCGGCGCTGCCCGCTTCGATTCGTGCCAGCGCATTAAGCGTTGTGTGTACCCCGGCAAGCTCCGCCACGGTCGCGTTTGCCGAGGGGGCTGCCACCTGCTGGGCAAGGTAGTGCACGTTGGCAGGAAGCTGGCAGTGGCCGGTGGTCGGCGGTAAAAGCCCCGCCAGCATTTGCGCGAGCACAGTCTTGCCGACACCGTTGCGCCCCACCAGGCCGGTGGGTCGGCTATCGAACTGCTCATGAAGGTCGGTAAAAAGCGTTCTGCCATCCGGCAAAACGCAGGAGACACCGCTCAAGGTGATAGAAGTGTTCGTCATGTGGTATTCCCAGGATGCCAAGACCTCCCCCCGCGTTTAGGGGCTGGTGGAGACTGGCCGTCATTGCAACGGCAGGCATCAATAGTTCATTGGACGAACACCTTTATGAGATATGGAACATCTTACGGGTTTGGGCACGTTAGCCAATGATGATTGCGAGTGTCAAATGCGGGCATTCGCGCGCAGCCGCTTAGCCCACCACGTTGATACTCGGTGATTCACTGCCCACCTGGCGGTGGTGCTCGGCGTTGACCATCTCGGCGAACTGATTGCCGTTTTTGACATGGCGAATGTGGATCTCGCTGTCCTTGGTATAGCGGTGGCCAAGGTGCACCGTATAGGAGCGAAGTGCCCAGCTGACAAAGTTGGTGATGAACACTGCGCTGTCCAGGTCGCGCCACTTCACGCCCCGCATGCCCTTTTGCCAAGGGAAAACGCCCTCGTCGTACCATACACCGGCGTCATTGACGAAAATCCTAACGCTGCGCACATAGATGATGTGGTAGATAAAGCTTGCGATGCCGGCCAGCAGCGCCACCCAGCTTAACCAGGGCTGACCCACCATACCGGAAATGAACAGCCCCGCGATCGCAACCACAATGCCCATGAAAAAGGGCTTGAAGTAAGCAAGCCAGGAAAGCCTATAAACCCGAGAACTATCGTTATTGCCTTGCATGTCTTTTCCCATGTGCATTAGTTGTATCTGTATTATTTTAACTTAATGCACAGGATGACGTCTTGTCCGGTGTGCACGGGTAATGGGCTCAACGGTAGCAATTAAGGTTGAACCGGGCTCGTTTCAGGGCAGAATCGAGCGTGCCGTGCCCGGCCCTTAGCTAAAGCAAACCGCGCCGCAGCCGATAACATTTTGAAAACTCAAAAAATTACTAAAAACGGGGTTTGATATGACGCTTTCGATTCATTCCGGGATCACGTTTTCCGTCGAGTCCTACAAAGCCAATGCGCTTCGGCCCAGCGAAACGCCCTCTTCAGCGCAAAGCGTGCCAACACAGTCCAATGAGAAAAGCGCGGGCATTCACGTTGATCTTTCCCCCTTGGGGCGGGCGCTGGCGGCAGGGCCAGGGGAATCGCGCGCCTCCACCGAGGCCAAACAAAAGAACATCGACGAAAGCGACTTCTCTATCGAGATAAAGGAGATCATGAAGCGCATCGTGGAACTTCAGGAAGAACTGAGAAAGAAACAGGAAGAGCTTCAAGCCGTCATGCAGGATCAATCACTGAGCGACGAGCAGCGCCAACAAAAAGCCAACGCGCTGCAAGGCGAAATTTCCCAGCTTTCCGGTGCGCTAAACGATGCCATGGGGGCCTTGTCCGACGCCATACAGCAGGAAGGGCTGGAGAAAGAAGCCGCTTTGAAGGCGGCTTCCCTGGTGGCCTAAAACGATGTTTAAAAGCGGCGGGTGAGTCTATCTACTCTTGGCCTGCCACCACTCTACTATCCCCGGCTCGACCCGGCCTTTATCCGGCAGCCGCCCATCCCGCGCGAAATCCGCCCAAAGCTTGCGCAGGCGTTGGCCGTGTTCGAGCAGCGTGGTCTCATCTACGTGTTTGACGATATCCGCGTACTGCCAGTTGGCGGGCTCGCCCAACAGCAGCGGTAGGTCGATCGTGTGGGCGGCGCCAAACGGCGTGCGGCCCTTGTTCCAATCAAGCCGGTAGACAAAAGCGTGCCCGCCGGCTTGAGCATGGCGGCGGGCAAACCGGTGCGCGTCGCGCTGATACACCTTGCGCGTGGTGGCCGCCACCATGGCACGGGTAATGGCCTCCCCCACCAGCGGCGTATGGCGCAGCCGCGTTAACCCCGGCGACATGACCAGAAACAGTGCGGTTTCCTCGGCAGTGGTGCCAATGAATACGTCGAATTTTTCCGCCGCGCGGCGCCAGGCCTGGTCGATGTCGGTTTCAGCCGGCAGCGGGTAGTGGCCGTACTGGGTGCCAAAGGGCATGGCCGCTTTCATGCCAAAGCCGCGGGCGGCCTCGGCTACTTTCGTTTGCACGCGCAGCACTTCGTCCAGCGGCGCGTCACTTTCAAGCTCGGCGGCCTTTTTACCCATTTTGGCGGTCATCTTTGCGCGGCCCCGGCTAATACCCAGCGGCGCGCTCTGGATGATCGCGCGCTGAAAAAGCCCCTCGACGCCCTCGGCAATCATCAGGTGCGCCGCCGCGTCGCCCCCGGCGGAGTGACCGAACAGCGTGACGTTACCAGGGTCGCCACCCATGGCGGCAATGTTGGTGTTCACCCAGCGAAGCGCGGAGATCATATCCAGTAGCCCCAGGTTGGCGGGCCGCCCCGCGTAGCCGCCCAGAAACCCTAAAAGGCCCAGCCGGTAGGTAACCGACACCACGATGACATCCTGCTCGAGGGCCAGCGGGCGCACGTCGAACACCGCCAAGTCGCCTGCGCCAAACACATAAGAGCCGCCGTGAATCCAGACCATCACCGGGCGCGGGGCTTTTGAGGGGTTTTCCGGCACGGTGACCGACAGGTGCAGCGCGCCTTCGCTTGCGTGAAACTCGTCGGCGGCCACGCCAAGCGCTTCGTTGAGCTCAGGAATGGTGTTTTGCGGCGCCGCCGGGGCCCACCGGGTGGCGTGAATCGTTGCGGTGGCAGGCGGCTCATCGGTGGGTGGGCAGAAACGCTCGGTACGCGCGTAGGCAATACCCGTGGCGCGAATGACGCCGCGATCATACCAGCCAATGATCTCCCCGGCCGGGGCTTTAAAACGGGGCGCGTCCTGCGCGGTCGATGCGGCGTGGTCCATGGGGTTCTCTTGGCTTTAAAAAAATACGTGCAGCATAGCATTGCCACGACACCCAAGTGGATAAACCGCCCAAGTGCTCGGTTGGGCGATCTGCTGAATACAACAGTAGTGGCGGCTTGAAACGTACTTAAGCCTGGGTTTGAAACGGTGGTGGGTAAGGAGCTTGCTTACTGCTTAAATACTTTCCAATAGGTTATTTCCTATATAGCATATAACCTATTAACTTCCGAGGTACTCATGTGGTCAATAGAACAGACAGACACCTTTTAAGCGTGGTTTTTCTCGCGTGAAGAAGCTGACCGGGAGAATGTCCTGGCCTCTCTTCTTCTTTTACGCGAACGGGGTCCTATGCTCTCGCGACCGCATGCTGACACGGTGAACGGCTCGCAGTTTTCCAGTATGAAAGAACTGCGTATACAAAGCGGTGGCCGCCCTATCAGAGCATTCTTTGCGTTCGGCCCAAGGCGTACTGGCATCATTTTATGCGCTGGTGATAAAGGCGGAAACGACAAGCGCTTTTACGATGAAATGATTCCAGTCGCCGACAAAGAGTATGCGGCGCATCTGGAAACTTTAAAGTGAGGTAGTCCCCATGGCACGCAAACTTGAAGACTTGCTGGCAAAAGAAAAACCAGAGATCGTTGCCGCTGCTGAGGCGAAGGCGAGCGATATGCTATTTGAAATCAGGCTGGCTGAAATTCGTCTGCTGGCAGAAAAGACCCAAACTGAAATCGCCGATGCAATGGGTGTCCGACAGCCAACCGTTGCAGGGCTTGAAAAGGCTGGCCAGGATATGCGTCTTAGCTCTCTTAAGCGCTATGTCGAAGCATTAGGCGGCCGCGCCCGAGTGGATATCGAGCTACCCGACGGCAGTCATCATGGGTTTCCTATATAACTAATTTTTATGCAGTTTCTCTAGCCAAACCACTTTTTGACTAACTGAGGGTTTGGCCTTCACTCTCCCTGCCCATTGAAGCAATCTCTACAGCAGGCGTTTGAGCAAAGAAGTCATTGGACGCGCTCGCCCATCACCACCTAGACTCAAGGCTCCTTTATTGAGGTGCTTCGCCCATGCGCGTTTTTTCTAATCCGGTTGGTGCCGGTTCCCTGTGGTTTGATAATGCGGTCACCGCCGACGGCGTTCCGGTCGCCTACGACCCGCAGGCCCGGGCATTCATTCCCATGCCGCCGTTTTGCGCCAACCGCGAGGTGATTGGCTGCAACTGGATTGCCGCGCAAAAGGGCCAGCTTTGCCGCGCCTGTGCGATGACCGCCGTGGCACCGGACCCGACCATCCCCAATGCGATTCCCAACTGGGCGCAAACCGAAGCCGCCAAGCGCTGGGTGATCGACAACCTGGGCCGCTGGAACTGGTTTCGCCCGGAAGACCCGGGTGCGCCGCCAGTGTTCCACCTGCTGGCCGAAGGGAAAAAGCCGGTGATGATGGGCCACGTGGATGGCGTGGTGACCATCAGCATCGCAGAAGCCGACCCGGTACTGGTCACCACCCGCCGTGAAGCGCTGGAGGAGCCCTACCGCACCATGATCGGCCACATGCGCCACGAAATCGCCCACATGCTGTGGTGGCGGCTGAGCCTGCGGGAAGACTTCATGGAGGCGTTTCGCGAGATGTTTGGCGATGAGCGCGCCGACTACGGCGAGGCGCTCAAGCACCATTACAACGAAGGCCCGCCGGAAGAGTGGCGCACGGATTTCGTCTCGACCTACGCCTCGGCCCACCCCCACGAAGACTGGGCGGAGACGGTCTCGCACCTTTTACACCTGACCGATATCACCGACAGCTTCGTCTCCTCCGGCATGGATTCGCCGGAGCTACCCCGCGATCACAAGTGGGACGCCTACGCCGAGCCGGACGCCGAGCGCCTGATTCACATCGCCACGGCCTTGATTGCGGGGGTGAATCACGTCAACCGCGCCATGGGCCTGGCAGATG
The DNA here is from genome assembly GCF_968212445.1 of Vreelandella sp. GE22. NCBI lineage: Bacteria > Pseudomonadati > Pseudomonadota > Gammaproteobacteria > Oceanospirillales > Halomonadaceae > Vreelandella > Vreelandella sp. GE22. Next base: position 2,577,953 of record NZ_OZ309110.1, read on the forward strand.
TCTACCCCTTCATGCTCACGCCGGAAACGCTCAAGAAACTCGTGTTCGTGCACGGCTGGCTGCGCCGCGGGGCTCAGGGGCTATAGAGCTGTCTGACAAATCGCTTTGAACCAACGCCCCGCCTTTACCGGCGGGGCGTTTTCTTGTGCGCCGAGCCCAATATGGCTCATTGCACAAAGCGCACAGTCACTCGACCAGCGAACGACTCAAGTAGCGGGCAAACCGCTCGTGCAGCTCGCTTGTGTTCGACACGCTGAGCACCAGCTGAATGGAGGGCAAGTCCGGTACACCGTTGGCTTCAGAAAGTACGCAAAGCTCCTCGGTCAGCGCGCTTTGGGGCAAAATCCCTACGCCCAGCCCGCTCATGACCGCCTTTTTGACGTTATCAAACGACCCGCTGACGTAGGAAAAATAGTGCGAGCGGCCCACACTCTTCAGCGCCGTGACGGCGCTATTGCGAATCACGCATCCGTCCATAAACGTGGCCAGCGCAATATCGCCCAATTCATCGAAATGGACGGCGCCGGCGCTTACCCAGAAAAGCGGCTCGACCTGAATGACCTGCTCGGTTTTTGAGACCACGGGCTGGCCCGCAATGCCCTTGAGAATCACCATGTCGAGCTGCTGGTTTTCGGCCATCGCGGAAAGCACTGCCGAGGAAGCCGCGGTGACTTCAACCCGAAGCCCCGGGTTTTCTTCCAAACAAAGCGAAATCACCTTGTGAAGATTGCTCACCGCGAAGTCGTCCGGCACGCCCAGCGATATCTTGCCTTCCAGGCGGGAGGCCTTCAACGAATTAACCGCTCGGCTCGTGCGGTGAAGAATATCCCGAGCCGCCGGTAGTAGCCGCCGCCCTTCTTCGGTCAGGCCCATCACCTGGCCCTGGCGGCGCTCGATCAAGCGACAGCCCACCTCCTCTTCCAGGCGCTTGAGTCCCACGCTCAGCGTGGACTGAGTACGCGCCAGCGCCTCGCTCGCCCGGCCAAACCCGCCGTACTGCGCGACGCTCACGAAGGCGCGCAGTTGCTCGAGCGTGATACCGCGCCCGTTAAGAGGGTTCTCATCTTGCCCTTCTGAATGCATGGCCACCCTGTCTCCCCAACATTGATAAAAACGATTTTAACAGCGACACAATTCATTTAACAAAAAACGAACGGGCCGTGAAAATCGCTCAAGTCGAGAGGCCTTGCCACTCCCCACATTATTCAAACCGTGAGAAATGCCATGTTCATGATCGTTGTCCCCATTTTTATGGTGATTCTTCTGGGCTACGGCTTTGGGAAGGTAAAACCGGATAGCGGGAGTTCGGATAAGCTCATCAATGATTACGTCTTATACATCGCGCTGCCCACCCTGCTGTTTCTGGCCATTGCCAACGCGGATATCGACGAACTCAAACAGTGGGGCTTCATCGGCGCCTCCCTTGTGGGCATTGTGGTCATTTACGTCGTGGCAGGGCTGGTGGCCAGGTTCAAAGGCGTTTCGCTGCCGCAGTCGTCGATTCTTAGCATGGGGGCCTGCTATGGCACGACCGGCTATATGGGCGTGCCCATCCTGATTTCCGTGTACGGCCAGGAGGCCGCACTGCCGGCCGCCATCGCGACGATCCTGCACAATATTCCCGCCATCATGGCCGTTATCATCAGTTGGGACCTGTTCGCCAGCCGCCAGCGCGCGGAACACACCTCGGCGGTGGCCAGTCTCTGGAAAGCCTTTAAGACGACGTTCACCAACCCGCTGACCGTGTCGGTACTCGCCGGGCTCGTCTTCGTGCTGTTCGGTATCAAAGTGCCCGCTTTTTTGGACGCGTTTGCCAGCTTTCTGGGGAGTGCGGCGGGCCCAACGGCGCTGTTTGCCCTGGGGCTTGGCTTATCCCGGCTCAATATGAAAGAGCACGTGACCGGGGAAGCACTGGGTATCGTCGCGCCCATGCTGGTACTCAAGATCGTTCTACAGCCCGCCATTACGTTGCTGGCGGGCGTGTATCTCTTTGGCATGGGGGAAGAGAGCGCCCTGTGGCTGGCGGCGGCGGTGGTCATGGCGGCACAGCCGATCGGCGCGGGGGTTTACGTGTTCGCGAAGAAGTATGACTACCGCCAGGACACGATATCGCTGGCCATCATCGCGTCTTTATTGGTGTCGTTGATGACCCTACCGGTCATTTTAAGCCTGATGAGCGGTTAAAGCGGCGATCAAAGGTGCAGGGCCCAGGCGTTGCTTGAAAAGTGCTTAAGCGTTGGGCCCGGCACCGTTGATGAACGAGTAGAGCGAGATATCGCTACGAAACTCCCAGCCCAGATTTTCCCAAAAGCGCTTGCCGGCGGCGTTATCCACCAGCAGCATCAAATGCGACTTGTGAATGCCCTCCTCTTTCAGCCCATCCAGGCAGCGCTTTACCAGCGCCCGGCCAATGCCCTGCTCACGCTCGCCGGGCGCGACGCACAGGTGCTGGATAAACCCGCGGTGGCCGTCGTGGCCACCCATGATGGTGCCCACCAGTACACCGTCACGCTCGGCGATCACGCTCAGCCCCGGGTTGCGCTCAAGGTAGCGCGCAATGCCCTCGTGGGAATCCACTTCGCGCAGCCGCACGCCCGGCGTTTGCTGCCAAAGCGCCACGGCAGCGGCGTAATCGTCGATGGTCATGGGGCGGTAGTGCATAAGGGTAGAATCTCGTGGAATTTATTAATGCGGGAAGTGTTAAAGACGTACGTTACGTACGGCGCTTGAGAGTTGTGTATACCTTACCTTTGTTGCGCTTGCCGACGGCCAGTACATATACAAACAGCTCATCGTCGACGACTTCATACACGAGGCGGTAACCAGCAGTGCGCAGCTTGATCTTGTAAATCGCGTCATACCCGCTGAGCTTGTCAGCAGGTACACGAGGATTTTCAAGTCGTTCAGCTAGCTTCTTTTTGAACTGATTTTTGACTGGCGCTCCCAGTTTTTCCCACTCCTTTAACGCAGCGGGTACAAACCGAAGCCTATAGGTCATCCAACTCTACCGTGACCGCTTTATCCTTGTCGCCTCGGCGCTGCTCTACCAACCTGGCAAGCTCGTAATCTTCGAGCATTTCCATCATGGCCTCAAAGGTCTCGGCCGGGATCAAATAAGCGGCAGGCTTGTTGTGATTCAACACGGCAATAGCGGCGCCGTCGGCTTGCGCCAGCAGCGAGGAAGGGTTCTTTTTCAATTCAGAAATACTGACGGATAGTGGGGCCAATACCTGCTGCATGGTTGGCTGCTCCAAAAAAAGGGCTAATTCAAGCCCTGATTTTAGTACTTATTTCATCTTCTCGCTATGCCTTCCCACACTCCAAACAACCAGTGCCCCCTCAAGCCACGTCTAAAAACTGATACCCAGCCGCAGTGCCTGAAGGCCATCGAGGGTCACACTGACCTCATCAGAAAACACCGGGTGCCCTTCGATCCCCAGGTCCAGTGCCGCTTGCGAGCCACGATAGCTCACGTTCAGCGTTATTTCCGTCGAGGTACTCACCGGCGCCCACAGCCCGTACTCGACACTTTCCACATTCACGCCGGAGAGCCCGCGCTCATCGAGCGCCTGCTGCACCTCCTGCTCCACGGCGTGGCCGTAGTAGAAATAAACGCCCGCATAACCCAGCGCCAGTACCACTAACAGTGAAAAAAGCTTACCCATGAACGTCCTCACGTTAACGCCGTCGATCAACGGCCAAGGCGTGATAATGCCAATGGCGAATCCAGGGCACAAGCAAGCCCCGTGGGCCAAACACCTGGTTTTCGGCATCAAAGCGATCAGCGATTGAACAACCGCCATGCGTCAATGGAACGAGCATAGCCTGGCGGCAAGTTGGGGGGTAACGCATCCAATGGGAATGTCTCGATTCTTGAATGTTCATGACTGACTTTCGGCGCAAAGCCGCCCACGAGACGACAGCCATAGGTCACGATGAACACGTGCTTGCCGGGAATGACCTCGAATAGGTAGCTGTCGATGATGTCCTGAGCGGCTACCTCGACATCCAGCTCCTCTTTGAACTCTCTCTCCATACACCGAGAGGAGCTCTCGCCGACTTCGATACGCCCACCGGGCAGCTCCCACTCGTTGCGATCATTGAGCGTCAGCACGACCTCGCTCGAGGGTAGTAGCAAGACGCCTTTAATGGAGACTGGAAACATGCTTTTCCTTGTTATCAATCAGTTAGCCTTGATGGATACGGCATAGCGCCAAGCCCGACGCCATACCACTGGCCGTACTCGCCCCTTCAAGCCTCATCGATTGAGCAATTATGTACAAGCACAGAATGGCCATGCTGGCTTAAGCTAGCGGGGTAACGCACCAGGGAGCGCGCAATGCCTAACGCTAGCCAATTTCAGTTCATCAAGAGCCAGCACGTGCCGGGCCTGACGGTGCTGCACGCGGCCCTCGACGACTTTCGCTACGACCGCCACGCTCACGAAGAGTACGCCTTCGGTGTGACGCTTTCCGGGCGCCAGGATTTCTTTAGCGGCGGGCAGTTTCACAAAAGCCCGCCGGGCAACGTCATTGTGTTCAATCCGGAAGAAGTGCACGACGGCCAGCCCGGCGGCGAGCACACGCTGGGTTACCTGATGCTGTACGCCGACCCGGCGCAGGTGAATCCGCTGTTTGCCGAGGTGCTGGGCCGCCACACCAGCGTAGGCTTTCGCTCCCCCAACACGCTCATTCAGGATGCCCGCTTGCGCGGCGCTATTATGGAACTGGCGCGGCTGGTGACCCGTAACGTAGGCAGCGCCATCGACCAGGAAAACGCGCTTTACCAGATCGTGGAGCGAAGCGTGCAGTTGGGCGGCGCGCCGTCTACCGATACGCTCACCACACGCCCGGAGGCGCTGCTGACCCGGGCGAAGGCGTATATTCATGCCCACCTGGAACGGGATATTTCCCTCGATGAAATAAGCCAGGCGGCGCATCTTTCCAAGTACCACTTTTTGCGCCTGTTTCGAGCGCATTACGGCATCACGCCGCACCAGTACGTCATCAACTGCCGCATCAACGCCGCCCGCGCGGCGCTCGCCCAAGGCGTTTCGCTGAATGAGGTCGCCCTGCGTTTTGGCTTTGCCGATCTCAGCCATTTCATCCGCCGCTTCAAGCGCATTTACGCCGTGACGCCCCACCAGTACCAGCGCGACATCGCCCGCTAATCACTCGCCAACCGACCTACCACCGCACGAGGTTTTACCATGCTAGGAATCATTGCCTACGCGCTGGGCGTTATGTACACGCCCGGGCCCGTGAATCTGCTCGGCTTGAATATGGGGGTCAACGGCCAAGCCAGGCGTTCGGTCGGCTTCTGCCTGGGCGTGGGCAGCGCCATGCTGATTTACCTGTTGGTGCTGGGCTGGGCAGGGGCTGCATGGATCGACGACCAGGCGCTGGTGGCGATTAGCGCCCTGGGCTGCGCTTACATATTGTACCTTGCCTTCAAAATCGCCCGCGCCAGCGGAAAGCTTGAAACCGAGGCCGCTACCCCGCACCTTTTGAGCTTTCGCGACGGGCTTTTCATGCAGCTACTCAACCCCAAGGCCCTGGTCGCCACCTTGCCCATCACCACGCTGCAATTTCCCGCAGCGGGTATTCAAGGCGCTAGCCTGGCCGTCTGGGCGGTAGCGCTCGCGCTGCTGGCCGCCGGCGCCCCGGCAAGCTACATGCTGGCGGGCCAGTTGATCGGCCTGCGCCTCCAAAGCCCCGGCGTCGTGAAGGGCTTCAACGGGGTCATGGCCGGGCTTTTGGCCGCCGTGGCGCTATCGATCGGGTTCGAGCACGTGTGGCGGCCGCTTGCTACTTCGATCAGCTAGCGGTAGCTACTCGAGAAACGAAGCAGTCGAGAAGCAGCAGCTTACAGCTTTCTGCCCAGCCTCTTCTCGATCTGTTTTTTCTCCCACTCCGGCCCGAAGAAGTTCAGTACTTCAAAAGCACTCAAGCCATGGCTGATAATGCCTATGCCCCACCCCATGGCGGGCCACCATGCCCACATATATCCCGTTCCACTGACGAGATTAATGACAAACAGCAGTGAGATGATCAGCACATAAGAAATAAGATGGGCATAAAAATCCTTGATGGCCCTTACCTTTTCTATAACGGATTTCTCACTGTCGGTTAGTGTGATTTCGCTGTTCATTTCGGGTTCTCTCTCGAGGTCTGCGACATTGATTTCAAATACAGCAGCCAAGGATTTAAGAGACTCAAGCCCCGGTTTATGCCCACTCTCTATTCGCTGGATGGTTCTAACGCTCAATCCACTGAGTTGAGACAACTGATCCTGGGACCAACCACGCTGCAACCTGAGTTTTCTAACGATCATTGTGTAATCCTTGCTGCTGTTCCAGAAACCATCATCGAAGCCGATAGCGCTTCCAACAACGTCACCAACACGACAGCGGCCTGACAGTTTATTATTTTCAATAGCTTACTTTGGAAAACTCTTTGAATACGCGGGCCAGGTGCTTGCGGGCGAGCGTTCAGACATGGGGTGTCTATCGTTTAGATAACGCTAAAACGCCTGTACCTGCAATACGCAAATCAGGAGAACCACGTGGCGATGGCATCGAGGTAATGGTAGTGAAAGGTTTCTCGCCTATGCTGCTACTCACGCCTTCCCCATGCGCTCAATGGAGCACGCAATGCACGATCAAAAAGTAGCCCTGGTCACCGGTGGCTCGCGCGGTATCGGCGCGAGTATTGCCAAAAAGCTGGCCAGTGATGGCTTCGCGGTGGTCGTTAACTTCACGAGCAACACCAAGGCGGCGGCGCAGGTGGTCGAGGAGATCGAAGCCAGCGGCGGCCAGGCCCACGCCGTTCAAGCGGATATTGCCGATGCCCAAGCGGTACGCGCGCTGTTCGATGCAACGCTTGCCCAGTGGGGGCGACTCGATGTGCTGGTCAATAACGCCGGCATCATGAAGCTCGCCCCGCTGGCCGAGATGGACGAAGGGGACGTCGACGCACAGATCGATACCAACCTGAAAGGCTCGATCAACACCCTGCGCGAGGCAGCGAAGCACCTGGAAGATGGTGGTCGCATCGTCAATTTATCGACCAGCGTGGTGGGGCTTAAGCTCGAGAACTACGCGGTGTACGCCGCCACCAAGGCGGCGGTGGAAACCCTGACCGCGATTCTAGCCAAGGAGCTTCGCGGGCGCAGTATCACCGTGAACGCGGTGGCCCCCGGCCCCACCGCCACGGATCTTTTTCTGAAAGGCAAATCCGACGAGCTGATCGAGCGATTGGCGAAAATGCCACCGCTCGAGCGCCTCGCCGAGCCCGAGGATATCGCCAATGTAGTCGCCTTTTTGGCCTCCCCGGCCGGGGGCTGGGTGAACGGGCAAACGCTGCGTGCCAACGGCGGCGCTGTTTAGCTTACCGCCTCCTCTTCCCGGCAGTGTTTAACGCTAAAAACTGACACGCTGATGATTGCTTTTATCAGCGTGTCAGCTCAACAAATGATCTATTCTCGTGTATCAGCAGCCTTCTCACTATCTGCGTACTCTTCAAGTACGCGCTTCGCTTCGGCTTCGATCGCTTCTAGCGCATCATCGGGTACCTGATAGCGAAACTGTTTACGGCGGTTATTTGATAGGCGCCCGTCGTTACTCAGGCACATCATCACAAGGCGCGCCAAGTCGCTACCTCGAATATCATAGGTTTCGTTTATTGCTGCATAAACGCGATCAAAACACGCCAAATAGCGTGTTTCCGTTTTTAACTCATCTTCCAAGGCAGCTTTTGCCATTTTTAGCGTGAACGCCACCGCGGGTGTAGCATCCCAGTACCGGTAAAGCGCATTCAGGCCCTGGTAATTAAAGTGGTATTCATCAGCATCTATCCACCTGACTCGCCAGTATTCGCGAGCTGGTTTCGAAAATTTCTCCAATGCACTCAGGTAATCATTTTCATGGCGCTTCATGGCCACTGAAATGGGCAACAGATTGTCATGATAGAGCCCGCCCATCCGGCACAGCGTGTGGTGTATCAGAAAGCGTGAAATACGTCCGTTACCGTCCATGAAAGGGTGCAAAAAGACGAAGCCAAAGGAGAGTATCGCCGCAATCACCAGCGGGGAAACACCCTTTTCAGCGTCATGCTCTGAGCATTGATTTGCCCAGTCCATCAGCGCCTTCATTAACGTATGGCAAAGGGTGGGCGGTGGCGGCAGGTAGCTAACACCTAGTGCTCCGGATGAGCCGTTGTGCAGGTAGTTTTGCTCATGTCGAAATGAAGCCGCTTTATCGAAAGCATTGTTGATAGTGCTGTTTTGCAGCTCCACAAGATACGTTTGTGTCAGCGGCTTACGCTCATGAGCCTGGCGAAGAAGCTGCATAAAGCGCTGCTGCTTATCCGGCGTGGGCGATTCTCTTTCAATGGCAAACGACGATTGCGTTTCACTCAGGTAGGCCCACTGAATCGCGCGGTCCAACATTCCCGGGGGCAATGAGTCCATGAAGATGGATGCTTGAGCCAAAATGTCTTCTTCAAGCAGTCCAGCAATCTCGGGCGTACGCCGCACGGTGGCACAATAATCGAGCGTTCCCAGTCCATTGAAATCGATTCGCCAGCGGCTATCGCGCACCGTGGGCCCGGTAATGTAGTGGTCAGGATCAAACAGAGGCACCGCACGGCCGCTTACAGCAATCTCGAACGGCAGTGGTTTGACCATCGCCTCGTATAAATAGCCCAACTTTCTTAAATAGATGCCGTTGGGAGAGGCGTGCAGCGCGTCTTGAAGCGGCTTAACTGACAAGTGGGGCAAGGCACCGGCCAGAATGGCCAGATTGATACCTTCGTGCTTAAGGGCGAAAAGCATGTGGTTAAGTAACGAGGCATCAGGAGCGCGCACGGCAGGCACCGCTATCTCTTGTTCCAAAAACATAATGCGTGTAACAGGGCGCACCCTGGCAGGATACTCAGGCGGGCATACGGCCAGATTCAAGTACTCATGAAGGTATGCATAGCCTACCGTTTTCATTGCAGAGCGTCCCAAAACCAAAATATTTCGTTCACTTCAACAAGAAAATATTCAGCAAGCAACTAAAACCATTTTTTTTATTAACCCGCACGGCATAACGACACCGTCATTGTTCAAACAACCGCCTACACGCTGCATTAAAGCAGGACACAACCCGCTTTAACGCAGCACGTATCAAGCACGTATCAATTAACTGATTTGCGGCTCGCGGGCTTCTTCGCGGCAGCGGCGCACGCTCGTCGCCAGTTCACGCACAAGGCCGTGCACCTCGCTCACCGCCTCGTCAGCGGTACTGGCCTGCTCGATACGGTCGACCAGCGCGGAGCCTACCACCACGGCGTCGCTGAAGCGCCCGATGGTCGCGGCCTGTTCCGGGGTGCGAATACCGAAGCCCACGCCGATGGGTAGCCGGGTATGGCGTTTTAGGTCGGCGACCGCGCGCTCGACACTTTCCGGCGTGGCCGCACCGGCGCCGGTCACACCGGCCACGGAGACGTAGTAGATAAAGCCGGAGGCATTGGCCAGCACTGTGGGCAGACGTTTGGCGTCGGTGGTGGGCGTGGCCAGGCGGATGAAGTCGATGCCGTGGCGGGCGGCGGGCTGGCAGAGCTCGTCGTCGTGCTCCGGCGGTAGATCCACCACGATCAGGCCATCCACTCCGGCGCGCGCGGCGTCGGTCAAAAAGCGCTCGACGCCGTAGCAGAAGATGGGATTGTAGTAGCCCATCAGCACGATCGGCGTGGTGGCGTTTTCTTCACGAAAGCGGCGCACCATCTCAAGGGTTTTGGCCTGGGTCTGGCCACCATCGAGCGCGCGCAGGGCGGCTTTTTGAATGGCGGGGCCGTCGGCCATGGGGTCGCTGAACGGCATACCCAGCTCGATGATATCTACCCCCGCTTCCGGCAGGCCGTGTAGCAAACGCCGCGAGGTGTCGGCGTCCGGGTCCCCGGCGGTCAGGTAACTGACCAGCGCCGGGCGGTTGTCTTCTTTCAGCGCGGCAAAGCAGTTTTGCAGGCGCGAGGTGGGCTTATGGTGAGCAGCGTGACTCATTTGAATTTATCTCCCAGGTAGTGCGCGACGCTCATCATGTCTTTATCGCCACGGCCGCTTAAGTTGACGACCATCAGGTGCTCGCGGGGAAGCGTGGGCGCGCGTTTGGCCACTTCGGCCAGGGCGTGGGCGGTTTCAAGCGCCGGGATGATGCCTTCTTGCTGGCAGCAAATCTGAAAGGCCTCCAGCGCTTTATCGTCGGTGGCCGAGACGTACTCGACCCGGCCCTGCTCGTGAAGCCAGGCGTGCTCGGGGCCGATGCCGGGGTAATCGAGCCCTGCGGAAATCGAGTGGGCGTCAATAATCTGGCCGTCCTCGTCTTGCAGCAAAAACGTGCGGTTGCCATGTAAAACGCCGGGCGTGCCGCCGTTCAGGCTGGCGGCGTGTTTGCCCGTACTCACGCCCTTGCCGCCGGCTTCCACGCCAATCATCTGCACGCTGTCATCGCCAAGGAACGGGTGAAAAAGCCCCATGGCGTTGGAGCCACCGCCAATGCAGGCTACCAGCGAGTCCGGCAGGCGCCCTTCTTTCTCCTGCATTTGGCGGCGGGTTTCATGACCGATCACCGCCTGGAAATCGCGCACCATGGCTGGGTACGGGTGGGGGCCTGCCACGGTGCCGATAATGTAGAAGGTGTCGTCGACATTGGTCACCCAGTCGCGCAGGGCCTCGTTCATGGCGTCTTTCAGCGTGCCGGTGCCGGAGGTGACGGGGATCACCTGCGCGCCCAATAGCTTCATGCGGAACACGTTGGGCTGCTGGCGTTCGATATCCGTGGTGCCCATGTAGATCACACACGACATTCCAAAACGCGCCGCCACGGTGGCGGTGGCCACACCGTGCATGCCCGCGCCGGTCTCGGCGATGATGCGCTTTTTGCCCATCTGCTTGGCCAGCAGCACCTGGCCGATGCAGTTGTTGATCTTGTGCGCGCCGGTGTGGTTGAGCTCCTCGCGCTTTAAGTAGATGCGGGCACCGCCAAAGTGCTCGGTCAGCCGCTCGGCGAAGTAAAGCGGGCTAGGACGGCCCACGTAGTCGTTTTGAAAATAGGCAAGCTTTCGCTGAAATTCCGGATCGTTCTTGGCTGCGGCGTACTCGTCCCGCAGCTCATTGATCAGCGGCATCAGCGTTTCCGCGACGAAACGGCCGCCGAAGCTTCCGAACATGCCGTTGCCATCGGGCAGGCTGGCGGGTGGAGTAAAGGGTTGGTTCATCACGACCTCGAATGCCGAAAGAGAAAGTAGTGGCTTTACGCTAACCCGGGCACGCCGCGATAAAAATCGATAAGATATCGGTTACCTGTGAGTTTTAATCAACCATTTCGAGATTACCATGCACCAGAGCCTGCCGCCGTTAAGCGCGCTGCGCGCATTCGAAGCCACTGCCCGGCTGGGCAGCGTAACCGCCGCCGCTAACGAGCTCAGCGTGACCCACGGCGCGGTCAGCCGCCAGCTCAAAAGCCTGGACGAACACTTCGGCACGGCGCTTTTTGGGAAGGCGGGCCGCGGCATTACGCTGACCCACCACGGCGAGACGCTGCAAAGCGGGCTGGGTGAAGCGTTTGGGCGGCTGCGCGATAGTTGCGCTCTTCTCAAGCGTGAGATCGACGGCGCGCCCTTCACCCTGGCTTGCCCGGGCAGCCTGCTGGCACGCTGGCTGATCCCCCGGCTTGGCCGCCTGAAGAGCGCCCTGCCCGAACTCAACCTGCAGGTGGTGGTCAGCGAAACCGAGCAGCTCGTCCAACAGAGCACCAGCGCAACGCTTGGCTTTATCGAGCCGCCCTGGCCCGTGCAGGGTGAGGTGATCGAGCTAATGGTCGAGGAGATTTGCGCAGTGGCAACCCCGGAGGTCGCCGCCCGCCTCGACTCTAACAAGCCCGCCACGCTTTATAACGCGCCGCTTCTCTACACCGCCTCGCGCCCCCAGGCCTGGCCCGCCTGGGCAAGCGCCAAGGGGCTCGAAGAGGGGCGTTTAAGCGAGGCGCTTACGAAAGGCCAGGGGTTCGATCACCTTTACTACCTGATGGAAGCCGCAGCCGCGGGGCTGGGCGTGGCCATTGCGCCCAAACTGCTGGTGGAGGACGACTTGAAAAGCGGACGACTGGTGGCGCCCTGGGGCAGCGTGGAAACCCCTGCCCGGCTCTGTTTATGGCTACCGAGCCAAACGAGCCCGCGGGCCGGTGACAGGCTGGCGGCCTGGTTCAAGCAGGCGCTGAACGAGCCAGCGCCTTGAAGCGTCAGTTGGCCTAAAGCGCGCGCCGCCACGCGGCTAGCGCTTGGATATCCGCAGGTGTAGTGCGGCAACACCCGCCAATGCCGGAAGCGCCCGCGGCCAGCCACTGCTCGGCGCCCTGGGCAAGCCCGGAAGGCGCGCTGGTGTGATCGCAGGGCACAGGGTGCCAGGTTTTGGTCACCGGGTCGTACACCTCGCCGGAGTTGGGGTAAACCAACACCGGCAAATCGCAGGCGCGCTTGATCGCCTTGATCAGCGATTCGATATGCGCAAGCGCGGTGCAGTTCACACCAATGGCCGCCACGCCCGGGCAGCCCGCCAGCGCCGCCGCACACGCCTCGATCGGCGTACCGTCGCTGATGTGTTCGCCGTCCTTCGCCGAAAAGGTGATCCAGGCCTGAGCGCCGGGGTTTTCGGCCAACAAATCGGTGATCGCCAACGCTTCCTCCAGAGACGGCAGCGTCTCCACGGCCAGCACATCGGCGCCTGCTTTTAGTAGAAGCTCAAAACGCACACGGTGAAAATCAACGAGCCCGGCCCGGTCCAGCTCATACCCGCCCCGGTACTCGCTGCCGTCGGCAAGATAGGCGCCGTAAGGCCCGACCGAGGCCGCCACCAGTGGTTGGGGCCGGTCGGTTTGGCCGGGCTGCCACACCGCATCGCGGGCTTCACGGGCCAGCGTGACCGAGCGCGTGATCAGCGCGCGCGCCTGCACCTCGCTTAGCCCCGCCTGCATGAAACCGGGGATCGTTGCCTGGTAGCTTGCGGTAATCGCGCAGTCCGCCCCGGCTTCGAAATACGCCTGATGCACCTGGCGAATCTTCTCCGGCGCCTGGCTTAAAAGGCGCGCCGACCAGAGGCTATCGTTGAGATCACAGCCCAGCGCCTCGAGCTCGGTGGCCAGCGCCCCGTCGATCACCATGAAAGGCGCATCCGCCAGCAGGGCCTTGATTGGGTTCGACTCGCTCATATGCTTTTCTCCTCGGTGGCGGTAGCTGTGTCTATCGCGGTTGGCGGCGCCGCGCGGTGGCGCACGTAGTGCACCAGGTAACAAAGCGCGATGAACGGCACGCCAAAGTAGAGCGCGACGCGCTGCTGCGGATCAAACGCGATACCGATGCACGCCGCCAGGCACGCCGCGAACGCGATCAGCGGCACCCAGGGGTAGAACGGCGTGCGGTAGACCAGGTCTTCAAGGCGGCCGCCTTCACGCAGGAACTGGCGGCGAAAGTTGAGCTGGCTGATGGCGATCGCCATCCACACCACCACCACGGCGAGGCCCGAAATCGACACCAGCACCAGGTAGACGGTTTCCGGCGCGTAAACGCTCGAGAACAGCGCGCCGAAACCGCCGATCATGCTGAGCAGTAGCGCGTTCATGGGAATACCGCGCTTGTTGAGCCGGCCAAGCGCCGGGGGCAGCGTGCCTTGATCGGAAAGCGTCCAAAGCATACGCGATGAGGCGTAAAGCCCGGAGTTGGCCGCCGAGAGCAGCGCGGTGATGATCACGAAGTTCATGATGTCCGCCGCCCCCGGCACGCCCAGGCGCTGAAACACCGCGACGAACGGGCTTTGGCTCAGCCCGGCCTGGCTTTGCGGTAAGAGCGCGGCAATCACGATGATGGTGCCCACGAAAAACAGAATGAGCCGCCAAAGCGTGGCGCGGATCGCTTTGGGTACGTTGCGCCCCGGGTCGACGGTTTCACCGGCAGCAATGCCGATGAGCTCGGTACCGGAAAACGCAAACATCACCGCCAGCAAGGTGGTACCGATAGCCAAGAGACTCGGTGACATAGCGCCCTCGCCCCAAAAAGCCGAAAGCCCAGGGGATGCCACACTAGCGCCGCTTGCATCCTGCAGCGGCACCCAGCCGATGATCGCGCCGGCGCCGACGATGACGAACACCACCACCGCGATCACCTTGATCAACGAAAGCCAGAACTCGGACTCGGCAAAAAAGCGCGAGGTAAAGGCGTTGACGCCAAACACGATCGCCGCGAATAGCCCGCTCCAGTACCAGCCGGGAATATCGGGAAACCAGCGCCCCATGAACACCGCCGCGGCGGTAAACTCCGAGCCCAGCGCCACCGTCCAGGTCAGCCAGTACATCCAGGCCACCATGTAGCCGGTACCAGGGCCGATATAGCGGCTGGCGTGGGCGCTGAACGCGCCGGAGTCCGGCATATGCACGGCAAGCTCGCCCAGGCACATCATCACGAGCCAAGCGACGATACCGCCCACCAGATACGCCAATACCGCGCCCGTGGGCCCGGCCTGCTGCACGGTATAGCCAGAGCTTAGAAAAAGCCCGGTACCAATGACGCCGCCCAGCGACAACATCACCAAATGGCGCGTCTGCATACTGCGCTTGAAGTGCGCGCCCTCTTGCTCACTCATGATCGATCCTGATATTTGCATAGCGGCCTCTGAAGGCCTGCGGTCCAACGGGTGTGGCGCGCTATATTAGTGCAAATTCAAGTGGTCAAAAAGGAATTAAAATCGAATCTTATATTCTTCGATAGCATACCAAGTGCACTATTGGCCCGGCAGCAAGAGCGGCCAGCAGGTTGCTTTAAGTGATACCCGGCACGAACGGGCGAGCCCGGGTTGCTCCGAGAAGGCCTACTAAAATACGCCTAGTGCTCTAGCACGATACCCTCCCAGCCGCGCTCTTCTACCAGCGCCTCGAGCCTGGGGGGCCGGTAACTTTCGTCGCGCTCGAAACGGGCTTTGACACTAAAATGAATGGCCGTGGGCTTGCTTTCGTTGACCAGCGGACGGTCGAGCTTGCCCCTTAACCGGTACACGTGTTTACGCGATTCATTGAGCACTGCTTGACTGCCATCGGTCAGTTCCTCGAACAAATGAGGTTCGATGGCCAACCCCGCGGCCCGCGCTTCGTTTGCCATCCACTTAAGCGGCGTATCCGAGGCCTGCCGGCCGTTGTCATCCGGTGCTTTGCCGCCGCCTACGTCGCTATGCACGCCAGCAAACCACACCTGTTTCAAATCGATGCCTTCGCGGGCCTCCCAAAGCGTGGGCTCGAAGTCCTCGCGCTTTTCATCAACGGCAAGCGCATGGCGGGCGGTGGCGATATTGCTACCCATCTTGGTGTCGTAAAATTCGTGGTCGTGATTGAAGAGCCCACCCAACAGGCTCAGCGGTATACCGAGTGCGCCTACGGTGTCCCACACGCCAATGAAGTGAACCCGCCGCGAGGGGTGGCAATAGGCCTCGCGAAACGCCTTGGCGGCCTCCCCACCGGGCCAGTTTTCGTCGGCGTCGTCCCGGTACATCTCCCAGGCCTGGGTGATCCGGTCCGCCTCTGAGCGCTTCAGAATGCCGCAATTATTGATCAGCCCGCTCAAGGCACGCACGTTATAGGCGCCGCGGCTAAAGCCGAACAGGTAGATATCGTCGCCCGGGGCGTAATTTTGAACGATGTAGCGGTAGCCATCGATGATGTTCTTTTCGATCCCGGCGCCGGTCAGCGCGCCGGTCAGCCGATTATCGTGGGAGCCCACGCCCCAGCCGTAGGAGACGTGCTGGCGCGCCTCGCCGCTAAACGGCGAAATGGCTCGCGCCAGCTTCAATACGTTGGTCGGATGATCCTCTTCCAGGTCTTCTTCGGGATGATTCCAGGTGCCGTCGGCACAGATGACGAGATTGGCCAAAGTGTCACTCCTTGACGCCCGGGCGAGTGAGCATCACCAGCGTTAACGCTGCCTACTGGTTCGAGGCGATCAGCGTGCCGCCGGCGGCCATGAACAGGCCGCCGGTCGCCCGGTTGAACCGCTTGTAGCGGCGCGGGCTTTGAAACCAGCGGCTAATGCTGGAGCCAAGACCCGCATAGGTCGACATAAGCGTGAAATCGATTGCAAGCCAGGTCAACGCAAGAATAATGAACTGAATGAACTGGGGTTGGCTCACATCGATGAAGTTGGGAAACAGCGCGGCAAAAAAGAGCAGATCCTTGGGATTGCTAATGCCCACGGTAAAGCCCCGGCGAAAGAGCGTTTTCACCGACATCCCCGGGCGCCCCTCGGGCGTTGGATTTTCGAGCGCCAGGCCCGAGGCGTCCCGCCAGGCGGCAATGCCCAGGTAGATCAGATACGCCCCGCCCACGAGCTTCAGGATATAAAAGGCGTGTTCCGACGCCGCCAGAACCGCGCCCAAACCTAGCGAAGAGACCATCATCAACACCAGGGAGGCAGATACTCCGCCCAACACCGTCGCAGTGGTCTGCTTTCGGCCGAATTTAAGCCCGTGGCTGGTGCATAAAAGTGCGACCGGGCCGGGAAAGATGATCAGGGCAAAAATAACGCCTACATAGGTCAACCAGGTCAGCGCGTCCACGCACGGCTCCTTGTAATCGGTTTGGGTGCGGCTTTTCAAGCCAAAGTGAATAACCTCTCATTCAACCACACCCCAAACCGGGTGTGGACTTAAACAAGCAAAAACTGATCTTTATTAAGACGACGCTACAGGCCGATTCCAACCCTTCGCCTCACCCACCTAAAAAAGCGCAAGTGCTGATCGAGTGCCTGGCCGATGGGCGTGATGCGGGCCACGCTGAGCCGTGGTTTGGAAAGCCCCTTAAAACCCTGTAGGGTCATTGATCGTATATTCAATAAAAGGATTGATCATGCAACGTCTTGCGATCGTTTCCCTGCCTTTGGGTCTTTTAGCAGGTGCTCTGGTTTCCCCAAGCGTGCTGGCCGACACCACGCCGCTGGAGCAACAGCTAAAGGATCTGCAGTCGTTTCAGGTCATTGCCCACCGCGGCGCCAGCGGCCATGCGCCGGAAAGCAGCATGGCCGCCTTGGAACTGGCCCACGAATGGGGCGCGGATTACCTGGAACTCGATATCCAGATGACCGCTGATGGCGAGCTGGTCGCTTTTCACGATGACACCCTCGAGCGTACCAGCGACGGCGAAGGCCATATCAACGATCACACCCTGGCCGAGCTGAAAGAGCTGGATACCGGCGCCTGGTTCAACGAGGAAAACCCGGCGCTTGCCGATGAAGCCTTCGAAGGCGCGCAGATTCTCACGCTGGAAGAAGTACTCAACCGCTTCGGCGAGGATGCCCGGTTTTATCTGGAAACCAAGTCGCCGGAACTCAACCCGGGCGTAGAAGAGGGCCTGGTGCGCCGCCTGGAAGCGTACGACATGATCAACACCGGGCGCGTGCTGATCCAATCCTTCGATCAGGAAAGTCTTCTGAAAATTCACGACCTGAACGCGGATATTCCGCTGATTCAGCTCGTGTGGTACTCCCCGGACGATGAAAACGACGGCCAACTGAGCGAGTGGACCGGCGTCACCCCGGCCCCTCAGGACACCACCGACGAGGATTTTCAAGCGGTGGCCGAGTACGCGGTCGGTTTGGGCACCAACTATATTTATGACGGCGAAGAGGTGATCGACGAGGAGTACGTTCGCCGCGCCCAGGACAACGACCTGGCAGTGCATATCTACACGGTCAACGAGTTTGATGACATGCAGCACCTGCTCGACTGGGGCGTCGATGGCCTGTTCACCAACTACCCGGATCGGCTGATCGAACTGACCGAGTGATGCTTGAGAAGTGCGGCTATCGGCCGCTCAGCCTTTCCTGATGGCGGCTGACCAGCTCGGTCAGAAAATCCGCTACGGCGCGAACCCGCCCGGTTTGGCCAAGATCGCTCTGGCTGACCAGATAGATGGGTTGGGTCACGCCGATGTCGCTTGCCACGCATTCGAGCCCCGCGCTTGACGCCACGATGTGTGGCAGCACGGCATGGCCCAACCCCGCTTTGGCCGCCGCCACCTGGGTAGCGACAGAGGTGGTGGTTAGCGCCGGCGCGCGTCCTTCCAATATACGTGCACACCACTGGGCTGCTGGCAGGTGGGCGTACTCTTCGCTCCAGGTAATAAAAGCGTTCTCGCTGATATCGGTACGCCGCTGCCCAGCGACCTCGGCGCTGGCGTAAACCCCGTAGCCAAGCGTGCCCAATCGGCGCAGCGTTACGTTACCCCGGGTCGGCCTGACCATGCGAAGCGCCAGGTCGGCATCCCGCCGATGCAGATTGAGCGCGGCAATATCGGTGACGAGTTCGAGATGAATGCCCGGGTATTGCCGGTAGAATTCGGGTAGCGCAGGCAGAACCAGCTCGGTGGCGAGATTCTCCGCCGTGGCCAAACGCACCGTTCCCGTAAGCCGCGCAGGGTGGGCCGCGCCGGTAGTGAAAGCGGCGGCCGCCGCCTCCATCGCTTCGGCACTCTGTAAAAGCCCGGCGCCCTCCTCGGTCAGCCGGTACCCCGACTGCAGGCGGATGAAAAGCGCCACATCGAGCGCGTGCTCGAGACGCTCGATGCGTCGAGAGAGCGTGGCAAGACCCAGATGAAGCTCCATCGCCGCCCCGCTCAAGGTGCCGTGGCGCGCTACGGCCAGAAAGGCGCGGGTATCGTCCCACACCCAGCTGCGCGGCAGGGTCTTTTCGACAGAGCCGCCTGGCCCGTTCTTTTGCCCCGTCATCTATAGCGCCTCGACCACCTGGGCGAGGTTTTCCCGGTGAGGACCTTCGAGGGTTTTGAGCGGCAGCGGCAAACACGGCGCATTGACCCGCCCCATTAGCTCCGCCGCGGTCGCGATGACCCTAAGGCTTCCGTGTTCGCGAAAGAGCGCCCAAAGCGGCTCGAGCTCGCTGGACAGGCGCTGAGCTTTTTCGGCATTGCCTGCCTGGGCGGCGCGGGTAATGGCCAGCGCTTTTTCCGGAAGCAGACCGCCGAGCACCGAATACCAACCGTCGCAGCCGGCAGTCAGGGCGGTGGCTGCGACGAAGTCGCCACTAATGCCAAGAGTGACATCGTCGGAAATCAAAGCGCGCAGCCGTGTGATGCGCGCACTAACCGCGTCGATATCGCCTGCCACCGGCGGTATCTTGATCGACTTCACTTGGGAGAGTTCGGCAATACGACCATGCAGCTCGTCACTGAAGGTGAAGTGCGTGGTACCGGGGTTGTCGTAGACGCAGAGCGGCACGCTAAGCGTTTCGCACACCGTTTTATAGTGGCGGAACACTTCGTCCTCGGTGAGCGTTTGATACGACACCGGTGCCAGCAGCACGCCGCTCGCCCCGGCCTTCTGGGCGTCTTCCGCCAGCGCCAACACGTCGCGGGTGCGCAGCGCCCCGATGCCCGCCATCACAGGTAGGTCACCGGCGCTTTCCACCGCCAGCCGTGTAACACGCGCGCGCTCCTCTCTGGAGAGGTAAACGTAGCTCCCGGTGGAGCCCAGCACGCCGATGGAGTCCACCCGCGCCGCCGCCAGGCGCTGGATCAGGGCGACGAATTCATCTTCGCGGATACCCTGCTCGTCCATGGGCGTTAACGGAAAGGCACTCAGGCCGCTGAACATGGGGTTCTCCTTCACTATGAAACGAATGGGCGGGCTAATGTGCCTTGAAACGATAGCGCGGCTCGCCGGCTATGGGCAGGCGCACCGCGAACAGATCGCCCGACTCGGGGTAGCGTTCGAGCGCCTCCGCGCTCATGCCAAACCGGGCGGAGGTCACGAAAAGCGTCTTCATGTCGTCGCCCCCGAAGCAGCAGCTGGTGGGCCGGGGCACGGGCGCCGGTAATCTATCGGTCAGTTCACCATAAGCGTCATAGCGCAGCAAGCAGGCGCCGTTGAACTGGCACACCCAGATGCCGCCTTCCACATCCATGGCGAGCCCGTCGGGTCGCCCAAGATGAGCTGGGGTCTCCGCGAAGGTAGCGATATTGCTCAGGGCGCCGGTGCTCGGCGAGTAGTCCGCCTGCAGAATGCGCCGCGCCACGGAGTCCACGAAGTAAAGGCTCCCCGCCCGGTTCCACGCCAGGCCGTTGGGCAGGCCCATGCCCTCATGAATGCGCGTGGGCGTTAGCCGCTCATCGAAGCTGTAAAGCCGTCCGCTTCCGCTTGCGTGGTCTTGATCCATCAAACCGCTCACGAAGCGCCCCTGGGGGTCGCAGGCGCCGTCGTTGAAGCGGTGATTCGGGGCCGTGCTTACCGTCTCCGAGGTTCGGGTAACGTGACGAGTCTGACGGTCGAGCAGCGCGACCCGCGAGCCTTCGGCGAATATCAGATCACTTGTTTCGGTGAGCGCCAGCGCGCCGATGGGCTGGCGCGACGTGTAGCGCGTCTGAAGCCCGCCGCCTGGTTCAAAAGCGTATAGGCGCCCGCCAGTGATATCGACGAAATAGAGCGTGCCGGTGCGCTCATCCCAGACCGGGCTTTCGCCAAGCTCGGCCCCCACCTCTGCCCATCGGCTCAGGTTACCGATATGCATGGGCGCGCTCCTTGATCGCGTTCCACCGCTCGGCCACCTCGTCGATGCTGGCCGCACGCACGCGGTTCAAATCTCGCGGGTAGTCGACGCCGACGCTCTCCTCGAACCGGGTGGCGCTGAACTGGCCGTTGCTGGCGCGCAGGATATAGCCGCTGTCCTGGCACGACTCGCTTGCCAGATACAACACCCCCGGCGTCACCCATTCGGGCTTGAGATCCGACGGTGTACCGGTTTCGCCCCACATGCGCGTTCTGGCCACCGGCGAGACAGCGTTCACCAAAATGGCGTGCTCCGCGCCTTCGAATGCCAGCGCATTCATGAGGCCGACCTGGGCCATCTTGCCCGCCGCGTAGGCGGCCAGGCCCTTCTGGCCGTAGCCCAGGTACATGGCGCGGTCAGACGTGGTCAGCACGATGCGCGGGGCCGAAGACATCTTGAGATAAGGCCAGGCGTGTTTGGCAAGCCAGGTCGGCGCCCAGACATTGATGGCCAGCGAGCGCTCGAGAAACGCCGCCCCGGCGTGCTCAATTGCCTGGTAGCCGACCCAGCCGGCGTTGTGGATGATGATATCCAGCCCACCGAACGTGGCCTGGGTGCGCTCGATGAGCGCCCGACACTCGGCTTCCTCCTCCAGCGACCCATGGTGGGCGATGACGCGATACCCTTCCCGCTCGAGCGCCGCCGCTGCCTTTTCGACCACAGTGGCGTCGCTGCCGTCGCCGTCCCGTCCAGCCCCGCTATCGCTAATCACGACGTTCGCCCCAGCGCGGGCGAGCTCCCGGGCGTAGGCCCAGCCGAGCCCCCGGCCGCCGCCGGTAATGATGGCTGTCTTGCCTTGAAATGACATGCTTCGTCTCCTCGATCTGGCGTGTGTGAACACCATCAAGGTACGCTTTGAATTATTTTTATCTAATATTAATCGCAAGCGCATGTGATACGTACACGATATTACCGATGACCTAAACGATCATTTAAAGTATCAGGATCGCGGCCCCTACTGACGAGACCCTTCAATGATCGAAACCCGCCTGCTCAAGCAGTTCATCGTCGTGGCGGAAGAACTCCATTTCCACCGGGCCGCCGCGCGGCTGCACATGGCTCAGCCGCCCTTGAGCCAGGCCATTGCGAGGCTCGAAGAGCGCCTAGGCTTTGCGCTTTTTCTCCGCAGCCGGCGAAGCGTGACCCTGACCCCGGCCGGTCGCGCGTTTCTCGATACCGCTTACGCCACCTTCGAGCAACTCGATAGCGGCATTGGCCGGGCGCGCCGCGTGGCCCAGGGCGTGGCTGGAAAGCTGACGGTGGCCACGCTATCGCTTGCCGGCTACGCCCCGGTGCTCGAGGCGCTGCGCGACTTTCGCACCACCCTGCCCGAGGTAGAGCTCGTCATCCGCGAAATGCCTTCGGCTAGTCAACGCGATGCGCTGTTATCCGGTGAGGTGGACGTGGCGCTGATGCGCGAATTGCCGCTGCCGCCGATGATCGAATCCCGCCAGGTACTGAAAGAGGAGATCAAACTGGCGCTGCCCGCTGACCACCCGGGCGCGGCTAGTGCCGCCAGGGGCGGGCCGGTTGCGTTAAGCGCGTTTGCCAAGGCCGATTTCGTGTTCACGCCGCGCGCACTGGGGTCGGGCTACCACCATCAAATGATGGCACTTTGCCAGGCGGCGGGATTCTCTCCCGTCATCAAGCAGGAGGCCGCCCAGCTTCATACTCTGCTGGGGCTGGTGGCCAGCGGGCTGGGCGTTGCGCTGGTGCCCGCCTCGCTCGCGCGATCAATACGTTTGGACGGGGTCGTGTTTTGCGCGCTGGCGCCGCTTTCGGGCGGGCCCGATTCGACTCTGGCGCTCAACGTGAATTGGCATCGCGAGAACACTTCGCCACTGGTCGAGGATTTCATCGGCCGGCTCGCGTTTCAGGTGGGTGAAAAGGTTCTACCCCTTTAGCCGCTCCTCGTGGGTTTTGACGTAATCGGGGTTGATCAGCTTGCGAAGCCTCAAACACAGGAAATAGACCAGCGACCCGGCGGCGAAGGCGATGGCAATGGGCACGAAGATGGCCAACAACCCGGTAAATAACCCGAGCCCGTAAGCATCGGCGAGCGGAACCGAGTAACGGATCATCAGCACCAGGCTCAACAGTATCGAAGGCCCGATGATCAACGCGTGGGCCAGGAAGTAGCGATAGAAATAGCGTCGGCCGTATCGGGTATAGACGCCGTCGATGTCGACCTTTATCTCATCCCCCTCCTCGCTCGCAAGCTTGAGCAGTATGGCCTCGCGCTTTTTTCTCAACGCCAGTGGCGCCCCGTCGGGCGTCTCAAAAGATAGCTCGACCACGTGCGCCTCGAAGGGCTTCCCGACCAAGAACATGAAAATGACTTCCGTATCCAGTGGCCGAATGAACTCGAAGTCGCCGATACTATGGAAATACAGAGTGGTTCTGCCGTTATAGGTGGCATAGCTGACCGCCTGCTGCTCCATTACGCCCTTGATCATTTTCACCTGAGTAGCCGTTTTGAGCCTTCGCTTGGTGCCTTCGCGGATCATCCCTCGCGCGACATATCCCAGAAGCCCTGTCGTGGCCGCCGCGATCAAAAAGCCCACGATCTGAAAGCGGATCAAAAGCCCCAGCGCAAGCACTAAAAGCGCGATGCCCATCAGCCCGAAAACCGCGCCGACCAGTGCGGTGACGTGAAGCCCCATTCGCTTGTAAAGCGCCACCTGCCTTACGTGAAACCGCTCGTATGCCGTCATGTCACGCTGACCAAGCGTCTTCACCTCGTCGCTTGCGGCATCGTTGTTGGGTACCTGTTTTTTCATGATCTCTGGTGTCTATTTTTCGTGCTTATTCCTCGGTGATCATCGGCGCCAGCGTCAGAAACGCGAGGAGCGAAAATCCGATCCAATCGAGCGTTAGCGACCCCATGCTGAAAGCGATCGGAAGCCCCGCCCCCATGCAAAACGTGATGACGCCGCTGCCCATCAAAAACCAGAAGAGGTAGCGATGCCCGGCCACGACTTTTTTCGCATAGGCGTATTCGTGGTCGGTCATCAAGCGCTCGTCGATGATCGCGCCGTGATACGTCATTGAAAGCCCCTCACTGGGCACTGGATTGGATCAATCGAAGCTTGAAGGTGAAAGCCGGGATCAGTTTTTGAAGGGGCGGTGCTTTTCATACAGAAATTCGACGGAGTGCTCGAAGAGCTCCTGAATATGCGTTTTGGCGGTATCGGGCGTTACAAGATAGAAGTGTCGGATCAGCGCCTGACGGCCCAGAAGATTGAAAACGCCTTTTTTAGCGACGATGGAAAGATCGAGAATGCCCTTGTCCGCCTCGACGGGAATGAAATGGTAGTGCGCGTGCTGGTCCTTGAGATCGCCCAGCAGGAACTCCAAACCGCCCCCTTCGCCCAGCTCCTCGAACATTTCGGCTTCGCGCTGATAGGGGTACTCATCGATGATGTCGCCCGCTGTCTCGAAGCGGTCGGTAGTAATCCGGCGATGAACGAACTCGCGATCATCGGTGTGGTGGGAATAAACAATCTGGACCATCGAGCAGCCTGCGAGTGGATATAATTAAGCGGCTCATTATATACCATCATCCCCCGCAGGCCGAGCCAGTATCAGGGCTGACCACTGCCCCCTGCCGCGCCATACACGTGCCCGGTGGTGAAGCTCGATTCCTGGGAGGCGAGCAGCACGTATATGCCGGCAATCTCCGCCGGTTGGCCGGGGCGGCCGAAGGGCGTGTCTTCGCCGAAGTTCTGCACCGCGTCGTCCGGCTGACCGCCGCTGGGCTGCAGCGGTGTCCAGAACGGGCCTGGTGCCACGGCGTTGACGCGAATACCCTGCTCGGCGACCTGTTTGGCCAGGCCTTTGGTGAAGGCGATGATCGCCGCCTTGGTCATGGAGTAGTCGAGCAGCACCTTGGGCGGGTCGTAGGCTACTACCGAGGAGGTGTTGATGATCGAGGCCCCCGCTTCCAGATGCTCCATCGCCGCCTGGGTGATCCAGTACATGGCGTAAAGGTTCGTCTTCATGGTGGCATCGAAGTCGTCGTGGGAGATATCGGTGATCGACGGCTTCCACTGCTGACGCGCGGCGTTGTTGACCAGAATATCCAGACCGCCCAGGCGCTCCACCGCGGTCTCGACCAGCTCGCGGCAGAATGCCTCGCTTTGAATGTCGCCGGGAATCGCCACCGCCGTGCGCCCTTCCGCTTCGATCAGCTCGATCACTTCGCGCGCGTCGGACTCCTCCGCTTCGAGGTAGTTGATCGCCACGTCAGCGCCTTCCCGGGCGTAGGCAATGGCGGCGGCGCGTCCGATACCGGAGTCACCGCCGGTAATCAGCGCCCGGCGCCCTTCCAGGCGGCCGCTGCCCCGGTAGCTCTCTTCGCCGTGGTCCGGTCGCGGCTCCATTTCGCTTGCCAAGCCCGGCCACTCCTGTGGCTGTTCGGGAAACGGCGGTGCCGGGTACTGGCTGGTGGGGTCCTGCATTTTGAGCGCTTCGCTTGCGCCTTCGCCCCCGTTGGACCCCGCGCGGGACTGACTTGAAGCAGTCGATGACTGACCAAAGGCGGGCGTGGCCATGGCCGCGGCGACCCCGGTGGCCAGGCCGCCAACCACTTTACGCCGTGTCGGGTCGAACGTGTTGATAGGCTTCATCATAACCTCCTTGTCCAAAGTCATTGCGGCTCGATTGCGTTGTTCGAGCGCGGTCCCGTTCGTACAGGCACTCTATTGACTTTAGTCTTGATCGAGGAAATCACAAACTCACCCAGAGTGGATGCGCCGCGCAGCGGGACCCGTGCGAACCCCGCGGCCTCGGCGTCAAGGTGTGGCGGGTGTGACGCGAACAAGGCGCCCCTGGGGGCTATCGGTGAGTAGATAAATCGCGCCGTCCGGGCCGGTACGGACATCGCGGATGCGCTCGTCGAGCTCGCCAAACAGGCCTTCGACATCCTCGGCTTCGCTGGCATCATCGGAGAGCGTAACGCGGCGCACTTGTTGGTCCACCAGCGCGCCGACCAGCAAGTCGCCCTGCCACTCGGGGAACAGTGCGCCGTCGTAGCGGGTCATGCCCGACGGGGCAATCGAAGGCGTCCATTCGAGAAGCGGTGACTCGGTGCCGGGATACTCGGTAAAGGGCGTGACCCGAGCGCCGGTGTAGTCGAGCCCCGTGGTGGCGATCGGCCAGCCGTAATTGGCGCCGGGGGCGATGATGTTGATCTCGTCACCGCCGCGAGGTCCGTGTTCGTGGGTGATGATGCGGTTATCGCGGTCGACCACCAGGCCCTGAACGTTACGATGCCCAAAACTGTAGATCTCCGGGCGGGCGCTTTTATCATTCACGAACGGGTTGTCCGCCGGGACGCTGCCGTCACGATTCAAACGCACGATCGTGCCGATATGATTGGCGTTGTTTTGCGCCTGCTCGCGGTAGTCGAACCCATCGCCCAGGGTCAAAATGAGCGTGTCATCGGCAAACCAGGCCAGGCGCCCGCCGTAGTGGGCGGCCCCACGTTTGGCGGGGCTTGCGCGAAAAATCTCCTCCACCGGCTCCAGCGCTTCGCCTTCCAGGCGGGCGCGGGCAAGGCAAGTGTGATTGGCCTCCTCTTCGCCACACGCGTAGCTTAGAAAAAGCGTTCGATCCTGGCCAAAGCGGGGCGAAAGCAGCACATCGAAAAGCCCCGATTGGCCGGCGGCGTATACCGCGGGGACATTCTCGATAGCGGCCAGGAGTTCGCCCTCCGGGGTTAAAAGCCGCAGACGACCGGGGCGCTCGGTCACCAGCATGTAGCCATCGGGTAAAAAGGCCAGCGACCAGGGATGCTCCAGGCCTTCGGTGAGGGTCTCCAACTGGTAGGCCGGTGTGGCGTTTTGGGCCAGCGCTGGCGGCGGCGTAGCCAGCAAAGGGCTTGCAGCAGTTAAAAGGATCGCCGCCGTTTTGGCTGCTTGCGCTGCGTGGCGGTGGTAATGGCCGCGCCCCCTTAATAGCGCCAGCACCAATCCGGCAAACCCCGCGCTCGAGAGCATGGCGACGAAACCAAGCGTTGTGCGGGTCGCTGCAATGAGGGTGGGCATCGGCGCAAAATAGTTTACCAAATGGAAGGTGATGAACAGCGCCGTGATCGCCAGCAATGGGCAAAGCAGCAGCCGGTAGCGGCCGGCCCACAGCAGCCGGGAGATAAAAAGCGCCACGCTTTGGGAGACGATGAACCCAACGGAGAACAACAGCGCATACACCGGCGAAAAGGTCACCAGGTCCCAAAGTGTCGTCATCACGCGCCGGAAAGCGGATATGTCGACGCCCATGTGTCCAAGCGCCGCTAGATTGATTTGAGTTTGAATAACGCTGCCCAACACAATACCCGCCAGCAGCGCGATGGCGAAATGGATAAGAATACGGGACCAGGTAGGTCTTTTGCGCATGGTAAGGGCCTTTCAGGGCGTGGCGGGTGCGACGCGAGAGATGGTCTTTTACACTAGCGCAATCGTCGAAGGTTTTTAATACGCCGGGTCAACGCAGCAGGCTAACGTAACTGGCTATCCTTACTGCCGCGGCGGTTGTAGCCGCTGGCACTGGTGGCCTTTTTATCCTCGGCGGCTTGGCAGGCGATGCAAAGTTTGACGCCGGGCAGGGCCTTGCGCCGCGGCTCGGGGATCACCGCGTCGCACTCCTCGCAGTGCGTGTTGCTCTCGCCGCTCGGCAGCTGACTTCGCGCCCGCTCGACACCATCTTCCAGCGTGCTCTCGATTTGCTCTTGCTCGGCGCCATCTTTTGCCCATCCACCGGCCATGGTGACTCTCCTTTGTCGTGGTGACCGCCCCAAGGCGCGGCGGTATCGATTCTTTGTTAGTGTAGTGCCAGTCAGCGATCTGCGCTTTAAACTCAAGCAAGCGGATGGGGCGGCGCCCGCTCGCGGTCCATGCCCATAAAGGCGGATACCCTATCGCAAGCCGGCATTAGCTTAATACACCTTCGTCTATTTTCGTCATACGTAAAAGCCTATAAGCTTAATAACCAATTGTTAATAAAAAGCACTTTAGAGAGGCACCATGTCCAACGTTGCTGACGCGCGAATACGTAGATGTATGCCACCCAAAGGAGCACCCCAAGGGGTTGCAAAGCGATGCATGAAATGCGCTTTCAGCCGACACAGGGTGTGATAACGCCTTCTTTGAAAAACGTAGTGACAAGCGCTGCGGGCATCGGGCTGCTTTTGGCGCTTTGGCTATGTTTAAGCGATGTCCACGCTCAAACACGGGCATCCGAAGATTTACTGCCGGTGACTCATCCTGGGGTGACCACTTCCGGCCTAAGCCGCGATGGCGTTCGCGCCCTCTTTTCCCTGCGCCAGCAAACCTGGCCGGATGGGCACGTGGTTAAGGTGTTCGTGCTGCCTAACCGCCACCCGGCGCACACACGCTTTGCCAAAGAGTGGCTGGATGTTTATCCGCATCAGCTCCAGCTTGCCTGGGATCGTGTCGCGTTTTCAGGTATGGGCGCAGCGCCCCACCGCGTGCGCGATTTGTCCGAAATGCGTGAAAAACTGGCCAACACGCCGGGCGCACTTGGCTATCTCGAGCGGCGCTGTATAGATGATACGGTTCACGTTATTTCCATCGATTAACAACGCCTTTACGGCGCGCACGGCAAGCCAACACGGGATACGCTCTTGTGACATTTTTCACGACGCCTAGGCGTTGGTTACCGGGAAACGACTATTCATGCAGCCTACGGCACCTCGGCGAGCGCCCCGCTGGTTAAGTTTGACATGGCGGGTAGTGGCTCTTAGCAGCCTCTTGCTGCTGGGATTAATGGCGCTTTTTGTATGGCTTGGGCAACACTACTTGACCCGTCAGTTGGAATCCGCACGCCAGGAGCAGCACGAGCGCCAGCAGCGCGAGATACACCTGGCCATGCAGCGCTCGAGCAACAGTCTGCGCCAGTTAACGGGGCTGGCAGCGGCGGCGCCAGAGCTTGGTGCGGCGCTAGAAAGCGGCAGCGAAAGCCAGCTGCGCGCACTGTTGAGCGCCCAATGGCCAACGCTTCAGCTTGAAGGCGGCGTGGACAATCTTTTCGTCTTCAATCGGTTGGGGGACCAGGTACTTCACTTCGGCGTGGGAGACGAAGCGCCGATCTTCCCTGCTCGGCGCTGGATCAACGACGTACTCACCATGGAAGCACCGCTGACCCGGCTTCGCTGCGCGCTGACCTGCCAGCAATTTGCGGCGGTGCCGGTACTGCTGGAGGGGCAAAGCAGCGGCGTGGTGATCTTTTCCCGGGATTTGGCCGACGTAATGCGCGAAGTCAAAGCGGTGTCGGGCAGCGACCTCGCGCTGATGGTGACCGGCGGCGAGGAGACCCAAAACGCGGCGCCTGTGCATAATATCCCCGAATGGGAGGGCCGCGTTATCGCCCTGACCCACCTGGAGCAGGCCCTGCCCGTCATCGAAAACGTTGCGAAAAGCGTCCCCATCTACCGGCTGGTGAACGCCCCCTACAGCGTCGAGCACGATGACCGTCATTTGGAAATCAGCGCGGTCTATATGCAGGACGACGGTGACTGGCGCAGCACAGGCTACTTTTTACTGGTCGCCGACACGTCACTACAGATAGCCTCCATTCGAACCGCGACCCAAACCCTGCTGCTGGTCGGCGTTATCGGCTGGGTACTCGCAGAACTTTTACTGCTGATCATCTTGCTCGGACCAATGGCCAGGCTTCGCCACGTGGCGCATTTGCTCCCTTCGCTGGCCCGCGGCGAGTTCGAAAACGTACAGGGCACGCTGTTGCCGGGGCCCGCACGCTGGCGCAACGAGATCGACGTATTGGAAGAGGCAACGCGAGCGCTGGCGCTGCAACTACATGCGTTGGAAAACGATGTAAAAGAGCGCAGCGACGAGCTCTGTGTACGTGTGGACGAACTCGCCTGCGAGCGCGATTTCGTCAATAGCCTGCTCAATACCGCTCAGGTCTTCATTATCGGCCAGGACCGCCAGGGCTATATCCGTCTGGCCAACTGTTTTACCCACGAGGCACTGGGGTGCCAAGAGGGGGAACTGATCGGCCAGCATTTCAACGCGGTGTTCAATCAGCCCGAGCCGATGCCGGCCCCGCTTCGGGAGCGCACTCAAACAGGCCAAGTGGGCAGCGATGAGCGGCCGGGACCTGAAGAAAGCACGTTTGAAGCGCTCGACAAGCGTCGTACTACCGTTGCCTGGTATCACGCGCCGCTTCATCACGCCGCCGACGGCTCCCTGGCGTGCGTTACCGTGGGGCTGGATATTACCCAGCGCAAGGCCGCCGAGGCGCGCCTGGTGTGGCTCACCGAACGCGATACCACGACCGAGCTTCATAACCGGCGTTACTTTTACGAGGCCCTTGTAAAAGCGCTCGAGGAGCACACCGAGGTCGCCGTTTTACTGCTCGACCTGAACCGCTTCAAGGAGATCAACGAGCTTAGCGGCCACCACGTCGGTGACCGGCTGCTCAGGAAAGTCGCCTCTACGCTCAGCGCCAACCTGGGGCAGCGCAGCACCATTGCGCGCCTGGGCGGCGACGAGTTTGCGCTGCTGATGAGCGGTATTTCGAGCGAACAGGCGGCTCACGTGGCCGAGTATGTCATCCAGCTCATCAACGCCATTGATTTCAACGCCGCCGGGCGCAAGCACCATATTGGAGCAAGCGTGGGCATTGCGCTTTCCCCCTTGCACGGCAGTACGCCGGCCGATCTTTTAGCCAGTGCCGATATCGCTATGTACAAAGCCAAGGAGCACGGCGACCCCCACTGGCACGTGCTCTCGACCGCCGACGACGCCCGCGGCGAACTTCAAGAGCGGGTATACTGGGTCGAGCGGCTTCGCCAAGCCCTGGACAACGACGCGTTCGATATCTGGGTGCAGCCCATCGTGCACTTGGAGGATCATTCCGTTAAGCACTATGAGGCGCTGCTCCGGATGCGCGGCGCCAATAATAGCCTCGTGCTGCCCGCGCACTTCATCCCTATCGCCGAGCATAGCGGGCTGATTACCCAGTTGGACCGGTGGGTGATTCATCACAGCTTGAAAGCGCTTGCCACGCTTCAAGCGCACGGTATTTCGCTGGCGCTCAACCTCTCCGGCCAATCGCTTCACGACCAGGAGCTGAGCCAGTACTTGACCGAGGAGCTTCACGCCCACCGGGTCGACCCCTGCCGCCTGATACTGGAAGTCACCGAAACCGCCGCGATCACCGATTTTTCTGCCGCTCACAACGTGCTTCAAAAGCTTCGTGAGCTGGGCTGTAAAACGGCGCTGGACGATTTCGGCGTCGGCTTTAGCAGCTTCCACTACCTGGGGCAGCTACCGGTGGACTACATCAAGATCGACGGCTCCTTCATCCGCAACCTGCTGACCGACCCGGACAGCCAAACCATCGTCAAAGCCATTGCCGACATCGCCAAAGGCTTTGGCAAGCAGACCATCGCCGAGTTCGTCGAGCAGCCGGCGCTGCTTGCGCTTTTGCAGGCCCACGGCATCCACTACGCCCAGGGGTTCCACCTGGGCGAGCCGATACCGCTGACCACCCTATTGAACGACTTGTCGCAAACCTGAGCGCCGGCCTTGGCGCGGCCGAGGCCAGGGCGTTACTTCATTTCGAAACCGCGCTCGATGAGAAATTCGCGCATATGGGCCCGCAGCTTGGTATCGAACAGCGGCGTCAGATTGTGCGACCAATCGGTGTCCTTGTTGGCACTGCTACGCGCTTGGTAGTACGCCTTCATGGTTTCATCGAACGCCTCGACCTGGTCACGGTCTTCGCTGTAGTAATCTTCCTTGAGCACCGCTTCGACGGGCAGACGCGGCTTCACCTCGGGGATCTGATCAGGCTCGGGATAGCCGATGCACATGCCAAACACCGGGTAGACGTGCTCGGGCAGGCGTAAAAGCTCGCTGACCGCGGCGGGATTATTGCGCAAGCCACCGATATAGCAGATGCCCAGGCCTTCCGACTCCGCGGCGACGGCCACGTTTTGTGCGACCAGCGCGGCATCCACGGTGGAGACCAGTAGCTGTTCGGTCATGCCACGTACGACCTTCGCCCCGGTGCGCTCGGCGGCTTCGGTGGGCCGTTTCATATCGGCACAGAAGACCAAAAACGTCGACGCCTGGTGGATATAAGGCTGCCCACCGGCAAGCTCCGCGAGCTTTTCGCGGTTTTCCGGCGCCTTGACGTGAATGATGCTGTACGCCTGCACGTGGCTGGAGGTCGCCGCGCCCTGGCCCGCTTCGATCAGCTCGACCAAAAGCTCCCGGGGGATCGACTGATCGCGAAACTTGCGAATCGAGCGGTGAGACGTCATTAACTTGATGGTGTCGTTCATACTTCCTCAATGCGAATACGAATTCGAAAAACGGCCCTCTACAGTAGAAATCTCATCCTACAGGGAGGCCATAACGTAGCGAAAATAAAGCAAGGTAGCGTTAATTGCTTGCTCATTACGCTACCGGTAGCGGACTATACTGTGCTTGGAACACACTTTCTCTTTTTACGCTCGGAAGCCCACTATGTCCGATACCTTTGAAGACCAACATCAGCAAGGCCCAGGCCAGCGCTGGAATGCCCAGGATTACGCCGAGCACGCAAGCTTCGTGCCGGCGCTTGGCAACGACGTGCTGGATCTTCTGGCCGCCAGGCCTGGCGAGCGTATTCTCGACCTGGGCTGCGGCGACGGCGCCTTGACCGAGCGTATCAGCCAGCTTGGCGCCGACGTCGTCGGCGTGGACGCCGCCGAAGAAATGGTCGAAGCCGCCCGTCAGCGCGGCCTCGATGCCAGGCACATCGACGCCTACCAGCTCCCCTTCGATCAAGAGTTCGATGCGGTGTTCAGCAACGCCGTTCTGCACTGGCTGCTCGACCCGCAAACGGTGTTGGCTTGCATCAAGCGCGCCCTGAAACCTGGCGGGCGGCTCATAGCCGAGTTTGGCGGTCACGGTAACATCGCCGCGATTTGCACCGCGCTGATCGCGGCACTCCAGTTTCGTGGCATCAGCGCCCGGGGCCGCCATCCCTGGTATTTCCCTACCGCCCAGGAGTATACCCACCTGCTCGAAACCGTCGGCTTCAAGGTCGATAGCATCGAACTGGTAGCGCGCCCAACGCCGCTACCCACCGGCATGACCGGCTGGCTCGACACCTTTGCCGGGCCCTTTCTGCACGGCCTCGATGAGAACATGAAGAACACCGTGGTGGATAACACCCTGAATCTTCTTTCTCATAGCTTGAGCGACGGCCAGGGCCACTGGAGCGCCGACTACGTGCGCCTGCGCGTCGTCGCCCATCTGCCTGAGGTTTAAAAAGCGTTTTGCAAAACGGTACGTAAAAAACCGCCCACACGAGGTGGGCGGTGGATATCGGCTACGTGTCAAGGCGCGAGCAATCAGGCCTTATCGCCTTTCAGGGTGGCCATGTCGATCACGAAACGGTAGCGCACGTCACCTTTTTCCATACGCTCGAAGCCTTCGTTGATCGCATTGATGTCGAGCATCTCGATGTCGCAGGTGATGCCCTGGTCGGCACAAAGCTTCAAGAACTCTTCGGTTTCGGCGATGCCACCGATCAACGAGCCAGCCACGACACGGCGCTTGAACACCAGGTTGAACGCTTCGATAGCGGGTTCGATCGGCTCCAGCAGACCCACGATGATGTGCGTGCCGTCATACTTGAGCGAGGTCAGGTAGGGGTTCAGGTCGTGCTGGACCGGCACGGTATCGAGCATGAAGTCGAAGGTTTCCGCTACCGCGTCCATCTGCTCTTGATCGCTTGAAACCACGACGTGGTCGGCACCGTTGCGCTTGGCTTCTTCTATCTTGGCGCTCGAGCGAGTAAAGAGCGTGACTTCGGCGCCCAGCGCTTTGGCCAGTTTCACGCCCATGTGGCCCAAACCGCCCATACCGATGACACCGACCTTGTGCCCTTTACCGACGCCGTGATGCTTGAGCGGCGAGTAGGTGGTGATACCGGCGCACAAAAGCGGCGCGGCGGAGGCAAGATCGATGCCGTCGGGCATTTGCAGTACGAAGTGTTCGCTCACCACGATGGAATCGGAGTAGCCACCCTGGGTGACGGTACCGTCCTGGCGGTCTTCGCTACCATAGGTCATGGTGAAGCCTTCCAGGCAGTACTGCTCGACGCCATCCTTACAGGCGCTGCAGCTGCGGCAAGAATCGACCATGCAGCCCACGCCGACCAGGTCGCCTTGTTTGAAGCGGCTGACCTTGTCGCCCACTGCCGTTACGCGGCCCACGATTTCATGGCCGGGCACGACCGGATACTGGCTCATACCCCAATCGTTACGCGCGAAGTGCAGGTCGCTGTGGCAAACGCCACAGTAGAGAATTTCGATGGCGACGTCGTCCGGGCGCGGTTCGCGGCGCTCAAAACTAAACGGGGCCAGCGGCTTATCGGCGGCAAAAGCGGCATAGGAGTGTGCCTGGGTCATAAACGCTCCGAGTGGTCGAATGAAAGTACCTTCATTATTGACCCTATTGGGCCATCTTGCGATGAAGGAAGCTCCACCGTTTTTGCCTTTTTCTCCAAAACCCTGCAATCAAGTAACAAAAAACCGTGCAAAAATGGCACAATCCTCGTTAAACGGCCTTTTGGAACCCGATCATGGTGACCTCTTCTGCCCCTTCGAGCCCGCTTGCTCGGCTCATAGAGCCGCTGGTGCGCCACGAAGGCTTCAATGCCTCGCGGCTCGACCAGGTGTCGCTGCTCTATCTGCCGCGCCGCCAAGCGCGCACGCCGCTCATGTACGAACCCAGCCTGATCATCATCGCCCAGGGGCGAAAAACCGGCTACCTGGGTGACCGGGAAATCCACTACGACCCGGGCCAGTACCTGGTGCAAACCCTACCGCTGCCCTTCGAGTGCGAAACCGACGCCAGCCCCCAAGCGCCGCTGCTGGGCATTTCGATCAAGCTCGACCCAGCGCTACTGGGGGAGCTCGTCACCGCCATGGGCGGCTGTGCGCCGCAAAATGCCGCGCCGCGCCCCATGGCATCCGTCGCCATGAACGCCGCCATGCAAGGCGCGGTGGCGCGGTTGATCGACACCCTGCACGAAAGCGAAGCGTGCAGCGCCATGGGCGCGGCGCGCATTCGCGACGTCGTCTACGAGGCGCTCAAGGGCGAACAGGGCCCGGCGCTGCGCGCGCTGGTTCAGGGGCACGGCCACTACGCGCGTATCGTGCAGGTACTGGCCAGGTTGCACGACCACTTTGCCGAGGAAGTCAGCGTCGAGGCGCTGGCCCGCCAGGTAAACATGAGTAGCTCCGCGTTTCACCTGCACTTCAAGCAGATAACCCGGGCATCCCCGGTGCAGTACATAAAGCGCCTGCGCCTGCTCAAGGCGCAGCAGCTTCTCACCCAGCAAAGCCATAACGTGAACCAGACGGCGCTGGCGGTGGGCTACCGCAGCGCCGCCCAGTTCAGCCGCGACTACAAGCGCTATTTTGGTCACCCACCTTTACAGCACCGCCAACGCGAAAAGGCGCCGGGGGTTTAACCCCCGGCGCCCAGTGCTACATCGAATAGCGGCTTATTTGGCGAATATCTGGCTCTTGTCCTTGAACGCCTTGAACTCGAGGGCGTTACCGCAGGGGTCGAGCAAGAACATCGTCGCCTGCTCGCCGACCTGGCCTTTGAAGCGTACGTAGGGTTCGATCACGAACTCGATGCCCTGCGCTTTCAGCCGCTCGGCCAGCGCCTCCCATTCGTCCCACTCCAAAAGCACGCCGAAGTGCGGCACCGGCACGTCGTGACCGTCGACCGGGTTGGTGTGCGCGCTCTCCTGGCCCGGCGTTTTGGGATGGCCGTGAATGACTAGCTGGTGGCCAAAGAAGTTGAAGTCGACCCAGTTCTCGCTGGAGCGGCCCTCCTCCAGGCCGAATACGTCGTTATAAAATGCACGCGCCAGCGCCACATCGTGGACGGGAATGGCAAGGTGAAACGGGGAAAGGCTCATGGCAAGCTCCTTGAATAATGCGCCACCACTTGGCGAGGGTCGTTTGGCTAAAGTGCCGCTTTAAAGCCATGCTAGGCGGCTTTTTACGAAAACAAAATCATATTTTTGACCCGATTCAAAAAACGCTCCATCCGAAGGCTTTTGATGGGGATAAAATAGCCCAGACGCGCTGATTATCGACCAATGCCTAACGCCATTGGTCTTCGACGACTATCAATAAGTGAGAAAGGTTGACCGTGAACCCCGACGATCTTGAAAAGCTGGTGACCTACACGATGCCGTTTGGCAAACACCACGGCTGGCTCATTGCCGACCTGCCAGGGCCGTACCTTAACTGGTTTGCACGTGAGGGCTTTCCTTCGGGAGAGATTGGCCAGCTTCTCCAACTGATGCACGAAATCGATCACAATGGCTTGAGCGGACTACTCGACCCGCTACGCCGCTCTCCCCCAGCAACCAGTCGCAAGCACTAGCGTGTAGCGAGTGCTTTAGCGTATTCCACCTGATAGGCGGCGCGTTGGCGGGCGGGGTCGTGAGGAAAGCGCTCAAGGGTGGTTGCCAGCTCGAAAAATCCTGTCGCCGGTATAGCGTCGCGCCGGCTGACCACCAGCGCGGCGATAAACGGCCGCTTTGCCGCCGCATCCTCACGCATTAGCGCCTCGAGCGCTTGGGTCACTCTTGCAATGGTGCGTGGAGGGGTAAGGCCTAACTGCTCTGCAACCTGCTGGTAGGTGAACGGCAATTGGCTTTCAGGGGCGCTCGCCAGCAGCGTTCGAACGGCGCAGGCAAGCGAAGTGGGTGGGGGCATCGCTCTCTTCTCGTTTTCAAGCACCCGTTTTGAAGTGCTTGGCCGGTGGTCTACCGGGCAAGCGCTACAAAGGTAGATGGATAATAGCGCGCTGGATACGACGCTCGCCAAGCCAAAGCTTGCCAAGCGTCAACGGCAGTTTGAAACGGCGCTTGCCCGCCGCTCCCGGGTTGAACAAAAGCCTATCGCCTTGCCATTCGTTGCGCGGTTTGTGCGAGTGGCCATGAAGGACTACATCGCAGGCAACCGCCTCGTCGAAGTCCGCGAGCCGATGCACCAGGTGCAGCCGCCAGCCGTTGACGAGCAGCGTTTGCGTGGCGGGCAGTTTTTCACACCAGTCCGCGGTATCGATATTGCCCCTGACCGTGTAAAGCGGGGCGAGCGCTTCGAGCCGGTCGAGGATCAAAGCGTCATCGGGCTTATTACCCACATCGCCCAGGTGCAAAATCGCCCCACAGCCTGCCAAAAGCGTCAGCGCTTCGTCGCGCAGCAGGCCGTGGGTGTCGGCGATTACGCCAACGGGGGCGTCGAGTTTCATACGAGCGGCTAGCTAAACAGCGCGTCGATGGAGCGTTCGCCGTTTAGTAGCGTCACGGATTGGTTTTTCAGCGCCGGGGTTTTGACCACGTGAAGAAGCGCGTAGGCGACGTCCGCGCGGGTGATCGCCCCTGCACTCGCCTCCATCGAGTCGCTAAACCCATGCGTCGGCGCGTCATCGGTCAACGGTCCGGGTTTTAGAATCACGTAGGGCAACCCGGTGCTTTGTAGATGCCGGTCGGCGGCGAACTTGGCCGCCATGTAGGGGCGCATCTTCTCTGGCGCTTCGAGGGGCTGCTCGGCACGGATCGCGCTGACCATGACAAACCGCTCGAGGCCTTTCTCTTTGGCGATATCCGCCGTGCGAATCGCGCCATATAAATCGATCAACAGCGTCTTGTCCGGCCCGGTGTGCGGGCCCGAGCCGGCGGTGAAGACCACCTCGTTGCAGCCCTCGAAGGCATGGGCCATCTCGCCTTCGAGATCGCCGATGACGACCTCGATACCGCGGGCCTTGAACCACTCGGCCTGCTCCTCGCGGCGCACCATCGCCTTGACGGCTACGCCATCCTGCTGGGCCTGTTCGCAAAACTGCTTACCGATTTGACCGTTGGCACCGACTACGAGCGTCGTCATACTTCACTCCTTGTGTATCGTTTCAACTGTTGAACAGTAAATGCCGACGCTGGCAGGCGAATTCAACCCCGGGTCGACGCTCAAGCCAGTTGTGGGGCTTTCTCGCTAGCGGGTAGCGCTTTGGTTTCAGCGTAG
Source organism: Vreelandella sp. GE22 (assembly GCF_968212445.1). Taxonomy (NCBI): domain Bacteria; kingdom Pseudomonadati; phylum Pseudomonadota; class Gammaproteobacteria; order Oceanospirillales; family Halomonadaceae; genus Vreelandella; species Vreelandella sp. GE22. The sequence continues at coordinate 2,615,676 of NZ_OZ309110.1, forward strand.
CCACTGACCTGGAACCGGCTCATCAGAGCGTGCATGTCCCCGGCCCGCTCATCCAGCCGTTGGCTTGCCTGAGTCGCCTCCTGTACCAGTTTGGCGTTTTGATGGGTGACCTGGTCGAGCTGAGCGATCGCCTCGTTGATCTGCTCGATACCCGAGGACTGCTCGGAGGTGGCGTCGGCGATATCGCTGACATAATGCGTCACCTCGCCCAAGCTATCGATGATGTCTTGCAGGTGGTTGCTCGAGGCGAGGACCAACTGCTCACCTTCGCTGACTTTTTTGACGCTGTCATCGACCAAGTGGCGAATCTGCGCGGCCTCATCGGCACTGCGTCCGGCCAGCTTGCGAACCTCCTGGGCCACCACGGCAAAACCGCGTCCTTGCTCACCGGCGCGCGCGGCTTCCACCGATGCATTAAGGGCAAGCAGGTTGGTTTGAAAGGCAATATCGTCGATCGCTTTGACGATCGACGTAATCTGCTCGCTGGAATGGCGAATGTCGCTCATCGCCTCGGCGCTTTGTTTGGCCACACCGCCGGCGGCGCGGGCGCGCTGATCGACGTGATGGCTTGCCTTTTTCGCTTGTTCGGCGTAGTCCGCCGTCTGCTTCACTGTGGCGGTCATCTGCTCCACGCTCGAGGCCGTCTGCGCCAGTGAGCTTGCCTGCTGATCCGTGCGCCCGGACAGGTTTTCATTGCCCCCGGCAATCTGGCCACTGCTGTGGGCAATGTCTTCGGCGCTTTCGCGCACCTGGCACACCATAGCTTCGAACGTATCCATCATTTGATTGAAGGCAAACGCGGCCTTACCGACTTCGTCGTCATGCTTGAGCGCCAGACGTTTGGAAAGATCGGCGCGCTCTCCGTCGTCGCCGCCAATCGTCTCCATTTGCCGGCGCATCAGTACCAGTGGGCCCAGTACGCGAACCAGCGTGCGCCAGCCAAATATGGCGAGTAGCGCAATGACGCCCAGCGTCACCAATATCAATAGCGTGCGCCCGGTATCGGCCAGGCGCACGGCGGCGGTGGCGGCGCCGCTAGCCTGGGTGGTGATGTAGCTGTTGATATCGCTTAGATTATCCTGCATCGACGCCAGGGCGGCGGTGGTTTCGGCAAGCGCCGCCTGGGTGCGTGCATCCAGCGCAAGCTGCGCTTCGCGCAACGCGTATACCGAGTCCGGGTCTTCGACCATTAGCTCGTTGAGTTCGGTGATCTCGTCGGCCAGCGCTGCGATGACGGCGCGTTGCTCCACTTCGGTACTAGGCGCTTCGGCAATGGCCGCCAGCGACTGCAGCGCCAGCGCTACTTGGGGGACGATGACATAGTTACGCAGATCCATCAGCTCATCGATATCGCTTGCATGCAGCATCTGACGGCTTAAATCCGCAAGTCTTGCAATGGCCACTCGCGCCTCGCCGCTCAACCTACCGATATCGACGCGGGGGGCGTACAAATCATCCAAAAGCTGGGTCGGGAGGGAGGTGGTGCCCTCTTCTCGCCAGGCCTCCATCATATCGCGCTGGGCCGCCTCGCGGCGCGACTGAGTGTAAAGCGTACGGTCGGATACGGTTTGCGCACTTTGAATGACGCTGTTGATGCGCTGCTCCATCTCGTCGATTTGCGCTGCGATTCGAATGCGCAGGCTCAACGTGTCCCGACGCACCCTATCCAGTGCGCTGTCACCTTCGAGCAGGTTTTCATAGCTTGCATCCAGCGACGCCAAACGCGCCACCTGGTCTGCGTGGGAGAGGCGCGACAGGTCTTCGCGGGCACGCTGATAACGCTCATTCAATACGTCCTGGGAGGTGGCCGCACCCAGCCCCGCCTCACTTTGCGCCGCCAGCATATCGGCGTGGCGCTGACCAAAGGCCCCCAACGTCAGCACCAGGTGGCGGCTAGCTTCCTGAAGGGGCAATACATCCCCGGTAATATAATGCTGGGCGTTGACGAGCCGCTGGTTGGTGAACCAACCCGTCGTTGCGAGCACACAAGCTCCCAACACGGCCGCCGTAAAAAGGCCAATCAACATAGCGCGGATACTTAACGACTTTTTCATTCTTCGTGTTCGCTTATAGTTAAAATAAAGAGCGTGGCCATACCGTTTGGACATCACGTTCGCTGCCCCTGGACATCGGGCGCAGTGCGGCACTTATATCGGCCAAGGCTCGTTAAACTTAAGCGAATTTTACGAAGAAGAGCGCAATAAAAAGTCTCCTCTCGATTAGCTCGGCCGCTCGATCACGAAACGGTCGGTGATCCGCACGTAGTCGTTGCCGGCCAGCCGGCCGGTAGGTTTGAGCGTTGCCATGTCCACGTGGCGCCCGTCCCATATCTGCTCGTCGATGTGAATGCTCACTACCTGCACCAACACCAGCGAGCCTGCCAACGGTTTATCGCCAAAGCGGATCACATCGTAACGTTGGCAGCCAAAGGCGACCGGGGCGTCCTTGATGCGTGCCACGCTAACACCCGGCATTTCGGCTTTTTCGAGCCCGGCAAGCGTGAACTCGTCCTCCTGGGCGTCGAGCGTGGCGCTGGTCGCGTTGAGCGCCTCGATCAAATCCTCGCTACCCACGTGCACGACGCACTCGCCCACCGCTTCGATGTTGTTCACCGTGTCCTTGGCCCTGCCTTCGCCATCCAGTAGCGGCGCAAACGCCAGTACCGGCGGATCGACGCTTGCCACGTTGAAAAACGAAAACGGCGCGAGATTGGCCCTCCCCTGGGCGTCGCGTGTGGCCACCCAGGCAATCGGGCGCGGGCAGATCGTGCCCGAGAAAAGCCGGTAAATCGTACCCGCGCTTAGTTCATTGTCTTCCACTACGTAGTGGGCCATGGCGCTCTCCTTCTTGCCTGATGGTGGACCGGCCGCTAAAGGCCGGATTATTTGAAACGTTTTAAAACGACAGTGGTTAAAGGGTAGCGGTCAATACCGCCTGATGTCTGTGCTTTAATAGTGAAAGACGTTTATCGATTCAAAAGTTCAAGGAAGACGCCCGTGCATATAGTGATACCCGATGACTACCAGGACTGCGTTCGCCACTTGGGCGCCTTTCAAAAACTCGACGGACTGACGGTGACCATCTACAACGACACCGTGACCGAGCTCGAAGCCCAGGTAGAGCGCTTCAAGGACGCCGACGCCCTGGTACTGATTCGCGAGCGCACGCCGATGACCCAAGCGCTCATCGAGCGGCTACCAAAGCTCAAGGTGATCAGCCAAACCGGTGGCGGCGCGGCGCACGTGGATATTGCGGCCTGCAAGCGCCAAGGGATCACGGTGATGGCCGGCAAGGGCTCGCCGGATGCCGCGGCGGAGTTGACCTGGGCGCTGATACTGGCGGCGATGCGCCATATTCCCGAAGAGGTGGAAAACCTCAAGGCCGGGCGCTGGCAGCGCACCCTGGGCACGGGCCTCAAGGGGCGCACGCTGGGTATTTTTGGCTATGGCCGTATCGGCAGCGTAGTCGGCCGTTACGCCCAGGCGTTTGGTATGAAAGTGTTGGTGTGGGGGCGCTCCGGCAGCCGGGAGCGCGCGATCGACGCGGGGCTTGGCGTGGTGCAAAACCAGCAGGCGCTTTTCGAACGCGCCGACGTGGTGAGCCTGCATCTTCGTCTAAACGACAAGACCCAACACATCGTCACCGAAGAGCATCTAACGCGCATGAAGCCCGGCTCGCTGTTGGTCAACACCAGCCGCGCGGGGCTGATTGCCCCGGGGGCTTTGGAGGCGGCCTTGAAAGCCGGCCGGCCCGGGCGCGCGGCTCTGGACGTCTTCGACGAGGAGCCCCTCACCTCGCACCCGCTTTTCGAACTGCCCAACGTCATCGCCACGCCGCACCTGGGCTATGTTGAAAAAGACAGCTTCGAGCTCTACTTTAACGATGCCTTCGACAATCTGTTGGCCTTTATCGACAACCAACCGGTGACCAACCTGGCGGGATAACCCCTAACGATGCTTCAAATTTCCAACAACGTGACGCTGGCGGACTGGGAAATCGTGATCAGCCAGATCCGCGCCCAGGGCGCGGGCGGCCAGAACGTGAACAAGGTCGCCTCGGCGGTGCATCTGCGCTTCGATATTTTGAGCTCCACCCTGCCCGCGGGGTACAAGGAGCGGCTGATGGCCTTTTCCGATCAACGGATCAGCAAGGAAGGCGTCATCATCATCAAGGCCCAGAGCCATCGCACTCTAGAGCTCAATAAAGAGGATGCGCTGGCGCGGCTCAAAGCGCTGATTCTGGAGGCGGTCACGCCGCGCAAGGCGCGCCGCCCGACCAAACCCAGCAAAGGCGCCAAGCGCCGGCGGGTGGATAACAAAACCCGCAAGGGCACGGTGAAATCGCTGCGAGGCAAGGTGTCGCCCTGAGCATGGAAGTGGCCCCGGGCAATCCTACGCGGGGGCGCTGTAAATACCTCCCTGTACGCTACTTTCGCCATCCCTGGCGAAAGACCCCCGCTACGGACCGCCCGGGGCCACGGCAAGGAGTCGAGCCAGCGCATATACCGCTACTCCTGCCCCTAATCGCCTTCAGCGTGACGGTCGCTCAAGATATGGTGAAGCTCGCCGCAGGCGACCAAAGGGTCGTCGCAGTTGATCACGATTTGCGAGGTGGCCAGCACGTAGCTGCGCCCGGTAATGGTGTTCTCCACTACCTGGTAGGCGCCTTCCTGATGGGTGCCGATAAAAGTACCGATGAAACCGGTTTCACGAAGTGAAATGGTTTCGAGCTTGTCCCCGACGTTGAGCCGCCCTTCGTACTGCATTAATGCAAGCCTGGCCGAGGTGCCGGTGCCCGTGGTACTGCGACAAATCACGCCGGGGTGTACGTAGGTGGTCGAGCGCGAGCGAATATAATCCTCGCCAACCTGCTCTTCCGGCCCCAGGAAGTGTAAAAACGGCAGCGGCCCCACATCGCCCAGGGTGTAGTGGGAGAAGCCGCGCTTGGCCTTGATCGCCTCGACGATTTTATAGGCGCAGGCGGCAAGCGCGGCCTCCTCCTCGCGGACCAGCTTGAAGCCCAGCGCCTCGGCGTCGACCAGCGCGTAGAAGCCGCCGCTATAGGCGATCGAGTAGGTGACCTCGCCAATCCCCGGCACCGCGACGCTCTCGCGGTAGGTATCGATATAGCTTGGCAGGCCGCCGCAGGTGACGGATTCCACCACGCCGTTATGCACCCGCGCCTCGATCTGAACGAGCCCCGCCGGGGCCTCCAGGTTGAAGCGCTGAATCCCCTCCTGCTTGGCCACCAGGCCGCTTTCGAGCACCGCGGTGGCCGTACACAGCGTGTTGGAGCCCGAGTAAATGGGATACCCCATGACCTCCATGATGATATAGCCCGCTACCGCTTCCGGGTGGACCGCGGGCACGAGCAGGTCCACCGACATTTCAGGGATGCCGTAGGGCTCCTCGAGCAGCAGCCGACGCAAGCCATCGGCGTCGTCGCGCAAATACTCCATTTGCTGGCGCACGCTCATCCCTGGCAGCGCATCGATACCGCCGGTGACGATGCGGCTGACATCACCGCCGGCGTGGGTGTCCATCAGTTCAATGGTATGGCGTTTTTTCACGGCAAAGCTCCCGGTCAAGTGGTCACGACGCTCCGTTTGATTCGAGCGCGAACGCCGCGCCGTGAGCCTCCCACTGGGCATCGGGGACGATCACGATCTTACCCAGGTAGCTACTGGCGCGGTTCATGAAGTAACGCTCGGCGTCGTGAAGTCTGGAGAGCTTGAACGCCGCGTGAAGCACGGGCTTGAGCTCACCGCTTTTGATCCACGCCATTAGCTGCGCCGCCTCTTCGCGCGTTCCGTGAGAGACGCCAAAGATCTGTACCTGATAGAGATAAATACGCGTCCACATGATTTCACTGACGTTGCCGCCGCTGGCGCCGGCAATCGACAGCCGCGGGTAGGTAGTGCGCGCCTGCATATCGCCAATCATGGTGTCGATGAAGAGATCGGTCATCTGCCCGCCCACCAGGTCCAAGACCGCGTCGATGTTCGCGCCCTGGGTGGCCTCGAGCACACGCTCGACGAAGCTTGCAAGATCGCCCCGGTCGATCACCGCCTCGGCACCGAGTGCAATCAGCGCATCCGCTTTGTCCGGCTGGCTCACCGCAAAGGGAATCGCCCCGACGATGCGGCAAAGCTGGATCAGCGCGGTGCCCACGCCGCCGCTGGCGCCGCTGACCAGCACGCGCTCCCCCGCGCGCACGTTGGCGGCGGTCATCATGTGATAAGCGGTTTGATACGAGCACATGCCCATCGAGGCGAGTTCGGCGTCGCCAAGTCCTTCGTTGGGGATGTGGTAGAACTGATCCGAGGGCAGCGCGACGTACTCGGCGAAGCCACCGTCGGCGCCGTGGCCGTAGTAGTCCGGGGTCAGGTTGATATCCCCGCGCTCATCAGCGTAGAGGTTGAAATCCAAAAGCCCACGCTCACCGATGCGCGAAGCATCGACGCCCTCGCCCACCGCGACGACCCGCCCGGCCACGTCCGCGCCCTGAATACGCGGAAAGCCAAGGGTCGGCGCACCGCCCATCGCAAAGGAGGTCACTTCCTCCTTGCCTTTGGTCGGGTAGAGCCCTTCGCGGGCCTTGCGGTCGGTATTGTTCTTGGCGGTCGCGGTGACCCTGACCAGTACCTGACCCGGGCCCGGCGCGGGGGTGGCGACGTCCTCTCGATACTCGAGCTTATCGACATCGCCGTGGCCAGTCAGCAGCATGGCGGCCATGGTATCCGAAACGGAGCGCACATCGGCCATAAACGGCCTCCTGTGGTTGAGTTCAAACCCGTCAAGGTCTGAGTGGGTTTAAAAGACCCTATCAAATTTAAAGGCCCCCTCAATCCCCCCCGCGCCGAATCTTTCGCCGCGGTTAAAACCACCCCTTGCGTTTAAACAGCCAAATCAACACGCCCGCGATGCCAAGCATAGCGCCCCACACGAAGAAGTAACCGTAGCGCCAGCCAAGCTCTGGCATGACCTCGAAGTTCATGCCGTAGATACCGGCAATAAAGGTCAGCGGCACGAAAATCGCGGTAATCACCGTGAGCACGCGCATGGTGATGTTCAGCTGGTGTGAAGAGATCGAGATGTAGCCATCGACCAAGTCGCCGCAGATCTCGTAGTACATCTGGGTCAGGCTATAAAGGCGCTCGAAGCGCTCGGCCACATCGTTGATCGCGTGCAGGGTTTCGCTTTGATCCCGCGGCAGGTGTTCGTAGTCGTAGGCGGTCAGCTCCTGGGTAATGCCCTTGTGGTAGCTGAAAATACGGCGCATTTTGACCAATCGGGACCGGTAGGTAATGATTTTGCGCATCAGCACGTCGTTGCCGTTGTCCAAAAGCTCGTCTTCCAGGTCGCTCAGCGCGGTTTCGAACTCCAGCAGGCTGTCGCTATAAAACCCCGCCGAGGTGTACATGACTCTGAGCGCGGCGCGCTCCGGCGACTGCGCCAAAAGCGCCTGGCCCTGGGCGTTGAAAAGCCGCTCGACACTCATTGCCTCGCCCGGGTGCAGCGTGATCAGAAAGCGTTCACCGATAAAAAACGCGATCTGCTGCGGGATGAAGTTGAGCTCGGCATCGAAAGAGGAAATGCCCCGGTAGATGATCAGCGTATGCTGCTCGAACTCTTCGATCTTGGGCGGGTGGCGCTCCTTGTGGGCATCCTGAATGGCCAGCGGATGACACTCGAAGCGCTCGAGTAGCGCACGCTCGGTCTCCTGCGTCTCGCCCTGCAGGTCGATCCAGATGTGGCTCTCCGGGTTTTGCTGCCACTGCGCGAAGAGCTCCTCGCCGCCGGTCTGAAACGTGCCGTCCGGCGCTGTCAACATACTGCGAATCATCGCTTTGCATCCTGAAAAAACGTTAAGAAGTGCCATAACCCGGCGTAAAGGCTGATAACTTTAGCCTACGTTGAATCCAGGCGTTAACGGATAGATGCGATAATTAATGCTATTGCGGCTAAAAAGCCATACTTTTAGAGGAAACCGTGCCCTTGAGGAAAACATCATGACCTTCACCGAAGCCAAAGAACACGTTAACGGACGGTTGCACGGTCTGTTTGCCGCGCCCTATCAAGCTTTCGAGAACAACACCCCCGAGCGCGAGCTGCATATCAAGGTCGCGCTTTATATGCTGCTGGGTCGGCCGATGACCCGCGGCCAGGTGACGCTCAGGATCGTACACGGTTGGGAAAACGGCGGCTGTGAACCCAATGACCTGGAACACATCGATTACCCGCTTGCCTCGCTCGAAGACTTTCGCGCCGCGGCCAGTGGCTTCGGGCAGTCGCGCCAAAGCACGCCCCAGCCTTCGAACGAAGGCGCGCTGCTGGCCAGGCCGCTCTCGGAGGCCATCGCCAACGCCGTGGCCAAGGGGGTCGCGCTCGACGACGACATTCAGACAACGCCGGCGCGCTGGCCCGCTTTCGAAGGCGGCCTTTCGCTCTATACCCAGTTCAAGATGTACCACCGCCTGGTCTACGGTGAGGACGACACCTACCGCTGCTCGCTTTGTGAGACCGCCGAAGGACTGCGTGAGATTCACGAATTTCACCTCGAAGAAGGCGAATTCGCGCTGCTCACCCCGCTTAGCGAACAGCGCGGTGGCGGTAAAACGCTGTTGATCCTGCACGAAAGCCAGCTCGGCCCGATCGAGCAGCTATTCGAGCAAAGCCTGCCGCTTTTGGAGCGTTAAGACGCCTTCGACGATGGTTCGAGCTCGTATCGGCGCGGCCCCCGCGCCGATACGTTTCGAACGGGAGCGCTAGCTCAGCGAGATCGTGCTGTTGATGCCGGCGGAGACGTTTTCCGGCTCGAACCAGCGGGCGGTGACGGTTTTGGTCTGCGTCCAGAAGGTAATCGCTTGCTTGCCGTTGGGCCCCAAGTCGCCAAGTTTGGAGCCGCGCGAGCCGGTAAAGCTGAAATAGGCCACCGGCACCGGAATGGGCACGTTGATGCCGATCTGGCCCACGTCGATGTCAGACTCGAAGCGCCTGGCCACCCACCCGGCGCTGGTGAAAATCGAAGTGCCGTTGCCGTTGGGGTTAGCGTTGATCAATGCAATGGCTTCATCGAGGGTCGCCACGTTCACCACGCATAGCACCGGGCCGAATATCTCTTCCTGATAGATGCGCATGGTCGGGGTCACGCCACTGAAAAGCGTGGGGCCAACGAAGTTGCCCTCCGGGTAGCCCGCGACCGTGTAACCACGCCCGTCGAGTTCGAGGGTCGCCCCCTCACTTACGCCCTGCTCGATGAGCGCTTCCACCCGCACTTTGGCCTGAGGGGAAACCAGCGGACCCAGGTCCGCATCGCGCTGGGTGCCGGGGCCCACGCGCATGTTTTGCGCGCCCTGGATGATATCGGCAAGCCAGGTTTGTGCCTCGCCCACCAGCACCAGGACGGAGTTGGCCATACAGCGCTGGCCCGCCGCGCCAAAGGCCGAGCCCAAGAGGCTGTTGATCGCCTGGCTGCGGTTGGCATCCGGCATCACGACGCAGTGATTCTTGGCGCCCATCATCGCCTGCATTCGTTTGCCCGCCGCGGCGGCGCGCTGGTACAAAAGCGACCCCACGTGAGACGAGCCGATGAACGAAAGCGCCTTGATGGCCGGGTGATCCGCCAACTGGTTGGCGACCTCCGGGCCCCCGTGCACCACGTTCAATACACCGGGCGGAATACCCGCCTGGTGGGCAAGTTCGACCAGGCGCAGGGTGGCGCTCGGGTCCTGCTCCGAAGGCTTCAACACGAAGGTATTGCCCGTGGCGATCGCCAGCGGAAACATGAAGCACGGCAACATGATCGGAAAATTGAACGCCGTGATGCCCGCACCAACGCCCAGGGGCTGGTGCAGGGTATACACATCCACGTCATTGGCCGCGTTTTCGGCCAGTTCGCCAAGCTGAAGCGAAGTGATCGAGCAGGCGTGCTCGACCACTTCGAGCCCACGACCTACTTCGCCTTCGGCGTCCGGCAGGGTTTTGCCGTGCTCCTCGGTAATCAGCGCGGCCAGTTCGCCGGTGTGCTCGCGAATCAACGCCGCCAACGTCATCATGATGCGCATGCGCTTGTTCAAGGGCACCTTGCGCCACTGCTTGAACGCTGTCTGGGCGCTTTGAATGGCCCGCTCGACCTCTTCCGGGGTGCAAAAGGGCACACGGGCAACGACCTCTTGGGTGGCCGGGTTGATCACATCGCGCCACTCCCCGCTTTGCGAGGTGACGGCCTGACCGTCGATAAAAAGCGGAATCTCGCGTAGAGCCACGGCGTTTCTCCTGATGCTGTTGTTATTGCTTTATTGAGGGCGCCCGCGGCAGCGTTATCGTTTTTATCGTTATGCCGATGCTACCGCCAACTACCGGGCGGGTATGGCCGCCAAGATATAGCAGCAAGTTAACGTAAACGTCAATTGGCGCTTTAGGGGCTGTGCCACTAATGCGCGTTTGGGGGGGGTGCCCCGGCAGCTTTGGCGCCGCCGGGGCGCGGCAAGCATTCATACCGGCACGCGCTCATCGCCGGTGCCGGTGTCCGGTCAAAGCCTGGGCTAGTCGCTATCCTGCTCCCCGCTATGGCTACTTTGCGACTGGCTCTGGGTGACCCGGGGAACGTCTTCGCTATTCACGAAATAGGTGGTGCTCAACGTCTGATGGATTTTGGCGAAGCCGACCTGCAGCTCGTCGACAAAGGCGTGTAGCTTGCTGGGCGAGTGCGCCAGCGTCTGGATATCCGCGTCGACGACATCTGCGCGCACCATCGATACCGTCGCGACCACGCGGTCCTGACGCGGCAGCCACTGAAGCTCGTGGGCGAGTATTTCGAGACTGCAGGCGATCGCCCGCGGCAGGTGCGTATCCTGGAGCAAAAAGCGCAGCACGTCCGGGCCGCGCACCCGCAGGCGCACCTGCTGGCGGTACATCTGATAGGCGGTCAGCGACTTCAGCACGCTCATCCACTGCAGGTTCTCGAAGGGTAAAAGCTCCTCCGGGTTTTGCGGCAAAAGACTCGCCGAGCGCACATCGAGAATTCGAGTGGTCATGTCGGCCCGCTCGAGCTGGCGACCAAGCTCGATGAAGGTGCGCGCCGGGCCGTGGCTCAGCGTTCCCTCGATCAGCCCGGTCAAGGTCTGGCAGCTGCGAATCACGTTTTTCAAGAAGGTGTCGCGCCGACGCGGGCTTACCGCGTTTTCGGCGTGATCTGCCACGCTCAAATAGAGATGATTCACCTCTTCCCATATCTCCCGGGGAACCACATCGCGGGTGGTGCGCAGATTCTCGCGGGCGCTGGCAAGCGCCGCGAGAATCGAGCTTGGGTTCTGGATATCGGCGCACAGAAAATGCACCACGCCCTTCTCGTCGAAGGTATCGAAACGCGCCTGGTAATCTTCGAGCGTGCCGGTCATTTCGATCAGCGGTGCCCACCCAAGCGGCAGATTGTGCGGCAAATCGAGCATCAGGTGACTATTGACGCTCAAAAGCCTGGCGGTGTCCTCGGCGCGCTCGATATAGCGCGCCATCCAGTAAAGATTCTCAGCGACCCGTGACAGCATGACGCTCTCCTTTCGATGGCGCGGCGCTCGCCTCGTCCTGTTCGTCCACTTCGACGATCCAGGTGTCCTTGCTCCCCCCGCCCTGGGAGGAGTTCACCACCAGCGACCCTTCCACCAGTGCGACCCGAGTGAGCCCGCCGGTGGTCACGTAGGTGTCCGGCCCGGAAAGTATGAAGGGGCGCAGGTCCACGTGGCGCGGCTGCGGCAAACCACCGGCAAGCGTTGGCGTGGTCGAAAGCGCGATGGTCGGCTGGGCCATGTAGTTACGCGGGTTGGCGCGAATCAGGTCGGCGAACTCTTCGCGGGTCTCTTTGGTGGAGCGCGGGCCGATCAACATGCCGTAGCCGCCGGATTCATTGGCGGGCTTGACTACCAGTTCGTCCAGATGCGAGAGCACATACTCCCGGTCTTCTTCGAACATGCACAGATAACTCGGTACGTTGGGCAGCAGCGGCTCTTCCCCCAGGTAGTAGCGAATCAGCTCGGGCACGAAGGCGTACACCACCTTGTCGTCGGCCACGCCCGCACCCGGGGCGTTGGCCAGCGCCACGTTGCCCGCCCGCCAGGCCCGCATCAGCCCCGCCACCCCCAGCTTCGATTCCGGGTTGAAGACCTCCGGGTCGAGAAACTCGTCATCGACCCGACGGTAGATCACGTCCACCCGGCGGCGCCCTTCGACCGTGCGCATGTAAACGACATCGCTTTCGTCAACGAGCAGGTCGCTGCCCTGCACCAACTCCACGCCCATTTGCTGGGCAAGATAGGCGTGCTCGAAGTAGGCGGAGTTGTAGATGCCCGGCGTGAGCACGACCACCTGAGGGTCGTCCCCCGGGCGCGGCGACATCGCCGCCAGCATGTCGTAAAGCTGGGCCACGTAGTCGTCCACGGGCAAAATCTTGCCGGAGGCGAATAGCTCCGGGAGCACGCGCTTGGTGACGTTACGGTTTTCGAGCATGTAAGAAACGCCCGAAGGGATGCGCAGGTTGTCCTCCAGTACGTACAGGGTACCGTCGGCGCCGCGTACCAGGTCCGAGCCGCAAATATGCGCCCACACCTTGTGTGGCGGGTCAATGCCCACGCACTGCGGGCGAAAATTGACCGATTGCGCCAGCACCTCAGCGGGTAGCACCCCGTCCTTGACGACTTTCTGGTCGTGGTAAAGATCGTCGATAAACAGATTCAGTGCCTTGACGCGCTGCTTGAGGCCGGCCTCGGTTTTACGCCACTCCCGGGCCGAGATGATGCGCGGGACGATATCGAAAGGCCAGGCCCGGTCGATCATGGCGCCTTCGGAGTAAACCGTAAACGTAATGCCCATGGTGCGAATGGCGACTTCAGCGGCGGTTTTGCGCTCGGCAAGCTCTGCGGCGCTGAAGTCGGCCAGCATGTTGCAAAGCTCGAGCGCCGAGGCGCGAGGTTGACCCGGGGCGGCGATCAGTTCGTCAAAGTAGTCGCGGCAGGCGTATTGATTCCAGTTCACTTGGCTCATAGGCGCTCTCTCCTGGCGCGGCGACGGACGCGCGGGTCCGATCAATTCAGTTTAGGCCCATCCGCGGTAAAAACACGTTATTGGGTAACGTTCTGTAAACGCTTTTCAACTATCCCCCTCATTAAACGCAAATTCTGCTGCAAAGTGCCTAAGCTAAGGGGATACTGACTCCCACCCATCTTTAATCAGCGACAGGCTCCACTGCCAGGCCGGTACGATCCAGGCTTTTGACCGATACCCGCTCAACTCAAGGGTGGCCCATGACCATTCGCGTTGCCTTGCACCACCGTACCACCTATCGATTCGACCGGGCCGTTCATTTATCGGCCCATGTGGTTCGCCTGCGCCCGGCGCCGCACTGCCGTACCCATATCGAGTCCTACTCGCTCGATATTTCCGGCAACGACCACTTCGTCAATTGGCAGCAGGACCCGTTTGGCAATTTCAACGCGCGCATCGTCTTCCCCACTCCGCGCAACGAGCTCACCATTGCCGTCGAACTCATCGTCCCCATGACGGTGATCAACCCGTTCGACTTTTTTCTCGACGATATCGCCCAGACCCTGCCGTTCGTCTACCCACAAGCGCTTGCGCGCGAGCTGAGCCCCTACCTCGAGGTGGAATCCCCAGGCCCGCGACTCACCGAGTGGCTGGCCCAGGTGGACAAAACGCCTGCGGCCTGCGTGGATTTTCTCGTCGCGATCAACCAGCGTCTGCAGAGTGACATCAGCTACAGAGTGCGCATGGAGCCCGGCGTGCAGGGCTGCGAAGAGACGCTGACCCTTGGCAGCGGGTCATGCCGCGACAGCGCCTGGCTGCTGGTACAAATTTTCCGTCATCTGGGATTGGCGGCGCGCTTTGTCTCCGGCTATCTGATTCAGCTCGCCCCGGACATCAAGGCGCTGGACGGCCCGAGCGGCACCGAAACCGACTTTACCGACCTGCACGCCTGGACCGAAGTATTTTTGCCCGGTGCGGGCTGGGTGGGGCTCGACCCGACCTCGGGGCTATTTGCCGGTGAGGGGCACATTCCGCTGGCCGCCACGCCAACCACGGGAAGCGCGGCGGCGATTACTGGGTTCTCGGAAAAATGCGAGGTCAGCTTCGATGTCACGATGAGCGTCGAGCGTATCCACGAAGACGCCCGGGTCACCCGCCCCTATTCCGAGGCGCAGTGGACGCAGATTCTCGCCCTCGGTGACCAAGTGGATGACGCCCTCCACCGCGAGGACGTTCGCCTGACCCTGGGCGGCCAGCCCACTTTCGTGTCGGTCGACGACATCGAAAGCCCGCAGTGGAATACCGAGCCCCTGGGCACGCACAAGCGCGAGCGCGCCGAGGTGCTTTTGAACCGGTTGCAAAACGCCTTCGCAAGCGGCGGCGTTTTGCAGCAGCAAGGCGAATGGCACGCCGGCGAGGCGCTGCCCCGCTGGGTGCAGGCCTGTTACTGGCGCAAGGACGGCGTGGCCCTCTGGCGCGACCCAAAGTGGTTGGCCGCAACACAAGACGCGCCCAGGGTATACGCCAACGACCTGCTGGCCAAAAGCTTTACCCACGCGCTTGCCGAGCAGTTGGGGGTCGAGGCGCGCTTCTGGATGCCGGCCTTCGAGGACGCCGTCTATTACCGTTGGAAAGCGCAAACGCTACCCGCCGATGTCGACCCGCGCGACATCGATCCAACCGATGCTGTCGAGCGGCACCGCCTGGCAAGGCTTCTGGAGCGTGGGCTGGAGGCGGTCGTCGGCTACGTCCTGCCCCTGCGTCACGCCACTGCCCAAGGCCACCGTTGGGAAACCGGACGCTGGCCGCTCGAGCGCGACCACCTCTACCTGGCGCCGGGCGGCTCGCCCATGGGCCTGCGCCTGGCGCAGCCGGCCAAGCCCTGGGCCGCCGAGCGCCCTGCTTACGCGACCCCGCACTCGGCGCAAGACGAATCGATGCAGCGCCAGCCCAGCACCGGGCAGGCGCGGGACGAAAGCCTGGTGCATACGAGCCTTTGCATCGAGGCGCGCGACGGGCGCCTGTGCATCTTTTTACCGCCGCTGACCCAGTTGGAGCACTTTTTGGCGTTGCTCGAAAGCATCGAAGAGTGTGCCCGGGAGATTGGCTGCCCGGTGATGATCGAAGGCTACGCCCCGCCTGACGACCCGCGCCTTGAACGCTTTTTACTCACCCCGGAGCCCGGGGTGATCGAGGTCGACGTTCCGCCCGCGGTTAGCTGGCAAACGTTGGTGGCGCAAACCGAGGGGATTTACGAGCAGGCCCGCCAGGCGCGACTGGGTACCGAAAAATTCATGCTCGACGGCCGCCACACCGGCACGGGCAGCGGCTATCACGTAACCCTTGGCGGCCTCACCCCAGAGGATTCGCCGTTTTTACGCCGCCCGCAACTGCTGGCAAGCATGATCACGTTTTGGCAGCACCACCCGAGTCTTTCGTATCTATTCTCCGGGCTTTTTACCGGCCCGGAAAGCCAGGCCCCGCGGGTGGATGAGGCGCGCTTCGAAGCGCTTTACGAGCTGGAAATCGCCCTTCAACAGATCCCCCAGGACGACGCGGCAGAACCCTGGCGTGCCGAGGGCCTGCTGCGCCATCTGTTGACCGACTCGACCGGCAACCCCCAACGCGCCGAGCTCTGCATCGACCAGCTTTACCCACCGGATAGCGATAGCAAACCGCAAGGGCTTTTAAAGCTTCGCGGCTTCGAAATGGCGCCCCACGCGCGTATGGCCCTGATGCAGATGCTGTTGATCCGCGCGCTGGTGGCCAGGTTCTGGAAAGCACCTTACCGCGCCAAACCGGTGCGCTGGGGAAGCGCGCTACAGGACCGCTGGGCTCTGCCCCACTATCTGTGGGAAGACCTGAACGACGTGCTGGACGATCTTCGCCGCCACGGTTTCGACTTCAAGCTCGAATGGTTCGAACCCTTCCGCGAATTCCGCTTTCCGGTGCACGGCCGCCTGCATACGGCGGCGCTGGATATCGAGCTGCGCCAGGCGATCGAGCCCTGGCACGTGCCGCGCGACGTTGCCTTCGCCGACGCTACCGCGCGCTACGCAGGCTCCCCGGTCGAGCGCCTGGAGGTCCGGGTAAGCGGCATGAGTGGCGAGCGCTATATCGTGACCTGCAACGGTCGTCGCCTGCCGCTGAAAGCCACCGGGCGCAGCGGCGAAGCAGTCGCCGGCGTGCGCTACCGTGCCTGGCAGCCGCCCTCGGCGCTGCACCCGCATACCCCCGCCCAGGCGCCGCTGATATTCGACGTGATCGACACCTGGAACGAGCGCTCGGTCGCGGGCTGCACCTACTACGTGGCGCGCCCTACCGGGCGCAATTTCGAGACCTTCCCGGTCAACGCTTTCGAAGCCGAAGCGCGCCGGCTCGGCCGGTTTAGCGCAAGCGGTCATCGGCAAGGCTTTCAAATGCCCGCGATGGAGATGCCCAGCATGGAGTTTCCGTTGACGCTGGATTTACGCCGGGCTCCCCAGTAACGGGTTACCATGCCCCCTTTTAGGAACCCTTGTATGACGGCCTCTGTTACATCATCGCCCGCCGGGCTGGTCGAGGGATATCTTGAACGGCCAGGCAACACAGCGCCCGCGGCTTTTGACGCCATGCTGGATCAAAAGGGCCAGCTGCGCCCCGGCTGGCAGGAACTGCTCGATTGCCTCGACGCGCTCGGCGAGCAGGGCCGCTACCGCCAACAGGAGGATATCCAGGCGCTGCTGGCTGAAAACGGCGTGATCTTCAACATGCACGACGAGAGTCAGCGCCGCGCCTGGCGGCTCGACCCGCTGCCCTGGGTGATCGACCAGGCCCAGTGGCAGGCGCTCGAGGCGGGGCTCGTTCAGCGAAGCCGTCTGTTCAACGCGATCTACAACGATATTTACGGCGCGCGGCGCCTGTTCGACGCCGGGCTGTTGCCAATTCAGGCACTACTGGCTTCACCGGATTACCTGCTGCCCTGCCATGGCGCTCAGCCCGGCGGGCGGGCGCCGATCGACTATCACGGCGTCAACGTCATTCTGGACAGCGAAGGCCACTGGCGGGTGGTGAGTGACCGCCTGCAAACGCCTTCGGGCACCGGCTTCGCGCTGGAAAACCGTATTTTGATGGGTCGGGCGCTGCCGCAGATGTATCGCAACGCACCGCTAAAACGCCTCGCGAGCTTTCTGGATGCCCATCACCGAACGCTCACCGTGCTGGCCTACCAGCATCGCGATAACCCCACCGTGGTCCTACTGACGCCGGGCCCGCAAAGCTCGCGCTACTTCGAGCACGCCTACCTTGCCAACTACCTCAACATCGCGCTGGTCAAGGGCCAGGATTTGGTAGTACGGGACGGCCAGCTCTGGCTACGTACCCTGGGCGGGCTAAAGCCTGTCGACGTGGTACTGCGCTACTGCCGCGACGCCGAGTGCGACCCGCTGGAGCTCGACGACGGTTCCGGCATCGGCGTGCCCGGGCTTTTACAAACCGCGCGCACCCAAGGAGTGGCGGTTTCAAACGCCCTCGGCGTTGGGGTACTCGAAAACGGCGCGCTGGCCGATTACCTGCCGGCGCTTTGCGAGCACCTTCTGGGGGAGCCTCTATTGCTGGCCGCCGCCGATGCGCAGACCGCCTCGGCAACGCTGCCGGTATTCGATGAAAAGCTCAAAACCCTCGGCCCGGCCACGTTCAACCTGCGCTGCTTCGTGGCCCGCACGCCTAGAAGTGCGACGGCCACCGGCGCCCCCCGCGAGGAGTACCAGGTCATGCCCGGCGGGCTTTGCTGGCAGGGCGCGCCGGGCGCGCCGTCGCTCGAAAGCCCGGTGGTGAAAGATGTATGGGTGACCGCGGCCAGCGCCCAGCCCCACGTAAGCCAGCTCAAGCAGGCCCGCGGGCCCATCGTGGTCACCCGCGACAACGAAGACCTGCCCAGCCGCGTGGCGGAAAGCCTTTACTGGTTGGGCCGCTACGGCGAACGCCTGGATAGCCGCGCGCGGCTTTTGCGCGAGGCGCTGTTGCGACTAATGGAGTACGACCAGGACGCCATTGCCGACCAGGTCCTGGACGAGCTTTTGCAAGCGCTCGACCTTTGCGACAAGCCAGAAGCGCAGGGCTCTACCCGGCCGGCCGGCTTTTTGGCCAAGCAGACGGCGCTGCTGGTCCAGTTCGACAGCAATGATCACCGCGCGCTGCAGCCGCTTTTCTCGCAGCTTTTGCACAACGCGCAAAGCGTGCGCGACCACCTGGGCGACGACTCCTGGCGCGTTATTCACCAGCTTCGCCACCAGCTCGATACGCTGCATCCAAGCCTTGATACCCGCGGCGCGCGGCGCGCCTGCGAAAGCGTCTTTGCCCAACTGGCGGCTTTTTTCGGGCTTTGCAACGAAACCATGCCCCACCACTACGGCTGGCGATTTTTGGACATCGGCCGCTTTCTGGACCGCGCGCTGGGCCTTTTAGGGCTTTTGAAGCTCACCCTCAATGCCCAGCCTGAGCGCCGCCTGGCGATGTGGGAAGTGGTGCTGGCCACCACCGACAACTTCACCGCCTACCGGCGGCGCTACCGCAGCGAACTCCACCCGGCGGCCATCATCGACCTTTTGTTGTTCGATGAAACCAACCCCCGCTCGGTGGGCTTCATGCTCAAGCGGCTCAATAAACAGGTCGAGCGCCTGCCGGGTAGCGACACCCCCTACCGCAACGCCGAGCGCCGCCTGCTGATCCAGGCCAACGCCGCCCTGCACCTGGCCGACATCGACCGTCTAAGCCACCTAAGCGATACCCCGGAGGCGCAGCAGGCGCTTGGGCAATTGCTCGACGAACTGCTGACGCCGCTCAACGCCCTCTCCGATGCGATCAGCCATAGCCACTTCAGTCACGTGGAACGCGCCCGCCAGCTGGTCAGCATGGAGCGCGACGAATGAAGTACACCCTGCGCCACACCACGCGCTATCACTACAGCGCGCCGGTCACGCTGTGCCATAGCGAAGCACGGATGCTACCGCGCAAAACGCCTCACCAGCAGTGCGGCGCCTCGACGCTTGCCATTACACCCACGCCCCACCACCAGGCCGAACGCCGCGACGTCTTCGGTAACCGGGTGCTCTATTTCGCGGTGGAAGCACTTCATCAAACCCTCGATGTGACGGTGACCACGCCGATCAAAACACGGGCAATGAACGCGCTACCCGCCGCCTCGGCGAGCTGGGAGCACACCGCCGAGCTTTTGAAGACCACCCCGCGCTTCGAGACCGAACTTTACCGACTGGACTCGCCCTTCGTGCGGCGAAATCGCGAGCTTGGCGATTTCGCCCGGCAGTGCTTTACGCCCGGTCGCGGGCTCATCGACGCGGCCATAGCGCTCAATGGCTACGTATATGAGCACTTCGAGTACGACCCCAGCTTCACGACACTGGCTACGCCAATCAACGAGGTATTGGCCAGCCACCGCGGGGTGTGTCAGGACTTTGCCCACTTGATGATCGGTGCGCTGCGCTCGATCGGGTTGGCCGCGCGTTACGTGAGCGGTTACCTGGAGACCGAGCCGCCACCGGGCCAGCCCCGGCTGGTGGGGGCGGATGCCTCCCACGCCTGGCTTGCGCTGTGGATTCCCCAGTGGGGGTGGCTGGCACTGGACCCGACCAACGGGACGTTTGCCGGTGAGCGCCACCCGGTGGTGGGATGGGGGCGCGATTACTTCGATGTCGCCCCGCTGAAGGGGGTGATGAATGGCGGTGGCGGCCACCACGTGGAGGTCGAGGTGGACGTGCTGCCGCTAGGCTAGACACCCGCCCACCTGGCGGCTCAGGCGGCCTCGTAGGCCGCTTTCAGCCGGTAGAACTCGTCGACGATGGCCGACATCTGGTCGTCGTCGTAGTCACAAAGCCCGCTGACCACGAGCTTTTTGGACCCGACCCCGACCGACTCCCCCTGGGATTCGATGGCAAACTCCAATAGCGCTTCGGCGCGCTTGCCCTGAACGCAGAGCGACGAGTCGGTCAGCGCCAGGTTGGGCGTAAAACCGTCCAGACGCGCCAGCGAGAAGCCCATGCTGTCGTAGATCACCAGCGGGCGTTTAGGGTTGAACATGACGCCATGCTCTTCCATCAGCGGCTTCAAGTAGTGCGGGAAGTTCTTTCCCGAAAACGCCACGTAGCAGCGCGCGAAGCCTTCGACCACGTCCGGCTCGAAGGTGACATCGCCCTGGCGGGTAACGTGCAGGTAGCACTTGCCCGTGTCGTCGCATACGTGGATCTGGCCATCGTCGGCTTCGCAAAACTTGAGCGGTGTCTGTGCCGCGACCATGTTGGTGAAGCGAAATTCCATGTGGCGCGATAATCCAAACCTGGCTAAAACGAGTGTGAATAGCAGGTCACCGGGCACGCAGAAGCGCCGCGCATCCGGATTATGGATAGGGTTGTAATCGCCGGCGACGCCTTTGGCGAAACGGCTGGCCTGCTCGGCGGAGATCACCACATAGTCCCCGCGCTGCGTGTAAAAATCCTTGAACATGGCTTTGCTGCCTGCCTAGCGTTGAAATCGAAAACCCATCTCAGTCCCTTGTCGCGCATAATGCCATAAAACATGCGCCGAAAGGAGCCATTATCAAAAGCCGATCGTCCCGCAAAACCGCTCCTTACTCGCGATGGCTACTGGCACTGATTATAGTCCTAATCAGCGCCTTCGTACTTTCTGTTACCTGGTGGCTTGCCACGACCCTGGTGCTCAACAGCCAATGGATGGCCGGTAAGCTCTCGAACCTCGACGGCGTCGACATTCAGTGGCAGCGCGCAACGAGCCCCCACCCGGGCCAGTGGGAGGTCGAAAACCTCACCCTGACCCGCCAGGACCAAGCGCTTCCCGTTAGCCTCGAGGCCGAACGCGCTACCCTTTCGCTCTCTTTGCTGGCGCTATTACGCGGCGCGCTGCACATTCACGCCCTGGACGCCGAGGGCATACGCCGCTTTCAGGTAGGCGATATCGCCCTGGAAGCCGAAGGCGAGCTCCACCTGCGAGACAGCGAGCTAAGCGGCGACACGCCGGCAGCCAGTGACCTCATGCTAGCCGTCACGCAAGGCCGCCTTTTGCGCCCAAGCGATGGCGCAATACTCGCCCGCGACATCCAACTGAATGCCCGGGCCACGTTGGCCCCCGTCGTCACCCGCCTTGATGAGCCGCAAACCCTCACTCCTGCCCTGCTCGAGGCGCTTTCAGCGCGGCTGGACGCCTCGGCCAGCGCCGATGCCTGGGATGTCTTCATGCCCTACCTAGAGGCACTTCCCTGGCTTGGGCTTTCCGGCAGCGGCGCCCTCGAGGCCTCGCTTGGCCTCGAGAACGGCGTGCTCACCGAGCAAAGCGAGCTGGTTCTGAGCGCGCCAGCGCTTCGCTTTAGCGTGGATACCGCGCCACTGCTCGATGTGGCCCAGTCGCAAAGCGAGGCCATACAAAGCGCCACGGGAAACGGCCAGGTACGCCTGGGGGTGGACGATAGCAAGCTTCACTTTTTGGCCACACTCGAGGACGTCGTGCTGGCCGACAGCGCCCCTTATGCCACCGATACCGCGCTAAGCGTGGCGACCTCGATACCCAATCGGCGCATCGACCGGCTCGCGCCCCCTAGCGGCGCCACACTCGAACTCGAAGGCCGCGTCACGCGGCTCAATATGCTCGACCGCTACGCAAGCGCCGCCGCCCCCGCGCCGCTGGCCTTTACCGGCCAGGGGCGGCTGCGCGCCTACGCAGAGGTGCAGGACGCCGCGCTTCACCGGGGCGAGATCCGCATCGAGGCCCAGGCGCTAAGCGTCGCCTACCAGGCGTTTCAGGCCCGAGGCGACGGCGTCCTTACCGCCGAGCGTCTGCCCCATGCGCCGCTAAAAGCGCGGCTCGTCCTCGATAAGGCCATCCTGACCCATCACGAGCGCACCCTGCTGGCGGATGCCGAGATAGCGTTGGACCTTGAAAGCCCGCTGGACGACGTGGGGCTGGAGCACGTTAGTGCCAACCTTGCGTGGCAAAACGCGCGCCTGCCAAGCATTGCCGCGCTCACCCCCTACCTTGACGCCGCGCTGCCAGCGCCTGGCGCGCTTGCCCTCGTCAGCGGCCAGGCCCGCAGCCAGGGTGCGCTCTCGATCGACAACGCCCTGTTGAGCGGCGAAGTCACGCTTGCCGGCGAACGCTGGGTCACCCGCCTGGCCGATGACACCCAACCGCGCACGCTGACAAGCGACGCCGAGCTTGCGCTCACGATCGCCAGCGCCTCGCTCGACGGTGAAACCTTCGATTTGAGCGGCTCCTCGCTTCGCTGGCAGGTGGGAAGCGCCGACGCCCCGGAGGAGCGCCTGGAGAGCGCGCTGCGGCTACGCCAGGGGCGTTTTCAGCGCCAAGGCGGCGTTACCGCGGGGCGGTTCAACCTGCAAGGCGGCGTTCAGCAGCTCGGCTTTTTGAACGCCTTTTTGCCCGAGGGCCACGGCCTGGCGCTGGCCGGGCGCGGCGAGCTCTTTCTGGATGGCGCGTTTCGTGGTGCTGAGCTGCTCGCCCCCACTCGGCTGCGCGTCAATGCCAACGCTTTAGAAGCGCACTTTCTGGACTACGTGGCCGCCGGCCGCGGCGAGCTGACCGCCGAGATCACCAGCGCCGACGACGCCTCGCTGACGCTGGGCATTCCCCAATTCACGCTGCTGCGCGAAGGCGACGACCGCGCAGCACTCGCCGGGCGCCATTTGGCGCTGACCACCCAAACCGCACACTTTCGCCAAGCCCGGCAGTCACCTTCCCCGGAACACTTCACGACGCGCATTGCCCTGCCGGTGGTCGAGGTGCCGGACATCACCCGCTACGGCGACTACCTACCGGATACCGACGGTTTTGCGCTGTTGGGCGGCCAGGCAAGCCTTGAAAGCGAGTGGCGCCTGACCGGCTACCAGGCCGAAGGTGAGATCACGCTGCGCGCCTTCGAAACCGAGCTTGCCCTTCTCGAGCAGCGCCTACGCGGCGACATCGAGCTTCACCTGGCGCTTAGCGAAGGCGACTGGCAAAGCCGGCGTTTTCGCGCAAGCGACTCCTCCGTCAAGCTCGAAAACGTGTTCCGGCTCAGCGAGCAAGGCGCCCAGGACGCCGGCTGGTGGGTGCGCCTGGCGATGACCGATGCCGCGCTCACCTGGGGCGAGCCCATTCATCTGAAGAGTTCGCTGCGCCTTTCCATGCGCGACTCCGGCCTGCTAGCGCGGCTCTTTTTGACCCGCGCGCGGCAAAACGACTGGTTGGGCCGGCTGCTCGACGTGCGCGGCATCGAAGGCGAGGCGCAGCTTGAGATGAGCGGCGAGCGTATCGCACTTCACGGGATCTCCCTGCGCGGCGGGCCGCTGCTAATGCTTTCGGATATCATCCTCGAGCAAAAAAGCGTCAGCGGCGGCCTCTATGTCCGGCTGGGCGCGCTTGGCCTGGGCGTCGAGCTGGTGGAGAGCGAACCCAGCCTGCGCCTTTTGCAGCCCAGGCGCTGGTTCGACCGCTGGCGCCAGGCCAGACGCCAGCCGCGCCCGTAACAGCGGGTTAGCGCTTGTGCTCAGGGCGCTCCCGGCGAATCATGCGTACTCGCTCCCGGGCCTTTTGCGGGGTCGACAGGGGCGCGCCGCTGTCATCCGCTTTGGGTGCCACGTTGACCCAGGCAAACTGCGGCAGCGCCAGGTGCCAGCGAATGGCGGCCAGGCGAAGGCCCAACGTGACCGCCAGCGAGGCGGCGATGGTGATAGAAAGCGGCGCGGCCAGCGTGTAGAGCCCCGCATAGACGATGGCGCCGGCCATGGCGGCGGTGGCGTAGATTTCCTCGCGCAGCACCATCGGCACGCGCTGGGCGAGCAGGTCGCGCAGCATGCCCCCGGCCACGCCGGTCATGATGCCCATGACCACCGCCACCACGCCCGAAAACCCTAAAAAAAGTGCCTTGTGCGTGCCGATCACCACGAAAAGCGCCAAGCCGAAGGCGTCCGCGACGGGCAGGAAACGCCGCGAAAGACGATGCATGTAGTGAAAGCCCAAAAGCGATACACCGACGGTCGCCAGGATGACCCACAGATAGGTCGGGTCGCTCACCCAGAAAACCGGGTGAATACCGAGCACCAGATCGCGCAGCGTGCCCCCGCCGATGCCGGTCACCGCTGCCAGCACCAGCATACCGAACGGGTCCATTCGCGAACGACAGGCCAGCACGACCCCGGACAGCGCAAAGACGATAACCCCGGCCATATCAAGCCAGTACACCACTCCCGACACGTGACTCTCCTCGTGATTGCGCGCACCCAAACAGGGCGCGCGGCGGCTTTTATTGCGGTAAGCTAGCACTAACGCGCATTTTAACCTACGCGCGAGCGCCATTTGTCGGCGGTTTGAACCGGCGCCTTAAAGAAGGAGGAACGTCTATGGAGTGGAACCCCGCCTACGGCTGGCTGGTGCTGGCCCTGCTGCTTAGCCTGGCCGAGCTTGCCTCCGGCGCAATGCTGCTGCTGGCGCTGGGCGTGGCCGCCGCGTTGACGGCGATGGTCACCCTGTTGGGCCTTACCTTCCCCTGGCAGCTCGTCAGCATGGGCATATTTGCCGGCCTGCTGGTGCCCATAGCCATCATGGTCATACGCCCACGCTTTTCACCCCGGGGCGTGGCTTACGGCACGACCGGCACCGGCGTGGAAAAAGGCAACCGCTACACCACGTTGAAGCGCGATTACGATAACGCCACGGGCATCAAGGTCAACGGCGATTTTTACCGCCTGCGCGTGCTCGAAAGCGGCGAAACCGAACTTCCCGCCGGGTCACCCGTGATCTTCAAACGCTTCGAAGGCACCACCGCCCTTGTCGTGCTTACACCCCCACCCGAACCCTCCTATCCCCCGGACAACGCCAACCACGAGGAACCCTGACCATGGATCTACCTATCAGCCCGGGCTTGATCATAAGCCTTATTATCGTCGTGATCGGTATCGCGATCATCGCCAAAGGCTTGGTGATCGTTCGCCAGTCCGAAGTCATGGTGGTCGAGCGCCTTGGCTCGTTCAACCGCGTGCTGGAAAGCGGGATCAACATCATCATCCCATTCATCGAGCAGCCCCGGGCGATCACCATGCTGCGCTATCGCAAGCTCGGTGAAGAGTACCAGGCGATCACCACCGACGAGACGCGTATCGACCGCCGCGAAACGGTCATGGACTTTCCGGGTCAGCCGGTAGTGACCACGGATAACGTCACGGTGCGCATCAATGGCGCGCTCTACTTCCAGATCATCGACCCCAAGCGAGCGGTGTACGAGGTGGCGAACATGAGCCAGGCCGTCGAGGTACTCGCCAAGACGACGCTGCGCTCGGTGGTGGGCAAGATGGAGCTCGACAAGCTGTTCGAGTCCCGCGCCGAGGTGAACAATGAAATTCAGGCCGCGATGGAAGAGCCCGCCTCCAAGTGGGGCGTGAAGATCTCGCGGGTCGAAGTGCAGGATATCGCCATGCCCGACGAGGTCGAAACCGCCATGCGCTTGCAAATGGCCGCCGAGCGTAAGCGCCGGGCCACGGTGACCGAGGCCGAGGGCGAGAAGTCCGCGGCGATCGCCATGGCCCAGGGTCAGCGTGAATCCGCCATCCTCAACGCCGAAGGCGATAAGCAGTCGGCGATTCTGCGCGCCCAGGGCGAGCAGGAGTCCATCAAGCTGGTGCTCAACGCCATCGGCGAAAGCGACGACGACAAGCGCACCGTGGTGGGGTATCTGTTGGGCCAGAGCTACATCAAGGTGCTGCCCAACATGGCCAAGGACGGCGAGCGGGTGTTCGTACCCTACGAGTCCTCGGCGCTGCTGGGCTCGATGGGCATGTTCCGCGAAATGGCGGGCTCCCCGGAAGACACCGTGAAAAGCCACCTGCGAAACAGCGATTTCACCCGAGCCGAGCGCCAAAGTGCGTTTCAAAGCGGTGTGGTGGGTGGCGCCGCCGGCCAGTAAAGCGCCCGGGCGCAGGTTCTACTAAAAGCGCCTTGTCGAAAAGCCGAGCCTCAATGCTCGGCTTTTTTTATGCCGGCTATCCTGGTCAGCTAGCGCTTGTCATGAAGTGTTCGATAAATAGCCGGTAATCCTGCTCGACGCAGTCGGCGTACCCTTTGGCAAAGCGCGACACGCTGTCGATAAACGCGGCTTCGTGCCCTTCGATACGCTGATACACCGCATCGGCGAAGCCCTCCTCCCCTCGCGCCAGCGCTTTGGCCCCCTGTACGTGCCCGGCGGCGAGAATTTCGCCCCACTGGCGCGCAAGCTTGCGATACACCTTGGCCCCCTTGAGCTTTTTGGCAGGCAGACGTTTGGCAAAGCCGGGCATGCGGCGCACACCAAACACCCGGTCGTTTAGCGTCAGCCAGCCCAAATACGCATCGTCGTGGGCGGCCAGGGCGTGAAAGGCGGCGGCGTGGCGCAGCCCCTCGTTGGGGAAGAGCTTTCGCCAGCCCTGCTGGTCGGCCTTGCCCAGCAGGTGATACGCCTGGGGCGGGCGCTGCTCCTTGACCTCGATCAGCACATCGTCGTGCTGGCCATCGCCTCCGCCCTCCAGCAGCACGTAGTAGTGCTCGAGCCCCGAGGCGTTTAGCCGCCGGGCGGTGTCCTTCACCCGAAAGTGGTTCCCATCCCCCTCTTTAGCGCTGGCTTGCAGGGTTTGCTGATACTCGTTTTCGATGATGCGCTTGAGCTTGCTGGCAACGTCCGCCGGCAAGTTGGCAAGCTTGCCCGGCCGCGCAGCGAACTGGCGCCCTTTGGTATCCGTAAGCTCGGTCCATTTTTCCAACGAGCGCTGAGGGTGCTGCTTGTCCGCCACCTTGCCGAGAAAATCCTTGAGCGGGCCCTTGGCGCTTTTCAACCCGCCCGCCTTGAGGGTTTTACCCTCACGGTGCGCGCTCAAGGCTTCAAGATAGCCCGTGGCGAGCTCATTCAATGCCTGGTCGACGGCCTTGGCGGAGAGCCCGGCGTTTTCCCGCGCTTCCAGCACCAGGCTGGTGGCCAGGCGCCAGAGATCGAATTGGTAGTCGCCGATCAGGGCCCGGTCCACGCCCTGCAGCCCAAACCGGACAGGCTCGCCAGGGTAGGCCGATGCAGCAAAGCGGCAAAGCTGAGCGTCGCCGTGCAGCCAGGTTTGCGTTGCCGGCCAGCCGCCGAATAGTGTAAAGCGCCAGTCGCTCCACACGTCCTGCCAGTAAAGGACGTCCGCGGCATCAAAAAACCGCGCCGGCGATGCCGCCATTTGGGCGAATTGGGTCTGACGCTGTGCGCTGGAAAGCGCTTCATTGGCGCCATAAAGCGCTCCGATGACCTGTTGAGGGCGATTGCGCCCGGCTAGCCGTTGGCTCATGGCACTGCCTTATTGGGTGGACGTTGTCGATACATGCTGACCCACCATCCTCGCCTTTTTTCATTAAAGGATTAAGACAGTGACCTGCCTTGCCGAAAGCCCCGGGGCGCGGCGATGCGGAAAAACCGCTCGACCACGCTCGCCTCGACCGCCGGTGTGACAAGCGAGACCGCCACGAACACCGGCAGATTGAGCATCAAGCCCCAGAATCCGGCGTGAATCCCCAGCGGATGCGACCAAAGCGTCGTGAACGCCACCGTGATGACGAACCCCGCCAAAATCCCCGCCATGACGCCGAGCTTCGAGGCTCGCGGCCAGAAGAACATGCCGATGAACGCCGGCAGCACTTGGGACGCAAAGCCCAGGCCCACGAGCAAAATCATTACCAGGCTGCCCGGCTCGGCAATCGCTAGCGGCGCGATCACCAGCGCCATCACCGGCAGCACCAGCCAGCGGGCAAGTTTCGCCGTGAAGGCGTCCGAGAGTTTGAAAAGCGGCTGCAGCACATCCTTGGTAGTCGAGAGCGCCACCGAGTGGATGAACGGCTCGCTCGAGGACATCGAGGCGGCCAGCGTGCCGGCACCCAGAAGCCCGACCAGCACCACCGGTAGATGCGCCATGGCGTACTCCAGCACCACGGTGTCGGCCCGGGCCAGATCCGGCAGCGAGTAGATACCGATGAAGCCGACCACCACCATGGGCAGGATCACCACGTAGTAGGTAGGCAGCCAAGTGGCGCTTCGCCGAATCGTGCGCGCCGATGACGCGCACATCCACTGGGTCCACACCGGGGGCATGAACGAAAACATCGAAACGATGATCGAGGTGGTCCAGAAGCTGAAGCTCATGTCGCCACCGGCGCCGGGTAGCGTGAGAAACGCGCCGTGATCCGTCTGAATACGCTCGAACACATCGGCAAAATTCAAACCACCGGTCGCACTGTGTACCGCCCATAGCCCGACCGCCCAAGCCACCACCAGCATGAGCGCGCCCTGAAAGGCGCTGGTCCGGCCGATGGCACGCTGGCCGCTGACATAGAGATACACCGCGATGCAGGCAAGCACGATGATCACGCCCAGCCAGACCGGTATGGCCCCGCCGCTCATAACGAACAAAATGTAGGCCGAGCCCACGGTTTGCAGCACCGCGTAGGCGACAGATCCCACCGCCATGACCAGCGCGGCCAAAGCGCCCAGCGCCGGGCTCTGGTAGCGATCCGCAATGGCGCTTGCCTGGGTCACGTGGCCAAACTGTTCGCCGAACTGCCACACTTTTGGACCGAAGTACCAAGCCACCAGCGCCAGATACGCCAGATAAATCGCGACATAAAACACCGCCACGCCCTTCGAGTAGGCCCAGCCCGGCGCGCCCATGAAGGTGTAGGCGCTCACGCTGCCCGCCGCGATCAATAGATAAAGCGTGACAGGGCCCATGCTACGCCCGGCCACGCCCCACTGCTCGAGGGTATCCATACGGTGCCCGGCGCGGGCCTTCAAGCCGATCGTCATGGCGATGGCGACGTACCCAAGCGTAATGACCAGCGGCCAGAGGCTATTCATGGCCGTCCCTCTCGACGATCCGGTTGCCTACAAGCATCACACCTACGCAGGCGAAGATGACCCCGTAGCTCCACACGATCAAAAGCGGCAGCCCCCCTACCAGTAGCGCTTGGTTGACCAGACCGATCACGGGCCAAATACCGGCCAGCACTAAAACGATAAAGGCGATCAAAAGCCCCCACCCGGCACGGGAGGTGGGCAAGACGAACGAACGTCGCATAACGGTTCCCCTGATGTCGCTATTGCGTCAGCGTTGATGACTTATGAGATGGCAAGCAGCGCCCTGGACACACAGGCGCACACCAGTGCACCTAATATTTCAATTTTTATAAGCGTGTGTCCACTTTTTGTGTGCGCTATTAGTCTAATGCGGCGTTTAGAGCTTGGAGGGAGTCGGTTAGAAGGGCGAGGCAGGTGTCCACCGCGACGCTTTGCGTGCGGTGACGATAGATGCATAGATCCATACGGGCGGGCTCCAGCTCGTTGGGCCCTAGCGGTACGCTGACGAGTTCGCCGCGCTGACACTCGCGGGCCACCGTCATGGGCGGCAAAATCAGCACCCCCGCCCCGTTCAGCGCCAGCGCTTTCTGGGTTTCAAGCGAGGCGGTATCGAACGATGGCAAAAGCTGAATGCCCGCTCGGTGGGCGCTGCGCTCGAAGGCCTGGCGGGCGCCGAACGTCTCGCCGGGCAAAATGATGCGGTGCCCGGCCAACGCCCGGAGCGACACTTCACGGGCACTTGCCAAAGGGTGATCTGCCGCCATGACGGCGTGATGCTCGAGCCGCGTGCTTTCCAGAACGACGATATCGTCGTGGCGCGGTGTGAAAAACGAAAGCCCGATATCCGCGGCACCCAGACGGAGATGCTCGACGACCTGCCCGGCGCTGGTAATGTCGATATCGAAACGTAGCCCCGGGTAGCGCCGCCCCATGTCGGCCAGGGTAGGTGCCAATAGCCCGGCCACCACGCCTTCGGCGGCAACCAGGCGAACACGCCCGGTACGCCGGCCCTGCAAGTCGGCGATATGCTCATGGACGCGTTCCATATCGCGGAGGGTATGCCGAGCCTGGGCGGCGAGCAGCTCGCCTGCCTCGGTCAGATGGATGCCGCCAGGGCCGCGCTCTAAAAGGGGCGCACCCAGTTCCTGCTCTAGCATATCGATCTGGCGGCTGATGGCCGTCGGCGCGATATTGAGCCGAGCCGCCGCTTGGCGCAGCGAACGACAGCGGGCCACGGTATCGAAATAGTGCAGCGCGCGGCCGCTGATCATGACGTTTCCTCACTGTTTTCAACCGTCAACGGGCGCGTCATGATCGTCACCTTCTCCCCGGCATAGGCGATTCGCTCGATTTCCTGCCAACCCAGACGTTGGTAGAGCGCCTGCTGATCCGGCGTATAAAGATAAAAGCGCGCGATAGCGTTTTCACGCGCTTCGCGCTCCACGCGTTGAACCAGGCGCGAAGCAATCCCGCGCCCACGCCACTCGGGTAACACGTACACCGAGGCAAGCCAAGGCGTAAGCTCCGGCCTGCTTGTTACATCGTCGGCAATCAGGCTGGCGGTGCCTACCGCCACGCCGCTTTTCAGCGCCACGAACAGCGACGGTACGCCGCACTTGCCGCACTCTTGGCGCGTCTCTTCGAGCGCCTCGGCAAACGTGCGCTCCGGATGCAGCTGCTGCCCCCAGGTGTCAAACGTCCACCGGGCGACGATGGGCACATGGCCGCTATCGGCGAACATCCGCTCGATCGAGATATCCTGCATGGGTCGTCCTGGTTGCCTCGGGGGAAGTTGTTTGTGAAAAGTCGCTTGTGGAAGACACGTTCCCGGCTCACGTATTCTGCCGAACGAACTCGAAGATTTGCGGGTGCCGCTCGCAGTAAAAGAGGTAAACAAGTCCCACCGCTCCCCAGTCAAGGTTCGCCTCCTCCTCAGAGTCGATCTGCACCAGGAACGTCATGGGGGCTTGGCAGTGCGGGCAGTCTGGCACGTGTTCGCCCTGCAGGTAGTGCGGGTAGCCGCCTTGCCAGCTCTTCAGCTCATCGAGACAGCCCGCCCGCGTCGTGGCATCAAACAGCGCCTGCCAAGGGCTTCCCGGGTCGAGCTCGCCGCAAAGCGCTTCGGCCTGTGGTGAGTGGGTATCGACCCCCTCCCAGTCCGGCAGTACCCGCGCCGAGTGCGTGGTGATCCGACACGGCGTGGTCGCGTCATTATCGGCACAGGGGCGCTCGAGGAGGATCTGCCTGTCGCTTGCGGGCGCCTGGAACCACTGCGCGTGCCAGAGCGCGCGGTCGCGCGGGTCGTCCCCGAAGGGCAGGCAGTAAAAGCAGTAATAGAAGACGAACAAAGCGTTCGCCGACGCATCATGCATCTGCAGGATGAACGAAAGCGGCTGCTCACAGAGACCACACGTCGGCCACTCGGTGCCCGTCTCGGCGTAGGGCACGCCGCCGAACTTGCTCGCAAGCGTAGGCCCCGCCATGGCCGGGTCGGCTTGGGGCGTCAGTACCTGTACGTCCCTGATCAGCGGGGCGAGCAGAGCGTCGAGACGTTCTTGCATGGGCGGCTCCTGATATCGATTGGACGACTCTAACCTAAAACCCGCCAGGCGATAAGCGACTCGGTCCGAGCGGCCGGGACTTGCCCCCTTGAAACGCAAAAAGCCGGGCAGTCGCCCGGCTTCACACTCTTGCATCAACAAGCGGTACGTTAGCGCTCGCTTAGAACATGGTGTTCTCGTTGGCGGATTCTTCCGGCACGATTTGGATAACGTCCCAATGCTCGACGATCATGCCGTCTTCCACGCGGAAGATATCGACCACGGCTTCGCCCGGGTCGTCCTCACCGTTGGTGGAGTGTACGTGCAGCCAGACCAGATCACCGTCGGTGGCGCTGCGGGTGATATCCGCATAGGAATCCGGGTTCTCTTCGAAGAACTCCGAGAAGTAGGAGACGAAGGGCTCCTTGCCATCCGGTACGCCGGGGTTGTGCTGGATGTAGTCGTCGGCCACGACCTCTGACGCCTCGTCGGTTTCGTGGTCGTTGAAGAAGCGCTCGTAGAACTCGACGACCAGCTCGCGGTTGGCCTCCTCGGCCGCCAGGTCGCGCTCACTGGTTTGGGCAAACGCCGCGCCGTTTAAAAGGGCAGTCGATAGTAACAACGCCGCGGCGGGTAACACGCTTTTCTTGAGTAACATGATGATGTTCTTTTTTATCAGTAGCCAACGGTGAAGCGTTAACGGATATGCTCGGGTTTTTCCAGCTCGTCCTTGCCCGGCCGGTGCGCTCGCCGGGTTCGAACTCTGCCGAGGGCGACAAGAAGGCCCACTCAAGGTCTCCCGCCTGCTGGCGTTTTTCAAGAAATATCGAACCACTCTGCGACACGGTATGACCGCTAGATCAATGGCAAAGTGGGGGCTCAAAGAGAAACTGCGAGCGCGGGTCACGGCGCTCGAACATGGCGCGGTAAACGGCGTCGTACTCGCTCTCGGTAAAAGCGTGGTCAGGTACCGTTATCAGAGTAGCCGGGCGCAGGCTTCACCATCTCGATATGCGGGATGCCGTCCTCATCGAAGGGCGCCCCAACCGGCGCAAAGCCAAGGGACTCGTAGAACGCGGTCAAATAGACCTGGGCGCCGATACGAATACCCTGCCCGGGAAACATCTGCTCGGTAAAGCGAATCGCCTCCACCATCAGCGCACGGCCGTATTCCCGCCCGCGATACGCCTGGACGGTCATCACCCGCCCGATCGAAGGCTCGGCGAATTTATCCCCTGGCCCCACCAAGCGAATATAGGCGGCAAGCTCCCCTTCGACGGTAGCGCGTAGATGCCACGCCAGCGGGTCCAGCGCGTCGATCTCCTGATAGGCGCAGGCCTGCTCGACCACGAATACTGCCTCACGCGCGCGGGCGATCGTGTAAAAGGCACGGACATCGAGTTCATTGAAACGCGACCAATTGAATTCCAGCGACACAGAAGCCTCTCTCTAAAGGGTGATCGGACAAATACGTCGCAGTATAGTAACAACGCGCACGACGCTGACTATCTACTTGTCACCAGTTCCCTACGGTCAACGGATAAAGCGCATATAACGCAACATAAAGCAGGCCCGCCAAAGCGGCACCGAAAGCCATGTGTGCGGCGTTCTTTGCCTTGTCGGTGCGACTCGTGCCGGAGGTATCAAAGACGGCGACGTCTTTACGCGCCATGAGCAACACCAGCAAAAAGCAAAGGCCAGCTACGACAATCCCCGCCCAGACGCTCACCATGATCGTTAGGCCAACCAACAGAAGTGGCGCAACAGGCAGCAGTACCAAAAGCGGCAAAAGCGTTTTTTGTCGGCCGAACTCATCGTACATCACGGACTCGGCGTACAAATTTCGCATGATGCCGGGGGTAAAAATCAGAAAACCTAAAAACGCTGCGATATCTACCATGGGAGGACTCTTTTGATCATTCGCCTTTGAACGTACTCATTCGAACCGGATGACCTGAGCTTGCGAGCGCGGGCCGTTATTCTTTCATTAATATCAATTATCGTTAACATTTTATCTATTGAACGACGATATCAACGCCGCGCGAGGTTACTCCTGACCTGCAAGCGTTGGATTAACCTTCATGGGAGTTTCATGATCCTTCCCCCGACGTGCGCTACGGCGTTCCGCATTCTGCCCCTTCTTCTGCTCACGATGCTCTGGAGTAGCCCTACCTTGGCCCAGCAACGCGATCCGCAACAGTCCATAGGCCACACCGTTTTGGATGAACGGCTGGAAACGTACCGCTTCGAGCGCTTTTTGGTCGGAAGCGAAAAGCGCTGGCGCGTCACGCTGGGCATTCCGACAGAAAGCGCCCCCGAAAACGGGTTTCCGGCGTTCTGGATGCTCGACGCCAACGCCGCGCTGATGGAATTCGATACCGGCCTGCTCGACTCCCTCGGCGAGCAGGGCGTTCCACCGGTGTTGGTATTCGTCGGCTACGACAACGACCTGCGTATCGACCGCCGACGACTACAGGACTACACCTTTACCGCGCGCCCCCTCGAGGACGGCGAGCCCTCGCCGGAATACCCGGGCGGCGGCGCCGACGCCTTTCTGGAGGTAATCGAAGGCCAGGTTCGCGCGGAGATCGAAAAGCGCGTGACCACCGACCCGGCGCAGCAAACGCTCTGGGGCCACTCGCTGGGCGGGTTGTTCGTGTTACATACGCTGTTTACCCGGCCTGACGCATTCACCACCTACGCCCCGGGTAGCCCATCGCTTTGGTGGGCCGACGGCGCCCTGCTCGGCCAGCCACAGCGCGGCTTCACGACCCGCTACGCGGGCCAGCCGGTACGGGTGCTGCTGAGTCTGGGCGGTAGCGAGCGCGAACGCGACCACAGCCACCGCGACCTGAGCGACCCGCGCGTGCAGGCGCACGTTCAGCGCATTTCGAGCGTAGCGCCAGACGCCCCGGAAAGATTGGCCGAGCGCCTCGACGCCATGGACGGCATCACGGCAAGCTACCGCGAATTTCCAGGCATGGGCCACGGCCAAACCTTTCGCGCTTCGCTGATGGATGCCCTTCATCAGATCACGGGCGTCGCCATTATCGACGCGCCGCGTTAAACACCCGCCACTCTTTCCGCCCGCCGGCCCGGCCTATGGCGGGGCGCCTCGCGAGCGCTAACCCACCCGCCAGCGAAGCGGCGCCGTGTCCTCGAGCACGCCCGTTTCATCCCAGTCGTCCCACCCGGCGAAGGGGATCGGCCGCTCCTGGGTAAGCTTTTGCACGCGCTCGGCCCAGCGCTCTTTGCACCCTTGTAGATGTTCGACCAGCGCCTCCTGTTGTTGATATTCGATACCGCCGCCCTGTACCCCATAGCTCACCTGGGGCGCCAGCACCTCGAACCCCACGTAGTAGAGCGACGAGTGGATCGGCCAGAGCCAGACAGCCATGTCCCCGGCGCGACCAAAGGGCTGGAAGGCTTGCCGGGGCGAGCCAGCGGTGATCGAGAGCAGCGCCCGCTTGCCCTGGAAGTAGCCGTGGTTATACCGCATCCGGCTGGTGTAGCGCCCCCGTAAACCAGCACACGATCGAACCAGCCTTTCAAGATGGCCGGCTGGGCGTGCCACCAGAGCGGAAATTGAAAAATCACCAGGTCCGCCCACTCGAGCCGCTCGAGTTCGCGCGCAACGTCCGCCGGTAGCGCCTGTTGCTCGTAGTGCGCGCGCTGTTCATCGAGCGGGGCGAAGACCTCGTCATTGTGGCGCCCGTAGTGTTCGGCGCGCTCGACCGGGTCGAAGCGCTCGGCGTAGAGGTCGTTGACCTCTACCGTATGCCCCGCGCTGTGTAGCTGATCAACCGCGGTGTCGATCAGCGCGCCGTTGAACGAGCGCCGCTCGGGGTGAGCTGAAATGATCAATATGTTCATGTCCAACCTTCGCTGTCACTGAGTAGAGTGACAGGCTACCCTGTTCGCATTTGTCGCCCCATTCCCTAAAAATGACAAGTGGATTTGCATGAATGCACAGCAGTTGAAGTGGGATGACTTGCAGGTGGTACTCGCCGTCGCTTCACAGGGTTCGCTCTCTGGCGCCAGCCGAGCGCTGCACGTTAGCCACGCGACGGTCTTTCGTCGGCTCAACGCGATTGAAAAGCGCCTGAACGTCACGCTGTTCGAGCGCCATCGCCACGGCTACACCCCAACGCTTGCGGGCGAAGACCTGGCGGCCACTGCCGAGCGGGTACAGCATGAGGTGTACGGCGCCGAGCGGCGCATCGTCGGCCAGGATCTCACGCTTTCGGGCACGCTGCGTATCACCACCACCGACACACTGTTCGCCGGTCTTTTAAGCCCGGTGTTCGCCGCGTTTCGCAAGCGCCACCCGGATATCGACCTCGAAGTGGCGATCTCCAACCAGCGCCACAGCCTCTCGCGCCGGGAAGCGGACATCGCCATCCGCCCCACCCGCACCCCGCCGGAGGCGCTGGTCGGGCGTCCGCTCGGCGAGGTGGCCCTGGCAGTGTATGGCCAACGCACGCGTTGGCAGGCAACGCCCACCCCTCGCGCGCCCGGCGCCCTGCTCGATGAGTGCTGGGTAGGCCCGGACGTTCACTTGGGCGACGCCATTTTGGAGAACTGGATGAAGGATAAAAACGCCGCCTACCGGCTGGATAGCCTGCTGGGCATGCAATCGGCGGTGCGCGAGGGCGCTGGCATAGCGGTACTCCCCTGCTATCTGGGCGACGGCGATAGCGCTTTAGTACGCTTGAGCGATCCCATCGAGGCGCTCGCAACGCCGCTTTGGCTGCTCACCCACCCGGATCTTCGCCAGGTAGCACGCGTACGAGCTTTCATGGAGGCGGTGACGCAAGCAGTTCGGCGCACGTCTGTTTATAGTTGAGCGCCTTTTAGCCGGCGTAAAAGCGCGTCCAACCCCATAGCAACAGCAGCGCGAACAGAAGCCACACCAGCGTGGCCACGGTCAGGGTTCCGGTCAGGGTGAGCCGGTAGCTTACGTAGTAGATGGCAACGAGATAAGCCGCGTAGGGAATCAGCGAGCAGAGCCCGAACAGCGCCGTGGTGCGCAGATCCGCCATGCCGCGCTCGGAACCTACGATGTAGTGCGCAATCAGCGCAAAAGTGGGAAACAGCGGCACCAACCCGGCGATGAAAAAGCTTTTGGTGCGCGACAAAAGCGCAATAAGCAGCACCGCCAGCGCCCCAAGCAGACATTTCAACAAAAGCGCCATCGTGCGTTACCTCTCGTTTTCCTGGACGTCGTTTTCCTGGGTGCGCTGATCAAGACTTTCCAGCATCTGCTTGAGCAATACATCGAGCTCGCCGCGCTGCGCATTATCCAGGCTGCTGACCAGCGCCTGCTGCGTTTCGACGTGAGCGGTCACGGCGGCATCGATCAGCCCAAAGCCTTCTGTTGAAAGTGAAATCAAAAAACCGCGCCCGTCGTCCGGGTTTTTGACTCGTTCGACGAGCCCCGCTTTTTCGAGCTGCTGAATCCGATGGGTCATGGTGCCCGAGGTCACCATGGTCGAGGCCATAAGATCGCTTGGTGAAAGCGCGTAGGGCGGGCCTTCGCGCCGGAGCGTGGCGAGCACGTCAAAGCTCGAGTCGCTCAGCCCAAACGCCGCCCAGGTGGGTTCCATGGCGCGCATCAGAGCATTATGCAGCCGCTTGAGTCGCCCAAGCGTGCCCATGGCCGCCACGTCCAAGTCCGGGCGCTCTTGCTGCCACTGTTTGAGTATTCTATCGACGTGATCCATGCGCCAAGCTTACGTTTTTTTATCTTGACGTCAAGGTAAAGCCCCGGATACCTTGATATCAAGATATTTCTACGGAGCCTTGTCATGCAGCGAACCGATTCCGCCCTCTCACCCTCTGCCACTTCGCCCACCTCGAGGCGCCTCGCTTCGCTGCTCTTTTTGCTGACCGGGGGCGCGCTGCTGGGCCTTTCGACCAACCTGGCCAAACAGGCCGGAGAGATGGCGCTTTCACCGCTGGCGTTTCTGTTCTGGTCGCTTGGTGGGGCCGCACTCATCCTGCTGGCCCTGGCGGCGGCTCGGGGGCGGCTGCCGCCGGTCAACGCCCGCACGCTGGAGTACTATACGGTGTCGGCGCTGGTCGGCGTGGCCGGATCCAATCTGCTCTTCTTCTCCGCCATCGCGCATATCGGCGCCGGGTTCGTGGCGCTGGTCATCACGCTGCCGCCGCTTTTGACCTATCTGGGCGCGCTGCTTCTAAAAATGGAGCGCTTCCAGCCAAGCCGTGGGCTCGGGGTACTCTCGGCACTGGCGGGGGCGATAGTTCTGGCCGCCCACAAGGTGGCCGCCCCGGATGCGGATGTACACTGGATTCTATTGGCGCTGCTCGGCCCGGTACTGCTGGCGATTGGCAATATTTACCGCACACTGCGCTGGCCGGCCGGCGTCTCTGGCCAGGCACTGGCGCCTGGCATGCTAGTGGCCGCGGTGGTACTGCTGCTGGGTGTGGGCTTTTTGCCCGGCTTCTCGCTCGCCGTGCCCCACCTACGCCCCGGTCTGGTCGCGTTGATGGCGCTACAGGCGTGCGTCTTCGCCGGTCAATTTCTGCTGCTCTTTCTGCTGCAGAAAACCGGCGGCCCGGTGATGCTGAGCCTGCTGGGCTCCGTCGGCGCGCTATTCGGCGTACCGGTGGCGATCTTTTTACAGGGCGAAAGCGTCCCGCAAGGGCTCTTGCCGGGTGCGCTACTGATCGGCGCGGGTATCGCGCTGCTCAACGTTGGCAAA
Source organism: Vreelandella sp. GE22 (assembly GCF_968212445.1). Classification (NCBI taxonomy): domain Bacteria; kingdom Pseudomonadati; phylum Pseudomonadota; class Gammaproteobacteria; order Oceanospirillales; family Halomonadaceae; genus Vreelandella; species Vreelandella sp. GE22. Next base: position 2,653,885 of record NZ_OZ309110.1, read on the forward strand.
GCCAAGCCGCTTTCCTGAGTTCGGCTATCAGCCAGAAAGGTTTCGAGGATGAGAGGGGGCGTTCAGAAAACCGGGCGCTCCATATAATGGGTGTTATCCTGGGTTTTACGGATATGAAACCCCATGCGCTCGTAGAGCCCCTTGGCCGGGTTGATGCAGAAAACCCGCAGGCGCAAGGCAGAGACCCCCTCTCGCAGCGCTTTATCATGAGTAAAACGGATGGCTGCCGCCCCCAGCCCCTGCCGCTGCCATGTTGGGGCAATCTGCAGCTCGCGGATGTAGTACGCATGGTCGTCGCGGTTGAGGCATAAAAGCCCCACTGCACACGCGTCAATCACCAGTTGATAGCTTTCGAGCTCGCGCCAATCGCGATCGAACACGGCGTCGTCCCAGTGCATGTCGAGCCGCTTGTAATAACACATCATGTTGTGCTGAATGAGCCGTGAAGCAAACGCCTTGTCACGGGTTGGCTGAAAGAGCGGCGTCATAGGATGATTCACCCTACCCCAACTGAAACGGATACACCGAGCCGATCTCGAGAAGCTGCGTGAGCTCGTCGAGGGCGGTGAGCGACTCACGAGCAAGCTGCGGGTCGGCGAGATCTTCCGCGGCCAACCGGTCGCGATAGTGGTGTTCGACCCAAGCGCTAAGATCCTCGAACAGCGCGGGCGTGAGCAGCACGCGGCCATCGATCGCGTCGCGTTCGACCTCGGAAAGCACCACACGCAAGCGCAGGCACGCGGGGCCGCCGCCGTTTTGCATGCTCTGCTTGACGTCCTTGACGATGACCTCGCTGATGGGGTTGTAGCCCGCCAGAATCAGATCCTGAAGCGGCCGCCATACCGCCTCGTTCTCCTGGCACTCGCCGGGCACGACCAGGGTCATGGTGCCATCCGGGTTGGAAAGTAGCTGCGAGTTGAACAGATACGAGCTCACCGCGTCGTCCAGGCTGACAGCCTCCTGGGGCACGCGCACCGCAATCAAAGGTGTGGTCATTTTGGCGCGTAGCGCGTCGAGCGTCGCCTCTTCGTCCAGAAACGCCATCTCGTGGTAGAGCAGCACAGGACCGTTGCCCACGGCGATCACGTCGTTGTGGAACACGCCGGCATCGATGGCGTCCGGGCGCTGCTGGGCGAACACGGTTTGCGCCTCGCTCAGGCCGTGCTGGCGAGCCACGGCCTGGCTCGCCTCCAGCGTCTGCCGCGCCGGGTAGCGGCGAGGTTCGCGCTCGCCGCCAAACGCCTTACGCCCGTAAACGAACAGGTGCACGCCGGGGTCGCCGTACTCGCCGCAAAGCCTGGTGTGATTGGCGGCGCCCTCGTCGGAAAAGGCCGGCGTGGCGGGCAGCGCCGGATGATGGCTAAAGTGGCGCTCATGGGCAAAAATCGAGCGAAGCACGCGCCCGGTGGTGTCGGGCTCCAGAAAGCGGTGAAAGCTCGACTGCAGGTTGGCCGGGGTAAAGTGCGCGCGGGCGTCCGGCGAATCCATACTGGGCGTGACGGTGGCGGCGTTGGCGGTCCACATGCTGGAGGCCGAACAGACGGCGCGCAAAAGCTGGGGGGCATCCCGCCCGGCGCGCGCCAGCACCTCGCCGTCGCTTCCACTAAAGCCCAGATCGCGCAGCGCGCCGACATCCGGGCGCTGCTGGGGCGGCAACACTGCCTGGGCGTAGCCGGCCTCCATGAGCGACTTCATCTTCAAAAGCCCCTGCAGCGCGCCCTCTTTGGGGTTGGCCACGTGGCCTTCGTGGCGCTTCGATGCCAGATTGCCCGCCGCCAGTCCGGCGTAGTTATGAGTCGGGCCGACCAGGCCGTCGAAATTGACCTCGCGAACATCCGCCTGGCCGTGGCTCATAGCGTGACTCCTGGCGGCAGGGTCTCGGGCATCTCGAGGGTTTCGGCCTCCATCGAGGCCACCGGGTAGGCGCAGTAATCCGCCGCGTAAAAGGCGCTCGGGCGGTGATTACCGCTGTCGCCCACGCCACCAAAGGGCGCATCCCCGGAGGCGCCGGTGGTCTGGCGGTTCCAGTTGACGATCCCCGCGCGAATGCGCAGCAAAAAGTCGTCCCAGTCCGCCTGAGCGCCGCCGATTAGCCCAGCGGAGAGCCCAAAGCGGGTGTCGTTGGCAAGCGTGATCGCCTCGTCCCAATCACCGTAGCGGTGAATTTTCAGAAGCGGGCCGAAGTGCTCCTCATCGGGCACGTTGAGCCCGGTTACGTCGATCAACGCCGGACTCAAAAGGCTGGTGTTGTCTTCCAAGCGCTGCATTCGGTTGATCACCCGGCCGCCCAGCGCCTCGAGTTCACTTTGGGCCTCGAGCAGGCCGTTCGCGGCGGCAACGCTTACAAGCCCCGCGTAAAACGGCGCCGGGTTCTCTTCAAAAGGCCCGGCCACGTGCAGTTTCTCGATTGCCGCGGAAAGCGCCGCTACCAGCCGGTCACCGGCCTCGCCTTGGGGCACGATCAAACGCCGAGCGCAGGTGCAGCGCTGCCCGCCGGAGAGAAACGCGGATTGCAAAATGGTCAATACGGCGGCGCGCTCGTCCTGCACATCCTTGACCACCAGCGGGTTGTTGCCGCCAAGCTCTAAAGCCAGAATTTTGTCCAACTGGCCGGCAAACTGCTGGTGCAGCAGGCCACCGACCTTGGCGCTGCCGGTAAACAGCAGCCCGTCGATATGGGCGCTGCCCGCCAGCGCTTGGCCAACCTCGGCGCCGCCCTGCACCAGGTTGATGACCCCGTCGGGCAGGCCCGCCTCCAACCAGCACTGCAGGGTCAGGTCCGCGGTCAGCGGGGTCTGCTCACTGGGCTTGAAGACCACGGTGTTGCCCGCCAAAAGCGCCGGTACGATATGGCCGTTGGGCAGATGACCGGGAAAGTTATAGGGGCCGAACACCGCCATCACGCCGTGAGGGCGATGGCGCAGCACGGCTTTGGCGCTGCCGACTTCCTTCTCGCGCTCGCCGGTTCGCTCGGTGTACGCCCGGGCGGAGAGCGCGACCTTGCCGACCATCGCGCCGGCTTCGGTGCGCGCCTCCCAAAGCGGCTTGCCGGTTTCTGAAGCGATCGCCACGGCGAGCTCTTCACTGCGCGATTTGAGCACCTCGGCGAAACGCTCGGTCAGCGCGCGGCGCTCCTCGAAGGGCGTGCGCGCCCAGCCACCAAAGGCCTGGCGCGCGGCCGCAACCGCTTGGCCTACCTGGCCGGCACTTGCGCCTTCGCCCTGCCAAAGCGTTTGCCCGCCGACCGGGTCTCGTTTGGTCAAGGCCGCGCCTTCACCGGCCTGCCACTGGCCGCCGATCATCTGCTGCGCTTTGGCGTTCAAAGAAGATGAGGTCATGACGTCTCCCTGGTATCGAGTAGTCTGAGCGATTCGCCGGTGCCGACGCCAAGGCGCCGGGCCTCTTCGTCGCTGAGCACGAGCGTGCCGTTGTCGTCGGGCCCCCGGCCCACCCAGGCGGCGCGGAAATCGCCCATGGTGGTGGTCGCGGCTAGCCAGCGGCTCACGCTTTGGGGCGCGGCGTTTTTAACGACCTCTACCGGGCACACTCGCGAGGTACGCACGGCGCGCACATCGTCGATGTAGGCCTCGACGGTGGGGCCGCCGTCGAAAATATCGATATAGCCCTCCCAGCGAAGCCCCTCTTTTTTGAGCATCTCGAGCGCCGGGCGGGTGTGGTGATGCACCTGGCCGATACAGCCGCGGGCCTGTTCGGACATGAAGGTGGTGTAGATTGGAAACTTAGGCATGAGCTCGCCGATAAAGCTCTTCTGGCCCATGCCGGTCAGCCGGTCGGCCTCGTCGAAATCCATCGGAAAAAAGTGCTTGCCTAGGCTTTCCCAAAACGGGCTACGGTTGTGCTCGTCGAACACCCCGCGCATTTCCGCCAGCACTTTATCGGGAAAACGGTCGCGGAACTGGGCGATGAATAGCCACCGCGCCTTGGAAAGAAGCGCCCCGTTGCGCAGGTGCTTGTTCGCTTCGCCGCGGTACTCCGGGCGCACGAACAGCGAACACACCTCGGCGTCGCCGGTGTGATCCGAGCTTAAAAAAAGCGTGTCGATGGTGCGGTGCAAGTCGAGCTGTATCGAGGAATGGGCAAGCGTGCCAAGCCGGTAGTGATAAAACGGCACGTCGCGGCCGATCTGACCCACGATGGCGCAGCAACCAGCAAGCTCGCCAGTGACGTCGTCTTCGAGCACGAAAAAGTAGAGCCGGTCGTCGACCGGCGTGCGCTCTTCAAAAGCGCGCGCGGCGGATTCGATTTTCTCGGCGAGAAACTCGCGGTTGTCGGGCAGTGAGGTAAAGCCCACCCCGGCCTGCTGCGCAAGCACCTGAAGCCCTTCGATATCGTCACGGACAATGGGCCGAATGCGCATTACATCTCTCCCTCGTCAAGAACATCCTGGGCGCTGGGCAGCGCAAGCGGGGCCACCAGCACCGCCCGGCCTTCTTCCACGTTGAGCCGCTTTGCGTGCTCGGGGCTGAGCATCAGCTGGCCGGTGGGCGACAGCGCATAACGCGCGACCAGGCAGCGAAAATCCTCGCCCTGATTGGCGATGAGCGCGGGCTCGGCATCCGGCAGCGTATGCGCCGGGCGGATACGCACCGGATGCCACCCCGCCTGGCGAAAGGTCTCCAGACGTTCGCGCTCGGCCTTTACGATTGGCCCGGCGTCGAAAATATCGACATGGCGCGAGCGCACGAACCCTTCATTCAGAAGCTCCTGCAAAGGCGCTTCATGGGCCGGGTGCTCGCGGCCGATCGCCGCCCGCGCCTGGGGCGTCAAAAGCGGCAAGTAGAGCGGAAACTGGGGCATCACTTCAGCGATGAAGCTCTTGGAGCGCATCCCCGCGATGTGGTTGATCTCCTGGAAACTGCGCGCGAAGAAGTGGTTGCCCACACTCTCCCAAAACGGCGAGCGCTGCTCGCCATCCAGGTAGCCGGGAAACGCCACGGCCAGAATGCGCGAGAAGCGCTCCGGGTACTGGGCGATGAACATTAGCCTGGCCCGGCGCAGCAGGCTCTCGGCGCTGGTGCCCTGATAGCGTGGGTCGAGGGAGAACGCACAGAGTAGCGTGGCGTCGGACACCTCGTGGGAAAGCGCCAGGGTCTGCACCTCGCGGCGCACGTTCAGCTGCTGGGAGGCGTGAATCAGCGTTTCCTGACGGTAGGTGTAGTAGGCATCCGTGGCGCCAGCCTGGGCGCGTACCGTCGCCGTGCCCAGCACCCGCGCCGCGCCTTCATCGTTTGCCTCTTCCAGCACGAACATATACTGCTCGTCGCCGGGAAACTCCGCCTGACGGGCGAACGCTTCCAGCGAGCGCTCGATGCGCTCCTCCAGGCGTTCCCGATTGGCCGGCAAGTTGGTCAGTTTGGGCACGGCGTTTTCGGCCAGCGCCATCAGCGCGTCGATGTCCGCCATCGCCACCGGCCGAACGATGCGTAACCCTACCCGCTCTGACGGCATGGTTGCGTCTGCCCGGCTCATGAAGCGTGAACGAGGCGTTTTATCGCGCGCTCCAGGCGCACCATGGCCTCTTCGATATCGGCTTCGGGGATCACCAGCGACGGCGCCAAACGCAGCACGTTGGGCCCGGCGATCAGCGCCATCAAGCCCTCTTCGATGGCCAGCGGCAGAATCTCCTTCGCCCGGCCTTCGAAGTCATCGCTCATCTGCGCGCCGATCAAGAGCCCCATACCGCGAACTTCTTTAAAAACGCCATACTTTTCGTTGATCGCTTCGAGATGGCGACGAAAAAGCTGATGGCGCGTCTCGACGCCTTCGAGCACCTCGGGGGTGTCGATCACCTTAAGTGCAGCCAGTGCCACCGCCGAGCCCAAGGCGTTGCCGCCGTAGGTGGAGCCGTGGGTGCCAAAGCCCAAAGAGGCGCCGATCTTGTCCGTGGTGAGCATCGCGCCGATGGGGAAACCACCGCCCAACGACTTGGCGCTGGTGAGGATATCCGGGGTCACGCCGTAGCGCTGATAGGCGTAGAGCTTGCCGCTACGGCCGACGCCGGTTTGCACCTCATCAAAGATCAACAGCGCGTCATGTTCATCGCAGAGCGCGCGCAGCCCTTCCAAAAATTCCTGGCTAGCGGGGATGATACCGCCCTCGCCTTGCATGGGTTCGACCATTACCGCGCAGGTGTCCTCCCCCATCAGCGCGCGCACGCTTTCCAAATCGTTGAACGTGGCGTGCTGGATACCGCCGGGGATCGGGCCAAAGCCCTGGGAGTACTTGGGCTGGCCACCGACGCTGACGGTAAACAGCGTGCGCCCGTGAAAGGACTGGCTAAAGGAGATGATCTTGTCCTTGTGCTCGCCGACGTGATCCACGGCGTAGCGGCGCGCCAGTTTCAGCGCGGCTTCGTTGGCCTCGCCCCCCGAGGAGCAGAGATACACTTTCTCGGCGAAGGTGCTATCGACGAGCTTTTTGGCAAGCTGCAAAGCCGGCTCGTTAGTATAGATGTTGGAGAGGTGCCAGAGCTTTTCGCCCTGCTCCTTGAGCGCACCCACCAGCGCCGGATGACAGTGACCCAGCGAGTTCACGGCGATACCACCGGCCAGGTCGATATACTCGCGCCCGTCCTGATCCCACAAGCGGCTACCCTCGCCGCGCACCGGCACCACCTGCTGGGGCGAGTAGTTGGGAGTCATGTAGGTATCGAAATCCTGACGGCTTGGCGTATGGCTCATTGAGGGTCTCCAGTCGGGGCGAAAGGGTTTTAGTATACGCAGCCTGGCAGGTTTCGCACTTTCACGAATGGGACGGTTAATTATGGAAAGCGGCAGTTCGCCGGCAAAGACTGATGACCACGACCTATCAAAAAAGAAGCGCTTACGCCCCAGGAAGGCAGCTTGATTTTTGATTATCAGCCGCCATAGTTGTTATGCGTTGAAGATTAGCGTTAACGCGACGGTTTCATTAGGCGGCCATCCAGTTGCTTTTTCAAGGAGAGCGAGATGCACATCGACTTAAGCGGTAAACGGGCGGTAGTGACAGGCTCTACCGCGGGTATCGGCTACGCGATCGCCAAAGGGCTCGCCGCGGCGGGTGCCGAGGTAGTGATTACCGGGCGCACCAAAGAGCGCGTCGACCAAGCGCTCGAATCTTTGAGTCGTGAGGTGGATAGCGCCAACGCCACCGGCGTGGCAGCAGACCTGGCAACGGCGGATGGCTGCCAAAAGCTGATAGAGCGCGTGCCCGAGGCCGATATTTTAATCAACAACGTGGGGATCTTCGAAGGCGGCGACTTTTTTGACACCGACGACGACACCTGGCAGCGCTTTTTCGATACCAACGTGATGAGCGCAGTACGCCTGTCGCGCCATTACGCCAAGGGCATGCGCGAGCGCAACTGGGGCCGGGTCGAGTTTATTTCCAGTGAATCGGCGCTGAACATTCCCACCGAGATGGTTCACTACGGCATGACTAAATCCGCCCTGCAGGCGGTCTCTCGCGGGCTTGCCAAAACCCTGAGCGGCACCAACGTTACGGTCAACGCCATCCTGCCCGGGCCCACGCGCTCTGAAGGCGTCATGCGCCTAATGGAGGCGCAGGCCAAAGAGAAAGGCATCTCGCTTGCAGAGGCCGAAACGCAGTTCATCGACGAAAACCGCCCTTCTTCCATCATCCAGCGCCTGGCAACGTCGGACGAGGTCGCCAACCTGTGCGTTTACATAGCGTCTGAACAGGCCAGCGCCACCACCGGAGCGGCGCTTCGCGTGGAAGGCGGCATCGTGGATACCATGGCGTAGCGTTACTCGAAAAGCGTACCGGAGGAAGAAAAGGCCGCTCGACGCGGCCTTTTTGCCGAACGCTCGGTGCGCTCAAGGCACCAGTCGCTCCTCCCGAGGCGTAAGCCCGAAGTGATTACGGTAGGCGGTGGAGAAGTGCGCCCCGGAGGAGAACCCAACCGCCAGCGCGATATCCCCCACCGGCTGGTCGCTTTCCCGCAGGCGCTTGCGCGCTTCTTGCAGGCGCAAGTCCAGGTAGTAGCGGCTGGGCACCGCCTGCAGGTACTTCTTGAAAAGCCGCTCGAGTTGGCGCCGTGAAATGCCCAGATGCTCGGCAAGCTCCAGGGTCGAAAACGGCTCTTCGATATTGGCTTCCATCAACGCGACGGCGTCTATCAGACTTTGTGGCGCGTGGCCCAGGCGGCTACGTAGCGGCACGTGCTGGGGCTCGTCGGCCATGCGCACGCGCTCGTAGGCGAAGTGCTCCGAGACTTTTCGGGCAAGCTCCTCGCCCAGGTCCCGGCGAATCAGCGTCAGGCTCATATCGAGCGCGGCGGTGCCACTGGCGCAGCTCAGCCGGTGGCGGTCGATTTCAAACAGCGTCTGGGTGAAGGTGACCGCCGGGTAGGCCTGGGAGAGCGCGGCGAAGCGCTGCCAGGGGAGGGTCGCCCGGTAGCCGTCCAGCAACCCGCAGCGCGCCAGCACCTCGCTGCCGCCGGCAACTCCGCCAAGCGCCGTTTTGCTGGCAAGCGTTCTAAGCCACTCGACAAGCCTTGGAGAAAGCGGATAGGGCAATGGCGAAGGCGCGGCTATAAAAACGCTATCGAGCTGCCCTGGGGCGTTTTGCAAACCGTACTCGACCTGGGTGGTGAGCGCAGCGGCGCTGCGCACGCTGCCCTCGTCAAGGCCCAATGTGACGACCTGATAACGAAGCTTACCGCTTAGCTGGTTGGCCAGCAGCAACGGCTCGACCAAACAAGAATGAGAGAGCAGCGAAAAGCCGGGCAACAGCAGCACCCCGATACGTTGGCCGGCAAACGAACGAGCAGAATGTAGCGACGCTTGCGCCATGGGGAAACGACCGGTTAAAGACAAAGGCTCATCTTAACCAACAAAGCGTTTTAAATCAGCGTGAAATAGCAGGCAAGAAAAAGGGCAAGGGGAAACCCCTTGCCCTGCTGCCTCGATGTTTTAGCCAGGCGTTACTGGTTACGGTTGGGGTGGTTGGCCACCTCGCCTACCTGCATGTCGCCATCGACCTGGCTGTAGTTATCCTCGTTATACTCTTCGGTGGCGGACTCGATCTCGTCGCTGCCGTAGGTCGTCTGCATGACGAGCTGGTCGTCCTCGACGTTGATTTCCTGAAGCGCCAGCGCCACATCGGTGGCACCGAAGCCCCAGAAGCCGCCAATGGAGACGATTGCGTAGAGATCGCCGGAGTCGTTGTGCTCGACGACGTTATCGACGCTACCGATCTCTTCACCCTCCTGGTTGACCACGGTCATGCCTTCGACCTCGCTGATCGTCAGCGACATCAAGCCACCCTGGGTATCGTTTTCAGCCAGGCTTTCATCGGATTCGCGGTTATCCGGATCTTCCATGGCGTTCGGCGTGCGACCTTCGTTGCCGCCCATCTGGCCGTCGCTGGCGCTGGTTTCGTCGTCGTCCACCGCGGTGTCGTCCGCCATGGTATCTTCGGTGTTCATGTCGTTATCGGTGGGGCTGGGCTCGCTCTCCATTTGACCTGCACTATCACCCCCGGCGGCGTCATCGCTCATGGCGTCGTCGTCGGTATCCATGCCCTGGTCATCGCTCATCTGACCCTGGTTGCCGCCCGTCGTATCGGTATCTGTACCCGAATCGGTGTCCGTATCACCGCTTTGCATCTCGCCGCTATCGTCTTCGGTGCTCGTCTGGCTTTGCGCGCCTTGGGCGCCCTGGGCGCCAGCGCCGGAGGTCTGCTGCTGCTCCGTCGAGCCGCCCGCGGCTTGGTCACCCTCGCTAGCCGACTCTTCCTGGGCCAGCGCATGGATCGACATGCCTGCACAAATCGCCGCGATGGCAACCGCCAATGTAGTCCGTTTCATGGGGTGTCTCCTTAAAGTTAAGATGCTCTATTGAAGCTAGTGAGCAAACCCGCGATACGCAATAAATATTGCACCGAGCCAGTCAACGCAGAGGCTTGCCGATACGCCAGGATGAGTTCCGCGGCGTTAGCCGCCGTTGACGATCCCCAGAATGATCACCAGTGCCAACACGACGGCCAGCACAGTGATCACGATGGGCAAAAGCTTATGCAACCCCTTGGATGAGCGCTTGGCTTCGGGCTGCAGGTGGGCGGATTTTTGGGGCTCTTTTTCGGGGACACGCTGGCCCAGTACGTGTTCTTTTTTCTCGTTGGGGGTGCTGCTTTCTTCGGTATCCATACTCGCCTTCCTCGGGCGGGCGCCCCTGCCTAACCCTCTTTTCGATAAAGGGCGCCCGCCTTTCGTTAACCGCCGGGGCTTACGGTCAAAGCGATACGACGTCGAACTCGACCTCCGGGTTAACGTCGGCGTCGTAATCGACGTCGGTGCGCTCAAAGCCAAACAATTTCAAAAAGTCATGCTTGTAACCAGCATAGTCGGTAATTTCGAAAAGGTTATCGCTGGTGACTTCCGGCCAGAGATCCTGGCAGGCTTTTTGAACATCGTCGCGAAGCTCCCAGTCGTCGAGACGGAAACGGCCCATGTCGTCGAGCCCTTTGTCGACAGAGGAATCGGCGTAGAGGCGCTCGCCAAAGAGGCGGTTCAACTGGTCGATGGTGCCTTCGTGCAGGCCCTGCTCTTTCATGATGCGATAGACCATGGCGATGTAGAGCGGCATGACCGGGATCGCCGCGCTTGCCTGGGTGACCACGGACTTGAGAACCGCCACGTTCGCCCCGCCGCCGCTTTGGCTTAGCGTGTCGTCGATGGAGGTGGCGGCGCGGTCCAAATCTTCCTTGGCCTTGCCAAGCGCGCCGTGCCAGTAGATCGGCCAAGTGATCTCGGTACCGATGTAGCTAAACGCTACGCTTTTGGCCCCCTTGGCGAGCACGCCGGCTTCATCGAGGGCGTTCATCCAAAGTTCCCAGTCTTCGCCGCCCATCACGGTGATGGTGTCGTCGATCTCGGCCTGGGTGGCGGGCTCGACTTCTGCTTCGATGATGGCGTCTTTATTGGTATCGATCGCCGTGGCGCGGTAGGTCTCACCGATCGGTTTCAAACTCGAGCGCTTGAGCTCGCCGGTATCGGGCATTTTGCGCACTGGGGATGCCAGCGAGTAGACCACCAGATCCACCTCGCCCAGGTCCTGTTTGATCAGTTCGATGGCTTTTTCGCGCGCATCAGAAGAGAAAGCGTCGCCGTTGATCGCCTTGCTATAAAGGCCTTCCTGCTTGGCGAACTTGTCGAAGGCGGCGCTGTTGTACCAGCCGGCGGTGCCGGGTTTCTTTTCACTGCCCGGTTTTTCGAAGAACACGCCCAGCGTATCGGCGCCATAGCCAAAGGCGGCGGTCACCCGCGCCGCCAGGCCGTACCCGCTGGAGGCACCGATCACCAGAACCTTTTTGGGGCCTTTGCTTTTATCCAAACCGCGCGCTTTGGTCGCTTCGATCTGCTCGAGCACGTTCTGCTCGCAGCCCTTGGGATGGGTCGTCGTACAGATAAAACCGCGTACTTTGGGTTTGATAATCACGAAGGATCTCCTTATCGAAAATGGGCGTTCATCAGCGGGCAGCGCCGCCGCGTTAGCGCCTATTCTATCCGTCTCGACCGGCGCTGTCCGCCCTTGAGCTTCGCGCCCATTAGCGTCAGGATACGCAATGAATGCGACACCCCCGATAAGGCGGCTACAAAAGAGTGATGAACGCTTGATGAATGCACAGCAGTTAGTGGACGAGCGCGGCGATTTGTGGCTGGCGCTTGCCCCGTTATGGCTCGACCGCGAACCCGGCGAGCGCGATTACGCGAACATGGTCGAGGTCATCGAGGCGCACACGATGTCGTTCAAAGAGCTCGAGTGGATGTTTCGCCTGGAGCTTGCCCCGGTGATGGCGCGCCACCAGCTCTCCATCGCCAGCGAGTGGCGTCAGTTCGACGATCGTAAGCTGATGCAGCAGCTGGTGTCGCACAACCTGCGTTTGACTGGCTGGCGGCGCAAGAGCTGGGCGCTGTTCTCGGGCTTGACCACGATGATGGTGCGCCACCGCTGGGCAGCACTGATGAACCGTTTGATGGTCGCGCGCGGCCAGGTGTAGCCCGCCCCCGCTAAGCGGTGGGGCTTTTATCCAGCGCCGCTTCGAGCGCCCGGCGCAGCGGATAGCCGTGCTCCTTGGGCCCGAACCGGGCCACCACCTGGCCGTCGCGGTCGACCAGAAACTTGGTGAAGTTCCACTTGATCATCTGAGTACCCAAAAGCCCCGGCGCCTGCCCCTTTAGCTGAACGAACAGCGGGTGTGCGTCCGGGCCGTTCACCTTGACCTTCTCCATCAGCGGAAAGTGCACGCCGAAGCGCTCCTCGCCCAAGCGGCAAAACGCCTCCGCGCCTTCCGGCGATTGGCGGCCGAACTGGTTGCAGGGAAAGCCGAGCACGGTAAAGCCGCGGTCGCGGTAGCGCTGGTAGAGTGCTTCGAGCTCTTTTAACTGCGGAGTAAAGCCGCACTGACTGGCGACGTTGACCACCAAAAGCACCTGTCCTTGCAGCGCGCGCAGGTTGAAGGGTTGGCCCTGATGGGTGTAACAGTCCTGCTCGAAAATCGTCATCACAAGCCCCTGCCTATATATCTAAATCACTGTGTATCATGATCGAGGCGGGAAGACCATGTAAGCCAGAACACGGCCTCTCCCGCTCAGACCAGCGGCCCGGCCACCACGCGAAGTGCCAGGGCGATCAAAAAGATACCGGTGACGCGATTGACCCAGTGCGAGTAGCGCTGAAGCCAGGGCAGTATCGAGGAGTGGGAAAGCCCTAGCGCCACCAGCAAATACCAGCCTCCGTCGATCACCATCGCCGTGATCACGACGATCGCCTTGGCGTCAAAGCCCATTTGCGGGGTGACGAACTGGCTGAGCAGCGCGACGAAAAACAAAATGAGCTTGGGGTTACAAAGCGCCACCAACAGCGCTTCTTTTACCGCCTGGCGCTGGGTCGTGGCCGCAAGCGCCGGCGACAGCACCCCGGCGCTGCCCGCCCGCAGCGCTTTGATGCCAAGCCAGGCAAGGTAGGCCGCCCCAAGCCAGGTGATCCACTGAAACACTTGGGGGTGGCTTACGATCAGCGCACCCAGGCCCAGCACCGTGAGCAGCGCGTAAAAGCCCACGCCCAACGCGTGGGTGAGCGCCGCGGTGACGCCTCTGATACGCCCGCCTCCCAGCGTATGACGTAGCACGAGCGCCAGGCTCGGCCCGGGCGACATCGCCCCCATCACGCATATCGCCACCAGCGAAAGCCATAATGATAGCTGCATCTTTTTTTCCGAAGAATTGTCGTCGCGCGCCGACACACGTCACGCTTGCCCTTAAATAACGCTTTTAGCATGGTACCCTGTTGGGTAAAATTTTTCCCTTTTGATAAACAGTGCTCTGATAAGCAGTGCTCTGATAAGCAGTGCTCTGATGAACCTCGTTCTGATGAACAGTATTCTGATGAACAGTGCTCTGATGAATCTTGTTTTGATGGACATAGCTCGGACGAACATAGCGCCTGACGTTCAGGCGGCTTTAGGCGACGAAAGGACGTTAACATGGGTAGGGCGTTTCAAAACCGTAAAGAGTCAATGGCCAAAACGGCCGCGGCGAAGACCAAGGTATACAGCAAGTACGGGCGCGAAATTTATGTCGTCGCCAAATCCGGCGGCACCGACCCGAACAGCAACCTCGCCCTGCGGGGGTTGATGGAGCGCGCCAAGAAAGACCAGGTGCCCTCGCACGTCATCGACAAGGCGCTGGACAAAGCCAACGGCGCCGGCGGCGAGGATTTTTCCACCTCCCGCTACGAAGGCTTCGGCCCCGGCAACGCCATGGTGATCGTGGAGTGCTTGACCGATAACGCCAACCGCACCTTCGGCGACGTGCGCGGCTGCTTCACCAAAACCAAGAGCAAGATCGGCACGCCCGGAAGCGTCAGCCATATGTTCGATCACTGCGCGATCTTCGCCTTCCAGGGCCAGGACGAGGAAGCGGTGCTGGAAGCGCTGATGGAAGCCGATGTGGATGTCACCGATATCGAGCAGGAAGAGGCGCACATTACCGTCTTCGCCCCGCACACCGAATACGCCAAGGCCAAGCAGGCACTGCTCGACGCCTTTGGCGAGATCGATTTCGAAGCGGACGAGATCCAGTTTTTGCCCCAGACCACCACCCCATTAGAAGGCGACGATGCGGTGATGTTCGAGAAGTTTCTGGATATGCTCAACGACCTGGACGACGTGCAGAACGTCTTTCACAGCGCGGAGCTACCCGAGCAGAACGCCTAAAGCGCGCTTAACCGCGCGGCTTGCTCGGCGCTCCAGCCATTTCGCCGCTGGAATCCAGCGCAGCATCCGGCGGCAGCAGCGCTGATTGGACGCCGGCCTTACTCAGCATTTTTTTGCCGCGAACGGTAAGGTCGGTGATGAACAGAAACTGCTGGCGCGGGTCGACCGGGTAGGCGCGAATGCGGTAGTGAGTCCCCCAGGGCTTCTCCTCGGCCACGATGGTGATGGGTGCTTCGAACTTGAGGTAGGCGCTGGTCAGCGCCACGTCCTTCAGCGCCTGGCGCACCCAGCCGGCCTGCTCCTCCACGTAGAGATAAAAACTCGCTACGCACTGAAGCGTCGGCCCGCCGTTATTGGCGTTATAGACCGGCGTCTCCCATAGTTTGAGGTGCGGCATGGAGACCAGATCGTCGTCCGGCGTCTGGATATGTACCGTGCGCATCCCCACATGCTTGACCTCGCCGTAGGTATCCTCGATTTGCACCCAGTCTCCGGGCCGATAGGGAAGCTCTACCGCCGACACCACCCCGGCGATCAGGCTACTCACGTAGTCCTTGAGCGCAAACCCCACCGCCAGGCCGATAGCGCCGAAAAGCGTCACCATGTTGCGAAGCGAAGGGTCGATGATGATCGGTACGATCAAGACGATGGCCGCGATCAAAACCAACAGCCTGGTCAGCGGAACCAGCGCGAAGACGCGAAAACGCAGTTGGCCGTGAAGCCGGTTCGCCAGCCAGTTGAGCCCGCGCTGGCTTAAAACGATCAACAACACCATGGCCAGCAAAATCGCCAGTACGGTGAGGATCGCGGGGGTATCGATATCGTTGAATAACCTGGCGTACTGTTTGCGCTCTTCCATGGGACTCTCCTGGAACCTCTCCTAAACACTCACTTGCGTGTACGCTATAGCGCATCCACCAGATAATTTCGCGACACCAGCAGTTCGCGCACGCTTGCATAGCTCAAGGCGGCCACCTGCCAGCGCCCCTGGTGTTCGCCCAGCACCTTTAGGCGCGTCAGCGTGAGCCGAGCGTTGAGGGTTTCGTGGTAGGAGAACGGCAGTACCGCGGCAAGTGCCGCGTCGTTCAAGCCGCCATGAATCAAAAGCGCATGAAGGACCAGAATCGCTACGTCGCCGGTATCGTTGGTCAGTTCGGCCTCGTCGAGGGCGTCGATCAGCCAAAGTTCGTTATCGTCGCCGGTGCTTGAAACAGGCTCGCGCAGTCGCTCGCGCCAGTAATACCACGCCACGCCCAAGTGGCCCCGGCAGTAGGCGGCCAGATACTGTAGCTCGCTTTTGGCACTTCGCTTGTCGCGCCGTTGGTTGGAAACCGGCTTACCGGTGCGCGTACTGTAGACCGTCAGCGCGTTTTGGCCCTCGCCCAAAAAGTACTCGGCCAACTGCTCTCCCTCCACGGCCTGAAGCGTTAGCGCCGGTACGCTATCGAGCCCCACCACGTGTTTTAAATAGGCGTAGCTCCAGCTATCGCAACCGATTACACCCCGCCCGAGCTGCCCGGCCAGGGCACTTTCCAGCAACGCGCGCACGCCCTGTATGCCCTGGCTTGTGCGCAAAAAACAGTGCTGTAAAGCAGGGAGTACCCAGCGGGATTTGCCGTCGAACTGCGCGATCCAGCTGCCATCGCCGTCGAGCAGAGCCTCGATACTCGGCGCCGCGCAGGTATCAATAGCGTGCAGTCGTGCCCAGTGCGCGGCCACGTCGCCGTGCCCGCCAAAAGGCGGGGTAATGAAAAACACGACCGGTTCGCTGGCATACTCGGCGGTAATGACGGCGTCCAGCGCGCGAGCGGCCCGGGACCAATCGATGGGCGGCACCAAATGCGCCAGGCGCACTTGGGGGAGTTTACGAAGCTTTTCTTCCTCGATCGCCTGACGTTCGGCGGCGCGCTTGCCGGTCAGCCAGGTTTTAGCGGCGCGAACGTAGCGCTGGCGTCTCGAGTGCTGGGTTTTCTGTGGGGTGGAAAACGCTTCGAGTTTGACGACCTCGCCCAGCGGGTGAGCAGCATTTTCCGAACGCTTCGCCATATAACGTCTCAAGTGACTGTATCGACCGTAAAGAGTAGCACGGCACAAGCGCTAAAGCGGTGCTTATCGAACTTAACCAGGGCGCAACGGTCATAGTTTGGACGTAACGTAAAAGCTCACCAACGCAGCCATCACCTCAGATTCGAGCCGCAAGCCTCAGACGACGGGGTGGGCGCTGGGGGCAGTGCTAAACGGGAGGTCGCAATGAGCGTTGTTCCGGTAAACCAAAGAGAGCTTCACGACAAGCTCACCAAGTGTATTGCGGGCGAGCGTGTGCTGATCGATCACCAGGGCAGCCGCTTTAGCGCGCGGATCCAGCATGCGGGTATCAAAGGCGTGAAAGTGATTCCCGAAGCGCTGATCAATAATACCGCCGGGGACCCTGGCGATATCGAAGGCGTGGTGCACCCCTACGAGGACATTATGGAGCTCGAGGTCAAGGGCGTGGTGTATAGCCGTACCACCGAGCCGGCCGCGCACAGCGCCTGATCCCCGACATCAGCCCGCTTGGCGGGGCCTTGCCCAAAAATAATCCCTGCACGCCGTTCAAGGCGTGCAGGGATTTATCGTTTTGGGAGCGGGCAAGGTTAGCCCGTGCCCAAATGAGTTAGAACGTCAGGCAGATTTTGCCGAAGTGTTTGCCGGATTCCTGATGGCGAAACGCCTCGGCGATCTCTTCAAGACCGAACTCGCGGTCGATCACCGGGCGCATGCCCGCGGTATCGATGGCGCGAATCATCTCGATCTGATCCCGACGGCTACCCACAATCAAGCCCTTGAGGGTGGCCTGCTTGGCCATCAGCTTGGCGGTGGGAATATCACCTTCACGCCCGGTCAGAATGCCGATCAGCGCCATGTGCCCGCCAATCTTGATCGCCTCGATGGACTGCGGCAGCGTCGCCGGCCCGCCGACTTCGACGATGTGGTCCACGCCTTCACCGTTGGTCAGCGCTTGGACTTCCTTGCCCCACTCCGGCGTCTCTTTATAGTTGATGATGTGCTCCGCCCCCATTTCCCGCAGGCGTTCGAGCTTCTCGTTGGAGGAGGACGTGGCAATCACCCGGGCACCCATCATTTTGGCAAACTGCAGCGCAAAGATGGAGACGCCACCGGTGCCCAGTACCAGCACGGTGTCACCGGCCTTGATGTTGCCATCCACTACCAGCGCGCGCCAAGCGGTCAGGCCTGCCGTGGTGAGCGTAGCGGCTTCCGCGTGGCTGTAGCCTTCGGGCTGGTGGGTGAAGCTGCTGGCCGAGCCGGTTACCTCTTCCCGCGCGTAGCCATCGGCACCGTCGCCTGGGGTAGTGGCGAAGTTATCGACCCGCGCCGGACCCTCGAGCCAAGTCGGGAAAAAGGTGGAGACCACCCGATCCCCCACGGCGAATTCCTCGACGCCTTCGCCTACGGCTTCCACCACGCCGGCACCGTCGGACATCGGGATACGCCCGTCTTCGGTCGGGATCATCCCCGCAGCCACCGCGTAGTCATGGAAGTTGAGCGAGCTTGCGTGCAGGCGCACCTTGATTTCCCCCGCTCCAGGCGCTTTCGCAGGCGCCCCATCAACGGCCGAGAGCTTATCCAAACCGCCGGGTGCCTGTAGCTTAATCGTTTTCATGACGATCTCCTTGATCCGTGTATGAGTGGGAGGTGGGGGCATCCTGGGTCAGATCAAGGCCCTCGTCCAATTCCTGAGCCAGGAACCCGCCGGACTGACGCTGCCAGAGCCTTGCGTAGATACCCCCCTTGTCGAGCAGTTCCTGGTGGGTGCCGCTTTCCACCAACCGGCCCTGGTCGACCACGATGAGGCGGTCCAGCATGGCAATGGTGGAGAGCCGGTGGGCGATCGCGATCACGGTCTTGCCCTCCATCAGCGCGTCGAGCTGCTCCTGGATCGCCGCCTCGACCTCGGAATCCAGCGCCGAGGTCGCCTCGTCGAGCACCAGAATCGGCGCGTTTTTGAGAAGCACCCGGGCAATGGCGATACGCTGGCGCTGGCCGCCGGAGAGCTTTACGCCGCGCTCGCCCACGTGGGCATCCAGACCGCGCCGACCATGCGGGTCGACCAGGTCATCGATGAAGGTATCCGCGTGGGCGCGGCAAACCGCGCGCCACACGTCGTCGTCGCTGGCCTCGGGGCTGCCGTAGCGAATGTTGTCTCTGAGCGAGCGGTGCAGAAGCGAGGTGTCCTGGGTCACCATGCCGATCTGGTGGCGAAGCGAGGTCTGGGTGACCTCGTCGATGTTTTGGCCATCGATACGAATGCGCCCGCCCTGCAGGTCGTAAAAACGCAGCAGTAGGTTGGCAAGCGTGGACTTGCCGGCCCCGGAGCGCCCGATCAGGCCGATCTTCTCGCCGGGCTTAATGGTGAGTTCGAAGCCGTCGAACACGGTCTTGTGCTCACCCTGGGCCTGGGCGTAGTGGAAGGTGAGCGCATCGAATACGATCTCGCCGTGGGGCACCTCGAGCGGCGCAGCGTCAGGGGCGTCATTGATGCTCGGCGCCTGGGCGATGGTGTTCATGCCGTCCTGCACGGTACCGATGTTCTCGAAAAGCCCGGCAACTTCCCAGAGTATCCAGTCGGACATGAAGCGAATGCGCATCACCAGCGCGATGGCGATAGCCAGCACCCCGAGTGAGATCGCCTCCAAATACCAGGCGCTGATCGCCATACCGGCAATGCCCACCAGCAACATCGTGTTTAAAAGCGTCAAGCACACGCTCATTACCGTGACCAGGCGCATCTGGCGGTGCACCGTGGTCAGAAAGCCCTCCATGGCGTCCTTGGCGTAGCGCTGCTCGCGCACGGTATCGGTAAAGAGCTTGATGGTTTGAATGTTGCTGTAGCTGTCGACCACGCGCCCGGTCATCTCGGCACGGGCATCGGCCTGGGCCATGGAGACATCGCGAAGGCGCGGCACGAAGTAGCGCATGATGCCCAGATACCCCAGAAGCCAAAGCCCCAGCGGCAGCAAGAGCCAGGGATCGGCGCGGCCCAACAAAAAAGCCGCACCGGTGAAATAGACCAGCGCGTAGACCAGCAGGTCCATCACTTTAGTGACGGTCTCGCGAATGGCCAGTGCCGTCTGCATCACCTTTTGCGAGACGCGCCCGGCAAACTCGTCCTGGTAGAACGCCAGGCTTTGGCTGAGCATATGACGATGCGAAAGCCAGCGTCCGATCATCGGGTAATTGCCGAAGATGCTTTGGTGAGTAATCAAGGACTGCAAGAGCACCAAAAGCGGCAGCCCCAGGATGACCAGTAGGCCCACTCCGGCAAGCCACAGACCGTTTTCCTGCCAGAACCCGGCGCGCTCGACATTACCCAGCCAGTCCACCAGCTCGCCCATATAGCTGAAAAAGAACACCTCGGCGGCGGAGACCGCACCGGTGACCAGCGACATCACCAAAAGCAGCGGCCAGATCGGTTTTGAGAAGTGCCAGATAAACGGCAAAAGCCCCTTCGGCGGCGTCTCGAGCTTGCCTTCCGGGTACGGGTTCACACGGCTTTCAAAGGTGTGAAAAAGCGATTTCAGCGTGCGAGCGAGCATGGAAAGTCCTTATGGATAGCCCTTATGGATAGCCTTTAAAGCCCAGAATTTAAAAGTATCAAACGTGAGTCCTGGCACGGCTTTATTAGCGGCGCATTAAAAAACGCGCCCAGAAAGGCGCCACGATCATCAGCGTGATCATGCGTAAAAGATGATGAAAGGCGACGAACACCGGGTCGATATCCAGCGCCACGGCGAGAATGGCGATTTCACCTATGCCGCCCGGCGCCAGCGCCAGAAACGCCACGTCGCGCCCTACGCCCAAAAACTGATGAATCAGTTCAGCGAAGACGGCCAGTACGGCTAACGCTGCCAGCGTCGCCACGCCGGATTGCCACAGATAGCGCCCGAGCGTACGCCCCGTCAGGCCTTTGAAGCGCGAGCCGATCGCGCTACCCAGCACCCAAAGCATCACATTCATGCCCCACTCAGGAAGCGTGAGACTTGCGATATCGAACCCCGAGAGCACCGCGGCGGCCAAAAGCGGCGCCAACAGCGCTGCGCTTGGCAGGCGCAGCCAGCGCCCCAGCGGCAGCAAAAGCGGGATCAACAGCAGCATCCAGCCGTCGGTCAGCGCAGCATCGACAGCGCCCGGACTTTCGCCACTGCCGCTGGAGACCCAAAACAGCGGCGGCAGAAATAGAATCACTAAAATGACCCGCAGCGACTGGGCGAGCGCAATGCGCTGCGGGTCGCCGCCGGCCTTGTCGCCAAGCAGAATCATCGCGGTCATGGCCCCGGGGGCGGCGCTGAACCAGGCGCTGGTCGAATCGAACCCACAGCGGCGGTACCAGCGCGCCGCGACCGCCGTGGAAGCCGCCACCCCCAGTAACAAAAGTACCGCCGAGACCGGCCAATCCCCCACGCGGTGGGCCAATTGCGGCGTGACCTGGCTGCCCAGCACCAGCCCCATCACCGCCAAAAACACGTTGCGAAGCCCCTCGGGTACCGCCACGTGAACGCCCCGGGACGAAAGCAGCAGGTTCGCGGTCAGCGGCCCCAGCATCCACGCAAGCGGAAGGCCGGTGAGCTGAAAAAGCACACCGCCCACCACCCCGGCACCCAGCGATATCCCCAACGCGCGTGCCGTGCGCCTGCTCATCGTCATCCCTTTCACTTCGCCACCCCAAGCGCTACCGCGCCCTTCGTTAACCCGCTAAACAATGAAGCAGCTTAGCATTTTGGCGGCGAAGTAAGGTTAGTGGCGCAAGGTCAGTACGGGTAGCCGTCGTCTTCCCCATCGTCGTCGCGAAGGCGTGCCTGGCGTTCGGCCTCCTCCTCTTTGGCGTCGTCAATGACGTCCAAAAGCTCGCCCACGTCGGCCAGGTGGGTGTCGAACTCGAAGTGGCCGGTCAGTTGGCTATCCGGGGTCAGTTTGCCGGCCTCGTAAAGCGCCCACATCTCTTTAGCGTAGTGGGTCTCTAAAAGCGAGGGTGCAAAGCGGCCGAAATAGGCGCGCATGTTGTTCACATCGCGTTCGAGCATGGCGGCGGCGCTATTGTTGCCCGCGGCGTCCACCGCCTGGGGCAAGTCGATGATCACCGGGCCTTCGCCATCGACCAGCACGTTGAACTCGGATAAATCGCCGTGAACGAGCCCGGCGCATAGCATCAGCACCACGTCGTTGATCACCTTGGCGTGATAGGCAATCGCCTGCTCTTCACTCAGCGCTACATCGCCCAGTCGCGGGGCCACATCACCGTTGGCATCGGTGATCATTTCCATCAACAGTACGCCATCGACGAAGCCGTAGGGCTGGGGAACGCGCACGCCGGCGCCTGCAAGCCGATAAAGTGCATCGACCTCGGCGGAGAGCCAGGCCTGCTCCTGCTCTTTTTGGCCGTATTTGGTCTTTTTGGCCATGGCCCGGGCGCGGCGGCTGTTGCGCTCCTTGCGCCCTTCCTGGTACTGAACGGCCTGCTTGAAGCTACGCTGCTTGGCCTCCTTGAAGACCTTGGCACAGCGTTTTTCACCGCTGGATAGAACGACATACACCTGCGCTTCCTTGCCGCTCATCAACTGCATCAATACCTCTTCCACGAGGCCGTCGTCGACCAGAGGCTGTAATCGTTTGGGTATCTTCATAACGTGCGGCGGTCACTCCTGATGGCGGATGCGTGCGTGGTGAATACGTAAGCGTTCAATACGTTCATGCTAAAGGCGGCGTACGCGAAAGGCGCGGCCCTTGAGTTTATCGCGCTCGAGCTTGCCAAGCGCTTTATTGACCACCTCGCGGTCGACCGCCACGAAAGCACTGCGTGCCTGTACCTTGATCTTGCCGACCTGGTCCCCGCGCAGCCCCCCTTCGCCGGTCAGCGCGCCAAGGATATCACCGGGGCGCAGCTTGTCCTTCTTGCCACCGTTTAGCTGAAGCGTCGCCATGGCGGGCTCGAAAGGGGTTTGCTGGCGGGGCTTGGGCAGTGCCTCTAACGTAAACACCTCGCTTAGATACTCACCGAGGCGCTCGAGGCGGTAGTGCTCTTCCGGGGCGACCAGGGTGGCGGCAATGCCGCTCTCTCCGGCGCGGCCGGTACGCCCGACCCGGTGGACATGCACGCCCTGCTCGCGGGCAATCTGGTAGTTGAACACGGCGTCGAGCTTGGCGATGTCGAGCCCGCGCGCGGCGACGTCGGTGGCTACCAGAATCGACACGCTCTGGTTGGCGAACATCACCAAAATCCGGTCGCGGTCTTTCTGCTCAAGATCACCGTGCAGCGCCACGGCGCTAAAGCCCGCGTCGCTTAGCTCCTCGGCGACCTGATCGGTTTCGCGCTTGGTGTTGCAAAACACCACGCTGGTAGTCGGCCGGTAGTGAAGCAGCAGATCCACCAGCCCTTTCATGCGCGCTCGTTCGCCGTTAACAGCAAAAAAGTGCTGTTCGATGGTGGTATCGTCGTGGGTCTCGGTGACCGCCACACTGACGTGATCGCGCAGCACTCCCCGGGTCATCTCGGCAAGCTCGCCGCCGGCGTGCTCATCCGGGAAGGTTGCGCTGAACAAAAGTGTCTGTCGATCGGCAGGCGTGGCGCGAATGATGGCATCGATCGACGGACGAAAGCCCATATCGAGCATACGATCGGCTTCGTCCAGCACCAGCGTGGACAGCCCATCGAGGCTTAGCGAGCCCTTGCGCAGGTGCTCTTCGATGCGCCCGGGCGTGCCCACCACGATGTGCGCGCCGTGCTCGAGGGAGGCAAGCTGCGGGCCAAAGGGGGCGCCGCCGCAAAGCGTGAGCACCTTGACGTTGGCAAGCGTGCGGGCAAGCCCGCGAATCGCCTCGGCCACCTGGTCGGCAAGTTCGCGGGTGGGGCAAAGCACCAGGCTCTGAATGTGTGAGCGCTCGAGCCGCAATTGGGCGAGCAGCGCCAGGCCGAACGCGGCGGTTTTACCCGAGCCGGTTTTGGCCTGGCCGAGCACATCGCGACCCTCGAGCATAGGCGGCAAGCTTTGCGCCTGAATCGGCGTCATCTCGTGGTACGCCAGAGACGCCAGGTTATCGATAAGAGCGGGGGGCAGTGCCAGAGAGGCAAAAGAAGTATCGGCCACGAAAAATTCCTGAAATGGGCGAAAGCGCCTTGCTCATGGGCAAGGCGGCGCCGGTAATACGCTTAACGGGCACCATACCAGAAAGCGGCCTCGTTTGCCCTCGCGCTATGCGCCGAGCGCCGCAAAGCGCGCCTGACAAAGCCTGGCAAGCGTCTCGGGCGCCAGAGCGATCTCGAGCCCGCGCCGCCCGGCGCTCACGTAGATACGCGAAAAGCGCTGGGCGGAGTCGTCGATAAAGCTCGCTAGGCGTTTTTTCTGACCCAGCGGACTCACCCCACCCAGCACGTAGCCGGTCGCGCGCTCCACCGCCTCCGGGCTTGCCATGGCCGCTTTCTTGGCCCCGGCCGCCTTGGCCACCTGCTTCAAGCCCAACTGATGGGTGACCGGCACCACCGCCACCGCCAGGGTCTTGCCATCGAGCTCCACCACCAGGGTTTTGAACACCTGCGCCGGATCGACCCCCAGCTTTTCCGCGGCTTCCAGCCCGTAGGAGGCCACCCCGCTTTCGTGGCTGTACTCATGAATGTCGAAATCGATGCCCGCTTTTTTGGCGGTGTTGATCGCTGGCGTCATGGGACTCTCGTATCGTTTCAGTAGTAACCGTTTTGGCGTTTAGCACCTTCATCTGGCGGGGCGATAAAGCGCTGCTAAACTTTAGCAAAGCGTTATCACGAAGGCACACTAATACCCTCCACTCCAAAGGAGCTTGGCATGCCGGCAAAATCGAAAGCGCAGCAAAAAGCGGCGGGCGCGGCCCTTTCGGCCAAGCGCGGTGAAACAAAACCAGGTGAGCTTGTGGGTTCGTCCAAAGAGATGTACGACTCGATGAGCGAAGAAGAGCTCGAAGACTTCGCCAGCACCCAACGTAAAGGCAAACCCGAAAAAAAGCGTGATTAAACCCAAAAAGCGGCGCCCGGCATTGAAATGCCGGGCGCCGCTTTTCGACAAGCCCAAGGCCTACTGGCAGGGCACGACCTTGCGCAGCGTGTCCTTGGCCCACAGGGTCTGGCCATCGGGTGTGCGGCCCTGCTCGTTCCAGCGCTCGGTGCTTTCCAGGCAATAAGAGCCCAGGTCTTCGGTGCGCGGGTCGGGGTTGGAGGGGCGCTCGCCGCCCACGCGCATGATATCCGGGTTGCTCGACGTATAGCGGGGCGCGACGGTGGAGCTGGCGCAGCCCGCTACCAACAGGGTAGCCAGCAGCGCGGGTAGAAAGCGGCAAAGTAGCATGTCATTGAAACCCTCGAAATTCCGATGTGATTACCGGTAGGGCTAGATACCACCGCGCTCGAAAAGCGTCAATCGTTTTAGTACCGCTCACGTCACCAGCGTGATACTGGTGACCGGGCGCAGCTGGCGATAATGGCAGTGCCGGGTCACGCTTTCGACGATCGCCTCGGCGTCGTCGATCTGCGCTTTTTCAAGCTGAATGTCGACCATGAGAAAATTACCGACCCGCGCCAGGCGTACGTCGCGCTCTGCCACGTCGAAATCCGCGACGTGGCGCACGAGCTCCTGGCGCATACCACCGCCGGGCTCGCCGAACATCAGTTCCTTGAGCGCGCCGCGCACCATCTTCACCGGCATGGGCATGAAGTAGGCGACGATCACCAACACCATCACCGGGTCGGCAAAGCGGGCATAACTTGCCCAGGGGGTGTAGGTGAGCCCAAAGGTGAGCATGAACCCGATCAGCACCGCGCCGCTTAGCCAGGTGTCCATCTGCCACTGTTTGAGCTCGGCGGCCATCAATGAGGAATGCCGCCCCCGAGCGTAGCGGCCAAGCCGCCACCAGGTAAAAAGACACCCCGCCACGTTGGCCAGGCCAAACAGCAGCGCCAAATCCAGGGTGACCATACGCCCGCCCCGGTAAAGGCTCCAAAGCGCCGAGACCAGCGAGAACAGGCATACCAGCGCAATCACCACGCCCTTGAGCAGCACCGCCAGCGGCTCCACGGTCAGCCGGCCAAAGGGGTAGCGCTCATCCGCGGGCTTTTGGGCATGACCCAGCGCCACCAGCGAAAGCGAGGCCAGCACCAAACTGAGCAGCGAGTAGCCGCTGTCGAATAAAATGGTGATGGAGCCGGAGGCCAATCCGATAAAGAGCCCGACAAACGCGAAGAGCGAAGCGGAGAGCGCCGAAAATCTGAGCGCACGGCGCTCGAGCGTTGAGGAAGACACGCGAAAACCATCCAATAAGGGGTGAAAGATGCGCCATAATAGGCGCCACAAACAGTACTTACCAATCGCTCAGCGCCAATCTATTTGGCACTCAACGGGTCATCCATGCGAATCGAACAGATCCAGGCGTTTATCGAGGTCACCGAGCAGCGCTCGTTTGCCGGCGCTGCCCGCCATACGGGTATGAAGCGCAGCACGCTTAGCGCTATGGTGAGCGCGCTGGAAGACCACCTGGGCGTGGTGCTTTTCGAGCGCTCCGGCAATAGCCTTACGCTTTCGCCCATGGGGGAAAGCATTCTGCCCGACTGCTACCGCCTTATGACCAGCGCCGGGCGGATCAACAAATATTGCCAGCAGCAACGTCTGGGCGTTGAAAGTCAGCTCTGTATCGCCCGGGACGACGCCCTACCGGAAACCTTTTGGCAAAACGTGATGCACGACATCAAGGCGCGCTATCCGCTCACCGCCATTTCTGTTTACCTGGCCCCGCCCCAGGCCCACCACGCGCTGATCGCCCGCCAAACCGTGGATATCGCCTTTGGGCTCTACGCCGCGCCAAGCGTGGTTTTAAATGCGCAGAGCCTGGCGCCGGTGGACATGCGCCTGGTCGCCGCCCCGCACCACCCGCTGAGCCGCCTGCCAAGCGTTCGCCGCGATGACCTGGCCCAGTACACCCAGATCTGTTTGAGCCACGTTCAGGATGACAAGCTGGTCAGCGAAGCGCTTTTTTCCGCCAACTACTTGAGCCTGACCATGTTCGAGCTGATTCGCGACGCCGTGATTCAGGGCACCGGCTGGGCACTGCTCCCCTCGCTGCTGGTGAGCGAGGCGTTAAGCGCCGGTACGCTCAACCGCTTGCCCCACGAGCTTGCGCTGGAGAGCTACCATTACCGCACGCTCGAAGGCGAGCACCAGGGGCCGGTGGCCACGGTGTTGCTTAACAAAGTGGCGCAATTTTTGGCCATCGAAGCTTAAGGCCGGTTTCGTTGAAACGCGGGAGTGGCGAAAAGTGGCGGTGCCTTCCACTCTATAAAAAAGCCACAGAGGAGATTAATGACACTCGAAAGAGTCAACACGGGCAGTGTCATTGATGCGTAAACAAGCCCTGCCAGTGTCGATGTTGCCGTCAACTCAGGAGCGACTTCCCCGATGGTCAAACTCGATAAGAAAGCCAAACGGCTCTATGTTCTCGATACCAATGTCCTGATCCACGACCCCGCCGCCCTTTACCATTTCGATGAGCACGACGTAGTCATTCCCATGACCGTTCTCGAGGAGCTCGATAAGCACAAAAACGGCATCCGTGATATCGCCCGCACGGCCCGCCAGGTCAGCCGCACACTCTCGGAGCTCACAAGCCAGGTCACGTTCCGGGAAGTTCAAAACGGCGTTCCCATCCCGCGTATTAGCGGCCAAAGCGGCTGCTTACACTTTCTCTGTTACAACGATCTCAAGCTTTTAAACGAAGTCAGCGACACCGCCGACAACCGCATTCTGGCCGAAACCTGCCGGCTGCGCGACGAACGCCCGGACGCCTCGGTCATCCTGATCACCAAGGATATCAACCTGCGCATCAAGGCCGCCGCGCTCAAGATGCCGGTGGAGGATTACCATAACGACCGCGCCTTCTCGGACAGCGACGCCATGATCGAAGGCGCCAGCATCGTCGATCATGCGGGGCTTGAAGGTGCATCGCTTTGGGAGACGCTCAATGTCGAGGTCCACGTCGAACGCGCGGGCCACCACACCTTTTACCACCTCAAGGGCGAGATGCCCGTCGAGTGGCACACCGGCATGCTGGTCTCGGATAGCGAAAACGGCGCCGATTTCGAGGCGGTCGTACGCGAACTGGGGCCCAAAAGCGCCACACTCCAGCTTCTGACCAACTATCGCCATCACGCCGGGGTGTGGGGCGTACACGCCCACGATAGCCGCCAGAACTTCACTCTGAACCTGTTGATGGACCCGGAGATCGACCTGGTCACCATCGCCGGAAGCGCCGGTACCGGCAAGACCTACATGACGCTGGCCGCCGCGTTTCAGCAAACCCTGGACGCCAAGCGCTTCGAGCGCATCGTGTTCACCCGCGCGCCGATTCCCATGGGCGAGGATATCGGCTTTCTCCCTGGCACCGAGGAGGAGAAGATGTCACCCTGGATGGGGGCGTTTCACGACAACATGGACAACCTTCTGCGCAACGACGACGGTGAGTCGAGCTGGGACAACGGCGCCACCCGCCAACTGATCGGCTCCCGGGTCCAGATTCGCTCGCCGGGCTTCATGCGCGGGCGCACCCTGAACGACACCTTCCTGATCATCGACGAGGCGCAAAACTTCACCCCCAAACAGCTCAAGTCTTTGGTTACTCGGGCCGGGCGTAATACCAAGATCGTCTGTCTGGGTAACGTGGGCCAGATCGATACGCCCTACCTCTCCGCCAACACCTGCGGCATGGCCGCCGTGGTCGAGCGCTTTCGCGACTGGCCCCACGCCGGGCACATTACTCTAAAATGCGTCGAGCGCTCGCGCCTGGCCCTCGCCGCCGAAGAGCTTTTATAAGAAAAGCTTTTATAAAAGGCCCGCCGCGCTGTCTCGATAAACCTCTCTAAACGTTACCTACGAAAGCGCCGCCTAACAGGCGGCGCTTTGCTATCCAGTGACGGGTACCTACTTGCTATCCTGGTTTTTCCGGTCCTCCCCCATCGGGTTGGTCACCCCCACCGTATCCGCCGCGAAGGCTTCGCGCTCGCCCAACGGGCGCGGCTGGCCCACCGTCGTATCACTCAGGGTTTGGCGCTCAAGCTCGCAGTTGAGCTCGGCACCAAACAGGACGGTAAAGGCCGATAACCAAAACCACATCATCAGCGCCACCACCGCGCCCAAAGAGCCGTAAAGCTCGCTGAAAGCGCTGAAGTTACGCACGTAGAGCGAAAGCACCGCGGAGCCAATCAGCCACGCGGCGGTCGCCAGCAGCGTACCGTAGTTGATCCACTCCCAACGGGGTTTACGCCGGTAGGGGGCAAAGCGGTAAAGCAGCGCGATCAGGACACTCATCAAAATGAGCAGCGCCGGCCAGCGCAGCCACTTCAGGACCCGGTCCACGGGGGGTTCGATAGTGAGCGAATCCACCGCCATGGGCACCAGCGCAATGAACGCAAGCGACACCAGGGTCATGACGATCAGTCCAAAGGTCAGCGTGGTCAGCAGCACCGTGCGGTGTAAAAAAGGACGTTTTTCGCTCTCGCCGTACACCACGTTGAGCCCCACCACCAGCACCGCGACCCCCTTGGAGGCGATGAACATGGCGACCGCCAGCCCAATCATCGCCGCCATGAAGTTCCCCATCTCGGTGCTCTCGATCACCTGCTCGGCCTGTTGATCCATAAGCCCCGCCGCATCCGGCGGCATGAACCGGCTAATTTCGTAAAGCTGCTGGGCCGCCTCGAGCGGGTCGAACAACAACCCCCACAGTGAAATCACCGCCGCGATGGTGGGGAAAAACGCCAGTAAAGCGTAGAAGGCGGCCCCCGCCGCCAGCATGGTTAGCCGGTTGCGCCGGGCGGCGCGTATCACCCGCCAGCCGACATCCATCAACCCTACTTTCGGAATATCCTCGGGGGCGCGGGCGCGCCGGCCCCGGGACGTGCTTTTTTGGTGTGATTGGCTCATCCCAGGCCCTCCCAAATCAGTAAAAGTGCCAATAGCACGGCAAAGGCCATCATCAAACCGCTGCCGTGCCGACGCATCCATCCCTCGCCTTGCAGGGTTTCAACCAACTTTGTCATAACGCGCGCCTCCAAAGCGAGCGCGCGATCGACGCTGGCGCGCTTCGCCCGCTTCGTCTTATTACTCACGCCCTTGCAAAAGGCCACGCTTTTCAAGGCGACCGGGCGGTACCCCCACCACAAATCCCCGGGCGGTAGCGGCTTCAAACCAAGCACTCGGGCAAGCCAGTACCCCACCACCACGGCCAGCACACCGGCGGGCAACGGCCAGACCAGCGACCAAAGCGAAGAGAGCTCCGGTACGTGCACACTGCCCTCGGGCAGCGGCAGCCACCAGGGCACACAGAGCGCCGCGGCAATCGCCAGCGCCCAGCCGCCCAGTTGAAAGGCGTCATTGCCGCCTTCGCCACGCTGCTGCCACTGGCGCCAAAGGCATACGCTCACTAGCGCCGTGGTGCCCACCGCCGCCAGCGTCAGCAGCATGATCACCTGGCTATGGTGCATCTCCTCTAGCGCGTGCTTGACGCTGTACTTGCTGATGATGCCCGCGCCAAAGGCGCCGGTCAGCGAAAGCCCGGGCAACACCAGCGCCAGCCATAAAAGCACCGGGGGACGTCGCGGCAGGTGTTCGCTGATGCTGGTGCCCAAAAAGAGCGCCCCCTTGGCCAGCGCGTGGTGGCCGGCAAATAGCACGACGCCTGGCAGTAACAGCGGCCAAAGCGCGGCGTTGACCAGGCCCATGGCCACAAGCGCCGTCATCATGCCCATTTGGCTGATGCTCGAGTAGGCCAGCACTGCCTTGGGATGGTGCTGGCCCACGCCGTAAAGCGCCGCCCCAAAAGCCGCGGCAAAGCCGGCGACGAGCATCACCTCGCCAAGGGTTTTGAGCTCGGCGGAAAGGCCTTCGGCGCCCAGCGGTAAAAGTACTAGCCAGCCCAAAAGACCGGCTTTGATCATGGCCCCGCTAAGCACCGCGCTCGCCGGGGCCGGGGCCGCCGGGTGGGCCAGTGGCAACCATACATGAAGCCCCACCACACCCGCCTTGACGCCAAATCCCAGCCACAGCAAAAGCGCCATCCACACCCCCTGGGGCGCATCGAGAATCCCTTCGCGCACCCCGGCAAGCGTGGTCGCCTGGGACTCCCCCGCGGCCCACAGAAGCCCTGCCAAAATCAGCCCCTCGCCGAGTACCGCCAACAGGATGTAGGCGCTCGCCCCGCGCTTGGCGCTCGCATCCTGGTTGTGCAGTACCAATGGGTAAGCAGCAAAGGTCATCAGCGCAAAGCCGAGGTAAAAGCTTGCGATATCCTGAGAAAGGATCAAGAACGCATTGCCCAAAAACGTCAGCGGCCAGAAAAACGTAAAGCGTAACAGCCGGCCGCCTTCCGCCGCCTCGCCCTGGCGGGCCCGCGCCATGGACCGCTTGAAATAGCCACGGGCGTGCAGCGCCGCCAGACTCCATAAAAGCGCAGTAAACCCAAGCCAGGCGCGGCTCAGCGCGTTGAGCTCCCAGTGGCCGCCCAGCATCCAGGCCGACCAGCTCCACTGGGCCTCGCCGACAAACGCAAGCGCCAGCGCAGGCCAGCCAGCACTTAGCCACCAAACGTTAAAAAAGACGCGCTTCGCCGCAGGCACGCGCAGCGCCTGCCAGATAACGCCCGCCGCCACGGCCACGGGCCAGCCAAGCGCGAGTAGAAAGAGCGCCGTCATGGCAGATACTCCCCGACCGCGACTCGGGTCGCCCAGTCCAGCGGACTAAACGGCAGCCCTGCCAAAAGCCCGGCGCCCAGACTCACCACCGCGGTAAACACCGCCGGCCACAACAGCCAGCCATGGGTTTCCAGCCGCCCCAGGCGCTGCTCGTGGGGCCATTCGCCCACCCCGTGAGCGGGGCCCTCACAAAACCAGAGCCGGTACACGACGGGCAAAAAGTAAATCGCGTTCAGCACACTGCTGGCCACCAGCACCGCCACGACCCAGTACATCTGGGCCTCGATCGCGCCAATCCCTAAGTACCACTTGGTGATGAACCCGGCGGTCGGCGGTAGCCCCATCATGCCAAGCGCGCCCACGGTAAACGCGATACTGGTCAGCGGCATGCGCTTGCCGGCGCCGTTCATTTCATCGATACGGTGAATACCAAGCTCCTCGGCGTAGATACCCGCGCAGAAAAACAGCGTCACCTTCATCAACCCCTGGTGAAGCAGATGCGCCAGCGCCCCGATCGTGCCGAAGGGCCCGACCAAACACACCCCTAGCACCACGTAGGACACTTGGCTGATAGTGGAAAAGGCAAGTCTGGGCTTGAGCTCTTTTTGAGTGATCGCGCGCAGCGAACCGTAGATGATCGTAAACGAGGCCAGTACCGCCAGCACCGTGGTCACGCCGAGTTCGACGCTTAGCTCGATGCCGTAAAGATCGTAGATAATACGCAAAATGCCGAATGCCCCGGCCTTGACCACGGCCACGGCGTGGAGCAACGCGCTGACCGGCGCCGGGGCCACCATCGCCCGGGGCAGCCAACCATGCAGCGGCACGATCGCCGCTTTGACCGAAAGCCCCCCGACCAGTAGCGCGAAGATCACGGTCAAAAGCACGCGGTGGTCGTCAAGATAACGCGCAAGCCCCCGCTCGGAGGCGAAGGATTGATCGCCGGTCAGGCTATAGAGCAGCACCACGCCCAAAAGCAGCACGACCCCAGCGCTGAGCGTATAGCGCAGATACACCCGCCCCGCCGCCAACGCCTTGGCACTGCCCGCGTGGGCCACCAAGGGGTAGGTCGAAAGCGTGAGCATTTCGTAGAAAATCAGGAAGGTGAACAGATTCCCCGCCAGCGCCACGCCCAGGGTGCTGGTCACGCAGAGACTGAAAAAGCCGAAAAAGCGCTTACGGTTGGCCGCCCCTTCCAAGTAGCCGATCGCGTAAATGGTGGTGCAGAGCCACAGAATCGAGGAAAGCCCGGCGAACATCACGCCCAGGGCGTCGGCCCGCAGCACGAAATCGATACCGCCGATGATCTGAAAACTAAAGGTATCCTCGTACCCGGCCGACACCCGCCCCACCATCAGCGTTACCAGCGCTACTTTACAGGCCGCCGCGCTCAGGTTGATCACGGTGCGCACGGCGCGCGCCTCTTCCGGTAGCGCAAAGATCGCCGTGGCGGCAAACAGCGACACCAGCAGCGCCGCCAGCGGTAACCAGTCCATATTCATACGCCACCCCCGTGTAATAGCGAAAGCGGCAGATGCGCCAGTAGCCCTAAAGCAAGCGCGGCCAAGGCAAGCGCCAGGGCGATGGCGTCCATGCCCGGCGCCAGGGGCTGGTAGCGATGATGCGGGGCGGTTTCATCGAAGGAGTAGCGAAACACGCGAAACACGTAGGCCGCGGTCAGCAGTGTGCCGGCCAATAGTGCCGCCACGGCCACCCACTGCTTGGAGAGTACCATGGCGTGTAGGAGCAGCCACTTGGCGGTAAACCCGGCACTCGGGGGCAGCCCCATCAGCGTGATCGAGGCGATCCCAAAGACCAACAGCGACAGCGGCAGATGCCGGCTGGTCCCCGAAAGCCCTTTGAGCGAGCTTTCGCCGGTCGCCAGTATCAAATTGCCCGCGGCCAGAAACATCGCTGCCTTGGCCAGGGCGTGGCCGATCAGCTGCAGCCAGAAGCCCTGCCAGGCAAGCGCCTGGGGGATCGGTGCGACGTCCGGGCCAAGCAGCAAGGGAAAGGCGACCATTAGATAACCAAGCTGGGCCACCGTGGACGAGGCCACCAGCGTTTTCAGCGAGTCCGCCCGCCAGGCGATCAACCCGCCCCAGACGATCGCCAGCGCCCCAAGCCAGGCGATGAATCGCGGCGCCCAGAAGGTATCGGGCAACAGAATGCTCCAGAGCAGAATCAGGATATAAAGCGATGCCTTGATGACAAGCCCCGCGTGCAGCGCGCTGACCGGCGTCCAGGCGTTTTCGTGTACCGGGCTCAACCAGCCGTGCAATGGAAAAAGCGCGGCTTTCAGAGCAAGCCCGGCGCCAAGCAGCGACGCCGCCACCCAAGCGACCGCGCCGGGCTCGACCACCTCGGCCAGCTTCATGAGTTCGAGCTGGCCCCACTCCCCCAGAATGAGCGCCACCCCCATCAGATAAGTAAGCGACCCCACCAGGGTGAGCAGTAAATAGCGCATCCCCGCTTCCAGGGCGGCGGGCTTGTTCGATAACAGCAGCATGGCCACGGCCGACAGGCCCACGACCTCCAGGGCGAGATAGAGCGTCAACAGATCCGAGGCGAACCATAAAAGCGACAGCGCACTGATCTCGGCCCCCATGAGCGGCCAGAGCCAGCGCTGATTCGGGCCCGCCTCGGTCAGGCGCAAATAGCCCGGCGCGTAGAGCGCCGCCGCCGCGCCGACGCACTGAGTGAGCAACAGCAAAAGCGCGCCCAGCCCGTTCAAGCGAAGCGACAGATTCACCCCCGCCACCTCGGCCTGCCAGCGCAAAGTGCCCGCCGCCTGGGCATCCACCATTAGCGCCACCCCGGCGCCCAACACGACAAGGCTGACGACGAGCAGCGCACCAACCCGCCTGGGCGGAAAAACCGCCGCCAAAAGCCCCGCCAGTAGCGGCAGTAACAGCACGCACAAAAGCGCCCAGTGGCTAAGTGGCAGCGGCGTAAAGGTGCTTTCCAGTAGACCGAAGCGCCAGCTCATTGCGCGCGCTCCGGGTGTTGCAGGTCTTCCTGGTCCGCTTCGCCTTCGTGGGCGCGTAGCTGGCGGATGACGAGCGCGCCCAAAAGCGAGCCGAGCCAGGCGATCATCAGCGCTACACCGACCAGCGCCTGGGCGCCCTCAACGGTGCCGGCAAGCCCGGTCATCAGCAAAAACACCCCGGAGCCGAGCACGTTGAAGGCAATCAGCCGCCGCAGACGATGCCGATGCAGGGCGAAGGCGCCCATCGCCGTGCCCACGATCAGCACCGCCACCAGCATCAGCGGATGCTCCGAAGGCGCGTAGGCCATGCCGGGCATGACGAGACGAAGCACCGCCCCGACCATGAAACACCAGGCCACGGTCAGCACCGCCCGGGCAAGACGATGGCTGACCGGGCCACGAAAGGTATCGATGTGGCGGCTTGACGAGGATACGCGGCGAAAAAAGCCAAAGCGTGGCCATAAATCGCTAACGGTGAGTTCGTGAAAGGAGAAATAGCGAGGGTGATAGCCAAAGGCGCCGAGGGCGTAAAACAGGGTAGCGCCGGTTAGTAGTACGCCCAGCACGAACTCCACCAGGGCGAGCCAAGGCGCGCCCAACCACCCCCAAACGAGCACCATGAGCAGGGCAAACACGATGAAGGCGCAGGTTGCCCGCGCCACGTGGCGGTCGAACAGGCAGACAAAGGCGGAAAGGCCAAGGCAAAGAGCCAGGCCCATTTCCAAAAGGTCGATAGACGCTAGCATAGGCCTTTGCGGGTACCCCTCGGCTTGAAAAAACTACTGTGTTTGCCTTTTATTCGCTTGTCGACGCTGGGCTAACCCAAGCGCGCCTGCAGCCATTTTCCGATATCGTTGACCTGCTGCGGGCAGAGCGCGTGCGCCATGGGATATTGGCGGTAGTTAACGCTGTAGCCCTTCTCTTTTAGGCGGTCGGCGCCGGCCCGGCCCAGGGTCTCCGGTACCACCGGGTCGAAGTTGCCGTGATGTACTTCCACCGGCACCGACTGGTTCGCTGCGGCCAGTTCGATGCTCTCGCCGGTGGCCAGGTACGTCGACATGGCAAGCAACCCACCCAACGGCTGATCGAACGTGAGCGCGGCCTGGTAAGCGACCGCCCCGCCCTGGGAGAAGCCGGCTACGATGATCCGTCGGCTATCCATCCCCTGGTCGAGCTGCTCTTGAATCAGCGCCTGGATGCGCTCGGCGGAGTGCTTGAGCTGTGTTTCATCCACCCGGCGCCCCAGGTCCATCGCCAGAATATCGTACCAGGCGGGCATCACCATGCCGCCGTTCACGGTCACCGGCAAGCGCGGTGCGTGGGGCATGATGAAGCGGATATTCAGATTTTTGGAAAGCCCCATGGCCGGAATCAGCGGCTCGAAATCGTGTCCGTCAGCGCCCAGGCCGTGGATGATGAATACACAGGCATCCGCAGGCTGCCCGTTTTTGGGCTCGACGATCAACTCACCAGGCTCTGACATAGCGTGATTTCCTCGCAATAAAAGCGACACCCTAGCGCAAAGTGAGGCGCTGGGCGAGCGGTTCGGCTAGAACGGCCACACCAGCGGAATCAACGCAACGGCAATGGCGCCGGTCAGCACGTTCAACCCCCCGCCTACCTTGAGAAAATCGGTGATGCGATAGCCGCCGGGGCCATAGACCATCAGGTTGGTTTGATAGCCAATCGGCGTCAAAAAGCTGGCCGAGGCGGCGAACATGATGGTCACCACGAACGGCATGATGCTCACGCCCAGACTCTCCGCCGCCGCCGTCACGACCGGAAAGATGATCACCGCAGCGGCGTTATTGGTGACCAGCTCGGTCAAAAGCGCCACGACACAGTAAGTGCCCAGCAGCAAAAGCCAGGGGCTGCCCGCCACCATCGAAAGCACGCCCCCGGCCAGCGCGTCCGCCGCCCCCGAGCTTGTAAGCGCCGCCCCCACCCCGAACGAAGCGGCAATGGTCAAAAGCACCTGGGTGTCGAGGCCGCGCTTGGCACCGCCCACCGTGCAGCAGCCGGTCAAGAGTACCAGCGCCGCGCCCAGCATCGCCGCACCCAGCATGCTCAGCACGCCCACCGCCGCCAGCAGCACTGCGCCGAGCAGAATCGCCCAAGCCAACGGGGCTTTTTCGTGCACCGGCCGGGCGGCACCGTTGAGCTCACTGATCAGCAGAAAGTCCCGGGATTCCCGGTGGCGCTCGATGAACGGGGGGCGCGCCTCCAAAAGCAGCACGTCGGAGGATTGCAACTGTACCTGGCCCAGATTGCCGGTCACTCGCTCACCGCCGCGGCACACCGCTAACACCGCCGCGCCGTAAAGCGTGCGAAAGCGGCCGTCGCGAATCCGCTGGCCAATAAACTGGCACTGGCTGGAAACCACCGCCTCGACCAGGCGGCGCTCCTTGAACTCTTTCTCCAAATTCGAGGCGTGCTCGCTCGAGGGAACCAGCCCACGAATCTGCTGAAGCTCCACCGCCGCATCGCTGGTACCGGCGAACACCAGCCGGTCGCCACCTTTCAGCCGCTCGCCGGGGCCGACGACGCTGACCACGTTGCCCGCGCGCTCGATCTCGACCAGAAACAGCTCCTGAAGATGTCGAAGTCCCGCCTCCTCGACGCTGCGGTCGACCAGTACGCCGCTCGGGTCCACCTCCATCTCGATGGTGAACTCCCGCGGGTTGGCAAAGACTTTGCCCATCCCTTCCCGGTTGGGTAAAAGCCTGGGTGCCACGAAAATCAGATAGGCAAGCCCCGCCACCGCGACCGGTATGCCCACCCAGGCTAGATCGAAAAGGCCCATGGAGACATCGGGGTAGCGCTCGGTCAAAAGCCCGTAGACCACCAGGTTGGTACTGGTGCCGAAAAGCGTCACCGTACCGCCCAGAATCGACGCGAAACTCAGCGGCATTAGAAGTCGCTGGGGCGAGCGCTTGATACGCCGGCTCCAGCTCATCACCGCTGGGATGTAGGTCGCCATGACCGGCGTATTGTTCAAAAACGCGCTAAGCGAGGCGACCGGCAGGACCAGCCGCACCAGCGAACGCCGCTCGGTGGCAGGCGTTCCCAGAACAAAGCGGATGATCAGATCGATCCCGCCGGTTTCCCGAATACCCGCCACCAGCACGTACATGAAGGCCACGGTAAAAAGCCCCGCGTTGGAGAAGCCACCCAGCGCCTGGCCCGGGTCGATCACCCCCAGGGTCATCAGCACCACCACCGCGCCGAGCAGGATGATATCCGGCCCCAGCCGCGAGAGCGCCATTAACGGAAACACCGTCAATACGACCCCGATTGCAATCCAAGCATCTAGTGACATGACACGCGCCTTAAACAGAAAACGCTGCCATTGTGCCGCCTGGCAAATATTCTAAAAAGTTATTTTTAGAAACACACTAATACCATAAAAGCATAAGCAAACAAGCGACCGCGCCGACCTGCCCGCGCCGCGCGCAATCGTTTTAGTCATATCCGCCGCCTCCGGCGATTTAAAACACAGCCCCGCAGCTTATGAAAAAAGTAGCGGTATCGGTAAAAAATAACGGTACCCGTAAAAAGTAACTAAGCTAATAAACGGGTGGCCGTTACCAAAACGAAAACAATGTCACCGGGTCTTGACCCCTCTTCTTACTTCGCAGCTGTTCAATGCGCTGATCGATCGTGGTGTACGGCCAGATCTATCCGTGAATACTGGGAGTACTACATGAAAACGCGTCATATCTTCGTCGTCGGTCTCAACGACTTCAATCATGAACGCCTCAAGCGGCTTCGAGGCGCCGAGCATTTTCACTTTCACGGGGTCATCGAACCCACCGAGGTCTACGACACCGAAATATTTCCCATCGAGTCCATGGTCGAACGCGCCACTCAAACGCTCTCGGCCTTCGAGCACGACATCGACGCAATCGTCGGCTACATGGACTTTCCGGTCTCGACCATGCTGCCGCTTCTATGCAGCCGCTTCGATACCCGCACGACCACTCTGGAAAGCCTTCTGAAGTGCGAGCACAAGTACTGGAGCCGGCTGTGCCAGCGCGAGGTGATCGGCAACTACATTCCCCGCTTCACCGCTTTTGATCCCTTCGATGACCAGGCGCTGACCGAGATCGGCAAGGCGGGGCTCTACTTCCCGTTTTTCGTCAAACCGATCAAGTCCTCCGGCTCGCGCCTTGGATTTCGCATCGACAGTCCCGAGGACTTCGAGTCCGCCATCGCAAAATTGCGTAGCGACATCGGGCTCATTTCAGAGCCTTTCAACTATATTCTCGAACAGGCCGAGGTCCCCGACGAGGTGCGCAAGGTCGACGGCGGCTTCTGTATGGCCGAAGAGATCATCGGCGGCTGGCAGTGCACCGTGGAGGGCTACGTATTCGAGGGGGAGGTCGTCCCCTATGGCATCGTGGATTCGCTGCGCTACCCGCGGGTACTCAGCTTTCTTTGCTACCACTATCCCTCCACCCTGCCCGATAAAATCCAGGACAAGATGCGTGAGCTGACCACGATGCTGCTCGAGCATATCGGGTTTGATAACGCCGCCTTCAACGTAGAGTTTTTCTGGGACGAGGTGCAAAACCGTATCTGGCTTTTGGAGGTCAACACGCGTATTTCCCAGTCTCATTGCGATATCTTCGAGAAAGTCGACGGCGTCAGCCATCAACAGGTCACCGTCGATTTGGCGCTGGGTCAGAAACCGAACATGCCGCATCGCGAAGGCGACTACCCGGTGGCCGGCAAGTTTTTCTACCGAGTGTTCTTCGAGGACGCCACGGTCTCCCGGGTCCCCTCCCAGCAAGAGATCGAAGCGCTTGAAGCGGACTTCCCCGGCACCCTGATCGACCTTCAAGTCGCGCCCGGCCAGCGGCTTTCGGCATTGCCCGAGCAGGACGCCTATAGCTACGCGCTGGCCTATATCTGGATGGGCGCTCAAAGCAGCCAAGCGCTGGAACAAAACTATTTGGCGCTTGCCCAGCGGCTCACCTTCGACTTCGCCGAGGTCGTGGGGTAACCCATCGCTTGCGCTTGCAAAGGAGTGTGCTGATGCAGATCGTGGATAACTTGCCCCGTCGGGTTTTCGAAGAGGAGACCTGGATCGAAATGAGCGACGGTACGCGACTGGCCGTGCGCATCTGGCGACCAGAAGATGCCGAGAGCGATCCGGTCCCGGCGATCGTCGAGTACCTGCCCTACCGTAAACGTGACCTGACCGCCCAGCGCGATGCCGGCATGCACCGCTTCTGGGCCGGCCACGGCTACGCCGGGGTGCGAGTGGACATTCGCGGTACCGGCGAGTCCGACGGCGTACTTTATGACGAGTACCTGCCCCAGGAGCTCGATGACGGCGTGGAAATTCTGGCCTGGCTCGAGCGCCAACCCTGGTGTACCGGTAAGGCCGGCATGGTGGGTATTTCCTGGGGCGGCTTCAACGGCCTGCAGATCGCCGCGCTCCAGCCGCCCCAGCTCAAGGCGATCATTACCATCTGCTCCACCGATGACCGCTACGCCGACGACGTTCACCACATGGGCGGCTGCCTACTGGTCGATAACCTCTCCTGGGCATCGACCATGTTCGACGGCAACGCCTGCCCGCCGGACCCGGCACTGGTCGGCGAGCGCTGGCGCGAGATGTGGCATGAGCGCTTGGCGGGCAGCGGGCTTTGGCTTAAGCAGTGGCTCGAGCACCAGCGCCGCGACGACTACTGGAAGCATGGGTCGGTGTGCGAGGATTTCAGCGCGATTCGCTGCCCGGTCTACGCCATCAGCGGCTGGGCGGACGGCTACTGCAACGCGGTGTTCCGGCTGCTGCAGGGCCTCGACGTGCCCCGCAAAGGACTCATTGGCCCCTGGTCGCACAAGTACCCGCACCTGGGAGTCCCGGGGCCGGCCATCGGCTTTTTGCAGGATGCGCTGCGCTGGTGGGACTACTGGCTCAAGGGTATCGACAACACCATCATGGAGGAGCCCATGCTGCGCGTATGGATGCAGGAGTCGGCGCCACCCTCCACCCGCTACGACCACCGCCCGGGACGCTGGGTCGCCGAACCCACGTGGCCCTCCACCAATATCGTGCCCCAACACTTCATGCTGACCGCCGGCCACGGCCTGGTACCGGAAACCGAGGCCAACCGGGAAGCAACAAACGACACGCCGCTTTCGCTGCGCTCCTCGCTGTCGGTGGGGCTTCACGCGGGCAAGTGGTGCTCCTACAACGCCCCGCCGGATTTGCCCCACGACCAGCGCGATGAGGACGGCGGCGCGCTGGTCTTTCAAACCGCCATACTGGCGTCGCCGCTGGAGATTTGCGGCCAGCCGGTGCTTGAGCTCGAGCTCTCCTCGGACAAGCCGGTCGCCATGGTCGCGGTGCGCCTGATCGACATTCACCCGGACGACAAGGCCACCCGGGTCTCCTACGGGCTTTTGAACCTGACCCATCGCGATAGCAATGAGCACCCCGAGCCGCTGGAGCCGGGCAAACGCTACCGGGTCAAGGTAGCGCTCAAGCATATCGCCCAGCAGTTCGTCGCCGGACACGCCATTCGCGTATCGCTTTCGACCAGCTATTGGCCGATTGCCTGGCCCGCGCCAGAGCCCGCCCGGCTCACTTTTCACCCCGAGGCCTGCCGGCTGACCCTGCCCACCCGGGAGCCGCGCGCCGAAGAAGAGGCGGCGCTACCGGCCTTCGAGCCGCCGGTGTCCGCACCCGGGCTCGATACCACGGTGCTTGCTCCGGGTAGCGAGAGTTGGCGGGTCATCCGCGATTTGGCGACCGACGTCAACGAACTCGAGGTGATCAACGATGAAGGACGCTACCGTTTCGACGATATCGACCTCGAAATCGGCGGCAAGGTGACCGAGCGCTACCGTTACGCCTACGGCGACTATCGCAGTATTGAGGGAATAACCGACTGGGAACGCGTTTTTCGGCGCGGTGACTGGGAGGTGCGCACCCTCACCCATACCAGGCTTACGGCCAGCGCCGACGCGTTTCGTATTCAGGCCACGCTGGACGCTTGGGAAGGCGAAACGCGAGTGTATTCGCAAAGCTGGGACGAATTCATACCGCGGGATCTTGTATGAAAAAAGCTTTATATGAAAAAGAGCTTGTATAAGAACAAAAAACCCCGCGATTGGCGGGGTTTTTTCGTTCCGTTTACCTTAACGGCGATCGGACAACATCAACGCTGTAAAATTACAGTACTTTGATGTTGGAAGCCTGAAGGCCTTTTTTACCCTGAGTGACGTCGAAGGAAACCTTCTGGCCGTCTTGCAGAGTTTTGAAGCCGTCAGCTTGAATTTCAGAGAAATGCGCGAACAGATCGTCGCCATTGTCGTCCGGAGAAATGAAGCCGAAGCCTTTAGTGTCGTTAAACCACTTAACGGTACCAGTTGCCATGATCGAAAATCCTCGATTTAGCTTAATCTAAAGCCGGGTAATACCCGAGTTACAGTGGGTAGAACAAGAAACTTTCACCAGACTCAACGCTAAAGCGTTTCAATGCTGCTGACAACGTTCGACTTGCTAACCTACTGCTTGAAGGATGTGCCCTACCAATGCACATGTCAAATTATATTTGAAAAAAATGTCAATACGATGACGGCCCTTTCAACGCCCCTCTAAAACCCATCGTGCGGCCTTTTCAGCGATCATCAGCGTGGGTGAATTGGTGTTCCCACTGGTGATCGTCGGCATGATGCCAGCATCCGCAATACGCAGCCCGGCTACCCCGAAAACGCGCAGTCGACTGTCGACTACCGCCATTTCATCCTCCGCTTTACCCATGCGCGTGGACCCCACCGGATGAAAGATGGTAGTGCCGATATCCCCGGCCAAGCGAGTGAGCTCTTCGTCACTTTGATACTGGGCGCCGGGCTTAACCTCTTGTGGCTTGTAACGGGCAAACGCCGGCTGCGCGGCAATGTGGCGGGTGACG
This sequence comes from Vreelandella sp. GE22, assembly GCF_968212445.1. Taxonomy (NCBI): domain Bacteria; kingdom Pseudomonadati; phylum Pseudomonadota; class Gammaproteobacteria; order Oceanospirillales; family Halomonadaceae; genus Vreelandella; species Vreelandella sp. GE22. The sequence goes on from NZ_OZ309110.1 coordinate 2,695,793, forward strand.
CGAAGCGAATCCACGGCCACCTTTTGATCCTCCGTGGTGCTCAGGTAGTTGGGGCTGATCATGGGCGCCGCTTTGGGGTCGCGGCTTTTCAGTCGCACCGTGCCCCGGCTTGTGGGGTTCAAATTGCAGACGCTTGCGGTAATCGCTGGAAAAGGGTGCAGCGGCTGGCCGAAGGCCTCCAAACTCAAGGGCTGCACGTGGTACTGGATATTGGGGTGGGCGTAGTCGCTGGAACTTCGCGTAAAGGCACCCAGTTGCGAAGGCGCCATGCTCATCGGCCCGGTTCGCCTGGTCAAATATTCCCAACCGATGCCCATTTTGCCCCATAGCGTGCCGGCAATGGTATTGAGCGTTTGGGCATTGCTGACACGATACACCGAACGGATCTGGAGGTGATCCTGCAGGTTTTCGCCCACGCCTGGGAGCTCCTTCACTACCTTTATACCGACGCTTTCCAGCGGCTTTCGCGGGCCGATACCGGAAAGCTGTAAAAGGTGCGGTGTGCCGATCGCCCCGGCGCAGAGCACCACTTCTTTATCGGCGCCCACTCGCTGCACGCGCCCACCGCGCAGTACTTCAACCCCCGTGCAGCGCAGCGCCACCTTTGCTTGATCGACGCAGAGCGTATTGACCTGAGTCGAATACCAAAGCGTCAAATTCGGCCGTTCGAGCGCCGGGCGCAGAAACGCCTTGGCGGTGTTCCAGCGCCAGCCCGCGCGCTGGTTCACATCGAAGTACGCCACCCCTTCGTTGCAGCCGCGGTTGAAATCGTCGGTGGGCGGAATACCCGCCTGCTGGGCAGCCTGGGCGAAATCATCCAGTACGGGCCATTTGAGCCGCTGCTTTTCGACCCGCCACTCGCCGTCTGTACCGTGAAACTTGCGATGTTCGGTGTCGGCGCCGCCCGCCTCGTCCATACGGTAGTGGCTTTCGTGGCGGATAAAATCCTCGAGGCACGCCTCCCAGTGCCAGGCCGGGTCGCCGGTGACACGGGCCCAGTGGTCATAGTCGCGGGCCTGGCCGCGCATGTAGATCATGCCGTTAATGCTCGAGCAGCCCCCCAAAACCTTACCCCGAGGGTAAATGAGCGAGCGTCCGTTCAAGCCCTGGGCTGGTTCGGTCTTGAAAAGCCAGTCCGTGCGCGGGTTGTTGATGCAGTAAAGGTAGCCCACCGGCACGTGAATCCAGTAGTAGTTATCGCGCCCGCCCGCCTCTATCAAAAGCACCCGGTTAGCGGGGTCGGCGCTTAGCCGGTTGGCCATCAAGCACCCGGCGGTGCCGGCCCCGATGACGATGTAGTCGAACGGCTGATCGATTTGGCGTGCACCCTTGTTATTGGTCTTGGCCATAGCGCCTCCCGGACGTTGATTATCTGGCATCGCACCTTTGAAAGCGCCACTGCCAGCTCCTCTTCATCAAGGCTTAAAAGCGCCAAAAACGCAAACGGCGCCCGAACGCAGCGAATGGGCCGACCCGGCCGTGTCGGCCAAGTCTCGAGCCTGGGAACCCCGCCGCTTGGAACCTTCGCGCTTGGTAAATGATCAAAACCAGCTACCTTGAAGTCGTCGCTTTAAAAAACAGGTTTTGCCAAAGCAGGATTTCTCTACTAGAGTATCAGGCGAGTCAATTAGACCAGTCGGCTAGTAACTATTTAGTTTAGTGCACCGTACTGGTTGCGGTGTCTTCGCCACCGCGACATCAAACAAGCGTTGATCTATAGATAGGAGATCTTATGAGCAACAGCATCACGACAGTCAACCCGGCCACCGGCGAGAACCTTGAAAGCTATCCGTTGATGGATGAAAGCCAGGCCCTCAAGGTGGTCGAGCAGACCCATGAAGCCTTTCTGCAGTGGCGCCTGAAGTCTCTCGACGAGCGTGCCAAGGTCGTCAAGGCGATCGGTAAAGCACTTGCCGACAACAAGGAAGCGTTCGTTAACCTGATGGTCGACGAAATGGGCAAGCCTCCGGAAGAAGCGCGTGGGGAAATCGATCTGTGTGTCGGTATCTGCGACTACACTGCCGAGCAAGGCCCGACCAAGCTTGCCGATGAAGAACGTAAGCCCGGCAACGGCGAGCGTGGCTTCGTCACCTACTCGCCGATGGGCGTAATCTACGGCATTCAGCCGTGGAACTTCCCCGCCTACCAGGCGGTTCGTTACTCCATCGCCAACATCATGGCGGGTAACGCGGTGCTGCTCAAACACGCCGAAAACGTCACCGGCAGCGGCCTGCTACTCGAGAAAATCTACCGTGAAGCCGGCCTGCCGGAAAACGTCTTCCGCACGCTGGTCATCTCCCACGATGTCTCGGACAAGATCATCGAGCACAAATACGTGCGCGGTGTGACGCTGACCGGTAGCGACGGCGCTGGCCGCAAGGTTGCCGCCAAGGCGGCCGAGAACCTCAAGAAAACCGTTCTCGAGCTTGGCTCCAACGACGCCTACCTGGTGCTGGACGACGCGGATATGGATCTGGCCGTCGACACCTGCGTCACGGGCCGGGTGTATAACGGTGGCCAGACCTGCGTGGCCGCGAAGCGCTTCGTGGTGACCGAGAAAAACTATGAGGCCTTCAAAGAGCGTTTCGTCGAGAAGATGAAGAGCCTTAAAGTGGGTGACCCGAAAGAGAGCGGCACCAACGTCGGCCCGATGGCGCGAGTCGATCTGCGCGACGGCCTGCACGACCAGGTAGAGCAAAGCGTGAGCAAAGGCGCCAAAATCCTCTGCGGCGGTGAAAAGCCCACTGGCCCCGGTGCGTTCTACCCGATCACCGTGCTGGAAAACGTCGAGCCCGGCCAGCCGGCTTATGATGACGAGCTGTTCGGCCCGGTCGCGGCGCTGATTCGTGCAAAAGACGACGAAGACGCCATGCGCATCGCCAACGACAGCCGTTACGGCTTGGGCGGCGGTATCATCTCCAAGGACACCAAGCGTGCCGCGGAGCTTGCCAGCAAGTACTTCGATACCGGCATGGTCTTCATCAACGGCTTTGGCGTGGCCACTCCGGAAATGCCCTTCGGCGGCGTGAAGGACTCCGGCTACGGTCGCGAGCACGGCGGCTTCGGCATGCACGAATTCGTCAACGCCAAGGCGGTCATCGTCGTTAGCGAGTAATACCGCAACGCCTTTGGCTGGCCAGTTTGACTGGTTAGAAACGATAAACGCCGCAAGCGCTGCTTGCGGCGTTTTTTTATGCCCTGAAGGTGTGGTTACCTGCTTTCGCGCGCCAGACGCTCGAGCTCGGACGCCTGCTCATCGGAGATATCCATCGCGTTGGCAAGCTGGTCGAGCCATGCGCGCCCCTTGGGATCCCCATCATCGATAACGGCCACGCTAATCAAGTACATCTCACGAGCGGCCTCGGGCGAGTCCGCCTGCTCGGCAAGTGCCTCGGCATCCAGTGAAGCATTTAGCTGCTGCTCGACCCAAGCGTGCAACTCATCATCAGCGCCCAGGGCGTGCATCTTTCCGGTCATCGAGGCGCGTATCTGCTCGTCGTTTTGAACGGCGGCGCGGGCGGCCATGATCATCGCCTGCAGCAGTGCCCGGCTGCGTTGCTCCTGACGTTCGCCGCTGAGGGAGTCGACGTGGTCGTCCTTCGCACGGGCCTGGCCGCTTTCCCACTCGGTGTCCGCTTCGCCACCACGGCCGCTGCGTAACTGGGAGTTCTGCCACGCGTTCCAGGCATACACGCCTATGCCCGCCACAATGCCATATTTAATCGCCTTGCCGGTCAGCTTGCGGCCAGGCCCGGAGCCCATCAGGATCGCCATAGCGCCGCCGCCCAGCGCACTCTTCGTATCGAAACCGCTCGAACGGGATGACTGGCCCGATGCATGACGGCCCACGCGGTGACCCGGCTGACCATCCGACCGGTGTGCTGGATGATCCAGCACACCCTTGATACCGAATTCGCCGTCCTCTTGCTGCATCAACTGCTTAAGAATAGTACTCGCGTTCATCCGTGGACTCCTTGAGCTAATGGAGTGGCAACCCGCCACCCTACAAGCAGGTTAGACGCTTTCGCCCCCTTTTACCTCAAACCGGCTTTCTTGTCGGCGGGTACTAACCTCGAGGCAAGGCGGTATTTGCGCCTTGAGTTCACTGCCGTATAAAAAAACCGCAAGTGCTGCTTGCGGCTTTTTTTGCTGTTTTGGTGCAAGGCTACGCGTTAGCTCGCGCGCCGCGCCGTCGATAAAGCGTTAGCACCGCGGCCAGGATAAGCCAGGTCAACAACGCGGCGATGACGTCATCGAACACCACGCCCAATCCGCCCGGCGCATACTCGGCCAAATGCACCGGCGCCGGCTTGAACGCATCGAAAAACCGATACACACCAAACGCCAGCGCCATACCCCAAAGCGTTCGCGCCGCCTTGAGGCCCAGCACTGCCAGCGGAAAGGCAACGATCTCATCGAGCACGATACTGCCGTGATCAAGCCCCCCGTGATAAAGGCCCGCGTAGTGGCACACGCCACCACCGATCCCTAGTAGTACCAGAACTGCCCCTACCTGCTGGCCAAGCGGGCGCGCCAGTAACGCCCAGGCAAGCGCTACGCCCAGCAGCGACCCAACGGTGCCGGGTGCGACGGGAGCGTAGCCAAGCCCCAGGCCCGAGGCGAGCCACAGGTTGAGCGTTTCGAGCATCAGCCGGCCTGAACCGCCTGGCGCTCGAGTTGAGTCACCATCTCGGCGTCCAGCTCGAGCTCGGTGGCCAACTGTTCGAGCCAGGCTTTTTCCATGGGGTTTTGCTCATCACTCACCGCCAGGCTGATCAGATACATCTCCCGAGCCGCCTGGGGCGAATCTGCCTGACGGGCCAGCGCTTTGGCATCGAGTGGGGCGTTTAACTGCTGCTCGACCCAGCCGTGCAATTCGTCATCGGCCCCCAGGGTATCGATCTGCTCGCTGATCAGCGCGCGCTCCTGCTCGTCGATATGACCATCGGCCCGGGCGGCCATGATCATCGCTTGTAAAAGCTCCAGGCTTCGCCGCTCCTGTAACTCGCCGGTGAGTGCCTCCACGCGTTCGCCTTCATCATTGCTCTGCGGCGCGGGGCTACCCCCTTTGGCGGCCTGGCTACTCTGCCACGCCTTCCAGGCGAGCATGCCGACCCCTGCAATGGCGCCGTACTTAAGCGCCTTGCCGCCCAGCTTGCGTCCGCGTTTGGAGCCGACCAGCAGGCTCTTCATGTCGAAACCACTGCCTTTAGCGCCGGCTTCATTACCGCCGAGCTGGCGCGATAGACCATCGAGCATCCCTTTTACATCCACACCGCTGCCCTGGCCGCCCTGGGCCGTGCCGCCGGCCTGTTGCATCAATTTTTGTAAAATGGCGTTTGCGTTCATTCGCTGCTCCTTGCTTTACGACGAGACACTTTGAAAGACGACGCTAGGTGGTCACCGCTCCCTTGATCGCCGTCGTGCTGCCGTGCCGGCTGGCCTGCACCTCTATACGAACCGACATTTGCTCTTTAAGTTCGCTGACGTGGGAAATGATGCCGATCATGCGCCCGCTCATCTGCAGATCGCACAGCACCTCGATCGCCTGATCCAGGGCGTCCTGATCGAGGCTTCCAAAACCTTCGTCGATGAACAGCGTGTCGAGCTGAATCCCGCCGGCGTAGGCCTGGACCACGTCTGAAAGCCCCAGCGCCAACGAAAGCGCCGCCATGAAGGATTCGCCGCCGGAAAGGGTCGCCACCGAGCGCTGCTTGCCGGTGTAGGTATCGGCGACATCGAGCTCCAGGCCGGACGCCTTGTTGCCTTTCGAGGGGTCTTCGCGGCGCACCAGCTGGTAGCGCCCGCGGCTCATGCGTACCAGCCGCTCGGAGGCCTGAATCAGCACGTCGTCGAGCAGCACCCCCAGCACGAAGCGCTGCAGGCTGATGCGGTGGCCGGTGCGCCCGTTGGCGACGTCACTGAGCGTGCCCCAGAGCCGGTACTCCGCCTCGAGCTTTTCCTGAGCCGCATGGGCATCCGCAAGTTTTTGACGAATGGCGGCCAGGTTGGCCAGCCGAGCATCGAGGGAGCGCCAGGCTTCGAGCCGGGTGTTCTCCTCGTGCTGGGCGGCCTCGACCGCCGCCTCGAGCTCGGCCACGTCCGGCAGCGCTTGCTCGCCCAGTTGGGCGTTGGCGCCGGCCAATGCCCCTTCCAGTTCGGCCAGGCGATGCCGGTAGCTTTCGACTTGCTCGGAAAGCGCCTGGCGCTGGTGGGCGTCGAGCCTGGCGGCCTCGAAGGCCGCGGCGTCCTCGAAGGGGCTTTGGCCCAGCGCCTCGCGCCAGGCGGCGCTTGCCTTTTCAAGGGCGCTCGTACACTCCTCCAGGCGTTTGTCGGCGCCGCTTAGCCGCTCTTCACAGCGGGCTTTCTGGCTTTCGTGCGCGTTAAACGCCTGCTGGGCCTTTTGGTAGGTGCTCTCGATTTGCGCAATGTCGCTGTCAAGTGTGACCAGGCTCGCCTTGAGTGCCTGGGGGTCGCGGGCATCCGCAGGTAGCGCCTCGCTTAGCTGCTCGTAGTGGCTTGCCAGGCGCAGCGCCTCCTCCCGAGCGGTGTCCATCTCGGCGCGGCGGGTTTTGAGCGCTCTGTCCTGAGCCGCCCACTCCTGGCGCAGCGTGTCGCGGCTTTGTTGGTGCTGGGTAATCTCGCTTTCTAACTGGCCACGCCGCGCCGCCTGTTCGCCTTGCGCCCTTACGGCGTGCTCGAGTTCGGCCAAAGTCGCGCTCGCCCACTCGCCCAGTGCCTGGCTCACCTGAGAGTGCTGCTCATCGAGGTTTTGGCGTTTCTGGCGGCTCTCTTGCAGCGCGCGCTCGGCGGCGTTGCTCGCTTGGCGGGCGTTTTCAAGCGCTACCCTAGCCTGTTCCACCTGTTCTTTGGTGACCACGTCGACCTGGCCTTCGGCGGGAGCCGGGTGGTCGGGGCTGCCGCATACCGGGCACGGCGTGTCGGCTTGTAAGGTGCGCGCCAACAGCGCAGCCTGCCCCTGGTGCCAGCGCATTTCCTGCTCGGTGGCGTAGCGCTCGGCGCGCCGGGCCTCCCGCTGGCAACGCTCGAGGGTTTGTTCGCCACCGCGGCGCTGCTCGTCGAGCGCCGGGGCCTGGCGGTCGAGCGCCTCCAGCTCCTGGCGTTTGGCAAGCAGCTCCCGATGGCGGGCAAGCTCCGAAGGCGCCCCTGCCAGGCGCTGGTACTCGGTTTGCAGCGCCTCCAGCTGCGTACTGAGCGCCTCACCCCGGCGCCGGGTATCCTCGAGGGCTTTCTCGTCGCGCTGAAAATTCGCCTCGGCGGTTTGCTTGTGGGCCGCCGCCGCCTGCACGCGGGCGCTTAGCGCGTGAAGCGCCTGGCCTTTCTCCAGATACTCGCCCAGCTGGCGGCGGCGTTCGGTAAGCGTGCCCAAGTCCTGATGACGCCGGCGGGCCGCGTCGAGCGCGGCGTTGGCAGCTTCCACGCGGGTGCGCTGTTCACTCAAGGCCTCGCTGGCCAGGCGCTGTTCCGCTTGCGCGGCCTGCAGCGCCTGATGCGCCTGACGGCGGGCATCAAAAGGGGCGCGCAGCGTTTGGGCCTGGCCGTCCTGGCTTAGCTGCGCCTGGGCGCGCTCGATGGCCTCGGCCTGCTCGATGTGCGCGGCCTTGTCGTTGGCCAGGGCGTCGCGGGCGGCGAACTGGCGCTTCAACGCGGCACCCACGTCGCGGTTTTTCTCCGCCGCGCGGCGCGCCCGGCCGGCGGCTTCGCGCAGGGCGTGCGCCTGCTCGACCCGGGGCGTTAGCGCGCTCGCCTCCTCCTCCAGCGCCGCTTCGCTTTCGAGCTCGCCGCCGGCCAGAATCCCGCTGATATGCTGATGGTGGCTTTTGACCCTGGCGACGATCTCTTTAGAGCGCTCCAGCAATTGCTCTTCGATGCGCTGAAAAATATGCGTTTGAAAGAGTTTGGCGAAGATCTTCTCGCGATCCTTGGACTCTGCGACCAGCAGCTCGCGAAACCGGCCCTGGGGCAGCACCATCACCTGGCGAAACTGAACGGCGTCCAGGCCCAGCAGCGTCTGCACTTGGCCGGTGGCTTCGCTCACGCTTTTGGCGACCAGGCACTTGTCCTCTTGGCGGTCCTCGGTCAGGCGCCAAAGCTGGGCTTCGGTGCTTTGGGTGGTGGTGCCCTCGCCGCGGGCCTTGGGGCGCTCCTGCTGGGGTACGCGACGAATGCGGTAGAGCGCGTCGCGTAGGCGAAAATCGAGGGTAACCTCGGTTAAAAGCGAAGCGTCCGCCTGGTCGCAGCGCATTTGGCTCGCCGTGCGCTCGTCCCCGGTGGTTTGGCCGTAGAGCGCAAAGCAGATGGCGTCGAGAATCGAGCTTTTGCCCGCCCCGGTGGGCCCGTTGATCAAAAAAAGCGGGTGCTCGCCCAGGGCGGTAAAGTCCAGGCGCTCGCATCCGGCGAAAGGGCCGAACGCCTGCATGGTCAGCGCCAGCGGGGTCATGAGGCGCCCTCCGCTTTACTCAACTCGCCGATCAAATCGCGCATGAGGGCCTGCTGCTCATTAGTCATCGCCTCGCCGCTGGTCTGCTCGAAAAAGTCGCTGAACATGTCCAGCGCGCTGAACTCGAGCTTCTCGCGGTCGAGCTGCTGGGCGCCGCACGACTCGAGCATGCCGGGCTTTTCCAGGTGCAGCACGTTGGGATACAGCGCGCGCAGCTTGCTCATGGGGTCGAGAATCGCGTGACGATCAGTAAGGCACACCAGCAGGTAATCATCGCGGCCCGCGCTTTCGCCCTGGCCGGCGGCCAGGAGCGCTTCGAGCTCGCCTTCCAGCACCCGCACTTCGCGCCTGGGCGTTAGCACGCGGTGCTCGAAGCTTACCTGGCCCTGCCCGTCGACATCCACCAGGGTGACGCCCTTGCGCTGGCGGGCTTCCGAGAAGCTGTATTTCAAAAGCGAGCCGCTGTAGCGGATATTTACGCCGCCGCGATACTGCGGGCCGTGCAGATGGCCAAGGGCGACGTAATCAAAGCCCTGCATCGGCTCCCAGGCCACGCTCTCCGCGCCGCCCAGGTTCAGCGGGCGCTCGGAATCCGAGGCGCTGGCGCCGTCGACGAAGCAGTGGCTCATCAAAAACGTCGGTGTACCCCCGCGGCGGGCGGCCTCGATACGTTCGAGCAAGAAGCGGTGGGCGCTGTCGAAATCCCGCACGTCACATTTGAAGTGGCTGCGTACGTGGGCAGGGTCCGCGTAGGGAATGCCGAAAACATCCACCTCGACGCCACCGGCGGTGAGCGTGACCGGCGCATCGCACTCCGCCAAATCAGAAAGGATATGCAAGCCCGCCTTTTTGAGATGACGGGCGCCAAAGCGAAGCCGCTCGGCGCTATCGTGGTTGCCGGAGATCATCACGACCGGTAAGCCACGCTTTTCGCAAAGCTCGAAAAGAATGTCGTCGAGCAGGGTGACGGCGGCGGCCGGGGGAACCGAGCGGTCGAAAACATCACCAGCGACCAGCACGACGTCCACCGCGTCCCGGTCGACGATCTCGACGAGTTGGTTCAAAACGAAGCGCTGGTCTTCAAGCAGCGAGACGTTGTGAAACAAACGCCCCAGATGCCAGTCCGCGGTGTGAAGTAGTCGCATGGCAGGCTCGCCGTTGTAAAAAGTGCCCGCATCTTAGCACTCTCTAAAGACCATTCTCCAAAGAGCGCTCTTCAAAATGGTGTTGGCCAAAACGGCGCAGGAACCTGCCGCGCTAGCGGCTTTTCAAGGCAAGCCAGGGCTCGACGGGCAGGTTGCGCTTGTGCGCGGTACGCCCATACGTTTGCACGATGGTCGCTCGGGCCGCCTCATTGATATTCTCACCCACCAAAAAGGCGTCGATGTCGGCGTAGGTCACGCCCAAGGCGTCTTCGTCGGCCAGCTGCGGCTTCAGGGTTTCAAGGTCCGCGGTGGGCGCTTTTTTCACCAGCGCGTCCGGCGCGCCCAGCTTTTCGCCGATCCGGCGCACCTGGTGCTTGGTCAAACCGGCCAGGGGCACCACGTCGCAGGCGCCGTCGCCGTGTTTGGTAAAAAAGCCCATGACGGCCTCGGCGGCGTGGTCGGTGCCCACCACCAGCCCGCCGTGGGTGCCGGCGACGGCGTACTGGGCCAGCATACGCTGGCGCGCCTTGATGTTGCCCAGCACGAAATCGCGCTGATGCTCGTCCTTGAACTCGAGCCCCGCTTCTTCAAGTGCTTTTAGGGCCGCGTCGCTGGCCGGCTTGACGTTCACGGTCAGCCGATGGTCGGGCTGGATGAACTCGAGCGCCTGCTGGGCGTCCGCCTCGTCGTGCTGATCGGCGTAGGGCAGGCGCATGGCGTAGAACTGCGCGTCGAGATACTTCTTGCGCGCTTTTTCGACCGCCATTTGGGCCAACCGCCCGGCCACGGTGGAGTCCACCCCGCCGCTGATGCCCAGCACCAGGGTATGCTGGCCGGCATCGCGCATCGCGTGGTAGAGAAAATCCACGCGCCGCTCTATTTCCTTATCCTCGTCGATAAAGGGGTTAACCCCCAGCGCCTTACGAATGTGGGCCTGCTTATCGGTGTCCTGCTTCATCCTGGTCTCCTTTGAGTCTAAGCGCTGAACGATAAATGCCTTCACAGCGTAGTGGATCGCGCACATTAGCCAAATGGGGTTACTTTAGCGCTCATTGGGGGTAAGCGAATAGCGTCGGTTCAATGGCGAAAGGCGTTCGAAGGTCCATTACATAAAAAAAGCCCCACAGGAAGTGGGGCTTTGATAGGCGTACTTTTAGCGCTCGGTCGCCAAGCGGCTAGTTACGAAACGCGTCCGGGTAGGCGGTCAAATCGATGCCCCAAAGAACCGGCAGCAGGAAGTAGGTCGCCGCCACGATCAACAAAAGCGCGATGATGTTGAGCCAGAAACCGTTGCGCACCATTTCGACGATGGTGATCTTGCCAGTGGCGAAGATGATCGCGTTGGGCGGTGTACCGACCGGCAGCATGAAGGCGCAGTTCGCCGCCATTGCCGCGGGCACCATCAACACGAACGGGTGTACGTTCAATGCCAGCGCCAACGAGGCCAGCACGGGCAGGATCATCGTCGCGGTGGCGGTGTTGGAGGTAATCTCGGTGAGATAGAGCACCATGGCCGTGGAGAGCAGAATGACCAGCAGGAAGTTGGCCCCTTCCAGTACGCTCATTTGATCGCCCATCCAGGCCGCCAACCCGGAGGAGTTGAAGCCGGCGGCAATGGCCAGGCCACCGCCGAATAGCAGCAGAATGCCCCAGGGCACATCTCTGGCGATATCCCAATCCAGCAGGCAGCCCCCCTTGTTGGGCGAGGGAATCAAAAATAGCGCAACCGCCGCCGCAATGGCGATCATGGTATCGCTAATGCCGGGGATGTTGATGATCTGGCCCTGCCAGAGAAACGAGCGGGTGATCCAGAAAAACGCAGCCATCAGAAAGACCGCCAGTACCGCCTTCTCTTCGAAGCTGGTACGGCCCAGCGCATCCATCTCTTTTTTGATCAGCGCTTTGCCGCCGGGCAGATGCCCAAGATTCATCGGGTAGATAAACCGGGTCAGCATCAGCCAGCCGATCACCAGCAAAACCACGACCACCGGGAAAGCAAACATCAGCCAGCCGGCGAAGGAGACTTCGTAGCCGAACAGCTCGCTGACCACCGCCGCCAAAATGATGTTGGGGGGCGTGCCGATCAGCGTGCCCAGGCCACCGATCGTGCCGCCGTAACCCACGCCAAAAATCAGCGCCTTGCTGAACTTTTCGATCTCGACGCTGTGATCGCCCTCGGTTTTGTTGAGCTCCTGGGTGACCTGGTAAACGATCGCGGTACCGATCGGTAGCATCATCATGACCGAGGCGGTGTTGGAAACCCACATGGACAAAAAGCCGGTCGCGGCCATGAAGCCGAACACGATGCTATTGATGCTGGTGCCCAGAATCGAAATGATCGTCAGGGCAATGCGCTTGTGCAGATCCCACTTCTCCATGGCCAGGGCGATCATGAAACCGCCCAGGAAAAGGAACACGATCGGATTGCCGTAGGCGGCAGTGACCGCTCCCCCATCGAGGGCGCCGGTAATCGGCAGCAGTATGATCGGCAAAAGCGACGTCGCCGGAATCGGGATCGCTTCGGTCACCCACCAAACCGCGACCCAAAGCGTCGTTGCCAACACCATGCGGGCTTCGAAGCTCAGGTCCTCGGGCTGGAAGAACATGATCGTCAAGGCGAACAGCAAAGGCCCAAGCACGAGCCCCACGGTTTGGGCCTTGTTATAGGCGGGCGGGCGGGGCGGCTGGTTGTCCGGTTCGCCACCCTCGGGTTGCTCGGGGGCGCCTGAACCGCCGTGAGGGGCTCCGGGCGCGCTACTTGTCGGCAGCGCGCAGAGTAAAAGATTTTTGGCCTGGTGGTGATAGTGCCAAAGCTGGCCCCAGAGCGTGTAGGTGGCAGTTCTGAGCATAGAGCAGTACCGCTTGAAGTCGAGTGAGCAAAAAGGCGCGTCGCCTTAGCGAACCTTACGGGATGGTTAAAATAGCGTTGCTGATTGTAGCGGGCCCTTTATTCACTGCAAGCGCGCAATAGTCCAGTTAATTAACCGTTCTTACGACCAAAGTCTAACAACTTTAGTTGGATAGTAAGCTAACGGTCTTTTGTGCGCCTCGACCCGATCAAACCCCTTCTATACCGTGCCGGTCACCGAGGATACGTGCCAGCCCCTCGAACCGAATGCCCATACGAAAGATGAACTTTTTGTATAAGTTTTATGAACCACGTGAGTACGTCTTAGTCTATACTTTCGCCAAGACCCAGAGAATGTCTGTATAAGCATCGGGTTTTGAAAGCCGTACACGTTCGAGGGGATAATGTAAGTTATAGACGCTCAAGGAGTTAAGATGATACGCCAACATCTTTTCAATGGAGCACAGCCCGGAAGTCGCGAACATCTCGAGAAATTCCTTAACGAACAAAGGATTAACCGAGAAAAAGAGAGGAAGAACGACCTGATTTGGTTAACCGCCGCCTCTTTTTTAGCCGGTACCCTCGCGACGCTGGCCTTTGCCATACCGCTTTAGTACCGCGCTTTTCATAACGAAAACCCCGCCTTACACGGCGGGGTTTTTTTATACAGGCAGCTTTTTGCCCGCCCAGCGAAATTGATGATTGATTCTCCTTGAAAGGTGTATTACTGTGAATTGGTACAAGACACGTATAAATAAATACTTAAGTTAAGTAATCGCATTCACAAGGAGTGGTGGCATGCATAGATTAAAACTGGAAAACATCTCGGAAGCTGGCCTGAAGCTTGCTATTCAAGAACTACGCGAAGAGATGTACGACACCCCGCAGTGTGATTTCACGATTGCCAAGATGCTGAGCCATTGCGGTCATTTCGAAACCGCAGAGCGTCATCTGGATGAAATGCTGCTGAAATGGGGCTCTTCGCCGGACGTCATCGAACTCACCGACAAGGGCTTTGCCATGGTCGATGCGATGAGTGCTACGGCCCACGCCCAGAAAGTCGGCGAGCGCGCTGCTAAAAAAGCGACTCAAACCGCTAAAACAGCCAAAACCGAATCGGCCGCTGCGCTGGTGTAAGGCGCTCTTCTCTATCGACTAGACCGAACGAGCGTATTCCAAAACGGCTTGCTTTCCTGATGAAAGCAAGCCGTTTTGCGTTGTAACGTTCATGTACACGAGCTTGCCTGCTTTTTACCCGTATACCGCCGCCCGGCGTGCACCGTAACGTTTTTTATCATGAGCCCCCTCGCTCACGCCTCAACTGCTAGAATGCTTCGCTTCCGCGGGCGCGAGCGACTCGCTTCGGCGCCATTTCCAGTGACTGACCATGAGCTCTGCAATGATTGCGACTGCCCAAACGGTGCTTCGGCCTCTTCTACGGCTGGGCCTTATTTCCCAAATTCTGATTGGCATCGTGGCCGGGGTGCTGCTCGCCCTTTGGGCCCCGGCGGGGGCGGCCCGCGTTGCGCTGCTCGGCCAGCTATTCATTAGTGCGCTGCAAGCGGTCGCGCCCATTCTGGTCTTCGTGCTGGTCATGGCGGCGATTGCCGCGCACCAACGGGGCCGACCCACCCAGATCCGCTCGGTATTGGGGCTTTATGTGGCCGGTACGTTGATCGCGGCGCTGATCGCCGTGGCCGCCAGCTTCATGCTCCCGACCGAAATCTCGCTCGATACGCCCCAGGCCGACGGGACACCGCCTGGCGATATTCTCAGCGTGCTGCGCGACTTGCTGCTCAACGCGGTGGCCAACCCGGTCAGCGCCCTGATGGAGGCCAACTTTATCGCCATTCTGGTCTGGGCCATCGCACTTGGTTTGGCACTGCGCCAGGCAAGCGACGGCACTCGCCAGGCGCTTGCCGACCTTTCCACGGCCGTCACCCGGCTGGTCACCCTGGTGATTCGTTTGGCCCCGCTGGGGATTTTCGGGTTGGTGGCAGGCACGATTGCGCAGTCCGGCGTGGAGGCGCTTCTCAACTACGCCCAGCTATTGGCGGTCATTGTGGGCTGCATGGCCATCGTCGCGCTGATCAGTAACCCGCTGCTGGTTTACTTCGTAACCCGGCAAAACCCCTACCCCCTGGTATGGGCGTGCCTTCGTGGTAGCGCCATCACCGCGTTCTTCACGCGCAGTTCCGCCGCCAATATTCCGGTCAACCTGGAGCTTTGCCGCCGCCTGGAACTGGACGCCGACACCTACTCCATTTCGATCCCGCTGGGCGCCACCATCAACATGTGCGGCGCGGCGATCACCATTACCGTGATTACCCTGGCCACGACCCATACGCTGGGTATCAGCGTCGACTTCCCCACGGCGCTTCTGCTGTGCATCGTATCGGCGCTGGCGGCCTGTGGGGTTTCCGGCGTGGCGGGCGGCTCCTTGATGCTGATCCCCATGGCCGCCAGCCTGTTCGGTATTCCCACGGAAGTGGCCATGCAGGCGGTCGCCATCGGCTTTGTCATCAGCGTGGTACAGGATGCCACCGAAACCGCGCTGAACTCCTCCACCGACGTGCTGTTTACCGCCGCCGCCTGCCGAGCACGCAGGAAAAACACCTAGCTCTCCGAGTTTATCCCATCACTTCTTGAACGCCGGGTTGACGCCCCGGCGCTCTTTGGTTAAAACGTTCCATATATGGAACGTTTTAACCAAAGAACGCTTCGACCACCGTATGACGCGCCTGGAGCTTTGCCCCCCATGAACGAAAACGCCCTGCGGGTACTGGGAGAGCATCTACAGCGCCTTCGCCAGGCACGGGGGCACTCGCTTAGTCAGCTGGCAAGCGCGGCGGGCATGGCGAAGTCCAACCTTAGCCGGCTCGAACAGGGCATCGGCAACCCGACACTGGATACGATCTGGCGATTAGCGGTGCAGCTCGACGTACCGTTCGGGACACTCATAGCCCCGGTCAACGAAGCACTGGGCGATGACGGCGTCGAGGTACAGCTTATCGAGCAAAGCAGTGGCCCGCCCCCGACCGATGCCTACTGGATGCGCTGCGCCCCCTTTACCGAGCGCCGCGCCGACGCTCATACGCCAGGCGCCCGGGAGACGCTGATGTTGATTAGCGGCCAGCTCGAAGCCGGTGAAGACGGCGCGCTGACTCGGCTATTACCCGGCGACACCTTGAACATCGACGCCGGCCGGGCGCACCTCTACCGCACCCAGCGCGATAGTGCTTCGATGTTCATTACCATTACGTATCACTAAAGGCCTCGCTTTATGCGTCAGTCAACCGATCACCCCGCGCGCGCCCACTCTTTGTGGCGCGCCGCAAGGCAAGGGGTACTCGACGGCCTGCCCTTGCTGGGCGGCTACGTGCCGGTGTCGCTATCCTTCGGCCTGGTGGCTTCTCAGGCCGGATTCACGACCTGGGAGGCCGCGGCGATTTCGGTGCTGATCTACGCCGGCGCGTCCCAGTTTCTGTTCGTGGGCATGGTCGCGGCCGGGGCGCCGCTGTGGCTGGTCGTGCTACTGACACTTTTGATCAACGTGCGCCACGTAGTGTACGGCCCCAACCTGGCGGCGCTTTTACCGCGCAGCCGCCACTGGCCCTGGCTAATGCACGGGTTGACCGACCAGGTCTTCGGGCTGGCGCTGACAAAGCTGCCCGGGGTCGCAAAGCCCGACCGCTTTGGCTGGTTTTTAGGGGCTGCGCTGATGGCCTGGGCGATGTGGGTGCTGGGCACGGTGGTGGGCGCGGTAGGCGGTGAAGCGGTGACCGGCTACTGGCCGCTACTCGGCGACATCATGCCCTTCGCGCTGCCCGCCTTGTTCTTGACCATGACCGCGCCGCGCTTTATCGATCTACGCTGGTCGCTGGCGCTTGGCACTACCATCACGGCGGCCATGGTCCTCGCTTTAACCGGCGCGAGCAACGTGGCCATTCCGCTTGCGGCGGCCTGCGGGGCGCTTTGCTATTACGCGGTGCGCTTTTCTCATAGGGGGCGGTCATGAGCGTGGAACTGTGGGTCGCCGTCGTGCTCTCGGCACTGGGGACGCTTTTGATTCGCGTGATACCGTTTCTATGGATGCAGCGCCGCCTGGATCAAAGCGAAGGGCCCGCGGCGATGCCGGAGTGGCTGGCCATTCTGGGTCCGCTGATGATCGCCGCGGTCCTTGGGGTGTCGATCATACCGGTCAACCCCAACGCCGCTTCCTGGCTGGGCACCGCCCTTGGGCTGCTCACGACCCTGCTGGTGTGGCGGCGGCTACGCTCGCTGGGCTGGCCGGTGGCGGCCGGCGTGGCGGTATTCGGCGCGGTGGTGGTGGCGTTCAACGCATTTTGAATCGCCTGGCAGAGCTCACGAGCGCCTTTTCACGCCTTCGACCTCTTGAAGAAAGTTGCTCGCCGCTTGCTGCATGTCGGCGTGATAAAGCAGGCACTGGTGGCGTCCGCTTTGCTTGACGGCATACATCGCCATATCGGCAAGATGGAGAAGCTCGCTTTCGCTCTGCGCATGGTCCGGGTAAAGACTCACCCCGATGCTGACGCTGATAGCGTGCTCGTGACCTTCGAGCTGGCAGGGGTTGGCGAGCGCTGCCAGGATCTTATCGGCCACGCCCAGCGCACTGGAGGCGTCGATGATTTCGGTCAACAGCACGACGAATTCATCGCCGCCCTGACGGCAGATGGTATCCGTGGTGCGTAAGCAGGCTTTGAGCCGCTCGGCCACGACCTGCAAATAGCGGTCTCCCAGCGCGTGACCAAAGGTGTCGTTGATCGCTTTGAAGTGATCGATATCCAGATACAAAAGCGCCAATGGCTGCTGACGGCGCCGGGCCTGGCTCATGGCACACGACAGGCGCTCGGCAAACAGAAAGCGGTTGGGCAGTCCGGTGAGCGGGTCGTGCTGCGCCTGGTAGGCAAATCGGGCAGAACGCGTGAGCGATTGGCAGGCATCGTGAAAAATCACCACCGCGCCGACGACCTCGCCATGACGATTATGAACCGGCGCGGCGGAATCCTCTATTTCCAGCTGGCTGCCATCACGACGCGTCAAAACGGCGTCAAGGGAGAGTTCTATTGGCCGGTTTTCAGCCATGGCCCGCCCTGCAGGGTTGAGCGCGCTGGCGTGGGTCTGGTTATCGACCAGGGGAAGCACCCGTTCGAGCGGATTGCCAAACGCCTCCGCTCGCGTCCAACCGGTGAGCTCTTCGGCCATTTTATTGAGGTAGGTCACACGGCTCTGAGTATCCGTGGTCAACACCGCATCGCAAATCGAATTGAGCGTAATGTAGGCCCACTCTTTCTCGGCGTGTAGCGCGGTATCTGCCTCCCCCCGCTGCTCGCTCACGGCTATTTTGCTTTTGACCGTGTCAACTTTATCGTCATTGCACTCACCGTCCAGCATGACCCCTTTCTCCATGAGTAAGATTGTCCGGCTGCATCTTCTTGACCACCGCTGTACGCCCGCCAGGCGTTGCTTTTACTGCCCTCGGCTTTTTCGAAACGTCATGCCTTTAGCGCCCTTCGAAACACCCGATGCGCGAGTAGGACGTCATCCCTATAGTGTTTAATCTGCCGGTCAACTCGAAAACATGCCGATTGCTTGAATAAGCCTTTTATACTTCTACGTGCTTCGTTGCCCAGTGTATACAAATTATAAAAAAATGACACAAACTGTAAACAAACGCTTATAAGCACCTTTTGCTGCCTTGGGTGGCGGTGCAGGCCCAGAAGGGGGCTGAGGCATTTCCTTGGCGGCCGGGCATAAAAAAACCCCGCTTCGTGGAGCGGGGTTGCTGGTTCAGGCTTTTAAAAGGGCCCGGCGGCTCAATGGCGGCGCCGGCGCCAGAGCAAAAAGCCCAGCAGCGCGATGATCGCAACGCCCGCCGCTACCATGCCCGCCCGGGCCAGCAGCAGCAGGTCCGAGCCCGCCCCGCCGGCGCGCAGCTCGGACACCCGCGCCGTTTCCATGGTGACGTCGCTTTCGCCGAACTCACTCATCAGGTAGTTGGTGACCTCGGCCACCTGCCCATCGTCGAGCTCGTCGGCGAAACCGAGCATGCCCTGGCGGTGTTCCGGCCAGACACCCTCGAGAATCACCATGGCGACGTTATCCGCGTTAGGTTTGTCGAGCACCGGATGACCGGCCAGTGGGGGCAAACCGTTCAAGCCGCGGCCATTGGGGGCGTGGCAGGCCGCGCACTGGTCGCGGTAGATGCGCTCGCCGGGGCCGATATCCGCAAGGGCGGCCGGGGTATCGTCATCCATGAGCTGGCCGATGTTAGAAAAATCGGCGTTGTCGCTGCCCTCTTCATCCTCTACCCCAGCCTGCGCACTGGCTTCTTCGCTCTCGGCTTCCGGCAGCAGATAGACGGCGATCGCGTCGATGTCTTCCTCCGGCATGCGCGAGAAGCTCAGATCGATCGCTTCGAGCATCGGGCCCGCGGCAGTGGCGCCGTTATCGGCGTGACCCGTGCGCAGGTAGTCGACCAACTGTTGGCGGCTCCAGTCACCGATGCCGTTTTCCGGATCATCGGTGATATCCGGCGCGTACCAGGTACCGAGCGAGCCCCCCGAAAGCGCCTGGCCGGATTTTTCGGCCATCAGGAAATTACGCGGCGTGTGGCAGGTGCCGCAGTGGGTCGCGCCCTGAACGAGATAAGCACCGCGATTCCACTCGTCGGAGCGCTCCGGGTCCGGCTGGAAAGGCTCGTCGTCCAAAAAGAGCAGGTTCCAGGCCGCCATGGAGAAGCGGATATTGAACGGAAACGGCAGTTCGGTTTCCGGCGGCGTGGCATCCGAGGGTTCTACGCCGTGCATGAAGTAGGCGTAGAGCGCCTCGACGTCCTCGTCGGTAAGTTTAGCGTAGGCGTTATAGGGCATCGCCGGATAGAGGTGGCTACCGTCAGCGCGCTTACCTTCACGCAGTGCACGCGAGAACTCCTCGAGCGAGTAGTTGCCAATTCCGGCCTCGGTAGAGGGCGTGATATTGGTAGCGTAGATCACCCCCAGCGGGGTCTGGAGGGGATGTCCACCGCTGTAGGCCGGGCGGCCCGGCTCGGAGTGGCAGGCCACGCAGTCACCGGCGATGGCCACCGCTTCGCCGCGCTGGATCTGCTCGCGGCTTGGCTCATCCGTTTGAGCCATGGCGACACTCGCAAAGCCGCTTGCGGCCAACAAAAGCCCTGCCTTGAGGCGATTATCCATGCTGGGTCTCCTCCAGAATGCGGTCCGCTGTGCGTAGTGCCAGCGCCGCCGCGGTCAGGGTGACGTTGCAGGTACCCACCGTGGGCATCACGCCGGTGCCGACCATGAAGAGGTTTTCATGATCGTGAGCGCGGCCCCACTGGTCGGTTACGCTGGTAGCCGGGTCATTGCCCATGGAGAGCGTGCCGGTGATGTGCTGGCGGTTGGAGAACGCGCCACTGCGGCTGTGCTTGATGTTGGTGCCCCCCAGCATTTCGGCAATGCGGTCGTAGTGCTCGCGGGTCACTTCGGTGCCGCGCTGCTCGTACTCGCCGATGCTCCAGTGCATGCGCGGCGTGGGCAGGCCCAGGGCGTCGCGCTTGTCACTCAGGGTAACGCGGTTGTTCGGGTCCGGCAGCTGTTCCATGGCATTTTTGATCCCCAACCGGCGGGCGGCGCGGTAGCGCACCTGCTCCTGCAGCTCACGGCCGTGGTAGCCCTCGGCAAGCAGCTCCTTGGTGACCGTATCGACCTTGGAGCCGTTGGAGATATCGATACGAAACGGCGCGTACTCCGAGCGGAAATCGCCGTCGCGGAAGTCACCGATAGAGCACGGGCTGACCGGGCCGCGGCCGGGCCAGATCGGCTCGTCGACATCGAAGTTGATACCAATCGCCGGGTGGTCGCAAAGATTACGCCCGACGTTGTCACGCACGTTGGCGATGCCGTGCTCGAACGTGTCGCTGGTCGACATCAACAGCAGCTTGGGCGTCTCGATGGCGTTGGCGGCCAGCACTACGGTCTGGGCGGTGACCTTGTGGCTCACCTTTTCCCAATCGTAATAGTGCACGGCGCTGATCCGGCCTTCGCTATCGTGTTCGAGGTTGTAGACCACCGCCTCGGTGATGATCTCGACCCCTTCCCGCTCGGCTTCCTGGGCGGCGATGCCACCGTGATACTGGGCGTCGATCGGGCAGATCGGCATACAGTTGTTGTTGCCGCAGCACGCCGGGCGGCCGTCGAAATTGCGGCTGTTGCGCGCGGTGGAGTCGTCGATGACGCGATAATCCGGCGCCAACCGCTCGGTGACCCGCTGCTGCAAGTAAGAGGCCGGCACTCGCTCCATGGGGTAGGGCTTGGCCCGCGGCGAGCCGTTATCCGGCTCGCCGCCGGTGCCGGTGATCACTTCCACCTGGTAGTAATAGTCCTCGAGATCGTCGTAGCTGATCGGCCAATCCACGCCGACCCCGTAAAGGCTTTGGGTACGAAAATCGTTGGGCACGAAGCGCCACATCTGCGCCGCCCAGTGCCAGGAGGTGCCGCCCAGCATGCGAATGTACTGGGCGTTGTAGGGGTGCGGCCCGGCCTGGTCCAGGTATTCGTTGGCCGTGGGCGAAAAGCGCGGGTGCGGGGCCATCTCCGAATAGGGGTACGGCGCCATGTAATCGGACTTGAAGGCGGACTCGCGGTAGTTCTGAACCAGCTCGCCGCGGCCCTTGCGGGGGCCGGATTCCAGCAGCAGCACGGAGCGCCCGGCCCGGGCCAGGCGCGTGGCGAGCAAGGAACCACAAATGCCCGCACCGACCACGACGACGTCGGCAACTTTATCGTTACTCATGGGGATCACTTATTCTCTTCAAAAAGCTACGGTCTTTGGAAAGCTTTGGTTTTTAGAAAGCCCTGGTTTTTGGCAAGCGTTCTCTTTGGAAAGCTCTGCCTTTGAAAAAACCTTCTTTAAGGGGCTCGATGCCAGCTGCCGCAGGGGCCGTAGGAGAAACTCGAAGGCACCAGCTTGTCGGCGACAATCTGGTTGGAGAGCGAGTTGAGGTAGGTGACGTAGACCGTCTGCTCGCCGGTACCGACCACGCCGGTGTACCAGCCGCTGAGCATGTAACGGGCCGTGGCCTCCTCCACCGCGTACTCTTCGCCAAAATCGAGGCGCGGGGCCTGGAGCAGCGCCGGCTGCTCATCGAGCAGGTTTTTTAGGCGCGTCAGCTGCTCGGTAAAATCCTCCAGGGCGAGTTTGGAGGCGTGCACCAAGGCCCTTGCGAGATTTTCGTCGAGCTCGTCGCGCGCAATCAGCCGGCGCGAGACGTCGAGAAACTCGCTTACTTCATTGGCGGAGGCGCCTTGTGGCCCGGCCAGGGCTTCGGGCACTGCCAGCCAGCGCCCGGCCACGCCCGTAAGCGCAAAGCCGCCGGCCATCTGGATGACGCGGCGGCGAGAAATAGTTGCCATGTTCGTTCGTTCCCTTGCGTATCCGCCGCCGATCAACATCGGCGGCAGTGGACCGCTTTGCGGCTAAACCAGCGTGCCGACCACGTCTTAACACGCTATTAATCGGCGCATATTATACCTTAGTCGCGCCACACCGACACTATTAGTTATAAGCGGAATTGACCCCATCAAGGGCCCTATAACGAGGTCTAGCATCCGTTTGAGGGCTCGATACGAAGTGATCCCAAGCCCTTAAGCAGCGAGGACGCCCAACACTTTGAAAAGCGGCTTAATGTCTGACGTATTTATCTATACAATTAGCCCGCAAACAACCTCCCCATGAAAGCTTGTAGGCAGTGTTGCCTTTATTTCAAAGACGGTTGACCGACCTCGCATCATCAAGGGAACACGCGTGCAAAAACGTCACTCTTCATCCGGTGTTTCTCGCCGCCAACTGCTGATCGGCGGCGCCAGCCTGCTGGGCTACTTTACCTTCACAGGCCCCACCAGGGCCTGGGCGCAGGCCTTCGAAGGCACGCCCCTTCACCAGCGTTTCATGCAGCTTTCAAAGCTTTTGATCAATCATGAGCTCCACGAAGGCACCGGGCTTCGCATCGCCGCCTTCGCCGCCCAGAAGTACGCCCGCCTGGACGAGCGTATCGACCAGATCGTCGCCGTTGCCGAGCAACACAATGCCGTCGAGGTCGAGCAGTTTTTCGAGGCAATTCCCGACGGCGAGCCCCGGGACTTCGCCTACTGGGTGATTGCCGCCTGGTACAGCGGCGCCTCGAGCAGCGCCGCCGATGCCGAACAGTTCACCTTCGAGCACGCGCTGACATATCAGACCACGCTCGACATCGTGCCGATTCCCACCTACGCCTACTCGGCGCCGAATGCCTGGAGCCGCTCACCGGCCCCACTCTTGCCCGTTCCGAGTTTCTAAGCCAACACCTTTACTAAAAAGATCCCAGACTCGCCATGACTCAAACCACTTCCGCCGACGTGGTCATCGTCGGTACCGGCGTCGTCGGCGTCGTCGTCGCCGAGCAGCTCCTCGACGCCGGCCACTCCGTGCTGATGCTCGACGCCGGCCCGCGGGTGACCCGCGCCGAAATCGTCGAGAACTACCGCAACCTGCCGCTGGGCATCAAGGGCAGCGCCTCGTCGAGCTACCCGCCCAAGCCCTGGGCCCCGCACCCGATGCCGAACGACGACTACCTGCAGCTCGACGGCCCGGACTCCTACGCCCAGACCTATATTCGCTACGCCGGCGGCTCGACCTGGCATTGGGCCGGCACCTGCTGGCGGCTGACCCCGGACGACATGCGCCTGAACTCGCTCTACGGCGTCGGCCGGGACTGGCCGTTCGATTACGCCACCCTCGACCCCTACTACAACATGGCCGAGCAGAAACTGGGTATCTGCGGGCCTTCTGATCCGGCGCTGCAGTGGCCGCCCCATCCGCGCTCGGCACCTTACCCGATGCCCCACCTGCCCTTCTCCCCGGGCGAGGAGAAATTCAGCCAGGTGGTGAAGGACGCTCTGGGCTACACCAACTTGCCGGTAGCTCAGGCGCGCAACAGCGGCTCGCCCTATGACGATCGCCCGGCGTGCTGCGGCAACAACAACTGCGTGCCGGTGTGCCCGATTGGCGCCAAGTACGACGCCGCCACCGCGCTGGGTCGACTGGAAGCGAAAGGTGCGGTAATCCTCTCCAACGCCGTGGCCAACCATATCGAAACCGGCGAGGGCAACCGCATCGAGGCGGTGCACTACCTGGACCCGGAGCGCCAGAGCCACCGAGTGACCGGTGACCACTTCGTGATCGCCTGTAACGCCATCGAAACGCCCAAGCTCTTGCTGATGTCCGCGGATGCGCGCAACCCAAGCGGCATCGCCAACAGCTCCGACCAGGTGGGGCGCAACATGATGGACCACCCGCAGATGGGCCTGACGCTGACCCTGGACGAACCCTACTGGTTGGGCCAGGGGCCGGTGGTCAACAGCGGCATCATGGAGACCTCCCAGGGCGATTTCCGCGCCGAGCACGCCGGCGCCTACTTCCGCATGAACAACTTCGCGCGCAACCGCTACGAGACCTTCAACGCACTGAAAACCGGCAAGGTGGGCCGGGCGCTGGACGAAGAGATCCGCCGTCGCGCGGCGTGCACGGTCAACGTCGTGGCCGCTCACGAGATCCTGCCGGACCCCAATAACCGGCTGACGCTCTCCGCTAAAAAGGATTGGCTGGGCCTTCCCAAGCCCCACGTCTACTACGACGTGGGCGACTACACGCGGCGCTCCGCCGAGGTCTACTCGATGCCGATCGCCCGGCGCATCGCCGAGGCCATGGGCGCGGTCGACGTCCAGGAACCCACCACCTTCGCTCAGAGCAAACACCTGATGGGCAGCACCATCATGGGCACCGACCCGGCGGACTCGGTGGTGGATACGGACTGCCGCGCCTTCGATCACGCCAACCTCTTCCTGCCCGGCGGCGGCGCGATGCCCAGCACCGCCACCGGCAACAGCACGATCACCATGGTGGCGCTGGCCTTCAAGGCCGCCGAGGCGCTGATCAATCAGGCGAAGGGAGCATGACGATGACGACACGCCCCCTGCTACGCGGTCTGGCCGCCGCCGCGCTGCTAGCCGCGCCGCTGCCGCTTCTGGCCGAAACCGCCGAGGCCGACGACGCGACGCTTTCTCGCGGCGCCTACCTCGCCACCGCCGCGGACTGCACCGCCTGCCACACCGCCCCCGGCGGCGAGCCAATGGCGGGTGGGCTGGAGATCACATCGCCCCTCGGCGCGATCGTCTCGACCAATATCACGCCCTCAAAAAGCCACGGCATCGGCCAGTACAGCGAGGCGCAGTTCGCCCGGGCGCTGCGCCAGGGCATTCGCGCCGACGGCGCTAACCTCTACCCGGCGATGCCCTACACCGCCTACGCGCACATGAGCGATGAGGACATTCACGCGCTCTACGTCTACTTCATGGCGGGAGTGGAGCCGGTGGACGCACCGACGGCGGACACCGCCCTGCCGTTTCCCATGAACCTGCGCGTCGCGATGAAAGGCTGGAACCTCTTGTTCCACGACGCCGAGCCGCTCGCCGACGACCCGGCGCACTCCGAAGAGTGGAACCGTGGGCGCTACCTGGTCGAAGGGCCGGCGCACTGCGGCAGCTGCCATACGCCGCGCGGCTTTCTGATGCAGGAGCAGCGCGACCAAGCCATGGCCGGCGCCCAGGTCGGGCCCTGGTACGCGCCCAACATCACCCCGAACGAGGAGAGCGGCATCGGTAGTTGGCGCCACGACGAGCTGGTCACCTACCTGCGCACCGGCAAACTCGCCCAGGCCCAGGCCGCCGGCAACATGGCGGAAGCCGTCTCCCACAGCTTCCAGCATTTGCGCGACGACGACCTGAACGCCATGGCCACCTATATCGAATCGCTTCCCGCCACCGCCTCGACCGGCGACGACGGCGGCAACCGCTTTAGCCACGGCGAGGCGTCCGACGACTTGGCAAGCTTTCGCGGCGATGGCTACGCCGAAGGGCTCGAAGGCGACAGCCGCGGCGCCCAGCTCTATTCGGCCAACTGCGCCTCCTGTCACCAATTGGATGGCCGCGGCACCGAAGACGGCTACTACCCGCGACTTTATCGAAACGGCGCGCTGGGGGACGAAAACGCCAGCAACCTGATCGCCACGATTCTCTACGGCGTCGACCGCGAAGCAGGCGATGAGCACGTGTTCATGCCGCCCTTCGGCGAGCAGCCCAACGCGTTCAATTCGCTGGACAACGACGAGATCGCCGCGCTTTCCAACTACCTGCTGCGCCACTTCGGCAAAACCGATGCCCAGGGCCGCCCCGCCCTCGAGGTTTCCGCCGACGACGTTCAAGTGATCCGCGAAGGCGGACCGCGCTCGCCGCTGGTGCTGCTGGCAAGGATCGGTTTGGGGCTGGGGGTGCTGGCCGTCGTGCTACTCGCCTACTGGCTCATTCGCCGCCGGCGCAGCCGACACGCCCGCTAGAACGCGCTTAACCAAACGACAGCGCCTCCCCAAACGACTCGGCCCGGCAAACATGCCGGGCCGAGTCGTTTCAAAGCGCTTCACAAACCGTACGGGGCTGCATCGTTACCAGCGGTAGCTGACGCTTCCGATCACGCTGCGCGAGTCGCCGTAGTAGCAGTAGAAATCGCAGCCGCTGACGTACTCTTTATCAGTGAGGTTTTTAACGTTCACCTGGGCGGACCAGTTCTCGTCGATCTCATAACGGGCCATGGCGTCATAAAGCGTGGTCGAGGAGACGTTGCCTTCGACGCTGCTGCCGGGGCTGGCTTCGCTTTCGCCCAAATAACGCACGCCAGCGCCAATCGACAGGCCCGGCAGCGCCCGGCTCATGTCGTAACCCAGCCACGCCGAGGCCGAGTGGCGCGGAATCAGCGGCACGCGCTCGTCCTGCTGGTCGTCGCTTTCGTCATAGCGCGCGTCGGTGTAGGTGTAGGCGGCGGTCAGCTGTAGTTCATCGGTCAGGTAGC
This sequence comes from Vreelandella sp. GE22, assembly GCF_968212445.1. Taxonomy (NCBI): domain Bacteria; kingdom Pseudomonadati; phylum Pseudomonadota; class Gammaproteobacteria; order Oceanospirillales; family Halomonadaceae; genus Vreelandella; species Vreelandella sp. GE22. The sequence continues at coordinate 2,722,206 of NZ_OZ309110.1, forward strand.
CCACGCCCTCTACTTCAAAACCGTTGGAGCGGCGCTCGCCCGCTTGTTCCTGCACCGGGGCATCGGTGGAAATCAGCGTATTGCTTTCCTTGATATCGAAGGCGGCAATGGTGACGTAGCCGTCGACATCGAAGGGCGCGATTTTAACCCCCGCCTCTAGCTGGCGGCCTTCCAGCGGCTCGTAGCTTGAGCCGCTCGGGCCGATGCCCGCCACCGGCGTAAAGGATTCGCTGTAGCTTACGTAGGGCGAAACGCCGTTATCGCCCAGGTACATGGCGCCGGCGGTCAGCGAGAGCTGCTCGTCGTCATAGCCTTCGCTGGAACGGCCGGTGGCATCCGAGAAATCGTCGCTGCTGTCGACGTTGTCGTAACGGGCCCCGGCCAAAAATACCCAGCTGTCCGCCACGCGCAGCTGGTCCTGCACGTAAAAGCCGAGCTGGCGGCGGTCGACATCGTGCTCGGTGGGGTCGCCGGTATCCGGTGCGCTAAACGAGGCGTAGTCCGGGTTGTAGAGATCCACGGTGTCGATATTGGAGAACAGCGACGAGCCGTCCCCGGCGGTGCGGAAGCTGTCGCGGTTGGTGTAGTTCAAATCGAGCTTTTGGTAGTCCGCGCCGAACAGCAGCGTGTTTTCGGTGTTTTCGGTATAGGTGCGCGCGATCAGGCGGTTGTCGATCGTGAAGCCGTCGTACTCGCCGTCGCGGTCGATCACGCCCCGCGAGATACCCCGCGGCGGCGTCACGTAGGAGTTGGGGTAGACGTTTCTAAGCTCGAGATCGAGATTGGTGTAGCGCGCGTTCTGCTGAAACTCCCAGGTATCGTTGATCTGGTGTTCAAGCTCATACCCCAGCGCTACCTGGCGCTGATCCAGGTGGTCGTAATCGGGCTGGCCGTAGTTGGTATGGCGGTCGATCTTGCCAAAGGGCGAGTCGTTCACCGTGCCAAAAGCGGGGAAAAAGCCCGAGGTGGGGGTGCCTTCATCTTTCTGCACGCTTGCCAAAAACGTGACCGTGGTGTCGTCGCTAAAATCCACGGCCAGGCTCGGCGCAAAGTAGTAGCGCTCTTTCTCGCTGCCGTTGAGCTCGCCGTCCTGGTCACGATAAAGCGCCACGGTGCGATAACGCATGTCGTCGCGCTCGCCCACCGGGCCGGACACGTCGATGCCCACCTGGCGGTGACCGTCGTTGCCCGCCTCTACGGTGATATTACCCTGGGGTTCATCCGTCGGGCGCTTGCTGATCGCGTTGATCACACCGCCGGGAGGCGCCTCGCCGTAAAGAATCGACGCCGGGCCCTTCAAGAGATCGACCCGCTCCAGGCCAAAGGTTTCGTTCATCCACCAGAAGTAGCCGCCGGTACGAAACAGGCGCAGGCCGTCCTGGTAAGTGGCGTTTTCCGCACTAAAGCCGCGCAGGAAGAACCAGTCCGCGTTGTTGTCGTTGCCGTAGGGCTGCGACGTCACCCCAGAGCGGTACTGGAAGGTTTCGTCGTACTTGTTGACGCCGCGATCTTCGAGCTCCTGCTCACTGACCGTGGAGATCGCCCGCGGCGTTTCGATATCCGGCGTTGCGACCTTGAGCGCGGTGGCGGTGACCACCGTCGTGCCCATATCCACCGTTTCCTCTTGGGCCAGTGCGGCCAGGGGCGCCATGCTCAGCGCACTTCCCAACGAGATGAGCATTGAACGGCGAACGGCAAACGATAACGGTGCGGCTGCAAACGGAGGTCGAAGCATGAGGGCAGTCTCATTAAAGAGCAAAATGGGCGGTCAGCAAAGCTGAATGATACGGATTATTATTCACAATCACAATATCGAGGCCGACTCAAGCCGCTTTGCCGGAACAAGGCGTTGCACGATCAAACGCCCGCCAGTCCCGGCTTTATCGAGAGCACCAACGGGCCTACTTCCCTGCCCTCACCTTCGGCTACCGGCATGAAAGATATCCGCCAGCCGCCGGCGCTCGTGCTCCTCATAAAAGCTCGGGTCATCGAAGAGGTCCGGTTGTACGGCGTCGAACATCATGCCCAGCACCTCGGCACTGCTCTGCACCATCGGCTCGAAGTGGGCGGTGTGAGTTTTCAATGCCCGCACCCGGCGCCGGCGATAGATCGCGTACACACCCAGCAGCGTGAAGACGCAGGCAATATAGAGCGGCAAGCCGTGATCGCCCACCGCGTGCATCAGCGAGCCCGCCGCCAAGGGGGCTACCGCGCAGCCAGCACCATGCATCACCAGCATATCCGCCGAGCCCGCGACGATCTCATCCGGGTGGAGCTGGTCGATCAACTGCGCCACCGCCAGCGGGTAGAGCGAAAACGCCAGCCCGCCCCACAAGAAGTAGAGCGCCAGGAGCACGTTATGGCTGGGCGCAAAGGGTATGGCCGCCGCCACCAGCGCCGCGCTCAGTACCACCCAAATCAGCACCAGTGGCCGGTCGTGTTGATCGGAAAAGCGCCCGATGGGAATCTGCAAAAGCGCCCCGCCCACGATAGCCGTACTCATCACCAGCCCCACCCCGGCGATATCGAACCCCAAATGGGTGGCGTAGATCGGCGTCATCGACCAAAACGCCCCCATGGCAAGCCCGGAGAGCGCCGCGGACGCCACCGCCAGCGGCGCAAACCCCAAAAGCGCCCGCAAACTGCTTTTCGGCCGCTCGGAGATCTTCGGCTGCACGCGGCGCGTCAGCGTAATGGGCAGCACCGCCCAGCTGATCAAAATCGCGATCATCACGAACAGCAGAAAGCCCTCCGGCGATGACAGCCGCAAAAACTGCTGCGCAATCGCCAGCGCCCCCAGGTTGACCACCATATAAACGGCAAAGATGCGCCCCCGCTCGTGGCTTGCCGCTTGGCTGTTGAGCCAGCTTTCGATCACCGTAATCAGAGTAATGAACGAGAGCCCATAAATAATACGCAGCGGCAGCCACACCCAAGGGTTGATGAAGACCAGATGCAAAAGCGCCATGGTGGCGCAAATAGAGGCACAAAAACCAAAGGTGCGGATATGGCCCATCCGCTTGATCAACCGCCGACTCATCCAGGTCCCGCAAATAAAGCCCACGAAATACCCGGACATCACCATGCCCAATAGCGTGGTCGAAAACCCCTCGCTTGTGCCGCGGAGTGTAAGCAGCGTGTTGAGTAGGCCGTTGCCCAGCAGCAGAAGCGCCACGCTTTGGAGGATCGACTTGACCGGTCTGAGCATTGTTAGTGAGCGCATGGGCACCCTCGTCGCCGGGTTATGAGCCCAAGCGTGTTAAAGGAAAGGAATCAATCCATGTAGTGGGATATGCATAAAGGGTGCCATGGGGGGGAACGCTGGTGAGTTACTCGCTACTTGGTCTCACTAGTATCAGCTCATCTTCATCGATCCCCTCTCGTAAATATAGTTCTGGTGTAGATTCCTCTTGGATACCCTCTAGCATTAGAGCATTCTTAGCTTGCTTAAAAGCATTGGGGATTGATTGTCCGAAGCCGATTGCCGAATAGAATTGTGCTGAAAATATACGAGCCGCTTCATCCCCTATTGACTGGTTCATTCCAATCGCTGCATCTACATATTTCGTACATTCAGCTGCCTGTTTGAATGAATGACAAGTATTGAAAAACACCAGACGTACTGAATCATAAAGCTCGAAGGTGCCGACAATGCTTTCCATCGATATTAATGCAGCTTTACCATATCGATCCAGGAGAACCAACTCATCCAGGTTACTACCATGCCCACTAAAATGAACAACCGTAGGCTTGAGCTCATTCATATATTGAAGAATGTCTCCAGGGCGTAGCGCCCACCTCGACTCAAGCCTAATCGAGTCACGATGATCAGATAAACGAAGCTTTTGATGGATCTCTCTGACTTCCTCATCTAATAACAGTCTACGATCGGAAGCCGTTGCCGGATCAGTCGCAAAAAATGCGACGGTAATTTCTTCGGGAAGAGCGCTTAATTTATCAATTCGAGAAGTATGGTCATAATGAAGAGATTCATGAGCTTTTAGACTAGACTCCATCGAACGAAACTGTCTTTTATGACTTTCTTGTAATTTTTTCTCTTCCGCGCTTCTTTTTTTAAAGGCTCTCGACTCCTCGCTCTCAAGTCGCCCTTGAGCTGTTGTCAGTTTTTTCTCTTCAGCAGCGATTTTTTTCTCTAACTTTGCAATCTCCCCTAGATGTTTCGCTTGTGTATCAGCAAATCGATTTGCTTCTTTAAGCTTGGAAGTAATTGTTGATGACTGTTTGGCCTTACTCGCTGCTGACTCAGCAGCGAGTGCTTTTTTTCCTGCATCAGCGGCTTTCTGCGATTCCTTAGCCTTCTGATCTATAAGCTTTGCTTTTGCATCACGCAAGCTGGTAACTTGCCGACGATACATATCAATACTCATAATGCCCCCTGCAATTCTCAGCAAAGTAGTTATATTAGACAAACTCAGCACTAGTTCAACTTATTGGTTGAATTCAGGGAGCGAGGCTTCTATTAATCAATCTCCAGCAAGCTAAACAGGCCGAACCATTAGCTCCAAAATAGTTCGCTACCCAGAATGCAAGTCACGGCTCGATCTCCCCGCCAATAACTTCAGTATCAAAAGTGCAAATTGCCTACCCGTTTCCTCATCCTCCAACAGCGGCATACTCAGCGTCTCCTGATCGCCAAGCGCATCGATTACAGCGTCGGTCACCTTCTTGGGAAACAGGCCGTGCATCACCTGGTCAGCACTATGGCTGCGCACCTGCGTCATCACCGCTTCATCGCGCTCGATGCGGTCGGCAATGCCGTTGGCGAAGTGGAGCTTGTCGTCGTCGCTGACTTCTGAGCCGTAAAGGTCGTTAAGCCGGTCGATGATCTCGGCCAGGCGCTGCTTTTCGGGGTCGTGGGGTTTACCGGAGCCCACTTCGCTGACCGGCGTCAGACCGTAGTCGCCCTTGGCTTCATCGATGCGCAGGCGCTTCTCTTCGTGCTTGGTTTGGCGGTAGTGGGTGAGTTCCAGCTCGCTGACGTCGATGCCTTCCTCCTCCCATAGCCGGTCGATGCGTAGCAGCGGGTGCAGGTGACGAGCAAACACGCAAAGCTGCTCGAGCTCGGTATCGTCGAACTGAATGATCTGGCTGAGAAATTCGTAGGTGCGTACGAAACTGGCGAGGTTTTTACGGAACAGGTCGAGCTCGTCGCGAGTCGTGCCCGCGTCTTTCAGCTCCTGCTCGGCACGTTTCAGGCCTTTATCATCGCCGTTGGCTTCGGCTACCTGGCGGGCGTGCTGCCAGGTTTGGAGCTGATCGAGTATGGCGTTATAACGCTGGCTAAAGCGCTGCTGGGCCGGATGGCAGTGATAGCTCAAGCTCGCGGCTGAAGCTTTTGGATCGAAAAATGCGGTGGCAAAAGCGGTGACCTCCTGCCAGTGATAAATGCCGCTGGCATCCAGGCTACCTTGCAGGTCGTAGACCACCTGCGGGTCGGAGACGCCCGCGAGTTCCGCCTTGCGGTAATAGGTGGCGAAGGCGTCGAGAATCACCTGCTCCTCGTTATAGAAATCCAGAATGTACGTCTGCTTACCGGGAAACAGCCGGTTGAGGCGGGAGAGGGTCTGCACGCACTCGACCCCCTTCAGCTTTTTATCCACGTACATGGCGCAAAGCTTGGGTTGATCGAAGCCCGTCTGGAACTTGTTGGCGGCGATCATTACGTTGTACTCCTCGGTATCGAACGCCTTTTCCAGTTTGCGCCCTTTCAGCTCAGGGTTGAGCAGCAGACTTGTCTCGCTGACCTCTTCCGGAATGTAAGCATCGGCCGGTACGCTGCCGGAGAACGCCACCATGGGGTGAACGCTTTGATAGTTATGGCGCTGAATGTACTCGCGCATCGCGAGCTGATAGCGCACGGCTTCCTCGCGGCTGGCCGTGACGACCATCGCCTTGGCCTGCCCATCCAGCAGGTGCTGAACATTTTGACGATAATGCTCGACGATCACTTCGACCCGCTGAGCGATATTGTACGGGTGCAGACGTACCCACCTGGCAATGGTGCGCGAGGCCTTCTTCGAATCCACTTCCTGCTCTTCGCCATCCGGGTGGGCGAGCTTCCAGGCGGTGCTGTAGGTCACGTAGTTGGTGAGCACATCGAGAATAAAGCCCTCTTCGATGGCCTGGCGCATGGAGTAGAGATGAAACGGCTCGGGCTTGTTGTCGTCGCTGGCGGGTAGGCTCGGTTCCGGCGGGCGCCCGAACAACTCAAGCGTTTTGGCCTTGGGCGTTGCCGTAAAGGCGTAGTAGCTGATTAGATCGCTGGGCCCCCTGGCAGCCACCGCCGCCCCCAGCATCGCCTCGGCGCTGACTTCCGCCCCATCACCCTCGCCTTCTTCATCTGCTACGCCCAGCAGCGCCTTGAGTTTGGTGGCAGAGCGGCCGGTTTGTGATGAGTGGGCTTCATCGGCAATCACTGCGTAGCGGCCCTTGGCCAGCGTCGGGCGTTTTTCGAGGGCGTCAAAAAGCGCCGGGAAGGTCTGGATGGTGACGATAATGATGCGGGTATTACTTTCCAGAGCCTCGGCCAGCTGCTCGGACTTGCTCTGGCTGCCGCCTTCGCGCGTGATGGGGCATACCACCCCGTGGGCGTGCTCGAATTGATAGATAGTGTCTTGAAGCTGGCTGTCGAGCACCGTGCGGTCGGTGACCACAATGACCGAGTTAAAAAGCTTGTCGCCATCGCTGCCGTAGAGATTGGCCAGCTGGTGCGCCACCCAGGCAATGGAGTTCGATTTACCGGACCCGGCGCTGTGCTGCACCAGGTAGCGATTACCCGCGCCCTCGGCGAGCGTCGCGCCGACGAGCCGGTTGACCACCTCCCACTGGTGGTAACGGGGGAAAATAAGCGCCTCTTTGGTACTCCGGCGGCCGTGAAAGTCCTCCATGGTCGTCTCCTGGAGGTGAAGGAAACGACCGAGAATCTTTAGCCACGCGTCCGGGGCGAATACCTGCTCCCAGAGGTAGGCGGTGGCGTAGCGTTGTTCATCCTGGGCAGACGGGTTACCGGCACCGCCGACTTCGGTACCCCGGTTGAATGGCAAAAAGTACGTTTGCGACCCGGCCAGTTGGGTGGTCATGGCCACCTCGGTCTGGCTGACCGCAAAATGCACCAGCGCGCCACGCTTGAACGTCAGCAGCGGCTCGGGCTTACGGGTGACCGGGTCCTTGGTCGGGCGGTCCTGACGGTACTGGCGTTTGGCGTTTTCGACCGTCTGCTTGAACTGGCTCTTGAGCTCCAGCGTGGCAGTGGGGATACCGTTGACGAACAGCACCAGATCCAGGCGCGGGTTGTAGCTCTGACCGGCGCCCTTGCCCTGGGCGTGCGGCGAGTAGGAGACTTCAGGCACCACCCGCAGGCGGTTGGCGCGGTACTGGGCAAGCGACTGCGGGTTCATGCCGTGGTCAGGCTGAAAGCTGCACAGGTCGAATTTAACGCCCGGCACCTTGAAGCCGTGGCGCAACACCTCGAGCGTACCGCGCTTTTTGAGCTCGTTGACGACTTTCTGAAAGAAAACCTGCTCCGGCGCTTGGGGGTTGGCCTTGCAGAATTTATCCCACTGATCGGGCTGAGCATCGCGTACGTAGCCCAGCAAGTCTTCGGGGTAGAGGGCCGAGGCGCGGTCATAGCCACTGGCGGAACCCGCGAGCCAGCCGCCTGCCACCATGGCAGCGACGATATCCTGCTGAAAGCGGGCTTCCCTGCTATCTCCCATTGTATCCCCTGCGCTTCGCTCTATTTTTAAATAGCCTAACGGCTCGGGCCTGGAAGGAGAAGCCTGATTAGCCACACAATAACGTTTAATTAAACACTTTGAGTCACTTGCAACACCCCGGGTACCTTCGGCGTGAATGGATCAACTGCGCTTAAGGTAGTACTTATTCCATGGTGGCAGCAGTCACTTGCTGATCTTGCCATTCACCGTAACTGGTTTTGGTCCCCTCGACTTTCCAGTCATTACGCCCGTTAGCGGCCCGCCCCACAATAATGGCGGCGGCAGCGCTCGGGCTTGAAAATGCATAGTCTTTGATAAAACGCCGCAACCCGTTTTCCTCTTCAGCCAATACTCCCTCTTCGCAAAGCTGTTGGTGAAGCTTTTGGTAACTATGGGTCGGTCCTGTCCAAGCCGCTCGCGCTAGTGAGCCTTCCAGTACAAAGAACTCACCATCAAGCTCTTGGCCCTGCGCCTTGATGCCGTGTTTGGGTACGACCATATAGAATAGTGGAGAAGCATCAGAGGACTCAGACTCTATCGGCTCTCTTCGATGAGATGGCTTGGTCGAATCGCGAAGTAGATCAAACCCCAGCACCGGCAGCACAGTACGAATCTGCTCGGCAAAGAATGCCATATCGGCGCGGTCGGACTCGGGCAGGCTGACATACTCGTGGGCGGTACCGTTGACCAGTTTGCAGCGCCCAACCTCTGTGGCGTTCTTGATCAACAGGCTTTCCAGGTATTTGACGTGGGCCTTGGTGAGGTTCTGATCCTTGCTGGTAATCAGACAGACCCGCTCCCAGAAATCCTTGCCGCCGCCCGGCCCCGCGACTTCAGGGTGGTTGTGCTGTTTGAGCCGCTTGGCGACATCGTCGCTCTCGCCGATATACACCAGCGGCCGCAGGCTACTGTCCGGGTCCGGCCCGACCAGAAAGTAGATGCCGGTGCGCTTACACTCCGGGCGCTGCACCAACTCACTCAATTTGGTACGCGGACCGGTCAGCACGTGGCCGGTCCAGTTCATGATCTCGGCGGTTAGCAGGCCGTTAGGCGTGCCATCCACCAGAAAGAGTCGAATACTACGACCCTGCGTCATCGTCGCTCCTTGTTATTCGGGTTCAGCTGTAGGTGGCGTGCGCTTCGGCGACCATGGGGAGCTCGGGTTGCTCGGTCGCCTGACCTGGTTGCCAGTTGCGGACGTCGATCTTGCCGGTGACGGTGGCGGAGATTAGGGCGGAACGGCGTTCTTCGAGCCTTTCCTTCAGTGCCAAAGCCTCACCTGCCAAATTGAGCAAGCTATAATTCTGTTTGATGATTTTGTCACGGATTTTCACCTGCTCTTCGAGCGGTGGACAAGGAAACGGCATTTCAAGCACAGTGCTTTGTCCAATATTCAACATTGAGCTACTTGCGCCCGTCGCCTCTAGCTCAATTTGCTTTTTAGTTTGAGAGGCCCCCATATAAAAGGATAGAAATAATGGGTCAGCAACTAAACTATGCAGACGAAGACGAAACAACTTGTCCGATAACATCAAATTTGGATAATCAATTGTCGGAACCGCACAACTGCCGACAAGCTCGCGTGTATTCGCGCGCGAGATCAAAACGTCATTAGCCTTAATAGCCAAATCAACTCTAGGCGAAAAGTCGTTAGGAAGTTTTTTGTTCTCCAAATAGTTAAATCGGCCATGGTTAACGCAACCTACTTTGAGCACTCCCCACTCGCTTTCATCTTTGACAGCAATATTTTCGCACTGAGGACTCCAACCTTGCTCAAGTAGTCGAACAACATGTTTGACTCGTTTCACTTTCCAATGCTTCGGCACCTCCCCCAACCACTCTACCTCAGAGTCCTTCATCGGCACATCGGGATTCAGCCCCTTTGTAACGGCATGAGAGATCACCGCCTGACGCTTTTCCTTGAGCAGCTCGATAAGGCGCTTTTGCTCATCGATTAGCTCGTCGATACGGGCGGTTTCGTGGTCGAGGAAGGCAGCGATATGGCCCTGCTCATCATAGGTAGGGAGAGCAGAGGTTAGTCGACCAAATACTTCTGGATAAAGCCGGAGGCGGGAGTCGATAACACCTGCGGAAAAAGCCTTGTAATAACGGATGTATTCGTCCGATCGAACAAGATAGTCAAGAAATCTAGGCTCTGACCCATCAGCAACGGAAAAAACGCTATAAGCAGGACTTACAATGCCGCTCTGCCGAGCGAAGCCTAACCCACGATTCCAAGCCAGCATGATGTTCATCACCAAGTCACCAGTTTCACACAACTTGTAACCTTCCAGCGAGTCAGCTCGGCTTAAATGCTCACCTTCTTCTCTTGACTCGGACCGCGGACGGACTCCCCAATACGCAGATACTGACAAGAGTTCGCCGATGCCATCTTGAGACCTGCCTACGCGCTCCTTAAAGACTTGCTTAAATCGGCATAGACTCCAATGCGCAGGCACCTCCCCCAGCCACTCGACGCCAGAGTCCTTATATTCGGGATATTGCGGAAAACTCATCCCTTCACTCCCTTTCTTGCATTCATCACCGCCTCTTGCCAGAAGGGTTCTTGTTCCCAATCCTCAGGAAAGCCCATATGGGGGCGCGACACGTCCGAGTAGCGGTCCAGTAGCGCTACAAGGCGCTCGGCCCATTGGCTTGCGGGAGCCACGGCTTGCATCAATGACTCTATCACGACCAATTGGAAGTAGAGCCGTCGGTGCGGGTCGAGGCGCTGTTCAGGGTTTTCGTGTGATCCTGTGGCAATTTTACTGGGGATAGTCGGCCAGATAGCCGGTACCTTCCTTGGTATTTCGGGGCGGCTCCCGAAGACACGATTCCATACGCGACCATGGTGGGCGCAGACGTTACGCAAGTCTGAAAGACTGCGGAACCACGAGCGCAGTACGCGCGCTTTCCAGCCAAAATGGCGCTCGATGCGCTGGGTATCCTGGGGTAATCGCAAATTCGCAAACAGCGTCGAGACCTCTTTGAAGGTCAAAAGCTCTGCCGCCATCCAGATAGGGGGCTGGGTAGGGGCTGACTGATACTTCATACGGTAATGGGTCAGGAAGGATTCGACATCTCGCCCTTGAGATATACTCTCTAGCTTATTGAGTAACCACCCGTGGTTGTAGCGCGTATCGAAAATTGACGCATCCAGGTAGCCGTGAGGGCCATGGTGCTCGGCCAGGGTATTTGCCAACTGGGCCCTCAAGGCGACTTCCAATCGCTCGATAGCATCCAGCAGAAGCAGACGCAGCTCGCGATCAAACACATACAGCCTCAACACATCGTCAAAAGCGCTACCCTCAAGAAAACGGTGTTCCTCAAGGCCGGGCCGATAAAAAGGTCGAGTATACGCAGAAAACCGGAAATAACTGATATTGCTTAGGTAGTGCCGCGCCCGCTCGGTGTCCGGTATCTCCAAGCCACGGCGATGTAGCGTGGCGATCTGATCGTCAATACTGTGGGCAGGCTTTTGGAAGTCGCTCATACATGATATCTCGGCACAAAACTTCCAGACACAAAAAACCCGCCAAAGTGTGCTTCATTGAGAGGCATGGCGGGTGTATTACGCAATATGCTATGCCACCCCCCTGTGACTGTCAATGAATGTGTAAGACAAAGCCTGACGATGCCCTTCATGCCGACATCCCCTCGATCATCTGTTTGATCCGGTCGGTGCAGGCCTTGAGATCGGCGTCGATCTCTTCCAGCGGGCGCGGCGGCTTGAACTCGTAGAAATGGCGATTGAAGGGAATCTCGAAGCCGACAATCCCGATGCGCTCGTCCAGCTCATCGCGCTTGTCTTCATCGACCCAGGCATCCGCTACGTGGGGCCGCACTTCCCGCTCGAAGTAGTCGAAGACGGACTCATCCAGCGGTACGTTCTCGTTATCGCGCAGAGTGCTATCGGCCTCCACATTGCCTTTGCTGTCGCGGCAACTATCGGCGTCCGGGTCGCGCTCGGAAAGCGCGTTGAGGAGTGCTTTTTGCACCGGCGCGCCGATCTTCAATCCGGCCGCCTTTAGCGCCGCCTTGAGCGCTTTGGTGAAGGCATCGCGGTTGGTATAGCGCTCGTCAGGATCAAGCGTCGCGCAGGCTTCCTTGATCGCCTCGCGTTCGGCCTCGTCGAGCTTCTGGAGTGGCTTTTCGTCATTCAGTTTCGCCAGCCGCTCGGGGCTTGCCTGGAAGTTCAGGCGCAGCGGGCGCTCTACGGTAATGCGCCGGTAGCCGAAGGCTTCCACCGGGAAGATTTTGCTCTCTTCACCTGCCTGGTTTTGGCCGTAAAGCCGCACGATCGCTTCGATATCGTCATCGGCCACGTACTGGCGTTTGCTGCCCAGTGACTTGCGCATCTTGCTGGCGCGGCCGGTGGCGTTGATGAGCTGCACCTTGCCACGGCGCTCGGCGGGTTTGGCATTCGAGAGAATCCACACATAGGTGGCGATGCCGGTGTTGTAGAACATATCCGTGGGCAGGCCGATAATCGCTTCGACCATATCGTGCTGCAGCAGATAGCGACGGATTTCGGACTCTCCGCTGCCCGCGCCACCGGTAAACAGCGGCGAACCGTTGAGGATAATACCGATGCGCGAGCCACCCTGCTGCGCGGGCCGCATCTTGCTCACCAGGTGCATCAGAAACAGCAGTGAGCCGTCAGACACCCGCGGCAGGCCCGGGCCAAACCGACCGTTATAGCCCTTCTGCTTGTGTTCTTCGATTACCTGCTTTTGGACTTTCTTCCACTCCACGCCGAAGGGCGGATTGGAGAGCATGAAGTCAAAGTGTTCACCGGCCAGCTGGTCGTTGGCGAGGGTATTGCCCAGCTTGATCTGGCGGACTTCCTGGCCCTTGACCAGCATGTCGGCCTTGCAGATCGCGTAGGACTCCGGGTTCAACTCCTGGCCATGCAGCGAAACGCTCATGCCGCCGCTCACCTGCTGCATGTACTCGTCGCTTTCCGATAGAAAGCCGCCCGTACCCGCCGTTGGGTCATACACGGTCACGATGCCGCCACTTTTGAGCTTGGCGTCCTGGTGTGTCAGCACCAGCGAGGTGGTCAAATGAACGATATCGCGCGGAGTGAAGTGCTCCCCCGCTGTCTCGTTGGAGCTTTCCGCGAACTTGCGAATCAGCTCCTCGAAGACCAGGCCCATACCGAAGTTGGAGAGCCGTGCTGGGCTCAAATCCGTTTTAGCGAACGACTCTACTACCTGAAAGAGCAGGTCATTGGCGCTGAGCTGATGCACAAAGCTCTCGAACTCGAAGTGCTCGAAAATCTCGCGTGCGTCCTGACTGAACGACTGCACGTAGCTCATCAGGTCATTGGCGGTCTGCGTCGAGGAGATCGTGCCCAGCGTCAGCTTTGATGCGTTATAAAAGGGCTGCCCCGACGCGCGCAGTAGAAGCTGCTCGCGTACGCCGTCCGGCTTGTCGCGATGCTGATGAGCCGCATCCACCACGGTCTGTTTGGTGGGCTCGAGCACACACTCCAGGCGCCGCAGCAGCGTAAAAGGAAGAATAATGCGGCCATACAGAGACTGTTTGAAGTCGCCGCGTAACAGATCGGCCACCGACCAGATAAAGGCGGCAAGACTAGAAAAACTCGTCATGAAAATTACTCATCTTAATTTATTAAAAATGGACATCTTCTATTTGTCTCAATACGCTGCTGTATCGGAAGCTGCTGATGGCAGAGATAAAGAAACCCATTCTTCTCTTTTTTTCCTAAGAAGAAAAAACCTTCTAAATCAGCTTCATTAACAGCTGACAACATTATTAAAAGCCCGGGAATCTCAACTATGCGCTCATACTCCTTTAAAAAAATATGTAAACTTCCGTACCTTAAAGGTTTCCGACAAACAACAAAATCTCTCAAGAAAGGATATGCATAAACTCCAGAAAATTTCTCAATTTCATGTTTATATGAAACTCCATCCCAACTACATAAGCCCGGTCTCACCAGCTCAACTTGAGAAAAGAATGATATACAACATGCTGAAAAATCCTCTAAATATTTTTCGGCATATTGTAACGTTTTCGCTGCTTCACTATATGTTGGATAAGCACCATGGCCTACCTTGTCATTTCTCAAATTTTTTGCATCTATCAAAACTGGTAAAGCACTAAAAATTGGACCTCCTTCGTCTAAAAACTCTTTCCAAGCTTCATTTTTTATCTCTGCTTTTTCGTTTAATGCTTTAATAGTGTTATTAATTTCTTCTATAAACCTAACCCAAAAACCAAACGACCCTCCAGATCTATTAAATTGTTTTTTATTTTTATTAATAACAGATAAAATATCAATACCAGCGTCATTTGTGATGGATATAAGTACGGCGCAGAAATATTGAGACACACACTCAAGAAACTTAAGTATCAATTCGTACTTTTCTTTATCGTAACCTCCGTTAGTATTCTCTTGATGATGAAGAAGGTTAGCAAGAGGATATGGTAAAACGTCCGCTAATTGCTCGACGGGCCTCTGGCTATCAATTGAAAAGCGCCTAATATATGGAGCCAACCAAACTTTTTCTTTATTATCTTGAAGCTCCACTATCTTCTTATCAATATTAACAAAAAAATCTACCATTTCATTCTGAATTTCAAGACTAGGTATTGGCAACTCAACTTGCTCAAGCACTTTATAGCTAAGAGTCCTAAAACCCATTTTTGAAAAATTCTCAAGAACTCCTTTTTTCCATATCGGCCCTTCAAGAACAATCTTTAAATACTCTTCATAAACAACATCTTTTTTTATTTTGAACAACAGATTATTTCCTAAAACCGCTGAATAAACTTCCTCATATTTATTAAGCACTTTGCCAGTAAAAGAAGAAATAGAAAGATCCCAACATGAATCATCTGTACCTTTAACAGGACTGGCAAAGTCACAAAATCTTAACCATTCTGCATTAAGCCCCTTAACCATCGCCTTAGGAAAATCTCCGATAAAAAAAGAGCTAAAGTTTATTTCATATCCCACCAACCCAACTTGTCCATCAATTGGATCTACAATGTCCCTTTCCACCCAAGCATCATCAAAATCAGCTGTTATTTTGTTAAAAGCCTTTTCATCAATTATCTCTCCTATCGGTATATATACTTGTACACGTAAATTTACATCAGAAGTTATTCTCCCATTTGCTTCCTTACATGCATCGGCGTCCGGGTCGCGCTCGGAAAACGCGTTGAGGAGTGCTTTTTGCACCGGCGCGCCGATTTTCAATCCGGCCGCCTTTAGCGCCGCCTTGAGCGCTTTGGTGAAAACATCGCGGTTGGTATAGCGCTCGTCAGGATCAAGCGTCGCGCAGGCTTCCTTGATCGCCTCGCGTTCGGCCTCGTCAAGCTTCTGAAAAGGCTTTTCGTCATCCAGCTTCGCCAGCCGCTCGGGGCTTGCCTGGAAATTCAGGCGCAGCGGGCGCTCTACGGTAATGCGCCGGTAGCCGAAGGCTTCCACCGGGAAAATTTTGCTCTCTTCACCTGCCTGGTTCTGGCCGTAGAGCCGTACGATCGCTTCGATGTCGTCATCAGCCACGTACTGACGCTTGCTGCCCAGCGACTTGCGCATCTTGCTGGCGCGGCCGGTGGCGTTGATGAGCTGAACCTTGCCGCGGCGCTCGGCGGGTTTGGCATTCGAGAGAATCCACACATAGGTGGCGATGCCGGTGTTGTAGAACATATCCGTGGGCAGGCCGATAATCGCCTCGACCATATCGTGCTGCAGCAGATAGCGACGGATTTCGGACTCTCCGCTGCCCGCACCGCCGGTAAACAGCGGCGAGCCGTTGAGGATAATACCGATGCGCGAGCCACCCTGCTGCGCGGGCCGCATCTTGCTTACCAGGTGCATCAGAAACAGCAGTGAGCCGTCGGATACCCGCGGCAGGCCCGGGCCAAACCGACCGTTATAGCCCTTTTGCTTGTGTTCTTCGATGACCTGCTTTTGGACTTTCTTCCACTCCACGCCAAAGGGTGGATTGGAGAGCATGAAATCAAAGTGTTCACCAGCCAACTGGTCATTGGCGAGGGTATTGCCCAGCTTGATCTGGCGAACTTCCTGGCCCTTGACCAGCATATCCGCCTTGCAGATCGCATAGGACTCCGGGTTCAACTCCTGGCCATGTAGCGAAACGCTCATGCCACCACTGACCTGCTGTATGTACTCGTCGCTTTCCGATAGAAAGCCGCCCGTACCCGCCGTTGGGTCATACACGGTCACGATGCCGCCACTCTTGAGCTTGGCATCCTGGTGTGTCAGCACCAGCGAGGTGGTCAGATGGACGATATCGCGCGGGGTGAAGTGCTCCCCCGCCGTCTCGTTGGAGCTTTCCGCGAACTTGCGAATCAGCTCCTCGAAGACCAGGCCCATACCGAAGTTGGAGAGCCGTGCCGGGCTCAAATCCGTTTTAGCAAACGCTTTGACGACTTCATAAAGCAGGTCATTGGCATTGAGCTGATGCACAAAGCTCTCGAACTCGAAGTGCTCAAAAATTTCGCGTGCGTCCTGGCTGAACGACTGCACGTAGCTCATCAGGTCATTGGCGGTCTGCGTCGAGGAGAGCGTGCCCAGCGTCAGCTTTGATGCGTTATAAAAGGGTTGCACCGATGCGCGAAGTAGAAGCTGCTCGCGTACGCCGTCCGGCTTGTCGCGATGCTGATGAGCCGCATCCACCACGGTCTGTTTGGTGGGCTCGAGCACACACTCCAGGCGCCGCAGCAGCGTAAAAGGAAGGATGATCCGGCCATACTGAGACAGTTTGAAATCGCCGCGTAACAGGTCGGCCACCGACCAGATAAAGGCGGCAAGTTGAGAGTGGCTTTCTGTGTTCACGGTGCGTCCCCACGTCAATCGTTCGTTATCAATGGGCGCTATGATACACATACACAGGTAGGCAATCAGCCGCTAGTCACGATAAGCCAAGAAAGCCATAAACGAGTGACTGGGACAAAGATCAATCAGCGTTTGAAGTCATAAAATCAAGTAACTTCAAGAGGAATTTATCAGGGGGGACTTCCAGAAATAATTGGTGGGCCCAGTCCGACTTGAACGGACGACCAAGGGATTATGAGTCCCCTGCTCTAACCAACTGAGCTATGGGCCCGAAAGGCGTGCATATCATAGCGAATGTGGCGGGGCGAGGCTACCCCTGGGGCGCTATCTTGATCTTATTGCGGCACTTTTACACCGCGGGCGAGTCTGCTGATGAGCCCTTACTATGGAGACATGCCATGAAAGCCTTGTTTGCTCTTTTACCGCTGGTGCTGGCGATGCCGGTGTCGGCGGATTGGCAGCTGGATTCGAGCCAGTCCCAGGTGCAGGCGAGTATTACCCAGCTCGACGGCGGCTCGCCGCAAACCCATCATCATCAGGTGCGTGATTTGCAGGGCGAGATTTCGCCGGACGGCACCCTGCGCCTGCCGCTGAAACTCAGCCAGACCGACCTGCTCTCGCGCTTTGGCGAGCTGCCGGTATGGGCGCGGCTTCTCACTGATTCCACGCTGGTGACGTTGACCGCGCAGATGCCGCCGGAGCGCCTCGATCGTCTGGATATCGGCGAATCGATGGTCGAGACACTGACCTTTCGCGTGCAAACCGAGGGCATCAATCAGCAAGAAGACGTGCCGCTGCGCTTTACCCGGGAAGGCTTGAACCAGGTGCGCGTGACCCACGCCGAGCCCATGGCCTTGAATGGTAGCACGCTCATGGCCAACAACACGGTGCGCACGGTGATGTCGCTGCTGGGCTATCAGCAAATTGCCGACCATGTGCCGGTCACCCTCGATGCAGTGCTGATCAACCGCTAGCGCTTAAGTAGCCGCCGCCCGGCGCACGCTAGCAATCAAGGGGCTGCCGGTGTCCGGGTCTTTTAAAAGCGTGCAGTCTACCTGATAAAGCGTACGTACCAGCGCCGGGGTCACGACCTCGGCGGGCGTGCCTTCGGCGACGATACGCCCTTCACACATGGCAATGAGATGATCGGCGTAGCGACAGGCGCTGGCCAAATCGTGCAGCACCATCACCACGGTGCGCCCTTCACGGGCAAGCTTTTGCACCAGTTCGAACACTTCGATCTGGTGGCCCAAATCCAGCGCGGAAGTAGGTTCATCCAGCAGCAGCAGCGGCGTTTGCTGGGCGATGGTCATGGCGATCCAGGCACGCTGGCGCTGCCCGCCGGAAAGCGCCTCGAGCGGCCTGTGCGCTAGCGCCTCCAAGCCGGCGGCCTTGAGCGCGTACTCGACGACCTGCTGGTCCTCCGGCGACCATTGGCGCAGCCACCCCTGGTGGGGCTGGCGGCCAAAGCGGATCAGCTCGGTGACGGTGAGCCCTTCCGGTGCCACGGCCTCCTGGGGCAGCAGCGCAAGCTTCTTGGCAAGCGCCTTGGCGGGTAATGCCTGGATATCGGCGCCGTCGAGCAGCACCGCGCCGCTTTCCGGCTTGTGCAGCCGGGCCAAGCCCGAAAGCAGCGTGGATTTACCGCAGCCGTTGGGCCCCACAATGGCCGTCACCTGGCCGCTAGGCAGGTCAAGGCCCAGCTCGTTGATCACCCGGCGTGCGCCGTAGTTCATGTTCAGCGCCTGGGTGGCAAGCGTAGGCGTGTCGTGCGAGGTGCTCATGGGTGGCTCCGTTGCGGGCGCATCAAGATCCATAAAAGCCAGGGGCCGCCCACCACGGCGGTCACGATGCCCACGGGAATTTCGATGGGTGATAAAAGCGTTCGCCCGGCCAAATCCGCCAGTACCATGACCAGCGCCCCGGCAAGCGTGGCGGCCAGCACCGGTACGTGGCGTGAACTTGAAAGCGAGCGGGCGATTTCCGGGCCAATCAGCGCAACCATGCCCACCGGGCCTGCCACCGCAACGGCAAGCCCGGTGAGCACCACGGAAAGCGCCAGCACTTGGATGCGGCAGGCTTTGACCTTCACCCCCAGCCCGCTGGCCACGGCGTCTCTAAAGCGCAGCAGCGTGAGCGAGCGTGCCAGCACCATCGCCAGCACGATACCCACCGCCAGCCCTAACGCCAGCAGCAGCACCGCATCGGGTGAACGGGCGTTGAGGGTGCCGACGGTCCAGGGGTAGGCGGCGTTGGCGTCGTCGATGGGTACCCGAGCCAAAATGAACTGGGTCAACGCGCCAAACACCGCGCCTACGCCAATGCCCGCCACGATGAACCGATACCCCTGAGTGCCGCTGCCCGCAGAAAGGCCAAAGGTAATCGCCGCAGCGGTGGTGGCCCCGGCCAGCGCCATGGCGGGCGGGGCGATAGACGTACCAATACCGATGACCGAGGCGACCGCGAACGCCGTCGCGCCGTTGTCGATACCGATGATACCAGGCGTTGCCAGCCGGTTACCGGCCAGCGTCTGCATCAGGATACCCGCCAGTGCAAAGGCCCCGCCGGTCAGGCAGGCGCCGGCCAGGCGCGGCAGGCGAAGCTCCTGCACCATGAAGGTGGTCATGATGTCGCCCTGGCCCGCCAGTGCCGGGATCACTTCGCTAATGGAAAGCGGCACGCTGCCAAAGGCCAGATACACGACCCCGGCTACCAATAGCGCGAGAATGAGTGCGCAGTTGACCCATACCGCGCGGCGCTCGAACAGTACGCTGTACGCCTGCCCATTGGCGTGCCAGGCCAGGCGCCAGTAGCCAGGCAGCGCCGGGTCGCTCGCTTTGAATGCGCGCACGTCGTCCACCGCCTCGTGTTGGGAAGGGAGCTCCTTCATGTACTCGGGGCTCGCTGTCGTTTTGGTTGCCATCGTCACTGTTAACAATAATTACCGTGTAAATAGTTACCGTGGTAAAAGGCCACGCCGCAAAAGGCGCGGGCTCAAAGCATGGGTAAACGGCGGGCGCGCACCACCGCGATCAGCACCGGCGCGCCGCAAAGCGCGGTCAACACACCCAGCGGTAGCTCCGAGGGGGCGACCACGACCCGCGAAATGATATCGGCGCTCAACACGATCAGGGGTCCGATGGGCAGACAGAACCAGAGCGTGCGGCGAATGTCCGGCCCGGCCAGCGCCCGGGCGACGAACGGCACCACCAGGCCCACGAACGCAATCGGCCCGGCGATCGCCGTAGCCGCGCCGACCAAAAGCGCCACACAGCCGATCACGATCCAGCGGATCAACGAAGGATGATGACCAAGCCCGGAGGCGGCGCGCTCGCCCAGCGCCAGCGCCGCCAGCGGGCGGGCGGTGAACACCACCATCACCCCGGCCACGGCCAGGCTTGGCAGCACGGCGGCCAAATCCTCAAGGCGCCGCCCGGCCAGGCTCCCCACGACCCAGAAGCGGATCTCGTCCGCGGCGCGCTGGTCATAAAGCAAAATCAGCGAGGTCAGCGAGCCCAAAAGCCCGGAAAACGCCGCACCGGCCAGCACCAGGCGCACCGGGTCGTTGCCCACGCCGCGAAAGCGCGCCACGCTCAGCACGCAGACACACCCGGCCAGCGCCCCCAGCTGGGCCACGGAAATACGTAGCGTCGCCGCGCTCGCGCCGAGCACCAGCGCTAGCGCAACGGCGAACGCCGACCCGGCACTCACGCCCAAAAGCCCCGGCTCGGCCAAGGGGTTACGCGATACCGCTTGTAAAAGCGCCCCGGCCACGCCAAGGGCAGCCCCCACCACGATGCCGATCAGCATGCGCGGCGCGCGAAGCTCCTGCACCACAAAGCGCGCCTCGCTGTCGGCGCTGCCCTGCAAAAGCGCCAGCACTCGCACCGGCCCTACGCTGCCAGCGCCGATCAACAGGCTCAACACACTCACCGCCACGAGGGCGGTGAGCAGATACATCATCAGAACACGGGGCGTTTGGCGCGTGACCGCCCCACTAAGTGCGTGGGCTATTCCGGTCACGGCAGCAAGGCGTTTTCGATACTATCCAGAATGGCCATGGCCGCCAACGGGCCGCTGGCACTGCTCCAAAGCTGGCCGTCAACCGGTATCACTCGGTCTTGCTGTACAACGTTCAGGCGGTTGAAGGCATTGCTCTGTTGGGCGGCGTCCAGCGCCTCCTGGCCGTCTTCGTTGAGCGTGGCCAGAAACAGCCAGTCGCCGTCGACCATGGAAATATTCTCCAGGCTCAGCGCATCGCTGTGGGCGCTGCCCTCTTCGACCAGCCCGGCATCACTCACATCGATACCCACGC
Organism: Vreelandella sp. GE22; assembly: GCF_968212445.1. Classification (NCBI taxonomy): domain Bacteria; kingdom Pseudomonadati; phylum Pseudomonadota; class Gammaproteobacteria; order Oceanospirillales; family Halomonadaceae; genus Vreelandella; species Vreelandella sp. GE22. The sequence continues at coordinate 2,743,093 of NZ_OZ309110.1, forward strand.
GGTTGAGAAGCCCGGTGGCAATCAGGTTTTGTGACATGACCATGGGGCCGCTGGGCATCCAGCGCACCACGAAGGCGTTCTCGTCCGGGTGGTTTTCCTGAATCCTTTGTGAAAGTTCTTCGACGCGTGCTTCCACCGCCTGAATGGCCTCTTCCACCGCCTCCTGGCGGTTGAGCGCTTCGCCAAACAGGCGCGCTTCGGCTTCCCAGTTGTCCGGCTTGAAGGTCTGGGTGGGCGGCACGATGGTGGGCGCAATGCGCGAAAGCAACTGGTACTGCTCTTCGGGGAGCTGGGCGGCGGCCAGGATCAAATCCGGTTTTTGAGAAAGTACGGCTTCGATATTGATTTCACGTACCACGCCGACCATCTCCGGGCGCTCATCGTCGAAGTACTCGGTCACGTAGTTGGCCACGTCGGTGCCGCCACGGGTACTGACTGCGCCCAGAGGCATGATGCCGGCGGCAATGGCGGTGTCCAGCGCGCCTTCGTAAACCGTCACCACGCGCTCGGGGGTGCCTTCGACTTCCACCTCGCCAAAGCCGGTTTCGAGCGTCCGAGCCTGGGCGTGCCCCGCGAAAAGTGCGCTGACCAAAGCGCCCGCCATTGCCAAACGGCCTACCGTGTTACCCCGCGCTGTACCCGCCATCGAAACTCTCCTGTTTGTTAATGCCATTGATAGTAACGATTCTCAAAAGCAATTGCATTACCAATTTATCGAAGACCCCTGCCCCCTTTCAAAAAGTGTTTTGGCGCCGTTAGCGCATTGGCGGCGATGCAGCGCGCTTTTCATTCGTCGTTCCATATTAAGCAACACGGCGTTCCTTAATTTACGCTCGATATTGGGAACTATTATTTTTAGACTCACTATTGCATTTGATAACAAGTCTCATTAACAAGACAGCCACTTTTATCGCAAGGGTTCTTCAATGCCTCGTTTTACTCGCACCGCCATTGCCAGCGCCGTCGCCTTGGGCGCTTTTGCTACTGCCACGCACGCCCAACAGGTGACCAACAACCTCGACGATATGGTCGTGACCGCCGCCGGGTACGAGCAAACGCTGAACAATGCGCCGGCCAGTATCTCGGTGGTCACCCGCCAGGAACTCGAGCAGAACCCGTTCACCAACGTGGCCGAGGCCATTGCCGATATCCCCGGGGTGGATACCCGTGCCGGCACCGGCAAGACCGGCGGGCGGGAGATTTCGATTCGCGGCATGCCCAGCGACTACACCTTGATCCTGATCGATGGGCGCCGCCAGAATACCTCCGGCGATGTCACGCCCAACGGTTTTAGCTCTACCTCCACCAGTTTCATGCCGCCGCTTTCCGCTATCGAGCGTATCGAAGTGATTCGCGGGCCGATGTCGACGCTTTACGGCTCCGACGCCATGGGCGGTGTCATCAACATCATCACCCGCCGGGTGGGGACCGAATGGGCGGGGTCGGTCAGCGTCGAGACTTCCTTCCAGGAGGACCGCGACGAAGGCAACAGCTCCACCCTCAACCTCTACGCCTCGGGCCCGCTGGTGGAAGATACCCTTGGGGTGCAGCTACGCGGGCGCCTGTTCGACCGCGCAAGCTCCGAGCGCCTGGTCGAGGAAAGCGTCGGCCGCGACCCCCGCCCGGCCGAGGCACGCATCTACTCGATCGGCGGCCGGGTGAGCTTCACCCCGGACGATACCCACGAAATCTGGCTGGACGCCGAGCGCGCCCGCCAGACCTACGACAACGACGACTGCCGCCTGGGAAGCCTGGACGGCCTGCGCCGCAGCGACTGCGAAACGCCGGAGCCGGACGCCTACTTCGGCTACGAGGACGAGCTGCGCTTCAATCGCGACCAGATCGCTTTGGGCCACTCCGCGCATTTGAGCGCGGGCACCTGGGATAGCAGCATTACCCGCAACGAAACCGAGTCCCTGGGCCGCACGTTGCCCGCGGGTAACGCCCCGGCTTACGGCTACGTGGCCCAGGGCGGCGAGCCGCGCCAGCTCGAAAACCGCGATATCGTGGTGGATACCAAATTCGTGGCGCCGCTGGATGATCACATGGTCACCGTGGGGGGGCAGTACATCGACGCCGAACTCATCGACGCCACCGCCGGCGACGAAACGTTCAGCCAGTCGAGCTGGGCCGTCTTTCTCGAGGACGAGTGGTTTCTACGCGACGACCTGGCGCTGACCCTGGGCGGGCGCTTTGAGCACCACAACGCCTTTGGCGGCCACTTCAGCCCGCGTGGTTACCTGGTGTGGAATACCACCGACGAGTGGACGCTCAAGGGCGGCATCAGCCAGGGCTATAAGACCCCGACGCTGAACCAGCTGCACGACGGCGTTAACGGTTTTGGCAACCAGGGGCTCTCGGCAAGCCTGGGCTCGCCCAACCTGTCGCCGGAAAAGAGCACCAACTACGAAATCGGCGCGATCTACGACAACCTGGATAACTTTTCCGCCGGGGCGACGGTCTTCTTTACCCAGTTCCGTGACCGTATCGCCAATGGCGACGACCTTCCGAACTGCCAGTTTGTCGATAGCAGCGGCAACCGCCCGTTTGCGGATGCCGCCAACTGTATCAGCGTGGGCGACTTCACCACCCAGGATAGCTTCAACCAGGAAGTCAACGTCGACCGCGCCGAAACCCGCGGTATCGAGCTGACCAGCCGCTACCAGTTCGCACCTAAATGGAGCATCAGCGGCGGCTACACCTACACCGATACCGAAGTGACCTCCGGCGACAACGAAGGCCAGGCGTTGACCAATGCGCCCAAACACAAGCTGACTGCGGATCTCTCCTGGGCGATCAACGCGCGCTGGACCACGACGCTCGAAGGCGAATACTACGCCTCTCGCGACCGCTTTAGCGGCAGCGTCTCGGGTAACTCCGCCGCGCTGGTCGAGCAGGTGGGTAACGACCTGGATGGCTATGAGCTGTTCAATCTGCGCTCGTCTTACCGCTTCTCGGACAACGTTCGCCTGACCGGCCGGGTCGATAACCTGCTCGACAAGGACTTCTCCGACTACGACACCTACACCTTCGACGGCGATACCTACGTCGCCTACCGCTACACGCAAACCGGGCGCTCGAATACCGGTGTGGCGGTCGATGGCCGCAGCTACTGGCTCTCCGCCACCTACGACTTCTAAGGCTGGTTGCTTTCGATCGATGCTCTCTGATCTCGCTTACTGATTTTTAGCCCCGGCAAACACCGGGGCTTTTTTAGCACGCTACGAACACCCCGCCCCCGGCTCACCCACCGCAAAAAAGGCTACCCGTGGTTAGCCTTTCCAACAGAGCGGCTTCGGGTGAACACAAATGCCTCTTATTTTCATTTACATACCAAGCTGGCACAATAGCAGCAATATCTCTGCTCGCGGGCCTTTCCCATGCTTGATTTCGATGAACTTGCCGCATTTTCGGATGTAATGGCCACCGGTAGTTTGACGCGCAGCGCTCAGAAAATGGATCTGGCCAAATCCACCCTGAGTCGACGTATCAGCCAACTGGAAGCGCGCTTGAACCAGCCGCTTTTAAGGCGCCAGGCGAACCAGTTGATTCCGACCGAGGCGGGGCTGTTATTTCACGGCTACTGCAACGAGCTTTTAGCGCTGGCCGAGCAAAGCCAGGAAGCGCTTTCGGAGCTGCGCGAAGAGATTAGTGGCAAGATCACGCTGGAGGCGCACGGTGTACTGGCAAGGGACTGGGTCGCCGGCTTGGCCGAGACGTTTCTGGCCCGCTACCCAGGGGTCGAACTGACCCTGCGCTGCCGCGAAACACCCCCCGCCAAACTCGATAGCAACAGCGTGCATATTTGGCTGGGTAGTATCGACGACTGCGGCCTGAATCAGGAGCGGCTGGGCCAGCTTACCCGCGGGCTTTACGCAAGCCCCCGCTACCTGGCGCAAGCGCCCAAACTTACCCACCCAAGCGAGCTTTACCATCATGCCTGGATCGACCTCCTCGATACCGCATCGAAGGGACTAGCGCTTTATCACGCAGACGCGCCGGAATACGTTTTCTCCCCGCCCCGCTCGCGGCTGCGCGTGGATTTGACCGTGATGCATATCAACGCGATCGCCAGCGGCCAGGGCATCGGGCTTTTACCCCACTGGATAGTCGCCCAGCGCGAAGCGCATCACCCGGGCGAGCTGGTGCACTGCCTGGCCGGGTGGGAGCCCAAACCTTTGCCAGTGTCGCTGCTTTACGCCTACGGCCATCATTCGCGCCGGGTCAGCGCGCTGTTGAGCTTTCTGCGCGAGCGCGTGCCCACGCCGTGGCGAGTGCCGCCCCTTTCGGCCTAGCTGGAAAGCCGGGCTTTTTGCCGGGCCGCGCCGGGAAACCTTGCCAGCTAACGACCTAATTGCCGACAATAGGCGCTTACGCTCGCCAAGGACGCTTCATGCTCGTTGAACTCTTCGCCGTCATGGCCCCGGTGCTCGCCGGGGCCGGGCTCGGCTTTATGTGGGTCCGTTTGGGCTACCCCTACCCGATCGATTTCGTCACCCGACTGGTGTTCAATATCGGCACCCCGGCGCTGGTGCTGGCCTCGCTTGCCGGTGCCTCGATCGACGCGCATACGTTCGGTAAAACCATGCTGGCAACGGCCCTGGTACTGAGTCTCATGGGGCTGATGGCCTTTGGAGCCGCGCGGCTTTTGCGCAAGGATTGGCGGGTCATCCTGGCGCCCATGATGTATCCCAATACCGGCAATATGGGCCTGCCGGTGGTGCTCTACGCTTTTGGCAGCGCCGGGTTTATTTACGGCATCACCATCATGGTGACCGTCTCGCTTTTTCAGTTCACGATCGGCGCGATGCTCTCGAGCCGCGGCAATCCGCTCAAAACCCTGGTCAAAACCCCCACGGTCTACGCGATTTTGATCGCCACGGCGCTGCTGCTGACCGACACGGCGCTGCCGGCCTGGATTGCCAATACCGTGGACCTGATGTCCGGGTTTACCGTCCCGCTGATGTTGATCACCCTGGGGGTGTCGCTTGCCAGCATTCAGGTCAAGAACCTGCGCTCTGGCATTGGCTTTAGCCTGGTCCGCATTCCGCTGGCCGCCGGGCTTGCCTGGCTCGTCTCGACGCTTTTGAATCTGCCGCCGCTGGGTCAGAGTATTTTGATTTTGCAGATGTGCATGCCGGTGGCCGTGTTCAATTACCTGTTCGCCCAGCGCGCCAAGCGCGAGCCGGTCTACGTGGCAAGCCTGGTATTCTGCTCGACCCTGCTGGCGCTTTTCTATCTGCCGGCGCTGCTGGCGCTGATGATGTAGCGTTTAACGGAACCTACCCCGTTGGGCGTAGTCACTGCTAGATTAATTATAATTCCCAAGCCGGAGATCACGCTCATGACGACAACGCCTGCCCTGACGCCCACGCACCTCGACCGCCGTGCTTCACCGTTTTTTTCACCGTTACTGGGCGGGCTGTTGCTGCTGGGCGGCTTGAATAGCGCTCAGGCTGAAATCATCACCGACGCCGTGACCACCGATGCCGCCACGTTTTCCATCGAACGCGTGGCCGACGGCTTTACACGCCCCTGGGCGGTCGCTTTTCTACCCGACGGGCGGTATTTGGTCAGCGAGCGTAGCGGTCATCTCAACCTGGTGGATAGCGAGGGCCATGCAAAGGTGCTCAGCGGCATGCCCGATGTGAGTCGTCAGGGCCAGGGCGGGCTTTTGGACGTCGTGCTCCATCCGGATTTTGGCGACGGGGAACACGACTGGATCTATTTCACCTGGAGCAAGCCCGACGCCAACGGCACGCGTACCGCACTTTCGCGGGTGCATTGGGAAGGCGAAGAGCTGGGTGATGTCGAGCACCTTTTCGAGCAGGACCGCGCCTCGGGCCCCGGTCGCCACTACGGCTCACGCCTGGCGTGGCTCGATGACGGCACGCTGTTGATGAGCGTGGGGGACCGGGGCTCCGACCCCAGCCGCGCCCAGGCAAGCGATGACCATGCGGGCTCGACCCTTCGCCTGACCGACACCGGCACCGCCGCCCAAGACAACCCCTTTATCGATGATGCCGGCACCCTCGATGAGATCTATACGCTTGGCAACCGCAACATTCAGGGCATGGTGGTGCGCGAAAACGGCCAGGCGTGGGTCTCCGAGCATGGCCCGCGCACCGGCGACGAGATTAACCTGATCAAGGCCGGCCACAACTACGGCTGGCCCGAGGTAACCCTGGGCAACGACTACGCCACCAATGAGCCGCTGGGGGCGGATTCCGCCCCCGGCATGACGGACCCCGTGGTGGACATGGAGGGGCGCTTTGCGCCCTCCGGGCTTGCGGAAGTCTCAAGCGATGGCTTTGCCCACTGGCAGGGCAACCTGCTGGCCGGCGGGCTTGCCAGCGAGAAGCTCGAGCGTTTCGTGATCGACGGCGAGCGCGTGGTCGAAAGCGAGGTCGTACTGGAAGGTCAGATCGGGCGCATTCGCGACGTGCGCCAGGGCCCGGATGGCGGCATCTACCTTTTGACCGATAGCGACCAGGCCGGGCTTTATCGTCTGATGCCGGTCGATTAACCTTTGACACCTTTGCTGGCACGATGGATACCCGATGCGCTTACGTAACTTAATGATTTTAACGGTCATCGTGCCGCTGTTTATTGCACTGGTCGTGTTTAGTTTCGTGGCCATCAAAGCCCTCGAAGATAACGTCCGTTCCAAGCTTCAAACCGAGGTCGAAATCATCACCCGGGCGCTGAGCACTTCATTAAGCTACGCAGTAGCCCGCGACAGCGCCGCCCCCCTCGAGGAGGCGCTGCAGTCCGCGTTCTCGTTTCACCGTATTTACGGCGCTTACGTATTTGACGTGCAGGGCCGGGAAATTTATGGCCTGGGGCTGGGTAAAAACCTGTTTACCCCGGACGAAATTCAAAGCGTGATCGAGCGTGACGACCTTTACAGCAACTACCGACAGCACGACGGCTGGACCTACTACTCGGCGCTGATTCCGCTGCGCACCCAGGACGGCAGCGTGTATGGCGTCCTGCAGGTCAACCGGCTCAACACCGGCATCGAAAACTATACGGGCTTTATCAGCATCGTCGCGGTGCTGGTGTTCATCATTGGTGCCGGCGGCATCGTGCTGAGCATCTGGTGGGGCTTTCGCCGCTATATCGAACGGCCTTTGAACCAGCTCTTGCGTGTTATGCTTTTGGTCGAGGACGGGGATCGTAGCCAGCGGGCAAGCGTCGAGGGGCCGGTCGAGTACCGCCGCCTTGCCTCGGGGCTCAACGGTATGCTCGACGCCATGGCCGAAAAGGACCAGGACATCGACGCGCGGCGGCGGCGGGAAATCGAGCTCGAAAAGCGTCTGCGTAAATCCAAAAAGCTTGCCGAGCTCGGCGTACTCGCCGCCGGCGTTGCCCACGAAATCGGCGCGCCGCTTACCGTCATCAATGGCCAGGCGCAGCGTCTGGCCCGGCGGGATGTGATCGGCGACGACGAGCGGGCAAGGCTTGGGCGCATTCGTGGCGAGGTCGAGCGCATCGTGGAGATCGTGCGCCAGTTGATGGAGCTTGGCCGCCAGCACAATGTGGAGAAAGACCGACAGTCGCTTGACCAACTGATCATGAGTGCCAGCGAACTGGTAGAAGAGGAGCTGGAGCCGCGCGGCATTCGCCTCGATATCAAGCTCCCCGACCCGTCGCTTTGCGTGCTGGTCGATGGCCAACAGATCGTGCAGGTACTGACCAACCTGCTGCGCAACGCAGCGCAAGCGCCGGATGTCAGCCTCGTTCAGGTACGCGCGCAGCAGCAGGAAGACGAAATTACGCTCTGGGTCGAGGACGACGGCCCGGGCATTCCGGCGTCGAATCACCAGCAGGTGTTCGACCCGTTCTTTACGACCAAGCCCGTAGGCCAGGGCAGTGGCCTGGGGCTTTCCATGGTACACCGCATTATCAACGATCACGGCGGGACGATTGGCGTGTTCGATAGCGCCCTCGGGGGGGCCGGGTTTGAAATCACCCTCCCCTTGAGTGAAACCGCATCCGCTTGAGGAAGACGTTTGTGACCGAACAGGACCACCTTTTACCGTTACTGGTTGTCGAAGACGACCCCGCGATCCGTGAGCTGTTGGAAGAGGAGTTGCACGACGCGGGGTATCAGACGCTGGGCGTACCCAGCGCCGAAGAGGCCATGGCGCTTTTAAGCCACACGCCCGTGGCCATGATGATCACCGATGTACGTCTGCCCGGCATGACTGGTATCCAGCTACTACAGCAACTGCGCCAAAGCGGCTCGGAGCTGGGTATCATCGTCATTACCGCCTTTGGCACCATCGACCAGGCGGTCGAGGCGCTCAAACTCGGCGCCGATGATTTTCTCACCAAACCATTGGATCTGGACGCCATACGCGAAGCGGTGTTTCGGGTGCTCGAGCGCCAGCGCCTGGCGCTCAATCACGATAGCGAGCTCAACCACTTCCACGGCATCGTGGGTAAAAGTCACGCCATGCAGGCGCTTTTTCACGACGCCTCTCGGCTTGCCAAAAGCAACGCCCCGATTCTCATTCTGGGCGAAAGCGGCACCGGCAAGGAACTGCTCGCCCGCGCGATTCACCAGGAGAGCCCGCGGGCCGAGGCGCCGTTCGTGCCGGTCAACTGCGCAAGCATTCCCGCCGACCTGATGGAGAGCGAGTTCTTTGGTCACGTAAAAGGCGCTTTCACCGGCGCCAACGAGGCGCGCAAAGGCCTTTTCCAAAGCGCCCAGGGCGGCAGTCTGTTTCTGGATGAGATCGGCGAAATGCCCATCAACCTGCAGGCCAAACTGTTGCGCGCGTTGCAGGAAAAAACCGTACGCCCGGTGGGCGGCGAGCGCGAAGAGCCGGTGGATGTGCGTATTATCGCCGCCACTCACCGTCATCTGGAAAAAGAGATCGAGGCCCAGAACTTTCGTAGCGACCTGTTCTACCGCCTGGAAACGTTTTCGCTACGCATACCGCCGCTGCGCGAACGCGGAAGCGACATCGAGCACCTGATTTTCGCCCTGATCGACAAGCACGCCGAAGCCCAGGGCAAGCAGATCGAGCAGATCGAACCCGATGCGCTGAACACGCTTTTAAGCTACCCCTTCCCCGGCAATGTGCGCGAACTCGAGAACGCGGTAATGCGCGCGGTCACGCTGAGCGAAGAGGGTTTATTGAAGCACGGCGACCTGCCCGAACGGCTTCGCGACCATGCGGGCTCGCACTCCGAGGCCGAGCTCTCGCCCACGCTAAGCGGCGAGGTACTTCCCGGCATCCAGGCGCCAGCACCGGCGCAGCACCGCTGGCCAAGTCTTGAAGAGGTCGAAAAGCGCTATATCCGCAAAGTGTTGGAAGCGACCGGCGGCAACAAGCGCCGTACGGCGGAAGTACTCGGGATTGCGCGGCGTACGCTATACCGGCGCCTGGAAGACGACAGCTAAACGCCGAGCTGCACGCAGCCATTCGCTGCGAAACCGGCAATCTCGACGGCAAAGGGCCAGGCAGTGTAACTGCCTGGCCCTTTTGCTTTGCCTATCAGGGCTTAACGCCCGAGATTTTAAACGTCGTCGCTGGGTGTTTCACCTGCGTCATCGTTGGACATGGGCCCGGTCCCCATGGGCTGCTCTTCTTCCGGTTCTGCCTCCGGGTTGGGCGCGTCATTGTCACCACAGCCCGCCAGCCCAAGCGCACCCAGCGCTAGCAAAGCGCTCAACAAAAGTGCCGTAAAGCGATTATTACGTTTTGTCGCCATGTCCTTCTCCTTGACCTTAAGGCAATCCTTGAATCGGTAGTCCCGAACGGGGCTTATTAAACGTAGCGCTAGCGCCCGTTTTTTACCAGCTCGATTAGCGCGCTAAACGCCTAGCCGGGCAGCGGTTTTCGGTCAATCGGCTTTTAGACGCATTCACCAGGGTAGTAACCAAAAAAACCCCCGCGGGGGGCGGGGGTAATGGTGATGAACCGCATATGACAGCCGCAGGGAACAGACAGCCGTGCCGGATCACCACCGTAGGGAGCGGTAAAAACTTACTGGTTCAGTTGTTCGTCGTCGTTGGTTTCGTCACCCGGCATGGGGTCGGTACCTTCACCAAAGCCCGGGTTCTCTTCGGGGTCTTGATCGTTCATGGGCTCGGTCTCATCACCGGGCATCGGCTCTTGCGACGTGGCGGCATTGTTATCAAGGCCCGGGTCCGTCGTCGTCGGGTCATTGGCCGCCGGGTCGTTCATGGCCGGGTCGTTACCCATAGCCGGATCGTCGTTCATGGCGGGGTCGTCGTTCATGGTACCCGGCTCATTCGTGACGCCATCGTTTTGCTGCATGGTCTCGGGCTGCTGAGTCGGCGGCACTTCTTCTTCATCGTTGCCGCAGCCAGCAAGCGCTAGCGAGCTTACCGTAGCCAACATGCCGAGTGCGATGAGCGACTTGCGCTTGAACGGTTTCGCTTGCTTATCCATAAGACCTGTCTCCGTTAATTCATCGATTGCTTCAACTACTTTATCGAATCCAGCCAACGAGTCGCGAAGGCTGGGTAGAGCATTTGAAACTACGAAAATAGTGTTTGGTAAAACTGTTACACGTTGCGTGCCAAAGTCACCATATAAAAAACTACCACTTTAAAAAACAATAACTTAAAAAAATAATCCACCTATTCCAGGTTTCATCTATCCTGATTGAGGTGGGATCAAAATGACACATGTAGCGTTAGTTAACCGTGCAGTTTGAGCGTTGTGACACACCGGCATCGTTTATGTATAATAAAATTTAATAAATCAAAGAGTAATGGTTAATTTGCTTTTATGATCTCTTGGGGGCAGCAGGATCAATGGTTGCTGTGGTGTTCGCGCCACAAGGATGCCCAACGACAAGTCACTTCAATAAAAGGCACGGTCAATGGATGAAACACGTCCTGTTAAAATTCGGGTTCGGAATTTAAGCAAGGTATTCGGGAAACAACCAAAGAAAGCACTCGAGCTTCGCGATCAGGGCCTTAAGCGCCCCGAGATTCTCGAGAAAACCGGTCAAACGCTGGGCCTTTCCAATATTTCTTTCGATGTCCATGAAGGCGAGCTCCTGGTCATCATGGGGCTTTCAGGTTCGGGTAAGTCAACGCTTATCCGCTGTTTGAACCGGCTTATCGAAACCACCGAAGGTGAAATCGTCATCGACGACGAAGATATTCCTTCGCTAGGCGAGAAAGCGCTTTTGGAGTGCCGCCGGCGCCACTTTTCGATGGTCTTTCAGAACTTCGCGCTCTTTCCTCATCGAACGGTTCAGCAAAACGCCGAATTCGGTCTCGAGATTCGCGGTATCGACAAGGCCAAGCGTCGGGAGCTTGCCCATAGCTCCCTCCAGCAGGTGGGGCTGGGAGGTTGGGAGGACGCCTATCCCAACCAGCTCTCCGGTGGCATGCAGCAGCGCGTGGGCCTTGCCCGAGCGCTTGCCAACGATGCCAGTGTGCTGCTCATGGACGAAGCCTTCTCCGCACTGGACCCCTTGATTCGCAAGGACATGCAGCAAGAGCTTCTTCAACTGCAGACCCGCATGCAAAAAACCACCGTCTTCATCACCCACGACCTGGACGAGGCGCTAAGCATTGGCGATCGCATCGTGCTATTGAAAGATGGTGAAGTCGTTCAGATCGGCACCCCCGAAGAAATTCTGACCAAACCGGCGGATGACTACGTGCGCCGCTTTATAGAAGGCGTGGATCGCTCGCGTATATTGACCGCCGAAAGCGCCATGCGCCCGGTGCGCACCAGCGCCCGGGACACCGACGGCCCACGCACTGCGCTGCGCCGTATGCGCGATTACAGCCTCGACTCTATCTACATGACCGATCGCGACCGCCGCCTGCATGGGCTTTTAACGGCGGACGCCGCGAGCAAAGCAATAGAGGCCGGCGCCGACTCGCTCGCCGGGTATCTCACCCAGGATTTCCGTCAGGTCCCCCCCGAGGAGCCCCTGCAGCACCTGTTCGCCATGTTTAGCGAAAAGAGCTTCCCGATTGCCGTGGTCGATGAACAAAAGCGGCTGCTCGGGGTGGTCGTTAAAGGCGCGGTACTCGATGAACTGGCACGAGCAGGAGAGCAGTAATGGATATTCCACGCATTCCCTTGGGTAACTGGATCGAGACGGCGCTGAGATGGCTGACCAGTGAGTACTCGGTCGTTACGCGGGCTATTTCCCGCTTTACTCAAACCGGTATCAATAGCCTGAATGACAGCCTGATGTGGCTACCCGAGTGGGCATTGATGGCGCTTATCGCCCTGCTCTGCTGGCGGCTGGCAAGCACACGGCTGGCCATTGGCGCGATAGCGGGTCTGGCACTTATCTGGAATCTGGGCCTTTGGAACCCGATGATCGAGACGCTGACGCTGGTGGTGATCGCTACCCTGGTGGCGGTGGTGATTGCGCTACCGATCGGCATTCTGGCAGCGCTCTCGGACCGGCTTTATCGCGTCATCATGCCGATTCTGGATTTCATGCAGACCATGCCCGCGTTCGTCTATCTGATTCCGGCGATCCCGTTTTTCGGCATTGGGGCAGTATCGGCCATTTTTGCCACCGTCATATTCTCCATGCCGCCGGCCATTCGTTTCACGACCCTGGGGATTCGCCAGGTCCCGACGGATCTGATCGAAGCCGCCGATGCCTACGGCGCGACCCGCGCTCAGAAGCTTTTCAAAGTGCAGCTGCCGCTTTCGCTGCCCACGGTCATGGCCGGTATCAACCAGACCATCATGCTGGCGCTCTCGATGGTGGTCATTGCGGCGATGATCGGCGCCGACGGCCTGGGTAGCGAAGTATGGCGCGCCATCCAGCGCCTTCGCCCAGGCGACGGCTTCGAAGCCGGTATTGCCGTCGTCATTCTGGCCATGCTGCTTGACCGTTTGACTCAATCGCTTCGCAAAACGCGTCAGCAGTAGAACATTCGGCTTATTGCCGGGCTTGAAAGTTGAAGCCCGGCGTATAAGCCACCAGGCTTGAGAGGCCAAAACGGGACGCGTTCCAGTACGTTTTGGCTCTCATCAAGTAGAGGCGTTGACCTCTTATAAAAGCGTCATTCATCAATAAGGGAAACAACATGAAAACACGCATCAATCGTTCGATTCGTCTCGCCACCCTTGGCGTGCTTGCCGGTAGCACCCTGATGACGGGCAGTCTTGCCCAGGCCCAGGAGCAGGGCACGATCAATCTCGCCTACGTCGAGTGGTCCTCGGAAGTAGCCTCCACCAACGTGATCGCCGCGGTGCTCGAACAGGCAGGCTTCGAGGTGAACATGACCTCTCTGTCCGCGGCGGCCATGTTCCAGGCGCTGTCTACCGGCGATGCCGATGCCATCGTGGCGGCTTGGCTGCCGACCACCCACGCCGAATACATGGAGCGCATCGACGGCGACGTAGAAGATCTCGGCCCCAACCTGGACGGCACCAAGCTCGGCCTGGTCGTCCCCGAGTACACCGATGTGGACTCAATCGACGCGCTAAACGATAACGCAGCCCTTTTCGACAACGAGATCATCGGTATTGACCCGGGTGCTGGCCTGATGGGCCTGGCCGAGGAAGTCGTCGATACCTATGACCTTGAGCTCAACCTGCGTAGCGGCAGCGACGCCACCATGGTCGCCGCGCTCAGCAATGCGATCAATAACGAAGAAGATATCGTCGTCACCAGTTGGACCCCGCACTGGATGTTCGCGCGCTGGGATCTCAAATATCTCGACGACCCGGAAGGCGTCTTCGGCGGTGCCGAGCAGATCCATACCGTGGTGCGCAACGGTTTCGAAGACGAAATGCCCGAAGCCTACGCCATTCTCGACGCTTTCGAGTGGACGCCGGAGCAGATGGGCGAGGTCATGCTGATGAACCAGGAAGACGGCAGCGACCCCTACGAAACCGCCAAGCAATGGGTCGAAGAGAACCAGGATGTGGTCGAGCAGTGGCTTGATTCGTAAACCCAAGCCGTGATCGGTCGGCCGGTGTATTGCGATGCACCGGCCGCGTTTATAAAAGGTTGGTAAAGCAACGACTTCGGTTCAACATGGAGAAAAATCCAGTGGAAAATGAAAAACCCAATGAATCTCAGGATGAGCCGGTCGGCGAGGGGATTCCTTCACCGGATGGGCCAGCAAACCTTATCGATACGGATTATGTCATCGGTCAGGACAATATCACCACCAACAAGATGGGGTTCAGCCTCGACCTTCACGGCAAGGTGTTTAGTATCTCGGCGGTGATTATCCTGCTGTTCGTGGTTATAACCCTCGCCCTTCAGGATACGATCGAGCCGTTTTATAACGCTATATTTAGCTTTTTGACCGGTAACCTGGCGTGGTTCTTCATCCTTGCCGCCAACCTCTTCGTGATTCTCTGTCTTGGGCTGATTATCTCCCCTCTAGGCAAAATTCGCCTTGGCGGAGCTGACGCCAAGCCGGATTTTACCTATATGGGCTGGTTCTCCATGCTCTTCGCTGCGGGTATGGGTATCGGACTAATGTTCTTTGGCGTCAGCGAGCCGTTGACCCACTTCGGCACCGCTCTGGAAGGGGGCTCCGGCGCTCCCTTGATGGGTGCCCAGGGCGATGAGGGCACCTCGACGGCGCTCGCCATGGCGGCCACTATTTACCACTGGGGCCTACACCCCTGGGCAATTTATGCGGTCGTCGCGCTCTCGCTAGCGCTTTTTTCGTTCAACAAGGGGCTTCCGCTCTCGATGCGCTCGGTGTTCTACCCTATTCTGGGTGAGCGTGTTTGGGGCTGGCCGGGCCACGTCATCGATATCCTGGCGGTATTCGCGACGCTCTTCGGTCTTGCCACCTCGTTGGGGCTGGGCGCCACCCAGGCAGCCGCTGGCCTCTCCTATCTCTTCAACGCGCCGGAAAGCGACATTACGATGATCCTGTTGATCGTTGGCATCACGATGATCGCCATCTGCTCGATCATTGCCGGCGTCGACAAAGGTGTACAACTGCTCTCCAAGATCAACATCGCCTTGGCGGCGGCGCTGCTCTTCTTCGTGATCGGTGTCGGCCCGACAATGTTCATCGCCACGGGCTTCTTCGAAAACATGTTCCACTACGTGGTCAACCTGCCTGCGCTCGCCAACCCCTTCGGGCGCGATGACACCGGCTTTACGCAAGGCTGGACAGCGTTCTACTGGGCCTGGTGGATCTCCTGGTCGCCCTACGTCGGTATGTTCATCGCCCGGGTATCCCGCGGACGTACGGTACGTGAGTTCCTGATCTCGGTATTGATCGTGCCCACCGTGGTATCGGTCCTCTGGATGACCGCTTTCGGTGGCACCGCCATCGACCAGTTCATAAGCCAGGGCATCGAAGCCGTACGGGAAGGCGAAGGCGATCTCCAGCTCTTCTTGATGCTCGAGCAGCTGCCGTTTTCGCAGATCACTTCCTTCATCGGTATCGTGCTGGTCATCGTCTTCTTCGTGACCTCCTCGGACTCGGGCTCACTGGTCATCGACTCGATCACCGCTGGCGGTAAAGTGGATGCTCCCAAACCGCAGCGTGTATTCTGGGCCATCATCGAAGGGGCCATCGCCATTGCGCTGCTTCTCGGCGGCGGCTTGACCGCACTGCAGACCATGGCGGTCTCTACCGGCTTCCCGTTCACCATCATCCTGCTGGTCGCAAGCTATGCGATCATCAAGGGCCTGATGAGCGAACCCAAGGCGGTGTAAACCAAACGCGTCAAGCGCAGCAACACGAAACGGGCGGCCCTGGGGCCGCCCGTTTCGTATGTGTAGCGTATAGGGCGAGATGACCGGCTTAGTGGCCCCGTATCAGCAATTGGACGGTGGGCGCTTTTCCGCATCCATTATTTTACAAACAACAATCATCACGACTCATGGATACAATTCTTGTTAAGATATGGCGCAGCAAGAATGACACAGCGCTCGAGGGCGTATTTCTAACCAGAACGGAGAGGTACCCGTGGATAAGCAAGAACCAAATGATGCCCCGGAGGAACCCGGGTCGGAGGGGATTCCTGCGCCCGAAGGAGCAGCGAACCTGATCGATACCGACTACGTCGTCGGCCAGGATAATTTTACGACCAATAAAATGGGTCTTAACCTTGACCTGCACGGCAAGGTATTCAGCATTTCAGCGATCGTCATATTGCTATTCGTGGTGTTGACCCTGGCGCTGCAAGATACTATTTCGCCGATATACGATGCCATTTTTAACTTTTTAACGGGCAATCTGTCCTGGTTCTTTATCACTGCTGCCAATATATTCGTTATTTTATGTATTGGATTGATTTTCTCCCCGCTGGGTAAAATACGTCTGGGTGGCACCAACGCGAAACCCGACTACACCTATATGGGTTGGTTTTCGATGCTGTTTGCCGCAGGCATGGGCATTGGCTTGATGTTCTTCGCTGTCAATGAACCCATCACCCACTTCGGAACCTCGTTTGAGGGTTCTAGTGGGGCGCCGCTAGGGGGCGCCGTGGGTGACGCTGCGGGTGCTACGTCACTGGCCATGGCTGCCACTATCTATCACTGGGGCCTGCACCCCTGGGCGATTTACGCCATCGTGGCACTTTCACTGGCCCTGTTTTCGTACAACAAGGGGCTACCACTTTCGATGCGCTCGGTGTTCTACCCTATTTTGGGCGAGCGCGTTTGGGGGTGGCCCGGCCATTTAATCGATATTTTGGCCGTGTTTGCTTCGCTGTTTGGCTTGGCAACGTCGCTCGGTCTAGGCGCTAGCCAGGCGGCCGCGGGCCTGACCTATCTGTTTGGCGCGCCGGAAGGCGACATTACGATGATCCTGTTGATTATCGGCATCACGATGCTGGCCATCGCGTCCCTCGCGGCCGGTGTCGACAAAGGCATGCAACTGCTTTCCAAGATCAACATCATCATGGCGGCGCTGCTGCTGTTCTTCGTGATTGCCGTTGGCCCTACCCTGTTCATCATGTCGGGCTTTTTTGAAAACCTGTGGAGCTACGCCACTAACTTCACCGCGCTTTCAACGCCCTTTGGCCGCGAGGATGCCAACTTTAGCCAGGGCTGGACCACCTTCTATTGGGCATGGTGGATCTCCTGGTCCCCGTACGTCGGCATGTTCATCGCGCGTGTATCGCGGGGCCGTACGGTCCGGGAATTCCTGATTTCCGTGTTGATCATACCGTCGCTGGTATCTGTCCTCTGGATGACCACCTTTGGCGGCACAGCGATCGACCAGGTTGTAAGCCAAGGTATTGGCGCCGTGCGCGATGCGGGCGTCGATCTTCAGCTGTTCGTCATGCTGGAACAACTGCCCCTGGCACAAATAACGTCCTTCGTTGCGATTTTGTTGGTCATCATCTTCTTTGTGACCTCGTCCGATTCGGGCTCCCTGGTGGTGGACTCCATCACAGCGGGCGGCAAAGTGGATGCCCCCACCTCCCAGCGCGTTTTCTGGGCCATCATTGAAGGCGCCATTGCCATTGCGCTACTGCTGGGCGGTGGATTGACGGCTCTCCAAACCATGGCGGTGTCGACCGGCTTCCCGTTTGCCATTATTCTTCTGGTGGCGTGCTATGCCATCATCAAGGGCTTGATGAGCGAACCCAAAGCGGTTTAGACAAACGCTTTATCGCGGCAAAATGAAAACGGGCAGCCTTAGGGCTGCCCGTTTTTTTGCGCTCAACAAATGGCGGCGGCTAGCACCAGAAGTTCTTGAGCGGCGTATCCGGCGAGTAACGGTGCGCTACCTGAGCCTGAAAGAGCTCAGCGGTGGCCAGAGCGTCGACCAGCGCATGGTGGCCCTGATAGGTGGGCAAACCGTAACGCTGACGGCTGGCATCGAGGCGAATCGAGACCGGTGGTCTACCCAGCCAGCGGCGAAACCGCGACCACAGCGTTTGACGATGAAGGCGCGCCTCCAGCGACATGGTATCGATCATGGGAAACAGTACGCCCTCTTTGCGGCGCGACTTCACCGCCGCATCCAGAAACGGCCGCTCGATATTGCGAAAGTGCACCACGACCAGCCGACCGGCCAGCTCGTCCAAAAGCTCGCCCAAAATCTCGTCCAGATCCGGGGCGTGGCTGATTTCCGAGTGTGTGATGTGGTGATAGGCCACCGACTCCCCGTTAAGCGGCCTCGAGGGTTTGACCAGCCAATAACGCCGCGACGAGAGCGAGATACGGTCGAGCGTGAAGTGGATCAAGCCGATGCTGACGATGGCGTGGCGGCGCTCATCCAATCCGGTCGTTTCCATATCCAGCGCGACCATGGGTACGTCTGAGATGGGCGTATCGGGGCCTGGCAACGCGGTATCGAAAAAGGCCTTGAGGGCCGGGTCCTGAGCCTGGCTAACGCGCTTGGCCATATACCCGGCCCAGTCGGCGTGATTGATGCGCTGGCGCGGCCTTATTCCTTTCATAATGTAGCCTCTAGCGCTGGGTCGGCATGGGGTAGCGGAACTTCAGGAATTTCTGCGCGTTGCTCAACATCTGAAACGCGTCCTTGAGCGTGTGACGCTCGCTATCGTCGACGTTTTCCGGCTCGATGTTGTTATCCGGTTCACGCTCTTCCTGAAGGTCGATCATTTGATGACGAAGCCGCGATATGCACAAAAATTCGAATGCATAGCTGAGCTTGTCGCTCACCCCGGAGGCAAGTAGCTGCGTATTGTCGATGTCGTTCAAGCGCTGGAAGCTATTTTGGGCCTTGGAGCCACACGCCAGGGCGTGAACGCGTATCAGATCCACCATGGGCGCGGTGCCGCGGCGCTTTAGATTGATCGAGTTGTTGTGCTTGCCATCTTTTTCCATCACGAACGTGCGGAAAAACCCGAGCGGTGGCGTGCGATTGAGGGCATTGCGTGCCATCGCGGCCAAAAACCGCGGGGCCTCTGGCGCTCTTTGGGCAATCAGGTCTTGCAAGGTTTCCACGTAGTGGTCCTCGCCGTAAATGCTGTCCAGATCGAAAAAGATCGAGCTATGTAGCAGTTTCTCCGGCGTGGGGTTGGCGATCCACTCCTCGAAATAATTTTTCCAAACGTGCAAGGGCTGGCGCCACTGCTCGTTGGTGGCCATGATATCGCCCTTGCAGTAGGTATAGCCGCAGGCGTCGAGGCCGTCGCTGACGAAGGTGGCCAGCGCCTTGAAGTAGTCGTCGTGCTGGGCGGGGTCAAAGCGGTCCGAAAGTACCAGCGCGTTATCCTGGTCGGTCACGATGCCCTGCTCGTTACGCGCCATGGAGCCGTTGACCATGAAGCAGTACGGCACCGGCGGCGGCCCCAGCTCTTCTTCGGCCAATTCCAAAAGCCGCCGGGAGAAGCTGCGCCCGATCGTCGAGAGCGCACTTCCCACCATCACCGAGTTGGCGCCCTCCTGCAGCATACGCACGAACGAGGCGCGAACATCCGACGCCAAGCGGGCCAGGCCCTGAACGCTCGACTGGTTGAAGATGTTGCTCACCAGGTAAAGCCCGCTGTGGGTTTCGTAGCGGATGATGTCGGAGAGATGCACCACGCCCACCGGGCGCTGGCGGTAGAGCACCGGCAAATGGTGCACATTGCTTCGCAGCATGATGAGCATGGCTTCATAAATGGAGGCGTCGGACTGGACCGTAATGAGCTTATCCGACACGACCTCGCCTATCGGCGTCTGCGGCGAAAGGCCCTTCGCGACGACCCGGTTACGAAAGTCACTGTCGGTCAAAATACCGCACATCTGCCAGGTCTTGCCTTCGCTATCCTTGAAACTGTAGCGCGGGTTCTCACTGCCTTCATCGATGACCAGTACGGCCGAGGCCTGGGCTTGGCTGACCTGAACCGCCGCCTGCTGCACGCTGATGGTGGACTCCACCATGACCGGATAGCGCGACACCAGTTTGCGAATCCGCGTGACCATCATGTCGTTGGACTTTTGCTGCTGCTGGGCGGCGCTTTCGAGCCTGGGGCGCTCGAGTTCGACGAAGTCGGCGAAGTCCTCGTCCTCTTCACACAGGCGCTGGAAGATATGCTTGGGAATGAAGTACATGAGCGTATCTTCGATCGCCGTGGCGGGAAAGCGCACGCGATGATTTCTCAACAGGCTGAAATGGCCAAAAATATCGCCTTCGCCCAGCCGGTTATAGAGCTCGCCCCGGCGGCGGTACACTTCGACCGCCCCGCTTCGGATATAGCAAAGCTCATCGAGCACTTCGTTGAGCGTTAGCACTTCGCTACCGGTTTTGTAATAACGAACTTCTACGCATTCGGCAATCGCGTCCAGCAGCTCATCCGACAGTCCATCGAAGGGCGGGAACTGTCCCATGTGCTGGCGTATTTCCCACAATTCCACATCCATAGCGACTCCTTGAGTGCAACGCTCACTTCAGTGGAGCAAGTTTGGCGGTATTCAAGCACTCGGTAAAGCAGCGCGCACAAAAAAGCCCGATGCAAGGCATCGGGCTTTCGAGTAATGCAGCGGCAGGCGAGCGTTAAAGCGCTACTGATTGCTATACGCCCGCCACACCAAGCATATTGCCAGTTACGACTCGCTAGCCATTTCTTGCACGCGCTGCATCATTTCCGGATCCTGCTGAATGGATTGGCCGATCGCGTTGAAGGTATCGACATCCAAACCGCTGTCCTCGACGATTTCGAGCATACGGTCGTTGGCTTCAGCGCGTACTTCCTGCTGTGCGGACTCGTCTTCTGCTTCCTGCAGACGCTGTGTGTACTCTTGAGAGATCACGGCGATTTCTTGAGAAGCATCGGCGAACTGCTGTAGCTGCTGATCAGAGAAGTCCTGAGCCGGCGCTTGCTGGGTGGCCATCGGGTCTTGCGCCGGGTCTTGC
The DNA here is from genome assembly GCF_968212445.1 of Vreelandella sp. GE22. NCBI lineage: Bacteria > Pseudomonadati > Pseudomonadota > Gammaproteobacteria > Oceanospirillales > Halomonadaceae > Vreelandella > Vreelandella sp. GE22. The sequence continues at coordinate 2,763,869 of NZ_OZ309110.1, forward strand.
GCTTGCTGGGCGTTGGCGGTACCTGCCATCAGGCCGGTTGCAAGCAGTGCAGCTGAAAACAAAGCAGTCAAACGTTGCATGATAAGAAACCTCTTTGCGCATTATGTATGTGGTGATTCAGACGCGACATGCTTCCACAGGTTCAACTTTTAGTGAAATTATACGCAACAGATTGTTAATAAATGTAACAAAGCGGCTTGCAGGCCGTGGCGTTTCAACGTCGGCGCTGCTTTCAAGCGCCAATGGCCCGCTTTTGTGGCGAGCGCCTGACATACTCAATCTGACGTTTTAAAAAGATGAGAGGGCAAAGCGTTCCGGCGACGGGCGTGCCGGTGAAGCCTAACGAGAAAGTTTAAAGCCGCTCCAGGTAGCCCACGCCGCCCAGGTTGCGCATTTGCTGGCGGATCCACTGGCTGCGCCGCTCGACCTGGGCGTCCGGGCGCGAAGCGCTGCGGTTACGTGGGTCGGGCAGGATCGCGGCCAGCAAGCTGGCCTGACGTTCGGTCATGGCACTCCCCGAGGCGCCGAAGTAGTGATCCGCCGCGGCCTCCAGGCCAAATACGCCGGTATCCCACTCGGCCACGTTCAGGTACACCTCGAGAATGCGCGTTTTACTCCAAAAGGTTTCGATCAATAGCGTAAACCAGGCCTCGAGCCCTTTACGCAGCCAGCTGCGCCCGCTCCACAGAAAGACATTCTTGGCGGTTTGCTGGCTCAAGGTGCTGGCCCCACGTAGCCGGGATCCGTCCTGGCGCGCTTGCCAGGCGCGTTTGAGCTCGACCAGATCGAAGCCGCGGTGCTGGGGAAAACGCTGATCTTCCGCCGCGATCACGGCGAGCTTGGCGTTGCTCGAAAGATCCTCGAAGCTTCGCCATTGGCGGGTAATGGTGATCGGCTCGCGGTTGATAATGCTCTGCACCTTGCGCTCGGCCATGATCATCGACCCCGGCGGCGGCACCACGCTAAAGAGCAGTACCAGCGCTACGGATAGCAGCACGAAGGCGAGTGCGCCACGCCATACAACGCGCCATAGAAGACGCAAATAGCGGCGCAGCGCACGATTGAGCATTACGACATCCTTAGGGTTTCATGAGGTGCTGCGCATGATAACGCAGATGCTCCTCGATGAACGAGGCGATAAAGAAGTAGCTGTGATCGTACCCTGGCTGGCGGCGCAGCGTTAGTGGATGGTCGTGCTCTTCGCACACGGCCTCTAAACGCTCGGGCTTGAGCTGCTCTTCCAAAAACTGGTCGGCGTCGCCCTGGTCGATGAACAGACGCTGACGCGAGGCGCCGTTGGCGACCAGCTCGCAGGCATCGTACTGGCGCCAGCGGGACTCGTCCTCGCCCAGGTAGGCGCTAAAGGCTTTCTGGCCCCAGGGGCAGTTCATCGGATTCACGACCGGGGAGAACGCGGATACCGAGCTAAACCGCCCAGGATGGCGCAGCGCCAGAATGAGCGCGCCGTGGCCGCCCATGGAGTGCCCGCTGATCGACTCCCGCCCATTCACCGGGAAGTGCTGGCGCACCACGGAAGGGAGCTCTTCGACCACGTAGTCGTACATACGGTAGTGGCTCTTCCAGGGCGGCTGGGTGGCGTTGACGTAGAAGCCGGCCCCGGAGCCCAGGTCAAAACTTTCGTGCTCGCCGGGCAGGTCGGTTTCCCGCGGGCTGGTATCGGGGCATACGATGGCGATGCCAAGCTCGGCGGCCACGCGGTGAGCGCCGGCTTTTTGCATGAAATTTTCGTCGTTGCAGGTAAGCCCGGAAAGCCACCAGACCAGCGGTACGCGCTCGTTTTCAGCCTGGGGTGGCAGGTAAACGGCAAAGACCATGTTGCAGTCCAGCGCCCGCGAGTAGTGGCGGTAGCGCTTGTGCCAGCCGCCGAAGCTGCGGTTGGCGGAGACGAGCTCCAGAGTTTCGCTCATGCTCATGAGTAAGCTCCTAAAGATGAAAACGCGGCGGGATACCCCACCGCGTTTGGTCACGCTTGTGACGATAGCGTTAGCACGCGGCCACCTGACGACACGTTAGAAGTGCAGAACGGTGCGAATGCTTTCGCCCTTGTGAAGCAGGTCGAACGCTTCGTTGATCTTCTCGAACGGCATGTCGTGGGTGATGAAATCGTCGATATTGATCTCACCGTTCATGTAGCTTTCCACGTAGCCCGGAAGCTCACTGCGCCCCTTGACGCCACCGAACGCAGAGCCTTTCCAGACGCGTCCGGTCACCAGCTGGAAAGGCCGCGTGGAGATCTCTTCGCCGGCGCCGGCCACGCCGATGATGATCGACTCGCCCCAGCCCTTGTGGCAGCACTCGAGCGCCGAGCGCATGACGTTGACGTTGCCGATACACTCGAAGGAGTAGTCCACGCCGCCGTCGGTCATGTCCACGATGACCTGCTGGATCGGGTCCGAGTACTTCTTCGGGTTGACGAAGTCGGTGGCGCCGAACTGCTTGGCCAGCTCGAACTTGTCTTCGTTGACGTCGATGGCGATGATACGGCCCGCCTTGGCCATTACCGCGCCCTGAATCGCCGCCAGGCCGATCGCGCCCAAACCGAAGATCGCGACGGTGTCGCCGGGCTGAACCTTGGCGGTATTGAGCACCGCGCCAATACCGGTGGTCACACCGCACCCCAACAGGCAGATCTTGTCCATGGGCGCTTCTTTGGAGACCACGGCCAGCGACACTTCCGGTACGACGGTGTACTCACTGAAGGTAGACGTGCCCATATAGTGATGCAGCATCTGGCCGTCCAGTGAGAAACGCGAGGTTCCGTCGGGCATGACGCCCTTCCCTTGAGTCGCGCGTACGCTGCTGCAAAGGTTGGTCTTGCCGGAAAGACAGAACTTACACTTGCCGCACTCGGCGGTATAAAGCGGAATGACGTGATCGCCGGGTTTCAGGCTGGTCACGCCCTCGCCTACTTCCTGGACGATACCGGCGCCTTCGTGGCCCAGTACCGCAGGGAAGTTACCTTCCGGGTCCTTGCCCGACAGCGTATAGGCATCGGTATGACAAACGCTGGTGGCTTCCATCTTGACCAGCACTTCACCGGCCTTGGGGCCTTCTACATCGATCTCGACTAGCTCGAGCGGCTTACCCGCTTCAAGCGCTACAGCAGCGCGTGATTTCATACCATATCTCCTGGGACAAAGAGCAAAGACCTTACTCGACGTGGGTCAGTGTAGTCAGCTAGGCGCCAAGGATAAATAGGGATATACTCACAACATTATTGCTGGACAGCAACAATGGGCTTCGAGGAGCATCATGCAGCGTTGGGACCGTATCGAAGCGTTTGTCGAAGTCGTACGGCTAGGGACGTTTTCTGCCGCCGCACGTCATCTAAAAGTGTCTACTTCGCATACCAGCCGTCTCGTCAGCCAGCTGGAAAATCAGCTCGGCGTGCAGCTTCTTTATCGCACGACGCGTCAAATCCGCCTCACCGAGGCCGGCTCACTCTACGTCGAGCACTGCCGTCATCTGTTCGATGGTCTGCGCGATGCCGAGCAGGCCATTAGCGAGCTTCAGGCCAAGCCCAAGGGTCTTTTAAAACTGACCTGCGCGACCACCTTCGGCGAGCGCTTCGTGGCGCCGCTGGTCAACGACTTTCAGTGCCAGCACCCGGAGCTCGAAGTGCACATGCACTTCACCAATCGCGAAGTAGAGCTGATCGACGAAGGTTTCGATATCGCGATCCGCATGGGCGTATTGAAGGATTCCTCACTGATCGCCAAGCGTCTTTGCGAGCGCCGCGAATATATCGTCGGCGCGTCCAGCTACTTTCGCCAGGCCCCCGTTCCCCACACGCTGAGCGAACTCAGCCAGCACCCCTGCCTTTTGGGCTCGCGCCCCTACTGGCTTTTCGAGGTCAACGGCCAGCGCCGGGAGGTTCGCCTGGAGGGGCGCTGGAGCGGAAACTCCGGACCTGCGCTACTGGACGCCGCCCTGAAAGGGCTCGGCCTTGCCCAGCTCCCCGACTACTACGTGGCGCCTTACCTTGAAAGTGGCGAGCTAATCGCGGTACTGGAGCCGTTTCAACACCACGATACCGCCGTTTGGGCGGTCTACCCCCGCCACCGCCATCTTTCACCCAAGATTCGCCAGTTGGTCGACTATCTCGCGGTGCATATCGAAAAAAAGCTACCCCCACGCGCGGCGCCAGGTTAAAAAGTGACAACCGGGTGACAAAAGCGCCCATGGAGCGCCTTGACGGCATTATCAGCGTGCGAGCACGACAAAGTGACGATATAATGAACATTCATCAATGAATGTTTATAGCCGACGCTATGTCTTGTAAGGAAGCTCAATGTCACTCCCCCCACCCAACTGGCCCATCAATTTTAAAACGACTCTCATGCGTGCAACGCTTTATGTTTTGTTCATCGGCGCAATCGCTCAGGGCGCCTACCTGGAAGCGCTCTATATGCCCGTGCTTCGCTTTAGCGAAAACGGCTTTACCGAGCTGACCCAAACTGCGGTGCTGGCGACCTGCTGCCTCATGCTGATTTATGTGCGCCAGGTGTTAAAAGTATGGCCCACGGTCACGCTACTGCTGTTCGCCTTTATTGCCTCCTCGCTGGTCCGCGAGCAGGACTATTTTCTGGACGAGTACATCGCCCGCAATACCTGGAAAATCCTGGTCGCGCTGATCGTGATTCCTTCGATTGCTTGGGTGGTGATCAAGCGCCAACAGTTTTTGGACGAGTTCCGTTACTACAGCAACACCTTCGCTTTCGGCCTTTTCGCCGGCGGAGTGCTGACGACTTACGTCTTTTCGCGCCTGTACGGGCGGAGCATTTTCTGGGAAGCAGTGCTTGGCGAAGGCTACGAGCGCACCTTCAAGGACGCCGCGGAAGAGGTCGTCGAGCTTCTTGGCTATAGCCTGATCCTGTTTGCCACCCTCGAGCTTCTGCTGATGGCCCGGCGCGTCTACCTTGCCCGCCAGGCGGCCAACCCCCTCCCCTGATACGCCCTGCCGCCCGCTTTTTAACGCCGCCCTCAAGGCGGCGTTTCATTTTTTATATACCGCTATGCGTAAAGCCATTTGCGAAGGTTTTGGCATGACCGTAGTGTTTTCGTTTAACACTTTTTAAACCTTCCCAATAATCAACCGGATACATTCCTCTCATGGAAAACCCCAACAGCGCCGAAAAGGCATCCAAGCGCAGCGCGTTCACGCGCTTTCTGGATAGCGTCGAGTGGCTGGGCAACCTGCTGCCCCACCCGGTGACGCTATTCGCCATTTTGTGTGTTCTCGTGGTCGTGGCCAGCGGCATTGCCGGCGCTTTAGACGTATCGGTGGCCGACCCGCGCCCCGCCAACGAAGGCGAATGGATTACGGTCAATTCGCTCTTGAACGCCGACGGGCTTCGCCGCCTGATCACCGAAGTGGTCACCAACTTCACCGGGTTCGCACCGCTTGGCACCGTGCTGGTCGCCATGCTCGGCGTAGGCGTGGCGGAGCACTCGGGGCTTTTATCCGCCGCCATGCGCGCGCTGGTGCTCAATCGCTCACCGCGTTTGGTCACCTACGCCGTCGTGTTTGCCGGCATACTGTCCAACATGGCCGCCGAACTCGGCTACGTGGTGCTGATTCCGCTGGCCGCGATGATCTTTCACTCCCTGGGTCGCCACCCCTTGGCGGGCCTGGCCGCGGCGTTTTGCGGGGTGTCCGGCGGCTATAGCGCGAACCTTCTGATCGGCACCGTCGACCCGCTGCTCTCCGGCATTACCCAGGAAGCGGCGCGGCTTCTCGACCCGGCCTATATCGTGGGCGCCGAGGCCAACTGGTTCTTCATGTTCGTGAGCACCTTCTTCGTGACCATCATCGGGGGCCTGGTGACCGAGTACATCGTCGAGCCCAAGCTTGGCAAGTTCGACCAGGCCTATGCCGAAAGCGATATCGACGACCAGCAAATGACAGGGCTGGAGGCGAGTGAAAAGCGCGCGCTCAAGGGGACCGGCCTGGCCCTACTCGCCATTGTCGCCGTGCTCCTCGCGCTGGTGGTACCGGAAAGCGGTGTGCTGCGTAATCAGGAAACCGGCGCGATTGGTGGCTCGCCCTTTTTGAGCGGTATCGTGGTGATCGTGGCGGTATCGTTCACCCTGCTCGGTTTTGTCTACGGGCGTATGGCGGGCACCATGCACACCGACCGCGACGTAGTGAACGCCATGGCCAAGAGCATGAGCAGCCTCGGGCTCTATATCGTACTGGTGTTTTTCGCCGCGCAGTTCGTCGCCCTCTTCAACTGGAGCAACTTCGGTACGGTGACGGCGGTCGCCGGCGCGAGCCTTCTGGACTCGTTAGGCCTGAGCGGTCCGGGGCTTTTCGCGCTGTTCATTTTGATGTGCGCCTTCGTCAACCTGTCACTGGGCAGCGCTTCGGCCCAGTGGGCGGTGACCGCGCCGATCTTCGTGCCCATGCTGATGCTGATGGGCTACGCTCCGGAAGTCATCCAGGCCGCCTACCGGATCGGCGATTCCACCACCAACCTGATCACGCCGATGATGAGCTACTTCGGTCTGATCCTGGCCGTCGCCTCGCGTTATCGTAAGGACATGGGAATCGGCACCCTGGTCGCGCTGATGCTGCCCTATACACTGTTCATGCTGGTGGGTTGGAGTATTTTGTTCTTCATCTGGGTGTTCGTCTTTGGACTACCGGTCGGCCCGGGAGCCGCCACCTACTACACGCTATAAAAAGCCCACTGCACGAAAAAGCCCGCCGTTCAAAGAACGGCGGGCTTTTGCTTTCCACGACTTACCACTTACTATTCACCACTTACTACTAACCACTCACTACTTACCATTCACGCTTCACTACTCATCAAGAAACGAGCGTAGCGGCTCCGAGCGGCTGGGGTGGCGCAGTTTGCGAAGCGCTTTGGCTTCGATCTGGCGGATACGCTCGCGGGTGACATCGAACTGCTTGCCCACTTCCTCGAGGGTGTGGTCGGTGTTCATGTCGATCCCGAAACGCATGCGCAGCACCTTGGCTTCCCGGGCGGTCAAGCCGCCGAGCACGTTGCGCGTGGCTTCGATCAAGCCTTCGCCGGTGGCCAGGTCGATCGGCAGCAGCATGGTACCGTCTTCGATGAAGTCGCCCAGGTGCGAGTCGTCGTCGTCACCGATGGGCGTTTCCATGGAGATCGGCTCCTTGGCGATCTTCAGGACCTTGCGTACCTTGTCTTCCGGCATCTCGAGGCGCTCGCCAAGCTCTTCCGGCGTGGGCTCGCGGCCCATTTCCTGAAGCATCTGACGCGATACGCGGTTGAGCTTGTTGATCGTCTCGATCATATGCACCGGAATACGGATGGTGCGCGCCTGGTCGGCGATCGAACGCGTAATCGCCTGACGAATCCACCAGGTGGCGTAGGTCGAGAACTTGTAACCGCGGCGGTATTCGAACTTGTCGACCGCTTTCATCAAACCGATATTGCCTTCCTGAATGAGATCCAGGAACTGAAGGCCACGGTTGGTGTACTTCTTGGCGATCGAGATCACCAGACGAAGGTTCGCCTCGACCATCTCTTTTTTGGCCCGGCGCGCCTTGGCCTCACCGATCGAGAGCTTGCGGTTGACCTCTTTAAGATCCGACACGATCAGCTGGACCATGTCCTCTTCAAAGGCGATCTTGCGCTGGCAGCGGGCGATATCAGCGCGCAGCGGCTCCAAACGATCGGCGTACTTCGGCTGCTCTTCCTGGAATTTATCCAGCCAGCCCTTGTTCGATTCAAAACCGGGGAAGGACTTGATGAACAGCTTGCGCGGCACCTTGGCCTTTTTCACGCAAAGCTGCATGATGGCCTTTTCCTGGGCACGCACCTGCTCGACGCTGATACGCACCTGACCCACCAGGCGCTCGAAGTGCTTGGGCACGAGCTTGATCGGCGAGAACAATTCGGCCAGACGCGCCTGCTCGGCCTTGAGCTCGGCACTGCCGCGGCCATGCTTTTTGAACGCGGTGCCCACAGCGGCGTTTTGCTCACGGATCTGCTCGAAGCGCGCACGCGCTTCTTCCGGGTCCGGGCCACCTTCGCTGGCGGTGCTATCGTCGTCTTCGTCCTCACCGTCGCCGTCAATCTCGGCGTCATCGCCAGGTTCAGGGTCGACTTCGGGCTCGACCACTTCGGCTTCGGCAACGCCTGGAATACCTTCGTCCGGGTCGATGAAGCCGGAGAAGAGATCCGACAGTCGCCCTGGCGCTTCCTCGTCCTGGGTCGCGTCGTAGGCGTCGAGGATGGAGGTCACCGCGCCCGGCAAATAGGCAAGTGACGACATCACTTCCCGCGTGCCCTCTTCGATCCGTTTGGCGATTTCGATTTCGCCTTCGCGGGTCAGAAGCTCGACCGTACCCATCTCGCGCATGTACATGCGCACCGGGTCGGTCGTGCGACCTACGTCGCTTTCCACGGCGGCAAGGGCCGCAACGGCCTCTTCCGCAGCGGACTCGTCCGTGGAGTGATCCGACATCATCAAAGTGTCTTCATCCGGCGCTTCTTCAACGACATTGATACCCATGTCGTTGATCATGCCAATGATGTCTTCCACTTGATCCGGGTCGGCGATATCCTCGGGTAGATGGTCGTTGACCTCGGCATAGGTCAGGTAGCCCTGTTCCTTGCCGCGCGCGATCAACTCCTTCAGACGCGACTGCTGCTGCGCATTTCCAGCCATAGAAACCCTATCTCGACGAAGAAGAATGAAACACCTGGGGCGCTGAATCGATTAAACTCAACAAGCCGAACATTATAGCGTAATTTGCTGTATTTTTCCCAGCGAAACGTATTTGCGCGGCGAATCAGGTGTGTTAGTTTGTTCGGTTAGGCCATTTTATGGCCCGCAATGCTCCCTATATGGCGCCTGGCGGCGGAAATTCAACCCCGCACACTGCGCTCTTTTCAAACGCCCTACCCTGCTCTTCGCTTCGAGCGCTTCTCGATTTCATTTCCTGTTGTGACGCTACTGCTTGCGTGTCAGTTCGACCACCAGAGTGGCCAAACGTTGCCGCTGGGTTTTATCCAGCTTCTGCCCCGAACGCTCGAGCGCCAGCAGCGCGTGGTACTCCTCTTCCGGCGAGCGCTTGCGCTGATGGGCACTTAGGTGCTCGACCAGCCCTAAAAGCTCGGTTTCGCGCGTGGCCGCCGGAATCAAAAGCTCCCGCCGAGCGAGCTCGGCGAGCACCTGACCCTCTTCGCTGCCTTGAAAATGCGCCAGCACCACCTGGGGGCTTTTATAGCGCCCGGCGCGCAAAAGCGTGACCAGCTCGCGACAAAGCGGCGTATGGCTGTCGTCTTCCGGCAGCCAATCGAGCTCGCCCGGGAGTGCTTCGACCAGCCGCGGCTCGAAAAGCAGCAATTGATTGATACGCTCGACGCTCGAGAGCACCTTGCCAAGCGCCGACCGCGGCTTGGCCGCTTTCCGGGGGGCGGCGGGGGAAGGCGCGGACTGCGCCGGCTCGTCGACATCAGCTTCGGCGGCAGGCGCCGGGGCGCGTTTTTCGAGCATGGCCTGAAGCTGCTCTTTGGCAAGCCCGCTTCGTTTGGCAAGCGCCTCGAACAGCAGCGACTGAAGCATGCCCTCCGGCACTTTACCAATCGCCTGCAGTACCTGGCTTGCGAAGCGTTCGCGCCCCTCGACCGTATTCAAATCGCGCCCCTGGCCGGCCTGCTCGAACAAGAACTCGGACAGCGGCATCGCGCAGGTGACCCGGTCCTGAAAGGCTTTTTCGCCTTCGCGGCGTACCAGCGAATCCGGGTCTTCGCCTTCGGGCAGAAACAAAAAGCGCGCTTCGCGCCCGTCGATCATCTGCGGCAGCGCCGTTTCCAGCGCCCGGCTGGCGGCCTGACGCCCGGCGCGGTCGCCGTCGAAGCAGAACACTACGCGGTTGACCAAGCGAAAAAGGCGATGCAGGTGATCTTCGGTGGTCGCAGTACCTAGGGTTGCCACGGCGTTGTGAATGCCGTACTGCGCCAGCGCCACCACGTCCATGTAGCCTTCGACCATGATCAGCTGTTCGAGCTTATTGACCGCCCGGCGAGCCTCATAAAGTCCGTAAAGCTCGCGGCCTTTATGAAACACCGGCGTTTCCGGCGAGTTCAGGTACTTCGGCTGGCCGTCCCCCATGATGCGCCCGCCAAAGCCCAGCGTGCGCCCGCGCAGGTCGCGAATGGGGAACATCACCCGGTCGCGGAAACGGTCATAGGTGCGCCCGGTATCTTCGCGGTGAATCAAAAGCCCGTATTCGACCTGGACCTCTTCGCTCACGCCCTTGGCGCTGAGGTGCTGCTTGAGCGCCTCCCAGCCATCCGGGGCGAAACCGATACCGTAGGTACTAATCACCTCATCGGACAAATCGCGCTTTTTGAGGTACGCCTTGGCCCCCTGACCTTCCTGCATCTTGAGCCGCTCGCGGTAAAAGCTACCGGCAAGCTCCAGAAGGTTCACGCCCTCTTTGCGCTTTTGCTCGCGCTTGCGCTCTCGGGGGTCGTCACCGCCTTCGCGCGGAACCTCGAGCCCCTGGCGTGCGGCCAGTTGTTCGACGGCTTCGGGGAAAGGGAGCTTGTCGTACTCCATTAAAAAGCGTAGCGCGTTGCCGTTGGCGCCGCAGCCAAAGCAGTGGTAGAACTGCTTGTCGGCGCTCACCGTAAACGAGGGGGTCTTTTCCTGATGGAAGGGGCAAAGGCCCGAGTAATTACGCCCGGCCTTTTTAAGCTGCACGCGCTCACCCACCACCTCGACGACGTCGACGCGGTCCAATAGGTCGTCAATGAATCGCTGGGGGATCTGACCGGCCATGGGTGAACGTTTCCTGCGCGGGGCAAGATAAAATAATGTAACCCAAACGACGTGCTTGGGTTACGCCACTTTCTCTTGTAAGCATCGATTCTTTGGGACGCCCTTAAAAACAAACGGCCACCTTACGGCGGCCGCTTGGCATCCCTCTTGAAATATCCACTAAAACCGACGTGGATATTTCTGGGTACGGATCAATAGAGCCGTTCGAAACGCTTTTGCTCACGCTGAATTTTCTTGGCGTGACGTTTTACGGCCGCGGCCGCTTTGCGCTTGCGCTCAGCAGTCGGCTTCTCGTAATGCTCACGACGGCGTACTTCGGAAAGAACACCGGCTTTTTCGCAAGAACGCTTGAAGCGACGCAGGGCGACGTCAAACGGCTCGTTATCACGTACTTTTACAGAAGGCATTAAGCACTCACCACCTTAAGGAGACTTAGTTCGGATAGTGCGTACACCGCTTTATACAACATCTGTAGATACAGTGTACGACCCTTTTTACAGCGCCGAGTAGTCTAGTCGCCACAAGGCAATTTTGCAACCGGCCGCTTTTGGGCCGCCTTCGCCAAACGCCGTTGGCGGCCAGGGCTCAAAGCTGCTCGCGCAGGTGTGAAAGCGAGGCGCCAATGCGCGAGGCGAGCTGCTCTTCGTCCAGGTCCAGAAGCTCGCCGCCGCGTTTGGCGATGCGCCCGCCCACGGCGACCAGCGACACGTTGGCCGGGGTGGCGGCGAATACGATAAACGCATAGGGCTCGGTGGGCAGCATGCCAAGACTTACGCTTTTAGTATCGAGCATGATCAGATCCGCCTGCTTGCCCGCGGTGAGCGTACCGATCTCATCGCCCATACCGATGGACTCGGCGCCCTTACGGGTGGCAAGGGAAACCAGGCGCTCGCAATCGACGCTATCCTGCTCGCCGCTGGCGGCAATCTCGGTCAGCGCGGCGTGTTTCATCACCGCGAACATATCACCGCAACCTGCCAGGGCGTTACCGTCGATACCCAGCCCCAAACGCTCGACGTCCTTGAAGTGGGAAAGACGGGTGATCCCGTAGCCGACCCGGTGCTCGGTGACCGGCGTCAGCGAAAGGCTCGCCCCGGCCTCGGCCAGAGCTGCAAGGTGCTCCTCGCGCGCGTCGGTGGCGTGCACCACCTGAAGCTTGGGTACCAAAAACTCGCCATCGATCAGGTGCTGGAACATCTCATGGTGGCCTTCGCCGCTTACGTGCACGGCAATCGGCAGGTCAAGTTCGCGCGCGGTGTCGAATTCCCGGCGCTTCATGGTCAGCGCGTCCTGGTTGCCCAGGTTATCCGGCAGCCGCCAGGCCAGCCCCAGGGAAAGGCGCCCCTGCTCGCCGTAACGCTCCCAGTTTTCGTGAAGCTCGCTCAGGCGTTCCAGGTCGATCTGGCTGCCGTTGGTTTTGCTTTCGTTGCCGAAAAGAAGCCGCGCGCGCAGCGGCGAGGCGGACAGCGCCTCAAGTGCCGCCTGGCTATGCTCGGGGCTACGGTTATTGTCGAAAAAGTCGTTACTGGTCGTGATCCCGGCGCTAATGTTCTCCATCGCCCCCAGATATTCGCCGACCCAAATATCCGAGGCGCGATAATGCTCGGCCAGTCGGTTGGTCAGCGGAAAGAACAGGTTGCCCTCGCGCTGGCCGAACATACCGCGCATTTGGGTTTGCCACAGGTGGTTGTGAGCATCGACGAGCCCCGGCATGACGATGAAGCCTTCGCCGTTGATCATTTCGCTATCGCCGGTATCGAGATTTTCACCGACCGCTTCGATCTTGCCATCGACGACCCAGATGTCGGCCTTTTCCAGCGGTGCCTTGTCCGGCTCCATGGTCAGCACGGTGGCGCCTTTGATACACCAGCGCCTTGGGGAGCCTTCGAGCGCGTCTTCATCGCGCTCGTTTGAGGAGTCGCTTGCGTAAGCGGCGGGAATCAAGCTCGCCCCCGCGATGGCGGACACTGTGCCCAAAAGCCTACGCCGGGTAATACTGAACGGGTCCCGCATTACAATCTCCTCGAAGTGGATAAACGGATCTTCACTAAAGCTAGTCGAGCTTTTCCTTGCGTCAACCGGCGGTGAACGACGAAAGCGCATAACGGCTCGCCGGGCAAGCGTGATAAAATCGCCGCTATCAAGTGATTTACAGAGACCCCCTATGCGTGTGCTTGGCATTGAGACCTCCTGCGACGAAACCGGCGTAGCAATATTTGATACACAAAAGCCCGAGGGCGAAGGGCTTTTAGCCGATGCGCTCTACAGCCAGGTGGCCATGCACGCCGAGTACGGCGGCGTCGTGCCTGAGCTCGCATCAAGAGATCATACCCGTAAGCTTTTACCGCTGATCGACCAGGTCTTGCACCAGGCCGGTCTTGGCAAAAAGGACCTGGACGGTATCGCCTACACTGCCGGGCCGGGGCTTGTCGGCGCGCTGATGGTGGGGGCCAGCACCGCCCACGGCATGGCCCGGGCGCTGGATATTCCGGTGCTGGGCGTGCACCACATGGAGGGCCACCTGCTCGCGCCGATGCTCGAGGAGTACGCCCCGGCGTTTCCCTTCGCCGCGCTTTTGGTCTCCGGCGGGCATACCCAGCTGGTCGAAGTGGCCGGGCTCGGCCGCTACCGGCTACTGGGCGAGTCCGTGGACGACGCCGCGGGTGAAGCCTTCGACAAGGCCGCCAAGATGCTGGGCCTTGCCTACCCCGGCGGCCCGCTGGTCGCCCAACTCGCCGAACGCGGCGACCCCAAGCGTTTTCGCTTTCCGCGGCCGATGACCGACCGCCCCGGGCTCGACTTCAGCTTTTCCGGGCTCAAGACCCACACCCTGACGACGCTGAAAAAACTCGATGCCGAGGGGGCGCTCGACGAGCAGGCCCGCGCCGACGTTGCCCGGGCGTTCGAGGAGGCGGTCGTCGATACCATGGTGATCAAGTGCCGTCGGGCGCTGGACGAAACCGGCCTCAAGCGGCTAGTGATGGCCGGCGGGGTCAGCGCCAACGCGCGCCTGCGCGAGCGCCTGGCCGTCGAGACCCGAAAGCGCGGCGCCGACACCTTCTACCCCCGTGCGCGGTTTTGCACCGACAACGGCGCGATGATCGCTTTTGTGGGCGCGATGCGCCTGAACGCCGGCGAGCATGACAAGGTCGGCATCATGCAGGCCACGCCGCGCTGGCCACTGGCGTCGCTCACCCCGCCCGCGCGTTAGCGGCGCCCGCCAAGGTCGGGCTCCTCGCCTCGGCGCAAGCGGCGAATATTGAACGCGTGGCGTAAGAACACCACCAGCGTAAAAGTGCCCACCACATACACGTAGGCCGGGGAAAACCAGAGCGCCAGCAGCAAAGCGAGCAGCGCGCTTACAAGCGAGGCCACCGCCGCGGTGCGCAGCCGCCAGGCCAGCAGCGCCCAGCATGCCGCACTTGCTAGCGCCACCCACGGCACCAGCACCAGCAGCGCCCCAAAGGCGCAGGCCACCGCCTTGCCGCCGCGAAAGCCATGCCACAGTGGGTAGCTGTGGCCAAGCAGCACCGCAAGCCCCACCCCGCCTTGAACCCATACCGGCAGCCCCTGACCTTTGGCCAGGGCAAGCACGGGCATCGCTTTGGCGGCATCGAGGACAAGCGTCGCGCCCGCCAGGCGCGGCCCGTAAAGGCGCAGCACGTTGGAAACACCGGGATTGCAGGAGCCGCACTTGCGCGGATCCGCCACCCGGGCCAGGCGGCACACGAAAAGCGCGGCGAGCCAGCTACCGCAAAGGTAACCCAACACCACGCAGAGAAGCGCTACCACCCGGCAACAACCCTCTGTTTTGTATCGTTGACCGGCTTGCTCACGTACACTATTTCCTGACTGTGATGGGGATAAGACGCATGGACCGTATTTTAATTGAAGGCCTGGTGATTGAAACCGTTATCGGCGTTTACGATTGGGAGCGCACCATCACCCAGTCGCTGCGCCTGGATCTAACGCTTGCAACGGATATACGCCCGGCCGCGGCGACCGACGATTTACGCCTGACCCTGGACTACGCCGCGATCTGCCAGCGTATTCAGCAGTTCGCCGACGCGCATCAGTTCGCGCTGATCGAAACCTTCGCCGAACGGCTTTGCGAATACCTGCGCCACGAGTTTCCGATCAGCTGGCTACGCTTGGCCGTGCGCAAGCCCGGTGCAGTGCCCCAGGCACAAAGCGTCGGCCTTGAAATCGTGCGCGGCGAGATCCCCGAGGTCATCGAGGCATCCACGCCGTGAACCTGGTGTGTTTAAGCCTTGGCAGCAACGCCGAGCCATTACGTCATTTGGGCGCCTGTTTCGAGGTACTCGAGCAAACCTTTGGCGAGGTCAGCATCTCGCGGGTCTTCGAAAGCGAGCCGGTCGGCTGCGAAGGCGAAGCCAACTTTTATAACGCGGTGGTGGCGTTTAAAAGCGATTGGAGTATCCAGGCGCTGAGCGCCTGGACGAAGGCCCAGGAAGCGGCCCTGAACCCGCGCGTCGCCACCCAGCGCCACCAGCCCAAGGCGCTGGATATCGACCTTTTGAGCGTGGGCGACATTTGCGCGCAAGTGGGGGATATCACGCTTCCCCGGGACGACATCACCCGCTACGCTTTCGTGCTCCAGCCGCTTTCGGAGCTTCTGCCCGACCAGCGCCACCCCCGCTGTCAGACCCCTTACAAAACGCTTTTCGAGCGCACTGATTTCCAAAACCAGCGCCTCTGGCCGGTGGCCTTCGAGTGGCGCGGCGTGACGATCTCGCCCTGAGCTTTTTAACCTGACAGCGCCTCAGAAACCGCCCACTGGCGCCGCTCGCGCAGCGCCTGGCCAAGTTCCCCACCGTGAAAGCCCTCGGCTATCAGCGCCTGGGGGTTGATCTCGCGTGCGTGCCCAAATGCCTGGGCCAGCGGTTCCCGTAAATCCGGCGCCAGCGTCGCCACCAACTCAAGCTGTGCTTCGACCTGAGCGGGTTTACGAAAGGCGTCCAGCCGCTCCAGCCAGTTAAACACGCCCTCGCCGCTCAGGGCGGCCTTCAACAGCGCACGTGTGAGCGCCACTTGGCGGCAAAGCGTGGCCACGGCGTTGGGCAGGCGCAGCCGCTCGACCAGCGCCTCCCGTTTGGCATCACTGAGGGCACTTGCCAGTAACGCCATCCGCCAGTGGGCCAGCGCCTGACCCTGCTCGGGCGGGGCCAGGCGCATCAGCGCAAGCGCCTCGACAAGCGCCGCCGCAAGCCCTGGCCACCAGCTCTCAAGCGCCCCGCAATCGTTCAGGGTGGTGAAATACGCCGCCGGGCTCGGTTCGCTCAGCGCCTTTTCGGTTTCCACCCATACCCGCTCGGCGGCCAGGTGTTCGAGCTCGCCGGCGTCGCTCATCCGGCGCATCAGCGCACGCGTTTCATCGGCGATGACAAAACCAAGCCCTGCGTAGCGGGCCAGAAAACGGGCGGTGCGCAGCACGCGCAGCGGGTCTTCGCCAAACGCGGGCGAAACATGGCGCAGCACGCGCTTTTCGAGATCGCCCTGGCCATCGAACGGGTCGCAAAGTGTGGCGTCCGGGCGCTGGGCGATGGCGTTGATGGTCAAATCCCGGCGCAGCAAATCCTCTTCGAGCGTTACCTTGGGGCTTGCGTGCACCTCGAAACCGCTATAGCCGTGGCCGGCCTTGCGTTCGGTACGCGCCAGGGCGTACTCCTCGGCCGTTTCCGGGTGCAAAAACACGGGAAAATCGCGGCCCACGGGCTTGAAGCCGCGCTCACGCATCGCATCGACCGTGGCGCCCACCACGACCCAGTCGTTGTCATAAACCGGCCACCCCAGCAGCGCATCGCGCACGGCGCCGCCCACCCGGTAAACCTCCAGCCCCTCCAGGCGACGATCGTGTTCGGCCACCTCAAGCGCCCTTATTTTGACTGGCCACCGCGGTGCGCTCGCCGGTATCGAGGTTCATCGCGGTCAACGCGCCGCCCCACACGCAGCCGGTATCCAGGGCGTGGACGTCGATTTTAGCCTTGGGGGTCTGGCCCTCGAGCGCAGCCCAGTGGCCGAATATGAGTCGAATATCGTCCTCCCGCGGGAACTGAAACCAAGGGTAGAAACCGGCTGGCGCGCTATCCAGGCCCTCCTTGGCGGCGAAATCGAGGGTGCCATCGGCGCTGATAAAACGCATACGGCAAAACACGTTGACCAGGGCGCGCAGCCGGTCCATACCGTCCAGCGCCTCGGTGAAGCGCGCCGGCTCATTGCCATAAAGCGTCTCGAGAAAGCGCCCGGAAGCCTCGCTTGCAAGCGCGGCCTGGACCTCGGCGCTGTAGCCAAGCGCGGCCTCGGCGCTCCAGCTCGGAAGTATCCCGGCGTGGGCCATCAGCGTGGTCTCTTCTACGACCGCCAGCGGCTGGGCCTGAAGCCAGTCGAGCAGCGCCTCGCGTTGGGGGGCGCCCAGAATATCGTCCAGGGTGTCGCCGCGCTTGAGCCGCCCGCCGCCCCGGGCGGCCACCAGCAGGTGAAAATCATGATTGCCCAGTACGCAGCGCGCGGCACTTCCCAGCGCCTTGGCCTCTTGCAGGCAGGCAAGCGAGCCGGGACCACGGTTGATCAGATCCCCCACCAGCCACAGCGTATCGCGGGTCGGGTCGAAGCTGAGCTTATCGAGCAGAGCGACGAACTCCGCGTGGCAGCCGTGCAGATCCCCGATGGCGTATGTACTCATAAAAAAAGCCTTATGGTTGGCTAATAAAGATTAAAACGTTAAAGAAAATGCCCCGCTCCCGGCATCCGATCGGCTAATCTGGGGGGGATGACCATCACAACGAAAACGGGCCCTATGCGAGCTATCTCTTTAACGAAGACCGGTCAGCCGTCAACGGCGAAAGACCCTGCGCGCCGGGCGCTTTTAAAAGCCGCCTCGTTGGGCGCCGGGAGCGCGCTGTTGGCCGGCGCGCCCTGGGCCAGCACCTTTGCCGCCCAAACCAAGGCACCGGTGATCAAAAACGGCTGGCTACTCGCCCCCGCCGATCTGGACACTAACCATTAATGTATCAGCCATTTGAAGCGCTAAGCGAGCGCCAGCCTTATGATGTCTGCGTGATCGGCGCCGGGGCGGCGGGCATTACCCTTGCCATGACCCTGGCCCAGCAGGGCCACCAGGTGCTTCTATGCGAAGGCGGCGAAGCCTCGCGAAGCGAGCGCTCCCAGGCACTTTACCGGGGTACCAGCGTAGGCGACACCTACCTGGATCTGGCCAGCATCAGGCTTCGCTATATGGGCGGCTCGACCAACCACTGGGGCGGCGTGTGCCGGACGCTTGACGCCCACGATTTCACCGCCAAGACCGCCGCGCCACAAACCGGCTGGCCGATCGACAAACAAGCGCTCGCCCCTTATTTCGAAGCCGCCGCGGCGCTTTTGGACCTGGAAACCATCCCACCGGATGCGCCCATCGACGGCGCAGGGCTCGAGCGCGTTTATTTCTCGTTGGGTCATGCAGTGCGCATGAAGGACAAGTTCGCCGCCACCCTGAACGGGCTCGAGACCCTCACCTACTGCCTGACCGCCAACCTGGTCGGGCTCGAGACCGACGGTGACCGCGTGCACGCGGCTACGTTTAGCGACTTCGACGGCGTACGCAAAACCATACGCGCGCGCACCTTCGTGCTGGCCTGCGGCGGCATCGAAAACTCGCGCCTGCTGCTTTGGTGCAATCAGCAAAGCGGCGGGCGGCTGGTGCCGGATGACACAACGCTTGGCCGCTACTGGATGGAGCACCCCCACGCGACCATCGGCCAAGCGCTGTTGTTCGAGCCCGCCCGCTTCGGGCTCGACACCGATTACAACGTTTATCTCTCGCCCACCGCCGCCGCCATGGCCGAGCGTGGCATTCTCAACTGCGGGCTGCGTCTGCACCGCATGGCCCCGGAAGCCACCGAGGCGCTCATCGCGGAGCTTGCCGAGCAGGCGCCCGGGCTTGGCGCCGAACTTGCGGGAAGAGCCGGTGGCCCGGTCATGCACGGGGTGTACCTGCGCGCGGCCTGGGAGCAGGAGCCGCGATTCGACAACGCCGTGGAGCTTTCTAACGAGCGCGATGCGCTGGGCGTGCCGTTGAGTCGGCTGGTGTGGCAGCAGTCGGCACTCGACCGGCATACGATTCGCGAAAGCCTGATGCTTTTGGGCGAGTACCTGCTTAAGCAGAATATTGGCCGCGTGCAGTTCGCCGACTGGCTGGCCACGGAGCCGGTAGCGCTGCCCGAAGAGGGAGAAATTGCCGGGCGCCATCACATGGGCGGTACGCGCATGAGTGATAGCGCCGACCAGGGCGTGGTCGATCGCGACTGCCGACTCTTCGCCCAGCAAAACATGTACGTGGCCGGCTCCAGCGTGTTCGCAAGTGCCGGCCACGCCAATCCTACGCTCACCATCGTGCAGCTCGCCCTGCGCCTTGGCGTTCACCTCGACGAAAAGCTGCGTGGGGAGATACCTGGCTAGTGGAGCTGACTGGGCGCGGCCAGGCGAAACGGCGCGATGGGCACGTCGAAGGCGCGCTGGGTATAGGTATTGAGCAGCGTGTAGGCGCCTTCCATGACCCCGACCGGGGTTTGCAGAATCGCCCGACTGGTGTAGCGAAAGCGCTGGCCGGGGCCGATGAGCGGCTGCTGGCCGACCACGCCCTTGCCGCGTACTTCCTGGGCATCGCCACTGCCCTGGGTGATTTTCCAGTAGCGCGCCATCAGTTGCACACTGTGCGGGCTCTGGTTATGCACCGTTACGGTATAGCTGAACACGTAGCGCGACTCGCTTTCGCTAGACTCCTCCGGGCAGTACGCCGGGACCACGCTCACCTCGATCGCTAACTGGCTCACGAATCACCCCGCTCGGCGTCCGGCGAAAGCTCGGCCACGTGGTTGGCGATCGTGACGTACTCTTCTACGGTCAGCGTTTGGGGGCGCCGGCCCGGGTCGATCTCGAGGCTTTCCAGGGTCTCGGCGCTAACCCGCCCCTTGAGGTTGTTGCGCAGCGTTTTGCGCCGCTGGCCGAAGGCGAGCTTGACCAGCTCGAACAAAAGCGCCGGATCCTTCGCCGTGTGGGGCAGCTCCTCATGGGGGGTCAGTCGCACGATGGCGGAATCCACCTTGGGCCGCGGCACGAACGCCTCCGGCGCCACGACGAAGAGCTGCTCGACCTGGCAGTAATACTGCGCCATGACCGACAGCCGCCCCCAGTCGGTGCCGCCGGGTTCGGCGGCCAGCCGCTCGACGACTTCCTTTTGCAACATGAAATGCATATCCGCCACCGCGGACCCCATGCCCAGCAGGTGTACGATCAACGGCGTCGAGATGTTGTAAGGCAGGTTGCCCACCACGCGCAGCGCCGGGCCGTCGCCCTTGAGCGCGTGAAAGTCGAACTTCAGCGCGTCGCCTTCGTGGATGACAAAGCCCGGGTAGTTGAAAAACTGCACGCGCAGCCCCGGGATCAGGTCACGATCGAGCTCGACCACTTCAAGGGCGCCGTTGGCGTCCAGAAGCGGCCCGGTCAGCGCGCCCTGGCCCGGGCCGATCTCGATCAGCCGGTCGCCCTTCGCCGGCCCAATAGCGCGAACGATGCGCGAAATGGTGCCAGGGTCACGAAGAAAGTTCTGGCCGAAGCGTTTTCTAGCTCGGTGTTGAAGGGGCGCTTGAGACATCTAACGAAAGTCCTTGAGTAGGATAGAGCATGTAACGGTGTGGGCGGGCTGGTGACGGCTAAGCGGGCGGCGCGGCGGCGCGGCGACCGCTTAATCGGCGCGCCAGGTTGAGCGCCACCAGAAGACTATCCGGGTTTGCTACGCCGCGGCCGGCCAAATCGAGCGCGGTGCCGTGGTCTACCGAGGTGCGCACCAGCGGCAGGCCCAGGGTGATATTGGCCGCCCGACCAAAGCCTGCATACTTTAGCACTGAAAGCCCCTGGTCGTGATACATCGCCAGCACCGCGTCAGCCTCTTGCAAGTGGCGCGGGGTAAACAGCGTATCCGCCGGGAAAGGGCCGCGCACGTCGATTCCCTGGCCACGCAGGTGAGTAAGCGCCGGGGTGATCGTCTCGATCTCCTCGCGCCCCAAGTGCCCGTCCTCCCCGGCGTGAGGGTTCAGCCCGCACACGGCAATGCGTGGGGCGGCGATACCGAACTGGTGGGTTAGATCGGCGGCAAGAATCGTTACGATCCGCGTCAGACGCTCGAAGGTGATCGCATCGGCGACGTCGCGAAGCGCCAGATGGGTGGTCGCCAGCGCCACGCGAAGGTCCCCACTGCCCTGCCAACTGCTTGCCTGAGTATGCAGCGCGCAGTCGGTGGCCAGCATCATTACCACCTCGTCGACACCACAGGCGTCGCGCAGCCACTCGGTGTGGCCGGTAAAATCCTTGAAGCCGCCGTCGATGATCACGCCCTTGTGCAGCGGCGCCGTGACGATGGCGCCGGCCAGACCCTGCTGGCAGGCGCGAACACCCACGTCGAGGGTTTCGATCACGTAGGCGGCGTTGGCCGGGTCAAGCTCACCCGGGGTGCACGGCGCTTTCAGCGCTACCGGCCAAACCCCCAGATGCGGCGTGTCGGGGCGCTCCAAATGCCCGTCCTCGGCGATGACGATCTCCACGTCCAGGCCAAGGCGCGCGGCGCGATCTTGTAGCATCCCGGGGTCGCCCACCGCCAGCGTCTCGGGCCCGAGACGCCCCTGGGCTGCCAGCATCAGTACCAGTTCCGGGCCGATACCGGCGGGTTCACCGGTGGTGATCAGCAGCGGAAGAGGAGCGCTTTCAGCCATTACCGGCGGATATCCACGAAGGCCTGGTCGCGAATCTCACGCTGCCAGTTTTGCAGCTCTTCGTTAGCACGGCGCTGGAAAATCGCTTGGCGTACCTGCTCGCGACGGCTCTCGTCGGTCACGTCCTGACGGCGGCGGTCGAGCACTTCGATGATGTGGTAACCGAACTGCGAACGCACCGGCGCGGAGACCTGGCCGGCGCTTAGGTCGTTCATCGCCTCTTCGAAGGCGGGCACGGTCTGGCCCGGGCGTACCCAGCCAAGGTCGCCGCCGTTCATGGCGCTGCCCCGGTCGTCGCTGAGCTCGCGGGCCACCGCACCGAACGCCTCGCCCTGCTGCAAACGCGCGCGGGCCTGCTCGGCGCGCTCCCGCGCCTGGTCTTCATTGCGGGTGGGCGTAAGCTCCACGAGAATGTGGCGCGCCTGGCTCTCTTCGATGAACGCCTGGCCCTGCTGAGCGGGCTGCTGCTCGAGGAAACGCTCGACATCACGGTCGCTGACGCTTACGCGCTGCTGAATCTGGCGCTGCTGGACCTGGCGCATGAGCATCTCGCGGCGCACGTCTTCGCGCACCTCGGCAAGCGACATACCGTCGGCTTCGACGGCGTCGGCAAAGGCGTCCATGCTCAGGCCGTTGGATTCGGCGATGGTTCTTAGCTGACGATTGAGCTCGGTATCGTCGACGCTTAGATTGGCCTGGCGGGCCATTTGCAGCTGGATCTCGTCGAGCACCATGCGCTCGAGCACCTGCTCCTGGAGCTGGCGGCGCGGCGGCAGGTTTCCGCCCTGGGCCTGGGCCTGCTGCTCGACCTGTGCCATACGCTCGTCGAGCTCGCTTTGCATGATCACGCCGTCGTTGACCACCGCGGCCACGCTGTCCAGGGTTTGGCGTTGGCTATTTTGAAAGTTTTGGGCGTGGGCGTTAACGCTTACCAGCGCCGCGCTCGCGCCCAGACACAGCGCCAGCGCCCCGGCCGTCGACAGCCACTTTAGCTGCCGTGAAAAACCGCCACCTGCTAGGCTCTTGTTCATCGTCATAGAAAAATCTCTTGTCGTCGCTATTGAATAAAAGCGGGGTATTGGATGGTCATGCGTTACAAGGGTGACGGGGTATAGCCCGGAACCGCCCGGTCGAAATACGTGTTCGCCCCTTGGCCCACGCCGCCCAAACCGCGGAACACGAAGCGCAGAAACAGTCCGCGGTCGCTGAAATCATCCCCTATTCGGGCGGTGTCGTTATCGTCGATCCACTCGCGCCAGACCACCTGCACGCCGTAGCAGCAGTCGTTCCATTGCACACCGGCGAGCTGCTCCAGCGCCCGGTCGTTGGTTTGGTCATACAGATAGCGCCCGATCAGGTCGATCTGCGGGGCGGCCTTGTAGCCCACCGAGAGATCCCACTCTTCGCGGCTATAGTCGCGAAAGCCGTCGTCGCCGGGTACCACGCCCGGGTCGTACCCTTCGATCTCCCAACGGTAGCCAAGGTTCACTACGTGGCCCTCGGGATGACGATAAGCCACGTCGACGCTGGAGCGCTCGGTCTGCTCGCGTTGATCATCGTACAGCCACTCGTAGCCGGTGCTCCAGCGATCGCTGATCTGCCAATCGAGCCGGGTGACCAGCGGCGAGCGCTCGCGGGTCGCCTGGTAGCGGCTTTGCGGGTTCACGTTCGGGTTCTCTTCCGGGCGGTCCGGCAGCGTATCCGGGTCGCCGTCGCTGTCGATGCGCCGCTCGGCGAAGTACACGCTTTGGCCGACACCGAAGCTCAGCCGGTCCCGCCCGGCGCCATCCTCGATCAAACGCGACTGAACGCCTAACGACACGCGGTTGAGATCGCCCACCCGGTCAGCGCCGGAGAAGCGATGGGGCGACCAAAGCTGGTCCCAGGAGAAGGCGCGCTCGCGGCTGTCGAACTCGGGTAAGTCCACCTGATCGGTACGTGGAACGTAGGCGTAGTTGAGCCGCGGCTCCAGGGTCTGGCGGTAGTCGCTTTCGCCCAGCGCCAGTTCGCGCTCGAACACCAGGCCGCTGTCGATAGAGGTAATCGCGACGCTGCGCGTAGGCGAGGTGCTTCGACTGGTGTCACGGTCGCCGTAATCGAGCTCGTAGGCGGTGTTCCAAAACTCGGTGCGCGGCTCGATATACCCCCAGGGCTCCTCGAAACGCCAGCCCACCGCCGGCGAAAGGTGAAGCCGGGAGCCGTTGGCGGCTTCGCGCTCCGGCACCAGGGTTTCATCGACATCGCGCCAGAAGTAGGTGGCGTTGGAGCGCCACTGGCTATAAAAGCCGCCGCCGAGCTGCCAGTTGTTGGTATTGGCCGTCAGGCTGGGTAGCCGGTAAAAGGGCTTGTCGCTGTCGCTTAGCGGGTCTTCCAGGCGCTGAAACCCCTGGGCGCGGGCGTCGAGCTGCCAGCGCTCGCCACGGTAATCGACCTGGGCCAAACGCTCCATGGCGGCGCGGTCGCTGCGGCCGAACTCGGCGCCGAAGTCGTCGAAGTAGCGCCCGTCGCTGGCCCCGCCGTAGCGCAGGCTGTAGTTGCTGCGCGGGTTGACGCGGCCGCGGTGGCGGGCGTCGATATACCAGCGTTCCTGGCCTTCGAAACGGTTATCGCCGGTGCGCCGACCGCCGTCGTCGGCCAGATAGCCACCCTCGACCATGCCCTGACTCTCATCGAGCAGGTAGCGGTACTCGCCGTTTAAAAGAAGGCCGCGGTCACTCATCAAGCGCGGGGTGATGGTGGCGTCCTGATTGGGTGCGATGTTCCAGTAAAACGGCTGGGCGTAGTCCAGCCCGCTGTTAGAAAAGCCCAGGGTCGGCCACAAAAAGCCGGTTTGGCGGCGCTCATCCAGCGGAAAGCGCACCCAGGGCCAGTAAAACACCGGCACGTCCTTGACCTCGAGGCGGGCATTGCGCGCGGTGCCAAAGCCCGCGGCCTGATCGAGGCGGATGTCGCTACTCACCAACTGCCAGGTGTTTTCGCCCGGGTCGCAGGTGGTAAAACGAGCATCGTGCAGCCGGTACTGGTCTTCGCCGGTCTGTTCGAGCTGGCTGGCCTGGCCGCGCAGGTGGGGCTCGTAAAGCACGAAACGGCTGTCGTCGATACGGCCGCGGTCTTCGTCCAGGCGCAGGGTGGCCTGGTCGCCGCGCAAAAGCGCCTGGCCGTTGCGCAGTGCCAGTCCGCCTTCGACCTCGACCTGTTCCCGGCTGGACGGCAGAAAAACCTGCGCGGCCTGGAGCTCGCTATCCGCCCGGCGCAGCACTACGTCGCCGCGCAGCAGCGCTTCGCCATCCTGGGCGTAGGCGGCTTGTGTCGTTTCGATCGAGAGCGTTTCGGGGTTTTGCTCGGCGGGCAACCGGTAGCCGGGCATGACGTAGCGCCCGCGGCATAGCTGGCCCTCGGCCTCGGCGGGCCGGTATGGTTGCCAGTCCAGCGCCTCGGCAGGCAAGGGTTCACTCTGCGCCATCGCTGAATACGCGGTGAGCGCAAAAATGCCCACCAGCGTGTGTCCTACCGGCGCAGTGCGCGTAAATCGCTTGCCCATGTTCGTTATCCTTGGCATTCAGAATCGGTATTATACAGCTCGCTAGATGTCCGACCAGCAAGGAGCTTGCATGCCCACTTCCAGGATCGACGCCCTCACCCGATGGGTCGCTGAAAAAAACGGTCTCGCGCCGTCCGCTCTCACCCTCGCCCCGGCCGGGGGGGATGCGAGTTTTCGCCGCTATTTTCGCCTGATACTGCCCGGAGGCGAAACACAAATTGTCATGGACGCCCCACCCGAGCAAGAGGACTCGGCGCCGTTCGTCGCCATCGCCCGGCAATGGCACGCAGCGAATCTGCCCGTGCCCGCCATCTACCATGCCGATCTCGACGCCGGTTTCATGCTGCTCGAAGACCTGGGCGACACCCCGCTTCAGGCGGCGTTTACCGATGCCGCCAGCGCCCGCGCGCGCACTGGTGAAGCGCTCGAGCTAATCGGTCGTCTGCAAAACGCCGCCAGCCCTGACGCTCTGGCACCCTACGACGCCTCGCTACTACGCCGCGAACTCGACCTGTTCCCCACTTGGTGTTTAACCCAGTGGCTTGGTCTCGAGGCGCCGGAAAGCCTGGAAGCGCTGAACGACGATCTGATAACCCAGGCGCTGGCGCAGCCGGTAGTGAGTGTACACCGGGATTTCGATGCCATGAACCTCATGCCCCACGCCGGAAAGCTCTACATGATCGATTTTCAGGACGCGGTGGCCGGCCCCATCAGCTATGACGTCATCTCGATTCTTTGCGGGCGCTACTGGCGCTTCGAGCCCGCCGAATTCGACGCCTTGGTCAGGCACTTCTACACGCAGGCACGCCGGGACGGGCGCCTCTCCTCCAAAGTCGATGAAACCACGTTTTTGATCCAGTGCCGCGCCATGGCCGCCCAGCGTTCGCTCAAGGTGCTGGGGATTTTCTGCCGTCTGACCCTGCGCGACGCCAAAACCGGGTATCTGGCCCGTTTGCCGCACTTTTTGAACCACCTCGAGGACAGCCTGGCAGCGCTTAGCCAGCACGCCGAGTTCACCACCTGGCTACGTGACACCCTGCGTCCCGCGATCACCGCCAAGCTGGGTGAGGCTTCATGAAGGCGATGATTCTGGCCGCCGGGCTTGGCACGCGTATGCGCCCGCTGACCGACACCTGCCCCAAGCCGCTTTTGCCGGTAGGCGGCAAGGCGCTGATCGAGCACCACCTGGACCACCTACGCCTGGCCGGTATCGACGAGGTCGTCATCAACGTAAGCTACCGCGCCGAACAGATCATCGAGGCACTGGGCGATGGCGAGCGCTTCGGGCTTTCGATTCGCTACAGCGTCGAGCCAACGCCTTTGGAAACCGGCGGCGGCATTTTCAACGCGCTACCGCTTTTAGGCGAGGCGCCCTTTTTGCTGGTCAACGGCGATGTCTGGTGCGATTGGCTGCCAACCCCCACCCTTGCCCCGGGCAAGCTGGCCCACCTGGTGTTAGTGGATAACCCGCCCCAGCACCCGGAGGGGGACTTCGCCATCATCGAAGGCCTGGCCCGGATGGCCACACCCGCGCTCACCTATTCGGGCATCGGCGTTATCCACCCGGCGCTGTTTGAACAAAGCAGCGCCGGCGCCTTCGCCCTGGCGCCGCTTTTTAAAGCGGCGATAGCCAAAGGCCTGGTCAGCGCCGAGCATTTTGTCGGCCACTGGGTCGACGTAGGCACGCCGGCGCGGCTTGGCGCGCTCGAACGCCATTTGGCAGCACGCTAAACTGATTCACCCTTTTGGCAGGAGGCCCCGTGAGCCTTGCCGATGATATTGCCCTAACGCCGCTGGTCGCGGTTTACGGCACGCTGAAAAAAGGTCTCAACAACGCCCACGTGCTGGAGGATGCCGAGTTTTTGGGCGATGACAGGAGCGCGCTCCTTACGCTCTACGACGTCGGCCCCTACCCTGGCGCCAAACGTCGTGACTCCAAAGGGATCGCGCTGGAGATTTACCGCGTCGATCAAGCGACCCTGGCGGCGCTTGATGTGCTGGAAGACCATCGCCCACAAGCGCCCTTTGATGGCGAGTATCAGCGCGTCACGCTTGCCACCCGCTTTGGCGACGCCTGGGTGTACCTCTACAACCCGGATACCACCGCACTGAGCGCCATCGGCGAAGGCGGCTGGCCGGTAGAGGGATAGCGCCGGTTGGCGCAAAGGCGTGTTATGCTGCGCGCCACGTACGAATCGTTAGCAAGGAGAGCCGCGTGAAAGCACGGGTGAAGTGGACAGACGGCCGCCAGTTCGTGGCGGAATCGGGCAGTGGCCATAGCGTTGTGATCGATGGCCCGCCGGATCACGGCGGGCGCGATACCGGCCCCCGCCCCATGGAAATGCTGCTGATGGGCATGGGGAGCTGCACCGCTTTCGACGTGCTCAACATTCTCGACAAGGCCCGGGCAGACGTGACGGACTGCGTGGCAGAGATCGACGCCGAGCGCGCCGACGAGGTGCCGTCGGTGTTTACCCGTATTCACGTTCATTTCGTGGTGACCGGGCGGGCGCTCAAGGAGAAGCAGGTCCAGCGCGCCGTCGAGCTTTCCGCCGAGAAGTACTGCAGCGCCTCGATTATGCTGGTCAAGGGCGGGGTCGATATCACCCACTCCTTCGAAATTCAGGACGCCGCGGCGGATTAAAATCGCGTCGCTGGATGCAACTCGGGGGCCGGGCGGGCATAATACGCCCGCTCGGTTCCCGGGCAACGTAACACCAGGAACATGTACGGATCCGGTTCCGGCGCTGGCTCGTCGGGGTGTTTTCACTGCTACCAGGAGGCGCGGAATTGCCTGATAATCTCCGACTCCACGGGTTTAACAACCTCACCAGCTCGTTAAGCTTCAACATTTACGATATCTGCTACGCCAAAACCGAAGAGCAGCGCGGCGAGTATATCGATTATATCGACGAGCTTTATAACGCCGAGCGTTTGACGCAGATTCTCAAGGATGTGACCAATATCATTGGTGCTCACGTGCTCAATATCGCACGTCAGGATTACGAGCCCCACGGCGCGAGCGTGACGGTGCTGATCGCCGAGCACGAGTTGGACGAGCCGCTACCCGCGCAGACCCGGCCAGGCCCCGGGCCGCTGCCGGAAACCGTGGTCGGCCATTTGGATAAAAGCCACGTCACGGTGCATAGCTACCCGGAATCCCACCCGGATAACGGCATCAGCACCTTCCGGCTGGATATCGACGTCTCCACCTGTGGCCACATCAGCCCGCTCAAGGCGCTGAACTACCTGATCCATAGCTTCGATTCCGATATCGTCACCATCGATTATCGGGTACGCGGTTTCACCCGGGATGTGGACGGCAAGAAGCTCTTCATCGATCACGCTATCACCTCGATTCAGGACTATCTGGCCGAGGATACCAAGCACGCGTATCAGATGATGGATGTGAACGTGTATCAGGACAACATGTTCCACACCAAGATGTTGCTCAAGGATTTCGAACTGGATAACTACCTGTTCGGCACCTCGCGCCGGGACATCACCTTCGAGGAAGCGCGGGAAATCGAAAACCGCCTGCGCAAGGAGATGCTGGAGATCTTCTACTCGCGCAATCTCGATTAGCCCTATGGCGATCGAAGACGAAAAAGCCGACGCCCGCGCGTCGGCTTTTTTGATGGCGGCTCCGGGCCCGGAGGCTCGCGCAACCCTACGCGGGGGCGCTGTGAATACTTCCCTGTACGCTACTTTCGCCTTCCCTGGCGAAAGACCCCCGCTACGGGTTACACGATCCTCCTCCCACTGATCGCATAGCTTTGCATCGATCCTCGGCTAGTAAACCTTCTCCTCCCCTTCCGGGCGCGTTTTGAAGCGCCGGTGCAGCCACAGATACTGCTCCGGGTGCTTGCGAATCGCCCGTTCGATGAACTGGTTGACCCGGGTGGCATCCTCTACCTCGTCCTTGCTCGGGAAGTTCTCGAAGGCCGGCAGGCACTCAATGGTATAGGTGCGGTTGTCCGGGTTTCTATGGAACATCAATGGCACCACCGGCGCGCCGGTCATACGGGCGATCTTGGAGGTCAAACGGATGGTCGCCGCCTGTTGACCGAATAGCGGCGCGAAGACGCTGACATCGCGGCCGAAATCCTGATCCGGCGAGTACCAGACGATATGCCCCGCCTTGATGCGGCGCACCACCCCGCGCAGGTCGTGCCGGTCGATAGCCTGGCCGAAAATGCGCGAACGGGCGCGGGTCATGAAACGCTCGAACAGCGGGTTGTTGTGGGGCCGGTACACCACGTCCGCCGGGAAGAAGAGCGAGTGCAGCGCCCCGCCCAAATCCAGCGTCGAAAAGTGAATGCCGACCACCAGCACCCCCTTGCCCTGGGCCTTCGCCCGGGCCAGGTGCTCCTCGCCGTTATAGGCGACGCGGTGCCTGAAGCCCTGCGCGCTGCGACACCACCCGGTGGCGGTTTCCACCAGCCCAATCCCGTTGGCGATGAAGGTCTCCTTGACCAGCTGTCGCTGGGCATCAACGCTTTTCTCGGGAAAGCAGAGCGCGATATTGGTGGCGGTAATGTGGCGCCGACGTTTGATCAGCGCCCAGGCGAGCAGACCGATCATCTTGCCGACCCAAAGCTTAAGCCGCCAGGGCAGCCAGGCGACGAGATACATCGCGCCAATGGCGACCCAGGTGGGCCAGTAGCGCGGATGCGCGAAAGAGCGGGGAAACGTTTTTTTAGACATACCAGTAACCGTTAAGTGAGCGCGCCGCTGTAAATGCGCGGCACGCGAGGCAAGACCCCGGTCAACAGCGTATAGCTGATCGTATCGCAGTGGCGGGCCACTTCATCGACGCACAGCAACGCCCCGTGGGCACTTTGGCCCCAAAGCACCACCTCGCTGCCAATCCCGGCGTCGATATCACTCACATCGACCGTGAGCATATCCATCGACACCCGCCCGGCGATGGGGCAGCGCTGACCGTTAATGAGTACCGGCGTGCCGTCACTGGCGTGGCGGTCATAGCCATCACCGTAGCCTGCGGCCACCACGGCGATGCGCGAGCGCCGCGGCGCTAACCAGCGCCCCCCGTAACCCACCGGCTCGCCTTTTTCGACACTGCGCAGGGCGATGATTTCTGAGCGCAGGCTCATGACCGGGCGAAGCGCGCGGGTAAGGGCGTTATCCACCGCGAGCGGATTGCTGCCGTAAAGCATCACACCAGGCCGGTTCCAGGCGCCGTGGGCGTCGCGGTGGGCAAGCGTTGCGGGAGAGTTCGCCAGGCAAAGCGGAGCGCCGAGGGTTTCACCGAGCGCTTTGACCGTCGTCATTTGCCGGTCGAAATAGCCACGCTCGCCGGCGTCCGCCGTGGCGAAGTGGCTCATCAGATGAAGCGCGCCCACCTGAGGCGCGGTGCTCAAGCGGTGCCAGACATCCTCCACGCGCTGTGGATCAAAGCCCAGCCGATGCATCCCCGAATCCACCTTCACCCACACGGGGATCGGTTTTTCGGGCGTGCAGGCTAAAAGCGCCTCGACCTGCCAGTCGCTGTGCACGCTGACCCATAGGCCAAGGGTGTCCACCAAGGCCAATTCGTCGGCGCTGAAAAAGCCTTCGAGCAGCACGATGGGCCCTTGTATGCCTCCCTCGCGCAGGGTGATGGCCTCTTCGATACAGGCCACCGCGAAGGCCGGCGCCTGGGGGGCCAGTGCGCGGGCGCAGGCAAGGGCGCCGTGGCCGTAGGCGTTGGCCTTGATGACCGCAACGGACTGGCTTTGGGGCGCGCAGCCCGCGGCTAGCTGATAGTTATGACGCAGCGCGTCTAAATCGATATGGGCCGCTAGCGGGCGCATTTTAACGGTACTCACTTACAAACGCCTCGGGGCGCCTGACGACGGTCGTTTATGAAATCGGATATTGAAGGCGCCCGAATGGGTAGCCCACTAACATTAACGCACCGGAGGGTTAATCCGGTGCGTTAGGTCTTGCCTTTTTTAAGGCTCGCTGGGGGTATTAGCTCTCGAAAATAGCGTCGAGAGAAAGGCCCTGTTTCTCCAGCGCGCGGCGAAGCTTCTTTAAGGCTTCCACCTGTATCTGACGAACCCGTTCCCGGGTCAGGCCGATTTCAGCGCCGACTTCCTCGAGGGTCGCCGATTCGTGTCCGCGCAGGCCAAAGCGGCGAACCACGACTTCACGCTGCTTTTCACTCAGCTCGTCGAGCCAGTGATCCACGTGCTCGCGCACGTCACCATCCACCAGAAGCGATTCCGGGCCGGAGACATCGTCATCGGCCAGGGTATCGATCAAGGGCTTGTCACTTTCCCCGCCCATGGGGTAATCCACGGAGGAGACGCGCTCGTTGAGCCCCAGCATCTTCTTGACGGTTTCGACCGGTTTATCCAGGTGCTCGGCGATCTCTTCCGCCGTTGCCTCGTGGTCGAGCTTTTGAGTGAGTTCCCGCGCGGCGCGCAGGTAGATATTGAGTTCCTTGACCACGTGAATGGGCAAACGAATGGTACGGGTCTGGTTCATCAGCGCCCGTTCGATCGTTTGGCGAATCCACCAGGTCGCGTAGGTCGAAAAACGAAAACCGCGCTCGGGGTCGAACTTTTCGACGGCCCGGATCAGCCCCAGATTGCCTTCTTCGATCAAATCCAACAGCGTCAGGCCACGGTTGAGGTAGCGCCGGGCGATTTTTACGACCAGACGTAGGTTCGATTCGATCATTCGCGAGCGCCCAAGCGGGTCACCCTTGCGCGCCAAACGGCCGTAATAGACCTCTTCTTCTGGCGTCAACAGCGGCGAAAAACCGATCTCGTTGAGATAAATTTGCGTAGCGTCCAGGCTTTGGGTCGCTTGACGATCCTCGCGACCCAGCGCTTTTTCGAAGGCGTTTTCCTCTTCGGTGGCGGTGTCTTCAGCGTCGTCCAACGCTTCTTCCACCGTCTCCAGGTCAACCTCCTGTAGGTCCTTCTCCAGCATACTCATGGTCTTACCCCCGTTGTCTTGCCTAACCGCCATGTAGAAAAGTATGGGTGGCCGCACTTCAGTGTGCGCGTGCACCGTTATTGTTATATGACGCTCTTATCAAGCTATCCGGGTTCTTCCAATGGCGCCAAGCGCTCTTACCAAGCCGTTTAGAGAGAACGCGTTAGCGCGATGGTAAAAATTCCAAGGGGTTTTGGGGCTGGCCATCGCGGCGCACCTCAAAATGGAGTTTGACACTGTCGGTATCGCTATCGCCCATCGTGGCAATGACTTCTCCCGCTTCGACCACATCGTTTTCGCTGACGCTCAAACTGTCGTTATGAGCATAGGCGCTGAGATACTGATCGTTGTGTTTGAGCAGTATGAGGTTGCCGTAACCCCGCACACCGCTACCGGCGTATACCACGATGCCAGGACCGGCAGCTCTTACAGGTTGCCCCTTTTGTCCGGTGATATCAATCCCGGCGGTAATCGTACCTCCTTCACCGAAGTTTCCGCTCACCTGCCCATCGGTGGGCCAGCGCCAGTTGACATCGTCGACCGGGGTGAAGCTTCGCGAGGAGCGATCCGGCGCGGAAGCGGCGGGCGCCGGTTCGGGTTCTGGCTCGGCGGCGGGTTCGGGTTCCGGCTCGGGCTCCGGCGTAGGCTCGGGTTCCGTTTCGGGCTCCGGGGGGCGCTCGTCCGCCTGGGGCGACTCGCTTTGCGGAGCGTCCTGTGCCGTTTCGGGCTCGCTGGCGTTCGGGGTATCCGGCGTCTCGCTTTCGCCCCGCTCGGCGCTGATGCGCTGATTACGCTCGATCGCGCTTTCATCCGGCAAGAGCCAGTCCATCTGCTGGTCGTCGCTTTGGCTGGCGGCCTGATTACTAGCTGCCACGGTCGTCGAGTTCAAGCCCGTGGCGACCGCGCCGCTTTGCCGCGACACTTGAATGTCACCGCCCTGATGGGAGGCCTGATTACGCGCCGGTGCGCTTCCCGCCCCCTGCCGCAGCGCAATGGTCTGGCCCGGATGGATCTGATAAGGCGCGTCGATATCATTGAGCGCCGCCAGCTCGCGGTAGTCCAGGTCGTGCTGCCAGGCGATACCGTAAAGCGTATCGCCCGGGGCAACGGTGTATTGAGGCGAGTCTTCCACGGCGCGCCTCGCTTCGCTCAAGTCCCGTACCTGCGGGGTGTGTGGCTGCTGGTTAGCGCAGCCGCTAACGGCCAGCGCTAACAAAGACAGTGTCAAAACCTTACGCATGCAAACCCTACTCCTTTTCAACGCCGCGCGCTTTATGTCGAACTGCGTGGCCTTTGAGCTGCACGCCGATTGAGTAATACTACCAGAAGCGCCCCAACGAGCATCAATGCGACCACGCCCACCACCTGGGCGGAAGCACCGGTCAACGCGGCGTACTCGCTTGGCAGTAAGTAGCGGTGGGCCAGTGGAATCATCTGCCCTTCTGGCCCCTGTTGGTAGCTCAGTAGTTCGCGCCAGGGCCATAGCACCGGTAGCGAGCCGACGATGAAGCCAAGCAATAGCTGCATGGTGCCCGCGTGATAGCGCTTTAAAAGCCAGCCTAAAAACCGTGAAAAAAGCATCAAGCCGACAAGGCATCCCACGCCAAACAGCATGATAATACTCATATCAAGACTTTTGATAGCCCCCATGATGGTGCCATAAAGCCCCATGGTGAGTAACAGAAAGCTCCCCGAGACCCCGGGCAGCAGCATCGCACTGATGGCGATGGCACCGGCGGTCATCACGATCAGCGCCTCGTTACCCAGCAGTAAAATCAGCGGCATCAGCGCCGGCAGCCCGCGAGCGAGCAAAAAGCCGGCCAAAAGCGGCAGTATATAGATAAGCCGCCAGCGTCCGGTGGCGCGGCCGACCACCAGCGCCGAGGCGGCCACCAAACCAAAAAAGAAACCGTCGAGCAAGAGCGGATGCGCCTGCATCAGCCAAAGCGCCAGATGCGCTACGCTGACCAAACTCACCGCGACGCCCGCCAGTAGCGGTATTAAAAACCCCAGGTTGAGGTGGGCAAAAAGCCCGCGCCAACCACCCCGACGCCAGGCCCCCCAAGCGCTGGGGCCGAACTGCCGGATGGTATGGATCAGCTCTTCATAGATACCGGTAATGAAGGCTATGGTACCACCGGAGACACCGGGGACCGCGTCGGCGGCGCCCATACCCGCGCCTTTGAAAAATACGCCCAAGCGTCGATGCTTCAATCCACCACTCCTTGCAATAAAGGGACGAACCGTACCGGCTCGAGTCTTCGTTTCTCGAACGCGCCGCCGATACGCTTGACCTGCGTTAACCACTGGCTGCCGTCCGGCGCCTCCAGCGGGGCAATCAGTACGCCGTCGCGGGTTAGCTGCTCCAACAAGGGTTCCGGGAGCGTCTGCGCGCAGGCGGTCAATAAAATTACGTCGAAAGGCCCTTTTTGCGGCCAGCCTTCGCCGCCGTCGGCCAGGGCCAACTGGACGCGGGCATCCAGATATTCGAGCCGCTTGGCGGCGCGGCCGGCAAGCGTCGCTATACGCTCGACGGAGTAGAGTGAGGGCACCAACCGCGCCAGAATGAGCGCCTGATACCCGGACCCGGTTCCCACCTCCAGCACGCGCTGCGGCCTGGCCTTTAGCACCAGTTCGGTCATCCGCGCCACGGTAAACGGCTGCGAGAGCGTTTGCCCGCAGCCAATCGGCAGCGCCGTGTCTTCGTAGGCGCGATGGGCAAGCGCTTCGTCGACGAACAAATGGCGTGGCTCGCGGGCCATCACCTCGAGCACCCGGGTATTCGTAATGCCCTGGCCCACCAGACGTTCGACCATACGATTACGCGTGCGCTGGGACGTCATGCCCCGCCCACGGCGCTCTCCTGACGAGAGCTCAGTCAAAAGCGTCCAGCCAGGCTTGCACGTCCGCGCGGGCGGGGTGGCGCGTTAAATCGGTCTGGAGCGGCGTAATCGAGACAAAGCCTGCGTTGATCGCGGCAAAATCGGTATCCTCGCCGTCGTCAGCATTGGCCGCGACCGGAGCGATCCAGTACCGCGTGCGCCCTCTTGGGTCCTGGACCGGCAGCGCTTTTTCCGCCGGCCCCCGATAGCCAAGCCGGGTCACCTTGACGCCCTGTATCTCCTCCCAGGGTAGATCCGGCACGTTGACGTTCAAAAGCGTGCGCGGTGGCAGCGAAAGCGCGCCAGCGGCGCCCACCAGCGTAGCCGCCATGCGCGCCGCGGTCTCGAAGTGGCGCCCACCGCAAAGCGACACCGCCATCGCGGTCATACCCAGGTTGCGCCCCTCCATGGCCGCGGCCACCGTGCCGGAGTAGAGCACGTCGTCGCCCAGGTTGCTGCCGTGGTTGATACCGGCAATGACCAGATCCGGGCGCTCGTCCCACACGCCGTTGACGCCCAGATACACGCAGTCGGCGGGCGTGCCGTCGACACTGTAAAAGCCGTTATCAAGTGCGGTGAGCGACAGCGGGCGCGAAAGCGTCAGCGAGTTGCTCGCCCCGCTGCGGTCCCGGTCCGGCGCGACTACGCGCAGGTGGGCATGACTCACCAGCCCGTCGTGCAGCGCGCGCAAACCCGGCGCATACACACCGTCGTCATTGGATAGCAGCAGTCGTCGCATGGGCCTCTCCTGGGGCGTTGTCTGGGCGTAAAGCCTGGTTCAAAAGTCCGGATGATCGATCAGCTCGCCGAGAAGCGAGGTGGCAAAGCTTCCCCTGGGCAGCGAAAATTCGAGCACCGCGGCCGCGCTCTGCCAGGTAAGCCGGGGCTCGATAACGCGGACGCGCAGCGCCCGGTGGCTTTTTTTCACGCCCGCCTTGACCAGGCCATCGCAAAGCGCCGGGTGGGAGGCGTAAAGCGCCTGCTCGTAGGCCAGTGCCTCGCCGGTTGTCGGCTCGCCGGTGCCCCAAAGCGGGCCGGTCGGGTGCAAGTCGAGGGCGTCGGCCCGCGCCTCGAGCCCCTCGTCCTCGGCCTGGGCATTAAACACGCTTTGCGTGCCGTCGAGCATCAAGGTATCGCCTAAAAGCGGGGTTCTCCAGCGGCCGTCCGCGATCCGCGCGCCTAGCACTTCATTGAATAGAAAGCTACGCGCGGTGGAAAGCAGCATTCCCTGGCGGTCGTCGCGCTTGCGCCAGCCTTTTTGCAAAATTGCCGCCGCTTTTTGCAGGTTGCGCCCCTCATTACCAAAGCGCTGGGGGCCGAAGTAGTTGGCCACCCCCTCACGGCAGAGCGCCTCCCAGCGAGGCAGGAACGTATCCGTGTTGATTGCCTCACCGCTTACCCGCAGGCGAAAGCGATTAGTGCGGTGAACGCCCCGCTTGAGCTTTCTTGGGTGGCGCCCCTGCTCGATCACCTTGATACCCAGCGCCTCGAGCGCGGAATCGAGGGTCGGCGGTGCGCTCGCCCCCGGCAGTTGTACGCTGAGCCACTGGCGCGTGACCGCGGACCGGTCCTTCATACCCGAGTAGCCCACGACGCGGGGACTCACCTCGCAGAGCCGGCTTAGCGCGTTCACCACGTCGAGGGTGGTCTGGTTGCGCTTTTCGATACGCAGCCACAGGTGCTCACCGCTGCCTTCCGGGGTGAAGTCGAGCTGCTCGTCGACCCAAAAATCCTCCGGCGAGGCGCGGTAGTTTCCCGGCGCGCGGGGCCCAAAGCGGGCGTCGAGCACCCGCGGCCAAACGGGCAGTGCCCCCATTAGTTGGCCGCCGGCTTTAGCAGCACGACCGCCTCGGCGGCGATGCCTTCGCCACGGCCGGTAAAGCCGAGGCGCTCGGTGGTGGTGGCCTTGACGTTGACCAGGCCCATATCAGCCCCGATATCCTCGGCAATCACACGGCGCATGGCGTCGATATGCGGCGCCATTTTAGGCGCCTGGGCCATGATCGTGGCGTCCAGGTTGTTGACCACGAAGCCCGCCTCCCGCACCAGCGCCACTACGTGGCGCAGCAGCTCGCGGCTGTCCGCGCCTTGCCAGGCGGCGTCGGTGTCGGGGAAGTGGCGGCCGATATCGCCCAGCGCGCAGGCGCCCAACAGGGCATCGCTGATCGCGTGGAGCAGCACATCGCCGTCGGAGTGGGCGACGAAACCTTGTTCGAAAGCGAGCTTGACCCCGCCGACCATCAAATGATCGCCGGGGCCGAAGCGGTGTACGTCAAATCCATGGCCAATACGCATCGAGACTACTCTTCGCTGTTGCCTGCCTGTAGCGCCAAAATGGCTGCCGCCAAGGCAAGATCGTCAGGGTGGGTGATTTTCAGGTTGTCGCGCCGCGCACTGACCAGCCGCGGTGCCTGGCCCAGCGCCTCGACGGCCGAGGCCTCGTCGGTCACCATTACGCCATTCTTGACGGCCTGGTCGAGGGCACGCTTTAAAAGCGCGAAGCGAAAGCCCTGGGGCGTCAGCGCGTGCCAAAGCCCGTCGCGGGGCTCGGTTGTCGCGCTCAAACCAGGCCCGCCTTCACGCTTCATGGTATCCGCCACGGGCATGGCCAGAAGCGCCCCGCCCGGGTGCTCCAGCGCCGCCTGGTAAAGCGCGTGCAGATCCAGAGACGTCACGCAGGGGCGCGCCACGTCGTGCACCATGACGATATCGTCCGGGGCGGCGGCCATGGCATCGAGCGCGTTTTGCACGCTGTCCATGCGCTCATCACCGCCCTCGACCCGCTGCCACTGGGCAAACGGCACCCAGGCCGGGTCGAACCAGCGATCCGCCGGGTCCAGGCAGAGCACCAGGCGCGCTTCGGGAAAGGCGCGGTAAAGACGCTCGAGGGTATGCGCCAGCACCGGGCGCGCCGCAATCGGCAGATACTGTTTGGGGGTGGCGCTGCCCATTCGCCGCCCCTGCCCCGCCGCGGGCACCACCAGCCACAACGCCTTACTCATTGTCGGTGTCCGGGGCGTTCGCCGCGGGCGCAAGGTTTGGCTGAGTGACCAGTGCCGCGTTCAGGCCAATCAATTCATTTTGGATCGCAACCCCTGGCACCCAGAAAAACTGCTCGTCGCTTCGCACCATGCCCATATCGCTGCGCGCGCGCTCTTCGATCGCATCCAAACCGGTTTTAAGGTCGGTGACCTCGGCGGCCAGGCGCGCGTTGCGCTCGCGCATGGGCGCATTCGCCGCTTCCTGCACTGTCACGCGCGCCTCGACGCGCTGCAAATCCTGCCAGCCGCCGTTACCCAGCCATAGCTGATACTGTAAAAAACCTAGAACGCCCAGCAAGGCGACGACCAGCCATCGATGCATCTGAAGTTCCTGTAATCAAGTGCCTTTGGGGCAGGCGTGAACGGCGCGCATTATGCCATTTAGCGGGCGAAGCGGCGAGCCGTGTCTTTAGCCTTCGGTTTTAAACGGTAGCGCTTCTAACGCGGCTGCCCGGTACGCCT
The DNA here is from genome assembly GCF_968212445.1 of Vreelandella sp. GE22. Taxonomy (NCBI): domain Bacteria; kingdom Pseudomonadati; phylum Pseudomonadota; class Gammaproteobacteria; order Oceanospirillales; family Halomonadaceae; genus Vreelandella; species Vreelandella sp. GE22. Next base: position 2,802,333 of record NZ_OZ309110.1, read on the forward strand.
TTACGTGCTGCCCTTCCTGGGCGCAGAACTCGGCCACCCCGGCGGCAAGGCCGGGATGCGCCACATAGTGAAGCGACTGCGTGGGGGTGGGGGCGAACCCGCGCACCAGCTTGTGCTCGCCCTGGGTGCCGGGGTCGAAAAGCGTCAGCCCCCGCGCGAGGCAGTATTCGATGCCCTGGTAGTAGCAGGCCTCAAAGTGCAGGCAGTCGGCGACCACCTCACTGCCCCAGTAGCGCCCGTAAAGCGTGGTGGCACCGCGAAAATAGAGCGCGGCGGCCACAGGTCGGCCTTCCACCAGCGCCTGAACCAGCACCAGTGAGGCCGGCATGTCCCGGCGCAGCGCGTCAAAAAATGCCGCGTTCAAGTACGGCGGGCGGCCGCGCTCGTGGTAGGTGATCGTATAGCACTGAAAAAAGTGCGCCATGGCGGCCTCGTCGATCTCGTCGCCTTCCAGACGGCGCAGCGTAATCCCCTGCTCGGCCACCAGACGCCGCTCGCGCTTGATCGTCTTTCGCCGCTTGGCGGTCAGGCTCGCCAAAAAGCCGTCGAAATCCTCGAAGCCTCGATCGTGCCACTGAAACTGCACGCCCTGGCGGGTAATCAGATCAGGGCTTTGCGCCTGCCAGGCAGCCACCTCCTGGTCGTTGGCAAACAGCAGGTGCCAGCTCGAAAGGCCCAACTCATCGCACTGGCGCCGCCACCCCTTGGCCAGCAGCGCGTAGGCGCTTTGCGGGTCGATATCATCTGCAAGGAGCGTGCGCTGGCCCGGCACCGGCGTGAACGGAATGGCGCTTAACGCCTTGGGATAGTAGTCGCCGCCGGCGCGCTCGAGGGCCTCGGCCCAGCCCCAGTCGAAGACGTACTCGCCGTTGGAATGGCTTTTTAGATACATCGGCAGCGCCGCGACCAACCGCTCACCCTGCCACACGCTTAAATGGCGTGGCTGCCAGCCGGTGGCCTCACTTACCGAGCCGCTTTGCTCCAGCGCGCGCAAAAACGCATGGCGTAAAAAGGGCTGCTCCGGGCTTACCAGCGCATCCCACTGCGCGGGCGCAACGCCGTCGACTGCTGAGAGCGTCACCAGTGTTAGCGCTTGGGAAGACATGCCACCTTGCATGGGCACCTCGCATTGAATCATTAACACTCAAGACGTTCAGTATCGCTCAATCGTTTGCCCACTAGAACCCGGCCGCGCGATTTACCCAATTTGACCTGTAAAACGCCTCGCTCAGTGCCGGATTATTAAAGCCCGGGCCCAAACGTCCGATAAACAATGAATTGGCTCAATTTTATGGACGACATATGCAAGCCGCCGATATACCCGACAACGAACCCCAGCGCCTAGCGGCCTTGCACAGCCTGGAGGTGCTGGACACGCTTCCGGATGAAACGCTGGAACGTTTGACCGAGCTTGCTTGCGATATCTTCGAAGTGCCCGTTGCACTGATTTCACTGGTCGATGAAAAACGCCAGTGGTTCAAGTCGCATACCGGATTGGACGTCAGCGAAACCCCCAAGGAGTTTTCGTTTTGCGCCCATGCCGTTTACAAAAACGACGTTTTGGTTGTCGAAGACACCTTCAAGGACCCGCGCTTTGCCGACAATCCGCTGGTTTTAGGGCCCCCGCACATTCGCTTTTACGCGGGCTACCCGCTGCGTCCGGTCGACAACCAGGTAATCGGTACGCTTTGCCTGATCGACAAAACGCCACGCCACTTTACCGAGCGCGAACAGCGGCTTTTGGCCAACATGGCAGGCCAGGTCGAAGAGATTTTCCGCCAGCACAAGCTAAGGGCCGAGCTTACGCGCACCGCGCGGCGCTTCGAAGCCCTGTTCAGTAAAAGCGCCACCGCCAAGATTCGCATTGATCGCGAAGGCGCCATCATCGCGATCAACCCCTTCGCGCTGAGCCTTTTGGGCTACGAAGCGCACGAGCTTTTGAACAAGAACATCGCCGTTTTGACCCCGCCCCACATTGCCAGCGAACACGATCTGTTCATCTCGCGGTATCTGGCCGGTGGGGCCCCCAAGGTGATCGGCCGAGGGCGCGAAGTCGAGGCGATGCACCGCCAGGGCCACCGGGTGCCGGTACACCTGGCGGTCAATGCCATTCACGACAACCAGGGCAAGGTGGTCGAATTTTTGGGCGTGCTGACCGATCTGACCACCATTTACGAAGCCAACAGACGGATCGTAAAGGAGCAGGGCCTTTTGAAGGTACTGCATCAGGGTATTACCGACTACCAGGCGCTGATGTCCGGCGAGCAGCTCTGGACGTTTCTTTCAGAGGCGCTGCGCGAGCTCACCGACAGCGACTACGCTCTGATCGGCGAGGTCTTGCCAACCGATACTACCAATGCCCTCAAGATTCACGCCATTACCGATCTTTTTTGGAGCACCTCTTCCCAGGAGCTGATGTCTCGCCTGAGCAGTGGTGACATGACGCTGACCGATCCAAGCTCGCTCCTTGGCCGGGTATTTGCTCACGGTGAGGTCGTGATGACCGACGACGTGCATGACCATGGCACGCGCGGCGGCTTTCCACCCGGGCACCCGCGTCTGGACAACTATCTCGGTGTGCCCATCTACAGCGGCGAACGTCTGATCGGCATGTACGCCATTGCCAACAGCAAACAGCCGCTCAACCAGGCGCTGCTCGATTGGCTTCAGCCGTTTACCGATACCTGTGCGCTGCTGATCAATCTGTACCGGCAAATGGCCGAGCGCGAACAGTTCACCTGCGATTTGGCGATCGCCCGGGACCAGGCCGAAAAGGCCAACCAGGCGAAAAGCGAATTCCTCTCGTCGATGAGCCACGAACTGCGTACGCCGCTCAATGCCATCATCGGTTTTGCCCAGCTGATGAGCAAGGGCCGCCGCGACCCCCTCAGCGAAAAACAGCAGCGTCAGGTCGGCCAAATCGAAACCAGCGGTCAGCACCTTTTGAGCCTGATCAACGAGGTGCTCGATCTTGCCAAAATCGAGGCAGGGCATCTGGCGTTGTCCCTCGAGCCGATCCTGGTCGCCAACGTGCTCGACGACGCCTGCGCCACCCTCGAGGCCAATATCGAAGCGGCGGGCATCACGCTCAAGCGCGCCAGGGTGGATCCCGGCTTGAACGTCATGGCGGACTACACCCGCACCAAGCAGGTGCTCTTGAATCTGATTTCCAACGCAATCAAGTACAACTGCGACAACGGACTGATCGAGATCGTCGTGACACCCCAGCAAGACACGTTAAAGATCAGCGTGATCGACACCGGCATAGGCATCGACGATGCCCGCCAGCACGAGCTCTTTCAGCCCTTCAACCGCTTGGAGGCCGAACACACCACCATCGAGGGTACCGGTATCGGGCTTGCCATCACCCGGGAGCTCGTTACACACATGCAGGGACATATCGGTGTCAGCAGCGTGGCGGGTAAAGGCTCGACGTTCTGGTTCACGCTACCACTAACCGAACACGGCGTGGCCAAAACGGACACGTCCGCGCCCGGCCTGCTACGTCCGCAAAGCGGTAAGCGGCGTTTTCAAGTGCTCTATGTCGAGGACAACCCTACGAATCAGCAGCTGATGCAGGACATTATCGACGATTTCGAAGAAATCGAGCTGCAAACCGTTGCCAGCGCCGAGCTTGCGCTGGATATCCTGCGCCACGCGGTCCCGGACCTGGTGCTAATGGATATCCACCTGCCAGGCATGAACGGTTATCAGGCCCTTAAAGCCCTGCGCCAAACACCAGGACTCGAGGCCATGACGGTGGTCGCTCTGTCGGCCAATGCGCTGCCGCGGGATATCGAAAAAGGCCTGGCGGCGGGCTTTAACGACTACCTGACCAAACCTATCAATATCGAGAAACTTTCGAGCATGCTCAAAGAGTTTCTCCACGTTGCGCCTGGAAGTGATCCATGAAGCTAGCCCGCAAACATCTGTTAGTGGTCGATGACAATACTGCCAATGTCGAGCTGTTACTCGATCTTTTGGATGATCACGGATTTGACAACACCCATGGCATGAGCGACCCGCGTGAGGTGGTGAGCTACTGCCAAAGACAGCGCCCGGATCTGATGCTGCTCGATATCCGCATGCCGCATATGGACGGCTATGCGGTCATGGAGGCGCTCAACGCCGCGTTCGGTGACCACGCCTTTCCCATCATCGTTTTAACGGCACAAATCGACGATGAAACCCGGCGTCGCGCCCAGTCCATGGGCGTGCGCGATTTCATCACCAAACCCTTCAAGCACGACGACGTCATGCAGCGCGTCCACAACGTGTTGGAGGTCGAACACCGCTACCAGCTGCGCACTCAGCAAGCCGAAACCCTGGAACGGCTAACGGCGCAGCAGCATCAGGCGCTCGACCACCAGGCGCGCACGGATACCATCACCAAGCTGCCCAACCGCCGGGCGATGACCCAGATGCTGCGTATGGCGGCGAAGGAAAACACGCCGACCGGGCTTTTGTTTATCGCCATCGACCAGCTCGACGAGGTGGTGCGCTTTCACGGCTACGCGATTGCCGACAAACTCATGCTACACGTAAGCCAACAACTCTACGGGCAGCTAGGCGACACTGCCAAGCTAGGCATGTGGGGTGGTAGCGAGCTTTTGGTCGTGCTTGCGGAAACCAGTATCGATCAGTTGATCGGCCAGGCGGTACAGCTTTTGGAGTGCTTCAACCAGGACCAGACGCTGGGCGATTTACTGCTGCCGCTGGCCGTGCGTATCGGCATCAGCAGTGCGGAAGGCACCTTCGACCCGGAGCGCCTGGTGCACATGGCCGCCCTTGCCTTGCCGCAGAAAAACGGCCCCGTGCGCGTGCAGAGCTACAACGAAGAGCTCGAAACGCTACAGCGCCACCGCCTGCACTTACAGCAGTCGATTCGCGGCGCCACCCAGCGCGGGGAAATGAGCCTGGCCTTTCAGCCCAAGCTGTCGCTTTCGACCAACCAGGTGATCGGCGCCGAGGCGCTGCTGCGCTGGGATCATCCTTCGCTTGGCCGTATATCACCGGCGGAGTTCATTCCGCTGGCCGAAGCCAGCGGCGATATTCTCACTATCGGCGAGTGGGTCATCGAAGAGGCGCTGCGCCACATCGTGGCCTGGCGCGAACAAGGGCTTTTGGATGATAACTTTCATATCGCGGTCAACGTCGCCGCTCGCCAGCTCGGCCGACGCGACTTTGCCGAGACGCTTTTAAGCACCCTGGCCGCGTTTAACGTTCCCATGCGCTTTTTCGCTTTGGAAGTGACCGAGTCCGGCCTTTTGAGCGATATGCACAATGCGCGCGCGCAGCTTGCCAAGCTCTCCGAGAACAACATCGCCGTCGCCATCGACGATTTCGGCACCGGCCACTCTTCGCTTGCCTACATCAAGACGCTGCCCTTCTCGACGTTAAAGATCGACCGCGCCTTCGTGATGGATCTTGAGGACATGGAGGTCGACCGCCACCTAGCGCTGGCGATTACCCGGCTGGCCCACGCGGTAGGCTGCGACGTCGTGGCCGAGGGAATCGAGACGAAAGCCCAGGCGGATTACCTGCGCTCCATTGGTTGTGAAGCGGCGCAGGGGTATTATTACTCCCAGCCTCTGCCCGCCGATGAATTTTACGACTTTTGTACTCGGTGGGGCGCCCACTCCCCCACGACGAACGCCCAGGAAACCCAATGGCCCACGACCTCCTTGACCGCTTGCGCGAACGGCTCAACGACTTAAACCGCTCCGAGTTCAAGGTGGCCAACGTCATTATGAACGACCCGGCGGCGGCGACGAGCCTGAGCATCGCAAGCCTCGCCCAGGCGGCGGGGGTCAGCGAGCCTACCGTCAACCGGTTTTGCCGCAACTTTGGCGCCAAGGGGTATCCGGATTTCAAGATCAAGCTGGCTCAGAGTCTGGCCGGCGGCACGCCCTACGTAACCCGCGCCGTCGAGCCTGGCGACAACGCCACCCAGTACACCCCGAAAATCTTCGGCGCCACGATTGCGGCGCTAAAAGACGCCGAGCGCCAGGTCGACATGGCCGCGGTCGAGCGCATGGTCGACTACCTCACCCAGGCCAAGCACATTCACTTTTTTGGTTTGGGCGCGTCCGGTGCGGTGGCCCAGGATGCCCAGCACAAGTTCTTTCGCTTTAACCTGCCGGTCATGGCCTACATCGATGTCCTGATGCAGCGCATGGTGGCTGCGGCCTGCCATACCGGGGATGTCGTGGTGATCATCTCCTACACCGGCCGCACTCGGGAGCTCGTCGATATCGCCCAAATCGCCCGAGCGGCGGGGGCGGTGGTGCTAGGCATTACCGCGCCGGACTCGCCTTTGGCCCGGGTGTGTACGGCCACCCTGGACGTCGCCACCCCGGAGGACACCGACCACTACATGCCGATGACCTCGCGGGTCATCCAGCTCACCCTGATCGATGCGCTGGCCACCGGCGTCACGCTTCGCCGGGGCGAGGATTTTCTACCGCACCTTAAAAAGATCAAGGAGAGCCTGCGCGACACGCGCTTTCCGCTGGAGTAGCGTTCAAACGGCGCAGCGTGAGCGCTACTCGCCCACCGCAGCGGTTACGGTAATTTCCACTTTGAGCTCCTCGGAAGGCATCGCCGCGCAAACGCAAGTGCGCGCCGGGGCGTAGCCTTCCGGCACCCAGGCGTCCCACACCGCGTTCATGGCCGCCACGTCACCGCCCTCCTTGAGATACACCGTGGCGCTCAAAAGCTGCTCGCGGCTGGAACCGATCTCCTTTAGCAGCGCATCGACGCGCTCAAGCATGCTTTGCGTCTGCTCGGTAATATCGCCCTGGCGGGCGTCGGGGCCTGCCACCTGGCCGCACAGATACGCCACCCCTTGGTGGATGACCGCGCGGCTCATGCGTGCTTTGGTATCGTGGCGCTCGATCGACATGGTTTTTCTCCTTGAAACGGTTTGAGAAGAGTTTGAGAGTACTGGGTGACGGAGCCCATCAGGGGCGGGTGGAGACCGGGCGGTGCTCGAACACCCGGCGCAGCACGAAGCTCGTGTGCGCCCCGGTGACGCCTTCGATACGGTTGATAACACGCAGCAGCAGGTGCTGGTACTCGTCCATATCGCGAATCAGAATCTTGAGCTGAAAATCCGCGGCCTGGCCGGTGATGATCAAGCACTCGATGACGTTGGGGATCTCGCGGACGTGGCGCTCGAAGTTATCGAAGCGCTCCTGGGTATGCTGGTCCATGGCGATATGCAAAAGGACCATCAGGTCGTACCCGAGCTGGCGGGCATCGACCTCGGCGCGGTAGCCTGTGATCAGGCCGTTTTCTTCCAGCGCGCGTACCCGGCGAAGACACGGCGAAGGAGAAAGCCCGATCCGTTCGGCGAGCAGCTGGTTGCTGATGCGCCCCTCCTGTTGAAGCACATCGAGAATATGCCGGTCATAGCGATCGATCTCTAACGGAGTCGGCAACATCGGCTATCTCCTGCCGTAAAATAGAGTTTTAAAGATAGTTTCTGCCAATTATCCGCGCAAGTCCTCTTGATTAGCAATAATCTTCTACGGCTGCAGCGCTATACTGGTGCTATCGTAAAAGCCCGGTGCCGGGGCAGCTGTGATCCAGAAGCCCAGTGTTCGCCAGGTCTTGCTCATTTTTCCGAACAACCGTCAGGAAGCGTTTATGTCCGCCTTCGATCATCGCAAATACCGCCCTGCCCCCCGCGTTCCCGCTTTTAAGCGCACCTGGCCGGACCAGGATCTAGAGCGCGCGCCCATTTGGGTGAGCGAGGATCTGCGCGACGGCAACCAGGCGCTACTCGAGCCAATGAGCGTCGAGCAGAAAAAGCGCTTCTGGCACCAGATCGTCAAGGTCGGTATCAAGGAAGTGATGGTCGGCTTTCCTTCGGCGAGCCAGCCGGATTTTGATTTCGTGCGCTGGCTGATCGAGGAGGACCAGATCCCGGAGGACGTGACCATCGCCGTGCTGGTGCAGTGTCGCGAGCACCTGATCGAGAAGACGTTCGAGTCGCTCGTTGGCGTGAAGCGCGCGATCATCCACCTCTACAACTCGACGTCCACCGTTCAGCGCGAGCGGGTCTTCGAGATGGACCGCAGCGGCATTACCGATATCGCCGTGCAGGGCGCGACTTGGGTGAAAACCTATGCAGCCAAGTACCCGGATGTCGACTGGCGTTTTCAGTACTCGCCGGAGAGCTTCTCGAGCACCGAGATCGACTTCTCGCTGGCGATTTGCGAGGCGGTCATGGACGTGTGGCAGCCCACCCCGGACAACCCCTGCATCCTGAACCTGCCCACCACCGTGGAAGTGGCCGGCCCCCATCATCACGCCGACCAGATCGAGTATTTCTGCCAGCACATCAGCCGGCGCGACAGCGTGATTGTCTCGGTGCATACCCACAACGACCGGGGCGGGGCGGTGGCCTCGGCGGAGCTTGCGCTGCTGGCCGGCGCGGACCGAGTCGAAGGCACACTTCTGGGCAACGGCGAGCGCACCGGCAACATGGATATCGTGACCCTGGCCATGAACCTCTACAGCCAGGGGATCGACCCCATGCTCGATCTCTCCAACCCGGACGAGATCATTCAGGTGGTCCACGAGTGCACGGGTATTACCATGCACCCCCGCCACCCCTGGGTCGGCGAGATGGTCTATACCGCGTTTTCCGGAAGCCATCAGGATGCGATCCGCAAGTCGCTCAAGCACCAGAAGGCGGATGAGCCTTGGCAGGTGGCGTACCTGCCCATCGACCCCCACGACATCGGCCGCGACTACCAGGCGGTGATCCGCGTGAACAGCCAATCCGGCAAAGGCGGCATGGCGTTTTTGCTGGAGCGCGACTACGGCATCAACCTGCCGCGCTGGATGATGCTGGCACTGGCCCCCTACGTGCAAAAAGAGAGCGAAGTGCGCAACAGCGAACTTTCCAGCGAAATGGTTCGCCAGGTGATGGTCGATCACTTCAACCTCGAGGCGCCGCTGGCACTGGCCGACTACCGTCTCTCGAAAGGCCAGAACGAAGGCATCGAGATCACGCTGAGGGAAGGCGCAAAGACGCTGCGTCTGGAAGGCACCGGTAACGGCGCCATGTCCTCCTTCACCGATGCCTGGTACAAATACTGCGACAGCCACGTGGCGATCATCGACTACAGCGAACACTCGCTGGGCGGGGACAGCGAAGCCAACGCCATTGCGTTCGTGCAGCTCAATATCGACGGCCAGCGGATCTGCGCCTTCGCCGAGGACAGCGACACGGTCAGCGCCTCGCTGAAGGCGCTGCTCTCCGGCATCAATGCCGCCCAACAGATCGGCAAACCCCAAAACCACCCGCTCACCAGCGAGGTGTAATCCCGGGCCCAAGGCCCGCTATCGGCGGGCCTGCTATACTCGTGGGCATTTCATAAAACGGGGTAGGCATGGGGCAGATGTTGACCAATGCGGCGCTCGTCGCTGTCAGTGCCGCGCTCGGCGGTATGGGGCGCTTTGCAGTCACCAATTTAGCGGTTCGGCTTTGGGGGACCGCGTTCCCCTGGGGGACACTGCTGGTCAACGCCAGCGGTGCTTTCGTGGCCGGGCTACTCCTCGGCCGCTACGGCTTTGAGACGCTCGCCGACTCCTCGCTCGGGCTACTGCTGATCACCGGGCTACTGGGGGGCTATACCACGGTCTCGTCGCTCAGCCTGCAAACGCTGACTCTATGGCAAGGACAAAACCGGGCGGCGGCGCTGGGCACTCTGGGCGCTACGCTCTTTGGCGCGCTCCTGCTGGCCGCCCTGGGTTGGGGCCTGGCGGCGAATACGTTTTGACGTCACTTACGACCTATTTAACCGTCGCCGCCGGGACCGCGCTGGGTAGCGTCTGCCGCTACGCGCTCTCCTCCTGGGCTATCGCCACTCTGGGTAACTACTTTCCCTGGGGGACCCTGGCGGTGAACGCCGCGGGGTCTTGCTTGATGGTTTGGCTGAGCGTCATGGTCACATACCACGCCAGGTGGCGCTGGGCCCCTCTACAGCCGCTCTTGATGGCCGGCTTTTGCGGCGGCTTCAGCACCTTTTCGCTCTTCAGCCTGGAAATCCTTTACCTAATACAGCAGCAAGATGCGTGGCTTGCGCTGGTGTATGGCGGGGTCAGCGTGACACTCTGGCTTTTGGGGGCCGTGGCGGGTGAGCGCATGGCGCGCCCGTTCCTTGGTGCCCAGTGAGGCTTGCTTACGTGACGGATCCACGGGCAGGGGTATAGGCCCCGCCGCCCATTCATGGTATGTCGATTGCGCACATTCAGCCGGAGCGGGCGGCGAATACCGCCCGCGGCAAACGTTAGCGAAGTACCAGTACCGGCACCTGGCTCGAACGGAGCATTTTGGTCGTCGTACTGCCCACCAGCAAATGGCGGATGCGCGAGTGCCCGTAGGCGCCCATGACCAGCAGGTCCATGCCGTGCTGTTGACAATACTCGGGCAGCACCTGATCCACCTCGCCAGCGCGAATCGCGCCCTCTGCCCGGTGTCCAGCCTCTTTCAGGATACCCAGCGCCCAGTCGAGCTCGCTGCGATGTTCAGCGGTCTCCGCGCCGACGATCACTACGTGGCATTCAGCGCCGCTAAAAAGCGGTGAGCGGGCCAGCATCTCCACGCCTTTACGCGCGGTCTTACTGCCGTCGAAGGCGATCATCACCTTTTCCGGCCGTTTGAAGGCCGCGGGCACCATGAGAATGGGCCGGTGCAACTCACGCACTACCCGCTCCAGGTTGGAGCCCAGATGGCCGCTGGCCTGGTGGGCGTTTTCCCCGCGCTTGCCCACGACCAGAAGGCGCATCCCGGTCTCGAGCTCGGCCAAGGTCTCGACCAGCGTACCGTTGAGCTGGCGCGTGTTGGGCTCCGTCGTCCCCTGCTCAGCGGCGCGTGACTGAGCCGCCTCCAGCACGAGCCGGCCTTGCTCGCGATTCACTCGAGCCTTGCGCTCGTCCAGCGAGGCGAGCTCTTCCATGAGGTGTTCGCGGGCACCAAAATTCAAATTCCCCGACAGGTTCTGCTCGCTCGGCGCCGCCGAGTGGTTATCGACCACGCGGACAAAGGTAAGCGGCGCGCCTAATGCCTTGCTGGCCCAGGCGGCATAATCGCACACGCTTTCTGAAAAACCGGAGCCGTCGATAGCGGCGAATACGTGCTCGGACATGCTGCTCTCCTTGTTTGTCTAATGGCCGCCCATGAGCTTTTCGACCGCTTCGGGGTCGTTATGCACCGCGTAGCGGTCGACCACCGTGGCGCTGGCCTCGCTCAGGCCTACCAGTTCGACCTCGGTGCCCTCGCGGCGGAACTTGATCACGACGCGATCAAGTGCCTGCACGGCGGTCACGTCCCAGAAGTGCGCACGGGATAGATCGATCGTCACCTTATCCAGGCTCTCCTTGAAGTCGAACGCCGCTAAAAAGCGCTCGGAAGAGGCAAAGAATACCTGGCCGACCACCTGATACTCGCGTGCACGCCCTGCCTCGACCTCGGTCGAGCCGATATACATGATGTTGCCCACCTTGTTGGCGAAGAACAGCGCCGCCAGCAGCACGCCGACGAATACGCCAAGCGCCAGATTGTGGGTACCCACGGTCACGGCCACGGTAGCCAGCATCACGATATTGGTGCTCATGGGATGCTTTTTCAGATCGCGAATCGACTCCCAGCTAAAGGTACCGATCGACACCATGATCATCACCGCCACCAGCGCCGCCATGGGAATCTGCGAGACCCAATCGGAAAGAAATACCACCATCAAAAGCAGCACCACGCCGGCAATCAGTGTTGAAAGGCGCGTTCGGCCACCGGATTTTATGTTGATCACCGACTGACCGATCATCGCGCAGCCGGCCATGCCACCAAGCAGACCCGCGCCGATGTTGGCCGCGCCCTGCCCCTTACACTCACGGTTCTTGTTGCTCGGGGTATCGGTCAGATCATCGACGATGGTCGCCGTCATCATCGATTCCAGAAGGCCCACGACCGCCAGCATGATCGCGTAGGGGAAAATGATGGTCAGGGTTTCAAAGGTCAACGGTACATCCGGCCACAAGAAGACCGGCAGCGTATCGGGTAGCTCGCCCATATCGCCGACCGTGCGAATCTCCATGCCGCTTGCCATATACACGATGGTCAGCACCACGATGCACACCAGCGGCGACGGCAGCGACTTGCCGATAGCGGGCAGGTAAGGAAACAGGTAAATGATGCCAAGCCCCGCCGCGGTCATGGCGTAGACGTGCCAGGTGACATCGGTAAGCTCCGGCAGTTGCGCCATGAAGATCAGAATCGCCAGGGCGTTGACGAAGCCCGTCACCACCGAGCGTGAGACGAAGCGCATCAGCTCGGCAAGCTTCAGATAGCCGGCCGCGATCTGCAGGACACCAGTCAGCAGCGTGGCCGCCAGCAGATACTCGAGGCCGTGCTCGCGCACCAGCGTCACCATCAGAAGTGCCATGGCGCCGGTAGCCGCCGAGATCATACCCGGGCGCCCGCCGGTAAAGGCGATGATCACCGCGATACAAAACGAGGCGTAGAGCCCCACCTTGGGGTCCACCCCGGCAATGATCGAAAAGGCGATCGCCTCGGGGATCAGCGCAAGCGCCACCACTATTCCCGAAAGCGAATCGCCTTTGATGTTTGAAAACCATTCGTGCTTGCTAAAAAGCGCCATACCCATATCCTGGTCAAAAAATGTGCTGAATTATTCACTACACGCCACAGACACGCGAAAACGCGTCGTCCGGGGGCGAAAAAACACGGCTCGAAGCCGCAAGGAGGGGGCATAACGCTAGGGTGGAAGGATCTTCCAACGCAGTTTGAAGGACATGGACGGCAACTATCTTGAACTAAAAATTGAGCGATAAGCCCGGATAGAGCTTTCGCCTGGGCGGTGGATTATAGCAAGCAAGCCTTCGATTGCCACCCACTATTAGTCAACTTCTATATTGGATGTAGTAAACCACTATTAGCCAAACGAAGAGCAAAACAGGATGATGGTCACACTCCCCCGTCTACTATCGTCTACGCACCTGCTCACGCGCTTTCACAAAAAATAGTTAGACTTTGACTACTTTCGCACTAGTATAATCCGATAAAAGTTGTATGAAAAACGTACAATTCAAAAATATTTGTACAATCATGAAGCTCACCGAGAAGCCACCATGCTCGCTTACATCACACACTCCGCCCTACCCGCGGCGCTGCAGGAACATACTGCCAGCATCCATTTCACCCCGGAGGGCATTATCGAAGATGCCAGTCCCCTCTTTCTGGAAAAGGTCGGCTACTCTCTCGAAGATATCGTCGGCCAACACCACAGCATCTTCTGCGCCCAGGAAGAGGTCGACTCCCCCGACTACCGGCGCTTCTGGGCAGCTCTTGTCAACGGCGAGTCCCAGCAGGGCAGCTTTCGGCGTATCAGCGCGACCGGTGAGGATGTCTGGCTCGAAGCGATCTACCTGCCGGTGAGAAATCGCCGTCACAAGGTTGTCAAAATCATCAAGATCGCAAGCGACATATCCACGCAGCACGAGTCGGCAGAGAGCCAAAGCGCGGTGCTGAAAGCGCTGGACAGCTCCATGGCGGTCATCGAGTTCACCCCGGATGGCACTATCCTCAATGCCAACGTCAATTTCGAGCGCACCATGGGGTATAAAAGCGGCGAAATCACCGGCCAGCACCACCGTATTTTCTGCACGGCGGACTTCGTTCCCCAGCTCGCGGTGTTCTGGGGCGAGCTTGCTAGCGGCCAGTTCAAGCAGGGTAAGTTCGAGCGACTCAACAGCCGGGGCCAGAGCATCTGGCTGGAAGCGACCTATAACCCGGTTTTCGATAGCAAAGGCAACGTCATCAAGGTCGTCAAGTTCGCCACCGACATCACCTCGGCCGTTCAAGAGAACGAGGCTGCCCGGCGCGCGGTGCTCAACGCCCAAAGCACGTCAAGCCAAACCGAACAGATCGCCCAAAACGGTTTGACTCACTTGCAGAAGGTGGTCGAGGAGTCCCGGCAGGCGTCCAAAACCCTGGAAGATGCCCAGGCATTGATGGCCGCGCTCAACCAACAGGCGCAAACCATCAATAACATCACCGCATCCATCGCCAAAATTGCCAACCAAACCAATTTGTTATCGCTCAACGCTGCGGTAGAAGCGGCCCGAGCCGGCGAACAGGGGCGTGGTTTCGCCGTAGTCGCCAACGAAGTACGCCAGCTGGCCAAGGGCTCGAGCGAAGCCGTGGCAGAGATCACGCGCGTGCTCAAGGAGAACAGCGACCTGGTCGAGCGCACGAGCCTGGCCGTTCAGCAGGTCGTCGAGCAGGGTAAAAACAGCCAGGCAAGCGTCGGCGAGATCGAGACCATCGTCAACGAGATTCTCACCGGTGCCCGAGGCGTCTCCAACTCGGTGGATCAGCTCGCCCTGCAGCCCGCGTAAGCGACCCTGCGGGTATAGAAAAAGGCGGCTAATCGCCGCCCTTCTTATCAAAGGCCTGCCATCATTGCAGGCTTTTTTGTGCCCGTTATTTGAGGCGGGTCTTGCGCAGGTACGGCAGCACCGTATCGAATTCACCAAATTTCTCTTTGGCGTCTTCGTTGGAAACGCTGGGCGGAATGATAACGTCCTGCCCCACGGTCCAATCCGCGGGCGTGGCAACACCGTGCTTGGCCGTCGCCTGCAGCGCATCGAGGGCACGCAGGATTTCACCAAAGTTGCGCCCGACCGTCATCGGATAGGTCATGGAGAGCTTTAGCTGCTTGTCCGGGCCAATGATGAACACCGAGCGCACGGTGGCGCTATCCGCCGGGGTGCGGCCATCGGGCAGGTAAGCATCTTCCGGCAGCATATCGAAAAGCTTGGATACCCTGAGACCTTCATCGGCGATGATCGGAAAATCGACCGAACTTCCGCTGTAGCTTTCGATATCCCCCGCCCAGCGCTTGTGGTCGTTGACGCCGTCGACAGAAACACCGATCACTTTGGTGCCGCGCTTTTTCCATTCTTCACTGAGCTTTGCGACCGCGCCGAACTCGGTGGTGCAGACCGGGGTAAAGTCTTTCGGATGAGAGAACAAAATCGCCCAGCTATCGCCAATCCAGTCGTGAAAGCGAATGCTGCCCTGGCTGGTATCGGCTTCGAAATCCGGTACGACTGCATTGATACGTGATGACATCGTTCCTCCTCGGCGGGGCAAGCACCCCTCATAACGAAAATGACTTTTAGCACGCACACTATAGAACATTAAACGCTAATAGACCCAACCCCTGACGGTCATGCCAGGCCGATTTTTTCGCTATATCGCTATAGCGTCATGCCACTATCAAGTGCTGGTGCCCGCCTGGCTCACCATTCGCTTGGCCAGGTCGTCCAGGCCGGTCACGGTCATATCCGGCTCGATCCCCCAAGGGTCGAAGGGGGTATCCGAGCGACGGCGCACCCAGGCGCTTTTAAGACCGCCGTGTTTGGCGCCGATCACGTCAAAGGGGTTGCTGGAAATGAGCCAGGTATGCTCCGGGCGGGTATCGAGCCGGCTGCGCAGGTAAGCGTAGACCGCGGGGTCGGGTTTGAAGCGCTTGATACGGTCGACGCTGACCATATCGTCCATATAGGCGGTGACCCCGGCCTTGCCGAGCAGCGCCCCCATGGCCTCTTCGGTGCCGTTGGAAAACGCCACGCAGCGTAGCCCGGCCTCTTTTAACTGGCCAAGCGCGCCCGCCACATCATCGAAGGCGGGCAGCTCACCGTACACGGCCATCAGGTGGTCGCAGTCGTTGTCGGAAAGGCCGGTTTGCATCGCGCGGTCGGTCAATACCAACGCCTTTTGCGTGCACTCGGCAAAATTTACGTAGGCGCCCATCAAACCAAAGCGAAAGCTGTACTCCAGCTGTTTCTCGCGCCAGCGCCGTGCAAACTCCGTTGCCTTGTCTGGCTGGGCCAGACGGCGCTCGAGCTCCACGACCACGCCTTGGGTATCGATGAGCGTGCCGTATACGTCAAAAGCCAGTACCGGTTGCATCGTACACCTCGTTTCAGAAAATTGAACCGTGTCTTAAGCGTAGCCTGCTTGGCAGGAAACAAAAAAGCCGCTCCCAAAGTAGCGGCGTTCGAACGAGGTCAGCGGCTCAAACGGTAAACGCCGCTTCCTGATCGCCGGTTTTGAGATCCCCCGAGCGGGTCAGCTCGTCGGTGACGCGGTCGACGGCGCGCCTGGTGCGCTCGATCACCTCATCCACCTCTTGGCGGTTGATGGTCAAAGGCGGCGCGAAGCCGAGGATATCGCCCTGGGGCATGGCCCGGGCGATCAGGTTCTCTTCGAGCGCGGCGGCGGCGACCCGCGGGCCGACTTTCAACGCCGGGTCAAAGTGCAGGCGCTCGCGGGCGTCTGGCGAGAACTCGAGGGCGGCCATCAGGCCCACGCCGCGCACGTCGCCCAAAAGCGGGTGGCCTTCGAACGTGGCCTTGAGCTGTTGCTGGAAGTAGCTGCCGGTTTCTGCGGCGTTACCCACCAGGTTCTCGCGCTCGATGATGTCCAGATTGGCAAGCCCGGCCGCACAGCCCAAGGCGTGGCCCGAGTAGGTCCAGCCGTGGCCGATCGGGCCGAACTCACCGGTTCCCTGTTCGAGCACTTTCCACACCTTGTCACCAACGATCACCCCCGAAAGCGGCTGGTAGGCGCTGGTCAGCCCCTTGGCGATGGTGACCAGATCCGGCTTCATGGCGTAGTGGTGGCTGCCGAAATCCGAGCCGGTACGGCCAAAGCCGCAAACCACTTCGTCGGCGATCAAAAGCACATCGTACTTATAGAGCACCGCCTGAATCGCCTCCCAATAGCCTTCCGGCGGCGGCACGATACCGCCGGTGCCCAGCACCGGCTCGCCGATGAAGGCCGCCACGGTCTCCGGGCCCTCCTCCAGAATCATCGTCTCGAGTTTCTCGGCGCAGTACGCCGAGAATTCACGCTCGGTCATGCCGTGCTGCTCCGCGGCGCGCAGGTAATAATGCGGCGCCTCGGTATGGCGAATGGTGTCGATGGGCAGATCGAAGTGGTCGTGAAACGCCTTCAAGCCGGTCAGCGACCCGGACGCGATGCCGGAGCCGTGGTAGCCGCGCATCCGCGAGATCACCTTTTTCTTCTGTGGGCGGCCCAACACATTGTTGTAATAGCGCACGATCTTGAGCTGGGTTTCGTTGGCATCACTACCGGACATGCCGTAGTAAACCTTCGACATGTTCATGCCGGCGGCTTTCAGGATGCGCTCGGAGAGTTCGATCTGCGGCTCGTTGGCGTGGCCCACGTAGGTGTGGTAGTAGGAAATTTCCATCGCCTGCTTATAGATCGCCTCGGCGATTTCGGTGCGTCCGTAGCCGACATTCACGCAATATAGCCCGGCGAAGCCGTCGATGAACTCGCGGCCATCCTTGTCGACGATGTTGATGCCCTGACCGCCGGTGATGACCCGGCCCGGGGCGTCGCCCTGGGCGAAATCCTTGAGGTGAGTCGAGGCGTGAAACGTGACCTTACGGTCACGCTCGATCAGATCCTGGTGCAAGCTCATGGCGTTCTCTCTGAAAAAAAACAACCTCCCCACAAGGGGAAGGTCTTGTTAATGGGTCGTCAGCCGTCACTTAGCTTCCGGAAACCGAGCCCAGCGCCCCGAGGCAGTAGTATTTGGTTTCGAGGTACTCGTCGATACCGGTGGTGCCGCCCTCGCGGCCAAGACCGGACTGCTTCACACCGCCGAAAGGCACCGGTGGGCCGGTCATTTTGACCGAGTTGACGCTGACCATGCCGTACTCGAGCGCGCGCATTAGTTTCCAGATGCGGCGGATATCGTGGGTATAGACGTAGGCCGCCAGGCCGTACTCGGTGTCATTGGCCATGGCGATGACCTCGTCGTCGCTGGCGTAGGCCGTGATACCGGCAACCGGGGCGAAGTTCTCCTCGCGCCAGACCTTCATCTTCGGCGTGACACCGGTGAGCAGTACCGGCATGAAGTAGTTCTCGCCCGGCGCATCGTGCTGGTCGCCGGCCACCAGGGTGGCGCCCTGGGAGATCGCGTCGTCGACGATGGCGGCGGCTTTCTCCACCGCCTGGCGGTGAATCAGCGGGCCCAGATCGGTCTCGCTGTGCAGCCCGTTACCCACGGTGAGTGCGGCCATGCGCTCGGTAAACTCGGCAACGAAGGCGTCATGGATCGATTCGTGGACCAGAATGCGGTTGGCGGCGAGACAGTCCTGCCCGGCGGTCTGGAACTTGGCGGCCACCGCCGCGTAAGCGGCCTCTTTCGGGACCATGTCCGGGCCGACGATAAACGGCGCGTTGCCGCCAAGCTCCAGGGAAAGCCGCTTGACGGTGTGGGCGCTTTGCTCGATGAGAAGCCGCCCGACCCGGGTGGAGCCGGTAAACGAAAGCGCGCGAATGCGCGGTTCGCTGCACAGTATTTTGGAAACCTCGGCGGGCTCGCCCAGCACCACGTTGAAAATGCCGGCGGGAATCCCGGCGCGCTCGGCAAGCTCCGCCAGCGCCAGCGCCGAAAACGGCGTCTCGTTGGCGGGTTTGATGATCACCGGGCAGCCCGCAGCCAGCGCGGCGGCGGCCTTGCGGGTGATCATCGCCAGCGGGAAGTTCCAGGGGGTGATCATCGCCGCGATCCCCACCGGCTCCTTGATCGTGCCAAGCGTTGCGTTGGGAATATGACTGGGGATGGTCTCGCCGTAGGTGCGTTTGCCCTCTTCGGCGAACCAACGTACGAAACTGGCCCCGTACTCGACTTCGCCCCGGGCGTCCGGCAGCGGCTTGCCCTGCTCCAGAGTCATGATCATCGCCAGGTCTTCGCGGTGCGCCTGGATCAAATCATACCAGGCAAGCAGCCGCTCGCAGCGCTCGTCGGCGCGCAGCAGGCGCCACTGGCCGAAAGCATTTTCCGCCGCGTCCACGGCGGCGGTGACCTGGCGGGCCTCGAGAAGCGGAATATGGCCAATGGCCTCGTTGGTGGCCGGGTCGAGCACGGCCTCTTCGCGCCCGCCCTTGCCGTGGGTCCATTGACCGTTCACGTAGGCGTACTGGCGGAAAAGACGCGGGTCCTCCAGTCGTTTGGCAAGCGTTGTCGATAGCGTGGTCATGAACATCTTCCTTAAGCCGTCTCGTTTAAAGCACGGCCTGGCTGCGCGTGAACGATCGGCAGGCGACGCAAAACGTGTCGCCTGCTGTCATTCAAGCCTAAGGAAAAGCGCACACGAAGTGTTTTTGAAAACCCGCACATCGAACGGCCCTTTTTTTGCCAGGCCCTGTATTAACGTCTCTTTTTTTGGCGAGCACACTTCGCGAAGGATCGAAAGCAATTAAAACGCAGGTTTCACGGATATAACCAAGCCATGATCAGCGCTATTTGGTGCTAATATCCCCCAAGGGCTCTCAGTCAAATTTACCAGCCCCTGGATTAGTAATTTCCCTTTCTCTTCGCGCGGTAGCTCAGAAAAGCGATAACTCTACGAGATCACTGTGTACCGACTGCCCTACTTCCAGCTGCTAGCCCAGACCAATGGCACGACCACGGTAAAAGAGCGTTACGATATCGACCGCAACGACCGGCGGCTTCGCACGTTGCGCCTGCTCAGCGCACTGCTGACGATTTTTTACTTCTCCTATATTCCCGTGGACATCTACTTGCTGTCGGACACCGGCCTGCGCTCGGCGATCATGCGCTTTGTCGTGGCCATACCGCTGGCCACCTTTATGTTCTGGTATCTGAAGCGCCCCGTTTCCATTCGCCACAAGGAGCTCGCCAGCACCATCATGGTCAGCCTGGCCTTGCTGATATGGTGCTTGAGCCTGCTGGGCACCAGCGACCCCCGCGTGCTGCACTACTTCTATGCGGGGCTGGTGTTTCAGCTCGCGTTGGCCATCGTGCTGGCCCATCCGTTCGAGTACACCCTAGGCGCCTCGCTCTTCATTTGCGTATGCCTTTACACCGTCATCTGGTTTTTACCCGGCGCAAATACGGAATACGTGATCAATCACCTGGTGGTGGGCGTGCCCACCGTGATATTGACCCTCTTGGCGAACTACCGCTTCTCGACGGAATCGCTGCAGCTCTATTTACAGCACGCCAACGCGGAAGAGCTTCGCGTCGAGCTTGCCAAGCGCAACGAGACGCTGGACCGCCTTTCTCATGTGGACCCGTTGACCGGGCTCGCCAACCGCCGGGGGCTGAACCGGCACGCCGCTTCGCTAACACGCAATCGGCGCGTACCGGACAAGTTCGCGGTGGTCATCTTGATCGACGTGGACCATTTCAAGGCGTTCAACGACGCCTACGGCCATGACGAAGGCGATGCCTGTCTGCAACAAATCGCCCGGGCCATTCAAAGCGCCTGTGGCCCGCACGATACGGCCTGCCGGTACGGCGGCGAAGAGTTTTTGGTCCTTCATACCGATAGTTCGGACAGCGCCAAAGCGGGCGCCTTGCTGGCCGAGCAGATCCGGGCCGGCGTCGAAGCGCTCGCGATCGTCCACCAGGCCTCCCACACGGGGTACGTGACGGTCAGTGTGGGCGTCTGCACGGGGAGTCTGGAGCACGGCGAGGGGTTACCCCATTTGATCAAAGCCGCGGATCAAGCGCTTTATACCGCGAAAGGTGCCGGGCGCAATCGGGTGGGGGAAGGCTCTTACGGCGACGCGGACGATATTCAGCTGTCGCTTCTAAGCGACGATTAGAGGATATCCGCGGCGTCGATCTCGACCGCCCTTTTCTTCACCGTCTTGGTGACGATGTAGGTAAAGTAGCGCTCGATACCGGCATCGGAGACCAGCCATCGGTCCATCAGCCGCTGGTAGCTGTCGATCGAGCGCGCCTCGAATTTCACCAGGTAATCGACGCCGCCGCCCACCGCGACGCACTCGGTGGCCTCCGGCGTTTCCTGCACCAGCGCCTCGAAGCGCGTAAAGCTCTCCGCGTTATGCGCTTTTAGCTCGATCTGTACCCAGACCGTATTGCGCGGCACCAGCACGTCCGGGTTGATGCGCGCGGTATAGCCCTCGATCACCCCCGCCTGCTCCAGGCGCTTGACCCGCTCCCAGCAGGGGCTGATCGAAAGATTGATCGCCTCGGCCAGCTTGGACTTGGTGATGCGCCCATCCCGGCCGAGGATATCGAGGATTTTCAAATCGAAGCGGTCGAGTTTTAGCACGCGCTGACTCACGCCTCCAAACGGTCGACGACATCGGCGATCACCGCCAGCGTGTCTCCCATATGGATCAGCGACGGGGCGCGCCGGGCCATCAAAATGCCGTCGCGCTCGGCCTGGTAGGCCACGGGCTCGGTACCGCTTCGTGACATATCATAAACGTAGGCAATGGTCTGGCCTTTTTTCACGGCATCGCCCAGCGCCACGGTCAGCTCCAACACGCCTTCATGCTGGCTCTGTACGTAGCAGCTCGCATCGGGCATATCGAGATAGACCTGGCCATCTTTGGGCATGGCGACCTCGCCCGACACCAACCCGTAGTGAATCAGAAAGTTGCGCACGCCCTGCTCGGTGATCGCCATGCTCTGCGGCGTGGAGGTGCCGCCGCCGCCAAGTTCGGTGGCCACGAACGTTTTGCCCTGGCGCTCACAGGTGGTATCGAAGAGTTTCTCGGCGTCGAGCTCGAACATCACCATGGCGTAGGGCGCGCCAAACGCCTTGGCGCCCTCGAGCGCGGCCTGCTGCTGCGCTTTGTCATCCAACACGTGGGAGGCGGCGAAGGGCAGAATGTCGAGCGTGCGCCCGCCGGAGTGCAGGTCCAAGACCACGTCACTCATGGGGACCAGCACGCGGGTAAAGTAGTCGGCAATTTGCGCGGTCACACTACCGTCCGGGTTGCCGGGAAAGCTTCTGTTCAGGTTGCCCTTGTCCATCGGCGAGGTGCGGGTGCCGGCCATCACCGCCGGCGTATTCATGCAGGGCACGATGATGACCCGGCCGGTTACGTCTTGCGCTTTCAGCGCGCTGGAAAGCTTGAGCAGCGAGGTAATGCCTTCGTATTCGTCGCCGTGGTTACCGCCGGTCAAAAGCGCAGTGGGGCCATCCCCGTTTTTGACCACGGTCACCGGGATCATCACCGCCCCCCAGGCCGAGACGTCCGTCGAGATCGGCAGCTTCAAGAAACCGTGCTGAACGCCGTCGGCCTCGAAGTCGACGGTGGCGGAAACCGGGCTTGGCCGTTGCATATTCGTCTCAGAGCTCATCACTGTATCCTTGGTCGATTCGTTCATCGGCGGCGTTACTTGACGAACAGCTGGCGCGGAAAGTTCGCCAGTGTCTCGCAGCCGGTTTCGGTAATCAGAATGCTTTCGGTGATCTCCAGGCCCCACTCGTCGACCCAGAGACCGGGCATGAAGTGGAACACCATGCCGGGCTTTAGAATCGTTTCATCCGACGGTCGCAGGCTCATGGTGCGCTCGCCCCAGTCCGGCGGGTAGGAGAGCCCGATCGAGTAGCCGCAGCGCGCCCCGCCCCGGTCAAAGCCGTACTTGTCCATCGCCGCGCCCAGGGCCATGGCGATATCCGCGGTGCGGTTGCCGGGTTTGGCCACCGCCAGGCCGTTTTCGATTCCCTCCAAAAGCGCGGATTCGGCGCGGATGAAATCCGTCGGCGGCGTGCCTAGAAACACGGTGCGCGACATCGGCGCGTGGTAGCGCTTGAACACCCCGGCGATCTCGAAAAAGGTGCCCTCGCCTTTACGAAACGGCGTGTCGTCCCAGGTCAGGTGCGGGGCGGCGGCGTCCTTGCCGGTGGGCAGCATCGGCACGATGGCCGGGTAGTCGCCGCCGAAGACCTTGCCGGTTTCGTCCACGAACCCCTCGATACCTACCCGGTAGATTTCGGAGACCAGCTTGCTTTTGGGAAGCCCGGGCTCGACGACCTCGATGATCCGTGAATGCATGCCCTCGACGATTTTCCCCGCCACGCGCAGGTAGGCGATTTCCTGGGGGGACTTGATGGCCCGGCACCAATTGACCAGTGCGTTGGCGTCCATGAAACGCGCGTGAGGCAGCTCGCGCAAAAGACTCTGGTACGCCTTGGCGGAGAAGTAGTAGTTGTCCATCTCCATACCCACCACGCCGGTGTGCCAGCCGCGCCCGGGCATCACCGACTGGGCCAGATACTCCATCGGGTGCATGTCCGGGTTTTGCACGTAGTAGTCGGGGTAATAGGTGATGTTGTCCGGGGCGATCCAGCAGGTGCGAAGCGCTCCGTTGGCGTCCATACGGCGGCCGAACCAGACCGGCTCCCCTTCCAGACCCACCAGCACACACTGATGCACGTAGAACGACCAGCCGTCATAGCCGGTTAGCCAGGCCATGTTGGAGGGGTCGCTGACGATCAGCACGTCGATGCCGCGGCCGGCCATTTCTGCGCGCACCTTCCAAAGGCGATTGGCATACTCTTCGCGAGTGAAAGGCAGGGAAACCTCATTCATCGAGTAACTCGCCCTTAAAAATCACTAAAAACCAGCTTGCTGGGCCAATGCAGCGACAGCTTTGGCGCGAGCGCCGCCAAAATGTCGTCTTCAACCGATACTAGCACCCACCCTTGGCTACCGGTCAAAGCCTTTATCAAAAACCCCTTTGGGGCGTGAATCGATGCCCACCAGGGGGTTAGAGAAGACGTCCACCGCTTGGCGCTACTTTTTACGCGCAAGGCGGCTCTTCAAAAGTTCGAGGACGGCACGCTCGTCCGGGCCGGTCAGGTCGTCGTGTTCGAGCTCGACGTCGACCAACTGACGAAAGTTTTCCAGCGTCTGGCCATCCAGGTAGCTCTCCACGATCCGCGGGTCGATATAGCTCGCCTTGGCGATACTCGGCGTATTGCCCAGCGACTTGGCGACCTTTTCGACGGCCTGGCGCACGTTCTTTTCGCTGATTTTTTCATCGTCGTCGATGCCCACCTCTTCAAGGGCCAGGGCGGCGATCGAGGTGCCCGCCCAGGTGCGAAAATCCTTGGCACTGAAGGCTTCGCCCATTACCTCGTGGATATAGTCGTTGAGATCATGGCTATCCACGCGCACCTTGTTGCCGTCTTCGTCGAAGTATTTGAAGATTTCATAGCCTGGCGTGTCGTCGAGCTCGGCCACCACGCTTGCCAGGCGTGCGTCCTCGACCACCCGGTGCTGGTCCTGGCCACTTTTACCCCGGTAGTCGAAGATCAGCTCGTCGCCGTCGATGGTCAAGTGCTTGGAGCGCATGGTGGTCAGCCCATAAGAGTCGTTTTGCTGGCGGTAACGCTCGCTCCCCGGACGAAAATAGGCGCTGTCGATCAGGCGCACCATGCAGGCCAACACTTTCTCCCGGGGAAGGCCCTCCTGGAGCAGGTGCTGACCGGTCACCCGGCGCATCGGCGTAAGCTTTTGGGCGAAGGCGATCATCCGATCGAACTTCTTCGCCTCGCGCTTCTCACGCCACTTGGGGTTGTAAACGTACTGCTTGCGCCCGGCGTCGTCGCGCCCGGTGGCGTAAATGTGATGGCGCTTGTCGAGCGTGATCTCGACGTCCCGCCAGGCCGGCGGAATGGCAAGCGACTTGATCCACTCGCGCCACTGGGTGTCCTTGAGCGTTTCACCGTCTTCGGTGCGGTAGGTAAAACCCTTGCCACTGCGTTGGCGGGTGACTACCTGGGCGCTGGTCGTCATGCTGGATCTCCTTTCCCGATGGCGAAAGCGCGCCTTTGAGCGCGCGCCGGGGCACGGCCGCCTCCTTGCAGCCCTTACCCCACTTAACCCATGATAGCTGGTAACCCGCAACATGCGATTTCGAGGAGCGCTTCATGAAAATAGTGGTACATACCGACCAGGCCCAGCAGTGGCAAGCCGCCCTTTTAGAGGCGTTCCCGAAGGACACCGTGCTCACAAGCGACGCCCCCAAAGCGGATCGCCTCGGCGCCGACTACCTGGCGGTCTGGAAAGCACCGGGCTATTTACTGGCCGAGCAAACGGCGCTCAAGGGCATCATCAACCTGGGCGCCGGCGTGGATCATCTTTTGAACACCCCCGAGCGCCCCGCCAATGTGCCGATCGTCAAACTGCGCGATGCCGGCATGGGTGAGCTAATGGCCGACTACGTGCTTTACGGGGTATTGCACTTTTACCGCAGCATGGACCGCTACGCGGCCCAGCAGCCCAGCGCGCAGTGGCAAACCCAGGAAGTCGTGGAGAAATCGCAGTGGCCGGTCGGCGTTTTGGGCCTGGGCGCGATCGGCCGTTCGGTGGCGGCGGCGCTTTATCAGTCGGGCTTTCCGGTGCTTGGCTGGAGCCGCTCGCCAAAGGAGTTGAAAAACGTTCGCTGCCTGCACGGCGAGGCGGGCCTCGATGAGCTTTTAAGCCAGGTACGCAGCGTGGTGACCATTTTGCCGGACACCCCGGCGACCCGGCATATTTTAAACGCCGAGCGTCTTCATCGACTGCCAAAAGGCGCCAGCGTGATCAACCCGGGCCGGGGCAGCTTGATCGACGAAAATGCGCTGATCGAGGCGCTGGGCGAGGGCCAGGCGCCGGGGCATCTACGCGGGGCGCTACTGGATGTGTTCGAGCAGGAGCCGCTGCCCGCCGAGCATGCCCTGTGGCAGCATCCGCGTGTTATTATTACGCCGCATATGGCGGCCCCCACGCCGCTTGTGGATGCCATCGACCAGGTCATCTCCTACCTTCACGCCTTCGAGGATGGAGAGTCACTCGCCACGGTCAACCCGGATGACGGCTACTAGCGCACGCCAGATGCCCATAATGAAAGGCCTGACGTGAACGAAGTGCCTGGTTCGAGGCTCTTAAGGACGATTTGCACACAAAGGAGTGGAACCTGTGCCCCGTATTTTGAAAGCGATGTCCAACCCCCGGCGAATCGGCGCGTTGCTGCTCGCTGCCTTGGGTATGGGAAGTGCCCATACCGCCGTCTCCAGCGAAGAGACGGGCTTCAACGATCCGCGCCCTTTTGAAGCGCGCTACCGCCTCGAGGTTCGCAACTGGCCCAGCGCCACGGTGCGCCATACGCTAAGCCAGGAAGGAGGCCACTGGTTGAGCAGCATGCGCTTTTCCGTCGCCGTTGCCAAAGGCGAGGAGCGAAGCCGCTTTACCGCTGACGATGACACCACCCGTTCGCTTTTGTACTCGAGCAGCTACTCGCTGTTCGGCGTGGGCGACAGCTACCAACTGGGTGAAAGTGAACTCACGGCACTCGACCGCCAGGCCGCGCTGTTCGACCTTTCCCGCCGCGCCGGCTCTGAAGAGTGCACCCAACGGGCGCCCTGCGAACTCGAGTTTCTCGATCATCGCGGCCGCGACGAACATTTTCAGTACTATACCAACGATACCGCCACCGTTGACCTGCCCGCCGGCAAGTTCGATACCCAGAGCGTGACGCTTACGGATGTCGAGAAACCCGACCGCCATATGGAAATCAGCTTCGCCCCCGAGTGGCCCGGGCTGATTCTCTCGGTGGAATATGTCAAGGACGGCCGCCGGGATACCACCATCACGTTGACCGAGTTCACCCCAAGCGATGGCGCCGCCCCCTAAATGCTCACGGGTTTATTGATCGTTCTACTCCCCCTGATCGGGGGCTACCTGGTGCGCGTTCGCTCACCCTACCTCCAGCACCTGATCAACCGGGGCGTTAGCGCTTCGGTGTATCTCATTTTGCTACTGATGGGCATAAGCCTGGCCGGGCTCGAAAACCTGACCGGCGAGCTTTCGCGCCTGGCCGCAAGTGCCCTGACACTTTTCAGCCTTACCACCGTGTTCAACCTGGCAGCCCTTGGGTGGCTGTCGCGCCGGATGACACTCAAGGCCGGCACCTCACCGGTGGTCAAGGATGCGCCGGCCAGCAAGCTTGCCGCCATTCAAGGGTCGCTGTTGCTGCTGGTCACGGTGGTGGCCGGGGTGGCCGCCGGGCTTTTGCTCGCCCCGGTTCTGGGCCGCGGCGTGTTCGCCACGGCGGATACGCTGGCCGAGTGGGCGCTTTACGCGCTGCTTGCGCTGATTGGCTGCCAACTGCGCAACTCCGGCATGGCGCTCAAACAAATTCTGCTCAACCGGCTGGGGCTTGCCATCGCGGTGACGCTGGCCGCAAGCTCGCTGCTGGCCGGGGTTGTCGCCGCCCCGCTTCTCTCGCTAAGCGTGAGCGAAGGCCTGGCCATGGCCTCGGGGTTTGGCTGGTATTCGCTGTCCGCCATTTTGATCGGCGACCAGCTGGGGCCACTGCTGGGCGGCGTTGC
Source organism: Vreelandella sp. GE22 (assembly GCF_968212445.1). Lineage (NCBI taxonomy): Bacteria > Pseudomonadati > Pseudomonadota > Gammaproteobacteria > Oceanospirillales > Halomonadaceae > Vreelandella > Vreelandella sp. GE22. The sequence continues at coordinate 2,829,576 of NZ_OZ309110.1, forward strand.
ATTTTTCAACGACCTGGCCCGGGAGCTTCTGGCGTTTATCTTGATCCCGCTGATCATTCACCGCCACGCCGCACTGGCGATCGGGTTTGGCGGCGCCACTTCGATGGACTTCACTTTGCCGGTCATCCAGCAGCACGGCGGCGTGGCCTGCGTGCCGGTCGCGGTGGTCAGCGGATTCATTCTGTCGCTTCTGTCCCCTCCCCTGATACTCTTTTTTCTCTCGCTATCCCCTTAGGCTCTTTGCCCCACGGCGCCCCACCTCCGTGGGGCAAAGTCCCGATATCTTCCAAGCCGAAGGTTTTGTATCGGACTTTTCACAGCGGACCTTGCAAATCATCGCCCTGCTTTATTCTTTCACTCCCTTCCTGCCCTCGAATTATTTTGTCTTCGATTTAAAAAAACAAAAACTTCAGCCCCTATCGAATGCTAACCGGTGTTAAAAAAAGTACTTTAACGTCATGCATTAAAAGCATTTATATTAATTCAACCAAAGAGATCGCTAAGTATAAATCAATAAAACAAGCAACATATTGGTTAACCAACGTTATGGATAGCCAAAAGCTTACAGCTTTATTATTTATTTCGACTAAAGTAATAGAGAAACCCGCCACAGAGCTTGGCGCGGGCGGCCGACAGGAACGTCGCCGAGATAATGAGTTATCTAATCCAACAGTATCTACCATGATAACCGGGGAGGTTGAGCATGGACGAGGGGGTATTGGGCAATAAAAACAGTCATAAAGTCGAGTCTAAAGCGAGTTTAAAAAGAAACTATCAAACGCCAACATCTTATAAAATAAACACTTCTTTGAATACTCACTTGAAGACGAAGCGTTATAACTCAGAAAAAAATGTCATCGGACGACATCGAACAACTTCAGATAACACTTCGATTACCCGCCGCCCACCGTTTGACGATTCGCCCTCCAAATCAATACTTTTCGTTACCACCGAGATGAGCGACTTCGTCAAGGTGGGTGGGCTGGGGGACGTTTCGTCGGCCCTGCCTCGGGCCCTATCGGCACACCACGATGTCCGAGTACTGATTCCGGGTTACCGCGATATCCTTACCGCCGATGTCGTGATCACGCCGGTCGGCGAGCTTGCCGCCTTCGCCGACTTGCCGGCGTGCAAGATCGGCCAGATCACCTGCCGCGACGGTCTGATCGTCTACGTCCTGCTCTGCCCGGAACTCTTCGATCGCGAAGGCACGCCCTACGGGCGCGGCTCCAGCGGCTACGGCGATGGCCAGGACACCGGCTGGGCGGATAACGACATCCGCTTCGCCCGGCTCTCCAAGGCGGCGGCGGATATCGCCCTGGGCCTGGCGGGGCTCGATTGGCAGCCCAAACTGTTGCACCTGAACGACTGGGCCTGCGGCCTCGCCCCGGCTTATCTGCATTGGCAGAACGCGCCGGTGCCTTGCATCTTTACGATTCACAACCTGGCCTATCAAGGGCTTTTCGATGGCTCCCGGCGAGCGGCGCTGGGCATTCCAGAGCACGCCTTCAATATCGATGGCGTCGAGTATTACGGCGATCTCTCCTTCATGAAAGCCGGTATCAACTATGCCTCCCGCGTCACCACGGTGAGCGCCACCTACGCCCAGGAGATCACCACGCCCCAATTCGGCTGCGGGCTGGACGGCCTTCTTCGCTGCAAGGCCGATCAGGGGCGCTTGAGCGGTATCCCCAACGGTATCGACGACTCCTGGGACCCGCGCACCGACAGCCATCTGATTCAGGCGTTCTCCTCCAACGATTGGCGCGGGAAACGCGCCAACGCCGATTACGTACGCCTGCGCTACGGGCTATTACCGGGTGCCGGGCCGCTGTTCGTGGTGATCTCGCGTTTGGTTCATCAAAAGGGGCTGGATCTTACCATCGAGGCCACCAAGGCCATCGTCGAGGCCGGGGGGCAGATCGTTTTCATGGGCTGCGGTGAGCATGACGTGGAGCAGGCGCTTCGCGCGCTGGCGCGGCGCTATCAAGGTGCTGTGGCCGCCTATATCGGCTTCGACGAGTACCAGGCGCGCTGTTTATTCGCTGGCAGCGATTTTCTGCTCATGCCCTCGCGCTTCGAACCCTGCGGGTTGAGCCAGATGTACGCCCAGCGCTTTGGCTCGCTGCCCATCGCCCACCGCACCGGTGGGCTTGCCGATACCATCGAGGACGGTGTGACCGGTTTTCTGTTCGACGACATGCAGTTCGGCAGCTACATGCGCGCCATCCAGCGCGCCTTCGCCGTACATAAATGCACGGACCTTTTTAACGCCATGCGCGGCGCCGCCATGACCGGACGCTATCACTGGCGCCAGTCCATCATTCCCTACACCAGGCTCTATCAGCAGGCCATCGAGGCCGAACGCATCACGACGCAGCGTCTTTGAAGGAGTCGAAGCGATGCATGAACGCAGTCAGCGCCCCGCCCTGGGGGCCAACGTGCTCGACGACGGTCGAACGCGATTCGTTCTGTGGGCACCGGATGCCGAACAGGTCGAACTCGAGGTACAAGGATTCGAGCGTGTCACCATGGCAAAAGAGGCCAATGGTTGCGTCAGCGCCGAGCTTGCCTGTGGCCACGGCGCGCGCTATGGCTACCGGCTCGTCACGCCGGCAGGCTCGCTGAACGTACCCGACCCCGCCGCCCGGGCCCAGGCGGGGGATATTCATGGGCCGAGCGTGGTGATCGACCCGGCCCACTACGCTTGGCGCCACACACAATGGCGGGGCCGGCCCTGGCGAGAAACCGTGCTTTACGAGCTTCATGCGGGCGCACTCGGTGGGTTCGACGGCGTGCGCGCGCACCTGGGCCACCTGCAGACGTTGGGCGTCACCGCCATCGAGCTGATGCCGGTGGCCGCCTACCCCGGCACGCGCAACTGGGGGTATGACGGCGTGCTGCCCTACGCGGTTCAGGGAAGCTACGGCACACCCGACGAGTTGAAAGCGCTGATCGACGAGGCCCACGGCCTGGGGCTCTCGGTCTTTCTCGACGTGGTGTACAACCACTTCGGCCCGGACGGCAACTACCTGGCCCACTACGCCGCCGGTTTCTTTCGCGACGACGTCGACACGCCCTGGGGCCCCGCTATCGACTTTCGCGAGCCCATGGTGCGCCGCTTTTTCATCGACAACGCCCTGATGTGGCTCACGGAGTACCGTTTGGACGGGCTGCGCTTCGACGCCGTGCACGCCATCGGCGAGCAGGATTTTCTGGTGGAACTCGCCGAGACGATTCACCGCGTGATCCCCATTGACCGCCACGTGCACCTGGTGCTCGAAAACGAGGCCAACAGCGCCTCGCTGCTCGAAGCGCCGCTATTCACCGCGCAGTGGAACGACGACTGGCACAACGTGATGCACGTTCTGCTAACCGGCGAAAGCGAGGGCTATTACGGCGACTTCACCGAGGCGCCCACTCAGCGCCTTGCGCGTTGTCTTAACGAGGGGTTCATCTACCAGGGCGCGGCCTCGCGCCACGGGCGGCCCCGAGGCGAGCCCAGCGCTCACCTTGCCCCCATCGCGTTCGTGGCGTTTTTGCAAAACCACGACCAGACCGGCAACCGGGCGCTGGGCGAGCGCCTTAGCGTGCTCGCCGACCCGGATGCGCTGGCCGCGGCCACCCTCTTGCTGCTGCTGTCGCCCATGGTGCCGCTTTTGTTCATGGGCGAAGAGTGGGGCTCGAAGCGCCCGTTTCTCTTTTTCACCGATCACAACGAAACCCTGGCCGAGGCGGTGCGTGAAGGGCGCCGAGCGGAGTTCGCCGACTTCGCCGCATTCAAGGAATCAAAGGCTCGCGAGCACATCCCCGACCCCAACGCCCCCGATACCTTCGATGCTTCCTTGCCGGATTTTCAGGCGCGAACGCTACCGCCCCACCACGCCATCCTCGAGCGCTACCGCACGCTTTTATCCCTGCGCCATCTCCAGATCGTACCGCGCCTGGAAGGGGCAAGATCGCTGGGGGCCGATGTTCTGGGCGACAAAGCCGTACTCGCCCGCTGGCGTCTGGGCGACGGCGCACAGCTGGTGATCGCGATTAACCTGGGTGAGACCGACGTGGAGAGCACAATGCTTGAAAGCCAAGCGCTTTGCCTGGAAACGCATTTATGCGAAAGCCGCGACGGCGTGGCAAGCACCGCCGAGACGGGCCGGCTGCCACCGCGCTCGGCGGCGGCGTGGCTGATGACCGGCGAACACGGAGACACGCCATGAATACGCCCCTTCAGGATCTTGCCCAGGCGGCGGGGCTGCTGCTCGAGTGGGAGGACAGCGATGGCGCCGCCTGCCGACTCTCCCAGGATGCCCAGCACCGCCTGCTCGATAGTCTTGGCTTTGCCACCGACTCCGCCGCCGCGATCGCCGAAAGCCACCGGCGCCTGAATCAACTAAGCGCTGGGCAAAGCCCGAATGACTGGCCGCCACTGATTACCGCGGATGTCGACGCCCCCACCCCGCTCCCTTCGTCGCTTGCCCCGGGCACCCCATTCGCCCTCGTTCTGGAAAGTGGGGAGCGCCGTGAGGGGACACTCGATGAAACCTCTCGCGTGCCCGCCATCGACGCGCCGGGCTACCACCGGCTGACGATCGAGCGCGCCACGCTCACCCTGGCCGTAGCGCCGCCGCGCTGCTTCACCCCGGCGGATGCAGCCCAAAGCGCTGCGCCACGGCTTTGGGGCGCAGCGGTTCAGCTCTACGCACTGCGTCGGCCCGGCGACGGTGGTATCGGGGATCTCGAGGCGCTCGTCCAAAGTGCTGCCCAGCTTAGGGAGCTGGGGGCGGACGCCCTGGCGATCAGCCCCACCCACGCCATGTTCAGCGCCAATGTGCATCACTACAGCCCCTACTCCCCCTCCAGCCGGCTACTGTACAACGTGCTTCACTGCGCCCCGGAGACGCTGCTGGGCGAGACCGCAGTCGCACGCGCCAAGGCGCATGGTCACACGCAACTAAAGCTTGCCTCCCTCGAAGCCGAGGCGTTCGTTAACTGGCCGGAGGCGGCCCGGGCCAAGCTTGGCTGGCTGCGCTTTCTGTACGATGACGTCATCAACGGCGATGACCCGCAAGCGCGGCAATGGCGCGACCAGTTGCAGGCGTTTCGCCAGGCCGGCGGCGAGGCGCTCGAACACCACTGCCGCTTCGAGGCCCTTCAACAGATCAACGGCCCCGGCGACTGGCACGCCTGGACAGAGGCCTTGCGCGATCCGCAAAGCGATGCGGTCACGGCCTTCGCCCAACGCCATACCCTCGAGATCGGCTTTCACGCCTTTCTCCAGTGGCTCACCGCCGAGGGGCTCGAGCGCGCGCATCAAAGCGCCCGACACGCGGGCATGAGGGTCGGGCTGATTGCCGATCTGGCGGTCGGCGTCGACCCGGCGGGCAGCCAGACCTGGAGCCGCCCGGGGGAGATGCTCGACGGCCTTTCGATCGGCGCGCCGCCGGATCTGTTCAACGCCGACGGGCAGGACTGGGGCCTTGCGGCCTTCTCGCCCTGGGGGCTCGTGCACTCGGGCTTTCAAAGCTTCATCGACATGCTGCGCTGCGGTTTCGCCCACGCCGGCGGGCTTAGAATCGATCACGTTTTGGGCCTGCAGCGCCTGTGGCTAGTGCCCGCGGGCGCTTCACCAGGCGCCGGTGGCTATCTGCGCTACCCGCTAAAGGATCTGCTGCGCCTGGTCGCGCTGGAGTCCTTTCGCCACCAGGCGATCGTCATCGGCGAGGATTTGGGCACCGTGGCACCGGACTTTCGCGAGGCCCTCGCCGCCCGGGGCATTCTCGGCATGCAGGTGCTTTGGTTCGAGCAAGACGACCAGCAGCGCTTTTTGAGCGCTGACCGGTGGTCCGACGCCGCGCTTGCCACCACCACGACCCACGACCTGCCGACGGTAGCGGGCTGGTGGGCGGGCCGCGACATCCAGTGGCGAAGCAAGCTTGGGCTCTTGAAGCCCGACCAAAGCAGCGCAACCGAAGAGGCTGCCCGCAAGTTCGAGCGGGCGCGCCTGGCGAGTACTATCGGGCTTCTCAGCGCCTCGTCTGCCCCTGGCGCGCTTGCCGCCGCCGACATTCCCGCCACGCGGGTGATCGATGCTTGCCTTGACCACCTGGCCGCCACCTCGGCACCGCTGGTGCTGATTCCCGTCGAGGACATTCTGGGTCTGGAGGAGCAGCCGAACCTCCCCAACAGCGGCGAGCAGCACCCCAACTGGCGCCGCCGCCTGGCCGCCGACAGCCCGTCGCTTTTCTCCTGCCCACAAACACGCCAGCGTCTCGAGCGTCTTGCCTGGGTTAGGCGCCAGCGTCCCATCGAGGCGCCGTCGTCCGAAGTTGAGCCTAAAACCGCGCCCAGTAAGGGACCTTTCCATGAATGAGATTCGCGCAACGCTTCGGCTCCAGTTTCACAAGGGCTTCACGCTTTGGGATGCCGAGCGTTTGGTGGCGCACTTCGCCGCGCTCGGGGTGAGCCACCTCTACGCCTCGCCGCTTCAGGCCTCGCGCGCGGGCTCGCCTCACGGCTACGACGGCGTCGACCCCACGCGTATCGACGACGAAGTCGGTGGCGAAGCGGCGCTCACGGCGCTGGTCGAAACGCTTCGCGCCCACCAGATGGGGCTGGTATTGGATATCGTGCCCAATCATCTCGCCGTGGGCGGCTCGGAAAACCCCTGGTGGCAGGATGTGCTGACCTGGGGCGAGCAGAGCGCCTATGCCGGGTTTTTCGATGTCGACTGGGATTCCCCCGACCCGCTGTTGAAAGGCAAGCTGCTGGCGCCGTTTCTGGGCGCGCCCTACCAAGAGACGCTGGCCGCCGGCGAGCTTAGTCTGTGCTTTGACCAGGGCGGCTTTCACGTTGCCTACCACGAGCACCGCTTTCCCATCGACCCGCGCCATTACGGCGACATCCTGCGCTTCGCCGAGCACAGCGCGCTTCATGAGCAGGCCGCGTTTTTCGACTCCCTGGCCCATAAAGCGCCCCCGGCCCTGCAGGCGGGCCAGGCCTGTGCCCAGTTGAACCACGTGCTCGACGCGCCGGACGCCCGCGCCTGTCTCGAGGGCGTACTTGCGTTATTCAAGGCAAGCGACCCGCATGGCATGACCCGGCTGCACGCGCTGCTTTCGCGCCAGCACTACCGGCTGGCCTACTGGCGCACCGCCAGTGACGAGATCAACTGGCGGCGCTTTTTCGATGTCACCGAGCTTGGCGGGCTACGTATCGAAAACCCCGGGGTCTTCGACGCCGTGCACGCCCTGCCGCTTCGCCTGGTAAAAGAAGGCTGGGTGGATGGCCTGCGCATCGACCACGTCGACGGGCTGGCCGACCCGCGGGGCTACTGCCTGCGCCTGCGCAGCCGGCTGGACGCGCTGGAGGCGAGCCGACCCACCGAGGCGCCGCGGCGGGTGGCGCTGTATGTCGAGAAAATTCTCGGCGTCGGTGAAACGCTGCACACGGATTGGGGCGTGGACGGTACCAGCGGCTACGAGTTCATGAACGAAGTGTCGGGGCTCATGCACGACCCGGCGGGGGAGCAGCCGTTTCGCGCCCTGTGGCGCGACGTTAGCGGCCGCGCGCTTACGTTCATGGAGGAAGTACGCCAAGCCCGGGGCGAAATCCTCACCTCGTTGCTGGCAAGCGAATACGCCGCCTGCGCCCGGGCGCTTCACGCGGTGGCCCGCGCCGGTCTTTCGCACCGCGACATCACGCTGGGTTCTATACGCCGGGCGCTGTACGCCCTGGTGGTGCACTTTCCCATTTACCGCAGCTACGCCGACGACAGCGGCCGCCCCCCGGCAGACGAGGCGTTTTTCCAGGAGGCGATGGCCGGGGCCAGACGCGCGTTGAGCCCACCGGATCGCGACACCCTCGAGGCGCTGGCGCGCTGGCTGGGGGGCGATGCGCCCCGAGGCTGCGCCGACAAGGCCGAGCGCGCGCTCAGAAACCGCGCCATCGTGCGCTTTCAACAGCTCACCTCGCCGGTGGCCGCCAAGGCGGTGGAGGATACGGCGGGGTATCGCAGCGCCGCGCTGATATCGCGAAACGATGTGGGTTTCGACGGCGAACACTTCCACCATACGCCGGCGCGCTTTCACGCCGCCAACGCCCTGCGTGCCCAGGCGTTTCCATCTGCCATGGTGACCACCGCCACCCACGACCACAAGCGCGGCGAGGACGTTCGCGCCCGGCTTGCCGCATTGAGCGAACACGCCCCGCGCTTCACGCGTCTTGTGGGCGAATGGCGCGCCCTGGCCGCGCCCTTGCGCCAGACGTTAGAGGACGGTGTGGCGCCTTCGCCTGGCGATGAACTGCTGCTTTACCAGATCATTGTCGCCGCCTGGCCGCCCACCCTCGCCCCCCGGGACGCCCAAAACACACAGGACACCCAAGCCATGGCAACGTTTATCCAGCGGCTGGGCGAGTGGCAACAAAAGGCGCTGCGCGAGGCAAAGCTTAAAAGCCACTGGCTTTGGCCCAACGATGCTTACGAGCAGGTGTGCCGGCGCTTTCTAGAGGGGCTTCTCACCACGTCTGCACTACGCGACGGCCTTCACCACGCGGCGCGAATGCTCGATCTGCCCGGCGCGGTCAACGGCCTGGCACAAACGACGCTGCGCCTGAGCGTACCCGGCGTCGCCGACCTTTATCAGGGCAACGATTTCTGGGATTACAGCCTGGTCGACCCGGACAACCGCCGCCCGGTGGACTACGCCGCGCGACAGGCCGCGCTTTCAAGCGCCCCGGCTCTAGAGCAGGCGCTAAAAAGCTGGCCGGACGGGCACATCAAGCAATTGGTGACGGCCAGGCTCTTGGCCCTTCGAGGCCGCTATCCGGCGCTTTTTTTAAAGGGCAGCTATCAGCCCCTTTTGGCCAGCGGCGAACACGCCGAGCGCGTGGTGGCATTTCTTCGCCGCTATAACGGGCAAACGCTGCTGGTGGTGGTCCCGCGCCTGAGCGCGGCGCTGCTGGATTCAAGCGAACAGCCCCTGCCGCACTGGGGCGACACGCGCCTTGAGGGCTTGCCGGGGCGCTGGCGTAGCGTACTGACCCAGGCAAGCGTGGCATCCCAGGGCGAGAAGATCGCGCTTGGCGAGCTGCTGTCCACGCTGCCGGTGGGGGTATTTCTAAATGAAGATAGTTCGGCGGGTGACGGCGACGCGAACGCTTTCACCCCCGATGAGCAATGACAGCGCGCGAGGCGCAGGGAGAGTTGAAATGATCGATGAAGAACGTGTCCGGCAACTGGCCTACAGCATCTGGGAAGCCGAAGGGCGCCCGGAGGGCCAGCAACAACAGCACTGGGAGCGGGCGCGAAAGATCGTCGCCGCCGAACAACACGCCGAAAGCGATGCCCAGGACGAGCTGCTCGCCCCCCTGGACGAGCCGCCGATCATGGAAGAGGACCTGCCCCTGGAGGAAGACGAGCGCGGCATCGAAGAGAGTCGTTTGCCCCTCGATGAGCCGGAAGACGACCTCGATGCAAGCTCCTCCCAGAACGAGGCCCGCTTAACGGAGGTCACCGACGACCTGCCGGTTCAGGATCGTGGCCACGCCCCGGGCGTCGAGCCAGTGCCCGCCCCGGAACGCGCGCGCGTGAGCGCCGGGGCCCAAAAGAGTGACCAGGCCAGAGCGACACCGTCGGCCAAAAAGGCAGCGCCGCGTAAGCGCTCGCCCAAAACTGAAAAATAGCCACTTTCCCCCGTGTTGGGCCGGGGTGGCCTACACCGCCCCCTGCGAGCCATCAGGGCTCAAGGAATGAAGACGATGACGATAAGCCAGACGCCGCGGGATGGCGACAGCACCGTAGCCGCCGATGAATCGCCTAGCGTGATGCGCCGCTCCCGCGTGCACGAAGGGTGGTCTTTTCCGTTGGGTGCGACCTGGGATGGGCTGGGGGTGAATTTCGCGCTTTTCTCCGCCCATGCCACCCGGGTAGAGCTTTGCCTGTTCGACGCCAGCGGCGAGCACGAGATCGAGCGCATCGAGCTTCCCGAATACACCGACGAGGTATGGCACGGCTATCTACCGGACGCGCGCCCGGGTCTGCTTTACGGCTACCGGGTGTATGGCCCCTACGCGCCGCAACAGGGCCACCGCTTCAACCATCACAAGCTCTTGCTCGACCCCTACGCCAAGCAGATCGTCGGCGAAATCCAGTGGGACGACGCGCTATTTGGCTACACCATCGGCCACGAAGACGCGGATCTGAGCTTCGACGAGCGCGACAGCGCCCCGTTCATGCCCCGCTGTAAAGTGGTCGACCCGGCCTTCACCTGGGGGCGCTCGCGAGAAGTACAGCTGCCCTGGGATCACACTATCGTCTATGAGGCCCACGTGCGGGGCTACACCATGCGCCACCCCGCCGTGCCCGAGGCCCTGCGCGGTACCTTCGCCGGGTTGATGGTCAATGACGTGGTGGGCTACATCCGCTCACTAGGCGTCTCATCGATCGAGCTTTTGCCCATTCACGCCTTCGTCGACGACCAGCGCCTGCAGGAGCAGGGGCTGCATAACTTCTGGGGTTACAACACCCTGGGGTTCTTCGCCCCCCACTCGCGCTATCTCTCCGGCGAGAGTGTCAACGAGTTCAAGGAGATGGTGGCCCGTTTCCACGCCGCGGACATGGAAGTGATCCTCGATGTGGTCTACAACCACACCGCCGAAGGCAACCAGCTCGGCCCGACGCTCTCGCTCAAGGGGATCGATAACGCCTCTTATTACCGGCTGGTGCCGGAAGAGCCGCGCTACTACATCGACGACACCGGCACCGGCAACACTCTGAATCTGAGCCATCAGCGCGTGCTGCAAATGGTCACCGACTCGCTGCGCTACTGGGCCACCGAAATGCGCGTGGACGGTTTTCGCTTCGACCTTGCAACGATTTTGGGCCGCGAGCCCCATGGCTTCGACGAAGGCGGCGGCTTTCTCGACGCCTGCCGCCAGGACCCGGTGCTCGGCCGGGTGAAGCTGATCGCCGAGCCCTGGGACTGCGGCCCCGGCGGCTATCAGGTAGGCGGCTTCCCCCCGGGCTGGGCGGAGTGGAACGACCGTTACCGGGACTGCGTGCGCGCCTTCTGGCGCGGCGACGAAGGCCAGCTTCAAGAGCTTGCCGCCCGGCTGATGGGCTCGGCGGATATCTTCAAGCGCCGGGGGCGGCGCCCGTTCGCCTCGGTGAATTTCGTTACCGCTCACGATGGCTACACCCTGTATGACCTGGTGGCCTACAACGACAAGCACAACGACGCCAACGGCGAAAACAATCAGGATGGCCACGGCCACAACATCTCCTTCAACCACGGCGAGGAAGGCCCCACCGAGGATAGCGAGATCAAGGCGCTGCGCCTGCGCCAAATCCGCAACCTGATCGCCACGACGCTGTTTTCCCAGGGCACGCCGATGCTGCTGGCCGGCGACGAACTGCTGCGCACCCAGCAGGGCAACAATAACGCCTACTGTCAGGACAATGAGATCAGCTGGCTCGACTGGAACCTCGAAGGCGACGCCCACGCCATGATCGAGTACGTCCGTCGGGTGAGTGCCCTTCGCCTTCGCTACCCGATTCTGCGCCGCGGCCGCTTTCTCAGCGGCGAGTACAACGAGGAGCTGGGCCTCAAGGAAGTGACCTGGCTTGCCGCGGACGGTGAAGAGATGAGCGTGGAGCGCTGGGAAGACCCGAGCCTGCACGTGCTGGGGCTTCTGCTCGACGGCCGCGCCCAGCCAAGCGGTATCCGCCGGGCCGGGGCCGATGACACTCTTTTGCTGCTGTTCAACGCCGGCGATGAGGACGTGCGTTTCACCCTGCCCGAGCCAGACAAGGGCCGCTGGCACTGCCGCCTGGACAACGCCCGACCGGATGATCTGGAACTCGACGCCCCCGGTGAGGCGTTTGCCCTAGCCAGCCATTCGCTGGCGCTTCTGGAACTCGTCAGTGCCGCCGGTCCCCGCGCGCCTGGCCGTTAGGTTCATTCGACATGCCTTTGAGCAAGGAGAGCTAAGCTATGGCTTCGATACATCATGACGTCCCCCGCGAAAGCGATGCGCTGTCCCGGGCCGTTCAAGCACCGCGCATCGCCATCGAGGCCGTCGCCCCGGCCCTGGAGGATGGGCGCTTCGCCGCCAAGGCCACCGTCGATGAGCCGGTGCGCGTCTCGGCGACCATTTTCGCCGACGGCCACGACGTGCTGGCCGCCGAAATCGGCTGGGTCGACGATCAGGGCCAGGAGCAGCGTGCCCCGATGCAGCTCGCCAAGCCCCTGGGGCTCGACCGCTGGGAGGGCCACTTCACCCCCACTCGGGTAGGCCGCCACGTCTTTTATATCGAAGCCTGGTGGGACGTTTTCGCCACCTACCGCTACGAGCTTTCCAAAAAGCACGCTGCCGGCGTGCCCATCGCCCTGGAGCTTGCGGAGGGCCGCCTGCTGCTCGAGCGCGCCGCCGCCCGGGCAAGCGCCCCGCTACGCCAAGCCCTAGAGGAGCGCCTGGACGCCCAGGCCCAGGCGGCGGACGAAGGCGCCCAGGTGGCGCTGCTGCTCGAACGCGATACCGCGCGGCTGATGAGCGATGCCGACCCTCGCCCCCACCTGACCCGCACCCATGCCGACTACCCTCTGGAGGTGGAGCGCCTGCAGGCGAGCTTTGCCAGCTGGTACGAGCTTTTTCCACGCTCGGAGACCCAGGACGCCAGCCGCCACGGCACGTTCAGGGACGTGCACCGGCGCTTGCCGCTGATCCGCGACATGGGCTTCGATGTGCTCTACTTCCCGCCCATTCATCCTATCGGGCGAAAGCACCGCAAAGGGCCCAACAACAGCCTCGAGGCCGGCCCAACGGATCCGGGCAGCCCCTACGCAATCGGAAGCGACGAGGGCGGCCACGAGGCCATTCATCCGGAGCTTGGCAGCCGTGAGGATTTTCGCGACCTGGTACGCACCGCCTTCGATCACGGCCTCGAGCTTGCGCTGGATTTCGCCATTCAGTGCTCGCCGGATCACCCCTGGCTTGCCGAGCATCCGGGTTGGTTTTCCTGGCGGCCCGACGGCACGATTCGCTACGCCGAAAATCCGCCCAAGAAGTATCAGGACATCGTCAACGTCGACTTCTACGCCGAGGACGCGGTGCCCGGGCTTTGGCGCGAGCTGCGTGACGTGGTCCAGGCGTGGGTCGATGAAGGGGTGAAGATCTTTCGCGTCGATAACCCGCACACCAAACCGCTGCCCTTCTGGGAGTGGTTGATCGCCGATATCCGCGCCCGCGACCCCGCCGTGATGTTCCTGGCGGAAGCCTTTACTCGCCCGACCATGATGCTGCGCCTAGGCAAGCTTGGTTTCACTCAGAGCTATACCTACTTCACCTGGCGCCATACCAAGGCCGAACTGACCGAATACTTCACAGAGCTCAATGAAGCACCGCTGCGTGACGGTTACCGCCCCAACTTCTTCGTCAATACGCCGGACATCAACCCTTATTTTCTACAGACCAGCGGGCGCAGTGGCTTCTTGCAGCGCGCGGCGCTTGCCGCGCTAGGCTCCGGGCTCTGGGGCATGTACTCGGGGTTCGAGCTTTGCGAAAGCGCCCCGGTACCCGGCAAGGAGGAGTATCTGGATTCGGAGAAGTACGAGATTCGCCCGCGCGACTACCAGGCGCCGGGCAATATCAGCTACGAGATCGCCCAGCTCAACCGTATCCGCCGCGAAAATCCGGCGCTGCAAACGCATCTGGGCATCACCTTTCACCCAATCGACAACGACCGCCTGCTGCTCTTTTCCAAGGCCACGCCTAGCCGCGACAACGTCGTGCTGGTGGCGGTGAATCTCGACCCCTTCGACGCCCAGGAGGGCACCTTCGAGCTGCCCTTCGCGCTTTTCGACCAACCTGATGACGGGGCGCTTTTCGGTGAGGAGTTGATGAGCGGCAAGCGCGTTCACTGGCACGGGCGCTGGCAGTCGCTGCGCCTGGAGCAGGCGCTGCCCTTCACCGTCTGGCGGGTTAGCGCGGGGCTTGCAAGCCCGGACAGCGATCGAACCGGGCGCTAGCGGCGCCGAAACCATAAACGACCGGTGAATGGTTCACCGGTTGGAAAGATTCGTTTACATCGATGAATGCAGGGAGGGTACGCCCCATGATGGATGCCAGCAGCGAACGACACGCCGTCGAGACGATCGACTTTCTCGACGACCCCCTCTGGTACAAGGACGCCGTGATCTATCAGGTGCACGTCAAGTCGTTCTTTGACGCCAACGACGACGGCATCGGCGATTTTGAAGGTCTGATCCAGAAGCTCGACTATATCGTAAGCCTGGGCGTCAACACGATCTGGATACTGCCGTTCTACCCGTCGCCTCGGCGCGACGACGGCTACGATATCGCCGAATACACCGGCGTCAGCCCCGACTACGGCACGCTCGACGATGCCAAGCGCTTCATCGAACAGGCGCACCAGCGCGGGCTGCGCGTGATTACCGAGCTGGTCATCAACCATACTTCCGACCAGCACGAGTGGTTCCAGCGTGCGCGTCAAGCCCCTGCCGGCTCGCCAGAGCGCGACTTCTACGTCTGGTCGGACACGGATCAAGCCTACCAAGGCACGCGCATCATCTTTCTGGACACCGAATCCTCCAACTGGACCTGGGACCCGGTGGCCGGCGCCTACTTCTGGCACCGTTTCTACTCCCACCAGCCGGATCTCAACTTCGACAACCCCGTAGTACTCGACGAGATTCTCAAGGTCATGGCGTACTGGCTGGACCTGGGGGTCGACGGCCTGCGCCTCGATGCCATTCCTTATCTGGTCGAGCGTGAAGGCACCAATAACGAAAATCTCCCGGAAACCCACGTGGTGCTCAAGAAGATCCGTGCGGTGCTCGACGAGCGCTACCCGGACCGTATGCTGCTCGCCGAGGCCAATCAGTGGCCCGAGGACACCCGCCCTTACTTTGGCGATGGCGACGAGTGCCACATGGCCTTCCACTTCCCGCTGATGCCGCGCATGTACATGGCGCTGGCCCAGGAGGATCGCTTCCCGATCACCGACATCCTGCGCCAGACGCCGGACATTCCGGTCAACTGTCAGTGGGCGATTTTCTTGCGCAACCACGACGAGCTGACGCTTGAAATGGTCACCGACAAGGAGCGTGACTACCTGTGGAACCACTACGCCTCTGACCGCCGGGCGCGTATCAACCTGGGGATTCGCCGGCGTCTGGCACCGCTTTTACAACGTGACCGGCGGCGCATTGAGCTGCTCAACAGCTTGCTGCTTTCAATGCCGGGTACGCCGGTGTTGTATTACGGCGACGAGATCGGCATGGGTGACAATATCTACCTGGGCGATCGTGACGGCGTACGCACACCGATGCAGTGGTCGGTAGACCGCAACGGCGGCTTCTCCCGCGCCGACCCGGCCCAACTGGTACTTCCCCCGGTCATGGACCCGCTCTACGGCTATCAGACCGTCAATGTCGAGGCCCAGACCCGCGACGCGCACTCGCTGCTCAACAACCAGCGCCGCCTGCTGGCGGTGCGCAGCCAGCACCGGGCTTTCAGCCGCGGCACCCTGCGCCCGCTCTATCCGGCCAACCGGCATATTCTCGCCTACCTGCGCGAGATGACCTTGGATAACGGCGAGTCCGAAACCCTGCTGTGCGTGGCCAACGTGGCCAGCACTGCCCAAGCGGTCGAGCTCGATCTTTCCGCTTTTGCAGGGCAAGTGCCGGTAGAGATGGTCGGCGGCAGTGCGTTCCCGCCGGTGGGCAGCCTGCCTTATCTGCTCACACTTCCACCCTACGGTTTCTTCTGGTTCCTGCTGGCCCCGGCAACCGCCATGCCCGAGTGGCATACGCCAGTACCCGCGCCGATGCCGGATTTCGTCACCCTGATCATCAAAAAGCGTCTCGAGGAGATTTTCGAAGGCGCCTCAAGGCAGCTGCTCGAGCGCGAAACCTTGCCGCACTACCTGACCAAGCGGCGCTGGTTTGCGGCCAAGCAGGCGCGCGTCGAGGCGATTCATCTGCACTCGCTTGCAAGCCTTGAGCACAGCGGCCATGCCCTGCTGCTCAGCGAGCTTGAGATCACCCACGCCCAGGGCAGCGAGCGCTATCAGCTACCGCTGGCGTTTCTGGCCGAGGATGAGCAGAGCAGCCCTCTTGCCCAACAGCTTGCCATGGCGAGGGTACGCCGCTTCCATGAAGTAGGCCTGCTCACCGACGCGCTGACGCTGGATGCCTTTACCCTGGCCGTTCTGGATGCCCTGCGTCAGTCAGTGGTATTGCCAAGCGCGAGAGGCGCTATCCATTTTCTGCCAACGCCGGCGCTTATCGAGCTTTCGCTGCCGGAGCACCCGGAGATTGCCCAGCAGGGCGCCGAGCAGTCCAATAGCTCAGTGGTGATCAACCATCAACTAGTGCTCAAGCTGTTTCGTCGCCTGGAATCCGGCGTTCACCCGGAAGCCGAGATCGGCCGTTACCTGACCGAGCGGGGCTTTATCAACACCGCCCCGCTACTGGGGGAAGTGACCCAGGTCGATGAACAGGGCACGCCGCAGACCCTGATGATTGTGCAAGGGTTTATCGATAACCAGGGCGATGCGTGGTCATGGACCCGCTCGACCCTCGAGCGCGCGATTCGCGAGGCCCTGGCGGACGAGCAGTCCCATGAACTCGTGAAGGATAAGGCGCGTTACGGCGCGTTCGACGAGCTGGAAGCCTTTGCCGCTACCCTGGGTCAGCGCTTGGGCGAGCTGCATAGGGTGCTGGCGCTGCCTACCGATGACCCGGCGTTTGCCAGCGAAGTAGCCGGGCCCGCGCAGGTTACACACTGGAAAGAGCGCGTGACGCAGCGCGTTGAAGAAGCGCTGGCGCTGCTTCAACGGCACATGGGCGCCGCCGATGACGCCGACCAGCAGATTGCCGCAAGCGTTCTGGCAAAGCGTGACGAACTCCTCTCCTCCATCGACAACATGGCCGCGCTTGCCGAGGGAAGCCTCATCACCCGGATCCATGGCGACCTGCATCTTGGCCAAGTACTGGTGGCCCACGACGATGCCTATATCATCGATTTCGAGGGTGAGCCGGCAAGGCCGCTTGAAGAGCGCCGCGCCAAGGACAGCCCGCTGCGCGATGTGGCCGGTATGCTGCGCTCCTTCGATTACGCCTACGCCAGGATCGAAGAGGCCCAAGGGGGCCACAGTGAAGCCGACAGCGCCGGCAAGGGCCATCAGGTGGTGGAGCAGTATCTGCTTAAAGGGCGTCAGGTGTTCTTGAATGCCTACTGGCAGGCCACGCTGGATCTTCCCCACGCGTGGCAGAAAGCCAACGGCGCCGCGGCGGCCGTTGACCTGTTCGTGCTCGAAAAGACCGCCTACGAAATCGCCTACGAAGCCGCTAACCGCCCGACCTGGCTTGGCGTGCCGCTGCGCGGCCTAGCGGCCATTGTTGACCAGCTAAGCCCAGGAGAGCCCAATGAATGATGTTACGACTACCCGGCCCGTGCTGGATGACACACTGCGGCTGAGCGAAGACGATGCCACTGCCCTGGTTGAAGGCACCCACCGCGATCCCTTTTCGGTATTGGGTATGCATACCGACGAACAGGGCGAATACCTGCGGGTCTACCTGCCCGGCGCTGTCGGGGTGGATGTGCTGGACCGGGATGGCGGCGTGCGCTGCTGCCTGACGGGCCTGCAGATCCCCGGCCTGTTCGCCGCGCGGCTGCCCCACGCCGCACCCTATCAGTTGCACATCCGCTGGCCCCAGGGCGAGCAGATCACCGAGGACCCTTACAGCTTCGACCTGCTCCTGGGTGAGACGGATCTTTACCTGCTGGGCGAAGGCAACCATCGCAACCTGGGGCACTGCCTGGGCGCCCAGCCCATGGCGGTAGAGGACATCCAGGGCGTGCGCTTTGCCGTCTGGGCGCCGAATGCAAGGCGGGTCTCGGTGGTGGGTAACTTCAACAGCTGGGATGGCCGGCGCCACGCAATGCGCCTGCGCCACCCAGCCGGGGTGTGGGAGCTATTCATTCCACGCCTTGGCTCGGGGCAAGCGTACAAATACGAGATTCTGGAGGCCCATGGCGCGCTTGGGCTGCGCGCAGACCCGGTGGCGCTGGCCACCGAAGCCCCACCCTCCACCGCCTCGGTGGTCGCCGACACCACGCCGTTTACCTGGCATGACGATGAGTGGATCGAAAAGCGGGAGAAGGTGCACGCGCCCTCTGCCCCCATGAGCATTTATGAGGTGCATGCGGCCTCCTGGCGCAAGCACGGCGGCGACAACGGCGAGCTTTACAGCTGGCGGGACCTTGCCGAGCACCTGATTCCCTATGTGCTCGAGCTGGGCTTCACCCATGTCGAGCTGCTGCCCATCATGGAGCATCCTTTCGGCGGCTCCTGGGGTTACCAGCCGCTTGGCCAGTTTGCCCCCAGCGCCCGCTTTGGCACACCCGCCGACTTCGCCTACTTCGTCGATGCGTGCCACCGTGCCGGGCTCGGTGTGATTCTTGACTGGGTGCCAGCGCACTTCCCTACCGACCCCCATGGTCTGGCACGCTTTGACGGTACCGCCCTGTATGAGTATGAGCACCCCTTTGAAGGGTTTCATCAGGACTGGAACACCTACATCTACAACCTGGGTCGGCGGGAAGTGCACGGTTTCATGTTGGCCTCGGCGCTTCATTGGCTGAAGCACTTTCATATCGATGCGCTGCGCGTGGATGCAGTGGCCTCCATGCTTTACCGCAACTACTCGCGCAACGAAGGCGAGTGGATTCCCAACCGCCACGGCGGCCAGGAGAATCTCGAGACCATCGATTTCCTGCGCCATCTCAACGATGTGGTCAGCGAAGAAGCGCCCGGTACCATCGTGATCGCCGAGGAGTCCACCGCCTGGCCGGGGGTTACCCAACCGACGGCGGAAGGCGGGCTGGGGTTTGCCTACAAGTGGAACATGGGTTGGATGCACGACACCTTGACCTATATCGCCAAGGATCCGATCTATCGCTCTCACGCCCATCATGAGATGACCTTTCCCATGGTGTATGCGTTCTCCGAGCACTACGTGCTGCCGATTTCCCACGACGAAGTGGTCCACGGCAAGGGCTCGCTGATCGGCAAGATGCCCGGGGACGAATGGCGCCAGTTCGCCAACCTGCGCGCTTATCTTGGCGTGATGTGGACCCAGCCGGGCAAGAAGCTGCTGTTCATGGGCTGTGAGTTCGGCCAGTGGCGCGAGTGGAGCCATGACCGTGAACTCGACTGGGCATTACTGGATGAGCCACGACACACCGGCATTCATCGCCTGGTGGGCGATCTCAACCGCCTCTACGCGACGCTCCCCGCCCTTCACGAGCAGGACAACGAGGCGCGGGGCTTCACCTGGGTGATGAGCAACGACGAGACCCATAGCGTCTTCGCCTGGCTTCGCACCAGCGCCGGCGGCGAGCCGGTGCTGGTGGTGGCCAACATGACCCCGGTCCCGCACCACGGCTATCGTTTGGGCGTGCCGGTCGCCGGTCGCTGGGAAGAGCGGCTCAACAGCGACGCCGAGTGCTACGGCGGCTCCAACCTGGGCAACCTGGGCCATATCGTCGCCGATGATGCGCCGCTGCACGGCCAGAGCGCGAGCCTTGCGCTCACCCTGCCGCCGCTGGCGGTGCTGGTACTGAGCCCGGCAAGGTCTGAGCACGTGCGCACCTAAAATCGCGCTTGGCCCGATAAAGGCCTCGTTTGGCGGATAAAGCCAGCTCGGGGCCGATTCGTTACGCCGGCGCGAAGTGCGCCAGCTTGCTTTCGAGATGGCGGCGCACCGCCGGCCACTCGGCGGCGATGATCGAGTAGACCACTGTGTCGCGCAGCGAACCGTCAGGCATGATCTGGTGGGATCTCAAAATGCCGTCCTGCTTGGCACCCAGGCGCTCGATGGCCGCGCGGGAGGCGTGGTTGAAAAAGTGGGTGCGAAACTCCGCGGCCACCGCATTCGATGCCTCGAACAGGTTGGCCAGCATCAACAACTTGCATTCGGTATTCACTGGCGTGCGCCGCACGCTTTGGGCGTACCAGGTGTAGCCCAGCATCGCCCGGCGGTTGGCGGCATCGACCCCGTAGAACCGCGTGGTGCCGACGATGTCACCGCTGGCGTTATGGCGCACGGCGTAAGCGAGGTTGCCCGCCGCCGCCGCGTCCATCCCGCGCTTTACGTAGGCGGCCATATCGTCCGGATGGGGCACACTTGCGTACCAGAGCTTCCAGGCCTCGCCGTCGTTGACCGCGCGCGCAAGCCCTTCGATATGACCGGCATTGAGTGGCTCGAGCACGATGTGCTGGCCTTCCAACTGCTGTTCCTTGATGAACACGAGCGCCTCCTTGGGGTGAACGGGAGCGTTAAACCATCTATCCTGCGCCTCGCCCAGCGGGCCAGGCGTTGCAACCGGATTACTCTACTCGCCGGCCAGGTGATCGCTCAGCGCGTGGAAGAATTCGGTGATCGGTACGATCTCCATGGCTTCCGCCTTGGGCTGGGCGCTGGTCATACTGATCACCATGTCGTTGTCCGGGTCGATGAAGATCCACTGGCCAAATATCCCCACCGCTGAAAACGCGCCCTCGCCTTCCGGCCACCAGGAGTAGCCGTATTCGATCTCTTCGCCGCCGATCTCATGGGGCCTTGCCGACTCTGCGACCCAGCCTTCGGGCAGCACGTTGGGCGCGTTATATTCATCCAGCACGAACTGGCCAAAGCGAGCGTAGTCGGCAAGCGTGATCAAAAGCCCACTGCCGCCAATTTCCTGGCCGTCTTCGCTATCGAGCCACCACTTGGCATCCGTCTCCATGCCGTAATCGGCCCAGATTTTCTCGGACAGGTATTCGGAGGCGCTTTTACCCACCGCGCCGTTGATGATCGCCGAGAGCAGCTGGGTTTCGCCGGTGCTGTAGTTCCACACCTCGCCCGGTGCCCCCGCTCGCTCTAAACCGCCCATGAAATCCAGCAGTGCACCGGGGCGCTGTTCGAGCTGTAGCTCGAGCATGTGGCGCCGCTCCGAGTTCGGGTCGGCGTAGGTTTCATCCCAGGCCACCCCGGAGGCCATGAGCAGAATATGCTCGACGCTGACATCGTCGTAGACACTACCGACGAGTTCGGGCACGTAGGTACTGACGGCGTCATCGAGGCTCTCGATATGGCCATCCTTGAGGGCGGCGCCGATCAGCGTCGAGGAGATCGACTTGGCGATCGACATCGACATCCAGGGGGTCTCGGCGCTGTTGCCGAGGGCGTACTGCTCGAACACCACGTCGTTGTCGTGCACCGCCATCAGGCCGCTTACCCGGTTGAGCGCCATGAAGTCATAAATATCGTAGGTGACGCCTTCATGGGTCAGCGAGAAGTTCTCTAATGAAGCGTCGCGCTGGCCGAACTGATGCGGGGAACTTGCCGCCTTCACCGTACGGGTCGGGAACAGCCGGTCGATATGGCGCGAAAGCGCCACCTGCTCATCGGGCATCATTTGGCCGCTGTAAAGCTTTCGCACCTCGCTTTGGCTCTGCTCGGCGCTTTGGGCAAGGCTCGCGCCGGAGACGAGCGTCAGGGCGGCAGCGATTGAAGTCAGGCTCATCGGTGTCATGGCATGTCCGGTCAGTGAGTAATGGTTCAAGAGGCCCGACGCGCGCGGGCGGCGTGAAGTTTCTTGTAACTTTCGATCAGGCGCTGGTGGCGCTCGAGACCGTCGAGCTGCAGGTTGGTCGGCGTGAGGCCATAAAAGCGTACATCGCCGGTTATCGACCCAACCACCGCCGCCATGGTCTGTTCGCCGAACATGCGGGTCAGATTGGGCAGGTAGTTGTCGCGTTCCAGCTCGTCGTCGAGCTCGATTTCCAGCACGGCGTTGAGGGCCTGATAGAAGAGTCCGCGCTCGACGGTGTTGTCGTTGTACTGCTGGAACATCTCCACGCAGTCCAGCGCCTCTTCAAAGCGGCCCAGCGCCAAAAAGATCAAAAGCTTGAGCTCTAAAATAGTGAGCTGGCCCCAGACCGTGTTCTCGTCGAACTCGATGCCGATCAGCGTGATGATATCGGCATGATCGTCCATCTGGCTCTCTTCCAGACGCTCGACCAGATCCGTCAACTGCGCGTCATCCAGGCGGTGCAGGTTGAGGATGTCCTCGCGGTAGTCCAGCGCCTTGTTGGTGTTGTCCCAAATCAGATCTTCGATGGGGTACACCTCGGAGTAGCCCGGCACCAGAATACGACACACCGGCGCGCCCAAATCTTCGTGCACCGCCATGTAGACTTCGGCGTCGAGCTCGGCAAAGATCGAGAAGAGCGTGTCGGCCTCCTGTTGCGAGGTCCTGGTGCCGCCCTCGGAAAAGTCCCACTCGACGAACTCGAAGTTCGACTGGGCGCTGAAAAAGCGCCAGGAAACCACGCCCACGGAGTCGATGAAGTGCTCGACGAAGTTGTTGGGCTCGGCCACGGTCTGGGAGTTGAAGGTCGGCAGCGGCAGATCGTTGAGGCCTTCGAAACTACGGCCCTGCAAAAGTTCGGTGAGGCTTCGCTCCAGCGCCACCTCGAAACGCGGATGAGCGCCGAAGGAGGCGAACACGCCGCCGGTGCGCGGGTTCATCAATGTGACGCACATCACCGGGAACTGGCCGCCCATCGAGGCGTCCTTGACCAGCACCGGGAAGCCCTGGGCTTCGAGCGCCTCGATCCCCTCTTTAATGCCCGGGTACTTCGCGATCACCTCTTGCGGCACGTCCGGCAGCGCCAGCTCCTGCTCGAGAATATCGCGCTTGACCGCGCGCTCGAAAATCTCGGAAAGACACTGCACCTGGGCTTCCGCCAGGGTGTTGCCCGCGCTCATGCCGTTGCTTAAAAACAGGTTCTCGATCAAGTTCGACGGGAAGTAGACCGTCTCGCCATCCGAGTGACGCACAAAGGGCAAGGAGACAATGCCGCGATCCACGCGTCCGGAGTTGGTGTCATAAAGGTTCGAGGCGGCAAGCTCGCCTTCCGGGTTGTAGATCGCCTGGGTATGCGCGTCGAGGATCTCCTCGGGTAGCGCGTCATCCGGGCCCGGCTGGAACCACTTTTCATTGGGGTAGTGGACGAAGTCGCTGCCCGCGATCTCTTCGCCGAAGAACTGGTCGTTGTAGAAAAAGTTGCACGACAAACGCTCGATGAACTCACCAAGCGCCGAGCAGAGCGCGCTCTCTTTGGTGGCGCCCTTGCCGTTGGTGAAGCACATGGGCGCGGCGGCGTCACGAATGTGCAGCGACCAGACGTGGGGCACGATGTTGCGCCAGGAGGCGATCTCGATTTTCATGCCGAGATCACTGAGAATGCCGCTCATGCGGGCGATGGTCTGCTCCAGCGGCGCATCCTTGCCTTCGATGAACGTCTCGCTGCCTTCAGGCGCGCCCATCAGCAGGGCCTGGGCGTCCTCGTCGATGTTCTCGACCACCTCGATTTGAAACTCCGGTCCGGTCTGCACGACCTTTTTCACCGTGCAGCGGTCGATGGAGCGCAGCATGCCCTCGCGGTCTTTTTCGGAGATATCCTCGGGAAGCTCGACCTGGATCTTGAAAATCTGCTTGTAGCGGTTCTCCGGGTCGACGATGTTGTTCTGGGACAGGCGAATGTTGTCCGTGGGGATATTGCGCGCGTTGCAGTACACCTTCACGAAATACGCCGCGCACATGGCGGACGAGGCCAGAAAGTAATCGAAAGGCCCCGGGGCGGAGCCGTCGCCCTTGTAGCGAATGGGCTGGTCGGAGACAACGCTGAAGTCGTCGAACTTCGCCTCGAGGCGCAGGTTATCGAGGTAGTTAACTTTGATTTCCATGGGGGGACGTCCGAATCAATGAGTGTGCCCTACTCGTTTTACGAGGCTGAGCGATGGCGCCCATTATCCAGTTTTTCGCCCGCCCCGTCTTGCCTGCGTTAAGTGAGTGTTTTGATCAGCACCTTGGATTTGCGGGCGTGGTTGTAGGCGTCGCGCTTGAGCGGCGGCAGGTCCTCGAGGCTTGCGCTCTGAAAGCCGCGCTCGACGAACCAGTGGGCGGTATGCGTGGTGAGCACGAAAATCGAGGCCAGCCTTTGCCTGCGCGCGCGCTGCTCGGCGGCTTCGACCAGCCGCTCGCCGCGCTCGCCGCCGCGGTAGTTTTCGTGCACCGCCACGCAGGCCAGCTCGCCAATCGCCGCATCGGCAAAGACGTGCAGCGCCGCGCAGCCGATCACCATGCCGTCGCGCTCGATCACCTGGTAGTCGTCGATCTCGTGCTCGAGGCGCTCGCGGGAGCGCGCCACCAGCATGCCGCGCCGCTCCAGCGGTTCCAAAAGCTCTAAAAGCCCCCCCACGTCGTTAAGCGTCGCCGGGCGCAGTTGCTCGTAGTGCTGTTCGGTAATCATCGTGCCCACGCCATCCCGGGTGAAGAGCTCGCCCAGCAGCGCGTCCTGGTCGTGCCAGCAGAGCAGGTGGGTGCGCGCCACGCCCTTGCGCGCCGCGCTGCACGCCGCGCTCAAATGGCGGGCCAGTTCGCTTCCCGGCGCGGCGCTCTCAAAGCGCGGCGCGGCCTCGTCCGGGCTTAACTGGCGCAAAAGGCCGCCTTGCTCGTCCTTGAGCCCTTCGGAGTCGCCCAATAAAATCAGTTTGTCGGCATTGAGCGCGACCGCGGCGTGCTGGGCGATTTCCGAGGCATCCAGGTCGAACACCTCGCCGGTGCTGGAAAACCCCAGCGGCGGCAACAACACGAGCGACCCCTGGGCCAAAAGCTCCTCGATGGCGCCGCCGCGCACCCGGCGCACCTCACCGCTGTGATCGAAATCCACGCCTTCGCGCACGCCCAAGGGCTTGGCGGTGACCAGGTTGCCGGACACCACGCTAAGTTCCACGCCGTGCAGCGGCGAGCTTGGCAAACCAAGCGACAAGCGCGCCTCCAGCCAAAGCCGCTGGTGCGACGCCACCTGCTCCACCTGAGCCATCACCGCGCGGTCGGCGACCCAGCGCCCGCCCACGTGCACCGGCTCGATGCCGCTCTCACTCAGCGCCTTTTGCACCTGGGGGCGCACGCCGAACACCACCACCAGCCGAACGCCAAGAGTATGCAAAAGCGCCAGGTCCTGGATTAGCTGCTCGCCGCGACTGGAGGCCATGGCATCGCCTTCGACCAGGATAACGAAGGTTCGCCCTCGGTGAGCGTTGATGTAGGGCGAGGCGTTGCGGAACCAGTCGACAAAGGGGAAGCGTGTATCCAAGGGGCCGCTCTCCGGCAGCAGGTGAATGGGAAGCTTGCGTCACGACAAAGGACTTACTTTACCAGAGCCCAAAAAGCGCGGCACCGTTTTGCCAATCTTGCCGCAGGGCAAGGAGCAAAACGGTGCCGCGCTAGAGGGTGGGGCGTGGGGCGCTTTTTAGCCGAACATGCCCTTGAACATGAAGAAGAACACGATGGCCAGACACGCGCCGGCGGGCAGCGTGATCAGCCAGGACATCACGATGGTACCGATGACCCGCAGGTTCAGTGCCGCCATACCGCGGGCCAGGCCCACGCCGAGCACCGCGCCCACCAGCGTATGGGTGGTCGAGATGGGAAGACCGGTGGCGGAGGCCAGTACCACGGTGCTCGCCGCGGCAAGTGTTGCGGCAAAGCCGCGGCTCGGGGTGAGCTCGGTAATGCCGGTACCCACGGTTGCGATCACGCGATGCCCGTAGGTCACCAGGCCAAACACGATGCCGCCGCCGCCGAGTACCAGCACCCACCAGGGCACCAGCGCGGCACTGTCGATCACGCCCTGGCTTCTGACCACGCTGATCACCGCGGCAAGCGGGCCCACCGCGTTGGCCACGTCGTTGGAGCCGTGGGCAAAAGCCATGGCGCAGGCGGTGAAGATCATCAAAACGCCGAACACCCGCTCGACGTTGGCGTAGCCGAAGTGGTCGTTGGCACTTTGCTCGAACTTGATGCGTCGCTGCATCAAGACCCCCAGACCCATGATCAGCGCGCCGATCAGAATCGAAAGCAGCAGGCTCTGGCTAAAGCTCAAATCGAGCCCCACGTGGGAGAGCCCTTTGGTGAGCGTCACCATGGCGACGATAAAGCCGACCAAAAACACGTAGCCCGGCACGTAGCGCTTGGCCGCGGTGAAGGGGTCGCTGTTTTCAAAAATCAGGTGATGAACGGACTTGAACAGCACGTAGCCGATGGTACCGGCCAAAAGCGGCGAGACCACCCAGCTCGAGGCGATCTGGCCCACCTTGCCCCAGGCCACTGCGTCCACCCCCAGGCCCACCGCGGCGAAGCCGACGATCGCGCCGACGATCGAGTGGGTGGTGGAGACCGGCCAGCCCCGGGCCGAGGCGACCATCAGCCAGATACCCGCGGCCAAAAGCGCCGAGAGCATGCCGTAAACCAAAAACTGCGGATTCGCCTCCAAAAGGTTCGGGTCGATGATGCCGCCCCGAATGGTGGAGGTCACCTCACCACCAGCAAGCCAGGCGCCCAAAAACTCGAAAATTACGGCGATGATGATGGCCTGCTTGATGGTGATCGCCTTGGACCCCACCGAGGTTCCCATGGCATTGGCGACATCGTTGGCACCGACCCCCCAAGCCATGAAAAAGCCAAAAACACAGGCGAGAATGATAAATACATCGCCATATTGGGCAATAATCTGCATGCGGTCCCCTTAACGCGCGGTCAAAATCTGCAGTCGGCTACCCACGCGTTCTGCGCGGTCCGATACTTCGCCCACCCACTCGATGATCTTATAGAGAAAGATCACGTCGACCGGGGGAAGCTGGCTTTCGAGCTCGAAAAGCTGGCGACGGATCGCCACCTGCTGATCGTCCGCCTGGTGTTCCAGGGTATGCAGCTCACGAATCATGGTGTGCATTACATCCGACACGTTGCGCCCAAAGCCGGACTCCAAAAGCTCCTTGAGCTCTTCGAGGGCCTGGCGCGCCTGGGCCACGCAGGCAACGCTGGTACGCATATAGTCGCGCATGGGTGTGGCCAGCTCGTCGGGCACGCGCATTTTACGTCCCAGCATAATGCCGGTAATGTCACGCACCTTGTTGGCGATCTTATCCTGCACGCTGATCAGATCGAGTAGATCCGAGCGCGAGACCGGTAGGAACATGGTGTTGGGCAGGTTGAGCCGCAGCTCGGTTTTCAACGTATCCGCGTCGTGCTCGAGGCAGGTAACCTTTTCGCGAAGGGTGGCGGCCGTATCCCAGTCACCGGCAAGCGAGGCTTCGAAAAAGGGCAGCAGCTGGTCGGCGCACTCGTTGGCTTTAACGATATGGGCCAAAAGCGGCTGGAATGGCGAGCGGCCAAACATGGCGGAAAAAGGATTGGAGGTAACCATAGTGCCTTTCATCCTGAGTGTGGAAAGCCTGAAAATGGCGGCGCCAGTATAAAGAGTGCGCCCGCCCCCGTCATGAAAAGTTCATAAAAGACGTCAAAATTTAACGCAATGTTCACAAAAGCAAGGTAGCTATTGTCATGGAAAATCACGCCCCGCTTGAAGTCGAGCTTAAGCTAGCGCTGCCTGCGGCGTCCATCGATGCCTTTCTAAGCTTTCCGGCCCTTTCCCAGGAGCCGGTGAAAAAAAAGCTCAAAAATACCTATTTCGACACCCCCAAAGGGGATTTGGCTGGCGCCGGGATCGCGTTGCGGCTTCGCCAGAGTGATACCCAGACCCTTCAAACGGTGAAAACCAAAGGCCACGGCGGCGGCGGGCTCTCGACGCGCAACGAGTGGGAGATGGCCGTGGAAAACGGGCTGGATACCCAGGCGCTTGCGGCCCTGCCCCCTTTCGAAGGCCCATTGGGCGGCGCGCTTTCTGCGCTGACACCGAGTTTGAGTACCGACTTCGACCGGCGCAGCTGGCTGATCGACTGGAGCGATAGCCGCATCGAGCTGGTGCTCGATGAAGGCCAAATCGAGTGCAACGGCGCCGGCGCCACCATTTGCGAAGTCGAGCTCGAACTCAAGGCGGGCTCGCCCTCAGCGCTTTGGTCGCTGGCGCTGTCGCTTTCGGCTCAAACCGCGCTTCGCCCGAGCGATTCGAGCAAGGCCGCCCGGGGCAATGCGTTGGGCCACGGGCAGTGGTCGCTCCCCGAAGCCGAAACGCCCGGCGAGTGGCTTCACCGCGCCACCGTTGCCCTGGACGCCTACAAGGACAGCGGACAAAGCCAGCATTTCGAAAGCGCCGAGCACGCCTACAAAACCCTGGCCGATCACAAGGATCTGGACGAGACGCTTCGCCCCACCGCCGCGGCGCTTTACCGGGCGCTCGATCCCAACGTGCCCAGCATTACGTTTGGCTATAACGCGTTGAGCCTGGCGCATCGCCTGGCCCTTGAAAGCGCGCTAAGCTAAGCGGGCTAGTTACTTAAGGATATCGCCATGAGTTTTCATCTCGCGCCGGGACCGGAAGGCATCCGCTCGCAGCTTTTCCACATCATTTTCGAATCCGACACGCCCGCCGCCAAGGCCTTCGACCTGGTGCTGATCGTCATGATCTTGATGAGCGTCTCGGTGATTTTGCTGGGTAGCGTCGAGGGTTACGCCCAGCGCTATGGCGATATCTTCCTCTACATGGAGTGGTGCTTCACCGCCGCCTTTAGTATCGAGCTTTTGGTGCGCCTTTACTGTCTGGAACGCCCAACGGTCTATATCAAGAGCTTTTACGGCATCGTGGATTTGGTCGCCATTCTGCCTGCCTGGCTTGTGCTGTTGGTGCCCGGCGCCCACGCGCTGGTCATCGTGCGGCTTTTACGGGTGCTGCGGATTTTCCGTATTCTGCGACTGATGGAGTTCGTCGGCGAGGGGCGTATGCTGCTGGAGGCGCTACACCGCAGCCTGCGTCAGATTCTTTTGTTTTTCAGCAGCATCCTGATGGTGGTCACGCTCTTCGCCGCGCTGATGTACACCATCGAATCCGAAGAGGCGGGCTTTACCAGCATTCCGATCGCGATGTACTGGGCCATCGTAAGCATGACCACGGTGGGCTACGGCGACATCGTGCCGGTCACGCCAGTGGGTAAGACGATCACCATGATTTTGATGCTGATCGGCTACTCGGTGATCGCCGTGCCCACCGGGGTGTTCTCCGCTCAGGTGATCCGCTCGATTCGCGAGGACCGCTACTCGGAAGAGGCCTGCCCGGGTTGCGGCCACGACCGCCACGAAAAGCGCGCCCGTTATTGTCTACGCTGCGGCACCTGGCTCGACGAATTCAGCGAGGACCCGCGCGAGGAAAAAGAGGAGAAAAAGCGCAAAAAGGAGAAGGCGCAGCAGGACGCTGACCGAGAGGGCGATGAGCCAGCAAAGGATAAAGATGGAGACGAGGACGGCGCCGGGCACTAACGCTCGGCGCCCCTCATCAGGGCGGACCGACGCTAGCTTTCAAAGGGGGTCGTGTCGCCGCGCCCTTGCCGCACGATCTTCGGTGGCAGCTCACGCAGGTCGATCACGCTGGTCGGGTCCAGATGGCAGGCCCCGCCATCGATGATCAAATCCAGATGGGCACTGTAGCGCTCACGAATCTCCTCGGGCTCGTTCAGCGGGAGCGTTTCGTCCACCGGAATGAGCGTAACGCTCATCATGGGCTCGCCCAGCGCCTCGAGCAGCGCGTGGGTGATCTGGTGATCCGGCACGCGTACGCCGATCGAGCGCCGTTTGGGATGCAGCAAAAGCCGCGGCACCTCGGTGGTGGCTTCCAGAATATAGGTGTAGGGGCCGGGCGTGTGCGCCTTTAGAAGGCGAAACACCGCGTTATCCACCTTGGCGTAGGTGCCTATCTCGGAGAGATCCGAGCACATCAGCGTAAAGTTATGCTTGTCATCGAGCGAGCGCAGCCACTTGATCTTCTCGATCGCTTTTTTCTCGCCCAGGTGACAGCCCAGCGCATACCCGGAGTCCGTCGGGTAGGCAACCACGCCGCCTTTACGGATGATCTCGACCGCCTGGTCGATCAAGCGCTTTTGCGGATTTTCCGGATGTATCTGAAAATACTGGCTCATTACTCGCTCCTTGGCTGTTAAAACGCCCGGATGGGCCTAC
Source organism: Vreelandella sp. GE22 (assembly GCF_968212445.1). Lineage (NCBI taxonomy): Bacteria > Pseudomonadati > Pseudomonadota > Gammaproteobacteria > Oceanospirillales > Halomonadaceae > Vreelandella > Vreelandella sp. GE22. Next base: position 2,859,624 of record NZ_OZ309110.1, read on the forward strand.
CTCAAGCATAGCGGTTAGTGAGGCCTTACGCTCTGGATGACGCTACTGGCTTGCGCCGAGCAGCCCGCCGGGTGCCTGGTGCATGTGGACAAGCCGTGGGTGCTGCCAGATGGGTAACGCCGCGGTACGCGGAATTTCGCTCATGCTGCCGGGGGCAGAGTGGCTGCCGGGAAAGTGAAAATCGCTGCCGAGCGAGGCGTAAAGTCCGCGCTCGTCGAGCTGGCGGGCCAAATCCCGGGTGCTGTCCGGGTTCTGTTGGCCGCTGACCAGTTCCACGGCCTGCCCGCCGGCGGCGGTAAACGCATCCATCAACTGGCCGCGCTTGCGCCGTGTCAGCCCGTAGCGCAGCGGGTGGGCGATCGCCGCCACGCCACCGGAGGCCACGACCCACTCCACCGCCTCACCAATCTCCGGCCAGTGCGCTTTGACGTCGCCCTTCTTGCCGCTGCCCAGGTAGCGCTTGAACGCCCCGGCCCAGTCCGGCGCCAGACCCTCGGCCACCAGCGCCCGGGCAAAGTCCGGCCGTCCCAGCGGCCGGTCGCTTCCGGCCTGGGCCTGCGCCTTGGCCAGGGCGTCACGCAGGCCAAGCTTTTCGAGGCGCTCGGCGATCACCTCGGCGCGTTTGATGCGCGCCCGGCGCTGAAATTCGAGCCCCTCGACCAACGGCCCCTGAACGCCGCCGGGCATCAGCGCCACCACGTGAATATTGATGCCCTGCCAGCGGGTGGAGAGCTCGCAACCTGCAACCAGGCAGAGGCCTTCACGTTCGGCGGCGCGGGCGGCCTCGTCGACCCCGTCCATGGTGTCGTGGTCGGTCAGCGACATGAAGGAGAGCCCGCGACTTGCGCACAGCGCCACCAGCTCGGAGGGCGATAGCGCCCCGTCGGAGGCGGTGGAGTGCATATGCAAATCGACCGGGTAGCGGTGATCGGCATCGAAGGTAGTGGGCAACACGGTGACGGGCAGTCGGGGCATAGGCATGACGTCGTAGGGGGAGTTTGTCAGAATAGGGGCGCTTCACGTATAAGTACGGATGCAGCGGTCATACGACCCGCCGCCGTGCCCCGTTCGCGGCTTGCAAGCGCGTTATAGTGAGCGCTTGGCCCCGCCCGGTCAACGGGCCCATCCATCAAAGCCTGGTCGAAGACCAACCCATTCGCTTACGCCCAAGGAAGCCCCATGCTATATGCCATTATCAGTGAAGACGTGTCCGAGAGTCTGGAAAAGCGCCTGACGGCGCGCCCGGACCACCTTGCCCGCCTGGAAGCGCTGCGCGACGAGGGTCGCCTGGTACTGGCCGGGCCTCACCCGTCCATCGACAGCGAAACCCCGGGGGATACCGGCTTTAGCGGGAGCCTGGTCGTTGCCGAGTTCGAAAGCCTCGATGATGCCCAAAACTGGGCGGATCAGGACCCCTACGTGGATGCCGGCGTCTACGCTACCGTAACGGTGAAGCCTTTCAAAAAAGTATTGCCTTGATTTTCAAAGAAAGCTATGCGGCACCGCCGGGTTTTGCACAGAGGCTGTGGAAAACTCTGTGAAAACATGGCGGACGCTTTTCTTAAAGCGAGAGATAACGCCCGTATTAACAAATTGGTCATTTTTTAATCGCTTTTCCCTACGCCCCGACAACGGATACCCGTGTGACCCAGCGCCACCCTGCTCTACCACCTCTAAAAGCGTTAACCGCCCCCCAGCTCACCTGGGATGACGCCGCCCCGCACTCCACGCGCTTTGACGACGTCTACTTCTCTCGCGAGGATGGCCGCGCCGAGACCGAGCATGTCTTTTTGAACGCCAACCGCCTGCCGGAGCGCTTCGCCGGCTGGGCGCCGGGTCGTCCCTTCGTGATCGGCGAGACCGGCTTTGGCACCGGTCTCAACATGCTCTGCGCCTGGACCTGCTTTGAAGAACACGCCGCCCCCAATGCTCGGCTTCATCTGTTATCCACAGAAATGTACCCGCTCGAGCGCGAGGCGCTCGAGCGGGCGCTAAGCGCCTGGCCCTCGCTTGCGCGCCACGCAAAGGTGCTATGCGCCCAGTGGCCCGAGCCGGTCAGCGGTATCCACCGGCTGCACCTGTCCGAGCGCGTCACCCTCGACCTGCACTTTGGCGACACCACCGAGCGGCTGGCGCTGCTGGATGGTCAGGTCGACGCCTGGTTTCTCGACGGCTTCGCCCCATCGAAAAACGAGGCCATGTGGCAACCCGCGCTTTTCGAGGCCATGGCGGCGCGCTCGCGCCCCAACGCCACCTTTGCCACCTTTACCTGCGCCGGCATCGTCAAGCGCGGGCTGAAGGCCGCCGGGTTTACGATCAAAAAGGTGCCGGGCTTTGGGCGTAAGCGCGAGATGCTGGCCGGTGAGATCGAATCTCCCCCGGTGGATAACCGCCGCGACGCGACGCCCTGGTTCACCCCGCCCGCGGTACAAAAAGCCGAGCGGGTCGCGGTGATTGGCGCAGGGCTTGCCGGAACGAGCGTCGCGGCAGCACTTGCCCGGCGCGGTGTGGAGGTGACGGTGTACGAGGCCGAGGCGCCCGGCGCTGGCGGCTCGGGTAACCGCCAGGGCGCGCTTTACGTCAAACTCGCCACCGAGACCAACGACCAGAGCCGTTTTTATTTAGCCGGACTTCTGTACAGCGCGCGCTGGCTGGGCGAGGTGCCCAAAAACGATGCGTTTTGGGCGCCCTGCGGCGTGGTGCAGATTGCGCAAAGCGATAAGGAAGCGGACCGCCAGCGGCGCTTTTTAAAGCGCCATCCGCTCGGCGAGGCGGTGGTGAAAGCGCAGGAAGGCTCACTCGCCCCCCTTACGGGCGTGCCGGGCAGCGTCGAGCACGCCCTGGTTTACCCGCAGGCGGGCTGGGTACGCCCTGCGCTACTCTGCCAAGCACTACTGGCGCACCCGGGTATCGAGTACCGCCAGGCCCAGGTGACGGCGCTGACCCCGACCCCCGGCGGCTGGCAGCTTACCCTCGATCACGAGACGAGCGCCGAGGCCGACCAGGTGGTCATCGCCAACGCCCACCTGGCCAATACACTGGAACAGACCCGCACACTCCCCTTTCAGCAGGTACGCGGGCAGGTGAGTTCGCTGGCGCTGCCCGACGGCGTCAACGCGCCGACGCGGGTGGTGTGCGCCGGCGGCTATCTCTGCCCACCGGCGGACGGCGTACTCACCTTCGGGGCGAGTTTCATCCCCAACGATGGCGAGCGCGACATACGCCCGGAGGATCACCAGCGCAATATCGATGAGCTACGCGCGGCCCTGCCCGAGTGGCTCGATGAACTCGAACGAATGAGCGGACCACTTACGCCGGAACGCCTTACCGGGCGCGCGGCGGTACGCGCGGCGAGCCCGGACAAAACGCCCTACGCCGGGCCCGTGCCGGTGTTCGAGCAGTGGCGAAGCGATTATGCTGCGCTCCAGAAGGATGCCTCTCGGGTGGCGCCGGTTTCTGGCGCCCATCACGAAGGGCTCTGGATATCCGCGGCTCACGGTAGCCGCGGGCTTGCCAGCACGCCGCTGTGCGCCGAGGTGATCGCCTCGAGCATGTGCGATGAGCCGCGGCCGCTGGAGTATACGCTCGTCGATCACCTGCACCCGGGAAGGCGACTGATCAGCGAGCTGATCCGCGCTCAGTCCGCATGATTTAGTAGTCGCCCTCTTCTTCGTCATCGGCGATATCGCGCCCGAAGGCGCGCCACTGGGCAAGCGTCATGACCTCGGTCTGCTCGAGTTCGATATCGTGGGCGATCAAGAGCTCGCCGCGCTCGAGCTGGCGCTTGAGCTCGATGACCCAGCCGTGCATGCCTTCACCGCTGGTGTCGGTGGTGTCGTAGCCCTGGCGGGTCACGAACGCCTGGAGCAGCGCGTCGAGGGTCTCCGGCGGTAGCATCCGTGCGGGTACTTCGATAAATCGGCTCATGACGTTTGCTCCCACTCGGCAAGTCGTTGAATAAAGGCGTCCTCACTGAGTACGTCCACCTCCAGCTCCTGGGCTTTGGCAAGCTTGCTGCCCGCCGCCTCGCCGGCGACCACGCCGGTGGTCTTTTTGGACACGCTACCCGCGACCTTGGCGCCCAGCGCTTGAAGGCGTGCCTTGCCCTCGTCGCGGGTCATGGTTTCCAAACTGCCGGTCAATACCCAGGTCTGGCCTTCGAGCGGCCTGGGGCCCTGGGTGACTTCCACCTCTTGCCAGGTAACGCCCACCCGGATCAAATCGGCGATGGTGTTCTGGTTATGCGGCTGCTTGAAAAACGTATGTACGTGGGCGGCGACGATCGGGCCGATATCGTTGACCGCCTCGAGCGCGGCCTGCTCGGCGCCCTGCAGCGCCTGTAGAGTGCCGAAGTGGCTCGCCAGGTTGGCGGCGGTGGCCTCGCCCACCTCGCGAATACCGAGGGCATAGATAAAGCGCGCAAAGGTGGTGCTTTTAGCCTTTTCGAGCGACTCCACCAGGTTTTCCGAGGACTTTTGCGCCATGCGCGGCAGCGTTGCCAGCCGCTCGACGCCGATTTCGAAAAGGTTCGCGGGGGTCTGCACCCAGTCGCGCTCGACCAGTTGGTCGATGATTTTCAAGCCCAGGCCGTCGATATCCAGCGCCTTGCGGCTGGCGAAGTGCTTGAGCGCCTCCTTGCGCTGGGCGGGGCAAAAGAGCCCGCCGGAGCAGCGCGCGACCGCCTCGCCCTCGACGCGCTCGATTTGTGAGCTGCATACCGGGCAGGCGTCGGGAAACACGATCGCTTTCGCCGAGGTCGGGCGCTTGTCGGTATCCACCCGAACCACTTGGGGGATGACATCGCCGGCCCGGCGAATCGCCACGGTGTCGCCGATCATGACGCCCAGCCGAGTGATTTCATCGGCGTTGTGAAGCGTCGCGTTGGAGACCGTCACGCCGGCCACCGTGACCGGCTCGAGCCGCGCAACCGGCGTAATGGCGCCGGTGCGCCCGACCTGGAACTCGACGTCGTTGAGGGTCGTGATCTCCTCCTGAGCCGGAAACTTGAACGCCACCGCCCAGCGCGGGGCGCGGGCCACGAAGCCAAGCTCACGCTGGGCGCGCAGATCGTTGACCTTGATCACGACGCCGTCGATATCAAACCCCAGGGTCAGGCGCTTCTCGCCGAGCCGTTCGCAGTAGTCGGCGACCGCTTGGGGCCCCTTGAGCGTGGCAAGCTCCGCGCTCGAGCGAAACCCGAGCGTTTTCAGCCGCTCCATCAGCGCGCTGTGGGTGGTATCGCCGCTATCCGGCTCTAACCTGGCCACCTGATAGCCGTGAAACTCCAGCGGGCGCTTGGCGGTAATCCGTGGGTCGAGCTGACGAAGACTACCGGCAGCGGCGTTGCGCGGGTTGGCGAATACGCGGCTCTCTTCTTCCCGGGCGCGCTCGTTGAGCGCCTCGAAGCCTTTGTGTTGCATGATGACTTCGCCACGTACTTCCAAAAGCTCGGGCACATTATCGCCGCGCAGTCTGAGCGGCACCGAGCGCAGCGTGCGCAAATTCGACGTTATACCTTCGCCGGTGCGCCCGTCGCCCCGGGTGGCGCCGCTTACCAATACGCCCTGCTCATAGACCAGCGACACCGCCGCGCCGTCGAGCTTGGGCTCGCAACTGAACTCGAGCTCGTCAGGGGTTCGCTCCAAACGCTCGGCCACGCGCTCGGCGAAAGCAACGACGTCGTCGCGATTGAACGCGTTGTCCAGCGAGAGCATCGGTAGCGCGTGGGTCACCGCGGGAAAGCCCTCCGCCGGGGCAGCGCCAACGCGCTGGGTGGGCGAATCGACCGTCACCAGTTCCGGGTAGTCCGCTTCGATGTTTTTGAGCGCCTGGAGCTTGCGGTCGTAGTCGGCATCGGTCAGTGCGGGCTCGTCAAGCACGTAGTAGCGGTGGTTGGCATCGTCGAGCTCGGCGCGCAGCGCGGCGATTTCCTCACGCACCTGGGGGGAAGGCTGGCTCATGCAATAGGGTTCCGTAAAACAGTACGTAGTGGCGCTATCCTAAAGCCTGGCGGCGTTAGGCTCTAGTAACAAAAACACCCGCCTGGCGAGGCGGGTGTTTTGAGACACTTAAAAAGCCGATTAGCGGGCGGTGTGGCGCTGCAGGCGGTGGCGGCGCTCGAACTCATGCACGCGCTGGCGAGCAAACTCGATGGTTTGCGCCGTCATGACGCTGTGGTTTTCGTCCTTGAGCTCGCCGCCCATGTGACGTACGACCACCATGGCGGTCTCGACCATCGCTTCGAACGCAGCGGAGCTATCGAGCGCCCCGGGTAGCGGCATCAAAAACGAAATACCCGGCGTGGCGAACTCGTCCATCTCTTCGATGGGGAAGGTGCCGGGTTTGACCACGTTCACCATGGAGAACTGCAGCTCGCTATCGGGGCTTTCGGTTTCGAAGCGATGGAAAACGCCCATTTCGCGGCTAAACCGCAATCCGCAGGCCATCATCAGTTCCAAAAGCTTGCCGCCGTCAAAGCCCTCTTCGTCCCGCGAGAGCACGCTGATCACCACCATTTCCGAGGCGTCGGTCAGCGTCTCTTTGGCGCGCGCGCCCGATACGTCGTGGCGCAGCGCTTTTTCGAGCGCCGGATGGGGGCGTACGACGTTTTCGTCAAAAGCCGGTGCATCGTAGGCCTCATCGAACGCCGCCTCGTCTTCGTCGAAGCGCGCGTCTCTCGCGCTTTGGCCGCGCAGCGCGCCCATCGAAGGCTCGGCGCTATAAAGCTCGTCGTCGTTGTACTGCGCCGTTGCGTGGGCGGCCTCGGTTTCGCGGGCCCGGGCGTGCTCCTGGGCAATACGCGCTTTTTCGGCTTCGGCGGCTTCCCGGGCCTCGCGGCGCTGCTCGGCTTCCAGCGCCTTACGCTCGGCTTTCTGCTTGGCAAGCGCCTTGACGCGTTCGGCTTTTTCCGCCTTTTTACGGGCGCGCTCCTGACGACGCTCGATCAAGCGACGCTTGAAGGAGCGGCCCATGCCCTCGAAATCGACCAGACGGTACTCGTCTATGGCGTCGTCATCGAGTTCACCGGCGGTGTTGGAGCGCAGCTGGCGCCGTTGACGTGACTCGCTGGTTTTGGCAAAGGCGGCGTCTTCGGGCTCGGCGCGCAGCACGGGCTCGTCGGTCGCGGTATCGGCTTTTTCGCTCTCATTAGGCGCTGCGGCTTCCACCGGCTCAGTGCCAACCGCCTGAGTAGAAAAAGCAGGTTCGGAGGGCGCCACGCCAGGCGAGTGCGGCGTATCGAGGGGTGTTTGCGATGTGGAGGCTGCGCCGCTGGTGGGCTCGGCCGCCGAGGGCGCTTCACTTAAAGGCGCTTCATCGGCAAAAAGGCTCGGCTCGCGACGCTCTTCAACGGGGGCGTGTTTAACAGGGCTTTGATCAGCGGAGCGCTCGCTCGGGCTCGCCGCGCGGGTTGGTTCGGCGGTACTGGCCGGGGCGCTCGCTTTAGGGGCAGCGCGGGAAGCGTCGGGGCTTTCTTCATCACGCTCGCTGAAACCGCCCTGATAGGCGAAGCGCTGGCTAGTTGCCGCGCTTTTAGAGCGGGACGCCACTTTGGAAAACGAACGCTTGAAATCGGAGAGTACCCTGGAGGGCCCGGGATGGTCCTGACGCTCGAGCTTGGGCTTTTTACCCAAACCGCTGTAGTCGGCGGGCTTGACGACCCGGGCACCGCCGTTGGGCAGCTCCCAGCTTAGCTCGGCCTCTTTGGCCTCGTCATCGAGCTCGTTCACCGATGCCTTGGGCAGGTTATCGACCGCCTGGTCAAGACGCGGTACCCGACGCTGACGCTGGAGCCTTCGCACTCCATCGACCACGATAAGCGACACCAACGCCAATCCTAGAATGATTAACCACTCTCTTAATTCCATGTCGAGCATTCCACGGGTCATTTTAACCGATTTAAGGCGCTACCCCTGATGATAGCCGCGTCCATCCAAACGCTATATTTACCACCAGGCATAGTGCGTCTGCTACAAAAAAGGGCAACCTGCTGCTCTATCTAATAAAGCTTACCCCGCTACTCGCCAGCCATCGACGTAGCAAGCCCCGCTTTTCGACAAGCCCAACGGCCAAAAGTGCCATCCTGGCGCTTGATTGGGTCGGCCACCTTCGTGCAACAACGCCCTTTTACTTTTACTTTTACTTCAGCGCTTCTTTATTCATGGCTAACGCCCTAGGCTAGCAATGAAGTAAAGTTCGCCGAAAAGCTTACTAGTGCGCCAATTGTAGAAGCATTAACGCTAGATGACAAAATCTTACAACCATATTCGATCATTAAACAAGCACAACTAAGCATTATCGCAACAAGTGTTCGTTAGTTCTTGCGAGTTTGAACACACAACACTCTTCGATTCCTACTATGGCCATTAATGTTTTTACTATATATATTTCCAGTAGTAATGCGCTCACCGTAGTCGTAACGGTATCCAATAACCCGTTTGCAATCCCCTGTTATCAAAGACTTTCGACTGCGCCTTCGCGACTTTGACAGGTGAACTTGGCCGGCTCAAAACCCACCGGTCAGCTGCTTATGAAGTGTCGCGCTGAAACGAATAGCAAGAGGCGGCGATTAATCGATCACCGGCAAGCGTTGTAGCCCCTTTTGCGCCGGACTGCTGACAAAAGAGCGCCCATTCCACGCTTGGCTAACACTTATTCGAACCCGGGGATGAATAGAGCACTTATCATCGCCGGGCTAAAATCATGAACAAAGCGTAATAGCCGGCAACGGTCGATCTCGTATTAACGGGTCAGTCGACTAGCGCGGTGGCCTCTTCGATACCCACGGACACAAGCCGCGAAACGCCAGGCTCCTGCATGGTCACGCCCATCAGGCGTTCGGCGGCCTCCATGGCGATCTTGTTGTGGGTGATGTAGATAAACTGCACGCTCTCGGACATCTCCTTGACGAGCTTTGCGTAGCGGCCGACGTTGGCGTCGTCCAGCGGCGCGTCGACTTCGTCGAGCATACAAAACGGCGCCGGGTTGAGCTGGAAGATCGCAAACACCAGCGACAGCGCCGTTAGCGCCTTCTCCCCCCCGGAAAGCAGGTGAATGGTGCTGTTCTTTTTACCCGGCGGGCGCGCCATGATGGCCACGCCGGTTTCCAGCAGGTCGTCGCCGGTCAGCGTTAGCCACGCCGCGCCGCCGCCGAATACCCGCGGGAAAAGCGCCTGCAGCCCGGCGTTGACCTGATCGAAGGTTTCGCGAAAACGCACCCGTGTCTCCTGATCGATACGCTTGATCGCCCGCTCCAGGGTTTCCAGCGCCTCGGTAAGCTCAGCATGCTGCGCCTCTAAATAGTCGCGCCGCTCGGCCTGCTGGTCGTACTCCTCGATCGCGGCGAGGTTGATCGCGCCAAGACGGCGTATCTTCTCCGTCGTGCCTTCCAACAGCGACTGCCAGCGCGACTCCTCGGCATCATCGGCAAGCCCGGCGGCCAGCGCCTCGGCGTCGTGTCCAAGCTCGGCCAGTGCCTCATCCTGGGTGGTGGCCTTGAGCGCCAGCGCTTGAACCTCCATACGCAGGGTTTGCAGCTGCTCCCGGCTTTGCTCGAGGGTGCGCTCGTGATTTTGCCGAGCGAGCTCGTCGTTTTTGAGCTGCTCGGAGATCACCTGGGCTTGCTCTCGGGTTTCGCTCAGCCGTGCCTGGCGCTGTTCGCGCTCGTGGAGAAGCTCCTCGAGCTCTTCGGCGGCCAACTCATCGGGCTCCAAAAGCGTTTCACGCGCCTCTTCGAGCTCTTCGATGCGTAGCTTCAAGCGCTCTTCGCTTTCGCTCGATCGGCTCTGCTGGGCGCGCAGGCTATCGCGCTCGGTGTTGAGCCGCTCGCGCTCCAACGCCAGCGCCTGCTGGCTCGCCTTGAGCGGCGCTTGCTCCCGGGTCAGGCGATCAGACTCTTCGCGGGCGCGGGTACGCTGCTCGACGCTCTCTTCCCGGGCGGTGGCCGCCTCCTCCAGGCGCGTCATCGCTTCACCCCAGCGCTCGCGCTGCTCCTCGAGGGTCAAGGCAAGGCTCTCCTCGTCCTCTCTTAGCGTGGCAAGCTCCTCGTCGATCTCCGCGGCGCGGCCCTGCAGGTGCTCCAGACGCTGGGCCAGGCGCTGCTCCTTCACCGCCAGTTGCTGGCGAAGGCTGCCGTGCTCGCGCTCCTCTTCGCCACGCTGCTCGCGCTCGCTCTCGAGCGATTCAAGCGTTCGAGCCAGCGTCTCGCAACGCTCGTCGAGTTCCGCCAGCGCCTGCTCGACGGCCTCGCGCTGCTGGCTTAGCTCGTCAAAGCGTCGCCGGGTCATCAACAGCGCATCGACGCCTTCACCGCTGGCCTTTTGATGCAGCCAGCCGCGCCCGCACCAAAGGCCCGAACGGCTAACCACGCTCTCGCCAGGGGCGAGGTGCGCCACTTGTGCCTGGGCCTGGTCGTCGCTCTCGACAAAGTGAATGCGCGACAGCCACTCCCCCAGCGCTCCGGCGCCGCTGACCAGGCAGTCGAGCCGGGCGTCGCTCGCCGCGGCGCTCGCCTCGCTTTGAATCAAACACCAGTCGGTGGCCAGCGCCTCGGGCAGCGCCTTGAGCGTAGCGCCACTGACCATGCGGGCATTGAGCCAGGGCGCGAGCAGCCAGGACACCACCGGCTCCCAACCAGGCGAGGCGCTGAGCGTCTCGCCGAGGCGCGGGGCGTTTTCGAGCCCCAGGGCTTCGAGGTGGGTGTGTAGATCCGGGTCGTGGTCGGCAAGCGCTGCGTCGATCAACGCCTTGAGCGAGGCGAGCTCGCCCTGGCACTGGCTGAGCTCGCCGCGCTTTTCTTCGCGCACGCTCAGAGCACTCTGATGGGCGGTACGCGCCTCGCTGTAGCGGGCCTGGCGCTGTTCGCGTTCGGTTTGAAAGTGTTCGGCGCGACGCTCGGCCTCCTGCAGCTCGGCCAGGCTCTGGGCATGTTCTTTTTGCAGCGAAGCGGTGTCGTCGAGCTCACCGCGCTGCTGCTCGCGGCGGGCTCGTTCGGCCTGCTGGCGCTTGATACGCTGTTCCAGATCGACGATCTGGTCCTGGCAGCGCTCGGCGTCGCGGCTGACGTCGCGCCAGCGCGCATCGATATCGGCAAAACGCTGCTCGGCGGCCTCGAGCGCCGGGGCGGCCTGCGCCAGCGTCTCTTCGAGCACTTCGAGCTGCTCCTGTTGAGCTTCGAGCTCGGGCAGTAATATCTCCCAGCGCGCCTCGATCTCGGCCAAACGGGTCTGGTCGCCTTCACTGACCCGGCGCTGCTCGTCAAGGTCGCGCCGGGCGGTGTCGATGTCGTTTGCCAGCTGGCTTTCGCGGCTCTTGCGGTGGGCCTGATCCTGCTCGAGGCGCGCAATGCGCGTAGTGGTTTCGAAAAACTGCTGCTGATGACGCTCGAGTACCTCAGAGAGCTCATCGTGCTGAGCGCGGGCCTGCTCGAGGCGGGTTTCGCAGGCGCGCACGCCGAAAACGTCTTTTTCGACGCTGATTTCGAGCTCGCGCACCCGGCTCTCCTGACGGGTCTGCTCAGCGCGCAAGGCGCGGCCGCGAATCAGCGCAAGCTCGCCCTTGAGCTGGTACTCCTGGGCTTTCAAGGTCTGGTAGCGCTTGGCGGACTCGGCCTGGCGCTTCAAGCGTTCGAGCTGCTTGTCGAGCTCTTCGCGGATATCGTCGAGGCGCTCCAGGTTCTCCTGGGTGCGGCGCATGCGGTTTTCGGTCTCGCGACGGCGCTCCTTGTATTTGGAGATCCCCGCCGCTTCTTCCAGGGTCGCGCGCAGGTCGTCCGGGCGCGCCTCGATCAGCCGCGAGATCATACCCTGGCCGATCAGCGCGTAGGAGCGCGGGCCAAGGCCGGTGCCCATGAAGAGATCCGCGATATCCCGGCGGCGACACTTTTGGCCGTTGAAAAAGTAGTTGGACTGGCCGTCCCGGGTAACCAAACGCTTGACAACGATTTCCGCGTACTGGGCGTAGGCGCCGCCCATGCCACCGTCGCGGTTATCGAATTTTAATTCGATCGCCGCCTGACCGACCGGCTTGCGCCCGGTGGAGCCGTTGAAGATAACGTCCGCCATCGACTCGCCGCGCAGCGTCTTGGCCGAGGACTCGCCCATCACCCAGCGCACCGCATCGATGATATTGGATTTGCCGCAGCCGTTGGGCCCGACGATCGCGGTCATGTTGCCATCGAAGGGCACCGTAATGGGGTCGACGAAGGACTTGAACCCGGTAAGGCGTATGGACGTTAAGCGCATTGCGGCTCTTTATAAAGCAGATAAAAATCGAGCGGGCTATTCAAACACACCGTCGGTCGAAACGTTAGCGCTATCCGCGTCCTCCAGCCGGGCGTTTGCCGTGCGAATCCCCTCACGAAGCGCCTCCACCGTGGCGCTGTCCTCCAGACTCGCCAACGCCCGGCGCCAGCGGTCGATAGCGAGCGCGTAGTCGCCTTCGTCGAAGGCGTGAACGCCGAGAAGGCTCAGCACCTTGGGCTGGCGCGGGTCGACTTCCAGGGCTTCGTCGGCCAGCGCCCGAACATTTGGGGTGAGCCTGCGCCCGGCCATGAAAAAGCGAAGCTCGGCGAGCTCGCCCAAAAGCGCCGGGGCGCGTCCGTCGACCTCGATGAGCCGGGTAAGCGCCTCATCCGCTTTTTCGAGCTCGCCGCTTTGGCGGTAAAAGCTAAACAGCATGCCCCACACGTTGGCATTTTCAGGCTGGCGTTCGGCTTCGCCCTTCAAACGCTCGAGATAGCGCTCCATGGAGGGGTTGGGGTCGTTTTCCACCGACTGTTGCAGCGCGTAGAGGGCAAGATCGCCCTCGGCGCCGTTTTGTTGGTAGATAAAAACCCCCGCCGCCAGTGCCGCTACCACCACCATGGGAATGGCCAAGCGCCCCGCCCCCGGGCCCTTGAGCGCGCGCCGGGGCGTAGCAGCGGTGTCGTCGAGCAGGCTGCGCTCGAGCTCGAGTTTGGCCTCGTCAAAGCGCGCCTGGTCGATGTCGCCATTCGCCTGCGCATTTTCGAGCGAGGCGAGGCGGCGTTTGAAAATGGCCACGTTCTGCTGGTTGGCGCCGTCGGCTTCCTCGAAGCGGCGCTGGGCCTCATGGAGCGCCTGGGCTCGCCAAAGCGGGGCGAGTAGCAGCCAAAGCGCGGGGAGTGCGGCGAGCGCAATCGCAATCCAAAGCGGCGTCATGGTGACCTCTCGCGGTTGATCAAGGTGTCCAGGCGTTCGCGCTCCGCCGCGCTCAGCGCCTGGCTCGAGGCCTGGCGCCGGGCGCGCACGATCAACGCCAGAATCACCATCGCCAGCAGCACCAGCGCAATGGGCACGCCCCAAAGCAAATAGGTGCGGTTTTCCAGACGCGGGTTATAAAGAATGTACTCGCCGAAGCGGGCCACCATATGGTTGACGATTTCGCTGTCCGACTGGCCCTGGTGGAGAAGCTCGAACACGCGCTGGCGCATGTCCGCGGCAATCGGCGCGTTGGAGTCGTCGATCGCCTGGTTTTCGCACAGTGGGCAGCGCATGGAGGCGGTCAGGTCGGCATAACGCTGCGCGAGCACCGGGTCGTCGAACTCGCGCACCTCGATAGCGGCCAGCACTAAAGGGCTCACCAGTAACAGCATTAGAACGAAAAGAGACCTCAACGCCATTTCTCGACCTCCGGTAGAATGCGCGCATCGACATCGTCGGGGCCGATGTAGCCCTTGTGGTGATAACGGATCACGCCGTCGCGATCGACCAGAAAGGTTTCCGGGGCACCATAAACGCCAAGGTCGAATCCCAAACGGCCCTCCGGGTCGAAAATGTTAACCTCGAAAGGGTCGCCGTACTCGCTCAAAAACTGCCCACCCTTTTCCCGGGTGTCGCGGTAGTTCACGCCGACCATGCGAATGCCATGCTCGGCGAGCGTCAAGAGCTGCGGCATCTCCTGTTTACAGGCCGGACACCACTCCCCCCAGACGTTGACCAGCGTGAGCTTGCCGCGCAAAAGCGATTCATCCACCTGGAATTCTGGGTCGCGCAGCGTGCTCGCTTCAAACGCGGGGAACGCCCGGGCCATCAGCGCCGAGTCGCGCTGGGAGGGGTCGCGGGAAAGGCCCTGGTAGAAGAAAAGCGCAATGCCGACAAAACCAAGCGGTAACAGCAGCAACAGCCAGCGTCTCATGATAGCGCCTCCACAGGGGTTTCGAGGGCGCGGGGGCGCGCTTTAGAGCGCCGATAGCGTTTGTCGATCACCGCCAGCACCGCCCCCGCCGCCATTAACAGCGCCCCCAGCCAAAGCCAACGTACGAAGGGCTTGTACTGAATGCGCATGGCGTAGCTGCCGTCCTCCAGGTCCTCGCCCATCGCCACGTAAAGGTCGCGAAAGAGCCCCGGGCGCAGCGCGACCTGGGTCATCGGCATGCGGGTGGCCAGGTAAAGGCGCTTCTCCGGTTGCATCTTGAACGCCCGGCCGTCGTCCCCCTTGCGCACCTCGATCACCGCGGTATCGGCCAGAAAATTCGCCCCGCGCCGGCTGATCAGTTCCTGCATGGTGAACTGATAACCCGCCACCTCGACCGTGGTATCCGGCGCCATGCGCACGTTACGCTCGATGTTGTAGTTCGAGACCACCGTGACGCCGATGATCGTGACCGCCATGCCGACGTGGCCCAGCACCATGCCCCAGTAGGCAAGCGAGAGTTTGCCAAGCCCGCGGGTGACCGAACTTGCCCGGCGGCAGGTATCGAAGACATCCCGGGCCAGCGGCAGCACGATCCAGAGCGCGGCCAAAAGCCCCAAGCTCACCCACAGATTCCACTCGCCCGCGTACAAAAGCGGCGCCACCGCGCTGATGACCAGTGCGGCCAGCCCCGACAGCCAAAGCTTTGCCTTGAGCTCCCCCGCGCCCATGTGCTTCCAGCGCGCCAGCGGGCCAAGGCCCATGAACAGACACAGCAAAACGGTCAGCGGCACGAACAGCGCGTTGAAATACGGCGGGCCCACGCTGATTTTACCCAAATTCAGCGAGTCGAGAATCAAGGGGTAAACGGTCCCGAGCAGCACGGTGACGGTCATGATCACCAGCAGCAAATTGTTGACCAGCAACAGCGAATCCCGGGATAGCCAGCCAAAGCCGACCTGGTGGCTGACCCGCGGGGCGCGCAGCGCAAACAGTAAAAGCGACAGCGTCACCGTCACGCTCAGAAGCACCAGGATGAAAAATCCGCGGGCCGGGTCGTTGGCGAAGGCGTGCACCGAGGTCAGCACGCCGGAGCGCACCAAAAACGTGCCCATCAGCGAGAGCGAAAAAGTGGTGATGGCCAAAAGCACCGTCCAGCTTTTGAACGATCCCCGCTTTTCGGTCACGGCCAGGGAGTGCAAAAGCGCGGTGCCGGTCAGCCAGGGCAAAAGCGAGGCGTTCTCGACCGGGTCCCAGAACCACCAGCCGCCCCAGCCAAGCTCGTAGTAAGCCCACCAGCTGCCCAGCGCAATGCCGACCGTCAAAAACGCCCAGGCGATATTCGCCCAGGGCCGTGCCCAACGGGTCCAGGCCGCGTCCAGCCGCCCGCCGATCAGCGCGGCGATGGCGAAGGCGAAGACCACCGAAAAGCCGACGTAGCCCATGTAGAGCATGGGCGGGTGGATCACCAGGCCGAAATCCTGCAAGAGCGGGTTCAGATCGGCGCCGTCGCTTGGCATATTGAGCAACAGCCGCTCGAAAGGGTTGGAGGTGAGCAGGATAAAGGCCAAAAAGCCGACGCTGATCATGCCCATCACGCTCTGCACCCGGGCGGCCATATCCCGGGGCAGCGGCTTCGAAAAGTGGGAAGCGGCAAAGCCCCAGCCGGCCAGCATCAAGCTCCAAAGCAGCACCGAGCCTTCGTGATTACCCCAAACGGCGCTGGCCTTGTAGTACCAGGGCAGCATCGAGTTGGAGTTGTTGGCCACGTTGGCCACGCTGAAGTCGTCGAGCAGGTAGCTTGCACTCAGGCAGACGTAGGCAAGACCCACGAACAGAAACTGCCCCGCCGCCATGGGGCCACCATAGGCCATCCAGAGCGGGCGGCGGGTTAGCGTGCCCGCCAGTGGCAGCGTGGCCTGAACCAGCGCCAGCATCAGCGCCAGAATCAGCGCGAAATGGCCCACTTCGGGAATCATCTTTACCCACATACGTTAATTCCCGTCCGTTTGAGGGCGGCCCGGCCCTTCCAACTGTTTGACGACCCGTTCGGCCTTTTGCTGATAGTCCGCCGGTGAGTAGCCCGCCTCCTCAAGCGCCTGGGCGACCTCTGGCGGCATGTAGTTTTCGTCGTGACGCGCCAGCACCTTGTCCGCTCTCAGGCGTCCGTCGGACTGCAACTCGCCGACCACCACCACGCCCTGGCCTTCGCGAAACAAATCCGGGAGGATACCGCTGTAGTAAACGCTCACCTCGTCCACGTAGTCGGTGACCACGAAGGCGACGTCCAGACTTTGCGGGTCGCGTGCGACGGAACCCGCCTTGACCAGCCCGCCGGCGCGGATCTGGCGCTCCAGTGGCGCTTGGCCCTGGGCGATTTGCACCGGACTGAAGAACAAATTGATGTTGGCGCGCAGCGCAAAGAGGGTCAGCCCCACGGCCACGCCCGCCAGCGCCACCACGCCAATGAGCGCGAAAAGCCGCTGCTTGCGTTTAGGCGTCATCATTACCCCCTGGGTGTGAAGAAGAGCGTGGGCCGTTTTGCGCGCGGGCCCGCTCGCGGCGGGCGCGACGCCTCACCGCTTTGACCAGCCCGCGGCGCTCCAGGCGCGCCTGCAAAAGGCACAGTAATAGCAGCAAGGTAGTGACGCCCCAGGCCGACCAAACGTAAACGCCGTGGCCGCCCATCGCGAAAAATTCCGTCAGCGAGGTGAACGCCATCATGTATCTCCGCTTAGGAGCGCGCGAACCCAGCGCTTGTCGCCTTCCCGGCGCAGAATTTCGCTGCGCGTGCGCGCAAGCGTAATCGCGGCGAAAAAGCTATAAAACCCGACCAGCATGACGAGCAGCGGCAGCCACATGGCCGCCGGCATCGCCGGGCGCGAGGTCAACGTAAAGGTGGCGGACTGGTGCAGGGTGTACCACCACTCGACCGAGTACTTGATGATCGGGATATTGATCACTCCGACCATGGCGAGGAGCGCCGCGGCCCGGGCGCCGCTATCCCGGCGATTGAACGCACCGCGCAGGGCGATCACGCCCAGGTACAAAAAAAGCAGAATCAGCATCGAGGTCAGCCGCGCGTCCCACTCCCACCAGGTCCCCCAGGTAGGCACGCCCCACACCGCGCCGGAAAAAAGCGCCGTAAACGTCATGGCCGCGCCGAACGGTGCCATCACCTTGGCGGCCATGTCGGCCACTTTGATCTTCCACACCATGAACACCAGGCTTGCCAGCGCCATGGAAACGAACACCGACTGGGCCAGCAGCGCAGCGGGCACGTGAACGTAAATGATGCGAAAGCTCTCGCCCTGCTGGTAGTCCGCTGGCGCCACCGCCAACCCCCATACGGCCCCGACCATCAGGCAGGCGGCGGCCAGCGCCCAGCACCAGGGCTCGAGCCGGGTGCTCAAGCTATAAAACCACTTGGGTGAACCAAACTTATGAATGAAAGCCCACATGGCGCGCATCCTTAGCCGTTGATACTGATACGAAGCGAGGCGGCAATCGCCGACGGCGCCAGTAAAAGCGCCACCGCCAGCAGCGCCCCTAACATGGCAAGCTGTGGCGCGGCGCTTTCGAGCGCAATGGCGGTCTGCACCGCGCCTGCCCCAAACACCAGCACCGGAATATAAAGCGGCAGAATCAAAAGCGAGGTCAGCACGCCGCCCCGTGCCAGGCCCACCGTTAGCGCGGCGCCAATCGCGCCCACAAGGCTCAACGTAGCGCTGCCCAGCAGTAGTGAAAGCGCCAGCACCGCATAGCTTCCCGCCGGAAGTGCCAGCATCGCGCCCAGCACCGGCGCCATGAGTGCAAGCGGCAGCCCCGTTAAAAGCCAGTGTACGGCCACCTTGGCCACCACCTGCGCCAGTAGCGGCTGCGGGGCAATCAGCAGTTGCTCGAGGCTGCCATCCTCGAAATCGCTGCGAAAAAGCGTATCAAGCGAGAGTAACGCCGCCAACAGCGCCGCTACCCACAAAAGCCCGGGGGCTATCACCGATAAAAGCGCGGGGTCCGGCGAAATACCGATTGGGAACAGCGTGATCACCAGCGCGTAAAACACCAGTGGATTGAGCGCCTCGCCGCGACGGCGAAAGGCCAGAGTGAGATCCCGCGTAAGCGTCGCCTTGAACGCCCGAAAAGCGCCGCCGGGGGCGGTTCGAAGTAACGTCTTTTGATCAGCCGGCGTCACTGTCCACCCTCTCGCCAAGCGTCATACGCCGCACCCGGGTCTGTTCCCCCAGGGCGTGGTGGGTCGTGATCACCACGCTGCCGCCTTCGTCCGCGTGGGCCCAAAGTGTTTGCTCCAGCGCCTTTACCCCTTCCCGGTCGATCGCGGTGAACGGCTCATCGAGTATCCAAAGCGCCCGGGGTGTCAGATTCAGTCGGGCAAGCGCTACGCGCCGCCCTTGGCCTGCGGACAGCTGCCCCACCGGCACGTCTTCGAATCCGGCCAGGCCGATGTCTCCCAGCGCGCGCTCGCAGGCCGCCTCGCTTACCGGCCCGCCATCCAACGCCTGGTACCAGGCAAGGTTTTCCAACGGCGTCAGCCCCGCTTTGACGCCCGGCGCGTGGCCCAGATACACCAGATTGGCGAGAAAATCATCGCGGCATTTGGCCAAGGGCTTTCCGTTGAAATAGAGCCCGCCCTCGTAATCGTTGAGCTGGCCCGCCAGTATCTTTAAAAGCGTGGTTTTGCCGCTGCCGTTGGGGCCTTCGACACGCAGAAGCTCACCTGCGTTGATCTCGACATCGAGCCCCTTGAATAGAAAGCGGTCATCGCGCTCGCAGGCAAGCTTTCGGGCTTGAAGGCGCAGGCTCAAAGCGGTCTCCCAAGGCGTGGATATCGCGCGCACTCTACACAAAAAGGCATTTTTGCGCCAGCGTAGCGCCGCCCCGGGCATCACACCTCTTTACTAAAGCCCACAGCCACGGGGCTTTGCCAAAAAAGAGAGCGCGATACGACACAGAAGTGTTCATACAGGGCTAGCACTGTATGCAAAAACAGGTTTATACTCCAACCACTGTATGAAAAGACATGCACCCGCGTCGCTTTTCACTTGTTCACGCCCAGGGAGCGGGCGATTGCTGGAGAGAAACAAATGATCGCATCACGACCGCTTGAGACCTCGAACGCTCTGCGCCCCAAAGCCCCGAGCACCAGAGAGTACGCTACGCCCCGCGCCGCCAGCACCGAGCGCGACGTGACCCGGCGCAACACCTATGCGCTGCGCGTTCGCGGCAATCGCATGCAGCAGTACAACCTGTTCGACGGCGACGTGATCGTGATCCACCGCCACCAGCGCGGCCCGCACCGGGAAACCGCCACGGCCACCATCAACCAGCACGAAGTGGTGCTCAAGGAGCTCTCGATCAACAGGCTTGGCGTGCATCTGTGCCCCGAGGACCAGGCGATGCCGGCGGTTTTCCTGCATAATGGCGATATCCAGGTGCTGGGCATGGTAATGGGCAAAAGCCCCGCCGCTGCCGAGAAGCGCCACTAATCGCCTTCAGGAGCCCCGTTTGCGCTACCGAGCCCCGAACCTTTCCCCGGACACGCACTTCGAGGCCGAGATCGTCGTCGAAAAAAGCCAGTTCATCACCTGGCTTTGCCACGCCCCGACGCCGGATGCGTTCGAAGCGCTTCTAAAAGCCGCCCGCGCTGCCCACCCTGGTGCCAGTCACCACTGCACTGCCTTCATTGCCGGCCCGCCGGGTGAGCAAACCGCGATTGGTTTCTCTGATGACGGCGAACCCGGCGGCACCGCAGGCCGGCCGATGTACCAGGCGCTTCAGGGAAGTGCTCTGGGCGAGGTCGGTTGCGTGGTGATCCGCTACTTTGGCGGCACAAAGCTCGGCACCGGCGGGCTCGCCCGCGCCTACGCCCAGGCCGTAAACAAGGCGCTCGAAACCCTACCCACCCGGGAAATCGTCGAGCGTGAACACTACCTTTTGAAAGTCGCTTTCGCCCAGGAGGCCCTGGCCCGCGCCTATTTCGAAGAGCAGCGCGCGCCGATTGCCGCCGCCGACTACGACGGCCAGGGCGTCACGCTCACCGTGGCCTGGCCCAAAGACGAGGCCGCGGACTTCACGACGCTTGAGAACCGGCTTAAAAGCACGCTGGATATTCAAAAGCGTTAAAGCTGAATGGGCCAGCAGGTGGGCTGGTCTCGAGCAGCCCTACGCGAGGGCGCTGTAAATACCTCCTTGTACGCTACTTTCGCCATCCCTGGCGAAAGACCCTCGCTACGGGCTACTCGAGACCGTGGAAATTTCAGACACCGACAAACCAAAACGCCCCGCTCATGCGGGGCGTTTTGATTACTAACAGCGCCTACCCCAAATACTTGATCATCACCCCGGCGGCCACCGCCGAGCCGATCACGCCGGCCACGTTCGGCCCCATGGCGTGCATCAAGAGGAAGTTGTGCGGATTGGACTCGAGTCCCACCCGGTTGGCCACCCGCGCCGCCATCGGCACCGCGGAGACCCCGGCGGCGCCAATCAGCGGGTTGATCGGCATTTTGCTGACCAGGTTCATCAGCTTGGCCATCAATACCCCCGCGGCGGTGCCGATCCCGAAGGCCACGATGCCAAGGCCCAGAATGCCCAGCGTCTCGAAGGCCAGAAAGCTTTCGGCCATCAGCTTGGAGCCCACCGAGAGCCCTAGCACGATGGTGACGATATTGATCAAGGCGTTCTGGGCGGTATCCGCCAGGCGCTCGACCACGCCGCACTCGCGCATCAGGTTACCAAAGCAGAACATGCCCAAAAGCGGCGCGGCGTCCGGCAGGAACAGCGCCACCAAAATCAACAGCATGAGCGGAAACACGATCTTCTCGAGTTTCGACACCGGGCGCAGCTGCGTCATGGTGATCTTGCGCTCTTTATCGGTGGTCAGAAGACGCATGATCGGCGGCTGGATCAACGGTACCAGCGCCATGTAGGCGTAGGCCGCCACGGCAATCGCGCCCAATAATTCGGGTGCCAGCACACTCGAGACGTAGATCGAGGTCGGCCCGTCCGCCCCGCCGATGATCCCGATCGCCGCCGCCTGATTGAGCGAGAAGTCCATCACCCCCATCGAGGTGAGCAGAACCGCCCCAAAGAGCGTGGCGAAGATGCCGAATTGCGCCGCCGCGCCCAGAAACAGCGTGCGCGGGTTGGCAAGCAAAGGGCCGAAATCGGTCATTGCGCCCACGCCCATGAAGATGACCAGCGGCGCGATGCCCGAGCCAATGGCCACGCTGTAGAAATTATACAGCACGCCATTGCTGTAACCCGCCCCCACGGCGATATCGCGGGCGGCACGCATCTGCTCTGGCGCGGCGTTATGCGCAACCGCTTTGAGCGCTTCCCGCCAGGCCTCCGCCCCGGCAACCGGGTCGAGCGCCACGCCAAGTGCCGCACCGATTTGCTGCAAAATCGCCGGGCGCGCTACTTCGATCGCCTGGTCGAGCGCAGAGATCGCAAGGCCCGCCTCGGGGATATTGGCCAAAATGCCGCCAAAGCCGATTGGCACCAGCAAAAGCGGCTCGAACTTCTTGTAGATGGCGAGATACAACAGCACCAGCGCCACCAGGATCATGACGGCCTGGCCGAGCGCGAGGTTATAAAGCCCCGAGCCCTCCCATAGGGTGATTAATTTATCCATTACCGTATGCCCTTAAAGCTCGACCAGGGAGTCACCAACGGCGACGCTATCGCCCTCGCTCACGTTGACACTGGACACCGTGCCGGCGCTTTGGGCGCGCACTTCGGTCTCCATCTTCATGGCTTCGAGAATCACCACCACGTCGCCTTCCGCGACCTGGTCGCCCACCTTCACGTTGACCTTGAAGATGTTACCCGCAAGCGGCGCATCGATCCCCTCGCCGCTGGGCGCGGCGGGTTGGCTGGCAGGCTGCTCGGCTGGCGCGCCGCTGGCTGGCGTTTCGCTGACCTGGCTGATATCGCCACCTTCGGCGACCTCGACCACGTAGGCCTTGCCGTTGAGCTTGACGGTGTAGGTCTCGGGCCCTTGGGCGGGGGCGGCTTTGGCCGGCGCTTTGGTTTTTTCTTCGCTTACGGCCACGCTTTGCGGGTCGGCCTGGGGCGCGGGCTCGAAGACGCCCGGGTTGTCGCGGTTTTTCAAAAACTTGAGGCCGATCTGCGGGAACAGCGCATAGGTCAACACGTCGTCGATACGCGACTCACCTTCGGCCAAGCGGATGTTCTCGGCCTGGGCTTTTTCTTCAAGCTCACTGGCCAAGCGCTCCATCTCCGGGGCGAGGTTGTCCGCCGGACGGCAGGTGATCGGCTCACCGCCGTCCAACACGCGCTCTTGCAGCTCCGAGCTAAACGGCGCGGGGGCAGCACCGTACTCGCCTTTAAGTAGCGCCTGCACCTCTTTGGAGATCGACTTGTAGCGCTCCCCCATCATCACGTTCATCACCGCCTGGGTGCCCACGATCTGCGAGGTCGGGGTGACCAGCGGAATGAAACCGAGATCTTCACGCACCCGCGGAATTTCGCTGAGCACGTCGTCGAGCTTGTCGCCGGCGCCCTGCTCTTTTAGCTGGCCTTCCATATTGGTCAGCATACCGCCGGGCACCTGGGCGACCAGAATCCGCGAGTCGATCCCCCGGAGCGAGCCCTCGAACGCCGCGTACTTTTTGCGCACCTGACGGAAAT
The DNA here is from genome assembly GCF_968212445.1 of Vreelandella sp. GE22. Taxonomy (NCBI): domain Bacteria; kingdom Pseudomonadati; phylum Pseudomonadota; class Gammaproteobacteria; order Oceanospirillales; family Halomonadaceae; genus Vreelandella; species Vreelandella sp. GE22. The sequence goes on from NZ_OZ309110.1 coordinate 2,882,445, forward strand.
AGCCCGCGATATCCTCGAGCGCTTCCAGATCCAGGCCCGTGTCGCGGTCGGTATCCTTGAGCATGGCGACCACGGACTCCGTCGGACTATGGCCATAAGTCATCGACATCGACGAGATCGCGGTGTCGACGTTATCCACGCCCGCTTCGACCGCCTTCAAAATGGTCGACGTCGAAAGCCCGGTGGTCGCGTGGCAGTGCAAATGCACAGGGATCGAGAGCCTCTTTTTGAGTCGCGTGACCAAATCAAAAGCAGTATAGGGCGTCAAAAGCCCGGCCATGTCCTTGATCGCCAGCGAGTCGGCACCCATGTCCGCGATGGTGCTGGCAAGCTCGACCCAACTGTCCAGAGTGTGTACCGGGCTCACCGTGTAGGAGATGGTACCCTGGGCGTGGCCGCCGACCTGGCGCACGGCCTTGATCGCGCGCTCCAGGTTGCGCGGGTCATTCATCGCATCGAAAACGCGAAACACGTCGACGCCGTTAGTTTTGGCCCGCTCGACGAATTTGTCGACCACGTCATCGGCGTAGTGGCGATAGCCCAGCAGGTTCTGGCCGCGCAACAGCATTGCCTGAGGCGTGTTGGGCATCGCCTCTTTCAGCGCGCGAATGCGCTCCCAGGGGTCTTCCCCCAGGTAGCGGATACACGAATCAAACGTCGCCCCACCCCAGGTTTCGAGCGACCAGAAGCCGATGTTGTCGAGTTTTTCGGCGATAGGGAGCATGTCGTCCAGGCGCAGGCGGGTAGCGAACAGCGACTGGTGGGCATCGCGAAGGACGACATCGGTAACCCCTAGAGGGCGTTTGTTCTCGTTCATGCTCTATATCTCAAAAAAGGGTGTTGTGTTAGTAAACTTAACAAAATACAGCGCTGCGCTTTTGTAAAGTTCGCTAGGGTTTCCTGTCGTTACCGGGTACTTGATGTGCGGTAACGATGCACGGCAGCCGAGATAACGGCCAGGGTTTCGTCATCCTGACCCGCAGGCTCCGGTGGGGCCGCGCGCCCGGCGGGTTGGGTGGCGGCTTGCGGGGCGGGCTGAAAGCGCCGTATGAGCGCCGACATCAGCGTGACGCTGATCACCAGGATGGTAAGAAAAACAAAGACGAACCCCATCCCCATCGCCATTAGGGCCAGCCCTTCCTGGAGCAATTCTCCTTCTTGCATACTTCCCCCGCCTGGTCATGTCATTGAGTGGCACACCAAACGCCTCTAAAGGCGCTTGGCGCAGTGAGGACAATCCTCTAACCTGCCACATTCAGAATAGAATGCAATGACGCTAAAGTGGAAGCCATGGTTGTTAATTTACTACAAAAGGGGGAGATCGGCCTGGCGCCGATGGAAGGTGTGATCGACGCCCTCACCCGCGATCTACTGACGCGTCAGCCCGGTTTCGACTGGACGGTCACCGAGTTTGTCCGCGTGGTGGATGCCCGCCTGCCTCCCCGTGTGTTTTACAAGCACTGCCCCGAACTCGAGCTCGAGCACGTGGCCACGCCCAGCGGCGTGCCGGTCCATCTGCAGCTTTTGGGATCCAGCCCCGAGGCGCTGGCCGAAAACGCGCGCCAGGCGGCTTCCTTGGGCGCAGTAAGCGTGGATCTGAACTTTGGCTGCCCGGCCAAACTGGTCAACCGCCACGATGGCGGTGCCTCGCTATTGCGCCGCCCCGAGCGCGTCTACCAGGCCGTCGATGCGGTCTACCAGGCGCTCGAAGGGCAAATACCGGTGACGGCGAAGATTCGTCTGGGCTTTTCGGACCGGCGTCTGGCCGTTGCCTGCGGCCAGGCCGCCGAGGCAGGTGGGGCCTCGCGGCTGGTCGTACACGGGCGCACCCGCGACGAAGGCTATCGCCCACCGGCCCACTGGGAATGGATTGGCAAAATTCGCGCACGCCTTGGCATCCCCGTCGTTGCCAACGGCGATATCTGGACGCTGGAGGATTACTGGAAAGCGCGCACACTCTCGGGCTGCCAGGATGTGATGCTGGGACGCAGCGCCCTGGCGGACCCCTGGCTTGCGCCGCGCATTCGCCACTGGCTCGACACCGGCGAGCGCCTGGGCGAGACAACCTGGGCGATGCGCGCCGGGGTCATTGCCGACTACGCCAGGCGCCAGCGCGAAGCGCTACCGGACCGTGTGGTCGTGTCGCTGGTCAAGCAGTGGCTTGCCCAAATGCGCCAGTCAAACCATGAGGCCAATCAGCACTTCCAGCGCTTAAAGCGGGTGACCGACCTCGACACGCTCTTGCGCGAGCTCGTCCCGGCGACGCCACAACCCATCACCACCACCCCCGCCTAACCCAAAAGCGCCCGGCCAAAAAAAACGCCTGACCACGTAAAGTGGCAGGCGTTTTAAACGACCGCAGAGAGCGCGAGCCGCCCTCCTGCGTCAGGTTCCATCCTTTTGAACCGACTCGATATCCGGCGCCTAAGCAGCCGCCTTACGCGTACTGACTCAGGGCACCAACGCAGAAAACCCGCCTTTGAAAAGGCGGGTTTTCCTGGAATCTGGCGCGCCCGGGAGGATTCGAACCTCCGACCCTCTGATTCGTAGTCAGATACTCTATCCAGCTGAGCTACGGGCGCTTGATCGTCGTTAATCGACGAAAAACAGTGTAACATCAATCACTTGGCAACGAAAGGCTTGTTAGATCAGACATTGAACTAAAAGCACTGAAGGCTTACAAGATGGCGCGCCCGGGAGGATTCGAACCTCCGACCCTCTGATTCGTAGTCAGATACTCTATCCAGCTGAGCTACGGGCGCTTATCTTAAAGCAACTGCTCTTCAAGCAATCATGTTACGGGTTATGCGGTTGGCGGAGAGAGAGGGATTCGAACCCTCGATAGGGCTATAAACCCTATACTCCCTTAGCAGGGGAGCGCCTTCAGCCACTCGGCCACCTCTCCTCAACGGCACGGCGCGAATATTACCGATAATACTGAGGCTTGTCCAGACTTAAGCAGAAATTTTTTCGCGCCGGCTTTGGGTTAGCGCTTAAACGCCCTTTAGTGGACGTGGTATAAGGCGCCATTTATTCGGGTTCGCTTTCAGTATCGCGCTCGCGCTGGATTCGCTGGTAAATCTCTTCACGATGTACGGCGACATCCTTGGGGGCGTTAACACCAATTCTGACTTGATTACCTTTTACACCTAACACTGTGACGGTGATCTCATCACCTATCATCAGTGTCTCGCCTACGCGGCGCGTTAGGATGAGCATGGCTGATCTCCTTCTCAGACGTTTGTACAACGGTTCGTGTCCGCCAGAGGCGTCAACGCCGCCATTATGCGGCAAAGCGGCACCAGTCACCAACGACTGATGCCTCTGGCTCCATGACACTTGAACTTCCGTTGCAAGAAAGCTCACCACCTACGGTAGCAAGTTACCTCTTAGCGTAGAAGGTTTGGAGCACAAATGTTATTCGGATTCTACATTTGCATTATCCAACCCGAACGCCTTGTGCAGTGCGTTGACCGCCAGTTCCATGTGCTTTTCGTCGATGACCACCGAAATTTTGATCTCCGAGGTGGAGACCATACGGATATTGACGTTCTCGTCGGCCAGCACACGGAACATTTTCGAGGCCACCCCAGCGTGGGAGCGCATGCCCACACCCACCAGCGACACCTTGGCGATATTGTCATCGCCGCGCAGCTCGCCGCCGCCGAGATCCGGGATCACGGTTTCTTCCAAAAGCCTTTTGGTCGCCTTGTAATCGCCCTTGGCCACGGTAAAGGTGAAATCAGTGTAGTCGCCGGCCGGCGCCACGTTCTGCACGATCATATCGACTTCGATATTGGCATCGGCAATGGGGCCTAAAATGCGCGAGGCAACACCGGGAACATCCGGGGTGTGCAAAAGGGTCAGCTTGGCTTCGTTTTTGGTAAAGGCAATACCGGAGATCAGCGGTTCTTCCATGGAATCCTCGTCTTGGTCAGCATCTGCAATAATCAGGGTACCGGGGCCATCCTCGAAGCTCGAGAGCACCCGAAGCGGAACGTTGTACTTGCCGGCAAACTCCACCGCGCGAATCTGAAGCACCTTGGAGCCCAGGCTTGCAAGCTCCAGCATCTCTTCGACGGTGATGCTTTCAAGGCGCTGAGCACGGGAGCATACACGGGGGTCGGTGGTGTAAACGCCATCGACGTCGGTATAAATCTGGCATTCGTCGGCGCCGAGTGCGGCCGCCAGCGCCACGCCGGTGGTGTCCGAGCCACCCCGGCCAAGGGTGGTAATGTTGCCGTCTTCATCCACGCCTTGAAAGCCCGCCACGACCACGACCTTGCCGGCATCGAGATCACTTTTCAGATCGTCGGTTTCGATACGCTGGATGCGCGCCTTGGTGTAGGCGTTATCGGTGTGAATACCGACCTGGGCGCCGGTGTGGGACGTCGCCGGGACACCCAACTGCTGAAGCGCCATGGCAAGCAGCGAGATAGTCACCTGCTCGCCGGTGGAGAGCAGCATATCCATTTCCCGCGGCGTCGGGTCGTCGTTCAAGGCCTGAGCCATGTCGGTGAGACGGTTGGTCTCGCCGCTCATGGCAGAAACGACCACGACGATCTGGTGGCCCTGGTCGCGAAAGCCTTTTACTTTTTCCGCCACGGCCTTGATACGGTCGACCGAGCCGACCGACGTACCGCCGAACTTTTGTACGTATAGTGCCATATGCCATTTTCCCTATGGGTTCGGAGTAAAAGAGTAATAGTAGACTAGCCCGGCATTGGCGTTGGAAAACCGTGCCAGTTACTACGCCGATGAATATAAAAAAAGCCGGTGGCAACGCTGCCACCGGCCTCTTGCTTAGAGCACGCTTTCCAACCAGGCCGGCACGCTCTCGAGCGCCCCCGGCAAGGCCTCGGGTTGGCTACCCCCGGCCTGGGCCATATCGGCCCGTCCGCCGCCTTTGCCGCCCACCTGGGCGGCCACGTGGTTAACGAGTTCGCCGGCTTTCACGCGGTGAGTCAAATCGTCGGTGACACCGGCGATCAGGCTCACCTTGCCCGCCGCCTGGTCGGCCACCGCCAAAAGGATCACCCCGGAGCCCAGCTTGTTCTTGAGCTGGTCGAGCATACCGCGTAGATCCTTGCCGGAAACGCCTTCGAGCTGGGTGGCCAGAAGCTTCACGCCGCCGACTTCCTGCGCCTGGCTCAGCATATCGCTGCCCGCCGAGCTTGCCAGCTTCGCCTTGAGCTGCTCGAGCTCTTTTTCGAGGGTGCGGTTGCGCTCGAAAAGCGATTCGATGCGGGATTCGACCTGCTCGGGCTTGGTCTTGAGCCGCGCCCCCAGCCGCTCCAGGGCGGCTTCTTGCTGGTAGAAGTACGCCAGCGCGTTTTCGCCGGTGATCGCCTCGATACGGCGAACGCCGGCGGCGGTGCCCGCCTCCGTCACGATATGGAAGCAGCCGATATCGCCGCTTCGCGCCACGTGGGTGCCGCCGCAGAGTTCGATGGAGAAATCGTCAGCGCCGATGGTCAGCACGCGGACATTGTCGGCGTACTTCGCCTCGAACAGAGCCGCAGCCCCTTTGGCTTTCGCCTCATCGAGGCTCATCTGCTCGGTTTTGGTCGGCGCGTTGGCCAGCACCTGCTCATTGACCAGCCGCTCGACTTCCTTGAGCTGCTCCGCCGTCAATGCTTCGAAGTGGCTGAAGTCGAAGCGCAGCCGCTCGGCGTTGACCAGCGACCCCTTCTGCTGGACGTGGTCGCCCAGCACCATACGAAGCGCCTCGTGCAGCAGGTGGGTGGCCGAGTGGTTGCGCACGGTGGCAGCACGCAGGCCAGTGTCGACCTCGCCGCGCACATCCGCCCCCACGCTGAGCGTGCCTTCGACCATCACGCCCTGGTGCAGATGGTGACCACTTTGCTTTTGCGTATCGTTGACCTGAAAACGCCCGCCCTCGACATGCAAGTAGCCGGTATCGCCGACCTGGCCGCCGGACTCGCCGTAAAACGGCGTGCGGTCCAGCACCACGATGCCCTTCTGGCCTGCCTCGAGCGCGGCGAGCGCGTTGCCTTCGCTATCCACCAGCGCGGTGACTTTGGCGTCATCGGCCAAAAGCTCGTAGCCGGTGAAGTCCGTGGTGCCGTCGAGCTCGATATTGGCGCTGTAATCGGCGCCGAACTGGCTCGCGGCGCGGGCGCGTTCGCGCTGGGCCTCCAGTGCCTGTTGAAAGCCCTCTTCGTCGAGTTTGACGCCACGCTCGCGGCACACGTCGGCGGTCAAATCGAAGGGAAAGCCGTAGGTGTCGTAAAGCTTGAAGACCGTCTCGCCGGGCAGCGTATCGCCTTGTAAAGACTCAAGCGCCTCACTCAAGAGCCCCATACCGTGATCCAGGGTGCGCGCGAACTGCTCTTCTTCCTTGAGCAGCACCCGGGCGATTTGATCGCTGGATTCGCGAAGCTCCGGGTAGGCATCCCCCATCTCGGCGTCGAGGGCGGCGACCAGCGTATGGAAAAACGCGCCGGTCGCGCCGAGCTTGTGGCCGTGGCGCACCGCGCGGCGGATGATCCGGCGCAGTACGTAGCCGCGGCCTTCGTTGGACGGCAGTACGCCGTCAGCGATCAAAAACGCGCAGGAGCGGATATGGTCGGCAATGACGCGCAGCGACGGCGCCTCCAGGTCGCTGTAGCCGGTGGCCTGGGCCGCCGCCTTGAGCAGATTCTGAAAAAGGTCGATCTCGTAGTTGGAGTGCACGCCCTGCATCACCGCCGCCACGCGCTCGAGGCCCATGCCGGTGTCGATCGACGGCTTGGGCAGCGGGTTCAACGTGCCCTGGGCGTCGCGGTCGAACTGCATGAAGACCAGGTTCCAGATCTCGATGTAGCGGTCGCCGTCCTCTTCCGGGCTTCCCGGCGGGCCACCCCATACGTCAGCACCGTGATCGAAGAAGATTTCCGAGCTCGGGCCACAGGGGCCGGTATCGCCCATCTGCCAGAAGTTGTCTTCGTCGAGGCGCGAGAAACGCGCGGGGTCAATGCCGATCTCGTCTTTCCAGATCCGTTCGGCTTCTTCATCGCTTATGTGCACGGTGACCCAAAGTTTCTCTTTGGGCAGCCCCAGGGTCTCGGTCAAAAAGCGCCAGGCAAAGCGGATGGCGTCTCGCTTGAAGTAGTCGCCGAAGCTGAAGTTACCCAGCATTTCGAAAAAGGTGTGGTGGCGCGCGGTGTAGCCGACGTTATCCAGGTCGTTGTGCTTGCCGCCGGCGCGCACGCAGCGCTGGGCTGAGGTGGCGCGCACGTAGGGGCGCGGGTCACGACCCAGAAACACGTCCTTGAACGGCACCATGCCCGCGTTGGTGAACAACAGCGTCGGGTCGTTGCCCGGTACCAGCGAGCTCGAGGGAACCACGGTATGTCCGTGCTCCTCGAAATAGGTTAGAAAGGCCTGCCTGATCTCTGCGCTTTTCATAGGGGTTCCGTGACAATAAAACGTGATGCCTCGGGGCGCTGTCGCCACCACCCTGGGGCACGCAAAACATCTATTATAACGAAGTTGCCCCACGACTAAAGCCACGATGGGCGCGGCCGGGCCAAACAGGGAGAATTAGGCGAAAACCAGAGGGAATTAGGGGAAGACAGAGGGACTGAATGCGCGCTTCAAGTGTCCAGACGGGACAGCGCGTAGCGAATTTGATCGAAGTCGAAGCCGCGATTGGCGAGGAAACGTTCGCGTTTGGCGCGCTCTTTAGGGGGAACGAACGATTCACCGGCCGGCGCCCCGGAATCGCTGAAACGTCTTGAAAGCGTCTCGAAGGCAAGCTCGAACCAGTCGATTCGCTCCTGGGCCTGAACGGATTCGAAAGCCTCCGCTTGAAGATCGCTTTCCACACCGCGGCGCCTAAGCTCCATTTTGATACGCACCGGGCCCTGGCCGCGCAGAATGCGTGAGCGCACGAAACTCTCGGCGAAACGGCTGTCGCTTTGAAGCCCCTGCTCTTGCAGGGCGTCCAGACAGCTTTCGATCTCCACTTCATCGAAACTCTTTTGCGTGAGTTTCTCGAAAAGCTCGGCGCGAGAGTACTCGCGCCGCGCCAGAAGATCCATGGCGACCCCGCGCGGGGTCGCGTTGTTAGTGCCAAACACGGACGTCTCCGAAGTTTTGCATTGCCAGCACTTAGATCAGGCTATCTTCGCCGTCGGCATCGACATCCGCCGGCGCCGCGACCTCTTCCTTTTCCTCTTTTTTAGGGTCGGGCTTGGCAAGAAGCTGCTCGCGAATCTGGCTTTCGATCTCTTCCATGATCTCCGGGTGCTCTTCCAGGTACTGGGAAGCGTTGGCTTTACCCTGGCCGATTTTGCTGCCCTTGTAGCTGTACCAGGCACCGGCTTTATCCACCAGATTACACTGCACGCCCAGGTCGATCACCTCGCCGGCGTGGTAGATCCCCTTGCCGTAAAGAATCTGGAACTCGGCCTGGCGGAAAGGCGGCGCGACCTTGTTTTTCACGACCTTGACGCGGGTTTCGTTACCGGTGACTTCGTCGCCGGACTTCACCGAGCCGGTACGGCGGATATCCAAACGCACACTGGAGTAGAACTTCAGCGCGTTACCGCCGGTGGTGGTTTCGGGGCTACCGAACATCACGCCGATCTTCATGCGGATCTGGTTGATGAATACCACCAGGCAGTTGGCGTTTTTGATGTTGCCGGTGATCTTACGCAGCGCCTGGGACATCAAGCGGGCTTGAAGGCCCACGTGGGTGTCGCCCATTTCACCTTCGATCTCGGCGCGCGGCGTGAGGGCGGCCACGGAGTCGATGATGATGACGTCGACGCCGCCGGAGCGTACCAGCATGTCGGTGATCTCGAGGGCCTGCTCACCGGTATCCGGCTGGGAGACCAGCAGGTCGTCCAGGTTGATACCCAGCTTTTCCGCGTAGCTTGGGTCGAGGGCGTGCTCGGCGTCCACAAACGCACACACCTTGCCCTGCTTCTGCGCCTGCGCAATGACCGACAGCGTCAGCGTCGTTTTACCCGAGGACTCCGGCCCGAAGATTTCCACCACGCGACCAAACGGAAGCCCGCCGATGCCGAGGGCAATATCGAGGCCGAGCGAGCCGGTCGATACCGATGGCATGACCACCCGCGGCGCATCGCCCAAACGCATGACGGTGCCCTTGCCGAACTGACGATCGATCTGGCCGAGCGCGGCGTTCAGTGCTTTTGTGCGGTTTTCATCTTGAGCCATTTAAAGCGTCCTCGTAACAACCTGTATAATTAGCCAGTATTATGCCAAATAATAGCGCTAAAACCTATCCCTGATACGCTATTTATTTACGCCAAACCAGGCCATGTTGGGTACTTCCAGCGCCTTTCGATTACCGCTTCGTTAGTCGGATAGGCGCAAAATCAGGGCCACCAGCGCCTCGCGTACCGCCTGCTCGCGCACCGCCTGACGGCTACCGGGAAAGATGAAGCGCTGGGCGTGTTGGCGGGCTTCATCGCCCACGCTAAGCCAGACGAGCCCGACGGGCTTATCGACGCTGCCTCCCCCCGGGCCTGCCACGCCGCTCACCGCCACGCCAAGGCTTGCACCGCTTTCCCGGCACGCCCCCTTGACCATTTCATTGACCACCGCCTCGCTCACCGCGCCGTGGGCGTCAAAGGTCTCTTCTGCGACGCCCAGCAGGCGGGTCTTGGCGGCGTTGGAGTAGGTGACCACGCCGGTTTCAAAGTAGCCCGAGCTACCTGGCGCGGCGGTAATCGCCGTGGCAATCCCACCGCCGGTGCAGGACTCCGCGGTGGTCAGCGTAACGTTTCGAGCAAGGCAAAGCCTGCCCAGGCGCTTCGAAAGAAGCGCCAGATCGAGATTTTTCAAACCAGACGCGTCAGCGGCCATGCAGACTCCTTCATGTAAGCGCTTCGTTCAGCGTAGAATACTGCGTTTCACTTGCCCATAGAACATGGCGCAATACGTTTGCGCCACGCTCAATCAGGACGCCCATGTCACAGGCCAGCCCCGCGCACACGCCAATGATGGCGCAATACCTCAAAATCAAACGCGAACACCCCGAGGTCCTGCTTTTTTACCGGATGGGGGATTTCTACGAGCTCTTCTTCGACGACGCCAAGCGCGCCGCCACGCTTTTGGATATCACCCTGACCGCCCGCGGCCAAAGCGGCGGCAAGCCGATTCCCATGGCCGGTGTACCCTACCACAGCGCCGAAGGGTATTTGGCCCGACTGGTCAGCGCCGGCGAATCAGTCGCGATCTGCGAGCAGATCGGCGACCCGGCCACCAGCAAGGGCCCGGTGGAGCGCCAGGTGGTGCGTATCGTCACCCCCGGCACGCTGCACGACGAAGCCCTGCTCGATGCCCGCCGTGACAACGTGCTGGTGGCGCTGTGCCCGGGCAAGGAGCGCTTTGGCCTGGCCTGGCTCGAGCTCTCCAGCGGGCGCTTCAACGTGCTCGAAGTCGAAAGCGAAGCGGAGATGCTGGCCGAGTTGACCCGCCTGGCACCGGCGGAGCTTTTGGTGCCGGAAAACCTGACCCTGCCCGAGGCGTGGTCGCAAAAGCGCAGCCTGCGCCGCCAGGGCGAGTGGCTTTTCGATCTGGAAAGTGCCACGCGCAGCCTTTGTGATCAGTTCGAGGTGCAGGATCTACGCGGCTTCGGCTGCGCCCACCTGACCACCGCGCTGGTCGCCGCCGGCGTGCTGGTCGACTACGCCCGGGACACTCAGCGCTCGCGCCTGCCCCACGTGACCGCCATTACCGTGGAAAACCGGGACGACGCGGTGGTGATCGACGCCGCCAGCCGGCGCAATCTGGAAATCGACCTCAATCTGGGCGGCAGCACCGACAATACCCTGGCAAGCGTTCTGGACACCTGCGCCACCGCCATGGGTTCGCGGCTTTTAAAGCGCTGGCTCAACCGCCCGCTGCGCCAAACCCAAATCGTTCAGGCCCGCCAAGCGGGCGTGGCACTGCTCACCCTGAACAGCGCCTATATGGCGCTGCGCGAAGCGCTTTCCGAACTGGGGGATATCGAGCGTATTTTGGCCCGCGTGGCGCTCTACAGCGCCCGCCCACGCGACCTGGCCAAGCTGCGCGACGCGCTCAATGCCCTGCCCACGCTGCAGGGGCTTTTAGAAGAAGTCGAGAGCGGCAGCGCCATCGATAGCCTCAAGCCGCATATTCGCCCCTACCCGGAGATAGCCGATACGCTGAGCCGGGCGATCATCGACAACCCACCGGTGGTGATTCGCGACGGCGGCGTGATCGCACAAGGCTTCGATAGCGCGCTCGACGAGCACAGAGGGCTTGCCGAGAACGCCGGTGATTATTTGATCGAGCTCGAACGGCGCGAGCGCGAACGCACCGGCCTTTCTCACCTGAAGGTGGGCTACAACCGGGTTCACGGCTACTTCATCGAACTACCCCGCGCCCAGGCGCAGCAAGCCCCGGCGGAGTACATTCGCCGCCAGACGCTGAAAAACGCCGAGCGCTTCATCATCCCCGAGCTCAAGGAGTTCGAGGACAAGGCGCTTTCGGCCAAGTCCCGAGCGCTCTCGCGGGAGAAGTGGCTCTACGAGCGGCTTCTGGGCGAGCTCAACACCCTGCTCCACGAGCTTCAGGGCACCTCCCAGGCGCTGGCGGAGCTCGACGTGCTGTGCGCCTTTGCCGAGCGTGCCGAGGCGCTCGACTGGGTACGCCCGACGCTCACCGCCCACACCGGCATTCACGTAAGCGCCGGGCGCCACCCGGTGGTCGAGCACGTAAGCCAAACGCCCTTCGTGCCCAACGATATCGACCTCTCCCCCAAACGGCACATGCTGATCATTACCGGCCCCAACATGGGCGGTAAATCGACCTACATGCGCCAGACCGCGCTGATCGCCCTGCTCGCCCATAGCGGCAGCTTCGTGCCCGCCCAATCCGCGGAAATCGGCCCGCTGGATCGCATCTTCACGCGTATCGGCTCCTCGGACGACCTGGCCGGCGGGCGCTCCACCTTCATGGTGGAGATGACCGAAACCGCCAATATCTTGCACAACGCCACCGAGCAGAGCCTGGTGTTGATGGACGAGATCGGCCGCGGCACCAGCACCTTCGACGGGCTATCCCTTGCCTGGGCGAGCGCCGAGCAGTTGGCCGCGACCAAAGCGCTGACGCTCTTTGCCACCCACTATTTCGAGATGACCGGGCTAACCGATCAGACCCAGGGCGTGGCCAACATCCACCTGACCGCCACCGAGCACGGCGACAGCATCGTATTCATGCACCGTATCGAGGCAGGCCCGGCCAGCCAAAGCTACGGCCTGCAGGTCGCCCAACTGGCCGGGGTGCCCGCCGAGGTGATTGCCCGGGCGCGGCAAAAGCTCGTGGCCCTTGAACAACGCGATATAGACGAGCAGCAACGCGATACAGGTGAGCCGCAACGAAACGTGCAGGGGCAACCGGTTGATGGGAGCGAGCGCCAGCCCGGCGCCAGCCAAACGCCCCAGCAAAACGACCTGTTCGCCAGTGCGCCGCACCCGGTCGTGGAAGCGCTCAAGGGCATGGAGGTCGACGCGCTGTCGCCCCGCCAGGCCCTCGAGCTTTTGTATCAGTGGCGCGAGCTTCTATGAGCGGTGCAGTTGGCGCTTGCCGCGGGGCATAGGCACCTCTAGAATACGGCCCATATTTTTTAGCTTCTAAAAAACGGCTGATTTATAACCATTCACGATTAACTATCATTCACGACACGCCATGGCCATACCGTGCGGTGGCCATGCAAGAGGGATAAACCGATGACGTTTGTCGTTACCGAAAACTGCATTCAGTGCAAATATACCGACTGCGTAGAAGTCTGCCCGGTCGACTGCTTTTACGAAGGTCCGAACTTTTTGGTGATTCATCCGGACGAGTGCATCGACTGCGCGCTGTGTGAGCCGGAGTGCCCCGCCGAGGCGATCTTCTCGGAAGACGAGCTTCCGGAGGGTCAGCAACCCTTCATCGAGATCAACGCCGAGCTTGCCGATGTCTGGCCCAATATCAGCGAGAAGAAAGACCCGCTGCCCGACGCCGAAGAGTGGGACGGCAAAACCGGCAAGATGGACAAGCTCGAGCGCTAGGCACCCTGACCATCGCCCATAAAAAAAAGCCACCCGAGGGTGGCTTTTTTTGGCCTAAAAGAAAGCGCTTTAGATCGCTTTGGGCTCGCCAAGCTCCTCGGAGTCCGCGGCGAAGACCGCGCCGTCGTGCTGCTTGAGCAGGCGGCTGGTGACCGTGCCCGCGGTCATTGAGCCGTTGACGTTGATCGCCGTGCGGCCCATGTCGATCAGCGGCTCGATGGAGATCAAAAGCCCGGCCAGCGCAATGGGCAGATCCAGCGTCGAGAGCACGATGATCGCGGCAAAGGTCGCCCCGCCGCCGACCCCGGCAATGCCGAAGGAAGCAAGCGTTACCACCAGCACCAGGGTACCCAAAAACTCGAGCGAGAGTGGATCGACCCCGACCGTAGGGGCGATCATCATGGCGAGCATCGCAGGATAAAGACCCGCGCAGCCGTTCTGGCCGATGGTCGCGCCGAAGGAGGCGGCGAAGTTGGCAATCGCCGGCGGCACGCCGATGCGGTCCACCTGGGCTTCGATATTGAGCGGAATGGTCGCAGCACTCGAGCGCGAGGTGAACGCGAAGGTGAGCACCGGCCATACTTTCTTGAAGTAGCGCAGCGGATTGACGCCCGCCCCGGACAAAAAGAGCGCGTGCATGACCAGAATGAGTGCCAGGCCCACGTAGGAGGCCACCACGAAACCGAGCAAGCCCAGGATGTCGTCGAGATTCGAGGTCGCCACCACCCGGGTCATCAGCGCCATGACCCCGTAAGGCGTGAGGCGGATCACCATACGTACCAGGCGCATGATCCACTTCTGCACCACGTCGATGCCGTCGATCAGCTTGTCGCCGAGCGCGGCGTTTTCGCGCTTGATGCCCAGTGCGGCCAGGCCCAAAAAGGTCGCGAAGATCACCACGCTAATGATCGAGGTGGGACGCGCGCCGGCCAGGTCCTGGAACGGGTTACTGGGAATGAACGACAGCAGCAGCTGCGGCACGGTGAGATCCGACACCTGGGCGCTGCGCTCGATGATGTCCTGGCCGCGCTCGAGTTCCCGCGCGCCCTGCACCAGACCTTCCGCGGAAAGGCCGAACAGCTGCGTCATGCCAATACCGATCACCGCTGAAATCGCGGTGGTCAGCATCAAAACGGCCAGCACCCCGAAGCTGATCTTGCCAAGCGAGCTTGCGTCGTGAAGGCGCGTGACCGCCGAAAGGATCGTCACCAGTACCAGCGGCATGATGATCATCTTCAAAAGCTGCACGTAGCCGCCGCCGACCAGATTCACCCAGTCGAGGGTGCCGGTCAGCGTGGCGGTATCGGCGAAAAGCGCCTGCAAAATGGCGCCCAGCACGACGCCAGCGACCAGACCCACCAGCACCACGCGGGAAAGACTCGCTCCGCGGCGCTGCCAGCGCGCCAAAAGCGCGATCGCTAACGCCAAAATCAATACGTTGATAACAACTAACCAGGGCATAGTAGCCGCCTCCTGATAGCGAGTGCGGTGCAAAAGCGCACCGGGAAAGCAGCGCTAAATTGATAGTCTGCTAATTCAGGCGCGCAATGGTAATTAATAGAGGAAAGGAATAACAATGCGTTTTTCTTATAACTACTGATAGATTTAGCGATTAGCCTACCGCCGGTGCTCATACGGGCATAAAAAAGGCGGCCCATAGGCCGCCCGCTCCAAGCACTTTCTCTGACCACTCCCTGTGTCGAACTGCCTGGGTGCTTCTCCCTGCCGAGGCCACGATCGTCTGGTCACTCGGCGCACCTTCAACATTACGCTCTATACTGCCTAAAGCATCCTTGCCTCCCCTTGTCCTGATCACAGTGTGCCAGAGATCCAGCGCTGCACAAAAAGCGCCAACCGCCCAAAAAAAAGCGGGCCCACAGGCCCGCCTCGATGACAAAAAACTTTTATTTCAAATACTTGGCGAAATACCGGTCAAAAAAACCGCTCGAATCCTAACGCTTATAAGCGGATATCGACGGCCTAAGTAAGCGATCTCTTACAAATTCTTAAGACAATGCTTACACCAGAGGCCTGGACTTTACTGTCCCTTGATCGCTTTCAAGCCCGGATACTCGACACTGCCAAGCTCGGCTTCGATCGCCAGCAGCCGGTTGTACTTGGCGACCCGGTCCGAGCGGCAAAGCGAGCCGGTCTTGATCTGGCCCGCCGCGGTGCCCACGGCCAGGTCCGCAATGGTGGTGTCTTCGGTTTCGCCAGAGCGGTGGGAGATCACAGCGGTGAAGCCGGCATCCTGAGCCATCTGGATCGCATCGAGGGTCTCGGAGAGCGAGCCGATCTGGTTGAACTTGATCAAAATCGAGTTGCCGATCTGCTCGTCGATGCCGCGCTTGAGGATACGCGTGTTGGTCACGAACAAGTCGTCGCCCACCAGTTGGATTTTGTCGCCGAGCTTGTCGGTCAGCGCTTTCCAGCCGTCCCAGTCGGACTCGTCCATACCGTCTTCGATCGAGACGATCGGGTAGTCATCGCAAAGCCCTGCCAGGTAGTCGGTGAAGCCCTGGGCGTCGAAGCTTTTGCCTTCACCGGAAAGATTGTACTGGCCATCCTTGTAAAACTCGGAGGAGGCGCAGTCCAGTGCCAGGGTGACGTCCTGACCCAGGGTGTAGCCGGCATCACTCACCGCCTGCTTGATCACCGCCAGCGCCTCGGCGTTGGAGGAAAGATTCGGCGCGAAGCCGCCTTCGTCGCCAACGGAGGTGGAGAGCCCCTTGGCGGCGAGCACCTTTTTCAGCGCGTGGAAGATTTCCGCGCCGACCCGCAGCGCCTCGGAGAAGCTGGAAGCCCCCACCGGCTGAACCATGAACTCCTGGATATCGACGTTGTTATCCGCGTGCTCGCCGCCATTGAGAATGTTCATCATCGGCACGGGCATGCTGTAGTGGCCAGGCTTGCCGTAAAGCTCGGCAATGTGGGCGTAAAGGGCCACACCCTTGGCGTTCGCCGCCGCCTTGGCCGCCGCCAGCGATACCGCAAGAATCGCATTGGCGCCCAGGTTCGCCTTGTTGTCGGTGCCATCGAGTTTCAGCATGGCGTTGTCCAGACCGCGCTGATCCCGGGCGTCCATACCGACGAGCGCCTCACGGATACTGCCATTGACCGCGCCCACGGCTTTCAAAACGCCCTTGCCCAGGTAGCGCGTCTTGTCGCCGTCGCGAAGCTCGAGCGCCTCGCGGGAGCCGGTCGAAGCGCCACTGGGGGCGCACGCCTGGCCTACCGCGCCGCTTTCCAAACGTACCGTGGCGCTTACGGTGGGGTTACCGCGGGAATCCAGCACTTCAAGCGCGGTGATATCCACAATTTTGGTCATGACAGCGTCCTTTGATTGTCGGTTTACTGAATAGCGATGTTTCCCGTTGACGCACGCGTGCGTCAGTTCAGGTCCTCGAACCTGATATCAGGGCCTGGCCGGCCGGTTAGCGAATGGCGAGCGGCTCGAAGCCCTTCACCAGTGCATCGAGCTTTGAAAGCTGGGTCAAAAACGGCGCGAGTTGATCCAGCGGCAGCGCGCAGGGCCCGTCGCACTTGGCGTTGTCCGGGTCCGGGTGCGCTTCCAAAAAGAGCCCGGCCAAGCCTACGGCAACGCCGGCCCGGGCGAGTTCCGCCACCTGGGCGCGGCGCCCGTCGGCGCTGTCAGCACGCCCGCCCGGGCGCTGCAGCGCGTGGGTGACATCGAAAAAGAGCGGGTAGCCGGTCTGTTTCATGTCGCCAAAGCCGAGCATGTCCACCACGAGGTTGTTGTAGCCAAAGCTCGAACCACGCTCGCAAAGCATCAGGCGGTCGTTCCCGGCTTCCTGAAACTTGGTGATGATATGGCGCATCTCGTGCGGGGCGAGAAACTGCGGCTTTTTAATATTGATCGCCGCCCCGGTTTCGGCCATGGCCACGACCAGATCGGTCTGGCGGGCCAAAAACGCGGGCAGTTGGATGATATCAGCCACTTCTGCAGCGGCGGCGGCCTGGTGGGGCTCGTGCACGTCGGTAATGATCGGGATGTTATAGCGCGCCTTGATATCGGCCAGGATTTGGAGGCCCTTCTCGAGCCCCGGCCCACGATAGGAGTGCACAGAGCTACGGTTGGCCTTGTCGAAACTGGCCTTGAACACGTAGGGCATGTTCAAGGCGCTGGTGGCCTCGACGTAGGCCGCGGCGACTTCATCGGCAAGCTCGGCAGACTCCAGCACGTTCATGCCGCCCAGCAGCATCAGCGGCAAAGAATTGCCGGCGGTGAGGCCGGCAACGGAAATATGACGCTCGCTGGAAGTGGACGGCGAAGAGTCGTGTGAGGTCATGATCGTCCCCTTAATCGTGGTCGTGGGGCGCGGCGTGGGCGCGCGTACGTTGCGCCTTGTGTTCGACCGCGGCGTTCACGAAGCCCGAGAACAGCGGATGGCCATCCCGCGGGGTGGAGGTAAACTCCGGGTGGAACTGACACGCCACGTACCAGGGGTGGTCAGAAAGCTCGACCATCTCGACCAGCGACTGATCCACGCTCTTGCCGGAGATCACAAGCCCCGCTTTTTCCAGCTCGTCGATGAACTGGTTGTTCACCTCGAAACGGTGGCGGTGGCGCTCGACGATTTCATCCGAGCCGTAAGCCTCGCGGGCACGGCTATTGGGTGCCAGGTGGCAGACCTGCCCACCCAGGCGCATAGTGCCGCCAAGATCAGAGGCCGCATCGCGCAGCTCGATCTTGCCCTCGGCGTTGATCCACTCGGTAATCAAGCCCACCACCGGGTGCTGGGTGTCGTGGGTGAACTCGGTCGAGTTGGCATCCGTCCAGCCCGCCACGTTGCGCGCGAATTCGATGACCGCAACCTGCATCCCCAGACAAATCCCCAAGTACGGCACGTTGTTTTCGCGGGCGAACTGGGCGGTCTTGATCTTGCCTTCCACACCGCGCTCGCCAAAGCCGCCGGGCACCAGAATGGCGTCTTTACCCGCCAGGCGCTCGGTGCCGTGGCGCTCGATGTCTTCGGAGTCGATGTAGTCGATATTGACCTTGATACGCCCCTGGATACCGGCGTGAATCAGCGCTTCGTTGAGCGACTTGTAGGCGTCCAGCAGCTCCATGTACTTGCCGACCATGGCGATGCTGACCGACTTCAGCGGGTTGAGCTTGGCGTCCAGCACCTTTACCCACTCGGTGAGATCGGCGGGCCCGGCTTCCAGGCGCAGCTTGTCGCAGACGATATCGTCGAGGCCGTGCTCGTGAAGCATCAGCGGAATACGATAAATGGTATCGGCGTCCTGCAGCGGCACCACCGCGCGCTCTTCGACGTTGGTAAACAGCGCGATCTTGCGCCGCTCGCTCTCTTCGAGCTCGACTTCGCTACGACAAATCAGGATATCCGGCTGGATACCGATGGAGCGCAGCTCTTTCACGCTGTGTTGGGTCGGCTTGGTCTTGGTCTCGCCGGCGGTCTTGATGTAGGGCACCAGCGTCAGGTGCATGAACAGCGCGCGGTTGGCGCCCTGCTCGCTACGGATCTGGCGGATCGACTCCAAAAACGGCAGCGACTCGATATCGCCGACGGTGCCGCCGATCTCGACCAGCGCCACGTCGAAGCCTTTACCGCCGTCGTAGACGCGCTGTTTGATTTCGTCGGTGATATGCGGAATCACCTGCACCGTACCGCCCAGGTAGTCGCCGCGGCGCTCCTTGCGCAGCACGTGCTCGTAGACCCGGCCGGTGGTGAAGTTGTTGCCCTGGGTCATCCTAGTCCGAATGAAGCGCTCGTAGTGGCCAAGGTCCAGATCGGTTTCAGCGCCATCCTCGGTGACGAACACCTCGCCGTGCTGGAAGGGACTCATGGTGCCCGGGTCCACGTTAATGTACGGGTCGAGCTTGAGCATGGTGACCTTAAGGCCGCGGGCCTCTAGAATCGCCGCCAGCGAGGCCGACGCGATGCCCTTGCCAAGAGAGGACACAACGCCGCCGGTCACGAAGATATATCGTGTCATGGAAAACCTGTAAGAACGTGATCAATGGGTGTTGCAGAAAGCCACACCAGGATGGGATGGCAGAATAACAGAGTACGCCTAAAGGCTCAATTTGAACTGTCGGGCCAGCGGGGCGCCTGCCTCCTCAAACAGGTCGCTGACCAAAGCCTGCTCCTACAACAGCATTGCCACTGCCACCCTTGTAGGAGCCCAATTCCATTGGGCGATGGAAGGCGCCAGCCTTCCCCGGCCCAGCCACCCTTTTCTAGGCACCATTTCCAAGACACCATAAAAAAAGCGGCCCGTATCGCCACGGCCCGCTTTTGTCACACTAAAACGTCAAACTCAAACGCCCAGGTAATCCAGCATCCCCTCGGCGGCCTGGCGGCCTTCATAGATCGCGGTGACCACTAGATCGGAGCCGCGCACCATATCGCCGCCGGCGAAGATCTTTTCGTTGCTGGTCTGGAAGGCGTAGTGGCCGTGCTCCGGGGCCTTGACCAGACGGCGCTCGTCGACATCGACGCTCGCACCTTCGAACCAGGGGATGGAGCTTGCCTGGAAGCCAAACGCGATGACCACCGCGTCCGCAGGAATCACCTCTTCGGAGCCGGGCACGATCTCCGGACGGCGGCGGCCGTTTTCGTCCGGCTCACCCAGTCGCGTGCGCGCCACCTTCACGCCCTCCACCTTCTCTTCGCCCACCACGGCAACGGGCTGGCGGTTGAAAAGAAACTCCACGCCCTCTTCCCGAGCGTTGGCCACTTCGCGGCGCGAGCCCGGCATGTTCTCTTCGTCACGGCGGTAGGCGCAGGTCACACTGGCCGCGTTCTGGCGAATCGAGCTGCGGTTACAGTCCATCGCGGTGTCGCCACCGCCGAGCACCACCACGCGCCTGCCTTCCATGGAGATGTAGTCGTTGGCGTCCTTCTCGAAACCCAGCCGGCGATTGACGTTGGCGATCAGAAAATCGAGCGCCTTGTACACGCCGGGCAGGTCTTCGCCAGGAAAGCCACCTTCCATGTACTGGTAGGTGCCCATGCCCAAAAAGACCGCGTCATACTCTTGCACCAGGGTATCGAACTCGATGTCCACGCCGATTTCGACGTTCAGGCGAAACTCGATGCCCATTTCCTCGAATACCGAGCGACGGCGCTCCATGACGTTCTTTTCGAGCTTGAATTCGGGGATACCGAAGGTCAAAAGCCCACCGATTTCCGGGTGGCGATCGAATACCACGGGTTTGACGCCGTTACGCGCCAGGATGTCCGCCGCACCGAGGCCCGCTGGGCCGGCGCCGATGATCGCGACCTTTTTATCGGTCCATACCACCTTGGACATGTCCGGGCGCCAGCCCATGGCAAAGGCGGTATCGGTGATGTACTTCTCGATCGAGCCGATGGTCACCGCACCAAAGCCGTCGTTGAGCGTGCAATCACCTTCGCAGAGCCGGTCCTGGGGGCAGACCCGCCCGCACACTTCCGGCAGCGAATTGGTCTTGTGGGAAAGCTCGGCGGCTTCGATGATGTTGCCTTCCACCACCAGCTGCAGCCAGTTGGGAATATAGTTGTGCACCGGGCACTTCCACTCGCAGTACGGATTACCGCAGTGCAGACAGCGGTGTGCCTGGCTTGCCGCGTCCGTTGGCTTGAACGGCTCGTAGATTTCGGCGAACTCTTTGGCGCGGGTGTACGCCTTTTTTTTCTGCGGGTCTTTACGACCCACATCGATAAACTGGAAATCGTTGTTCAAACGGTTGGGCATGATCTCTCTCCTCTCGGCGATGGACACATTGGATTACTGCGGCTGACGCCGAGATTGATCCAGCAAACTCCCCAGGCTCGCCGCCTTCGGCTTCACCAGCCAGAAGTGGCGCGCATAGTCGCTGAAGTCTTCCAAAATGGCCGCGCCGCGTTTTGAACCGGTCTCGGCAACGTAGGCCTCGATCATCTCACGCAGGTGGCGGCGGTACGCTTCCATCGCTTCGGTGTTCACGCGGTGGATTTCCACCAGCTCATGGTTGTACTTATCCACGAAGTTGCGCTCTTCGTCGATCACATAGGCGAAGCCGCCGGTCATGCCCGCGCCAAAGTTCACGCCGGTTTCACCCAGTACGCAGACGATACCGCCGGTCATGTATTCGCAGCAGTGATCCCCCGCGCCCTCGATGACCGCCATGGCGCCGGAGTTGCGCACACCAAAGCGCTCGCCGGCCACGCCCGCGGCATACAGCGTGCCGCCGGTGGCGCCATAAAGGCAGGTATTGCCGACGATCGAGGTCTTGTGGCTTTCGAACTCGCTCACCCTGGGTGGCACGATCACGATGCGCCCGCCGTTCATCCCCTTGCCGACGTAGTCGTTGGCGTCGCCCTCGAGATAAAGATTCAAGCCCCGCGCATTCCAGACGCCGAAACTCTGGCCGGCCACCCCGGTAAAGCGCGCGGTAATCGGTGCCTCCTCGAGGCCCTCTTCGCCGTAACGCTTGGCAATGGCGCCAGAGCTGAGTGCGCCCACGCTTCTATCGCAGTTGGTGATATCGAAGCTGAAGTCGCCGCCAGCGCGGTTTTCGATGGCATCTTTAAGAGCGCCCAATACCTCTTGGTTCTTGGCACCGGGGTCGTGGGGTACGTTACGGCTCACCGTGCAAAACTGCGGCGCGTCCGCGGGCACGTAATCGTTTTCCAGAAGCGGCGTCAGGTCCAGCCGCCGCTGGGCGGCGGTGTTGCCTTCGATCACTTCCAAAAGGTCCGTACGGCCGATCAGGTCGGTCAACTGGCGCACGCCGATCAGTGCCATCAGCTCGCGCACCTCTTCGGCGATAAAGCGGAAGTAGTTTTTGACCATGTCGACAGTGCCGCGAAAGTGTTCGCCGCGCAGGTAGTCGTCCTGGGTGGCGACACCGGTGGCGCAGTTATTGAGATGGCAAATACGCAGGTATTTGCACCCCAGCGCGACCATCGGCGCGGTGCCAAAGCCAAAGCTCTCGGCGCCCAAAATCGCCGCCTTGACCACGTCCAGGCCGGTTTTCAAGCCGCCGTCGGTCTGCAGGCGAATCTTGTCGCGCAGCCCGTTGATGCGCAGTGCCTGGTGAACCTCGGGAAGGCCCAGCTCCCAGGGGGAGCCCGCGTGCTTGATCGAGGTCATCGGGCTTGCCGCGGTGCCGCCGTCATAGCCCGAGACGGTGATCAGGTCCGCGTAGGCCTTGGCCACCCCGGTGGCGATGGTGCCGATGCCAGGTTCGGAGACGAGCTTCACCGAGACCTGGGCGTCCGGGTTGACCTGTTTGAGATCGAAAATCAGCTGCGCCAGATCCTCGATCGAGTAGATATCGTGGTGCGGCGGCGGTGAAATCAGCGTCACGCCGGGAACGGCGTAGCGCAGCCGGGCGATGAGTTCGTTCACCTTGCCGCCGGGTAGCTGGCCACCCTCACCGGGCTTGGCGCCCTGGGCCACCTTGATCTGTAGCACCTCGGCGTTGACCAAATACGAGGGCGTGACGCCGAAGCGCCCCGAAGCGATCTGCTTGATTTTGGAGCTTCGGATCGTGCCGTAGCGGGCGTGATCTTCGCCGCCTTCGCCGGAGTTGGAGCGCCCGCCGGCTTCGTTCATCGCTTGGGCCAGCGCCTCGTGGGCTTCCGGCGAGAGCGCGCCGAGGGACATGCCGGCGCTATCGAAGCGCGGCAGCAGATCCTCGACGGACTCCACCTCGTCGAGTTCGATCGAATCGCCGGTGAGCTTGAGCTTCAACAGATCGCGGATGGTCGCCACCGGGCGCTCGTTGACGTGCTGGGCGAACTTCTTCCACTTGGCGTAGCTGCCCTCCTGCACCGCCGCCTGCAAGGTCATGACCACGTCCGGGTTGTAGGCGTGGTATTCAAACCCGTGCACGTACTTGAGCTGGCCGCCCTGGGAGATGCCCTTGCGCGGCGTCCAGGCGTCTTTGGCAATCAGCGTTTGCTGCATCTGTAGCTCGCTGAAACCCGCCCCCTGAATGCGCGAGGCCATGCCGACAAAGCAGATCTCCATGATCTCGTCATTGAGTCCGACGGCCTCAAACAGCATAGAGCCGCGGTAGGAGGCGAGCGTGGAGATTCCCATTTTGGAGAGAATCTTGAAAAGCCCTTTCTGCAGGCCCTTGCGGTAGTTCTCGCGGGAGTCGGCGGGGTTGCCGGTCAACTCGCCCACGCGGTGCATGTCCGCCATGACCTGGTAGGCAAGCCAGGGGTAAACCGCGGTGGCGCCCACCCCAAAGAGCACCGCCATCTGATGGGCATCCCGGGCGTAGCCGGTTTCCACGATGATGTTGGCGTTGGGGCGCAGCGCCAGCCTTCCCAGGTGACTGTGCACCGCGCCGACGGCCAACGCCGCCTGGATCGGCACTTCGCCTTTGGGTAACTCGGCGTCCGAGAGCACCAACAGCACGCAGCCCGCCTTGACCTGCTCTTCGGCCTTTTGGCAAAGCGCGTTCACGGCCTGCTTGAGACTCGTTTCATCCGGGTTATAGCCAAGGGGCAGCGGGCAGCTGGCAAACGCCGGATCATCCTGACTGACCAACGCGGTGAACTTGCGCGGCGAGAGGACCGGGGTGGTCAGAATCAGACGGTGCGCGTGTTCGGGGGTGGCCTTGAACACGTTGAGCTCCGCGCCGCAACAGGTCTCCAGCGACATCACGATCGCCTCACGCAGCGGATCGATCGGCGGATTGGTCACCTGGGCAAACTTCTGACGGAAGTAGTCGGTGAGCAGGCGCGGGCGACTGGAAAGCACCGCCATCGGCGTATCGTCGCCCATGGAGCCCACTGCCTCCTGGCCGCTTTCAGCCAGCGGGCGCAGCAACTGGTCGCGCTCCTCGAAGGTGACCTGGAACATCTTTTGCTGCACGTTGAGCGCATCTGAGTCCATGCTCTGAAAACGTGCAAGCTCGGTCAGCGCCGACTCCAGGTAGCTGGCCTGCTCTTTGAGCCAGCGCTTGTAGGGAAAGGCGGACTTCAGGCGGTTGTCGATATCGTCGGTGTGCAGTACTTCACCGGTTTGGGTATCCACGGCGAGCATCTGCCCCGGGCCCACGCGCCCCTTGGCGACCACGTCTTCGGGTTTGTAGCCGTAGGTGCCGGTTTCGGATGCCAGCGTAATGTAGCCGTTTTTGGTCATCACCCAGCGTGCCGGGCGCAGGCCGTTACGGTCGAGCATACACACGGCCTGGCGGCCATCGGTCATGACCACGCCCGCCGGGCCGTCCCAGGGCTCCATGTGCATGGAGTTGTATTCGTAGAAGGCGCGCAGTTCCGCGTCCATGGTCTCGACGTTCTGCCAGGCCGGCGGCACCATCATACGCACGGCGCGGTGAAGCTCCATGCCGCCGGTGAGCAGCACTTCGAGCATGTTGTCCATGCTCGAGGAGTCGGAACCGGTCGTGTTGACGACTTCGTCGAGCTCGGCGATGTCCGGCAGGTGCTCGCTTGCGAAGTTGGCCTTGCGCGAGTTGGCCCAGCCACGGTTGGCCTCGATGGTGTTGATCTCGCCGTTGTGAGCGAGCAGGCGAAACGGCTGAGCCAGCGGCCAGCGCGGCGCGGTGTTGGTCGAAAAGCGCTGGTGAAAGACGCAGATGGCGGTTTCCAGGCGCGGGTCGTTCAGGTCCTTGTAGAACGCCGGCAGATCCTCCGGCATTACCAGACCTTTATAGGAGACCACCTCGGAGGAGAGCGAGGAGACGTAAAAGTCCTCGTCATCCTTGAGCGTCTGCTCGGCGTAGCGCCGAGCCATGAAGAGATCCACGGCGAAATTGCCGCTATCGCCGGGCTCGATGAAAACCTGCTCGATGCGCGGCAGACAATCCAGCGCCATGGGACCGCATACGCTGGAGTCGGTGGGTACTTCGCGCCAGCCAATACGCTTGAGTCCGCGCTTGTCGAGCTCACGCTCCAGGGTTTCGCGGGCACGCTGGGCGCGCGCCTCGTCAACGGGTAGAAAGATCACGCCCACGGCAAAGTGTTCGCCAAGCTCGACGTCCAGCGCCTCTTTGGCGGTTTCACGCATGAACCGGGTGGGCATTTTTAAAAGCAGCCCACAGCCATCGCCGGTTTTGCCGTCAGCGGCGATACCGCCGCGGTGCGTCATGCACGTCAGCGACTCGATGGCCGTCTTTAAAAGATCGTGACTGGCGTCCCCTTGCATATGAGCAATAAGCCCAAAGCCGCAGTTATCACGAAACTCGCCAGGCTGATGAAGACCTTTGTTCATGGGCGTGCCTCTAGTCAAGGTGTTTTACTGGCAGCGACTCTATGCTTTAATAGCGGGTTTTCTTTTTATTATGCTACGTATTTCCCGCCCGAGCCCCCTGTTCTGATGCGTTCGCTGCCGCAGGAAAATGGCCGATCAGCATAGCCACTCGCCCCTACCTGGCGCAATCGCCCGACCGCCTGAAATTTCTCAAAATCCTTGCCAAATCCTGCATTTGCATTAACCCTTGGGTAAAAAATATAGCCGGGTCAATCACTTAACCCAAAAAGCAGCGTCGCTTTTACCGCCCCAACGGGCGCATAGACTTTAGTCTAACGATAACGTAAAACCCCATGCCGATAGCGCATACGGCATACCGATTAACATAGGTGATGCAGGTTCCTGCGCCCTGAAACGACAAGACCCGCAATCGTGGCGGGTCTTGTCGTTTCAGGGCGCAGACGACTAACGCGGGTCGACGACACCTTTATTGACGGCTCTGGGGTAGCGCTGGAGCAGCGCTTCGAGCGTCGCGGGTGGTGTCTGGTCGCTGATCACCGCCTGCCCCAGGGCCTCGAGCAGTATCAGGCGAAGCCGGGAATCGATGTTTTTCTTGTCCAAGCGCATACGGCTCAAAAAATCTTCGACCTGCATGCCTT
This sequence comes from Vreelandella sp. GE22, assembly GCF_968212445.1. Taxonomy (NCBI): domain Bacteria; kingdom Pseudomonadati; phylum Pseudomonadota; class Gammaproteobacteria; order Oceanospirillales; family Halomonadaceae; genus Vreelandella; species Vreelandella sp. GE22. Next base: position 2,908,339 of record NZ_OZ309110.1, read on the forward strand.
CGGGGGCGGCCAGCGGCAGCCCGGCGCTTTCGATCACCGCTCTGGTACGAGCCAGATCCTCGGTGCTGAGCATGCCGAGCGCGTGAGAAAGCGTGGCGGCCATGGCCATGCCGGCGCCTACTGCCTCGCCGTGAAGCCAGTTACCGTAGCCCTGGTGTGCCTCGATGGCGTGGCCAAAGGTGTGCCCCAGGTTCAAAAGCGCCCGCACGCCCTGCTCGGTTTCGTCATCGGCGACGATATCCGCCTTGGTCTGACAGCTTCGCGCGATCGCCTCGCTAATGGCCTCGGGCTCGACGCGGCGAAGCGCCTCCATGTGCGCTTCGAGCCAGCTCAAAAATGCCTCGTCGCGAATCAGGCCGTACTTGATCACCTCGGCAAGCCCGGCGGAAAGCTCGCGGCCAGGCAGTGTCGTCAGCGTATCGGTATCGACCAGTACCGCTTTGGGCTGCCAGAACGCGCCGATCATGTTCTTGCCAAGCGGATGATTGACGCCGGTTTTGCCGCCCACCGAGGAGTCCACCTGGGAGAGCAGCGTGGTGGGCACCTGAATGAACGCGACGCCCCGCTGGTAGGCGGCGGCGGCGAAGCCGACCATGTCGCCGATCACCCCGCCGCCGAGCGCCACCAGCGTGCAGCGCCGGTTGAAACCAGCGCCGAGCAGCGCATCCCAGATGCGCTCGACCTGCTCGATACTTTTATACTGCTCGCCGTCGGGTAGTACCAGCGTGCGTACGCTACACGCCTCGGGCAAGGCCTGGCAGAGCGTGTCGAGATATAAAGGCGCGATGGTCTCGTTGGTCACCACGAGGACCTGGCTACCCGCAATATAAGGGGCGAGCAGACCCGGCTCGGCGATCAAGCCAGCGCCGATGTGAATTGGGTAGCTGCGCTCGGCAAGGGCTACGTTCAGGGTGCGCTTGGCACGTGACGTCATGACGATACCTTGGAGTCGGTCGGGTAGGCGCTTTCGAGCGGGTCGTTGAGACGCTGAGCACGGCGGAGAATATCGTTGACCACCGACCGCGGGCTTCGTCGGTCGGTGCGCACGGTCACATCCGAGGTGGCGCGGTAGAGCGGATCGCGGGCCGTGAACATGTCCCGCAGCACCTGTTCGCGGTTGGTGCACTGCAAAAGCGGGCGGTTTTTGTCCCGGCGGGTGCGCCTTAGCTGCTGCTCGACGGTCGTGAGCAGATAGACCACGGTGCCGCGTTCTCGCAGCGCCTGCCGGTTCTCTTCGCGCAGTACTGCGCCGCCGCCGGTGGCCAGCACCACGCCTTGCAAGCGGGTCAGCTCGTCGATCATCTGCATTTCGCGCTGGCGAAAGCCAAGCTCGCCCTCGACATCGAAAATCCAGGGAATATCCGCCCCGCAGCGATCCTGTATGACATGGTCACTGTCATAAAAGGTGCGCGAAAGCTCTGCGGCCAACAAGCGGCCGATCGTACTTTTGCCGGCGCCCATGGGGCCGACCAAAAAAAGGCTGGGTAAATCCTGCATCAGCGAACCGCCAAACCATCATCTAGTAGTCGTGGAGTAATAAACACTAACAGCTCTACCTTTTCATTGCTCTCCTGGGTGTAGCGAAATAGCCGCCCGAGGACGGGTAGATCACCCAATAACGGGGTTTTGGCAATTTGGCTGAGCTGCTCAGTGGTTAAGATACCGCCAAGCACGACGGTTTGGCCATTGTCGACCAGCACCTGGGTTTCGATCTGATTGGTATCGATGGGCGGCTCCCCGCCGAATTCGCTTTCCCGGAAGCTGTCGTTTTTGATCACGAGATCCATGATGATGCGGTTATCCGGGGTGATCTGCGGGGTGACCTCCAGCGAAAGCTCGGCCTCCTTGAACTGGGTATCCGGATTGCCCTGCACATCCACACTCTGAAACGCGCGCTCCTCGCCCTGGCGGATGGTGGCGGTGCGCTGGTTGGCGGTGATGATGCGCGGCTGGGAGATCGTCTGACTCTTGCCTTCGCTCTCGAGCGCCCTGAGTTCGAGATCCAGCAGCACGTCGCCGGAGAGATAACCAAAGCTAAACCCGGTGCCGGCCACCGCACCGGCCCCCAAATCGACGGCGAGCCCGCCCTGGGCACGGTTGATGCCAGCCGGGTTGATATTGCGCCGGCCGTAGGTCGTGCCATCGTCGTTGAGCTGAAAACCGCGGGTGCTCGAAGCGCCCCAGTTGATGCCTAGCTCGCGCGAGGCGGTGTCCCGGGCGATGACGATGCGCGCCTCGATCTGCACCTGGCGCACGGCGATATCCAGCCGGTCGAGGGTGGCGAGTATTTCGCGAATCTGCTCGGCGGTGTCCTGAACCAGCAGCGTATTGGTGCGCTGGTCGACGGTGACCCGACCACGGTCGGTCAAAAGCCCGAAGCCGTCGCCGCCGCGCAAAAGCTGGGCAAAATCCTCGGCGCGGGCGTAGCGCACTTCGATGAATTCGGTGACCAGCGGCGTGAGGGTCTGGCGCTGATTACGCGACTCGATCTCCTGGCGCTCGATATCGGCAAGCTCCCCCGCCGGCGCGATGACGATCACGTTGCCCTGTTCGCGACTCGAGAGCCCTTGGCTTTGCAAAATCAGCGCCAGCGCCTGGTCCCAGGGCACGTCGTTCAGGTTGAGCGTTACCCGCCCGGTCACGCTGTCGCTGGCCACCAGGTTCAAACCGGTAAACTCGGCAAGCGTGGCCAGTACCGAACGCACCTCGATATCCTGAAAGTTAAGGCTCAGCCGGTCGCCGGTGAAGCTCTCCTCGCCCCGCTGGGCAAGCGATTCGGATTCGGCGACGGGCTCCACGTCCACGGTCAGCACTCGCCCACTCTGCGAAGAGAGCATCGCAAAAGCCCCCTGGGTTTGAAGCTCTAACTGCACCCCCCGGGCGGTGGCACGCGGCGTGATGCGGTTGATCGGCGTGGCGAAGTCGGTGACATCGAGGATCTGGTCGAGTGAATCCGGCAAGGTCACGCCCTCCAGATTGGCAAGCACGACGCCGCGGTCGGCCTCTTCGACACTGGCGCTTACGCCGCTTTGGCTAAACGTGACCAGCAGCCGCCCGGCGCCGTTGGCGCCGCGGCGAAAATCGATGTTCTCGACCTGGGGCCCGCTGGCACTGGCGGGAGTGGAAGCGCTGACAACGGACGCCGACGGCGTTGCCGCAACCGGGGCAGTAGAGGTGGAAGCAGATGCAGACGCCGTCGCGGCCGGAGGAGTACCGCCAGTTGGGGTAAGAAAAACGCTTAGCCGGCTGGGGGACGGCGCCGAGCGAAACGTATGCGCCCCCTGCAGCTCGACGATCAAGCGCGTGCGCCCCCCGCCTTCGATGGTCGTGATCCGCTCGACGCCCGCCTGGTCGACCACAAGGTTACGGTTTTCAAGCCCGCTTTGGGTATCCGGCAAATCCAGCGCCAAACGCGGCGGCGACTCCAGCGCGTAGCCGGTGAGCTCGGCGGGAGGGCCGTCGAAAGAGAGCAAAAGCTCCACCTCCCCTTGGGATGCCTCGCGCACCTGAAGATCGGTCAGCAGCACGGCATTGGCCATGGCAGGCCAAAGGGCGAGCAAAAAAAGCGCGGTATAGCGGGCAGTGATGAGCATAAACAACGGGTCCCGGATCAACGTCTATCAAGCGATAAGTAGTAACAGCCGGCTAGGGGTCGAGTGACAGCGCGGCCGGGCTCTCCTGCCAGCCCTCCTGCTCGCTGAATACGCGCTCGAGCAGAGTGACTTCCTCTAGCGAAATACGGGTGACCTCCCCGTAGTTGGATCCCATGTGATTACCTTCGCGCACGTTCACAACGCTGCCGTCGGGCGTGGCGATCAGCGCCACGCGCTGGCCCCCCATTTGCAGCGTACCCACCAGGCGCAGCGAGGCAAGCGCAAAGGCTTCCAGCGGCTCCAGGGGGCGCTGGGTATCCGGGGCCAGGGCGCTGTTTCGTGGCGAGATTGTCTCACTTCGCGCCAACTGCTCAGGCGCCAAAAACGGGCTGCGCGACTCGCTATATTGGTAGTTTAAATATGCCGCCTCGGGAAAAGGCGCGCTTGCAAGGGAAGCCTGACCACTAGGGGCGCGGCGGATATCGGCAAGCGTGGCGTCCAGCTCGTCCAGCCGTGCATCGCTGCAGCCGGTCAGGGTCGCCACCAGGGCCATCATGCACACGCGGCGTTGTCTCATGGCGCCGCCTCCTCGTGGCTGGGGTCGTCGATATAGCTGTAGGTGCGCGCCACCAAAGAGAGCCTGAGCACGTCGCTTTGCGGCTCGACCGGTGTAATGGTCAAGTCGTGCTGGGTGACGATACGCGCGAGCTGGCTGATATCGGCCACGAAGCGGCCCAGTTGGTGATATCCGCCGCGCACCTGAATATCCAGCGGATGCTCGATGTAGTGTTCGTTGCTAACGGTCGCACGCAACCGGACGACTTCGATGGTCAGCCGATTATCCACCGCGGCGTCGCTGATGCTGTCCAAAAGCGAGGGAATCTCGGCGCTGGTGGGCAGCATGGCGCGCATCCGGTCCATCTGTCCGCCGAGCGTCGTCAACTGGTTCTGCACGTTGGGCAAAAGCGCCACTTCCGAGGCCTTGACCCGGTATTCGCTCAAAAGTCGCACCTCTTCGCGCTGCGCCTCGGACAATCGGGCGCGTTTGTCGCTGACCTGCCACGCCATTAGCCCACCAAAGGCAAGCGCAAATACCAGCACCACGCAAAGCGCCTTCAAAAAAACCGGCCAACTGCCCGCCTCCTTGAGATCCAGACTTTGTACGTCGACTTCTTTGAGACGCTGCCATTCGTGGCGCGCCCGGGCTCGCGTCATCACTGGGCGGCCTCCCCTTGACCGGCGTCAGGGCTTGTATCGTGCAGCGTCTGGACGACCTCGAAGCCAAACCGCCGCCCTTGCTGGTTCGGGGCGCTGGTCACCTCGGAAAGTACCGGCACGGCAAAGCCTTGCATACTTGCAATGCGGCGCAGCTGCTCTGAGACCTGGCGCTCGTCGTTGGCCGTCGCGGTGAGGCGAACCCGTTCCCCTTCCCGGCTTAACTGCTCGTAGACCACGCCGTCGGCCAGGCTCGCGGCCAGCGCGTTGAAAAGCTCGACGGTATCGGTGCGCTCGCTTTGCAGGGTTTTGAAAAGCTCGAGCTGGGTGCTGAGCTGTGCCGCGTCTTCCTGATAGCGCTTCACGTCGGCAATCTGCTGCTCCAACTGCTCGACATGGCGGGTGATGTAGGCGTTGCGCATCTCTTGCCCATCGAGTTCTTGCTGATACACAAGCCCCACGGCCAGCGCCATCAACACCCCCACGACCAGCGCCAAAGCCAGCATTTTATAGAACTGCCGGGTGCGCTTTTCCCGGCGCGCATCCCGCCAGGCCAACAGGTTGATGTTGATATTCATTGGCCTACCTTCATGGCAAGCCCACAGGCGGTGAGCATGGCCGGCGCGTCGTTGGTCAGGCCCTCGACGTTCAGCCGCTTATAGATGTGCATCCGGTGAAAGGGGTTGGCCAGCGTCACCGCCAGGCCGTTCTCTTCGGCGATACGTTCGGCAAGCCCCGGGATCACGCTCGACCCGCCGGCCAGTACCAGGTGCTCGACCCGCTGTTTGCGCCCGGCGGTATAGTAAAGCTGAAGCGAGCGGCCCACCTGCTGCACCACGGTTTCGATAAAAGGCGTTAGCACGTTGGCCTGATAATCCTCGGGCAGGCCGCCGCGCTTTTTGGCAAGGCCGGCCTCTTCGTTGCTCAGGTCGAACCGTTCGCGAATGGCATCGGTCAACTGGCGCCCGCCAAATACCGTGTCGCGGCTGTAGGTAATGCGCCCGTCGCGCAGCACGTGGAACGCGTTCATATTAGCGCCCAGATCCACCAGGGCCACGCACGCCCTGGGGTCGTCACTGACGTTGAGCGCCCGCCTGAGCTCGCCAAACGAGCGTTCGACGGCGAAGGTTTCGACATCCACCGCAGCAGGTTCGAGCCCGGCCTGTACCAGCGTATCGGTCAACTGGCTGACGTCGCGCTGACGACACGCCACCAGCGCCACCTGCTGCTGGCTTTCGTCATCGGGCACCAACCCCAAACGCTGAAAATCGAAGGCCACCTCGTTGAACGGAAAAGGAATGTGGCGGTCGTACTCCTCGATTATCCGCGCCTCGATCTCGTCTTCGCCCAGCGAAGCGGGAAAGCTCAGGGTTTTGCTAATGGCGGCGCTGGCGGGAACGGCGACCGCGGCTTTACGGGTCGAGGGATTGGCGTGTTCGACGGCGTTTCGAAGCACGCGGGCGACATCACTGATATCCCGTATCCGGCGCTCCACCACGGCCCCCTCTTTGAGCGGGCGCACGGCGTAGCTCTGAACCTGAAAATTGCCGTCCAGCTGCTTGAGCTCTAAAAGCTTAACGGTGGCCGAGGTGATATCGACCCCGATCAACCCCTTTCCAGACTTTGGTAGGCGCATGTGGTCCCGTTGATTTTGTCGTCTTGTCGAGCGTCGCCCGAGGTTACCTTATTTTTGGCGTCGCTACACGTTGAGGCAATCATGGCATATCAACACTGGTGGCCGAGGGCCTGGCTTCTTATAATGGTCGCCAATTGCGCAATACGGCCAGTTGGACGCCGTACTTATCTTATCTCCACGGGTGCCCTCTGTTCATGACGTTTTTTCGAACCCTTATCCTGTCACTGGTTTCGATGGCTGCCGCCCTGGTGGGCGCCGCCGTGCTGGCCGTGGTAGGTGCTGCCATCTACTTTTCTCCGGGGCTTCCCGACGTTCGCCAGCTGCAAAATTTCGAACTGCATACCCCGCTGCGTATCTTCACCAACGACGGCCGGCTGATCGGCGAGTTCGGCGAAGAGCGGCGCATGGTGGTCGATTTCGACGAAATCCCCCAGGACATGATCAACGCGCTGGTCGCCGCGGAGGATTCGAGCTACTTCGAACACGCCGGGGTCGACCCGCGCGGGCTTGCCCGCGCGGCGGTGGAGCTTGCCCGAAGCGGCGGCTCGATCCAGTCCGGGGGCTCGACCATCACCATGCAGGTCGCGCGTAACTATATGCTGACGCTGGACCAGACCTTCACGCGTAAAATTCGTGAAATCCTGCTGGCGCTGCAGATGGAGCAGGTGCTCTCCAAAGAGCAAATCTTCGAGCTTTATGTCAACAAGATCTTTTTGGGTAACCGCGCCTACGGCATCGCCACCGCCGCGGAAACCTACTACGACCGGCCGCTTGCCGAACTAACGCTTGCCGAAACCGCAATGATCGCGGGGCTTCCCAAGGCACCGTCGGCGTTCAATCCGCTGGCCAACTCCGAGCGCTCACTGATTCGCCGCAACTGGATTTTGTTCCGTATGCGCGAGCTTGGCTATATCGATAACGATACCTACCAGGCCTCGGTGCAGGACCCGGTGACCGCGCGTCGCCACTACACCCAAACCGAAGTGGATGCCTCCTACGTCTCGGAAATGGCGCGCCAGTATGCGGTCGAGCGCTTTGGTGACACCGCCTACACCGGCGGCTACCGGATCTACACCACCATCGACAGCGAGCTTCAACCCGCCGCCCGCAACGCCCTGGCCAACGGCTTGATCGAGTACGACCGGCGCCACGGCTGGCGCGGCGCAGAGCAGCGCGACATCGCCGCAAGCCTCGTCGAAGCCCAAGAGCAAACGAATACTCAAGGCCTTGAAGAGGAGCTTTCCGAGTCGCCGGAAATCCGCCAGACCGCGCGCCAAGCCGCGGAGCGCAGCCAGACCGAGATCGAAGGCATCGACGGCGACGTCTCCAACTGGCTGCAGGTGCTCGAGCGCACACCCAACTACGGCCTTTTGCAACCGGCCATCGTGGTCCAGAGCAGCGGCCGGGAAATGCAGGTGCTGACCCGCGACCGCGAACTTAGAACCATCGCCTGGGACGGCCTGAACTGGGCACGCGCCTACCAAAGCCCGCGCAGCCGCGGCGGCGAGCCGTCAAGCGCCGATCAGATCGCCGTGCGCGGAGACCTGATCCGCGTGGTAGAGAACGACGACGACACGCTAAGACTTTCTCAGCGCCCGGACGTCGAAGGTTCGCTGGTGGTTCAGGACCCGCGCACCGGCGCGATTCTGGCGCTGCAGGGCGGCTTCGATTTCAACGCCAGCAAGTTCAACCGCGCCATTCAGGCCCAGCGTCAGTCGGGCTCGATCTTCAAGCCCTTCATCTACCTGGCCGCCCTCGACGACGGCGACATGACGGCGGCGAGCGTGGTCAACGACTCGCCCCTGGTGGTAGACGACGGCAGCAACTCGCTGTGGCGGCCGATGAACTCCAGCCGCGACTTCCAGGGGCCGATGCGCCTGCGCCCGGCGCTGGCACGTTCGCGCAACCTGGTCACCATTCGCGTACTCCAAACGATGGGCGTCAACCCGACCATCAACTACCTGGAAGGCTTCGGCTTCTCGGTCGACCGGCTGCCCCGCGGGCTTTCCCTGGCGCTGGGTAGCGCGAGCCTCACGCCCATGGAAATGACCAACGCTTACGCGGTGATCGCCAACGGCGGCTTCCAGGTCTCGCCCTGGTTCATCGAGCGCGTCACCCGCGACGACGACCGGGAGATCCTCGATGAGGCCACGCCGCAGATCGCCTGCCCGAGCTGTGCCGAAGGCCAGGAGAGCGTCGAGATCGACGGCAAGGAGTATCCGGTCGCCCGGCGCGTCGCCGATGCCGGCGCGGTGTATATTCTGCGCGACATGCTGCGCGACGTGATCACCTCGGGCACCGGGCGCGCCGCGCTCAGCCTGAACCGCGACGACATCGTGGGTAAAACCGGTACCACCAACAACCAGCGCGATGCCTGGTTCGCCGGCTTCAACAGCGACCTGGTCACGACGGTCTGGGTGGGTAAGGACAGCAACGAAACCACCGCGGAATACGGCGCCAGCGCCGCCCTGCCGATCTGGATCGACTTCATGGGCGGCGCCCTGGAAGGCACGCCTTCGGCCCTGCCGGAGCGCCCCGCCTCCATCGTCACCGCGCGGGTCGACCCGGACAGCGGCCGCCGCTTGTACGACAGCCAGTCCGGCGGGCTCGTGGAGCTTTTCCGTGAGGGCCATCTGCCCTCCTACCAGGCGCGCACCATTAGCCGCGAGCTCGAGGAGGCCAGCGGCTCCCAGGGTTCGGGCGCGGCGGAATCGATCTTCTAAAGCGCGCTGCCCGGCGCTGATGAAAGGCGCTAACGAAAAAGCCCGGAACACTGTTCCGGGCTTTTTTATACGCGGTGGTTCTACGCTTGGGTTACGCCGTGACGGCGGGCGTTTCGCGCAGGCTGGCACGGTAGTTGACGCCGATTACCGCCGCGATCACCACCACGCCGGCTATTTCGGTCCAAAGGCTTGGGTAGAAGACGCCGAAGATCGCCGCCCCAATCGCCAGGCGCGGTAGCCATGACATGCGCGTAAACAGATACCCCTCGAGCGAGGCGGCAAAGGCGCACAGCGCGAAGATCGCGATCACCGCGTTCCAGACCACGACCAGCACCGGCCCGCCCACGATGATCTCCGGGTTGAACACCATGAACAGCGGGATCAGGTAGAGCCCTTTGGCAAACTTCCAGGCCTGGAAGCCGGTTTCCATGGGTTTACTGCCGGCAATCGCCGCCCCGGCAAACCCGGCCAGCGCGATCGGCGGAGTCACGTTGGAGTCCTGGGAGTACCAGAACACCACCAGATGCGCGATCAAAAGCGGCACGCCGAATTCACTGGTGAGCGCCGGCCCGACCAGCACGATCAGCACGATATAACTCGCCGTGACCGGCAGCCCCATACCCAGCACCAGGCTCGCCAGCAGCACCATGACCAGCGCAAGCACCAGGTTGCCGCCGGAGAAAGCGAGCATCATCGAGGAGAACTTGAGCCCCAGCCCGGTCAGGCCCACCACGCCAACGATGATACCCGCCACCGCGCAGGCCATGGACACCGCCACGGCGTTGCGCGCGCCAAGCTCCAGCCCTTCGACCAGCTTAACAAGCCCCGCCCACACCACGTTTTTGGTGCGCTCGAAGGTCACCGGATGGCCCTGGCCGGGGGCGACGAAGAAGTACCAAAGCGCGTAGCGAATCACCGCCACGGCGACCATGGTTACCACCGCGTAGTAGCCCACTCGCATGGGCGAAAGGTTCATGACCAGCAGCCAGACCAGTACCGCCAGCGGCAGTAAGAAGTGCCAGCCATCCTTCATCACTTGGCGCATTTTGGGCAGCTCGCTTCTCGGCATGCCCTGCATGCCTTGCTTTAGCGCGATGATATGCACGAAGAGATACACCGTGGCGAAGTACATGATGGCCGGCAGGATACTGATCTTGACGATGTCCAGGTACGGCGTATTGGTGTACTCGGCGATCAAAAACGCCCCGGCCCCCATCAGCGGCGGCATGATTTGCCCGCCGGTCGACGCCGCGGCCTCGATGCCGCCGGCCTGTTTGGGCTGATAGCCGAGCTTTTTCATGAGCGGAATGGTAAAGGCGCCGGTGGTCACCACATTGGCAATGGCGCTGCCGGAGATCGAGCCCATGCCCGCCGAGGCGAGTACCGCCGCCTTGGCCGGGCCGCCGCGCTGGCGCCCGGTGGCGGCGTAAGCCATATCGATGAAAAACCGCCCCGCGCCGGTGCTCTCCAAAAAGGCGCCGAACAGCACGAAAATGAAGATGTAGGTGGCCGCCACCCCGAGCGGCAGGCCGAAAATACCCTCCTGACCAAGATAAAGCTGTCCCGCTACGCGGTCGAGGGTATAGCCGCGGTGAGACAAAATACCCGGCAACCAATCGCCAAGCCAAGCCAGTTCCCCCCGGGGCCCGGCCAGCGCGTAGACGATCGCGATCAGACCGATGATGGTCATGCCAAACCCCACCGCCCGGCGGCTGGCTTCCAGCACCGTGACCGTGGCGATGATCGCCACGGTTATATCGGTCTGGTTCCAGAACCCGGCACGGTTGATGATCTCATCCAAAAAGAAGACCAGGTAGCCGCCGGTGATCAACGCGCCGGCAAAGAAGATCGCGTCGAGCGCCCAGCCAAGTACGCCGCGTGCTCGGGTCGGGCCGAACACGGGAAACATCAAAAACGCCAGCAACATGATCAGCGCCAGGTGGATACTGCGCTGATAGAAAAGCCCCAACGGCTGAATGCCCGCCGAGTAGAGCTGGAAAAGCGAAAGGGCAACCGCCACGATCGTGATGGCCCAAAGTGCCTGGCGGGGCTGCACCGCGTTTGCCCCCGGCATGACCACCGCAGGTTGAGTGGATTCGCTCATGGAGTCCTCGAAAGGGTTAGCAAGCAAAGAGTTTTAACGTCAAGGGATAGCCGCGGACACCGGCTCACGGCGCGGTGAGTTCGACGATCACCCGCTCACCGGGGGCGCGCTCGCTCAGGCTCACCGTTTCATGGCCGCTATCGGGCCAGGTGATGCGATGGCTCACCGAGAGCGCCCCTACGCGTAGCCGGTAGCGATTACCAGGCACGGCCTCGTCGATGGCATTGATCCAATAGCCGCCTTCGCCGTCGGAAACCTGCACCCCGCGCCCGGCAATATGGCCAAGGCCCGCGGCGAAGTCCGGCTGGTGGCTACGCTCCAGCACCATCTGCCCGCCGCGGTTCTGGTAACAGTCGAGCACGGTAAAGTGCGCCACCGAGTGGTTCCAGGCCATACACCAGCGGCTTTCATCGGGGATGGGGTGATCGAGCAGCACGGCGCCGGCGTCGCTGGTCACCGTCAAACGCGCCGGCGCCTGTCCCCAGGCACCGGCGCTTTGTAGCGCCGTCAATGAAAGCGCTATCAGCGACGCCGCTAGCCACTGCATGACCGAACGCCTCGGGTAGGCTTACGGACGCAGGCGATCGGGGATCTCAGCGCCGGTTTCTTCGAAGTAGCGGATGGCGCCCGGGTGTAGCGGCACCGGCGTGGACTCCATCGTGAACTCGACGGTGGTGTCGTTGGCCGCCGGATGAACGGCGATCAGCTCGTCGGTGTGTTCGAAAAGCACCTGGGTAAGTTGGTAGGCAAGCTCTTCGTCCATATCGGCGTTGACCACCAGGACGTTGGGAATACCGATGGTCTGCACCGCTTCGTCCATACCGTCGTAAAGACCGGCCGCCAGCTCGTAGGGGGCGAACACCTCTTCGTCTTCACGGGCGTTGGCAATCTCTTCCTCGGAAAGGCTTATCAAGCGGATATCGCGCGTAGCCGCCAGGTTCATGATCGAGCTGGTGGGCGGGCCCACGCTCCAAAAACCAGCGTCGATATCGCCATCGCGGATGGCATCGGCGGTTTCGTTGAAATTCAGCCGCTGCGGATCAAAGTCATCGTAACTGATACCGTTGGACTCGAGCAGCGCACTGACGTTGAGCTCGGTGCCGCTACCCGGCGCGCCTACCGACACCCGTTTACCGGCCAAGTCACTAATACTCTGGATATCGGACTCCGCAAGCGTGACCAGCTGTACGGCGTTGGGGTAGAGGGAGGCCAGCGCCCGGGTGTTTTCGACCTGACGGCCTTCGAAGTCGCCGGTGCCGGTGTAGGCCTGATAGACGGTGTCCGCCAAAGCGGTGGCCATATCCGCGTCGCCACGCATGATCAGCCCCATGTTCTCGACCGAGGCGCCAGTAACTTCCGCGGTCGCCTGCGCCCCTTCGATATGGTCGTTGATCATTTCGGCCAGACCGCCACCAATTGGATAGTAGACGCCGCCGGTGCCCCCGGTGGCAATCGAGAGCTGCTGTGCACTGGCGGGTAGCGCCAGCGCTAACATGGTCGTGGCGGCAGCGTATTTTAGCGTTCGCATGGGCGTTGTCTCTCTCATGGGTGCTTTATTGATATTGGAGTCGCAAGGTCGCGCAATGCGGCTTTGTGGTTTTTGAAAGCCGCTTTAATGACGTTAGCACGGTTTCAAAACAAACGTTAATGGGACGATAGTGCCATAGCCACGGCATCGTAAAAGCATTCGCCCCCGCTGCGCTCACCGGCCGACGCCTGGCGGCGCCCTTTCACGAAATAGCGTCACTTGAGATAAATTTTCAAAATTACGCAATAATGACGCCTATTTTGACCGCCACCCCAGGAGATTCGATGGAACCGCCCCTACCCCGGCCCAACCTGGCCATTAGCGCCTACCGCGATTTGAAGCGGGATATCATTCGCGGGCGCTACCCGCCGGGTGAGAAACTCTTGATGAGCCTTCTGAAAACGCATTACGGGGTGAGCACCGGCCCGCTGCGAGAAGCGCTTTCCCAGCTGGTGGCCGACCGGTTGGTGGTCGCCATTAGCCAGCGCGGCTACCGCGTCGCGCCCATGTCGCTTGCCGAACTGGGCGATATTTACGATGCCCGCGCCCAGCTCGAAGGCCTGGTGCTGGGGTTGGCCATCGAGCGTGGCGACGATGACTGGGAAGCCGACGTGCTGGCCACCGCCCACCGGCTGGGCAAGGTCACCGACGTCAGCAGCCCGGATGAGCTTCTCGATAACTGGGACCAGCGCCACCAGGCTTTCCATACCGCTATTGCCAGCGGCTGCAACTCCCCCCACCTGCTACAAATGCGCGATGCGCTGTTCAACCAGGTCGAGCGTTACCGCCACCTTTGGTTGCAGGAAACCGTGATGTCGACCAGTGCGCTGGCCCAAAAGCACCAGGAGCACAGCGCGCTGGTCGAGGTGATTCTGGCCCGGGATGGCGAACGCGCCGCGGGCATGATGCGCGAGCACCTGATGACCCCGGTACCGGTCATTACCGAGGTGCTACGGGCACGAGGCATCGACTAAAGTCGACGTTTTATAAAAATGTAGATATTTCTTTGAAACGGCGATACATTGCAAGTACTCAACAAGAGGGCTTTCGCCATGTCACGCTTTAACTGGGATGACCCGCTGCTGCTCGAGCAGCAACTTACCGACGAAGAACGCCAGATCCGCGACGCCGCGCGGGACTACTGCCAGCAAAATCTTCAGCCACGCGTGCTCAGCGCGTTTCGTGAGGAGCGCTTCGATCGCGAGATCATGTCCGAGATGGGCGAGCTGGGACTTCTAGGTGCCACCGTTGCCGAGGAGTACGGCGGCGCGGGGGTCAACAACGTGGCCTATGGGTTGATCGCCCGCGAGGTAGAGCGGGTCGACTCCGGCTACCGTTCGGCGATGAGCGTGCAGTCGTCGCTGGTGATGTACCCGATCGAGGCCTACGGCTCTGAGGAGCAAAAGCAGAAGTATCTGCCCAAGCTCGCCAGCGGCGAAATGGTCGGCTGCTTTGGCCTGACCGAGCCGGATCACGGCTCCGACCCGGGTTCGATGATCACCCGCGCCGAGCAGGTCGACGGCGGCTACCGCTTGTCCGGTGCCAAGACGTGGATCACCAACAGTCCGATCGCCGATATCGCCGTGGTCTGGGCAAAATCCGCCGCTCACGACGACCAGATCAAGGGCTTCATCGTCGAGCGCGGGTTCGAGGGCTTCTCCACCCCGAAAATCGAAGGCAAGGTGTCGCTGCGCGCCTCGATCACCGGCGAGATCGTGCTCGACGGCGTCTTCGTTCCCGAAGAGAACCTGTTGCCTAACGTCAGTGGGCTGAAAGGTCCGTTCGGCTGTTTGAACAAGGCGCGTTACGGCATTGCCTGGGGCGTGATGGGCACCGCGGAGTTTTGCTGGCACGCCGCCCGCCAATACACCCTGGACCGCAAGCAGTTCAACCGCCCGCTTGCCGCCAACCAGCTGATTCAGAAAAAGCTCGCCGACATGCAAACCGAGATCGCGCTTGGCTTGCAAGCCGCGCTACAGGTCGGCCGTTTGATGGATACAGGTAACTGGACGCCGGAAATGGTCTCGCTGATCAAGCGTAACAACTGCGGCAAGGCGCTGGATATCGCGCGGGTATCCCGGGACATGCACGGCGGCAACGGCGTCTCCGATGAATACGGCGTCATTCGCCACATGGTGAACCTGGAATCGGTGAACACCTACGAAGGAACCCACGATGTCCATGCCCTTATTCTGGGCCGCGCCCAGACCGGCCTACAGGCGTTTTTCTAATCCATCGCCCCGCGCAAGGAGCCCCCATGAGCGATACGCCAACGCCGCTTAAGGGCATTAAGGTGCTCGACCTTTCCCGCGTGCTGGCCGGCCCCTGGTGCGGCCAGACCCTGGCCGACATGGGCGCCGATGTGATCAAGATCGAGCGCCCAGGCCAAGGCGACGACACCCGTCACTGGGGCCCGCCCTGGCTTGGCGAAAGTTTCGAGTCCGCCTATTACCTGTGCGCCAACCGCGGCAAGCGCTCGGTCACGGTGGATATGGCAAAACCCGAAGGCCAGGCGCTGATCAAGACCCTGGCCGGCGACGCCGACGTGGTGCTCGAGAACTTCAAGGTCGGGGGGCTGAAGCGCTACGGGCTCGACTTCGAGAGCCTGAAAGCGATCAACCCGGGGCTCGTTTACTGCTCGATCACAGGCTTCGGTCAAGAAAGCCCCTACGCCCACCGGGCCGGCTACGACTTCATGATCCAGGCCATGGGCGGCTTGATGAGCCTGACCGGCCAACCCGACGAAGTGCCCGGTGGCGGCCCGGTGAAAGTGGGCGTGGCGATCACCGATATTTTCACCGGCCTTTACGCCACCAACGCCATCCTCGCCGCGCTGTATGCACGCCGCGAAAGCGGCGAAGGCTGCCATATAGACCTTTCGCTGATGGATGTTCAGGTGGGCGTTTTGGCTAACCAGGCCACCAACTACCTGACCTCCCACCAGGTACCCAAGCGGCTGGGTAACGCTCACCCCAATATCGTGCCCTACCAGGCGTTTGCCACCCAGGATGGACATATCATCGTCGCGGTGGGTAACGACGCCCAGTTCAAGCGCTTTTGCGCGGCGATCGGCCAGCCTGCGCTTTGTGAAGATGCCCGTTTCGCCACCAACGGTGCCCGGGTCGCCCACCGCGAGGCGCTCGTGCCGCTTTTAGAGGCAGCGATTGCACTCAGGCCCATCGACCATTGGCTTGCGACGCTGGAAAACGCCGGCGTGCCCTGCGGGCCGATCAATACCCTGGACCGGGTCTTCGAGGATGCTCACGTCAAGGCACGGGGGCTCAAGCAGACGCTGCCCCACCCCATGGCGGGCAGCGTCGACCTGGTGGCCAACCCGGTTCGTATCGACGGTCACGCGGTATCCGCCCAAACCGCCCCACCGCTTTTAGGCCAGCATACCGACAGCGTGCTGGAAGAAATCGGCATCACCGCCGCCCAGCGCGAAGCACTCTATAAGGCGGGTATCATCTAGCGCAGCCTCGAGCGCCAGCACCGGGCGCTTAAGCCAACTTCGCCCCTCCTGAAAGCTTTTTCAACATAAATTAAAAGGGTGTGTGGACCTTAACGCCCGTCATGTACGCAACCCCCCTCTGCGACTAAACTGCTACGATTCACATTGAAGTCACGCGTCATAAAACGCGCCAAGACGTGTTGAACACCCAAAACACCAAGGGCTTAACAGAGGATTTTTCATGAGTAACTGCGCTCGGGTAGAGGGTCGGTGTAATCGTTGCGATGGAGAACTTCCCTTTGATTTCACCATGGCGTTTCAACCTATCGTGGATCTATCGAAAGCGCAGGTCACCACGTATGAAGCGCTCGTGCGCGGTGTGAACGGCGAGTCCGCCTGGAGCATTATTTCCAAAGTCACCGACGACTTGCTCTACCGCTTCGATCAGGCCTGCCGGGTCAAAGCCATCGAGATGGCAAGCGCGCTGGGGATGCAGACCGACCTTTCGATCAACTTTCTCCCCAACGCGGTATACGAACCCCACGCCTGCATACAGGCGACCCTGGAAGTTTCCCGGCGCGTTGGCTGGCCCACCAGTCGCCTGGTGTTCGAGATCACCGAAACCGAGCGCGTCGAGGACCGTCATCACCTGGCCAATATCATCGATGCGTATCACAACATGGGGTTCAAGACCGCCCTGGACGACTTCGGCAACGGCTACGCCAATCTGGATCTACTCACAGACTTGAACCCCGACACGCTTAAAATCGATCGTGAAATCGTCATGAACTGCGACAGCGACCCGCGCCGCCAGGCCCTGCTCAAAGCGGTCGTTTCGCTGGCCCAGGAGCTCGACACCATGGTAATTGCCGAAGGCATCGAAACGCACAGTGAAGCGCTTTGGTTGGCCCGCGCTGGTATTATGCGCCAGCAAGGCTACTTTTATGCCAAGCCCGCTATCGACTCGTTGGGTGAGGACCTTACGCCACGGCTCGTGGCACTGCGAGACGAAGCGCTCGCGCATTTAAATCCCGGAGTGGTGAATGCCTGACATTTCGGCCCAGCAATTACAAGAAATGGTAAAACGCTCCAAACGCAATGCGTGGAGCGTACTGACTAGCGCGCCCATAGGAATCTGCGTCACCGATAACCGGGGCTGTTTCGAGCTCGTCAATCCAGCTTACTGCAACTTTTACGGTTACACCCAGGAAGAGCTCATCGGCCAGCACTTCACTGTCATGGTATCGCCGGAGTACCGCGAAAAGGCTGGCGCCATGCACGATGAGTTCCTTCAAGGTACGCAACCGACCGAGATGCGCCAGGAGTGGCAGGTTTTTTGTAAAAACGGCGACTTGCGCACCATCATTGCCGAAGCCGCTCGGGTAGAAGGCGATGATGGCACCCCGCGCAAAGTGACCTTCGTGATCGACATCACCGAACGAAAACAGCTGGAAGAGCGGCTGCGAGAGGCGAACGACCGCCTGGACCACCTGGCCAGCCACGATGGCCTTACCGGGCTTTTGAACCGGCGGGCTGGAATTTGCCATCTCAGCGAAGAACTCAAGCGCTGCCGGCGCTATGGTGGCGATCTCAGCGTCATGATGTTCGATCTGGATCGCTTCAAAACCATCAACGACACCTATGGCCACGCGACCGGCGATACGGTGCTGACCGAGCTTTCCGCCGCGATCAACAACAGGCTTCGCGCCACCGACGTGCAGGTGCGCTTAGGGGGCGAAGAGTTTCTGGTCATCATGCCCGAAACCAGCAGTAGCGAAGCCCAAACCGCCGCCGAGCGTCTTCGCGCCCACATAGAAGAACAGACCTTCACCGAGCATGCACTGACGATCACGCTCTCCGCCGGTGTCGCCAGCACCCCGGCCTCCTGCGCCGAGGATTTGATCGAGCGCGGCGACCAAGGCATGTACCGTGCCAAGGCGCAGGGGCGTAATCGGATCGTGGTGGCTCAGCCAGAGGCACCCGCAGAATTTTAATAGCGGCGTAGGCGTACTATGCTAATGCCCTACCCGTGATTCATGCCCAATGCTAAAGGAACCCGCCATGACCAATGCCGAGCTTAACGCGCTAAAGCAAAAATACGTGGCCGCCGGCGCGGCAAGCCCCGCCACGGCCTTTGCCGCCCGTGCCGAGAACGCCGAGATTTGGGATGCCGACGGCCACCGCTTCATCGATTTTGCCGGTGGCATTGGCGTACTCAACATTGGCCACCGCCACCCGAAGGTCGTCGCGGCGGTCAAGGAACAGCTCGACAAGGTAATGCACACCTGCCAGACCGTCATGCCCTATGAAGGCTACGTGAAGGTAGCCGAAAAGCTCAGCCAGGTCGTGCCGGTACGCGGCCATGCCAAGGTAATGCTGGCCAACTCCGGTGCCGAGGCGCTGGAAAATGCCGTGAAGATCGCCCGTGCGGCCACCGGCCGCCCCAACGTGATCTGCTTCGACGGCGGCTATCACGGGCGTACCTTCTACACCATGGCGATGAACGGCAAGGTTGCGCCCTACCAGACCGACTTCGGCCCGATGCCGGGCACCGTCTTCCGTGCGCCCTATCCGGTGCCTTATCACGGCATCAGCGAAGACGAGGCGATTCGTGGCTTGATGATGGCGCTGAAAACCGACGCCGGCCCGACCAACACCGCTGCCATCGTACTCGAACCCGTGCTCGGCGAAGGCGGCTTCTACGCCGCCCCTGCCTCCTTTCTCAAACGCGTTCGCGACATCTGCGACGAGCTCGGCATCTTGATGATCGTCGACGAAGTGCAGTCGGGTTTCGGGCGTACCGGCAAGCTCTTTGCCATCGAACACAGCGACGTCGAGCCCGACATCATGACCATGGCGAAAAGCATGGCCGATGGCATGCCGATCTCCGCCATCGTCGGTACCGATAAAATCATGGACGCCTCTGGCCCCAACTCGCTGGGCGGCACCTACACCGGCAGCCCCACCGCCTGCGCCGCCGCCCTGGCGGTACTCGAAGTGTTCGAGGAGGAAAACATTCTCGAGCAGAGCCTGGCGCTGGGTAACAAACTGGTCAAACGTTTCCACGAGTGGCAGAACAAGTTCGACTGCATCGATAACGTGCGCAACCTGGGCGCCATGGCCGCTTTCGAGCTGGTCACCGAGAAAGAAGGCAAAAAGGCGCCGAACCCGGACCTGGCCGGAGCGCTTTGCAAAAAAGCCCGCGAAAAAGGCCTGATCCTGCTCTCCTGCGGCATGTACGGCAACACCATCCGCTTTTTGATGCCGATCACCATCGAAGACGACGTGCTCAACGAAGGCCTGGACATCATCGAATCCTGCCTGGATTCGCTGACCTGATCGCCGAGCCAAACGCCGCCTGAACGCAAAAACGCCGCCCTACCGGGCGGCGTTTTTGTTTATCCCGCACTAACGGCTCAGCCAGCCATGAAGCGTGGCAGCCAAAGCACCAGGCCGGGCCATAGGCTAACGATAATGGCCGCCAGGCACATCAGCAAAAAGAACGGCAGCGCCGCCCAGGCCACGCGACCGATACTTTCCCCTGTCAGACTTTGCAAAACGAAGAGGTTGAAGCCCACGGGCGGGGTGATCTGGCCAAGCTCGATCATGATGATTAGAAAAATGCCGAACCAGATCGGGTCGAACCCTGCCAGCAGCACGATCGGAAGCGTAATGGGCAGGCTCATGACGGTAATCGAGATGCCGTCCAAAAAAAGCCCCAGGACGATATAAAAAACAGCCAACGCCAGCAACAACATGGCCGGGCTGAAGTTCTGTGTGGCAATCCAACTGGCAAGCTCGCGGGGAAGGTGCAGATAGCCCATCGCCGTCGACAAAAGGGTCGCGGTGATCAACAGGCTACATACCATGATCGAGGTAATCAGTGTTCCCCGAAAGGCTTCGGTGAGCATGGCCAAATTGATCTGCCGCTCGGCGCCCAACAGTACCAGCGTAGCCGCCACGCCTACCGCCGCCGCCTCGGATGGCGTGGCGATGCCGCTGTAGATCGAGCCGATCACGATCGAGATCAGAATCAAAATGGGCAGTAAAAGCAGAATCGACTGGCCAATGGACTGCTCATGCGCCACCTGTTTAGGAGCAAGCGCTGGAGACATCAAGGCGCGTATACCAATGTAGCCGCTATACAGAAACGCAATCACAAGCCCCGGGACAACGCCCGCCATGAACAGCTGGCTGATCGAAACCTCCGCCTGAACGCCGTACACGATCATGACGATCGAGGGCGGAATCAGTAGCCCTAGACTCCCCGCGCCGGCCAGCGAGCCGATCGACAGGTGCCGGTCATAGCCGCGCTGCTTGAGCTCTTGGGTGGTAATCTTACCGATGGTGGCGGTGGTGGCCGCACTCGAGCCGCTGACGGCGGCAAACAGCGTACAGCCCAATACATTGGTGTGCAGAATACCGCCTGGCAGCCGACTGGTAATCGGCACCAAACCTTTGAAAAGCCGCTCCGAGAGATTCGAGCGAAAGATCAGCTCGCCCATCAAAATAAATAGCGGAATCGCCGAAAGCTCCCAGCTATTGCTGGCCCGATATAAAATCCGTGAGAAGATCAAACCGATACGATCAGCGCTGAAGTCCCCGAAAAGCCAGAGCGAGCCAATGGAAACCGCCAGCATCGAGGCGAATATCCAGGTCCCCATTGAGAGGAAAAACACCAGCAGCAGCGCCACGCCAACGGCCGTCCAGAAAATATCCATAGTTCGTTCCTGTTAGCCAAGCCTAGGCCGTGGGAGATGAGTACCGCGAGCGCAGTAACACGATTTTTAATGACCTCACTAATAGCGTAAGTGAAATCAGCCACATGCCAATGAGGATGGCGCCTTCGGGAAGCCAGATAGGCGTTTCGGCCAGGGTCTCACTTACCACGCCACGCTGATAGCTGCGCTGAACGTTTTGCAGCCAAAATGTGGAGAGCCATAAAAAACAGCCGGCGGTAACCAGGCTGCTGAAAAGCTCTAAAGGCCACCGCTTGGGTTCGGGTATGCGCTCCATGAGCAGCGACACTCGAATCAAACCGCCTTTTTCGAGCACGTAGGGAAGCCCCAGAAACGCCATGGTCGCCACGGCGTAGCCGATATATTCATCCAAAATGAAGGTAGAGCGACCCAACAGGCGCATCACGATTTCGAGAATGATATGGCCAAACATGTAGATGATGAGCGCCACGGCAATCGCGGCGCCCGCACGGTTGAGTAGCTTCGACGCTTTTTCCATTAGCTCGAAAAACCTCATTGCTGGCCTCTAAATTCATCCAGGATCGTTTCGCCGATGTCGCCAATGTTCCCCAGCCAGTTTTCGATTACGTTGCTAGAGGCCTCGGAGAGCGCGTCACTTAGATCTTGCGATACGGGGTCGCTGACCTCGACGTCGTTCTCCGAGAGCATCTGGTAGTTCTCCTCGGTACGCGTTTCAACGGCGGACCAGTTGTACTGGTCGGTCAGGCGAGCGGCTTCGAGCACGGCCTGCTGCTGCTCTTCGCTGAATGAATCGAACACGGCCTTGTTCATGTGCACCATGTTGAGCGGGATGGCGTACTGAACAGCGGAGAAGTGGTTTTGATGCTCCCAGAAGCTGCCATTGGCGCCGGCCTCGGCGGAGGTAAGCACGGCGCTGATGCCGCCGGTGGCCAACTGCGGCACCACATCACCCCAGGAGAGGCTGACCGGCGAGGCGCCGACGTTTCTAAAGGTCTCGGTGCCGCTGCGATCGAAGGTGAGAATCTTTAGATTCGTTAGATCATCGGCGCTTTCGATTGCATCCTTCGACCAGATACCGCTGGGCGGCCAGGGCGAGGCGTAAAGCAGCACCTGGTCGTTATCTTCGAATACGTCTTCGTAATAGGGTTTGGCAATGTCGTAAAGCTGGCGGGCGTCTTCAATATCATTGACTAGAAATGGCAAGGAGGAGAGCAAAAAGAGCGCATCCACACCGCTCATGGTGCCGGAGAGGGTATCGGCGATATCCACGGCGCCATCGGCCACTGCGTAGAAGTGGTCACCGGAATTAAACCCAAGCGCGCCACCGGTATGCAGCGTAATGTCGATGTCACCGTCCGTCAGCTCTTCTACCTTGTCGATAAAGTAGGCGTCGCCTTGGGCGTGAATCGAGCTTGCGTTGTACTCGTTGGAGAAGTCCAGGCTGAACGACTGGGCATACGTCTGGCCGCTTACCAAGGCCAATCCCAAGGCCGTTAGAAGAGTTTTACCGGTGTGCAGCCGGTGAGCGCTACGTTGTATGAGAGTCATGGTGTCAGGTTCCCTGCCGATTTTTATTAAGGTTCTTTTTCAATTTACCTATATCAGCAGGCGGACTGTTTCCATTAACGACTTTTAGACACCAGGACGCGACACAATCGCCAACGAAAACTAAAGAATTATTTACTTTCAACGCTCGTTGAGGGCAATAAAATGCCGCTCTGGATAAGCGGCATCGGGCTTGAAAAGTTCTGTTCAATAAAACCGAATTACCTGGGTCGGCGATCCCCTTCTAGAAAATTCGCCGTGAATACCGCTTTGCCGTGGGTCTCGAAGGACCATTTCATGACATCGTTAAGGGCGGCCATGACCGCGTCGAATTCGCCGAACACCTGAGTGCTCATGCGGTTGGGGTGAACTTCGAGCCCGCTTTGCTCCAGGCGCTGGACGACCTCCTTGACCACCGGTTTGAAGTCATCGGTCAGCGGGTAGTAGCTTAGCTGTACGGAAAGATACATGGTCGCTCTCCTGGTCGTTATCGATAGGGCTTGGGGTAAGGCGCCTCAATGGGCCTGGATACGCTGCCAGGCATCGAGAATCGCCGTGCGGGTCTCCTCCGGGTGCTCCATGGGGAACATATGCCCGCCCGGCACCTGGTTGACCGACATTCCCTTACGCTGCAGGCGGCCAATGCGCTTGGGTGTCAACAGGTCAGAGCCCGCGCCGGCGACGATTTCCACCGGCACCTGAACCCGGGCCAGCCGGAACGAAAGGTGATCCGGCAAATTGCGAAAGATGGCGACCTCGACGCCGGGTTCGAACACCAGCTCGGCTTGGCCGCCCTCGAGTAGCCGGGTGCCTGTTTCAACATAGTCGCTAAGCGCCTGTGGGGTAAAGGTGCGAAAAAGCCCACGGCTTTTGAGCGAGGTGGTCATCGCCTCGCGGCTGGGCCAAACGCTTCGCCGGTTGCGCGTTTTGCCGGCCGGGGTGATCCGGTCGACGAAACCAAAGCGCTTGGCCGCTTTCAACGCCCAAGCATCGACGCCCATCATCAAGGGCGGGTCGAGCATGACCACGCCGTAAAAGCGCTTGGGCTCGCGAAGTGCGGCCATGGCCATCAGGGTGCCGCCCAGCGAGTGGCCCACGCCCAGCACCTTCGTGTGCGTAGGCAGGTAATGTAAAAGCTCATCGACCAGGTTGGACCAATTGCGATTCACCGGGAAGCGCGGGTGGTGCCCGACCCGGTCGATAGGCTGAAGATCGAAGTGCTCGGCCAAGGGTGCCAGCAGGCTTTTGTAACTGTCGCCGGTAAAGCCGTTGGCGTGGGCAAAGACCAGGGGAGGACGTGAAAGTGTCATAAGGGCTCTGTCATAAGGGCTTTTTAATAAAGGCTCTGGCAGTATAAGAAATAGTACGGTCCGGCGGTCCGGGGCGCAGCAGCCATTAGGCCGCTATCGGTCATACAGATGTTTTAATCAAAGCCAGAACCGGCGTCAAGGCCAAGCCCTTGGGGCCCTTAAAACAGCGAAAGCTGGGTGTCCGGGGCGCCGTCGGCCAAACGGTAGCCCACCCCCAGCAGGCGAACCGGGCGCGCCCCGCGGGCCCAGCCAACGTTCAAAAGCGATTCGAACTGCGCCATGTTCGGCGCGGGGTCGGCGTGCTCGACCGTGGTTTGGGTAAAGTCGTTGAACTTCACCTTGACCATTAGCCCCTTCACCGCCGGGGGCGGGTCCAGTCTTGCGTAGCGCCGCTCCAAATCGCTCAAAAGCTCGGGAAGCTCGCCCCGGCACGCCTCGAGCGTGGGCAAATCCTGGGAGTAGGTTTGTTCGGTGCTGATCGACTTGCGCTCGCGGTGGGTCTTGACCGGGCGCTCGTCATGGCCGCGGCTTAGATCAAACAAACGTTTACCAAAGCGCCCGAAGTGCTCGATCAGCTCGGTGAGCGCTCGGGTGCGCAGGTCCGCGCAGGTGTGGATATCGAGGCTGGCCATTTTTTCCGCCGTGCGCGGGCCGACACCGTGAATCTTTTTGACCGGCAGCGCCTCGACGAAGCGCTCGACGTCGTCGGGCGGAATCACGCACAGGCCATCGGGCTTGTTCCAGTCGCTGGCGATCTTGGCCAGAAACTTGTTGGGGGCAACGCCGGCGGAGACGGTAATGCCCACCTCCCGGCGCACTTTCTCGCGAATGGCCTGGGCCATCAGCGTGGCGCTGCCTTTGAACTGGGTTACCTGAGAGACGTCCAGAAACGCCTCGTCCAGTGACAGCGGCTCGATTAGCTCGGTCATCTCGCGGTAGATGGCAAACACCTGGCGAGCCACGTCCTTGTACTTGGCCATGTCGCCACGAATGATGGTGAGGTGCGGGCAGCGTTTGAGCGCCTGGCCCATGGGCATGGCGGAGTGGATGCCGTATTCCCGCGCGGGGTAGTTGCACGTGGCAACCACGCCGCGCTGCTCCACGGAACCGCCAATGGCGATAGGAATATCCGCAAGCGCCGGGTTATCGCGCATTTCGACCGCTGCGTAGAAGCAGTCGCAGTCACAGTGAATAATCTTGCGCACGGGCCCCTGCTTACCTCCGTGTCGAAAAGCAGCGCCACGTGAAAAGCCACCGCCTTAACTGTAAAAAATCACAGTATAGCATAGCCATGACGCGCTCCCGCCATGCCATGGCGTGTAGCGGCTAGGTACCGCAGAAGGTGCGCAGTACCTGTTCGCTGCTGGTGGCCGGCGCGGCCAGCCGGCGCGCGCTGGACGACTCATCGAACGGGTGGGTTACCGCCGCCAGCAGTGTATGAAACGGCGCAAAATCCCCCTGAAGGGCGGCGTCGATGACCTCTTTCACGCGGTGGTTACGGGGAATGACCACCGGGTTGGCACGGCGCATGGTGTGCTGACGCGTGGCGTGCTCGGCCAGTTCGCTGCCCCGCCATGTCTCGAGCCATACGTCTAACGCTTTGGGCGTTTGGGAGAGCGCCAACAGCGCCTCGCGGCTGGCGTCGTCGAAGTCGATGGCGTAATGGGTCAGCGCATCGAAGGTGGCGGTCATGTCCATGCGCCCTTGCTGCATCAGCGTTTCGAGCTCGTCCATCAGGGTGTCGGCAAGCTCTTTGGCATCCTCTTCGAGCCCCAGCTTGGCAATACGCAACTGCCGCCGGGCATGATCGAAGTGCGTGTCGAAACCGCGAATCACCTCTACCGCGCGCTCGACGCCTTCTTCGCCCTGCACGTTCATCAAGGGCAGCAAGGTTTCGGCAAAGCGCGCCAGGTTCCACTGGGCCGCCGCGGGCTGGTTACTGAAAGCGTAGCGCCCGCCTTCGTCGATCGAGCTGTACACCTTGCTCGGGTCGAACTGCTCCATGAAGGCGCAGGGGCCGTAGTCGATGGTCTCGCCACTGATACTGGTGTTGTCGGTATTCATCACGCCGTGGATAAACCCGACGCTCATCCAGCGGGCGACGAGCTCGGCCTGACGGCGGGTCACGCACTCGAGCAGCGCCAGGTAAGGGTCGTCTTCGGTCATGACCTCGGGGTAGTGGCGCTGGATGACGTAGTCCGCCAGCGCTTTTAAAGTAGCCTGGTCCTGACGTGCGGCAAACTGGAAGGTGCCCACGCGAACGTGGCTCGAGGCGACCCGAGTGAACACCGCGCCGGGCTCGGGCATTTGGCGCACTACGCGCTCGCCTGCGGCCACCGCCGCCAGTGCCCGGGTGGTGGGCACGCCGATAGCGGCCATGAACTCGCTGACCAGGTATTCGCGCAGCACCGGCCCAAGTGGCGAGCGACCGTCGCCGCCGCGGGAGAACGGCGTTCGCCCGCTGCCCTTGAGCTGGACATCCCAGCGTTTGCCCTCGCTATCCACCACCTCGCCCAGCAGCAGCGCGCGGCCATCGCCCAGTTGAGGCACAAAATTGCCGAACTGATGCCCGGCGTAGCCAAGCGCGACGGGGCTTGCGCCGTCAGGGATAGCGTTGCCGCTAAACCACTGCGCAAGCGTGGCGTCATCCGGCACGGCGCGGGCGCCAAGCGTTGCGGCGAGCGCCTCATTAAAGGCGATCAAGCTGGGCGATGCCACGCCCGAAGGCTCGCAGGCACGCCACAGTGGCTCGGGAAGCGTTTGGTACTCGTGATCGAAGTTCAGCACTAAGGCCTCCACTTTCAATAGTCGGGCTGGGGTAATACCCTAGCACCTGACTCAAGTTTATGGCGATATCATGGGTTTTCCTAATATTTCCGAATCCTCGCTCAATACTCCCCTGCCCCGGCCGTTTTATAACCGCGATACCCTGCTGGTCGCACGCGAGCTTCTGGGCTGCCAGTTGGTGCGCCGGGTGGGCGATGAGCTGGTCGCCGCCACCATCGTGGAAACCGAAGCGTACCGGGGTGCTGCGGACTCCGCCTGCCACGCCCACCGGTGCAAAACGCCGCGCACCGAGGCAATGTTCGGCCCGCCCGGCCACGCCTACGTGTACCTGGTGTACGGCATGCACTGGCTTTTGAATATCGTCACCCAGCCCGAAGGCAACCCCTGCGCGGTGCTGGTGCGTGCGGTCGAGCCTGCCGTCAACGAAGAGGCCATGCGCTACTACCGCCCCATGCAGGGCAAGGCGCTCTGCAACGGCCCGGGCAAGCTCACCCGGGCACTGCAAATCGACAAATCGCTTTACGGTGAAGACATGACCCGGCCGGAACAGCTTTGGGTCGCCCGGGGTGAGGCCGTTGAGCGTATTTCGAGCGGACCGCGTGTGGGTATCGACTACGCCGCCCCGGCGGATCGCGACGCGCCCTGGCGGCTTTGGGTGGCGGATAACCCTTGGGTCTCTAAAGCGCGTTAGTGCTGGTTTGCTCCAGGCATGTCAACGCGTGAGCCAGTACCGGCGTAAGCGGCGCGCGCCACTGGTGGGTGAGCAGGTGATCGGCCCGGGTCACGCCCAGCGAAAGTGACGCCACCGGCAGGCCCCGGGCGTGGGCCTCGCGGCAGAAGCGGTAGCCGGAGAACACCATCAGCGAGGTCCCCACGGCCAGCACCGCACTGGAGCGGGCCAGCGCCGCCTCGGCTTCGAGCCGGCGCGCCATGGGCACCACGTCGCCGTAATAGACCACGTCGGGCTTCAATATCCCGCTACAGCGTGGGCAGTCGTACACCTTGAAGCTCGAGAAATCGGTTTCCAGATCCGCGTCGCCGTCCGGGGCGTGGGCGGCATCCATTGCCGCAAAGCGGGGATTCATGCGCGCCATTTCCGCGTGCATGGCGTAGCGCATGATGCTGTAACCGCAGCGCATACAGCTCACCGTATCCGCCCGGCCGTGCAGGTCGACCACGCGCTTCGAGCCCGCCCGCTGATGAAGCCGGTCGACGTTTTGCGTCACCAGCATTTCCACCATGCCCTTGGCTTCGAGCGCGGCCAGCACGCGGTGCGAACCGCCCACCTGGGCGCTGCCCAGCGCCTTGAAGCCGATCAGCGCCCGCGCCCAGTAGCGCTTGCGCACGCTGGCACTTCCCATGAAGTCACCGTGCTGTACCGGCGGCGAGCGTTTCCACTGGCCGTTGGCATCGCGGTAATCGGGAATGCCGCTGTCGGTGCTGACCCCGGCACCGGTAATGATGAAAAGCCGCGGGTGGCGAAGTATGAACACCGCCAACTCTTCGCCCGCCTGCTCGACTTCAGTCAGGTTTTTTATCTGCGTCAATACTTCACCCTAGGAAAGCGGTTAACATCTCAACGATACTGTAAGACAGTGGCGGTGCATACAACGTGCCCGCCCCGGCCTAACGAGGAGCCCTTTCATGCAGCGAGATCACGATATCATCATCATTGGCGGCGGCATGGTGGGCGCGGCACTGGCCGCGCGGCTGGGGCAAGCCGGCCGCCGCGTGGCGCTGATCGAACACAGCACGCCCCCCAAGGCCCCCGAGGGCGACTATGACCTGCGTATCTCGTCGCTGAACAAACGCTCGCTCGACTTCATCGAGGCAAGCCACACTAACCTTCCGCTAGAGCGCACCTCGTCGTTTCGCCATATCGAAGTGTGGAACCAGGAAGGCACCGGGCACAGCCTGTTTTCGGCCGAGGACAGCGATATGGAGCGCTTTGGCCTTTTCATCGAGAACATCGCGCTTCAGCACGCCCTGTGGCAGCGCCTGGAAAGCATGGCCTGCGTGACGCTTTATACCGAAACCACGTTGGTGGCGACCTACGCAAGCGGAAGCACTCGTATGGTAGAGCTGGATAACGGCCAGACGCTGAGCGCCGAACTGGTGGTCGGTGCCGACGGCGCGAACTCCAAACTTCGTGAGCTGGCCGGTATCGAGATCGCCACCCACGACTACCACCAGCGCGCGATGATCATCAACGTGGAGACAGTACTTCCCCAGCAAGATGTGAGCTGGCAGTGCTTCATGCCCACCGGGCCCCTTGCCATGCTGCCGCTGCCCGGCCACCGCGCCTCCCTTGTGTGGTACGACCAGGAAGGCGCCACCCAGGCCCGCGAGGCCATGGACGACGACGCTCTTAAAACCGCCATTGAAGCGGCGTACCCCAAGCGGCTGGGGGGTATTACCCGCGTGGTCGCCCGCGCAAGCTTCCCCATAAAACGCCAGCACGCCAGAAGCTACACCGCCAAACGCCTGGCGCTAATGGGCGACGCCGCCCACGTGGTACACCCGCTGGCAGGTCAGGGGCTGAACATTGGCCTGCACGACGCCGACGCCCTGGCCGAGCTGATTCTGGGCCACACCGATGCCGGCGACAGCGCCGCGCTCAAACGCTACGAGTGGCAGCGCCGCTTGGCCAATCAGGCGATGATTGCCGCCACGGACAGCTTCCACCACCTGTTCACCGGCGCCAAGCCGCTACGCCAGCTGGGCGATTTCAGCCTGCACCTGGCCGAGCGCCTGCCTTTTGCCAAGCGCATGATGATGATGCAGGCCAATGGGTTGAATCCGTTCAAGCGGCACTGAAATCAACGCCGATTCAGAAGCGATCATAAGCGCCTAAAAAACGAAGGTCGAAAATGCGTGGGTAGCTGGCTCTATTATCAGAGTCAGCGTTATTGTCTAAAAAATGGACTTACCTACCAGCCTGAATTAAGAATATCTAGATATTTCCATGAAGTCTCGATTGTCATCCCTTGAGGCTTCGAAGCGCAGGTAGTCCAACCCCCGTAGATTGGAATCCACCATCTACTGCAATGACCTGCCCGGTAACATAGCTGCTTTTCTCAGAGCAAAGGAATACGATCATTTCGGCGATCTCGCGCTCACTTCCGTAGCGATTCAAGGGGATAGCGTCATGATACGCAGCGCGAATTTCAGGAGTATGGACAGCCATCGCAAGCTTTGTATCTACCGGGCCCGGCGCCACACAGTTTGCTCGAATGCCGTGTTCGCCTAGCTCAGCGGCTTGCTGTTGAGTCAGGTGAATGACCGCAGCTTTGGACGTGCCATAGGCTACACGTAACGTACTCGCTCTGAGACCCGAAATAGAAGCGATATTAACAATCGCACCCTTGGCTACCTTGAGCAGAGGCAATAACGACTGAGTAGTAAGAAAAATGCCATCCAGGTTGGTCGCCATGACTCGGCGCCATATATCATAAGTGGTTTCTTCAAGCGGTCGAAAATCCGCAACACCTGCATTGTTTACCAATGCATCAACCCGCCCATATTGGTTCTCGGCTTCGCGTACTAAATGGGCTATATCGTCTGGATTTGATATGTCGTACACCCATGCATGCGCACCTTCCAAATCAGCCGCAACTTTTTCAAGTTCAATAGTATCACGATCGATCATTAGCACTTCATATTCATTTTCTAAAAAAAGCCTAGCCGTTGCTAATCCAATACCACGAGCAGCCCCAGTTACAATAGCAATACGGTTTTTTGTTTTCATCAGGTCACCTTAGCAAATTAATTAACGAAATAAATCAATCAAAATAAGAGATAGAGAAGGAAAAGCCGCAACTATCACAAGCCCCAACAAGCAAGCAAGCACAAACGGTAAAGCACCTTTCGCCACTTCCTCGATCGAAAGTTTTGAGACATTCGCTGCGACATAGAGATTAATCCCCACCGGCGGCGTAATAAGGCCAATCGAGAGATTGATCATTAAAAGGACTCCAAACCAGACTGGATCCCACCCCATTTCATGAACAATTGGCATAAAGATGGGCAAAGATATGAACATCACAGTTACTGCATCCATGAACATGCCCACAACTAATAAGATCAGCATGATGACGAGTAGTACAACCCATTCTTTACTACTTATATCTAGTAGCAAGCTGGAATATGAGCCAACAAGATCATCTACCGTAACAACCCAACCAAATAAGCCAGCATAAGCAACCACCAACATAACAACGGATGAAGATGAAGCCGCATCGCTCAATGCCTCGTACAATCTTTTCAAAGTAAGTGTGCGATATGCCAGCGCCCCCACCAAAATTGCATAAACAGTTGCAACTAGCGCGGCTTCAGTCGGCGTGAAGGCACCTGAGTAGATACCACCTAAAATGACTACCGGTGTTAGAAGTCCCCAGAACGATTGGCGAAACGCTACCCATAGACGATGTTTGTACGTTCCATTAGGAACAGAAGCCCCCAATACAGACGTTGCATATGACTCCAGGTTATTGAAACCGGCCCCTTTTTTTTCACGGCCTAAAGGCAGGATTAGCAACATCATCGCCCCCATCAATAACCCCGGGATGACGGCTGCTATAAATAATTTCGAAATTGAAGTTTCGGAAATGACTCCATAAATCACCAACCCAATTGAAGGGGGTATAACAATGGAAAGAGCTGCACCAGTACATACCAAGCCCGCGGCACAAGCACGGCGATACCCGTCTTCTTCCATTCCTTTAATGATCATGGGCCCTATCGCAGCCACAGAGGCTGGCCCGGAACCACTTACCGCCCCCCAGAAAAGGCACACCACCGTACCTACAACACCCATTCCTCCAGGCAAGCCGCCCACGAGTACTTGAAAGAAACGTATCATCCTTTCAGCAATACCCAACCTTCCCATTAAAGTGCCGGCCAAGATAAAGAAAGGAATAGCAAGTAACGAGAATTTGGTGACTCCAGTAGCTATCAAGTCGCCAGCCAGATCCAGCCCAAATCCAATATGCCACATCGCATAAAGAGCAGAGAGGCCTAAAGAAAAAGCCACAGGAACACGTAAAAACAATAGCACAAAAAAAACCAATATCATCTGCGAACCAGACGAGAGGTTTTCGAAGACATCAATCATTACCATTCTCCATAGTGGCACCCCTACGGTTTTTTAATTCATCCCACATGCTCTGTAGATAACGAATAATAATCAGGGCAAAACCAAAGGGAACGGCTATGTGATAGTACCAGGCCGGCAATCCCAACCCATAAGAACGCATACCTGATGCTAGCTGATTCGTAAACACCTCCCACGAGAAATAAGCTGACAATATAAGCAAAACAAGTGAAAGACCACCTGAAACTACTAAAAGACACTTTCGCAAGAGAGCGGGAAGCAAGTCATAAAGAATTGAGACAGCCAAGTGCTCACCTCTTCTGGCAGCAATTGCAGCCCCAAAAACAGTGAGGATCAAGAACCCATTAGTTAGCAGCTCTTCGGTAGCCGCTAAAGAATAGTTAGTCCCATAACGAACTATAACATTAGCAAAACCCAGCAACGTCATGGCCAAAAAAAGAACTGCGCAAATTATCTTTTCTGCCTCTCTCAATAAAAATTTCATTTGAGACACCTCATATATTTATTAATGGAGCTTCAAAAATATTGAAGCTCCATTAAAATCAAACACGAAACAAATGAAATTATCGGCCGCTTTCCTCGATGGCATCGAAAAAAGTAGAAATTATTTCAGAGCCAATCATTTCTGACCATTTATCGAAAGCAGGTTGAGTCTTATCTCGAAAGGCACTGATTTCATCATCAGTAAGCTCCGTGATTTGCATACCTTGTTGTCGAAGGAAATCCAGTCCTTTAGCAGTATTTTCTCGAGTGATCTCTATTTGGTAAGCCATCGCCTGATCTGCAGCCTGCTTGATCATTGTTTGTTCTTGCTCATCAAACCCATCCCAACGCTGCTTGGACATTCCAAGAAAAATCGGATCATAGGAATAATGCCAAGTGGTCAGGTAATCCTGCACTTCATATATCTGCTGGGGAATAATGACCGCACCAACGGGGTTCTCTTGTCCGTCGACGACACCTTGCTGCATGGCTGTCATGGTCTCTGTCCACTGCATTTGTTGTGGATTAGCGCCCAAGGCATTCATGACGTCAACATACATGGGGCCGGCCACCCGTATATTCAGGCCACGAATATCCTCGGGCGTTCGTACAGGGCGAACGCTATTGGTCAATTCTCTGAAACCATTTTCACCCCACGCAAGCACTACAATGCCACGCTCCTCGAGAATGGTCTCAAGCAGCTCAACGGGTTCTCCCTGAATGGTTGCATCGACTTCATCATAATTGGCATAGAGGTAGGGCAACGAAAAAACGGCCATCTCTGGTACCAAGGGAGTGACATTGATAGCTGAGGTGATCAGTAAATCAAGAGCTCCGCGCCCGACCATTTCCGCTTGACGCATCTGATCACCACCCGATAGCTGCGCGTTAGGGAAAACACGTACACCTAACTCACCATCAGAAGACTCATCCAGTAATTCAGCGAAGCGCTCCGCTCCCAAGTGCCAAGAGGTGGAGTTACCCGTATTGTGGGAGAGGCGCAGCGTTTCGGCAGAAGCGGTACCCACAAGCAAAGCGCTTGTCACCGAGGCGAGCCATACAGCTTTTTGAAAACCATAATATTTCATTGTGTTGTATTCCTTGTGGCGTATGCGTGCTGAAGCACTTCATTGTTATTGATCCATAATATGGACCTTAATTTATATATACGACGATAAAAATTTGCCAAAACTATTCCAAAAAGTCAAAGTATCTGCAAAATAAGATCTAACAAGATAAAAAGAAACTCAACTATGGTCCATAATATGGAATACAAAGCCAAGGCATTTGATATTGGTCATTCCACGGCAGGGGCTCAAAGCGTTGATCGCGCCATGACTCTCTTGAGTCAGATAGGCCGACATGCAGGCGAGGGAGCATCTCTATCCGAACTGACGCAATACAGTGGTTTGAATAAACCAACCACTCGACGGCTTTTGATAGCGCTTATCAATGCAGGCATGGTTGAGCAGTCTCACTCCACGCAGCGCTATCAACTGGGGCCAGAAGCCTTTCTACTAGGCCAGCGGGCCGCTGAACAGCACAACCTTACTCGCTTGGCAGGATGCAGCGTTTCCTGGCTGGCTCAAAAAACTCAAGACGCAGCCTGCTTATCTATTAGGCGAGGTCATCTTTCGCTCTGCCTGCAGCGTGAGGATGGAGCCTATCCCATTCGCACACATGCACTGCTCCAGGGCTCGTATCACCCGCTAGGAATTGGAGCAGGTTCTCTGGCTATGCTGGCTACGCTGCCTGACCTTGAAATTCAAAAAGTTCTGGAGGCACAGCGACCGACTCTTGAAAACGACTTTTCTCAACTATCCGTCGATCAAATCCAAAAACTTATACGAGAAACACGACAGCAAGGCTATGCGCTTAATTCTGGCCTGATCTTTCCCGATTCCTGGGGGATCGGTATCGCTCTTCATTGGCCAGATGGCGTTCTAGTCGGCTCGCTCTCTATTGCAGCAATTGAAAATCGAATGCAGGAACCACGTAGAACACAGCTACTGATCCCCTCACTACGAGAGGCGGCCACCGCGATCGAAACGGAGTTGGCCAAAGATTTTTTTGAATACAAGAAATTCTAAATACAACCATCAGGAGCAAATAATGACAAAAGCACAGATCGTCGGCTGGGCGCACTCCCCTTTTGGAAAATCGCCCGAACCCGATACCCAAGCGCTCATGCAAAGCGTGGTCCAGGATGCGCTCGTTCATGCAGGCGTCAGCCACGATGCGATCGACGGCATTTTCGTGGGCGTTTACAACAACGGGTTTTCGTCCCAGGACTTCCAGGCAGCTCTTGTAGCAATGGGCGATGAGCGCTTCGCGCACACACCCGCAACGCGGTACGAGAATGCCTGTGCAACAGGGAGCGCAGCGTTGCATGGAGCGCTCGATTTCATTGAATCGGGACGTGGTCGTATCGCCTTGGTCATCGGCGCAGAAAAAATGACGGCAACGCCTACTGCAGAGGTAGGAAACATTCTCCTAAGCGCTAGCTATCATCGCGAAGAAGCCAACATCGACGGGGGCTTTGCAGGCGTATTCGGCAAGATCGCTGAACGCTACTTCCAAACCTACGGAGACCATTCTTACGAACTGGGCATGATTGCTGCGAAGAATCACGCAAACGGTGTGTTCAACCCTTATGCACAGATGCAAAAAGATCTCGGCGTCGACTTCTGTACGACTATTTCAGAACGCAACCCCACAGTAGCAGGCCCTTTGCGCCGTACGGACTGCTCTCTCATCTCAGATGGCGCAGCGGCCATGATCATTGCCGATGCAGAAACAGCCTCGCAATTAAAGCGTGCCATCGCCTTTCGAGCACGAACGCAGGCCAACGACTTGATGGCGCTTTCAAGACGAGACGTATTGGAGTTTCGCGGGGCATCGATTGCCTGGCAAGGAGCACTGGAAAACGCCGGCTTGAATATCATGGATTTATCCCTCGTGGAGACACATGACTGTTTCACCATTGCGGAGTTGCTTGAGTACGAAGCCATGGGTCTTGCCGAAAAGGGTAGCGGCCACCGCGTCATTCAGGAAGGCATCACGCGCAAGGATGGCGCCTTGCCCGTTAACCCGTCAGGCGGATTGAAATCCAAAGGTCATCCTATCGGCGCCACCGGCGTTTCCATGCATGTAATGGCTGCCATGCAGTTGATGGGGGAAGCCAACCAGATGCAAATACCGAATGCGGAACTGGCAGGTGTCTTCAATATGGGAGGCGCGGCGGTCACCAATTACGTTTCTATTCTGGAGCGTGTGAAATGAGTCTTAATATCCACGAGAGCTTGAGGCCTGTTTCTACTCGGGTGATGAACCTGTCCCACTTTCTGACCGAGAGTTCACGCCGCTTCTCCGATGAAATTGGCTTCGTATGGGGTGAAAAAACCTGGACATGGAAAGAGATAGAGGAGCGCTCACAAGCGTTTGCGTATGCGCTCGGCCATGAAATGGGGCTGAAAAAAGGGGATCGACTACTGGTGCAATCCTCCAATTGCCATCAAATGTTCGAAGCGATGTTCGCATGCTGGAGAATAGGCGCCGTATGGGTTCCCACCAACTACCGCCAGTCGCCTGACGAAGTCGCTTATTTAGCCGAATCCTCCGGAGCGAAAGGCCTACTGTGTGGCGCCAGCTTCACTGATCATGCCGCCGCATGCGCTCCCATCATTGATGTGACTGTCTCGATTGGAGAAAGTAATTTCGGTGTCGATTACGAAACACTTGTCGAGCGTTTTTCAGGCAATCAGATAGCGACCGCCGAAGTTGACCGAGATGATCCGGCGTGGTTTTTCTTCACCTCTGGCACCACCGGACGCCCCAAGGCAGCGGTGCTTACCCATGGCCAAATGGCCTTCGTTGTCACCAATCACTTATGTGACCTGATGCCGGGAACAAGCTCCTCTGACGCCTCTATAGTCGTCGCGCCGCTATCACACGGCGCGGGCGTACATCAACTTGCCCAAGTAGCGCACGGCGTTAAAACCATACTTCCGGCTGATGAAAAATTTGACCCGGAGGTCATTTGGGGGCTCGTTGAGAAATGGAAAGTAACTAATCTCTTTACTGTGCCCACCATTGTCAAAATGCTCATCGAGCATGAAAGTGTAAAGCGGCACGATCACTCCTCTTTGCGCTATGTCATCTACGCAGGCGCTCCCATGTATCGAGCGGATCAAACAAAAGCTTTAGAAACTCTGGGATCAGTTCTCGTCCAGTACTTCGGGCTTGGAGAGGTGACAGGCAATATCACGGTATTGCCTCCGGCCTTCCATCACCTCGATGATGACAGCATGAAAATTGGAAGCTGTGGCTTTTCACGTACCGGGGTACAGGTCCAAATTCAAGATAGCGACGGTATTGAAGTCGCCGCAGGAGAAACGGGAGAAATCGCCGTGATCGGCCCTGCGGTC
Source organism: Vreelandella sp. GE22 (assembly GCF_968212445.1). Taxonomy (NCBI): domain Bacteria; kingdom Pseudomonadati; phylum Pseudomonadota; class Gammaproteobacteria; order Oceanospirillales; family Halomonadaceae; genus Vreelandella; species Vreelandella sp. GE22. The sequence goes on from NZ_OZ309110.1 coordinate 2,944,975, forward strand.
TTTGCCGGCTACTACAATAACGATGAGGCCAACCAGAAGAGTTTTCGAAACGGCTGGTTTTTGACCGGCGATCTAGGCCATATGGATGAGGAAGGCTTCTTTTACTTAACGGGTCGGGTTTCCGATATGTATATATCGGGGGGCTCCAATATTTACCCACGAGAAATCGAAGAAAAGCTGCTCAGTCATCCTGCGATTTCTGAAACCGCCGTACTGGGAGTGCCTGACCCAGTCTGGGGTGAAGTGGGAATGGCCGTTTGTGTGCTTTACCCGGACCAGCAACTGGATGCAACCTCCCTAAACGCATGGCTGAATGAGCGTATCGCCCGTTATAAAGTCCCCAAAAGCTTCGTGCTCTGGAACGAAATGCCCAAAACGGCCTACGGGAAAATAACGAAAAAACTGATTCGTGAAATATTGATAGAGCGTGGCGAATTACAGGAGGCGCCATGAGTTCATCTTCTACCCCTACACCGAAGACCGGTTATATCCAGCACCCGGGTACGCCTGATACAAACCGTTATCAGGTACAACCTTGCTATGCTGAAGAAAAATTAATCACACTTGAAGGCGGACAAACACTTCATGATGCAATTGTTCAAGCCTTGAAAGCACAGTCCATCTTATCAGCGTACATAACGGTACAGGGCGCCGATATGGAAGCGCTCGAGTATGTTATTCCGGGCGATGACCCGAGTGGACAACACGCAGCGTGGTATAGCGAAACACGTCGCTTATCGGCACCAGCTCAAATACTGTTAGCAGGTATTCATGTAGGTCTACGTGACGAAGAACTTTTTCTCCATGGCCATGGCGTATGGCAGCAAGGAGATGAACAGGTCGCGGTAGGACATTTATTGTCACCTTCTTCTGTATTGGCTGATAACGTGCAAGTATCTTGCATAGCGATAGAAGGTGCTTTTTTAGCCGTCACTGCCGATGAAGAGACTCGATTTTCCCTTTTTTCACCTTACCAGAGCTCTTCCTCTTCAACCAAGCCCAATGCGCTATTGTTGACTCTGCGACCAAATCAGGATCTTAGTGAAGCGATAGCATCTATTGCAAACCGTTACGGGATAGATACCGCACAAATATTGGGTATTGGAAGCCTAGTCCAAACCTGTTTTACGGATGGCCATCAATTAGAGAGCCATGCTAACGAAATATTGATAATTGGTGGAGAAGTGAAAGGGGGTGAGTCGTCTATAGAGCTTGTATCCGTGGGAATAGGGGGTGAGCAGCATCAGGGAATGTTGGCAGCAGAATATAACTCCATCTGCGTTACCTGTGAATTACTGCTCCGCTTTTAATTCAATATAGTCGGCGAACGGACTAAAACCTTTCAAAGGTCGCAAGGAAAACGAAACCCGGCGCGTTGAGCAACGGTTTTACCCGTTGCTCAACGCGCCGGGGTTATTAGAGCTATCGGGCGATAACGCTCGCCTTCACTGACAGCAGGACGCCCATGCCATGTTAACGACCATTTAGACGCTAAGCAGAATATTTGAAGATCACGCAATGGATGGAGACACTATCTTAATCCATTAAGATGGCGAATACTTGCCACGAGTAGATAGCGGTGAGAACTTCGGCTTGAATTGGCTGGCAGAAAAAAGGACTACCTGCTCGTTCAGCCTAGGGAGGGATATTGTTCCGACTTACAGTCGGGAGTCTATCCGGTATAAATAGTTACCCGCAACTCGAGTGCTTTCGAAAGTTTATCCGTTAAACACTTCAGACAAGCGGCCCTCTTTATCCAACTCAAGCTCGAGAAAATCCCTAGCCAGATAGAGCGTGCCGGCGTAAGCGCTCTTAGCCTCCTCGCGGATCTCCTCGATCGAAGACGAGGCTTGAGTATGCGACTGGTAGCGCGGGCTAAAGTGCGTCAGCACCAAATTAGGCAGCGCCGCCGCCTCGACCAACGCGGCCACCTGTTGCGCGTAGCTATGCCCTACCTCACTCGCTTTTTCGGCCATCGCGGCAGTATAAGTGGCTTCGTGCACCAGCACCTGGGCATCCGCGCACGCTTCTGTGAGAAGCTCGGGGCTGTCGTTATCACCGGCGATCACTATCTTGCCGGGCGGGTTTTTGAACACCCGGTAATCTGCGCTTTTCAGCGTCTCGCCGCCCCACTCGATATCCACGCCATGCTGAATTTGGCCCCACAGCGGGCCACGCGGAATACCCCGCGCGGTCAATGCTTCGACGTTCAAATCCTGCTTGGGCTTTTCGGTAAAGCTGTAGGCGTAAGAAGCCACGCCGTGAGAAAGCCGTGAGGTGGCCACCGCCATGTTCTCGAACTCGACGTTTGGCAGCGCGTCGGCGTCGATGAACGTCACGGCAAAAGGCAGCGAGAGCGACGTGGCCTCGAAAGTTGCCTTCATCCACGCCTGGATGCTGGCGGGCGCCACCACGGTGAGCGGCGCCTGGCGGCCGTTCATCGCCGCGCTCGCCAAAAGTCCCGGTGGCCCGTAGCAGTGGTCGCCGTGCACGTGGGTAATCAATATAGCGCGCAGCGCATTCAGGGAAAGCCGGGTGTAAAGGATCTGCTGCTGGGTGCCCTCGCCGCAGTCGATCAGATACCAGCCCTTGCCCTTACGCTCGCAAAGCGCAACGGCGGAGACGTTGCGCTGTTTGGTGGGGACGCCGGCAGAGGTGCCAAGAAAAAGCAGGTTCATGGTGATCCCGTGTGATGGTTAGCGTTCTCGAACATTGCCAGAGTGTCCTGAGCCTCAGGTATACCGGAAGCGGCCGCTTTCTCGAGCCATTCGGCCCCCGCCGCATAATCTTCGTAGCCCGCCCAGCCATCGATCAAGGCCAATCCCCAATTATACTGGGCGGCCGGATGTCCTTTATTGGCTGCTTTCTCGAAGTACTGGCCGGCCTTTACATCGTTCACTGGAACGAACTGCCCCGCCATGTGCATACAACCAAGATTGAACTCTGCATACATCAACCACTTGCCGTTCAAGGCCGCCGCTTTCTCGAAACATTGGTAGGCTCTTTCATGGTCCTCCTTCACCCCTATCCCATCCAGGTACCTGGACCCTAGATCGATAAGGCCTCTTTCACCTTCCAGCGTTTCCAGCACTTCAAGGTGGCGAACCGCTCTTGCTTCGTCATTATTCTCAAAGCCCGCCGCCAGGAACTGGTGATGAGAGATCCTGATCTTTCTTAACCATTTGGCAGGCATCAATCCTGCAACGATACCCGTATCAATGGCGACGTGAATGCGCCGCCAACAGGGAATGTTTTTCAGCAAACCAGGGAAACGCCGGTACCGCGACCACGCCAATTTTTCGTCAGTAATGGGCGCCCCACAACGCTTGCAAACCAGTCGTGTTCTATAGAACCTTTTGGTCTGGTCAAAGAGGGTAAATAAAAGCACTAACCCCAGAACATATAAAAGAGTATTGGATACCTGCAGCATTAACGTACCGAATCCACCGACCAAAAGCGCCCACCGCAGCAATATAATGACGATGTTTTTAAACGTCCACGGCAGTACCCAGGCTGCACTTCCTCGGCAGCCCAAGCAACACAGAATGTCCTTCACTTTTCGTTTTCCCAAGCGCCACCTTTTACCGGCTAATTGTGAGATCGAACGGCTCTTATTAAAGCACCACGGCGTTTAAGCCAGCAGGTCCCCGCGCTCCCATAGCGAGATCACGACGTTCATTTGCTGGTTATGCTGCTTTTGAGTGCCGCGCCGGAGCGATATTGATAGACCGGCTTTCGTGCAATCTGTGTGTATTTATTCATCGTCTCTTTACCTAAATTTAATAAAGCGAGCTTATCCTGGAGCCTGCCCATTCGCCATGAAATGACCCGCGTCAATCTATAGGTTTTGAATCGAAACGAAGTGGGTACATCACTGTCACAGACGATTACACTGATCATGCAACTCACTCTACGTACAGGACTATTCACCATGGAAGCGACCAACGAGAAAGTCTTCATCAGCCCGGCCCGCTACGTTCAGGGTGAAGGTGTAACGGCCCGCGCCGGCCATTATGTCGCGGCCTTGGGCAAAAAAGCCCTACTCATCGCCGACGACGTGGTCTGGAAAATTGCCGGTAAGCAATTAAGCGAGAGCCTGGAAAACGAAGGCGTGAGTTTCGAGCGTGTCGTGTTCGAAGGTGAGGCCTCCACGCGCGAGATCGAGCGGATCAGTGAGCTGGGCCGCCAGCAACAAGCGCAAGTCGTCATCGGCTTCGGCGGCGGCAAGACGATCGACACCGCCAAGGGCGTGGCCGATGAGCTCAAAGCCGCCTGCGCGGTGCTACCGACCACGGCGTCCACCGATGCGCCGACCAGCGCGCTCTCAGTCATCTACAACGATGAAGGCGAATTCGACTCCTACCGCTTCTACGACAAGAACCCCAACCTGGTGCTGGTGGATACCGGCATTATCTGCAAGGCGCCGCCGCGCTTTCTGGCCTCCGGCATTGCCGATGCGCTGGCCACCTGGGTCGAGGCGCGCGCCGCCATTCGTGCCAACGCCAACAACATGGCCGGCGGCAAGTCCACGCTTCTGGGCGCGACCATTGGCGAGAAGTGCGAAGAGATCCTCTTCGAGCACGCCATGCTCGCCTACCAGGCGAATCAGGCGCAGATCGTCACGCCCTCGTTCGAAGCCGTGGTCGAAGCCAACACCCTGCTCAGCGGTCTCGGTTTCGAAAGCGGCGGCCTGGCAGGCGCCCACGCCATCCACAACGGCTTCACCGCCCTGCACGGCGAGATCCACGACCTGACCCACGGCGAAAAAGTCGCCTACGGCACCATGGCGCAGTTGATTCTCGACCAGACCCCGCAAGCAGAACTGGAAGAGTACCTGGACCTGTACCTGGCGCTGGGCCTGCCGGTGACGCTGAAGGCGCTCAAGCTCGACGAAGCCAGCGACGATGATTTGTTCCGCGTCGCCGAGGCCGCGCTGAAAGAAGGCGAATCGAGCCACAACCTGGCGTACGAACTCACGCCGCAGCAGGTCGTCAGCGCCATCAAGGCGGTGGACGTGCATGCGCGGGCGTTTATGGAGAAGGTGGGCCTGAGCGAGTAAGGCTTAAAAGCGGGGCGCTTCGGCGCTCCGCTTTTATCCTCTCATCAACCGCGCGCTACTCTTTTGATCATGGCCACCGCGCCGGACTCCGCTCTGCCGTTGAACTCGAAACCCAACGACTGATACAGGTGGAAAGCGGGCTTGTTCGACTCAAACACCTTGAGCGTAAACGCACTGACCTGTTGCTTTGATGCGGCCTCTTCCATCAGCGCCACGCAAAGCGCTCTACCCACGCCCTGCCCCCTCGAAGCCGGATCGACCACCAGCCGCGCCAAGTGGATAACGCCGCCTTCACGTTGCAGCATTTGACCAAACGCCACCAGTTGGCCTTCAACACCCAGAAGGACGTAAGCGTTTTGCTCGGAGGCCTCGATATCAGCCCACGCGCTGGCGGGCGTTGCCGGGTAACGCACCGCGGGCCCTGCCCACATAAGAAATGCTTGCTCCGTGGCGGGCCAGGTTAAAACCTTTGCGAGGTCTGTTTGCTCTGCTGCTCGTAGTGCCATAAAGATCGCCCAACACTATCGCCCCGTCCGCGCCTACATGGTCAAGCAAAGCCCGGCTGGTCGATATACATTAGCGGTTAGCGTTTTCCTCGGCCACCTGACGCAGCGCATCGACCAGCACATCCGCGGGCTGGGCGCCGGAAATCAGGTAGCGGCCGTCGAGGATGATGCCCGGTACCGCACTTACTCCCGCATCCATGAACCTCTGTTCGGCCGCGCGAACTTCATCCGCGTACTGATCCGACCGGGCGATGGCTTCGGCGGCATCGCCATCAAGCCCCACCTCGATCGCCTTCTCGCGTAGCACCTCCGGGTCTGCCGGATTTTTGGCCTCGCCAAAGTAGGCCTCGAACAGGGCCAGTTGCAGGGGCGTTTCCAGGTTCTGCGTGGCCGCCCAGGCAAGTACACGGTGCGCATCGAAGGTATTATTCGCCCGGCGCTCAACGGCGCCACGGAAATTCAAGCCGAGCTCTTCGGCCACTGCCATGATCTCACGCTGGGACTGTTCCATGGTGGCCGCATCCTTGCCGTACTTGCGGCACAGGTGCTCCAGAATGGGCTCGCCTTCGGGCGGCATGTCCCGGTTGAGTTCAAAGGGCTGCCAGTGAAGCTCAACGTCGATCTCACCTTTCAAGATTTCGAGCGCTTGTTCCAGGCGCCGGTAGCCGATGGCGCACCACGGGCAGGCGACGTCGGACACCAGGTCGATTCTTACTTTTTGCATACTGTATATCCCTTTGACATATCCCAAAATGCGATCAAACTATAGAAATCATGCTACGTGCATATAGCAAGTAACGACAGTACTGAAAAGGAGGCGGCCATGGAAAAAGCAGCAGTGTTTAAAAGTAATCGTAGCCAAGCGGTGCGCATGCCTAAATCGCTCGCGCTACCGGAGGGCGTTACACGTGTTGATGTGATTGCAGTGGGTCGCGCGCGCTTGATTACGCCCGCAGGTGAAGCGTGGGACAGCTGGTTCGACGGCCCAAGCGTCACCACAGACTTTATGGGTGAACGCGAGCAGCCCGTTGAGCAGGAACGCGAGGCGTTTTGATGCTTAAGTACATGCTCGATACGAATACCTGCATTTTTACCATCAAACATAAACCGGCTCATGTTCGCGAGACCTTCAATCAGCATAGCGAGCAGATTTGCATCAGTACCGTGACACTAATGGAATTGGTGTACGGTGCTGAAAAATCCGCTTCTCCCGAGAAAAAATTAAGTGTGATAGAAGGATTTTCCGCCCGACTGGAAGTACTCGACTACGACCCTGGCGCCGCCTACCACAGCGGAGAGCTACGAAGCGAGCTGGCCAAAGCGGGCACCCCCATCGGCCCCTATGATCAGATGATTGCCGGGCATGCTCGCTCAAGAGGGTTGATTCTGGTCACCAATAACGTTCGTGAGTTTAATCGCGTGCCTGGGCTTCGAGTAGAAGATTGGCTTTGAGGCGATAGCTACTTGGCTCGAACCCTGCCCTTCCATCTGCGCTAATGCCAACAACATGGCAGGCGTCAAGGCGACGCTACTCGGTGCGATCATCGTTTAGACGGGCAAGGCAGTAAACGCCCGCGCCTTTATGGCGAAGGCAGGCCTGGGCGAGCAAGACATCGATTAGAAGGTTATGGAAAGGATCAAGGCGTTACTCGATAGCGGGTTCCGGTAACACCGGCGGCGTACTGTCCATATAGGTCAGAAAGTCCTGCCAGATGTCGTGCGTTCGCTGTTTCGTTAAACGGGTACTGCAGGTAATGCCCATGACGCCGCGAATGGTCCCGTCGCGCCACTGCGTATAGACAGCGCCGCAGTGGGCATTGGCATACGCCTGCCACTGCTTTTGAGCCACCCTGATAGCATCGACCAGCTCCGGGTCAGCCGCGTTAAGTTCAACGCTCGTTTCCAGATAGCGGGTAAGTACGTCTTCGGCGGCCTCTAACTCGATAGCCGCGCACCGATTGGTCTCGAGCGTGTTCATTATGTTATTGCAATCAAGCGTCTCGTCGTCCGCCACGGCGGGCAGCGACAGCGAAGCAAGCAGTATGAGTAGCCACTTTTTCATTTTTTTCCAAAGCACATAAGGTGCTGGCCAGGCGGGCACAACCGGGATCGCAGCGGTCTTTCCGCCCTGCCCCACAGCCACGCCCGGTATAGGGGCAGGTGTCACAGGCGCGTCATGATGTCTGCTGCTGTTCGGCAGTGCGGCGCTCAAAATCCTTTGCCAGGTCTTCAACGCTTATCTTCGAGAATTGTGCTAGTAGGCTAGCTTCAGCTGCCTGCAGCGTGGTGTTCAACTGGGCATCCACCGCCTGTTCGACCAGGCATTCGGCCGGCTCGGCCTTGGGTCCGATATTGAATATAGACGGCGCACCTGCTGCTTCATAAATGGTGCCCAACGTGATCTCTGAAAGCGGCTGTACCAGTTTCCAGCCACCCCCATGCCCCTTCTCCGACGTGACAATCCCGCGCTCACGCAGCCCGCTCATCATCCGACGCACCACCACGGGGTTGGTAGCGATCATCCTGGATATATCATCCGACGTCGCACGATGCACATGGCGGTCCATGTGAATCAGCACGTGCAATAGGCGGGACATGCGAAGATCGCGAGGCATAGGTGGTATCCATTTCACGTTCGTTATCTGTAAAGCCAGGACCCTAGCAGGCATCACGTAATAAATAAAGTTTCATGTATTGCCTTGGCCGCCTCTTCATGTAACTCTATATGTTTCGTTAAGCATAAAGGCAGGGGTTATCATGGATCATGAGGTGATCATCATCGGGGGCAGCTTTGCGGGGCTGTCGGCAGCCATGCAGTTGGCCCGCGCCCGCCGCAGCGTATTAATTATCGACGACGGCGCGCCGCGCAATCGATTTGCAATGTCTTCGCACGGGTTTCCGGGCCAAGACGGCCGGCGCCCGGCACAGATCAAGGAGGCGTTGCGCAACGAGTTAAGCGCGTATCCAACCGTAAGCGTCGTGGATGACGAGGCCGTAGCGGCATATCAACAGGATGGTGGGTTCAGGGTCTCGCTGAGGGAGGCAGGCAATATCGTGTCGCGCCGACTGATCCTGGCTTATGGTGTTCGAGACACCCTGCCCGGCCTACCGGGCCTCTCAGAGCGCTGGGGGGCGACGGTGTTGCACTGCCCGTATTGCCACGGTTACGAATTGAACCAACAACCTGTGGGAGTGTTGGCGAGAAACGACATGGCGATACACCAGGCGATGCTGCTTCCCGATTGGGGCCCAACGACATTATTCACTCAAGGCGCCATCACGCCGACGCCGGAACAACATCAGGCACTTTCCGCACGAGGTGTAAAAATCGAGACAACGCCGATTACGGGTCTGCTCGGACTGGCGCCCGCGCTCACCGCCGCGAAGCTTGCCGACGGGCGTGAAATCCCGCTGGCGGGGTTGTTTCTTGTCCCCCAAACCACCCTTGCCAGCGATATCGCAGAACAACTGGGCTGCGCGGCCAAGGACGGGCCGACCGGCCCATATCTCGACGTCAACGAGATGCAGACAACGACGGTCCCAGGCGTTTTCGCCGCCGGTGACCTCGCAAGCCCAATGCCAAACGCGACCCTTGCTGCAGCAGCGGGCGTCATAGCCGGCGGTGCGGCGCATCAGTCGCTGATCTTCGACCCCGATCTCTCTCACATCAACTAAAAGGAAAAGAAGAGACACGCTGAATTGAACATACCTTGGCCCCTGATTAGCACTGTCTACTTCATTTAAACCACCGCTATATTGTAATTTTTTAAAAGTCTAACCTTGGTTTACGAGTGACTTTCTGCCCCCTTTTCACTTCAATTCCTTGGTAGCATTATCAGTTAGCGTTTTCCTCGGCCGCCTGAGGCAGAGCATCAAGCAGCACATCGGCCGGTTGGGCGCCGGAAATCAGGTAGCGTCCGTCGAGGATGAAGCCTGGCACGACGGTGACGCCTGCCTATATGAATGTCTGCTCTGCCGCGCGCACCTCGTCTGCGTGTTCATCAGAGCGGGCGATGGCCTCGGCTTCGTCACCGCCAAGCCACACCTCAACGGCCTTATTAAGTAGCACCTGAGGGTATGCCGGATTTTTCGCCTCGCCGAAATAGGCATCGAACAGGGCGAGCTGCAACGGCTTCTCGCGGTATTGGGTGGCAGCCCACGCAAGCCCACGGTGGGCATCAAAGGTATTGGTCGCCCGGCGCTCCAGCCCCCTTGGAAGTTCAAGCCAAGCTCTTCAGCCTCCGCCATGATCTGGTGCTGGCTTTAAGAAAGCCGTTAATCGTGGCGCAGTGCGTGCTGGCGCACCGGCGCTCGGCCCGCCAACATGCCCCACAGGCTTAGCTGCTAAAAATTTACAGACACCTCATGTTGCCAGCGGTGTCGTCAATTAATCCAACCTGAGATATTATTAGTTGAGACATTGAATTACATTGATACAGATTCATCCAATCAACGTTAGAAAGCGTCGCAGTCTTGCGGTCTTCGTTGCCTACGCTAGCCTTAATTTCTAATGATAATCGGATAATTTAAAATCACTTAAAAAACTTAACGAGTTGATATATGCTAAAAGAAATTGAAACAAAATACCTAGAAATTTTAAAACTCCTGCCCAAAAACCAAGGCCAGCTTTATAAGTTGGATAGCAATGGAAACAAGCGGCTTTTAATTGATATGTCAGCGGGATGGATCAGCCTCTATTACATGAAACATCATCGCTCGGAGAAATTACGAGAAGGTTATTTAATACATAAAGACACTCATGACTTTTTCCATGTTGATTTATTCCAAGGCTGGGGCGAGCATGGTACAAAATGGGAGTCTATTGTGCAGCATCCAGATTTTCATGATAACTTCTGGAACATATTTAATTGGGCGGTATCAATAATCCCTGAAGAAGCCAGAAATATTGCATCAGAGCAAAAGAAAGCTATAAGAAATCGACAACGTAGACAAAATCGTTTTATTGCAAAAATTAGCAGCTTCGATTTCAGTAATTATCAGCAACTCATCAAACTGGTGACCCCCTATTCCCTAAACTACCAAAAAAGCTTTTGGGAAGTTTTCACAGAAGGCTTTCATCAATCGAACTCTTTTTGGAATGAGGAGGACGACAAATACAGCAAAGATTTATTTTTCTACTTCGTCATGGAAAATTTGATGAAGAGAGGATGTGCTGTCTGGGTTGACTGGAAAGATATTGAATCTTGCAAGCATCAAATCAGCCAATTATTAACAACACACTCCATCTCTCTTTCTGACAATACCTTTGACGTTCACAACGACATCGCTGAACAAAAATTCGCTTTAAAAAAGGCTTTACAATACCTTTCACACCAGCTTATTGAGGTTGATACTAACGGCGATGAATTTTTATTTTTTTTGATAAGAAAAGAGGAAAAAAAAGATTTACTCCACGTCTTATCAAAACTAAAAGAAGAAAATTTCTTGCCAAATATAATTAAGTTTCAGTTCAATTAGGTGTATGGTCTCGGATGATTAGGCACTCGCTTGTTAAATAACGTGAGGAAGCGCATCGACCAGCACCTCGGCGGGCTGGGCATCCAGAGCTGGCTTAACTACTTGGCAGAAATACCCGAGGCTAATGAATCAGGCTGAATGAGACAATGGGTTAGCGTTTTATTAAGGCCAACGTAGCGCCTTAGACATCAAAGTCATAGGTTTAGATATGCGCGACCGATGGTTTGGCGCCAGGCATCTGCGAAACGGCCACTAGGGGCATCTATCTCTTACCGGCTGGCTTGGCGGCGGTCCATCGCTGCGGCAATGTGCTCTTCGTGCGCGTCACCCCAGCGGCAAAGCGGCTCCATGGCTCGCACCAAACCTTCCCCGAAGGGCGTCAGCGAGTAGTCGACGCGCAGCGGAATCTCCCCATAGTCGGTTCGCTTGACGATGCCGTCGGACTCCAGCTCTTTCAACTGCTGGATCAACATTTTGTCACTTACCCCCCGAACGCTTCGCTTGAGCTCGCCGTAACGCGTCGGGCCCTTGTTTAAAAAGAACAAAATCAACGGTTTCCACTTCCCGGTCATTACGTGCAGCGTGGCATGCAGGCCGCAAATAAAGCGTGGGTTTTCTGAGTTTTCGTTTGCCATAATCCTACTTACCAAAAGGTGCATACTTGAACATTAGTAAGTGGTTTATATATCGTTAAAGCGAATCGAGTCAACACACACACGGAAACCCCAACATGAATCGGCTAAACGGCAAAATCGCACTCATCACCGGCGGCGCCAGCGGCATCGGCCTGGCCTCGGCCCAACGCCTCATCGACGAAGGCGCCTTCGTCTTCATTGTCGGACGACGCCAGGACGTCCTCGACAACGCGGCGGTGACACTAGGCCCCAACGCTCGGGGTCTCCAGGCGGATGTAACGAAGCTGGAGGATCTTGACCGCGTATTCAAGACATTGCAAAAAGAGAAAGACCACCTGGACGTACTGGTAGCCAACGCGGGCGTCGGCGAGTTCGCACCCCTGGGGCAGATCACCGCCGAGCACTACGACTACATCTTCGACATCAACGTCAAAGGCATCCTCTTCACCGTGCAGAAGGCGCTGCCCCTGATGAACAATGGCGGCTCTATCATCCTGACCGGGTCCACGGTGGGCAGCATGGGCACCCCGGCCATGAGCATCTACAGCGCCTCCAAGGCGGCCGTGCGCAATATGGCGCGCAGCTGGGCGCATGACCTGAGGGGAACGGGCATTCGCGTGAACGTCATGTCGCCTGGCCCGACCCAAACAGACAAGGTGATGGAACTACTCCCTTCCGAAGCCATGAGCGAGATGAAGAGAGCCATACCGCTTGAGCGACTGGGCGACCCCAAAGAAACCGCAGCGGTGGTAGCGTTTCTAGGGTCGGAGGACAGCAGCTTTATGACAGGGAGTTAGGTGTTCGTTGACGGGGGCTATGCCCAGGTTTAGGGGCCAACTGAGGAACGGGAGGCTATGTATTAAAAAGTGGCGCCGCTTGATAAGGCTGACACCATGCAGCCCAAGCACACAAGAGCAGGAATGTTACCCGAATGAAGGTGACACCAATTTTTAAAGCAGTGGAGCCACTGTCTAGCGATGCAAAGTAGTCTTGATGAAAGGCAAACCATGTGAACGCAAGAATGCCCCCCCCGAACAGTCCGGCGATAGAGCAAATCAGTTTTAGTAAGATGCTGGTCATTGGAGGCTAAAAATGAGTTAAGCCGCACCGCGAAGCGGCCTCGGCTTCAATGATTTTTTAGGCAGTATCAGTCACCGCCTTGCGAACCGTTGATCCTTGCAGAGCTACTTGCAAATTTCTCAAAAAGCCAGCCCGACAAAGGGGTGACAATTAAAATCCATACCACGAGTAGCGCACTCCAGTAGCCAATCTGGTTCTCTCCGAAGAGAAAAACCAATGGGATTACGAGGAGGCTAATTGCGAGGTTAGAGCAGAGCATCAGAAGCCATGCCCACCAACCGCGTTTCCAATACTTCAGATACTTATCCATGATTCTCCCAATTGCTGCCTAAACGGCGCCAGCACGCGCGGCTTTGTAGTGGAGGCGAAGCCGCAACGAAAAAGCCGTCGCCGTGCCTGGCCTTGTTGGGCGATGCTCACGCCTCTGACTTCATAGCCGCAACCCAATCGCCGAACGTCGACCAAGATTCAGCTACAGCGCGGGCATCGTGTGACCAAAACTCCACTCCACCTACTTGATTGACACAGTAGAAGTCTGCGTTGTCATGCACTATCGGCAGTAAGCTCCTCGGGACACCCCAAAACTCCCATGCTTCCTTGCAGTATGCATACATGTTGACGTAAGACTTGGGGTTATCGATCTCTAGTGGCTCAAGAACAGAGTCCCCGAGGTCATACCCTGATTTAATGAACACGATGTAGTCAGGGTGAAACCTGACACCGAGCAATTCTTGAGCAGAGCCGGTAACTTCTTCACTCAGTATATATTCTGTTTGATTCATGTCAGCCCTCCGCCCAACACCCGCAACAGCGGAAAATTTAGCGCATAGCGATTAATTTTCCGGGCTGATTGCGTTTGTTAGAATAACTATGAATCTAACTTAGCTGTTAATATCTTAAACCCTGCCGCTCCAAAAATAACGGCGAAAAAAGCTTCAAACCAGCGGCGAAGTTTTAGATACGTACTACGAACTTTGGGTATTGAGAATATATAAGCGTAACCTTGAAATATGATCAAACTTTCTAAACCAACAACACCTATTACTTTTATTAAGTCCTGTGGGGAGGTATTAGCTGGTATACCAATGGAATACAATGACCCAAAGAACAAAATGGCTTTCGGGTTGGTTAAGTGAATGGCAACACCTCGGAGGTATGTTTTCATTAAGCTTGATTTAGAGATACTATTTATTTCAATATCTTTGTGATAAATGGATGAACGAGACGCCTTGTAAGCTAAAAATATTAAGTAGCATGCCCCAACGTATCTAACCAGCTCAAATAACCATGCATTCGTATACATAATAGCACTAAGACCAAATGCTGCTGAACAAGACCAGAAAAAAGACCCTGTTAGCGTTCCGGCCGCCAAAGTCGCACCATGTAAACGCCCTTGACTCATAGATGTCCCTGCAATGGCTAGAGTCGCTGGCCCGGGGCTGGCTACTACAAAAAAAGCAGCTGCGATTATTAAAATATAATTTATTTCTATCATGGTTTTCAGCCCTTTTTTCAAGTTTGTACTATTTGTGACTTATTCTAAAAGCGATTATACGGAAGGCTACATAACCTCATTAAACGCGCTAGCACATTGATTGAGGTTATGCTGCCGCAGAAATTAACTTTATCCCATTGTTTCTGTTGAGAGAAAAGCAAAATTTGGCAGGATATCCAAAATTCGCGTGCACGCACGTTTTGCCGGTTTCAATCATATTGGAGCATGCATAACCCCCGGCAGTACGCCTGAGTTTAAAGGACCAAATAGCGGGCCGCCCGATAAATAGATAGGCATTTACGCTAGCCTCACACATACCTCGTCCCCGTCAAACCATTGCTGTAATAATCCCCGTTGCTGCTCTAACAGCGCCAGATAGGGCCTTAGCGGATGATCCGGCGGCAGGCTAACGTGCAGTTGCCGCAGCCGCCGTTGATACGCTAACTGCCCGGCGGGCTGGTGCAGCGGCGTGGCGTGTTGGGTGAGCCATTCGATGCTGGGGAGCAGTAAGTGGGTGGCGCCGCTGTCGAGCGCCAGCGTCACACCTTTGGCATCGAAGTCACCGGCGTAGAGGTGCGGGCGGCGGGTTTTGCGCCACGCCTCAGCGAGAAAGCTAAAGCCGCCACCGTAGTGGCTGTCGCCGCGGTAGACAATGAGCGGTTGGGCGAAGCCTTTTAGTGCGACGATGTTCGGGTCGAAGGCGTAGAAGCTGTCCAGGTTTTCGACCTGAAGCAGCAGGCCGAAGACGCCCAGGGAGAGGCTGCGAAGATCGACATCGCGAATGCTGCGCGGTGCGTTGGCAAGCCCGGCGGTGGGCTGAGGGGCCATATTGAGCAGCACCCGCCAGGCGCGGGGGCCTTCGCGGCCTTGCTTGTCTTCCTCAACGCCTGCCTTCGCTTGAGCGCTGCTGGTCAGGCCGCTGAGCGAACGGCCCAGCGGGGCCAAGTGGGCGCTTTCCAGCACCGCGTCGATCTCGGCGAGCAGCGTAGTATCGAAGCGGAGCGCCTGGCTGGTCAGGCGCGGGCCCAGGTCGATGTCCTGCTCACGGCACCAGGCGACGACGTCGTCCACCCACTGGCGGCGGGGCCGCTCAACGCGGCCTTGTTGGCGAAGCAGGCGCTGCACGTCGTTCAGCCCCGCGCGGGCGCGGCCGGGCAGGTTCACTGGGGCAGCGCCAGCTGTAGCGACACATCGCGGATCAGGCGCACGTCGTTATAGTCGCTGGCCTTTTTCTCCTCTTGATCAAGGATAAAGGCCTGCTGCTCGCTGCGCGGCAGGCCCTGGAACTCGGCGATGACCTCGAAAAGCCAGATCTCGGCGTTCCAGGTGAGCCCGCTTTGCTCCAGGTACGCCAGCGCGCTGACCGGCTGGGTTGGGGCGGCGTCCACCACGTCGAGGTAGAACGTTTCCACGTCTTCTTTCAGCGCCTGCTGGCGGGCGGCCACGGCGGCGTCTTCCTGGGCATGCGCGGGCCTGGCAGCGGTGGTCAGCTCGGCGGGGCGGCTGGGCGTGGGGATGGCGCTCAGCAGCGCGGCCAGTGTGGGCGTGTCCTGGGTGCGGTCAAGCGCAGCGGCGCCGGCGGCCACCATGGGGGCGGCGCGGTTGAAAAGCCTAGGCACGTCGCTGCGCTGGGCGTAGTTGCCGGGGGTGAAGCCTGGGTGTTCGCGTAGAAAGGCGGCCATGCAGGACACAAGGCGGCTGCGCGCCTGCTGGTGACGAAAGCGCGCCATCAGCTCGATCAGGCGGTGCTGCACTTCGCGCAGGCTGGTGTAGTGCTGGCTGATCTGCTGCTGTAGCTGGCTGACCAGTACCTTACGCAGGGTGCCGTCGCTGCCCACCAGCTCGATCAGCTCATGGAAGTCAATCAACGCCAGGCCGTCGAGCAGGCGCACCACCTGCTTCTGGGCGCGGTCGTTCTCGCGCACCTTGTCGCTTAGCTGGCTGACGAAGCCGAAGTCGCTGTTGAGACGCTGCCAGAGGCTGTCGATGGCATCGGCAAAGCGGCCGTTCATGTCGTCCACTGCCTGGCGCAGCCGGGTAAGCTGCTGCTCCTGCTGCCAGTAGTCGCCGCGGCTGCTCGACTCGCGATAGCTGCCAATCAGGCTGCGGACCAGCTCCAGCGCTTCGGCCACGTCCGCGTTGACGTGGCGGCGAGCTTCATCCGCGGTCATCTCGGCGATCAGCTCGCGTACCTTGGGGGTCAGCTTGACCCCGCCCTGCTCGTCCGGGCGCCAAACGATGCGCGCGGCCAAGAGCTTGCGCAGCGCACTGGTGCTGAGCCCGGCCAGCGGTACTTCGTCCTGAGTGTAGCCCTGCATCAGCACCTCGGCGTGGCGGCCCAAAAGGGCCAGGCGCTCCACGCCGGTGGTCATCTGGCGGCTTTCCAGGGCGGTCTCGGCGCTTTGACTGTCGCGTTCGACCTCGCTCACAGCAGCGTCTCCTGGGCGGCGTCAACGTCATCCGCCACCGGCAGGTGCTCCTCGTCGCGAATAAAGCGCACCAGGTCGAGCAGGTACTCTACCTTGCCGGTCACCAGATAGACCTGGCGGTCGCCGTGGGGCTGGAGCAGGTAGCCGTGCTCTTTCAAACGCTTGAACACCTGCTTCACCTGGGCGTCGAGCTGGTCGCTCTGGGAGCCAAAGAAGGCGTCACCGGCCACCCGCTCGATGCGCTCGCGAAGGCTAGGGTTGTCTTCGCTTTTGGCCTGTAGCTCGCCGGGTTTGAGCACGTCCCCCGGGGCGGGCACGCTGTCGCGGCCAAGCGCCTCTTGTACCAGCTGCAGCCACTCCAACAGCGGCAGCAGGCTGTGCACGGTGTCGTTCAACTGGCGAGAGAGCTGTTCGCGCGCAGCGTCGTCGAGCTGGCGCCAGCCGAGGAAGTAGACGCTTTTGTCCTCGTTGGTCGCCAGCCGCCGGTTGAGCGGGCGCAGGTAGGCATCGAAGGCCTCGCGCAGCGTGTCATCCTGCAGGCGCTGGAAGGCGGCTTCGTCGCTCACCGCGCAGACGAACTCCCCGGCCAGCAGCTTTTCCAGCAGCGGGCCGTGGGGCAGCAGATCAAAGGATCGCGGGTCGTTGGAAAGTGAGTCATCACTCATACGGAGACCTCCTCGCTGCGGGCTTTCAGGCGTTCGGCCAGGCGGCTTTGGCGCGGCTCGATGCGTTTGAGTCGGCGCACGCCGGGCCTTTGCGCGTCGCGGTCGATCAAGTAGCGGTTGTTGAACAGCAGCAGCACGTCGGACTCGGGGTTGGGGAAGGCGCCGACGATATGAATACGGTTGCTGTCGCAGGCATCAAAAAGCTTTTCGACGTTGTGGTAGGCGAGCGTGCCGATCTCATCGATCGGCCAGTGGATGGCGATCTCGGCGCGCCCGCGCAACAGCCGGGTAAAGGCGAGCAGGAACTTGCACAGAATCAGGTAGGCCATACCGTGGCTTGAGGATTCGAGCAGTTGGCGGTCGCTGCGGATGACCAGATCCGTGCCGCCTTCGTTCAGGTGAAGTTCCAGGCGCAGCAGGCTCTCGAAGCTGTAGGGCTGGTCGTGGCGCAACAGATCCACCACGTCCGCCAGGGCGTTCAAGTAGTCGTCGCTTGGCAGCGTCTGGTCGGATTCGCGCCAGGCCTTGTAGCGCTTGGCGAAGAGCTTGAGCGGCTCCCAGAAGCCCAGCTCATCGATGGTCGACTGAATGCGTACCTCGGCCTTTTTGATGCCGTCCAGGGCCAGGTCATCCGCCACTTCGTCGGAAAGCCGCTTGCTCTGGGCGCTGATACGCCGATTCAAGTCGCTGAACACGGTGAAGAACTTGTCCAGATCGTCGCTCAGGTTGCGGCCCTGCTGAACGAGCTGCTGCTGTTGGTCTTCAAGCAGTTGCAGCATGCCCGCCAGTATCGGCAGCAGCGCGCGGGGCTCGTCCGGGTCGCTGAGCTTGTCGCGTTCGCTTTCCAGCGCGTCGACGAAGCTCGAACTGGCACCTTTTATCAGTTGGCTCTCGACCTCCTGGCAGCCCTTGCGCAGCGCGTCGCGCTCTTCCGCACGCTGTTTGAGCGCCTGGCGGGTGCGGGTGATGCGCTCCTGGCTATCGCCGGGGGTGGCCTGCTGGGGGCTGGGGTCGGCGGCAAGGTTGAGCTCGTCGAGCTGTTTCATCAGCGGTTTGAGCTCGCCAAGCAGCTCGTTACTTTCGCGCCGGGTGGCGTCAAAGACGTTGATCTGGCGCTGGTGTTCGGCCTTGGTGGCCTGAAACCGCTGCTGCTTCTCATCGCGCTGGCGTTGGGTGTCGCCGACCTCGCGGGTCAGGCGGCTCTCCTGCTCGACGAGTTCGGGCTTGCGCTGGCCCCAGCTCACGCGCATGAAGCGCTGGTAGGCCTCCAGCTCCTCCTGGCGGGCGGCGGTATCGCGAATGTGGTGTTCCAGCTCGCCGAGCCGGGTGCGGGTCTGTTTGAGGGTAACCGGGTCGACGCCCTGCTCTTCCAGCGCCTGGTCAAAGGCCTGCTCGACCTCGCGACTCTGGCGCTTGTGCTCGTCGCGCAGCGCCTGCAGCTGCTCCTTGTACTGGGTGAGCTGGCGATCGAACGTGGCCAGGCGCTGCTGGGCGTCGGCCTTGAGTTCGAGCTGCTCGGCCTGATAGGCGGCGTGCAGGGCATCCAGCGCTTGCTGGCGCTCTTCTTTCAGGGCCTGGTGCAGCGCCTGTTGCTCGTCAAGCGCCGCCTTGCGCTCATTCTGGCGGGCGCGCTGGGCGTCACCGTGGCGCGCCTGGCACTGGCGGCGGGCTTCAAGGGCGTACTCGACTTCCTGATCGGCGCGCTTGATACCCTGCTGCGCCTGGCCGAACGCCTCATCACAGGCGCCAACCCGCTCGTTGTGGCGCTTGAGCTGCTTTTCGACGCTGGCCACGTTGGCCTCTTCGCGCAGCACCGCCTCCTCGGCGGCCTCGATGGCGGCCAGCAGATTGGCTTCGTCCTGGGCGTACTCCGGTAGCTCGATGGCCTGGGTCTCGAGGGTAATGCCGAATAGGCTCTCGGTCTCAAGCGGCGCCTCAACCAGGGTGGGCGCCAAGTCGCGGCGTTCCAGCAGCGCCGGGGCGATGACCTTGCCCAGGCGCTGCTCCCAGCCGGGGGCGTGGTAGCGCAGAAAGTGGCGCAGCGTGCCCTGGGCCGGGTCGCGCTGCTGGTGTAGCGCCTGGCGGTGCTGGTTGGCCGCCTGCAAAGCTTTGCGTGCATCGGCGTGGGTCTGCTCGGCGCTGTCGCGCTCGCGCTTGAGGCCCGTCAGTTCCTGGCGCAGGCTTTCGAGCTGGCTACCGGCGGCGTTACGCTCGCCCTGGGCCTGGTCGACGCGGGTCTGCACCAGCGCCGCCTCTTCGCTCTCTTCAGCGGTTGGCCCGCCGTGGTCGAGGGCGGCTTTTAATACCGCCAGCTGCTCGCTGGCCTGGGTTAGCCGGGTCTGGTAGCCCGCCTCCACCGTCTGGCGCTCGCCCTGATAGCGGGCATCGAGCTGCTGCTGAGCCTCCCACTGGGTTTCGCGGTAGCCCGCTTTCTCTTCGGCCAGGGCGTCCATCAGCGCTTGGGTCTCGTCGCTCTGGCGGGCCAACGTGTCGCCAAGCTCGCGAAGGCGCTCCTCCTTTTGCGCCTGGCTTGCCTGCACCGCTTCTTGCAGCGTGCGCAGGTGGCGCGTTAGCTGCTCGTACTGCTCGCGCTTTTGGGGCAGGCCGTTGAGCGCCTGTTCAAGGCCCGGCATGTCGGCGGCCTCGAACGCTTCGAACTGCTGCTGCAGGTCGCTCAGATCGCGTTGGGCCCGTTTGAGTTCGCTCTCCTGCTCGCTGAGCTGGTCGTTGAGCCGGTCGCGCTCGGCCTCGAAGCGCACCCGCTCTGACTCGAAGGCGCGCTGCTGCTCGGCGCGGGCGGCGTCGGCATCCGCTAGGGCGCGCTCGGCGCGGCTCAAGTCGGCGTCCAGCTGCGGCTTCAACTGCCAGAGGGTGGCGTCCAGGTGGGCGAGTTCGCGGTCGATACCGTGCAGGCGGGTCAGCGAGCGCTGCAGCGGCTCCAGGCGCATCGACTGGCGCATCTGGGCAATCCAGTCGCGGGCCTTGGCGCTGCGTACCCGGGTCACCGGCAGTTCCACCCCGTCTTCTTCGAAGATCGCCGCCAGCATGGTCTTGAGGGTATCCATCTTGCCCTCTTTGGCGTGGACCGCCGAGACCAGCTTTTCGATATGGCGAATGCGGTGCTCCGGCGCCACCAGGCTGAACTGGGCGGCGAGCTGACGTAGCTTCAGTGCTTCCTTGCGATTGCCGTGCATCGCCATGCCGGGGGTGGGAGTGAAGTCGTTCTGGATCACGGCGCGGTACTCGGAGGTCGCCGAGAGCTTGGAGGAGACGCTGATATTACTGCGCCGCAGGCCGCTGGCCCACTGGGCGTACTCCAGCGCTTCCACGCCGTTCTCCCCCGTCACCAGATAGTCCTCCGGCCGGTAGGGCGCGGCGACAAAGCGGTACTCGACCCCGCCGTCGCTTTTGCGCGTCAGCACCGCTTGGCAGATATTGCCCGCCTCGCGGCGGTACTCGTACACCAGGTAGCTGTTGCGGTGGGGCAGGTAGAACGCATCGAACTTCATGCGCGTCTTGGGCACGACCTTGTTGGGCAGCTCGCCATAAAACACCGGGACCAGGCGCTGGAGCGTGGTCTTGCCCGAGGCGTTGGTGCCGCAAATATTGGTGTGGCCATCCACACTCAGCTCGACCACGCCTTCCAGGTGGCCGTGAATCATCACGATGCGTAGCAGATGCGCCATGCGTGTCCTTGAACGGTAGAGAGTCTAAATAAAGAGTCTAAAAGGTCTATCTTGCCAGACCTGCGCCATGGCGACACCTCTCCTTGGGGTCAGCGATTACCGACACTTTATGTAAGCGTTTAACTGCTGGATACTAAGCCCCAACTTTCTGGCCGCTTTCCATCGCGCTTGGCCAAAGCACGTGTCACTTGAACTGCAGGAAATCATCATGCCCCGCTATCCCGAGCACCTGACCGGCGAAGGCCCGGTCAATCCCTTCCCCGGTATCAAGGCCCTGGAGCGCCGCCTTGGGCGGGCCATTCCTCATCAGCTGGGCTCCAACGAGGGGCTGGATATGCCGCATCGGGCGCTGCGCGCGCACTTTGGTGATGCCTTGGCCGAGCACGCCTACCGCTACGGCGATGCCGAAGCCATGGGCGTGCGTACCCGCTTGAGCGAGCAACTGGGGACGCCGCTGGAGCACCTGCTGGTGGACGCCGGGGCGGATAGCCTGATTGCGCTGGCCCTGCGCACCACCTGCGAGGCCGGGGAAACGGTGATTGCGACGGCGGGCACCTACCCGACCTTTGGCTATTTTGCCCGAGGCCAGGACTGCCGGTTGGTCGAGCCGGACTATCGCGAGGTCCCAGGCGTGCTGGCCCCCGATCTAAAAGCGCTGGCCGCCGCCGCCCACCGGGAAGAGGCGCAACTGGTCTACCTGGCCAACCCGGATAACCCCGGCGGCCACCTGCACGACGACGAGGCGATTCTCACCCTCCGCGAAGCGCTGCCGGCTACCTGCTGGCTGTTGCTGGATGAAGCCTACGGCGATTTTCGCGATGACGCCGGCAGCGACTTTGCCGCCCGCGCCCTGCCGGGGGTGATTCGCCTGCGTACGCTCTCCAAGGCCCACGGCATGGCCGGGCTTCGTATCGGCTACGCGATTGCCGAGCCCGAGGTACTTTCGATGATGATGAAAGTGCGTATTCACTACGCGGTCTCGTCGGTCGCGATGGCCGCCGCCGAGATCGTGCTGGACAACCTCGATGAGGTGCACTCACACGTAGCGGATGTCAAAGCGCGCCGCGAGCAACTGGCCGAGCATTTTCGCGCTCTGGGGGCGGATGTACTCCCGAGTGCCACCAACTTTGTCGGCATTCGTCTACCAAGCGCCGAGTTGGCCGCCACCGTCCACCAGCAGCTATTGGAAGAAGGCGTGCTGGTCGCGCGCCTGGCCCATCCAAAGCTTAATAACGTAATCCGCATTACCGCGGTGGCGGATGCGCTGGTGCCCGGGCGGCTGGCGACACTGGAACGGGCCATCGAAGCGCCTGGATAGAAAGCGAGCGGCCTTTACGCCCTGACCCCGACCTCCTGAATCGGGGTTATCTGGATAAGTCCGATTCAGGCGCGATTATCCGCCTGCCCAGCGCCTTACTTTTCGCACTAAAACCCCCATCAAAGCTAAAGAAAGCAACGCACTTGCCGATATTACACTGCCTCAAATCATTAGCGGCCTAATAAATGGCGTGCTTCCCTTCAAGAGTTTATAAATGAAAATCGAAAAGGCAGTTTCGGTCAGAACCGTGTTTCTCGCGCTTTTTGCGGTCGTCGCCATGGTATCGCTGCTCGTCTTGCTGGCGTCTTACATGACCAAACAGCAAAGTTTGAAAGTCGATGCGGCGAATCATGACCGCTATGCATCCTATCTGCTGGCCAGCGAATTACGTCTGAACTCTCTCATGCTGACAAGGCTTGCCAGAAGTTATGTGGTGACCGGTGAAGAAAAATGGGCAAACCAGTATCGGGAAATTATTGATATCGCTAATGGAGAGGCGCCCCGCCCCGCGCACTACAATCGAATTTATTGGGAACTTCGTGGTGCCGGTATCACCCCGCCCGGTGGCTTCGAAGAACCGGCGGCGTTGCTCGACCTCATGCGCCAACAGGGCTTTACCGATGAGGAGCTTGCGCTACTCGCCGAATCTCAACAGCGCTCCCAGGATCTCGTACTCATGGAAACACGTGCCATGGAGTTGACCGAACAAGCCAATTCCCTGGACGGCGTGGCCAGCCAAACGGCACAGCGGCAAGCCATCGAATTGATGTTCGACGATGAGTACAACACGAACGCCGCTCATATCATGGAGCCCATCGATCAATTCTATGCCATGCTCGATACGCGCACCGATAACGCCATCGTGGCGGCCGAAGCGTCGCGAGATTTCTGGTCAAGTGCGATGCTTGTGTTGTCGGCGCTACTTAGCGTCACGGTCGCTTTGATGCTTTGGTGGGGCTACCGCGCCATCATCGGACAGCTTGGCGCTGAACCGGCCGAGGTAAGAACGCTGGTAGACCAGGTAGCAAAGGGTGACTTGTCCGAAGACTTCACTGCACGAAACACCCGGGCGAACAGTCTGATGGCCTCTCTGGCGGTCATGCAGCATTCGTTGAGCGATGTGGTGAGCACGGTTCGTAGCAGTAGTGAAAACGTGGCGACCGGTTCCAGTCAGATCGCCTCGGGCAATACGGATCTTTCTCAGCGTACCGAAGAGCAGGCGAGCAACTTGCAGCAGACTGCCGCGGCGATGGATGAAATTTCCAGCGTTGTGAGCAGCACAGAAGAGACGGCTAAAGAGGCCGTCAGGTTGGCCATAGGCGCCAGCCATGTCGCCACTCAGGGTGGCGAAGTGGTCGGACGTGTCGAGACCATGATGAATGAAATACAGGCCTCCTCGCGCAAGATTTCCGACATTATTGGCGTCATCGATGAAATTGCCTTCCAAACCAACATTCTGGCTCTGAACGCATCGGTCGAAGCCGCTCGCGCCGGGGAACAAGGGCGAGGCTTTGCGGTAGTCGCCAGTGAAGTCAGAAGCCTGGCGCAGCGCAGTGCCTCGTCCGCCCAGGAAATTAGAACGTTAATCACCGATAGCGTCACGAAAGTCGAATCGGGCGGGAAGCTGGTTAACGAAGCCGGGGTGACCATGCAGGATATCGTGGCACACGTTCAAAACGTGACCAGCATGATGAACGAGATTAGCGCGGCGGCTACCGAGCAGACCACGG
The DNA here is from genome assembly GCF_968212445.1 of Vreelandella sp. GE22. NCBI lineage: Bacteria > Pseudomonadati > Pseudomonadota > Gammaproteobacteria > Oceanospirillales > Halomonadaceae > Vreelandella > Vreelandella sp. GE22. Next base: position 2,969,056 of record NZ_OZ309110.1, read on the forward strand.
GTATTCGTCAGATCAGTGATGCCATTGTGCAGCTCGATGCGGTGACTCAGCAGAACGCTTCGCTTGTAGAAGAGGCGACGACGGCGGCAGACAGTCTGGATAGTCAGGCAAACAGGCTGGTTAAGGCAGTGAGTATATTCAAATTGAAAAAAGACCCTCACGAAGCGCCCACTACCGCCAACTCAGGCCTATTCCTGAACTGAGTTAACTACCCAAAAAAAGCGGCCACCCTCAGGTGGCCGCTTTTTTCATTTCGGCATCTATTGAAAACGTCGCAGGCGCTATGAAAAGCGACGTTGGGGTAGTACATGAAACGGTGGATGGCATGGGACACGCGCGCCGCGGTGGCCGACGCGCGGGTTGCGTAAAGGCTGTAAGTTCAGGGCATAAAAAAGGGCCTGACGAAAAACGTCAGGCCCTCAAAACATGGTACCGGTGGCCAGACTCGAACTGGCACGCCTTTTACAGCGGCGGATTTTGAATCCGCTGCGTCTACCAATTCCGCCACACCGGCAATGGCTGGGCATTATACGGAGAATCGCCGCCAGGTCAATCACATCGACTGACTTTATGGTGCGAAAGCGCTATCCTATGGCGCCTGTTTGATCACTGAAAAGAGCTTGCCCATGCAGCGCGCGGACTTCCATTTCGAGTTACCCGATGAGCTGATTGCTCGCTACCCCTCCGAGCAGCGAAGCGACTGCCGTTTGCTGTGCGTCGATGCCGAAAACGGCGCGCTCGCGCATCGCCAGTTCACGGAGCTGACCGAGCTTTTGGCGCCGGGCGATCTGCTGGTCTTCAACGATACCCGCGTGATTCCCGCCCGCCTGCACGGCCACAAGGCCAGCGGCGGCAAGGTGGAAATGCTTTTAGAGCGCCCGCTGGATAGCCACCGAGGGCTTGCCCACCTGCGTTCGAGCAAGTCACCGAAGCCCGGTACCGAGCTGATCTTTGAAGGCGACATTCACGCCGTGGTGGAAGCTCGCCATGATGCGCTGTTCGAGCTGCGCTTTTTGGGCGAGACGCCGATGATCGCGCTTCTGGAGCGCCACGGCCACATGCCGCTGCCGCCCTATATCACGCGCGAAGACGAGCTAAGTGATCGCGAGCGCTACCAGACCGTGTACGCCCGCCGCGAAGGCGCGGTGGCCGCCCCCACGGCGGGGCTGCATTTTGATCAGCCGCTATTGGACGCGCTGGCCGAAAAAGGCGTGGACAGCGCCTTCGTCACGCTGCACGTGGGCGCGGGCACTTTCCAGCCGGTGCGGGTGGACAACATCCTCGAGCACCACATGCACAGCGAGTGGATCGAGGTGTCCGAGGCGACCTGCCAGAAAGTGCGCGACACCCGCGCGGCGGGCAACCGGGTCATCGCCGTGGGCACCACCAGCGTTCGCTGTCTGGAAAGCGCTTGCCAGAAAAGCGCCGATGGCGAGATCGCCCCCTATAACGGCGAAACCGATATCTTCATCTACCCGGGTTACGAGTGGCGCTGCGTGGATGCGTTGATCACCAACTTCCACCTGCCGGAATCAACGCTTTTGATGCTGGTCTCCGCGTTTGTGGGGTACGCGCATACCATGCACGCCTACCAGGCAGCGGTGGACGAGCGCTACGCCTTTTTCAGCTACGGCGACGCCATGCTGCTGACCCGTTGAGCACGCCTTCTTTTATTAGCGCTTCACCGACGATTATTGACGAGTACGACAATGCGAAATGAATGCTTTATGCGCTTCGAGCGCCTGGCGGAAGATGGCCGCGCTCGGCGCGGGCGCCTGCACTTTCCCCGCGGCACGGTCGAAACCCCGGCGTTCATGCCGGTCGGCACCTACGGCACCGTGAAAGGCATGACGCCGGAAGCGGTCAAGGAGATCGGCGCGGAGATCATCCTGGGCAACACCTTCCATTTATGGCTGCGCCCGGGCACGGAAGTGATCGAAGGCCACGGCGACCTGCACGATTTCGCCCAATGGGATAAGCCAATTCTCACCGACTCCGGCGGCTTCCAGGTCTTTTCGCTGGGCGAGACCCGCAAGATCACCGAGCAGGGGGTGCACTTTCGCTCGCCGGTGGATGGCAGCAAGGTCTTCATGGGCCCGGAAGAGTCGATGGCCGTGCAGCGCTCGCTGGGCTCGGACGTGGTGATGATTTTTGACGAGTGCACGCCCTACCCGGCCACCTTTGACGAAGCCGAGAAGTCCATGGAGCTGTCGCTTCGCTGGGCCCAGCGCTCCCGCGATGCGCACGGCGATTCGCCTTCGGCGCTTTTTGGTATCATCCAGGGCGGTATGCACCCCGATCTTCGCGAGCGCTCGTTGAAGGGCCTTTTGGAGATCGGCTTCGATGGCCTGGCGATCGGAGGGCTTTCCGTCGGCGAGCCCAAGGAAGAGATGATCAAGGTGCTGGACTACCTGCCCACCTGGATGCCGGACGACACCCCCCGCTACTTGATGGGCGTGGGCAAGCCCGAGGATTTGGTAGAAGGCGTGCGCCGCGGTGTGGATATGTTCGACTGCGTAATGCCGACCCGCAACGCGCGTAATGGCCATCTTTTCGTCTCCACGGGGACGGTCAAGATTCGCAATGCCACGCACCGTCATGACACGCGCCCCCTCGATGACGAGTGCGACTGCTATACGTGTAAAAACTTCTCGCGCGCCTACCTGCACCACCTGGATCGTTGCAACGAAATGCTGGGTTCGATGCTCAATACGATCCACAACCTGCGGTTCTATCAGCGCGTCATGGCGGATTTGCGCGCGGCAATCGAAGCGGGTACATTGACCGCCTTTGTGGAAGGGTTTTATGCCCAGCGCGGCCTGCCCGTGCCACCGCTTGCAAATTGATCGCCACGCGCTTTGGCGCGTGGTTTAACCGCTTCACCCATTAACGTCTAACCCAGGAGTTCGCTCGATGCTGGATTTCTTTATCTCCCCGGCCCATGCCGAAGGAGCCGTCGGCGGCGGCGGCGGGATCGCCCAAATCGTCATGTTGGTCGGTTTCGTACTGATTTTCTACTTCCTGCTGTGGCGTCCCCAGGCCAAGCGTGCCAAGCAGCACAAGCAGCTGGTGACCAGCCTGGACAAAGGCGATGAAGTCGTCATCGGCGGCGGCCTGGTGGGCCGTGTGACCAAGGTGTCGGATGAGTTTCTCACCCTGGAAGTGTCCGAAGGCACCGAAGTGAACGTGCAGAAAAACGCCGTGGCCGCGGTGCTGCCCAAAGGTACTATCAAGTCCATCTAATCATTGCCCCACCCTGCCGAACGTGCCAGCCACCCCGGCACGGGTGACATGGTCGATGATGGTAAACGTTGCCGTACGCGGTTCGACCGCGTACGGCAATTCCGTATGTCATTGAAGGCAGGGCTTACATGCTCAACCGTTACCCCCTGTGGAAGTATCTACTGATACTGGTCGTCTTGATCGTTGGCCTTATCTACTCGCTTCCCAATTTATTTCCCGCCGACCCCGCCATTCAGGTAAGCAGCGCCCAAGGCGATACCCTCGACGAGCGCGAGATTTCGCGCGTCCAGCAGGCGCTGGCCGATAACGACATCGACGTGACCGGCACCGAACTGCAAAACGGCCAGTGGCTGATTCGCCTGCAAAGCGACGACGACCAGCTCAACGCCCGGGATGTAGCGTCTGAGGTACTCGGGCCCGACGCCACCGTGGCGCTGAACCTGGCCGACGCGACGCCCGGCTGGCTGCAGGCGTTTTCCGCCTCGCCCATGACCCTGGGTCTGGATTTACGTGGCGGCGTGCACTTTTTGCTGGAAGTGGACATGGACGCGGCCATTACCCAGCGTCTGGAAGTCAACGCCAGCGCCATGCGCGAGCTTCTGCGCGATGAGCGTATTCGCTACCGTAATACCGAGATCGACGGCCAGTCGCTCTCTCTGGACTTTGCAAGCTCGGATGACCGGGACGCCGCAAGACGCCTGATCAGCCGCGAATTCCCCGACTTCGACTACGCAAGCGAAGGCAGCGGCCGCTCATCGACACTGGTGATGTCGATGAGCGATCAAACCGTCAGCGAGATCCAGGACTACGCGGTCAACCAGAACCTGACCACCCTGCGCAACCGGGTGGACGAGCTGGGCGTGGCGGAGCCCATGGTGCAGCGCCAGGGGCCGAGTCAGATCGTGGTCGAACTGCCCGGCATTCAGGATACCGTGGCCGCCAAGCGCATCGTGGGCGCGACGGCGAACCTGGAGTTTCGCCTGGAAGCGCGCAACGACACCCCGGACATGGAAACCGAAACCCACGTGTTTCGTAACCAGCCGGGGCGCTCGGCGGAGCTGATGCGCGATGTGATCATCACCGGCGACAGCGTGTCGAGCGCGAGCAACAGCTTCGATGAAAACGGCCGCCCCCAGGTCAACATCAACCTGGACGGCACCGGCGGTACGCTCATGAACCGCGCCACGCGCACCAATATCGGGCGCAACATGGCGGTGCTGTTCATCGAGCACAAAAGCGAAGACACCGTGGTCACCGACCCGGACACCGGCGAAGAGACCATCGAGCGCGAGCCCTACGTGGAGCGCGGCCTGATCAGTTTGGCCACCATCCAGAGCGCGCTGGGTAATAGCTTCCGCATCACCGGGCTGGACTCCCCCACCGAAGCCGCCGAGCTTGCGCTGCTGCTGCGCTCCGGCTCGCTGGCCGCGCCCATCTACTTTGCGCAAGAGCGCACCATCGGGCCAAGCCTGGGCGCCGAGAACATCGAGCGCGGCCTGCTATCGGTACAGATCGGCCTGCTGCTGGTGGTGCTGTTCATGCTGGCCCGCTACAAGGTGTTCGGCGTATTCGCGACCGTTGCACTGGGTTTGAACCTGACCATGCTGGTCGCGGTGATGTCGATGCTGGGCGCCACGCTTACGCTTCCCGGCATTGCGGGTATCGTACTGACCCTGGGGATGGCGGTGGACGCCAACGTGCTGATCTTCGAGCGCATCCGCGAAGAGCTTAGAAACGGGCTGTCGATTCCCCAGGCGATTCACGCCGGCTACGAGCGCGCCTTTACCTCAATCGTCGATGCCAACATCACCACGCTATTGGTGGCGGTGATTCTGTTCTCGATCGGCACCGGTCCGGTGAAAGGCTTTGCCGTAACGCTCTCAATCGGCATTTTGACGTCGATGTTCACCGCGCTGATGGTGACGCGCGCCATGGTCAACCTGACCTACGGCAGCAAACCCGTCAAAAAGCTATGGATCTAATCACCATGTTCCGGATCCCTGCGCTTCGCCCCGACTTCAAGAGGTGGTCATGAAACCCCTATCACACCTGCAAATCGACTTCATGGGTCGGCGGAAGTTGGCGTTTATCGCCTCCGCCATCATGCTGGTCGTCTCGATCATCGCCATCGCCGTTTTCAACCTGAACCTGGGGCTGGATTTCACCGGCGGCACGCTGATCGAAGTGCGCTACGGCGCAGCGCCGTCGTTGGATGCCGTGCGCCAACTACTGGAAAGCAACGGCTTCCAGGATGTGTCGGTACAAACCTTCGGTGCCTCCACCGAGGTGCTGATTCGCCTACAGCAGGCATTCGACCCGGACGTCGGTACCGAAGTGGTCGGCCTTTTACGCGAAAGCGGCGACAGCGTTAACCTGATTCGCGCCGAGTTCGTCGGCGCCCAGGTGGGCGATCAGTTGCGCGATCAAAGCGGGATGGGCCTGATGGTGGCGCTCGGCGTGGTCATGCTCTACGTCGCCCTGCGCTTTCAGTACAAGTTCGCCATCGGTGCGCTGCTGGCCCTGGTGCACGACGTCATCATCGTGGTCGGCGTGTTCGCGCTGTTCCAGCTCGACTTCAACCTGACCGTGCTGGCGGCGATTCTGGCGGTCATCGGCTACTCGCTCAACGACACCATCGTGGTTTACGACCGCATCCGCGAGGCGATCCGCACCTCGCAGATCGACGATATGCCGCAGATCTTCAACGAAGCGATCAACGCCACGCTGTCACGCACGCTCGCCACCTCCGGTACCACGGTGCTGGTACTGCTGGCGCTGCTGATTCTGGGCGGCGACATGATCCAGAACTTCGCCGTGGCGCTGCTCATCGGCATCGTGGTGGGTACGTTCTCCTCGATCTACATTTCCGGGGCGCTGCTGCTGCCGCTGAAACTCTCGCGGGAAGATTTGATTCCGACGAAGAAAGTGATCGAGGAAGAGGAAGAAGAGCTGCCGTAACGGCGCTTTTCAACCCCAGGGCTCGACCAAAAAAAGCCCCTGCCGGGAAACCGGCAGGGGCTTTTACGATTCACGATTCACGATTCACGATTCACGATTCACGATTCACGATTCACGATTCACGATTCACGATTCACAACTTACGATTCACAACTCACAAACATCAAACATGCGGCGCCAGCTGCTTGATCAACGCCTTGTAGAGGCGCGGGCCGGCGGCCATCAGCTGGCCTTCGGGCTTGATCGAGGGCTGGCCTTGAAGCGTACCGGTCAAGGCACCCGCTTCTTTTAGCAGCAACGAGCCGACGTGCAGATCCTGCTCTTCGAGACCGAGCACAAAGAGACTATCCACACGACCGCAGGCAAGCTCGCAGATATCCAACAGGCCGCTGCCGGTGGCAATCAGCGTGTCGGTTTGCGGGGCCACGTGCTGGGCCACGCTCAGATAAGCGGGAAGGTGAGTATCGCGCAGCCAGGAAGGCGGCAGGCTCATCGCCATGCGGGTACCGGGAAGCGCGGTCGATTTGCTGACGCGCATACGCTTGTCGTTGTGCTGGGCGCCGCTGCCGCGGCTGGCGATGTACTCGTCGTCGCCGAAGGGGGAAATCACCACCGCGTGTTCCGGGCGGCCTTTTTTAAGACACACCACGGAAAGTGCAAAGCCTTTACCCGCCACGGACAAGTTGGAGTAGCCGTGAAGCGGTTCGATGTTCCAGACGATGTCGGCGCCGTCGCCTTCGCCCGCCTTGTGCGGGGTATAGCGGCCGCTTACGCCGTGCTGCGGGTAGCCGCGCTGGAGCTGGTGCACCACGGTGGCTTCCGCCTTGCGCGCGGTGTCTTCCAAAAGCCGCTCGAGGTTGGACTCCTCATGAGCGTTTTCGATACGCTCGCGAACGCGTAAAAATTGTTCAACGGCGCTACGCGCAGCGCGCAGCGTAAACTGGACCATCGGATTCATGATCAAACCTTGCACAGTGATGTTAAAGAACGGCGGCACAGAAAGGGTGAACGTGCCTTTGGCGCGCAATTCTAACAGAGCCCCCTCGGGCTTGCTATCGACTCATGATAAACTGCGCGCTTAACGTCACTACCGAGCCTTTTCATGCTTGAGCGCATCCGCATCGTTCTTATCGGCACCAGTCACCCCGGCAATATCGGCGCCGTTGCCCGCGCCATGCACAATATGGGACTCGCGGACCTCCGCCTGGTCGCACCGCGCTGCGAGGTCATCACCCAGGACAGTATCTCCCGCGCCTCGGGGGCGGACCATCTGCTGCACAGCGCCCAAGTGGTGGGCACCCTCGAAGAGGCGGTCGCGGACTGCACGTTGGCCGTCGGCGCTAGCGCCCGTTCGCGCACCCTCCCCTGGCCGATGCTCTCGCCGCGCGAGCTGGGCGATACGCTTTCCACCGAGTGCCGGGCGGATAACGCCCAGGTAGCGCTGGTATTCGGCCGCGAGGACAGCGGCCTGACCAATTCAGAGCTTCAGCGCTGCCACGCCCACGTGCATATCCCCACCAACGCGGACTTCAGCTCGCTGAATTTGGCCGCGGCCGTGCAGGTGATTAGCTACGAATGCCGCGTGGCCTGGCTTGCGGGCCAAGAGGCTTCGCCAGTCGAAAGCGACGACGCGCTCGCCACCCATGAAGAGCTCGAGCGCTACTTCGAGCACCTGGAACGCACGCTGATCACCATCGATTTTCACGACCCGGAAAAGCCCCGCCAGCTCATGGCCAGGTTAAGGCGGCTTTACCTGCGCGCGCGGGTCGAAAAATTCGAGATGAACATTCTGCGCGGCGTGCTCACCGCCACGGAAAAAGCGGCGGGCGAAAAGCCGCGCTAAACTGACGCCACGAACTCAAAGGCCGCGGCCCGGGGCGCGACTCTGTCGTGCGGCCGGCGCCCTGGCCTAACGAAAAATGCGCTGTTGCCTGAACGAAGGACCCCCCATGTTTGAACGTTTGCGTGAAGATATTAATAGCGTGTTCGACCGCGACCCGGCGGCGCGTAACTTTCTCGAGGTACTCACCAACTACCCGGGCCTTCACGCGCTGCTGCTTCACCGCGGCGCTCACTGGCTCTGGAAGAAAAACCTCAAGTGGCTGGCGCGCACGATTTCGACCTTCGCCCGCGCCCTGACCGGCATCGAGATCCACCCGGGGGCGACCATCGGGCGGCGCTTTTTCATCGACCACGGCATGGGCGTGGTGATCGGTGAAACCGCGCTGGTCGGCGACAACGTGACCCTCTACCAGGGCGTGACCCTGGGCGGCACCAGCTGGAATAAAGGCAAACGCCACCCGACACTAGGCGACGGCGTCATCGTCGGTGCCGGGGCAAAGATTTTGGGGCCGTTCACCGTAGGCGCCGGGGCGAAGGTGGGCTCCAATGCGGTGGTCACCAAGGAAGTACCCGCCGGGGCGACCGTCGTGGGGATTCCCGGCAAGGTCGTTCAGCGCCCGGACCCGGACGTGGAAGCCACGCCCGAGGTCGACCCGGCCCGGCGCGAGGCCATGTGCCAGAAATTCGGCTTCGATGCCTACGGCGTGAGCCAGGATATGCCCGACCCGGTGGCGCGCTCCATACAGGCGATACTCGATCACATGCACGCCGTCGACGGACGCATGGAGCGCATGTGCGCAACCCTTGGCAAGCTCGACGCCAGCTACCGCGAAGGCCGCCTGCCCGAGCTTAACGACGAGGACTTTGCCGGCGTGCTGGACGAACACGAAACCGGCTGCGAAGGCCTCGAGCCCGGACCCACGACGCCGGCGCCCGCCTCAAAGACGGACGATACCCAGCGCTAGCCTGACACCCCCGCCCGGCAGGCGCCTGGAAAGTCACTGACCATAATAGTTGACCAAAGTACTCGGGATTTCCCATAATGGTCCTCTATTTTTGTCAGTGCGCCCAAGGTTGGCACCGGGATTTCCTATGCGTTTGACCACCAAAGGCCGTTACGCCGTGACGGCGATGCTCGATTTGGCGCTTCACGCCGAGCAAGGCCCCACGTGTCTGAACGATATTTCAAAGCGTCAGGAGATTTCGCTTTCGTACCTGGAGCAGCTTTTTGCACGGCTGCGCCGGGCGGGGCTCGTCAAAAGCGTGCGCGGCCCCGGCGGCGGCTATCTGCTGGTCCGCGAACTCGACGACATCAGCGTCGCCCAGGTGATCGACGCGGTGAACGAAAGCGTCGATGCCACGCGCTGTCAGGGCATGTCGGATTGCCAGCAGGGCGATATCTGCCTGACCCACTACTTATGGTGCGAGCTCTCCGGTCAGATTCGCCAGTTTCTTGATGACGTTACCCTGGGCCAGCTCGCCAAGCGCCCGGACGTCTTGCAAACGGCGACCCGTCAGCGCCACCGCGTCGATGCGAGCATCCTCGCCTCTTCCCAATGATTTAAAACGCCGCTGGAACCCATGACGACGACTTCCGCCCCCTCGCTTCCCATTTATCTGGACTACGCCGCCACCACACCGGTGGATGAACGCGTGGCCGCTGTCATGCAGCGCTACTTGACGGTGGATCAGCTCTTCGCCAACCCGGCCTCGCGCAGCCATATGCTGGGCTGGCAGGCCGAGCAGGCCGTCGAGCAGGCGCGCCGCCAGGTAGCGGATACGATTGGCGCAGACCCCAGGGAAATCGTCTGGACCAGCGGCGCGACGGAAGCCGACAACCTGGCGCTGACCGGTTTCATGCGTGCCAATCGCGAGCGTGGCATGCACCTGGTGACCTCGACCATCGAGCACAAGGCGGTGATCGATACCGCCAGGGCCCTGGAGTTCGAGGGCTTCGAGGTCACCTGGATCACCCCGGGGAGCGATGGCCGCACCACGCCAGAACAGCTCAAAGCGGCGCTTCGCGACGATACCACCCTGGTCTCGCTAATGGCGGTGAACAACGAGCTGGGCGCGGTCAACGACATCGCCGCACTCGCCAAAACGGCCCACGAATTCGGCGCGGCGTTTCACACCGATGCCGCCCAGGCGGTGGGGCGTATTACGCTCGACGCCGCCGCCCAGGAAGTCGACCTGATGTCGCTTTCCGCGCATAAAACGTATGGGCCGAAAGGAATAGGCGCGCTTTACGTGAAACGCCACCCGGATATTCGTGTCGAAGCGCTTATCCACGGCGGTGGCCACGAGCGCGGCATGCGCTCGGGCACGCTGCCCACCCATCAGATTGCCGGTATGGGCGAGGCGTTTGCATTGATGCGCGAGGTCGGCGAGGCCGACCAGGTCAACATCGCGCGCCTGAACGCACGGTTTTTGAAAGGCCTTGAAGGGCTGGGCGGCGTGCACGTCAACGCGGCAAGCGAGCACGCCGTGCCCAACATCGTCAACGTGGCGTTCGAAGGCGTGGACGGTGAGCCGCTTTTGATGGCGCTGCGCGATCTGGCGATATCCACCGGCTCGGCCTGCAACTCTGCAAGCGTCGAGCCCTCATATGTATTACTGGGCACCGGTATCCCGCGTGAACTCGCCCACTCATCGCTGCGCTTTAGTTTTGGGCGCTTTACGACCGAACACGAGATCGATCATGCGCTTGGCCTGATCCACCATGCGGTGAGCGGTTTACGCACACCGCCGCGCTAAGGCCGAAACGTTCAAGGAGCATGCCAATGGCAACACTAACGATTACCCAGGACGCCGCTAAACAGATCCGCCACGTGCTCGATGAGCGCGGTCAGGGCCTGGGGCTTCGCGTCGCCGTCAAACCAAGCGGCTGCTCGGGCTATAGCTACGTACTGGACTTCGCCGACGAAGCCAAAGATGACGAAGTGCGCTTTGAAGAGCATGGCGCCAGCGTCTATGTCGACCCGCAGGCACTGGAAATGCTCGATGGCAGCGAAGTCGATTACGTCAGCGAAGGCCTCAACCGCTACTTTCGCTTCAATAACCCCAACGTCAAGGATGAGTGCGGCTGCGGCGAGAGCTTCACCGTTTAGCCGAACCGGTATTCATCCCCGCTGGGAGGCGCTATAATCGCGCCCACTTGGTATGGCGCTTGGCGCCTGCCACTAGATTTTTGCGCCGCTTCATGATGAAGCGGCACTTTCTGTTATATACCCTCTAAGGAGCTACACCATGGCGACCGAACGCACTCTTTCCATCATCAAGCCCGATGCCGTTGCAAAAAACGCGATTGGCGACATCATCGCGCGTTTTGAAAGCGCCGGTCTGCGCGTCGTTGCCGCCAAGATGCTCCATCTTTCCGAAGAGAAAGCGGGCGGTTTCTACGCCGAGCACAAAGAGCGCCCCTTCTTTAAAGATCTGGTCGGCTTCATGACCTCTGGCCCGGTCGTCGTCCAAGTACTGGAAGGCGAAGGCGCCGTTGCCAAAAACCGCGACCTGATGGGTGCGACCAACCCGAAAGAAGCTGAAGCGGGCACTATCCGCGCCGACTTCGCTGAAACTATCGACGCCAACGCCGTTCACGGTTCCGACTCCGCTGAAAGCGCCGAGCGCGAAATCTCTTACTTCTTCGGCAACGACGAAATCTGCCCGCGCTAATCACGCACTGGCGTTTCACACGCGTTGCTGGCCATTTTTGCGGGGGTTCGCCCCCGCCCTTTCCAAGCGCTGAGCCATGACCACCACCGTAGCCCAACATACGCCGGATGCGACCGTCGCCTCCAAACCCTCCTCTGATGCATCCGCCACACCGGCGCTGCAAAATCTGCTGGGGCTTTCCCGCGCGCAGATGGAAGCTTTCTTTCTCTCGATTGGCGAGAAAAAATTCCGCGCCGCCCAGATGATGAAGTGGATTCACCAGGAGGGCGTCGACGATTTTGCCGCGATGACCAACCTCTCCAAAGCGCTGCGCGAAAAGCTCGCCCAGGTGGCGGAAGTTCGCGGGCCGGCGGTGGTGTATGAAGGCACCTCGACGGATGGCACTCGCAAGTGGGTGCTCGAGGTGGAAGATGGCAGCTACGTGGAAACGGTGCTGATCCCGGCGGAAAACGGCAAGCGCCGTACGCTCTGCGTCTCCTCCCAGGTGGGGTGCTCGCTGGACTGCAGTTTCTGCTCCACGGGTAAGCAGGGCTTTCAGCGTAACCTGACCGCTGCCGAGATCATCGGCCAGGTGTGGGTCGCACAACGCAGCGTCGGCCCGCGCCGCGACACGGCCAACCGCCCGGTGACCAACGTGGTCATGATGGGTATGGGGGAGCCGCTTCTGAATTTCGACAACGTCGTGCCAGCCATGAAGCTGATGCTCGACGACAGCGGTTACGGCCTCTCCAAGCGCCGGGTGACGCTTTCCACCTCCGGCGTAGTCCCCATGCTCGACAAGCTCGGCGACGAGATCGACGTGAGCCTGGCGATCTCGCTGCACGCCGCCAATGACGAGCTCAGAAACGAGCTAGTGCCGATCAACCGCAAGTACAACATCCGCGCGCTTTTGGATGCCTGCCACCGCTACCTGGCCAAGTGCCCGGAAAACCGGCAGGTGACGATCGAGTACACCCTGATCAAGGATGTGAACGACCAGCAGGAGCACGCCGAGCAGCTCGCCGATCTGCTCAAGGAACTTGCCTGCAAGATCAATTTGATTCCGTTCAACCCGTTTCCCAACTCAGGGTACGAGAAGCCCTCGCGCAATCAGGTCATGCGCTTTCAGCAGTGGCTTTACGACCTGGGTTACAACGCCACCGTGCGCATGACGCGCGGCGACGATATCGACGCCGCCTGCGGGCAGCTCGTGGGGCGTGTGAAGGACCGCACCAAGCGTAGTGCGCGCCATATTCAGTCGGTACAGCTCGACGCTGACTAACGCGCCTTGACTTCCATCCGGCACAGCGCTTTGATGGACCCTGTTTCGACCTGGCATAATGGTCTGATAAACATCGGCGTTTGATAAACATCGGCGTTTGGTTAACATCGGCATTTGATAAAGGCCGTCATCCGACACGGGCCGGCGTCGAGCAAGTAGCGGTTTAACATTCACCCATGAGGGCGTACATGATTGACGGTAGCCGCGCGACCCCCTTTAGAGTATCGATACTGCCCGTGCTACTGGGTAGCCTGATGCTCGCCGGGTGCGCGACGACCAGCACGCCTTCCTCGCAGCGCACCGGTCAGGACGCTGCCACCGCCTACAGTGAACTCGGCATTGCCTACCTCGAGCGCGGCAACCTTCCCCGCGCGCTTAACGCCCTCGACCGCGCCCTAGAGGCCGACCCGCAAAACGCCGAGGCACTTCAAGGCATGGCGCTGGTCTATCAGCAACAGAGCGAGAACGCGTTGGCCCAGCGCTATTTCCAACAGGCCGTCGAGGCGGCGCCCTCTTTTACCCGCGCGCGTAACAACTACGCGGCATTTTTATACCAGCAGGCCCGTTTCAACGAGGCCTGCGAGCAATTGGAGATCGCCTCCCAGGACGCTCAGTACGCCAACCGCGCCCAGCTTTTTACCAATTTAGGGCAGTGCTACGTGGCGTTGAACGATATCAACCGCGCCCGCGAGCGCTTCGCGCGTGCCCAAAGTATCGACCCGCGGAGTCCGCGCGGGTATTTAATGTTAGCCGAATTGGAAGCTTCTCAGGGCAATTTTGAGCGCGCCTGGGCGCCACTGCAAAGTTACCTGCAGTTGGCCGGCCCCGACCCACAGGCGCTAACGCTGGCCGCCACGATTGCCCGCGCCCGCGGCGATGAACAAGCTGCCGCGGATTATCAGCGTCGGTCACTGGACGGCGCAGCGCCCTGATCACCTAATTATTGAAGGATGCTCAGCCATGAGCGACACACATTTAAACGAGAATACGACGACCTCAACCGCCTCTCCCGGCGAGCTGCTCAGCAGCCAGCGTGAACAGCTTGGCGTACCGCTCACGGACGCCGCCCTGGCGCTGAATTTACGCCCCGCCGTGGTCGAAGGGCTCGAGCGCGACCACTACGATGAGATCCCCGTGGTCACCTACCGGCGCGGCTACCTGCGGGCCTACGCCAAATACCTGGGGATGGATGAGCGGGTCGTGCTGGAGGCGTATCAGGCACGCTTTGGCACCGCAGATGCCGAGCGCAAGGTGACGCCAGTGACGACCTCGCGGCCCCCGTCGCGGGCCGGCGCCTGGCTTTTCAAGCTGGTGACGCTATTAGTGATTGCCGGGCTGATCGGCGTGACGGTGATGTGGTGGCAAAGCCGTGGCGGCAGCGAGCCGCCGAGCATGGGCGCCACGCCCTCGTCCGAAGAAGAGAGCCAGTTCGCCACGCCGGAAAACGACGCGGCCGCGGACCTTCCTGACACGCCGGTCTCCTCCCCCGCGCCAAGCGATGCCCAGAACGGCGCAGACGAAGAAAGCGCCGAGCAAGCGCCGGTCAGCGAGCCCGAGCCGGTGCAGCCGTCCGAGGCTGCGATCGCATCGGCCCAGACGATTGCCGCAACGCAAGCCGAGGGCGGCGAAGAGCAGGCCCAGACAGACGCCAGGACGATGGCACTGACCTTTAACGAGCAGTCCTGGACCGAAATTTTCGATGCCACCAATCAGCGCGTTTTCGTGGGCCTGCAAACTCCGGGCACCACGGCTACAGTTGAAGGCGAACCGCCTTTTCGACTCACCATCGGTAACGCCACCGGCGTGGAATTGATCTACCTAGGCGAGAGTGTCGATCTTGGCCAGCGCGCCGGTGCCAATAACGTTGCCCGATTTACTCTAGGAGAGTGATCCGTCTTATGCACGCCCCTTCTCCAATCAAACGCCGAGTGTCCCGCCAGATCCACGTTGGCAAGGTTCCGGTAGGCGGCGATGCACCGATTGCGGTGCAGAGCATGACCAATACCGACACCCTGGACGTGGACGCCACCGTCGGCCAGATCCAGCAGCTGGAAAACGCCGGGGCGGATATCGTGCGCGTATCAGTACCGGACATGGACGCCGCCGAAGCCTTTGGCCGCATCAAGCAACGCGTTGACGTGCCGCTGGTGGCGGACATCCACTTCGACTACAAGATCGCCCTGCGCGTCGCCGAGCTGGGGGTGGACTGTCTGCGCATCAACCCAGGCAACATTGGCCGGGAAGATCGCGTCAAGGCAGTGGTCAACGCCGCCCGGGATAACGGTATTCCGATTCGTATCGGCGTCAACGCGGGCTCGCTCGAGAAAGACCTGCAGAAGAAGTACGGCGAGCCGACCCCGGAAGCGCTGGTGGAATCCGCCATGCGCCACATCGACTACCTCGACCGGCTCGATTTCCACGATTTCAAGGTCAGCGTCAAGGCCTCGGACGTGTTCATGGCGGTGGCCGCCTACCGGGATTTGGCCAGCCGCATCGAACAGCCCCTGCACTTGGGGATTACCGAAGCCGGCGGGCTGCGCTCGGGCACGGTAAAATCGTCGATCGGCCTTGGGATGCTGTTGATGGATGGCATCGGCGATACCATTCGCGTGTCGCTGGCCGCCGACCCGGTCGAGGAGATCAAGGTCGGTTTCGACATGCTCAAGAGCTTGAAGCTGCGCGCCAAGGGGATCAACTTCATCGCCTGCCCCAGCTGCTCGCGCCAGAACTTCGACGTCATCGACACCATGAACCAGCTCGAAGAGCGCCTGGAAGACGTAATGACGCCGCTCAACGTCTCGGTGATCGGCTGCGTGGTCAACGGACCCGGCGAAGCCAAAGAGACCGATATCGGTCTGACCGGCGGCTCACCGGCCAATTTGGTCTATATCGACGGTAAACCGGCCAGCAAACTACGCAACGACCACCTGGTCGACGACCTGGAAGCGATGATCCGCGAAAAAGTCCGCCTCAAACAGCAGCAACAAGACGACGTCATCACGCGTAGCGTGTAACGCCGTAAAAGACGGGCAGCCCCGCAAGAGGCTGCCCGTGCTTATAAGGAGTCCTCATTGAGCAAGTCCGGTGCTAAAAAGATTCAAGCCATTCGTGGTATGAACGATCTATTGCCCAGCGAGAGCCCTCGCTGGCAATTTTTTGAGGCGAAGGTGCGCAACCTGATGCAGCGCTACGCCTTCGACGAAATCCGCATGCCGATCGTCGAGCAAACCGCGCTGTTCGCCCGTTCGATCGGTGAAGTGACCGACATCGTCGAAAAAGAGATGTACACCTTCGAGGACCGAAACGGCGACAGCCTGACGCTGCGCCCGGAAGGCACCGCCAGCTGCGTGCGCGCCGCCATGGAGCACGGCCTGCTCTACAACCAGACCCAGCGGCTCTGGTACCAGGGCCCGATGTTTCGCCACGAGCGCCCGCAAAAGGGCCGCTACCGCCAGTTCCACCAGGTCGGCGTGGAAGCCTACGGCTTCGAAGGCCCGGATATCGACGCCGAGGTGATTTTACTCTCGGCGCGCCTTTGGCAGGAACTGGGCCTAAGCGAGCACGTGACGCTGGAGCTCAACTCGCTGGGCTCGCTCGACGCCCGGGCGGCCTACCGTGACAAGCTCGTCGCCTACTTCAACGAGCACCAGGACGTTCTCGACGAGGACTCCAAACGGCGCCTGGACAGCAACCCGCTGCGTATTCTGGATTCCAAGAACCCGGCCATGGCGGACATGCTCGACGGCGCGCCGCAGCTTATGGATCACTTGGACGAAGCGTCGCTCGAGCACTTCGAGCAGTTGACGGCGCTATTGGAAGCCGCGGGTATCAAGTACGTGGTTAACCCGCGCCTGGTGCGCGGGCTGGATTACTACTCGCGCACGGTATTCGAGTGGACCACCACGGCGCTGGGAAGCCAGGGCACCGTGTGTGCCGGCGGGCGCTACGATGGCCTAGTCGAGCAGTTGGGCGGCAAGCCCACCCCGGCGGTGGGGTTTGCCATGGGTATCGAGCGGCTGATTTTGCTGCTGGAAACCCTCGATTTGGTCCCCGCAGAGGCTCTGGGCGGGTGCGATGTCTACCTGCTGGCGATGGACGATAGCGCCACCACCGCCGCGCTGACGCTTGCCGAACGGCTACGCAATGAACTGCCCGGCCTTGGCCTGCAACTTCACTGCGGCGGCGGCAGTTTCAAAAGCCGCATGAAAAAGGCCGATAAAAGCGCCGCCCGCGTGGCGCTGTTGCTGGGCGAAGACGAAGTGGCCAATCAAACGGTCACACTCAAGTTCCTGCGCGAAGAGCGCGAGCAGCAAACCCTCGAGCAGAGCGCGCTGGTCGACACGCTCGACGCACTCATCGCCCGCTAAGCGCTTGACCATTCAAAGGCCGCAAGGCCCGGTAGGCCAAACCGGCCTACCCACTATGCCAGAACAAGGAGGCCGCCCGTGGCGGAGCTGAGAAGCGAAGAAGAACAGCTTGATGTCATCAAGCGCTGGTGGAAAGAGAACGGCACCTCGCTGCTCGCCGGCGCTGTGATCGCGGCGGCCGGGGTATTCGGCTGGCACGCCTGGCAGAACTACCAGGAAGGCCAGGCAGCGGCGGCCTCCGTGCGCTACCAGCAGTTGATGACCATCAGCAACGCGCCGGAGCAGAGCACCGAGCAGTTCGAAACCGCCCGTAGTCTGGTCGACGAGATCAACGATGACCACGGTGGCACGCTCTACGCCGAGCTTGCGCTTTTGATCGAAGCGCGCCTGGCCGTCGACCAGAACGACCTGGACGGCGCCCGGGAAGCGCTCGAGCGCGTGGCGGACAACGCCTCGCGGGATTACGTGAAAAGCCTGGCCCGGCTGCGTCTGGCCCGGGTGGAAATCGCCCAGGGCAACCCGGACCGGGCGCTGTCGCTGCTGGACGAGCCGATGGCCGACTCGTTGGCCGCGCAGCGCCTTGACGCCCGCGGCGACGCCTATGCAGCCCTTGACGATACCGATAACGCCCGCACGGCCTGGCAAGAGGCGCTGGCCGCAGATGGTCAGAACCAGTCGCTTTACGGCATTCAGTTTAAGCTAGACGACCTTGGCGCCGAGGAGGCGACCTCCTGATGACGATCAGCCTTTCCAAACCGTTATTCAATAAAGCGCTTCTGCGCGCCACGCTAGGCGCGGCAGCGCTGGTAATGCTGGCCGGCTGCGCCAGCAAGAGCGAACCCGCTTTCACGCCGAAGGAGCTCACCAGCTTCAACGAAACCACGAACGTGGAGAACGTGTGGCGGCAAAGCGTCGGCGACGGCCTGGGGCGCGCTCGCTACCCCATCGAGCCCACTCGCGAAGGCAACACCGTTTTCGCCGCCGACGCCCAGGGCGTGGTCATGGCGTTCAACGCCAATAATGGCAACCGCCAATGGCGTATCGAGCTCGACACGCCGCTTTCCAGTGCGCTGAACGCCATTGCCGGCCAGCTATATCTTGCTACGCGTAACGGCGAAGTGATCGCGATCGACCAGTCTGATGGCAGCATCAACTGGCGCTCGCGGGTCTCCAGCGAAGTGCTCGCCGCGCCCCAGGCCAATCAGCAGCTGCTGGTCGTGCAAAGCGTCGACGGCCAAATTACCGCGCTTGACCGCCAAACCGGCCAGGAGCGCTGGGTCTACACCAGCTCCCAACCCGCGCTTACGCTGCGGGGTACCGGCACACCGATGGTGATCGACCCGGTTACGTTCGTGGGCCTGGCCAACGGCCGCTTGGCTACGCTGGATAACCGCAGTGGCCAGCCGCTTTGGGACATGCAGATCGCCACGCCCCGCGGGCGCAGCGAAGTCGAGCGCCTGGTGGATCTTGCCGGCCAGCCGGTCCTAAGCCAGGACGGACGCCTGTTCGTCACCAGCTATAACGGCCGCGTCGTAGCCCTCGAGGCAACCCAGGGCGGCACGCTTTGGGAGACCAGCCTCTCTAGCCGCCACACGCCGGTACTCGTCGGCAATACGCTGTTCGTCGTCACCGACGACAGTCAGGTCGTGGCGCTGGATGCCAACAACGGCCAGGAAATCTGGCGCAACGACGACCTGGAAGATCGCTGGCTGACCGCCCCCGCCTTTGCCGATGGTCGCCTGGTCGTGGGTGACTTCGAAGGCTACGTGCATCTCATCGATGCCCGCGAAGGCAACATCGTCGGCCGTACCCGGGTGCACAAGTCGGGCATCACCCTGCGCCCGGTCACCGAAGGCAGCACCATTCATGTACAGGCCAACAATGGCCGGCTGCAAACGTTGGAACTCACTCCATGACACCCGTCATCGCTCTAGTCGGTCGGCCCAATGTGGGCAAATCGACGCTGTTTAACCGCCTGACACGCTCGCGGGATGCCCTCGTGGCCGATTTCCCAGGCCTTACGCGCGATCGTAAATACGGCAACGGCCTGCTGGGTAACAAGACCTACACGGTCATCGACACCGGTGGCATTAGCGGTGACGAGGAAGGCATCGACGCGGCCATGGCCGAGCAGTCCCTGGCCGCGATCGACGAAGCCGATATCGTGCTGTTTCTGGTCGATGGCCGCTCGGGGCTGAACGTCGCCGACGAGGCGATCGCCAACCACCTGCGCGTCAACCAGAAGAAAACCTGGCTGGTGGTCAATAAAACCGACGGGCTCGAAGAGCACTCGGCGATGGGGGATTTCTGGGGTCTGGGCCTTGGCGACCCATGGCCGATCGCCGCCGCCCACGGGCGCAACGTGTCGCTTTTGATGGACACCGTGCTCGAGCCCTTCCCCGCCCGCGACGAAAGCATTCCGGCGGATACCGGCAGCAAGGGTATTCGTATCGGCGTGATCGGCCGGCCCAACGTGGGTAAATCCACCCTGGTCAACCGGCTGCTCGGCGAAGACCGGGTGGTGGTGTTCGACGAAGCCGGCACCACCCGCGATGCCATCGAAATCCCCTTCGAGCGCCGCGGCAAGCCGTTCGTGCTGGTGGATACCGCAGGGGTCAGGCGGCGCAAGAACGTCAGCGAGATCGCCGAGAAGTTCTCGATCATCAAGACCCTCGATGCCATCAAGGAGTGCCACGTAGCGGTGATGGTGCTGGATGCGCGCAGCGGCCTGGTCGAGCAAGACCTGCACCTGCTGGACTACGTGCTGACCACCGGCCGGGCGCTGGTGCTTGCGGTCAACAAGTGGGACGGCTTGGAGAGCGACGCCAAGGAGAAGATGCGCAGCCAGATCAAGCGCCGCTTGGGCTTTGCCGACTACGCCGAGATGCACTTTATCTCCGCGCTGCACGGCACCGCGGTGGGCGATCTCTACCCGTCCATCGAGCGCGCGTTCGAGGCGGCCAACGCCCACTGGTCGACCAACCGCCTGACCACGCTCTTACAAGATGCCACCAGCCAGCACCCGCCGCCCATGATCAACGGCCGGCGTATCAAGCTGCGCATGGCCCACCAGGGCGGCAGCAACCCGCCGATCATCGTGGTCCACGGCAACCAGACCAGCTCCTTGCCCGAAGCCTACCGGCGCTATCTGACCAACACCTTCCGCAAGGTGTTGAAAGTCCGCGGCACCCCCATGCGTTTCGAGTTCCGCTCCGGCGACAACCCCTATGATCACATGGCCGGCGCCAGCGACAAGGAAAAAGCCAAAAAGCGCGAGCTGGACCGCACCAAGGAAGCACGCCAGAAACGCCGCTAACGCGAGCCTGACGCTTCTCTAAAAACGCCTGCTGAGCTATTCAGCGGGCGTTTTTTTATGGTGGCCGCCCACCACTGCAGCGCGTTGCGCTGCATCGCTGGCTGAAGCCTGCTCCTACAATAGATGAGTGCACGGCTTTATTGTAGGAGCCCAATTCATTGGGCGATGGCGGCGCTAGCCGCCCTTACTCGATGGCGCCCGCTGGTGCGCCAGAGCCACCCACCCTGGCAGCGCTGTGCGCTGCATCGCTGGCTGAAGCCTGCTCCTACAATGGATGAGTGCACGGCTTTATTGTAGGAGCCCAATTCATTGGGCGATGGCGGCGCCAGCCGTCCTTACTGGATGGATCGCACTGGTGCGCCACGCCACTTAACCCCGGCAGCGCTGTGCGCTGCATCGCTGGCTGAAGCCTGCTCCTACAATGGATGAGTGCACGGCTTTATTGTAGGAGCCCAATTCATTGGGCGATGGCGGCGCCAGCCGCCCTTACTCGATGGATCGCACGGGTGCGCTGCTTCGCTGGCTGAAGCCTGCTCCTACAATAGATGGGGGCACGGCTTTATTGCAGGAGCCCAATTCATTGGGCGATGTCGGCGCCAGCCGCCCTTACTCGATGGTTCGCACTGATGCGCCACCGCCCACCCCGGCAGCGCTGCGCGCTGCAGTGGTGGTTGAAGCCTGCTCCTACAATGGATGAGTGCACGGCTTTATTGTAGGAGCCCAATTCATTGGGCGATGGCGGCGCCAGCCGCCCTTACTCGATGGAGCCTACTAACGCACCACGCCACTTAACCCCGGCAGCGCTGTGCGCTGCATCGCTGGCTAAAGCCTGCTCCTACAATGGATGAGTGCACGGCTTTATTGTAGGAGCCCAATTCATTGGGCGATGGCGGCGCCAGCCGCCCTTACTCGATGGATCGCACGGGCGCCGCCACGGCCACCTACCCCGGCAGCGCTGTGCGCTGCATCGCTGGCTGAAGCCTGCTCCTACAATGGATGAGTGCACGGCTTTATTGTAGGAGCCCAATTCATTGGGCGATGGCGGCGTCAGCCGCCCTTACTGGATGGGGCCTACTGGTGCGTTATAGCCACCTAACCCGGCAGCGCTGCGCGCTGCTTCGCTGGCTGAAGCCTGCTCCTACAATGGATGGGTGCACGGCTTTATTGTAGGAGCCCAATTCATTGGGCGATGGCGGCGTCAGCCGCCCTTACTCGATGCCGCCCGCTGGTGCGCCAGAGCCACCCACCCTGGCAGCGCTGTGCGCTGCATCGCTGGCTGAAGCCTGCTCCTACAATGGATGAGTGCACGGCTTTATTGTAGGAGCCCAATTCATTGGGCGATGGCGGCGCCAGCCGCCCTTACTCGATGGAACCTCCTGACGCGCCACGCCACTTAACCCCGGCAGCGCTGTGCGCTGCTTCGCTGGCTGAAGCCTGCTCCTACAATGGATGAGTGCACGGCTTTATTGTAGGAGCCCAATTCATTGGGCGATGGCGGCGTTAGCCGCCCTTACTTGATGGACCGCACTGGTGCGCCATGGCCATCTACCCCGGCAGCGCGTTGCGCTGCTTCGCTGGCTGAAGCCTGCTCCTACCACCCCTTTTGCCCCAAGCCCACCGTAGGAGCTGAATTCATTCGGCGATGGCGGCGTTAGCCGCCCTTACTGGATGGGTTGCGTTCGCCCGCTTAGGGGCCATGTGATAAACCAGTTGACAAACATCACCGCTCTACCTCAAATGGCCTGGCTTTTCATTGCTGGCCCTACCACCTTTCGCCCTTCACAGGAGGGACTCATGGCTCATCTTGCGCGCCGTTGGCGCTGGCTAACGCTTCTAAGCCTGGCAAGCCTACTCACCGGCTGTCTGGCGCTTCCTCAAACCAGCCTTTTTGCTTTTCGCTTGGCGGTCACGTCCTTGGGTGTCGAGAACGTCAAGGTGGGGCCTTATGATCTGAACGCGGGGTTCGACACCACTAACTTGTCGAGCCTGATCGCGTCCAGCCTGGGGTCGGGTAGCTTGCCGATCCAGGCAACCATGGCGCTGGGGCTTGGCCTGCCGGCGGGGATGCCGGCGGTCAATATGTCGGGGTTCAACTGGACGTTGGATATGCCCGGTGCGGATCCGGTCTCCGGGCGCTACGCCGAGGAGGTCTCGCTAACGCCGGGGGATGGGGCGAATTTGCGCCTGCCGGTGTCCTTCGACGTGCTGGCCACCGACCCGCAGCGTCTTCGCCCGATGATCAACCTGGCGCAGCAGTTGGCCTCCCACGGCTCGCTCCCCGCAGGCAGCGAGCTGGCGATTACGCCGGGGAACCTGCGCGGGCTTGGCATGACCCTGCCATCGGGGCTGTTCACGCCGACCATTCGCCTCAACGTGGGCCAGGACGGCCAGCTCACGCCGGTACGTTAAAGCCCCTGGCGCCCGACCCAGTGGGCGGCAAACTGCCAGGCGGCGCGCCCGCTGCGTCCGCCGCGCTGCGTGGCGAAACGAACCGCCTCTTCGCGGGCGGCGTCGTTCCAGGCGTCTTCGCCGCCCAGCTTTACGACCCAGTGAGCGCAGACGTCCAGGTAGGTCGCCTGGTTGAAAGGATGAAACCCAAGCCACAAGCCAAAGCGATCCGAAAGCGAGATTTTCTCTTCGACGGCGTCGCCGTGGTGAAGCTCTTCCCCCACCAGCTGCGAGCTTTGGTTATCCGCCATCGATTCCGGCAGCAGGTGGCGGCGGTTGGAAGTCGCGTAGATCAGCACGTTCTCCGGCGGGCCGGTTAGCGCGCCGTCCAGCACGCTTTTGAGCGCTTTGTAGGCGTCGTCGTTGCCCTCGAAGGAAAGGTCGTCGCAGTAGACCACGAAGCGATGCGGAGTATGACGAAGCTCCTCGACCAGCTGCGGCAGGCTTGCCAGGTCATAGCGGTCGACCTGGATCAGGCGCAGGCCGTCCGCCGCCAGCGTATTGATCAGCGCGCGAACGATCGACGATTTGCCGCTCCCCCGGGAGCCCCACAAAAGCGCGTGATTGGCGGGCAAGCCCTTCAAAAACGCCCGGGTGTTATCGAGGAGCGCCTTTTTTTGCCGCTCGATGCCGAGCAGATCATCCAGCGTCGTGGTATCGCGTGGCGGTACCGGCACCAGCCGCCCACCCAGCGGATGGCGCTGCCACAAAGCAGCGCTTTGAGTGGACCAGTCCACCGGTGCCGGCGCCGGAGGCAACCAGTGCTCGGCGCGCTCTAAAAGGCGTGTAAGGCGCCTGGTTAATTCGTCATCCATACTTGCCCTCCCAATACGTTATGATAAAACTACCGTCATCGAACCGTTCATACCATTTACCCACAAGGAATCTTTCATGCGTTGGCTTCGCCCTTTCGCCGTTACGGCTTTGTGCGCTTCACTTGCGGCCTGTAGCACCTCGCCGACCGGCCGCTCGCAGCTTCTGCTGCTCTCGGATGCCGAGCTCAATCAGATGGGCCAGCAGGCCTTCGCTCAGTACCAGCAGGATGTACCCATGGGGGATCAGGCAAGCCTTCGCTACGTACAGTGCATCACTAACGCCATCGTCGATGTGCTGCCCAGCGAACAGCGCAATTCGGACTGGCAGGTGCGCGTGTTCGAATCCGAGCAGCCCAACGCTTTCGCGCTGCCCGGCGGCTACATGGGCGTGAATACCGGCATGCTCGATTTGGCCACCAGCCAGGACCAGCTCGCCTCGGTGGTAGGCCACGAAATCGGCCACGTGCTGGCCAACCACGCCAACGAGCGCGCCTCGACCAAGAGCGCGACCTCGCTAGGCCTTTCGATGATTTCGAGCACCTCGGGCATGCAGTCCGCGGGCGGCCAGCAACTGATGGGCGTGCTGGGTATGGGCGCCGAGTACGGTATCGCGCTGCCCTTCTCCCGCCGTCATGAAAGCGAAGCGGATATCATCGGCCAGGACCTGATGGCCCAGGCCGGGTTCGACCCGCGAGAAAGCGTCACCCTTTGGGAAAACATGCAGGCGGCCTCCAGCGGCGGCGCGCCGCCGGCCTGGATGTCGACCCACCCAAGCCAGGATCAACGTATCAGTGGGCTCCAGTCCGGCATGGGCCAAGCCATGGCCACCTATGAGCAGGCCAGAAGCCAGGGCCGCACGCCGAACTGCTCGCGCCCGTAAGCCCGGGTAGACCTGCGGCGTGCCCAGGGCACGCCGCGCTCAAGCGCTCAGCGATCGTCTCAAAAGCTGACGCACCGACGTGGTATCCGGGCGCACGTTGCGCCAGAGGAAAAATGCCTCTGCGGCCTGCTCGACCAGCATGCCCAGGCCGTCTACCGTGGTGGCACCGCGTGTATCAGCCCACTGCATGAATACCGTAGGCTTTGCCCCGTACATCATGTCGTAGGCGTAACCCCCCGGGTTGAACAGCGCGTCCGGTAACGGCGGCAAATCGCCGGCCAGGCTTGCGCTGGTGCCGTTGATCACCAGATCGAACGTGCCGAAAAGCGCGTGATACCCGCCCCCGCTTGTCTTGCCTAAATCCGCGAAATCCCGGGCCAGCGCCTCAGCCTTGTCGGCCGTGCGGTTGGCGATCACGATTTCCTGCGGGCCTTCGTTCAACAGCGGCTCGAGCACGCCGCGCACCGCACCACCGGCGCCCAGCACCAGAATGCGCGCATCGCGAAGCGCCACCCCTTGGGCTTTTAGATCCCGCAGCAGGCCAACGCCGTCGGTGTTGTCGCCATAGACGCGGCCGTTTTGGCCGTTGATCAGGGTATTCACCGCACCGGCGCGCCGGGCGCGTAGGCTGAGCGTATCGCACAGCGCAAAGGCATCCTGTTTGAACGGCACGGTCACGTTGGCACCATACCCACCCTGGTGGCAGAACTGCTGCCAGGCGGCGGTGAAACCGTCGAGCGGGGCAAGCTCGGCGGTGTAGCGCAGGGCCTGACCGGTTTGCTCGGCGAAGGCCTGATGAATCATCGGTGATTTGGAGTGTTTGACCGGGTTACCGAGCACACAGTAGTGATCGCTCACGGGCTCACTCCCAGGTTCTCGGCCTCGGTCAGCCAATCGCGCGGGGTCAGGTAGTCGTCCAGGTGCGCCTCGGGGCTGCCAGCACCTGGGGTATAGCCATACTCCCAGCGGGCCAGCGGCGGCATCGACATCAAGATGGACTCGGTGCGCCCGCCGCTTTGCAAACCAAACAGCGTCCCCCGGTCCCACACCAGGTTGAACTCCACGTAGCGCCCACGCCGATAGAGCTGGAATTCGCGCTCGCGCTCGCCCCAGGGCGTGTCACGGCGACGCTCGATAATCGGCAGGTAAGCCTCTAAAAAGCTATCGCCCACGGCGCGCTGAAAGGCGAAGGCGTGCTCGAAATCCGGCGCGTTCAGGTCGTCGAAGAAGAGCCCTCCCACCCCGCGGGTTTCATCGCGATGCTTGAGGTAGAAATACTCGTCGCACCACGCCTTGTAGCGGGGATAAACCTCATCGCCAAAGGGCGCGCAGGCGTTTTTGGCCACCTGGTGCCAGTGCACCACGTCTTCGAACACCGGGTAGTACGGGGTGAGATCGATGCCGCCGCCAAACCACCAAACCGGTGCCTCGCCCTCTTTTTCGGCGATGAAAAAGCGCACGTTGCCGTGGCTTGTGGGCACGTGCGGGTTCTCCGGATGCAGCACCCAGGACACCCCCACCGCGTGGAAGCTGCGCCCGGCCAACTCCGGGCGCGAGGCGGTCGCCGAAGGCGGCAGCGTTTCACCAAACACGTGGGAGTAGTTGACTCCGCCCTTTTCGAAAATCGCGCCGTTTTCGATCACCCGCGAGCGCCCGCCGCCGCCGGCTTCACGCTCCCAGCTCTCTTCTCTGAACGTGCCGCGGCCATCGGCCTGGGCAAGACCTTCGCAGAGCCGGTCCTGCAGGTTCATCAGGTACGTTTTAACGTCGTCAAGGTGCTCGTGGGCCACAGTATCTCCAAAGCCGTGCCTGAAAGGGTAGACGCTTATGGTAAGGGGTAAGGCGCAAGGGGTGAAGGGGCAATCGAGCGGCTCAGGCGCGGCCCTGAAACCGCGTCAGCGCCCGGCGGTAGGCGCCGCTTCTTACCGCGCGGCTGATCAGGGGCATCGCGCCTTTGATGCTGGCGCGAACGAGCCGGCGCTGGAGCTTCGACATATCGAGCTCGAGCTGGCGCGCGGCCCATTCGGGCAGAAGGTCGATCCCCGCGCGCATAAAAAGCGCCCCGCCCGGGCGCAATATCAGATGCCGCGGCGGCGCGGCCAGCAGCACCTGGATCACATCCCGGGTGCGCTCATCGCACACAAGCTCGCCGCGCTTCGTTTCGAGGTACGCCGCGACCGCCTCCCGGCTGTCGGGCACGTCGCGCGCGCCCAGCGCCTCGGCGATGCAGGCGGTTTCGAAAAAGTAGCGGTCCTGGTCGGCCGCGCTCAGGTTCGGGTTACGATACAGCAGGTGACCGGCCATGAAGCGGCTCATTTCCGCAACGTGCACCCAGGTGAGCAGGTCCGGGTCATCGGCGGCGTACGGGCGGCCGTCGGCGGCCTGGCCGCGTACATGGGCATGCACCCGGCGCACCCGAGCAATTGCCTCTTCGGCCTGCTCGAACGTACCGAAACTGGTGGTGGCGATAAAGTCGCTGGTACGCCGCAGCCGGCCCACCATGTCGTGGCGAAAGTTGGAGTGGTCCCACACGCCGGCCAGCGCCAGCGGGTGCAGCATCTGGAGTAAAAGCGCGCTGATGCCGCCGCACATCATCGGCGTGAAGTCGCCGTGGATGTTGCGCACCAGACCGTCCTGGGGAAAAGGTCCCGGCGCCTGGCCGGCCCGCTCCGCGCCCAGCCGCGCTACCATAGCGTCCATCAGAAAGGTGCTCATATCAAAAGCGCAGCACCTTGCCGGAGGCCAGGTCGCGAATAGTGCTGGGGCGCGCCTGGGCGCCCAGCTCGCCGGGCAGGATGGCACCAAGCTCCGTGCCAAACAGCGTCTGCACCTCTTGCTCGGTCATGGCCGGTGGCTCGCCCGCGCGGTTGGCCGAGGTGGACACCAGCGGCCCGCCAAAGGCGTCGCACAGCGCTTTCAAACCAGGATGATTGGTGACGCGCAGCGCCACGCTTTGGTGGGCACCGCGCACCAAAGCGTGGCTGCGCCCGTTGTCCGGCACAAGCCAGGTATTGGGGCCGGGCCAGCTCGCCGCAAGCGGGGCGTGCAGCGCAAGCGGAAGCCCGGCAAGCCAGGGGCCGAACTGCTCGATGCTGGCCGCCACCAAAATGACGCCCTTGGCCGGGTCGCGCTCTTTCATGCGCATCAAGTGGGTGAGTGCCTGCTCGTTGTCCGGGTCGCAGCCAAGCCCCCACACCGCCTCGGTCGGGCACGCGACGACGCCGCCTTCGCGAAGCGCCTGGGTCGCGCGTTGAAGTTCCACCGTCGATGTCATCAAGGCCTCCTTTGAGTATTCGGCGTAGCCAGCCAACGTGGGTTTATCCTACCACGGCCTAGCCAAGGCGCACCCAGCCGCCCGCCTGCTGGGCCACAAGGCCATCGAGCTCCAGCATCAAAAGGCGCTGCTGGCATTCGCCCACGCTTTGCGCGGTATGTTGCACCAGCAGGTCGATGGGGGTCGGGGCCGACGAAAGCGCGGCAAGCAGCGCATCCGGCGGCGGGCTTTCAGCCGAGTGACTCATGGCCGGCAAAGATTCGGTTGGGGGTTGTGCCGGCGTCTGGGCTGCGGGCATGTACGCCGGCGCCCAGTGGCCAAGCTCATCGAGCATATCGTCGACGTGGCGCGCCAGGGTCGCGCCGCTTTTTAAAAGCGCCAGACTGCCCTGGGCCTGGACGTTATGAATCGAGCCCGGCACGGCGAAGAGCTCGCGGCCCTGCTCTAGGGCAAGCCTTGCACTCACCAGGCTACCGCTTTTCTCGGTGGCCTCGACCACCAGCGTGCCCAGCGAAAGCCCGGTGACGATACGATTGCGCCGCGGGAAAAAAGCGGGCCGCGCTTTGGTGCCGGGCGGGTGCTCGGCCAGCACCAAAGCGCCGGGGGTTTGGCCTAGCTGCTCATAAAGCGCGCGGTGGCTCGCCGGATAGATGATATCCACGCCACCGCCCAGCACCGCCACGGTGGCGCCCCCTTCGTCGAGGGCGGCTTGCTGGGCCAGCCCGTCTACGCCCAGCGCCATGCCGCTCACCACGCACCAGCCGCGCCGGGCCAGTTCCCGGGCGAAGTGTCGAGCGTTTCGGGCGCCTTCGCCGGTCGGCTTGCGGGTACCGACCATGGCGATACCCGGCCCTTTGAGCGCGTCGAGATCGCCCAGCGCCCAAAGCACCGGCGGCGGGTCGGGTAGCTCATCGAGTAAAGCAGGCCAGTGGGGATGGCCCGGATGAAGCACGTGGCGCCGCGGCCCACCGGCGAGCCAGTCGAGCGTGGCGTTCACCCGCGCCTGCAGCGGGCTTTTAGATGGATGATCGAGCCAGAGCCTTAGCGCACTTGCCGCCGGGCCCGGCAGCGCGGCAAGCCACCCCTGGGGCCAGCTGGGCTGGCGTTGGGCCAGCGCCTTGATGCGATGAGCGCCCATCCCCGGTAGCGCTTCCACGGCCAGCCATGCGTTCGTATCCATTCCCGCCCCCTTTTGTTAATCCTGACGACCGGTTTTTTTAATTCGGGCGACTGGGTGAGCGCACCTCGTCGCCTATCGCCAATACGTTGGACGCCTGCATGACCAGCGCATAGCTCATACGGTTATAGGGCTTGAATACCATGACCAGCCCGCTTTGCGTATTGGGCAGTTGAAAAAGCTCCCCGGTGCGCGGGTCGTTGATGAGCTCGCCCTGCTGGTCCACGCGCAGTACGTGGCCCGGCTGCAGGCCGTCCTCGGTCCCCAGGTCCAGCGCCACGATTTGCAGCCTGCCGATAAAACGCACCCCGCCGGGGGCGGCGATAATGTGCCCGGCCACGTCATTAAGCGGGGCGCGCGGCTGAAAATCCGCCTCGAAGGTATCGTCCAGCGTGAGCAGGATATCGTTGTTGCGCACCTCCTGCTGAGCGCTCAGCACCTTGACGCTTGCGATCTCGCCCTGCTGGCCGGCCCGTTGCGCTTCGCCGATATAGACGAGCTCGCGCCCCAGGGTTTCGCCCTCGCCAGACAAGTAGAGCTCGCCGGGGCGATAAAAACCCATGCGCGTGTCCGCCGGGAGCTCGCCGCGCACGTAAAGCGTGTCGCCGGCGCCGCTGATGAAGCGCTCGTTCTCGCCGCCCACCACGTAGCCAAGCTCGCGAAGCGGCTCATTGGCCTGTTGAACGCGGTGCTGGCGTAAAAACACATCGACCACCTCGCGGGGCAGCGCCGTTACGGCCTCGCGGGGCTCGACCCGGCGCACCTGGGGCGAAAGCTTCACCACCGGGCGCCCGGGCTCGAAATCAAAACAGGGGGCGCCGGCACAGTCGCCAAGCACGAGGGTATCGCCTGGGTAGATACGATGAGGGTTTCGAATCTGCGGGTTGGCCTGCCAAAGCGTGGGCCACTGCCAAGGAGCACGTAGAAAGCGCGCCGAGATATCCCAAAGCGTGTCGCCCTGTACGACGGTGTAGCGCTCGGGGGCGTCGTCGCGGATACGCTCCCAAGCCATTGCGGCACTGGCGGCAAGCGAGCCCCCCAGCAAAAGCGCGACGAAGGCGCTATAACGAAGGGATTTTTTAACGGCCATGGCGATTCCCTGAAAGGGGTGAGAGCGGTAGAAGACACGCCTGCGCGCATGCCCAGAAGTACCGCCAGCATGATATAGTGGCCTATAGTAAAGCACATAGACGCGCTAACCCAATTGAGGCAGGGGCGCGGGCGACTTTCAAGCGCGGTCATTGACCCGCCGCCGGAACCTGTCGCGGTTTTTAACCTCTATTCTAGCCCCTGTTTTGAAACCACAGATTGAATAACGGTGATAGTAACGCCATGGCTACACGTCCCATTCTCGAATTTCCCGATGAGCGCCTGAGAACCAAGGCGAAACCGGTTGAGACCGTTGATGACAGCGTCCGCCAGCTCGTCGACGATATGCTGGAAACCATGTACGACGCGCGCGGCATCGGGCTTGCCGCCACCCAGGTCGACGTTCACCAACGCGTGGTGGTGATGGACGTCTCTGAAAACGGTGACGCGCCGCTGGTGTTGATCAACCCGCGCTACGAGCCGATCGGCGAAGAGCAAGAGCCGCTCTCCGAAGGGTGTCTGTCGATCCCCGAGCACTACGCCGAGGTGCCGCGTTTTCTCAAGGTCAAACTCAATGCCCAGGATCGCAACGGCGAGGCCTACGAGCTCGAAGCCGATGGCCTGCTCGCCCACTGTATCCAGCACGAGTACGACCACCTTGAAGGGGTACTTTTCGTCGACTACCTCTCGGCGTTGAAGCGCGACCGCATCATGAAAAAGATGCAAAAGCGCCACAAGCTGCAGGACGCCTAAGCGATCAAAAAGCCGCCCACCGGGCGGCTTTTACGCCCCTCTCGCTATTTTCTGAAAAAAGCCCGAACAGGTAGACCCATGCCCCCACTGCGCGTCGTCTTTGCCGGCACCCCGGATTTTGCCGAATCACACCTTGCCGCCCTGCTCGAAAGCGGCCACCAGGTGGTAGGCGTTTATACGCAGCCCGACCGGCCCGCTGGGCGTGGGCGCAAGCTTACCCCCGGCCCGGTCAAGCGTCTGGCCCTCGAGCACGAACTGCCGGTCTATCAGCCGATGAGCCTGAAAGACCCCGCCGCCCAGGCCGAGCTCGCCGCCCTCGAGGCCGATATCATGGTGGTCGTGGCCTACGGGCTTTTGCTCCCCCAGGCCGTCCTCGACATCCCGCGCCTTGGCTGTATCAACGTTCACGCCTCACTGCTGCCCCGCTGGCGCGGCGCCGCGCCCATTCAGCGCGCCATCGAAGCCGGCGACGCGGCCTCCGGTGTGACCATCATGCAGATGGATGCAGGCCTGGACTCCGGCGCGATGCTCAGTGAAATACGCACGCCGATCACCGAGCACACCACCGGCGGGGCGCTTCACGACCAGCTCGCCGAGGACGGCGCCAGGGCGCTGATCGAAACGCTCGACGCTTTGAACCAGGCGAGCGCCACGGCCACGCCCCAGCCGCTGGAGGGCGTCACCTACGCGGCCAAGTTGAGCAAGGCGGAAGCCGAGCTCGACTTCACACAAAGCGCCGATGTGCTGGCGCGCAAAATCCGCGCCTTCAACCCCTGGCCGGTCGCCTGGTGCGCGCTGGGCGATGAGCGCCTGCGCCTTTACATGGCCCGCGCCGAAGGCCCGGCCCCGCATTCATCCGCCCCGGGCACGCTGCTGGCCCACGGCGACGATCATCTGCGCATCGCCTGCGGCGAGCACGGCCACCAGGTGCTGTGCGTTAGCCACGTGCAGCTCCCCGGCGCCAAAATGCTGCCGGTCAGCGCACTACTCAACGCCCCACAGCCCCGGCTTGTCCCGGGCAGCCAGCTGGGCACGCCAACGATCGAACAGACGCATCACGGAGAGAACTCATGAGCGCCAAGCGCCCCCAGGAAGGCAGTGGCCAGGAGGTGCGCGCCGCCGCCGCGCGCGCGCTGACGCCGGTCCTCAACGAACAAGGGTCGCTGGCCGGCCTTGACGAGCACAGCGTGATCGCCCGGGACCGGGGCCTTTTAAAAGAGCTCTGTTTTGGCAGTTGCCGCCGCCTGCCGCGCCTTGAAGCGCTGGCCGCGAAACTGCTCAAACAGCCGTTCAAAAAGCGCGATCAGGATATTCACGCGCTGTTATTGATCGGCATCTACCAGCTTTTGTACATGCGGATTCCCGCCCACGCGGCGGTGGGTGAAACCGCCGGCGCGGCGCGGCTTTTGAAAAAAGAGTGGGCCACCCGGGTATTGAACGGCTGCCTGCGCCGGCTTCAGCGCGAAAGCGAGGCGCTGCAAGCCGAGGTGGACCGCGACGAAAGCGTGGCGCTGGAACACCCGCCCTGGCTTTTGAAAGTGCTGCGCGAGGCTTGGCCCGAGCAGTGGCGCGAGGTGGTAGAGGCCAATAACCACCCCGGCCCCATGACCCTGCGCGTCAATCAGCGCCAGCTCGACCGCGAGGCGTACCTAGGCAAGCTGGTCGATCAAGGGCTCGACGCGCACCTGTGCGCCCACGCCCCGGACGGCATCACGCTGGAAACGCCCTGCGACGTCTCGATACTGCCAGGCTTCAAGGAGGGCTGGGTCAGTGTTCAGGACGAGGCGGCCCAGTTGAGTGCGGCACTTCTGGGCCCGGCGCTTGCGCCCCGCCCCGGCGCCCAGGTGCTCGATGCCTGCGCCGCCCCCGGCGGCAAAACCGCCCACCTGCTCGAGCAGTTCGATATCGCGCTGACCGCTATCGACATGGATAACCAGCGCCTGGCCCGGGTCGACGATACGCTCAGCCGGCTCAAGCTCAGCGCCGATTTGCGCCATGCCAACGCCGCCGAGCGCGACTGGTGGAGCGGCACGCACTTCGATGCTATTTTACTCGATGCGCCCTGTTCGGGCACCGGCGTGATTCGCCGCCACCCGGATATCAAAAAGCTGCGCCGTCAAAGCGATATTGGCCAACTGGCCAAGCTCCAGGCCTCGCTTTTGGATAACCTGTGGGGCCTTTTGCGCCCGGGCGGCACGCTTTTGTACGCGACCTGCTCGGTGCTGCCCCAGGAGAACGCCCAACAAATCGAGGCGTTCATCAGCCGCACCCCGGATGCGCGGGCCACCACCCCGTCGGACGTGGCCTGGGGCGAGACGAGCGGCCACGGCCGCCAGCTCTTTTCGCAACAAAGCAGTCACGATGGCTTTTTTTATGCCAGGCTGGAAAAGCGTTTGGCGTAACCAAACGCTCGAAGCCGTTTATTCACCACAAGGATGAAAAATCGTATGAGTAATCATATCTACAAGCACGTAGAAATCACCGGCTCTTCTGAAACCAGCATCGAAGACGCCGTGCAAAACGCCCTCGCCAAGGCGTCCGAGTCGATCGATCATATGCGCTGGCTGGACGTCATCGACACCCGCGGGCATATCGAAAACGGCCGGGTGGCTCATTGGCAGGTGACAGTGAAGGTCGGCTTCACGCTGGATTAATTTCCTCACTGCTTTTCGACGGCGGCTGGTTTACACTGGCCGCCGTCTTTATTTGCGGCGCCCTTTCGCTCTTTTCATTAAAACGCCGGCGCTTTCAATGGAACCGATTCAGCCATGAAAATCATCATTCTTGGCGCCGGCCAGGTCGGCGGGGCGCTGGCCGAACACCTCGCGCGCGAAGAGAACGATATCACCGTGGTCGACACGGACACGGCCAAGCTTCGTGAGCTTCACACCAAGCTCGATATCCGCACCGTGACCGGCGCTGGTTCCTACCCGATCATCCTGCGTCAGGCGGGCTGCGAAGACGCCGACATGCTGATCGCGGTGACCAACTCCGACGAAGTCAACATGATCGCCTGCCAGGTCGCGCACACGCTTTTTCGCACGCCGACCAAGATCGCCCGGGTACGCGCCACGCCCTATCTTACTCGCAAGGGGCTATTCGCCCACGAAGCCATCCCCATCGATGTATTGATCAGCCCCGAACAGGTGGTGACCGACCACGTGCGCCGCTTGATCGAACACCCCGGCGCCCTTCAGGTACTGGAGTTCGCCGGCGGGCTTTTACAGCTGGTGGCGGTAAAGGCGTTTTACGGCGGCCCGCTGGTGGGCCAGGACCTGGCGTTTTTGGGCCGCCACATGCCCAACGTGGATACCCGCGTCGCGGCCATTTACCGGCGCAACCGGCCGATCATTCCGCGGGGCGATACGATCATCGAGGCCGATGACGAAGTGTTCTTCCTCGCCGCCCGGCGCGACATTCGCGCGGTGATGAGCGAGCTTAGACGGGTCGAGCGCGGTTTTCGCCGAGTGGTCATCGCCGGCGGCGGCAACATCGGCGAGCGCCTGGCCGAGCATCTGGAGCACAGCCACCAGGTCAAGATCATCGAGCACAGTCTCGAGCGCTGCACGAACCTTTCCGAGCGCCTCGACCGCACCGTGGTGCTGCACGGCAGCGCCACCAGCAAGCGGCTCTTGGAAGAGGAGAATATCGAGGATTGCGATATCTTCTGCGCGTTGACCAACGACGACGAGGTCAACATCATGTCGTCGCTTTTGGCCAAACGGCTGGGGGCGAAAAAGGTGCTGACGCTGATCAACAACGCCGCCTACGTGGATCTGGTCCAGGGCGGCGAGATCGACATCGCGATCTCGCCGCAGCAGGCGACCATCGGGAGCCTTTTGACCCACGTGCGCCGGGGCGACATCGTCAACGTGCACTCCCTGCGCCGGGGTGCGGCCGAGGCAATCGAGGCGATCGCCCACGGTGACAAGCAGTCTTCCAAAGTGGTCGGCCGGGCGGTGCGCGATATCGGCCTGCCCGAGGGCACCACCATCGGGGCGATGGTGCGCGGCAAGGAGGTCATCATCGCCCACGGTGACGCCGTGGTGGAAAGCGGGGATCACGTGATTTTGTTCGTGATCGACAAGCGCCGGATTCGCGACGTCGAACGGCTTTTTCAAGTCGGCCTTACGTTCTTTTAAACACTGTCCAGGAGCCGTTCGATTCCATGAGCCTGCGGGTCATTCTACGCATTTTAGGGCTGTTGCTGATGCTCTTCAGCCTTACCATGTTGCCGCCCACGCTGATGTCGCTATGGTTTCGCGATGGCGTCTGGTACGCCTTTATTAGCGGCATCGCGATTACCGTGGCCACGGGCCTGCTGCTATACCTGCCCAACCGGCGCGCGCACAAGGAGCTGCGCATTCGCGATGGGTTCATCATCGCGGCGATGTTCTGGACGGTGCTGGCGTTTTTCGGCTCGATCCCGTTGATGCTGTCCGGCGACGCCGCCCTCGACTTCACCGACGCGGTGTTCGAGTCGTTCTCGGGGCTCACCACGACCGGGGCCACGGTGATTACCGGCATCGACTTTTTGCCCGAATCGATTCGCTACTACCGCCAGCAGCTTCAGTGGCTGGGTGGCATGGGGATCGTGGTGCTGGCAGTGGCCATTTTGCCGACGCTGGGCGTGGGCGGCATGGCGCTTTACCGCACCGAGATTCCAGGCCCGCTCAAGGACTCCAAGCTCACCCCCCGCATCACCGAAACCGCCAAGGCGCTCTGGTACATTTACGCCACGCTGACCATGGCGTGCCTGGTGGCCTATATGCTGGCGGGCATGAACTGGTTCGACGCGCTCGGCCACAGCTTTTCGACCGTGGCCATCGGCGGCTTCTCCACCCACGATGCCAGCATCGGCTACTTCAACAACGCCGCCATCGAGTTGATTTGCGTCTCCTTCATGCTGATTTCGGCGTTCAGCTTCAGCCTGCATTTCATCGCCTGGCGGGAGAAGCGCCTGCTGCACTACTTCGAAGACCCGGAAGCGCGCTTTCTGATGCTGTTTCTTGCGGGTCTGGTCACCATCGCGACCTTCACGCTTTGGTTTACCGGCACCTACGACACCCTTCACGGCCTGCGCCATGCGCTTTTTGAGGTGGTCTCGGTAGCCACGACCGCCGGCTTTGCGGTGGCGGATTTTTCCGGCTGGCCCGGGGCGCTGCCGTTCATGCTGTTCGTGGCCGCCTTCATCGGTGGCTGCTCCGGCTCGACCGCTGGCGGCATGAAGGTGATTCGTATCATTTTGATTTTGAAACAGGGCATGCGTGAGGTAATGCGCCTGATCCACCCCAACGCGGTCATCGCGGTCAAGGTGGGCAAGGTGAGCGTGCCGGACAGCATCGCCCAGGCCGTTTGGGGCTTTTTCTCCGCCTACGTGATGCTGTTCTTTTTGATGCTGGTCGGCGTCATGGCGACCGGCGTGGATCAAATCACTGCCTGGTCCACCGTCGGCTCGGCGCTCAACAACCTGGGCCCGGCGCTTGGCGAGGCAAGCGAACACTACGGCGACATGCCGGACCTGGCCAAGTGGATTCTGGTGCTGGCGATGCTTTTAGGCCGCCTCGAGATCTTTACCGTACTGGTTCTGTTCACCCCCGCGTTCTGGCGCCGCTAAGCCGCGAGGCCCCCTTTTTTAGTGAGACAACCATGATTGATGACGACGCACCCTCCTCCACCGAGCCGGCCCAGGCGCTTCCGACGACCAGCGGCCCCTTGAACACCGTTGAAATAGGCGCGACCCGCTACACCCTGCTGGGCACCGCCCACGTATCAGCCCAAAGCGCCGAGGACGTAACGCGCCTGCTCGATAGCGGCGCCTTCGATGCCGTGGCCATCGAGCTTTGCGAGGCCCGCCACCACAGCATGACCAACCCGGACGCGATGGGCGAGCAAGACCTTTTCCAGGTGTTCAAGCAGGGCAAGGCAGGCATGGTAGCGGCCAGTCTCGCCCTGGGCGCGTTTCAGCAGCGCATCGCCGACCAGTCCGGTATTCAGCCAGGGGCCGAGATGCGCGCGGCGGTCGAGGCGAGCCAGAACCACGGCTTGTCGCTTATGATGATCGACCGCGACGTGGGCGTGACGCTAAAGCGTATCTACAGCAACGTCCCCTGGTGGCAACGCTTTTCGCTGTTTACCGGGCTGCTCGGCAGCGTCATGTCCCGCCAGGACGTGTCCAAGGAAGAGATCGAAAAGCTCAAGGAAGGCGACATGCTGGAGGCCACCTTCAGCGAATTCGCCGCCGAGTCGGAAAACCTCTATACCCCTTTAATTCGCGAGCGCGACCGTTACATGGCGCTGCGCCTGGCCGAGCAGGCCCCGCCCGGGCGCTACAAGAACGTGCTGGTGGTGCTGGGCGCCGGCCACTTGAAAGGCACCACGGAGCACCTGAGCGCGCCGCTGCCCGAGACACCCAAAACCGAGCGCGAAGCGCTGGAGACCACGCCGCCGCCTTCCAAAATATGGAAGGCGCTGCCCTGGCTCATCACCGCCCTGGTGATTACCGGCTTCGCGATTGGCTTTTCGCGCAATACCGAGCTTGGCTGGCAGTTGGTGCTGGAGTGGTTCTTGATCAACGGTATTCTCTCCGGCGGGGCGACCATTATTGCGCTGGCCCACCCGGTCACGGTGATCACTACCTTCTTCGCCGCCCCGCTCACCTCGCTCAACCCAACGATTGGCGCCGGGTTCGTGGCCGCCGGGGTCGAGCTTTACATGCGCAAGCCCAAGGTGCGCGATTTTTCTTCGTTGCGCCACGACGTGACCCAGTTGAAAGGCTGGTGGAAAAACCGCGTTTCGCGCACGCTGCTGGTATTCATTCTGGCAACGCTGGGCTCGGCGGTGGGCACCTGGGTGGCCGGCTTTAGAATCGCCGGTGCGCTTTTTGGCAGCGCCGTGTGAACAACATCGAGCGCGCGCCCTGGCAAGCGGATGCGCTGCTGCTATTGGTCACGATGGTGGCAGCGGCGGGCTGGATATTTTCCAAGGAGGCGCTAGCGGGTATGCCGCCGCTGCTGTTCATCGGCACCCGCTTTTTGCTTGCCGGGCTGGTGCTACTCGGCTTTGCCTGGCCATCGCTTGCCAGGCTGCCCGCGCGGCGTATACGC
Source organism: Vreelandella sp. GE22 (assembly GCF_968212445.1). NCBI lineage: Bacteria > Pseudomonadati > Pseudomonadota > Gammaproteobacteria > Oceanospirillales > Halomonadaceae > Vreelandella > Vreelandella sp. GE22. Next base: position 3,007,260 of record NZ_OZ309110.1, read on the forward strand.
CGCGGCCTGTTCGTGGGTGTGCTGTTTAGTGCCGCCATTGGCTTTTGGATTCTCGGGCTCAGCCACTCCGACCACCTGGGCGAAAGCGCCTTTATCAATAGCCTGGGGATTTTGCTGGTGCCGGTGGTCGCGCGGTTGCTGTTCGGTGACCGCCCGCCCCGCTCGACCTGGGTGGCGCTGCCGGTCGCCCTGACGGGCTTTGCGCTACTCTCGCTCAACGCAGGCTTTCGGGTAGAAGCCAGCCAGCTCTATATGGTGTGCGCCGCGCTCTGCTTTGCGTTTTTGATCAACGTCAACACCCGTGTGGTGCGCCACGTACCGGCGCTGGCGCTCACTACGCTGCAACTGCTCGCGGTAGGGGTGGTGCTAAGCGTTACGTCGCTGCTGGTGGAGCATCAGCCGGTGGTGCTCAGCACCTCGATTTTGGGCTGGTTCATGGCCAGTGCGCTACTTGCAAGCGCCCTGCGCTTTTTCCTGCAGATCACCGCCCAGGGCATGACCACCCCAAGCCACGCCTCGGTGATACTCATGCTCGAGGCAGTGTGGACCGCGCTACTCGCCGGCTGGTGGTTTGGCGAAACCATGTCCCTGCTGCAGCTTCTGGGGTGCAGCCTGATTTTCGCCGCGCTGCTTATCAACCGCTGGTTTTGGGTGCGCAAGGTGCTGCTGCGCTGGCTGCCTAACTAGCCCTGCGCCTTGCGCGCCAGCAACCGCCGCATGGCCGGGGTCGGCTCGTCGATCTTGCGATAGAAACGGCTCTCCGCGTAGCTTTCGTTGAACACGTCGAAGTAATCGTCCAGCACGCTCGCCGCGTCCTCGTCGCCGGCCTGGCGCAGAAGCTCGGTGGCCACTTCCGCGGTGCACAGGTGCGCGCGGGAGGCGGGCTTTCTTAGCCGGTAGCGGGTTTCGCGCTCGGTATGCAGCGGCAGCACCGGCAGCGCGTCCAGGTAAGGGCTTTTGCGAAACATGCGCCGCGCCTGGCGCCAGGTACCGTCCAGAATGATAAATACCGGTATGCGCGCCTCCCGCTTGGCGCTGTGCACGGCGTCGATACCCACCACGCGTTCGGCGTAGTCCGGGTGGTCATCCGGAAAGATCACGAAAGCCGCGTAGCGCGGATCCTCGAGCAGCGCGATCAACTCCGGGTCCGGCGCGGTGCGGTACCAGGTAAATACCCGGGTTTGCGCCAGCACATCGCCAATCAACCGCCCGGTATTGGTCGGCTTGTAATGTTCGAGGGAATGGGTGATCAGCCATACCTGGGCGTGGCTTTGCGCCACGGCCTTGTAGGGGCACAGGCAGTTGAGCTTGGGCAGGTTACAGCCTTCGCAGCGGATCACGAAACTGCCACGCGCCTTGAACTCGCGCCGCGGCGGTTGAGGATGCTCGGCCGGCGCATCCTGTTCACAGGTAGTATCAGAGGCAGACATCCGCGCACCCAGTTAGTCAAAGGGCGCCGAGTATAAAGCAGCGCCCGGCGCGTGACGAGCCAGACCCGCCTGCCGGGGCCAGTGAAAGCGGGCGGGGCGCCCGAGATCCAGCGCCCGCCCCCGGATCAGGAGAGCTCGAAACTCCTTTGGCGACGCCACTGGTTGACCAGCGCCGGCACGCCCTCCCCGGCGGTGGTGTTGATCGCCAGGACACCGGGCGGGGTCAGGGCATCCGCGTCCGGGTCGATCAGTGCGCAAGGGGTTTCCGCGTCGATATAGGACAAAAGCGAGGCGGCGGGCATGACCGCAAGCGAGGTACCCACCACCAGAAAGAAGTCCGCCTGGCTTGCAAGCTCACAGGCCTGGTCGAAAAGCGGCACGGATTCGCCGAACCAGACCACGTCCGGGCGCAGCTGGCTGCCTTTGTCGCACACCTCGCCCAGGGCGATATTACCGGTGACCGGGTAGCGCAGCCGCGCATCGACGGTGGAGCGCGCCTTTAGAATCTCGCCATGAAGATGTAGCACATGAGAAGAACCTGCGCGCTCGTGCAGGTCGTCGATATTTTGAGTAATGATCGAGACGCTGAAGCCATCCTGCTCGAGGGCGGCCAGCGCCTTGTGCGCCGCGTTGGGTTTGGCTTTACGAATCTGCGCGCGGCGCTGGTCGTAGAAGGCCAGTACGCGCTCGGGGTCATCGCGAAAGCCTTCCGGGGTGGCGACCTTTTCGACCGGGTGTTCCTCCCACAGGCCGTCGCTTGCGCGAAACGTCTTGATGCCGCTTTCCACGCTGATGCCAGAGCCGGTAAACACGACCAGGTGCGGCAACGACACCGCCTGCAAGTGGCTGCCGTCTGCGGGCTCGCTTGTCAACATAACGCCCTCCTTTGCCATTCAAAGGGCCGCTCGAACTAAAGTGAAGGCGGCCGGAATTGCTTGTTAGCCTAGGCGATATGCCGGATAAAAAACAGTCAGTCGGCCACTAGAAAGTTACGTGTCGATCCGATGCCCTCGACCACGTCGTCCTCGCTGCGATCCTTGAGCTTCACACCGGAAAGCTTACGCTCGCGCGCCTCCTTCAACAGCAGCAACAGCTTTCGGGAAGCGCTCTTCATATCGAGCCCTGCCGGGCGCACGTTGGAGATACAGTTGCGCCGGTCGTCCTTGAGGCCCACTTCCGGCGCCCAGGTCATGTAGAGGCCCAGGCTATCCGGCGAGCTAAGCCCCGGGCGCTCGCCGATCATGACCAGCACGGCGTCGGCGTTCAAAAGCGCGCCGACCTCGTCGCCAATGGCGACCCGCCCCTGCTCGACGATGCTAAGCGGCGCGAGCGTCCAATCGAGCGCGTCTTCCTCGAACGCCTGGTAGAGCGCTTGTAAAAACGGCGCGCTGTTTTGCTGCACGGCCAGCGCCGAGAGACCATCGACGATCACCACGGCCAGGTCGGCGCGCTCGGTGGTGGCGTGCTCCTTGAGCCGCCCGTGGGACTCGTCGTCGAGCCGGCGGCCGTAGTCCGGGCGCTGTAGATACGTGGCCCGGTCCTCGGCGTGACTGTGCAGCGCTATCGGGGCGATTTCGAGGGCGAGCGCCTCGGTCAATGTCTCGCTCAGGGCCTCTAGTGCTAGCGGGCAGTGCACCGCGTCCTGAGCCTGGGCGTGGGCCAGCTGGAATTCCAACAGTTTGCTCGTGGGCAGGCTCACCCCGGCCCGGCCCAAACCAATGCGCGCGTCGGTAAAGGCGCGCAGCGTCTCCCAGGGGTTTTCGACGACGACCGGCTCGTGGCGGTGTGGGCTGTCGGTGGGCGTTCCAGGCGTTGGTTTAGTGTTCATGGCGGGCCTTCCCGGGTAGATGGCGCAGGCTATTGGCAAAGGCGGCGGGCAGGCCCTCGCTCAGCCGGTGGGCGTCGATATCGCTGAAAATCTGCATGCGCGAAAGCCACTGTTCGAACTCCGGCGCGGCCTTGAGGCCGAGCGCCCGGCGGGCGTAGAGCGCATCGTGAAACGAGGTGGTCTGATAGTTGAGCATGATGTCATCAGAGCCTGGAATGCCCATCACGAAATTGCACCCGGCCACGCCCAGAAGCGTGAGCAGGTTGTCCATGTCGTTCTGGTCGGCCTGGGCGTGGTTGGTGTAGCAGACGTCGCACCCCATGGGGACGCCCAAAAGCTTGCCGCAGAAATGATCCTCGAGCCCGGCGCGGGTGATCTCTTTACCATCGAAGAGATACTCCGGGCCGATGAAGCCGACCACGGTATTGACCAGCAGCGGGCTGAACTTGCGCGCCACACCGTAGGCGCGCGCTTCGCAGGTTTGCTGATCCAGCCCATGGTGGGCGTCGGCGGAGAGCGAGCTGCCCTGGCCGGTCTCGAAGTACATGACGTTGCGCCCCACCGTGCCACGATTGAGCGACTGCGCCGCGGCTTCTGCCTCGGCAAGCGTTGCCAGATCGAAGCCGAAACTGCGATTGGTGGCTTCGGTGCCGCCGATGGACTGAAAGACCAGGTCCACCGGGGCGTTTTGCTCGATCGCTTCCAGCGTGTTGGTCACGTGGGTTAGCACGCAGGACTGGGTGGGGATCTCGTACTTTTGAATCACCTCGTCCATCAGGCGCATCAGCTTCACGCTTTGGGCGACGTTGTCGGTGGCCGGGTTGATGCCGATCACCGCGTCGCCACTGCCGTATAAAAGCCCGTCCAGAATACTCGCCGCGATACCGGTCACGTCGTCGGTCGGGTGGTTGGGCTGAAGCCGCGTGGAGAGGCGCCCGGGTAGCCCCAGGGAGTTGCGAAACGCGGTACTCACATGGCACTTCTTGGCCACCAGAATCAGGTCCTGGTTGCGCATTAGCTTGCTCACCGCGGCGGCCATTTCCGGGGTGATCCCGGCGCGCACGCGCTCCAGCACCTCGGGGGTGGCCTGGTCCGACAACAGCCAGTTGCGAAAATCGCCCACGGTCAGATGCGTGATGGGCGCAAAGGCGCTGGCGTCGTGGTCGTCAATGATCAGCCGGGTGATTTCGTCGTTCTCATAAGGAATCAGAGTCTCACTCAAAAACGTGGTGAGCGGAAGCTCCGCCAGGACCATCTGGGCAACCACGCGCTCCTCGGCGCTTTGTGCCATCACACCGGCCAGCCGGTCGCCGGCGCGCGCCGGGGTGGCCTTCGCCATCAGCTCGGCAAGGCTTTTAAAGCGGTAGCAGCGGCTACCCACTTGGGTGTGGTAGTTCCCGGCCATGGGGTGTCTCCTTCGCACTAGAAGGTCCTCGATACCTGGCACGCAACGACCAGCGGCCAGCATCGGGACCGTTTATTGGCTTTTCCCCACCTTAGCGCTAACCGCCCGCTTCGCCTATCAAGTTTCGGCAAATCCGGCGCCCTTCCCTGCGCCACGCACCACCCGCGGCGAACCGGCGACAGCCCAACTCACGCCTGGCCCCCGAGCCAACGACGGGCGAAATCCTCCGGGGTCAACGGCTGGTCGAAGTAGTAGCCCTGGCCCTGGATACAGCCCATGTCGATAAGCGGCTTGATCTGCGGCGGGCTCTCGATCCCTTCGGCGATCGTCTCCAGACCCAGGGTGTGGGCCATGGCGATAATGGTGGCAACGATCATTCGATCGTTTTCGCTAGTGAGCATGTCGCGGATGAACGAGATGTCGATCTTGATCTTGTCCACGGCGAAGCGTTTCAAATAGGCAAGCGACGAGTAGCCGGTGCCGAAGTCGTCGATGGCCAGGCCCATGCCCTGCTCCTTGAAGTGGCGGGTCATCGCAACGGCCTCTTCGGGGTTGATCATGATGCCGCTTTCGGTCAGCTCCAGACTCAGCGCGGACGGGGCGATCTGGTAGGCGCTGCAGTTTTCGAGCAGCGCATCGGCCAGGTCGCTGTCGTCGAACTGGTCCGCCGCTATGTTGATCGCCAACTGCCCGCGAAACGTGAGCCCCTGCGCCTTCCAGTGGGCAAGATGCTGGCAGGCTTTTTCGATCACGCAGCGCCCCAGCGCTATCATCATGCCGCGCTCTTCGGCCAGCGGAATGAAAACACCCGGCGAGATGCTGCCAAGCACGTCATCCTGCCAGCGGCATAGCGCTTCGGCACCGATCAGCTCGCCGGTTTGCATATCCACCTGCGGCTGAAAGTGCAGGCCGAGGGTTTTATCGGCGATCGCGGCGCTCAACCGTTTGGCCATGTCCAGCTTTTCGCGCATGACCTGCTCCATCCAGGGCTGGAAAAGGCGCGTATTGACCGGCTGCCGCTTGGCCTGATACATGGCGGTATCGGCGTACTTCAGAAGGCCCTGCGCGCTCGTCGCCTGCTCCGGAAACAGCGATATGCCCACGCTTGCGCTGAGCTCCGCCGAGTGCTGTTCGACGACGATCGGGGCTTCGAGCGCCTTTTGAAGCGATGCGGCCACGTCGTGGGCCGCCTGCTGGCCGGTGTCACGGCAGATGACGACGAACTCGTCGCTGCCCAGCCGCGCCAGGTAATGTTGATCGCCGAGCACCGCCGCGAAACGCTGGGCCACTTCGCTGAGCACCATATCGCCCCCGTGGTGGCCGGCCGTGTCGTTCACTTCTTTAAACTGATCGAGCCCCAATAGCAGCAGCGCCAGCGGCCGAGGCGGCTTGGCCTCAACGTGGCGTGTCAGTTGGCGAATGAAATCGGCGCGGTTGGGTAGCCGCGTGCCTTCATCCCGGTAGGCCAGCTCGCGGATAAGGCTCTCGTCTTGTTGGCGGGAGAGCTCCGAGGCGACCCGGGCGGCAAATATCTGCAGTACCTCTCGGGCAATGTGGGTGTGCGTCAGCGCCTGCTCGTACATGACGCCAACGATACCGATCGGCTTGCCCTGGGCGTCATCCAGGCGGTGGCCGATATAGCCATTCACCCAATCGAGCGCGCCGTTGGCCTCGCGGGGCATGCGCACCGAAGCGCCTTCCAGCACCATACACTCGCGGTGCTCGATGACATCCTCACACGGCACCCCCGTCAGGTGATAGCGAAGCTCGGGCTGCTCCTCGCCGTTGACGTGAATCGATACCATCGTGGCGATATCGGGGGCCTCTTTGTCCAGCGTGGCGATAAACCCCACCTCTGCCGAGAGCGCGGTCGCCATGTGCACGGTCAGTTGCGACAAAAAGGCCTTGCCGTGGCCGGCGGACACCGCCGTGGCTACGTGGGTCACCGCGTGCTGAATGCTCTGCTCGTTTTGGCGGCGCAGAAAATTGTCCAGCCCGAACGCGATATCGTTGGCCAGGTCGCCGAGGATCTTGAGCTCTTTTTCGGAAATGGCCGCGTCCTGGGCGTGATAACAACTCAGCACGCCCAGCGGAACATCGCGAAACATCAGAGGAAGCGCAATAAACGCTTTGACGCCGAGGGCCAGCAGCCCCTCCTTGAGATTCTCGTTGACCCCGCCGGTGTTCGTAAGCTCACTCACCACCAGGGGGCGGCCCTGCTCGAACGCTTTTTGGGTGACGACGTGGCTATAGCGTTTGATCATGAGTTGGCGTGGGCTGCACCAGGCAACCTCCTCGCCATCCCGGTCCGCCATTGTGGTGACGCTCAGCGAATCCGCGCGCCGCGTGGCGTCGGGCCGGCTGATCCAGGCCGCCGCATAGCCACCGGTGCCCACGGCCACATCGCAACAGCCTTGCATCAGGGCGGCCTCGGTTGGGGCATTGAATACCGTCTCGCCGCCTTCACTCAATAGCCGAAGCGCTCGGCGCTGGCGGTCAATATGCACTTTTGCGCTGGCCCCCGCCAATTGACGCGAAAGCTCGACCCCCGCCAGGGAAGCCGCAATACGCAGCGTATCGATGGCAAAATCCGGCAGGGTCAAAGGGGAAGAGTGAATGAGCGCTATGACGCCGAGCCAGTTGGCGTCGGCATCCAGCATGGGCACCCCCAAAAAGCCTTCGGCAGAGAGCGCCGCAAGATGCGGATCATCAGGAAACTGCTCACAGACGCCCTGGCTTACCATGAATTCGCAACGGGGGTTGATTTGGGCACACACGGCCCCTTTGATCGAGTACGGTGCTTCACTTATCCACTGCCCGTTCGAGTAAAACGCCAGCGGCGATACGAAGCTCCCATGAGCATCGATACGGGCAATGAACACATGATCGACATCGAGCAACGATGCTAATGAAAACGTAAGGTGTTGAAAAAATTCTTCCCGGTCACTGCTGATTAAACTTCTTGATAACTGCTTTAGAACATCCGGTGCAGAGTCAGGAAACATGATATGAAGCGCCTTCAAATGGATCAGTTAACGGCATTTAAGCCCATGCCTTGAAACAACATTGTTCGCCTGCTCTATTTCGTCAATGTCGCGCCCCCTGAACGGCGGGTCTTGGGTAACAGTGTAACAACTCCCCTAATGTATCGGATTCCCCGCCGTTCAAATACCGCCCACCGTTGGATCGCCGCTACTCGGGGTTTTGATGTTTGGACGGTAATGCCCTGTGGCCAATGCCCAACTCGGTGCAGGCGCCTTTAGCGTTGAATTACTTCCAGGCGGTCTCAATCAGCGTTACTCGTCAAACCAGGTGTTGGCTACTCCTCTTGAGTACATGAATGTTTTCATCCTTTCTTTATTGTTATAATATTACATAACACAAAATGGGAGACTAACCGTCATGCCTGAATTCAAGCCACTTCCCGTCACCGTACTTTCGGGCTTTTTAGGCGCGGGCAAAACCACCGTGCTCAATCATATTCTGGCCAACCGTGAAGGTTTGCGGGTGGCCGTCATCGTCAACGACATGAGCGAGATCAATATCGACGCGGCGCTGGTGCGCGGTGGGCCCGACACTTCTTCACCGGGGCATGACATCGGTTTGAACCGGACGCAAGAGCGGCTCGTGGAAATGAGTAATGGCTGCATCTGCTGCACGCTGCGTGAAGACCTTCTTTTAGAGGTCGGCCGACTCGCTAAAGCGGGGCACTTCGATTATCTGGTGATCGAATCGACCGGCATTTCCGAGCCGCTTCCGGTCGCCGAAACCTTCACCTTCGAAGATGACGACGGTCAAAGCCTTTCCCAGGTTGCACGCCTGGATACGCTGGTCACCGTGGTCGATGGCGCTAACTTTTTGCATCAGTACCGCGAGGCTCAAAGCCTTGAAGAGGCCGGCGAAAGCCTGGGCGATGGAGACGAACGCAACGTGGCCGACTTACTGGCCGACCAGATCGAGTTTTGCGATGTGCTGTTGGTTAGCAAAACGGACCTGATGAGCGAAAGCGAGCTCGAGACCTTGAAAGCGGTGCTCGCCTCGCTCAACCCGGAGGCCGAGATAGTGCCGATCCGCCAGGGTAAAATAGCGCTCGATAAGGTGCTCAACACCGGCCGATTCGATTTCGAACGCGCCCAGCAAGCCCCGGGTTGGCTAAAAGAGATGCGCGGCGAGCACGTACCGGAAACCGAGGAGTACGGTATTGGCAGCTTCGCCTACCACGCGCGGCGCCCTTTTCACCCGGAGAAGTTTTTTGAGCTGCTACACGCCGACTGGTTCGGCGAGGGGCTGCTGCGCTCGAAAGGCTTCTTCTGGTTGGCGAGCCGCCCGCACTGGGCAGGCCAGTGGAGCCAGGCCGGCGGTATCGCCCACCACGGCGCGGCGGGCATGTTCTGGAAGGCCGTGCCGCAAGAGCGCTGGCCGGACGACCCGGAGTACCGCGCGTTTATCACGGAAAAATGGCAGGAGCCCTTTGGCGATATGCGCCAGGAACTGGTATTTATCGGCCAGAACCTGAATCAGGAGCGCATGCGCGCCGCCCTCGATGCGTGCCTTTTATCGGAAGACGAACGTCTCGCGGGCGTCGAGGCCTGGACTGCATTACCGGACCCTTTCCCTACCTGGGAGTGAAAATCCCCCACCTACCACGGAGAGGCGCACGCCTCTTTGTTCGCTTATAATCACACCACGGCGGGCCTTCCCGGGTACGCTATCCCCTCAAACGCCTGGCGCCTTGGGTTTTGCGGAAGTGACCAACGCCGACATTGCGCGTGATATCGTGGCCGTCTTTCCATTCTGGCGGGTGATGGCCAATGAGCTGGCCTACGGCGCTAACCGGCCAAGGGGCACGGCGCCTGGCGGCTTTTCCAGCTCAGCCTTTCTCCTGGACCGTGCCTTGCGTTCCTTTACCCAACGAGAGCCTTCGATGTTTCATTTTGCCGTTTCGCTGCCCTGTCTGATCGTGATCATTCGCTTCATTGCCCCCCTTGGCTGGCCGCTGTGGATCAAGCTGGCGTTGAGCGCGGTGCTGCTGGCGGTGTCGCAGCATCACCTGCTGACCCAACTAGCCTTCGGCAGCATGTTTTCACCGGAAGTGCCGCGCGCGGTCGTACTGGCCGTCAATACGCTGTTCGGCGCCATGATTTTTCTGGCGCTGATGCTGCTGGTCACCGACGCCGTTACCGCGCTGCTGGCGCTGACTAAAGGACACCTGCTCGCTATCCCCGCCGCGCTTCGCTATACGCTGGCCGCTCTTGCCCTTGGCGTTGCCGCGTTCGGCGTTAGCCAAGCGGCAAGGGTGCCGCCGCTCAAGGATGTCGAGATCGCGATCCCCGGGCTGCCCGACGCCTTCGAGGGTTACCAGATCGCTCACCTGACCGATCTACACATCAGCCGGCTGTTCGAGCGGCCCTGGGTCGAGGAGGTCGTGGCGCAGACCAACGCGCTGGGCGCCGATGTCGTTTTGATTACCGGGGATTTGATCGATGGCGAGCTGGCGGCGCGCCGCGACGATGTCGCCCCGCTCGCCGGGCTTTCGGCGCCGGATGGGGTGATCGTAAGCCCGGGGAACCACGAATACTATTTCGGCGTCGAGCAGTGGCTTTCGCACTATCAGACGCTGGGTATGCAGATACTCGCCAACCAGCACACCGTTATCGAACGCGACGGGGCCGCACTGGTGATAGCGGGAGTGACGGACGCCTCCGCCACCGGGCGCGGCCGCCCGGGGCCGGATTTAGCTCAGGCGCTGGAGGGGGCCCCACCGGAGGCGGCGGTGATTCTACTCGATCACCAGCCACGCAACGCCGCCAGGGCCGCCGCGCAAGGCGTTAATCTTCAGCTCTCCGGGCACACGCACGGCGGCATGATCATGGGGTTCGATCGGATCGTCGCCCGCGCCAACAACGGCTTCGTATCCGGGCGTTATGAGGTCGATGGCATGACGCTTTACCTGAATAACGGCACCGCGCTGTGGCCGGGTTTCGCCCTGCGCTTGGGCAAACCTTCCGAGCTTACGCGGATTACGCTGCGTGCACGCTGACCATATCAGTGGCCGCCGGCTTCCTTGGCCTGCATCTGCTCTTCGACCACCACCAGATCCAGGCTTTCGAGTTCCTTGATCACCCGGTCAAAGCGTAGCTGGCGCGGCTCGCTGGGGTAAACGTTGGCCTCGTAGCCCGCCTCGCCCAGGGTTTCAAAGAAATTCTGGAAAAGCCCCGGGGTCAAAAAACCCATGAAGCGGTTAAACGGCCTGGTCATCTGGTAGGCGTGAATAGTCCCGGCGGGGATGGAGGCGAAATCTCCGGGCGCCAGGCTAAGCGTGGAATGATTGACGATCATGTCCAGCCCACCATCCACGCAGAAGAAGTTCTCCGTATGCAGGTTATGGTAGTGCCTGGGAATCATGGGCGTTTGCGGCCCCTGGCTCATTACCACGAAGAACTTGCCGCCGGTATTTTGCTGGGTCGCCAGCAGAGCAAAATACTCGGGGCCGCCGGCGAACTTCTGGCCCTCGTCCGCCGCCAGGGTGTAGGCCACGGTCTGCTCAGGCAGCGAGGTTCGGGTGATGGGCAACAACGGCCGCTCGGGGAACGGGTCGGGGGCAAAGGTAATATCGCCGGCGTGCTCGGCCGCCGCGATGCGTTCGGGCTGCCAGTCGAGCGGCGCGTTTTCGGGCTGAATATAGAGCGCGGTGGGCTCGCCCAGCGCCTGGAGCACCGCTTGAATTCCCTCACCGGCATACCACACCAGCATTTTGGTACGGTGCGCGCCAAAGCGGAAAGCGTAGTCGACGCCTTCCGGAACGCTGGCAAAATCGCCCTTTTTCATCTGGTAGCGCTCCTCGTCGAGCCAAAGCTCCGCCTCGCCATCCAGCAAATAGAGCGCCACATGGTGCTCGCGGTGATGGTGCACTGGCTGGCCAGCGCCCTTGCCGCCGGTCACCGTGCACATCTCGAACATATTGCCGGAATCCGCCGCGCGGGCGATGACGCTTACGACCGTACCGGCGATCAGGTAGCGCTCGCCCATATCCGCGCGAATGCAGTAGGGGATTTTTTTGCCCGGCAGGCGCTCTTCGGGCACCACTTGCTGAATGCGCGCGGTAATCGTGCGGCCCTTGGCCAGCAGCTCTTCGGGTGTTTCCGGGTGGGGCACTACCTTCTTGTAGACCGCATCAGAAAGCGTCGTATCGGCCGTGAAATCGGGCCAGGGCTGATCGTTTGTCATGGCGTTTCTCACCGTATTAATTGATTTGCAGGCTGCCAAGCGACTCAAGAAAGTCGAGCCTGGCACTGGCCTGATCCGCGCCAACGCGGGTGCCGTCGGAGGTAAAGTGCAGCAGAATTTCATTACTGCGCTGGTAGCCTGGCCAGCGCCGCTGGTGGCGCGCTGTTGGTTCACCGGTGCGAGCGAAAGCGGCCCAGCGCTTTTGCAGCTCGGCGCTCATGGCTTGAGTGTCGGCATCGCCGGAAAGCGCGTTGCCCAGCACGTAATGAACATCGGCGGTGTGAATCGCCCCCAGGGTAGTGTCGCGCTCACTCGGGGGCACATACGTAAAGCTGTAGCGGTACACCGGATTGCCCTGGGCGGCATGGTCGCGGGCCACCCGGCGGGTGCCCTGGGTCACGAACAGGTCCGTCGCAATTTGGGCGGCTTGGGCGTAGCGGCGCTGGCTGGGGTCAGCATCTTGCGCCACGCCGTAGTCATCGGTGTAGGCCGTTGCCTTACGCCACTGCTCCGCGCTCATCATCTCCGGCACGCGCAAGCTAAAGCCGGGCGGGAAAAAGCCCGCCTCATAGTCGTTACTGCCGATAAGCAGTGGCACCGGTACCACTTCGCCTTCGGCAAACGCCTGATAGACACTTTGCTCGACAAGCTTTCCATCGATAAAGGGCATGGTGTCGGTTTTATCCTGAGGCGAGGTGTTCAATACCGCCTCCAGCGGCAGCGAGCGCAGCGCCTCGGCATCGGCATCCGCGACCCCGGCATTACGTGCAAAGCGTTCGCCAAGCGTCGCCATTTGCTCGCCGCTTAGTTCCGGCATATCGATCGCGCCGGACTGGACGATCGCTTTATGAAAAAGCCCCTGCGCCTGCCGGGCGGCCATAAGATAGAGAATTGAGGCGCCACCGGCGGACTCACCAAACAGCGTGACATTGTCAGGATCGCCGCCCAGCGCCCCGATATGCTGATGTACAAAACGCAGCGCCTGGATTTGATCGAGCAGGCCAAAATTGCCCGATTCCTCGTCGCCAAGCGCCGGGTGGGCAAAAAAGCCCAGCCGCCCCAGGCGGTAGTTGAGCGTCACGACGATCACGCCTTCCCGCGCCAGCGCTTCACCGTTATAAAGCCCAAGCTGGCTACCGCCGATTCTAAACCCACCGCCGTGCAGCCAGACCATGACCGGATAGGCGCGCTCGGCGGCGTCTTCCGGCGCCCAGACGTTGAGATACAGGCAGTCTTCGCTGGTCTGTTCCGGGTCGACGTTTTGATCCGCCATCGCCTGGATATAGGGCTGCGCGCAGCCAGGGCCAAAGCGCCCCAGGTTATGCACTGGCGTCGTGTCGGTCAGCGGCTCGGGCGCGCGCCAGCGACGCGCGCCCACCGGCGGCTGGGCGTAGGGAATCCCCAGGTAGCTCACCACCCCCGAGTGACTCTCGCCGGTGAGTTCGAGGTGCTCAGTCGTCAGCGAAGTCGACGCCGCGGCCATATCGACGGCCGAGGCCGCGAGAAGAATAGAAAACAGTTTTGCTGGGCTCATTGGATTACCTCCGAGCCCAGATTAGCCAATAAATTTTGGATTAAAAAATCAAATTATAGCTAAAATAGATCCAATTTTTAGATACGTTGAGCGCCATGAATCCCAAAACGACGCTGGACCACTGGAACGTGTTCAAAACGGTGATCGAGCAAGGTAGCTTTCAAAAAGCCGCCGAGCACCTGGAGCGCAGCCAGTCCACGGTGAGCTACGCGGTCAATAAACTGCAGGAGCAACTGGGCGCCACGCTGATCGAAATACGCGGGCGCAAGGCGGTATTGACGCCTATCGGCGAACTGCTGCTCGAAGATGGCAAGGCCATGGTAGAAGGCATGCTGCAAATCGAAGGCCGCGCGCGCTCACTGGCAAAGGGCCATGAAATCAAGGTACGCCTGTGCATCGAAAGCTGCGTGCCATCGCGCTGGCTACTGGACATTCTGACCCGCTTCAAAACACATTTTCCCGCCACGCTGCTGGATATCGACTACGTGACCCTGCCGGCCCTGCTGGGCCGGTTTCAACACCGCGAGGCGGATCTTTACCTGACAAGCCAACGCCCCGCCGGCGCCCTCAGTGACGAGCTTGGCCAGCTCCGGCTGGTGTGCGTTGCCCACCCCGGGCACCCGCTGGCCCTGCATTCAAAGCCGATTACCCGCAAGGACCTGGCGCTCTCTCACGTCATCAAATGCGAAAGTAGCGGCGATGCCCATCATACCGAGCACGTTCCCGACAGTTTCACCTCGGCGGTCATCTGGCGCTTCAACCGCTTCGACGCCGTCATCGAGGCCATCGAGGAAGGGCTGGGCTATGGCTGGGTGCCCGAATACATGGTGGAGGAAGCACTCGGCCGCGGGGCGCTGGTGCCTCTTAACCTGGCCGAAGGCGCCCAGCGCAGTTTGCAGCTACAACTGGTTCACCAAAATCACCACGGCGCTGGGCCGGCCACTCTCTACCTGGCGAGGCTATTGAAAGCTTCCTGGGCTTAGCGCGCACCGAGTGCTATTCGATCACTTCTGGTGACCCGGCAGCAGCTAGTACGGCCAAGGGACCCAACGGCTACTTTTTGTGCCATGACATGATGCTTACTGATATTCATCTGAAACAGGCTGGGCGTTACTTCTGAAGGGAAACGAAGGGTAGGCCTTTTGGCGGGCCGCGGGTACCGCGACGCCAAAGCGTTTGGCGATATCGCCCATTTCGATGAATTTCTCGCCACGCAAGTAAGCTGCCCGTAATAACTCGCTTAGCTCGGTGACTTCTTTCGTCGGGGTTGCCCACCGGGACTTCGGCAAGGGTTTCGACCACTCGGCCAGCCAGTCATGGGGCACGGCTTTCGGCAGAATGTGTTTCATGCGGTATTCGGTGTACCAGTGGGCAAAGCGGGCGTGCTCCCACAGCCGCTTGCGCCGAAAGCGTCGCCAACGGGCCTTGTCATTGGTGCGTTCGCACTCGGCCTTTTCCCGGGCCACGTAGGCGTCGTACCACGCCACGCCCCACTCACGGGCGGCAGGTGTGATGGCCTTGGTACCTTCTTCCATAAAGCGGCGGATGTACTCCCACTGGGACAACGCCCCCGGCAGCCCGCCCACGCTGACGATGATGCCCGCCCCCGGTAGCGTATAGCCGGGGCGCTCCGGGTCCGGGGGTAGCAGTGCAAAGTTCCAGCCAAAGCCGGTAATCGCCCCCGGCCCCAGGCTGGGGTTGAATCCACACACCGCTACCACGTCTTCCCAGGGCACCAGTACCGTGCGGCGCTCGCGTTTGCAGAGTCGGCAGATGAGATCGTAAAGGGGAGGATAAACGAAGAAAAAGGTAAACCCGCCGACATGCATCAGCATAAAGCCGAAGGGAAAACTCTCACGAGCACCGCGCAGCCACTCGCCTATTTCAATGAGGCCCATGAAGCCAGAAATATTCACAGCAAAGCTAGCCGCCGACGCTAACCAAAGATTGTGAGGGGCGGGCAGCCAGAAACGACCTGGTGGATCGACCACAAAGGCCACTTCTCGACGCTGACGATTCAAACGGATGGGCGGCATACGCTTAAATAGCGTATTGAGCCAAAGAATCGCAAGGGTAAAGACAAATAGAAAACCTGTATACAGCCCCCCACCCCATACTGCAAATGCTAACTCTTGCATCGTATTTTTCATAAGAGTAGCCAAAACAAGTATCAAGCAAAAACCACTCATAAATAGCGTTAAACCACTTAGCATATGTCCCGCCGTCATCATGCTATCCGGGCTGGCACCTTGGCGGATATCCATGGTGGCGTCATCGTGGCGCACGTCGATATGCGCCACATCCAAGGCGTATTCGCTATTCACCGGTAGCGGCAAGGGGCTTAAGCAGTATTGCTCGCCCCCGGCGCGGCTTTCCCGTTCACCCGCGCGCATGGGGGGCAGCGTAGAGCGAATATTCGTCTTGAACATAGTGACCTTATGCGGTGATACCCTGGCGTCGATAAGCGTCGGCGAACACCATTTCAATCGGCAAGGCCGGGTCTTGCTCGCGAATACGCTTGACCTCTTTGGACAATCTTACCAACTCATCGCTTGGTTTGGCCCACTGTTCTTCGGGCAACGGTTTCGACCATTCAATCATCTCAGGCGGCAGCAGTTTAGGGCGCGCCTTACTCAAGCGCCGGTTGTCCCATTCGGTCAAATAGCCCGGCAGATTTCAAAGCTGAATAATATCCATCGCGTACCAGGCGCCCCAGTAGAGCCAGCCGATCTCGCCGCTGGCGCGGCGTTCATTCATTCGCCGGCGCGCCCGGCGCAGGGTATGTACGCCTTCCCAGGGGGGATCGCTTTCTTCGCGCGCGGTTAGCGGGTCCTGTATTTCGGCATGGGTGTTCACCTCATACTCCATGTAGGCACGTACAGCTTCCCATTGGCTGATGGCCAGCGGTTTGGCGAAGGTCATGAACTCGATTTTTAGCCAATGCCCCGTTTCAGGATGCGCGTAGCCCATGCCTACGCCAAACTGTTGCTGCACACCGTATTGAGTAACACCGCGTGCCTCGACTACCCAGGCCATGATGGACTCCCAAGGCACAATGACTGTTTCTTTTGTTTCTTCTACTACAAAACAGACTTCGCGACGTTGGCGGTGCAAGCGCACGGGTGGCGTATTGCGTAAAAGCCTCAACGCCGAACTATGCCCCCAGAACATGGCTAAGAAACCGATCCCCCCCACCGTCACAGATGAAACTTTTCTTCTACAACCTCGATATCTGGAAGATTGCTTGTCAAAAAACCCAACACTTTATCGCGCTCACCTTTCTTGCAATAAATCTCCTTGATACCCTCCGGTATCATCTCGTCCATTTCAGGGTGATACCAGGGCACATTCAAGCCAATGATATCTCTTCCTGGATAAAGGTAAATTTTGTCGGCTTTGCGCCAATCGTAGTCGTGCTGTTGCGCTCCATGTAGTGCTTGATAACCTTTTGATGTCCCCATCATCCAAGCCGCCAAGCCCATTGCCAGCGGCCCAAGGCTGGTAATGAGCAGTGACGAATCCATGAGAATCAGCACTAGAACAATTGGCATCGAGATAATAGCCGACCATTTTAAAAATGGCTTCACAGACGCCATCTGGGGTTTCCAGGAACATTCCTCTGCATGCTGATCTGTAAACCGATAAACAAGGATAGTAGTCTGATGGGTCATACTCATAACGATTAGCATAAAAAGAAGGAACATCCCCGCCCCAACTAAAAGAGAAGAGAGAAATGTTTCAAAAACAAGTGAAGCAGTATCAAAAGAAAAATAAGCACCACCTAAGCTAACAATCGTCAATGCAGACAATAAAACATTCGCGGCAAAGGTGTCATAATTTCGCGCCCGAATTTGCCAGCTCATGAGGGCAGGCTCATCTGTGTGCTTCCATGGCATCTCTGGAATATAGTCCTGCTTGGGTTGTACAAACCACATATCAATATCCTTACTCTTCTAAGCCCATGGGTATCGTGATCTCAAAGTGAGCGGGCAGACTGATGCCTTGGCCTTCTTCGCTATTAGGCTCAATCTCTTTTTTTCCTCTGGCAGCATTCGGCTTATAAAAGGTAAAGCCTAAGCTACTTCCTGATAGTGTGTGCATCGTCTCTTCATAACTCACCGTTAGTACAAACGGCTCGAGCTCGGATTGCTCTCTGGCAGGAATCCAGGCTTGCCATACGCGTACATCGTTAGTGTCGTAGCCAGCATAGGTGGGTAGAACTGATCCTCGCTTACCTTGTTGAGAAGGGCTTTGTTCATAGCTGCTTGCAGGTGCCCAGAAGCCACCTCGGGCATTCTCGGACAGTTTGATAGTTTCACCCGCCAGCAAGGCGGGAAAGGCGATTTGCAGCCAGCAACCTTGATAGCTGCTAGCAATATCGCCTATCCCATAATAACTCATGTTTGACGAGTCAAACGTTACATCGTTTACACTCGTCAACCTCACGGAAGGCTGAAGCAGAATTTCCATCAAGGCTCGCCACTCGTTTTTATTACCTTCGTCGCTGTCCTCCCATGCTGGGTCGCCTTGGCCCCAAGTGCTGCTATATAACCACTCACGCACCCCTTCGCGGTTGTACCGGGCAGCAAAATAAGATGCAACCAGGTGGATCACCCCTGCCGCAAATAGAATGCCGGAGACCCAGGGTCCAAGTATCCAAGCAAAGGAATATGTTCGGCCTAGAATAGCGACTCTGCCTGCAACAGCTCCACCAAGCTGAGCAGCAGTAGTAATACTTATAGTGGCACCTGCAAGAGCTTTAATTAAAAGCGCTGAATGCTCAACCTCACTGGATGCTTTTCTTATATCTTGTCTCGTCTGCCATGCATCCAACCCGGCAGCAATTGCTCCAATGGCTGATAGCCCCGCCATGCGGGTAGCCAATTTGGCGGCAAGTCGTGCAGCCTGCGCATTATTCGGTGAGGCACTCCATTTAGAAACACCGGCCCCTGCCACCGCTTTCATATTTCCTGATAGCCTGAATTGCTGTTTCGCATACTTGTTCCAAAATGGCATGACCCACAGGCTCATGACCGCTACCGTCGCGGCTCCCGTGGTCGCGGCCAGTTTGCGCATGCCCTCATCATCAACACCCTCTTTTTGGGCAGTGCGGGCCGCATCCATGAAGCTGTAAAGATTCAACCCTGCGATCAACAGGGCCAAGCCACCGCCCAGTTGCTCTACACGGTTTGTCATGTGCCGGCGAGCGGCACTCGCCCCGTTCATCAATTTTAGTTGATGCTGATAGCGAAGCTCATGATAGCCCGCGCTGGTAAGGTTATTGGCCCGCGTTTGGTTACCTGACGAACGCTGGTCCAGCGACCCATCTGCGGCGGTGGCGCGCTTGGGCTCATCAAAAGCATGCTCGTAACGTTGCTCTTCAAGCCGTTCCAATGTTCTGGTGCTTGCCGCGCGCTCTTGAGCGTTACCCGCGTTTTGGCGGCGCAGCTTTTCATCGTGAATGTCTCCCGTGATTTTCCATGCCTGTTCCCGCCATTGGCGGTGTTTGTTTTCGTATTCAGGATCGATAACGATTTCCGTAGAGGCAACGTCGGGGTGTACTAACGCTACCATCGAGGGATGCATCAGCGATTTTACAGCTTTCTGTAAAGAAACTTGCCCTTTCGCACTTAAGGATGGCAGTACTTGATAGCCAATTGTTCCCCATATTTGTGCATTTGAACGACTAACTTCCGTTCGCAGCGTTTCGAACGCCTCTTTGACCGGCGGCGCCAACGCTTTATATACGGGATGATTCTTTACCACATCCAGATTGAGCACCCCGATACCAGCGCTAACTTGCCCCATTACGCTGGTTGCCGTTACGTCACTATCTGCAGGCTCGCCATCCTCAGTGCCTTCCTCGATAAAGTTTTGCACGATGGTTTCTAGAGCGGTCGTCAGCGCGGGATCGAAGTTACTCATCGCAAAACCAATCAGCGAATCGCGCACTTGATAGGTGTCATCCAGCCACGCTCGACCTGTTTGTGTCGCGCCAAGCGCTTCCATTGCCATACAGCCACATTCGTGAATGGCCCGGTTTTGCTCGGCATCACAGGTATCGAAACAGAGATCCTGAGCGGATAATGGCAAGCGCTCCAGCCAGATGATCAGGTCGGCCAGACTGTTTTCGATATGTGCCTGCAACCGTTCAAGCTGTGGCTCCTTTTCGGCTAGAAAGGTGATGGCCTCGTTCAGCCGGACATCCAGGCGGGGATGCTCTTTGGCGTGCCACTCTTCGTATAGCGGGCTGTTGCGACCTGGAGGGGCAGGCATGCCTAGCTCTATGAGTTCTTCACGTAGCTGATCAATACGCTGATCCCTATTGAGCAACGTATTGTCCGATCCATTCGTTACGTTTTTCAAAGCGTCAAGCAACTCACCGGTTTTGACGGTCAACTCGCGATAACGCTCGGGGTCCTGGCGAACGTCTTCACCGATTAGGTCATCAATATCGATCAAACACAGCGCTTTGACGACTTGCGCCGTCTCGAGCTTATGTCCGTATTCGTCCAGAAAGGCTTCCAGCTCTATTTCGCGCCCAACCAGAACCATGGTCAAGTCATTGACGATGCCCAAATCGTCATCCAGTGCTACAAAGATAGCTTCATCGTGATTAGCGATAGTGGAAAGAACACTGGCTTGAGTTATCTCTGGCTTTACTTCAAGTAACCGATAAAAGCTTTCTTCATCATCATCTGCGTTACTTTCTTCATCGTTATCTTCACGGTTTTGACTAGTGCTATTGTCGACGTTTTCCAGCGCCGCTCCTCTTTCCACAGTCGAGACAGTAGTGCTGGTAAATCCATCCACGGCACCATTGGGCATAATATCTGCTACGTGCTCGGCCAATTGAGTGATCGGAGCCGCGTGAGGAGAAAAAGCGTCATCACCGACAGCACTGACCGCGGCATTCAAGTTCACGGCGCGCATGATGCGCTGGCGAACCTCCGTATTCTCCAGCACATAGTCGCGAATGCGGTCGGTCCATTGGACACTGGAGTAGGCCATGGCGATGGACACGCAGGTCGAATACGTTAGATGAGGCGCCCCGTTGAACATGGCGCCATCTATGGCGTATTCATCGATACGTATCTCGCCCTCTTCGCTCACCCACACATAAAGCCAGCCATCACGCAATTGGCGCAGCGTGTAATCGCGGGTTTCAATCGCCGGATAATTAGGCCCCTGCCATTGCTCATCGATCAAATGGGGCGCGGGTGCATTCGCTTCATCCGGAGCCTCATCGATTGCATAACGCACTGGAAAGATGTCGACATCCAGCAACAGCGGGCAAACACCGCCACCCACGGGAGTTTCATCAAAGGAGGCATCGCGGGATTGTGTCTGAGCGTCCGTGTTAGCCATGAAATGCCTCTTTAACAGATGATGAAGAGTGGGAAGTGCTTGAATAACGGGCATGAACCGGTGAGGTCGCGGCTGCGCCTGTTCGACTCCAGCGATCCAACGCGTAGAGCTGCTCTACTGCGGAAAGGCGAAGCGCTTGCTCCTCGTGGGCTCGCCAGCGCTGGTAGAGCCCATCACTTGCCGTACTAAAGTCGTCTCCCCAATGCAGGCTTAAATCTACCCATATCGCGAGCTGGCGGTGCGTATTGGCGCCCCATGCCAGGGCGTCCGCCAGCCGTTCGTCCAGCCACTGCCCTCGCTGCTCAGCCGGCAGGCGTTGCCAAGCGGCGGCCGCCTGTTGTTGAAAGTGATCGGTCAACCGCTCTTTCAATTGCCACTGGGTCACGGCCTCTAGTGCAGCATACTGGGCGTCTGCCATGGGCAGGAAATCGGGTGCCTGGCAGTGGGCCGATGCAGCAAAGGCATTGGGTGTCAGGGGCGCGTCTGCCAGCGTGAACGCTTGCCATGTGACAGCACGCCGATCGCTCCAGCGAGGCGACCAGTGAGCCACCCACCATGTATCGATAGGCCCCATCACATGGGCGGGTAATGCCGATCCATAGCTTTCCAGCCAGTGCCGTGTGACCAGTGGGTCCGCAAAGCGCAGTAATTGCTCGACATTGGCGGCTCCTTTGAAAGTGATAAAACGGCGAAGGTGTCGACTGATCTGGCGAGTATCACTTTGGCTACTAAAAAAGGACATCGCTCGATATAACCAATCAGTGTTCCCGGCGCTGGCCTCATTAATCAGCCCCGTGCCTCCAAGCTTGACCAGTAAAGGGCCGTGCTCAGCCAGCTCCTTCCAGCGCGTTCCCAAGTAGAGCGGCACGATCTCTTCTATATCGCTACGGCCGTACAAGCGCTTGAGTGCCTTGGGGTAACAAACGCCGTCAATGAGGGCATGCGTTGCGGTCGCTAATGGTGGCATTTAACGCTCCTCACCCGCGTCACTTGCTTCGCAAATATCACAGTAAGCAGGTGCCTTGAGCAGTGATTTTAACTGGGCTGCCCGATTGATGGGTTGTAACGACGCCTGTGTTCGATCGATACCGTCCAATACAGGTGGTAATTTGGGCGGCTGAGCCGCCTGCCCGGTCCCATTACCCGGGCTGCCCCCCGCATTCACCTTCACGGTCGGCCCGACGATGGTAATGCCACCGCCATCCAGCTTGATGAAGCTGCCGCCCGCGTTGAGGGTGATCTCGCTGCCCGCTTCCAGCACGACCTTGTGACCGGCCTTGATGTGGAGTTCGCGGCCGCTTTCGCTAAGCCAGGCCTGGCCGGCGTTGAGGTGCAGGCTGCCCTGTACGGTGAGGTGCTGATCGCCTTCGCCATGCACGAAGCGGTCGCCGTGCACCGTGTGATGATCATTGTGATCGACCTCGCTGATACGGTCGTTTTTGACGTTCAGGAAGCTGTCGTTTTCGATCTCCTCGGTACGGTCGTTGAGCGTCAGAAGCTCCAGGTCTTTTTGGGCGTGGACCCCGATCTGTTCCTCGCCTGCTTCATCCTCGAAGCGCAGTTCGTTGAAGCCTTCGGCCTTGTGGCTTTGCGTGCGCAGCACCGTGCGGGTCTTGTTCGCCGGTAAATCGTAGGGCGGCTGGTTGACCGCGTGATAGGTGCGCCCGGTGACCAGCGGCTGGTCCGGGTCGCCTTCCAGGAAGGAAACGATCACCTCGTGGCCGATGCGTGGCAGTGCAATGCTGCCGTAGCCGCCGCCGGCCCAGCCCTGGGAGACGCGCACCCAGCAGCTGGCGGTGTCATCCGGCTCGGCGTAGCGGTCCCAGGGGAACTGGACCTTGACCCGGCCGTGCTCGTCGCAGTGAATCTCTTCGCCTTCCGGGCCGACCACGAAGGCCACCTGGGGGCCGTCGACCCGGGGCTTGGGGTTGGGCGTGGCGCGCCAGGCGGCGTCACCGGGCATCAGGGTGACCTGGTTGACGTAGCGGGTCATGCCGCCGGTGTCGGTGTCGCTGGCGCTGATGCTGTCCTCTTCCAGTGCCTGGGGCTGCTCGCCGGTGTGGTGCACCGATTTTAGGGGATGGTTACCCCCAGATTCGTCAGCACCTGGGGGCCGTCGGAGAACACCAGCCGGTGGGCGCCACCGTCGCGATTCTTGTCTTTTTCATCAAACAGATGAACGAGGCGAAGCGCTCAATTCGTATCAAGGCAATAGCACCTGCAGCGCTACCAACAGTAACGCCAGTGCTCGGTTACTGTTGACTATCGGTATGCCGAGGCAACAACGCCAGAAAGAGCGGCTGTATCTCCCTGGCGCTTGATGAAGAAGAGAACATGATCAAAACGCAAGGCAGGATCACGGCCACAAGCGCAGGCATAGGCACAACGTTAAAGAAATAGCCGATCGCGACCGCGAAACTGGCCAGACCTGCAAGCGTGACCCAGATAGATCCCTTGCCTGTGGTTTTTTCAATGCTCTCGACATGCTCCTCGAATGCCGCCTTCTGTTCTTCATTGAGGGGTAATTCCGCATGACACTTGGGACACACCACTGGCTTGCCTTCCTGTAGTGCTTTGGTCTGTTTCCAGTTGGCCGGCCATTTATGATGGCACCCCTGGCACGTTAGAACGGCAAGGGTACCCATTGGCCACTTCTTTTCTGTCATGACACGATCCTTACTGATGATAATCCGAAACAGGCTGGGCGTTGCTTCTGAAGGGAAACGAAGGGTAGGCCTTTTGGCTGGCCGCGGGCACCGCGACGCCAAAGTGTTGGGCGATATCGCCCATTTCGATGAATTTCTCGCCACGCAAGTAAGCTGCCCGTAATAGCTCGCTTAGCTCGGTGACTTCTTTCGACGGGGTAGCCCACCGGGACTTCGGCAAGGGTTTCGACCACTCGGCCAGCCAGTCATGGGGCACGGCTTTCGGCAGAATGTGTTTCATGCGGTATTCGGTGTACCAGTGGGCAAAGCGGGCGTGTTCCCACAGCCGCTTGCGACGAAAGCGTCGCCAACTGGCCTTATCATTGGTGCGTTCGCACTCGGCCTTTTCACGGGCCACGTAGGCGACGTACCACTCGACGCCCCACTCACGGGCGGCAGGTGTGATGGCCTCGGTACCTTCTTCCATAAAGCGGCGGATGTACTCCCACTGGGACAGCGCCCCCGGTAGCCCGCCCACGCTAACGATGATGCCCGCCCCCGGTAGCGTGTAGCCGGGGCGCTCCGGGTCCGGGGGCAGCAGTGCAAAGTTCCAGCCAAAACCCGTGATAGCCCCCGGTCCCAGGCTGGGGTTGAAACCACACACCGCCACCACGTCTTCCCAGGGCACCAGTACCGTGCGGCGCTCACGTTTGCAAAGACGGCAGATAATGTCGTAAATCGCCGGATATATAAAGAGAAAGGCCATGGCCCCCATATGCAGTAGCGTTAACCCAACAGGAAAGTTTTCTCGGGCACCGCGCAGCCACTCGCCTATTTCAATGATGCCCATGCCCCCCGGAATGGTGGAGGCGGTCCCAACGATAGAAATCATCCAAAGATTGTAAGGAGCAGGCAGCCAGAAGCGACCCGGAGGATCGACCACAAAGGCCACTTCACGACGCTGACGATTTAATCGAATAGGTGGCATGCGTTGTAAGACTAAGTTAACCGTGACAATACCAGCGATAAATGTAAAAAGAGTTACGAAATACAGCCCTCCCCCCCATGCGGCTGCAAACTGAGGGTCAGGTGGAAATCCCCCGATGCCTACCCATACAACAAGGCAGAAGACCATTATGGCTACGATACCGACGCTCAGCATATGGCCAGCAGTCATCATGCTATCCGGGCTGGCGCCCTGGCGAATATCCATGGTGGCGTCATCGTGGCGCACGTCGATATGCGCCACATCCACGGCATATTCACTATTCACCGGTAGCGGCAACGGGCTCAGGCAGTACTGCTCGCCCCCGGCGCGGCTTTCGCGCTCGCCGGCGCGCATGGGGGGCACAGCAGAGCGAATATTCGTCTTGAACATATTGACCTTATGCGGTGATACCCTGACGTCGATAAGCGTCGGCGAACACCATTTCAATCGGCAAGGCCGGGGCTTGCTCGCGAATACGCTTGACCTCTTTAGATAACGATCCCAACTCATCGCTCGGTTTGGCCCACTGTTCTTCGGGCAGTGGTTTTGACCATTCAATCATCTGAGGCGGCAGCAGGTTGGTGCGCGCCTTACTCAAGCGGCGGTTGTCCCACTCGGTCAAATAGCCCGGCAGATTCCAAAGCTGAATAATATCCATCGCGTGCCAGGCGCCCCAGTAGAGCCAGCCGATCTCGCCGCTGGCGCGGCGTTCATTCATTCGCTGGCGCGCCCGGCGCAGGGTATGTACGCCTTCCCAGGGGCGATCGTTTTCTGCGCGCGCAGTTAGTGGGTCCTGTATTTCGGCATGGGTGTTCACCTCATACTCCATGTAGGCACGCACAGCCTCCCACTAGCTGATCGCCAGCGGTTTGGCGAAGGTCATGAACTCGATTTTTAGCCAATGCCCCGTTTCAGGATGCGCGTAGCCCATGCCTACGCCAAACTGTTGCTGTACACCGTATTGAGTAACACCGCGTGCCTCGACTACCCAGGCCATGAGGGACTCCCAGGGCACAATGACTGTTTCTTTTGTTTCTTCTACTACGAAACAGACTTCGCGACGCTGGCGGTGAAAGCGAACGGGTGGCGTATTGCGTATGCTTTTAAGCGCTGTCCAGTGGCCTGAATACATTATTAAAAAAACTGCGCCTCCTCCCGCTAAACCTACCCATGTGCCAAATTTAAAAGTGTCTAACATAGAGGCTAGCGAAGCATTCGTTAACATTAACCAAGCCAGGCTTGGGCCGAACAACGCTGAGAACAAAAACAAAAAAAACGTTACTCCGGTCAGTAATTGCCAGCCAAAAACATCCATGTATCCACCACCTACATCCAGGCACGTCTCATTAAGGCTACTAATCGAACCATTTAAATCCAGTGCCTGATGACCAGTGGGCAACGGTTTGGGGGAAAGATAGGTAATAAGCCCCCCGGGGAGGGATTGGGTTTCTCCTGCCTGGTGAGGCTGATTAGTATCTGGCTGTGGCAGATCCGGTGCCTTTAAACTCATTGTTTATATCCTGATTTTCCGCCATGCCTTTATTTGTTCTGTCCTGGTCCAGCCAATCTCTTCATATCGCCTGCCTCGCGCCCAAACAAAAACGTGGGATAAGGGTCTCGACGAGGCGTTTCGGGCGTGATGTTAAAACGCTTTTCGATATCGCCCAACTCACTGAACGTCTCGCCGCGCTGATAAGCGGCGTGCAAGTGCTCGCTAAGTGTCTTAAGCGCCGCCGATGGCTGGGCCCACTGGGGTTCGGGTAAGGGTTTCGACCACTCGGCCAGCCAGTCATGGGGCACGGCTTTCGGCAGAATGTGTTTCATGCGGTATTCGGTGTACCAGTGGGCAAAGCGGGCGTGCTCCCACAGCCGTTTGCGCCGAAAGCGTCGCCAACGGGCGGGGTCATTGGTGCGTTCGCACTCGGCCTTTTCCCGGGCCACGTAGGCGTCGTACCACGCCACGCCCCACTCACGGGCGGCAGGTGTGATGGCCTCGGTACCTTCTTCCATAAAGCGGCGGATGTACTCCCACTGGGACAGCGCCCCCGGTAGCCCGCCCACGCTGACGATGATGCCCGCCCCCGGTAGCGTATAGCCGGGGCGCTCCGGGTCCGGGGGCAGCAGTGCAAAGTTCCAGCCAAAGCCGGTGATGGCCCCCGGCCCCAGGCTGGGGTTGAAACCACACACCGCCACCACGTCTTCCCAAGGCACCAGTATCGTACGGCGCTCGCGCTTGCAGAGTCGGCAGATAATGTCGTAAATCGCCGGATATATAAAGAGAAAGGCCATGGCCCCCATATGCAGTAGCGCTAACCCCACAGGAAAGTTTTCTCGGGCACCGCGCAGCCACTCGCCTATTTCAATGATGCCCATGCCCCCCGGAATGGTGGAGGCGGTCCCAACGATAGAAATCATCCAAAGATTGTAAGGAGCAGGCAGCCAGAAGCGACCCGGAGGATCGACCACAAAGGCCACTTCACGACGCTGGCGATTCAATCGAATAGGTGGCATGCGTTGTAATACTAAGTTAACCGTGACAATACCAGCGATAAATGTAAAAAGAGTTACGAAATACAGCCCCCCCCCCCATGCGGCTGCAAACTGAGGGTCAGGTGGAAATCCCCCTATGCCTACCCATACAACAAGGCAGAAAGCCATTATGGCTACGATACCGACGCTCAGCATATGGCCCGCCGTCATCATGCTATCCGGGCTGGCGCCCTGGCGAATATCCATAGTGGTTTCATCATGACGCACATCGATTTGCGCCACCTCCACGGCGTATTTACTATTCACAGGAAGCGGCAAGGGGCTCAGGCAGAATTGCTCGCCCCCGGCGCGGCTTTCCCGCTCCCCTGCGCGCATGGGGGGCAGCGTAGAGCGAATATTCGTCTTGAACATAGTGACCTTATGCGGTGATACCTTGGCGTCGATAAGCGTCGGCGAACACCATTTCAATCGGCAAGGCCGGGTCTTGCTCGCGAATACGCTTGACCTCTTTGGACAATCTTACCAACTCATCGCCTGGTTTGACCCAATGTTCTTCGCCAAGGGGTTGTGACCACCGTGTCATTTTGGTTGGCAATATATTGGGCCGCGTTTTTATTAACCGCTTGTTTTCCCTTTCGGTTAAATATCCCGGTAAGTTCCATAGCTGAATGATGTCAATAAGATACCAGCCGCACCAATACAACCAGCCGATTTCACCGTCAGCTCGGCGCTGATTAATACGGCGGCGAGCATTGCGCAGGGTATGCACGCCTTCCCAGGGCGGGTCGTTCTCGCCCTTGATGATATTGGGGTCCTGAACGTCAGCCAATGAGTTGACCTCGTATTCCATATAGGCACGGATTGCTTCCCAGTGGCTAATGGCCAAGGGTTTCGCAAAGGTCATGAATTCGAGTTTTAGCCATTGGCCAGTCTCGGGGTGCGCATAGCCAAATCCCATGCCGAACTGCTGCTGAACGCCGTACTGGGTAACGCCCCGGGCTTCTACCACCCACGCCATCAGAGATTCCCAGGGAACGACCATTGTTTTTCGTGTGCCTTCTAATACAAAACACACCTCGCGGCGTTGACGATGAAAACGCACCGGGGGAGTATGCCGCAAACGGCTAAGGGCAATACAGTGCCCTAGATACATCAGTAGAAAAACAGCCCCCCCACCCGTAACACCTACCCCAAAACCAAATTTGGCTAGTCCTAAAATAAAATCAAACGGTACATCAGGCATCATCAACCAGGCTAAACTGGGCCCAAACAATGCTGAAAATACAAACAAACCAAAGTTCACGCCGGTAAGTAGCTGCCAGCCAAAAGCGTCGGAGTACCCCCCACCAACATCCAACCATGCCTCGTTGAGGGCGCTGATTGTGCCGTTTAGGTCCAGCGCTTGATGACCAGTGGGCAAAGGCTTGGGGGAAAGATAGGTAATACGCCCCCCAGGGAGGGATTGGGTCTCTCCTGCCTGATGAGGCTGATGAGTATCTGGCTGTGGCAGATCCGGTGCCTTTAAACTCATTGTTTATATCCTGATTTTCCGCCATGCCTTTATTTGTTCTGTCCTGGTCCAGCCAAGCTCTTCATACCGCCTGCCTCACGCCCGAAAGGAAACGTGGGATAAGACGTTTTCCGCGGCGCTTCAGACGTTATGCCAAAGCGTTTTTCGATATCGCCCATCGTGCTGAACGTTTCGCCACGCCGGTAGGCGGCGCGTACGATGGTGCTGAGCTGGACCTGAGACGCCGAGGGGGTCGCCCGCTCTTCGGGCGGCAGGGGTTTGGACCATTCGGCAAGCCAGCCCCTGGGTACCGCCTGGGGCAGAATATGCTGCTCGCGATAGTCGGCATACCAGTGCGCAAAGCGGGCGAACTCCCACCGCTTGCCGCGCCGAAAACGTCGCCACTTTTTCGGCTCGTTGGTACGCTCGAAATATGCCTTGGCCTGCGTCATCTCGTCGTTGTATTTTTCCGTCCAGGATTTGTCACTTCGGGCAGAGATGGAGCTGGGACCTTCTTCCATAAAGCAACGTATATATTCCCACTGCGCCAACGCCCCCGGATAGCCGCCTACCCCGCACGAGATCCCGCCGCCGGGCAGCGCATAGCCCGGGCGCTCGGGGTCAGGGGCCAAAAGCTCAAACTCCCAGCCAACGCCGGAGATGCCATAGGGCGATAGGTGTTGGCTGACCCCTGCCAGCGCCACCACGTCTTCCCAGGGAACGATGACCGTACGACGCTCGCGTTTGCAAAAGCGCGATACCGTGTCGTAAATAAAAGGGTAAACGAACATTAACGCGACTGTCGTTATATGGATTAGCACAAACCCGATAGGAAAGTGCTCGGTTCTGCCGTAAAACCAGTCATGAATCTCAAAAAGGGCTACGCCCACGCTGAAGGCGGAAATGGTCGTAACCACGGACCACCACACCAAACTTTCCGGTGCTGGCATCCAAAAACGCCCCCTGGGCGCTACGACAAATGCCACCTCTCGGTGGTGGCGGTTCAAGCGTACCGGCGGCGTTCTTCTAAGGGCGGTATTCATAAAAGGGATGGCAAAGTTGCCCACGATCAAAAGACCCCAATATGGAAGCAAAAATATAAATAAAAACATCGTTATATAGCCCCCCCCCTCATCGCAGCAATCCATAACAACAACAGAGATACGAAAATCAAAATAATGCCTCCACCTGTCACACAGGTCCCAGCCATCATGCTTGCTTCTGGGTTTGCACCCGCGCGAAGATCCATCACGGCATCGTCGTAGTACACATCGACTTTCGTTACGTCGTGGGCAAGCTCACTATCCGTGGGCAGGGGGAGCGGGCTCAGGCAATACTGCACGCTGCCGCCTTGTCTTGCCCACTGGCCCGCGCGCAGCGGCGCGGGGCTGGTTGATTTATGTGGTTTCAATCAGGGTCTCCTGAGAATGAGAAGAAGGCTTCCTGAGCCATTGATAGCTCGTCATCACCTTATGGCGGCCTACTACCGGCGAATATTGCGGCGATACTTCTCTTCCTGGATCTGCTTCACCTCAGCTTCACTCATATCCCGCCAGTAGCGAGGGTTGCGGCCCTTGCGCTCATCCACTTCCGCGGTTTTAGGATCGTTGGGTCGATGAATTTCCAGCGCGGGCACATCCGGCAAAGGCTGGGAGACATCCATATAGCGCTGGATAAACTGCCACGCGGCAATCATTTCGCCACGCATATTGCCGGGTGGAAATTGCGCATCCAGCTTCTGGCGAACGCCCGTCCCGGGGTGGAAAAGCTGCAGTGAATAGGTCGAACTGCCTTGGGTATCCGGTGAGCTGGTAAGATAGGCATCAAACTCGTAGAACGGTGCCGACACGCGCTCTTCCCAGGCTTTTTTGGGGTTATAGACCGTAAACAGGCCCGTTTGGCGATTGAGCTGCCAGAGGGGAGCCTTGCGCATATGGTATAAAAATCGGGGGAACTTTCTTTCAATCAGACGCGTACTCTTCCAAACAAATAGACCAACGAGAGCTGTAGAAATACAAATAACACCCATGTCAAACATACTAGCTAAAGTATCTTGCCAACTCCAATCCCCGAAAATAAAAAACGAAAAAAAAAGCAGACAGAATAAAGAATAAAGGCCAAGGAAACAATAAGCACATAACTTACCGAAAGCCATCGCAACAAAAAAAACCTGTGAAATAAAGCTGTAATTAGGCGGCATCATAGATTCGTGATCATAAACGACACGCATCACGTCAAAAACACTATCTTCATACTTGACACGCTTGGCTCTCTGTTCCTCCCAGTTTTTCGATGCTATAATATTTATGCACCCATACTCCTCACTATTAGCATTATCTTGCGTACGCTTGTACCAGCTAAGTGGTATTCCGATCATATGCGCACGGTCGACTTTTTTCTGGTCCCACTCAAGACGCTTTTTGGGATTATAAGCATTATAGGCATAAGCATCACCACTACCCTCAGAGTTAGACATACGTCGACTCCGTTTTCCAGAAACCTTTATTCAGAGACTCTCTATTAAACACGTTATTCAAATACCTCGGCATTTCATCCAATGGTTCAGGGGCCGGGTAGAACTCGTCAACCTCAAACGGCACATGCACGCTTTTACGAAACTGGATACTCACCTCCAGTCTATAACGAATGAAATCAAGGCTACTTGGGTGACTCTCTGGAGTTTGTATATAATATTTTATTTCATTAGCGGATAACCGGGTCAGCGTGGGGATAACATTTACGGGGCGCGTATTACTCCCGAGATCCGCATCACTCACTTGAGATTCGAACAGGCCTATTACTGTCACATCCTGCAATTCACTCCCCATGCCTGGCAGGGCGCTTTGCACCTCGATGACGGTGTTGACACTACTTGCTTGGAGCTGCCTCTGCCAAAGTTCACCCATTAAAATTGATGATGGATTGGGTCTGTTATGGGTCACAGCTACATTAGCACGTAAAGCAGCTTGCTCTTGTGTGGTAAGGCGACGTGCGGTGATAGAAATATTGGCCAGCAAACTTTGAAGCCGATAGTAAGCCTCTTCAGGCTCCAGCAGCCAAGGCGCTGCCCCACGCTGCATGCCAAAGGGCTCGTTTTTGAGCCACTGCACAAAGGGGCCATCCGTTAATAGAGTGCCTATCACGGCACCACCTACCAGCAGAGCAAGCCCACCCCAGCCCACCGGGCTGGAAAAAGCAAGCACAGTAAGTACGGCGCCTACCGCGGCAAAACCAAACGCGATGGCGGCATCATTATCGCCACGTTGATGACGCTCAATTGCCTCCAGAAACGTTGTTACTGCGGCGAGCACACCAGCTCCTTTGGAAACCACTCTAGTCACTCGAACCAGTTTGGGGAAAAATCACGTTATCATATTAGTTTGACCATACTAACCTGAATCTATCGCCAGGCGCCCAAAATCCCTCTCGGCCGATCTCCGAGATACTAGCAGTATCCCCCGCTAGAGAAGCAGGAAAGGAGATTTTTAGCCACTAGCCATATGGAGTCTAGGCGAATACCGGCGCTGGCCCTGCTTTTTCTAACACATTCTCCAAAATGCTGCAGTGGCTCCATGAAGTGGTTTTTTAAAAAACGGCACGGCCGGTAGGATAGGTTCGTATTGCATCGGCATCCAAATCAGCATCATCACAAATGAAACTTCTCTTCTACCACATCAACATCTGGCAATCTTTCTTTAAAGAATCTAAACACTTCTTGTCGTTCGCCCTCTTTGCAATATATTGCGTTCATTCCATTAGGAATAATTGTTCTTTTTTCAGGGTGATACCAAGGAGTATTCAAACCTATAATATTTCTATCAGGATAAAGATAGATTTTATTGGTGTCTTGCCAATAAAATGAATGATGTTTTCTACTATCCTGCTTTGTCTGTCGAGACCCCGCTGTCAAGGCCATCAGCCCTATCCCCAAGGGGCCAATACCCGCTACTATCAAGGCTGGCTCAAATAATGCTAGTACGCCTACCACAGGTAGCAAAATAATCGCGGACCACTTCAAGAATGCGCTAGCTGCAGCATCCTGCGGCTTCCAGGAATGCACCTCCACTAACGTTTCAGTAAAACGGTAAACAAAGATAGTAGTGTAATGGGTTACACTTAAGCCAAGTAAAAAGAAAGGTAGAAACATACCAAACCCTAGCAAAAAAGAGGCTAACAACGACTCAACGAATAAAGACATTACATACCCCCCTCCCGATGCCATAATCACGAACACCATTAACTCCAAGCTACTCTTGGAAATATCATAGTTTCGTGCTCTGACTTGCCAGCTCATTACGGCATTTTCATTCGTATACCTCCAGGGTATTTCGGCAATGAAGTCCTGCTTGGGCTGAATAAACCACATATAAGTATCCTTACTCTTCTGGTGTTAGGGGAACCGTCAGGGCAAAGTGGGCAGGTACGCTGATACCCCGCGCCTCCTCGCCATTGGGTTCGATGTCTTTTCCGATTGCGGAAGCATCAGACTTGTAAAAGGTGAAACGTAAGCGGTCTTCGCCTGGTGAGAGCAGCGTTTCGGTGTACTCTACTCCTCATGCCGAACCTCATTGTGGCAATAACTCGCGCCCAGACGGAAATGCGGGCAAGGGGATTACCACAGCGCTTCGTGCGTGATGCCAAAGAGCTTTTCTATATTACCCATCTCACTGCACGTTTAGCCACGCTCGCAAGTCACCGCTGACATCTCATCCTCTTATAGGCGTCTGTAAATACCTCTTCGATGGGCCGCTGTGGGTCGGCGTTACGAATCCGCCTGGCTTCTTCAGAGAGCCTTACCAACTCGGCGCTTGGCTTGGCCCACTGTTCTTCGGGCAGTGGTTTTGACCACTCCACCACCTCTGGAGGTAACGCTTTGGTACCTGATCGACGAACGAGCCTATTTGTCCATTCAGCCAAGTAACCTGGAAGTGTCCAGAAGGTGAGCAGGTGGTAGAGATACCAACCCAGAGTGTAGAACCAGCCAACCTCCCTGTTGCGACGACGCCGATGAAGACGACGGTGGGCATTACGGATGGTATGTGATCCTTCCCATGGAGGGTCACCTTCTTCTCGAATGGCAAGGGGGCTCTGAATCTCATCCAGGGAATTGACTTCATACTCCATATAGCTCCGCAAAGCCTCCCACTCTGCCAAGGCCAACGGCAAGCCAGGGGTCATAAATTCGGTTTTCACCCATTTATCAGTACCCGGCAGCACATAACCAATCCCCATACCGTACTGCTGTTGCACACCATACTGTGTAGCGCCACGAGTCTCGAAAATCCATACGCGAAGCGACTCCCAGGGGATGAAAACCGGCTTTTCATGGCCATCGCCGCTCTTCTTTTCCGGCACAAAACACACTTCGCGGCGCTGGCGGTGAAAGCGTGCAGGAATAGCTTTTTTCCTTATATGAAAATGCTTAACTGTTACAAAAATGCCTATTGCTGATATCAATAATACCACCAAGAAAGTGTTTCTAACTGCTTCATCTAAAAATGTTTGAAACGCACGTTCTGATATGAAGGAGTAAACAATTATTGGGAATAAAATCAGCATCATGAGTGACATTATTGATATGCCACTCAATAATAGTTGGTTGCCAAACACTCCGAACCAACCGTCACCATAGTCCAGCCAAGTGTCATTGAGATCGCTGATCGTACCTTCGTTTAATGCTGGCTCCCCGGTTGGAAGAGGCAAAGGCGCTAAAAAGGTAATGCTCCCGCCTGATAGACGCTCTACATTACCGGCTTGCTGTGGTTTAGTTGGATCTGGCCCCATAAGGCTCTTATGTTTTTTGGCCATTTAGGCTCCTGTTTACGGATTCATTACCATGGTGCTTGGATCAATAGCGTACCAGCCCCTTGGCTCAATCGGCGCGTTGACACTATTGGTTGGCTGGTAGTGTGATTCTGGCCCAGTCCCCAGGGAGGGGTTCAGATAGATTACTTGGGTATCATTGGCATTGGCTTGATATTGCCCGGCTTCATTCGAGCGTTCAAAACGTACGGCAACTGCATAGTGCTCTGGGGTAAACCTGTTTGGCCTCGAAGTGTCATGGTCGGTCAGCGTAAAGCGCGCGCCGGGCGTGAGCTCCGGAAAATCGCTTTCGGCGCTGTCTGTGGTGTTCTTGTCCCCTCAAGCAGAAAGAGGCGCTTCCTTGGCATAAACCTCGGCGAAGATGGCCGTAATTGGCCGGTTCGGCTGCCGAGCATGACGCTTTTTGACCTCGTTTGAGAGGCGCGTGAGTTCCTGGCTGGGCTTGGCCCATTGAGCTTCGGGCACGGGCTGCGACCATTCATCAAGACTGGCCGGGAGGCCCTGGCGCTCGGCCTTCTGGATAGTACGGATCTCCCATTCCGCCAAATAAAAAGGGATCGTCCAAAGGTCAATGATATGCCACAGGTACCACAGAGTAACCTTGAAAAGACCGATCTCACTCTCGCGGTAACGGCGGTGCAATCGGCGCCGGGCATTGTGGAACGTATGTACACCTTCATAGGGCGGGTCGCCAGGGCGATGCAAGCCGTGAGGATCTTGAATCTCTTCGCGGGTGTTGACCTCGTACTCCATAAAAG
The DNA here is from genome assembly GCF_968212445.1 of Vreelandella sp. GE22. Taxonomy (NCBI): domain Bacteria; kingdom Pseudomonadati; phylum Pseudomonadota; class Gammaproteobacteria; order Oceanospirillales; family Halomonadaceae; genus Vreelandella; species Vreelandella sp. GE22. Next base: position 3,042,266 of record NZ_OZ309110.1, read on the forward strand.
CCCGCACCGCTTCCCAAAGCCCCAATGCTAAGGGCATGCCGGGCTGTGATAATTCCAGGAAGTGCTGCTGCCCGGTTTCAGGCTCGATAAAGCCTATCCCCAGGCCATACTGGCGCTGTACACCGTATTGCGTTGCCCCCTGCGCTTGCGTCCCCAGGCCGCCACGTTTTCCCAGGGTACAATGATGGGTGGCTTGCCATCCCCCGGCGCGAAGGCGACCTCGCGGCGTTGGCGGTGAAAGCGTGTGGGCACAGCTTCCCGGAACTTATAGTGATAATGGGCTTTAATGAACAAGGCTAATATTAATATCAAGAAACAGATTACTGAAGCCTGAGCAAATACTTCATTAAAAAGCCCGGCAATACCTGCGTAAAAAAGCTCGATATCCTTTCCAATAAACCACATTAGCCCTCCCCCAAGCACTGGAATAAGAAAAACCAGCATCAAAAAGCCTATAAAGGGTATACCTAACGTGAACTGCCAAGTGAATGGCGTAGGAAGGCTTTCCCCGAAATCCAAGCAGATATCATTTAATTCTCCAATCGCCTGATTGAAATCTAGAGGAGCTGCTCCTGTAGGCAAGGGAGTAGGCGACAGGTAGATAACCTTACCACCTGAAAATGACTCAACATCTCCAGCCCGGTGGGGCTGGAGCATATCCGGGCGCGGCGTTGGGTTTTGTTTGGCCGACATGGAAGTGCCTTAATCAAATCAAAAGAAGAGGGTCGATGTGTTGCCACGGGGCTTGTTGACCGCGAATAGCAACATCCGATGGCGTGTAATCTCCGCTGCCCTGAGGGCGATACATAAATATGGTAATCGTTGGCCTGATAATGGCCATCGTGGCCCAGCACTTCCAGCCGTACGGCAAAAACATTATGGGTGGGCCGCGCCGATATCGAATTCAGTGACTCAGGCCGAGGCAGGGCAAACGCGAGTGGCGCTTTATCCGCAAGGGACAAGCTTTCCACGATCTTATCGGTAGCCTTCACCCATTATTCAGACTGATAATCTTGCCCCTGATTTTCCGGCTGCACTTGGTAGACACCGATGGAAAGACGCACCGGCGCCCTTCTGACAGACGGTGCCGCAAGGTCTCCAAGGCGAATTGGCAAAGAGAGTTTAAAATCAACTGACTCTGGCCCACTAACTTGCCGCCGCCACCAGCTGTCAGCCTCTTCAATAGTGATACCCATTTTGGGTGCTTGAGCAATCTCCTGTAACCGTGATTGATACGCTTCAAATGGACGATCACTGACTTTAGAAGCACCTTGGCTCCAGGGGGTAGAGAGCAGCCACCCGTCATGTCGGCTAATACTGTAATAATTAGCAAGCCAGCTACCGCCCAGGTTCTGCTGCCGTTTTCAGGTACGGCTCGCTTTTCGAGCGTTGATAAGCGTTATAAAGCCGCATACTTTCGCCTTTGGCGGCTTGGGCAGCATCATCGAGCGAATAGGCAGGCATAGCCACCGTTAGGGCAAGGGCGGCCATGAGGCAATATAAAGTACGGTAAAGATAGCCCCTCATTAAAAGCCAAATTTAGCGGGGAAGTAAGAGAGCGGTGGCTCGTGGTTTAGCCATTGATTTCTTATATCATCAGCCTCTGCTCGCTGTGCGGCTGTTAGTGAGATTTCTGACATATCCAATAAGTCTTGAGCTTCACTTTTACCTGCCTCTTCAATCATCGCTTCCAGCATACCTACACCCGCCGCTTTATTATCTGCATTGCGACATATATCGTTATGGCCAGGATCCAAATAACACCATGAAAGCCGTAGACGCCCTTGTATATCGCCTGCCTGTGATGCTTTGATCAGCCATTCGTAGGCTTCATCCAAGCTACCCAACTGCTTTAACGTAAAAGCCAGATTCCTAATAGCAGGCCCATATCCCATTTCAGCCCCATGTCGAAACCAAACCTCAGCCGCTTCCAGGCGCTCCGTATCGTTGGTGTACCTGGTGCCACTTTCACCATCTCGAATTCTTCGCCCTAACCAGTCTTGAGCATAGACATTGTCTGCTTCGGCCGCTTCCAGCAGCCAGTGATTGGCGGCCTCCATGTCCTCTACGGCGTAGATGGAATAGAGCGCCATCATGGCGGCCGAGTCGCCGTCTTCGGCCTTGGGCAGGGTCGCATCAAGGGCCGCGTCTCGCCAGTCGTTGCCGTCCTCGGGGCAAATGCCGCCCAGTTTGCAGGCGCCCCCTGAGTCGAGACGCAACATGGCGTAGGGCTCGCCGCGCTGGGCGGCCTGGTAGTACCAGTCCATGGCCGCATTCGACAGGCCACCCATAGCAAGACGCCGATTGGCTTCGCCGAGGTAGTACATGGCTTCCACATCGCCTACTTCAGCGGCTTGCTCTAACAGGGGGATAGCAGACTTGGAGTGATGGATACCATAAAGCCGCATGCCTTCGTCCTTGGCGGCTTGGGTGTCTTCGCCGAGCGAATAGGCGGGCATCGCCGCCGTTAAGGCAACGGCGGCGGTGAGGTAACATAGAGTTCGATGGAAACGGTTAATCATTAAAAGCCAAACTTGTCGGGGAAATAGGAGAGCGGCGACTCCTGGTTAAGCCATTGAGCTTTTACGTCATTGGCTTCTTCTCTCTCTTCATCGGTGAGGGGTTCTGCCACATTATCCAGCAAATACTCTGCCTCAGACTTATTGATCTCTTCAACCATAGCTTCAAGAACACCTACGCCTATCGCCATATTCTGTTCATTCAAGCAAATCCCATCGAACTCAGGCTCAAGATAACACCAGGCAACCCCCATCCTTGCATCGACTACTCCCGTATCAGATGACCTTATCATCCATTCATAAGCCTCTTCCTCACGCCCTAATTGAACTAATACAGATGATAAATTGTTCATGGAAGGCCCATACCCCAACTCCGAAGCGCGACGAAACCAAACTTCAGCGGCTGTCCGACGATCGGTATCATTTTTGTATCTATCCTGGTCACCGAGGGTTCTTCGCGCTAACCAATCTAGCGCATAGACACTGTCTGCTTCAGCCGCTTCTAACAACCAATGATTGGCAGCGTCCATATCTTCTAACGTGGCATAGATAGAGTAGAGCGCCATCATGGCGTCAGCATCGCCGTCTTCGGCTTTGGGCAAGGTCGCTTCGAGCGCGGCTTCGCGCCAGTCGTCGCCGTTATCGGGGCAGACGTCGCCCAGCTTACAAGCGCCGCCTGAATTGAGGCGTAGCATGGCATAGGGCTCGCCGTGTTGGGCAGCTTGGTAGTACCAATCCAGCGCAGCCTGTGAAAGGCCTCGACTGAGTAATCGATTCGCTTCGCCCAAGTAATACATGGCTTCCATATCACCACTTTCAGCTGCTATCTCAAGTAGGGGCTGCATCTTTTCCCATTGATGAATGCCCCACAGCCGCATGCCTTCATCTTTAGCTGACTGGGCATCGTCGCCAAGCGAATAGGCGGGCATTGCCGCCGTCAGGGCAACGGCGGCGGTAAATGAACACAGAAATCGATAACGCGGCTTACTCATTAAAAACCAAACTTTCTGGGAAAATAGGAGAGCGGCGGCTCAAGGTCTAGCCAATCAGCGATCAAATGTTCGCCTTGTTCACGCTGCTCAGAAGCAACTCCGCCTCCATAAACTCTCAATAACCGCTCTGATGACGTTCCAGGCACTTCTTCATTCATAGCTCGTAAAATCGCCCACCCTTTTGCTGGATCGGGAGCTGGAGCTGAATGGCATAGGCTCATTTCATCACCTTCAGGCTCAATATTACAGACGCCCAACCAACCACGTCCGTTAATATGTCCAGCTTCAGAAGCCTGTATTAGCCACTCCCAAGATTCCTCGTTTTTTCCCAAGTGGTTCAAGACTACGGCCAAGTTGTTCATGGATGGGGCAAAGCCTGCTTCAGCTCCTCGTCGAAACCATCCTTCCGCCGCTTCTAGCCGCTCCGTGTCACTGTTATAGCCATCCTTATCGCTGCGGGCTAGCTCACCCAGCCAGTTCATGGAATTGGCGTCACCCGCCTCAGCCGCACGATGGAGCCAAGTGAGCGCCTCTTCTTCATCGGGCTCTTCAACGTAGTAATAAATATGATAGAGCGCGCCCATGGCTTCCGCGTCACCCGCTTCCGCCTTGGGCAGTGTGAGTTCGAGCGCCTCTTGGGGCCAGTCGTCGCCATTATCCGGGCAAACATCGCCCAGTTCGCAGGCACCACCGTCGAACAGGCGCAGCATGGCGTAGGGCTCGCCGTGTTGGGCAGCCTGGTAGTACCAGTCCAGTGCGGCGGTATTCATATTGCCCATTACTAATCGGCGATTGGCTTCACCCAGGTAATACATGGCCTCTGCATCACCTGCTTGTGCTGCTTGTTCTAAATGGGGAATAGCGGTTTTCGGCCTGCTAATACTATAGAGCCGCATGCCTTCATTTTTAGCAGACTGGGCATCGTCGCTAAGCGAATAGGCGGGTATTGCCGCCGTTAAGGCAACGGCGGCGGTAAGGCAATATAGAGGGCGATAAAGCGACTTTTCATTAATAACCATACTTGGGCGGAAAATAAGAAAGCGGCTCTTTATTTAGCCACTCATCTTTCATAGCTTCTCCTTCCTCACGCTGCTCGGGTGTAACATATTGACGATATAGTTCCCAATGGCCGGATGAAAAAGTATCAGGCACTTCCTCAGTAATAGCCGTTAAAATTGCCCACCCTTCTACTGGATTTGGGGAAGGAGCTGCATTACATAGTTCCCTTCCCTTAGAGTTAGGCATAATATTGCAATCAGCTAACCACTGTCGGCCATTCATATGTCCAGCATCAGAGGCTTTCTCTATCCACTCCCAAGCTTCGTCATAATGTTTTAGATTACGCAATATTGCTGATAGGTTACTCATGGCAGGCGGGTAACCCAATTCCGCTGCACGGCGGAACCAACCTTCCGCTGCCTCTAAGAGTTCAGTTTCGCTAGCGTAATTATCCTGATCGTCAATGGCTCGGCGGCCCAACCAATCTAGCGCATAGACACTGTCTGCTTCCGCAGCTTCTAACAACCAATGATTGGCGGCGTCCGCATCTTCCATCGTGGCATAGATGGAATAGAGCGCCATCATCGCGTCGGCATCGCCGTCTTCGGCCTTGGGCAAAGTCGCTTCGAGCGCCGCTTCGCGCCAGTCGTCGCCGTTATCGGGGCAGACGTCGCCCAATTTACAGGCGCCGCCCGAATTGAGGCGCAGCATGGCGTAGGGCTCGCCGTGCCGGGCGGCTTGGTAGTACCAGTCCATAGCTGCTCGGGACAGGCCTCGACTGAGTAATCGGTTTGCTTCACCCAGGTAGTACATGGCTTCCACGTCGCCTGCTTCAGCAGCAATTTTAAGCGGGGGTTGCATCGTTTCCCACTGATGGATGCCCCACAAACGCATGCCTTCTTCTTTAGCAGCCTGGGCATCTTCTTCCAGCGCCCAAACCTGTGCGCTAAAAGTTAAAAGGACACTCAACAGCGCTGTTTTACTTACCAACTTCAAACTTGAAATTCTCATTAGCATCTCTCTAAAAGTTCAGTAAAAATCAAGACTCTTGACTACAATCCACCGAACCCAACCTTTGAACATTAAGTTCATAAAGTTCTTTTTCCCTAAAGACTTGTGTACCTTGCAATTTTGACTCTCTTTGCATAAATACATTCAAGCGATTGAGCCCCACCTGGTAGGGAGTTATAGCCGCTTCATCATCTTCTGAATCGTGTGCTGGGGCTAAACTATTTGTTTCTCTACCCCATATCAACTCCCCCCCAACGGTCATGCGGGCCACCGCTTTCGTAAACAGGTATTGAGCCGGTTGGTCGGGCGTCGACGTCTGCGTATCAAAGCGGCAACTGCCGTACTGCCCGGTGGTCACGCCATCCACGATCCACTCCAGACATTTCGAGATGGCGATCTGCTGAACATCCTGTGCTTGTTCAGCGGATTTATCCTCACCTTCAGCCTTGAACGCTCGCGGCGTATTGGTGAGTACATGGAGTAGTGCACCTAATGCCTTAGGAGTTAATGCCTGAACCCAGCCAGACAATGTTTCTTGCCGAGGGTCATTAGCCAACGCATACGCTATCGGCCCGGCATTCTGCCCGCCGGTTAGCTCGGTAAATAAGTTATCGACCTGTTCCAGCCCCCGCGCGGCCAGTAATCCACCGGTCAACAGCAAGGTGGCATACAGGAAGCTCATCTTGCCCAGCGTGCTTTCGGCTTCCGGGGTAATCCACGTTGGCGTTTCGTACTGGTTATCCTTGTAGGCGCGGTACAGCATCGCCAGCCATAAATCGAGATAGGCGGGGTCCAGTTCGAAACGGATCTTGCTGCCCATGCCCGTCAGGGCAACCAGCTTGGCGGATATGCGCAGTACAAATTTGCCGCCCTCCCTGCCCAGCTTGAAGTCGGCATTGGCGCCCGCCCCGGCGCTGCCTTCGATTTCGAAGTTGGCTTTCGCCAGGCTGCGCCAGTCATCCAGTGAACGCTCGCGCTGCCCGCCCATTCCCAGCTCGTTCAGCGCTTGCCAGTGGGGCAATAGGTCTTTCAACTCCCTAGGGTCTGTACGAAAAGTCGGCCCGTAGGCATCGACGTATGCAAGCTACACATACCATCGCATAAAAGCTGCGGGCCAGCTTCTCTTGGCGAGTCGCTATACGGCGACACTCCTTGAGCCAACTAAACACGCGCTCCACGATATTTCTTTGGCGATATTTGGGTTTATCGAAACCGCGAGGGAGGCCCGGACGCGGTTTGCGTTTCATCTGCCGTTGAGCGATGACGGGTTTGATCCGAACGCGATCACAGTAACGGCGCAAGGCTTCGCTATCGTAACCCTTGTCAGCCACGATATAGCGACAACGTTTGCGTGGCCGGCCGCGCTTTCCCGACAACCGGACTTTCTCCAGAGTGGGCAGGAAGTAGCGCGTATCCGCCTCCTGCCCTGCAGAAAGAGTGAAGGCGATGGGCCAGCCCAACCGATCACAAACCAGGTGGATCTTCGTCGTAATGCCGCCGCGACTTCGGCCTAACGCGTGATGTTCGGGTTCGTCGGATCCCCTTTTTTGCCTCCGCCAGCGGAGGCTCGGGTTGCACGAACGGCGGTTGAGTCGATCATCCACGTTTCCAGGTCTATCAAGCCATCTTCACGAAGCTGTAGCTGGAGACGCGATAAGACCGCCTCAAACGTACCGTCATCTCGCCACTGACGGAATCGGGCATAGACGGTGCTCCAGGGGCCATAGCGCTCAGGTAGATCGCGCCATTTGGCGCCAGAACAGAGCACCCAGAAGATACCATTGAGCATCTGCCGGTCGTCTTTTCTGGGCCTGCCCATGGTTTGACTCGGGGATACGATGTCTTTGATCAACTGCCATTGTTGCTCGTGGATTTCGTAGCGTCCTGACATATTGCACCGATGCTGGTTATGCATGGGTTACATTAGCAAAAATGACTTTTCATACAAAGCCTAGTCACTCGAACCAGTTTGGGGAAAAATCACGTTATCATATTAGTTTGACCATACTAACCTGAATCTATCGCCAGGCGCCCAAAATCCCTCTCGGCCGATCTCCGAGATACTAGCAGTATCCCCCGCTAGAGAAGCAGGAAAGGAGATTTTTAGCCAGTAGCCATATTGAGTCTAGGCGACTACCGGCGCTGGCCACGCTTTTTCTAACACATTCTCCAAAATGCTGCAGTGGCTCCATGAAGTAGTTTTTAAAAAACGGCACGGCCGGTAAGGTAGGTTCGTGTTGCATCAGCAACCAAATCAGCATCACCAAAGATGAAACTTCTCTTCTACCACCTCAACATTTGGCAATCTTTCTTTAAAGAATCTAAACACTTCTTGTCGTTCGCCCTCTTTGCAATATATTGCGTTCATTCCATTAGGAATAATTTTTCTTTTTTCAGGGTGATACCAAGGAGTATTCAAACCTATAATATATCTATCAGGATAAAGATAGATTTTATTGGTGTCTTGCCAATAAAATGAATGATGTTTTCTACTATCCTGCTTTGTCTGTCGAGACCCCGCTGTCAAGGCCATAAGCCCTATCCCCAAGGGGCCAATACCCGCTACTATCAAGGCTGGCTCAAATAATGCTAGTACGCCTACCACAGGTAGCAAAATAATCGCGGACCACTTCAAGAATGCGCTAGCTGCAGCATCCTGCGGCTTCCAAGAATGCACCTCCACTAACGTTTCAGTAAAACGGTAAACAAAGATAGTAGTGTAATGGGTTACACTTAAGCCAAGTAAAAAGAAAGGTAGAAACATACCAAATCCTAGCAAAAAAGAGGCTAACAACGACTCAACGAATAAAGACATTACATACCCCCCTCCCGATGCCATAATCACGAACACCATTAACTCCAAGCTACTCTTGGAAATATCATAGTTTCGTGCTCTGACTTGCCAGCTCACACCAGGCGAAGACCGCTTACGTTTCACCTTTTACAAGTCTGATGCTTCCGCAATCGGAAAAGACATCGAACCCAATGGCGAGGAAGCTCGAGGTATGAGCGGGCCTGCCCACTTTGCCCTGACGGTTCCCCTAACACCAGAAGAGTAAGGATACTTATATGTGGTTTATTCAGCCCAAGCAGGACTTCATTGCCGAAATACCCTGGAGGTATACGAATGAAAATGCCGTAATGTAGTGGTCAAGTAAAACTGGCCACCGCTTTATAGTTAACCCAGTACTTTTCCTCTGCCTGGTTCGGACTCATACCACCGTTATGCTGGTGAGGCCTAAGCTGGCTGTAATACCCGATTAAATAGTTCACGATATGATGCTGCCCCTGCAAGAATGATCGATAGCCATACGTTGGCACCCATTCAACCTTTAAGCTCCTGAAGAAACGCTCCATTGGCGCATTATCCCAGCAATTACCACGTCGACTCAGGCTTTGTTTTGCCTGGCATTTCCAGAGTGTCTGACGGAACTTACGGCTCGTGTAATGACTGCCCTGGTCGCTGTGGAACATAACCCCTTTTGGCCGCCCACGGCTCTCATAAGCCATTTCCAATGCGCTGCTGGTGAGTTCGCTATCGGGCGACAACGACATCGACCAGCCAATCGTTTTCCTGGCAAATAAGTCCATGACAACGGCTAGATAAGCCCAGCGTTTGCCAGTCCAGATATATGTGACGTCGCCACACCAAACGCGGTTGGGCGCCTCAACGTTAAACTGACGCGCTAAGTGGTTCGGTACCTCAACATGTTCATCACCTGTTTTCTTGTAGGTGTGCCCAGGCACTTGGCAACTAATCAGGCCAAGCTTTTCCATCAGGCGGCCAACGCGATAGCGACTTAACGGCACATCCTGCCTTGTCGCCATCTCTGCGATGCTGCGCGCCCCTGCAGAGCCTTCGCTCTCGCGAAATAGCTCTCTGACCTTGGCTATTTCCTTGGTCTTCGTGGCACACACAGGTCTTTGTGAACGTTGTCTCCAGTATTTAAAGCTGCTGCGATGCACGCCAAACACGTCACACAGTTTTTTTACCGGGTAGCTCGTCTTGAGTTTCTCGATTAGCGAGAAGTGTTCAGGGAGTCCGACATCAAGAGAGCGGTAGCCTTTTTTAGGATGTCTTTTTCCATCTCAATGTCACGGATGCGCTTTTCAAGCTCGCGAATCCTGAGCTGATCGGCTGTCATGGGCGTTGCTTTAGGGCTTTGGCCATCACGCTCCTGGCGTAACTGACGAACCCATTTATCCATGCTCGAATACCCCACATTCATGGCTTCAGCCGCTTCACGAACCGTGTAGTGTTGATCGACGACTAGCTGTGCTGCTTCGAGCCGGAATTCAGGGCTAAAGTTACGTTTTGGTCTTGTTGCCATGCTGCCACCTGGTGATGTCTTGGTGCATATTAGCACCTCTAATTAGGTGGCCAAATTTACTATGCCACTACAGTGAGAGCAGCGTTTCGGTGTACTCTACTCCTCATGCCGAACCTCATTGTGGCAATAACTCGCGCCCAGACGGAAATGCGGGCAAGGGGGTTACCACAGCGCTTCGTGCGTGATGCCAAAGAGCTTTTCTATATCACCCATCTCACTGCACGTTTAGCCACGCTCGCAAGTCACCGCTGACATCTCATCCTCTTATAGGCGTCTGTAAATACCTCTTCGATGGGCCGCTGTGGGTCGGCTTTACGAATCCGCCTGGCTTCTTCAGAGAGCCTTACCAACTCGTCGCTTGGCTTGGCCCACTGTTCTTCGGGCAATGGTTTCGACCACTCCACCATCTCAGCCGGCAGTGTCTTTTTACCTGAGCGCCTAAGTAGCCACGTCTCGAGCTCGGCCAGATACCCTGGTAGCGTCCAGAAGGTGAGCAGGTGATAGAGATACCAACCCAGCGTGTAGAACCAGCCAACTTCACCGTTGCGGCGGCGTCGATGCAAACGGCGGCAGGCATTACGGATGGTATGCGCCCCCTCCCAAGGCGGATCACCTTCTTCTCGAATGGCAAGGGGGCTCTGAATCTCATCCAGGGAGTTGATTTCATACTCCATGTAACCCCGCAAGGCTTCCCACTCAGCCAAGGCCAGTGGTAATCCAGACGTCATAAACTCGGTTTTCACCCATTGGTCGGTGCCAGGCAGCACATAGCCGATCCCCATGCCGTACTGTTGTTGCACGCCATACTGCGTAGCACCACGAGTTTCAAAAACCCACACACGTAATGACTCCCAGGGTACAAACACGGGCGCTTCGTAGCCGTTACCGTCTTTACTTTCCGGAACAAAGCATACTGCGCGACGCTGACGATTAAAGCGCGCAGGGATCACCTTTTTGCGCTTCGTATAAACTTCAACAGTCGCCCATATCCCAAACGCAAATCCAATTAATATCGCAATAAAGCCGTTTCTAAAAGCTTCGTCTACGAAAGCACGGAAGACTCTTTCTGAGACAAATGGGTACAAAACCATCGGAAAAACAAAAGCGACTACAAGAAACGACCAAAAGCACAGAGCTATCACGAACTGATTACCAAACACTCCTGGCCACCCTGCTCCATAATCCAGCCAAGTATTGTTAATCTCACTGACCGCCCCTTCGTTTAGTGCTGGTTCTCCCGTGGGGAGGGGGTGAGGTGCTAGGAATATAATCTTTCCGGCTGATAGCCGCTCCACATTACCTGCTTGCTGCGGTTTGGTTGGGTCTGGCCCTGTAAGGTCTTTATGTTTTTTGGCCATAAAATCAGGTTTCTAACCCCTGCCGCCGGTAAGTCTCAGCAAATACTTCTTCGATGGGCCGCTGTGGATCGGCGTTACGAATCCGCCTGGCTTCTTCAGAGAGCCTTACCAACTCGGCGCTTGGCTTGGCCCACTGTTCTTCGGGCAGTGGTTTTGACCACTCCACCATTTCAGCAGGCAGTGTCTTTTTACCAGAGCGTCTAAGTAGCCATGTCTCAAACTCAGCCAGATACCCTGGCAGCGTCCAGAAGGTGAGCAGGTGGTAGAGATACCAACCCAGGGTGTAGAACCAGCCAACCTCCCCGTTGCGGCGGCGCCGATGCAGACGGCGGTGGGCATTACGGATGGTATGCGCCCCCTCCCAAGGCGGATCACCTTCTTCTCGAATGGCAAGGGGGCTCTGGACCTCATCCAAGGAGTTGATTTCATACTCCATATAACCGCGAAGCGCTTCCCACTCGGCCAGAGCCAACGGCAAAGCAGGGGTCATAAATTCGGTTTTTACCCATTTATCAGTACCCGGCAGCAAATAGCCTATTCCCATGCCGTACTGCTGTTGCACGCCATACTGGGTAGCGCCACGGGTCTCGAAAACCCATACCCGGAGTGATTCCCAAGGTACAAACACAGGGGCTTCGTAGCCATCACCATTTTTACTTTCCGGAACAAAGCATACTTGGCGACGTTGACGGTGAAAACGCGTTGGGATAACTTTTTTGCGTTTCGAGTGCACAGAAAGTACTCCCCAAAGCCCAAAAAACAGTCCAACAGCCGCCATATAGAGGCCATTTCTTATAAAACCATCAGAAAGAGCGTTAAACATTCTTTGAGACATAAACGGCGAAAGTAATAGCGGCGCAACAACAGCCATGAAAAGGAAAGACCAAAATGACAAGGCTATGATTAGTTGATTACCAAACACACCAGGCCACCCAGCTCCATAATCCAGCCAAGTATCGTTAAGCTCGCTGATTGCCCCTTCGTTTAGTGCCGGCTCACCAGTTGGAAGGGGGTGAGGTGCCAGAAATATAATTTTTCCAGCCGGTAAGCGCTCCACCTTACCCGCTTGCTGCGATTTGGTCGGTTCAGGCCCCGTGAGGCCTTTATGTTTCTTGGCCATTTTGGCTCCTGTTTACGGATTCATTACCATAGTGCTTGGATCAATAGCGTACCAGCCTCTTGGCTCAATCGGCGCGTTGACACTATCAGTTGGCTGGTAGTGTGATTCTGGCCCAGTACCCAGGGAGGGGTTCAGATAGACCACTTGGATATCATCGGCATTGGCTTGATATTGCCCGGCTTCATTCAAGCGTTCAAAACGTACGGCAACCGCATAATGCTCTGGGGTAAAGCGCCTTGGCCTCAAAGTGTAATGGTCAGTCAGCGTAAAGCGCGCGCCGGGCGTGAGCTCCGGAAAATCGCTTTCGGCGCTGTCTGTGGTGTTCTTGTCCCCTCAAGCAGAAAGAGGCGCTTCCTTGGCATAAACCTCGGCGAAGATGGCCGTAATTGGCCGGTTCGGCTGCCGAGCATGACGCTTTTTGACCTCGTTTGAGAGGCGCGTGAGTTCCTGGCTGGGCTTGGCCCATTGAGCTTCGGGCACGGGCTGCGACCATTCATCAAGACTGGCCGGGAGGCCCTGGCGCTCGGCCTTCTGGATAGTACGGATCTCCCATTCCGCCAAATAAAAAGGGATCGTCCAAAGGTCAATGATATGCCACAGGTACCACAGAGTAACCTTGAAAAGACCGATCTCACTCTCGCGGTAACGGCGGTGCAATCGGCGCCGGGCATTGTGGAACGTATGTACACCTTCATAGGGCGGGTCGCCAGGGCGATGCAAGCCGTGAGGATCTTGAATCTCTTCGCGGGTGTTGACCTCGTACTCCATAAAAGCCCGCACCGCTTCCCAAAGCCCCAATGCTAAGGGCATGCCGGGCTGTGATAATTCCAGGAAGTGCTGCTGCCCGGTTTCAGGCTCGATAAAGCCTATCCCCAGGCCATACTGGCGCTGTACACCGTATTGCGTTGCCCCCTGCGCTTGCGTCCCCAGGCCGCCACGTTTTCCCAGGGTACAATGATGGGTGGCTTGCCATCCCCCGGCGCGAAGGCGACCTCGCGGCGTTGGCGGTGAAAGCGTGTGGGCACAGCTTCCCGGAACTTATAGTGATAATGGGCTTTAATGAACAAGGCTAATATTAATATCAAGAAACAGATTACTGAAGCCTGAGCAAATACTTCATTAAAAAGCCCGGCAATACCTGCGTAAAAAAGCTCGATATCCTTTCCAATAAACCACATTAGCCCTCCCCCAAGCACTGGAATAAGAAAAACCAGCATCAAAAAGCCTATAAAGGGTATACCTAACGTGAACTGCCAAGTGAATGGCGTAGGAAGGCTTTCCCCGAAATCCAAGCAGATATCATTTAATTCTCCAATCGCCTGATTGAAATCTAGAGGAGCTGCTCCTGTAGGCAAGGGAGTAGGCGACAGGTAGATAACCTTACCACCTGAAAATGACTCAACATCTCCAGCCCGGTGGGGCTGGAGCATATCCGGGCGCGGCGTTGGGTTTTGTTTGGCCGACATGGAAGTGCCTTAATCAAATCAAAAGAAGAGGGTCGATGTGTTGCCACGGGGCTTGTTGACCGCGAATAGCAACATCCGATGGCGTGTAATCTCCGCTGCCCTGAGGGCGATACATAAATATGGTAATCGTTGGCCTGATAATGGCCATCGTGGCCCAGCACTTCCAGCCGTACGGCAAAAACATTATGGGTGGGCCGCGCCGATATCGAATTCAGTGACTCAGGCCGAGGCAGGGCAAACGCGAGTGGCGCTTTATCCGCAAGGGACAAGCTTTCCACGATCTTATCGGTAGCCTTCACCCATTATTCAGACTGATAATCTTGCCCCTGATTTTCCGGCTGCACTTGGTAGACACCGATGGAAAGACGCACCGGCGCCCTTCTGACAGACGGTGCCGCAAGGTCTCCAAGGCGAATTGGCAAAGAGAGTTTAAAATCAACTGACTCTGGCCCACTAACTTGCCGCCGCCACCAGCTGTCAGCCTCTTCAATAGTGATACCCATTTTGGGTGCTTGAGCAATCTCCTGTAACCGTGATTGATACGCTTCAAATGGACGATCACTGACTTTAGAAGCACCTTGGCTCCAGGGGGTAGAGAGCAGCCACCCGTCATGTCGGCTAATACTGTAATAATTAGCAAGCCAGCTACCGCCCAGGTTCTGCTGCCGTTTTCAGGTACGGCTCGCTTTTCGAGCGTTGATAAGCGTTATAAAGCCGCATACTTTCGCCTTTGGCGGCTTGGGCAGCATCATCGAGCGAATAGGCAGGCATAGCCACCGTTAGGGCAAGGGCGGCCATGAGGCAATGCAGCGTTCGGTAGAGACCATTAATCATTAAAAGCCAAACTTGGCGGGAAAATAAGAAAGTGGTGGCTGGTGATTGAGCCATTTAGTTTTCACTGCATCGGCTTCTTCTTGCTCTTGGTCAGTGAGCGGCTCTGAAAAACCATCCAGTAAAGACTTTGCCTCAGGCTTATTAATCTCTTCTACCATAGCCTCCAAAATCCCGACCCCTGCTGCCATATGAGGTTCATCAGGGCAAATAACATCGTATTCTGGTTCAATATAACACCAACCAATGGCAAATCTTGAAAGAGCCATTCCTGCATCTGATGCTCTTATCATCCAATCATAGGCTTCTTCTAAACGACCAAGGTGCACTAATGTAGCCGATAAATTATTCATTGAGGGGGCATAGCCCAGCTCGGCCGCACGACGAAACCAAGCCTCAGCCGCTTCCAGGCGCTCCGTATCGTTGACGTAACTACCGTAACTATCGTGTTCGCTGCGGATTCTTCGTCCCAACCAATCCTGCGCATACGTATTGTCTGCCTCGGCTGCTTCCAGCAGCCAGTGGTCGGCGACCTCCATATCGCCTAACTTGGCATAAATGGAGTAGAGCGCCACCATGGCATCGGTATCGCCTTCCTCGGCCTTGGGCAGGGCCGCATCGAGGGCCGCTTTGCGCCAGTCATCGCCCTCCTCGGGGCAAACACCACCCAGTTTGCAGGCGCCCCCTGAGTCGAGGCGCAGCATGGTATAGGGCTCGCCGTCTTGGGCGGCCTGGTAGTACCAGTCCATGGCTGCATTGGACAAGCCGCGGCTAAGCAGCCGGTTGGCTTCACCGAGGTAGTACATCGACTCGACATCGCCTGCTTCTGCAGCAATTTCCAGTGGCGGCTGCATCGTTTCCCACTGGTGGATGCCCCAGAGCCGCATGCCTTCGTCCTTGGCAGCCTGGGTGTCTTCATCGAGTGAGTAGACGGGTGCTGCCGCCGTGAGAACGACGGCGGCAGTGAGGCAGTATAAAGTGCGGTAAAGACAGCCAATCATTAAAAGCCAAATTTATCGGGGAAATTGGAGAGCGGTGCTAAATTTAACCACTCCTCTTTCATGGCCTCGCCTTCGTCACGCTCTTCAGGGGTGACATGCTGACGAAATATATACCAAGTAGTAGACGAGAAAGTATTGGGTACCTCCTCATCGATAGAGAGCGCAATGGCCCACCCTTTTGCTGGATCAGGAGAGGGGGCGCCATCACATAGCTTTCTTCCTTCAGTATTCGGCATAATATTGCAATCAGCTAACCACTGCCGGCCATTGATAAGCCCCCCATCAGAGGCTTTTTCCATCCATTCCCAGGCTTCATCGTAACGCTCCAGATTCGCCAATATCCCTGCCAGGTTGCTCATGGAAGGTGGGTAGCCCAGCTCGGCCGCCCGACGAAACCAAGCCTCAGCCGATTCCAAGCGCTCCGTATCGTTGGTGTAACTAGTGCCACTTTCACCATCGCGGATTCTTCTTCCCAACCAGTCTTGAGCATAGACGTTGTCTGCTTCGGCCGCTTCCAGCAGCCAGTGATTGGCGGCCTCACTGTCCTCTACGGCGTAGATGGAGTAGAGCGCCATCATGGCCTCCGAGTCGCCCTCTTCGGCCTTGGGCAGGGTCACCTCGAGGGCCGCGTCTCGCCAGTCATCGCCTTCCTCGGGGCAAACGCCGCCCAACTTGCAGGCGCCACCGGAGTCGAGACGCAGCATGGCATAGGGCTCGCCGTGCAGGGCGGCCTGGTAGTACCAGTCCATGGCATCATTCGTTAATCCCATATGCCGTAAGCGATACACCTCACCCAGGTAGTACATCGCCTCGACATCCCCCGCTTCTGCGGCCGTTTTCAGGTACGGCTCGCTTTTCGAGCGTTGATAAGCGTTATAAAGCCGCATGCCTTCGTCTTTGGCAGCCTGGGCAGCATCATCGAGCGAATAGGCAGGCATTGCCGCCGTCAGGGCAACGGCGGCGGTGAGGCAATATAGAGTGCGGTAAAGAAAGCCCCTCATTAAAAGCCAAACTTATCGGGAAAATAGGAAAGCGGTGCTAAATTCAACCACTCATCCTTCATGGCTTCGCCCTCTTCACGCTCTTCAGGAGAAACAATCTGGCGATATCTGTACCAATCGGTAGAAGAGTAAGTATTGGGCACTTCCTCGTTGATAGCCAAGGCAATGGCCCATCCTTCTGCTGGGTTAGGCAGCGGCGCGCTGTTACACAACTCCCTTCCTTCATTGTTGGGTACGATATTGCACGAAACTAACCACATGCGACCATTCATAAGCCCCGCGGTAATCTCCCCATTTATAACCGGGGCGATAAGTAGAGGCGTCTAGGCAGCCATGGCTACCTTTTGTTTCGGTGTCATTCCACCCAATGCCATATTCGGTCGTTCGTGGTTGTAAGTCCAAAGCCAGCGTGTGGCAAAGTCCTGAACCTCACTGATCGAGTTGAACAGGTAATGGCTCAGCCAGTCATAGCGTACCGTTCGGTTGTAACGTTCAACATAAGCATTCTGCTGCGGATTCCCCGGCTGGATGTATCGAAGTTCAATGCCTTCCTGCCTTGCCCAGGTAACGAGCTTACCGCTGATGTATTCCGGGCCGTTGTCACAGCGAATGGCTTTTGGCTTGCCGCGCCATTCGATCAACTGCGTGAGAGAGCGTATTACGCGCTCTGCCGACAGCGAGAAGTCTGCATCGATGATCAGACCTTCCCGGTTGTAGTCATCGAGCACGTTGAACAACCGATACGTTCGGCCATCTGCCAACTGGTCGTGCATGAAGTCCATAGACCAACAGCCGTTCAGAGCCTGCGGTACCGACAGGGGTTCCGGCTTTTTCCGCACCAGTCGCTTCCTGGGCTTGATCCGCAGGTTAAGCTCCAGTTCCCGGTAAATCCGGTAGATGCGCTTATGGTTCCAGCCGAAGCCCTTCACGTTACGCAGATACAGGTAACACAGCCCAAAACCCCAGTTACGCTGGTTATGGGTTAAACGCACCAGCCAGTCGGCAATCACCGCGTTCTCATGGCTCAGCTTTGCCCGGTAGCGATAACAGGTCTCACTGATACCAAAGGCCACACAGGCCAGCCGTACACTGCAGCGATCGGCATCAACTGCATTTATTGCCATCTCTCGGCGTTGAGATGGCTTTACCACTTTCCCTCAAGGGCCTCCTGGCGAAGCTCGGATTTCAAGCGCTCTTCGGCGTACATCTTCTTGAGCCGACGGTTTTCGTCTTCCAGGTCCTTGAGGCGCTTCATCATGGACGCGTCCATACCGCCATACTTCGAACGCCATTTATAAAACGTGGCACTGCTCATACCGTGCTCGCGGCAAAGTTCAGGAACCGGCACGCCGTTCTCGGCTTGCTTCAGAATCGCCATGATCTGGCTGTCGGTAAAACGTGATTTTCGCATGTGGAATCTCCTGTCTGTTCAGGTTACAAAATTCCACTTATCACCGCGGTTATTTTTCGGGGGGATTACCCCGCATCCGAGGCTTTTTCCATCCACTCCCACGCCTCATCGTAACGCTCCAGGTTCGCCAATATCCCTGCCAGGTTACTCATGGAAGGTGGGTAGCCCAGCTCCGCTGCCTGGCGGAACCAAACCTCAGCCGCTTCCCGGCGCTCCGTATCGTTGGTGTACCTGGTGCCACTTTCACCATCTCGAATTCTTCGCCCTAACCAGTCTTGAGCATAGACGTTGCCTGCTTCAGCCGCTTCCAGCAGCCAGTGATTGGCGGCCTCTCTGTCCTCTACGGCGTAGATGGAGTAGAGCGCCATCATGGCCTCCGGGTCGCCGTCTTCGGCCTTGGGCAGGGTCGCATCGAGGGCCGCGTCTCGCCAGTCATCGCCGTTTTCGGGGCAAACGCCGCCCAGTTTGCAGGCGCCCCCTGAGTCGAGGCGCAGCATGGCATAGGGCTCGCCGTGCTGGGCGGCCTGGTAATACCAGTCCAGTGCGGCCTGTGAAAGACCTCGGCTAAGCAGTCGATTCGCTTCGCCCAAATAATACATCGCTTCCGCATCGCCACTTTCGGCGGCAATTTCAAGTGGCGGCTGCATCCTTTCCCACTGGTGAATACCCCATAACCGCATTCCTTCCTCTTTGGCGGCTTGCGCTTGCTCGTCCAGGGCCCAAGCAGGCGGTAGCGTTAACGGCATTAAGAGCAAGCTGGCTAATGTCGCCAGAAGAACGGCGCGAGGCAGTAACATCATCATGGGCCAAACTTCTCGGGGAAATAAGAGAGCGGCGGTTCCAAGCCCAGCCAGTCGTCTTTCATGCGTTCGCCTTCGGCGCGTTGTTCGGGGGTGACGTGCTCTCTATAGATATCCAGGTCTTGATCTGAATAGCTTCCGGACACCTCTTCCTGAATTGCCAACAATATTGCCCACCCTTTTGCAGGATCTGGCTCTAATGCCGCCCGACATAAGTCCTTAAAGTCTCTGAGTGTGGGCACTATATTGCAGGCGGCTATCCATCGACGCCCATTGATATGTCCTGCGTCAGAGGATGCTTCTCGCCACTCTCTAGACTCCTCGTAATGTTCTAGATGACTCAAGACGACAGCCAAATTGTTCATGCCCGGCGCATACCCTGCCTCGGCTGCCCGGCGAAACCATACTTCCGCCGCTTCTAATTGCTCCATATTGAGCTCGAAAGAACCTCCTTCATCACGCGCCTTCTTACCCAGCGTGTTCATGGCCCAAGCATTGCCCGCCTCGGCCGCCCGGTGTAGCCACACAAGCGCCTCTTCTTCGTCGGGCTCTTCCACGTAGTAATAAATGTAATAAAGCGCCGCCATGGCATCCGAGTCCCCGGCTTCTGCCTTAGGCAACGTGAGCTCGAGTGCCTCCTGCGGCCAATCATCGCCATTTTCCGGGCAAACATCGCCCAGCTCGCAGCCCCCACCGTCAAACAAGCGCAGCATAGAGTAGGGGTCGCCGTGTTGGGCGGCCAGGTAATACCAGTCCAGCGCGGCCTGGTTCATGTTACCCATCACCAAGCGGCGGTTGAATTCACCCAAGTAGTACATCGCCTCTGCATCACCAGCTTCAGCCGCTTGCTCAAGGAATGGAATAGCTGAATCTACTTTTCTAATGCCATAAAGCCGCATCCCTTCATCTTTTGCTACTTGCACTTCGTCATCCAGGGCCCAGGCAGGCGACACGCTTAGAGAGACTAAAAGCAAGCTTGCTAGTGTCACGAGAAGACCGGGGCGAGGCAGTAACATCATCAGGGACCAAATTTCTCGGGGAAATAGGAGAGCGGCGGTTCCAGGCCCAGCCAATCGTCTTTCATACGCTCGCCTTCTTCGCATTGTTCAGGTGTGAGCATTTCTTTGTAATATTCAAGACTATCGTTGGAATAGGCTCCTGGCACTTCTTCATCAATAGCCAACATAATTGCCCAGCCGATAGCAGGATTCGGTGCTGGCGCTGGGTCACATAAATCGCGTCCTTCTTCTTCAGGTACTATATGGCATGAAGCTGTCCAGCGCCTACCATTTATGTGACCTGCTTCAGAAGCTTCTGTCATCCACTCCCAAGCTTCATCATTATGTCCTAAATTACTTAAAATTGCTGATAGATTGTTCATGGATGGCGCATATCCGAGTTCAGCTGCTCTGCGAAACCATACCTCCGCCGCTTCAAGCTGCGCAGTTTCACTTTCATAAGCATCCTCATCATCACGTGCGCGCTTGCCCAGCGTGTTCATAGCCCAGGCATTGCCCGCCTCGGCTGCGCGGTCCAGCCACTCGAGCGCCTCTTCTTCGTCGGGCTCTTCCACGTAGTAATAAATGTAATAAAGCGCCGCCATGGCCTCAGCGTCCCCGTCTTCGGCCTTGGGCAGCGTGAGCTCGAGCGCTTCCTGCGGCCAGTCATCGCCGTTTTCCGGACAAACGTCGCCCAGCTCGCAGGCGCCTCCGTCGAACAGGCGCAGCATGGCGTAGGGGTCGGCGTGTAGAGCGGCCTGGTGGTACCAGTCCAGTGCTGCCTGGGTTAGACCCATATGACGCAAGCGATCAACTTCTCCTAGATAATACATCGCCTCCGCATCACCCGCTTCTGCGGCTATTTCCAAATAGGGTGGGCTCTTTGAGCGTTGGTGTGCGTTGTAAAGCCTCATACCCTCTTCTTTGGCGGCTTGCACTTCGTCATCCAACGCCCACGCAGGTGGTAGTAGCGTTAACGGTATCAAAAGCAAGCAGGCTAGGGTTGCCAGAAGACCGGCGCGAGGGAGTAACATCATCAGGGGCCAAACTTCTCGGGGAAATAGGAAAGCGGCGGTTCCAGGCCCAGCCATTCTTCCTTCATACGCTCGCCTTCGGCGCGTTGTTCGGGGGTAAGGCTATCATGATACACCCGTAGTGCTCGCTCTGAGGAAGTACCCGGTACTTCCTCATTTCTGGCCAGCATAATCGCCCACCCTTTCGCAGGCTGTTTGTCTACCTGACACATTTCCCGCCCTTGTGCTTCAGGCTCGATATAGCAAGATGCTACCCATTGCCTACCATTAATATGGCCCGCCTCTGAGGCTTGAAGCATCCACTCCCAAGCTTCTTCATATCGCCCCAAATGGCTCAAAATGACGGCTAAATCATTCATCCCAGGCGCATACCCCGCTTCGGCCGCCCGGCGAAACCATACCTCCGCGGCCTCCAAACGCTCTGTATCGCTACTGTAAGCATCCTCATCGTTGCGTGCACGCTTGCCCAGCGAGTGCATGGCCCAGGCATTGCCCGCCTCGGCAGCGCGGTCCAGCCACTCGAGCGCCTCTTCTTCGTCGGGCTCTTCCACGTAGTAATAAATGTAATAAAGCGCCGCCATGGCCTCCGGGTCTCCGGCTTCCGCCTGGGGCAGCATGAGCTCGAGCGCTTCCTGCGGCCAGTCGTCGCCGTTTTCCGGGCAAACGTCGCCCAGCTCGCAGGCCCCACCGTCAAACAAGCGCAGCATGGCGTAGGGGTCGCCGTGTTGAGCGGCTTGGTAATACCAGTCAAGTGCGGCCTGTGAAAGACCTCGGCTAAGCAGTCGATTCGCTTCGCCCAAATAATACATCGCTTCCGCATCGCCACTTTCGGCGGCAATTTCAAGTGGCGGCTGCATCCTTTCCCACTGGTGAATACCCCATAACCGCATTCTTTCCTCTTTGGCGGCTTGCGCTTCGTCATCCAGGGCCCAAGCAGACAGCACGCTTAGCGGTACTAAAAGCAAGCTGGTCAGTGCAGCTAAAAGAGTTGATCGCATGACGTCATTCCTTGGTCGATTACTTTACTGAGTAGCACATACTTCGGTGGCTAAGCCTGCGGCATAGCGCCGGTATTCTTGTTTAGCAAATCTAACGTCTTCATCACTTGTGCCTGAAGTCCGTTCCATAAAAAATTCCAGGTCACGTTTACGGCGCTCGTAGGCATGTCTTGGGTCATCATGCCATGGCTGTCCGTCCTCGCTCATTCGTATAAGTGCCTTGGCGAATAAGTACTGTGAGGGAGTCGGGTCTTCCTGACTAAAACGACATAGTGAGCCGTAGACTCCGGTTGTTACCCCGTCCACGATCCACCCCAAACAGTTGGCAATGGCTATTTGCTGAAAGTCCAATGCCTGCTGGGAATTGAATGACTCTACGTTATCGCGGGTTCGGCCTCTTCCGGGAGTCTCAATTTCGAACGCTCGCGGTTCGCTGATTAGCAGATGTAGCAAAGCCCCCAGTGCCTCGGGCGTTAGTTGCTGAATCCAGTTACGCATCTGTTCTTGCCGCGGATCGTTGGTAATAACGTAGGCAATCGGCCCCGCATTCTGCCCGCCCGTCATGGCGTTGTAGAGCTGCTCGATACCGGCCTTGCCGCGGGCGGCGAGAAGCCCTACGTTCAACAACGTCGTGGCGGCGAGATAACCGAGAAAACCCAGGGTTTCGTAGGCTTCTTCGTCGACCCACTCGGGCTGGACGTAGTTGTTATCGACCATGGCGCGGTGAAGCATGGTGAGCCACAAATCAAGGCTATCTACATCCAGATCAATCGCCAGCGACCCGCCGACGCCTTTGCCAACGACCAGTCGAGCACTCATGACGAGCGTGAACTTACCGCCCTGCATACGTAAAAGAAAACCGGCCTTCGCCCCGATACCGATGGATACCTCGCCCCCCAACTTGGCATTGCCAAGGCTTCGCCATCCCGTGAGTGACCGGCTCGAGCCCTGCATGGCAAGTTCTGATAACGCGGCACGTGTCGGCAGCAGGCGCTGCAAGTTTTCCGGCGGCTCCCAGTGAAGGGCACAGCGCGTCTCTATGCCCAGCTTGGCACCCGCAAACGCATCGAACTCAGCGCCTTGGGCTTCGCGCTTGGCCCAGTCGACCCCAGTGATGCTTAGCCCATCCTTATCGAAATCAAACCCCAACTCGCTTGAGAGTACTGCGCTTGCCCCGGCAAAGCCTTTGGCTACCGCATCGAGTACAACGGTATAGCGCCCCAAGTCGCGCGTTTCATTACGTTCGGCCAGTTCGATACTGACCGACAAGGCTTGAGACTTTTGAGGTAGCACCAAACGCCCCAGAGGAAGTTCGCCTCGTGCCAGGCTGATCGTGCCTTTACTTTCCCACCCGTAAGAAAGCTTTGCAGCGGTCTTATCCTTGTCATTCAAGGACCACTCACCGGCCGTATCTCGTGCCAGTTCCAATTGATCATTGCGCGTGACGCTGGCACCTGATTTTTCCTCGAACGTCAGTTCACCATCAAAAAATGCCAGGCTGCCGGACTGCGCCTCGGCGTTCCAAGGGGCGTCACGCTCACCTTCTGACCGTTCCTCATTAAGGTCAAATTGCGTCATCCCGACCAATCGCAGCATTTGTGCTTGTGCACTGGCATCAAAAAGCCTCAACGATTCACGGCCAGGGCCGGTAAAGAGGATCTTCTGGAGAGCTTCTCCCCAGCGGATTTTGTTATCACCCGTTAACGACTCCACCTCATAATGGTGCTGTTCCAAATAGGAAAAGAGGTCATCCGGCTGGAAAAAACCCAGTGTGTCTTCGTGCCAACTGAGCTGATGCTCGATTCTCTCGCAGCCACGCGAAGCCAACCACTGAGTCAACGCCGTTTCAGGCGCTTCCCATAAGGTGGCGGGCAGTACGCCATCGGCACCAAGTGCTTGATCCAAACGTTCGCGTTCGGTTTCTGACATGAGAGGCGCCAGTTGCCATAAACTGATATGGCACAGCGATTTGTCGCCCAATGGTGAGCTGAACTCGCGAAGCGGAAATTCACGGCGTACGAGCCGCTCGATTTTACGCTTTTCGTATCCTAGCGAATGCCGGTCATCGTTCAGGTTCGTGTTCCATATCAGGACTCGTCCCGGCTTCATCTGCTTGACTGCTTCGCTGGCCGCTTCAAACAGCTCATCCAACTGATCATGAAGCCTTTCGTACTGCTGGCGTTCCTGCTCGAAAAGAAAAACAGGCAGTTGGGCGCGGCCTGCCGTTCCGGACTCCCATTCGCTTAGCTTTTGCTCTACCGACTCATTGAGCTCAGCGCTTTCTCTCAATAAGCGGCAATAGGTATCGAAGCCGTTTATGCCTCCCTCTACATTTGAACCACCACCGGAGGCACTGGAGAGTGCAAGCTCTGGCGTGGCAATGCCAAGTGCAGCGAGTTTTAAAATGCTTTCGAGATAATCGTGATACTTTTCTGTTTGCTGTTCACTCAGCTGTTGTACATAACCTACAAATTGGCAAGCCTGCGCGGCCTCGACGGGCGGATTGGATTCGCATAGCTCAATGAAGCGTTGATACTCTGCCAGGACATCCCTAAGCGAGAAGGGAGTCGCAGGTCCTTGGCTGCCTGGATTGAAGTGATATTGTCTCTGCGCCTGTTCACGGCATACACGATATGTTTCCAATGCCTGTGCGATCTCTTCTTCCCAAGGCCCGTAATACGCCTCGCCCTCCAGCGAGTAGCCCTGCTCTTCCGCTCTTTCTACGCCCTGCTGGTAGAGTGTGCGTAAATCGTTTTCAATTTCACTGACTTCACTTCCCGTAATATGGCCGACGATATGAAGCAACATACCGGGCGTGCTGACATCCCAGAGTAGGTCACGCAGGCCTTCCTCATGGGCGATCCGTTGCTGTACGGATGGCATGTCTTCAGATGTGATCGCGACCAGTCGATTGAAGCTCTCGATATAGCGCTGACGCTCGGAATCATTAAGAAAGCTTTCTGCGCGGCTGGGTAGCAGACACTCCATCAAGCCGGCCTCGTTCGTCAGAAGGTCAAGGCGCGCTTCCTTATCTTCTGTGCTGGTCCACTCGCGTAGGGTGTCAGAGGCTTCCATCAGCGCATCTGATACTTCCTCGGTCAAAAGCCAAAACGTTCGTGTACCCGGTATATAAATAATATCGGCCCAGCAATTCTCCTCACACACGTGAGAGGCATTCTCCCCCGGACTTTCCCCCTCCGAGGGCGGCGACTCGAATATATTGACCACGACAGTGTTTAGACGACGTTGCGACGATTGCGAGGCACTCATACAAGATGCTCCAGTTGCTGTACCTTTTTACGAGATGGCAGCGGCTTACCCAGTACCTCTTTTATGGGTGAACTCAGCACCTCGCTCTCGCTGATTATCATGGGAAAAAGCCGTTTCAGGTGATCGGAACGAGTGATTCCTGCCTCCATCAAGACCTTTATCTTGACCAACCAAACGGCTCGTAAACTACCCAGCGGGACATTCGCCATACGGCTCAACCACCAGGCCTGCTGACTCTCTTTCAACGCCACTTCCATCTCGCTGGTCAGTTGCCCTACATCAGATGCATCAGTGGTTCTAGCTTGTACTTGCCAGACAAGCCACTGGCCTTGGGGCGTAGGCGTTGCCACCTGTTGAAAGGGTCTCAACCAATGGTTGTAAACGCTGATAGGGGCACTGGCGAGTAGCGCCATCCACACGGCGGGCTGCTGCAAATTGATGAGTGACGTCCCACCGTGCGGATCGGCTAGTACGAACAGAGAACGTAAATGATCGGTGATGCTTTGAAGGGTTTGGCCAGATGAAGGCAGGCACATCCACCCCAAGCGCTTTTGGCAGAGCTTCTCGGCATAGTGCCAGGCATCACTCCCCACGCCAACTTCTACCAGCCAAGGGCTGGCTTCTAAAAGCGGTGAGAGTGAGGTACCTGCGAATAGCGTCATAAACTCCTGCCGCCCCTCGCGCCCGAGTATCGAGCGACACTGCTCCGGCGCGCGCCGCTGATCCAGCACCACGTAACCGCGTTGACCAACAGCCACTTCTGCAAGGCTATAGGCGGCCCTGGAGCGCTCGGCCATTTGCCTCAACCAGTCAGACATGGACAGTCCTCCCGGGTACACTGAGTATTATTGATTTTGCCGCACAGCGGCATGATGGCCGCGTCGCTGAGCTGGTAGTCTTTTAGCTTGGGCAACGAGGTTGCTGGGACAGCCTCGTGGGCCTCCGCCACCGCCCGCCCGGGCAATAGCGGGTCTTCCACAGCCTGCCCGGTCCCATTACCCGGGCTGCCCCCCGCATTCACCTTCACGGTCGGCCCGACGATGGTAATGCCACCGCCATCCAGCTTGATGAAGCTGCCGCCCGCGTTGAGGGTGATCTCGCTGCCCGCTTCCAGCACGACCTTGTGACCGGCCTTGATGTGGAGTTCGCGGCCGCTTTCGCTGAGCCAGGCCTGGCCGGCGTTGAGGTGCAGGCTGCCCTGTACGGTGAGGTGCTGATCGCCTTCGCCATGTTCGAAGCGGTCGCCGTGCACCGTGTGATGATCATTGTGATCGACCTCGCTGATACGGTCGTTTTTGACGTTCAGGAAGCTGTCGTTTTCGATCTCCTCGGTGCGGTCGTTGAGCGTTAAAAGCTCCAGGTCCTTCTGGGCGTGGACCCAGATCTGCTCTTCCCCCGCCTCGTCCTCGAAGCGCAGCTCGTTAAAGCCTTCGGCCTTGTGGCTTTGCGTGCGCAGCACCGTGCGGGTCTTGTTCGCCGGTAAATCGTAGGGCGGCTGGTTGACCGCGTGATAGGTGCGCCCGGTGACCAGCGGCTGGTCCGGGTCGCCTTCCAGAAACGAGACGATCACCTCGTGGCCGATGCGCGGCAGTGCAATGCTGCCGTAGCCGCCGCCGGCCCAGCCCTGGGAGACGCGCACCCAGCAACAGGCGGTGTCATCGGGTTCAGCGTAGCGGTCCCAGGGGAACTGGACCTTGACCCGGCCGTGCTCGTCGCAGTGAATCTCTTCGCCTTCCGGGCCGACCACGAAAGCCACCTGGGGGCCGTCGACGCTTGGCTTGGGATTGGGCGTGGCGCGCCAGGCGGCGTCGCCGGGCATCAGCGTGACCTGGTTGACGTAGCGGGTCATGCCGCCGGTGTCACGAAGGCCTGAAGCAAGTTCGGGCAGAGCACACTTTTTAGTGTCTGCCCTATTGTGCGCAATTGCCTTAGCGCAAACGAATGTTCTTCTGGTACTTATCTTCCTGAATTTTCTCTACCTCGGCTTCGCTCATATCTCGCCAGTAACGCGGGTTGCGACCTTTGCGCTGGTCAGCGGCTGCCGTGGTAGGGTCTTTGTGACGGTGTATTTCCAGAGCGGGGACATCTGGTAGCGGCTGGGAAATATCCATATAGCGTTGGATAAACTGCCATGCGGCCACCAACTCACCGGGCATATTGGTAGGCGGAAACTGAGCATCCAGTTTCTGACGAAGCCCCGTTTCAGGGTGGTAGAGCATCAGCGAATAAGTAGGGCTACCTTGGGTATCCGGCGCGCTTTCAAGATAGGCATCAAACTCGTAAAAAGGTGCCGACACCCGCTCCTCCCAGGCTTTTTTGGGGTTATACACCGTAAATAGGCCCGTTTGGCGATTAAGCTGCCAGAGAGGAGCCTTGCGCATATGGTATAAAAATCGGGGGAATTTTTTCTCAAGAAGCCGGCCCCCTTTCCAAACAACTAGCGATGCTAAAGTTGTATAAAAGAAGATAAAACCTACGGCCATTATCTGATTTAAAACATCATCCCAACCCCACCCCCCAAATAAAAATTTTAAAAAAAACACTAATAAAAAAAAACAGTACGATGCAGGAAAAAAAAACGCTCCTCCTTTACCAAAAGCCATACACACAACAAAAACTTGTGAAATAAAACTGAAATTTGGTGGCATGATGGATTCATGATTATAGATAACACGCATTACTTTAAAAAAGTTATCACCATTCTTGAAACGCCGAGCTTTCTCCTTCACCCAGTTCTCCGATGCTTTAGCGCTAGCGCCGTTATACTCGTCACTGGGGGCATTATCCTGCGTGCGTTTATACCATTTCCAAGGCGTCCCTATTATTTTCTCACGGTCGGTATTGTCATGCTCCCACTCTATGCGTTTTTTGGGGATATAAGCAGTTTCAGTATATACGTCATGGTCATCTATAGGATTAGACATATATCGACTCCGTTTTCCAATAATCTTTATTCAGAGACTCTCTATTAAATACATTATCCAAACCCCTCGGCATTTCATTCAATGGTTCAGGGGCCGGGTAGAACTCGTCAACCTCAAACGGCACATGCACGCTTTTACGAAACTGGACACTCACTTCCAGTCCATAACGTATAAAAGCAAGACCACTTAGATGATTCTCTGGAGTATGTATATAATAATTAAATTTATTAGCGGATAACTGAGTAAGCGCAGGAATAATATTTAAGGGGCGGGTATTACTCCCGAGATTCGCATCACTCACGTGAGATTCGAACAGGCCTATCACTACCACATCCTGCAATTCACTCCCCATGCCTGGTAAGGCGCTTTGCACCTCGATGACAGTGTTGACACTACTTGCTTGGAGCTGCCTCTGCCAAAGTTCACCCATTAAAATTGATGATGGAGTGGGTCTGTTATGGGTCACAGCTACATTAGCACGTAAAGCAGCTTGCTCTTGTGTGGTAAGGCGACGTGCGGTGATAGAAATATTGGCCAGCAAACTTTGAAGCCGATAGTAAGCCTCTTCAGGCTCCAGCAGCCAAGGCGCTGCCCCACGCTGCATGCCAAAGGGCTCGTTTTTGAGCCACTGCACAAAGGGGCCATCCGTTAATAGAGTGCCTATCACGGCACCACCTACCAGCAGAGCAAGCCCGACCCAGCCCACCGGGCTGGAAAAAGCAAGCACAGTAAGTACGGCGCCTACCGCGGCAAAACCAAACGCGATGGCGGCATCATTATCGCCACGTTGATTACGCTCAATTGCCTCCAGAAACGTTGTTACTGCGGCGAGCACACCAGTTCCTTTGGAAACCACTCTAGTCACTCGAACCAGTTTGGGGAAAAATCACGTTATCATATTAGTTTGACCATACTAACCTGAATCTATCGCCAAGCGCCCAAAATCCCTCTCGGCCGATCTCCGAGATACTAGCAGTATCCCCTGCTAGAGAAGCAGGAAAGGAGATTTTTAGCCAGTAGCCATATTGAGTCTAGGCGAATACCGGCGCTGGCCCTGCTTTTTCTAACACATTCTCCAAAATGCTGCAGTGGCTCCATGAAGTAGTTTTAAAAAACGGCACGGCCGGTAGGATAGGTTCGTATTGCATCGGCAGCCAAATCAGCATCATCACAAATGAAACTTCTCTTCTACCACATCAACACCCGGCAACCTGGATTTAAAGAATTTCAACACAGATTCTCTCTCACCCTCCTTGCAATAAATTTCATTAATTCCATTAGGGATCATTTTATTTTCATTAGGGTTGTACCAGGGGATATTCAAACCGATGATATCTCTCCCAGGATAAAGATAGATCTTATCGGTTTCTCGCCAATCGTATACAGTCGGTTCTTTATAACTATTCTTTGCCTGTTGCGACCCTGCTTGCAAAGCCATAAGCCCCATTCCCAAAGGACCGATACCTGCAATTATCAAGGCTGGCTCAAATAATGCCAGTACGCCCACTACAGGTAGCAAAATAATCGCGGACCACTTCAGGAATGCCTTGCCCGATACCTGCCGCGGTTCCCATGAATGCACTTCCACTATCGTTTCAGTAAAACGATAGACAAAGATGGTTGTATAGTGGGTAATACTTAGAGAAAGTGGTATGAAAACTAAAGGCATGATCATTGAGAAAGATAGCGAAATTAACAATGGAACTTCAGGGTGGGAAAACAAATAAGCCGCCCCCCCACCCATTCCAAGACTAACCAGTACCATTGCAATTAATTCTATGTTAGCTGTTGAAGTATCGTAGTTTCTTGCTTTTATCTGCCAACTCATTACCGCCACTTCATTCGTATACCTCCAGGGCATCTCAGCCATGAAGTCCTGCTTGGGCTGAATAAACCACATATAAGTATCCTTAATTTTCTGGTATTAGGGGAACCGTCAGGATAAAGCGGGCAGGCACGCTCATACCCCGGGCTTCCTCGCCATTGGGTTCGATCTCTTTTTTAATTGTGGAAGCGTCAAGTTTATAAAAGGTGAAACGTAAGCGCTCTTCGCCTAGTGAGAGCAGCGTTTCGGTGTACTCTACCATAAGAGTAAAAGATCCACTTTTTTCTTGCTCACTGGCCGGTATCCAGGCCTGCCAAACTCGTACATCGTTTGAATCATAGTCAGCATCGGCAGCCCTGAAAAAAGCATGAACAAGAAGCCAGATGTCAATGTATACCCCGCCGTTATCAAACCTTCCGGGCTTTCCCCCTGGCGAAGATCCATGGTGACGTCATCGTGGCGCACGTCGATATGCGCCACATCCACGGCATATTTACTATTCACCGGTAGCGGCAAGGGGCTTAAGCAGTATTGCTCGCCCCCGGCGCGGCTTTCCCGCTCCCCTGCGCGCATGGGGGGCACAGCAGAGCGAATATTCGTCTTGAGCATATTGAACTTATGCGGTGATACCCTGGCGTCGATAAGCGTCGGCGAACACCATTTCAATCGGCAAGGCCGGGTCTTGCTCGCGAATACGCTTGACCTCTTTGGACAATCTCACCAACTCATCGCTTGGTTTGGCCCACTGTTCTTCGCCAAGAGGTTGTGACCACCGTGTCATTTTGGTTGGCAGCACATTGGGCCGCGTTTTTATTAGCCGTTTGTTTTCTCTTTCGGTCAAATAACCCGGCAAGTTCCAGAGCTGAATGATGTCAATAAAATACCAGCAGCTCCAATACAACCAGCCGATTTCGCCCTCAGCTCGGCGCTGGTTAATACGACGGCGGGCATTGCGCAGGGTGTGTACGCCTTCCCAGGGGGGATCATTCTCGCCCCTGATAACGTTAGGGTCTTGTATATCAGCCAGTGAATTAACCTCGTATTCCATATAGGCACGGATCGCCTCCCAATGGCTGATGGCCAGAGGCTTTGCAAAGGTCATAAATTCAAGCTTTAGCCATTGGCCTGTCTCTGGGTGCGCGTAGCCAAATCCCATGCCGAACTGCTGCTGAACGCCGTACTGGGTAACGCCCCGGGCTTCTACCACCCACGCCATCAGGGATTCCCAAGGCACTATTACCGTTTTGCGTGTACCTTCTAATACAAAGCAAACTTCCCGACGTTGGCGATGAAAACGTACCGGAGGAGTATGCCGCAAACGGTTAAGAGCAATGCAGTGCCCTAGATACATCAGCAGAAAGCCAGCCCCTCCCCCCGCGACTCCTACCCAAAAACCAAATTTATAAGTACCCCACATAAAAGCAAATGGGGCATCAGCCATCATCAACCAAACTAGACTAGGCCCAAACAGAGCTGAAAAGAGAAAAAAACCAAACGTTACCCCAGTAAGCAGTTGCCAGCCAAAAACGTCGGAATACCCCCCGCCAACGTCCAGCCATACCTCATTAAGGCTACTAATCGAACCATTTAAATCCAGTGCCTGATGACCAGTGGGCAACGGTTTAGGGGAAAGATAGGTAATACGCCCCCCAGGGAGGGATTGGGTCTCTCCTGGCTGATGAGGCTGATGAGTATCTGGCTGTGGCAGCTCCGGTGCCTTTAAACTCATTGTTTATATCCTGATTTTCCGCCATGTCTTTATTTGTTCTGTCCTGGTCCAGCCAATCTCTTCATATCGCCTGCCTCGCGCCCGAAAGGGAACGTGGGATAAGACGTTTTCCGCGGCGCTTCAGACGTGATCCCAAAGCGTTTTTCGATATCGCCCATCGTGCTGAACGTTTCGCCACCCCGGTAGGCGGCGCGTACGATGGTGCTGAGCTGGACCTGAGACGCCGAGGGGGTCGCCCGCTCTTCGGGCGGCAGGGGTTTGGACCATTCAGCAAGCCAGCCCCTGGGTACCGCCTGGGGCAGAATATGCTGCTCGCGATAGTCGGCATACCAGTGCGCAAAGCGGGCGAGCTCCCACCGTTTGCCGCGCCGAAAACGTCGCCACTTTTTCGGCTCGTTGGTACGCTCGAAATACGCCTTGGCCTGCGTCATCTCGTCGTTGTATTTTTCCGTCCAGGATTTGTCACTTCGGGCAGAGATGGAGCTGGGACCTTCTTCCATAAAGCAACGTATATATTCCCACTGCGCCAACGCCCCCGGATAGCCGCCTACCCCGCACGAGATCCCGCCGCCGGGCAGCGCATAGCCCGGGCGCTCGGGGTCAGGGGCCAATAGCTCGAACTCCCAGCCAACGCCGGAGATGCCATAGGGCGATAGGTGTTGGCTGACCCCTGCCAGCGCCACCACGTCTTCCCAGGGAACGATGACCGTACGACGCTCGCGTTTGCAAAAGCGCGATACCGTGTCGTAAATGAAAGGGTAAACGAACATTAACGCGACTGTCGTTATATGGATTAGCACAAACCCGATAGGAAAGTGCTCGGTTCTGCCGTAAAACCAGTCATGAATCTCAAAAAGGGCTACGCCCACGCTGAAGGCGGAAAGAAACGAAACCACTGACCACCACACCACATTTTCCGGTGCTGGCATCCAAAAACGCCCCCTGGGCGCCACGACAAACGCCACTTCTCGGCGGTGGCGATTCAAGCGTACCGGCGGCGTCCTTCTAAGAGCGGTGTTCATGAAAGGGATGGCAAAATTACCCATCACCAATAAAATTATATACGAGAGTAAAAATATAAATAAAAATATCGTTATATAGCCCCCCTCCCTCATCGCAGCAACCCATAACCCGAACAGAGACACGAAAATCACAAAAACGCCCCCACCTGTCACACAGGTCCCAGCCATCATGGTTGCTTCCGGGTTGGACCCTGGGCGGAGATCCATCACGGCATCGTCGTGGTACACATCGACTTTCGTTACATCGTGGGCAAGCTCACTACCGGTGGGCAGGGGTAGCGGGCTCAAGCAATACTGCACACTGCCGCCTTGTCGTGCCCACTGGCCCGCGCGCAGCGACGCGGGGCTGGTTGATTTATGTTGTTTCAATCAGGGTCTCCTGAGAATGAGAAGAAGGTTTCCTGAGCCATTGATAGCTCGTCATCACCTTATGGCGGCCTACTACCGGCGAATATTGCGGCGATACTTCTCTTCCTGGATCTGCTTCACCTCAGCTTCACTCATATCCCGCCAGTAGCGAGGGTTGCGGCCCTTGCGCTCATCCACTTCCACCGTTTTAGGGTCGTTGGGTCGATGAATTTCCAGCGCAGGCACATCCGGCAAAGGCTGGGAGACATCCATATAGCGCTGGATAAACTACCACGCGGCAATCATTTCGCCACCCATATTGCCGGGTGGAAATTGCGCATCCAGCTTCTGGCGAACGCCCGTCCCGGGGTGGAAAAGCTGCAGTGAATAGGTCGAACTGCCCTGGGTATCCGGCGAACTCGCGAGGTAGGCATCAAACTCATAGAAAGGGGCCGACACGCGCTCTTCCCAGGCTTTTTTGGGGAGCGCGCGGGGTATTCAGTGTACCAGTGAGCAAAGCGGGCGTGCTCCCACAGCCGCTTGCACCGGAAACAACGCCAGCGGGCAGGGTCGTTGGTGCGCTCGCACTGGGCCATTGCGCCACGCAGGCCGCCCCACTGACGATGATACCTGCCCCTGGCAGTGTGAAACCTGGCCACCAGGATCTTGTGGTAGCGGCACAAAGTTCCAGCGTTGGCATATCTGTCATGAGGCTTGATTCAAGCCAATCGTCAGGTCAGGTTGATTATCAAACAGCATCTTCAACAGAGAGAAAATAACCAGTCCGACCGGCATATAAAGCATAAAACCGAGCCCGCCGAAATAAAGGGAGACGATAAGCCCTCCTATAGTGTAGGGCACCATAAAGACGAACATTGCTTTACCGAATCGCTCTTTCTTCTTCATTAAAGCTGCCAGAAGGCCCTCTTCTTCTGCTCCAATCAGCAGTTCGCTTCCACAGTTTGGGCAAGTGGTCGTTTTGGATTCTAAAAGATTAGTGATCCATTGCGATTCCTCACTGAAGCAGGAAGCACATGAGGGGCACTTAAAATCAATATTTTCGATTAAGACTTTTTCCTGTTGATCACTTACTACTTTTTCACTCACTTCTTTACTCTCCACTACTGGTTTATTGATGTGACATCATTGAACGCGCTGATTGCGGTGTTAGCTTCCATTGCCTCAGGCTGTGAGTGTCGTTTCCTCCCCGTAAACCTCGGCAAAGATAGCTGTAATAGGCCGGTTCGGCTGCTGAGTGTGGCGCTTTTTGACTTCTGCCGAGAGGCGCACAAGCTCATCGCTCGGTTTGACCCACTGCGCTTCGGGCAGTGCCTGTGACCATTCATAGAGACTCGCTGGAAGCGTCTTCTGGCCGGCTTTCTGGATAACGCGTATTTCCCATTCGGCAAGATAAAAAGGAATCGTCCACAAATCGATAATGTGCCACAGGTACCACATGGTGACCGTGAACAGGCCTATTTCGCCCTCGCGGTAGCGGCGGTGCAATCGGTGCCGGGCATTGTGGAAGGTGTGCACGCCCTCGTAGGGCGGATCGCCGGGGCGATGCAGTCCTTGTGGGTCTTGGAGCTCTTCGCGGGTGTTGACCTCGTATTCCATATAAGCCCGCACGGCTTCCCAAAGCCCCAACGCCAAGGGCATGCCCGGCTGTGATAATTCAAGAAAGTGCTGTTGTCCGGTTTCAGGCTCGATAAAGCCTATCCCCAAGCCATACTGACGCTGCACACCGTATTGCGTTACCCCCTGCGCCTGCGTCACCCAGGCCGCCACGCTTTCCCAGGGTACAATGATGGGTGGCTTGCCATCCCCCGGCGCGAAGGCGACCTCGCGGCGTTGGCGATGAAAGCGAGTAGGGACAGCTTCTCGGAACTTATAGTGATAATGAGCTTTAATGAACAAGGCTAATATTAATATCAAGAAACAGATTACTGAAGCCTGAACAAATACTTCGTTAAAAAGCCCGGCAATACCTACGTAAAAAAGCTCGATATCTTTTCCAATAAACCACATTAGCCCTCCCCCAAGCACTGGGATAAGAAAAACCAACATTAAAAAACTAATAAAGGGGCCTCCTAGCGTAAATTGCCAAGTAAAAGGAGTAGGGAGGCTTCCCCCGAAGTCTAGGTAGGCATCGTTTACTTCCCCAATAGCTTGGTTGAAATCCAAAGGGGTTGTTCCCGTAGGTAAGGGAGTCGGTGACAAATAGCTTACATTGCCACCGGGGAAAGACTCGATATCTCCAGCCTGGTGGGGCTGGAGGATATCAGGACGTGGCGTTGGGTTTTGCTTGGCCGACATAGGGGTGCCTTATCAAGTAAAAAGAAGGGGGTCAATGTGTTGCCAAGGGGCTTTCTCACCACGAATAGCAACATCGGATGGCGTGTACTCACCACTGCCGCCTGAGGGTGACACGTAAATATGGTAATCGTTAGCCTGATACTGACCACTACTGTCCAGCACTTCCAGCCGAATGGCAAAAACATTATGGGTAGGGCGCGGTGATATCGAGCTCAGTGGTTCGGGCTGCGGAAGAGAAAACTCAAGTGGCGCCTTATCAACAAGCGCCAAGCTTTCTACAATCTTGTCGGTAGCCGTCACCCAACGTTCAGGCTGGTAATCTCGCCCCCGATTTTCAGGCTGTACCTGGTAACCGCCGATGGAAAGGCGCATCGGCGCCCTTCCGCCAAACGGTGCCGCAAGGTCTCTAAGGCTAATAGGTAAAGAGAGCTTGAAATCAACTGACTCCGGCTTACTAACTTGCCGTCGCCACCAGCTGTCAGCTTCTTCAAAAGTGACACTAATTTTTGGCGCTTTAGCAATCTCCTGTAACTGTGATTGATACGCTTCAAATGGATCATCACTGGCTTTAGAAGCATCTTGGCTCCAGGGGGTAGAGAGCAGCCACTCGTCATGTCGGCTAATACTATAATAATTAGCAAGCCAGCTACCGCCTAGTTCCAATATGCTAAACACCCCCCCAGCGAGATTAAAGCGCCAAAATACTGTTCCCAGACGTGCTCCCGCAGCGGCCCACCCTGTACCTCGAAATACTGCCGAAAACCCTGTTCTTAAAGTGTTAGACAGCCCATAAGCATTGGCACCCAACATACCACCTGCCCCAACCATACTCGTTATAGCAGCACTTTGGGCGTTGTGGTTACCACTACGTATGGCTTCCTGCCATGCAGTATGGCGGCTAGAAACACTTTCGAAAGAAGCATAAACACCAAAAGCATATGTAAAAATCCCCAAGAAAACATGCAACTTCCCAAGAGAAGCACTAATACTTTGTGCTCCAGTGATATCTAATGCTCTTGTAAGGACCTTAGTTCTGGCGCTAAGCGTCGTATCTATAATCCCTTGTGCAGCAAGTAAACCAGCACTACCTGTAGTAACCAAACTTTTTAAAACTGGATTCCAATCACTTTCTTCTCCATTACGATAATTTTCTAGGAATATTTTTGTAGCATTGCATAGCACTGAAAATTGAGCCGCAAACACTAAGAGACCCAGCCCGTCCCCGGCCAGATTTATTTTAGGTGTTGCCGCAACCCCCTCCCGCAGATTGCGGACCAAACCACCAACTTCAGCCTGCTGAGCCGCAGGCAATAGTAATGTCAGGCCAATACGCCCAGGGCTAGCTTTCACAATACGAATGCTGTTTTCGGGAAGCTCTTCTACAGGATTAATGGCGCGAGCAAGGTCGCGCCCAGGCTCCGTTTGAAGCTCATGACGAAGACGCACGAAGTCAGCACGTAGACGTTTAGCCTCAGGAGAGCGGTGCCCAGCAGTTTCCTTGACCCGATCACGGCGTCTGCGAAGAGTGTCAAGCTCCTCATGTAGAGCCAATACATGCTGCATAGTACGTCGGAAAGCCACCAATTCTTCAGGAGAAGACACCACAAAAGTGGCCCCTGTACGCTGAGCGGCATCCAAAATTCTTGCTGGCAGAACCTTGGGCAAGCGCCGGAATAGCTCTTCAATGTCAGGCATCGAATTACGGTCGATGCTCTGATAGAACTCCTCCATAACCTGGGCGATTCCTCGTGATACAGCGGGCGCCAGTGTCTGGTGGGCGCTATCGGCAATAACTTGCGTGTTCTCCGGTAGAGTATCAACTGCTGGCAACTGCCCTGACTCAAGTGCTGTTAACTCACTGCGTAATTCATCTAGCTTAAGTAAAGTGCCGTAGCCAGCGCTAGTGATGCTTGAGTACTGACCGAGATAGTCATTCTGATTAGCAAGCGTTAATGTATGGAATAGTGGCCGATCATAATGTGGCGATGCTTCCAACCAAGCAGCCACCCGTTCCGTCACATCTTCATTGCGGCAGATATCTTTCAAGCAACCATACTGGGCTTTAAAGCCTTCGAGGATTTGCCCCTCATCTTGTGCATCATAATACCAAGCCGCGTTATGGAACCGTGTACTACATAGCATATCAGTGCGATCATTAGAGATATTATCAAGCAGGGCATTCCAGCGCTGTAGCCGGGGACGCTGCTCAGCGAGGAAGGCATCCATGCGATCCCGTTCAATCAGATCGTTAATGCCTCGTTGCCCGATTTTACTGCCTTTTAGCAGAGCCTTGAGCCTCTCGTTGTGCTCCTGCTTCATCGAGTGCAGTGCCTCACGATGACGATCTACAAAGTCTCTTCCAAGGCTTTCACTAAAGCTCTCTTCCACATAGTACCGTCGCACTTCTTCATGTAATCGCTCATTGATTGCTTGGTAATTGGCACGGTTCGCTTCAAGACGTATTTCGTACAAACGATCTTTCAGATCATCAGGCAAGTCCGAATCGGTAGGTTGTGGCAAGCTTCCGGTATTGCTGTCCTGATTAAGGAAGTCTAATAGGTCTTGACGCACTTCACTTTGCCGAGGTTCTTCCATTGCCTCTACTTCATCCAGCATCGCCTGTACGGCAGGATCTTCCGATACAGCGCGCATATCATCTAGCGAAGCTTCTTGTAGCTGGGAGAGCGACTCGATGTAGCAAGCCAGCATGTAATCCCGCTCGGTACGTCCCTCATTTTCGGTGGCCCACTGTTCTATCCAACCTACGACTTTATCTTGGAACTGTGCCAGGTCACGCATCACCCCAATATCGTCGCGCGCAATTAAGCAAAGGCATTCGTCACGATCTTCTACTTCATGTTGCGCGAGCAGTTTACCCAAGCGGGTTTTGTGGTAATAGTGATCATTCTCCCAGTGATAGGCTTCACCTTCTTGCTCGTGCCCACCTTCGGGCATCTCTAGTTCGGCGTCTTCCGCGAACTCGGCCACCCATTCTTCGGCTTGAGCGGTGGTAATCAGATCCTTGCCGCCACCTGTCACGGGGTTGGCGCTGCCAAGGTTGATCGCCTGCATGAAGGCATCGCGATCCTCTTCGCTTTCCTGCACCTGGGCGCGTTTTGCGCTCGTCCACTGGACCTCCGAAAAGCAGACGTAAAGCGTGCGATCGGTCTCGTATTCGAGTTTGCCGTCATTGTGCCCTTTTAAGGTATTCCCTTGATCGCGATACTCGTATTCATGCAGCTCGTTGCTTTCACCATCCAGCACATACAGAAAGCCATTGCGCAGCAGGCGCACCCCTAACGGGCGCGCTGTCAGCGAGTAAGGCATACTTAATTCGGGCTCTAGCTCTTCTACGATGCCGTAGCGCAGCGGAACCAGCCGAATCTTGCCGATAAAGAGCGGGCACGTGGCGGCTTCTTCGCTATCGCGTGAGGAGAGTTCGTTAGCAGCAAATTCGGCATTATCGCGATCATCTGAAGGGCGTTCAAACGCGGACATCGTTAGCTTCCTCTATCGCTGCAGTGGCAGTGTTGGGTGATATGGTGGCGAGGGCTTGCTTCAGTCGCTGCGGGGCTGAATGATGGTTATCGGTTAATACGGGATAAACCGCATGCTGCTCCAACGCTTGCCAGGAGTTAATGTTCAAGCGGCTCATTAGGGTACACACCAGCGCCCACTCTTTAGGTGAGTTAAAGCCGTGATGGCGGGCCTTTTCGACTAATGAGGCGAGCAGCCGAAAACGCGCGATGTCTGAGTCCGCCCATGGCCAGTCGCCATGGTGCTGCTTCACGAATGACATCAGGTAGCGAATGTCGCGCCGCCTATTGCAGGTCTGCAACCGCTGATGCTGCTCCTCGTTCAGTTGATAACCACTCGGCTTAATCGTTAGCGGTGCCGAGGCCGTGGGTTGAGGTGCATGAGACAGCCATGCCCCCTTGACTGTATCCGGAAGGTGGAGCTTTTCTATGGGCCCCCAGGGCGCCACATCTGATGAGCTTCTATCGGGCAGCACGGCGGCGGCCACCGCAGGATCGGCCACTCTTAGCAACATGGGAATTTCCAATGGGTCCAACACGACCGAAAGGAGGCGGTAATGCTTGGCTAGGTCAGCAAGAGAGGCATCACTTTCGATTATATATCCCCCCTCAGCCAACGTTCCTTGAGCAAGAAAATGCTTCAACACCATATCCTGCGGGCCCGATAGCTGAATTAACCATGGCGAGATGTCATTCAAATCTGACAAAGGCGTGCCTGCATAAAGCATCTCTGCATTTAAATTCCCTTCTGACCATGTATATAGCTGCTTTCCGATTTTTTTAACTCTGACGCCATCCATCAGTAGAAAAACATGTCGATTGCGCGGCCATGGCCAGTCGATATTGCCGAGCAATTGGGCAGGTTGATCATTGAGCACCATGACTACTTCGCCTCTTTATCAGCAGAACACAGTGGGCATAACGCGCTTTCCTGTAACAGCGCAGCGTATTGCGTGGCAGGTTTAATATTCATATCCAGCAGTGGCGATTGGCCATCTGCCTCCACCCGATCATGATCCTTTCCGTCCAATACAGGCGGTAATTTGGGGGGCTGCGCCGCCTGCCCGGTCCCATTACCCGGGCTGCCCCCCGCATTCACCTTCACGGTCGGCCCGACGATGGTAATGCCACCGCCATCCAGCTTGATGAAGCTGCCGCCCGCGTTGAGGGTGATCTCGCTGCCCGCTTCCAGCACGACCTTGTGACCGGCCTTGATGTGGAGTTCGCGGCCGCTTTCACTCAGCCAGGCCTGGCCGGCGTTGAGGTGCAGGCTGCCCTGCACGGTGAGGTGCTGATCGCCTTCGCCATGTTCGAAGCGGTCGCCGTGCACCGTGTGATGATCATCGTGATCGACCTCGCTGATGCGGTCGTTTTTAACGTTCAGGAAGCTGTCGTTTTCGATCTCCTCGGTCCGGTCGTTGAGCGTTAAAAGCTCCAGGTCCTTCTGGGCGTGGACCCAGATCTGCTCTTCCCCCGCTTCATCCTCGAAGCGCAGCTCGTTGAAGCCTTCGGCCTTGTGGCTTTGTGTGCGCAGCACCGTGCGGGTCTTGTTCGCCGGTAAATCGTAGGGGGGCTGGTTGACCGCGTGGTAGGTCCTTCCGGTCACCAGCGGCTGGTCCGGGTCGCCTTCCAGAAACGAGACGATCACCTCGTGGCCGATGCGCGGCAGTGCAATGCTGCCGTAGCCGCCGCCGGCCCAGCCCTGGGAGACGCGCACCCAGCAGCTGGCGGTGTCATCCGGCTCGGCGTAGCGGTCCCAGGGGAACTGGACCTTGACCCGGCCGTGCGCGTCGCAGTGAATCTCTTCGCCTTCCGGGCCGACCACGAAGGCCACCTGGGGACCGTCGACGCTTGGCTTGGGATTGGGGGTGGCGCGCCAGGCGGCGTCGCCGGGCATCAGCGTGACCTGGTTGACGTAGCGGGTCATGCCGCCGGTGTCGCTGGCGCTGATGCTGTCCTCTTCCAGCGCCTGGGGCTGCTCGCCGGCGTGGTGCACCGCGACCACCTGCCAGTCCCGGTTGAGGCTCTCGGTGTCGTGATCAACAAGCGTGAAGCGCGCGCCGGGGGCGAACTCGGGCAAATCGCTTTGGGCGCTGGCCGTGGTGGCGTTGCGACGCAGGTGCTCCAGGCGGATGCGGGTGAAGGGCTTGCCGGAGGCGTCTTCCTTGTAGCGGCCGGGGTAGTCAAAGTGTTCGTAGTCGGTCTGCTGGCCGTGCTCGGCGACGTCATCGCCCATGTGATCGTGAAGCTGGGCGTAGGCCGGGTTCTTGAAGCTGTAGTCCTTGAGCTGGGCGCTGGCGGCAGCAACCCGGGCGGTGTGGCTCAGCTTGCGCACGTGGCGGGTGGGGGGCGTGCCGCCGGCGCGGCTGTGGTAGGTGCGCTCGCCCAGGTTGGTGAGTACCTGGGGGTCGTCGGAGAACACCAGCCGGTGGGCGCCGCCTTCGCTGTCCTCGAACTCGTGGAAATAGAACAGGCCCTCCTCGGCGGCGAGGCGCTCGATGAAGGTGAGATCCGTCTCGCGGTACTGCACGCAGTATTCCCGCTCGAGGGGTTCACGGCTGACGGCGAAGGCCACGTCCGTGATGCCGCGCTCGTCCAGCAAGGTGTTGATGATGGTGAGCGGATCGACCTTTTGGAAAATGCGCGAGTTCTGGCGCAGCGAGGTGCGCCAGAGCGCCGGACGCAGCGTTAGCGAGTAGAAGGTGCGCCGATGGCCGCGATCACCCCGGCCGAACTCGCTGATGATGCCGTGGACCCGGCGCAGCGGCTCGCCGTCCTGCCAGACGGTCAGCGTGGCTTCGCGGTCAAGAAGCTCGGAAGCCTCCAGGTCGCCTTCGCGGCTGGCGACGTTCAGGGTCAGCTCGAAGGGCTCGGAGAGCGCCTCGCGGTGGGTGAAGTCGATGACCGCGACGTCATCCACGCCCGCAAGCGTGAGAGTGAATTGAAGCCCTTTTCCTTTTGCCATTACGCTGCTCCTTGCCTCTTAACCCGTCACTAGAGAATGACGAGAATAACGACCTGGGCGACAAGCGCAAACGTATCCGCTACAAGGAGCGAATCACTTACACAAATGTAAGAAATCGCTTACATAATCGAAGTAAACTTGACTAAAAAGGCGTATCCAGAGCGAAGCGCGGCTGGTCGCGTCCTTCGATGAAGACGTGCTCATTGAACATCTCGAGCGGACGCACCCAGAGGCCGTACTCACCGTACAGCGCGCGATAAACGACCAGCTCTTCTTCGCTTTCGCTATGCCGGGCGGTGCCAAGCACCTCGTAAAGTGCGCCTTTATAGTGGCGGTAAATGCCGGGAACGGGGGCGGTCATTCGCTTTCCTTTTCAGTAACGGGGGTGACATCGCTCAGGTGGGCTTTTTTCGCCAAGCGCTCCAGCACTTTGGAAGCCGCCACGAAGCCAAAGGTGCCGGTGACGAAGGTGGCGGCGCCAAAGCCGGAGGCGCAGTCCAGCCGGGTGGCGTCACCGCTGCCGGGCTTTTGTAGGCACACTTCGCCGTCCGCGCTTGGGTAGACCAGCTGCTCGTCGGAGTAGACGCACTCGACCGAGAAACGCCGCTTGGGGTTGCGCGAGAAGTTGTAGTCCCGGCGCAGGCGCGAGCGCACTTTCGAAAGCAGCGGGTCGTGTTCGGTGCGGGTGAGATCCGCTACCTGAATGCGCGTGGGGTCGGTTTGCCCGCCGGCCGCGCCGGTTACGGTGATGGGAAGCTTGCGCCGCTTGCACCAGGCGATCAGCGCGGCCTTGGCGATCACGCTGTCAATGGCGTCGACCACGTGGTCGGCATCATCAGGAATGCGCTTGGCCAGGTTCGTCGGGGTCACAAACGCGGTATCGGCGATGATGTCGATGTCGGGGTTGATCAAGCGACAGCGCTCGGCCAGCACCGCGACCTTGGGCTGGCCGATGGTACCCTCGAGGGCGTGAAGCTGGCGGTTGACGTTGGAGACGCAGACGTCGTCCAGGTCGATCAGCGTGAGCTTGCCAACTCCTGAGCGCGCCAGCGCCTCGACCGTCCAGCTGCCCACCCCGCCCACGCCGACCACCACCACGTGGGCGTGGCGAAAGGCATTGGCTGCGCGCTGGCCGTAAAGGCGGCGAATGCCGCCAAAGCGGAAGTCGTAGTCGGTCGACATGGCAAACTCTCTATCAATGTTCGGTTAGCGCGAATGTTGGGTTAACGTGCCGGGGTCGCGTCGGTATCCGGTGTTAGCGCCTCAAGACGGACGCCATCCAGCGGCAGGTGCCCGGCCCAACCCAACTGCTCGAAAAGCGCGGTCATCACCGGGTCC
Organism: Vreelandella sp. GE22; assembly: GCF_968212445.1. NCBI lineage: Bacteria > Pseudomonadati > Pseudomonadota > Gammaproteobacteria > Oceanospirillales > Halomonadaceae > Vreelandella > Vreelandella sp. GE22. The sequence continues at coordinate 3,085,409 of NZ_OZ309110.1, forward strand.
AACGCGCCGCTTACGCTCAAGCGGGCCGACTGAAACGGGTGGTCGAACGCCAGGTGGCTGGCCGCCAGCAATAGCCGCGGGGCGCCAAGCTGCTCGGCGAAAAAGCGATTGTGTACGCTTTTACCGTGTTTGGCATCGCCAATGATGGGGTAACCGCGGCGGGAAAGGTGGCGGCGTATTTGATGGCGCCGCCCGGTCAGCGGGCGCGCCTCGACCAGCGAGTAGCGCGCCACCGGGTAGCGGTCGACCTGCACCGGCAGTTCCACGCTGTCCAGCCGTGTGATATCGGTACGCGCGGCCAGGGCGGGCATTTCCGCCTTGGGGCGGGTGCCGTCCTCTTCGCGCAGCGGGTAGTCGAGGGTCTCGGCGTCCGGGGCCTTGCCGCGCACCACCGCCAGGTAGCGTTTTTCCACCACGCGCTCGTTGAACGCCTGGCTTAGCTTGCTCGCGGCCTCGGAAGAGAGCGCCATGACCATCACCCCGGAGGTCGGCCGGTCCAGCCGGTGAACCGGATAGACCCGCTGGCCCAGCTGGTCGCGCAGCATTTGCAACAAGAAGGTGGTTTCTCCCCGGGCGAGTTTGGAGCGGTGCACCAAAAGCCCGGCGGGCTTGTGCAGCGCCACCAGGTGCTCGTCCTGATAAAGAATGCGTAACGCCGCCATGGCCTTCCCCGCAAAAAAAGTGGCGCTATTGTCGCGGCTTCGCCGGCGGTTGTCACCCGGCCAGGATAATAACCCCCGGCCACGTTGGCGCCACCGGCGCCAAGCAGCTACCTTGTAAAGGCACCCTTCGGGGCTTCCATGGAACAGGAAAGGAGAAACCACATGCGTTTAGCAACCCCTCTTACCGGTATTGCAGCGGCCCTTCTACTAGCAGGCGCTGCCCATGCCCAAACCAGCGATTCGCTGGAAGTGAACATGCACGAAGTCACCGCCGACGGCGTAGAAGAAGCGCTGGGCACCGTGACTATCGAAGAAAGCTCGGAGTTCGGCGGCGTGCTGCTGACGCCCTCCATTACCGACCTGGAGCCCGGCATTTACGGCTTCCACCTGCACCAGAACCCGAGCTGCGAACCCGCCGAGGATGACGACGGCGAGATGACCGCCGCCCAGGCAGCCGGTGGTCACTATGACCCGGAAGAAACCGACACCCACCAGGGCCCCTACGGCGAAGGCCACCTGGGCGACCTTCCGGTCCTCACGGTGAACGAAGACGGCGAAGCGAACCTTCCGGTACTCGCGCCGCGCTTAAGCATGGACGACATGACCGACCGCGCCTTGATCATTCATGAAGGTGGCGACACCTACGAAGACGAGCCGCATCTGGGCGGCGGTGGTGCCCGCATGCTGTGTGGCGTTACCCCCGCGTCCTGATCCCCGCACTCGTGTGAATCGAAAACGGGCAGCCCATGGCTGCCCGTTTTGCGTTATAAAGCCCCGTGGCCCGGCAAGGGAAACTAAAGTCGTAGAGCGAATCCCGCCGCGAACAGATACATTCGCAGGCTTGGGCAGGCCAGCCGTGCCTAACGCCTGCTGCCCCGCCCGTTCCCCCTTGCCACCGACCACCACCGGGTGCCCCCAATGATCACCTTCATCGCCTCGATACTGCTGCTAATAGTAGGGTACTTTACCTACGGCAAGTTCGTTGACCGCGTGTTCGTCGCCGACCGAAAGCGTCCAACACCGGCTTTTAGCATGCGCGACAACATCGACTACGTGCCGATGAACACCACGCGTAACTCACTCATTCAGCTTCTTAACATTGCGGGTGTGGGACCTATTTTCGGGCCGATTCTGGGCGCGCTTTACGGCCCCGTGGCTTTTGTGTGGATCGTGATCGGCTGCATTTTTGCCGGTGCGGTGCACGACTACCTGACCGGCATGATCTCGATTCGTAACCACGGCGCCCACCTGCCGCAACTGGCGGGCAAGTTTTTGGGCAAGGCGATGAAACACGTGGTCAACGGCTTCGCGCTGTTGCTGCTGTTACTGGTGGGCACGGTATTCGTGACCTCCCCCGCGACGCTTTTGGCGAACATGACCTCGCTTTCGCTGGTGGGCATTACGCTTGCGATTTTTGCCTACTACCTGATCGCCACGCTGTTGCCGATCGATAAGGTCATTGGCCGGGTATACCCTTACTTTGGCGCGCTGTTGCTCTTTAGCGCCGCGGGTATTGGCATTGGTTTGATCGTGACCGGGGCGCCGATTCCGGAGCTTTCGTTTGCCAACATGCACCCGGAAGGCGCGCCGATCTTCCCGCTGCTGTTTTTGACGATCTCCTGCGGCGCGCTTTCCGGCTTTCACGCCACGCAAACGCCGATCATCTCGCGCACCACGGAGAACGAATCCAACGGGCGGCGTATCTTCTACGGCATGATGATTACCGAAGGCGTGATTGCGATGATCTGGGCCGCCGCCGCCATGAGCCTATTCTACGGCGACCAGACGCTGTCTGACGTACTCGCCGCCGGTGGCCCTGCCGCCGTGGTGAGCGAAGTCTCGACCACGATGCTGGGCGCCGTGGGCGGTACGCTGGCCATTCTGGGCGTTATCGTGCTACCGATCACCTCCGGTGACACCGCGTTTCGCAGTGCGCGCATGATCATTGCCGACTACCTGAAAATCGCCCAGAAACCGATCGCCAAGCGCATCATGATCGCCCTGCCGCTGTTCGTGATCTCCTACGCGCTAACCCACATGGACTTCACGCTGCTATGGCGCTACTTCTCCTGGGCCAACCAGACCACCGCGGTGATCGCCCTGTGGGTGGGCACCATGTATCTGGTGTTGTCACGCAAGCCCTACCTGATCACGGCGATTCCTGCGGTCTTCATGACCATGGCGACCTTTACCTACCTGGCCTTCGCGCCGATCGGGTTCGGCCTTCCGCTGCAGATGAGCTACGTAGTGGCCGCACTTGGCACGCTGGTGTGCATCGCGCTGTTCATGAAGCGCGTACGCCGCCTGAGCCGGGCGACCTTCTCCGTGGACGAGCCGGTCGCGGCGTTCGAAGGATCTGACGCCTTCGCAGCACAGAACCGCTAACCTCCTCTCCCAGCTTGAGATCCAGCTCCAGCCCGCTCGACGGTTAATACCGCCGGGCGGTTTTTTTAAAGCACTTTTAAAGAATACTTTTTAAAAGTACTTTTAGTGTCGTGCTCTCATCGCCAAGCCAGACTTCACGACATCGTCTAAAGCATCAAAAGTAATTAACCTGTATTAACTTATTAACATAAAAACAGCCAACTTAATTTAGACTAAAAGAGCAGCGCATTGATAGTTATAGACAATATTGAAACCAACTAACATTACTTAAAGACACCTAAACGCATAACATAAATCAAACTATAAAAATTATAAATATTTGATTTAAATTAAAAACCAACTACTCAAACAATAATAGCGATTAATACTCGAATATCTCTTCTTATGTGCCAGGCTGTGAAAGGCAGGAAGCACTACATTTTGACGAAACGTAAAAGCCAATTACTCCACACTCGTTGTTCAATAGTAAACGTTCATTTTTATTGAACAATTTTTTACTGAACAAAGCGTTGCCGGAGTAATGACCAAGGAACCCCTTGGCAAACGACTAAGGAGAGTAATCATGTTTCATCATTCATCCAAACTTCAGTACCCGGTCAAGGTCGACAAGCCCAACCCCCAGTTCGCCATGCTACTGCAACAGGCGATTGGTGGTATCGAGGGCGAAATTCGCGTGGCCATGCAGTATTTCTTCCAGGCGATGGGCGCCCGCGGCGATGACCGTATTCGTGACATACTAATGTCGACCGCCACCGAAGAACTATCGCACATCGAGATGCTGGGCCATGCCGTTGCGCTCAATCTGGAAGGCGCGCCGGTTTCCTATCAGGAAGAAACCGCCAAGGACCCGGTGATGAACGCCATCCTGGGCGGTGCAAACCCGCGCCACCTGCTGTCATCGGGCCTTTCTGCCATGCCGGTCAACGCCAACGGCGTGCCTTTTGATATGAGCCACGTGTACGCCACCGGCAATATCGGCGCGGACATGATGGCCAACGTGGCGGCGGAATCCGGCGGGCGCGTTCTGGCCACGCGTCTTTATAACTGGACCGACGATCACGGCATGAAGGACTTCCTGTCGTTTTTGATCGCCCGGGATACCTATCACCAGCAGCAGTGGCTGGCCATCATCGAGGAGCTGGGTGGAATGGAAGCGCAGTTACCGATTCCCAACTCGACGCCGGAAGAGCATGAGGCGACCGAGCACTCCTACTACTACCTGAACACCTTGCTGGATAAAGACGCACCGAAAGGCCGCTGGGGCGAAGGACCTTCGCTTGACGGGCGCAGCCAGTACTCGATCAAGAATACGCCGGAGCCGCTGGGTCAAGAGCCAAGCCTGGGGGGCGCCAAACCCAACTCTGGGGCGCAAACCGAGCAGGTCGACCCGTCCAAATAAAGGGTCGTCCATAAAAAAACCCCGAACCTGGTTCGGGGTTTTTTTGGGCTAAACGAAGGCTTATTCGTTTTCGCCGGCCATTTGCATCTGGCGCAGCATGTAATTCTGGACACCGACTTTATCGATCAGGCTGAGCTCGGTTTCGATGTGGTCGATGTGCTCTTCTTCATCGGCCAGCAAATCGCGCAGCATGTCGCGGGTCACGTAGTCTTTCACGCTTTCGCAGTAGGTGATGGCTTCGATGTAGTCGTTACGGCCGTCGTGTTCGATCTTGAGATCGCACTCGAGCATTTCCTTGACGTTTTCACCGATATGCAGCTTGCCCAGGTCCTGCAGGTTGGGCAGCCCTTCCAAAAACAGGATGCGCTCGATGATCTTGTCAGCGTGCTGCATCTCTTCGATGGATTCGTCGTATTCCCACTTGGCCAGCGCCTTTAGGCCCCAGTCCTTGTACATTTTGGCGTGCAAAAAGTACTGGTTGATCGCAACGAGTTCGTTACCCAGTGCGATATTGAGATGTTGAATAACCTTGGGATCGCCTTTCATATATCACCTTCTTTGTGCGTGCGCTCTTTTTGTCGTAAAAGGTTTTTCGGACAATCAAGCAGTTACGTCATTAAAGGAGCAGCGGCCCACAAGGCATACTCCCGGATGACTGAGAGTATAAAGGAGCAAGCTAAAAATTCAAACAAATCAGTTATTTGCTAAAAGTAACTTAAACAATAGTGATTCGCGTCATACGGCGTAAGCGAGACCCATATCGGCTTGCTGGCGCTCGTCGTAAATCGCTTCACGGGTAATGGATTTGGCAAGGCAGGCACACTTGCCACACTGGGTCGCGCAGCCGGTGGCTTCGCGCACGTCGCGAAAGCTACGCGCGCCGTCGCTCACCTGCTGACGGATTTGATGGTCGGTCACACCCTTGCACATGCACACGTACATGACATCACCTCATAAAATGCATAAACCGAATGTAAATGATTCGCATACATCTTATCAAGTAAAAATCAGTCGCTTTTGTTAAGCGTTTTTAGTTACCTCGCGTTTTATAAAACCAATACAGTACGTTAGCGCTCAGGCCAAGGATTGAAAAAATCGCACAAAAAAGCCGGGCCACTTTTGGGTACCCGGCTTTTCACATCTTTTAAGCGGTTAGCCGTTTCGGTGCAGGAAGTAGCCCCCGACGACGGCACACGCCAACGTAGGCACCAGCACCGCCCATACCGGCGAGAAACCAAAGATACTGGAAGCCGGCGCCAGCAGATCCTGCACGTACTTGAAAACGAGCCCGGTGACGACCCCGTAGAAAACCCGGGTGCCGGCGGCTACGGTGCGCAGGGGCCCGAAAACGAACGAGGCGGCAATGAGGACCAGCGAGGCCATGGTCAGCGGCATCAGCACCTTCTGCCAGAAGTAGAGCAAGGGCTGCTCGGCGCTAAGCCCTTGGCTTTGCAGGAAGTTAGCATAGGCCCACAGCTCGCTGGGCGCCTGGCTTTCGATATCGCGTAAAAGCCGCTCCAGCTGGGTGGGGGTTAGCGCGGTTTCCCACATCGCCTGGGGCACGTACTCGGACTCGGTGTGGTCGTCATAAATGCGCGTGGTGTTCACGGCCTCCAACTGCCACACGCCCTCTTCCCAGTAAGCGCGCTCAGCACGGGTCGCTTCGACCAGGCGGCGCTCTTCGAAACGGTAGCGCGTCAAATCGAGCACCACGTTGTCGGCGCGAATGGCGCCAAAACGATAGACGCTGTCGCCCTCGAACTGCCAGCCGCTGCGGCTTGTGAGCATGGTGCCTTCCCCCTGGCGCTGCTCCAGCCGCCAGGCTTCGGCGAACTGCTCGGTTCGGGGGCTGACGAACTCCGCCACCAGCAGCACCACCGCTACCACCAAAAGCACCGGCTTCATCACCCCCCAGACGATACGCGCAAGTGAGCGCCCGGCCGCGCGCATCACGGTCAGCTCGTTGCTGGAGGCCATGGTGCCCAGGCCGATCAGTGCGCCGATCAGCACCGCCACCGGGGCGTATTGATAAAACCGCCAGGGCAGGCGCATGCCAAGATACAAAAGCACGTCTAGTGCCGAGTAATTCCCCTGGGTGTCGCCCAGGTCGCCAATGTAGGCCAGGGTTATATCCAGGCCCAGCAGCACGATCTGTACGATGACGATAGCGCCCAGTATGTTGCGGGCGATGTAGCGGTCCAAACGATCCGCCGGCATTAAAACACTGAGCATTAGCGCATTCCTTTACGTTGCGAGCGCCAGATCAGCAGACACCCGAGCCCCAAAAAGAGCCCATGCACCGGCCACACCCCCACCGTGGTGGCGAGGGTGCCGCTGCCGATGGCATCCACGGCGGCCAACAGCAGGCTTAAATAGGCGACGTACAAAAAGACCGCCGGCAAGAGCTTGGCGAACCGCCCCTGGCGCGGGTTGACCTGGGAAAGCGGCTGGGCCAGCAGCGCCAGCACGAACACCATCAGCGGAAGCCCGGCCCGCCACTGAAACTGCGCCTGGGCGCGCGGCCCGGGCTCGCGCCATAGATCCGCCGTGGTGGCGTATTCCAGCGAATCGAGCTCCTGGCGTTCACGGCTGAGCCCCAAACGCAGCGTGTAGCGATCGAACACCAGCCGTTCGGCGGCCTGGCGCCCGGGGGTGACGCCGTAGCGTTCGCCCTCCTCCAGCACCAGAAAGCGGCTGCCGGTCTCCATTCGGGTCTCCTGGTGGCCCGCGCGCGCCCGGGTGATGTAGCTGTGCGGGCTGTCGCTATCCGGGTTGGCCTGCTCGTGCACCAGCACCTCCTGCATTTCGGTGCCGTCGCTATTGAAATCGCTGATATACGCCGTGCGCCCGCCGCCAAAGGACTGAAAGCGCCCGGGGGCGAGCACCGAGACATCCAAACGGCTGCGCTGCTCCTCGATGGTGGCGTCGGTTAAAAGCGCCCCGGCCGGGGTGAGCCACAGGCTGCAAAGCCCTACCAGCACGGCCACGACCGAGGCCGGCAGCAGCGTTACCCGCAAAAGGCGCGTGGGGCTCATGCCGCAGGCGACCATCACGGTGATTTCGCTATTCATATAGAGCTGGCCGTAGGCGAGCAGAATGCCGAGAAAAAATGCCAGCGGCAGAATCAGCTCCATGAACCCGGGCAGGTGATAAAACATCAAACTGCCCAGAATGGTGACGGGAAAATCGCCCTCGGCGGCATCGGCGAAGTAGCGAATGAAGCGGCTACCCATGATGACCAGCAACAAAATGCCGGCCACCGCCGACATGGTGAGTAACACTTCACGAGTCAAGTACCGAAATAAAATCAACGCGCTCTCCGGCTAAGCCTGCAGGTGACCATGCAATGCGTTCATGGCTTGGGTACACTAATACAACGTACGATCGCGGTATTATCGCGAATCACTTGATGCTTGTCTTGTTGGAGACGTCATGGAATTTTCCGTTCAGACGGCCAATCCCGCCAAATCCGAAACGGCGTGCCTTGTTCTGCCCGTCTATAAAGATAGCGAGTTGCTGCCCGCGGTGGCGAAATTGGACGACGCGAGCGAGCGGCTGATCGGTCAACTACTCGAGCGCGGCGATTTCGACGCAGCCTTGGGCAACGTTCAGCTGATCCCCTTCGCCCCCGGGCTTGGCGCGCAGCGGCTTCTGCTGGTCGGCCTTGGCGAGCGCGAAAAGTGCCAGGAAGCGGCCGTTATCAAGGCGATGGAGGCCGCCATGACCGCGGTGGTGAAACTGCCCATCGACGAAGCCAGCACCGCCTTCACCGATATTTTGCTGGAAGGGCGCGACACCGCCTGGAAGGCGCGCAAGACCCTGGAGGCTGCCGAGCGCGCGCTCTACCGTTTCGACCAGTTCAAATCCGCTCCGCCCCCCACGCCTACGCTTGCCAAACTGCACCTGATCGTCAGTGAAAGCAGCGAGGTGCAAAACGCCCAGTACGGCGCCAAAATCGGCTGTGCGATCGGCCAGGGCGTCAATTTTACGCGTACGTTGGCCAACCTGCCCGGCAACGTTTGCACCCCGCGCTACCTGGCCGAACAGGCACAAAAGCTGGGTAAGGAGTCGCGCGGCGCCCTCGCCGTGGAAATTCTGGACGAAGAGGCGCTCGAAGCGCTGGGCGCGGGCTCGCTTTTATCGGTCGGGCGCGGCAGCGTCGAGCCTTCACGGCTGATCGTCATGAAGTACCAGGGCGCCGACGACCCGGATGAAGCCCCCCACGTACTGATCGGCAAGGGTATCACCTTCGATACCGGCGGTATCTCGCTCAAGCCCGGCGACGGCATGGACGAGATGAAGTTCGACATGGGCGGCGCGGCCGGCGTGTTCGGCACGGTCAAGGCGGTGCTCGAGATCAAACCCAGGCTCAACGCGGTGTTCATCGTGGCCGCCGCCGAGAACATGCCCGACGGCGCAGCGACCAAGCCTGGTGACATCATCAAGACCCTCAAGGGTTTGACCGTCGAAGTACTCAACACCGACGCCGAGGGCCGGCTGGTACTGTGCGATGCGCTCACCTACGCCGAGCGCTTCACCCCAGCAAGCGTCATCGATATCGCCACGCTTACCGGTGCAGTCATCGTCGGCCTTGGCCACCACGCCACCGGGCTTTTGTCCAACGACGACGACCTGGCCCTCGACGTACTGGAAGCCGGTGAAACCGCCTGGGATCGTACCTGGCAGCTGCCGCTTTGGGACGAATACCAAGAGCAGCTGGACTCCAACTTCGCGGATCTTGCCAATATCGGCGGGCGCCCTGCGGGTACGATCACTGCGGCGTGCTTTCTGTCACGCTTTGCCGATCATTTCCCCTGGGCGCACCTGGACATCGCCGGCACGGCCTGGCACTCGGGTAAGCAAAAAGGCGCTACCGGCCGCCCGGTGGGGCTTTTGACCCAGTATTTGCTGGACCGCGAAACCGACGCCCAGGTCGATACCGAGACAAAATAAGCGCTTATGGCGCGTAACGGTTGCCTTTCACCGCCACAACCGTTAAACCTGAAACATCAAGGCGCCCAGCCGACCGGGCGCCTTCCCCATTTTTGATGCTTACCCCCGCGGGGGTGCTTTGCGGAGACGATACGCCGTGCCCACTGCAAGTTCAGCAACTCGTTTTGAAATTCTGCCCTCCAATCAGGCAACGCCGGACAACCTTCGCGAAAGCGTGCTGGCAAACCCAGGCTTTGGCAAACACTTCACCGACCACATGGCGCACGTGCGTTGGACGGTCGACGCCGATTGGCACGGCCACCAGGTGCGCCCCTACGGGCCGCTGACCCTGGACCCGGCCGCCGCGGTGCTGCACTACGGCCAGGAAATCTTCGAGGGCATCAAGGCCTACCGCCACGCGGACGGCTCGGTCTGGACCTTCCGCCCGGAGAAAAACGCCGAGCGCCTGCGCCGTAGCGCCCGCCGCCTGGCACTCCCCGAGCTTTCCGATGAGGACTTTTTGGGCTCGATCAAAGCCTTGCTGGCCCAGGACCACACCTGGGTGCCCACCCCGCAAAGCGATGCCGACGAGTGCAGCTTGTACCTGCGCCCGTTCATGATCGCCTCAGAGGCCTTCCTCGGCGTTCGCCCGGCCCACGAAGTGGACTACTACGTGATCGCCTCCCCCGCGGCCTCCTACTTCAAAGGCGGCGTGAACCCGGTCTCGATCTGGCTTTCGTCCACCTACAAGCGCGCCGCCGCTGGCGGCACCGGCTTTGCCAAGTGTGGCGGCAACTACGCGGCTTCACTCGCCGCGCAGAAAGAGGCCGAAGGCCACGGCTGCGGCCAGGTCGCGTTTTTGGACGCGGCGGAGAACAAGTGGATCGAAGAGCTCGGGGGCATGAACCTGTTCTTCGTGTTCAAGGATGGCCGCCTGGTCACCCCGCGCCTGACCGATACGATTCTCGAAGGCGTGACGCGCAACTCGGTACTCACGCTTGCCAAAGACATGGGCCTGACCCCGGAAGAGCGCCCGATCAGCATCGACGAATGGCGCGAAGGTGCCGAGTCCGGTGAGATCACCGAGGTCTTCGCCTGCGGCACCGCCGCGGTGATTACCCCGGTGGGCGAGCTGGTCACCGAGCACGAGCGGATTCGCCTGAACGGCGACGGTGGCAATGAAGTGGCCATGCGCATTCGCAAAACCCTCCTCGACATTCAGTACGGGCGCAGCGACGACACCCACGGTTGGCTGACCCAGCTGGTGTAACCCCTCCCGCCGCCGCCTCGTGCGGCGGCGACCTTTCAGGCCTTCAGACGTTTCAATGCGGGAATTCCATGGCGCGAATCGACTTCTACATACTTCAGGACACCACCCTGGAGGCGCGGCTCGCCTTTGCCTGCAAGCTGGCGGACACCATCTACCGCAAGGGCTACCGGCTGCACCTTCACTGCGAGGACCAGGCACTGGCGCAGCAAGCCGACGACGCGCTCTGGACCTTTCGCGAGGATGCCTACCTGCCCCACGCCCTGGAAGGCAGCGACATGGCCGAAAGCGTGCCCATTACGCTGGGCTTTGGTGCCCTGCCCACCCCAGCGGAAGAGACCGCGCTTTTGAACCTGCACCCGGAAATTCCCGAGGGCATCGAGCGCTTCACAAGAGTTGCCGAAATCATCAACCAGCACCAGCAGGTGCTGGTCACTAAACGCGCCTGCTGGCAGCGCTATAAGGAGCTGGGTCACGAGGTGGTGCCGCACAAGATTGGATAAAAAGACTTCCAAGGGTTCTCCAGAGCGAAACAATCGTATATACGTGCCTCTACCGACCTTTAACATGTCGATAGGGTTGTGCAAGAGGTACTTGCACAATTGCCCTAGAGCCATAGACCTAGGCTACTGAGCAAACCAGGAGCCCTGACGCATCGGACCATATCGCGCTATACTAGCCGCCATTTTTCGCCCCCTTTATGAATTTCATGCTTGCCTCGGGCGTCTCTCGGGAAAGCATCGTTTGCGAGTCACTACATGGAAAAGACCTACCAACCCGAACAGATCGAAACCCGCTGGTACGCGCGCTGGGAGGCGGACAACCGCTTCGCGCCGTCCGGCACCGGTGCGCCCTTCTCCATCATGATTCCGCCGCCCAACGTGACCGGCAGCCTCCACATGGGTCACGCCTTCCAGGACACCATCATGGATACCCTGACGCGCTGGAAGCGGATGCAGGGTAACAACACGCTCTGGCAGGTCGGCACCGACCACGCGGGGATCGCGACCCAAATGCTGGTGGAGCGCAAGGTGGCCGCGGAAGAAGGCAAGACCCGCCACGAGCTGGGGCGCGAGGCGTTCACGGACAAGATCTGGGAGTGGAAGGAAGAGTCCGGCGGCCACATTACCCGCCAGCTGCGCCGCATGGGCGCCAGTGTGGACTGGTCCCGCGAGCGCTTCACCATGGACGACGGCTTCTACAAGGCGGTGCAGGAAGTATTCGTGCGCCTGCATGAGGAGAAGCTCGTTTACCGCGGCAAGCGCCTGGTCAACTGGGACCCGACACTGCACACCGCGATTTCCGATTTGGAAGTGGAGAACAAGGAGCAGCAAGGCAGCTTCTGGCATTTCCGCTACCCGCTGGCCGACGGCGTGAAAACCGCGGACGGCAAGGATCACGTCGTCGTTGCCACCACCCGCCCGGAAACACTTCTGGGCGATACCGGCGTGGCGGTGAACCCGGAAGACGAACGTTACGCATCATTAGTGGGCCAATTCATCGAGCTGCCGCTAGTGGGCCGGCGCATTCCCATCGTCGCTGACGAGCACGCGGACATGGAGAAAGGCTCGGGCTGTGTGAAGATCACCCCGGCCCACGACTTCAACGACTACGAAGTCGGCAAGCGCCAGAACCATCTGTTGATCAACGTCTTCTCGAAAGACGCCACGATTCTCGAACGCGCCGAGATCTTCGACCTCAAGGGCCAGCCCCAGCCGGAAGAAGACGCCACCCTGCCCGCCAAATACGCCGGGCTCGACCGGTTCGAGGCGCGCCAGCAGATCGTCGACGACATGGACGCGCTCGGCCTGCTACTCGAGGTGGAAGCGGTCAACAACACCCTGCCGTATGGCGACCGCTCCGGTGACGTCATCGAGCCGCTTTTGACCGATCAGTGGTTCGTGGCCGTCGACCAGCTCGCCAAGCCCGCCATCGCGGCGGTCGAGAACGGCGACATCCAGTTCGTGCCCAAGAACTACGAGAACATGTACTTCGCCTGGATGCGCGACCTGCAGGACTGGTGCATCTCGCGCCAGCTCTGGTGGGGCCACCGCATTCCCGCCTGGTACGACGAACAAGGCAACGTCTTCGTTGCGCGCACTGAAGCCGAGGCTCGCGAAAAGCACGGCCTGAGCAGCGATATCACGCTCACCCAGGACGAAGACGTGCTGGACACCTGGTTCAGCTCGGGTCTTTGGACCTTCGGCACCCTTGGCTGGCCGGAAAAAACCCCGGAGCTCGAGACCTTCCACCCGACCAGCGTGTTGGTCACGGGCTTTGACATCATCTTCTTCTGGGTCGCCCGGATGATCATGATGACGCTGAAGTTCACCGGCCAGGTGCCCTTCAAGACCGTCTACGTGCACGGCCTGGTGCGGGACGGCCAGGGCCAGAAGATGTCCAAGTCCAAGGGCAACGTGCTCGACCCGATCGACCTGATCGACGGCATCAGCCTGGACGCGCTTCTCGAGAAGCGTACCGGCAACATGATGCAGCCGAAAAAAGCCAAAGCGATTGCCAAGGCGACCAGGGACGAGTTCAAGGACGGCATCGAGCCCCACGGCACCGACGCGCTGCGCTTCACGTTCTTGTCCCAAGCGACCACCGGGCGGGATATCAAGTTCGACATGAACCGCCTGGACGGCTACCGCAACTTCTGCAACAAGCTGTGGAACGCCTCGCGCTACGTGCTGATGAATGCCGAAGGCGAAGACTGCGGCACAGGTGACGAGGCGGTGACGCTCTCGCTGGCGGATCGGTGGATCATCTCGCAGCTACAAAAAACCGAGGCCCAGGTCACCAAAGCGATGGACGAGTACCGCTTCGACCACGCATCGCAAGCGCTTTACGAGTTCGTCTGGAACGAGTACTGCGACTGGTACCTGGAGCTCTCCAAGCCGGTGCTGTGGGACGAAAATGCGTCCGCTGAAGCCAAACGCGGCACCCGTCGCACCCTGGTACGCGTACTGGAAACCATCCTGCGCCTGGCCCACCCGATGATGCCCTATATCTCTGAAGAGATCTGGCAGCGCGTCGCGCCGCTTGCCGGGCGCTACCCGGGCCAGGACGCATCGATCATGAACCAGCCCTGGCCCCAGGCGATTGATGCCCAAATCGACGAGCAGGCGAGCCGGGATATCGAGTGGCTCAAAGGCGTGATCGTCGCCGTGCGTAACATTCGCGCCGAGATGAACATCGCCCCGGGCAAGCCGCTGGACGTACTGCTGACCAAGGGCCAGCCGACGGACGCCGAGCGCCTGGAGAACAACCGCCTGTTCCTCTCCAAGCTTGCCAAGCTGGAAAGCGTGAGCTGGCTTGCCAACCCGGACGATGCCCCGCTTAGCGCCACCCAGCTGGTCGGTGATATGGAAGTGCTGGTGCCCATGGCGGATCTCATCGACAAGGACGCAGAGCTTGCGCGCTTGAACAAGGAGATCGACAAGCAGGACAAGCTGATCGGCGGCGTCGAGAAGAAGCTTTCCAACGAAAGCTTCACCGCCAAGGCCCCGGCCGCCGTGATCGACAAAGAGCGCGGGAAGTTGGCCGAGTTTCAGTCCGCCAAAAAGTTGCTCGAAGAGCAGAAAACCAAGATCGAAGCGCTCTAACGTACGCGCGTTTTAATCCTTTAGTACCCTCGCTAAACGCCAGCGCCACCTTCTCGGGTGGCGCTGGCGTTTTAGGGTCTCAACACCCTATCAGTGGCGGAACACGTACTCCGAGCCGTCGGTAAAGCGGCTGAAGCGATAGATCGACGGGTCACAGGTGGTTTCTTCGCCGGCAATCATCTCGGCGAGCATTTCCCCGGACGCCGGCGCGGTGGTGAGGCCGTTGCCGGAGAAACCGGTGATGACAAAGAGCCCGTCGTTATCCGGTACGTCTGAAATCACCTGGGTGGAGTCCGGCGTTGCGTCGATCATGCCCGCCCAGCGCTCGCGCACCTGGGCGTTTTCGTACTGCGGGTAGGCGCGGCGCAGGTTGGCCAAAGCCGTGTTCACTTCGTCTTCATCCACGCTGCCCGAGAGCATCCGTACCTGCTCGAAGGGCGTGATCTCATCGGCGGACCATTTTGAGGCCATGTTGAGCGAGGCGAAGAAGTCGCTCGACAGGCGTACCTTGAGCAGATCGCCGGAGTGCTTCAGCGCCGGCAAGAAGTCCAGCAGCATGCGGAAGCTGTCGGTGGTGATGGGCGCGACGTTGGCCGATACACCCACCGCGGTTTCGCCGGTGTCCATCTGACGCCAAGCGAAATCCGGACCATAGCCGGCACCGGGCAAGGCGTTGTCGATGGGGCTCAAACGCTGCATGGACGAGGCAATGGTGAGCTGCGGTAGATGAACGCCCAGGTTACCAGCAAACAGCGACGACCAGGCACCGCCGGCCAGCACGACCTGGGAGGCCTTGATGTAGCCCTTCTCGGTATGCACGCCGACGACTCTACCGCCCTGGCGGTCGATGGTGCGCGCCGCACAAGGGGAAACGATCTGCACGCCCTCATTCATCGCCCCGCGCGCAATGCGCGAGACCGAATAGCGCGGCTCGGCGGTGCCGTCGCTGGGTTGATGAAGCACCGCCTTGTATTGCCCGGCGCCCTGGGGCAGCAGCCGGTCGAGTTCGCTACCCGTGACCAGCCTCGCATCGGTCTGCGGCTGAATCTCCCGCGCCTGGTCAAGCCAGTCCTGGCTTGCGCTTACCTCGTCGTCGGTGGCCAGCAGCGAGTAGTTACCTGTCTGGCGAAAACCGATGTCCTCGTCGAAGCGCTCGGCAAAGCCTTGCCAGATTGCCTTCGAGCGGTTGGCAAGCTCCAGCTTGCCCAAATCCCAGCTATTAGAGTAGACCCAACCGAAGGCACGGCTGGACTGCTCCCCCGCCACCACGCCCTTTTCGAGCACCACCGTACTGAGCCCTTTCTGGTTGAGAAACAGCGCCGTGGAAAGCCCGGCGATACCGCCACCGATCACCACCACATCGGCCTGGGCGGGCAAGGTGTCCGAGGTGGCCACGCCTTCCGCCCGAGGGATCTGCGATTCCAGACGCCAGCCTGGGCGGGCGCCGTAGGTCGCGCCTAAAAAACCGCCCATCACGCCGCCGGCGATACCGGTACCGGCGGACAAGAGAAAACTGCGTCTGGATAGCGCCATGGCTCTGTACCTTTTGACGTGTGTGAATGCGGCGCTCATGAAGCGCTCACGAAAAAAGAGAGATTATGACTGACCAGTCGGAAAATAAAAGTGCGCTTTTTTGACGCAATCGATCAACTCGGTGCAACGAAAAATACCGACGGCATTGCAAGGCGTTCAGCGCGAGCCAGCGGGGATAAGGTAAACTGCCAGTGTTCACTGATCGACGAAGACCGGGAGGCCCATGGCACGCAAGAAAGAGATTTCCCTCGAGCGCATTCTGGACGCCGCCGACGCCATCATCATGGAAAGCGCCGGGCGCCAGTTCACCCTCGACGCCGTGGCCGAGCGCGCCGGTATCAGCAAAGGGGGCCTGGTCTACAGCTTCGCGACCAAGGACGACCTGGTGGCCGCGGTCTTGCAGCGCGAGATCGAGCGCGTGCATGGCGCCGTCAAAACCCGGGCAGGCAGCGATTGGCAACATAGCCACAAACGCCTGCTCGCCTATCTCGATGAGGCGCTGACCGAAGACGACCGGCTCATTCGCCGCTCCGCCTTTCTGATGACAGCCCTGCTCCATTCGCCGGAGAAATCGCGCCCGGCAAGAGAGTATTACCGCACCATTTTAGAGCTGTTCGACGGCGACGATATCGCCAGTAAAGACATCCGCCAGGCCGTGCTTGCAATCGAAGGGCTCTTTCTGCTGCGTGGCCTGGGCTTTGCCGACCCCACGCCCGAGGAGTGGAGCTCGGTACTCGAACACGCCCGCACCACCGTGGCCAATGCCATCGCCGCCAGCAGCGCCGATAAGACCGAAAAGTGAGGAGGCGAGCATGACGCACAGATTACGAAACACTGTTCATTAACAGGCTAAGCAACTAAACTATGCCCTGAACCATAAGCCGCAATATGGGTATTGCCATGCACACTCGCCGCATTCTTTTTTACAACTTCCTTGGATTTGCCCTGATCGCCAGTTGGTGGCTGCCATCGGTACTTTTTTGGACCAAGCTGGACGATGACGTCTTTTTCTTCTTCAACCAGTTCGTAAGCCCGGTCTACCCGCGCTGGGTCGAGACCATGGCACTGCTCAACACCCGCGCCTTCGATAAAGTGATGTTTGGCGTGCTGGTGATCATGCTGTTCTTCGCCATGGTGCGCGACAAGAACGGCAGCTGGCCCAAGTGGCTGGCGATCGGCTTGATCATGTCGGCGGTGGGGGCGCTGCTGGGTGAAATGCTGCACATGGATTTGCTCGCCGCCCGCCCCAGCCCTACGGTGTGGCACGACGACGTCAACATTCTCAACAACTACACCTATCTGAACGCCAAGGCGACCGCCTCCAACAGCTTCCCGAGCGACCACGGCGTGCTGGCCATGGTATTCGCCAGCTTCATGCTGCGCTTCGCCGACCGCCTGATCGCCTCGCTTTCCGTGGCGCTGGCTATCTTCGTAACCCTGCCGCGCATTTTGGTGGGTGGCCACTGGGTGAGCGATGTCTACTTCGGGGCGCTTGCCATCGTGCTGGTGGTGCTGCCCTGGATTCTGTGCAACTCGTATATCTCGAGCTTGATCGACCGGATGGCACGCTTTTTCGATACCGCCGCTCATAAGCTCTTACCCCGGTTTCACTAAGCCACCCCTAGGGCGGCCGTTTTGATTGGCCCCTTACCACCGGCCGCAACGGATACGTTATGGACATGAGTCAGCTGGAACACGTGGTCATTGCCCTGGGCGTTCAACTCCTGCTCGCCCTGCTCCCCCGGGTCACCCTTTGGGTGTCCGGCTCGCTGGCCGTGGCGGTGTTCCTGGGCCGCGAAATCGCCCAGCACGAGTATCGCCTGGCCATTCAGCGCGGCTGGGAGTGGGGCCAAACCCAGCCGGTGGACATGTTCGAAGGCGTGTACACCGGCTGGCACCTGGGTTCGGTGCTGGATGTACTGATGCCGGCGGTGGCCTGTTTCATTCTGGCGCTGATGGTTACTTTGGTGCGTCGAAACAGGCGTTAACGCCACCACCAACAGCTTCCCGCCCCCTTACATCGCCTCTTCCACCTCTCCCCGCGTAGCGCGGCGTAAGCGACAGCGCATCCGCACCGCGGTGCCTATCCTATTGATCCTGAACTGCCTGTACGGCAGCAAACTACTTGCGGCGAAAGCGGCTCTCCAATCGGATTTTATGAGCGGCCTGTGCAGCAGCGAATGGAGCGACCGAAGGGCAACGGATGACAGGCAGTTTCTAAGCTGCCTGCGCGGCAGCGAACCCGGTGGTCGGCGAACTCCTGCGCTATCTCATTTTCTAAGCTGCCTGCGCGGCAGCGAACCTTATGGGCTTCGCCAGCCGAATCATTGAATGTTTCTAAGCTGCCTGCGCGGCAGCGAACTTTACCGTGATATGGGCAACATTCCTTGCCATTTCTAAGCTGTCTGCGCGGCAGCGAACCGCATGGCCGTTCAATTTCGATTCGATGAACATTTCTAAGCTGCCTGCGCGGCAGCGAACAAGAGTCTATCAAGAGTAATTATCTGATTGCTAAAGGACTTTGGTCGACAAGAGCGGAATTACCCTTTTCTTGGGCGGGTCGCTAAGTTACTGATTTTCGGAAAATCGTTTTTGAATTTAAAAAAAGGGTCGAAATCAACTGGTGGCGCTGAGAGAGTTGAGTTGTAAGGGGAGTGCCAAATGCAGTGCAAGAGCAGTGGCGATATAGCGAACACTGTCTGTAGAAGGCAAACGTGTCCATCGGTGGGCGTTTTTTAGACATACAAAAAAGCCGCCTAAAAAGGCGGCTTGATCGTGTTCTTTAACACTTTAGCTTTTAACCATCTTTTGATGGTGCCGACACCAGGAGTCGAACCCGGGACCTACTGATTACAAGGTATAATAGTTTTACAGTCTCATTAATGAGTTAGCTTAAAAAGATATATGTAAAAACATGGTATTCGTGCCTTGTGATTCAGCTACTTAGAGCACCATGCTATGAAGCGATTCAGCTACGCTATCAAACAAAACCACCAAGGTGACTACTGTGTGCGCTTTGATATACGTCATCAAAAACACGGTGCAAAAATTGAGCTAATGCCATGGGAAATGGAAGAGCTTTGGTTAACCCAAGCTGAAATGCCGTCGATCATCGCCACCATGGTCGATGAAAAGATCTGGGACGCCCACCGAAAACCCATTCTCGAAATGCTAGCCAAGCACTACCTCGACCGACTCCACCAGCCGCCGCAATAACTGCATAATTCCGCATGAGAACGCATAAAAAATGCGCCCCTTATAACCGCCCTTCCGCCCAGTACCGGCGCGGCCTGAGTCCCTAGCGCAACACTGCATAAAAACCACCATATTTAGCGCGCGGGCGGGGCGGGGTGACGATGGCGCGGCGTGGGTCGTCGTGGTGGTGGGCAGGACGGCCAGAGCGAGCGCGTGCGGCACGTTCTCAATCAAGATGGCATCGGAGAGCGGAAAGAATAAAGGCGCTTAAACGCAATGAGAGAGCTAATAAAAAGGCTAATACGACTTATTCAAAAACTGGCTTCATGCAGGCGCGCACAAAAAAGCCGCCCGGGTGGGCGGCTTCGGTTATCGGTCGGGGTTAGTCGGCGTTGGGATCGTCCAGCCGGTACGGCTCGAATCTCACGACCTCCTCGCCAATGTGGTCGTTGATCTCCTTAAAAATGGCTTGGATGGGCTCAAGCTCGTTGGCCACGAACACCCGTGCCGCTTCCCGGGGTGTGCCGAACCCACCAGTATTTTGTGGGATGATTCCCATCAACTGCGGCGGTATCCGGTGCCCGGCCAGCTGATCGTCTCGAGTGATGTTTTTGATAGCGGCAAACTCGTCCTTCGCGGCTACCTCGGAAACAGGGATGATCTGCACGCCGTCCTTCTTCCCACGAGGCGAGTAAAGAAACAGGTTCCTGAAGTTGCCCGGCCCTTTGCTCTCCTTGAGCGCCTTGCGCATGTCATCGATGTCTTTCGTATCGTGCGCAGGGTCGTTCACGTACATGATGAAACCAGCGTGCGAGCCGTTCAGATAGTACCGGCGCCGGAACAGCGTCGCGGACTCATTGAGCCAGGCGCTTTGCAAGCTGCCGATATAGTCCGGTACCCCGTAAATGGTTTGATCAATATCGGCCTCGAGCAAGTGAATAGTTCGCCCGGCGGGCAGCTCGACACGCTCCATATAGTTCGGGTGCCACCAGTACCGATTGTTGTCCCCCCGCCGCATGTATTTGGCGCTTCGATGCTGTAAGCCCAGCCGACGACCCAGCCGACCCCGCACCTCCTCGAGGTACCCGTTACCAAAAACGAGGTAGTCGAGAGCCAGCGCAGCGAAGTTGCGCCGGTTCAAGAGCGGATGCGGGATGAACGTCTTGAGCAGAATATTCCGTTTCACCTGTATCGCGCTGCCATGGTGCGGCGTCGCCCGGTAGCTCTTTGAAAGAACGCTTAGCGGAAAAGGCGGCTCGTACCACTCATCGGGCGTGAGCCAGACGCCCTCATACCAAACGTCCCGCATCGATGTGACCGGCTCCGGATCGCCAAACGTGAACGCCTCCATCCGTCCGCCATCGGTGGCCACCGCCGGGGCGGCCTTTTCAGTCTCATAGGCATAAACACGGTGGCGCGGTTTGTCCGCGGTGGCAGTCGTCGTCATTCGTAAATCTCCATGATGGATTTTCCAGAGCCCTCGATCGCGGGGCCGTCGATAGGCTCAAAATGTAGGGCGTGCATGGTTGCCCACGCGAGATCCGCGTGGCCGGTCGCCTTGCTGCGACCCGACACGTAAGTGAATTGCCGGCCGCTGCCGGTAAGCTCTTTCTTGATGGCCATGAACGACGCGGCCAGATCCGACCAGCCCGCATCGAACTCCAACCGGTCTTTGCGCATGATCTGCTGAGCCTGCAGCACCATGCTGGTCTTGAGGGAAACGTCATAGCGGTACCGCACGACGGTCGGGAACCACTTCTCGACGTACTCCGCGACCGCCCCGCCGATGCCGGTAGTGTCGATACCGATATGAGCAATGTTGTATTTGTCGCGGAACGCTTCGATAAACTCGGCTTGCTTCTCGTAGTCCTGACCCTTGAGCCGGTGCCGCTCGAGCACCCGGTGCTTTTCCTCGCTCGAGCGAGCGGGCAGCAATACCACCAGCCCCGCGCCGTCGCCGTCCTCGCCTTGGCCGGTGGGGTCATAGCCGATCCACACTTCGCGGTCACCTACCGGCCGCGGGGCGTAGGGCCGGTAGTCGTCCCAAACTTCCCAAGAGTCGACCATGCAGGCCTTCATGGTGGCCAGCGGGAATGCGCTCTGGCTGTCATCGACAAACCCGCACATCAGCAAGTTGTCGAACTCTTCCGGTGAGTACTCCAGGCGCAGCTGCTCAAGGTCGAACAGATCACACCCGCCCTCGATCGCATCCAGCACCGTGACGATCTGCCGCCAGTGCCCATCCGGGCACAGCTTCCCGTTCTTCAGCGCCTCATGACTGACGTCAAACTCGGCCCGCTCGGATTTCTTGCGCCGCTTGTTGAACAGGTCGCCATTCCAGAACGGATATCCCTCGTGGCCCACGCTGCTGGGCGTGCTGAAATACGTCTGGCGCCACTTCTTGTGCATCGCCATGCCGCTGGTGACCTTGCGGAACTCGGCGAAGCGGTGAATCCAGAAATATTCATCCAAGTACACGTCGCCGTGGTAACCCTGGGCGGTCTTGCTGTTGGTACCCAAGAAGTGCAGCTCAGCGCCGTTATCCAGGACGATAGGGTCGCCCTTAAGCTCGACGTCGCACACCTCTTTGACGAACTGAATGATGTAATTGCGGAAGATGTGCGCCTGGGCGCGGCTAGCAGACAGAAAGATTTTGTTCCGGCCAGTCTTGAACGCGTCGACGATAGCCTCGCGGGCGAAATACCAAGTGGCGCCGATCTGGCGGCTTTTGAGAATGTTGCGTATGCGGTGCTTATGCCCTGCCTCGAACCAAACCCTTTGATATTCAAACAGCGAATCAAGAAAGGCGACTTCCAACGCCTCCATCAGCTCTTCATCCAGCGCGTTCCGTTTAGGCTTCTTCTTCGGCCCCGCGTTACGCGCTTCGATGTTCGGGTTGAGGTCAGACTCGCTACCGGTTTCCTGGTACTTGCGCACCCTGGCCAGCCGTTCGATCTGCCGACCCAGCAAATCGATCTCCTTGAAGTGCTTGCCTTCCTTTTCGGGCAGCGCGATGAGTTGCACCATCCGCGCCTCGAGCGAATGCTCGACGCGCTCGGTGGGCGTGGCGTCTTCCCAGCGGTCCCGCGCTTTCCAGCTATGAACAGTCGCGGGCTTCTCGCCGATCACCTCGGCAATACGCGCAACTCGCCACCCCTGCCAATACAGGTGGCGGGCGGTCATGCGCGGCGATTCGTCAGCGCTCGGTATCGGGTCGGGGGCGGTTGTCGTCATGCCGCCAGCGTACCCGCCGCGCGCGATGCCGACGCCCGCCTCTGTTTGTCATGCAAACCCCGCACAACGCCCGCCCGTTGAGCCAAACCGCTTACACGCGGAACCTGAGCGCATTGAACCGCCAACCGCTCAGGAAGCCCAACATGCCCAAGTTTTTCCGCGTCGCCACCGAAGGCGCAACCACCGACGGCCGCGAGATCCAACGCGACTGGATCATCCAAATGGCCGCGAACTACGACCCCAAGAAATATGGCGCCCGCATCTGGATGGAACACATTCGCGGCATGACGGCGGATAGCGCCTTCAACGCCTTGGGCGACGTGCTCTCGGTCGAATCGCGCGACGTGGAAGATGGCAAGCTGGCTCTCTTCGCCGAGATCGACCCTACCGACGAGCTCAAGGCGATGAACAAGCGTCGCCAGAAGGTCTACAGCTCGATCGAGATCAACCCCAAATTCGGCGATACCGGTGAAGCCTACCTCGAAGGCCTGGCGGTTACCGACTCCCCGGCATCGCTCGGCACCGAGATGATTAAGTTCAGCCGCGATGCCGGTGCCGCCTCCCCACTGGCCAGCCGCAAACAGCACGCCGAGAACCTGTTCACCGAAGCCGTAGAAGTCGAGCTCGACTTCACCGAAGAAAAGCCCCCGGTTGCCGACGGCCTCAAGGCAAAGATCGCCGGCCTGTTCAAGCGTCACGATACCAAGACCACTCAGGGGTTCGAGGCATTCCGCACCGAGCTGGAAGGCACGCTCGAGGTCGTCGCCGAGCACTACAACACTCTGGCCGACGAGCTCGAAACCCGCCCCACCGCTGAGCAGTTCAGTCAGCTGCAAACCGACCACGCTGACCTGAAAAAGCGCTTCGAGCAGCTCTTCAACCAGATCGACAACACGCCGGATACCCCGCCGCGCACGCCCGCGACCGGTGGCACCGCCGAGCTCACCGACTGCTAACGCCGGCCGCCATTCAGCCGCCACCGTCCAATACTCAAGGGAACATCAATGCGCAACGATACACGTAAAGCCTTCAACGCCTTCAAGAGCCAGCTCGCCCAGCTGAACGGCGTCGAGAACACCAGCGAACAGTTCAACGTCACACCCGGCGTCCAGCAGACACTCGAAACCCGCATGCAGGAGTCCAGCGAGTTTCTGAGCCGGATCAATATGGTCGGCGTTGACGAGATTAAGGGCCAGAAAGTCGGCCTCGGCGTCTCCGGCCCCATCGCCGGGCGTACCAACGTTGAGCAGAAAGACCGTCAGACTCGCGATGTGGCCGAGCTGACGGCTGAGAGCTACGAATGCGTGAGCACCGAGTTCGACACCCACATTCGCTGGGCGCAGCTCGACGCCTGGGCACGCTTCCCTGATTTCCAAGCCCGCCTACGCAACGCCATTCTGAAACGCCAAGCGCTCGACCGCATCATGATCGGCTTCAACGGTGAAAAAGCGGCAATCGAAACCGACCGCGCCGCCAACCCGATGCTTGAGGACGTCAATAAGGGCTGGTTGCAGAAGTACCGCGAGCACGCCGTTAAGCGTGTACTCAAAGGCGTAAAAGTTGGCGCCGGCGGCGACTACGCAAACCTCGATGCCCTGGTGTTCGACGCCGTCAACGAAATGATCGACCCATGGTACCGCGAAGACACTGACCTCGTAGCGATCATGGGCCGCAAGATGCTGGCCGATAAGTATTTCCCGCTGATTCAAGCGCACGCCGAAACCCCGACCGAAGCCCGCGCGATGGATCTGATCATCAGCCAGAAACGCGTCGGCGGCCTCCAGGCAGTACGCGCCCCGTTCGTGCCCGATGGCGCCGTCATGATCACCTCGCTGGCTAACCTATCGCTCTACTGGCAGCTCGGTAGTCGCCGCCGCTACGTGCTCGACAACCCGCGCCGCAACCGTATCGAGAACTACGAATCCAGCAACGACGATTACGTCGTTGAGGACTACGGCTTCGGCTGTTTGGTCGAAGGCATCGAAGAAGCCGGGCAAGGGGGCGAGTAATGAAAAGCCCCGCCCGCAAGCACTTCGAACGAGTCTCCGCCGCAAACGCGGCGGGGGCCGCCACCCCCGGTGAGCAACAGCGCGGACAGCAATTCGAACTCCACGCCGCCGCCCTCTGGGAAGCCCGCCGCACGCTAAAAGCCATCAAGTCAGTCGCGGCCAAGATCGAGAAAAAGCGCGAGATGTTGCCGGACTACATGCCCTACGTCGACGGCGTGCTCTCTGAGGGCAACGGCGCCAAAGACGACGTACTCATGACGCTCATGATCTGGTGTATCGATGTTGGCGAGTTCGATAAAGCCCTCGAAATCGGAACCTACGCCGTGAAACACGACCTCGACACGCCGGACCAGTACGACCGCGACACCGTCAGCATCCTCGCCGAAGAGATCGCCGAGGGCGTCAAAGCGCAGTTGGAGAAAGAAGGCGCCGATGCCGACGCCCTCGCTAACGTCATGGCCCGCACCGTCGCCACCGTCGGCGACCACGACATGCACGACCAGATCAAAGCCAAGCTCCACAAAAGCTACGGCTACGCCCTGCGCGCCGCCGAAGACCCCGAAGGCGCACTGGCCCAGCTGAAAGAGGCCCTCGCGCTGAACGAGCGCATCGGCGTCAAGCAAGACATCCAGCAGCTCGAACGGCAGCTGAAAAAACAGGACGGCCAAGCCAACGCCTGACCGCCAACCGAGTCGCACCCCGACGGCAAGGGGGCACCGCCAAGCAAGGGCTTTGAGCCTCGCGCGAAGCGGTCCACCCCCTTCTTAACCGCTCGGAAAGAACAGGTGGCCACATGATCGCCCACGGCACCAACGCCCCCAGCAAAACGCTGGCCATTATCATCAATAACGGATTCTGGCCAGACATCGACCCCAACGCGTTCCGTGACGAAGAGCGGGTCACGAGTGTCACCGATGTTCGCATCCGCCAGTCGCTCCGCGCCGCGATAGCCGACATCAACCGGCAGCTCGCCGACTACCAGCACGAACACCAGCACGCCGGCCGGATGGCTTGGGACGCAATACCGCCAGAGCCGTGGCAATCCCCTGGCGATCTCGAATTGCTCTATACCCGAGCCGTTTACGCCCAAGCCCAAGCGGATCTTCACGAACGCTACCGCGACTACTCGGCGACGGGTGAATCAAGGCTGCGCTCAGAAACGATTGAAACCGCAGCCGACGACTATCGCGCCGACAGTCGCTGGGCGATAGCCGAAATAGTCGGTCGATCACACACCACCGTCGAGCTGATATGAACCGCGTGGCCCACGCCCACCAAGGCGAGACACTCGACGCCCTGCTCTACCGCGTCTACGGAAAAACCGCCGCAATCACCGAGCAAACGCTACAGCTCAACCCGCACCTGGCCGACCAGGGCCCGGTGCTCAAAGAGGGAACCCCGGTCACGCTACCGCCGCCGCCGGAAACCCGCGAAACCAAAAAACCAAAGATTCAGCTCTGGAGCTGAGAAAACACAAGGGGATCACATGGCCGAACCATCAACCGCCGTTGCCGCCGGCACTGCCTCGCTCGCCGCGATGGTGATCGGCATGTTGCCCGGCATCGACGCGAACGCCGTCGTCGGCGCATTTTGCGGCGCAACGCTCTTTGTAATGAGCGCGAAAGAACTCGGCATCGTCGAACGGCTCGTCTACCTGTTCATTTCGTTCTGGATTGGTTACCTCGGCGGCCCTGCAACGCTGAGCAACATGCTGGAGCACTCCGCCGTCTCGGCATTCATCGCCGCGGCCGTTTCGGTCACCGCAGGGCTACGAGCAATCGAAGGAGTAAAAACGCTCGATCTCAAAAAATGGCTGGGAGGGCGCTAATGAGCATCACCTACCTGATCACGATTACCGCCGCGCTCGTCATCGTCGCCCGGCTGCTCACATTCCGCCGGCGCGATGGCCGCTACCGCCCCGGCGTCGCTTTAGCGGCGTGGCTCATCGTCGTGGCCACTACCTGCGTCGCCATTTTCGGCCCAGCGCCCGGTGACGCGGCTCGCTGGCTCATAGCGGCAGGCCTGGTCGCTCTGGCAGTAGGCCTGCTCCGCACCGGCGGCAACGTCGCCCACCTTATCCGCCCACTTTGGAGACATTAATGCTGTTACGACAAGGTTCTATTGGCCCAAGCGTCACCGCGCTACAGCGTGAACTCAATAAAGCGGGCTACGCGATCAGCGTCGACGGTCACTTCGGCCCGAAAACCGAAGAAGCGGTGCGCAATTACCAGCGAACCCAAGGCCTGGTCGCCGACGGCATCGCCGGCCCCAAAACCCGCAGCGCGCTCCAAGGCCAACGTGATAGTCGCGTACTCCGCCAGATCGACCTGGTCAACGCCGCCGAACGGCTGGGCGTCGAGCTCGCCGCCGTCATGGCCGTGAACGAAGTCGAAAGTCGCGGCAAAGGCTTCCACATCGGCGGCCCCCGTAACGGCCAGCCGGTTATTCTGTTCGAACGCCACATCATGCGCCGACAGCTGCAACACCACGGCATCAACCCGGTGCCCTACCAGCGTGCCCAGCCCGACATCGTCAACGCGAGCCCCGGCGGTTACGTTGGCGGCCATCGTGAACACGACCGCCGCGAACGCGCCGCAAATATCCACTATCCCGCCTCGATCGAGTCCGCAAGCTGGGGCCTGTTCCAAATCATGGGCTTTCACTGGAAAAACCTCGGCTACGAATCCGCCGCGCACTACGCCGCGAGCATGGCCACCGACGAACCCAGCCAGCTTGCTGCCTTTGTTCGATTCATCGAAGCCGACAAGGCGATTCATGCCGCGCTGCGCCGCCACGATTGGGCCGACTTCGCTCGTCGCTACAACGGCCCCAATTACGCCGCGAACGACTACGACACCAAGATGGCCGCCGCCTACCGCCGTCACGACCAAGGCTTGAGGCTAGCCGCATGAGTAAGCTCGTTATCCTGGCCAGCGCCGCCGCGCTGGCCATCACCTTCACCGCCGGCTGGCAAGTCTCTAACTGGCAAAACGAAAGCCACCAGCTCACCGCCGAGCGCGCCGCTCGCCAGGCCATCGACGCCGGGCTCGCCCGCGAATCCGAGATCGCCGCGAACGTCGAAACGCGCCTCGCCGAGCTAACAGCGAACGAGCGGATCATCGACCGAGGAATCATCCGTGAAATCCAAAAGCCCATTTATCAGCGCGTATGCCTTGAGCCTGACGCTATCCGCATGCTCAACAATGCCGCCGCCGGCACCCGACCCGATTCAACGGAACTTAATGCAACGGTGCCCCAGCGTGCTGCCCCTGCTCAAAACAGGAACCGGTGAAGACGTTGCGCTGACAATGAGCGAATGGGCCGCCGAATATCACCGCTGCGCAACCCGCCACAATGGGCTCGTCGAGGCACTCCAATGATCAAACTCCAATCCCTACGCGCCCATCTACTCAACGCGATACCCGAGCTAAAGCGCAATCCTGAACAGCTCCACACGTTCATCAATGACGGCAAGATCAAGTTTTCGCGCGGCACCAACTTGAGCCATCAATACACCGTCGATGCTCAAATCCTCATCACCGATTACAGTGGCTCACTGGATACCGTGATGATTCCGCTACTTCAATGGCTCAACACCTACCAGCCCGACCTCGATCCCGACGAAGCCGTCCAGCTCGAAGCCGAGATTCTGAATAACCACAGTTGGGATCTCGCCCTGATCGTGCGCCTCACCGAGCGCGTCGTCTCGAAAGTGGATTGCGAGAGCGGTCGCATCGAATCCGAACACCGCATGCCCGAGTACCCCATCGACGCCTGCCCCGCGAAAAGCTGGCAGCTCTACGTCAAAGGGCCAACCGACGCAGCACACGTTCTCAAAAGCGAATGGGATAGCCCCGCATGAGCGACGACCTGCAGCAGCTGGACGCCTGGCTCACGCCGCTGATCGACAAGCTCACACCAAAAGAGCGGCGCGTCCTCGCCCGCAACGTCGCCCGCGACCTGCGCATCGCTAACCGCGAACGTATCAAAGCCCAAACGAACCCCGACGGCACCCCGTTCGAGCCGCGCACCGAGCTACGCGGCCGCCGGGGCCAAGTGCGCCGTAAAGCCATGTTCACCAAGCTGCGCACCGCGAAGCACCTGCGCATCAAAACCAGCGCCGACGAGGCCGCCGTCCAGTTCACCGGCCGCGTCGCCAAAATTGCGCGCGTGCATCACTACGGCCTGCGCGACCGCGTCGAAAAAGGCGGCCCCGTGCACCAATACGCCCGGCGTGAGCTCGTCGGCATCACCGCCGCCGACCGCAACCGCATCGCCGAAAGCGTGCTAAACCACCTCACCCCGCCCGGCAAATAACACCCGCCTTGTCTTGCCCGCGTGGCACAACGCCCGCCGCTACCCACCCACGCGAGATCCGCGCAGCATGAACGCCATGGAAAACGTCGCTGAATTACGCCGCCTGATAAACAACCTGATCCGCGTGGGTATCGTTACTGAAGTGGATTACGGAGACCCCGCCGCCGAGCCGCCCAAGCCGCCGCGCGTGCGGGTACAAATCGGCGAGCTCGAAACGAACTGGCTGCGCTGGATCGAAAGCCGCGCGGGCACCACACGCACCTGGTGCCCGCCGAACGTCGACGAACAGGTACTCGTCATCGCCCCCGGCGGCGACATGAATACCGCCGTCGTGCTCACCGGCCTGTTTCGAAACCTCCACCGCGCACCCAGTGACCACGGCGACCACTTCCATGCCGTCATGCCCGACGGCGCGGTGATCGATTACAACCACGTAGAGCACCACCTGACCGTCGACATACCCGGCGATATAACGATCAACGCCACCGGCGATATCCGAATCACGGCAAGCGGCGATATGCACCTCAAAGGTCGCAACATCTACGAGAACTAGGGGGCCCACATGGATGCCACTCAAAGCGCAATCGACTACAGCGGCCACTTCGACCGAATGATCACCGTCGGCGAAGAGATCCGCGACGAACTCAAGCTCATGCGCGAAGCGCTTTATGCCGGTAACGGCGATTCGCTGGCCACCAGCCAGCACGCCCTCGCCAACACCCTGGGCAATCTCGAGCGCCGGGCAAGCCAGGAATCGCTGGGGATCTACACCCGCCCGATCACGAAGGGCGATGGCGGCCTCAGCCGCGCTGCGATGATCAACGCGCTCAAGCAGGCGGATCAGCTCGACAACGTGCGCCAGGAAATGGCGGCGCCCACGCCGCTCTAGGAGACCACCATGCCCGCAGCTACCCGCCTCGGCGATATGTGCACCGGCCACGGCTCATGCTCACCGCGCCCATCAGTATCCGGCTCGCCCGATGTATTCGTGAACGGCATCCCCAGCCACCGCGTCGCCGACGGCTGGGCGCGGCACTGCTCGCATGAATCGGTACTCGCCGCGGGCTCCAAAACCGTATTCGTCAACGGTCGCCCCAAAGGCCGCGTCGGTGACCCCGTCGCGTGTGGCTCGCTGGTCGCCACCGGCTCGACCAACGTGTTCGTAGGGGGCTGACCATGACCGGTATGCGCACCGACAACGGCCACCGAGTGAACGGCTTGGCTCATATTCAGCAAAGCATCCGCGACATTCTCACCACGCCCATCGGCACCCGCGTGATGCGCCGCGAATACGGCTCGCTGCTGCCCGAGCTGATCGACCAGCCGCTGAACGACACCACCTTGCTACAGGCGTACTCCGCCACAGTCATGGCCATTACCCGCTGGGAACCCCGAGTGCGCGTGCTGCGCGTGAACCGCCAAGTCGACACTGCTCAACACGGCCGCGCCCTACTTGGGATCGACGCCCAGACCCATGATGGCCAGCGCCTTCATGTAGAGGTGCCGTTCTCATGAGCACGCCGATAGATCTCTCTCAGATCACCCCGCCGGACGTCATCGAGCCGCTGGATTACGAGGCGCTTCTCAGCGAGCGAAAAGCGCGGCTATTCGAACTCACGCCCCTTGATGAGCGCGACGATCTCGCGGCCACACTCGCACTTGAAAGCGAGCCGCTGACCAAGCTATTGCAAGAGAATGCTTACCGCGAACTGCTACTGCGCGAGCGCATCAACGACGCCGCCCGCGCCGTCATGCTCGCCTACGCCGGCGGCGCGGATCTCGATCAGCTCGGCGCAAACTTCCAAGTAACCCGCTTGATGCTCGACCCCGGCGACCCCAAAGAAGTGCCGCCGATACCGCCCACGTTCGAAAGCGACCGCGCCTTTCGCGCCCGTATTCAACTCGCGTTCGAAGGGTTATCGGTGGCCGGGCCGGTAGGCGCCTACCAATTCCACGCCGCCGCCGCTCACCCGGACGTGCGCGACGTCGCGGTGGAAAGCCCCGCGCCGGTCGACGTCGTGCTCACCGTGCTATCTCGCCAGAACGACGGCATCGCCACGCCCGAGCTGCTCGACACTGTGCGCGACTACCTGGAGCCATATCGCCCCCTGACCGACCGGCTCACCCTACAGCCCGCTGAGCGCGTCGACTACGCCGTCAACGCCACGCTGACACTGCGCTCCGGTCCCGATGCCGAGCTCGTCACCAAGGAAGCCCGCAACGAACTGAGCGTTTACGTCGATGCCCGGTACCGCCTGGGCGGCTGGGTCACCCGTTCCGGCATCAGCGCCGCGCTCACGGTACAGGGCGTCGAAAACGTCACGCTCCACGCTTGGCAGGATCTGCGCAGCGCGCCCAGTCAGGCGCCCCGCTGCACCGGCATCCATCTGAGTACGGAGCGCCTGCCATGACCACGCACCTACTACCGCCCAACCGCAGCCAGCTCGAGGCGCGCGTTGCCGCATCGCACCCGCTCGCCCTGCCGGTACCGCTGCGCACGCTCTATGACCCGGCCACCTGCCCGGCGGAACTACTGCCTTTCCTCGCCTGGGCGTTTTCGGTCGACGTATGGGAAGCCGACTGGCCTGAGGCCACCAAGCGCCGCGTCATTGCCGAAAGCTTCGCGGTGCACCGCATCAAGGGCACTCGTCTTGCGGTGGAAAAAGCGCTGGCGGCCATGGGCCTTAACGTCACGCTGACCGAGTGGTTCGAGCAGAAACCGACCGCCCAGCCCGGCACCTTCCGCGCCCGGCTGCACCTGAACGATAACCGCGATATGGCCAGCCAGCTCAGCGGTGCGTTTTACACGCAAATTCACCACGCCATTCAAAGCGCCAAGAACCTGCGCAGCCATTACGATTTTTCGCTGTCCGCCCAGTTCGGCCCCACCCCCGTTGGTGTAGCCAATGCCCAGAGCGCCGCCGGGCTCGCCCGCAACGACGCCCGGCTCACCCAGCCGCCGCTCGAACTGGCGGCGGGCATGGCCACCGCCAGCGACCTGCACCCCGCGGCCTTCTCCCGGGCGCAGACGCACCCCGTTCAACCAGTGCTGGAAGTGGCCGCCGGTATAACCGTCACGGCAAGCCATCACGCCGCTGCGCTGACCCGCCGCCCAGCACAGCCCACAACGGACGCCACGCTGTCACCGGCCCGGCTTGCCCTGGTCGGCGCCTATCACGGCTTGGCCGTGACCCGGCGGCTCATGGCCAACGCCCCCGGCATCGTCCTCCCCGAGTCAGTGGCTCAGGCACATCTACCGGCGGTAGCGCTGCCGATCGCCGCGACCTGCCGGGGCTTTGCCGTTACTCATCACACAATGGAGAGCACCACATGACCGCTCTTGTACCCGTCATCACCACCGCGGGCCTCGCCGCCGTGTTCAATGCCGAAAACGACGGCCTGGCCGCTCGGATCACCCACATCGCCATCGGCGACAACGCCCGCACCCCCGGCAAAAACGAATTCAAGCTGGTCAACGAACGCCGGCGCGTCAGCATTGCCGACGGCGAGCGGGTCAGCGACCACCAGATTCACCTCACCGGCGTCATCGACGGCGAGGGGCCGGAATTTTGGGTGCACGAAGTCGGGTTCTTTCTTGAAGACGGCACGCTGTTAGCGGTCTGGTCCGATGCCAACCCATTGGCTTATATCTCCAACGCGGTGCCCTTGCTGCTTGCCTTCGACCTGCGCTTGGACGCCCTGCCCGCTGAGTCCGTCACGGTCGAGGGGACCGGCGCGAACCTGTCACTGGCGGCCTGGGGCGAACAGTACACCGCCAACGCGGCGGCAATCGTGGACAACATGGCACGCCAAGTGGACCTGCTGTTTCGCGTGCAAGAGCTCGAGAACCGCGCATGAGTACCCAGGCCCCCACGATCAGCCTGGTGGCCGGCACCACCTACCGCTTTAGCGCCGCCTGGGCCAACGAAGACGCCGCCGCTACGCCGGTGGATCTCGCAGGCTGCGAGGCCGTGTTCGTGGTGGCCACCACTCAGGGCGCCCCGCTGCTGACGTGTGAAACCGGTAACGGCATCGAGCTAGAGCACGAGCGCGGCGGCATCAACGTCCATATCCGCCCCGAGCAAACGGCCGGTGCCGTATCGCCGGGCTGGTCCGGCGCACGGTACGAGCTGCGCATCACGTTTCCATCCGGTGATGTGTACAGCCTGCTGCGCGGCCACTTCCAGCTAACGCCGGGGGTGATTCATGGCTAACGCGACTCGCCTCACCGTCACCATGCCTGCGCGCTCGGTCACTGTTCACCTGCCCGCGCCGCCACGCTTTCAGATCATCAGCCACGGTACCCAAGGCCCGCCAGGCACGCTATCGGCTGAGACTCTCGCCCAGGTCGCAGAGGCCAGCAAAGCCACCCACCAAATCGACAGCGTGTTAGCCGCGCTCACCGACGCCATCAGCTACCACGGCGGCATGATCGCCGCCCAGGAGGACGCCACAAAATGAGCTTCGATGAAAACCTCATCGCCCTACGCCAGGCAGTGACCCACACCCTCGGCGTGATCGACGGCAAGTTGCGCAATAAAGCCAACAAAACCGACGTGCTCACCACCGAGCAGATCGACGCGCGCATTCAAGTGCTGATCGGCAGCGCGCCGGAAACCCTCGACACCCTCGCCGAGATCGCCGAAGCGCTCGGCAATAACCCAAATTTCGCCACCACCATCGCCGAAGAGCTGGCCAAGAAAGCCACCAAGGCCAGGGTAAACGAGCTGGAAAATCAGCTTGGTGAATCACTCACCGCATTAACCGACGCCTTTAGCCAGGGCGCCGCCACTATTCAAAACAGCACCCAGGAGGCCCCATGAGCCTAGAAAGCCAAGTCGCGGCACTCGTCAGCGCCGCTAATAAACTGACCAGCGAGATTGCTGGGAAGATGAAAGGGATTGATAAGAAAGTCGATGAGGCTACCAAGGCAGTTCCGGTAGCTATAAAAGAATACTCAGAACAGAATTTTTACATCGATGCTTCTAGCGGAAACGATAATGGAGACGGTAGCGAAAGATCACCGTTCCGAACCATCAAGCAGGTGGGCCGGGAAGCTGTAAATGGAGGAACCATCCGTATCTATCTGCGAAGAGGTCAGGTCCATGTCATAGAAGATACTGG
The DNA here is from genome assembly GCF_968212445.1 of Vreelandella sp. GE22. Lineage (NCBI taxonomy): Bacteria > Pseudomonadati > Pseudomonadota > Gammaproteobacteria > Oceanospirillales > Halomonadaceae > Vreelandella > Vreelandella sp. GE22. Next base: position 3,119,071 of record NZ_OZ309110.1, read on the forward strand.
CGTCTCTATTCAGTCAGGCAGCATCGCTGTGTACGGTTATGGTACGGGTGAGAAGCCCAAGCTAGTGCAACAAACGAAATACAGTGCATTCAACGACGCTCATTATGGCGCTGGATTCGGGGTCCGTAACGGAAGTATTTTATTCTCGAGCATTGATGTCGACACATTTTTTGACGTTGATAACGTGGAAAACAAGAAATTGGAAGTGCGCTCAGGTTTAATTCTGGATGCCCAAAGCAGCACGTCAGTTCTTTTTTATAACTGTCATATCAGGCTGAACGAAATGCCCATCATGGCTGTTTTTGCGGGCAACACGGGGCGCGATATATTCCTGTCCGACTGCGATGTCGAAGTGCTCAAAAACACTACTGGCAATAGCAGGCTAGTAAGAAGCCGTACAGGGAGCAGCTTTGGAACTCTGAGGCTGGATGTTTATAGGACATCTTTAGTAGGCGGTCTTACCTGGTCCGATCTTGTCAACTATTACAGTGACAAGCGCAATGTTCTAACCAACCTCGTCCTGGATTAAGGAATCTAAAATGCGCATCCAAAAAGTTAGCTTTGAGGGCAACACTTTTTATAACGTTGATACGCTCGACGAAAAAATTCCCAAACAGGTATTAATGAAGGCTTACGCAGATCAGTTGTGTAATGAAATCGACACCGCCGCCGGCAGCGCACGCGCCGCCTTCGTCAGCCCCGGCAGCTACATCGACCAGGAATACCTGCTCGCCAAACAAGAAGCCACAGACTGGCTAGCCAACGGCAAAGACGCAAAAGCGATCCCCTCGAGCGTGCAGGACCACATCACCATGTTCGAGGTGAAGGCCGAAGCCGCCGCCAAGGCAATCATCGCCACCGCCGAGCAATGGGAAACCGCCCTCCGCGGGATCCGCAAGTTGCGTCTGGGTGGTAAAGCCGCAGTGCAGCGGGCGGAGACGATTGAGGCTGCAGAAGAAGCGGCGCATCAGGCGATCGAGCAGCTCAAACAGTACCGGCCGCAAGAGGACACACAATGAAACGCTCCTACCTCGAACACGCCTTGATCGCCGTGCTAATCCAGCTCGCCCTATGGCTGGTATGGGCCAACGTCTGGGCTGCCGGGGCTATCGCCGTCGCGATATTCCTCGGCCGCGAGATCGCCCAGAACGAATACCGCGTCGCAAACCGGCGTGGCTGGTCGTGGGGCCGAGCCATGCCGGTGGCTTGGTATGAGGGGGCTTGGCGAGGGTGGACAATGAAATCAGTGTTAGATGCATTGGTACCACTTTTGGCTTGTCTACTTGTTTCACTACTACTGCATTAACCCCATAGCTTGAATTTAACAATGTAAAAGCCCGCCTATCGGCGGGCTTCACTTTCGAAGGTTTACCTATTAGCCAAAGTTGCATAGTACTCGAAAAGTTCTGCCATACCCCCCACAACCACATACTGTATGAAGATAATTATTGGACTAAAAACGAGAACAAAAATAACAACCTCTGGAATCCAACCGAGCTTTTTATTTAAAGATAGAGAACGAATATTCCTAATCGGAAGCATTAGATCTAAAACAACATTCAAAATAACCAAAAAGACAAGAAACAAAGCAACAGTAAGAATAACTTCACTCCCTGAAGTTATGGCCACCTGTATTAAAAAACCAGTCAAAGTAAGCCTAGTTACGCTTTCAAAGAAAAGTTTGCTAAAAGACTTAACACCCCTATAAAAAATCTCTTCTTTATCTATTCTCTGGTCGTTCACAAGCTTCGCTCCTAAATTAAATGAATTTTAATGATTATGCACTGTCCGCAGCATCTCGCACAACGCCCGCCACTACCCTCCCGCGCGAACCCCGCCCACCATGGCGCTTTACCTATTCGCATGAACCTGCGCAGGAGCCAAGCACATGGCCCAGGATTACCACCACGGCGTCCGCGTCGTCGAAATCAACGAGGGCACCCGGCCCATCCGAACCGTCAGCACGGCGGTGATCGGGCTGGTGGCCACCGCCACCGATGCCGTCGCCGCTAAATTCCCCCTTGATACCCCGGTGCTGATCACCGACATCTACAGCGCGATCAGCGACGCCGGTACCGGCGGCACCCTCGCCCGCTCGCTGCGAGCCATCGTCGAAGAAGCCCGCGCCGTCTGCGTCGTCGTCCGCGTCGCCGAAGGCGAAGACGAAGCCGCCACCACCGCCAATCTGATCGGCACCGTCACCAACGGCCGTAAAACCGGCATCCAGGCACTACTGGCCGCCGAGCAGCAGTTCGGCGTCAAACCCCGCATTCTGGGCGTGCCCGAACTCGACAACGAAAACGTCGCCAGTGCGCTAATCGCGATAGCCCAACAGCTGCGCGCCTTCGCCTACGTCGCCGGTCACGGCTGCGAGACGAAAGAAGAAGCGGTGATGTACCGCGAAAACTTTGGCGCGCGAGAAGCCATGGTGATCTGGCCCGACTTCCAGAACTTCGACGTCAACGCGCAAGAAAGCCGCCCGCTCTCCGCCGTTGCCAAAGCCCTTGGCCATCGCGCAAAACTTGATAACGACATCGGCTGGCATAAAACGCTTTCCAACATGCCCGTGAACAGCGTCACCGGCATTACCCACGATGTGTTCTGGGATCTCCAGGATCCAGCGACCGACGCGGGCTATTTAAACGCCGCCGACGTCACCACGCTGATCAACAAATCAGGCTTTCGCTTCTGGGGCTCGCGCACGTGCTCCGAAGATCCTTTGTTTGCGTTCGAGTCCTACACCCGCACCGCCCAGGTACTCGCAGATACCATCGCCGAAGCCCATCTTTGGCCCGTCGATAAGCCCATGCACCCCAGCCTGGTGCGCGACATCATCGAAGGCATCAACGCCAAGTTCCGGGAATTGACGCGCAAGGGCTACATCTTGGGCGGCGAAGCCTGGTTCGATCCGGAGCTGAACAGTAAAGAGGTGCTCAAGAGCGGCAAGTTGTATATCGACTACGACTACACCCCGGTGCCGCCGCTCGAAAATCTCATGTTGCAGCAGCGCATTACAGACCAGTATCTCGTCGATTTTGCCGACCGCATCAACGCCTGACAGGAGTAGAACCCCATGGCACTCCCCCACATTCTCAAAGACTTCAACCTGTTCGGCGACGGCAACAACTGGCAAGGCCAGATCCCCGAACTGACGTTACCCGAACTCGCGCGCCGCATGGTCGAGTACGAGGGCGGCGGCATGGAAGGCCCCATCGAGGTCGACCAGGGCAACGAGCTCCAAGAGTTCGAGTGGACCGCCGGCGGCATGATCGTCGACATCTACGACAGCTACGGCAGCCCCATCCACGACGCCGCGATGCTCCGCATGACCGGCTCTTATGAGTCGGACGAAGACGGCGACATTATCCCGGTGGAAATCGTCATGCGCGGCCGCCACAAGACTATTTCCATGGGCGACGCGAGCAAAGGCGACAACAACCAGATCAGCGTCACCACTTCACTCAGCTACTTCAAGCTCATCGTCGACGGCGAAGACGTCATCGAGCGTGACGTCCCCGGCTTCATCTTCAAAGTACGCGGTGTCGATCGCTTGGCAGAGCGCCGCGCCGCCCTGGGCGTTTAGCCCTCGCCCACGGCCGCCTCGGCGGCCCTACCCCATTCTTGAATAGGACACCACAATGACCCAACAGACCGACAACCAGACCGACGCGACCCAAGCCCAAGCCGCCGCGCCGGGCGTTCCCACCGAAGCCGTCGAGCTCGAAACACCGCTCAAGCGTGGCAAAAACGACGTGACCGAGATCATCGTGCGCAAGCCCATGTCAGGCGGCATGCGCGGCGTCTCGCTCGTCGACATCATGAACCTCGACGTGGCCGCCCTTACCAAAGTCATGCCGCGCATCACCACCCCGGCACTCACAGAAGCCGAACTCAAAACCATGGACATCGTCGACCTTGTCCAGCTCGGCACGGCGCTGAACGGTTTTTTAACCCCAAAGAAATTCAAAGACATCGAAGCCTAAGCCTGCCGGAATTTGTAGAAGACGCGATGGCCGACTTGGCCATGGTCTTCCACTGGGAACCCCAAGCCATGGACGGCATGGAACTTGAAGAGCTAATGGAATGGCGCGAACGGGCCCGGAAGCGTCACGAAGGCAGCAAGCCCAAGGGCAAGCCTGGCAATAAATAGGAAAACCGATGGCACGTAATCTACGACTGCAAGTGATGCTCAACGCCGTGGACCGTGTCACCGGCCCGTTAAAGAAAATGCGCGAAGGCGCGGGCAAAACCGCCCGCGAAATGCGCGAGACCCAAAGCTCGCTCAAAGAACTCCAGCGGCAGCAAGGCGACCTCTCCAGCTACCGCAAAGCAAACGCCGCCCAGCGGCAAAACACCCGCGCAATGCGCGACGCCCGCTCGCGTAACCAGCAGTACACCCAAGCGCTCGACAAGCAGCGCGAAGCCCATAACGGCATTAAATCGGGACTAACCGTTGCCCGTCGTGAATATGATCGGTTAGCCAAACAACTACTCGAAACCAAGCAGCCCAGTGACCAGCTGTCACAGTCGCTCGAGCGTGCCCGTGGGCGCCTTCAAAGCCAGCAGGTCGAGTTCGATAGATCCGCCCGCACGCTGCGCGAATACCGCAACCGCACCAAGGGCGCAGGCGAGGAAGTAAAACGACTCACTCAAAACCACGCCACCCAAACAGAGCGCATCCGAGGTCTAAAAACGCGCCTCGATGACGCAGGCATCAGCACCGACAACCTCGGCCGAAGTTCGCGAGAGCTACGCACAAAAGAAGAGCGGCTAAATACCGCCCTGCAGGAACAGAAACGCCACCTCTCCGAAGTCGCCCAACGCCAACGGCGACTAACCGAGGCGCGCGACCGCTACCAGAACGGCATGGCGAAAGTCGCCCGCGCCCAGGGCGTGGGTATGGGCATGTTCGGGACCGGCATCGCCCAGGGCTACGCCGCCAGCCGCTTACTCCGCCCGGGTGTTGCCTGGGGCGAGCAGATGAGCACGCTACAAGCCGTCGGCCGCTTCGATGCCGACGACGAACGCTATCAGGCGTTACGCCAACAATCCCGGGATTTAGGCGGCAGCACCGCCTTTAGTGCCACGGAAGTCGGCAGCGGCCAAGAGTTTCTTTTGCGCGCGGGCATGAGTAGCGACGCGATCCGCGCCTCGATGCGCGACGTGCTCGATCTCGCCTTGGCCAACAACACCGAGCTCGGCCGCGCGGCGGATATCGCCTCCAACATCGCCGGCGCCTTCAAGGTCGATATGGAAGCCGATGGCTCGATGGCCCGGGTGGCGGACATTCTCTCCGGTACCGCAAGCCGCGCGAACGTCAATCTGGAAATGCTCGGCGAGACGATGAAGTACCTCGGCGGCGCCGAAGACCTCAAGTTGACGATGGAACAAGCGGCTGCCATGTCGGGCATCCTCGGCAACATCGGCGTTCAAGGCAGCCAAGCCGGTACCACCATGCGCGCCATGATGAACCGGCTCACGAACCCCGCTGCCAAGGGTGCTGCTGCCATCGAAAACATCGGGCTTCAGGTGTCCGACGCCAACGGCAACATGCGCGCCATGCCCGATATCCTGCGCGATATCAGTCAGGCCACAGCGGATCTAGGCAACGTCGAACGCAAAGCCATCATGCAGGACATATTCGGTGTCGAGGCGGGCTCCGGCATGGCGGAACTGGTCGATGCCATGGGCGGTGGCCAGCTTGATGAGATCCTCAACGCCCTGGGCGACAACATGGGCGAAAACGCCCGCATGGCCGCCACGATGACCGACAACGTCGGCGGGGATCTAAAAGAGCTACGCAGTGCATGGGAAGAAGTCGGCATCTCGATCACCGACACCAACGACGGCCCGCTACGCGAGCTCATCCAAAGCATTACCGCCATCACCCGCGGCGTCGGCGATTGGATCAAAGCCAACCCCGAGCTGGCTGGCACGATTGCGAAGGTTGTCGGTGGTCTGATCGCATTGGCCACCATCGGCGGCGCTATCACCATGACGTTCGCCAGCATTTTAAGCCCGCTGCTCTTTACCCGCTTCGCGCTGGCCACCCTGGGCATCAAAGCCGGTGCCCTCGCGCCCATCCTTAAAACCGCCGGCGCTGCGCTGTTCACCGTCGGCCGCGCACTCACGGTCGGGCTGCTCGGCGCGCTCAAGGCCACCGCCGCCTTTCTGGTCACCAACCCCATCGGCTGGGCCATTCTGGCCATCGCCGCCACGGCCCTGGTCATTTACAAATATTGGGAGCCCATCAAAGGGTTTTTCCAAGGCCTTTGGCAGCGCGTCAAAGATGCATTCGGCGAAGGCATCGGCGGTGTCGCGCGGCTGCTGGCCGACTGGTCACCGTTTGGCCTGCTCTACAGCGGCATGTCCTCCGCTCTAGGCCTACTGGGCATCGAGCTACCCGGCACGCTCTCCGAGTTCGGCAGCCAAATCATTAGCGCCTACGCTGGCGGTATCAGCCGCGCGTGGTCAAGCGTTAAAAATGCCGTGGGCGGTATCATCCAACGCCTGCGTGACGCCTTCGGAGAAGGCATCAGCGGCGTCACGCGCCTGCTACTCGACTGGTCACCGCTCGGCCTGCTGCACACCGCGTTCGTCTCGACGCTAGACGCCCTCGGCATCCAGATCCCCGACGGTTTTCGCAGTCTGGGCGGCTTCATCATCGATGGCCTGATCGGAGGCATAACCGAAAAGCTGGGCGCCCTGCGCGAGCGTATTACCAGCATTGCCACCGGCGTGATGGATTGGTTCAAGGGCATCCTCGGCATTAACTCACCGAGCCGCGTGTTTGAAGGCTTCGGCGTCAATATTGTTGAGGGAATGATCAACGGCATCGGCAGCATGATCGGCGCACTTCGGGATCAAGTAATGGGCATGGCGGGCAATATCGCGGGCTGGGTACAAGACGCCATGGGCAGTGCGCTGGACTCATTAAGCAATGGTGCCAACCGTGCTATTCAGCTCGGGAAGGATACCGCTGCAGGTTTAGGACAAGGCATCCGCGACGGCGCCAATCGCGCCACAGAAAGCGCCGCCAATCTAGCCAGCGGCGTAACCGATACGGTGCGCGGCTGGTTGGATATCCACTCGCCCAGCCGCGTATTTGCCACCATTGGTGGCTTCGTCTCGCAAGGCATGGCTAAAGGCATCGAGGCCGATGCAGACGGCCCCGTTAAGCAAGTGCGCAGCTTGGCCAGCAACATGCGTGATGCGGCCACCGGCTTGATGCTCAGCGCCGGAATTGCATCACCAGCGATTGCACTGGACGTAGCGCCGCCCCCGGTGCCGGACATGCCCCGCCTCTACAGCGAAGTGGCCACGCCTCAAACGCCCACGCTGGACGCGCTGCAAATCGAACGGCCGGACCTGCCCCGCTTGGGCGCGCTAGAGATTCAACGGCCCGAACTACCCCAGCTCTACAGCGAGGTAGCCGCGCCCAAAACACCAGCGCTCGACGCCTTGCACATCGAGCGGCCAACGCTACCCACGCTGGGCGCGCTTGAAATACAGCGGCCCGAACTACCAAGCCTCGACGCCTTGTCATTCGAGTGGCCCGAGCTCCCCCAATTCGACCCGCTGCAAATCGACACCCGCGGCGTCCAGATCGACGCCCGCCCGCCGCTGCAAAGCCGCCCCAGCGAGCCCAGCGCCGGGCTCGTCATCAACGGCGGCATCAACATCGAGATCCACGCCGCCCCGGGCATGAACGAACAGGATCTCGCGCGCCTGGTCAACGCCGAAGTACAGCGCGCCCTACGCGACGCCGAGCGCCGCGCCCAGGCATCGCGCCGCAGCGCCTTCCACGACATTGATTGAGGTAACCCACCATGATGATGATTTTCGGCATGTTCGTGTTCTCCCTCGACACCGCCGCCTACCAGGAACTCGAACGCCAAACCCGCTGGCGGCAGGAAGCCCAGGGCCGTGTCGGCCTACTGCCCGCCCGGCAGTTTCTCGGCCCCGGCGAGGACACCATTACGCTCACCGGCACCCTGCACCCGCAATTCACCGGCGGCCAGCCGCACCTCGACCAGCTACGCGACATGGCCAACGAGGGCAACGCTTGGCCGCTGATTGAGGGCACTGGCAAAAACTACGGCTACTACGTGCTCGAAAGCCTCAAGGAACGCAAAGTGGCACTCATGCGCGACGGTGCCGCCCAGCAGATCGACTTCGATATGGTGCTGCACCGGGTAGAAGACGATAACGGTAACCTCTTGGCAATGCTCGGCCCGCTCGCCGGTATGGCCATGCGCGCCGTCCCGAGGCTCGTATGATTCCCGCCCGTCGCCCCGCTTACTCCATCGGCGGCATGGCCGCCACCGGCCGCCTTCAAAGCCTCACCATCACAGACAAGCGCGGCACGACGACCGACGAACTCACGCTGACACTTGAGGACCACGACGGCCGCCTGGCGATCCCCCCGCGCGGCAAAATCCTGACCGTCGCGCTGGGCTGGGAAGGTGAAGCCCTGGTCGACCGCGGCTCGTTCACCGTCGACGAGGTCGAACACTCCGGCGCGCCGGACGTACTCACCATCCGCGCCCGCAGCGCAGACCTACGCAAAGACAACCCGGCCAAACGCTGCGAAAGCTACCACCAGAAAACCCTGCAAGAGATCGTGGCCACCGCCGCCGGCCGGCTGGGCCTCGCCCCCAACATCGCCGCCCCGCTGGCGGGAATATTCATCGAGCACATCGACCAGACCGACGAATCAGACCTCCACTTCCTCTACCGCCTGGCCGAGCGGTTTGATGCACTCTGCCAGGCCAAAAACGGAAACTTGCTCTTCATGCCCATGAACGGCGGCGTCACCGCTAGCGGCACGCCGATACCCATGCTCACCCTCAAGCGCGGCGTCGGCGATACCCACCGGTATTTGATCGCGGATCGGGAAGAGTTCACCGGCGTCATCGCCTACTGGTCGGATCTCGACGAAGCGGAACGCAAGGAAGTGCTGGTGGGAAACAGCGACAACGCCAAGCGCCTACGCCACACCTACGCCAGTGAAGGCGAAGCCCTGGAAGAAGCCAGCGCCGAGCTCACGCGCCTGCAGCGCAAACACGCCGAGCTAACGCTGGATCTCGCCGAAGGCCGCGCCGACATCTACCCCGAAACCCCGGTCACCACCGTAGGGTTTAAGGAACAGATCGACGCCACGCCCTGGATCATTGATGAGGTGCGCCACGATCTCAACGACCGTGGCTATACGTGCAGTATTAGGATGGAGACGCAGTGAGTGGATGCTGGCTCCATGTCGACTTAGCTCTTTCAAAAAAATAACCCCGGCCATCCAGTAGCCGGGGTTTTAATATCCAAATCCCTACAGATAAGCCAGGTCCGTTTGGCTCAGCCCTCCCTGGTCAAGGTAATGCCGCAATCTTCCGGCGGTAAACCGCGTGCTTCAAGGCGACACTCACAGCCTGGCAAACCAAAGCCCACTTTGCCGTAAGCGATCAACGCCAGAAATCGTAGGACATTACCTACACCGCCCAACACCGCGCCTGCCTCACCACCACCCCCCGAAACTGCTCGGCATTGATAAAACACCCCTCGCCCCCGGTAGCGGGCAACAACCGGCAGCGCTCGCCCACCCGATGCGTCTTGAATAACCGATACTCGCCGCCCACTTCCGCGACCACTAAATCGGCGTGGCCATACGAGCGCGCCTCATCCACCACCAGCACATCGCCCTCCATCCAGGGGCCATTGTCAGCAGCATCCTCGCCCACCTCGACCAGAAAGCAGCTTGCTGAAAATTTGCGCCGGTCCATTTCCGCTACGGCCGGGTGCTCCACGCCCACCACGGCCGGCCCCAGGTAATTCACTCGCATGCTACTGCCCTTTGTTATCCCATGTTAATGACAGGCATTGGCATTTGCCTCTCGCGTTCCCAGGGTCTAATACTGTATAAAACAACAGTATTGTACAATAGGGAGGGCAAATAATGATTGGTCTGGTCGACTGCAATAACTTCTACGTCAGCTGCGAGCGCGTATTCAACCCCAAGCTCAAGCGCAAGCCGGTGGGCATCATGTCCAATAACGACGGCTGCATCATCGCCCGTTCGAACGAGCTGAAAGCCTTGGGCATCGAGATGGGCACCCCCGCCCACCAGGTGCGCCACCTGGTCGAGCGCGGCGAAATCATCCTTCACTCGTCCAACTACGAGCTCTACGGCGATATGTCCCACCGGGTGCAAAGCATCCTCGAGCAGGAAACCGCCGGGGTCGAGCCTTACAGCATCGACGAAATGTTCGTGCGCATGGACGGCTTCGAGCCGGACGCCCTGCTCGAGCACGCGCGCAGCGTGCGCTGGAAAGTAGGCCGCTATACCGGGATTCCCGTATGCGTTGGCGTGGCCGCCACCCACACTTTGGCCAAGCTGGCCAACCGCATCGCCAAGAAGCACCCCGGCTACCCCGGCGTGTGCATCATGCACGCGGACACCGACGAGGCCCGCCACCTGCTGGAACAGATCGACGTGGGCGACGTATGGGGCGTGGGCCGTCGCCTCACCGAGCGCCTGCAAGTCATGGGGATCAAAACCGCCTGGGATCTGCGCGAAGCCGACGCCAAACACCTGCGCCGCAAATTCAGCGTGAACATGGAACGCACGGTGCTCGAGCTGCGCGGGGTCAGCTGCCTGGAAATGAACGACCTAGCCGAACCCAAGCAGCGCATCATGACCAGCCGCTCGTTTGGGCGCTCCACCGGTAACCTCGGCGACCTCTCCGGCGCGATCCGCCACCACGCCCAGCGCGGTGCCGAAAAGCTGCGTTCACAAAAAAGCCTCGCCCGCGCCGTGCTGGTATTCCTCAAAACGGATAGATTCCGGCAGGACCAGCCCCAGTACTCGCCCAGCGTGGTGGTCGAGCTGGAACGCCCCACCCAGGACACCCGCGAGATCCTCGCCGCCGCGAGCGCGGGCTTAAGCCGAATCTACCGGCCCAAGTACGGCTACAAGAAAGCGGGCGTGATGATGCTGGACCTCACCGATCAGCACCGCCAACAGCTCAGCCTGATGGATACCCCGCAAACGGAAGAAGACCGCCAGCGCAGCCAGAAGCTCATGGCTACGATGGACGAACTGAACGAGAAGATGGGCAAGGGCACGGTACGCATGGGGCTACCGGAGAAGAACACCCCGTGGCATTTGAGGTGCGCCCATCGCAGTCCGCGCTATACGACGAACTGGGATGAGTTGATGCGGGCGTATACGGATGAGGGAATAGCCCATAAACAAACCAACCGTTAAAATAACTTTTTTCTCAATCTCTCAATACTATTTAAAAGTACTGCTCCTAACCCTCTAATAAAATTAAATACACCATGACAAAAAACACAATATGATAGAGAAGGATTTTTAAGAAGAGATTTAAAAACAAACTCCCAAAACCCTTTTCCAGATTTAGCATAAGCGTTATAGCATATAGATCGCTCATTATTTAAATAATGCTCGTATGCTTTTTTCTTTAGAACCGTAACCCGAACAACTTGACTATCTTTATAAAATTTAACATCAAAAAAGTCACTACCAAAACAACTACCAAAAACATCTTCAAATTCTTCTAAAAGCGAATTATTTACAAATTTATAATAATCAGAAATATTGGCGTAATATATATGAAAAATGTCAAAGGTCCCTTTATCATTGCTGCGACGATGAGAGCTAAACCCTATAAAATAGAGAACTTCTTTATCAAAGAGCGACTCACGATCTTTTGAAACATCTATCTCTAACGGCACTGATATTCTTTTATCGACAAATAAAAAAAGGGCTAAAGAATTGCTCTTGGTAGCCGAGAAATACGCTTTAGCCATTAAGTAATTATTTTCATTTACATTAAAACCTATAACCTCCAAAAAATAACCGGCAGCATCAAATCTATCATGTCTGTAAAGAGGACCCTGCTCAAGGCCTTTTAAAGTATTTAAGTTATCAGAAGGCAATAAAGGTCGCCCCTTTATTCCATAAGATGGATTTCTCAGAACCGTTAACTTCTTGGGAAACTCAACAGAGCGAACAGCACAAGACTCTATGTACTCTAAAGTTGAATTAAAAAAATAATAAAAAGATCCTTTCTTGATACCTGATTTTACATAGCCTGAACTTTTACAATAAAAATCCATTTCCAAATGAAAGCGTTCAAAAACCCTATATGAAACCATGGCAACTGTTGCTAAATTTCTATCAGCATGAAACGCGGATTCATATACTTCAGAAAGGATATCTTTTGCATATTCAGTATCTGCCTTTGTAATTTTATCATGTGGATCAAAGCTAGTAAGGTCTATATCTGACCCTTCGATCTTACGCCTTACCTTTTTCTTAATCGAATCTATCTCTAAAACCTTTTTTGAAAGCAAATCTTTTAGCATAAAGATTTTAATCTTACCTTTAAGTAAAAGATATGGAAGAATAATACCGACTGGTATCTTCAGAAAGTCAATAAAAGCAATGAAAATATCTTTCACACGTCACCTAAAAAAAGCAGAGCAACTTCTAACATTGAGTACTTTTCATTGTAAATACTGTTCTGATGTATCCAACAACTCATTAGCAGCTTCACAGCTGGAAACAGCATCAGGTACGCACGATAGGCAACGATTCAGATCAATAGCCGCCATATCCAGATTGGATTTAGACACGCTATAAGGCAGCTCAGCGATACGAGAACGCAGATCATCTGCTTGGGGCTGGTTATCTCGCATCATAGCCATACACTGCGCTACTTCGTCGCTGTTTGACGACGAACCATAAGCCGACATATCAAAACCAGTAGAAACGAGCCCACGAGCCTCACTCATAAGCTCTTCAATCGTTTCCGCCTGCGCAGTTACAGAAAACAAGCCGACTAATAAGGACAACATGGCCATGGTAGTTGCTTTCTTCATTCCCTCTTCTCCTATTTTATTCTGGCAATTTAAAACCGCCTTTTAGCCCCGAGCCTCTCTACCAGGCTCATCTTCTGCTACACGAAACCGCCAATAGCGATCAGGCCTGACCCACACAACATTGGTTTCGGTAAGGCCTCGAAAAGCCTTTAGCACCGCCGCTCCAACGACAAGATTGCCATCTGCATTTTCACGGAGCAGATCATCGGCATTCCCCTTAACCAGATAATCCACCACGTCGTCCTGATATAAACAGCCTTCACGCTCTATTTCAGTAAGCATCCAAGCCGCTGCATCATTTGACTTCATGATGTAGATTTCTCGACTTTTTCGAGGGAGTCTCCTGGAAAAATACCCTGTTCTAATTTTTTTCCTGCAAACCATTGGCAACGATAGCCTCGGGGGTTTGCTATAGGAGCATTTACAGTCATTTCAGGACCGCCAGATTTTAGCTTGACAATATCTCCAACTACGAATTTATCATCCATCTTCTTCCCCTTATAAGCATAAAAGTGTTCTACACCACCCGCCCAATCCGAATCTCACACCGCCCCAGAACCTCAACATCCCCCATATCCTGCGGCTTAATCATCTCCGGCTGGTAAAGCTCATTATCACTAATCAAATACAGCGCCCCACCGGCCAACCGCTGCACCCGCTTGATCCGCCGCTCCCCACTCACCAGCAGCAAGAAAACCCCTTCCTGTTTCGGATCGCGCGCGGCGCGGTTCACCAACACCCAATCACCATCCGCCAGGGTGCCATCCATCGAATCGCCCCGCACCTGCACACCCACGATCTGCGCCGGGTCGAGCCCCTGGGCAGCCAACTCACTGCGCGGGAACTGCAGGGTGGTCTTGATCGGCTCGCCTTCGAAGCTGCGCCCGGCACCGGCGGCGGCTTCGATGTCATACATCGGTATTGCCGCCAAGCCATTGGATAGATCAACAAGTTCGATATTCGAGGATACCGATTGGTTTCCAGTTAGAACGTACTGAACATCAACTCCTTGAGCTGCAATCGCTGTCAGATAATCGCCTTTAGGACTGCGTTGGTCTGCCTCATAGAGCATTTGAGACTTTTTAGTCACATGGGCTAGGTCGCCGAACTGGGTTTGAGACAACCCCAGTCGCTCCCTCTCTTTCCTAAGCCTCTCACCCAATGAAACCATTATGTCCTCACTACTCTTGACAAAGGTAACCGTTCGGTACCATTCTGTTGATGTCTTTTACTTCATTTCACTTTGCAAGGGAGCCACTGCCATGGCCACACCTGCTGAATCCTTACCGCGCATCACGGTGCAAAAACTCGTCGTCGATCGGACCGAAGAGCCGTTTACGCTCGACATTGCGCGTAACGGTATCAAAGGCTTCAACGCCAAATGCCCGCATACCATGACTTTTCCCGAACTGCTGGATGTCATGCGCATCGTCAGCGACCTGGGCGCCTCCGATACCACCGCCACTTTCCAGCTCGACGACAAAGTGCCTCATCGAACGTGGTCGATCTCGGCGGTTAAGCCTGACGCCACTGCATCGGCAGATGCCGCCCCGCAAACTCAGCCCTTTCAACTCAACGCCCGCCAGCAAGCCATGTGCGAGCGCGTGCTGGTTGATGTGGTCGGCGCCTTAGCGAAGCAGGGCAATAACGGCGAATACCTCAACGAGTGTGCTCTCAGCTTGGCGAATTCGTTAATGGCTGGCCTGGAACAATTCAATCATCCCCTTCCAAACCCTTGTAGTAACTAAGAAACATGCTGTGAGCATTAGTTACAGCTTGAGCGACCCCACGACCATACGCAGGACTAGAACCGGGGTTGGTTATCGTGAATGCACCGGCCCTGATTAATTCCATCGTGATCTCTTGAGCTGCCAGCTCGGGATTCATTTCCGGATTCACACGCCCTTTATCCGACATCCTCACGCCCCCCTCGGGCTATCGATAAAAACATTGGGAACCACTGCCATGGCCACACCTGCCTTAAACCAAGTTCTGCTCTTTCGCGGTATCGACGTCGAGCTGAACCGCTGCTCGCCTGCCATCCGCCAAGCCATCACCGCCGAGATCGGCGGGGCCAACCCGCTGGCGGATCTCGAAGCGCTGGAAGAGCGCATCGCCGCCGAATCCACCGGCCAACTGGCTGCCACCTTGTTGGCCAACGGCGCCGCCGCGGTGGATATCGAAGACGCCCTGGCGGAGCTGCGCGTCCACCTCGATGAACACTTCCTGCAGCGCAAGCTAATCCGCCTGTACGAGCGCTAACCCCCTCGCCCGACCGTCTCTTTCAGAGTCTTTTACTTTACTAAGGAAGCCTAACCCATGACCGCGACCAACACCATTCCCCAGAAGCCGGTTTATGCCCCCAAGGGGTGCGACAAACCCGTCATGACCTACCTCACCGAAACCGAGCGCGGCGACCTCGAGCGCATTCAACAGCTGGAGGTCCGGTCAATGTCCGCCACGGTGCGCATGCTCATGCTGCGTGGCATCGCCCAGTACGACGAAGACACTCTCTCCGCCCAATAACCCTGCGTGCTGCTGCATAAGGAACACTGCCATGCACCAAGATACTCGCCGCATTCGCCACCGCTACGCCGCCATCAACCTCGATGAGTACGAAGCCAAGCTCATCGACGCCCTGGTCGACTACACCGGCATGTCCAGGGCCACCCTGCTGCGCCAGTTAGTGCTGAAAGAAGCCCTCGACACCCTGGGCGTCGGCGATCTCGTGAACACCAGTGTGGGCCAGCGTGCTTCGTAAAGACAGGCACGAAAAAGGTCCTCAAGGAGCACTTGAAATGCCCCAGAACCACCTAGTGCTGGACGACGAACTCGAACGCCAGCTAGAGGCGGTACGCAAACAGGAAGGCCTAAGCACCATTGAAGAAGCCGCCGAGTGGCTGACCCGGCGCCGCTTACGCAAAGGCACCCAAGGGCTCACGGGCCGGGGCCGCGCCCTTTACCCCGTCGCAGGAGAACGCAGTGAGTAGCACCGATACCCAACACGCCGAGTTCAGCCGATTGCGGATCGACTGCCCCCACTGCGGCGGCCACATGAAGGTGCGCACCTCCAAAAGCGATATGTCGCTGTTGCGGGAGCTCTACTTGCACTGCACCAACGAATTCGACTGCGGGTTTCGTGCCAAGGCCCACCTCGAGTTCATCCATAACCTGGCCCCCAGCCGCTGCCCGAACCCCGACGTGAAGCTGTTCACCTCGCCCTGGGTACTCAGCCAGATGAAGCTCGATATACCCGCGGCGAACGATGACCCCTACGAGGAGGAAGTCACCGATGAGTAACGTAGCCACCCTGCCCCAACCGCCCCGCGTCCAGCCCGACCGCGCGGGCTTTGGCGAACTCCGCGCCGAGCTCCACGGCCGCGCGGCGGATCAAGACCTGGTCGACGTATGGGCCAACCTGCCCTTCGCCGAGCGCCGCCTGGTGCTCAAAAGCGCGGGCCTCAAGGAAGACGCGACCCAGCAAATCAGCGAGTTCGCCAAACCCGCCCGCGACGCGATCCGCGCCGCGATCCACCGCATGAGCGACTACGCCACTGGCCTACGCGATCAGCTACGAAACCGCACCGCCCACCCCAGCGCCGAGCTGGCCGCGCACGCCCGCCAGGCATTGGCCGAAGGCAATACCAGGGCCGCGCTGCACTGGCTCGCGCTGATCGAAAAGGGGGTCGCATGAACGTCAACGACACCATGCTCAACCTGTACCTCGCCCACGAACGATTGACCGAGCTAACGTTTAAGCTCCAAGCGCAAGGTCGCGCGATGGCCGCTTCGGAGCTCCTACGGGAATCCCAAACCCTCGGCCGCCAATTGACACAACTGGAAGGCGTGCTGGGGGATTACGCCCAAGACATTGCAGTGGTTAACGCTCAGGTGGCGAGCCAATGAGCGCGCTGGATCTCGCTTTCGCTCATAGTTCAGGTACGCCCGATTGCGGGTATTTCCTGCGCAGCCACTTCGAGCGCCTGCCCTCGCTGGCCGACCGGCTCGCCGGTGGTTACGTGTA
Organism: Vreelandella sp. GE22; assembly: GCF_968212445.1. Lineage (NCBI taxonomy): Bacteria > Pseudomonadati > Pseudomonadota > Gammaproteobacteria > Oceanospirillales > Halomonadaceae > Vreelandella > Vreelandella sp. GE22. Next base: position 3,135,995 of record NZ_OZ309110.1, read on the forward strand.
TGTCTCCAAACGCCACGGCCACGCCGCCGCCAACCGCTGGCTGCGCCACAACGTGCAAGACCTGATCGAGCCCACCGACATCTACCGCCGCTTCGAGGCCATCAAAGACGACCTCGAGCGCGGCTTCGAAGGGCTGGTCAAGCGCGGCGCGACGACCATCGCAGGTTTGAAAGCGGGCTGCGAGTGGCTGTCGAGTGTCGCCGAGCGCTTGATGCTGCGCGGCCTGAACGCGACCCACGACGATGAAGCGGTCCAGAACCACGCCGAAGCCCAGGCCACCGCGGTCGAGCGTGAGCGGAGCAAGCTGATCGGCGGCATCGCCGAGCATAACCGCCGCCTGCGCCTCGGCCTGCTGCCGCCACCGCTCAACCTCAAACCGACAAAAGCGCGCACACTTCGCGGGCAGGCGCGCGAGATCGCCTACCAGGTGGCGACGTCGCGCAACCCACTTAGCCCCCCGTTGGGCGTCATTCCATTGATGGCAGTATTTCGCTGGTACCGCGCGCCGGTAATGAGCCTGCGCGTCGTCAATGAAATGGCGCTCGACAAGGCTCGCTTTCGGGCGCGCTCGCACGGCTTCAACCCGCCGGGCCTCAAGCTTAAACCCAGCGTCCAGCTCGCCAAGCTCGAAGATGCCAACTGGTGGCGGCGTCAGCTGCGCACGCTGGCCGGGCGTCGGCTCGAGCAGGTCCAGCGCGAAGCCCACCGCGTGCACAAGCGGGCGGGTATTTACTGCAGCCACGCCACGCTGAAACGCCGCCGTGCCCAGAAAAACCGCAATACCGCGCTGCTCGAAGCGCTCGAGGCGATCAATCAGGAAGGCCAAGTGTACACCCTGGCCGAGCTCGCCGAGCTGGGCTTGTCGAACCCCAACCACCGCCGCGCCGAGCTCATGCTACGCATCAGCGACACCGAAGCGGAATCCCGCCGCCTGGGGCATGTCGGCATGTTCTACACCATCACCGCGCCCAGCCGCTTCCACCCGGTCATCTCCGAGCACAGCGTGCGCAACCCGAAGTACGACGGCAGCACGCCGCGCGATGCTCAGGCGTATTTGCAAAAGGTGTGGGCGCGCACCCGCGCGGCGCTGGCCCGAGAGAATCTGGGCATCTACGGCATCCGCGTGGTCGAGCCCCACCACGACGGAACCCCGCACTGGCATTTGTTGATCTGGATGAAGCGCGAAGACGCCAACCGCGTGAATCACATCGTGCGCGACCACGCCGAAGCCGACACGCCCCAGGAGCTGTTTGATCGCCGCGGGCGCAAGACCACCGCGCGCTTCAAGGTCGAGCGCATCAACTACGCCAAAGGCACCGCCGCCGGGTACGTGGCCAAGTACATATCGAAGAACCTCAACGGCGAGCAGTTCGCCCGCGACGGCGTCGCCAACGACGACAAAGACACCTACGGCCACGACCTCAACAGCGTGGCGCCACGTATCGAATCCTGGGCGGCCGTGTGGGGCATTCGCCAGTTCCAGTTCGTCGGCCTGCCCAGCGTGACGGTCTGGCGGGAGATCCGCCGCCTCAACGAAAAACACCAAGACGAGCTGGAAAACTGGGAGGCCGCGACCCGGCCGGATCAACGCATTGCCAATCGCTTCGAACAGATCCGCCAAGCCGCCAACGCCGGCCAGTGGGATCAGTTCCTCCGCCTAATGGGCGGCCCCAATATGCCCCGCAAACAGCGCCCCATCAAACCCTGGACGATGCCCCGCGTGGATCTCAGCCGTGTAAACGATGAACAAGCACAGTACAGCCACGGCACCGGCGAGATAGCCGAGGGCATCGAGGCCAAAGGCCGCCACGGCGAAGCTACGCCCGGCACCTTCGGCATCGTCGTCTCCGATGGCCGGGGCAACGAACACGAATATCTGACCCGCTTCTACCGCTGGGAAGTGCGCAGCAAGTCGCGCGGCCCCCAAGGGGGTGCGGGAGGAGGCGAAGCCGAGTCCCCTTGGACTCGTGTCACTAACTGTACGCAGGGGGTCGACATCGAACCCCGAGAGCCATCACCGGAAGAGAAAAAAGCCCAGCGCGAACGTCTCGAAGAGTGGAAGCGCTCAGAAATTTACCGAGCCGAAGCGGAAGACGCCTACCGCGAAGGCCAGGAAGCCAAAGAAGCGGCGCGAAAACTCTTCGCGCCGGTACCCGCATACGCCCAAAGCGAGGAAGACGAGTACTTCCCGCCCGAACTGTGTTGAGAGAAGGAACCATCATGGCAGACAACATCGACCGCGCCGCGGAAGTTACCCAGCGCGCCCTGGAAACCACGCTGGCCAACCGCACACGGCTAGCCCAACCGGCGCCGCACGATGAATGTATCGATTGCGGCTACGAGATCCCGGCACCGCGCCGCAAAGCCGCGCCTTGGGCGACTACGTGCATCGAGTGCCAAGGCATCCGTGAACTGAAAAACAGGCAAGGACGGTAAGCGATGAAAAACCCGATTCCTCAAGACTGGCGTTACGTCATCAAGTTTACGGTTCTGGCCTTTTGCGTGGGCGGCGCCTTCCAGCTCGGCGTCAGTGCCGCCAGTCACCTCAAGCCGCGTGTTGAAGTGATCGAGATCCGCGAAGTGCTCGAGGTTCACGAAGTGAAGCCGAAGGCTAAGGGGTGAGCATGGCCATTGACCCAAGCTGGGTTCGCGAGAACCCTGAAGAGGCTGCCAAACAACTCGACATGCTCAGGATAACTGGGAGCGCGGCCTTGGCCGCCTATCGCAGCATCTTCGGGCGGAGCTGTTACAACCCTTTGGATAAGCAGGCATTCGAGAAGCTGGAAAAAGCACTGGCCAGCGCGCCAGGTGAATTCCCAGTGGAGAGCAGTGAGCCAGCTGCACTGGCTCAGTCACCATCGATTCCCAAAGGGGCCACTTATGCCAGACAAGCCGCGATGCTTTGTCAGGATAGTGCCTTCCAGCTTTATCTCGATCGCCGCCGGCGAGCCAAGAATGGTATTGACGAAAGCGCCCTACCGGACGGCACCCATAATTCAGACGACGCCCGTGACTGGCTGGTCACAGCCTGCAATATCCAAAGCCGCGCCGAACTGGATAGCAACCACCAAGCGCGCCAAACGTTCCGCACGATCCGCAACCGCTTCAATCAGTGGCGGGTAAGGAGTCACTCATGAGCCTACAAAGCGTAATAGACTGCGAAGCAATCAAGGCAATTACCGGCTACCAGCGTCCAGCCGACGCGGCCCGATGCCTTCGCGAACAAGGCGTGATGGTATTCAACGGCCGCCGGGGCCCTTGGACGACCATCGACCTGATCAACAAAGCGGGCGGTATTGAAGCCGCTCCGAAACAAGAACTCAGCCCTAGCGACATACTATGAAGACACGCCCGCGTAAGCACAGCCCGGACATACCGGCGCACATCAACCAATCGAAACTCCCCAACGGGGTTTATTACGACAAGCGCGGCCGGGGCCGCTGGTACGTTCAATATCGTGATGAAGCGGGCAAGCTGAAAACCGAGCGCATCGCCGGGGCCGATGCCACCCTGTCAGAGCTGCACCGTATAATGGAGCAGCGCAGCGGCATTGATCGCCGCACCCTTCGCTATCTGGCTCAGCAGTTTCACCAGTCTGCGCAGCTCAAAGAGTTGGCCATCAAGACCCAACAGGACTACGACTACTGCCGCGCGGCCCTGCTCGAAATGCCCACGAAACTGAACAAGCCACTGGGCGACCTGTCCACCACGCAATTTTCACCAGCACTGGTCCAGCGGCTGGTGGACAGGATCGCCGCCGAGGGCACCCCCTCCAAAGCCAACCACTTGCTGCGCTACCTGCGCCGCCTGTTTCGCTGGGGAATCAATCGCGGCCACTGCGAAACCAACCCCGCCCAGGGCGTCGAGGCTGCAAAAGAGCGCAAACAGCGCCGCTTACCGGAGCTGACCACCATCGCTCGATTGAACGAGTTCGCTCAACAGCGCGGCCAACGCACGCGGGGCGAGAAAGGCGCCTGCGCGCCCTACCTCTGGATGGTAATGGAGCTGGCCTATATCTGCCGACTGCGCGGTATCGAAGTGATCACCCTCACCGATGCCAACAGCACCGCGCAAGGCGTGATGACCAACCGCCGCAAGGGCTCACGCGATAACGTCGTGCGTTGGTACCCACGGTTGAACGCCGCCTGGACGGCCGCCACCGAGCGCCGCGCCGGAATCTGGAAAGCAAAAGGAAAGGCCGTACCCATGCACCCGGAAGCGCGCCCGCTGATCATCGCGGCCGATGGCAGCGAGCTACGCAAGTCGAGCCTGGACACGGCCTGGCAACGCTTGATGAAGCTGGCCATCGAAGAGGAAATAATCACACAAGAAGAGCGTTTCGGCCTTCACGATCTCAAGCGTCGCGGCATTACCGATACGAAAGGGACACGTCACGAAAAACAGGAAGCCAGTGGTCACCGGTCAGCGTCGATGATGGACACCTATGACCTTAGCGTACCGTTGGTGTATCACCCTGGGGATGAGTGATTTAGGGGTGGGATCTATGTAGAGAACTACGGAAACAAAAAAGCCGCCCTAAAGGGCGGCTTGATCGTGTTCTGTAACATGTTGCTTTTAACCATCTTTTTGATGGTGCCGACACCAGGAGTCGAACCCGGGACCTACTGATTACAAGTCAGTTGCTCTACCAACTGAGCTATGTCGGCGCTTCGTGCTTTCTTGAACATTTGACCGATTGCGTAAAGCGAGTCAGTCAACAAGAAATCTTGTTGGCAATGGCTGGGGTACCAGGATTCGAACCTGGGAATGCCGCTACCAAAAAGCGGTGCCTTACCACTTGGCGATACCCCAACACTTGGTGGCCAGAGACGGAATCGAACCGCCGACACGGGGATTTTCAATCCCCTGCTCTACCGACTGAGCTATCTGGCCGCTGCCAACGGTGCGTATTAAACTAAAAAGTCCGCTTTTCGTCAACACCTTTGTGAAACTTTCTTTCCGATCACGTGGTTATGGCAAAGCGCCACGTTTATGGGCGCTGACCCCGCCGGGCCAAAACGCCCGCCATTCGTGGGCTAGGGCTGGCTGGGGGGCACGTAGCCTTCGGCCTGGTCGGTGGTTTCGTTATTTAAAAAGCGCTCCATCTGATCCATCAGGTATTGGCGCGATTCCGGCTCGAGCATGTTGAGGTGCTTTTCATTGATCAGGCGGGTCTGGAGCGCCTGCCACTCCCCCCAGGCTTTTTGGGACACCGTGGCCTGAATCTCCTGGCCCTGCTTGCCGGGCAGCGGCGGAAACGCAAGCGCAGGTAGTTCTTGCTGGTACTTACGACAGAAAACCGTGTTGCTCATGGGGTGCTCCTTTTGAAGTGGGAAGTCGATACCGAGTATGGGCTAGGGCCCCGGGGTCGGATCAAGTGAAAACGGCACCAGTTGACTTAACAGCGCCTTGACCGGCGCAGCCAGGCCCAGGGCAGGCGGGTCGTTGGGGTCGTACCATACGCCCTGCTCGTGCACGCCGTTCATTTCCTTGCAGCTCACCGGCTGCGGGGTGATCGAAAGCCGGAAGTGGCTAAAGGTGTGGGTGAAATCCGGCAAGGGGTGCGCTTTATGGGGCGCTTTGACCCGGGTCTGTAGCCAGTCGTCGAGGGCCTGGTAGTCGTCGAACTGAGGCAGCCCCCATAGCCCGCCCCAAAGCCCCGAAGGCGGGCGCTGCTCCAGCCATACGCGCCCCTGGTCGTCGCGTAGCATCAGCATGATGGTTTCGCGGGTGGGCAGCGTCTTTTTGGGTTTGGATTCCGGGTAGCGCTGCGGGGCGCCCTCCTGGTAGGCAGCGCATACGTCATTGAACGGGCAGATGATGCAGTCGGGTCGTGCTCGGGTGCAGAGCGTGGCGCCGAAATCCATGACCGCTTGGGTGTAGTCGGCAAGGCGCTCGTCGGGGGTGAAGTAGTCCGCCAGCGCCCAAAGCTTGCGCTCTACGGCGGGCCTGCCGGGCCAGCCGGGTACGGCGTGCAGCCGGGTGAGCGAGCGTTTGACGTTGCCGTCCAGAATGGGCGCGCGGGCGCCAATGCTTTGGGCAATGATGGCGCCGGCGGTGGAGCGGCCAATGCCGGGCAGCGCCGTGAGCGCTTCGACGCTCTCAGAAGGCAGTTCGCCGCCGTGCTCCTCGCAGGCGATGCGCGCGGCTTTATGCAGGTTGCGGGCGCGGGCGTAGTAGCCAAGCCCGGTCCATAGGTGCAGCACTTCGTCCTGGGGGGCATCGGCCAGCGCCTTAAGCGTCGGGAAGTGCTCCATGAAGCGCTCGAAGTAGGGAATCACGGTATTCACCTGGGTTTGCTGCAGCATGATTTCCGACACCCACACGCGGTAGGCGCTGCGCGGCGACTGCCAGGGCAGATCGTGACGGCCGTACTGGTCGAACCAGGTCAGCAGCCGGTGTTGAAATTCAGGGGCCGTCAGGCACGGCGTGGGCGTATCGGCCATTTAATGTTCCAGCTCCCTTTAGAGCAGTTAATGAGGTAATACGGGCGATAACAAAAGCGCCGGCCCTTGGGCCGGCGCATCAAAGGGGGTCAGTATCAGTCGAAAAGATTGCGGATACCGTTGCGCAGTTCCCGCGCGGCACCCTCTCCCAGGCGTTGGTCGATATTGTCGAGTGTTTCGCCCAGGCGCTCTTCGAGTTCACTACCGGCTTCGTCTCTAACCAGCGCTACCACCGAGCTCTGAAAGGCCTCGCGATCCAGACGGCACCACTGGGACTTTTCGTCGTCGATATGGCCTTCGCATAGCACGGGCAGCGCAAGCGCCTGTAGGCGCGGGTTGACCGAGCAGGCCGCGTCGGCGGTATCGACCAGCCGGGCGTTGGCGCGGGTCAGGAAGTTCATGCTGTTGAGGTTGAGCTCGCCGTTACCCTGCATATCGATACCCGGCAGGGTGATCAGCAGGTCGTCGCTGGTGACCACGCCGTTGCGCACGTTAAAGGTAGCGCCAAACTGCTCGAAACGGGTATCGGGCTGCCAGTCTCTGAGCGTCCCTTCGCCTTCGATGCGAGCCACCAGTTCGCACACCTGTTGAGAGACGTTGGTGTGCAAAATCGCGCCGTCGTTCAGGCGCGCATCGAGCTCGCCGTTGAGGTTGCTGGTCAGCACGTCGCGGGTGTTGCCCTGGGTCGAGAGGTCGCCCGCTATGTCCAAGCGCCCGCGAATTGGGGACTCTTCGTCGCTGAAGGTTTCGATCAGCGGGGCGACCTGCACGCCCTCTACCTGGGGGGCCAGCTGCCAGGTCAAAATGGGCTCGCGGGCGTCCAGGGTGCCGGTGGCGTTGAGCGCCCCGTCGTAAAAGCGCGACTCGAACCCGGTCAGCTGGTGTAGGCCCTGCTCGCCCCGCAGCGCAAGCTCCGGGTCGTTGAACACGAGCCCGGCAAGCTCGAGCTGATCGAGCGCCAGGTCGCCCTGTAGATCCAGCGTGGCAAGCCACGCCTGGGGCAGCAGCGGGTTTTCTTGCTGGGCCACGGCGCGGCGAATGATGCTCCGGCTGGCCTGCTGGGCGGTGACCGGACCCGGCAAGTAGTGGTCCAGGTTGAGCTGGTCGCCGGTCAAATCGAAGTTGAGCGCGCTGCCATCCAGCGCCGCGGCCAGCTCGCCGGTGAAGGTGCTGCTGTCGATGACCAGCGAAAGCTGCGGCAGCGAAATCTGCTCGAGGCTCCCCTGCACCGGACTGGTCATGGCGACATCGCTGAGTGCGGCTTCGCTGGCGGTATTGAGCTCGACCCCCATGCGTGAAAGCCAGGGGCGCAGGGTAAAGGGCGCGGCGTTGAGCTGGCCCTGGTACTGCGGGACGTCCTGAAGCTGTTCGATATTGAGATGACCGCTTACGCGCAGCCCATCAGGGCCGGTGAGCTGGGCATCGCGTAACTGGGCGGTTTGCGCGGCCCAGTCGGCATCTAAAGCAAAGGCCAGCGTCATCGCCAGGCTGCCCTGCCAGTTTTCGGCGTGGCGAAAGCCGGTTTCCAGTACGCCTTCGCTTACGCTCAGGCGCTGTTCGGCCAACCGAGCGGTCATTTCCGCGGCTCGCAGGCTTAGCTGCTGCGGCTCGCTCTCTTGCGAGGTGGTCGAGCGCGTGCCGAGTTGGAAGTTTTCGAAAACGACCTGCTCTTCGTCCAGCCCCAGCCGCATACGGGTTTCAAGGCTGACCTCGCTGGTGAATACCGGCGGGCGCTCCAGCGCTTCGGCGTCCAATCGGTTGTGCCGAGTAAGGGTGAACATCGCTTTTAACGGGAAGGAGCGCGCCGGGTTGACGTTGCTGCCGGAAATATCCAACGACTGTAGCCGCCAAAGCGACTGGCTGGGCGCGTCGCGAAAACGGATATCGGCGTTGCGCACTTCGACACTGGCGATATTGAGCACCACCGAGAGATTGCCTGCATCGACATGGGGGCCGGCGCTGGCCGGCGCCAGCACGGTTTCGGCGGTTTCGCTGTTCTGCTCGGCCAGCCGGTCCACGAGCAGTTGCCAATTGCCCTCGCCTTCGGCGTTGCGCTCGAGGTTCAGGCGCACGCCGTCCAGGGTCAGCCCGTCGACGGCGATTTCGCCGCGCAGCAATGGCGCGAAGGCCACGCTCACCTCGGCGCTGTCGACGGCGGCGAAGGAGGTTTCTTCCCGCGATTGTTCGGGCAGCCAGGCGCGGGCCTGTTCGACGCTGACGCCGATGCGCGGGTAGAACGACCAGGTGATCGGCCCTTCCAGCGCCAGGCTCAGCCCGGTTTGCTCCTCGACCACCTCGACCAGGCGCGGTTTGAAATCCTCGGGATCCAAAAAGGTGGTGACATACACCACGGCGGCCACGGCCACCATGGCCAAAATACCGACCGCGGCCAGCAAAATACGCAATAACTGTTTCATCACCCTTTCCCTTGTGGGTCTAGCTCGACATACTCGTTGGGGTCGCTTTCGTGGAAAGCGCCGTTACCGGCATTGGAAGTGGCCACGGAACTCGGCCGGTAGCCTATTTTGGAAAGCAGCACGCGATCGGCCAGCGGCAATGTCGCCGTGGCAATGCGCAGCGTGCGGCCCTGGTGCTTTGCCTGTTCGGCCAACAGTGCCATAAGGCGTGACCCTACGCCACGCCGCCGGGCGCTCTTGCGTACGCAAAGCTCGGACAACCACCAGGCGCGGTCCTCGGCCTCGAAAATGGCCACCGCCCCCAGCAGGTGTTCATTGAAGTGGGCGCAGGCAAAGAATTGCCGGTTCTCGAGGTGCTCCTCGATGAAGGGCGCCACCTCGAGGGTCTTGATTCGCGCCTGGGGGGCGTCCTCATAAATACGCTTCAAATCGAGGCGTATGCGCTCGTCGGCCTCCCACCGGGCCTGGTCAACGTAGAAAAGCGTCACCGGCATGCTGAAATCCTCCTGGCTACGGCTAAGCCGCTCGATGGGCGCCGGTAAAGCGGCAACCTTATCGCGCATTGTAGCGGATGGGGTCATCGATTCTCTATAATGGTTGTTTTGGCTCGCTATTATGTCCAAGCCCCGGGGGTTACCGAAGCCCATGCCCGCCGCCCCACTATGCGCGTAAGCGCAGGAGATGCAACATGTCAGCGCGAATTGCCACGATCAGCCGTGACACCAACGAAACGCAGATCACCGTCACGATCAATCTGGACGGCCAGGGCCATCTAAAAGGTGAATCCGGCGTGGCGTTTCTTGATCACATGCTGGACCAGGTCGCGCGGCACGGGATGATCGATATCGAGCTCGACGTGACCGGCGACCTGCACATCGACGACCACCATACGGTCGAGGATTTAGGCATCACCCTGGGCCAGGCGTTCAATGAAGCCGTGGGCGACAAGCGCGGCATCTACCGCTACGGCCACGCTTACGTGCCGTTGGATGAAGCGCTTTCCCGCGTGGTGGTGGATTTCTCCGGCCGGCCGGGGCTATTCATGAACGCCGCCTTCACCCGCGCTACCATCGGGCGAATGGACACCCAGCTTTTCAGCGAGTTTTTCCAGGGGTTCGTCAGCCACGCCCGCGTGACGCTGCATATCGACAACCTCAAGGGAGACAACGCCCACCACCAGGCAGAAACCATTTTCAAGGCCTTTGGCCGGGCGCTACGCATGGCGCTGGCCGAAGACGCGCGAATGGCCGGACAGATGCCCTCGACCAAGGGAACGCTTTAATGTCGAAGGCTGCCTGCCGGTCGACTTCGCTAACCACTAAAAGGAGCGCGTAATGACCATTGCCGTTATCGATTATGGAATGGGCAACCTGCATTCCGTGGCCAAGGCGCTTGAACACGTCACACACGAAAACGTCATCATCACCCGGGATGCCCGCCGTATTCTGGGCGCCACCCGCGTGGTGCTGCCAGGCCAGGGCGCAATTCGCGATTGCATTGGCGAACTCGAACGTACCGAGCTTCGCGGTTTGGTCGACGATATTCTGACCCGCCAGGCCAAGCCGCTTTTGGGCATTTGCGTAGGCCAGCAAATGCTGATGGAGAAAAGCGAAGAGAACGGCGGCGTGGACTGCCTGGGCTTTTTTCAGGGCAGCGTCGACCGTTTCCCCCCGGACATGCGCGACGAGCACGACCAGCGCCTGAAGGTGCCGCACATGGGTTGGAACCGCCTCACCCAGCACCACGACCACCCGCTGTGGGCGGGTATCGAAAACGACGAGCGCTTCTATTTCGTCCACGGCTACTACGTCAACGCCAGCCAGGATGCCCACGTGTTGGGCACGACCCAGTACGGCAAGGTGAAAGCCCACGTGGCCATTGGCCGCGACGCCACGTTCGCCGTGCAGTTTCACCCGGAAAAAAGCGCACGCGCGGGTCTTCGCCTGCTTGAAAACTTCGTTACCTGGACGCCCTGAGAGGATTTACCATGCTAGTTATTCCCGCGATTGATCTCAAAGACGGCCAGTGCGTGCGCTTGAAGCAGGGCCGTATGGAGGATGCCACCTCCTACGGCGATGACCCGGTCGCCATGGCCGCCCGCTGGGTCGAAGCTGGCGCGCGCCGCCTACACCTGGTCGATTTGAACGGCGCCTTCGAAGGCAAGCCGGTCAACGGAGAGGCGGTCACCGCCATCGCCCGCGCCTACCCGAATCTCCCCATTCAGATCGGCGGCGGTATCCGCAGCGCGGAAACCATCGAGCACTACCTGAGCGCCGGCGTTTCCTACGTGATCATCGGTACCAAAGCGGTGAAGGAGCCAGCATTCGTCGGCGAAATGTGCCGCGCCTTCCCCGGCAAGATCATCGTTGGCCTGGACGCAAAAGATGGCTTCGTGGCCACAGACGGCTGGGCGGAGGTCTCCACCATCAAGGCGACCGAACTTGCCAAGCGCTTCGCCAATGACGGCGTTTCGAGCATCGTCTACACCGACATCGCCCGGGATGGCATGATGCAAGGCGTCAATATCGAGGCCACCGCCGAGCTTGCCCGTGAAGGCGGCCTTCCGGTCATCGCCTCCGGCGGGGTGACCAACCTCGACGACATCCAGGCGCTTTGCGGCGTAGCGGATAGCGGTATTCTGGGCGCCATTACCGGCCGCGCCATTTATGAAGGAAGCCTGGACGTACGTGAGGCCCAGCGCCTGAGCGACGAGCTGACCGGGGGCAAGGTATGAGCCTGGCCAAGCGGATCATCCCTTGCCTGGATGTCGACGCGGGCCGCGTGGTCAAGGGCGTCAATTTCGTGGGCATTCGCGATGCCGGCGACCCGGTGGAGATCGCCAAGCGCTATAACCAGCAGGGCGCCGACGAGATCACCTTTTTGGATATCACCGCAAGCTCCGACGAGCGCGCGACCACGGTAGACATGGTGTCGCGTATCGCCGGCGAAGTATTCATTCCGCTCACGGTGGGCGGTGGTATCCGCACCTGCGACGACATTCGCACCATGCTCAACGCCGGCGCCGACAAGGTGTCGATCAACACCGCCGCGGTAACCAATCCGGATTTCGTTTTCGAGGCCGCCGAGCGCTTTGGCAGCCAGTGCATCGTGGTGGCGATCGACGCCAAGAGGGTCTCCAAGGAGGGCGAAACGCCGCGCTGGGAAATCTTCACCCATGGCGGGCGCAAACCAACCGGGCTGGACGCCGTCGAGTGGGCGAAGAAGATGGTCGAACTGGGTGCCGGCGAGCTACTGCTGACCAGCATGGACCGTGACGGCACCAAAAGCGGCTTCGATCTGGGCGTGACCCACGCCATTTCCGAGGCGGTGAGCGTACCGGTGATCGCCTCGGGCGGCGTGGGCACCCTGGAGCACCTGGTCGACGGCGTATTGAAAGGCGGTGCCGACGCGGTGCTGGCGGCCAGCATCTTTCACTTCAGCGAGTACACGATTCCCGAAGCCAAGCGCTTCATGGCTGAGCGCGGCATCGAGATGCGCCTGTAACCCAGGCCCCGTGGGTTCACCCGGCACGGCCAGGCCTGCCGGGTCATCCAGGCGCTCAAAAGCGTGCTTTAAGCGTCGTCGTCCTCATCAAGGCTTAGCCCCAGGTTGCTGATGCCGCCGTTGCGGCCAAGCACGCGTACTTCTTTTAACGCGGCCTTATCGAGGGGCGCACTCACCGCTTCCAGCACCGCGTCCTGAAAGTCGTTTTCGTCTTCCATTAGCGGGTGATCGCGAATGATCAGCGCAAGCTTCTGGGCATCCTCTTCCCCTTCGGTGAGTTCGATGAAGGCGCGTACGCCGGCCCGAGAGGTGCGGCTCACGTCCAGCACCGCCTCGCCGGCTTCCCCCTGCAGCGTATCCAGCAGCGAGGTGACGGACACCACTGCATCCAGCGCCCGGCGGGCGCCGAAACTGTCGTCCTCGGCGGGCGGTTCACACTCGGCCAGCTTCTCTGCCTGGCGGGCAAAATCGATGCTGGCGTTGGGCACCGTGAGCCGCTCCCATACCAGGCTCAACACGGTTTTAAGTGTATGGCTATCGCCGTGACCGGTGGTCTGCTCGTAAAGCGCGTAGTTGGGGATCAGCCGCTCACAAAGGGCCGCCATAAAGGCTTGCTGGGCCGTCAGCGAAAGCGTTTGCAGCTTTTGATAAAATCCAAGAGGTTTGGCCACCATGTTGATTTCCTGAGCCTTTATATTGGTGAAAACGGTATTGGTGAAAACGGTATTGGTGAAAACAGGGCGATACGCTATCGTCGCACACCCAAGCGATATTTTCGCAGTGAACGACGGCCGGCGAGGAGATTACCATGCATATTCATCTGCTACAGCACGGCCCTGACCACGGCCCCGCGCGTCTTACCGACTGGCTCGAGAGCATGGGCCACAGCTACACCGTGTTCCGCCTGTTCGAAGGCGAGCTCACCCCGCGCCACGGCGAGTGCGACGCGCTCATCGTACTCGATGGCCCGGAGACGCTGGCCAAGGATCCCCCCGCCTGGTTCAAGGCGGAAAAAAAGCTTCTCAACCGCTATCTGGACGGCCAGCGCCCGGTACTGGGTATCGGCCTGGGGGCGCTTTGGATCGCCGAGGCCCTGGACGCGGTGATCGCACCGGGTACCTACCCGGAAACCGGCTGGCACACGGTGACGCTTGCGCCAGATAGCCCGTTCGATTTGCCGGGGCGCTTCGAGGCGTTCATGTGGCACCGCTACGTGTTTAGCCTGCCCGAGGACGCTTTGCCGTTAGGTGGAAGCGAAGCCGCCCCACTTCAGGGCTTTGCCTGGGACGGCGGGCGGGTGGTCGGCCTGATGTGCCACCTCGAGGCGACTGCGCAGAGCGTGGCCGGGTTGTTCGAACACCCGCCAGCCACGCCCGGCACTCAGGCGCTCGATCGCTACCTACAAAGCGAGCAGGCCATGGTGGAGAACCCCGGGCGCTTTCACGCCCTGGCCCCGCTTTTGGACCGGGTGATGCTGCAGTGGTTAGCGCGCGCCTAGGCGCTCCACGCTCGGGCAGCTTCCAGGCAGCTATCCCAATCGCCTACGTGCAGCGGTGCCGGAGCGTTCTGGCGCCGCTCCAGGTGGTAGCGGTATAACGGGTCATAATATTCGGTCAAAAGTGGCCCAAGCCAGGCTTCGTGGGCCTGCACGTTGCCCTGGGCGTGAGCGCTAAACGCCAAGGCCTGCAGCCGTTGAAGGCGCTGCAGCCGGGCGTTGCCCAGCCGCTTGGCTAAGCGTTTGAGGCTGTTGGAGAGCTGCTCCTTCATGCGCTCCCAGCCCTGCTCGGGGCCAAAGCGCGCCGCGTAAGCCGCCTCCAGCGCTTCGATATAGTCATAACGAAGCTGCTCCAGGCGCCAGTCCAGCGGCATCTCGACGCGAATGCGCGGCGCCTTCTCGAGCGCCTGCCAAAAGGTGAGCGGAATATTGGCACTGCCGATCTGGCGTGACTCGTCTTCCATGACCAGCTTGGCGTTTTGACCCAACAGCTGCCGGGCCAGGGCGTGCTCGAAATCGATCTGAGTGGCCGGTTCATCGGGTTGGCGACCAAACGCCGAGCCCTTGTGATTGGCGCAGGCTTCCAAATCGATGCCGTTTTGCAGCTGGTTGACCAGCACCGTTTTGGCCGAGCCAGTCAGCCCCGATACGACCAGCATCGGCTGCTCGGCGGCCTGGTCGATACGCTCATAGAGCGCGCGGCGCATGGCTTTCCAGCCGCCTTGAATGCGCGGCACATCGATGCCCGCCTCCGCAAGCCACTGCTGAGCGATCTGTGAGCGCAGGCCGCCACGAAAGCAGTAAAGCACCGCCTCGGGGTGGCGCTCGAGATACCCACGCCAGGCCTCGATGCGCGCCTTTTTAACGTCGCCGCTGACCAGGCGCTCGCCCAGTGCGATCGCGGCTTGCTGGCCGTGCTCCTTGTAAGCGATGCCTACCTGGTGGCGTTCTTCGTCCACCATTAGCGGCAGGTTGACCGCGCCGGGCAGGCCGCCCTGGGCGAACTCCACCGGCGCGCGCACATCGATCAGCGGCGCGCCCTTGCCAATTAGCGCGGTCGTAGCGGGTAGGTCGGTGGTCATTTACCCAACCACTTCGATCAGCGCGTCGCCTGCGCGCGCCTTCAGTGTACCGAAGGGCTGCAGGTTCAGGCCGTGCTCGCGGCCAACGCGCTCGACATCATCCTGCCAGGCGGGGTCGACGCTGAGCAAAAGGCCACCGGAGGTCTGCGGGTCGCAAAGCCACTGCCAGTGGGCTTCGTCCATGGCGGGCAGTTGGTTACCCAGGGCGTCGCGGTTACGCAGCGTGCCACCGGGCACCGCGCCCTGGCGCCGGTAGGCTTCGGCCTCGGAAAGCCGCGGCAGGCGGCGAAAATCGACCTGGGCCATCACGTTGCTGGCGCTGCAAATCTCGCTCAGGTGGCCGGCCAGGCCGAAGCCGGTCACATCGGTCATGGCGTTGAGGCCTTTGACCCTGGCAAGTTCGATACCGATGCGGTTGGATTTCAGCATGGTTTCACGGGCAAGGCCGTGGTGGCCGTCTTCCAACAGACCGCGCTTCTCCGCCGTGGTCAAAAGCCCCACGCCCAAAGGCTTGGTCAAATAGAGCAGGTCGCCGGGTTTGGCACTGCTGTTGAGCTTGAGCTGGTCGAGCTGGACCAGGCCGTTGACCGCCAGGCCAAATATCGGCTCCGGCGCATCGATGGAGTGCCCGCCGGCCAGCGCTACACCAAGCTCGCGGCACACGCCCTGGGCGCCGGCGATAACGTCGCCGGCGATCTCCGGGGCGAGCTTGTCCACCGGCCAGCCCAGAATGCTCAGCGCCATGACCGGCGTGGCGCCCATGGCGTAAATGTCGCTAATGGCGTTGGTCGCGGCAATACGGCCGAAATCGAAGGGGTCATCGACAATCGGCATGAAAAAGTCGGTCGTCGAGACCATGCCGCGGCCGTCACCCAGGTCATACACGGCGGCGTCTTCCCGGCCCTGATTGCCGACGATCAACTGCTTGTGCCCCGCGGCCGGCCCCGCTTTGGCTAGAATGCTGTCCAGCACGTCCGGAGCGATTTTGCAGCCGCAACCGGCGCCGTGGCTATATTGGGTTAGTCGAATCGAACTCATCGTATCGCTCCTTGAAAAAAATCCATTGGTGCGTCGTTATTGGTATTGGCCCGTCGTTTTGCATTGATGACGACAGGCCGCTGTTAAAAGCGTCGTATCTGAAAGCTTCGTGTCTAAAAGCGTAGTACAGCTTAAAGCGCTTCCAGCGCATCGCTTAGTTTATCGACGGGGATGACTTCCATACCCTTGGGTGGCTGCTTCGGGGCGTTGGCCCGCGGCACGATAGCGCGCAAAAAGCCGTGCTTGGCCGCCTCGACAATGCGCTCCTGGCCGCTGGGCACCGGGCGGATCTCGCCGGAAAGCCCCACCTCGCCAAACACCACCAGCTCCTTGGCAAGCGCTCGGTTTTGCAGGCTCGACACCACCGCCAACAGCACCGCTAAATCGGCGCTGGTCTCCAGCACTTTGACACCGCCCACTACGTTCAAGAAGACGTCCTGGTCGCCGGTGAAAAGCCCACCGTGGCGGTTGAGTACGGCCAGCAGCATCGCCAGGCGGTTTTGATCCACGCCTACCGCGACGCGCCGTGGGTTGCCCAGCGCCGATTCATCCACCAACGCCTGCACCTCGACCAGAATCGGCCGCGTACCTTCCCACACCACCATGACCAGGCTACCCGGCGACTGCTCTTCCGGGCGGGAGAGGAAAATGGCACTGGGGTTTTTGACCTCTTTCATGCCCTGTTCCAGCATGGCGAAGACACCCAGCTCGTTCACCGCGCCGAAGCGGTTTTTTTGGCCGCGCAAGGTTCTAAACCGCGAGTCGGCGCCGCCTTCCAAAAGCAATGAGGCGTCGATCATGTGCTCGAGCACCTTGGGCCCGGCCAGGGTGCCATCCTTGGTGACGTGGCCGACCAGCAATAACACCGTATTGCTCTGCTTGGCAAAACGGGTCAGCGCCGCCGACGATTCGCGCACCTGGGCGACCCCGCCAGGCGCAGAGCTGATGTCTTCCAGGTGCATGGTCTGGATCGAGTCGATCACCAGTATTTCGGGCTTTTCGCGCTCGGCGACCGCTAATATCGTCTCGACGCTGGTTTCGGCCAGCATCTTGAGCCCGCTGGTCGGTAACTGTAGGCGGTGGGCGCGCATGGCGACCTGGGAGAGCGACTCCTCACCGGTCACGTACATGATACGCCGCTGCTGGGCGAGCTTGCAGGCGGTTTGCAGTAAAAGGGTCGACTTACCCGCGCCGGGGTTGCCGCCTAGCAGCACCGCGGAGCCCGGAACCAGCCCGCCGCCCAGCACGCGGTCGAACTCGCCGAAGGTCGAGCTGAGCCTGGGCACTTCGCTTAAATCGACATTGCTCAAGTCGACCACGTCCCGGGAAAGATCCCCCGCGTAGCCGCCGCGCCCTTGAGCGGGGGCGCCGCTACCGGGCCGGGCGCTTGCCAGGCGGACCTCGCTTAGCGTATTCCATTCGTTGCAACTCGAGCACTGCCCTTGCCACTTACGGTACTCGGCACCGCATTCGGTACACACAAAGGCGCTCTTTGCTTTTGCCACGCCGTTTCGCTCCTGTCTCACTGTCTACCATGGCCTAACCAACGCCTGGCAAAAACACAAAAGGCGGCTCGCGGCCGCCTTTGTCTATCGAACAATGTGCAGTTCCTGCGCGCTTACTGGCGCTGAAGCTGCAGCATCTCGCCGTTTTCAAAGCGGCGGCGTTCCGGGTCGATCAGTTCGAGGGTTTGCTCGCTAATCTTCTGGAAGTAGTAGATCTGGCCATCGCCATTGGGCGTGAGTTCGTACACGGTCGCGTTCGAATCAGAAGGCGTACCGGTCAGCACTTCCCAGTTACCGGTGTAGTTTTCGTCCGGCGGCGTTTGGGGATGATTACGATAGCTTGCCTGCAGCGCGAACGTACGCTCCTGCGCGGCACTGCTCTCTTCACCTTCCAACGTGACATCCAGATCGATGCCGTCACAGTTGCGGCAAGGCAGCGTGCCCTGATAGTTCGCCTGGGACGCGCTCATCGCCGGTGCCTGTTCACTCTGATCGGTCTGGCCAGATGCGCAGCCTGCCAACAGTGCCAACATAGCCGAACCGGCTAGCAAACTCCTGAATTGCATTGGGTGTCTCCTTATCGTGTTGGACATACATTTCTTTCGTGCGCTTGTGACAGCATAACCGCTACAAGGTGCAACGCCCAGCCCCGACACCTTGGAATCGCACAAGGGCACCGCAACGCAGCCAAGGCGCAGGACGTCGCGGCCGGTAGAACTTGCGCTGGGTCGAGCGCCGGGCCACCATGATGCTCCTTGCAAGGATAATCAGGTTACCTCTAATGAGCCAATTCTGGAGCCCCGCCGTTCGGTCACTCACCCCGTATGTGCCCGGCGAGCAGCCCGTTGAGCGCCTTATCAAGCTCAACACCAATGAAAACCCTTACCCCCCGGCGCCGGGCGTGGGGCAGGCACTGGGGAGCTACGCAACGGATCATCTGCGGTTATACCCGGACCCTACCTCCCGCGCGCTTCGCCAAACGCTTGCCGACACCATGGCCGTCGATATTACCAACACCTTTGTCGGCAACGGCTCCGATGAAGTGCTGGCCTTCGCTTTCAAGGCGTTTTTCTGCCACGGGGCGCCGCTCGATGCGCCGGCGATCACCTACAGCTTCTACCCGGTTTACGCCAACTTGTACGGTATCGAACTTCGCCAACACGCGCTCGATGCCAAGTGGGAGGTCGACCTTGACGCCCTGAGCGCAAACACCGAGCGCAGCGGCGTGATTCTGGCCAACCCCAACGCGCCGACCGGCCACGCTCACTCCCTCGATGCCATCGAGGCGCTTTTGCAGCGCGTGCCGGACCGGGTAGTGCTGATCGACGAAGCCTACGTCGATTTCGGCGCCGAGAGCGCGGTCGCGCTGACCAAGCGCTATCCGAACCTGCTGGTGACTGGCACGTTCTCCAAATCGCGCAGCCTGGCCGGGCTACGTTTGGGCTACGCCATCGGCTCAGCCGAGCTGATCGACGGCCTGCAGCGCGTCAAGGACTCGTTCAACTCCTTCCCGGTGGACAGCCTGGCAAGCCTGGTCGGTATCGAGGCGTTAAAAGACCAGGCGCATTTCGACGCCTGCCGCAACCATGTGATCGCAACCCGCGAGCGCACTCGCGGCCGTTTAGAGGCGCTCGGCTTTGAAGTGCTGCCCTCCAAGGCGAATTTCGTACTCACCCAGCACCCGGCATTCGAAGGCGCCCAGCTTTTCGCCGCCCTGCGCGAACGCGGCATTCTGGTACGCCACTTCGATACCGACACGCTCGCCAACTTCCTGCGCATCACCATCGGCACCGACGACGAAATGGACAGCCTGATGGAAGCACTGGAAAGCATCTGCCATTAAGGGCCACTTTATGCTTTTGTAGGAGCAGGCTTCAGCCAGCGATGCGGCGCACCGCGCCGCCGGGGTGGACGGCCGGCACGGTGGCGAATCCAACCCCGGGCGGCTGACGCCGCCATCGCCGAGGTGTCGGACCACCAATGAATCGGGCTCCTACAAGGGCGCGGTGACACCGAGGCCCTTGTGTGCCCCCCGTTTTTGTAGGAGCAGGCTTCAGCCCGCGATGCGGCGCAACGCGCTGCCGGGGTGGGCGGCCGGCACAGTGGCGAATTCGACCCCGGGCGGCGGACGCCGCCATCGCCCAATAAAATTGGGCTCCTACAGGGGCGCGGAGGTACCGATACCCTGTTGTGCCCCCGTTCTTGTAGGAGCAGGCTTTAGCCAGCGATGCGGCGCACCGCGCCGCTTGGGTGGGCGGCGGGCACGGTGGCGGATTCCACCCCGGGCGGCTGGGCGCCACCATCGCCGAGGTGTCGGACCACCGATGAATCGGGCTCCTGCAGGGGCGCGGTGGTACCGATACCCTGTTGTGCCCCTGTTCTTGTAGGAGCAGGCTTTAGCCAGCGATGCGGCGCACCGCGCCGCTTGGGTGGACGGCAGGCACGGTGGCAAATCCAACCCCGGGCGGCGGGCGCCGCCATCGCCCAATGAATTGGGCTCCTACAAGGGCATGGAGGCACTGATACTTTTTGCGCCCCCTGCCAGTGCCCGGACCTTTTCCTGCGCGCATAAAAAAGCCCCGAACACAAAGTGCTCGGGGCTTTTTCGAAGAGGTGCCTGACGATAACCTACTCTCGCATGGGGAGACCCCACACTACCATCGGCGCGTTGCGGTTTCACTTCCGAGTTCGGCAAGGGATCGGGTGGTTCACGCAAGCCATGGTCGTCAGGCGTAACTTTCAATGTATATCGGCTGACTGTCTTGTGATCGTCTCAATGTATCCGGTGCTCTGTCGAGCGTCGTTGTCACTACAGGACCAGACCCCTTGGGTGTTATAGGGTCAAGCCTCACGGGCCATTAGTACACGTTAGCTCAACGCCTTGCAGCGCGTCCACACCGTGCCTATCAACCAGCTGGTCTCGCTGGGCCCTTCAGGAGGCTCGAGGCCTCGGGGATGTCTCATCTTGAAGGGGGCTTCCCGCTTAGATGCTTTCAGCGGTTATCCCGTCCGCACATAGCTACCCGGCAATGCCACTGGCGTGACAACCGGAACACCAGAGGTGCGTCCACTCCGGTCCTCTCGTACTAGGAGCAGCCCTTCTCAAACATCCAACGCCCACGGCAGATAGGGACCGAACTGTCTCACGACGTTCTAAACCCAGCTCGCGTACCACTTTAAATGGCGAACAGCCATACCCTTGGGACCGACTTCAGCCCCAGGATGTGATGAGCCGACATCGAGGTGCCAAACACCGCCGTCGATGTGAACTCTTGGGCGGTATCAGCCTGTTATCCCCGGAGTACCTTTTATCCGTTGAGCGATGGCCCTTCCATACAGAACCACCGGATCACTAGAACCTGCTTTCGCACCTGCTCGACGTGTCTGTCTCGCAGTCAAGCACCCTTATGCTCTTGCACTCATTGCACGATGTCCGACCGTGCTGAGGGTACCTTCGTGCTCCTCCGTTACTCTTTGGGAGGAGACCGCCCCAGTCAAACTACCCACCACACACTGTCCTCGATCCGGATAACGGACCCGAGTGAGAACACCAATGATGCCAGGCTGGTATTTCAAGGTTGGCTCCCTCCGAACTGGCGTCCGGAGTTCAAAGCCTCCCAGCTATCCTACACAGGCAACATCAGTATCCAGTGTGAAGCTATAGTAAAGGTTCACGGGGTCTTTCCGTCTAGCCGCGGGTACACCGCATCTTCACGGCGATTTCAATTTCACTGAGTCTCGGGTGGAGACAGCGTGGCCATCATTACGCCATTCGTGCAGGTCGGAACTTACCCGACAAGGAATTTCGCTACCTTAGGACCGTTATAGTTACGGCCGCCGTTTACCGGGGCTTCGATCAAGAGCTTCGCCCAGAGGGCTAACACCATCACTTAACCTTCCGGCACCGGGCAGGCGTCACACCCTATACGTCCGCTTGCGCGTTAGCAGAGTGCTGTGTTTTTACTAAACAGTTGCAGCCACCTGGTATCTTCGACCGGTTCGGGCTGAAGGAGCAAGTCCTCTCACCCTAATCCGGCGTGCCTTCTCCCGAAGTTACGGCACCATTTTGCCTAGTTCCTTCACCCGAGTTCTCTCAAGCGCCTTGGGATTCTCACCCTGACCACCTGTGTCGGTTTGGGGTACGGTCGCATGTCATCTGAAGCTTAGAGGCTTTTCCTGGAAGCGTGGCATCAGTGACTTCCGGATCGTAATCCGTTCGTCTCGCGTCTCGGCTTTAAAGGGTCCCGGATTTACCTGAGACCCAGGCCTACTCGCTTTCACCAGGACAACCAACGCCTGGCTCACCTAGCCTTCTTCGTCCCCCCATCGCAATGACATCCGGTACGGGAATATTGACCCGTTTCCCATCGACTACGCCTTTCGGCCTCGCCTTAGGGGCCGACTCACTCTGCTCTGATTAGCATCGAACAGAAAACCTTGGTCTTCCGGCGGGGGAGTTTTTCACTCCCCTTATCGTTACTCATGTCAGCATTCGCACTCGTGATACCTCCAGCAGACCTCTCGATCCACCTTCATCGGCTTACACGACGCTCCTCTACCGCTCATCCCTAAGGATGAACCCGTAGCTTCGGTACCTGGTTTGAGCCCCGTTACATCTTCCGCGCAGGCCGACTCGACTAGTGAGCTATTACGCTTTCTTTAAAGGATGGCTGCTTCTAAGCCAACCTCCTAGCTGTCTGAGCCTTCCCACATCGTTTCCCACTTAACCAGGATTTGGGGACCTTAGCTGACGGTCCGGGTTGTTGCCCTTTTCACGACGGACGTTAGCACCCGCCGTGTGTCTCCCACGCTGCACTCACCGGTATTCGGAGTTTGCCTCGGGTTGGTAAGCCGGGATGGCCCCCTAGCCGAAACAGTGCTCTACCCCCGGTGGTGATACGTGAGGCGCTACCTAAATAGCTTTCGAGGAGAACCAGCTATCTCCGGGCTTGATTAGCCTTTCACTCCGATCCACAAGTCATCCAAATCTTTTTCAACAGATCCTGGTTCGGGCCTCCAGTTGATGTTACTCAACCTTCACCCTGCTCATGGATAGATCGCCCGGTTTCGGGTCTATATCCAGCGACTGGTCGCCCAGTTAAGACTCGCTTTCGCTACGCCTCCCCTATCGGTTAAGCTCGCCACTGAATATAAGTCGCTGACCCATTATACAAAAGGTACGCAGTCACCCAACAAGTGGGCTCCTACTGCTTGTACGCACACGGTTTCAGGATCTATTTCACTCCCCTCGCCGGGGTTCTTTTCGCCTTTCCCTCACGGTACTGGTTCACTATCGGTCAGTCAGGAGTATTTAGCCTTGGAGGATGGTCCCCCCGTCTTCAATCAGGGTTTCTCGTGCCCCGACCTACTCGATTTCACATGATCAGACTTTCGACTACGGGGCTATCACCCGCTACGGCCGGACTTCCCAATCCGTTCGTCTAGCCATTCACATGCTTAAGGGCTGGTCCCCGTTCGCTCGCCGCTACTGGGGGAATCTCGGTTGATTTCTTTTCCTCGGGGTACTTAGATGTTTCAGTTCCCCCGGTTCGCCTCGTATCCCTATGTATTCAGGATACGATACTGACCTTGTGGTCAGTGGGTTTCCCCATTCAGAGATGTCCGGGTCGCAGGTTGTTTGCCACCTCACCGAACCTTATCGCAGGCTACAACGTCTTTCATCGCCTCTGACTGCCTAGGCATCCACCGTGTGCGCTTCATTGCTTGACCCTATAACCCGAAGGAGTCTGGATCCCGCAATGACAACGATTGCCGGATACGCTTGAAACGTATCACAAAACAATTGCGTATCGAGATCACGCTATAAACACAGCCACCCTAAAGGCACTTGTCTTCATATCGTCATTCGATACTGTCAGCATGATATACATTGTTAAAGAGCGACTGCCATAAGCAGTGATAAGGCATCGCCGAAGGCGATTGACTTATCACTGCTCATTCAACAGCTACTTGATCAGGTAATTCATTGTGAGCGCTTGCCGGGAGAGTGACGCATCGTTTAAGGAGGTGATCCAGCCGCAGGTTCCCCTACGGCTACCTTGTTACGACTTCACCCCAGTCATGAACCACACCGTGGTGATCGCCCTCCAAAGTTAGGCTAACCACTTCTGGTGCAGTCCACTCCCATGGTGTGACGGGCGGTGTGTACAAGGCCCGGGAACGTATTCACCGTGGCATTCTGATCCACGATTACTAGCGATTCCGACTTCACGGAGTCGAGTTGCAGACTCCGATCCGGACTGAGACCGGCTTTCTGGGATTCGCTTACTCTCGCGAGTTCGCAGCCCTTTGTACCGGCCATTGTAGCACGTGTGTAGCCCTACCCGTAAGGGCCATGATGACTTGACGTCGTCCCCACCTTCCTCCGGTTTGTCACCGGCAGTCTCCCTAGAGTTCCCACCATTACGTGCTGGCAAATAGGGACAAGGGTTGCGCTCGTTACGGGACTTAACCCAACATTTCACAACACGAGCTGACGACAGCCATGCAGCACCTGTCTCTGCGTTTCCGAAGACACCCCGGGATCTCTCCCGGGTTCGCAGGATGTCAAGGGTAGGTAAGGTTCTTCGCGTTGCATCGAATTAAACCACATGCTCCACCGCTTGTGCGGGCCCCCGTCAATTCATTTGAGTTTTAACCTTGCGGCCGTACTCCCCAGGCGGTCGACTTATCGCGTTAACTTCGCCACAAAGTGCACAAGGCACCCAACGGCTGGTCGACATCGTTTACGGCGTGGACTACCAGGGTATCTAATCCTGTTTGCTACCCACGCTTTCGCACCTCAGTGTCAGTGTCAGTCCAGAAGGCCGCCTTCGCCACTGGTATTCCTCCCGATCTCTACGCATTTCACCGCTACACCGGGAATTCCACCTTCCTCTCCTGCACTCTAGCGTGACAGTTCCGGATGCCGTTCCCAGGTTGAGCCCGGGGCTTTCACAACCGGCTTGTCATGCCACCTACGCGCGCTTTACGCCCAGTAATTCCGATTAACGCTTGCACCCTCCGTATTACCGCGGCTGCTGGCACGGAGTTAGCCGGTGCTTCTTCTGCGAGTGATGTCTTTCCTGGCGGGTATTAACCGCCAGGCGTTCTTCCTCGCTGAAAGTGCTTTACAACCCGAAAGCCTTCTTCACACACGCGGCATGGCTGGATCAGGCTTGCGCCCATTGTCCAATATTCCCCACTGCTGCCTCCCGTAGGAGTTCGGGCCGTGTCTCAGTCCCGATGTGGCTGATCATCCTCTCAGACCAGCTACGGATCGTTGCCTTGGTGAGCCGTTACCTCACCAACCAGCTAATCCGACATAGGCTCATCCGATAGCGGGAGCCAGAGGCCCCCTTTCTCCCGTAGGACGTATGCGGTATTAGCCTGGGTTTCCCCAGGTTATCCCCCACTACCGGGTAGATTCCTATGCATTACTCACCCGTCCGCCGCTCGTCAGCGTCCAGCAAGCTGGACCTGTTACCGCTCGACTTGCATGTGTTAAGCCTGCCGCCAGCGTTCAATCTGAGCCATGATCAAACTCTTCAGTTTAAAATCATTGTGATTCTTGCCTGCCCCACATACGAAGACGTGACGCAGAGGCGAATCAATCCTGGCTCAAGGTTCAAACGAATTTGAAGAATTCGAAAATTCTTCTTGTGCGCTTGCCTTGATGTTTGGTGACTTGTCACCCTCATCGGCAAACGCCCACATGAATTACCTGATCAAATTGTTAAAGAGCGGTTTCGCTTCGACTAATACTTGACTCGATGACCTGAGCCGGCTGCCGTAGCGAGGAAGGCGTATTCTACGCATTTCCTGAAGTTTGTCAACCGCCGATTTTGGCGAGTGAAGCGAGCGAACAAAAAACCGCTAACTTCCTGACAAACCGAGAGTTTTCACTCTCATCTACCGCTGGCAACGCCTTGCGTCCCCGGCAGCGGATGCGTACTTTACGGATTCACTGCCGGGAGTGCAAGGGCTTTTTGAAAAAGCTTTATTAAAAAAACACATAAGCGTCACGCCAGCGTAACCTTTAGCGGGCACCGCCCTGCTCGCCCTTGCTTTTAGCCTTACGCACGACCGCGTAAACCGGGCCCGAGAGCACATACGCGCCAAACAGTAGTAATAGCATGACCGGTGGTTCGACCGAGATCATGACAAAACCGAGCACGACGGCCAGCAGTACGACAAAAGGCACCGGCTTTTTGAAGTCGAGCTCCTTGAAACTGTAGTAGCGAATGTTGCTCACCATCAACACGCCTGCCGCGCCCACCACGACCAGCATTAAAAGTTTGAAGCCAAAGGCATCGGCATCGAAGCTGTGGAAGGTCCATACGCTGGCGGCAACCAGTGCGGCGGCGGAAGGGCTTGGCAAGCCGATGAACCACTTCTTGTCGGTACTGCCGATCTGCACGTTGAAGCGCGCCAATCTGAGCGCGGCACAGGCAACGTACAAGAAGGCGACGACCCAGCCGGTCTTGCCGATATCCTGAAGAATCCAGCTAAACGCCACCAATGCCGGGGCCATGCCAAAGGAGATCATGTCGGCCAGACTGTCATACTCGGCGCCGAAGGCGCTTTGCGTATTGG
The DNA here is from genome assembly GCF_968212445.1 of Vreelandella sp. GE22. NCBI lineage: Bacteria > Pseudomonadati > Pseudomonadota > Gammaproteobacteria > Oceanospirillales > Halomonadaceae > Vreelandella > Vreelandella sp. GE22. Next base: position 3,162,077 of record NZ_OZ309110.1, read on the forward strand.
TCATGCGCGCCACGCGGCCATCGAGGCCGTCGAGCACCATGGCGATGAAGATAGCCACCGCCGCCGCGCTAAAATCACCGTTGATACCGGCGACCACCGCAAAAAAGCCGGAGAAGAGCGCGGAGGTCGTAAACAGGTTGGGCAGCAGGTAAATGCCTTTGCGGCGGATCTTCTGACCGTCTTCGACGGCTTCTTCGACGACCTCGGTTTCGCGCAAAAATGCCGTGGCGAGATCTTCGTTGCTGACCGACTCGCTGTCCTTCTCTGGATTATAAGGCGGCGGAGTATGTCCTGGCTCTTGGTCGCGAGCATCCTGAGTCATAAGCGTCATCCCTAATGTGAAGTCATGTATAGGCAGGTTTTCATTCTACACGCTACCCGGCCAACGGCTACCGCTATTGGCACCCGGCACCCAACGCAAAAAGGGCGCGATAAACGCGCCCTTCTTTAATAGCAACCAACTCGACGATACAGGTATCGAATCAGTTTTTGCTCTTGTCGACCAGCTGGTTGGCCGCGATCCACGGCATCATGCCGCGCAGTTTGGCACCGACCTGCTCGATTTCGTGCTCGGCGTTCAGACGACGGCGCGCGGTCATCGAGGGGTAGTTGGAAGTACCTTCGCTGATGAACATCTTGGCATACTCGCCAGTCTGAATGCGCTTGAGCGCATTGCGCATCGCCTCACGAGACTGTTCGTTGATCACTTCGGTGCCGGTCACGTACTCGCCGTACTCCGCATTGTTGGAGATCGAGTAGTTCATGTTGGCGATGCCGCCTTCATACATCAAGTCGACGATCAGCTTGAGCTCGTGCAGGCACTCGAAGTAGGCCATTTCCGGCGCGTAGCCCGCTTCGGTCAACGTTTCGAAGCCCGCTTTCACAAGCTCGACCGCGCCACCGCAAAGGACTGCCTGCTCGCCGAACAAATCGGTTTCGGTTTCATCTTTAAAGGTAGTTTCGATGATACCGCTGCGACCACCGCCCACGCCCGCGGCGTAAGAGAGCGCGAGTTCCTTGGCGTTGCCGGATGCATCCTGGTGAATGGCGATTAGATCCGGGATGCCGCCGCCTTTGACGAACTCGGAACGCACGGTGTGGCCCGGCGCTTTCGGCGCGATCATGATCACGTCCAGGTCCTGGCGCGGCTCGATCTGGTTGTAGTGAATGTTGAAGCCGTGGGCAAACGCCAACGTCGCGCCCTCCTTCAGGTTCGGCTCGACTTCCTGCTCGTAGATCGCTTTCTGATTCTCGTCCGGGGCGAGCAGCATCACCACGTCGGCGGTTTTGCACGCATCGGCAACGCTTGCCACGTTAAGACCCGCCGCTTCGGCCTTGGAAGCAGAGGAAGACCCCTGGCGCAGCGCCACAGTGACATCGACACCGGACTCTTTCAGGTTGTTGGCGTGGGCGTGCCCCTGGGAGCCGTAACCCACGATGGTGACCTTCTTGGCCTGGATCAGGGAAAGGTCGCAATCTTTATCGTAAAAAACGCGCATGGTGGTCTCCTAAAAGTCGTTATCGAATCGTGTCTTTTTTAAACCGTTTATGCGAAACGGCTTCAGCGTTGCTGGCCAACCGAGCCGTGGTGCGGCGTCGGTATGTGGCGATGAGTTAACTCTACGCCGCGCCAATCGTTGCGTAAAACGCTATATTTGCAAGATACTATTTCAAATAGTGAAACACAGAGACTGCGATGGACTTCCGCCTGTTTAAACACGCCCTGGCGCTTTCGGATACGCTGCACTTCGGCCGCGCCAGCGAGCTTTGCCACATAAGCCCCTCGACGCTTAGCCGTTCGATCCAGCAGTTGGAAAGCGAATTGGGCGCGCGGCTTTTCGAGCGCGACAACCGCCATGTGACGCTTACCCCCCAGGGGGAAGCATTTCAGCGCTACGCCCGGGAAGCACTCGAGCAGTGGGAGCTTCAAAAGCGCACCCTGGCCGCCGGAGCAACGGAGCTTTTCGGTGAAATCAGTATTTACTGCTCGGTAACCGCCAGCTACAGCTTCCTGTACGAACTTTTGAGCGACGTACGCCAACGCCACCCCGGTATCGAACTCAAGTTACACACCGGCGACCCGGCCGAGGCGATGTCCCGCGTGCTGGAAGGCCAGGACGACATGGCGATCACCCCGCGCCCGCGCATCCCGCCAAGCGCCCTCACCTTCAAATCCCTCACCCGCTCGCCGCTGCTGTTTATCGCACCGATGCACGCTTACGCATGGCTGCCCCAAGCACCGGCAAGCTCCACCGCCGAGCAATGGCGAAAGGTGCCGATGATTCTCTCGGAAGCCGGATTATCGCGGGAGTACGCCAACACCTGGTTCAAGGCGATGGGCGTGGCGCCACGCATCTACGCCCAGGTGGCCGGGCACGAAGCGATCGTCAGCATGGTGGCGCTGGGCTTTGGGGTCGGAGTAGTGCCCAAAATCGTGCTGGATAACAGCCCGCTGGCCGGACGCGTGCAGGTTCTGCCGGTCAAACCCGAGCTCCCCCACTACGACGTAGGCCTTTGCGTGCTCAACCGGCGCTTGAAAACACCGATGATCGATGCTTTTTGGACCGCTATCAACGAACGCTGAAATAAGAGAAAGGCTCAAACAGCTACTTGCGTGCACATAAAAGCAAACGCAGTCAGACACAACAGTACCAGCGGTGCTTATTAGAATAAATTTTGTAAGCACTTGACTTGTTGCGACGACCTTTTCATGCAAGGACTCAGGCTCAAAAGGATTCGTCGAGATAGCTTTTTTCTTTTAAAGCATTAATCAGATGATCGTAATCAGCCCCTCCATACCGACTCTCTCTATCATGAAAATTTTTAATTGTATCAAGTGCAGATCTACCGGTTACTTCATTGGTTAGGGTAGGATCTGCGCCGGCCTCAATGAACATTAGAGCGGTTTTATACTCACTGCCGGAGATTGCGTTCATTAATGGCGTCCGTTGTAACTCACCTCTAAAGTCCACATCTGCACCGTGCTCAATTAAAAGTCTAATTTGATCAATATATACGTCTGTATGACGTTCAAACAGCAATGTTTCATCGACATTGACCAGTGTATTCGGGTCTGACCCAGCCTCTAGCGCCGCCTCAAGAAAAGCCGAATTTTGGTTTGTGAAAGCCAAGTGGATTAAATGAGCGGTAATTTTACTGGGCTTACTCTCTTCGACGACCACCAGGTTAGGGTCTCCGCCGTTCGCCAGCAAATAACGAAAGCCATCGATATTGGCCCCCATGGTATCCATAGCAGACCAGAATAGCGGCGTCATGGCATCTTCACCCGCTGTATTGGGGTCGGCGCCCTGATCGAGTGCTTGTTGCATAGCCTCAATATCGCCCCGCCCGGCGGCGACAGCCAATGCTCGCTGGGCAGGTTCGGAAAAGTAGTAGCCCGGATCCGTTGAATAGGAAGGCGAATTGACACATGCAGGCAGTGCCATGGCCATCAACAGAATTGCGGTCCACATTTTAAATAACGGCATAAAATCTCCATTCATTATTCAGGCCATCGTTCGGATATCATTCGAGGCCGCAGGCACTATGGTTACTAACAGCAGCAGCATTCCCCCACTGCTTTTCGAGCCCTGTACCACCTGAGCACTCATTAATCGGCAAAACTATTGACTAACCATTTCGTTCAGGCGACCCTACTTTAACTTAATTTGATAAAACCAGGATAGAAAACCGATGCATAAAAAACCGCTCTTCATGACAGCAGCCGCCCTATTGATTGCCAGCAGCACCGCCCACGCGGATTACTACAACAGTTACGGAGCACGGGTAGAATCTCTAGGTTCTCTCGATAAAACAGACTCCTGCGCAATGGCATCAGAAATCACAGAACAAATACTAGCTATCCATAAGGGAGGCCATCCTGCGATGGAAACCCTAGAAGGTGATGAACTGGATGCGTCTCTAGAAGAAGCAGAGGCTAACCATCATTTGAACGCTATAGAGCTATCTATTGTGAAAGCTTATTCGTATGACCTGGATCAATTCTCTTCCCCCGAAGAATTCAAAGAACAATTCTATCAAGACTGTCTAGAGGAAAAATAGCTCCAGACCTCTGATACTCAATTCAAGCTATCAATGCAGCATCTGCGATATTCAGGGCTTCTGAATCATCAGCCAGCGCCTGTGCCAATGCTTTCCAATCGAGGAGCTTTCTGGTCGGTCATTCAACTCATTGACCACTCGTCGCCCCTCGGTATGTTTTATGCGTTGCCAAGCCCCACACCTTTGACTAACCAAGAGCCAACCAGAATGCACCATAAGCAACTACTTACCACAGCAGCCGTTTTCCTGCTCAGCTGTAGCGTCGTACAAGCTGATACCTTCGATAGTTTTGGAGCACGTACCAGCGACACTATCGAATCTTATAATGGCACCACAATAACTTCACATGCCTATTCTCGCCCCCAATCGTGCGAAATGGCAGCTGCAGTGGCTGGGATGTTGATGCGAGAGCACTTGTCCGGCAGCACTGTATCCAGAGATTTTGAAGAAGAAGAATTAGAGAAAGCCAAACAAAAGGAGACGAGTGATTCTTATTCTCATGATCTCGCCCTAGCCAAGGCGTCTACTTATGACCTGAATATGTTTTCTTCCGTGGATGATTTTACCGACCAGTATCATCAGGACTGTGTGGCTTTTGAAGGAGACGAGTAGCTTTTATATGGCTACCGCAACCACAGTATGTTCTACCGTCGGCTGCGCGCTGAGGCCTTCCATGGGGTAGTCGGTGAGATTGACTAACCCCATTCATTAAAAAAACCGGTCAACTGGCGTTGACCGGTTTTTTCGCTAATGACAGCGGGTACTTTCGCTCAGATTAAAGCGACAGCACCTTATCCCCCCGGGCAATACCCGAGACCCCGGTGCGCCCTACTTCGAGAATGCCGACCGGCGCCATCGCCTGAAGGAAGGCGTCCAGCTTGGCGGCGTCGCCGGTGATTTGCACGGTGTAGAGACTCGGGGTGACGTCGACGATCTGCGCGCGGAAGATATCCACCGTGCGCTTCACTTCGTCCCGGGCCGCGCCCAGCGCTTTGACCTTCACCAGCATCAGCTCGCGCTCGATGTGGTTGCCCTCGGTCAAATCGACCAGCTTGACCACGTCAATCAGCTTGTTGAGGTGCTTGGTGATCTGCTCGATCACCCGGTCGTCGCCCACCGTCGTGACCGTCAGCCTTGAGAGCGACGGGTCCTCGGTGGGCGCCACGTTGAGGGTTTCGATGTTGTAATTACGCTGAGAAAACAAGCCCACCACACGTGATAGCGCACCCGGTTCGTTTTCCAGAAGAATCGAGATGATATGACGCATCAGGTACGCTCCGTTTTAGACAGCAGCATGTCGCGCATCGCGCCCAGGGGCACCTGCATCGGATAGACGTGCTCGAAGGGGTCGACCTTGATATCCAAAAACACCAGCTCGTGCTTGTCGGCAAAGGCCCGCTCCAGCGCCGGTTCGAGCTCCTCCATGGTGGTCACGGTGATCGCGGTGAAGCCGTAGGCCTCGATCAACAGATGAAAATCCGGTAGCGACTCCATGTAGGAGTGGGCGTGGCGCGACTTGTAGTTCAAGTCCTGCCATTGGCGCACCATCCCCAGCGACTGGTTATTCAGATTGACGATTTTGACCCCCACCCCGTACTGCTTACAGGTCGAGAGCTCCTGCATCATCATCTGGAAGCTTCCTTCGCCGGTGATGCACACCACGTCGTCATCCGGGTAGCTCTTCTTGATGCCCATGGCCGCCGGAAAACCAAAGCCCATGGTGCCAAGGCCGCCAGAGGTGACCAGCCGGTTGGGCTTGTCGAACTTGTAGTACTGGGCGGCAAACATCTGGTGCTGGCCCACGTCGGTGGTGACGAACGCCTCACCCCGTGTGACACGGCACACTGCCTCGACCACTTCCTGGGGCTTGAGCGCCTCACCGGTTTTGGAAGGCTCATAAAGCTTGCCTTCACGCTCAAAGCGCCAGCCGTCGATTTTCTCCCACCACTCGCTAAGCGCCTGGGCGTGCTCCACCGTACGGCCCTGGGTCAGGCTGATCATCTCGTTGATGACGCCCGCCGCGGGGCCGACGATCGGCACGTCCGCGCGCACGGTTTTGGAGATCGAGCTTGGGTCCACGTCCACATGAATGATCTTGGCCGTGGGGCAGAACTTGGAGGTGTTGTTGGTCACCCGGTCATCAAAACGCGCACCAATGGCGATGATCAGATCCGCGTGGTGCATGGCCATGTTCGACTCATAAGAGCCGTGCATCCCCAGCCACCCCAAGCACTGCTTGTCGCTTTGCGGGTAGGCGCCAATGCCCATCAAGGTGGTGGTGATCGGAAAGCCGAGCTTTTTGACCAGGTCGGTCAGGCCTTCACTGGCATTGCCCGTCACCACGCCGCCGCCGGTATAAAAAACCGGGCGCTTGGCCTTGAGCATCAGCTCCACGGCCTTTTTGATCTGGCCGGTATGGCCGCGGTTGACCGGGTTATACGAGCGCAGCTTGACCTTTTTCGGGTAGGTGTACTCGTAGCGCTCGGTCGGGGCGGTCATATCCTTGGGAATATCGACCACGACCGGGCCCGGGCGGCCGGTCGAGGCAAGATAAAACGCCTTTTTCAGCACGTCCGGAATCTCGGAGGGGTGACGGATCGAGAAGCTGTGCTTCACGATCGGGCGCGTCACGCCCACGATATCGGTTTCCTGGAAGGCGTCTTCGCCAATCAAGTGGCTCGCCACCTGGCCGCACAAAACGACCATGGGAATGGAGTCCATGTAGGCGGTGGCGATGCCGGTCACGGCGTTGGTCGCCCCGGGCCCGGAGGTCACCAGCACCACGCCGGGCTTGCCGGAGGCGCGTGCGTAGCCATCGGCGGCGTGGGTCGCTGCCTGTTCGTGGCGAACGAGGATATGTTTGACATCGTCCTGGCGGAAAAGCGCATCGTAGATATGCAGCGCCGCCCCGCCGGGGTACCCATAAATATATTCGACGCCCTCGTCTTTCAAGAAGCGGGCGATCATGTCTGCGCCGGAAAGCAGTTCCACAGTAATTCTCCCCTAAAGGTCTCGAGTGCGATCCGCAGATAGCTGCGGTGTCGAGTGCGGCGGTATGCCGCTGCCGGCGGTGCCGACACCTGATGCCAAACCCTGGCATACGGCCCGGTTAGGGCCTGCACTCTCATCGGAAGCGGGCCTTCGAGGCTACTTCCTCTCGCGGCGGTTCGCCGCGTCGGGGCGTTGGCCAAACCACGCGGTTAGCGGGGCCTGGAAGTCCTTCGGCGGGTAAAGGCGTAAGCCTACCCTTCACGCGGGGATAGGGGATTACCCGAGGGGTCCGCGTCCGCAAATCAGGAACCCACAAGATTCCAATAGCGCGCCTGGCGTGTCAACCTTTCATCGCCCCAAAGAAGGGCAGTCGCACCAAAACTGGCGAAAAAACCAGTTACTTACGAAAAAGCCCCGCCACGGCAAGCCGGGCGGGGCCAGGGGGCTCATAAAGGCCAGTTCATCAAACGCGGATCAGGCAAACACCAGCCGCCCTTCCTCGGCGCTAATGTGAATGGTCGCGCCCGGGGCGTACTTGCCGGCCAGCAGGTCCTGGGCCAGCGGGTTTTCGATACGGCTTTGAATCGCCCGCTTGAGCGGCCTTGCGCCATAGACCGGGTCAAAGCCCACGACGGCCAACTGCGCCATGGCGTCATCGCTAATCGCCAGACGCAAGCCATGCTCGGCGAGGCGCGCCTTGAGGCGCTCGAGCTGAATGGACGCAATCGCCTGAATCTGGGTTTGGCCCAGGGCGTGGAACACCACCACTTCGTCGATGCGGTTGATGAGTTCCGGCCGGAAGTGGTTGCCTACCACCTCCATCACCGCGCTCTTCATCGTCTCATAGCCGGTCGCTTCATCGCCGGTATCGCCGCCCATACGCTGGATGATGTCCGAGCCCATGTTCGAGGTCATGACGATCACGGTGTTACGAAAGTCCACCGTACGGCCCTGGCCATCGGTCAGGCGGCCGTCTTCGAGCACCTGCAGCAAAATGTTGAATACGTCCGGGTGGGCTTTCTCCACCTCGTCGAGCAGCAGCACCGAGTAGGGCTTGCGGCGTACCGCCTCGGTAAGATAACCGCCCTCTTCATACCCCACGTAGCCGGGGGGCGCGCCGATCAACCGCGCCACGGAGTGCTTCTCCATGAACTCGGACATGTCGATACGTACCATCGCATCAATGGTGTCGAAGAGGAAGTTGGCCAGCGACTTGCAAAGCTCGGTCTTGCCCACCCCGGTTGGGCCTAAAAACAGAAACGAGCCGTTGGGCCGGTTGGGGTCCGAAAGCCCGGCCCGGGAGCGGCGCACCGCGTTGGCCACCGCTTCCACTGCCTCGTCCTGGCCGATGACCCGCTCGTGCAGCGCCTCTTCCATGCGTAAAAGCTTGTCGCGCTCGCCTTCGAGCATCTTGGACACCGGAATACCGGTCCAGCGTGAAACGACCTCGGCGATCTCCTCTTCGGTCACGTTGGAGCGAAGAAGCTGGTGGCTGGCGGTGTCGGCTTCTCCCTCGCCACTCTCGGCAATTTTCTTCTCGAGCTCAGGGATTCTGCCGTACTGAATTTCCGACATCCGGCCCAGATCGCCCTGGCGGCGCGCCTGCTCCAGATCGGTACGGGCCTGCTCCAGCTCGGCCTTGAACTGCGCCGCCCCCTGAATACTGGCCTTTTCCGCCTTCCAGATCTCGTCGAGGTCGGCGTACTCGCGCTCGAGATCCAGGATATGGCCGCTTAGCGCCTCTAAACGCTTTTTGGTCGCTTCGTCGGTCTCTTTTTTGAGCGCCTCGCGCTCCATCTTGAGCTGGATCAAACGGCGGTCGAGGCGATCCATCGCTTCGGGTTTGGAGTCGAGCTCCATGCGGATGCGCGAGGCGGCCTCGTCGATCAGGTCGATCGCTTTGTCCGGAAGCTGCCGGTCGGTGATGTAGCGCGTAGAAAGCTTGGCCGCGGCGATGATCGCCGAGTCGGTGATGGCTACGCCGTGGTGCACTTCGTAGCGCTCTTTAAGGCCGCGCAGAATCGCCACGGTGTCCTCTTCCGAGGGTTCATCGACCAGCACTTTCTGGAAACGGCGCTCCAGGGCTGCGTCCTTTTCGATGTACTTGCGGTACTCGTCCAGGGTGGTCGCGCCCACGCAGTGAAGCTCGCCTCGGGCAAGCGCGGGTTTGAGCATGTTGCCGGCGTCCATCGCGCCTTCGGCCTTGCCCGCCCCTACCATGGTGTGCAGCTCGTCGATGAAGAGGATCACCCGACCCTCCTCCTGGGCGAGCTCCTTGAGCACCGCTTTCAAGCGCTCCTCGAACTCGCCGCGAAACTTGGCGCCGGCAAGCAAAGAGCCCATGTCGAGCGAGAGCACGCGCTTGTCTTTCAACCCTTCCGGCACCTCGCCATCCACGATACGACTGGCCAAGCCCTCGACGATGGCGGTCTTGCCCACGCCGGGCTCGCCGATCAATACCGGGTTGTTCTTGGTGCGCCGCTGGAGGACCTGAATGGTACGGCGAATCTCGTCGTCGCGGCCGATCACCGGGTCGAGCTTGCCGTCCAGCGCCCGCTGGGTAAGATCCATGGTGTACTTGTTGAGCGCCTCGCGCTGATCTTCGGCGTTGGCATCATCGACGTTGGCGCCGCCGCGAAGGCCCGTAATCGCGGCTTCCAGCGCCTGGCGGTTAAGCCCGGCCTCTTTCAGCGTTTTGGCAAGCGCACCGTTATCCAGCGCCGCCAACAGCACCAGTTCGCTTGCAATGAACTGGTCGCCACGCTTTTGCGCTTCTCGGTCGGTGAGGTTGAAAAGCTTGACCAGATCCCGGGAGGGCTGCACGTCGCCATCGAACTGGCCAACCTTTGGCAGGTTGTCGAGCTGACGCTTGAGGCCCTCGCGCAGGCGTGAACTCGAACCCTGGGCTTTTTCGACCAGCGCCTTAATGCCGGTGTCTTTGGCATCCAGCAGTGCGGTCAATAGGTGAACCGGTTCCAGCTGATTATGGCCCTGGCCGACGGCCAGCGACTGTGCATCGGCAATGGCGGCTTGTAGTTTGGCGGTGAATTTATCGAATCGCATGACATTCTCCTGGGGAAAGCCGCGCGTTTGGACGCGGGCGTGGCCCTAACGAAGGTTTAATCTGCCAGGTGCGCTTTTTATGAGAACCCTCTAAAAAGTTATGGGAACGCTCTAAAAAGGCATTGGCTTGACAAATTAAATGGTGCCGATTCAGCGCCCTTTCAAGAGGTGGCCCTGTCGAAGGGCTTCACCTTTGGGACTTTTTAATCGCTTAGGCCGAGACATCCTGCAACCAAACCACGCTTGCCATGCGCCCGGTAGCGCCAGCATCGCGCCGGTAAGAGTAAAAGCGCGGCTCGCAGGCGGTGCAGAAATGACCGCCGCTGATGTGGTGGATGCCAAGCGCGGCCAGGCGAAAGCGCGCCAACCGGTAGAGATCCGCCATGTAGTGGTTCAGCCGGTAGGGGCTATGCTCGAAGGCCTCGATGGTTTCCGGGTGGGCGCCCACGAAGGCGCCGTACACCTCCGGGCCCACCTCGAACTGGGCGTTGGAAATCGCCGGGCCCAGCCACACCAGAATATCGTCGGCGGGGCAGTTCATCGCGGCCACGGTCGCTTCCAGCACGCCGCCGGCAAGGCCTTTCCAGCCCGCGTGGGCGACCGCCACTTGGCTTCCCTGGCGGTTACAGAAAAAAACCGGCAGGCAATCAGCGGTCAGCACCACGCAGGCGTAGTGCGTTGACGTGGCAATCGAGGCATCGGCTTTGGGCGGCGTGGCCTGATAGGTTTGCTGGACCCGCGCGCCATGGATCTGGTCGAGCCACAAGAGCGGGCGGTCGTCGCCGATTTCCTTGTGCAAAAGCCGCCGGCAAAGGGCTACGTGGTCCGGGTGGTCGCCCACGTGATTTGCCGGGTTGAAGGCGGCGAAATCTCCCTGGCTCGGGCCGGTTTCGCGGGTGGTGACAAACCCGCGCACGTTGGCCGGGGCAGGCCAGTCCGGCTCGACGAGACTCGGATGAAGATCGATGGCATCGCTCATCGCTTGGTCTCGCTGTCTTCGCGCAGGTAGTCCAGTAGCATCAAAAGCTCATCGGGAAGCGCCGCCCTGAACGTCATCGGCTCCTCGGTGATCGGATGAATGAAGCTGAGTTTACGGGCGTGAAGGGCCTGGCGAGGGAACTCGCGCAGAATTTCCTTGAGCGGCTCGCTCGCCCCGGGCGGAAGCTTGGCACGCCCGCTATAGAGCGGATCACCAATCAGCGGGTAGCGCGCGTGGGCCATGTGTACACGAATCTGGTGGGTGCGCCCGGTTTCCAGCTGGCAGCGCACGTGGGTGTGGGCGCGAAAGCGCTCGACCACCCGGTAGTGGGTCACGGCGGGCTTGCCCGAAGCGGTGACCGCCTGGCGCTTGCGATCCTTCGGATGGCGCCCAATGGGCGCATCGACCGTTGCCCCGGAGACGGGCTTGCCCAGCACCACCGCATCGTACTGGCGCGAAACGCTGCGTGCCTGAAGCTGCTCGACCAGCCGGGTCTGAGCGGTCAGCGTTTTGGCGACCATCATCAACCCGGTGGTGTCTTTATCCAGCCGGTGAACGATGCCCGCCCGGGGAATCTCGGCAAGCGCGCCGTGATGAAACAGCAGCGCGTTCAAAAGCGTGCCGTCCGGGTTGCCCGCCGCCGGGTGAACGACCATATTGGCGGGCTTGTTCAGCACGATCACCGCCTCGTCTTCATACACGATATCCAGGGCGATCTCCTGGGGGGCAAAGCGCGTGTCGTCTTCCAGGGTGGTATGAAGATGCAGCGTTTCCAAACCGTGAAGCTTGGCTTTGGGCTTGGCCGCCGCGCCGTCCACGGTCAGCTCGCCGGCATTGATCCACGTTTTCAAGCGCTCGCGGGAGTATTCGCTGAACAACTCGGCCGCGGCCTGGTCCAACCGAGCGCCGGCCAGGGCAGCGGGCACCTGGCGCGTGGCTTCGATGATGTGCGACATGCAAAACCTCTTTAAGACACAGAACCCCGAACGAAACGCCAGGATGCCTGCGTTTTGCGCCAAGGTGTTTTATAGTGGGCCAATTGCGACCTATTCTACCATTTCTACTTATGGCCATCTTCGCTTTTCGGTGATTGAGGCTTGTTTGCAACGAGGATGATGATGCGCGTTTTCTCCACTGCCCACCGCTTTGGCGCCGTAGCCTTGAGCCTGGCCCTGTTGGCCGGCTGCGCCAGCAACAATAACGACGACGCCGAGCAGGACGAAGGCGAGTTCGGCGGGGTGCAGGAGCGCGAGCTCTACGAGCTTGCCCGCACCGCGCTTGAAGACAACCGCTACCCCATCGCCATCGAGCGGCTGGAAGCGCTGGACACCCGCTACCCCTTCGGCGCTCACGCCGAGCAGGCGCAGCTCGAGCTGATCTACGCCTACTACGAAAACGGCAACTGGGAAGAGGCGCGCGCCGCGGCCAGCCGCTTCATTCGCTTGCAGCCCGACCACCCCCAGGTGGATTACGCCTACTACCTGCGCGGCCTGTCGGCCTGGCAGGCCGGGCGTTTCAGCCTCGAGCGCCTGCGCCTGATCGATATATCCAAGCGTGACCTTGGCGCCTCGCGGGATGCCTATAACGATTTCCGCGAGCTGATTCAGCGCTTCCCGCAGAGCGAGTACGCCCCGGACGCCCAGCAGCGCATCGTCTACCTGCGCGAGCTTTTGGCCCAGCACGAGCTGCACGTGGCGGATTACTACCTGCGTCGCGGCGCCTATCTTGCCGCCGTCGAGCGCGGCCGCTGGGTGATCGAGAACTTCCCGGAAGCCAACGCCACCCGCGACGCCCTGGCCACCATGGTCGAAGGCTACCAGGGCCTGGGCATGAACGACCGCGCCGAAGAAGTGCTCACCGTACTGCGCGAAAACGCCCCCAACCACGACCAGCTTCGCGGCGACCGCTTCGTTCCCAAACACGTCTCCGCTAACCGCTAACGCCGGACACCCGACGCCTTAACGGCAGGCGTCGGGCCGCTGCCCGCAGAAGAGACACCGTTTAGCCGGTCGCCGTTTGAGCCATAAATTGTACAAACGCCTTTTGGACGCGCGTGGTCCAAAAGGCGTTTTTTTATGCTTATTCTGACGTTTGGTATTACCCGGCCCGCCGCCCAATCGCTATAACAATCGGTAATATTTAACTACAATTATTATTTGTACAAATATCGTACAAATAACTAACCTCTCTCCTGCTGCCGTATAACTAAAAACACTTTGGGACTGCCCGACTCGAGCAGCCCACGAAAAAAGAACACTCCACAGCGAGGGAACGCGCTTGAACACGTTACGCTCTTGGAAAATCACCACACGCCTGACCGTCGGTTTCTCCATTGTCTTGGTCCTGCTGGCCATGCTCACCGCGATAGGGATCTATCAGGTCAACCAAATCAGCAACGACCTGACCGAAATCAACGACATCAACGGCAACAAACAGCGCCAAGCGATCGACTGGCGGGGCAGCGTACACGACCGCGCCATCGCTTTGCGCGATATCGTCATCACCACCACCGCTGAGCAGTACCGCGCGTTAAATGGTGAAATGCAGCGTCTGCAAGATGACTACCGTAGCGCCTCCCAGGCAATGGCCAGCATCGTTCAAAGCGCACCAGGGCCCGCTCAGGAGGCAAGCATCATCGAGCGCATCGAAGCCCAACAGGCGCTGACTCTGGGCTTGACCGAGGCCGTCATCGAAGCCCGGCTCGCGGGGGATTTCGCCGCCGCCCAAACGCTTTTGATCGAACAGGCAGGCCCCGCTTACGCGCAGTGGCTTTCGCAAATCAACGAATTCATCGATCTTCAGGGGCAGCTCAATGATGTGACCACCGACCACGCCCGGGAAACCGCGGCTGGTTTCGAGATGCTGATGATCGGTTTGACGCTCGCGGCGCTGCTGCTGGGCGGGCTCATCGCGTTCTACCTATCGCGGCAACTGTTGGGCGAACTGGGCGCCGAACCCGACCAGGTGCAGGCGTTCTCGAGCGCTATCGGCAACGGTAACCTGGCGGTGGCCGACGAGCGCCGTCAGGCACAGCCAAATACCCGGGAACGCGGCATCATGGCCTCGCAAATGGCCATGGCCGAGCAGCTTCAGCGTATCGTTTTGGACGTGCGCACCTCTGCCGAGGCAGTAGCCAGCAACAGCGAGCAGATCGCCGAGGGGAATAACAACCTCGCCTCGCGCACCGAGCAGCAGTCAAGCGCGCTGGCCCAAACCGCTGCCGCCATGGAAGAGCTCAGCAGCACCGTGACCCAGAATGCCGCCAACGCCGAGCAGGCAAGCCGGGAAGCAAGCCAGGCCGCCGCGACTGCAAAGGAAGGCGGCAAGGCGGTCAACGAGCTTGCCACCACGATGAACGAGCTCGACCAAAGCTCTCAGGAAATCGCCGGTATTATCTCGACCATCGACGCGATCGCTTTCCAGACCAACATTCTGGCGCTCAACGCCTCGGTCGAGGCGGCGCGGGCCGGCGAGCACGGCCGCGGCTTTGCCGTGGTGGCCAGCGAAGTGCGCAGCCTTGCCCAGCGTAGCGCCAGCGCCGCCCAGGAGATCAACGCGCTGATCTCCAGCAACCTGGAACGTGTGAAACACGGCAACGAGCGTGCCAGCCACGCCAACCAGTCCACCAATGAGATCGTCAGCGCTATCGAGCGGGTCAATGTGATCATCGGCGAAATCAGTAGCGCCAGCGTCGAACAGAGCGCCGGTGTTCAGGAGGTCAATCAGGCCGTCTCCGAGATGGACCAGATGACCCAGGATAACGCCACTTTGGTCAATGAAAGCGCGGCCGCCGCCAACACGCTGCGCCAAAATGCCCAGGCACTGATGCAGACCATGCAGATATTCAAGCTGCCCCCGTCTACCAGCCAGCCATTACGCGACACGCCCCGCCGCGAAGCGCCCAAGCCAAGCGCGCCTGCCGAAACCAACAAGGCGCTAGCATCGTCCTCCTCCGAGCCCGCTTGGGAGAGTTTTTAAGAAAAGCTTTTGAAAAGAGCTCTTGAGAAAAGCTTTTGAGAAGAACGCTCAAACGACGTTCAAACCCCATTCGAAGGCCACCCCTTAACCAAAAAAAGCCAAACAGCGTTTGGCTTTTTTGTTGGGCCGAGCTTTAAGGTTCAACGCTTGGGTCAATCGCCGGGCTGCCAGCCGTTGACGATGGGGTAGCGACGGTCGCGGCCGAACCCGCGCGCGGTCACGCGAACGCCGACCGGTGCCTGGCGGCGCTTGTATTCGCAGCGGTCCACCAGTTTCACGACCTGGTAGACATCGTCTTGCGAAAAGCCCTCGGCGATGATCGCCTCGGCGCTCATGTCGCCCTCGATGTAGCGCGAGAGGATCGCATCGAGCAAGGCGTAGTCGGGCAGTGAGTCGCTGTCGTTCTGGTCCGGGGCGAGCTCGGCACTCGGCGGGCGCTCGATGACGCGCTCGGGCACCGCCGGTGACTGGGTGTTGCGCCAGCGCGCCAGCCGGTACACCCAGGTTTTATATACATCCTTCAAGGCATTGTAGCCGCCCACCATATCGCCGTAGAGCGTGGCGTAGCCCACCGCCATTTCGCTCTTGTTGCCGGTGGTCAGCACCATCAAGCCTTTCTTGTTGGAGATCGCCATCAACAGCACCCCGCGACAGCGCGACTGCAGGTTCTCCTCGGTCGTGTCTTGCTCGGCGCCAGCAAAGCTCTCGGAAAGCGTCTGGGTGAAGGCCTCGACCATCGGCTCGATCGGCATGACATCGAAATCGACGCCCAGCATCTCGGCCTGGGCGGCGGCGTCCTGCTTTGAGATATCCGCGGTGTAGCGGTAAGGCATCATCACCGCATGCACGCGCTGCTCACCCAAGGCGTCCACCGCGATCGCCAGGGAAAGCGCCGAGTCGATCCCGCCGGAAAGTCCCAGCACTACGCCACTGAAGCCGCTTTTATTGACGTAGTCGCGAACGCCGGTCACCAACGCGCAGTAAAGGCTCTCCTCCGCCGAGACGTCGGGTTCGATTTCGCCGGCCTCGGGGGCCCAGGCGTTTTCCGGGGTCTGAGTGAGGCGCACCGGCATCAACCCTGCCTGCCAGTAAGGCGCGAGTATCTTGAGCTCGCCTTTGGCATCGACCACGCTCGAGCCGCCGTCGAACACCAATTCGTCCTGGCCGCCAATGGTGTTGACGTAGACGATGGGGCGATTCACGGCCTGAGCGCGCTGGGTGAGCAGGCGCCGACGCTCGCCGGGCTTTTCCTGATGATAGGGCGAGGCATTGAGCACCACGAGCGCATCGGCGCCTTGCCCACAGGCGGCCTCGATGGGCGCGCTCTCCCAAAGGTCTTCGCAGATCAGAAGGCCGAGTTTGGCGCCCTTGTGCTCGAATACCAGCGGCGCATTGCCGGGCGTGAAGTAGCGCTGTTCGTCGAACACCTGGTAATTGGGCAGCGCCTGCTTGGCGTACTCCGCCTGCCACTCGCCGTTATAAAGCACCCCGGCCAGGTTGAAACGCTTCCCATCGCGAACGCCGGGGTAGCCAATGATCACCAGCACGTCCTTGACGACCTTTTGCGCCATGGTGTCGCGGGCCTCTTGCAGGCGCGACTCCATCGAAGCCCTCAATAAAAGATCCTCCGGCGGGTAGCCGGTCAAGAAAAGCTCGGGGAATACCACCACGTCCGCCCGGTGCTCGATACGCGCCTCGCGCACGGCTTCGATCGCACGGGCGGCATTACCGGGAATATCACCGACCAAAGGGTCGAGTTGGGCCATGACCAGCGTTAAGTCTTGCATGGGGGGTAAAATCTCTTGAGAATCCTTGAAACATACCGTTTGGACGCCACGCGATGGCACTCAAAGCCCAGCCTCCAAACCGTACCGGCAAGCGGGTATTGTCCCGCAAGCGCCCGTTACTGGCAAAGGCTCTGGCGATAAACGCACGCATTCGAACACGCAGTATTTTACACACCCACTTTCCCGCCCGGGAGCGATAAAAGGATGAACCTGTTGATCATTCGGCTACTTATTTTTGCGGTGGTGTTCTACGTTGGCCTGAAACTTTACGGCATGTACCGCCAACACAAGCTCTCGCAAAAAACGGATGCGCCCGAGCGCGTCGAAGGCGGCACCATGGTGCGCTGCCGCTGGTGCGAGGTGCATGTACCGGAAAGCGAGGCGCTGCGCTTTGAAGAAAAGTGGTTTTGCTCAGCCGCCCACCGGGAGCGCTACATTCAGGAGCAAAAGAAGGACGGCCCCGCTTAGAGGACGAGCCGCTCTTGAGTGGGTACATACGGCGTCGGGTCGATCAGTGGTGGGCGCTTTAACAGCGTATCGACCAATAAATGGGTAGATGCCGGCGCGAGCACCAGACCATTACGATGGTGGCCCGCGTTGATATAGAGCGACGCGTAGCCGGGGAGCGCGCCGATGAACGGAAGCCCGCCGGGCGAGCCCGGGCGCAGCCCGGACCAGTGGTGCGCTACCGGGTAACCGGCAAGCGCGGGAACGATCGCCTCGGCGCTTTGCTTGAGTGAGACCAGCGCCGCCTCATCAGTGGTTTTATCGAACCCGGCTTCTTCCAGGGTCGAGCCCACCAGCAAAAGCCCATCGCTGCGGGGAATGATATAGCGCCCATCCTTGAGCACCACCCGCTGTACAAGCCCCGGCGGGGCGCGGTAGGCAATCATTTGCCCTTTGACCGGGCGTACCGGCAAGCGGATACCGAGCGGTGCCAACAGCGCAGCACTCCAGGCGCCGGCGCAGAGCACGGTGCGGCCGGCCAAAAGCGGGCCCTGAGGAGTATTCACCCCCGCAATGTCGCCGTGTCGTTCGATGAGCCCTTCGACCGGCTGCCCCTCGCAAAGCGTCACGCCCGGCATGGCGGAGAGCCTGGCGCGCAGCGCCTGGCCCAGCCGCGGGTTGCGCACGCTGCCAAGCGTTGGCATCCAGAGCGCGCCGCTACCCGCCTCGGCCTGGGGCTCCTTTTCGTGAACGAAGGCGGCGCCCACGCGCTCGAGCGGTTTCCCCATTTGATGCGCCCAGTCCAGCGCCGCCTCGTCATCCTCGACGCTCAAATACAAAAGCCCTTTCTGGCGATACTCCGGGTCGATGCCGGTCTCTTCCAACAGGCGCAAGGCAAGCGCCGGGTAGGCGCCCTCCGACCAGCGCGAAAGCCAGGAAATGGCCGCCGAGTGGCGCCAGGGATAGAGCGGCGACACGATACCGCCCCCCGCCCAGGAGGCCTCTTGCCCGCAGGTGCCGCGCTCGACGATGCACACCGTCTGGCCGGCATCGGCAAGCTGTAGGGCGGTCA
This sequence comes from Vreelandella sp. GE22, assembly GCF_968212445.1. NCBI lineage: Bacteria > Pseudomonadati > Pseudomonadota > Gammaproteobacteria > Oceanospirillales > Halomonadaceae > Vreelandella > Vreelandella sp. GE22. The sequence continues at coordinate 3,180,456 of NZ_OZ309110.1, forward strand.
TCATGGCGATGATACCGCCACCCACTATCAAGAAATCACTCACAAGGCCTGTCCCTTTTTACCTACAGCTAACTACGCCTGAACCTACACCAGGCTCCGCTTACGCCTACGCCCCGCCCAAGCAAAGCGCTCTAACCTGAAGAGAGGTCCGCCAGGGTGAGCCCATGCATAAAGCACTCCTATCCCACCATCGCCGCTCGCGTTACGCCAGCGCCCAGGCAGCGCACGACGCGCATCGCGACAGAGGGATGACGTTTTTGGAGCTGGTCGTCGCACTCTTCATTATGGGCTTATTGACCACCGGCGCCCTTCCCCACCTTCAGGCGCTAAACCAACGCACGGCGCTCAAAGGCGAGATCAATCGCTTTCAGCGGGCATTCTCGCTGGCTCGCAATACGGCCATTACCCGGCGCGAGACCGTCACTCTTTGCCCGGTTACCGCCGCCTTTCGCTGCAGCGACGACTGGAGCCTGCCGCTGGCGGTGATCGACGGCGCGCCTCGTCAAAGCGCCGAGCCCCAGCGCATCCTGCGGATTTTCCCCGCGCACCCGAAAAGCCGCATTACCTACAACCGCCAATGGCGCCAGGTACGCTACACGCCGCTGGGCCACGCCAGCGGCTATAACGGCAGCTTCAAGCTCTGCAGCGGCGCCAATGCGGGTAAAGAGCTGGTACTAAGCCAGCTGGGCCGGCTACGGGTAGACAGCGCGTCAGTGCCCTGCGCCGACCCTTGAAGCGCTGTTAGAATCAGCCAATGCCGTCGAGGTAGCGCTCGGCGTCGAGGGCTGCCATGCAGCCGCTACCTGCGGAGGTAATCGCCTGGCGGTAGATATGGTCCATTACGTCGCCGCAGGCAAACACGCCGGGCACGCTGGTGGCGGTGGCGTTGCCTTCGAGACCGGAATTCACGGTAATGTAGCCGCCCTTCATGGCGAGCTGGCCTTCGAAGATACCGGTATTGGGGCTATGGCCAATGGCAACGAAAAGCCCAGGCGCGTGGAGCTCCTTGACGGTGCCATCGAGGGTCGACTTCAGCCGCACCCCGGTCACGCCGCTGTTATCGCCCAGCACTTCGTCGACCTGCTGGAACCACTCCAGCGCGATCGTACCGGCCTCGACCTTCTCCTGCAGTTTGTCCTGCAGGATTTTCTCCGCGCGCAGGGTGTCGCGGCGGTGTACCAGGGTCACCTTGGAGGCAATATTGGAAAGATAGAGCGCCTCTTCCACGGCGGTGTTACCGCCCCCCACTACCACGACTTCCTGATTACGATAGAAAAAGCCGTCGCAGGTCGCGCAGGCGGACACGCCCTGGCCCATGAACTGCTGCTCGGTGGGCAGACCCAGGTAGCGGGCGCTGGCGCCGGTGGCAATGATCAGCGCATCGCAGGTGTAGGTGCCGCTATCGCCTTTCAAAGTATAGGGTTTTTCGCCTAAGCTGACTTCATGGATATGGTCGAACAGCACCTCGGTATTGAAGCGCTCGGCGTGAGCTTGCATCTTTTCCATCAGCGCCGGGCCCTGGATGCCCTCGGCCTCGCCCGGCCAGTTATCCACATCGGTGGTCGTGGTCAACTGGCCGCCCGCCTGCAGCCCGGTAATCAGCAACGGCTGCAGGTTGGCGCGCGCGGCGTACACCGCCGCGGTGTACCCGGCAGGCCCGGAGCCAAGAATAATCAAACGTTCATGACGCGTTTCCATGACACCACCTATATCGAATAAAACGGATGGCCCGGCCAGCGCGATGCGAGTAGTACTGGCCGAAAAACCAAACAAGAGAGTCTGCCTGAAATGGCGTCGAGTACAAGTAATTACAAGGGGGAGGCTTGGCCATTAGGCCAGGATCCCTTGAAAGCCGGGATTAAAGTACCCATGTGCTATTAATAGGCTAGGCTCTAGAAAACGAACCACCGTGGCACTGCAATCATCCAATACATAGCAAGCAAGAGCCCGCATTCAAGAGAGAGGAGCATGGAATGAGCAAGATACCCGATACGCTCAGCACCCTGGAGGTGGGGAGTCACTCCTACACCTATTACAGCCTGCCCAAGGCGGCCGATAAGCTTGGCAACATAGACCGGCTACCCAAGACCCTGAAAATTCTGTTGGAAAACCAGCTACGCTTTGGCGACGACGAAAGCGTCGAAAACGACGACCTGCAAGCGCTGGTAGACTGGCAAAAAGAGGGTAAATCCAGCCGCGAGATCGGCTATCGCCCGGCGCGGGTTCTCATGCAGGACTTCACCGGCGTGCCCGGCGTGGTGGATCTGGCCTCCATGCGCGACGCGGTCGAAAAGCTCGGCGAAGATCCGGCCCGCATCAACCCGCTCTCGCCGGTCGATCTGGTCATCGACCACTCGGTCATGGTCGACGAGTTCGGCCACGCCACGGCGTTCGACGAGAACGTCGAGATCGAAATGCAGCGTAACCGCGAGCGTTACGAGTTTCTACGCTGGGGCCAGCAGGCCTTCGATAACTTTAAAGTGGTACCGCCGGGCACGGGTATCTGCCACCAGGTCAACCTCGAGTACCTGGGCAAATCGGTCTGGACCAAGGAAGAAGACGGCAAGACCTACGCCTTCCCCGACACCCTGGTCGGCACCGACTCGCACACCACCATGATCAACGGCCTGGGCGTGCTTGGCTGGGGCGTGGGCGGCATCGAAGCCGAGGCCGCGATGCTCGGTCAGCCGGTTTCCATGCTGATTCCCGAAGTCATCGGCTTCAAGCTCGACGGCAAGCTGCAAGAAGGCATTACCGCGACCGACCTGGTGCTCACCGTTACCGAAATGCTGCGCAAGAAAGGCGTGGTGGGTAAGTTCGTCGAGTTCTACGGCGACGGCCTCAAAGACCTCCCGCTGGCCGACCGCGCCACCATCGCCAACATGGCGCCGGAGTACGGTGCGACCTGTGGTTTCTTCCCGGTGGATGAAGAAACCCTGAACTACATGCGCCTGACCGGCCGCGAAGACGATCAGATCGCGCTCGTGAAAGCCTACAGCCAGGAACAGGGCCTGTGGCGCGAGCCCGGCGACGAGCCGATCTTCAGCGACTCCCTCGGCCTTGATATGAGCACCGTCGAAGCAAGCCTGGCCGGGCCCAAGCGCCCCCAGGACCGGGTATCGCTCAAGGACCTGCCCAGTGCCTTCGCCAAGGTAATGGAAGACGACGGCAAGACCCAGCCGGACACCGAAACCGGCAAGTTCTCCTCGGAGGGCGGCCAGACCGCCGTGGGTGTCGAGCGTAGCTTCGAGCACAACGACAGCCAAGATGTGTCCTACAACGGCCAGAGCTTCCGTTTGAACCCGGGGGCCGTGGTCATTGCTGCGATCACCTCGTGTACCAACACCTCCAACCCCAGCGTGATGATGGCCGCCGGCCTTCTGGCCCGCAAGGCACGCGAAAAAGGTCTGGAAACCAAGCCCTGGGTCAAGACCTCGCTGGCACCCGGCTCCAAGGTGGTCACCGACTACCTGGCCGCCGCGGATCTGAACAACGACCTGGACGCGCTGGGCTTCAACCTGGTGGGCTACGGCTGCACGACCTGTATCGGTAACTCCGGCCCGCTACCCGAGGAGATCGAAAAAGCGATCAACACCGGTGATCTGGCGGTCGCCTCGGTGCTTTCGGGCAACCGTAACTTCGAAGGCCGGGTTCACCCGTTGGTCAAAACCAACTGGCTCTCCTCGCCGCCCTTGGTCGTGGCCTACGCGCTGGCCGGTAACGTACAGAGCAATCTGACCACCGACCCACTGGGCGATGACTCTGATGGCAACCCGGTCTACCTGAAAGACATCTGGCCCTCCCAGGCCGAGATCGCCGAGGCGGTCGAGAAAGTGAACACCGACATGTTCCGCAAGGAGTATGGCGAGGTGTTCGAAGGCGACGAAACCTGGAAAGCGATCAAAGTGCCGGAAAGCCAAGTGTACGAGTGGCCCGACTCCACCTACATTCAGCACCCGCCCTTTTTCGAAGGCATGGGCCGGGAGCCGGAACCCACCGAGGACGTTAAAAACGCGCGGGTCCTGGCGATGCTGGGCGACTCGGTCACCACCGACCACATTTCGCCGGCCGGCTCCATCAAGCCGGATAGCCCCGCCGGGCGCTACCTGCAGGAAAACGGCGTGAAGCCGGTGGATTTCAACTCCTACGGTTCGCGCCGGGGTAACCACCAGGTCATGATGCGCGGCACCTTCGCCAACGTACGCATTCAAAACGAAATGCTCGACGGCGTGGTCGGCGGCGAAACCCGCCACGTGCCCAGCGGCGAGCAGATGTCCATCTACGACGCGGCGATGAAGTACCAGGAAGAAGGCACGCCCCTGGTGGTCATTGCCGGTAAAGAGTACGGCACCGGGTCGAGTCGCGACTGGGCGGCCAAGGGTACGCGGCTTTTAGGCGTGCGCGCGGTACTGGCGGAGTCTTATGAGCGTATCCACCGCTCCAACCTGATCGGTATGGGCGTGGTGCCGCTGCAGTTCCCGGAAGGCGAAAGCCGTGAAAGCCTGGGACTGACCGGCGATGAAGAAGTATCCATCGAAGGATTGGGCGATCTAAGCCCCGGCTCCAACGTCAAGGTCACCATCAAAAAGGGCAGTGACGAGCGTACGATCGAGGCGAAATGCCGGATCGATACGATCAACGAGCTGGCGTACTATCGCCACGGTGGTATCCTGCACTACGTGCTGCGCAAGATGATTGGCGCAGCGTAGCCCTACCGGCAACGCACGACCCAATGCTTGCACGCCCCCACTCCGGTGGGGGCTTTTTTTGGCCCTAAAAAAAGCGCCGCTACCTGAGTAGCGGCGCCGAGAGCCTTGAACGTTAAAACGCTTAAACGGCGCGACGACGGTAGTCGCGGTAATCCGGGTCCCAGCTCGCGTTTTCGATGTCCTTACGCAGCTGAGTGCCACTGGTGGTCAGCGCGACGCCGTTATGCTGCGCCATGGCCGCCACCTCGAAAGCGATCGACTGGCTGATTTCGCGAATCTTGGAAAGCGGCGGCAAAAGCGCGCCCTTGCCCTCTTTGACCAGCGGCGCTTCCCGGGCCAGCGCTCTTGATGCACTCATCAGCATCTCGTCGGTCACCCGGTGCGCCTTGGCCGCTACCACGCCCAGGCCAATGCCGGGGAAGATATAGGCGTTGTTGCACTGGGCAATCGCGTAGGTGCGACCGTTATAGACCACCGGCGCGAAGGGACTGCCAGTGGCGACCAGCGCCTGGCCGTCGGTCCAGCGAATCACGTCTTCCGGCACCGCCTCGGCCTGGGAGGTCGGGTTGGAGAGCGGCATGATGACCGGGTTCTCGCAGCCGGCGTGCATGGTGCGGATCACCTGCTCGGTGAAGATACCGCGCTGGCCGCACACGCCGATCAGCACCGTGGGCTTGATCTGCGCGATGGTCTCTTCCAGGCCCTGGCCGTTCCAGTCGGCGACCAGCGCCGGGTCGTGGGCCAGGCGGCGCTGGAAATCGCGCTGCCAGGGTTGGTCCGTCGTCATCAGCCCGTCGCGGTCAATCACGTAGACACGCTCGCGGGCCTCGCGCTCGGAAAGCCCCTCGGACTGCATGGCGACCACGACCTGCTCGGCGATACCGCAGCCGGCAGAGCCGCCGCCGACGAACACCACGCGCTGCTTGGCGATGCTCTCTTCCCGGGCGTGACAGGCGGCCATCAGCGTACCCACCACCACCGAGGCGGTGCCCTGAACGTCATCGTTGAAGCAGCAAAGCTCGTTGCGGTAGCGCTCCAGTAGCGGCACGGCGTTGGCCTGGGCGAAATCCTCGAACTGCAGCAGGGCGTTGGGCCAGCGGCGCTTAAGAGCGGCGATGAACTGCGCCATGAAGGCGTCGTACTCTTCCTGGCCGACTCGCTCGTGGCGCCAGCCCATGTACATGGGGTCGTCCAGAAGCGCCTGATTATTAGTGCCCACGTCGATCATGATGGGCAGCGTATGGGCCGGGCTGATCCCGCCACAGGCGGTGTAGAGCGCCAACTTACCAATGGGAATCCCCATACCGCCGATGCCCTGGTCGCCCAGGCCCAGAATGCGCTCGCCGTCGGTGACCACGATCACCTTGACGTTGTCCTTGGTGGCGCTGCGCAGGATATCGTCCATGTGCTCGCGGTCCGGGTAGCCGATGAAAAGCCCCCGGTGATTGCGATAGATATTGGAGAATTCCTGACACGCCTTGCCCACGGTCGGCGTATAGATAATCGGCAGCATCTCTTCCAGGTGCTCGGACACCAGGCGGAAATAGAGCGTTTCGTTATCGTCCTGGATGGCGCGCAGATAGATATGGCGGTCCAGGTCGCTGTGACACTGCTGATATTGGCGATAGCTGCGCTCGAGCTGGTCTTCGATGGTCTCGACCTTTTGCGGCAACAGACCGATCAAATTGAACGCGAGCCGCTCCTCTTGAGTAAACGCGCTGCCTTTGTTCAATAGCGGCATTTCAAGCAAGGAAGGACCGGCGTAAGGAATGTATAAGGGGCGTTTGCTCTGAGTCATGGGGCTCTCTTTTCGTCCATTACTGCTGCAGCGCAGCAATATCAAGCGTTTACGGTTATAACGGCATAATGTATCACGCCACTACGACAAAGGTGGCACGCAGGCGGGCTTTGAGCAAAAAAATGCCCCGCTTTTTTAGCGGGGCGTTGAACATCAACCGGTTAGCGTCAGGCCGTTTTGGCCTTGGGTTTGCGCCCTTCTACACCGGCGAAAAACAGCGGCCGCAATTTGACCCCCAGCATGTTGCCGGCAAAGGCGGCGGCCATCCAGAGCCAGCCGTGCAGGCTGCCCGAGGCAATACCGCTGAAGTAAGCGCCAATATTGCAGCCAAAGGCCAGCCGCGCGCCGTAGCCCAGCATCAGCCCACCGAGAATCGCCGCGATCACCGAGCGGATCGGGATGTTGAAATTCGATGCAAAGCGCCCGGCCAAGTGAGCGGCGGCCATCGCGCCCAGCATGATGCCGATATTCATCACGGTAGTAATGTCCGAGAAAATGCTGGCATCCAGCGCCGCCATGTTGGATTCCGACTGCCAATACCCCCACTGAGTGACATCGCCGCCCACGAAGTTAAAGACCTTCGCGCCCCAGAGCGCAAAGGCGGAGGTAATACCCCAGGGGCGCCCGGCCAGCGCCAGGGTAGCGAAGTTCAACAGCGCCAGCGCCACGGCGCCGGCCAATAGCGGCCAGGGGCCTTCCAGCCAACGCTTGCTACCCGGTTTGGTCACCGGGGCCGGTTTTTCTAGCTGGCCGTGGCGTCGGCGCTCCATTACCACCGTCAACGCGGCAATGGCGGCGAACAGCACCAGGCTGATCGCGATGCCGCCACCCGGGCCCGCTACTTCGACCAGCGAGACCGGCGCAAACGCGGGCAGGCTCTGCCACCAGGTAAAGTGCGCGGTGCCAATCACCGAGCCCACGATGAAGAACAGCAGCGTAATCAGCATGCGAGCATTGCCGCCCCCGGCGGTAAACAGCGTACCCGAGGCGCACCCACCGCCAAGCTGCATGCCCAAACCGAAGATGAACGCGCCGACCACCACAGAGATCCCGATGGGGCGGACAAAGCCAGAGACCGGCATATCGAATAACGTGCCCGCGCCCAGGGCGGGGAAAAACAGCACCACGGCAACGGCGAGCATTACCATCTGCGCGCGCAGCCCGCGGCCCCGGCGTTCGGTGATGAACGCCCGCCAGGCCGCGGTAAAGCCAAACGCCGCGTGATAGAGCGCCACACCAAACAGGCCGCCGATGATCATCAGCATGCCGGTGTTGGCACTAAAGAACACGCCGATCAATAGCGCCCCGAAAACGATCGCCGCCATGGCGATCAGCGGCACACGGTACTTGCTGGAGAAATTTTCAGCCTCCGCGGAGGCGGGAGTGGTCGACATAGCGCACCTTCGATCTTTTCAAAAACTCAACATCTGCACGGCGAAAACGGACGTATTCACCACCCTTTGAACCTCATTTTAAAACGCTTTTGCGATACCTCATCAAAGCTCACTACGCGTTGGCTACTCGCTTTTCTCGCTCTTGTCTTGTTCACCGTTTACCGGTTCGTCGTCTTCGTCACGCTGTACGTAGAGCGTATTGATCAGCACAAAGCCGATAACGGTGAGCGGTGCCGCCAACAGCACCCCGGCCACGCCAAACAGCGTACTGGCTGCAAAGAGCGAAAACAGCAGCATGGCGGGGGGCAAATTCACCGCGCGCTGCTGAACCAGCGGCTGCATCACGTTGCCTTCGATCTGCTGGATAATGGTATAGGCGATCAGCACAAAAAGCGCCGTTTGCGGGCTGACCGTGTAGGCCAGTAGCAGCGCGGGAATGGCCGCGATAAGCGGGCCGACCAGCGGCACGAAATCCAGCACCCCAGCAATCAGGCCAAGGCCCAGCGGCGCGGGCACGCCCAAAAGCCACATGCTCACGCCGACCAGTAGACCCGTCACGACCATCGCAACCAGTTGGCCACCGAGCCAAAACCGCAGCGCCTTGCCGCTTTTATCCAGCGCCTCGGCCAGCTTGTCCCGGCTTTTGACCGGCGCCAGCAACAACAACCCACGGCGGTAGACATCCGGCTGAGCGGCAAAATACACCATCCCCACGATCAGCGCGAAGAAATTGACCAGGCTGCCGCCCATGGAGACGACCACCATACCGACCTGCGCCAGGCCGTTTTCGAAAACCGAGCCCGCCCGCTCGCCGGCGTTCTCCATTAGCGGCTCAAGCGGCGTGCCCTGAAGGCGCTCCTGCAACTGCTCCCAGGCTTCGGGCAGCAAAGTCGAAAGCGACTCGAGTTCCGACGCCACCTGGGAGCCAAAGGCTACGCTGATCCCCGCCAGCACCAGCGTCAATGTCACCACCACGATCAGAAGCGACAGCCAGCGCGGCACCCCCCATTTGAGCAGCGGCACCATACAGGTTTGCAAAATACACGCGCCCACCACCGCGCCGAAAATCAGCAGCAACAGCCCCACCAGCTTCCAAAGCACCAGCGCCAGTACCGCCAGCGCCAGTACGATCATCGCTTTTTCCGTAAACGTTTGATGACGGTACGTCGATTGCATTCAATAGTCCCTTTGTAAATACCGTTCGATAAAAGCCGGAATACCCGTTGCAGCGCTCCCTTACATGCTGCACCCCACCGTGCTTTTCAAGCGTCGCCCAGTGTATTTCGCTTATCCGCCCAGCACCTAACGAATACGCGTTTTCTCATGGCCAAGCCCGAGCCCGGTCACGACATAGAAAAGCGAAAACACGATCGCGCCATAACAGAGAATGGCGTAGATGAAAAAATCCGCCGTGGAAACGCCCAGTGTAGCCGCCGTGAAAGCACCCGTGACGCCCCAGGGAATGAGCGGGGAGAGCGTGGTGCCGGTGTCTTCCAAAATCCTGGACAGGTTCTTGGGCGGCGTGCCGCTATTGGCGACCAGCGGGCGCAGCAGCGGCCCCAAAAGCGCGAAGGTGACGTAGTAGCTGCCGGTCAGCAAGAACGCCAGGCTGTGCAGCCCCATGGCGCTACCCAGCACCTGCCGCCGCCCGGCCTGGCGTTCGTTCAACAGCGCAATCGCCGCATCGAGGGTACCCGCGCTTTTGAACGGGGCGCCCAGTACGGCCGCGGCGATCAGCACCGCCACCGTGGACATCATGCTCTGCAGCCCGCCGCGGGAGAGCATGCTATCGACCATCTCACCCCCGGTGCTGGCGCTATAGCCGCCGTTCATGGCATTGCCGATCTCACTCGCCCCCGCCCCTTGAAGCAGCGCGGCGATCAGCGCGCCGCTGACGATACCCACGGCGAACGACGGCAGCACCGGCTTTTTCAGAAGAATGCAGACGAACACCATCACCGGCGGAAGCAGCGTCACCACATTGATACTGAACACCGCATTGAGCGTCTCGATCAGCGCGGCGGTTTCCGGCGCGCTGGCCTGCCCCGTGCTGATGCTACTACCCAGCCACGCGTAGACCGCCAGCGCAATGAGATACGCCGGCAGCGTCGAGTAGAGCATGTGACGAATGTGAGTCACGATGTTCACCTCGCACACGGCGGACGCCATGACGGTCGTATCGGAAAGCGGCGACAGCTTGTCGCCGAAAAACGTCCCCGTGACGATCGCCCCCGCCGCCCAGGCGAGCGGCACGTCGAGCCCCACGGCCACCGCCATGAGCGCCACGCCGATCGTGCTGAGCGTGCCCCAGGACGTGCCCGCCATGACCGACATCAACGAGCACGACAAACATGCCACCACCAAAAAGAGCCCCGGTGACAGCAGCTCGAGCCCCAGCGTAACCATGGCTGGTATCGTGCCCGAGAGCATCCATACCCCCACCATCATCCCCACGCTGATGAGGATCAAAATGGGAATCAGCATGGCCTGAATGCCTTTTAAAAGGTCCTCCTCCAGCCGCGCCCAGGAAATCCCCCATAAAAGACACAGCGAGATCGCAAGGCTCCCCGCCACGATGAGCGCCACCGCGGTCGGGATGGCCAGCCACATGATGGCGCCCAGCAAACTGCCCACGGCGACCACCAATAAAGCAAGATGATGAAGGCCGCCCAGTGCGACACCAGGCTCTGACGCTGAAGTATGACGAGACATGCAGGCTCCTCGCTAACGCGTGGTCGTAGTGGTTGTCGTTGGATACTTTTTTCAAGACCCGGACTGCACTGTACACAAAAGCCCTTCCCCAGCTAAGTGGAAGGGCCTTGTTTGACGCAATAAAACGCAGCGCCACCGTTAGAAAGCCGCCTTGTTATCGAAAAGGCTTGACGTTTGGTCGCTTAAACGAAGCGGCCCAGGCCCATGGCCGAACGTAGCTTCTCGATGCTGCGCGTGGCCTCTTCCCGGGCGCGCTCGGCGCCTTTTTGCAGCACCGCTTCGATATGGCCCGGGTCTTCCAGCAGCGCCGTGTAGCGCTCGCGGGGCGCGCTCAGGTGTGCGTTCAGGTAATCGAACACCTGGTTTTTCGCATCCCCCCAGCCGATACCCGCGGCGTACTGCTCGCGAAGCGCCGCGGTTTCGGCACTGGAGGCAAACGCTGCGTAGATCTGAAACAGCGTGCAGGTGTCCGGGTCTTTCGGCTCGCCAGGCTCCAGCGAGTTGGTCTTGATCTTGCGAACGAGCTTTTGAAGCTTTTTCTCCGGGGCGAACAAGGGGATGGTGTTGTCGTAGCTTTTCGACATCTTGCGCCCGTCCAGGCCTTTCAACACCTCGGACTTTTCATCCACCACCGCCTCGGGCTGGGCGAAATAGTTGCCCTTGTACAGGTGGTTGAAGCGCCCGGCGATATCGCGAGCCATCTCGATGTGCTGGATCTGGTCGCGCCCCACCGGCACCTTGTTGGCGTTGAACATCAGGATATCCGCCGCCATCAGCACCGGATAGCCAAAGAGCCCCATGGTCACGCCTTTATCCGCGTCCTGGTTGCCCGCCTCTTCGTTGTCCGCCACCGCCGCCTTGTAGGCGTGGGCCCGGTTCATCAGGCCCTTGGCGCACACGCAGGAGAGCATCCACGTAAGCTCCGGGATTTCCGGAATATCCGACTGGCGGTAAAAAATCGCGTTGTCGGTATCGAGCCCCAGCGCCAGCCACGTGGCCGCGATCTCCAGGCGCGACTGCTGCACGCGCTTCGGGTCCTGGCACTTGATCAGCGCGTGGTAGTCAGCCATGAAATAGAACGACTGCACGTTCGGGTCCTGGCTTGCCTCGATGGCCGGCTTGATGGCCCCCACATAGTTACCCAAATGGGGGGTGCCGGAGGTGGTAATCCCGGTCAGCACACGGGTTTTGGCATTGCTCATGGTGTGATGGATCCAGCGTCAGATAAATCGAAAAAGATAGGGGATTGTACACTCAATGGAGGGAAATCGTCGCCCAGACAACGCGGCCCTTTGCGGTTCCAACCCCCGCCCCATCTACGCGCCGTGATCAGGGCCCGCTACTGGTTAACGGGAGCCATTACGGCAAACGGCGACTGCGCCTGTTTTTCAATCGTTTGATGCATAACGCGGCGGCTCCCCCCATCCCGCCCAGCAGGGCGCCAAGAAAGAGCATAAAAATCACCCATTCATGATTGCCGGTCGTCGCGTTCGTTATAAAGTAGCTATCCAGTGCAACACTCGCTGCGGTAGCGGCTGCCGAATGGAGGAGGACCTTTTTGGCGGTCAGCATACCCATTGCCAAACCACATAAAAAAATCAGAACGTAGGCAAAGTGTACCGTTACTACCGCCATCACGAATTCATTCGACATCACGTGATTCGATAGAAAGGTGGCGCCTGCCTGATAAGCGTCTTTAACCAAGCGATAAGCGCTCATACAAAGCAAATAGTTAAAAGCCAGCGGATTGAGTTTGAAAGCAGGGCCCTTCCTTCCGCCCTCCATAAGAAATCTCCCACTTACTCGACTGTTGTATTGCCGGCTCTTAAAATCAGCGGCTACTTAGCGATGTCTTTTGAAAAAAAGGCGTAGCCAAGCGTCAGCGAAACCAGAATGCGCTGAATTGAATCCAGCATGTTGATCAACGGTGTGGAGACGTAGTAACCGCCCACTACCCCTTCGAAAACCCACAACATCATGCTAAAAAGAAGCACGTTCCTGAAGACCAGTGGCTTAAAAAGAAGCCCTGCAAGCCCAGCGAGCTCGGTCACTATAATAATGACTTCTAAATTCCTTAATCCTTCCTCATTGAAAATCGAAGAGTATCCTTGCCACCCTAACAACTCAACATGTTGCTCTGGCATATAAAACGCCATCTGCCATCCAAAATAGTACAGCGCTATATTGCTCAAAAACGATGCCAGAACAAGTGATCTAAACAGCGTACTCTCAACCATATCAACTCTCGCCTTAATAAGTGGCACACATATCAGAATACTGCTTCCGGGCGCTCTCATTCGAGTGATCAAGAGCGCTCAAAAAACTCTCTAAATCAGCACCCACCTCCCCCTCCAACTGATCCTGATATAAAGCGAGCGTTGAAAGGTTTTTGGCGTACATAAAGTCACTCATATACCGTCCCAAAATAGCTAAAGTCGCTATAAGCACTATTAAAAAAACCATAAGCGCTATCGTAAATCTTAGAAACTTCATATTAATGGGCCCTAATCCTTTTTCTTTCTTCAATTTCTTTCAACTCTTCAAGTGCCAGGCTTCTGGACGCAGCAGAATTCTCAGGAAAGACATCGGCTATTTTTTCGCATATAGCTTCCCTTCTTTTTGCAGCTTCCTCTTCAATAGATCGACCGTACTTTTCCAGCACAGTACTTCTTTCGAAGTACTCGCTCGCAAAAGACAGCGCACCGCCTAACAACAGCGCGATCAATGCAGGCATTAAAACAAGCTTATACACTATCTACTCCTTTATACTTTCAAAACGCCTTGAACGTGATTTCCGCTCTAAATAGGCCAGGGTTTCGTCAGCCTCTCGGTCAAGGTAAGGGTTCGGCGTCTTGCGCGGCGGAGGTCACGATTTCTCGATACAGAATGGCCATGGCCGTTACGGAAATGAGCGAGGTCGCAAAGAAAATTAGTGGCCGAAGAAGCAACAAAGCACCTGCACTCGGCAGGCTTTCGAGCGCTATCCCTATTGCGGTTGGAAAGAGCGCCAATACAACGAAAGCGCTCCACTGGTAGGGGCGAGAGAGTTGCCAGGCCAATCGAAAGGTAAGCGGCTGACCGACCGCAATACCGGGCAACACCAGCGCCAAACGGCTGTAGAGATAACCACTCAGCAGTAGCGTGATCCAAATACCGACGACGGGAACGAAAGCGAATAGCGACACTGGAATGAATAACGCATAAAGACCTAGCTGGTATAAGAAAAGTCGCGTTTCACGTTGCTCCCAGAAAAGCCCTCTACCAAAGCCGCTGGTTTGCTGACGCAAGATGGCATTGCATACCACGACCACCAAAAGCGTGTAGGCCGCTATATCGATGGCCTCTGCCAGTAACTCAAGTGACAGGTAAAGCGCCACTGGCCTGGGTTGAAGCATGACGACTCCTTGGGTAAGTAGCGCTGCTATTAGCGTCAGCCCCAACGGACCGATAAGCGCTATTAGTGTTATACGTTTGTAGCTCAACAGTGTGGAGTAAGTTTCGACCAGGATTTTAAAAAGCATGCACTCAATCACTATATGGGGAAAATTAAAGATGGGACGCGTCTAACAGTGCTAATTTTTAGCGAAATAACCCAGTGCATGACCGCAATTTTCTGCGAGAGAAACGGCCGTAGGCCTATAAGGCCTTAGTTCACGATAACACCACCATCGCTCTGGCCCACTCAAAGAACTTCTTGAGAGAAGGTAAATAAAAAACATCCTCAACTGCCTAAAAATATGTTTAAACCGTGGCCCTTCTCGGCAAAAAACAAGAAAACTCAGGCTAGTTGCATGGCCGTTCCTGGCTGCTTTTTCAAAAAAACTTCTTGCCATAACTTTATCTATTTCTCTCTTACCCTGAAAATAGTATCGATTAAAGCGCATCAATCCTTTTTGATAGTTAGCCTTACGAAAACATATCTTTTCTGCTTTATCAAAAAAATACAGCGCCTTCTCTTCATCCTCTTCACCATAATAACCACGCAAAAAACCGACTCCTACTGCACACAACGCGCCTGCATTCCTATTTAAAGCATCATTATTTAGAATATCGAGCGCGGACAAAACATCTTTATCACACCCCTTTCCTAAAGCAAGGTACCAACTTTTTAGCGCAAGAAAATCTGACTCGCCAGCTTCTACTCTGGCTATTATCTTTTTATAAGCACCTTCATCATTAACACCCTCCTCCCATGCATTTGTTTTAAAATAAAAAATTGGATCGTGATAAAGGTCCTGCATAAAATCACCGCTAACTGGATTTATATGGCGTTATGGATCAACAATGGGGTCACGCTATATTTCTAGCTTGGTACGCTCGACTCTAACAGAAATGGGTATGTCATGGACTCTTTAGCAGCCCGACTCTACCGGAGGGACGTTGCCGGTGAGGGTGTGTGCAGCTAGCAGCACTCGCGTGGTACTGATGCTCGCCGATGAGTTGCTAAGCATTGTTTCAGCTGAACGCTACCTCACCGTGTGCGCTGACTCGCTCATGAGTTGGCCGATAGCTTCCCATCTGTAATATTTGGTGCTGACTGGAAAGAGAAGAAGCACCTTATTGCTCCCTTAACTATTTCTTCGCGGAACCAAAAACCTAGCGAAAGCTCAGCTTCTACGGCCAAGCCCATTTGGCTTTACTAATCATATAAGAAAACCGATTATTAAAAACCCCATTACCCCAGCTGATGTATACAATATATTCACATAGGTTAATATCATATAAACCCTAACCCACAGCAGTGTTTCTTTATTAAATCCATCATTCCACCTATCTCTAGATAATATATATTTATTGAAATCAACTGTCTTTTTCATAGATTCCGAATTAACGGCACCGAAGTAGCACTCATATATCTCTGGACACCCCCCTTAACGAGTAACGCAGCTTTAAATATGCCACACCATTAACTAACAATATCATATAATAAATATGAACCAAGCTCATTTAAAAAACCTCTACTTATTGCAATCTAAAATATAATTCTCTAACCCCCAGCTGCTACCGCTGAAGCGCCAATACTTGGCCCTCCATTGCAGGGCGTCCGGCTCCAGATCGATTTCCAGGTTCAGCCCCGGGGCGCTCAGCCCGTGCAGGTGGCCGCTGCCGTAGGTGTGCCAGTTGAGCGCGGGTAGCTCGCCGAACTGGCTCTGCTGCTGCCACTGCCTCGTGAGCAAAAGCGCTGCAGTTATTCTGTGAATCCAGGACCTCATAGACCAAGCTAGAACAGAGTTTTGAGCACCCTCAGTTAATCACATGAGACTCGACATCTAGTTGATTTCGGTTAATGTATTTTTTTCAAAAAACAAGTTGATTTCATTTACTGTTATTGAGTTGTTATTCTTTGGCTCTTTAATGACAATCATATGGTCAGATATTTCTGCCAAGTTATTTATTTTCTCCACAATCTCATCTCTATTTTGTCCAATCCATTCATTTTTAAGAAGCTCGCGAAAGATGTCTTTATGTTGGTTCTGTGATTGATAGCTGCTTTTTAAATGAGTGTATGAAATACTGACGTCTATTAAGAAAAATAGAGTTACAATGAACGCTAAAGACATGATTGCTGTAATTATAATCAACACAGATATTCTCACTTTTATCTTCCCGCTTCATTTGATTCTTTAGCAAATGTGCGGCAATGATTTGCTGACCAAGGTTTCCAATCGTATTCTTCCCGCTCGGGGTTGTTTGCAATGCTGTCAATATGACTATATACCTGATTCTCATCTAAGCCAGAATAGCAGGTCATTTCTGCATGGGTCCCTCTACCCGGGAGCTCCGACAAAGCTTCTCTTAACACTTCCAATGAAGTATTTGTAGGGCTTCCGTCGCTACTTATTGTTAAATCAGGCATATCAACTCTTCTCACATTCCCACCATTACCTGGCAAAGCTACACCGATAACGCCATTCTGATCAGCAGCATATCTCCCATATTCATAATATTATGTCTCACCTTCTGAATTATAACCTAATACACCAGAATGCCCCCCTAGCATGATTGAGCTAAACCCTAGTCCAGTACTAATAGGGTAGTCAGGGAAATGTACATAGCATCCTGCCAAACCCATCGGATCCACCGCCCCTCTCGGATTTGTCACATACCCATATAAGTTAGTGCCACCGCGCAACTCAATCGGATCCTGACTCACATACCGCCCTTGCTGCGGGTCGTAATACCGGTGCCGGTTGTAATAGAGCCCGCTCTCTTCATCCTGCCACTGCCTCTGGAACCGAATCGGCTGACGGGCACTGCCACGCACATTTTTCACCGCCGCCCAGTCATCGGGCTGGCCCTGCCAAGGGGTCGCCACTGCGTCTTTCGACCAGGGTCACCAGTCCGGATTGTTTGTGGCCCTTAAGCATCGTGTCGCCTTCCCAATGTCCGATATGACGCCGTTCTTCCACCCTGGCAGGACGCTGCTCAATGCCTACTCGGTGCGGGATTTTGCCTAACCCCGTCCACTTAGCCAATTGACGCTGATAGCGCCGCTGGCGTGGCAGCCGGAGCCGTTTCCATAAGGTTCCACCGTGCTTCTTGTCGTCCCGGATTAACGCATAGGTCTACTGATGGCTTACGCAGACTCCGTTGGCATTGGCCATAAAACCACTGATTTGCTGAGGGCTCCATTCGTCCATCAATTGGCCAGTGACCCAACAAATCAGGCTGGGAAGCCGCTTCGTCACTTTCCAGGCGGTGCGGCGGCGCTGATAACTTGCCAATTGGGCCTGTTCAGGCGCATAACCACGGGCCAGACCGTTACGTTTTATCTCGCGGCTAATGGTGCTGCTGTGAATCCCAATCGCCTTGGCGATCTGTCGCTGGCTGGTGCCGGTCTCAAGATAGGCAAAAATTTGGTATCGTTGGCTCTGGGTCAGCTGTCGGTATCCTATACTCTACTTCACTTTGGTAGGTAAGGTAGAGAGGATACCGGGGCTGGCCCTCCTGCCTCTACCTTGTGATCCAAAGTGCTGCGCTTATTCTATGAATTCAGACTCTAAAAAATTAATTATTTTTAAAATAATTAATTAAATAATAACCTAGAATAAAAAATGTGGACATAACTGAAGTTATTGCAGTTAAAAACATAATTATGGCAAAACCTCCTTTTATTTGAGAAGTAATTAGGTTTTCAGGAAAAAAGGCCACAAATCCAAAGCTCGAAAAACAAATCACATATGACCAAAACCGAAATTTACCAATTGTTTGGATACTAATTTTCATCGAAAAAATCTCTTACATTGCCTAAAACAGTTGTACTCGACTTACAGTTTTGAAGTCCTGCGGCTAAGCCGCTTGCCGGACCGAGCCAACCACTTTCCGCTGAATAAGAACCATCTCCTGTATCAATCGAACCACCACCCCCTTTTATAGCGCCAGCTCTTACAAAGGCTCCCCACGTTTCCGTAACTCCATCTTCAAGAGGACTAGAACTAACACCAACACTTTCGCCAAAACCACCACCTCTAAATATACCTAGCCCGTATTATTGGCACTCATTTAAGACATAACCATAGTTACCTGAACTATCTACTTTTATTCCAGATGAAACGGTTTGCCAAAAACTCCGCCAAATGTCTCTGCAGAAACATTTGGCTCAATTGTTACAGCTCTCTCAATAGATCTTGGTGATGGTCGAGTATATCCATCTTGCATAGCTGTCGACAGCGGCTCCAAATGATGCATATTTGCCCCGAATAGACCTAACGGATCCACCACTCCCATCGGATTAGCCACATACCCATACAAATTGGTGCCACCCTGCAACCCAATCGGATCCTGGCTCACATACCGCCCCTTCTGCGGGTCGTAGTACCGGTGCCGGTTGTAATAGAGCCCACTCTCCTCGTCCTGCCACTGCCCCTGGAAGCGAATCGGCTGACGGGCACTGCCACGCACATTTTTCTCCGCCGCCCAGTCATCGGACTGGCCCTGCCACTGCGTTTCGCCGTCGGCGGCAACGAGCTGCATCGGGGTGCCAATCGCATCCGTGACGAAGGCGCTGAGCTGTGGGCCTTCCTGGGTGTCGTCGATGCGCAGCATGGGCGCGAAGCTGCCCGGCTCGTAGACGATGGTCGAGCGCTGACTATCGCTGTCTTCCCGCACAATCCGGTCATTGTCCCAGCCGTAGTAGGTGATTACGGTGGTGCCGTTAGTATGGTGCACGGTCTTGTTGATCCGGCGGCCCAGCCACTCGTAGTGGTAGTTGGCTTCTGTGGTATGGCCGTAGGCGCTGGTGTGGGTGAGCTGTACCAAGCGGTTGGCACCGACGTAGACGAGTGTCAGGCGCTCGCCGTCCGTTTGTTGTATTGGCAAGCTCAAGCTGCAGGAAGTCGAGCGCCATAAATACGCTGCTTAGAGACAGCTATTTGGACACTGGGTTGAAAATTACTGCTGCTGGCTGCTGGTGAGGCGGCCAGCGGCGTCGTACCTGTACGCGATAACCTTGGTATAATCGCTTTATTCTGCCCATCAAAAAAGGAGTAAATGTCCCCACTTATTGGTTACAGCCCTTTGATATAACTGAGCGTTGCCGTGTCCATCATCTAGAAGGTTGGCCATGTTCACTAAAAATAATGCCGTAAGCTTGGCTTGCTCTATTGTAAGTTTTTCAAGTATCTCTGCGTCTGAAAACATGCCAAGAAACATGGAGTTAAAATAGTCGCAGAGGTTCCCCTTATTCATATTTTTAACCTCATAAAAATAACCAAGAAATGCGGGGAGATAGTAAAGTTCACCAGTATAACTCAGTCCAGGAAACTGAGCCCACGCATATCCGAACTCACGCGCCTCATCAAAATCAACTTCAGGCCATTTCTTCTCATAAAAAATAGACTGCTGCCTTATCATAAGTCTTCTATCAATTTCATCGCTATAACATCCTTCAATAGGAAGAAGCAAGTTGCTTGAAGGTAGCTCCAAAGGGAAGTTGTTAAGCAGATTTTTCCTATATACTTCTTGGTTAGAAATTAATAAGCTTTCCATAATATCCTCATCAATAAAATAGGAGTTTTCTATTGAAAAATTAAGTTTCCATGCCCCTTACTTTCGTAATCTCGTGTACAGGACATCGATTTTCTTAAATTATTATTTATTTCATTATTTTGACCTGAGTCACCTCCAGAAAAACACCTCCTTGCAACATTTATTCGGGCTTGAGCGCAAGCATCAAAAATCTCTGCTTTTTCATAATCAATATCGGTTTCACCGCACATTTTGAGATTTTTTGTTCTACTGCAAGCTTCATCTTTTTGCCTCTCTAATTCATCATACTCATCAGGTGTGCAATTTCCCCCATAGCCGGGTAAAGAGCGAGCCCCAGCTGTGGCCTGGTGTGCAGCAGTGAGTCGATCTGCCTCTTGGGCTCTAGATAATTCTGATGTTGAACCCGGTATGGTTGCTACTACAGCCGTAGCAGCTGCTACTCCTACACCTGTAATCCATTGTGCTGCAGAAGCGCATACGGGAGTAACAGCTGGAATTGCACATGCTGCGGCCGGGTTTAAACCTAACGGATCCACCATCCCCGTTGGATTAGCCACATACCCATACAAGTTGGTTCCACCCCGCAACCCAATCGGATCCTGACTCACATACCGCCCTTGCTGCGGGTCGTAATACCGGTGGCGGTTGTAGTAAAGCCCACTCTCCTCGTCCTGCCACTGGCCCTGAAACCGAATCGGCTGCGCTGTATTGCCACGAATGTTCTTCACCGCCGCCCAGTCATCGGGTTGACCCTGCCACTGCGTTTCGCCGTGGGCGGCCACGAGCTGCATCGGGGTGCCAATCGCATCCGTGACGAAAGCGCTGAGCTGTGGGCCTTCCTGGGTGTCGTCGATGCGCAACATGGGCACAAAGCTGCCCGGCTCGTAGACGATAGTCGAGTGCTGATTGTCGCTTTCTTCGCGCACGAGGCGGTCGCCGTCCCAGCCGTAGTGGGTGGTGGCGGTGGTGCCGTTTTCATGGCGCACGGTCTTGCTGATGCGGCGGCCCAGGCCGTCGTAGCGGTAGGTGGCATCGACCGTACGGCCCCGCTCGCTTGCGCGGGTGAGCCGGACCAGCCGATTGGCACCATCAAAACCGAGTGTCAGGCAGTCGCCGTTGGCGGCCTGCCTTTCGATCATGTTGCCTGCGCCGTCGAAGCGGTGGCGGGCACCGTCCAGGTGGTCGAGGCGGTTGTCGGTGATGGCCTGTTGGCCGTCCAGGCGGTTACCGGCGGCGTCCACGGCGTAGCGGTGGGCCTGGTCGCCGTGCTGGCTGCCGGTCAGGCGGCCGGCGGCGTCATAGCTGTAGGCGATGACGCGGGAGGCCTGGTCACTCTGCACGCTTCTGAAACTCATCCGGCCCAGGGCGTCGTACTGGTACTGCTGCCCGCCGCCGTTCTGCGCGCCGCGCAGCGTAAGGTGATCGAGCTGGCCGAGGGCGTTCCACTCGTGCTGGTGGGTGGCGCCGCCCGGGTCGGTCACCGTCGTGGCACGGTCGGGCAGGCGCTCATCGTCGTAAGCAAACGCCGTGGTGCCTGTCGGCCCCGTCACTTCCACCGGCTGACCACGTTCGTTACGAGTGATCTGCCAGTGCTGGCTCTCCGGCCCTTCGATGCTCACCGTGTCGCCCAACGCATCGCGCTCGATGTCCCAGCGCTGACCGTCCGGCGTGACGTGTCCAATCACTAGGCCATTCTCGTGACGCTCGATGTGCGTTTCGCGGCCCAGCGGGTCCACCGTGGCGATCTTGCGCCCGGCACGATCATGGCGGAACTCGATGCGCGAGCCGTCGGCGCGGGTGTGGGCGGTCCAGTGCTTGTCGGGGCTGAAACTTGACGCTGTCACAGATGACCCATTCATTTCCCAAACCGCTTGGTGCACTACCTCAGCCTATGAGGCTGGCTGACACAGAGTTTTGAACACCTTCGCGAGTCATGATCAAAGGCCTTCAACACCACGCTACCGCCAAGGAAAATAGCACGCCCTCTCCCTTTCGATGCTTAATTAAGCAATGCCTGCACTATGCTTAATGCTTGAGCTTAGGATTATTGTTTATTAAAAAAGTAGAAAATGGCCCCAGTTGCTTGTGAGTTCTTTTTGATACTCTTGTTCGTCCCCATACGTGTCATCAACCAAGTTTGATAGATTAACCAAAAATAAAGCTATTAGCTTGCTTTGGTCAATGGTGAAGCTCTCCGTTGCTCCTTTGTCCCCTAGTACGCTGAAAAATATAGAATCAAAGTAATCGGCAACATTTCCTTTTTTTAGATTTTCAACCTCATAAAAATAACTTAGAAATGCTGGAAGATAATAAATTTCGCCCAACTTACTCAATGCTGAAAAAGGCCCCCAATGAAAGTCAAACTCTTTCGCGTTATCAAAGTCAACTTCGCTCCAAATTTTTCCATGAAAAATGGCATGTTGCTTGAAGAAATTTTCTTCATCAGATAAATCGCCATAAGTTTTTAGAATGGGGAGAAATAGATCCCCATTTGGAAGCTTTGTCTCAAACTCCTTAAGAAGTTTTTTTCTATATATCTCTTGGTTGGAGAGCCTTGAAATGAACATTTTTCACCGTTATAAAATCGTCAAATAGGTATTAGCCTACTTAAATATAAGGTTATCACCTTTTCCCTCATACTCTCTAGTGCAAGTCATTGCATTTCTCAAGTTTTGATTTATTTGGTCATTATGACCTGCGTCACCTCTAGCAAAACATCTCCTAGCTATATTAATCCTAGCCTGAGCACAAGCGTCGAAAAGCTCAGCTCTACCATAATCAATCTCATTGCGACCACACATACCAAGCCCTTTTGTTCTGTTACACGCCTCATCTTGTTGCCTCGCTAATTCATCATACTCATCAGGTGTGCAATTTCCTCCATAGTCGGGTAAAGAGCGAGCCCCAGCTGTGGCCCGGTGTGCAGCAGTGAGTCGATCTGCCTCTTGTGCTCTTGATGATTCTGATGTTGAACCAGATATAGTTGCTACTACACCCGTAGCAGCTGCCACTCCTACACCTGTAATCCATTGCGCTGCAGAAGCGCATACGGGAGTAACAGCTGGTATCGCACATGCTGCAGCCGGGTTTAAACCTAACGGATCCACCATCCCCGTTGGATTAGCGACATACCCATACAAATTCGCTCCACCCCGCAACCCAATCGGATCCTGACTCACATACCGCCCTTGCTGCGGGTCGTAATACCGGTGGCGGTTGTAGTAAAGCCCACTCTCCTCGTCCTGCCACTGGCCCTGAAACCGAATCGGCTGCGCTGTATTGCCACGAATGTTCTTCACCGCCGCCCAATCATCGGGCTGGCCCTGCCACTGCGTTTCGCCGTTGGCGGCCACGAGCTGCATCGGGGTGCCAATCGCATCCGTGACGAAGGCGCTGAGCTGTGGACCTTCCTGGGTGTCGTCGATACGCAGCATGGGCACGAAGCTGCCCGGCTCGTAGACGATGGTCGAGTGCTGGCTCTCGCTTTCTTCGCGCACGATGCGGTCGCCGTCCCAGCCGTAGTGGGTGGTGGCGGTGGTGCCGTTTTCGTGGCGCACGGTCTTGCTGATGCGGCGGCCCAGGCCGTCGTAGCGGTAGGTGGCATCGACCGTACGGCCCCGCTCGCTTGCGCGGGTGAGCTGGACCAGCCGATTGGCTCCATCGTAACCGAGTGTCAGGCGGTCGCCGTTGGCGGCCTGCTTTTCAATCATGTTGCCCGCGCCGTCGAAGCGGTGGCGGGCGCCGTCCAGGTGGTCGAGGCGGTTGTCGGTCAGCGCCTGTTGGCCGTCCAGGCGGTTACCGGCAGCATCGAGGGCGTAGCGGTGGGCCTGGTCGCCGTGCTGGCTGCCGGTCAGGCGGCCGGCGGCATCATAACTGTAGGCAATAACGCTGGAGGCCTGGTCACTCTGCACGCTTCTGAAACTCATGCGGCCCAGGGCGTCGTACTGATACTGCTGCCCGCCGCCGTTCTGCGCGCCACGCAGCGTAAGGTGATCGAGCTGGCCGAGGTTCGTGTAGCCGCGCTCCAGAATCAGGGGCTGTACCTGGTCACCCGATGCCAGCGTCAGGCGGCGCAGGGTTTCACGGTGCAGGGCATCCGGCTCCAGGTCGATTTCCAGGTTCAGCCCCGGGGCGCTCAGCCCGTGCAGGTGGCCGCTGCCGTAGGTGTGCCAGTTGAGCGCGGGTAGCTCGCCGAACTGGCTCGCTTGCGGGGCGCCGTTGGCGGTGAGGGTGTGCTGCTGCTGCCACTGCCAGCCGCTACCGCCTTCGATACCCGCGTGGCGCTGCTGCTCGCCGACCAGCCGCGGTGATTTTCAACCCAGTTGTCCAAATAGCTGCGCTTAAGCAGCCTGTTTATTACGCTCGATTTCCTGCAGCTTGCCAGGGTTGAGCGATACCGAACCGGGTACCTCCCAGTTTCGGGTCTTGCCCGACCAACGCTGTGGATGTCGACGCTTAGCACTTTCATAAACCGCTTTCCGGTGCTCAAGACGTTCTCGGTCGACACCTCGATGCCGATCAGCGGGTGTCACGTACCGAAGGCCACTATGCAGGTGCTGTTCGTTGTAACCCTGCTCGAACGTCAGCATCCAGTCACGCACTGCGCTCAGCGATGCAAAGCCCTTGCTGGGCCATGCCGGACAGTATTTGACAGTACGGAACAGCGCTTCCGAGTATGGGTTGTCATTGCTCACTCCTGGTCGGCTGTAAGACATCAACATCCCCAGTTCTGTTAACCTCGCTTTAAGCGTATAAGACGTCATCGGCGCACCATTATCCGAGTGCAACACCGGGGGCTGATGCCAGCATCCTTCTCGCAATAAGGCGCGTTCCAACAAGTGTTTCGCTAACTCGCCTGATTCCGCATCATGGACTTCCCAGGCGATGATTTTGCGACTGTAGATATCCATGATCAGATAGAGATACCAGTGCTGGCCACGCACAACGGAAGAGCAGTAGCTGATGTCTCAGCACCAGACCTGGTTTGGCCCGGTTGCAGTAAAGCTTGTCGGCTCAGGTACTTGGCGGCGTGGCTTCATTCGCCCCCGGTGCTGCTGCTGTTGGTGCTTTTTCAGTACTCGATAGAACGACGACTCGGAGGCCAGGTAGGTCCCTTGATCTGCCAATGAGGGCACGATTTGAGATGGCGGCAGGCTCTGATACTCGGGGCGATTGCAGGCGTTTAAAATGGCCTGTTCCTCCTCGTGAGTCAGCTGATGCGGCTGACTGCCTTGTACCGCGTGTGGACGCTGATCCTCAACCACAGCGCCACACCCGGAACGCCAGCGTTTCAACGTGCGCTCGCTCACGTCTATCATCGCCGCGGCTTTATAACGGGAAGCGCCCCCCGTTACCGCCTCATCAAACAACGTAATGAGCCTTGCACGTTCCTCAAGAGGCGTCAGTCGTCCTCGCCGCTGTTCGGGTCTTCGCCGTACAAGGCGTCGAGCTTTTTTGAGAGCACCAGCAATGACGTGGTTTCCGCTAAGGCTCTGTCTTTACGACGGACTTCCGCTTTGAGCTGCTTGATCGTTTGACGGTCTTGTTTACGCTGTTTTTGTGCCGTTCTTTGCTGGTCTTCTTGTTGGCCAGCGCCCTGGAGGCAAGCGGCTTTCCACTGCTGGATTTGCTCAGGATAAAGGCCTTTCTCGCGGCAGTAAGTCCCAAGCTCTGTCTCTGACAGGGTAGCAGTTTCGATGACCACGGCGAGCTTGGCATCAGGCGACCATTCGTTGTCGCTTTGGGTGTAACCTGGCACAGGTACTCCTTTTTCTCGACACTGTTTTAACCAACTATACAGCGTCGCGTCAGAGATGCCTTCTTCCGTTGCGACCGATACCACACTGCGATTGTAGGGTGGCAATAACTTTTTCAGAACGGCTGCTTTACGCTCTGCAGAATAACGTGGCACAAGGGCTCCATGCCGCTCCCTCTGGATTAGATTTAGGCAATATCGCCAATCAGACAACTAGGCTGACAGAGGGGGGCCGCTGGGCGTCGTCGTACTGGAACGCGACTTCGCCGTGCTCGTTGGTGACGCTCATGAGCTGGCCGTTGGCGCCCCAGCGGTACTGCTCAGTGCTGGCTAGAAAGAGACGCAATATTTTGTTGCGTTCTTAACTATTACACTCTGGGACCAAAAACCTAGCAGTACTGGCCGGTGCAAACCGGCAAGGAACAAAATATTTTATTACGCCCACAACCATTACTTCTCGAGACCAAACACCTGTCACATTATAGCTGCACTTAAATTATTAAGGAGCTAGAATTTTTAGATTGTCTCCACAGTCTCACAGCTTTTATTGATATTTTATATATTCTACCATGAGGCTTGGCTATCTAATCCAGCTCATCAATCTATCTTCTAAATAACTCTTAATTTCTGACTGAGCTTTAATGCTTTCAATTGAAAATGAAAAACTAACCATTATATCTGGATTAAGAAGAAACTTATGCGTACAACTAACATCTCTTATTTCAGTAGAGCTGGATCCGTAGCATGACGCTATAAAGAAATCGTTTTTATTGTCCGGGAGCCTACCTGAAGGTGATTGAGATAAAACATAAAAAAGCCCTCTATATCCTTTTTTTTCATAAACAAAGTAATAACCACTAACTTCGTCAAAAACCACTTCTCTGTCTTTAAATCGATTTACTGCATACCACAAATCTTCTAGTTCTCGTGAACTATAGAATCTTTCTCTTTCAACGTCATTGATAAAATAAACAGCACCGGTTACATCTTTTTTTTTCGAGCCCACTCGCACTGCATAGCTATCAACTATAGAGGCTATCTCCTCCCCATCAAAATAAAACAAAAAGCTATCAACTTCTTTATCAATACCACTTAATGATTCAATCCATTTTAAAAATGATAATTTAGGACTATTTTCTTTTGGCAGCTCAAATACATAGGGCCCGACTCCATATTTAACATCTTGATTGTTAAAATATATAAAAACTGCAAGCACGGTTAGAACAAAGAGTTTTATAGCAATTATTTTTATCATTTCGAGTCACATCCCTTACACCATAACCAATCCCAGACAGTAGCCTCTCCTGGAGTTCCTGTTATGGGTGTTCCGCCAAAAGTGCTATTTGGGAGTCCTAAATCATTGAAGATATCATGATGATATTCCGCAATCTGGACTGGGTTAAGCAATCCTGGAACTCCTAAGTCATCTTGTTCTACAGCATTAGCATGTGCATTCATTAGCCTTACTTGTACATCTTTCGTATCGATATCGATACCACGGAAAAAAGCTGCACTTTTCAAACGAAAATTAGCTGAAGCCATTATACAAGCATCGAAGGAAGAACATTCATTCCTTACTACCATTAGTGCTCTAGCAGCATAGGCGTCTCCAGCTTCCGCTCTGGCAGTGTAATATCCTTCAACATCCTCTGCTAAGCGAAGATCTCTTTGCATTGATGTTTCTCTTAAGGCATTTTCTTGTCCACATTGACTAAGCGGTGTCAAACCTAACGGATCCACCGCCCCCATTGGATTCGCCACATACCCATACAAGTTGGTACCACCGCGCAACCCGATAGGGTCTTGGCTAATGTACCGCCCTTGCTGCGGGTCGTAATACCGGTGGCGGTTGTAGTAAAGCCCGCTCTCCTCATCCTGCCACTGGCCTTGGAAGCGGATCGGCTGGGTGGTGTTGCCGCGGACGTTTCTTACCGCCGCCCAGTCATCGGGCTGGCCCTGCCACTGCGTTTCGCCGTTGGCGGCAACGAGCTGCATCGGGGTGCCAATCGCATCCGTGACAAAGGCGCTGAGTTGCGGGCCTTGCTGGGTGTCGTCGATGCGCAGCATGGGAACGAAGCTGCCCGGCTCGTAAACGATGGTCGAGCGCTGATTCTCGCTTTCTTCCCGCACGATGCGGTCGCCGTCCCAGCCGTAGTGGGTGGTGGCGATGGTGCCGTTTTCGTGGCGCACGGTTTTGCTGATGCGGCGGCCCAGGCCGTCGTAGCGATAGGTGGCCTCGACCGTACGGCCCCGCTCGCTTGTGCGGGTGAGCCGGACCAGCCGATTGGCTCCATCGTAACCAAGTGTCAGGCGGTCGCCGTTGGCAGCCTGCTTTTCGATCATGTTGCCCGCGCCGTCGAAGCGGTGGCGGGCACCGTCCAGGTGGTCGAGGCGGTTGTCGGTCAGCGCCTGTTGGCCGTCCAGGCGGTTACCGGCGGCATCGAGGGCGTAGCGGTGGGCCTGGTCGCCGTGCTGGCTGCCGGTCAGGCGGCCGGCGGCGTCATAGCTGTAGGCGATAACGCTGGAAGCCTGGTCACTCTGCACGCTTCTGAAACTCATGCGGCCCAGGGCGTCGTACTGGTACTGCTGCCCCCCGCCGTTCTGCGCGCCGCGCAGGGTCAGGTGATCGAGCTGGCCGAGGTTCGTGTAGCCGCGCTCCAGAATCAGGGGCGGCGCCTGGTCGCCCGATGCCAGAGTCAGGCGGCGCCGGGTTTTCCGGTGCAGGGCGTCCGGCTCCAGGTCGATCTCCAGGTTCAGCCCCGGGGCGCTCAACCCGTGCAGGTGGCCGCTGCCGTAGGTGTGCCAGTTGAGCGCGGGTAGCTCGCCGAACTGGCTCGCTTGCGGGGGCGCCGTGGGCGGTGAGGATGTACTGACACAGAGTTTTGCCCCCCTCCTTACTCAAGTTGCTCTATGCAGGTATACCGTTCTAAACGCTGGACGCACCCGTGCAGAACTGGAATTTAACGCTGTCACAGATGGCCATTCACTTCCCTGGGCGCCTGGACCACCACGTCAGCCTATGAGGCTGGCTGACACAGAGTTTTGAACACCCTCTGCGGGATCTGATACGTACAAGCCTAATTCTCATGATTCATTTCGATGAGTAGCCCTAAAGCAAAACAAATTTGTAATTAACATCAAGTTTACTCCTATAGCTATGGAGCTTGTTTTTTTTCCAACTAAACTTTGAAGCTCCTCTTGATAATGCACTATCAAAAGAAGAGCTCCTAGTAAAGCCAAGATTACATATCCTGTTCCGCGCGCCACTTTCACTAGTTCTTTTCTGTAGTAGGAATTGAACAGTGGTAAGAATATAGATGTCATGATGAGTAAGGGCGCCTCTATAGGGTTTTTAGTGAATATATAAAAAATTGGGATAAGCATGGCGCATGTAATGCTTATCCAGTAAGTAGCAAATGAACACGCTAGGCATATTTCTTTTCTTCTTATCACTCGCTGCCCCCTTCTTCTGATGATGAGGCAGGAATGGTTCCTTTAGGGCCAAATAAAGCAAAAATATGGGAGTGAATGTATGCCATTCCAGTAGTTGACCAAAGGCCCGCCGACGTTGCAGCGTTACCCCTTATAATGGGTCCGGTACGACCTAATGCCTGACCACCATACCCAATAGCCCCTGTTATTATTCCCGCATCAGTTCCAATCGGAGAAGGGATTGCAGTGTTGTATATAAGCTCTTGATTTTCACGAAAAGAGTTATCTTCTGGCAAACCTATTTTTTCTCCGTGCATTGATTCTGGCAAACCGTCAACACGCATGTTATGCAGTGGTTCCTCACTCCTGTTTAAAGGAGAAGGAGAGCTTTTCATAGATGCTAGAAATTTATCCCAGAGGCTGCCACTTTGTGAACAAGGTTGTGCGGCGCCTGTTGATTCCGCTTGTTCCACAGATCTGGAAATATAGTTTGACTGCGAATATGGGCCGCTGCCTAGCCCATAAGGCCCTCCACTTAAACCCAACGGATCCACCGCCCCCATTGGATTAGCCACATACCCATATAAGTTAGTGCCACCCCGCAACCCAATCGGATCCTGACTCACATACCGCCCCTGCTGCGGGTCGTAATACCGATGCCGGTTGTAATAGAGCCCACTCTCCTCGTCCTGCCATTGCCCCTGGAACCGAATCGGCTGACGGGCACTTCCATGCACATTCTTCACCGCCGCCCAGTCATCGGGCTGGCCCTGCCACTGCGTTTCGCCGTTGGCGGCAACGAGCTGCATCGGCGTGCCAATCGCATCCGTGACAAAGGCGCTGAGTTGCGGGCCTTCCTGGGTGTCGTCGATGCGCAACATGGGCACAAAACTGCCCGGCTCGTAGACGATGGTCGAGCCCTGATTTTCGGACGCTTCGCGCACAATCCGGTCGCCGTCCCAGCCGTAGTGGGTGGTGGCGGTGGTGCCGTTTTCGTGGCGCACGGTTTTGCTGATGCGGCGGCCCAGGCCGTCGTAGCGGTAGGTGGCATCGACCGTACGGCCCCGCTCGCTTGCGCGGGTGAGTTGAACCAGGCGGTTGGCACCGTCGTAACCAAGCGTCAGGCGGTCGCCGTTGGCGGCCTGCTTTTCGATCATGTTGCCCGCGCCGTCGAAGCGGTGGCGGGCACCGTCCAGGTGGTCGAGGCGGTTGTCGGTCAGCGCCTGCTGGCCGTCCAAGCGGTTACCGGCGGCATCGAGAGCGTAGCGGTGGGCCTGGTCGTCGTGCTGGCTGCCGGTCAGGCGGCCTGCGGCATCGTAGTTGTAGGCAATAACGCTGGAGGCCTGGTCACTCTGCACGCTTCTGAAACTCATGCGACCCAGAGCGTCGTACTGATACTGCTGCCCGCCGCCGTTCTGCGCGCCACGCAGGGTCAGGTGATCGAGCTGGCCGAGGTTCGTATAGCCGCGCTCCAGAATCAGGGGCGGCGCCTGGTCGCCCGCTGCCAGGGTCAGGCGGCGCCGGGTTTCACGGTGCAGGACGTCCGGCTCCAGGTCGATCTCCAGGTTCAGCCCCGGAGCGCTCAACCCGTGCAGGTGGCCGCTGCCGTAGGTGTGCCAGTGGAGCGCAGGTAGCTCGCCGAACTGGCTCGCTTGCGGGGCGCCGTTGGCTTTGAGCTGCTGACACAGAGTTTTGAACACTCTCTCCTACGGCAGGATTTATGCAGTGTTTCCTTAACGGGGCGGATGCAGTTTCTGAGTGCAACACCATCAATGTATCGATGACGGAACCTCATGGTATTTCGCCATCTGCTCACTCATCACTTCAATTGGACACTTGAAGTCGAAGCGCTTCCGCGGGCGCATGTTCAGCTCAAGCGCGATCTCATCCAGCTCTTTCTGGCTATAGATCGATAAATCCGTTCCCTTGGGCAAGTACTGCCGTATGAGACCATTGATATTGAGGGGGCGGCCATCCGCTTGGCGCCTCTCTGCCATGGACTATGTGGATCGCAGAAATAGATGGCTACACCGGTATTCTGGGTAATCTTGGCGTGCTGTGTCATCTCGCGTCCCTGGTCATACGTCATGCTCTTCCGTGCAGCTAATGGCATCCTGTTCAGCGCAGCACTAAAACCTTCCACGGCCGAGGTGGCGGTCGCATCGTTCATCTTCGCCAGAATCAAGTAACCGCTTTTGAGTTCAACAAGGGTCCCAACAGCTGATGCGTTGCCCTTGCCTTTGATCAGGTCGCCCTCCCACTGAGCCGGCACACCGGTGCCCGGGAAATTCACGTTTCTCTACCTCGGGTGGACGGAGGTGGATGCTAACCATATCAGGAATCTGGTTGCGCCTATCCACTTGCCCACGTCGTGGCTTACGGGCGGATTTTCCTTGCCGCAAGCAGTGGATCAGTTCCTTTCGCAGCTCACCCACGGGCAACGCGTATATAGCACTGTAGATCGTTTCACGGCAGACGTAAGCGTCTCGGAGGTCAGGAATATTCATATCCCTGAGCTTGCCGCTAATCTGTTCGGGAGACAAGCGACGACGCAGCATGTACTGAATCAGGGCGAACCGAGGGCTGCCCGGAAGCAGTTTGCGCTTTGGTCGACAGTTGCCTCGACGATCATGACGGCGCTGTTGCGCATCTAGTGCGCGATACCGATCATCAGGCGATCCATTGCGCCGTATCTCTCGACTAATTGTCACTGGGGATCTCTCAAGCAAGGTGGCTACCTTCCTGATGCTCAAACCTTGTGCGAGACTGACTTGGAGCGTCGCGCGCTCTTCGATACAAAGTTCAGAATATGACATGGGGTCAACACCTTACCGGTTTGGTCAGGTGTTGCACTCAGTTTCTGCGGCCAAGCGGTATTACACTCAGTATCTGCATCCGCCCATCGTTACTGCTGGCTTTATATAACGATATCTTTACTTTTTTCCAGTCTTGGCTTTGACTCTAAGAATGTTTTCCATAAAGCAAGAGCATCTCTAAACTGCTCAGTGTCAATGTTTTCAAAATATTCATCATCGTATAAAGAATATATCTTGGCTTCTCTGGTAGTTATTGAAACTCCCCAAGACTCTCGTCCCCAGCTCGAGGACTCTACTTCACCGCTTAAAACAGAATCCACTTGCTTTATTCCTTTCTGCACCCATGGAATGGTTTGCTGGTAGGGAACCCCACCATCATCCATAAGAAGACAGGAAAGAAGATTTATACCATCTTCATTGGTTGTTTCCGGCACACAATGTGGTGAAACAACTCCTAATACATTTTTCCACAAAAATGAAATTTTCATCTCGTACTCCTAATATTTGGGATAGACTGTAGCTTTCGGCTTCATCCACCCTTCTACACGCACTCCACTAGGCGTTACTCCTGCCCACTTGTTTCCCGTAATCACCTTGTTTTGAAATGCTGCATCCACCTCTACTTTAACCCGGTCGGCCGTCCATGAGTCGGGAAACAGTGTAGATACTCCGCCATTGTTTGTTTTTTGTAAAAACTTACCAGGGTTTAATGGGTCGGGGACTTCAATTTGCGCGGTATATACACCATGGGTATTTGGCGGAGATTGAGTTCCTGGAATAACCCTCACGTTACCACTAGCTATCGAATGCCCACCAACTACATCACCATTTCGTTTAACTTCACCATTTAGAATGTGCCCATCAAAATCAATAGGAGCTGTAATACTATCAACATCCCGTGTAGCTCTTGCATTTAGGGCATCCTCCTCACTAAACACCGCCCCACCGATCATATCCGTTCCGGCAGGCTGATAGCCCCCCCCCGATCGTGTTGTCACCCGGCAACGGTGAGGCAATGGGTTGTTCACCGCGGCAGCCACCTGGCTGAATGCTTGGCCGCTCAGTGCTCCAGCCATTCTGGTCAGTGGCCGGCATGTCATAGCGTCCTAGGCGTTCTTTAGGCGTATCAGGGCGGCCCTCGCGGTCAATAGGGTTGTTATCGTCTTCCAGGCGATCAGTAGGCGAAAATACGGTTCCCGTGTACCAGGGGCCTGCTTTCGTTCCGTTGCCCATTCGTGCGGGCCACATGCCTGAAATAAATGCCCCCACCGGGTTTAGGTAGGGTATTCGTCCGCCAAGAGCAGGGGCACGGCCCGCTACCGCTGAGCCCCCAGCCGCACTTGTTGCTGCAGCCGCTCCTGCCAAACCCAACGGATCCACCATCCCCGTCGGGTTAGTCACGTAGCCGTACAGGTTCGTGCCTCCCTTGAGCCCTATCGGGTCCTGGCTGATGTACCTTCCCTGTTGCGGGTCGTAATAGCGATGGCGGTTGTAGTAAAGCCCGCTCTCTTCGTCGTGCCATTGGCCCTGGAACCGGATTGACTGGGTGACGTTGCGCACGGCGCGTTGATTTTTGACGGCTGCCCAGTCATCAGGTTCGGCGAACCAGCGGAGTTGGCCATTGGGGGAGATCAACTGCATCGGTGTGCCAATCGCATCCGTGACGAAGGCGCTGAGGTGCGGGCCCTGTTCGGTGTCGTCGATGCGCAGCATGGGCACGAAGCTGCCCGGCTCGTAGACGATGGTCGAGCGTTGCTTTTCGGACTCTTCGCGTACGATGCGGTCGCCGTCCCAGCCGTAATGGGTGGTGGCGGTGGTGCCGTTTTCGTGGCGCACGGTCTTGCTGATGCGGCGGCCCAGGCCGTCGTAGCGGTAGGTGGCCTCGACCGTACGGCCTCGCTCGCTTGCGCGGGTGAGCTGGACCAGGCGATTGGCACCATCAAAACCAAGCGTCAGGCGGTCGCCGTTGGCGGCCTGCTTTTCGATCATGTTGCCCGCGCCGTCGAAGCGGTGGCGGGCGCCGTCCAGGTGGTCGAGGCGGTTGTCGGTGATGGCCCGTTGGCCCTCGAGGCGGTTACCGGCGGCATCGAGGGCGTAGCGGTGGGCCTGGTCGCCGTGCTGGCTGCCGGTCAGGCGGCCGGCGGCGTCGTAACTGTAGGCGATGACGCTGGAGGCCTGGTCACTCTGCACGCTTCTGAAACTCATGCGGCCCAGAGCGTCGTACTGGTACTGCTGCCCCCCGCCGTTCTGCGCGCCACGCAGGGTCAGGTGATCGAGCTGGCCGAGGTTCGTATAGCCGCGCTCCAGAATCAGGGGCGGCGCCTGGTCGCCCGCTGCCAGGGTCAGGCGGCGCCGGGTTTCCCGGTGCAGGGCGTCCGGCTCCAGGTCGATTTCCAGGTTCAGCCCCGGGGCGCTCAGCCCGTGCAGGTGGCCGCTGCCGTAGGTGTGCCAGTTGAGCGCGGGTAGCGCGCCGAACTGGCTCGCTTGCGGGGCGCCGTTGGCGGTGAGGGTGTGCTGCTGCTGCCACTGCCAGCCGCTACCGCCTTCGATACCGGCGTGGCGCTGCTGCTCGCCGACCAGCCGCTGGGCGTCATCATATTGAAACGCGACGTCGCCGTGCTCGTTGGTGACGCTCATGAGCTGGCCGTTGGCGCCCCAGCGGTACTGCTCCTGGCTTGCCGGGGCGTGCTCGGTGGCGGGTAAATGGCGCGCCGCAAGGCGTCCGGCGGCGTCGTACTCATAGCGCGTGGCAAGCGGCTGGCCGTCCGGGCCGGGGCGGCTGGCTTCGATGCGCTCGACCAGTTGGCCCGCCTCATCGTAGCGATACTGCTGTTCGCGGCCGTCCGGGCCGGTCTCGCTGGTCAGCCGGTCCATGTCGTCGTAGGCGAAGCGGTAGACCGCGCCGTTGCCCAGGGTCAGCTCACTCAGGCGGCCCACGTCGTCGAAGGCGGTGAACTGCTGACTGCCGTCGGCCTCGGTGCGCTGCGCCGGGCGGCCGTGCTCGTCGAAGAAGAACTGCTGGCGGAAACCCTGGGGGCCTTCCACTTCGACCAGCCGCCCTTGCGGATCAAAATGCTGGTGCCAGTAAAGGCCGTTGGGCAGTTGAGTGGTGGTGCGCCGGCCCAGCTCGTCGTGCTGGGTGCGCGTGGTCTCGCCCAGGGCGTTGGTGGCACTGGCCAGATACGCGCGGCGGTCGTACTCAAACTCGGTGCGCTGCTCGGAGCAGTCGATCTCGGCGGTAACCTGGCCCTGGGCGTTCCACTCGCGCTGATGGGTAGCGCCCACCGGGTCGGTCACCGTCGTGGCACGGTCGGGCAGGCGCTCGTCGTCGTAAGCAAACGCCGTGGTGCCTGTCGGCCCCGTCACTTCCACCGGCTGACCACGTTCGTTACGAGTGATCTGCCAGTGCTGGCTCTCCGGCCCTTCGATGCTCACCGTGTCGCCCAACGCATCGCGCTCGATGCTCCAGCGCTGGCCGTCCGGCGTTACCTGGCCGATTACCTGACCACTTTCGTTACGCTCGATCCTTGTTTCGCGGCCCAGCGGGTCGGCCGTGGCAATTTTTTGCCCGGCGCGATCGTAACGGAACTCGATACGCGAGCCGTCGGGGCGGGTGTGCGCCGTCCAGCGCTTGCCAGGGCCGCTGCCCACGAAGTGGTAACGCTCTTCGCGGCCCAGGTGGTCGGTGACCTGGGTGTGATCGACGTGATACTCAAAGCGCCGCGCCAGGCCGCCGGCTTCCTGCTGACCTATTACGCGGCCGTCCGGCGCGTGGCGGTCCCAGGTGTAGTGGGCTTCCATACCGCCGGGCACGCGGTGGGCGGTCAGCATGTGATCCTGCCACTCGAACTCACGCACCACCTCGCCGTGGCGCTGGCGCGCATTTTGGGCTGTTGAACCGGGTAGCACGCCATAGGTTTTCAAACCGCATGGCGTTGCTCGTGCTTACCGAGAACCGTTAGTTCATGGCAGTATCATTAAAGCAGATATCGGTATGACGTAGCCTTTCACACGTACTCAGGCCCCTTCTGGATACCAGGTAATATTGATCACTTTCGACTGCAGCTCAACAATGGCGTTGCGGTCGCCCGCCCGAAAACGTAATCGCCAAGGGTCGCCGCGCTCGATTACTTCCAGCGTGTGGAGATAAGGAATCAGTTTTTCCTGCGCCACCGCAGGGTCGACCAGAGGCCAGCGCTCTCCTTCCTGGATATGTACGAACGTATCGCCTTCAACCTCAAACACCATGGTGCCCGGTCCCCAGAAGGGAGTAATATCCGACTGTATCGACCAGTCGCCATCGCTGCACACAATGCGGATTGCCTGCTCGTTAACGTCCACCCGCTCCAGCTCGATGTCGGGAAATAGCTGTGCGGGGACCCAATCAAGCTCGAATGTTTGACCGCTCGCTGTTGGCTCGTTCATTGCTCACTCCCTTGGGGGCTAAAGCGCGCTAGCCAGGCTTGGTACTCAGCCTCATCAAAACGCTTCTCATCCCGCACGTCGCCAAAGAGACGAGGGTGAATGCCTTGATGGTCTTTGATACGAACGGGTTCGATAATTTCCGCCACACGGCGGTAGTCGGCTAAGGCGGCATTAACCTCGGGATTTTCGTTGTCACCCAACTGCGGCATGGCGCCTGCGCGCAAAATCGCACCGCCGTTATACTCCAGCACTGGCAGCTCACCCATTTGTTCTTTGACGTGTTCCAAGCCACCTAAACGTTCTAACCAGGCGTCAGAAAGAATCGTCAGCCAATCAACACCTTTAGGGCCACGGTGCAGGTTTAAAGAATGAGTGGTGAATTTATTAATTTGCATCCCAAGAAAGCGCTGGCCAAATTTGTACTCAAGAATTACCGCCTCATCACTTTTTTCATAACCATAAGAACGACCTGACCAAAAGCCTGAATAGCCATGCTCGGGTTTAAGTTTTTCGCACCAGCGTTGTACTAGCGCAGGTAGTTTCTGCTCACGCTCGATAAAAAAATCAACTGGGAACTGACAATATAAATAACTTACCTCTCCTCGCTCATCGGAGCTTGGTCTATTGCCGAGAACAACCATCCCATATTCGTTCGCATCACTACGCCGCTGGCCGCCGTGATAAACAAACTCCCACTCGCCGGGGCCATAGCTGGGTAACCAGTCAAAGGGGGTAATATAACTATCAAACCCCTTCAGCTTTTTCCAGCGTCCGGTGGTTGGGTTGGTTGTCCAAGTCAGCTGGTCTCCCACCAAGTCGCGGTAGTCGGCAAGGATCTCCAGCACCGCTTGGCGCTTTTCTTCCTGCTGGGAGCCAGTAAAAAACAGTGCCACACCCAGGCAGATTTTAAACAGCACACCGTTGCCGGTTTCTACTGTGAGTAGTTGATCCAAATCTTGCGATGTACCCATGGAGTTTCTCCTTAAGTTGTTACCAAGCCGCTGCCGCACCCATACCAAAGCCGCCTAATACCATGCCCGCCCCCTGTCGTGCAGCCTGCTGCCCTAGTGCAGCGCCTAGTCCTCCGCTGAAATAAGTCGCAGCGCCTCCTAGAGCGACTAACGCGACGCCTGCTCCAATTTCTCCCCACGAAATGCCTTTTTCTTCCAAGCGATCTCGGTAAGTCTCGAGGGCGGGCTGTGTTTCAGGCGCATACTTAGTCTGCTGCGGCCCATCACATTTGCACCGCTCGGGGGTGAGTAAATGCAATTTCTCCTCTCCTCCGGCGATCCCCTCATAAGCCCTTTCTTGCCCATCCCCCCAATCATCCGGTGGAAACTTGACCTCAATCACGCCTAGTAGGTTGTCCTGGGTGGGTTTGCCGTTGGGGTCACGCAGCACGACCGCGTCAGGTATGCGCATATCGCCACGGGTGTAGCCTTCAGCGCTATTTTTCTCTGATTCCGTTAATAGTATTCCCTGCGCTCTATCGCGCTTGATGCGTATAATACGGTTAATGGCATGGCCGAAGCTGGGGATCGCCTCGGCCGTTTCTTGGCCTTCATCGTCTTTCATAAGTAACGGTGAAGGGGGCCTATCTCCCATATAGTAGGGCACCTGAACACGTATGCCCGTATCGCAGCTTTCATTGAATTGTTGTAGCCCTCTATCCACACAGCTCTGTTTGAGGTTAATGCCGTTTTGGCCGCGATTAGGCACTTCCTCGCAGGTGCATACAAAACTACAAACGACTCTCGATATCATCACCTATTGGGCATGCTTGGGCACTTGTACCGCTCATAGTGTGGTTCCTTCCCTTGCTTATAACGTTAACATTTGCGGGCCGTCGGGCAGCCACTGAACATCATGATGGGTACGATCAGGCAGTTGCCCATAAGCACAGGCCTGCCATTGGATTAGCGCTTTAGCGATGCCGTGAGTATCCACTGCTCGTTGAAAATCCTCCCGCTTCTCCAAATGGGAACAACTGGTAAACACCAAAAGGCAAAAGTGCTCGGCCATTTCGATACTGGGTAACTCGCCTTGATTGAGAGCAGTCAAGCGGTCAATGGCTTCTTCAAGACGGGCATCAATCGCAGGTGAGTCCAGATGCATTAACCACGACCATGCAGCGAGTAATAAGCGCTGACGCGCATCGGAGATCAATTCCTTGCGCATCAGTGGGCGAAGCAGGGTGATATGTTGTTGCGTAATACGCCACCAAGGGGCATCAGGTAATGATGGAGGCGATACATCGTGCGCCTTTTCCGGCTCTCGGCGTAGCGTTTCTTTTGGTATCCGGCAATGAACAGCGGTACAGGGTCCGAACCACTTTTGGCGCTCCTGATCACTAAAAGCATCAAGAAAAAAGGGCAGTACCTCAGGATCATAAAAACGCCATAGCACCTCATCGCCGTGGTCGTTATAGATCGTTAACCAGTGCCGAAAATGCTTGGCCAAGGCGTGGCTTGTCGCCTGGCTTTCTAGGAGTATTCCCCAACGCAAGTGCGGGCGTTGGGTTGTTATCCATTGCAAGAAGGGATCATTTGCCGAAGTAGGTGCGACGATAGGCGAGACAGTAGTCAAATGCGCAAAAGGAGTATCGTTATAAAGCAGTTCACCCTCCTCGCTGAAGGCCGAACGCCGATA
Source organism: Vreelandella sp. GE22 (assembly GCF_968212445.1). Lineage (NCBI taxonomy): Bacteria > Pseudomonadati > Pseudomonadota > Gammaproteobacteria > Oceanospirillales > Halomonadaceae > Vreelandella > Vreelandella sp. GE22. The sequence goes on from NZ_OZ309110.1 coordinate 3,219,134, forward strand.
CCACTGCTCGCGGACTTCTGGTTGGGCAGCGTCCATTACAAGGTGTGTGCATGACGGCAACGTTCTACTCATGAGGATGCCTTCTGTGAGCTTTTTAGGGTATCGGCACAGATATCGCAAAGAGCCTTACCACTGCTGGCGGCCTTTTTCAGGGCGATCGTTTGCCCACCGGTCTCCGCAAAAGAAGTGGGGTGATGTTGAATTGGAGAAATTTTTTGGTGCTCTTCACTATCGGCCTCACCAGGTAGCCGAGCACCTTGAACGGCCTGTCCGGTGCCGCTGCCTGGGCTGCCGCCCGAGTTGATCTTGACCTGCGGGCCCACGATGGTCACACCGCTGGGGTCGATCTTGATAAAGCTGCCGCCGGCCTTCAGGGTAATCTCGGCACCGGCTTCGATCACCACCTTCATGCCGGCCTTGTGATGTACTTCCTGGCCTGCCTCGAGGAGTTGAGCCTGGCCGATCTTTTCGTGGCGGGTGCCGTCCACAGTAAGGTGGTCATCGCCGTCGACCTTCCCGTAGCGGTTGCCGTGCACCGTCAGGTGATCGTCACTATGGATTTCGCTGATGCGGTCGTTATGCACCTTGAGGTGACTGTCATTGCGAATCTCCTCGGTCCGGTCGTTGAGCGTTAAAAGCTCCAGGTCTTTTTGAGCGTGGACCCAGATCTGTTCCTCGCCCGCCTCGTCCTCGAAGCGCAGCTCGTTGAAGCCTTCGGCCTTGTGGCTTTGTGTGCGCAGCACCGTGCGGGTCTTGTTCGCCGGTAAATCGTAGGGCGGCTGGTTGACCGCGTGGTAGGTCCGCCCGGTGACCAGCGGCTGGTCCGGGTCGCCTTCCAGAAACGAGACGATCACCTCGTGGCCGATGCGCGGCAGTGCAATGCTGCCGTAGCCGCCGCCGGCCCAGCCCTGGGAGACGCGCACCCAGCAGCTGGCGGTGTCATCCGGCTCGGCGTAGCGGTCCCAGGGGAACTGGACCTTGACCCGGCCGTGCTCGTCGCAGTGAATCTCTTCGCCTTCCGGGCCGACCACGAAAGCCACCTGGGGGCCGTCGACGCTTGGCTTGGGGTTGGGCGTGGCGCGCCAGGCGGCGTCACCGGGCATCAGCGTGACCTGGTTGACGTAGCGGGTCATGCCGCCGGTGTCGCTGGCACTGATGCTGTCCTCTTCCAGCGCCTGGGGCTGCTCGCCGGCGTGGTGCACCGCGACCACCTGCCAGTCCCGGTTGAGGCTCTCGGTGTCATGGTCGGTCAGCGTGAAGCGTGCGCCGGGGGCGAACTCGGGCAGATCGCTTTGGGCGCTGGCCGTGGTGGCGTTGCGGCGCAGGTGCTCCAGGCGGATGCGGGTGAAGGGCTTGCCGGAGGCGTCTTCCTTGTAGCGGCCGGGGTAGTCAAAGTGTTCGTAGTCGGTCTGTTGACCGTGCTCGGCGACGTCATCGCCCATGTGGTCGTGCAGTTGGGCGTAGGCCGGGTTCTTGAAGCTGTAGTCCTTGAGCTGGGCGCTGGCGGCGGCGACCCGGGCGGTGTGGCTCAGCTTGCGCACGTGGCGGGTAGGCGGCGTGCCGCCGGCGCGGCTGTGGTAGGTGCGCTCGCCCAGGTTCGTCAGCACCTGGGGGTCGTCGGAGAACACCAGCCGGTGGGCGCCGCCCTCGCTGTCCTCGAACTCGTGAAAGTAAAAAAGTCCTTCCTCGGCGGCGAGGCGCTCGATGAAGGTGAGATCCGTTTCGCGGTACTGCACGCAGTATTCGCGCTCGAGGGGTTCGCGGCTGACGGCGAAGGCGACATCGGTAATACCACGCTCGTCCAGCAGGGTGTTGATGATGGTGAGCGGGTCGACCTTCTGGAAGATGCGCGAGTTCTGGCGCAGCGAGGTGCGCCAGAGCGCCGGACGCAGTGTCAGCGAGTAGAAGGTGCGCCGGTGGCCACGATCGCCGCGGCCGAACTCGCTGATGATGCCGTGGACCCGGCGCAGCGGCTCGCCGTCCTGCCAGACGGTCAGCGTGGCCTCGCGTTCGAGCAGTTCCGCCGCGTCCAGGTCGCCTTCGCGGCTGGCGACGTTCAGCGTCAACTCGAAGGGCTCGGAGACAGCGAAGCGTCAACTCATTTACGCCGGGAAACTTCCAATCAACCGGTCTATCCAGTACATGGAGAACGTTTCAAACCAGCGGATCAGATACCTTTGGCGAACAAGACTCGACCTCGGCGCGTTTGAATAGACCTGGCCTCTGATGGTCGATCACTGTCTACCTGGCCTTTAGCCACTCATCCCTGGCCGATTGCAAAGCGGCAAATTCGGGCCCGTCTTCATCGATCTGCTGGAAGGTAAACGCCACTTCAAACGGCTCACCATGGATCAACACAAACTGTTCGGGTGTTTCGAACCGGATCCTGGCGGCAGGGTTATCCGGGCTGGTCGCCTGCTGATGCTCGAAATCGAAGTTATAACGCAGCGGTTCGGCCTGTGCTTCCATATAGATCTCAGCCCGATGGCTCTCGCGATCAAACCGGATCCAGGCGCGCTCCATGCTCGCTTCAATCTCGGGCAATAGCGAATCAAACATGGGGTTCGCTTCTACTGCTTCTATCGCGTCCACGGCATAGACGCCTGAATGTGGCATTTCCGAAGGATCGGCCAGTACTTTTCCCATCGCGGCTGTCAGCAGCAAAGGCGCAACAATCCATTGTTTCATGGTTCACCATCCATATTACTTGATTCAATGAGGGCACGGCTGAACATCACTCAAGCCGTGCCAAAACGTTATGGGTCATGCTTAAGAGCGGCTTAAGCGCCTTTTAACGTTAAAACATCGCAGTAGCATTATGGCTCGACGTTGGCACTACTCGAGGCGGTGATGATCTCACTGCCGTGATCCGTCTTGCAGCCCAAATACGGCGTGGGGCGGCCATCGTGATTGGAGTGGCTGGAGCCTTCGATAATAGTGGCACCGCAGCCGGTTTTATCGCCCACCCGCGCCACGGGCTGGCCCTCCACTTTAGAGGGCGAACCGGTGATGATTTGGGTGGTGCGGTGGCCGGGGATGGGGCAGCTGTGCAGGTCGCCCTGGCGGGCTACGGGTTTCATCGGCAGATTTCCCACTGACCGTCGCGTTGGATGAAATAAAGCCTTACGTTGGATACGTCTTCCTCGTTTGCTGCGTGCCCAAACCGTATAGGAGCCGCAACTCCTTCACGTGTAAGCCAGGCTACTCGATTATCTGCTGCCAGATTCAGCGTCATTGGTTCTTCTGGAAAGGGATCCAGTTGGAAAAGATCAGGATTATCGAAAAACATGGTGAAGCTTGCGCGATGACGCACATAGTCTTCAGACTCACCTGAAGCCATAGCCAGCTCTTCGATCATGGTTTTGGATGCATCCATGAGTGCGTCGTTATTCTCTTCTTCGAATAACGAGTACAACCGACGGTATTCACTAGCCAAGCTATCTCGTACAGCGTTGGTATCGCTTAAGGCATCACCTTCTTCCCAGCACCAGGTGGGCATTTTCTGACGATTATTAAAAGGCACATTCAGTTGAAAGTGGCCACCATTATCAATCCAACGAATGTCTTTAACAACTAAATGCAGTGGGGCATCGTCATCTACATCGACTACTTCCGGTGCGGCATCGTCTGTGCCAGGCCTAATAACTACTTCAAAAGCGGTCTTGGTTTCCAAATTAGGGTTTTGTCCTGGCTCCCAATACTCCATAGAAATGCGAATTTCGTCCTCTTCATTAAAAGGAACAGGCCAGGCATAAAACTGAATTGAATTAAAACCACTTTTAACATATTGCGAAACCGGTAGCATTGTATCTACATGGCCTGGTATGCCTGAAAAATTGAGCATTATATCTTGCATATGAATGCCTGTTGCTAGGCCATTCACAGACCACCGAACCCCAAATTGATATTTTTGCTCTTGTGTCATTGCCTGCGTCTCCATCGCAAATAAAAGAGGGAGTATAAACGTCATTAATTTTTTCATGAGAAAGGTATAAACTCCCCTGGATGACCCTCTGCAAGAGGGTAAGTATTGGTTCTCTTAGAATCTTCGACCCACTCGACAGTCTCTATGGTCCGTGTTACTTGACTAGAGCTGGAACTGCTTGGGTAACCTTCATTATCCGATTGGCGCTCACCGGACTCCACACTTAATTTCTTGTACGATTTTATTTTTAATGAAGCCCCCGTGTGATAGAACTGGTACCCCCAGCGGCCTTCGTCTGTCTTGATACGGATTCCGCCTTCCGTGGCAATCTCTGCTTCATATTTAAATACATTTTCATCGGTAATAACCGAATCGAAATATCCAACGATATGTAGTGGTCAAGTAAAACTGGCCACCGCTTTATAGTTAACCCAGTACTTTTCCTCTGCCTGGTTCGGACTCATACCACCGTTATGCTGGTGAGGCCTAAGCTGGCTGTAATACCCGATTAAATAGTTCACGATATGATGCTGCCCCTGCAAGAATGATCGATAGCCATACGTTGGCACCCATTCAACCTTTAAGCTCCTGAAGAAACGCTCCATTGGCGCATTATCCCAGCAATTACCACGTCGACTCAGGCTTTGTTTTGCCTGGCATTTCCAGAGTGTCTGACGGAACTTACGGCTCGTGTAATGACTGCCCTGGTCGCTGTGGAACATAACCCCTTTTGGCCGCCCACGGCTCTCATAAGCCATTTCCAATGCGCTGCTGGTGAGTTCGCTATCGGGCGACAACGACATCGACCAGCCAATCGTTTTCCTGGCAAATAAGTCCATGACAACGGCTAGATAAGCCCAGCGTTTGCCAGTCCAGATATATGTGACGTCGCCACACCAAACGCGGTTGGGCGCCTCAACGTTAAACTGACGCGCTAAGTGGTTCGGTACCTCAACATGTTCATCACCTGTTTTCTTGTAGGTGTGCCCAGGCACTTGGCAACTAATCAGGCCAGGCTTTTCCATCAGGCGGCCAGCGCGATAGCGACTTAACGGCACATCCTGCCTTGTCGCCATCTCTGCGATGCTGCGCGCCCCTGCAGAGCCTTCGCTCTCGCGAAATAGCTCTCTGACCTTGGCTATTTCCTTGGTCTTCGTGGCACACACAGGTCTTTGTGAACGTTGTCTCCAGTATTTAAAGCTGCTGCGATGCACGCCAAACACGTCACACAGTTTTTTTACCGGGTAGCTCGTCTTGAGTTTCTCGATTAGCGAGAAGTGTTCAGGGAGTCCGACATCAAGAGAGCGGTAGCCTTTTTTAGGATGTCTTTTTCCATCTCAATGTCACGGATGCGCTTTTCAAGCTCGCGAATCCTGAGCTGATCGGCTGTCATGGGCGTTGCTTTAGGGCTTTGGCCATCACGCTCCTGGCGTAACTGACGAACCCATTTATCCATGCTCGAATACCCCACATTCATGGCTTCAGCCGCTTCACGAACCGTGTAGTGTTGATCGACGACTAGCTGTGCTGCTTCGAGCCGGAATTCAGGGCTAAAGTTACGTTTTGGTCTTGTTGCCATGCTGCCACCTGGTGATGTCTTGGTGCATATTAGCACCTCTAATTAGGTGGCCAAATTTACTATGCCACTACAATAACACCCTTTGGAAAGTGCAGATCTCCCACCGACATATCAAGACATCCAAATATGTTATCTTTTGCATTTTGATCGAGAGAATGATGACGCTCAACATTATTCTCAAATCCCTCTATAACTCTTTGGTCATATTTTAACTTCACATCTTCTAGACAAGCACTAAACTTCCCTTCATTAACATCTTCTCTTTCACCAAAAATTCTTCTATAACTTCTTTCTTCATGGCACTGATTAACTCCAGTTTCTCTAGAATATTCAGCGGCTTCTATGCTTTCTTCTAGAATATCCGGCAACTGAGATCTACTAGCTGTAAATGCGGTATGCTGCGCAACGCACCAAGCCTTATTTCTAATACCTTCTAGAAAAAGAGCTCCTCGTACTCCTGCTTGTATATGATTCAAGCCCAAAGGATCTACCGCCCCCATCGGATTTGTCACATACCCATACAAATTCGGCCCGCCGCCGAGCCCAATCGGATCCTGACTCACATACCGCCCCTGCTGCGGATCATAATACCGATGCCGGTTGTAGTAGAGCCCACTCTCCTCGTCCTGCCACTGGCCCTGAAACCGAATCGGCTGCGCTGTATTGCCACGAATGTTCTTCACCGCCGCCCAGTCATCGGGCTGGCCCTGCCACTGCGTTTCGCCGTTGGCGGCAACGAGCTGCATCGGGGTGCCAATCGCATCCGTGACGAAGGCGCTGAGCTGTGGGCCTTCCTGGGTGTCGTCGATGCGCAGCATGGGTACGAAGCTGCCCGGCTCGTAGACGATGGTCGAGCGTTGCTTTTCGGACTCTTCGCGTACGATGCGGTCGCCGTCCCAGCCGTAGTGGGTTGGTGCCGTTTTCGTGGCGCACGGTCTTGCTGACCCGGCGGCCCAGGCCGTCGTAGCGGTAGGTGGCATCGACCGTACGGCCCCGCTCGCTTGCGCGGGTGAGCTGGACCAGGCGATTGGCACCATCGTAACCGAGCGTCAGGCGGTCGCCGTTGGCGGCCTGCTTTTCGATCATGTTGCCCGCGCCGTCGAAGCGGTGGCGGGCGCCGTCCAGGTGGTCGAGGCGGTTGTCGGTGATGGCCTGTTGGCCGTCCAGGCGGTTACCGGCGGCATCGAGGGCGTAGCGGTGGGCCTGGTCGCCGTGCTGGCTGCCGGTCAGGCGGCCGGCGGCGTCATAGCTGTAGGCGATGACGCGGGAGGCCTGGTCACTCTGCACGCTTCTGAAACTCATGCGACCCAGAGCGTCGTACTGATACTGCTGCCCGCCGCCGTTCTGCGCGCCACGCAGGGTCAGGTGATCGAGCTGACCGAGGTTCGTATAGCCGCGCTCCAGAATCAGGGGCTGCGCCTGGTCGCCCGATGCCAGCGTCAGGCGCCGCTGGGTTTCCCGGTGCAGGACGTCCGGCTCCAGGTCGATCTCCAGGTTCAGCCCCGGGGCGCTCAGCCCGTGCAGGTGGCCGCTGCCGTAGGTGTGCCAGTTGAGCGCGGGTAGCTCGCCGAACTGGCTCGCTTGCGGGGCGCCGTTGGCGGTGAGTGTGTGCTGCTGCTGCCACTGCCAGCCGCTACCGCCTTCGATACCGGCGTGGCGCTGTTGCTCGCCGACCAGCCGCTGGGCGTCATCATATTGAAACGCGACGTCGCCGTGCTCGTTGGTAACGCTCATGAGCTGGCCGTTGGCGCCCCAGCGGTACTGCTCGGTGCTAGTCAAAAAGAGGCGAAATACTTTATCGCGCTCCTAACCATTATACTCCGGGACTAAACACCGATTAGAATTAAAGTCACTAACGTTAAAAAACCAAACATATATACAACAAAGAAGACTAACATCGACTTACTTAATGCTGCTAATCCTAAATCATTTAAACTTTTCCACTCTTTTTTAAATAGGAACTTAAACAGTATCAAGCTACTAGACGGTGAATTATTTAAGACAACACTTGGACTACCCATAGACTTATATTTCACAGGGTGTCTGCTTGCTAGTATTTTGAACAATCGATGACAAAGAAAAAACCAGACTAACACTAAAAAAAACAAAACCCCAAAAACAATAGGAATAAATTCATCCACTTAAAAATCCTCTTAACGCAACAGCGAACGTCTAGTTGACCACAAAAGATTAACTGACATATAAAATATTCAAAATCTTAATACGCGAAAAGTACTTAAAATAACTCTATAACACCTATTATACCTTATAATAATAATACTACAATAAAAACCATCGGCCCTTTTAACTTCAAAACTGGCGGTCTCAAGTTCTAAGTGCAGTGCTATTGAATAGTGCCTGGACCGGCGACGGATTTCTTGAGCACCTCAGCATAGACTTCCAGCGGCGTGCGCCAGTCCAGTCTCTTGCGTGGTCGTGTATCCAGTGAGTCGGCGATCGCGTCGAGCTCTTCCTGGCTGTAGACCGACAGGTCCGTGCCCTTCGGCAGGTACTGCCGCAACAGTCCATTGGTGTTCTCATTGGAGCCCCGCTGCCATGGGCTATGCGGGTCGGCAAAATAGATCGCCGTACCTGTCTTCTGGGTGATCTCGGCATGCTTCACCATTTCTCGGCCCTGGTCGTAGGTCATGGACAGGCGCAGGGAGCGCGGCACCTCATTGAGCTTGTCGCTGAAGCCGACGGCTGCTGCTGTAGCCGTGGTGCCATCCACTTTCGCCGGGATGACCAGCCGCGTGGTTCGCTCTACCAACGTACCGACAGCAGAGCGGTTGTTGGCACCGATGATGAGGCCACCCACCCAATGGCCAGGCATCAGGCGGTCTTCGATTTCAGGCGGCCGCAGATGGATGCTGACCAGGTCGGGAGTCTGTTGTCGCCTATCCTTGCCACGGCTTCGAGGGCGTCGTTTACTCTTACCCTGACGCAAACAGGGAATCAGCTCTTTGCTTGAGCGAGCCGCGCGGCATGAGGTAGAGCGCATTATAGATGGCTTCGTGCGAGATGTGGCGATCAGTGTTATCAGGAAACATGCGCTTCAGTGTGCGGGCTATTTGCTCTGGTGACCAGTACTTGCGCAGCAGGTAGGCCTCCAATTCGAACAGCGCAACATCGAAGGTCAGCTTTGGGCAACGGCGAGGCCGACAGCGAGTCAGTCGAGCGCGGTGGCCAGCGAGGCTGGCGTCATACGCTCTGTCAGATCTAATAGCATGGCGCACCAGTTCTCGTGAAATAGTACTGGGCGCACGTCCCAACTGACGGGCAATAGCGCGAATCGAGTGGGTAGCCCGCATCAGCATGATGGCGGCCCAATCTTCGGCAGAAAGATGGCGATAACAGTGAGTCATGGCAATACCTTACCTGATAGGTTAGGTGTTGCACTTGGTCATTGAGACCGCCGACCATCCCATTTGGTTTATTAATCAAACAAGAAAACCAAGAATTAAAAATCCCAATATTCCGGCTGATGTATACAATATATTCACATAGGTCAATACCACATAAACCCTAATCCAGAATAGTGTTCTTTTATTAAAGCCATCATTCCATCTATCTTTAGATAATATATATTTATTGAATTTAACTGTTTTCTCCATAGATCTAGCATCAGCGCCATCGAAGTAATACTCATATATTTCTGGAGTTCCTCTTAGCGAGGAACGAAGCTTTAAATATGCCACCCCATTAACTAGCAGTATAATATAATAAATATGAACTAAGCTCATTTAATCCTCTCTACTTATTACAATCTAAAATATAATATTCCAATTCTCCACCTGCTACCGCTGAAGCGCCAATACCTGGTCCTCCCTTTATGCCAACCGAGGCTCCATCGGTTCCAGACGATAGAGAAGACTCTGCCCCCATCATGCCTACACCACCAGCAAGAGATATAAAAGTACGGAAATCCACAGCATTCCTTTCTTCTGGTGCGCGCATATTAACGCTTTGGCCAAGAGAACCAGTCACTGAAGCTCCTGCACCTATACCTATACCTAATATATTTGAGATACCACTGCTGGATGCCTTTACAGCCCCTTGAAGCGCTACACCACTACCAATTGAGGATGAAACGATAGCTTCGTTATCACCAAGCATGCTTAATGCCGAACACATTGGCTGTGTGACTGCAGATCGAGCTCCACTTATTAATTGAGATATTTCTTTTGATATATTAACTCTCTCTGGCTTTGGCTGTGGGCGAGTATGACCATTTTGAATAGCAGCGCTAATAGGATCTAATTGGTGCATATTTGCCCCAAATAACCCCAACGGATCCACCGCCCCCATCGGATTACCCACATATGCGTACAAATTCGTACCACCGCGCAACCCAATCGGATCCTGACTCACATACCGCCCCTGCTGCGGGTCGTAATACCGATGGCGATTGTAGTACAGCCCGCTTTCTTCATCATGCCACTGACCCTGAAAGCGAATCGGCTGACTCGCACTGCCGCGTACATTTTTCACCGCCGACCAATCATCAGGCTGAGCCTGCCATTTCGTGTCGCCATTGGGCGCGACCAGTTGCATGGGCGTACCCAGCGCATCCGTGACGAAGGCGCTGAGTTGCGGGCCCTGTTCGGTGTCGTCGATGCGCAGCATGGGCACGAAGCTGCCCGGCTCGTAAACGATGGTCGAGTGCTGATTCTCGCTTTCTTCGCGCACGATGCGGTCGCCGTCCCAGCCGTAGTGGGTGGTGGCGGTGGTGCCGTTTTCGTGGCGCACGGTTTTGCTGATGCGGCGGCCCAGGCCGTCGTAGCGGTAGGTGGCCTCGACCGTACGGCCCCGCTCGCTTGCGCGGGTGAGCCGGACCAGGCGGTTGGCACCATCGTAACCGAGCGTCAGGCGGTCGCCGTTGGCGGCCTGCTTTTCAATCATGTTGCCCGCGCCGTCGAAGCGGTGGCGGGCGCCGTCCAGGTGGTCGAGGCGGTTGTCGGTCAGCGCCTGCTGGCCGTCCAGGCGGTTACCGGCGGCATCGAGGGCGTAGCGGTGGGCCTGGTCGCCGTGCTGGCCGCCGCCGATTTGCGCGCCGCGCAGGGTCAGGCGGCGCCGGATTTCCCGGTGCAGGGCGTCCGGCTCTAGGTCGATTCCAAGGTTCATCCCCGGGGCGCTCAGGCCGCTGCCGTAGGTGTGCCAGTTGAGCGCGGGTAGCTCGCCAAATTGGCTCGCTTGGGGGGCGCCGTTGGCGGTGAAGGTGTGATGCTGCTGCCACTGTCAGCCGCTGCCGCTCTCGACGGCGGCGTGGCGCTGCTGCTCGCCGACCAGCCGCTGAGCGTCATCATATTGAAACGCGGCTTCGCCGTGCTCGTTGGTAACGCTCATGAGCTGGCCGTTGGCGCCCCAGCGGTACTGCTCCTGGCTGGCCGGAAAGAGATGCAATATTTTGTTGCGTTCCAAACCATTACACACTGGGGCCAAACAGATATCATCATATGTTTTATAATGGTCTAAGCCATTATTTCTCAATGGCCCAATTTTAAAAAACATAGTGTTTATTTCTTTCCAGATGTCCACCTTAAGTAGGCTGGAGGATAGCCAGTTAGCATTACCACAACTGCCATGTGAAACAACCATCCTATAGGTAGCAAGAAAAAAAGCGCCCTTATATCAAAACCTTCATCAAAACCAAAAGCTAAAAAACCCATTAAGGAAAAAAAGCAAACCAAAGTTATAAATCCACAAAGGAATCTATAAAAAAAACCCAACTTTTTAATCTCACTATTTTTTAACATATCAGATTCGGCAACCAAGAAATATAAATTATTTTTTAACCCAGTTTAGAAAATTATCAAATTTCCTAAAAAAGCGATTCGCTGTAGTTCTTATTCCAGCACCACTCATAGTTCCTGCCTCATAAGCTCCTGTTACCATAGCAGAATTAGCAACTGAAGTTGCAGCAACTAGCCTTAGAGTACCAAGATGGGTACCAAGATGAGGCGCAGGTCCTTGTAAAATATAATTTCCAACAGTATAACCACCGTAACTTTGAGCCATTTTTCCTCCAGCCCACATTCCAGCCCCTGTTTCTAAAGGGTCACCTATAAATCTTATAGCTATACTACTTGAATAATAAGTTTCCATAGTTTGATTGATAAAATTTTCTTCTGTTCGCCCGCCAGTAAATCTAATGAGCCCTTCTAGAGCACCATCTGAAAAGTCTTCCTGTAAGCCGCTGGATACTGCATCATATCGCCACTTTAAGCCATCCCAAGAATTATTCGCCTTATCGGTTATTGTATTAATCAAATCATTGCAGTTACTTGCAATTGATGAAAATCCGAGTGGATCTATAATTCCTGTAGGATTGATAACATACCCATACAAATTCGTGCCGCCGTTGAGCCCAATCGGATCCTGACTCACATACCGCCCCTGCTGCGGGTCGTAATACCGGTGGCGGTTGTAGTAAAGCCCACTCTCCTCGTCCTGCCACTGGCCCTGAAACCGAATCGGCTGCGCTGTATTGCCACGAATGTTCTTCACCGCTGCCCAATCATCGGGCTGGCCCTGCCACTGCGTTTCGCCGTTGGCGGCAACGAGCTGCATCGGGGTGCCAATCGCATCCGTGACGAAGGCGCTGAGCTGTGGGCCCTGTTCGGTGTCGTCGATGCGCAGCATGGGCACGAAGCTACCCGGCTCGTAAACGATGGTCGAGTGCTGGCTCTCGCTTTCTTCGCGCACGATGCGGTCGCCGTCCCAGCCGTAGTGGGTGGTGGCGGTGGTGCCGTTTTCGTGGCGCACGGTCTTATTGATCCGGCGGCCCAGGCCGTCGTAGCAATAGGTGGCATCGACCGTACGGCCCCGCTCGCTTGCGCGGGTGAGCCGGACCAGGCGATTGGCTCCATCGTAACCGAGTGTCAGGCGGACGCCGTTGGCGGTTTGCTTTTCGATCATGTTGCCCGCGCCGTCGAAGCGGTGGCGGGCGCCGTCCAGGTGGTCGAGGCGGTTGTCGGTCAGCGCCTGTTGGCCGTCCAGGCGGCGCCGGGTTTCCCGGTGCAGGGCGTCCGGCTCCAGGTCGATTTCCAGGTTCAGCCCCGGGGCGCTCAACCTGTGCAGGTGGCCGCTGCCGTAGGTGTGCCGGTTGAGCGCGGGCAGCTCGCCAAATTGGCTCTGCTGCGAGGTGACGTTGGCGGTAATCTTAATAAGGTGTTTAATTAATCAATTGCTCTTACTACATCATCTAATAAGACACCATACCACTCTGACTATTACTCCTTTGCTATCTTATTCGCTGACGCCTAAAACGTCGATCTACAATTAAAAAAACAACAAGCATAACGACCCATATGCTTATAGAAAGAAAAACTGTAATTAAATTTTTATCTAAATATTCTTTATCCACCAACCATCCAGGGATGGGGGCTAAACAGCCCATAAAAATCATTATAGCCAAAAGCTTATTATAACCAAAAACATCAAATATTTTTTTAGAAAAAAAATAAAAAATCATTTGAATAATAATTAAAGAAACCAAAACTGCCTCACTCATCACTTTCTCCGGACTTTATATAAGTATCTATAGTATTGGTAACACCAATAGTACCTGAACCGGCCTCAAGCAAAAGACCTCCACGAGACATCGTTTCATAGTTCCTCACATAATCTGCATTAATATTCCTAAAGAGACGCCAAGTATCAGGTGAAACAACTTTTCTTGTTAACCCACCTACTGATGTTCCAAGGTTTGCAGTATCGACGGCAAGATTTCCTGCCTGCTCTCCTCCAACAGAAATAGCCGCACTACGTATATACCCAGCTTCTCCTGTATAGGCTTCTTGTATACTATTAGCCCCAAGCCCGATCAATGGCCCTCCTAACATACAGCCTGCAACCGTCATACACATGGCACCGCCAGTCATGATTTGACCTGCACCACCTAAGTAGTTAGCAGCAGTATCCGCATATCCCCAAGCTTTTTCTATCACCGGGCCCGACGCTTCACTCAAAGCTGTATATCCATTACGGGCAGAATTAGATATAGAGGCTCCCATTTCGGCCAAAAAGCCTTCTAACCCCAATGGATCCACCGCACCCATTGGATTAGCCACATACCCATACAAATTGGTGCCACCCCGCAACCCAATCGGATCCTGACTCACATACCGCCCCTGCTGCGGGTCGTAATACCGATGCCGGTTGTAATAGAGCCCACTCTCCTCGTCCTGCCATTGCCCCTGGAACCGAATCGGCTGACGGGCACTTCCATGCACATTCTTCACCGCCGCCCAGTCATCGGGCTGGCCCTGCCACTGCGTTTCGCCGTTGGCGGCAACGAGCTGCATCGGGGTGCCAATCGCATCCGTGACAAAGGCGCTGAGTTGCGGGCCTTCCTGGGTGTCGTCGATGCGCAGCATGGGTACGAAGCTGCCCGGCTCGTAAACGATGGTCGAGTGCTGGCTGTCACTTTCTTCGCGCACGATGCGGTCGCCGTCCCAGCCGTAGTGGGTGGTGGCGGTGGTGCCGTTTTCATGGCGCACGGTCTTGCTGATGCGTCGGCCCAGGCCGTCGTAGCGGTAGGTGGCATCGACCGTACGGCCTCGCTCGCTTGCGCGGGTGAGCTGGACCAGGCGATTGGCACCATCAAAACCAAGCGTCAGGCGGTCGCCGTTGGCGGCCTGCTTTTCGATCATGTTGCCCGCGCCGTCGAAGCGGTGGCGGGCACCGTCCAGGTGGTCGAGGCGGTTGTCGGTCAGCGCCTGTTGGCCGTCCAGGCGGTTACCGGCGGCATCGAGGGCGTAGCGGTGGGCCTGGTCGCCGTGCTGACGGCCGGCGGCATCAAAACTGTAGGCAATAACGCTGGAGGCCTGGTCACTCTGCACGCTTCTGAAACTCATGCGACCCAGAGCGTCGTACTGGTACTGCTGCCCGCCACCGTTCTGCGCACCGCGCAGGGTCAGGTGATCGAGCTGGCCGAGGTTCGTATAGCCGCGCTCCAGAATCAGGGGCTGCGCCTGGTCGCCCGCTGCTAGGGTCAGGCGGCGCCGGGTTTCCCGGTGCAGGGCGTCCGGCTCCAGGTCGATTTCCAGGTTCAGCCCCGGGGCGCTCAGCCCGTGCAGGTGGCCGCTGCCGTAGGTGTGCCAGTGGAGCGCGGGCAGCTCGCCGAACTGGCTCGCTTGCGGGGCGCCGTTGGCGCCCCAGCGGTAGTGTTCGGTGCTGGCGGGGCATGCTCGGTCGCAGGCAGGTGACGGGCGGTAAGGCGACCAGCAGCATCGTACGAGTAGCGCGTGGCCAGCGGCTGGCCGTCGGGGCCGTTGGCTTCGATGCGTTCGACTAACTGACCAGCGCCATCATAGCGGTACTGCTGCTCGCGGCCATCAGGGCCGATCTCGCTGGCTAGGCGGTCCATATCGTCATATGCAAAGCGGTAGACGGCACCGTTGCCCAAGGCGAGTTCATTCAGACGACCGAGGCCGCCATAAGCGGTATATTGATAGCTGCCGTCGTCCTCGATGCGCTGCACCGGGTGACCGTGGTTGTCAAAGAAAAACTGCTGGCGAAGCCTTGCGGGTCTTCTGCTCGACTAGTCGCCCTAGTGAAACACGCATGCAAATCAGCCGCGCAGGGTCAAACGCTAGCTCATAATGGGCCACTTGCATTGACAAAAGACATTTTTTAAATTCTGTTCTATACATAGATCATTTTATGTAGCTATTCCAACACATATACATACCCGTCGATACTGCCAAAATACAAACGACCATCGACGATGGCAGGTGCAGAGGAAATTCCTGCATCAGTTTCATAACGCCATTTCATTTCACCTGTATGACGATCCACGGCATACATATAATGATCTCCACTGCCAAAATAGACAGTATCTCCAGCAATAGAAGCAGCACCTCTTATGAATCCCTCTGTTTCAAATCGCCAGATAAGCTCGCCATTTTCGACATTCATAGCATTCATATAGCCATGTGCGCCTGCGTAGCCTTCGCCATCGTCGCCGAAGAAAGCAATGTCATTATCTAAACTAATAGATGACATGGTGGAAAATTCTATAGGGAACTCAGCTATTAGCTCACCGTTATTTTTATTTATTTGATTTATCACTCCCCCTTCATTTTCGCTAACTATGGAGTAAATGCAGCAACTATCTATTGCTGGAGTACTAAAAGAGTTCTGCTTATTAATTGAAGAAAAGTAAGACCATATTATTTCTCCAGTCGCAACTGACAGCGCATCAATACTTTGTGAGGTATCTTGAAAAAAAAGCATATCATTTGATATCAATGGCTGCCCGCTACCACCTTGAATAGGGTGTCTCCAAATTTCTTCACCTGTTGCTAAATCCAAAGAAAAAAGGTTGTTAGACATAGATGTTAGAAACACCATGTCATTATAGATCGTAGCTGCATCCATACCTGTTTTGTCATCAGGCTCAAACCGCCAGATTTCTTCCCCTGACAATCGGTCAAGGGCTATTAAATAACTTTCATTATCATTTCGAGAAAATCGGCGTCCTACCAGAAGAAAATTTTCATTAACCGTAATCTGAAAGCTAGGTTGCTGCTCTAGGCTTTTTTCCCAAATTAGTGAGCCGCTATTTTGATTGACAGCATAAACTCCGCCCTCAAAGTCAGCAAAATATACGAGCCCGTCATATACTAACGGCGTGCTGAATACAGGTGAGCCAGTATCAAACTTCCATGCTAGCTTTGGTGAACTCTCCGGCCCCGTATCATCGTAAACCCCTGTCCTTTCCAAATTAGCCTGGAACATTGTCGAATTAGCTAGAGCAGGAGAAGATATTAGGGGTAAAGAAGCCAGAAGCCCTACTACTAAAAAACTTACTTGCGAAGTTACTGAATTGTCAATCATTTAAATATCCTTATTTTCTACTATTAGGGATGCCTAGGTCACCAAAAGAGGGTTCCAAGCAACTTTTATAAATTCCGTTTAGTTGGTCATCGATATCGGAATGTCTAGTGCTATCTTCTTGGGCAATAGCAAGAACTCTTCTATGGTAACTTCTTTCTGAACGATCCACACATGCGTTAAATTCACCTTCGATTACATCATTAGATAACAATAAGGCGCGTCGATTTTCCCTATCAGATTCACATCCTGCAATACTACTTGCTTTTGCCTCATCAGCTTTTTCTATCTGATGTTCTACAATAGCTGGTAACTGGGAAGTGCTGCTGCTTATTGCTGTGTAACTAGCTACGCACCAAGCATCATTAGCGTAACCCGCTGCTTTTTGGGCTGCAGCAACTCCCGTCATGATTAAACGAGGAGACAGGCCCATCGGGTCTATATTAGTTGTAGGGCTTTTTGTATAGTTATAAAAGTTCATTCCACCCAACAACCCAATCGGATCCTGACTCACATACCGTCCCTGCTGTGGGTCGTAGTACCGGTGCCGGTTGTAATAGAGCCCACTCTCTTCATCGTGCCATTGCCCCTGAAACCGAATCGGCTGACGGGCACTGCCACGCACGTTTTTCACCGCTGCCCAGTCATCGGGCTGGCCCTGCCACTGCGTTTCGCCGTTGGCGGCAACGAGTTGCATCGGGGTGCCAATCGCATCCGTGACAAAGGCGCTGAGTTGCGGGCCTTCCTGGGTGTCGTCGATGCGCAACATGGGCACAAAACTGCCCGGCTCGTAGACGATGGTCGAGCCCTGATTCTCGCTGTCTTCCCGCACAATCCGGTCGCCGTCCCAGCCGTAGTGGGTGGTGGCGGTGGTGCCGTTTTCGTGGCGCACGGTCTTGCTGACCCGGCGGCCCAGGCCGTCGTAGCGGTAGGTGGCATCGACCGTACGGCCTCGCTCGCTTGCGCGGGTGAGCTGGACCAGGCGATTGGCACCATCGTAACCGAGTGTCAGGCGGTCGCCGTTGGCGGTTTGCTTTTCGATCATGTTGCCCGCGCCGTCGAAGCGGTGGCGGGCACCGTCCAGGTGGTCGAGGCGGTTGTCGGTCAGCGCCTGTTGACCGTCCAGGCGGTTACCGGCGGCATCGAGGGCGTAGCGGTGGGCCTGGTCGCCGTGCTGGCTGCCGGTCAGGCGGCCGGCGGCGTCGTAACTGTAGGCGATGACGCTGGAGGCCTGATCACTCTGCACGCTTCTGAAACTCATGCGGCCCAGAGCGTCGTACTGGTACTGCTGCCCCCCGCCGTTCTGCGCGCCACGCAGGGTCAGGTGATCGAGCTGGCCGAGGTTCGTGTAGCCGCGCTCCAGAATCAGGGGCTGTACCTGGTCACCCGATGCCAGCGTCAGGCGGCGCCGGGTCTCCCGGTGCAGGACGTCCGGCTCCAGGTCGATCTCCAGGTTCAGCCCCGGGGCGCTCAGCCCGTGCAGGTGGCCGCTGCCGTAGGTGTGCCAGTTGAGCGCGGGTAGCTCGCCGAACTGGCTCGCTTGCGGGGCGCCGTTGGCGGTGAGGGTGTGCTGCTGCTGCCACTGCCAGCCGCTGCCGCCTTCGATACCCGCGTGGCGCTGTTGCTCGCCGACCAGCCGCTGGGCGTCATCATATTGAAACGCGACTTCGCCGTGCTCGTTGGTAACGCTCATGAGCTGGCCGTTGGCGCCCCATCGGTACTGCTCCTGGCTTGCCGGGGCGTGCTCGGTGGCGGGTAAATGGCGCGCCGCCAAGCGTCCGGCAGCGTCGTACTCATAGCGCGTGGCAAGCGGCTGGCCGTCCGGGCCGGGGCGGCTGGCTTCGATGCGCTCGATCAGTTGACCCGCTTCATCGTAGCGGTACTGCTGTTCGCGGCCGTCCGGGCCGGTCTCGCTGGCCAGCCGGTCCATGTCGTCATAGGCGAAGCGGTAGACCGCGCCGTTGCCCAGGGTCAGCTCACTCAGGCGGCCCACGTCGTCGAAGGCGGTGAACTGCTGACTGCCGTCGGCCTCGGTGCGCTGGGCCGGGCGGCCGTGTTCGTCGAAGAAGAACTGCTGGCGGAAGCCCTGGGGGCCTTCCACTTCGACCAGCCGCCCTTGCGGGTCAAAATGCTGGTGCCAGTAAAGGCCGTTGGGTGCGAGTGGTCTACTTGGTAGGCCTTACCGCACGCCGGGTAGGGATAGAGACTGCCTCGTTCCGCCTCGACATAGAGATCCAAGCGGTGGGGCGACGCGGAGGTATCCAGGTGCTGGTCCTTGAGATTCTAGGGCGTTTCTAAGCCCAGGCCGAGAGTGAGAATCAGGGTGCCGCCCATGTCATGCCTTCTGCTAATATGGGGGTAACATTCTGGCTCATCTAAGAGGACGAATCCCACACCCAACGTCGAAGATTCTTGATAAATATAGGGAAAGCTAAAGCGATCAATTAATCTTTCCTGTCCACCCAAGCCATAAAATCACAAACATATAGGTGACAATCAAGCAGAAAATAATATTTAAAAACATTCCCAGGAGCGCTGTTTTACCTCCTAGCTTTAAATGCTTTTGATGCCAAAAGAAAATTATTGCTCTAGCTGCGTCGTCGCTTTTCTTGCTTTTGAAAAAGTCTAACAAGCCAAGCTTGTCATAAGCTTCAGGGTTTTCTTTCTTAAAAAAAATTAGAAAAAACCCTAATACTAAAAACCATAAAATGATTGGTAAAAAAAACATCAGCTCAGACATTTTATCAATCTCCCTTTTTCTCTGATTTTATCTTCTTTGCCAAACCAATATTTTTCCTTATTATATAACTAATGCTCCACAACCATATGCATAGGAAAATAAGTATCCAGCCATACCATATTATTTTATAGGGAATTGAATCCGTTCCGAATAACCAAGCTGAAAGAGGAATAAGAGGGAAAAGAAAAATGACAAAAAAAGTTCTCAAAATTTGGTTTTTCATTGTTACTCACCTATTTCCCAACAAGTGTTAGAGACTTCTGAACGACACATCTTGATTGCTCCTCCAATATCGACACCAAAGATACCTCCTAAGTTGGAGGAAATAGAACCAGTATTAGAAAAGTTAATATCAGCTCCTGTGAAAACTGCAGTACCCTCACCACCGATACTATAACTAACATCCCCAGGCTCAAAAGTACCTGTTGCGGCAGAAACTCCCCCCGTCACTCCTGCTCCAATCCTAGGTCCTGCCATAACGCATGTTGTATGAATAGTGCAAGCTAGTCCATCTGCGTTAACAGCAACCCCTGTCGACTTACTTCCTCCAACTACAATAATCAGTTGTCCGCCCGCTTCTGCAGTGGCAGTACTTCCTTCTCTAACCCTTTCGGCTGGGTTAAAAACATCTCCCACTCTCCTTGGCTCTGCTCGCGGACGCGTATGACCATTCTGAATAGCAGTGCCAATAGGATCTAGTTGGTGCATATTTGCCCCAAATAACCCCAACGGATCCACCGCCCCCATTGGATTTGTCACATACCCATACAAGTTGGTACCACCGCGCAACCCGATAGGGTCTTGGCTGATGTATCTTCCCTGCTGCGGGTCGTAATACCGGTGCCGGTTGTAATAGAGCCCGCTCTCCTCGTCCTGCCACTGCCCCTGGAAGCGAATCGGCTGACGGGCACTGCCACGCACATTTTTCACCGCCGCCCAGTCATCGGGCTGGCCCTGCCACTGCGTTTCGCCATTGGCGGCAACGAGCTGCATCGGCGTGCCAATCGCATCCGTGACAAAGGCGCTGAGTTGCGGGCCTTCCTGGGTGTCGTCGATGCGCAGCATGGGCACGAAGCTACCCGGCTCGTAAACGATGGTCGAGTGCTGGCTCTCGCTTTCTTCGCGCACGATGCGGTCGCCGTCCCAGCCGTAGTGGGTGGTGGCGGTGGTGCCATTTTCGTGGCGCACGGTCTTGCTGATGCGGCGGCCCAGGCCGTCGTAGCGGTAGGTGGCCTCGACCGTACGGCCTCGCTCGCTTGCGCGGGTGAGCTGGACCAGGCGATTGGCACCATCAAAACCAAGCGTCAGGCGGTCGCCGTTGGCGGCCTGCTTTTCGATCATGTTGCCCGCGCCGTCGAAGCGGTGGCGGGCGCCGTCCAGGTGGTCGAGGCGGTTGTCGGTCAGCGCCTGTTGACCGTCCAGGCGGTTACCGGCGGCATCGAGGGCGTAGCGGTGGGCCTGGTCGCCGTGCTGGCTGCCGGTCAGGCGGCCCGCGGCGTCATAGCTGTAGGCAATAACGCTGGAAGCCTGGTCACTCTGCACGCTTCTGAAACTCATGCGGCCCAGGGCGTCGTACTGGTACTGCTGCCCCCCGCCGTTCTGCGCGCCGCGCAGGGTCAGGTGATCGAGCTGGCCGAGGTTCGTGTAGCCGCGCTCCAGAATCAGGGGCGGCGCCTGGTCGCCCGCTGCCAGGGTCAGGCGGCGCCGGGTCTCCCGGTGCAGGGCGTCCGGCTCCAGGTCGATTTCCAGGTTCAGCCCCGGGGCGCTCAGCCCGTGCAGGTGGCCGCTGCCGTAGGTGTGCCAGTGGAGCGCGGGTAGCTCGCCGAACTGGCTCGCTTGCGGGGCGCCGTTGGCGGTGAGGGTGTGCTGCCACTGCCAGCCGCTGCCGCCTTCAATACCCGCGTGGCGCTGTTGCTCGCCGACCAGCCGCTGGGCATCATCATATTGAAACGCGACTTCGCCGTGCTCGTTGGTGACGCTCATGAGATGGCCGTTGGCGTCCTAGCGGTACTGCTCAGTGCTGGCTGGAAAGAGACGCAATATTTTGTTGCGTTCTTAACTATTACACTCTGGGACCAAAAACCCAGGACTATTCTCTATAAAGACCAACTGCTCCAGCGCATAGTCACATGATTGAGCTCAACGTCTGTTTTAATGATGATCCTGTCATACGTTTTTCCTCGTTCCAGCCCCCCATTTTTACTTATTTTAATATTAGAAGCAGTACTGTTATAGGATAGACCGTAACGTTCAAGTTTCACTTCCTCATCAGTTAAGGTGTTAACCAGGGTCGCCGATATATGCTGTTTCCCAAAAGCTTCATCAACCCACTCTCTTGTTGAAATCAATCCATCAACATGGGTTGGCTGCATGGAGGTTACATCAATACTAATATACGCACCGCCTATCACTCTCACTGGTTTTTCTAAATTAAACACAAGGTGGCTGCCTTCTCCCATGTCGATTGGTGATGGCGTTAACGTAACCGGGTTACCAAAAAAAACAACTAAAAACAGTGTTTTTAAAATATTTAAGAATTCGGACATAATGGTGACCTCGCCCAAAGCTTTTTAATTCAAGGGCTCAAAGACTGCGGCAGCTATTACTATCTTGACATGGGATAGAAGAGGCACCAGAGCCCCCCAAAGTCGCTTTATCTGCCTCGCGCAAAACATCACCAGCCCATGTTTGGCAATTTCGTGCACCAAATGCGTGAGGCAAGGTGCCGGGATAAGCCGCTACATTGTATGTACGGGACATTCCGACTTTTTCCTCAGCGGCATGACGCACAGCATCGGCATATTCCGGATCGTCAGATATGACGGTACAGAGTGCGTTAGGTGATTCGTTAGCATCCACTTTCCCATCACTCCAAATCATATTAAGCCAGCCACTATCTTGTCCTGCCTGAAAACTGTATATATCTTCACCAGCCATTAAAAAAGTATGCCGAACCGGGTTGCCGCTTGATTTCATAGGATCATCACCAAATATTTCAAGTTGCCTACTACACAGAAGTGTCTGCTCCAATCCTAACGGATCCACCGCCCCCATTGGATTCGCCACATACCCATACAAGTTAGTGCCACCGCGCAACCCAATCGGATCCTGACTCACATACCGTCCCTGCTGTGGGTCGTAGTACCGGTGCCGGTTGTAATAGAGCCCACTCTCCTCGTCCTGCCACTGCCCCTGGAACCGAATCGGCTGACGCGCACTTCCATGCACATTCTTCACCGCCGCCCAGTCATCGGGCTGGCCCTGCCACTGCGTTTCGCCGTTGGCGGCCACGAGCTGCATCGGGGTGCCAATCGCATCCGTGACGAAGGCGCTGAGGTGCGGGCCCTGTTCGGTGTCGTCGATGCGCAGCATGGGCACGAAGCTGCCCGGCTCGTAGACGATGGTCGAGCGTTGCTTTTCGGACTCTTCGCGTACGATGCGGTCGCCGTCCCAGCCGTAATGGGTGGTGGCGGTGGTGCCGTTTTCGTGGCGCACGGTCTTGCTGATGCGGCGGCCCAGGCCGTCGTAGCGGTAGGTGGCCTCGACCGTACGGCCTCGCTCGCTTGCGCGGGTGAGCTGGACCAGGCGATTGGCACCATCAAAACCAAGCGTCAGGCGGTCGCCGTTGGCGGCCTGCTTTTCGATCATGTTGCCCGCGCCGTCGAAGCGGTGGCGGGCGCCGTCCAGGTGGTCGAGGCGGTTGTCGGTGATGGCCCGTTGGCCCTCGAGGCGGTTACCGGCGGCATCGAGGGCGTAGCGGTGGGCCTGGTCGCCGTGCTGGCTGCCGGTCAGGCGGCCGGCGGCGTCGTAACTGTAGGCGATGACGCTGGAGGCCTGGTCACTCTGCACGCTTCTGAAACTCATGCGGCCCAGAGCGTCGTACTGGTACTGCTGCCCCCCGCCGTTCTGCGCGCCACGCAGGGTCAGGTGATCGAGCTGGCCGAGGTTCGTATAGCCGCGCTCCAGAATCAGGGGCGGCGCCTGGTCGCCCGCTGCCAGGGTCAGGCGGCGCCGGGTTTCCCGGTGCAGGGCGTCCGGCTCCAGGTCGATTTCCAGGTTCAGCCCCGGGGCGCTCAGCCCGTGCAGGTGGCCGCTGCCGTAGGTGTGCCAGTTGAGCGCGGGTAGCGCGCCGAACTGGCTCGCTTGCGGGGCGCCGTTGGCGGTGAGGGTGTGCTGCTGCTGCCACTGCCAGCCGCTACCGCCTTCGATACCGGCGTGGCGCTGCTGCTCGCCGACCAGCCGCTGGGCGTCATCATATTGAAACGCGACGTCGCCGTGCTCGTTGGTGACGCTCATGAGCTGGCCGTTGGCGCCCCAGCGGTACTGCTCCTGGCTTGCCGGGGCGTGCTCGGTGGCGGGTAAATGGCGCGCCGCAAGGCGTCCGGCGGCGTCGTACTCATAGCGCGTGGCAAGCGGCTGGCCGTCCGGGCCGGGGCGGCTGGCTTCGATGCGCTCGACCAGTTGGCCCGCCTCATCGTAGCGATACTGCTGTTCGCGGCCGTCCGGGCCGGTCTCGCTGGTCAGCCGGTCCATGTCGTCGTAGGCGAAGCGGTAGACCGCGCCGTTGCCCAGGGTCAGCTCACTCAGGCGGCCCACGTCGTCGAAGGCGGTGAACTGCTGGCTGCCGTCGGCCTCGGTGCGCTGGGCCGGGCGGCCGTGTTCGTCGAAGAAGAACTGCTGGCGGAAGCCCTGGGGGCCTTCCACTTCGACCAGCCGCCCTTGCGGGTCGAAATGCTGGTGCCAGTAAAGGCCGTTGGGCAGTTGGGTGGCGGTGCGCCGCCCCAGCTCGTCGTGCTGGGTGCGCGTGGTCTCGCCCAGGGCGTTGGTGGCACTGGCCAGATACCCGCGGCGGTCGTACTCAAACTCGGTGCGCTGCTCGGAGCAGTCGATCTCGGCGGTGACCTGGCCCTGGGCGTTCCACTCGCGCTGGTGGGTGGCGCCGCCTGGGTCGGTCACCGTCGTGGCACGGTCGGGCAGGCGCTCGTCTTCGTAAGCAAACGCCGTGGTGCCTGTCGGCCCCGTCACTTCCACCGGCTGACCACGTTCGTTACGAGTGATTTGCCAGTGCTGGCTCTCCGGCCCTTCGATGCTCACCGTGTCGCCCAACGCATCGCGCTCGATGCTCCAGCGCTGGCCGTCCGGTGTTACCTGGCCGATGACCTGGCCACTTTCGTTACGCTCAATACGGTTTTCCCGGCCCAGCGGGTCGGCCGTGGCAATTTTTTGCCCGACGCGATCGTAACGGAACTCGATACGCGAGCCGTCGGCGCGGGTGTGCGCCGTCCAGCGCTTGCCGGGGCCGCTGCCCACGAAGTGGTAACGCTCTTCGCGGCCCAGGTGGTCGGTGACCTGGGTGTGATCGACGTGATACTCAAAACGCCGCGCCAGGCCGCCGGCTTCCTGCTGACCTATTACGCGGCCGTCCGGCGCGTGGCGGTCCCAGGTGTAGTGGGCCTCCATACCGCCGGGCACCCGGTGGGCGGTCAGCATGTGATCCTGCCACTCGAACTCACGCACCACCTCGCCGTGGCGCTGGCGCACGGCGAGCAGATCCCCGGCCGAGCTATAGGAGTAGCGCACCAGCCAGTCGCCGGGGGCGCTGCCGTCGTGCTCTTTGGCAAGTTTCACGCCGGTAAGGCGCTGGCCCGCATCGTTGGGCTGGCTGGGCAGCATCGCCTCGTAAACGAACTGGTAGTGGCGCCCGGCGCTGTCGATGACGCGCGTCAGCAGGGCCGCCTCCCACTGGTACTCGGTGGTGTAGCCGTTACGGTCATGCTCTTGGGTCAGTGGCCAGCGGGCGCTGGGGTCGGCGGGCTGTTCGAACACGTAGTAAACGAGACTCGCATCGCTTAGCACGATGCGCTGAGGATCCTGGCGCAGTGTTTCGTCCAGCACCTGCCAGCGCGGGTCCGCCTCTGCTTCCTGTGAATCCGGGCCGCCGCGACGAATCCAGAGCTGTTCGGTGGGGGAAAAGCGCGCCTGCCCCGATGCCAATTCGCCAAAGGTAATCTCGCGCCCCTGGGCGTCGTGAACGATACAGGCGTTTTCATGAAGCTCGAGTGCCAGGCTTGCGCCGGGTACCGACCAGCCCTGGCCGAGAATGCCCACGTTGGCATTGCTGGAAAGATAGCCACGGCTGAACACGAAGGGTCGGGGTGCAGGCAGCGCGAAGTCGGTCTCGGCAGGCAACAGCTTGGCGCCCAGCAGCGGGTTGACCGGGCTGCCCACGGCAGGCTCACAGGCGCTGCAGTCGCTGGCCAAGCCGTCGCTGATGTCGATGTCGGCAAAGTCCACGGGGGTGGCGGCGGCAATGTCGCTGGTTAGCGTTGGAGTCTGGTGGGGCTCGAGGGTGGTGTCCTCGCTCTCCTCCGGCTCGGCCTCGCCGGGCAGGCGGGGCAACACGATGGCCTGGCCCTGGCCACGCCCCGGGCTTCCGCCGGAGTTGATCTTGACCTGGGAGCCGACAATGGTAACGCCGCTCGGGTCGAGTTTGATAAAGCTGCCGCCGGCCTTCAGGGTAATCTCGGCCCCGGCCTCCAGTACGATCTGCGTGCCCGCCTTGTGGTGAACCTCCTGCCCCGCTTCCAGAAGCTGCGCCTCGCCGTACAGCTCGTGGCGGGTCTGGTCCACCTGCAGGTGGTCGTCACCCTTGATTTGGGTAAAACGGTCGTTGTGAACCGTCAGGTGATCGTCATTATGGATTTCGCTGAGGCGGTTGCGATGCACCTTGAGGTGACTGTCGTTGCGAATCTCTTCGGTGCGGTCGTTGAGCGTTAAAAGCTCCAGGTCTTTTTGAGCGTGGACCCAGATCTGCTCCTCGCCCGCCTCGTCCTCGAAGCGCAGTTCGTTGAAGCCTTCGGCCTTGTGGCTTTGCGTGCGCAGCACCGTGCGGGTCTTGTTCGCCGGTAAATCGTAGGGCGGCTGGTTGACCGCGTGGTAGGTGCGCCCGGTGACCAGCGGCTGGTCCGGGTCGCCTTCCAGAAACGAGACGATCACCTCGTGGCCGATGCGTGGCAGGGCAATGCTGCCGTAGCCGCCGCCGGCCCAGCCCTGGGAGACGCGGACCCAGCAGCTGGCGGTATCATCGGGTTCGGCGTAGCGGTCCCAGGGGAACTGGACCTTGACCCGGCCGTGCTCGTCGCAGTGAATCTCTTCGCCTTCCGGGCCGACCACGAAAGCCACCTGGGGGCCGTCGACCCGCGGTTTTGGGTTCGGCGTGGCGCGCCAGGCGGCGTCACCGGGCATCAGCGTGACCTGGTTGACGTAGCGGGTCATGCCGCCGGTGTCGCTGGCGCTGATGCTGTCCTCTTCCAGTGCCTGGGGCTGCTCGCCGGCGTGGTGCACCGCGACCACCTGCCAGTCCCGGTTGAGGCTCTCGGTGTCATGGTCGGTCAGCGTGAAGCGCGCGCCGGGGGCGAACTCGGGCAGATCGCTTTGGGCGCTGGCCGTGGTGGCGTTGCGGCGCAGGTGCTCCAGGCGGATGCGGGTGAAGGGCTTGCCGGAGGCGTCTTCCTTGTAGCGGCCGGGGTAGTCAAAGTGTTCGTAGTCGGTCTGTTGACCGTGCTCGGCGACGTCATCGCCCATGTGATCGTGAAGCTGGGCGTAGGCCGGGTTCTTGAAGCTGTAGTCCTTGAGCTGGGCGCTGGCGGCGGCGACCCGGGCGGTGTGGCTCAGCTTGCGCACGTGGCGGGTAGGCGGCGTGCCGCCGGCGCGGCTGTGGTAGGTGCGCTCGCCCAGGTTGGTGAGTACCTGGGGGTCATCAGAAAACACCAGCCGGTGGGCGCCGCCCTCGCTGTCCTCGAACTCGTGGAAATAGAACAGGCCCTCCTCGGCGGCGAGGCGCTCGATGAAGGTGAGATCCGTTTCGCGGTACTGCACGCAGTATTCCCGCTCGAGGGGTTCACGGCTGACGGCGAACGCCACATCGGTAATACCGCGCTCGTCCAGCAGGGTGTTGATGATGGTGAGCGGATCGACCTTCTGGAAGATGCGCGAGTTCTGGCGCAGCGAGGTGCGCCAGAGCGCCGGGCGCAGCGTTAGTGAATAGAAGGTGCGCCGATGGCCGCGATCACCCCGGCCGAACTCGCTGATGATGCCGTGGACCCGGCGCAGCGGCTCGCCGTCCTGCCAGACGGTCAGCGTGGCTTCGCGGTCGAGAAGCTCGGAAGCCTCCAGGTCGCCTTCGCGGCTGGCGATGTTCAGCGTCAGCTCGAAGGGCTCGGAGAGCGCCTCGCGGTGGGTGAAGTCGATGACCGCGACGTCATCCACGCCGGGCAGCATTAAAGTGAACTGTAGGCCGGTGGCTGGCATGTTAACTTCCCTCTCCTGAACCTGAACCGATCACCACGCCGCCGCAATCAACGTCGTGGCTGGTGAGTGCAACGGGCGTGCCGTCGACGAAAATAGTGCCGGAACCCTGAGCGATACTGCGCGGGTGGGGCGAGTGGCTGGGCTTTTTGTGCGCCTCCAGGGGGTCGCCTTTACGGGCCACCGGCTTGCCGTCCATGATGACCGTGGGGCTACCCGAGATGACCGGCGAGGGCACATAGCCGTTGTGCTCGGTGCCGATATCCCCTACCAGTACGAATTTTTGGCCCATTGCTCGACTCCTTCTCCGCGTCAGCGTGTGCGTGCGCTTATTCATGTTGCTCGTGGGTGGCGCTTGCGTATCCTGGCTATTCAGCCCGCTCGTACGTCCCGCTTATCCATCCCACTTATTCATCCCGCTCATTCATCCCACTTGGCGGGCGCCTCGAAACTGGCGATTTCCTGGGCATCCACGTGCTGGCGGCTGAAACCTGCGGTTTCCAGGCTATTGACCGCCGAGTGGCAGTTGAGCGGCAGGCGCGTTTGTAGCGGCACGCCGCTCAAGCTTCGGCGCAGCGCGCGCAGTAGCCTCGTACCGTGGCCGCTGCCCTTCCACTCCTTGCTGATATAAAAGAACTTGAGCTGCCAGGCCGACTCGTCGTCGGGCCGACAGGCCAGCACCATGCCCAGCGGCGGCCCATCGCCGTGGCGTAGCGCCAAAAGCTGCCCCTGCCAGTGCGCCACCTGCCCGTCATCACGCTGCAGCCATACCTGGCGGTGCACGGTGAACTCCAGCGCGCGGCGCAGCGTATCGAGGGCGCTTTTGTCGCGCAGTAGCCAGGGCGAATAGCCCCGGCCATCGGCCTGGTACACCGCTTCGATGAAGTTGTCGATGTCCTCTTCCCGGGCAGCCTCCAGGGGCCGGGCGCGCCGGCCCTTGGCGCGCTTATGGCGCGAGGCCGGCTTGTCCGCCCCGCTAAAGAGCTTTTTAAGTTGCGTCAGCATGGCCACCTCGCTCGGCGTAAAGGGCGGAGGGAAGCTGGAACCCTGCGGCCAGCGGCCGGGTAAACGGGTTGGGCGCGCCGCCGGCAAACAGCCGGTAGCGCATGGTGCCGCCATCCACGTTGAAACGAAGCTCCAGCTCACGCTCGCTCACGCTGGTGACCTCGGCCTGCTCCAGCAGCCTGAACCAGGCCCAGGCGCCATCCTGACTGACGCTTCGCGGCGAACGGTTCACTTCGCTTGGCACCATAGTGAGGCGGCTTTCGGTGCCGCCGCGCAGGGCGTTGGGCCAGATCATCGATACCCGCTGGCTAACGCTGTGGGCGTATTCGATCAACTGACCATCGACACTGATGACGCTGCGGCGCTTGTTGGCGCTCAAGCTGACCGGCTCCAGGGCGAACTCGACATCGAGCGCGCCGTCGCGGCTAAAGTAGGCGCGGCGAATCTGCTCGGCCTGGTCCACCGCCGTGTAGAGGCTTTCGCGCAGCAGCGAGTTGCCCTGGGCGTCGGTCAGGTACTCCGGCGCGCCTTCGATAAAGGGCTGCAGGCTGTCCTGATAGAACGTATCCAGGATGCCGCTGGGGGCGAAGAAGTCCTCGAAGTCGTTGAGCGCGACCTCCTGGGTGGCGTTGGGCGCGATAGGATAGCGCCCGGCCAGGCGCTCCTGGTACGGCGCGACCACTTCGTCGAGCCACAGGCTTTCCAGGTGGCGCGTGGCGCTGACCATCAAAAGCTCCCAGCTTTGGTCCGCCAGGCGGTGGAGCATGCTGGCGACCGGCTCCGGGGTGTTGTCGGCGATACGCTTGAGGTTTTCGATCGGGTCGTTACCGCGCAGCGAGAGCCGGTCGCGGGCGCTCAGGAAGGCGGCGCGGCCGCTGTCGCTCGACTCTTCGATCTCCATCAGGTAATCGCGCAGCGACGTCACCGCGGTCTTGATCTCGTTCAGCGACGAGGGGTTGCCGTTGTCGGCCTGGCTTAACCGGTTAAGATCGGTGAAGGGCTGCTCGATGGCCAGCGCCAACTGGTAGCGCTGAGACTGGCGCAGCGCCTCGCGGGCTTGGTCATCGTCCTCGGGGAGCTCCGGGTAGAGGCTGGTATTGCGCTCCACCGCGTCCAGCAGCCGGTCCAGCGGGCGCTGGGCGCCGACCAGCGCATCCGCCACCACGATCGCCTGACGGATATCCGGCAGCGGTACCAGCTGCGTATTGGCCAGCGCGTCGCGCCAGCTCACCTGGTAGTCGCTCACGTAGTACTCGCGCAGCGCGGTTTGAAGCTGCTCTTTATCCGCCTCGCTAAAGTTGATGTCGTCGCGCTGGCCGAGCACCCAGATGTCGATCAGGGCAAGCTCCACGGCGCGGTCGAGCTCCTGCAGGAAGTAGCTTTCGAAGCCGTCACGGGTGACCAGGTAAGGCAGCGTCACGTGCTCCGGGTCGTCATTGCGCGCCATGAACACGGTGTTGAAGAGCGTGCCCACGCTGCGACGCAGATCCAGCGCCTGGCCCTGGCGGCTGCCGGCGGCCTTGAGCGCGGCGTAGACCCGCTCGTCGATCGGCTGACGGGAGAGATCCTGCTGAGCGGAGGCGATGCTGCCTTGAAGCGGCGCCATGGCCTGCTCGGCGTTCGGGCTGCCCGCCTCGACGCGCCCCTGAAGGTCGCTGTGCTGCATGGCGTAATCCAGATGCATCATCAGGCGCTGCTGCACCTCGCCCTGCTGGGGGAAGTAGCTCTGCCAGCGATTCGCCATGTAGCGCTCCACGCGCTCGGTCTGGCGCCCGCTTTGATCCGACATCATGCGCAGTACACGAAGCAAGGCGAGTTTTTCGTTACTGCCCTCTTCGGCGCGGTTCATGTCGTCCATGATGCCGATCATCAGGGCGGGCAGGAATTGATGCTCCAGCATGGCCAGATACGCCCGCTCGACCTGGGCGCCAATTACGTGGCCCTGGTAAAGCCCCATGTCCGCCAGGTACGGCGTATGGGTGCGGTACTCGCCGAAGGTTTCCATGGCGTAGCGCAGCCGGTCCAGCGGGTCCAGAAGCTCGCGACCGCTGGGGTCGTCGCTTTGGAAGGCCTCCGGCTGGGTGGCCAAAAAGGTTTCCGCGCGCTCTTCCACCGCGGAAAGCGAGACGCTGTTTTTCTGGTAGAAGTGGGTCCAGCCGCCGACCAGCCCCAGCCCCAGAATAGCGCAGGCGGCCAGGCTTGCGTTGCGCATGCGCTGGCGCCGCTGGGCGACGCGCGCGTTGTCAGAGGCAAGGCCCGCCTCGGGGTAGATCACCTTCTCGAACAGCTCTTCGGTGAAGTAGAGCGCGCTGCGTGCCGCCCGGTGGGCGGGTTGCACGCTGTCGTCCATGCCGTAGCGCCGGGCCGCGGCGTCAACGAAGGGGTCCTCGGGCACGCCCTGCTGGTAGACCGAGGTAAAGTAGGTGCCGCGCACCATCGCCGCGGTCGAGAAGCGGTCGCTGGAGAGCGCCTCGGTCAAAAAGCCCAGCAGCACGTCGCGAAGCCCAGCCAGTTGGCGCACGAAGCGGAACACCGATTCGCGCTCCTCGCGGTCGCGGCACTCCGAGAGCATGGCGGGCATCATGTGGTTGAGCCGCGTGAGCATGGCGTCGAAATCGGCCTCGAACTCCGCCTCCCACTGCCCGGGGGTATCGATGGAGTCCGGGGTGAAGGTGAAGCCCAGCGGCGCCTTGCGCGCGGCGCGGGAGTAATGACGGAAGAAGTCGTCGAAGCCGTGGAGCAGGTCCATCTTGCTAAAGGTGACATACACGGGAAGCCGGGCGCCGTGGCGCTCCATCAGCTCGCGCAGGCGGCTGCGCAAAAGCGTGGCGTAGGCTTTACGCACCGCCACCTGGGCGTGGCTCAGGCGCGCCAGGTCGAGCACCAGCACGATGCCATCCAGCGGGCGCCGGGCGCGGTTACGCTCCAGCCACTCCACGAAGTGATCCCAAAGCCTGCGCTGAAGCTCCTGGGGTTCGCCGCCTTCCATGGCGCCCTGGGTCAAGAGTTCGCCATCCGGGTCGATCAACACCGCCTTGTCGCCGATCCACCAGTCGAAGCCGAGCTGGCCTTGTTTGCTGCTCTGCCCGGTGGCCTTCATCACGTGGGTCAGGGCGAAGTTCTGGCCGGAGCGGTTGATCAAACTGGTCTTGCCCGCGTTTTCCACGCCCATGACCAGATACCAGGGTAGCCGGTAGCGGCCGTTGCCGCCGCCCAGGCTCTCGATGATCTCGTCGAGCACGCCGTTGAGCGACTCTTCCTGGCGCTCGACCTGGGACATGATCGGGTCGTGCTGGCGCGCCTGTTCCTGCTCGCGCTCGGTGTCCATGTCGCGCAGCCGCCGAGCCAGGCGAACGCCCCACACCACGGCCACGACCGTGACGATGATGAGCGTGGCCGCCAGGCGGTTGATGAAGGGGGCAAGCGGCGTCACCCCGCGCACTTCCCAGCTCGGCCCGAACCACCAGATCGCCACCAGCAGCAACGCCACCAGCACGGCCCACAAGAGCATGGAGAGCCGCGAGAGTCCTTTGACTTTGTTGACGTGGGCGTTGGCCCGGTTTTTCGCCGTTTGCGCCCGGGAGAAGCCCGGCACGTAGCGGCTCAGCTTTGATTTCAAGGTTGACCACATTAGCCTTTATCCCTCGTCCCTATTGATGATGACCATCGGTTTACCCTGGTGGTACGGTTGGCGTTCACCCCGAGGGGGTCTCCGGCAGCGCGGCTTTCAAACGTGCGATCAGCGAAGGCTCCCACTGCTCCAGCGCCAGCTCGCTGACCGTTTGGTGGAGCGTGACGTAATGCTGCTGCGCCAGGCTCGAAAGCCCCGCCTCTTCCAAAAGCTCCGCGCTTGCCAGCCGCCAGTAGGCGCTCTCTCTGGGCGAGCGCGCCGCGCCCAGGCCCTGGTCCAACACTTTCAGCGCCGCGCCGGTGTCGTTTTGCGCCAGCGCCTCGCGCGCCTCTTCGAGCCCCTGGTGCCAGGCCTCGCCCCCGCTTTCCGGCGCCGCGCCCCCTTCCTGGGCGCTTTGCAGCCAGCGCGCGGTTTCCTCGTCGACGAACGCGGCGCCGTTATTGAAGGTGAGCGCCTCGATCCCTGGCAGGCGCTGTACGAAACGCTGGGTTTCATCGCGAATCGCCTCGGCGCAGCGCGGGTGGCCCAGCTGTTTGGCAAGCCCGGCACTCAGCCGGTGGCCTTCCAACCAATAAGGGCTCACCGCGAGGCTTTTTTCGATTCGCTGCCAAAGGCTTATATCGCCGCCCTTGGCCAGCGCCTCGCGGTACTCGGCGGTACGGTCCGCCGAGACCGGCGCCAGTTCGGTCTTGCCGTTCTCCCGGGTGCCCGGCAGCGCCTGGATCGTGCTCCAAATCGCGTAGCGGCGAAGTCGATAGACCAGCGGCTCGCCCAGCGACTGCTCGGCCATGAACTCCGCCATGTTGAGCAGGGCCTGGCGGTTGCCGCGCTCGTTGCCGGATTCCAGACGAAGCTCCGGCGCCTTCGCCGCCGGAGCCGCGGTTTCGGGCTGCGCCTGGGCCTGGCCCTGAGATCGAGCGGCGGATGTCGAACCCCCTTCGCCACCTGGCGAGGCGGGCGTATCGCTGGCCGCCGTGTTCGTTTCCTGGCTCGGGCGCAGGGCGGTCAACTGACGAGTCAGCTCGTCCAGCGCCTGGTGGGGCAGGGATTTCTGCGCCACCTGCTGGGCAAGTTCGGCAAGCGATGTTTCACAGGCCTCGAACTCGTCCTGGGCGTTGTGGAAATCCAGCGTCGCCAGCAGCTTTATACTGCGCTGGATGAACTGCTGAAAAAGCCGGGGGCGCAGTTTGTCGCCGCGCTTGCCGGCGAAGGGGTAGGCGCTTTCCCACCAGGGCGCTTTGATGCTGCGGGCCAGCAGGCGAAGCGAGAGCGCAAAGCGCACGCCGCTGCCGCCGTGCTGCATGCAGTGCATCAAGTGCCCCAGTACTTTCAAGTCCTTGCCCTGTTCGCTGAGCATGCGAATCGCCAACGTCTCGGCGTTTTCCCAGTCGATGCTGGCGTGCTGGAGCGAGCCGATCTTCATCATCTCCTCGTCCAGGGTCAGGTAGTTGTTACTGTCCTCGACCGGCACGCCCACCGGCGCGCCCTCGGCGTTCTCGGGAAGCGGCGCCAGCAAGGGCTCGAGCTGCGATTCTGCGGTAATTTGCATGAACCTCCCCTTACCAGCCGCACGCGTCGCGCAGCGGGTCGATGACCTCGCGCAGACCAGAGACATCGAAGCGCAGCCCATCGAGTTCGGCCAGGTCGCTTTGCAGCGTGACGGCGCCGGTACCCAGCAACTGGCGAAGCGTTTCGATGGCGGGCAGCCCGCGCCCGCCGCTGACCACGCGGCCGCCGTCGCGCACGCGCCACTGCTGGGGGATAGAGCCGTTGTCGCCGACCAGCCGTACATCCACCCGCGCCTGGCTAAGCGGTGCGGGCAGGTGCAGCTGGAAACGCGTGATCCACTTTTCACAGGCCAGTACCATCACCGGCCGCGGCGGCGTGGTGCCCAGCGCCGGCACGCTGATCAGGATAGTGTCCGCGGTGGTGTTGGCGATCAGCCCCATATTGTCGTCACCGCGGCCCGATTCCTGGCGTTCGACCGCGTACCAGAGCGCGGGCAGCTCGCCCTGCTCCTGGGTGGTCGTCGCCTCCAAAAACAGCGCGTCGTAGCAGTTGAGCCGCTCGAGGCGCGACGCCTCCTCAGTGCACGCCTGGGCGCTATCCAGCAGCGCCTCGGGCGCTTGGGCCTTCACGCCGGCACTTGCCAATAAGCCCAGCAGCAGCAAGGCGCTGCCCGGCCATCGGCGTTTTAACAGCATCACGTTCATTTGGTATCCAGCTCCAGTAGCTGACATTTGTGCGCCAGGGTGCGCTTGGGTAGCCCCAGACTTTCCGCCGCCTGCGCCCGGTTGCCGCCGAAGCGTTGCAGCCGCTTGCGAATGATCGTCGACTCGATTTCACGCAGCGCCTGGCGCAGATCGTCGATTTCGCTTTCCAGCACGGCGTCGCCGGATGGGGCCTGGGTGGCCTCTTGAGTTGGCAGCGCGGGCGTATCGTCCGGCGCTTGCTCGCCGGGCAGCATGGCGGCGTCGATATCCGCCCCCTGGGGGGTCATGGCGCAGGCGTAGTCGATCACGTTTTTAAGCTCGCGCACGTTGCCCGGGTAGGCGCGGCGGTGTAAAAGCCGCAGCGCCGCCGGGGTGATGCCCATCTCTTCGCGCGCCTCGCGGCTGCAGAAGTCGCGAATGAACGAGCGGGCCAGGGTTTCGATATCGTCGCGGCGGCTGGCCAGCGGCACCAGGGTGATCGGAAACTGCCCCAGCCGGTAGTAAAGGTCTGCGCGAAAGCGCTGCTCCTTGATCTGCTCGCGCAGCGGCTGATGTGTGGCCGCCACCAAGCGCAAATCGGCGCAGCGCTCGTCGGTCGAACCCAGCGGCCGGTAACGCCCGCTCTCCAGTACGCGTAAAAGCTTGGCTTGTAGCGCCAGCGGCATGTCGCCGATCTCATCGAGAAACAGCGTGCCGCCGTGAGCCTTGGCGATCAGCCCTTCGCGGGGTTGGTCGGCGCCGGAGAACGCCCCCTTGACGTGGCCAAAGAGCTCGGACTCCAGCAGCGTTTCGGGGATCGCCGCGCAGTTGATCGCCATGAAGGATTCGCGGGCCCGGCCGGAAAGCTCGTGAATGGCCTGGGCGACGCGGTCCTTGCCGGTGCCGGTTTCACCTTGTAGCAGCACCGCCAGGTTGGTTTCCGCGGCGCGCACCACTTGGCTTCTCAGCGCCTGCATGGCGGCGGACTGGCCGAGAATCTGCTCGCCGAGGCGATTGGCAAGGCTTTGCCGGCGGGCGCCGTCGTTGAGCTTGGCCAGCGAATCCTGCAGTACTCGGGAGCGTTGGCGCTCGCCGTGCTCCCGCGCCAGGCGTGCCCACAAACGACATAAAAGCGCCTCGAACGCGGCCATACCGGCTTCATCAAAAAGCGCGTCCAGCGCCTCGGGCTCGCCGGCCAGGAGCAGCACGCCCAGCCATTCGCGCCGGCCATCCAACGCCCGGAGCGGGCGAAGGCGTAGCTGGCGGCGGGTGGCAAGTGACGCGATCTGGCCTTGAAAGCCCGGGTGGTCCAAGCGCAGGCGGGCGTCGCTGACGCTCAGGCTGAGCGCGCTGTCGTTACGCACGACGTGGGCGTAGGGGTGGCTGAAATCGCCGCAGTCGAACTGCGTGTCGAGGCCATCGCGGCCCAGCCAGCGCCCGCTGCCGTCGATATACAGACACTCCGCCGCGTCCACGCCCGGGCAGTCGCGCAAAAGCCTGGCCGCTTGCTTGCGCAGCGCGGAAAGCGACGCGCTCTCCACCAGCGTCAACGCCAGCGGCATGGCCGCAAGCGCTGCACTGGGCAGGCCGGTTAACGAGCGAGCGGGAAGCGTCATGGCGTCAGGCGACCTCGGCGGTGAAGCGGTCGTGTTCACTATCGACCCCCAGCACCACGCTCGACACCGCTTCGCGGCGCGCCATGCGCTCCAAAAGCGCCCGGGAGAGCGGCGGCAACAGTTCGCCGTCGATCACCGACTCGAGCATACGCGCGCCGTTTTCGCTGCGCGTGGCGCGAATGCAGATCGCCTCCAGTAGCGCGTCGTCCAGCACCACCTCGGCCTGGCGGTGGCGGGCCCGAATGCGACCGGCCAAGGTGTCGAGCTTGGCGCGCACGATCTCGCGCAGCGTCTCGCCCTCCAATGGCAGGTAGGGCACCACCTCCATGCGTGCAAGCAAGGCCGGTTTGAAAAACGCCGCCAGCACCGGATAAAGCGCCTGGTCGAGGGCGGCCGGGTCGCGGCGGTGCTCGTTGATCGCTTCATAGCCCAGGTTGGACGTGAGGAAGAACAGCACGTTCTTGCAGTCGATCAACCGCCCTTCGCCGTCGGCCAGCTCGCCCTTATCGAACGCCTGGTAGAATAGGTTCAGCACGTCCGGATGGGCTTTTTCGACTTCGTCGAGCAGCACCACCGAGTAAGGCCGTTTGCGGATCGCCTCGGTCAACAGACCGCCTTCGCCGAAGCCGACGTAGCCCGGCGGCGAGCCGATCAGCCGCGAGACCGTGTGCTTTTCCTGGTACTCGGACATGTTGATGGTGGTGAGGAATTCGCGACCGCCGTAGAGCTGCTCGGCGATCTGCACCACGGTTTCGGTTTTGCCCACGCCGCTGGGCCCGGCGAGCAAAAATGCGCCCAGCGGGCGTCCCGGGCGGCGAAGGTCCGCCCGGGCGGTCAGCAGATGACGATGGATACGCTCGATCGCACTGTCCTGACCCTTGATCAGCTCGCCCAGATGCTCGGGGAGCTCGGTCAGGCGGGTGAGCTCGTCGCTGGTCATACGCTCGACGGGCACGCCGGTCCAGTCGCCGATGACCTGGGCGATCTGCGCCTCTTCGACACTGGGATTGACCAGCGCAAAGGTTTGCTGGAGCTCTCCAAGCGTTGCCTCGCGCTCGGCAAGCTCGGCGTGTAGCGCCGAGGCTTCACCGTTTTCGTCGGCGTCGAGCAGCTGGCGGTGGAGCGACACGATAGCGTCCACGCATTCGCGCTGGGCCTGCCAGGCCGCTTCCAGGGTGGCAAGCTCCTCTTCGAGCCCGGCCAACTGCTCGGCCACCGCCTCGCTCTGGGCGCTGTCCGGGGTGCGGCCCAAAAGCGTCTCCCGGGCCAGCTGGTCGCGCTCGCGAAGCGCCGCGGTATGCGCGCTTTTCAGGTGGCTTAGCTGGCGCGGCGGTGTGTCCAGCGCCTGGGCCAGCCGCGTGCAGGCGGTATCCAGCACGTCGATCGCTTTGTCCGGCAGTTGGCGCCCGGCCAGGTAGCGCGCCGAGAGCGCGGCGGCGGCGCGCAGGCCGCTGTCGCCGATCAGCACGTTATGGGCGCGCTCGTAGACATCGCGCAGGCCGCGCAGTATCACCAGCGCCTGCTCGACGCTGGGCTCGGTCAAGGCCACGGGCTGGAAACGCCGCGACAGCGCCGGGTCTTTCTCGAAATACTTCTTGTACTCGCGCCAGGTGGTGGCGGCGATAGTGCGAAGCTCCCCGCGGGCAAGCGCCGGTTTGAGCAGGTTGGCCGCATCGCCGCCACCCTCCTGATTGCCGGCACCGATCAGCGTGTGGGCTTCGTCGATGAACAAAAGCGTGGGGCGCGCGGCATTTTTGACTTCGTCGATCACCGCCTTGAGGCGTTTTTCGAACTCGCCCTTGACCGCCGCGCCGGCCTGCAGCGCCCCCAGGTCGAGGGTCAAGAGTTCGACCCCGCTGAGCGCGCTAGGCACCTGCCCGGCCACGATACGCGCGGCCAGGCCTTCGACCACCGCACTTTTGCCCACCCCGGCGTCGCCGATCACGATGGGGTTGTTCTTACGCCGCCGCCCCAGGATATCGAGCATCTGGTCGATTTCCGGGTCGCGGCCGAGCACCGGGTCGAGCTCGCCTTTACGCGCCTGCTCGGTGAGCGAGGTGGCAAAGCGCGCCAGCGCGCTATCGTCGCCGGCGGGCGCCGCTTTCGAAGGCTCTTGAGAGGCGTCCTTGGGGGCTTCGGCGGAATCCGCCGTGAGCGTATCAAGCCCCCGGCGCAGGCTCTCCCGGTTGATCTCTGCCAGCAGCCGCCTCGAGCCCTGGCCCAGATAGCGCTCCGGGGTATGTAAAAGCGCGGTGAAGATCGCGCCGCTTCGCAGCGTGCGGTGCTGGTACTCGGTGGCGGCCAGAAGCCAGGCGTCCTGCAAAAGCTCGATCAAAAGCGGCGAGAAGCTGGGCGTGGCAACCTCGGTGCTGCGCGGCGGCCGCGTTTCTTCGGCAAGCAGCGCGCGCAGCGCGTCGCTGTCTACCTCGAGGCGCTCGCAGAGCACGCGCACATCACAAAGTGGCTGGTCGAGCAGCGCCTGGAGAAGATGGCCGACGCTCACTTCCGGGGCCTGCTGCTGGGCGCACAGCACCGCGGCCTGCTCGAGCCCCTGGCGGGCGATGGTATTGAGGCGGTCGATGAGCGCGGGTAGCTCTACCCTGAGCATGGTGTTCTCCTAGCGGTACAGTTGGTTGAGAAGCGTGGTGATCTGCTCGGCCTGCTGGTCGAGCGACCAGGCAAAGCCCAGATACACCGCCACCATGGCCGCGCCGAACAGCGCGAAAATACCCCAGATGGGAAAGTTGGCGCCGCGGTGGCGCTGATGGCCCTGCACCACGTTGTCCAGCGGCTGAGTCAGGGTGTCCTCGACGGCAGGCTCTAACGCCGACAGCTGGTCGCCCAGCGCACGCACGATCTGTTCGTACTCGTCGCGCCCGTGGGACATGACCCGGTAGCGCCCCTCGAACCCCAAACAGAGGCAGAGATAGATGAAGGCGAGCATGTCCCGGTAGCGCTTGGGCTCCTGTTGAAGCCGCGCCAAAATGGAGAAGACCTTCTCGCCGCCCCAGGTTTCGTTATGAAAGCGGGTCAAAAGCGAGTGCTCCGCCCACTTGCTTTGGCGCCCCCAAGGCATGCCCATCACCGCCTCGTCGATGAACGAGCAGAGCACGTAGCGGTAGGCTAAAAGCGTGGCGCGGTCGTAGCCCTGCTCGGTGAGCTCGATCTCGATGGCGGCGATCTCGTCGACGACCTGGCGATAGAGGCGTTCGACATCGGACACGTTGTCGAGCTGGCGCACCCGGACCACCATGCCCAAAAGGCTGCCCGCGGCGTCGACCAGCGGGTTGAGGTTATGGCCGCGCAGCTTGAACCAGTAGTCTTCGTCGGCGTCGAGCTGACCGGCGTGGCTATGGATGAGATGCTCCAGGCCACGCTCGTTGATCAGGTCCTCGTGGCGGCCTTTGGACGCCTCCCGTCGACCCCCGGGGTGCTGTTCTTCAGTGACAAGCTGTTGCATGGCTTAACTCCTGATCGCCCAGAACTGCATTTCCAGACCGGGGAAATCGCCGGCCACGTGGAACGCAAAACCGCTGGCACCTTCGAGCATGCCCCAGGCCTCGCTTTGGCGGTCCAGCTGGAAGTAGGTGTAGCCTGCGTGGTAGGGAAGCTCCCGCGGGGCCACCGGCAGCGGCTCCAGCGGAATGCCGGGCAGCTGTAGGCTGATGAGATCGCGAATGCGCTCGACGCTGGCCACCTTGGTCTGCTGCAAGAAGAGCTTGCGCAGCCGCTCGCCGGGCATGTCCGCGCGCACCGCGAGAATGAACTCGGCGGTTTCGATCAGGCTGGTATCGGAAAGCGGCGCCACCAGCAAGCCAAAACGACGCGCCTGGAGTTGGATGGCCACCGCGCGCGGCTCCAGCACCGTCGAGAGCGCCTGGCGCAGCATCTTCATCAGCGGGCGGAAGGCGCGATCCGGGTGGTCGTGGTCGTAGGCCGGGCACTCTGGCGGCAACCGCGACTCGTCGGTAAACGTCACCAGCTCGCAGGACACTTCGTGCATGGTGTCGTAGAGGCGCTCCGGGTGGAGCTGGCCAAGCCTGGCCAGGTGTTGAAAGCGCGGCTGGGCGCGGTTCAAAAGCTGCAGCAGCATGAAGTCCGACACGTCCGCCACCCCGGCCTGATGCGGCGTAGAGAGGCGCTGGGCGATATTGCGCGCCCGCTCGCGCATCAAGCCCGCCATCTCACCGACGAAGCGCTGCAGGCTGGGCGCGGCCTGAACGTTCATCAAGGTGGGCAGGAAATGCTCGTCCAGCACCAGGCTTCCGTCCGGGCGGCGCTCGACGATGCGCGCCACCGCCAAACAGGCGTAGCCGCTGCGGTCGTCGCGCTCCAGCAGCAGCCGCGGCGACACCCGGGCCACGTCCAGGTCCGCCGTGGCGCCCTGTTGGGAGTGCAGGTCGCGCACGCTGCGCGTGGTCATGCGATAGCGTGCCGGCAGGTCGTCTTCGGGCCAGCGCACCTCGCCCACGCCGTCGGTGGCCAGCGGAATCCCCAAATAGACGACCTGGTTGGTGATGCTCGAGTCACTGATCTCCAGGGGCGCGGGTTCGGTATCGTCGCTTGGCAAATGAAACGCCACGCCGTCGGGCATGACGCCGACAGCCCGGCTGATGGCGACCCGGCCAAAGCTCAAGAACTCGTTGTTCAGCTCCAGGCTGAGAAAGCCATACAGGTAGTGGCTAACGCCTTGCAGGCGCGTATCCAAAAGCCCTTCCAGGCTTCGCTGCTGCTGCTGGAAATGCTGGGGCTTGATAAACAGCCCTTCGCTCCATACCACACGATTTCGGCTGGCCATTAGTCCTCCTTCCTTAGTTCTACTTCGCTCTCCCGAAGGTGAACCAGCAGGTGGTAGTGTTCGGCGCGGCTTCTCACCTTCACGACCTTTTTCCACTCGGCCTCGTTGGGCGTGGCGTAAAAGGCGATGAGGCCGATGTAGCGCGTCTCTTCGTCGATCTCGAACGGCTCATAGAACTTCCACTGCCCGGGGAGCAGGGTGAAGTCATCGTGGGTGAGGTAATTGGTACCCAGCGCTTCTTCCATATCCTCGCTTAGCTGGATAATGTCGGCGGCCATGAGCATCGAGTCGTCTTTCAACTGCAGCACCTGAAAGCGCAGCGGCGTGCCTTCGCCTTCCACGTTGGGGTTCACGTTGGACTCGGCGATCATGCTCAGATCGACAAGCGTCGGGCGGTCTTCCGGGTAACCCACGGGCGTCGACGGGTCGCGCATGATCTCCCAGGTCTTGCCGGCGGCCTCCCGCGTAGAGGCGCAGCCGGCAAACAGCAGGCAAAGCGCCAGCACGCCGATCAGCCGCGCAAGGTTCACGGTGGCCGCCGGGGCGGGAAAGTGGGGGGCTGCGCTCATGGCTGCTCCCGCTGCTGCTGACGGACGGACTGGTCGTAGGCCTGCTCGAATACTTCCCAGAAGAGCTTTTGAAAGCCCTGCTGGCGCCCGGAATTGAGCTCGCGGTAGTAGTGCTGGTACATCTCCCAGGCCCAGCCGTCTTCGTCTTCGATCCGGTTACCCGCGCCGCGGTAGGCGTGAAAGCGCTTCAACAGCGCCTCGGGCGAGAACGCATCGAGAATGGCGCCAAGGGCCTGGCCGATCGCCTCTTCCACGGCGTGCTGGTGCTGGCCCTGATGGCGCAGGCTTTCGGCGACCGCTTCGGGGGCGGAGAGGTGCACGTAGCTACGCTGGGCCGAGAACATGGTTTCGGCGGTCTCTTCGAACGAGAGCCCCAGGCGCAGCGGGTTGTCTTCGATCGGCTGCAGGCGGCGGTCGCGCAGCGGGTACTTGCTGTCGTTTTGTGACTGCTGCAGGGTACGCAGGCCATCGATGGTGGCGCGCAGGGTTTGGCCGGCCTCTTCCAAAAACGCCTGCTGTTCGCCGCTATCGCGAAAAGGCAGGTCGAAGCCCAGCCCTCGAAGCAGCGGATCGGCGCCTACGTGGCTCAGCGACTGGGGCGTCGGTTTTTGCCAGCGATCCTCCAACTGCTCGCCTACAGAGCGCTCCAGGTCGTCCAGTTGCCGCTCATCCATGTCACTGCTCCTCTGCTTGTTCGTGCCGGTCAAGGGTTTGATATCGGGAAGGCGTACCGCTTCTTCGCGGGGCTCGCGCTGCCCGTTGCTGTTGTGCTGGCTATAGTGCTGGCGCTGGGCGAAGGGCTTCGCCTCCAGCGGTTCGATGTCCCGGGCGCTGGGCTCGCCTTCGTCCAGCGCCGCCATGGGGTCGTGCTTGAGCGAGCCGGGAATCACGCCGCCCAGCGCCTCGATCGGGTCTTCGCGCTGATCAAAGCGCTCGGGCTGGGCGGGCTGTTCGCTTCGCCGGGGCCCCGTGCCGCCGTCCCGGGTGACGTCTTCCTGCTCTTCGTCGACCAGGGTGGTCAGCGAGTGCACGCCGGGCTGCCAGGCGTGGCGATTCCCCATGTGGATCTTGAGCCGGTAAACACCCACGGTCAGCTCGTCGCCGTCGCGCAGGGCCACCTTACGATTACGCCCTACCGGCAGCGTGGCGCGGTTAATGAAGGTCTGGCCGCTGGCATCCACCAGGCAGAACTTGCCGTCGATTTTGGTGATCTCGGCGTGACGCGACTGGATCTCGCGCGCCTGGTCCTGCAGCAGCCAGTCGTCCTGGCCGCCGCTGCCAAGCGTCCCTCCATCGCTATGAAAGACATGGCTGCTGGAGGAGCGGCCTTCGAGCTGTTCACTGTTCAAAACCACCAGCGTTATGGCGTCAAACGGGTCGGCTTGCATGGTTTAACTCGTCATTTGAATGCGTACGCGGCGGCGCGTGCTTTCTTCGCCGCCCTCGGGGTCGACGAACGTGGTCCAGCCCAGCTGGCACGAGCCAGCATCACCAAGGCGCATGGGCTTTACCGCGCTCTCCAACAGTTCGAGCTCCAGGTCGTAGGCCAGCGGCTCGCGCAGCACGAAGCTCACCAGGGTTTTCAGCGGGTCGTGCTCTTGGCCGTCGGGCAAAAAGTCGCGAAACCGCTCGAGACTCAAGCCGCGCAGGCAGAGCGCAAACTTGCCCTGCACGTCGGCCACGCGCTCGCCGGCCACGACATCCTCACCCAGTGTCATGCCGCTCATTCCGGTACGGCTTCGCTGATCCAGCGGGATCTCGACCCAGCGCTTGACCCACTGTTCGATCTCGACCTGCTCCAGATCGAAGCAGTGGCTGACGATGCCGCACACCACCTCCGGCGAGCGCGAGCGCCCGGCCAAAAGCCCGG
The DNA here is from genome assembly GCF_968212445.1 of Vreelandella sp. GE22. NCBI lineage: Bacteria > Pseudomonadati > Pseudomonadota > Gammaproteobacteria > Oceanospirillales > Halomonadaceae > Vreelandella > Vreelandella sp. GE22. The sequence goes on from NZ_OZ309110.1 coordinate 3,262,205, forward strand.
CGTAGGCGAGCATCTTGCTCCAGTTGATCGGCGTTTCGCCGCGCAGGTTGGCGTCGGCCAACCCCACCAACGCAAACACTGAGGCCGAGAAGCCATCTTCGGCGTTATCCTGGTAGCGCACGTAGTGGCGGTACTTGCGCCAGTTACGGTGCATCAACGTCAATAGACGATGATTGAAGAAATCCAAAAATGCCCCGGCGTTGCCCTCCTGGTGCGCCGACTCGTGGGCCAGCGCCTCCAGGTAGTAGCTCGGCAGCGGCGACTGCGAGCCCTGCAGGCCCAGAAAGCTCACTTCCATGGCGTACTGGCCGTGCTCATCGAGGCCCAGCGCGAGTACGTCGCTGCCCGGGAAGCCCAGCGACGCCGAGCTCTTGTAGCGCACCCGCGAAAACACGGGCACGCTACCGCCAGGCCGCTGCTCCAGGTCGTCGCCGTGACGGTGGTGCAGAAGCTCTACCAATTGAAAAAAATCAAAGCGCCGCGCCCGGTTCAAAAGCGGCGCCAGCGCTACATCAGGGGCTGCTGCCCCGCTTGTGAGCTCCATACGTAACGCTCTTGGTTATGCCGGTTGATGACCTGCAACTCGTGAAAGGAGTTGATGCTGGCGTAAAGCGATAAAAAGCGCGCGAGGACACTGCCGAACAGGTACAGGCTGCCTTCATCGCCAAACGCGTCCTGGTCCAGGGTCATCACCGAGCGCAAACCGCGCACGGGCATGCCCCGGCGCAGCCGGTCCACCGGCTGCGTATCGATCTCGATAATGCCGTCCAAGCGTTTTTGCGCGACGCGCTCGGCCTGGCGGTCCACCAAAGCGCGAAAATCGTAGGCCTTGAGGACCGAGCAGAGCGCGTCGCGGCTGAGTAGCGACAGGTAGTTGAGCGACAGGTTGGAAATCAATGTCCACAGCAGCCCGTCGTCGATCGCCGGGCGCAACACCGGGGTCGGCCGGGTCACGTTGCGAAAGCTTGCGAAGGTGGGGCTATTCTGGGTTTCCACGCAGATATCGCCCACGGTCAACTGCTCGGGGAGCTCGCGGTTGCTGCAGGTCAGGCCAAGCGATATCGTCTCGCGCCGCCCAAGGCAGAGCGCTTCGTCGCCGCGTACCAGGGAGATATCGTGATCGAACCCGTCGCCGCGCATGCTGGTGCGCACCCGCGTCCGGAAATAGAGCGAGTCGCGGCCGCGGTCGCGCTCGATCTGGTGCTGGAAGCTCTCGAAGGGAACATAGCGGCGCTGGCCGTTTTGGGCACCGCTTCCCGCCCCTTCCAGCCGCCCGACCACGTCGTCCACGCTGAACACCTCGAAGTGCGACGGCGCCTTACTGCTTGGGCGAATACGGTACTCGCTGCGCTCGCCGGTCAAATCGACCGGCTCGGCATCGTGCTCGAACAGGTTGATGGCCGGGGCACAATAGAGCGCCAGGTGTTCATCCTGAAGGCGCGCATCGGTGGGCAGCGGGCGCGAGAACACGAAGCGCAGCGTCACCTTCTCGGCGGTTTTCGCGGGTAGCGCGCCGCCCAGGCCATGCACATCGAAAAAGTGAAATGCCTCGGGAAAGCACAGGTACTCCTGCAAAATGCGATAGCCCTGGTGCACGTTGCGCGGGTAGGGCAAAAGCGCCTGGTCGGGCTCGAAGCCCACCGGGCGCAGGGCACTTGCCGCAAGCGTCTGGCGCTGGCCGTCGATCTCGAGCTCCAACCGGCCCAGGTAGTGGCTCATCCATAGATAGAGCGTGCGCGCGGTGTAGCCGTCGCCGCCCAGATAAAGACGCAGCGCCTCTACGCCGAGCTCGTTCATGGGCTGGTCGCTGTGCACATCCATGGCAAGCTCGACGATCGAGGATTCGCGGGTATGGCGAGCGGTGACACCCGCGTGGGCCAGCGGGTAGAGCGCAACATCGTGACAGGTACGAAACAGGCAGGCGGTGCCTTCGACCGGTGTGCTCGAAAGCTCGGTACCGCGGGCCACGCTTTGCTGCTGGCTGAGCACGTGCCAGACCGGGGTGAACTGTACCACCGCCATGCTCGGCACCGGACGCAGGTAGTTCGGCCATAGCATGCTGATCAGCGAGTGCGTCAGCTCCGGGAATTCGTCTTCCACCTTTTCGCGCATTCGCCCGGTCAAAAAGGCAAACCCTTCCAGCAGCCGCTCGACGTCCGGGTCGGTGCTTCGCTCGGACAGAAACCGGCTAAGGCCCGGGTTCGCCTCGGCAAACTCACGGCCCTGACGCTTGAGGAAGTTAAGTTCGTCGCGGTAGTAGCGGTTGAGCATGAATGCCTCGCCGCGCGATCAGTTCATACACTGATAGCGCTTGTTGTTGAGCAGCAGATCGATCGTGGCCTGGGCGCTATCGTGGCCAAGCGCGACGGTGGCGTGCACTTGAAAACGCAGCTGCAAGGGGTCGCCGCCGTTAGGCAGCGACTCCACTTCCACCCGCTTTACCCGGGGCTCGAAACGTTCGATGCATTGGCGGATCGCCTGCTTGATATTGAGCTCCAAATCCAACACGCCGATGGTGGCGTCGTTGAAATCCAAAAGCCCCAACTCTGGCGCACAGGCGCTGTTGCCGGGGTGACTGTTGAGAAGCTCTACCAAATGGCGTTTGATCGACTCCACCACCTCACCGAGCCGGGTCTCTTCCGAGCGCTGATCCGGCTGGGGAGGGGCCGCCAAGCGCTCGAACAATCGGCTGCCTAAACGCCCATTGCTTTGCGTGGCCATAGCGCGTTACTTCCCTTATTCCTTGTCGAGACGCCCGACCAGGGAGAGTTCGAAGTTCGCGCCCATGTACTTGAAGTGCGGACGTACCGACATCGATACCTGGTACCAGCCCGGCTCGCCTTCGACATCCGAGACCTGGATCGAGGCGGCGCGCAGCGGGCGGCGGCTACGTACATCGGAAGGCGGATTTTCCTGGTCGGCTACGTACTGGCGAATCCAGGCATTGAGCTCGCGCTCCAGGTCCTGACGCTCTTTCCAGGAACCGATCTGCTCGCGCTGAAGCACCTTCACGTAGTGCGCCAGGCGGTTGATGATGAACATGTAAGGCAGCTGGGTGCCCAGTTTGAAGTTGGTCTCCGCGGCCTTGCCTTCGGTAGTGTTCGGGAACACCTTGGGCTTTTGCACCGAGTTGGCCGAGAAGAACGCGGCGTTGTCGCTGCCCTTGCGCATGGTCAGCGAGATGAAGCCCTCTTCGGCCATCTCGAACTCGCGCCGGTCGGTGATCAACACCTCGGTCGGAATTTTTGCCTGAAGCTGGCCGAAGGCCTCGTAGGTATGCACCGGCAGGTTTTCCACCGCGCCGCCGCTTTGCGGGCCGATGATGTTCGGGCACCAACGGTACTTGGCGAAGCTGTCGGTCAAACGCTCGGCGAGCAGGTAAGCAGTGTTACCCCAAAGGTAATGCTCGTGGTTCTCGCTGACCGTTTCGCGGTAGTTGAAGGTCTTGACCGGGTTTTCGATCGGATCATAGGGCGTGCGCAGCAAAAAACGCGGCGCGGTCAGGCCGAGATAGCGCGCATCTTCGGACTCGCGCAGGCTACGCCAGCGGGCGTATTTCGGCCCTTCGAAGATGGCTTTGAGATCCTTGATGTTGGGCAGCTCTTCGAAGCTGTCGACGCCGAAGAACGACGGCGCGACCGACGACATGAAGGGCGCGTGGGCCATCGCGCCGACCGCCGAGGTGTACTGCAAAAGCTTCATGTCCGGCGTGGAAGGCGAGAAGTCGTAGTGGCCGATGATACCGGCAACGGGCTCACCGCCGAACTGGCCATACCCGGCGTTATAGACGTGATGATAAAGACCGCTCTGGCTGACTTCCGGGGCGAATTCGAAGTCTTCCAGAAGTTCCTGCTTGGTGGCGTGCAGCACATCGAGCTTGATGTTTTCGCGAAAGTCGGTGCGGTCGACCAGAAGCTTCAAACCTCGCCACGCAGACTCGAGCTGTTGAAACTCCTGATTATGCAGCACTTCGTCCACTTGGTGGCTGATCTTGCGATCGAGCTCGACGATCATGTTGTCCACGATCGACTTGTTCACCTTGGGCGCTGCGTTGTCATCCGCCAACAGCTGGGAAATAAAGGCGGCAACCCCTTGCTTGGCCACATCATAGCCTTCATCGGCCGGGGCCATACGGGTTTGCGCCATGACCTGGTCCAGCAGCGACGCCTCTTCTGTCTCTGTCTGAACCGTTTGGGACTGATCTTTAACCGTCTTGCTCATCGTTTCGTCTCGCACTATTGGGGTTAGCAAATTGATACACGGGCCGGGGTTACTCGTTAGGGCGCTCGGTATCCATTAACTCCAATTCATTGAGAAGCTGCTGGCGCGCTTCGTCGTTTTCCAGCAGTTTTTGCAAACGATCCCGGAAAGCGGGTACGTTACCCAGTGGGCCTTTCAGCGCTACCAGCGCTTCGCGCAGCTCGACCAGCTTGCGAAGCTCTGGCACCTGCTTGGCGAGCGAGTCCGGCGAGAAGTCTTCAAGAGACTTAAAGGAAAGATTAACGGCCATATCGCCGGCGTCCTCGCCCTCTTCGAGGCGATTGGCCACCGAGGTTTGCAAGGACAAATCGGCTTCGCGCATGACCGACTGGAAGTTGTTCTTGTCCACCGATACGGATTGACGCTCTTCGATGGGCGTCTCTTCTTCGCCGCCCTTGAAGTCGCCTACTACCAGCAGTTTGAGCGGAAGCTCGGTATCCGCCTGCTGGTCGCCGGTGGCCGGAACGTATTTGATATTGATGCGCTCTTTCGGCGCGACGGTGCCTTGTTTAGCCATTGGATGCGTCCTGAAAGCGAGAAAATCGAACGTTTACGTTAATAATTCTCAATTAACGCAAGTTAACGAATTCGCTTGAACGATGCCAATGCGCCATTTTTAAACACTCAAGAAGTGGCGTCGTAAAGGAAACTTTTTCACTCTGAATTTGCGCGACAATTGGCACAATTTTGTAGAATTTAGCCGACTATCTAATTAAAATTAATTTATAAAAACCTAATGTAAGATATCTCTTACACAACGCGACGATAATGTCTTACAAATAAAATCCTGATTTTCTCAACCTAAAATCTCAATCCGGGCGGCCTTGGTGCCAAGTGATGGTTAGGCTGGCCACTTTTTCACCCCCGAAGCCTCACTTCAATGAGCCTTTTCGCCTCTGTGAGCGCTTCTTTGCCTGGCTTTGACTAATTAAACGTTATAATCAACTCGGCCTGCTGAATTTCAAGCAACTTGTTGCCCCGCAGGCAAGTGCTTGCCTGTTTTCGAGCAAGTCTCGGCCCAGGCATACTTTCATAAAATTTTAATATTTTAATAAAGTGCTGATTAAAATAGAGATTTTTTAGATGGCATACGGCTTGCCTTAGTAAATAGTGTTCACCGGGTATTCGTACCCTTATCGCAACGCTTGATCGAGGAGCTATTTATGCCAACTCCATGTTATATCAGCATCGAAGGCCAGACTCAGGGCAACATCACAGCCGGCGCTTTCACACCGGACTCCGTCGGCAACATCTATGTCGAAGGTCACGAAGATGAAATGCTGGTCCAGGAATTCAAGCACGTCGTCACGGTGCCCACCGACCCGCAGTCCGGTCAGCCCTCCGGCCAGCGCGCCCACAAGCCGTTCGTATTCACCGTCGCGCTGAACAAGGCCGTGCCGCTGATGTACAACGCCTTGGCCTCCGGCGAAATGCTGCCCACCGTAGAGCTTAAGTGGTACCGCACCTCGGTCGAAGGTAAGCAGGAGCACTTCTTCACCACCTCGCTGACCGATGCCACCATCGTCGATATCAACCTGCGTATGCCCCACGCCCAGGACATCCAGAAGTCCGAGTTCACTCAACTGATGGACGTGTCACTGGCATATCGTAAAATCGATTGGGAACACACCGTTGCCGGCACCTCGGGTTCCGACGACTGGCGCGCGCCGATCGAAGGCTAAGCATTGCCTCAATGCTTGCCGCATAAAAAAACCCCTTCCTTGTGAAGGGGTTTTTTATGGGCGCGCAATTTGTCTCTCCCTACTACTCCCAACGCCTCTGCCCCGCTCCTTCGTCCCCTTCCTCGCGCACAAAAACCGGCTCGCTGTGCGCGATCAGTGACGCGCTCGGGTCGTCGTGTGCGTAGACCACGCCTAGCGCCATCACCCAGTGCTCGTCGTGGCGGATAACGGGAAGATAAACACAGCTGCGTGCGCGGCAGCGGTGAACGGCGCCGGGCTCTTGAGAGAAAACGGGGAAGCGTAGGCGCTGGTCGGGGGCGAGAGTTGGGGCGTTCTCCCAGTCAAGCAGATCGAACGCGGAGAGTGCTTCGACGGCGGCAGTTTCCGCGCGCATTTGCGCCTTTAGCGCGGCGCGGTAGTTGGCTGCCTGGCGCTGGTCGATGAGCGCCGACTGCACCCCGACGATGCCGAGCATCAAAGCGCTTGCCAGCACCACCATGACCACGGCCAGCGCCGCCCCTTGCTGGCGGGCCGGCCATTCGGGGGAGACCTCAGGGCGCCAAATCATCGCGGGCTAGCACACGTTGGCGCGGGGTAATGTGAAAGGCTATGTCCTGCCCCTTGGGCCCCAGCGGCAACGCAATGCGAAGCGCGCCGTCGCCCACCGGTTCGCCCAGGGGCTCGTCCCGCGGGCAGGCGCTTTCGCCGAGCTTTTCGAACGACACCAGCGGCTGGGCCTCGGTGGTGTCCTGTACCGTGCAGCGGCACTCGCCGGACGTTGCGCGGCAGGTCAGGTGAAATAGCGCCTCTGCCTGGCCGTTAACGCCACCCTCGCGCCTTAGCCGGCTGGCGAGTGTCGTTGCGGTATACACCAGCGTCTCCTGCTGACGGCCCAGTCGGTCGACCTGCTCGAAGGTATGAAAGCTTGAGAGGAGCAGTTGCCCGGCACCGATCACCAAAAGACTGCCCAGGGTCAGGGCGACCAAAAGCTCGCTGAGTGTGAAGCCCCGCTGCCTGCCCATCGTGCCCTCCTATAGCTCGCCCGGCAGCAAAAACCGGTACTCCGCGTTAGCCAAAGACGCGTGCGTGACGGTGATGACGAACCCACAGCCCTGGCGTTGAATATCGCCGGACGCCTGTTCAAGCACTGCCCCGCTATCCGTAAACCAGTGGCGCTGCCAGGCGCGCTCGACGCCTTCGAGTTTGCGACCGGCGCAGCGCGGGCTGGCCTGATACGCCGCCCAAAGCCGCTCCTGGGCATCCAACACGGCAACGCTTGCCAGCGTACGCTGGTAGCCCTCGCTTGCGCTTTGCAGCGCCTTTAGCTGTAGCGCCCCCATGCCGATCAAGCCGATCGATAGAATCAGCAGCGCGACCAGCGCCTCCACCAGGGAGAAGCCGCGCTGGTCAATCATTACCAGCACTCCTCGGGGCGGCGCTCGCCGAGCGCATTCAGGGTGAGCGGGTTATCGCAGCCGTCATCGCGTGAGGTGTTGGCCGAGATTAAAAAGCCGCCTTGCTGCTCGTTGGGTTCGAACGTCAGCGCATAGTGGCCATCCGGCGAGGACTCGGTAATGGAGCAGCCGTTTTCATAGCTGTAGTTACGTGCGTAGCAGCGCTCGAGCTCGGCGGCGGCGTTGAGTAAACCCGCCTTACCGTCGGTACGTACCGCGTTTTCGACGTAGCGCTGGTAGCCCGGGTAGGCGATGCCCGCCAGCAGGCCAATGATGGCCGCGACGATGAGCATTTCAATGAGAGTGAAGCCGCGCTGGTGCGTCGATGCACCCGCGCGGTGATCCAGGAAGTTAGCCACTCGGTACGCCTCGTTTTAATTAGCCCATACCCTGAGTATGGCGAAACTGCGTACCGATTGCATTAGCTGCTTGCGATGACCTGGTCGCGAAGCTCTTTAGGCATGGAAAAAGTAATGTTCTCTTCGCGCCCGGCAAGCTCGCTGGGGTCGGTCGCGCCCAGGGATTTGAGCCGGTCGATGACCCCTTTGACCAGCACTTCCGGGGCGCTGGCGCCGGCGGTTACGCCGATGCGCGAAACGTTATCGAGCCAGTGACTTTCGATCTGCTCGGCGTTATCGATGAGATACGCCGGCGTGCCGATGCGCTCGGAGAGCTCGCGCAGGCGGTTGGAGTTGGAGCTATTGGGGCTTCCGACCACGAGGATCAGATCGTTTTCGGCGGCCAGGTCCCGCACCGCATCCTGGCGGTTTTGGGTGGCATAGCAGATGTCGTTTTTGCGCGGGCCCTGAATCTCGGGAAATTTGTCGCGCAGTGCATCGATCACTCTGGCGGTGTCGTCCATCGAGAGCGTGGTCTGGGTGACGAACGAAAGCGTGGTGGGGTCGCTCACTTCGAGATTGGCTACGTCTTCTTCATCCTCGACCAGATAGATACGCCCGCCGAAGGAGGTGTCGTAGCGGCCCATGGTGCCCTCGACTTCCGGATGGCCTTCGTGGCCGATTAGGATGCACTCCTGGCCGCGCTTGGCGTAGCGCAGCACTTCCATGTGCACCTTGGTCACCAGTGGGCAGGTCGCGTCGAACACCTTGAGCCCGCGCTGGTCGGCGTCTTCCTGCACGGCCTGGGAAACGCCGTGGGCGGAAAAAATCACGATGACGTCGTCCGGCACCTCGTCGAGCTCTTCGACGAACACCGCGCCGCGCTCACGAAGCGAATCCACGACGAATTTATTGTGGACCACTTCGTGGCGCACGTAGACCGGCGGGCCGAAAACGTCCAGGGCGCGGTTGACGATATCGATGGCGCGGTCCACTCCGGCACAAAAGCCGCGGGGGTTGGCCAGTTGAATCGTGACCGGCTGCGTCGGTTCTGAAAGCTCGGTTTGGGGTGCGTTCATAATAGCGCCTTGATGCGTGAGCGCATCGCTAGTGAATAAAAGCCCGGGTGCTCGAAAGGTGACGCCAAGGGCATGCCCTTACGGACAGCGCCGCGCCCGGCTTGTTCTATTGACGGGCGTTTCCCGCTTTTCGATTAAAGCGTTAAACCGTGTCAGTTGTATAACAAGCCCGGCGCAAGCGCACTTTAGTGCGTGGTCATCGGCTTGACGTCGAGCACCTCGACCTCGAAGGTCAGTGTACGCCCGGCGAGTGGGTGATTGAAGTCCACCTCGATCCGGTCGCCGTCGATGGTCTTGACCACGCCGGGAAGCTCGGTGCCCGCCTTGTCGGCAAAGGACATCACCATACCGATTTCCGGCTCTTCGTCGCCGAAATCCGCGCGCTTGAGCGTTTGAATGTTTTGCTCGTTGTGCTGGCCGAAGGCGTGCTCCGGGGTGATATCGAACGTGCCCTGCTGGCCCGGCGCCAATCCCTTGATGGGATACTCGAAACCCGGCGGCAGGTTGCCGTCGCCAAAGGTGAAACTCGCCGGCGCTTTCTCTTTGGTCGAGTCCACCACCGTACCGTCTTCGAGTTTCAGGGTGAAATGCAGGGTAATGTCCATACCCTCGTCGATGACATAGTCCATACGCTTCTCGCTATTGGCTGCTTTCGTGTAACGCGGCTTTCTTGCGTCGCCGATCGCCCATGATTGATTCCCAGATTAGCAGGGCGGCGCCGATCACGATGCCCATATCCGCCACGTTGAACGCCGGGTAGTACCAACCCGCCACGTGAAAGGACAAAAAGTCCACCACGTAACCGTGGATCAGGCGATCATACAGATTGCCCAGCGCCCCGCCGATGATCAACGGAAGCGCTACGGCCAAAAGCCTCTCGTCCCGGCGGATGCGCGAAAGCCAGACCGTCAGGCCCACGCTCGCACCCACGGCGATAAGGGCAAAGAACCAGCGCTGCCAGCCTGGGTGGTTGGCCAAAAAACTGAAGGCCGCCCCAAAGTTATGCATCAAACGCAAATCGAAAAAGGGCAGCACGCGTAACGGCTGATTATAGTCGAGCAGATGACTCATCGCGTACTTGCTCGCCAGGTCCAGCGCGATGACCGCCACCGCCAGCCACAGCCAGCGTAGCGGGCGGTGCATGGGCGGTGGGCTTGCAAGCGGCGCCTTCGGCGCGGCCTCAGGCATAGCGGCGGACCTCGCCCGGGCCATCCGGCAGGTTCAGAATCGAGCGCTCGCAAAGGGTCGGGTGCTCTGGATGGCTACCTACGTCCGGGCGGCGCTCCCAGCTGCGCTCGCACTTCTCATACGGGCTCGGTATCACGGCGACTTTCAGCCCTTCAAGTTCGCTGTGGGCGCTGGCGTCGGCTTCCTCCAGCGGCTTGAGCGTGGCCTCGGACGTAATCAGCACGAAGCGCAGCTCGTCGCCCAGGCTTTCCAGCAGCGTACGGTATTCGTCGCTGACATAAAGCGTCGCTTCGCTATCCAGCGACCCCTTGATGGTGCCTTCACCCCGCGCCTCTTCCAAACGCTTGTTGACCGCGTGCTTGACCTCCATGACCTGCTCCCAGAACGCCCGGCCCATCGGCGCGTCGTCGTTAAGCGCCGCCAGCCCTTCGTAATAGGTTTCGAGCAGCACGCTATCGCCGCGCTCGCCGGGGATGTGCTCGAAAATTTCTTCGGCGGTGAAGGAGAGAATCGGCGCGACCCAGCGGGCGAGCGCTTCGATTACGTGATAAAGCGCGCTCTGGCAGCTGCGCCGCGCCAGCGAATCCGCTTGGGTGGTGTACTGGCGGTCCTTGATGATATCCAGGTAGAAGCCACCCAGGTCCCGGGCACAGAAGTCGTGCACCTGCTGGTAAACGTCGCGGAAACGGTACTCATCAAACGCCGTCTGGATACGCCCCTGAAGCTGCGCGGTGCGATCCACGATCCAACGATCCAGCGCAATCATGTCGTCAAAGGCGACCATGTCGCGGTTTGGCTCGAAGCCGGTCAGGTTGCCCAGCAAGAAGCGCGCGGTATTACGGATACGCCGGTAGACATCAGCGGTGCGCTTCAATATCTCATCAGACACCGCCATTTCGCCGGAGTAGTCCGTCGAGGCGGTCCACAGGCGCAGAATGTCGGCGCCGAGCTTGTCCATCACCGTTTGCGGGGCGACCACGTTGCCGATCGACTTGGACATCTTGCGCCCTTGGGCGTCCACGGTGAAGCCGTGGGTTAGAAGCTGGCGGTACGGCGGGTGGCCGTCGATCGCCGAGCCGGTCAAGAGCGACGAGTGGAACCAACCGCGGTGCTGATCCGAGCCTTCCAGGTAAAGATCCGCCCGCGGGCCGGACTCGTGGCCGTGGGGGTGCGAGCCCCGGAGCACGTGGCGGTGAGTGGTGCCGGAGTCGAACCACACATCCAGGGTGTCGGAGATCTTGTCATAGTCGCCGGCCTCAGAACCGAGCAGCTCGGCGGCCTCGAGGCTGAACCAGGCGTCGATGCCGCCCTCTTCCACGCGCTTGGCGGCTTCTTCCATCAGCTCGACGGTGCGCGGGTGCAGCTCGCCGGTCTGCTTGTGCAGGAAAAACGGAATCGGCACGCCCCAGTTACGCTGGCGCGAGATGCACCAGTCCGGGCGGTTGGCGATCATACTGTGCAGTCGCGCCTGGCCCCAGCTGGGAGTGAAGGCGGTAGCCTCGATCCCCTCGAGGGCTTTCTGGCGAAGGGTCTTGCCGTCACGGCCTTCGATATCCATGCCCACGAACCACTGGGCCGTGGCGCGGTAGATCACCGGCGTCTTGTGGCGCCAGCAGTGCATGTAGCTGTGGGTGATCGGCTTGTGCGCCATCAGCGCGCCGGCCTCATCGAGTGCGGCGACGATGTTCGGGTTCGCTTTCCAGATCATCTGCCCGCCGAACATCTCGAGGGCATCGACGTAGACGCCGTTACTCTGCACCGGGTTAAGCATATCGTCAAAACTCATGCCGTAATCGCGGCAGGTGTTGAAGTCATCCACGCCGTATGACGGCGCGGAGTGAACGATGCCGGTGCTGCCGACGTCACTCTCGACGTAGTCCGCCAGATACACCGGCGACAGGCGATCATAAAGCGGATGGCGGAAGTTGATCAGCTCAAGCGACGCCCCTTTCGCGGTGGCGATGACTTCGCCTTGCAGGCCGAAACGCTCCAGACAGCTCTCGACCAGCTCTTCGGCGAGCAGCAAAAGCCGCTCGCCGGTGTCGACCAGCGCGTAGGTGAACTCGGGGTGCACGTTCAGCGCCTGGTTGGCCGGGATGGTCCAGGGCGTGGTGGTCCAGATAACCACGGCGGCGGGCTTTGAAAGCGAATCCAAACCGAAGGCCGCGGCCAGCTTGTCGGCGTCTTCGACCGGGAAGGCGACGTCGATGGCGTCGGACTTCTTGTCCTGATACTCCACTTCGGCCTCGGCCAAGGCGGAGGCGCAGTCGAAGCACCAGTTGACCGGCTTCAGCCCCTTGAAGACGTACCCCGCGTCGACCATGTCGGCCAGCGCCCGGATCTCGCCGGCCTCATTGACGAAATCCATCGAGCGGTAAGGATGGTGCCAGTCGCCGATCACGCCCAGGCGCACGAAATCGGTGAGCTGGGTTTCGATCTGGGCACCGGCGTACTCGCGGCAGAGTTCGCGAGCTTTTTCCGGCGACAGGTGTTTGCCGTGGGTGGTTTCCACCTTGTGCTCGATCGGCAGGCCATGGCAGTCCCAACCAGGCACGTAAGGGGCGTCGAACCCGGCCAGGTTCTTGGACTTGACGATGATGTCCTTGAGGATCTTATTGACGGCGTGACCGATATGGATGCTGCCGTTGGCGTAGGGAGGGCCATCGTGCAGCACGAAAAGCGGCGCGCCGGCGCGGGCATCGCGCAGGCGCTGGTAAAGGTCCATATCCTGCCATTTGGAAACCCGACCCGGCTCCTGCTTGGGCAGCATGCCGCGCATGGGGAAGTCGGTTTCAGGCAGATTGAGCGTTTGCTTGTAGTCCATAGGTCCGGTCAGCCGTCGTTAGCATCGGCGTCGTCCGCCGAAGAGAAATCAGAAGAAGCGGCTTCTCGCCCAAGCGGGGCCGAAGCCAGCCAAACATCCAGCGCGTCGCCTTCAAAGGCCGCTCTGGATGCGTGTGATGTGAAATCCGGTAAGACGGAATCCGTTGAAGCAAACTCCGTCGGGGTGTCCGTCGTCGAGGCAGTCTCTGTAAGGCCTGCCTGGGACGGGGCAAAATAGTACCGGCCCCGCGCCTGGTCGCGCTGAATCTGCGCTTTGAGTGCCGCGAAGTCGTCGAACTTTACCTCCCCGCGTAGCCGCACGCAGGGGTACACCGAAAGCCGCTGGCCGTATAGGTCGCCGCTAAAATCATAAAGGTGCACCTCGAGGGTCGGCCGCTTGGCGCCCACTGTCGGGCGAAAGCCGACGTTGGCCACCCCCGGGTAGCAGGTGCCGTCCTCGAGCTCGGCCACCACCGCGAACACGCCGCGAAGCGTCAGCGGCTGGGGCAGAAGCGGCAAATTCGCCGTCGGCGCGCCGATGGTGCGCCCCAGCTGCTGGTCGCGCACCACCCGCCCGGACACCGAGTAGGGCCGGCCCAGCAAACGCCGCGCGGCGGCGAAATTACCGCTGGCAAGCATGGTGCGCACCCGCGAACTCGACACGCGCTCGTCTTCCAGCGTGAAGGTGCGCGTGTGCTCCACGACGAAGCCTTCTTCGTCACCCACGGCTTTTAAAAGCTCGAAGTCACCGCGCCGGTCGCAGCCAAAGCGAAAGTCGTCGCCCACCACCAGGTGTTTGACGCCCAGGCCCTCGATCAACACCTGGTCGATGAACTCGCGCCCGGTCAGGCTTCTAAGGGCGTCGTTGAACGCCAGACAAAGCACGCGCTCGGCGCCGTGCTGCCCAAGTAAGCGCACCTTTTCACGCAGCCTGGTCAAGCGCGGCGGGGCCTGCTCGCCGGCAAAATACTCCCGGGGCTGAGGCTCGAAGACCACGACCGTCAGCGGCACTTGCAGCCGCGCTGCGTGCTCGCGGCACTGCTGCATGATCGCCTGATGGCCGCGGTGCACGCCGTCGAAGTTACCGATGGTGGCAACGCAGCCGCGCTCATCCGCGGTTAAATTGTGCAGACCTCGTATAACGTGCATGGCCCCTCTAGCGTTAAGCGTGGGTAAAGGCTGGATCAATACAAGAAAGCCTGTGATTATAACGAACGCGCCGGGAAGCTGCAGTCAAGATTACGCGCGCGGGCCCAAGGCGAAATCAGCTCGTCAGTTTGAAGTGGCGAAGCCTAAGACCCCAGGCGCCCAGCCAGGCAAAGTAGAGCCCGCCACCCAGAGCGATCAGCCCGAACACCCAGCCGATTCGCTGCCAAAGCCCAACGTCCAGCCATTCTTGCCAGGGCGGTGTCACCAGATAAAGTGCCGTACCCATCAGAGCGCTTCCGCCAATGAGCTGCACCGCGTAGCGCCCCCAGCCGGGCTGGAACACCAGCACTTTCTCACGATAGAGCAAATAGCCCAAAAGCCCGGCGTTCAAAAACGCGGAGAGCGCCGTGGCCAACGCCAGCCCCGCGTGAGCCAGCGGCCAGATCAGTATTAGATTGAAGACCATATTGGCGACCATGGCGAAAATGCCCACCTTGACCGGCGTTTTGGTGTCCTGGCGGGCAAAAAAGCCCGGCGCCAGCACCTTGATCAGCATGAAGGCCACCAGCCCTACGGCGTAGGCGCGCAGGCTCATCGAGGCCATCTGGATGTCGCTTGCGGTCATCGCGCCGTAGTGAAACAGGGTAATCAAAAAGGGCTCGGCAAGCACCACCAGCGCAAGGGCTGCCGGCACCCCCAAAAGCAACACGACGCGAATCGCCCAGTCGAGCATTTTGGCGAAGTGCTCGCTGGACTGCTCGGCGTGGCGCTTGGAGAGCGCGGGCAAAATCACCGTGCCGATCGCCACGCCGAATACCCCCAGCGGCAGTTCCACCAAACGGTCCGAATAGTAGAGCCAGGAGACGCTGCCCGCGGCCAAAAGCGAGGCCAGCACCGTATCCAGCAGCAGGTTGATCTGCGACACCGACACGCCAAAAAGCGCCGGGCCCATTAGTTTCAGAATACGTTTGACGCCGTCGTGGGCGAAGTTTGGCCAGGGCGTGGGCAAAAGCCCGAGCCGGTAGAGAAACGGCACCTGAAACGCGAGCTGGGCGGCGCCTGCGATCAGTACCCCCCAGGCCAGCGCCATGGCGGGCTCTTCCATCAACGGCATCAGAAAAAGCGCCGCGCCGATCAGCGACAAATTCAACAGCACCGGCGTGAAGGCGGGCACGGCGAACCGGTTCCAGGTATTGAGCACGCTTCCGGAAAACGCGGTCAGCGAAATCAACAGCAGGTACGGAAAGGTCAGGCGCAGCATGTCCGCGGTGAGCGCGAGCTTTTCCGGGTCATCGCGGCCAAAGCCCGGTGCGAAGAGCCAGACGAGCCAGGGCGCGCTCAGCATGGCGAGTGCTGTAATCAGCGCCAAAATGGCGGTCAAACTGCCCGCCACCGCATTCAAGAGCTCGCGGATCTCCTCGCGGGTGCGCTGGGTGGAGTACTCCGAGAGCACCGGCACGAAGGCCTGGTTAAAGGCGCCTTCGGCAAACAGCCGGCGTAGAAAATTGGGGATCTTGAAGGCGACGAAAAACGCATCCGCGCCGGTGCCCGCGCCAAGGAAGGTCGCGACCACGACGTCCCGCGCAAGCCCCATGACGCGTGAAAGCATGGTCATGGCGCTGACCACCAGCCCCGAGCGCATTAGCCCGCGTTTGGCCACCGCTGTGTGTTGGGGGGAGGTCTGTGTCATCGCGTCATCCGTCGGGCTCGAGCATTTATCCAGGCACAAAAAAACCGGCCGCAGCCGGTTTTTTCAAGACGCTGCCGGCTTACGCTGCCAGCGCTTTAATCCGCTTGTTCAAACGGCTTTTCAGGCGCGCGGCCTTTTTCTTGGACAGCGCGTCCTTGTCGGCGATGCGGTCAACGACCGGCTGCATCACCTTGAACTCTTCCATTGCCTTGCCATGGTCGCCGGTGTTGATCGCTTTGATCACACGCTTGACGTAGGTGCGGACCATGCTGCGCTGGCTGGATTTCAGGACGCGACGTGACTCGGCCTGGCGGGCGCGCTTGCGAGCTTGCTTGCTGTTCGCCACTGGTATCTCCTTGGAGAATAAAGGTTGCCTTTAGGGCAACGAATTAACTATGTAATTTCGCGGGGCATAAGCCCAATCGCGACATTTCCTTAACAACCAATTGATTTGGCTAAACTTTACGCTTTGCCAAAACGTGTAACGCGCAGCTCAAAAACTGCCCGTTCAACGGTCTTGTCTGAGAGGATGGCGTAGTCTATCACGCGTGGGCGGGGCTTGCTAGCGCTTGTCAAGCGGGGCGCCCCAGACAAAAAAGCTCGGATTCAATACCTGCTCGGGGGTGTGGTAACCAAGCGGCTCCCCCGCCTGGTCGACCACGCAGCCACCGGCCTCTTCGACCAGGACCTGAGCGGCGGCGGTGTCCCAAAGGCTGGTCGGCCCGAAACGCGGGTAAACGTCCGCACGCCCCTCGGCAATCAGGCAGGCTTTTAGCGAGCTCCCAAGCGCCGTTATGCGGTGCGCGCCCAGACTCTCGAGCCAGGCACTCAGTCGCGGGTCCTGATGCGAGCGGCTGCCGAGCACCCGATAGCCCTGCGCTGGCACGCCAGCGCAGGTGTGAATGGGCTGCCATGTGCCCGTTTGCTGCGCCTTGAAGGCGCCAAGCCCGCGCGCCGCCAGGTAGCTTACGTTCAGCGCCGGGGCCACGACCACGCCGAGCACCGGCGCACCACGGTGGATCAGCGCGATATTCACCGTGAACTCGTCGTTGCGCTTGATGAACTCTTTAGTGCCGTCCAGCGGGTCGACCAACCAGTAGGTGCACTCCGGCGCCGGGCCTTCGAAATGCGCCACGCTCTCCTCGGAAAGTACCGGCACCTCTGGGGTAAGGTGCTCGAGTGCTTCGACGATGGCAGCGTTGGCGCGGGTATCGGCCTCGGTGACCGGGCTTTGGTCGGCTTTTAACGCCACCGTGATCTCTTGGCGATACACCGTCAGAATGATCTCGGAAGCGCTTAGCGCAATCTGCCACACCGCCTCCAACAGCGGCTTGTCCACGTTGGGCACGCGGCCTCCCTTTTAGTTGGCCTTGCGCCAGCCGCCCAGCACGCGGCTGTCCGGGCCAAAGAACACGACCCGGTCGTGATCGATCAGGTAGCGGTAGGCGGTTTCGAGCATGTCGGTCACGCGCAGGGCGTCCTCGAGCTCGTCGCAGCCCATCCGCGTCGTGGAAAGATCGCCCACTTCGATGCGCTGGCTTTCGCCAAGGCTTACACCGCCTTTGAAGTCATTGCAGCCGTCGTTGCCCGAGATACGCCCATCCGGGTGAATCTGGAAAAACGCCGTTTGCGGCAGGGAGAGGCGCTCGTCGGTGCCCATCAGCAGCAGATTCCAGCGCGGGCCGACGATCGCCCCGGAGAGCTCGCCGCCGCCTTGCGAAACGGGCTTTTGGGTCTGCGGTGGCGGGCTGCTAGCGCAGCCGCCCAGTAGCAGCGCCGTGCCCAGGGCCAGCGCGCCAATAAGGTATTTTTTCACCAATCGCTCCCTGCGTTACCAGCTGCCGCTGTTTTCCATCGAAGCCCAGGGCTCTTCCGGCTCGAAGGCGTCGCCTTTTTGGAGCAGCTCGACGGAAATGCCATCCGGTGATTTCACGAACGCCATGTTGCCATCCCGCGGTGGGCGGTTGATGGTCACGCCGGCGTTCTGGAGCTTTTCGCACAGCGCGTAGATGTCGTCGACCCGGTAGGCCAGGTGGCCGAAGTTGCGCCCGCCTTCATACTCTTCCGGATCCCAATTGTAGGTCAGCTCGAGTTCCGGAGCGTTCAAGCGCTCGGCGCGGGGCGTATCGTCCGGCGCGGCCAAAAAAATCAGCGTAAAGCGGCCCTTTTCGCTCTCCTTGCGGCGCACTTCTTCCATGCCCAGAAGATCGCAGTAGAAGTGCAGCGAAGCGTCGATATCGCTGATACGCACCATGGTATGTAAAAACCGCATAAAATCCCCTTTTTGAAAGCACTCGGCGTCACAGAACGTTAACGCAAATAGAATAGACCCGATTGAGTCATTGATGAAGGGTCAGGGACGGCAATCTCCCACGCTTTTTGTACAACCCCAATACAGCCAGTCAACGCGAAAACAAAAACGTATAATGCTACGCTTACGAAGATTTTAACACCCGTTAAGGAAACGTTGTGGATTCGATTACGCAAGCGGCCCTGGGCGCCGCTGTCGGCGGGGCGGTGCTGGGCCGCCGCCTTGGCCGCAAGGCCGTTTTGGTGGGCGCGCTTTTGGGCACCCTGCCCGACCTGGACGTTGCACTTGACTACGGCGACGCCATTCTCAACGTGACCGAACACCGCGGCTTTAGCCATTCGCTGTTCGTGCTGACAGGGCTTGGCAGCCTGCTGGCGCTACTAAGCTGGCGCTTTCTTCCAGGGCGAGCATCGCTTGGTCGCTGGTGGCTTTTTTTCACGCTCGCGCTCATTACCCATCCGCTGCTCGATGCGCTGACTACCTACGGCACCCAATTGCTCTGGCCGCTGGAGGTAGCCCCCGCCGCCTGGCCGATCGTGTTCATTATCGACCCTCTCTATAGTCTGGCGCTGCTGGGCGGGCTTTTTGCGGCGTGCCTCACCCGCCGGGTCACCCACTACTGCGCCCTGGGGCTGCTGCTTTCGAGTCTCTACTTGCTGATGGCCGCGGGTATGAAGTGGTCCGTCGAGGCGCGCCTGGCACCGGAACTCGAGGCGCGGGGCCTGGAAAACGCCGCGCTGATGATTCAGCCCACGCCGTTCAACATTTTGCTGTGGCGGGCCACGGCCGTAGAGGGGGATCGTTACTACGAGGGGCTGGTCAGCGTTTTCGATGACGATCAGCCGCCGATGATCGAGACCTTTCAACGCCAGCGGCAGCCGCTCGAAAACGCGGCGCTTTCAAGCGCGCTGGGCCAGCGTCTGGCCTGGTTCAGCGGGCCCTTTCTACGCTACGAGGTCGAGTCGATCGAAGGTGACGAGACCCTGATCGCCACCGACCTGCGCCTGGGCTTTCCAGGCTTCCACCCGTTCAACTTCACCCTGGCGACCCTTCAGGGTGACGAGTGGGCGCCGGTGGCGGTCAGCGAGCAGCGCCCCACCGAGCGGGGCCTGAGTACTGGGGCGCTCACACGCCTGGCCCGCCGCGTGGCGGGCGACAAGAATGCGCTTTGTGCAAGTGATTTCATCGCCCCCGAATGGCGTGTCGAAGGCGAAACCCAGGCGTGTCGTCGCTAGATCAGCGCCGATAACGTAAGGCCCGCGTCAGTTGGGCGCGATGCCCTGGCCGCACCCGCTATACTGCTCGCCCTGGTAGGTGAGCGTCACCCGGGCCGGAAAGGGTTCGTCACTGACGCGATCAAAGCAGGCGCCGGCGTCGATGCGCACTCTGAAGAAAGGTTCGACATCGGCGCTTTCGAGCACCACCCGGCCGGCCTCGTTATCCAGCACGCTAATCATATAAGGGAAGCGCTCGACGGGCTGGTCGGGCCGGGTCGCCAGGCTAACGACCGGTTCGTCGTGGGCAAGCGAGACGCGCCAAGCAGGCTTTTGGCCCTGGCCGAGAAACATCACCCCCGGGTGCTCGGCGCGGGTAAACGCCTGGCGCTGCCCGGCTTTCTGGCACTGAAGCTGGCCGCGCGGGGTTTCGACCAGCGCCTTTTTGCCGCGGTCCCAAACGCTTATTTCGCCATCCTGATAACGTGCGCCGCTGGCAACGACGGCCCGGGGCAGCTGCCAGGCGCCGTGGAGCGACCATAGCCGCAGCGCTTGGTCGTTATCGGCGGCCACCAGGTGCTGGTTGGCCGGTTGGCAGTGCCAGGCGGTGAAGCGCTCGGCGCTGCCGGGAAAAAGCGACGACGGTAGTAGCGGCGCGGCGTTTTGCGTCGTCGCCCCTGGCGGCTGACCGCCGGACGGCGCCGCACAGCCGGCAAGCCAAAGGCCCAAACAAGCGGCGCCGAGCGCCTTGAGCGGTTTCGAATCGAGCATGAATGTTCCCTGTAACGCTTTTTTTAGTGGAGTTGAGTGAGTATTAGTCGCGCGTAAAAGCGCCCAGATCATGAGGATCAAAAACCGTCACGCGATCCGGCAGGCCAAGCGCCTGACGGCGCTCGACCACGCGCTCTTTTTGCTGCAAACGCGCGGGATCCGGCTGTTTGTCGTTAAGCGCGGCTACCTGATCCACCCCTTCGTGATAGAAGCTCAAAATATCGAGCGCAGCGCGGTTGTCCTCGTCGGCGGCGCGGGTAAGCGAGTCCTGGTAGCCCTGGATGCGCGAAAGATGGTTTTTGAGCTGCCAAACGTAGCTGATCTCGCCCATCCAGGGGCGCTCCTTGAGCCCGGCAAAGAGCGCGCTGGTCGCCAAAAGCCCGAGCAGGATACCTAAACCGTGGGTCCAGACACTGCTGCCCAGCGCCGAGCTCAGCAGCAGTGAAAACAGCATGCCAAAGATGATCAGTTGACCCACCATCACGACGCTGATCATGCGCGCCTTGCGCCGGTAGCGCTTGGGTTCTTGCTCTTGCAGGGTAAAGGCCATCGCCACCTCCGATTAAATAGCCTCTATCATACGGGGGTGGTCAGGCCTGGCAAGCGCCGGCTGTAAACGCCCGGGGATGCGCAACGCCCTGGATTATTGGCCGGCCAAACGCTGTGCCGCGGTTTTGAGCAGGTGCTCGGTGGTGTCCCAGCCGACACAGGCATCGGTTATTGATACACCGTAGCGCATGGCGCCGGGCTTCAACGCCTGCTTGCCTTCGAACAGGTGGCTTTCGAGCATCAACGCCACCAAATTGGCATCCCCTGCCTGGCGCTGGTCGAGCACGTCGAGCATGACCTCGCTCTGGCGGCGGTGGTCCTTGCGCGCGTTGGCGTGGCTGCAATCGACCATGAGCCGCGGGTTCTGCCCTGCTTCCAACAGCCGGGCACTCGCCTGGCGGACGTGGTGGGCCTGGTAGTTGGGCTCGCCGTGGCCGCCGCGCAGCACGACATGGGTATGGGGGTTGCCCGCGCTTTGCTGCATGACCGGGCGGCCTTTACCGTCCTGGGCGAAGCGCTGATGGGAGTGGGCGGCCGCCTGCATGGCGTCGATGGCCACCTGCAAGTCACCGCTGGTGGCGTTCTTGAAGCCCACCGCGGCGCGCAGATCACTGGCAAGCTCGCGGTGAAGTTGGGATTCGGTCGTGCGCGCGCCGATCGCCACCCAGCTCAACAGGTCTTCCAGGTAGGGGGCGAGCATCGGCTGCAAGAGCTCGGTGGCCACGGGTAGCCCGCGACTGGCCACCGCGTGCATCAGCTCGCGGGAGCGGGTCACGCCCAAGGCTATATCGCCGGTACCGTTCAAATCCGGGTCGTAGGCCAGGCCTTTCCAGCCGACGGTGGTGCGGGGTTTTTCGACGTAAACGCGCATCACCGGCAGAATCTGCTCGCGGACCTCCTCGCTCAGCGCCGCGAGGCGGTCGGCGTACTCCAGCGCCGCGTCCGGGTCATGGATCGAGCAGGGCCCCACCACGACCAGAAGGCGTGAGTCCTCGCCGGCCAGAATGCGCTGGACGGCCTGGCGCTGGCCATCGAGCTGGCGGCTCAGGGCGGCATCGACGTGCACCCGGCTTAAAAGCTCATCGGGCAGGGGGAGCGGCTGCGGATTCTGGGGCTCGGCGCTGCTTAGGGGCTGGGCGGAGCGGGTCGCACTCATCAAAGCACTCATGGCGTTAACTCTCATTCATCAAAGGACATCGGATACTCGTCGCGCCACCCACTGTGGCCCGGCCGGAGGTGGCTACCTGTACCGACCGCGCGCCGCTAAATCGCCAGCTATAGCCGTAACCCATCAACGAGGCAGCAAAAGCGTTGGCATAAGCGGTCATGGTCGGACTCCTTGATGAACGTGTCGTGAATTCCACATCGGGTGGTGGGTAAAACGCGCTTCAAAACGCAAAAACCCCGGCGGGGTGACCAGCCGGGGTTTCAAACGTCGGCAGGCAACCCAAGAGGTATGCCTGCGGGGTTGGCCTAAGCGCCAGCCCGAGGCATACCGGGGCTAAACCAATAAACGCCATAACCAAACGTGCAGGCGAAAGCCGCCGCCAGGGGCGTGGCCAGTGTCGCTTTGCTGTTTCGTAAATGGATCATGGGTTTATCCGGTTGAAAGGCCGATAAGCGTTATGGGCTTATCCTGCCTGCATTGCGTAAAAATAACAACTCTACCGCTCGCCCCTCAAAGGCGGGCCACACAAGGTGGCTATTTGGCCGGGCGCGGCGCGTAGGCGAAGACGTCCGAGTAGAGCCGGTCCGGCGCTGCGCCGTGGGCTTCCAACACGTCCACGCAGGCGTAGACCATGCCAGGTGATCCGGACAGATACACATCGCACTCGCCCACCGCCACGGGCTTGCCTTCGATGGCAAGCGTGGGCAAGGCGCGCTCCAACACGTCGGTGATGCGCCCTTGGTAGTGGGCGATGCGCGGGCTGTCCGCCAGCGGCTGATCCAATTCGAGCTCGGTAACCGCGTGAAAGTGCACGTTGTCAAAGCGTGCAGCCCACTCGCTTGCCAGATACTCGGCGTAGAGATCGCGATGTTCCCGCGCCGCCCACCAGATGAACACGGGCCGGGCCGGCTGCTCCTCGAGCACCGCTTCGACGATCGCCTTCATCTGAGCAAAGCCGGTGCCGGCGGCGATCAACAAAAGCGGACGGTGGCTTTGACTATCCAGCACGCTCTCGCCGCCGGGCATGCGAATGGTGAGCTCGCCGGAAAGCGTGAGAAGCTCGCGTAGCCTGGCGGAATTATCGCGCTCCGGTCGGTGCTGAATGTGCAGCTCGATGACGCCGTCGCCGCGCCCATGGCTTGCGATGGAAAACGGCACCCAGGTCGTGTCATCGAGCTTGAGCTCGAGATACTGGCCGGGCAGGTGATTGATCGCCTGGGGGTCGCCTTTGAGCGTCACCCCGAGCACGTCAGAACTCAACTCTTTGATATCGGTAATCCGACAGGTAATCGTCTGACGCCCTGGCGTTTGATGTAGCGCCCTTGTGCTCATGAAAGCCTCTTTAAAAAAACTGCGTACTTGGCTAGCCGTGGCGCGAAGCCGGACGTTCGATACCGATGCCCAGCGATTCCCAGCGCTCGTCGACCCGGGCTTTCACCGCCTCATCCATGACGATGGGCGTGCCCCACTCACGATCGGTTTCGCCAGGCCACTTGTTGGTGGCATCGAGCCCCATTTTGGAGCCAAGCCCCGAGACCGGCGAAGCGAAATCCAGGTAGTCGATCGGCGTATTTTCCACCATCACGGTGTCCCTGGCCGGGTCCATGCGCGTGGTGATCGCCCACATCACGTCTTCCCAGTTGCGCGCGTCCACGTCGTCGTCGAGCACGATCACGAACTTGGTGTACATGAACTGGCGCAAAAAGCTCCATACCCCCATCATCACGCGCTTGGCGTGGCCGGGGTACTGCTTTTTCATGGTCACCACGGCCATCCGGTAAGAGCACCCTTCCGGCGGCAGGTAGAAGTCGACGATTTCGGGAAACTGCTTGTGCAGAATGGGCACGAAGACTTCGTTGAGCGCCACACCGAGAATCGCCGGCTCGTCCGGCGGACGACCCGTATAGGTCGAGTGATAGATCGCATCGCGGCGACGTGTCATGCGCGTCACGGTAAACACCGGGAAGTGATCCACCTCGTTGTAGTAGCCGGTGTGATCCCCATAAGGGCCTTCCGGGGCCATGTCATCCGGGTAGATGAAGCCTTCCAGAATGATCTCCGCGGACGCCGGCACTTCTAAATCCGCGTGATGACAAGCCACGAGCTCGGTACGCGAGCCTCTCAAGAGCCCGGCGAAGGCGTATTCGGAGAGTGAGTCCGGAATGGGGGTCACCGCGCCCAAAATGGTCGCCGGGTCGGCGCCGAGGGCCACGGCCACGGGAAAAGGCTCGCCGGGGTGTTCTTTCTGGAACTCCTGAAAGTCCAGCGCCCCGCCGCGGTGAGAGAGCCAGCGCATGATCAGCCGGTTCTTGCCGATTTTTTGCTGGCGATAAATCCCCAAGTTCTGGCGCTTTTTGTGCGGGCCTTTCGTGATGACCAGCGGCCAGGTCACGAGCGGAGCGGCGTCGCCGGGCCAACAGTGCTGAATCGGAAGCGTGTCGAGGTTGACGTCCTCGCCTTCGAACACGACTTCCTGCACCGGGGCGCGCTTGACGGTTTTCGGCCCCATGCTCAGCACCTGCTTGAAGATCGGCAGCTTCTCCCAGGCGTCTCTCAAGCCCTTGGGCGGGTCCGGCTCTTTCAAAAACGCGAGGAGCTTACCGACTTCGCGAAGCGCCTCGACGGACTCCTGCCCCATACCCAGCGCCACCCGCTCGGGCGTGCCGAACAGGTTGCCCAGAAGCGGCATGTCGTGGCCCTTCACGTTCTCAAAAAGCAGGGCCGGGCCGCCGGCGCGCAGGGTGCGATCGCAAATCTCGGTGATCTCGAGGTAAGGGTCTACCTCCACCTGGATTCGCTTCAGCTCACCGCGCTCCTCGAGGGCTTTGATGAAATCGCGCAAGTCGTTATATTTCAAAAACCTTTCCCCGTGGTCGTGATCGCCCGCCGTCTTAACGGCGCTTCATCGCCTCGAAAAACTCAAGATTGGTCTTGGTATCTTTCAAGCGATCGATCAAAAATTCCGTGGCGGCGGTATCTTCCATCGGGTTCAAGAGCTTGCGCAAAATCCACATACGCTGCATTTCGTCTTCCGAGGCCAAAAGGTCCTCGCGGCGGGTGCCGCTGCGGCGGATGTTGATCGCCGGGAAAACGCGCTTTTCCGCCAGCTTGCGGTCCAGGTGCGCTTCCATGTTGCCGGTACCCTTGAACTCCTCGAAGATCACCTCGTCCATTTTGGAGCCGGTGTCGACCAGCGCCGTGGCGATGATCGTAAGGCTTCCGCCCTCTTCGATGTTACGCGCCGCACCGAAGAAGCGCTTGGGCTTTTCAAGGGCGTGGGCATCGACACCACCGGTCAGTACCTTGCCGGAGCTGGGTACGACGGTGTTGTAGGCACGGGCCAGGCGGGTGATGGAGTCGAGCAGAATCACCACGTCCTTTTTGTGCTCGACCAAGCGCTTGGCCTTTTCGATGACCATCTCGGCGACCTGCACGTGGCGGGCCGGCGGCTCATCGAAGGTCGAGGCGACCACTTCGCCGCGCACGGTGCGCGACATTTCGGTCACCTCCTCCGGGCGCTCGTCGATCAGCAGCACGATCAGATGACACTCGGGGCTGTTGCGCGTAATGGACGTCGCGATGTTTTGCAGCATCAACGTCTTACCCGCCTTGGGCGGCGACACCAAAAGCCCCCGCTGGCCCTTGCCGATCGGTGCGGTCAAATCGAGGATACGCGCGGTCAGATCTTCCGTGGAGCCGTTGCCGATCTCCAGAGGGAGCCGGTCATTGGGAAACAGCGGCGTCAGGTTCTCGAAGAGAATCTTGTGCTTGGCGTTTTCCGGACGGTCGAAGTTGATCTGGCTGACCTTCAACAGCGCGAAGTAGCGCTCACCCTCTTTCGGCGGACGAATTTTGCCGGAGATCGAGTCGCCCTTGCGCAGATTGAAACGACGAATCTGTGACGGCGACACGTAGATGTCGTCCGGCCCGGCGAGATACGAGCTGTCGGCGCTGCGCAGAAAGCCAAAGCCATCCTGGAGAATTTCCAGCACACCGTCGCCGTAGATATCCTCACCGCTTTTAGCGTGCTTTTTGAGGATAGCGAAGATGATGTCCTGCTTGCGCGAACGAGCCAGGTTGTCGATCCCCATTTCGCGGGCGATTTCGAGCAGCTCGGGAACGGATTTTTGCTTGAGTTCAGTGAGATTCATCGGAGTGTTAGAAAATTGCTCATGAAAGCCAGGCGCCGAGCGCCGGGAATAAGACAGGAGGCGTTTTGAGTCCGCCCAGTGGTGCGTTCAGGTCCCGCTAGACGAGTTGAGCGACGCCGCCCCGCCATACTGAAAGCGCAGGTGCTGCTCGACTCGAAGGTGCTTGGAATCTGCTTATTTTGATCTGCTCAAGGAGTGGGCAGAATCAACGGGTTCTGACGACTTGGAATCAGGCCAGTTAGACGTTCAAGGCTGACGTTTCGCAACAACGGCTTCTGCGTCAACGTTCGTTAGGTCAATGTCCGTTAGGTCAATGTCCGTTAGAAATTGCCAACGAACCACCCTGAATCAGGCCAGTAGCTCGATGGTAGTCAAGCGGCGGGCTAAACGCAAGCCCCTGACAATTGACAACGGCCTATTGGCGACGCAACCTTGGCGTAGCCCACTGGAAGGAACGCTCATGCTCAAGGATCACTCGCTCTCGGACGCCGACCCGGCCCCGGCCTCGGACAGCACCGAACCGGCGCGTCTGGCCGCCATCGACCTGGGGTCGAACAGCTTCCACCTTCTAGTAGCCAACTACGCCAACGAGCGCCTTCAGGTGGTCGCGCGCTTGGGTGAAAAGGTGCAGCTAGCCGCCGGGCTCGATGAGAGCGGCTATCTAAGCGAACCTGCCATGCAGCGCGCCCTCGAGTGCCTGGCGCGCTTTGCGCCTTTTTTGAACGACATCGCCCCGGCCAATATGCGGGTGGTGGGCACCAACGCCCTGCGCGATGCCCACAACAGCCAGGATTTCATCGAACAGGCCGAAGCCCAGTTGGGCCACCCTATCGAGATCATCGCCGGGCGCGAAGAAGCGCGGTTGATCTATCTGGGCGCCGCCCACGCGCTGGCCGAAAATGGCCGACGATTGATCGTCGATATCGGCGGCGGCTCGACGGAGCTGATTATCGGCGAGGCTTTCGAGTCCAAAGCACTCGAAAGCCTGCGCATGGGCTGCGTGACCTACTCGAGCCGCTACTTTCCCGATGGCGAGCTCAGTGAGAAGCGCATGCGCCGCGCCGAGCTTGCCGCGCTTTCCGAGCTTGCCAACATCCAGCGCCCTTACCAGCGCCTGGGCTGGGCCGATCCGGTAGGCTCCAGCGGCACCATCAAGGCCGCCGCCAGCGTGCTCTTTGCCTACGGCGATACGCCTCAGGAAGGCCTGATTACCCGGGCGGGGCTCAAGAAGCTGCGCGAGCGGCTGATCAAGTGCAAAAGCCTCGACAAGGTCGCCCTGGACGGCCTCAAGGAGGACCGCGCCCGGGTGTTCCCGGCGGGCGTGGCGATTTTGGGCGCGATCTTCGAGGCATTCGACCTCAAGGAGATGCGCTTTGCCGACGGGGCGCTTCGCGAAGGCGTACTGTTCGACATGGCCGGGCGCAACGACGCCGAGGATACCCGCGCCAAAACCCTGACCAATCTGCAGCGCATTTACGATGTGGATACCCGCCAGGCCGGCAACGTGGCGCTGACCGCCAAACGGCTGTTCGACCAGGTCAAGCGCGCCTGGCGGCTCTCCGATGAGCAGGGCCACTTTTTGCAGTGGGCGTGCCTGGTGCACGAAATAGGGCTTGCGATCTCCCACAGCCAGTTTCACCGCCACGGCGCCTACTTGCTGGAGCACTCGGATTTGGCCGGCTTCTCGCGCCCGGAGCAGCAACTTCTGGCGCAGCTGGTGCGCGCCCACCGGCGCAAGTTTCCGGTCAAGGAGTGGCAAAACCTGCCCGCGGCCCAGCGCGATGCCAACGCCAAGCTGGCGCGGCTTCTGCGCCTGGCGGTGCTGATCAACCACTCCCGCCCGGAAGAGACGCCCACCGCGCCGAACCTGAGCGCCAGCGAACAGACGCTGACGCTCACCCTGCCGGCAAGCGACGAGCCGACGCTTTTGAGCACCGATTTAGAGCAGGAGCAGGCCTACATGCAGGCGGCGGGGTTTGCGCTGAAGCTGGTGTAAAAGCGCTCAAATGCCGCGAAGCGCGGCGTCCCGGGCTTCGAACAGCACCTGGCCTGGCCCGCTCAAAGCGCCCAGGCAGCGACCGCCGCTCATCACCACGATCACCCGGGGGCGCTGCCAGGGTGGCACCCCCGCCTCCTGCAGCAGTCGTTTGAGATCGCGCCGCCCACGCCGGGCCAGATCGATCACCTCACCGCCCTGACGAAAGCGCAGCGTCACCGCCTGTAACGGGTTTAGCGCCACGCTCAATGGCCCCAGGGGCGTTGCAACGCCCGCCTCGCCGTTCCAGTCCACCTGCCACTCGGGCAGCGCGCCCAGCGGCGCCATGAGATAAAGCCGCCCCCGCCATAACCGCGCCTCGGCCCCGGGCCAGCTCACCTGCACGCGGGCATCCGCCGCCGCCTTTAGCTGGCCCAAAAGACCCATCAAACGCGCCCTGGGCGGGGTGGGAAGCTCGAGCGACTGACAGAGCGTGCGGATCAAAAGACGCTGGCGGGCCGGCGAATAGGCGCCGAGCGCGGTGGCGTCGATGCATCCGGGCCCGCAGGTGATACGGGCCAGATCCTCGGCGGCGTACTCGCTTAACAGCGTGTCGGCCTCGGCGGCCAGTGCCGCGCTTTGGGCGAGCGCGGCTGGCGCTTGCCAACGCTGCGCCAGGGCGGGTATTACGGTGTGGCGCAGCCGGTTACGATCCAGCGCGATATCCTCGTTGGATGGGTCATCGCACCACTTAAGGCCAAGCGCCTGGGCGGCCGTCTCAAAATCGCTGCGCGCTATGCCAAGCCAGGGACGTAAAAGCGTGCGCCCCTGCCACTGGCGCAGGTAAGGCATACCCGCCAGACCGCGCACGCCGCTGCCGCGAAGCGCGGCCAGCAGAAACGTTTCGGCCTGGTCGTTTTGGTGCTGAGCAAGCCACAGCGTATCCCCCGGAGGCACGTGCGCGGCGAACGCCTGGTAGCGCGCTCGCCGCGCGGCGGCCTCGACCCCGTCACCCTGAACATCGACGTGGACGGTAGCCACGCTAAGCGCCACCTCGAGGGTATGGCACAGGGCCTGGCAGTGCGCCTCGAAGTCGGCGGCACCTGGCTGTAAGCCGTGATTGACGTGCAGGGCGTGAAGGGGTCGGCCGGCCTGGCGGCATACCCTGGCGGCCAGGGTGAGCAGTAGCGTGGAGTCCAGCCCGCCGGAGAGCGCCACCCAAATAGAGCGCCCCGGCGCTGTATGCGCCAGGGCGTCGATCAACAGCCGTTCGAGCGAATCCGAGGGCTTATGCGGTGGGCGCGCCATAGCTCATCAGGCGATCATAACGGCGCTCCAATAGCGCGTCGGTATCCATGCGCTTGAGCCGGTCGAGGCTTTCGCCCAAGGTCTGCTTGACGCGCTCGGCGGTGGTTTGCGGGTGACGGTGAGCGCCGCCCAGCGGCTCCTTGATCAGCTCGTCGACGAAGCCAAGCTCCTTCAAGCGCTCGGCGGTGATGCCCATGGCCTGGGCGGCCTCGGACGCCCTGTCGGCGCTTTTCCACAAAATGGAGGCACAGCCTTCCGGCGAGATCACCGAGTACGTCGAGTACTGAAGCATGTGCAGCTCGTCGCACACGCCGATGGCCAGCGCCCCGCCGGAGCCACCCTCGCCCACTACGGTCGAGATGATCGGGGTTTTCAGCCGCGACATGACCGCCAGGTTATAGGCGATGGCCTCGGATTGGCCCCGCTCCTCGGCGTCGATGCCGGGGTAGGCGCCGGGGGTGTCGATAAAGGTCAGCACCGGCATCTTGAAACGCTCGGCCATTTCCATCAGGCGGCACGCCTTGCGGTAGCCTTCCGGGCGCGGCATACCGAAGTTGCGGCGCACCTTCTCTTTGACGTCACGCCCTTTCTGGTGACCGATCACCATCACCGGGGCATCGTCGAGGCGCGCCACGCCGCCCACCAGGGCCGCGTCGTCGGCGAAGTTACGATCGCCATGCAGCTCGTCGAAATCGGTGAAGATCGAGGCGAAGTAGTCCAGCGGATAGGGGCGCTGAGGGTGGCGCGAAATCTGGGATACCTGCCAGGGCGTCAAATCCTTGAAGATCGACTCGGTCAACTTGCGGCTTTTCTCTTCGAGCCGGGTAATTTCGTCGGACAGGTTGACCTGGTTGTCGGAGCTTACCAAGCGCAGCTCCTCAATTTTCGCCTGAAGCTCTGCTATGGGCTGCTCAAAATCGAGATAGTTGGGGTTCATCGGCTCTGCCTGTAAGCTGCCTGTAAAAAACAAGCCTGATTAAAAACGTCGTCAAACGTGCATTATCGCACCCTAACCGGCGCGCGCAAGGCGCACCGGTCAAACGCTACTTGTAGCGCAGCTGGATACCGACCTGACCTTCGACGTCGCGAAGGGTTTGCAACAGGTCGTCGCTGGGGGTCACGCTCCAGCTGTCGTCGAGTGCCAGCCACCCGGTAGCATCCGCGTGGCGGTAGTGAAGGTGTATCGGAAGCCCGGCCTCGTCGCGGTATGGGGTTAGACAATCGCGCAGGCTCTCGACCAGCCGGCCGTTGATCTGCGCGGCGTCCAGGGCGATCTCCACGCCCTGACCGTAGCGCAGCCGCGCCGCCACCATGGGCGTGACCTCCTTGCCGCGTAGCTTGAGCCCACCGGAGAAGTCGTCGCTCGACACGTCGCCTTCGACGATCAGCACCTGGCCGTCGAGACTTTGGCCTCTAAGCTGCTCGAACAATTCGCCAAAGATCGAGGCTTCGATGCGCCCGGTACGGTCGTCCAGGGTGACGAACGCCATGGTGTCGCCGCGCTTGGATTTCATGGTGCGCATGGCGACCACCAGCCCGGCCACTCGCTGGGGCTCCCAGGAGGGCTTGAGCTCGCTGATGCGCGTGGAGACGAAGCGCTTGAGCTCCCGCTCGTACTCGTCGATCGGGTGACCGGTGAGATAAAGGCCGAGGGTATCCTTTTCGCCAGCCAACCGCTCACGGTCGGACCACTCCCGGGCGTGGCGGTATTCCAGGTAGACATCGCTTTCCTGCTCTTCCTCTACCGCGAACGCCTCGCCGAACATATCCATCATGCCAAGATTCTGGTTGGCGTGGTTCTGGGCCGCCGCCTTCAAGGCGTCCTCCATGGCCGCAAACAGCACCGCCCGGTTGGGGCCGAGATTATCCAAGGCGCCTGAGCGAATCAGCGCCTCGAGGGTGCGCTTGTTCATCCGCTTGGCGTCGATGCGCCGACAGAAATCGAACAGATCCTTGAAGGGGCCGTCCGCCTCGCGGGCCTCGACGATGGCACCGATGGGGCCTTCGCCGACGCCACGAATCGCGCCCAGCCCGTAAACCACCCGAGCCTCGATATCCACGGTGAACTTATAGCCCCCCACGTTGACGTCCGGCGGGGTCACGGTGAGCTTTAAGTTGCGACACTCCTCGATCAAGGGCACGACCTTGTCGAGGTTGTCCATCTCGGTGGAGAGCACCGCGGCCATGAACGGCCCCGGGTAGTGCGCCTTCAGCCAGGCGGTCTGGTAGGAGACCAGCGCGTAGGCGGCGGAGTGGGATTTGTTGAAACCGTAGCCGGCGAATTTTTCCACCAGGTCGAAGATGTTGCCCGCTAGGTCCTTGTCGATGCCGTTGGCCGCGCACCCTTCCATGAAGCCGGCGCGCTGCTTGGCCATCTCTTCGGGCTTTTTCTTACCCATCGCCCGGCGCAGCATGTCCGCCTGGCCCAGGCTGTATCCCGCCATGACCTGGGCGATCTGCATGACCTGTTCCTGGTACAGGATGATGCCGTAGGTCGGCGAAAGCACCGGTTTCAACAGCTCGTGCTGGTAATCCGGGTGTGGATAAGATACTTCGGCGCGGCCGTGTTTCCGGTTGATGAAGTCGTCCACCATGCCGGACTGAAGCGGGCCCGGGCGGAAAAGCGCCACCAAAGCGATCATGTCGTCGAGTGAGTCCGGCAACAGGCGCTTGATCAGCTCCTTCATGCCGCGGGATTCGAGCTGGAACACCGCGGTGGTTTCGGCGCGCTTGAGCATTTCAAACGTCTTGCCATCATCGAGCGGAATGGCGTCGATGTTGAGCGAGCCCTGCCCGGCCGCGTCGCGCACCTTGTCGACCATCTCCAGCGCCCAGTCGATGATCGTGAGCGTACGCAGACCCAAAAAGTCGAACTTGACCAGCCCCGCCTCTTCGATATCGTTCTTGTCGAACTGCACCACCAGGCCGGAGCCGTCTTCGTCGCACAGAAGGGGCGAGAAGTCGGTTAGCTTGGTGGGGGCGATGACCACGCCACCGGCGTGCTTGCCGGTGCCGCGGGTGGTGCCCTCGAGCTTGAGCGCCATCTCCCAGATCTCTTCGGCCTCGTCATCGGACTCGATGAACTCCTTGAGTGCCGGCTCCTGCTCGATCGCCTTGCCAAGCGTCATGCCCACTTCAAAGGGAATCAGTTTGGAGAGCTTGTCGCCGAGTGAGTAGGGCCGCCCCTGGGCACGGGCCACGTCGCGCACTACGGCCTTGGCGGCCATGGTGCCGAAAGTGACGATCTGGGACACCGCGTTACGCCCGTAACGATCCGCCACGTAGTCGATGACCCGGTCGCGCTTTTCCATGCAAAAGTCGACGTCGAAGTCGGGCATCGAGACACGTTCGGGATTCAAGAAACGCTCGAACAGCAGGTCGTAACCAATCGGGTCGAGATCGGTGATCTTCTGGGCGTAGGCCACCAAGGAGCCGGCGCCGGAGCCGCGACCCGGGCCCACCGGTACGTCGTTGTCCTTGGCCCACTGGATGAAGTCCATCACGATCAGAAAGTAGCCGGGAAACCCCATCTGGATGATGATCTCGAGCTCGAAGTCGAGCCGTTCCCGGTAGCGCTGGTCGATCTCCTTGTACTCGTCGCTGTCCCGCGGGTAGCGCTCAGCAGGAAACAGGAAATCGAGGCGCTCGGTCAGGCCGTCGTGGGAGACCTTTCTAAAGAACTCGTCCTGGGTCATGCCTTCGGGGATGCCGAACTCGGGCAGAAAGATTTCGCCCAAGCGCACATCGACGCTGCATCGCCTGGCGATCATCACGCTGTTCTCCAGCGCCTCGGGGATATCCGAGAAGAGCTCGGCCATCTCCTCCGGGGTTTTCAGGTACTGCTCTTCGCTATAGCGGCGCTCGCGGCGCGGATCGTCGAGCGCCTTGCCCTCACCGATCGCCACCCGGGTTTCGTGGGCCCAAAAGTCGTCGCGCTCCAGAAAACGTACGTCGTTGGTGGCCACTACCGGCGTGCCGGTTTCCACGGCAAGCTTCACGCTTGCATGCACGCAGGCCTCTTCCAGCGCGCGCCCGGTACGCACGAGCTCCAGGTAGAACCGGTCGGGAAACGCCGCCTGCCACTGCTCCAAAAGCGCCTTCGCTTCACGCTCGTGATCGCTCAAAAGGTGACGGCCAATCTCGCCTTCGCGTGCCCCGGAAAGCACGATCAGGCCGTCGCTTTGCGCGAGCACCCACTGCTTGTCCAGAATCGCGCGGCCCTGGCGCTGGCCGTCGCTCCAGCCTTTGGAGATCAGCTCGGTCAGGTTGCGATAGCCCACGTCGTTCATCGCCAAAAGCGTAATACGGTACGGGTGCGCCGCATCATGAGGATTTGCCAGCCACAGGTCAGAGCCGATGATCGGCTTGAGCCCTGCGCCTTGGGCGGCCTTGTAGAACTTCACCAGGCCGAACAGGTTCGCCTCGTCGGTCAAGGCCAGCGCCGGCATGGCGCGGCTTTCAGTCGTGCTGACCAGCGATTTCAGCTTCACCAGGCCGTCGACCAGGGAGTATTCGCTGTGCAAACGCAGATGAACGAAGGGAGACGTCATAGGACTTTCACCACTGGATAAATAAATGGGCCGTCGTCAGGCCAGCGCTAGCTGACGCTTGACCGGCGCAAAGCTTACGCGATGTTCACTCAGCGGGCCGTGCGCCGCCAGCGCCGCGAGGTGCTCTTTGGTCGGGTAGCCCTTGTGGCGGGCGAAACCATAGGCCGGGTGGCACGCATCGAGCGCCACCATCTGGGCGTCCCGGGCCACCTTGGCCAGAATCGAAGCTGCGGCAATCGCCGTGTGGCGGGCATCGCCCTTGACGACGGCCTGCCCGGGAAGCGCGTGGCCGGGTAAACGATTGCCGTCCACCAGCAAATACTCTGCTTGCGGGGCGAGGCCGTCAATCGCCCGACGCATGGCCAGGTGCGTGGCGTGAAAAATATTGAGCGCGTCCACCTCCGAAGCGCTCGCCTCGGCCACGCAGTAAGCCAGCGCTTGGGCCCGAATCTGCGCATCCAGCGCTTCGCGTTTGGCCGCACTCAAAGTCTTCGAGTCGTTGAGCCCCTCGATGGGCGCTGCCGGGTCGAGAATGACCGCCGCGGCAACGACGCTGCCCACCAGCGGGCCGCGCCCAACCTCGTCCACACCGGCCAGGTACGCGCCGGTGTAGGGAATCTGTAGAGGCGGGTACTCTTTAGGTGTCTTGACGGCCATACGACTCCTCGGAATCCTTGGGTAGCGGGCGGCCTTCGGCGACCGCCTCGACGGCCAGCGCCGCGCGAACGCTCGCCCCGCGTTGAAGCGCGGCGTGCATGCTGGCAAAGCGCGCCTCCAGCGCTTGGCGGGAAGCGTCATCCTCCAGCAACGCATTCAGCGCGTCGACAATCGCCTCCGGCGTGGCAGCGTCCTGAACGAGCTCCTCCACCAGCGCCTCTTGGGCGATCAGGTTGGGTAGCGAGATCCAGCGCGTCTTGACCAGCCGCCTGGCAAGCCAATGAGTGGCCG
This sequence comes from Vreelandella sp. GE22, assembly GCF_968212445.1. NCBI lineage: Bacteria > Pseudomonadati > Pseudomonadota > Gammaproteobacteria > Oceanospirillales > Halomonadaceae > Vreelandella > Vreelandella sp. GE22. The sequence continues at coordinate 3,296,813 of NZ_OZ309110.1, forward strand.
GGGCCATCTTGTAGGCCACCAGCATCGCCCGGTGACAAAGCATCGCTTCAAGCGCGGCGGTCCCGGAGGTCAGCAGCACCAGGTTGCTGGCCACCATGGCTTCGCGGGCATTGCCTTGTATGAGCGTGACCGTGGCCGCGAGCGCCGGGGTGCGGCGTAAAAGCGCCTCGAGCTCCTGGTAGCGCTGCGCGGTGGCGGCGGGAATGACCACGCAAAGCGCTGGATGGCGCTCCTTGAGCCGCGTCACCGCCTCGAGAAAGGTCTCGCCCATGAAGCGGATTTCGTTGCCCCGGGAGCCGGGTAGCACCGCCAAGAGGGGGCCGTCCTCGGGAAGCCCGAGCGCCTGGCGGGCAGCGGTGCGGTCGTTTTGAAGCGCCATTTCGTCGGCCAGCGGGTGGCCGACGAAGGCGACCGGCACCTGGTGGCGTTGATAGAACGCCGCCTCGAAAGGCAGAAACGTCAGCATGGCGTCCACGGCGCGGGCGATCTTTTTGACCCGGCCCTGGCGCCAGGCCCATACCGAGGGGCTCACGTAGTGGGCGGTCTTGATGCCCGCGCGGCGCAGCTTGAGCTCGAGGCCGGTATTGAAGTCCGGCGCGTCGATGCCGATCATGATGTCCGGCTGCCACTCACACGCCTCAAAAAAGAGCGTGCGGCGTACGCGAACGAGTTCGGGCAGGTGCTTGACCACCTCGACCAGCCCCATGACCGAGAGGGTTTCCAGCGGAAAGCGGCTCTGCATGCCCTCGGCCTGCATATTGGGCCCACCGATACCACGAAACTCGACGTTTGGGTGGCGCGCGCGCAGCGCACGCATTAGCCCGGCCCCCAGCTGGTCGCCCGAGAGCTCGCCGGCGACAAGGTATACACGCGCTAAGGCCATGCTCATCTTCCTGTGGCGTTGGTGGTCACGCCGTGGCAGAGCGTCACCCGGTTCTGATCTAGCGGACGATACCGCGCGTGGAGCGCTCGATCGAGTCGGCGAAGTGCGTGACCTCGGGGATATCGAAGCGCGTGCGCATTTCTTCGAGGGCCTGCTCGACGGTCATTGCCTGGCGGTAGACCAGCTTATAGGAGGCGGTCAGCGCACTGATCACCTCGCGGCTGAAGCCGCGGCGTTTGAGCCCTACCAGGTTGAGTCCGCGCGCCTCGGCCGGGTTGCCGTTGATCATCATGTAGCAAGGCGTGTCCTTGGTGATGATCGAGCCGCCGCCGGCCATGGCGTAGTCGCCAAAGTGGCAGAACTGATGGACCGCCGAGAGCCCACCCAAAATCGCGAAATTGCCGACGGTCACGTGGCCGGCCAGGGTCACCTGATTGGCAAGAATACAGTCGTCGCCGATCAGGCAATCGTGGCCGACGTGGACGTAGGCCATGAACAGATTGCGCGAACCGATGGTGGTTTCGCCGCGATCCTGCACGGTGCCGCGATGAAGCGTCACGCCTTCGCGCACGACGTTGTCATCGCCCATCACCAGGCGGGTGGGTTCGCCGGCGTACTTCTTGTCCTGGCACTCCTCACCCACGGAGGCGAACTGGAAAATACGCGTGCGCTTGCCAAGCCTGGTGGGGCCCTTGACCACCACGTGGGGCCCGATCACCGAGCCCTCGTCGATCTCGACATCGGGGCCGATCACGGTGAACGGGCCGACCTCGACGTCGTCGGCAAGGCGGGCCGTTGGGTCGATCAGTGCGGTAGGATGTATCAAGTTACCTTCCTCTCGGCACAGATGATTTCCCCTGCGCAGGCAAGCTCGCCGTCCACCGTGGCTTCGCAGGCAAACTTCCAGATACCACGCTTGCCACGAATCACGTTCGCCTCCAGACGCAGCTGGTCGCCGGGCATGACCGGGCGCTTGAAGCGCACGTTGTCGCTGCCCACGAGGTAGTACACGTAGCCATCGGCGGGCAGCTTGTTGACGGTTTTGAAGCCCAAAATGCCGCAGGCCTGGGCCAGTGCTTCGATCACCAGCACGCCGGGCATGATCGGGTGATGGGGGAAGTGCCCATTGAAGAAAGGCTCGTTGATGCTGACGTTCTTGTACGCCACGATGGATTCGCCCACAGTTAACTGCGTCACTCGATCCACCAGCAAGAACGGATAGCGGTGGGGCAAGTATTCGCGAATTTCGTTAATATCCATAACCATCGTAACGACCTCAAAAAAGACAAAAAACCTGATAGCGAATCAGGTAAATGCCAGCGTCGCCGCTGGCAAAAGGTGGCGAATTATACCCCCGCAGCCGGGTGAAGGGCCACCTGGCGCGAACCTAAAACGCGCCTCTACTCATCGCGGCGTACTTTTTCCAACTTGTTCAGCCGCTTGGCGATCTCGTCGAGTTGCTTGAAACGTACGGCATTCTTGCGCCACTGGGTGTTGTTCATCGCCCCGGTCCCGGAGGAGTAAACGCCCGGCTCTAAAATGGAGTTGGTCACCAGGCTCATGCCGGTGACCTGGACACCGTCGCAGATCGTCAGGTGGCCGGAGAGCCCGACCCCGCCGCCCAGCATGCAGTGCTTGCCGACCTGGGTGGAGCCGGCGATGCCCACGCAGCCCGCCAGCGCGCTGTGATCGCCGATAGTCACGTTGTGGGCGATCTGTACCTGACTGTCGATTTTGACGTCGCGGCCAATCAACGTATCGCCCAGTGCGCCGCGGTCGATACTCGAGCAACTGCCGACTTCCACGTCGTCGCCGAGCACGACCCCGCCCAGCTGGGCGATCTTGTGCCAGCCCGCGCCGTCGTGGGCAAAGCCGAAGCCGTCGCCGCCAATCACGCAGCCGCTTTGCAGGATCACCCGCTTGCCGATCACGCAGCCGTGGCAAACGGTGACGTTGGCGTGCAGGCGCGAGCCCTCACCGATCGTGGTGTCCGCGCCGATCATGCTCCCGGCGCCGACCACCACCCGCGCGCCCAGCGTGACGCCGGACTCGATCACTGCGTGGGCCTGGATCGAAACGTCTTCGCCTAGCACGACGTCGTCGGCGACCACCGCGGTTGGGTGTATGCCGATCGTATCCCGGGCTTTCACGGGGTCGAACAGTTGGGAGACTTTGGCGTAGGCCAGGTACGGGTTGTCGATCTCCAGGCGAGGCACCGGGCAGTTTTTGCCGTGCTCGGGGTGAAGCAGCACCGCCGCTGCCCGGGTGGTCGTCAGATCCTTGAGATAGGCGCGGTTGGCCAAAAAAGCGATCTGGTCGGGCTCGGCTTCCTTGAGCGTTGCCAATCCGCGAATCGGCTGGTCAGCGTCGCCGTCGAAGGCGATGTCCAGGTGGCGAGCGATATCAGCCAGCGTGATGGTGTGAGGAGCGTGCGTCATGGGAGCCCACAATTGCGCGGGTGCGGCAGCGCCGCACCCCATCGATTAGTTTATAGCGAGTCGAAAATCTGCGTGACTTCATTGGTGACGTTGGGCAGATCCGTCGAGGAGTGCAGTACCCCCTGGGGCTCCACCAGCACATCGATGTTATGACGCGCCAGCACCTGCTCGACGGCTTGCTCGAGCTTGGACTCGGCGCTTTCCAGAAACTGCTGTTCGGAGTTTTGCTGGGCCTGCAGTACATCGCGGCGCAGCTGCTCGAAGCGGCTGCCCTTCTGCTGAAGCTCGGCAATCAGCGATTCACGCTGGGCCTGGCCCATGGTCTCGCCTTCGTTTTGCAGGCGCTGCTGAAGCTGCTGGAGCTCGTTACCCAAGCCTTGGGCTTCGCGCTGTTGGCTACCGATCTGACCTTCCAGCTGGCTCAGCGAGGTTTGTGCGGACTGCGTGTTCATCAGCGCAGCGCGCCAATCGAGTACCGCCACCTCGGAGGCAAAAGCGGGAAGCGCCATGCTCCCGAGAAGACATACCGCGGCCGTCAATTTACGCATGCTAACTCCTTTTCTTAAGCTGACACGGGTCAGGCCGGCAAGCGCCGGCCGACCACGGGCGTATTAGAACGTTTGGCCCAACGAGAACTGGAAGAACTGCGTGTCGTCGCCGCTTTCATCGTTGAGCGGCTTGGCAACGCTGAAGGTAAGCGGTCCTACCGGCGTTAGCCAGGCAAGGCCCACACCCGCGCTGTAGCGCAGATCGCCCAGGTCGACGCCAGAGCTGCAGCGCTGACGTCCGGCGTCTTCGTCCAATACATCGTAGCAAGAGTCCAGGAAGGTGTTACCCGCATCCACGAACAGCGACGGCTGAATCGAGCGCTGGTCTTCGACGAAGGGCAGCGGGAAGAGCACCTCGGCGCTGCCTTCCATCAATACGTTACCGCCAAGCGTGCGGTCGCGGCCGCCTTCGCGAGCTGGCGTGGTGCGCTGGCCCAGGGTGTTCGAGGTGTAGCCACGCACCGAGCCCAAACCACCGGCATAGAAGTTTTCATAGAACGGGAACGGGTCGTTGGTTCCCAGCGTATCGGCGTAGCCCAAATTACCGGTGAACTTCAGCGCCCAGGTTTGCTCTTCGTTGACCGGAAAGAGCTGCTGCGCGCGGGCGCGGGCCTTGTAGTACTGGGCGTCGCTGCCCGGCACGCCGGCTTCCACCGACAGGCGCTGGTAGTTACCCGCGGTCGGCATGACGCCACGGTTCAAGTTGTTGCGGGTCCAGCTGGCGCTGAGCTTCAGGCTTTGGGCATCCTTACCCTCCTCTTCCACGTAGCGGCGGATTTCCGAGGCCGTATCGAAGTAGGTCTTGACCGTCAGGTCCTCGACGCTGGCGCCGAAGTTGAGCCGCGAAAGCTCGCTGATCGGGTAGCCGAAATTGATACCCGCGCCGTAGGCGTCGGTGGAGAACGTCGAAATGTCGGAGTCGGCGTAGTCGGTCTCGCGGTAGAAAACGTTATAGCCGCGGGAGATACCGTCCAGCGTCCAGTAGGGGTCGGTGAAGGCGAAGTTGACACTGGTGAAAGTATCGCTTCGCTGAGCGCCGATGTTGACCCGGTTACCGGTACCGAGGAAATTGTTCTGCGCCAGGCCCACCCCGTAGATGATACCGGCGCTTTGCGAGAAGCCCACGCTTGCCGAGACCGAGCCCGAGGGCTGCTCTTCGACGTTATAGGTCACGTCCAGAAGGTCGGGCTGGCCGGGCACCGGCTGGGTGTCGACCTCAACCTGGCTGAAAAAGCCGAGCCGTTCGAGGCGCTGGCGCGACTGAGTGATCGAGTCGGTGGAGGCCGGCGCGCCCTCCATCTGGGTCATCTCGCGGCGCAGCACTTCGTCCTGGGTGGTGGTGTTACCGTAAAACTCGATACGCCGAACGTAGGCGCGCTGGCCCGGGTCGACGGCGATCACCAGGTCCACGCTATCGCCGCTGCCGGTTTGCTCGGGCACGCCCTGCACCTCGGCAAAGGCGAAGCCTTCAGCGCCCAGGCGGCTTCGCAGCGCCTCGGTCGAGGCGTTGACCTGACCGCGGGAGAAGACGTCGCCGCTTTCCACTTCCAGCAACTGACGCGCTTCGTTTTCGCTGATTTGCAGGTCACCGGCAAAGCGGATGTCACCGACGCGAAACTGCTCGCCTTCATCCACGTTCAGAGTAATGTAGATGTCGGACTGCTGCGGGCCAATGGAGACCTGGGTCGAAGTCACGTCGAAATTGATGTAGCCGCGGTCCAGGTAGAACGAGCGCAGCCGCTCGATATCGCCGGCCAGCGCCTCGCGGGAGTACTCGTCGTTGGAGAACCAGCCAAAGATGCGCCCGGGGCGGTCTTCGAGCTCGAACACGCTGCGCAAGGTCTCGTCGTCGAAGTCGTCGTTACCGACGATGTTGATCTGACGGATGGTCGCGACGTCACCTTCGTTGACGTTGATGTTGACCTGAACGCGGCCTTCGTCGATCTCCTGAACGTCAGTGCTGATGCTCGCACTGTAACGCCCCTGGGACTGATAGACGCCTTCGAGCTCGCGCTGGATCTCTTCGAGTGTCGAGAGCTGCAGCACCTGGCCTTCGGAAAGGCCGGACTGGCGCAAGCCCCGGCGCAGGTCGTCGTCGGCGATTTCACTGTTGCCGGTAATGTTCAAACGCGCGATGGTCGGGCGCTCGACGACCTGGATGACGAGCACGTCACCTTCCCGGGCAAGCGATACGTCTTCGAAAAGGCCGGTAGCGAACAGATTACGCGCCGCCGCCGCCAGCTCCTGCTCGCTGACGTTGTCGTTGGCGCTGACGGGAAAGGCATTGAAGACCGAGGCGGCAGATACCCGCTGCAGCCCTTCTACACGAATGTCCGAAACGTCAAAGGATTGTGCCTGGGCGCTACCCGCCGCCGCCAGCAGGAGTGCCGCCATTCCAAGGGTCTTGATTTTCATGCAGTCAGTTCGCTCGCGTTGGTCTGCCGGTTATTAAACAGGCACCATATACATTTGTGCAGGCGGATGACAAGGCATCCCACGCGCTACACGCGTCATTACCAAAGGCGCATCAGATCGAAGTAGAGCGCCATCACCATCAGCGTCCCTACCATGGCGAGTCCGATACGCAGCCCCACCGCCTGGGCTTTTTCCGAAACCGGGCGTCCGCGCACGATTTCGATGAAGTAGTAAAGTAAGTGCCCACCATCGAGTACCGGAATAGGCAGAAGGTTCAAAACACCGAGACTGATGGAAAGGTACGCTAAAAAGCCCAGGAACGCTTCCATTCCTGCCCGAGCGGAATCGCCGGAGATTTGCGCGATGGTGATCGGCCCGGAAAGATTGGATGGCGAAATGAGTCCCACCAGCATCTTGCGAATCGCATCCAGGGTTAGCATGATCATTCCGCCGGTGCGCGAAAACGCCTGCCCCACTGCCTCGACGGGCCCAAAACGGATCTCGCGTGTGAGCTCTTCGGGCCAATCGATCTGCTCTACCCCTGCGCCAATGTACCCAACCTCGGCGCCGTTCTCCAGTGGTTTGCGCGCCGGTGTCAGCGACAACGCTGCCGGCTCTCCGTCGCGCTCATAGCGTATTTCCAGCGTCTGACCGGCGCTTTCGCGAATGATCGACACAAAGGCCATCCAGTCGGCGATGGGCTCACCGTCGATGGCGATCATCCGATCCCCGGGTTCGAGCCCAGCGTTGGCTGCGGCTTCACCGTCGAGCACCGGGCCAAGCACGGCCGGTACGTCCGGGCGCCAGGGCGCGAAGCCTAAACTCTGCAGCGGCTGGGGCGGGTCCTGACGGACGAGATAGTCATTAACCGGCAGAGCGTAGGCGCGCGGCGCGCTGGTGTCGTTGTCCCGCGCCTCGATGGCGAGCTCGCCGCTGTAGCCGATCAGCGAAACGAGCTTTAAGTTGATATCTTCCCAGGAGCGCATGGGGTCGTTCTGGACCGCCGTGATCTCCGCGCCTTCGGGGAGGCCGGCTTCAAAAGCGGGCGAGCCCTCGACCACGTCGCCGACGATGGGCATGACCGTGGTCGTACCGGCCACGAACAGCGCCCAGTAGGCCACCAAAGCAAGCAGGAAGTTGGCGATCGGCCCGGCGGCGACGATCGCGATACGCGCCCAGACGCTTTTACGGTTAAAGGCCTGGTCGAGCTGTTCCTCGGGCACCGGCGCTTCACGCTCGTCGAGCATCTTGACGTAGCCACCCAGGGGAATGGCGGCCACGGCGAACTCGGTGCCGTGACGATCCGTCTTCGACCAGAAGGGCTTGCCAAAGCCGACCGAGAAGCGCAGCACCTTGACGCCGCAGCGCCTGGCGACCCAAAAATGACCGAACTCGTGGAAGGTGACCAGCACCCCCAGCACGACGATAACCGCTAAAACGTTCTGAACAAGCCCCACACGCTACTCCTTGGTGATCTCACGCCTCGCGGGTATCCGCGGTTTCGAGCAAGCGTCTCGCTTGCTCCCGCGCCCATTGGTCCGCCGCCAAAATCTGCTCGACGGTGTCCGCGCGGTGCGCGTGCGGCGAGGCCATGACGCCTTCTACCAGCTCGGCAATGGCGCCAAAGCGAAGGCGGCCGTCGAGAAAGGCCTCTACCGCGACTTCGTTGGCCGCGTTCAGCACTGCCGGGGCGGCGCCGCCGCGCTGCATGGCTTCCCGGGCAAGACGCAGGCAGGGAAAGCGGGTTTCGTCCGGTGCCTCGAAATCGAGCCGCGCCACCTGGAAAAGATCGAGCGTTTCCACGCCGGCCTCGATACGCTCGGGCCAGGCAAGCCCATAGGCAATGGGCGTGCGCATATCCGGGTTGCCCAGCTGGGCAATCACCGAGCCGTCGCTGTAAGCCGCCATGGAGTGAATCACGCTTTGTGGGTGCACCACCACCTGAATCTGCTCGGGGCGGGCGTCGAACAGCCAACACGCCTCGATCAGCTCGAGGCCCTTGTTCATTAGCGTGGCGCTGTCGACCGAGATCTTGCGCCCCATCGACCAGTTGGGGTGCGCGCAGGCCTGCTCCGGGGTCGCCGCCATGATAGCGGCGCTCTCCCACTGGCGAAACGGCCCCCCGGAGGCGGTCAGCAACAGCTTTCGAACGCCGTGGCGCTCGAGCCCGCCGCGGTGCTCCACCGGCAGGCACTGATAGATTGCGTTGTGTTCGGAGTCGATCGGCAAGAGCGTGGCCCCGGAGCGCGCCACGGCGTCCATGAAGAGCGCGCCGCTCATCACCAGCGCCTCCTTGTTCGCAAGCAAGATACGCTTACCCGCTTCAGCGGCGGCCAGGGCCGGTAAAAGCCCCGCCGCACCGACGATCGCTGCCATCACCGTGTCCACTCGGGGGTCCCGGGCGACGGCGCACAGCGCCTGCTCGCCAAAACTCACCTGTGTGGTAAGCCCGGCTCCTTCGAGCGCGGCCTCGAGCCAGGCGGCGTCTTCGGCGTCGTCGAGTACCGCAGCCGCCGGGTGGTGCACCTTGCACTGCTCGAAAAGCGCCTCTTTCGAGGTGTGGGCGGTTAGCGCGTGGACGCGATAGCGCGCCGGATGGCGGGCGATCACATCCAGCGTGTTTTTACCGATCGAGCCGGTCGAGCCCAGCACCGTGATGCGTTGCGGATTGCCTGAGCTCATAGCGCGGTGACCTGAACGCTAAGCACTTCTACGTAAAGAAGCGCGAACAACGGAACCGCCGCGGTCAGGCTATCGATGCGATCGAGCACGCCCCCGTGGCCGGGCAGCAAATTGCTCGAGTCCTTGATGTCGCGAAAGCGCTTGAGCATGCTTTCCAATAGATCACCCAGCACCGACACGAAGGTGACCAGCGCCGTCATCGCAATCAAGATGAGGCCGCCGGTCACGCCCATCGGCTGCCAAAAAGCAAAGCCGAGCGCCAGAATAGCAGTGGCGGTCAGCGCGCCGAAGACGCCTTCCCAGGTTTTGCCCGGGCTGACCCGGGGGGCCAGTTTGCGCTTGCCAAAGCGCCGCCCGGCGAAGTAGGCACCGATATCGGCGCCCCACACCAGCAGCAGTACGAACAGTAGCCACACCGCGCCGCTTTCACGCAAAACGTTGAAGCCCACCCAGCACGGCAGCAGCACCCAAAGCCCCATGGCCAGCCGCCAGGTGGTACTTTGCCACTGCTGGCGCTTCTCCGGGTAGTTGGCCACCCAGAAGAAGTTGACCGCCCAGCCCAGCGCGGCGACCCACAAGGGCCAGGCGGCAAAGGCCGCCCCGCCTAACCACATGGCCGCCATGAACAGCGCCGTCAACGCCACCAGCTTGAGGCGTTTTGAGCGGCGGGTAACGCCGGCCAGGTTGGTCCACTCCCAGGCGCCCAGCAGTACGATGAGCGCGGTGAAGAGCGCAAAGGCGCCGCCTTGTAATCCAAACAGGCCGATCAGCGTCAGAGGCGCCAACCAGGCTGCGGTGATGATCCGCTGTCTAAGCACCTTGCGCCTCTATTTGTTCATCGGTCATGCCAAAGCGCCGGCGCCGCGAGAAAAACTCGTCAAGGGCGCTGTCGAACGCCGCGGCACCGAAGTCCGGCCAAAACAAGGGGGAGAAGTAGAGCTCGGCGTAGGCAAGCTGCCAGAGCAAAAAGTTGGAGAGCCGTTGCTCGCCGCTGGTGCGAATACACAGATCCACCGGCGGCACGTCGGCGGTATTCATCGCCTGACCGAGGCGCGTTTCGTCGATTTCGCTGGGCTCGAGGGTGCCCGCCGCCACCTGTTCGGCAAGCGCGCGGCTCGCCCGGGCGATGTCCCAGTGGCCGCCGTAGTTGGCGGCGATCACCAGGTGCATGCCGGTGTTGCTCTCGGTCAGCGTCTCGGCGCGCTGAATATGCTTTTGTATGGTCTGGGAAAAGCCCTGCTGCTCGCCGATCACCGAAAGCCTTATATTGCGCTCGTGAAGCTTTTTGACCTCGCGCTTGAGCGCCATCAAAAAGAGCTCCATCAGCGCATTGACCTCCGCCGCCGGGCGCTTCCAGTTTTCGCTGGAGAACGCGAACAGGCTCAGGGTCTTGATGCCGCGTTCGGCGGCGCGCTGGATCACCGCGCGCACGGCTTCTACGCCGGCACGGTGGCCACGTACGCCGGAAAGCCCCCGGGCGCGTGCCCAGCGGTTGTTACCATCCATGATAATAGCGATATGCAACGGGCTCGACTCCCCGGCGTGAGAAGGCAGCGCGTCGCACGGCGCCTGGGTCGGAAACTGCGGCGACGTCATGAGTTCTCGCACCAACGTTCAGTCATAAATAAGCCATACAATCGCCCGGGGCGGCCAACCGCGCCGGGCGTAATAAAAGACACGACTACACCTGCATCAAATCCTGCTCTTTGGCGGCCAGGGCCTTTTCGATGTCGGCAATGTACTTATCGGTCAGCTTCTGGATCTCGTCTTCCCCTTGGCGCTGATCGTCTTCGGTGATCTCTTTATCCTTGAGCAGATTTTTGAAATCACCGTTGGCGTCGCGGCGTACGTTACGAATCGCCACCCGGGTGTGTTCGGCCTCGGAACGCGCCTGCTTGATGTAGCTTTTGCGCGTCTCTTCGGTCAGCATCGGCATCGGCACGCGAATCACGTTACCGGCGCTCGACGGATTGAGGCCCAAATCGGCGGTCATGATCGCTTTTTCGATCTTGGGCACCATGGGCTGCTCCCAGGGCGAGACGGTCAGGGTGCGCGCGTCTTCGACGTTGACCGAGGCCACCTGATTGAGGGGCACCTGGCCACCGTAATAATCCACGGTGACGGCGTCCAGAATACTGGGGTGGGCGCGGCCGGTACGGATCTTTTTGAAGTTGGTATGCAGCGCATCGACACTTTTTTGCATGCGCGCGTCGGCATCTTTCTTGATGTCGTTAATCACGTTTTCATCCTCTGTCTATCAGCGTGCCTTCCTTGCCCCCTACGACGAGGTTGAGCAAGGCGCCAGGCTTGTTCATGTTGAATACACGTACCGGCATGTCATGGTCACGTACCAGGCAGATAGCGGTCAAATCCATTACGCCAAGCTTTTGCTCGAGGGCGTCGTCGTAGGTCAACTGCTCGTACTTGACGGCATCGGCGTGCTTGACCGGATCCTTATTGTACACACCGTCTACCTTGGTGGCTTTAATGACCACATCGACATCGACTTCGATACCGCGCAGGCACGCGGCCGAGTCGGTCGTAAAGAACGGGTTGCCGGTGCCGGCGGAAAACAGCACGACGTCGCCGGAGGTCAAATAGCGAATCGCCGTGCGGCGGTCGTAATGCTCCACCACGCCACTCATGGGAATCGCTGACATCACCCGCGAGCGGATGTTGGAACGCTCCAAAGCGTCACGCATCGCCAGTGCATTCATCACCGTTGCCAGCATTCCCATGTGATCGCCGGTTACCCGGTCCATACCTGCTTCGTTGAGCGCCGCTCCGCGAAACAGATTACCGCCTCCGATCACGATCCCCACCTGGACACCGATGCCCACGAGCTGTCCGATCTCCAGCGCCATGCGATCCAGCACCGCCGGGTCGATACCAAAATCGTGCTCGCCCATCAGCGCCTCGCCCGAAAGCTTGAGCAAGATACGCTTGTACTTGGATTTCGATTTATCCATTTTACCGGCGATGGGGTTGGCTTCTTGAACATCACGTGACATGGCATCTCTCCAGGATAAAGAACAAAGGGGGGTAGCAGGTCCTTTTAAGGGCCGAACGCAAAGGCCGGATACACAATGGCGTGCGCTTACGCGCACGCCATTATCGAACGGGAACCTGCGACCTTAGCGGCGGCCAGCCTGTTCCATTACCTCTTTAGCGAAGTCGACTTCTTCTTTCTCGATACCCTCGCCCACTTCGAAGCGCGTAAAGCGGACCACTTCACCACCGGCGGCCTTTACGAACTCGGCAACGGTCTGGTTAGGGTCTTTGACGAAGGCCTGCTGGGTCAGGCTGTTCTCGGCCAGGTACTTCTTCAAACGGCCTTGAACCATCTTCTCGGCGATCTGCTCGGGCTTGCCGGCCATGTCGGGCTGGGCCAGGATGATCGCTTTCTCTTCGTCGAGCTCGGCCTGGGGCATATCTTCCGGGTGAGAAACACTCGGGTTGATCGCCGCCACGTGCATCGCAACGCCTTTAGCGGTTTCGCTGTCGCCGCCGGTCAGTACGGTCAACACGCCGATACGACCGCCATGGACGTATTCGCCCACCAGGCCGCCTTCGACGGCATCGACAACGACGGCACGACGCACGCCGATGTTCTCGCCGATTTTCTGAACGAGCTGCTCACGTTCGGTTTCGATTTCGCCTTCGGTGACCGCGGCCACGTCTTCGCTTTTAGCGGCGAAGAAGGCGTCGGCGACCTTTTTAGCGAAATTGATGAAGTTTTCATCGCGCGAAACGAAGTCGGTCTCGGAGTTGATCTCGACCATTACACCGTAGCTGCCGTCGTCGGCAACGCGGGTCACCACGGCGCCTTCGGCGGCGACACGGTCGGCTTTCTTAGCGGCTTTGAGACCCGAGTTCTTGCGCAGGTTCTCGATTGCCACTTCGATATCGCCACCGGTTTCGGTGAGTGCTTTTTTGCACTCCATCATGCCAAGACCGGTACGTTCGCGCAGTTCTTTAACCTGAGAGGCGCTGATAGCTGCCATGAGAAATTCACCTCTGAAAGGATTCTTGAGAGTTAGACGCGCTACAAAGTATAGACAAGGCGTATGACCGCTTTGTATCACTGCCCGTTCAGCGCAGATCATCGTTTGTAGTGCGTATGCCGGCGTCAAACCTGGCGTAATCGGCCCGCCAAGCGGGCAAAAGGGGGCCAAAGCCCCCTTCACGCGATGCGGCTAGACTGCCCGCCGCATCCACCGTGACCGTATTACTCGGCCGCGGCGTCGGTTTCGGCGGACGCCTGCTCGTCGGTTACTTCAACGAACTCGTCCGGACGACCTTCTTTAGCGCGGCCACACGCGTCGGCAATCGCCTTCACGTAGATCTGGATCGCGCGGATGGAGTCGTCGTTACCCGGAATGACGTAATCCACGCCATCGGGGTTGGAGTTGGTATCGACCACGCCAATGACCGGGATACCCAGCTTGTTGGCTTCGTTGATCGCGATACGCTCATGATCGACGTCGATTACGAACAGCGCGTCCGGCAGGCCGCCCATTTCCTTGATACCGCCGATGGAGCGCTCGAGCTTTTCTTGCTCGCGGGTCGCCATCAGAACTTCTTTCTTGGTCAGCTTCGCGAACGTGCCGTCTTCGTGCATGGTCTCAAGCTCGCGCAGACGCTTGATGGACTGACGGATCGTTTTGAAGTTGGTCAACATGCCGCCCAACCAGCGATGGTTGACGAACGGCTGGCTAACGCGGTTGGCTTCTTCCTTGATGACCTTGCTGGCGCTGCGCTTGGTACCAACGAACAAAATCTTGTTGTTGGACGCCGCCATCTTCTCGACCACGTCGATCGCTTCGTTCAGCGCCGGCAGGGTGTGCTCGAGGTTGATGATGTGAATCTTGTTGCGCGCGCCAAAGATGAACTTGCTCATCTTCGGGTTCCAGTATTTGGTCTGGTGACCGAAGTGAGCGCCTGCTTTGAGCAGGTCACGCATGTTAACGTGTGCCATGGTAAAACTCCTGAAACTCGGGTTAGGCCTCCACGCACCCCATGGATCCGACCGATAGTCTCGACGCTGAATCGGCGTCTAGCGAGGCTAAAGGCACCCGGGACCATGTGCCGGTGCATGTGTGTTTTCAAGGCTTGCTGTTTAGCCTCACGGGATATCCGCAGGGCTTCCTCTTGTACGCTTGCCCGCCGCCGGCTCGATCGCGGGGCGATTACGGGATGGCGATTGCAGGAAAGCGCGCGGCTTTATACCATATATCATTGTCAAGATGAAGTCGCACCCATGGGTTTGCGCCTACTCCCGACCCAACACGCCATATCGAGAAGTCATGAACGTTCCAATCAAGACAGCGGAAGAAATCGAAAAAATGCGCGAAGCCGGCCGTCAGGCGGCCAGCGTTTTTGAAATGATCACGCCCTTTATAGCCGCAGGCGTCACCACCGGCGAGATCGACAAGCGCTGTCACGAGTACATCGTCGATGAGCTGGGCTCACAACCTGCACCGCTGAACTACCACGGCTATACCCACGCCACCTGCATTTCGCTGAACCACGTGGTGTGTCACGGCTTCCCGGACTTCAGCAAGAAGCTGAAAAACGGCGACATCATGAACCTGGACATCACCGTCAAAACCGCCGACGGCTACCACGGTGATTCCAGCATGATGTTCATCATCGGCGAGACCATCCAGGGCGAGCGCCTGTGTCGCGTGACCCAGGAGTGCCTTTACAAGAGCATCGCCCAAGTCAAACCCGGCGTGCATCTTTCCGAGCTTGCGCGCACCATTCAAAAGCACGCCGAAAGCAACGGCTACTCGGTGGTACGCGACTTCTGCGGCCACGGTATCGGTGCCGGCTTTCACGAAGACCCGCAGTTTCTTCACTACGACGGCTACGCGCCGAGTGCGGATATCGCGCTGGAACCCGGCATGTGCTTCACCATCGAGCCGATGATCAACGTCGGCGGCTACAAGACCAAGGTACTGCGCGACGGCTGGACCGCGGTCACCAAGGACAAGAGCCTGTCCGCCCAGTGGGAGCACACGCTGCTGGTCACCGAAAGCGGCGTTGACGTGCTGACCGCGCGCAGCGACGAAGATTTCAGCTTCTTGAACTGATGCTCTTACACCACCACCGGTTCGAGCCGGACGCTACCCTGTTCGATCTTAAGGCATTTCGCGCGGAACTCGCCGGCACGCGCTCGCCGGTGGCCCCGTTCAAGGCGGCGCTCAAGCAACTGCAAGCGCGCCTGGACGAGCAGTTTCGGGCCGGCGGTGACATCCGCGATTTGGTGCGCGGGCGCGCCTGGTACCTGGACCAACTGCTGGCCATCGCCTGGGAGCGCCACGCCTGGCCGGATGACGCCATCGCCCTGGTGGCTGTAGGCGGCTATGGGCGCGGCGAGCTTCACCCCCACTCCGATATCGATCTGCTGCTGCTCTTGGAGCGAGACGACGACAGCGCTTATCGCGAGCCGCTCACCGCCTTTATCACCTTTTTATGGGATATTGGCCTGGAGATCGGCCACAGCGTGCGCTCGCTCAATGACTGCGAGCGCGAGGCGCGAGACGACGTGACGGTGATCACCAACCTGCTCGAATCACGCCTGGTCGCAGGCCCGAAGCGACTGCGCGAGGCGATGCGAAGCCGCCTGAGCCCGGCGAATCTGTGGCCGGCGGATCGTTTTTTCGAGGCCAAGTGGCAAGAGCAGATCACCCGCCACTACCGCTACAACAACTCCGAGTACCACCTGGAGCCGAACCTTAAAAGCTCCCCGGGCGGGCTTCGCGACATTCAAATGATCGGCTGGGTCGCCAAGCGCCACTTCGATGCCGAACAGTACGCCGATATCGTCGCCAACGGCTTCATGAACGACGCGGAGCTTCGCATTCTAAGCCAAGGCCAGGCCTTTTTATGGCAGGTGCGCTATGCCCTGCACATGCTCACTGGCCGCGCCGAGGACCGATTGCTGTTCGATCATCAGCGCACCATTGCCTTGATGTTCGGCTTTCGCGATACGCCGGAGCGCCTGGCCGTCGAGCAGTTCATGAAGCGTTATTATCGTCACGTCACGGCCCTTGCCGGGCTCAACGACATGCTGCTGCAGCACTTCGACGAGGTCATTCTGCGCGGCAAGGAAGAACTCGAAACGGTCACGCTCAACGAGCGCTTCGAGACCAAGGGCGGCTACATTCAGGCGCGCTCGCGCAGCCTGTTTCGCGACCACCCCGAGGCGATGCTCGAGCTTTTCCTGCTGATGGCCGAGCACCCGGAGATCGAAGGGGTGCGCGCCGACACCATCCGGCTGATTCGCGACCACCGCCACCAGATCGACGACCACTACCGCGACGACCCGCACCATCAGCGCCTGTTCATGGCGATCATCCGCTCGCCGGGTAACGTACCGCGCCAGCTCCGGCGCATGAACCGCTACGGCATTCTGGGCAAATACCTGCCGGAGTTCGGCCGCGCGGTCGGCCTGATGCAGCACGATCTTTTCCATATCTATACCGTCGACGCGCACACCCTGCGCCTGCTCAAGTTTTTGAACGGTTTTAGAAAACCCGAAGCCAAGGCGGACTTTCCGGTCGCCGCCCCGCTGATCCACCAGTTGCCCAAACTCGAGCTTTTGTGGATCGCCGGGCTTTATCACGATATCGGCAAGGGCCGCGGCGGCGACCACTCGATCATCGGCGCCCTCGATGTCGAGCAGTTCTGCCGCCGCCACCACGTCTCGCTGCACGACACCAACCTGGTGAAGTGGCTGGTTGAGCATCACCTTTTGATGTCGATGACCGCGCAAAAGCGGGACATCAGCGACCCGGACGTGATTCGCGACTTCGCCCTGGTGGTGCGCAACGAAACCCGCCTGGATTATCTTTACGTGCTCACCGTGGCGGATATCAACGCCACCAACCCCACGCTCTGGAACGGCTGGCGGGCGTCGCTTTTGCGCCAGCTCTACGCGGAAACCAAGCGCGCGCTGCGCCGCGGGCTCAAAAACCCGCCGGACCGGGACGACTGGATCCGCGAAACCCGCTGTGAAGCGCGGTCGCTTTTGCAGAACCTGGGGGTGGCCAGCGAACAGATCGACACTCTTTGGGAGTCGCTGGGTGAGGACTACTTTCTACAGTACGCGCCCAGCGAGATCGTCTGGCAGGCCCAGGGCATTCTCGCCCACCAGCCCTCCCTGCTTCCGCTGGTGTTGATCAGTGCGCCCACCGAGGACATGGCCGAAGGCGGCACCAAGGTGTTTATCCACACCCGCTCGGTGGACGATCTGTTCGCCGCCACCGCCGCGGCCATGGAGCAGTTGGGGCTTTCGATTCACGACGCGCGTATCGCGACTTCGCACAACGACTGGACGCTCAACACCTTCATCGTGTTGGACAGCCAGGGCCAGCCGATTCGCGATTTTGATCGTATCGAAGAGATGCGCAGCCACCTGGTCGAGGAACTCGACGACCCGGACGACTACCCGCAGATCGTCACCCGGCATACCCCGCGCCAGCTCAAGCACTTCAAGGTACCAACGGAAGTGATCATCGAGCAGGACCCGGCCAACGAGCGCACCCTTTTGGAGCTGACCGCCCCGGACCGCCCGGGCCTTCTCGCCCGGGTGGGGCGCATCTTCATGGAACAGGACATCGCGCTTTCTACGGCCAAGATCGCAACCCTTGGCGAGCGGGTCGAGGACGTGTTCTTCATCACCACCAAAGCGGGCGAGGCGCTGACCGACCCGACGCGCCAGCAGCGCCTGCGCGAGCGTTTGATCGAGGAGCTGGGCGTGTGAGCGAGGAGCACCGGTGGCGCCGGGTATAGCGCTTCTATTCGTATGGGTGCTGGCCGTGGCCTACATGGATCTTCGGAAACGACAGATCGCTAACCGCCTCGCGTATCCGTTTTTGCTGCTCGCCGCGGGGTGGCTGGCCGTGACCGGCGAAAGCCTGATCGGGGTGGCCTGGCCCCAGGCGCTGTTCGGGGTGGGGGGCGCGCTGCTGCTCGCCATTCCCGGCCACGTAAAGGGGGTACTGGGCGGAGGCGACGTCAAACTGCTGGCTGCCCTCGGCCTCTGCTTGGGCACGACGGGGCTGCTGGCGGTAGTGGCGCTAACGGCGGCGCTGCTCGTCGTGTGGCACACCCTTGCGCGGCGCTTGCCGGCAAAAAACCGGGCGGCCCTTGCGCACTACGCACCGGGGATTTGCCCGCCGCCGCGCGATCACACCCAGGACCCTCTCGTTCAAGCCCCAGATGAACCGGGCTACTATGCCTACGCCCCCTTCATTGCGCTGGCGCTCGTGCTACTGGTGCTAGGGGCCATCAGCTTCACCGGCTAGTTGCCGCTGAAACCGCCGGCGGTATCGCTTGCGTAGCGTTCGGGAATGGGGTGGTTGAAGCTATCAAGCCAGCGCCGATGAGCAAGCTCCTGCTCCCGGGGTGAAAGGGACTGGGGCGTAAGCGATGCCTGGTGGCCCTGGCGCTGAACCTGTAGCCAGTTATCCGCCGCGGTCATCGAATGCTTGCCCGGGCCCGCGCAGCCGCTTAACAGGGCGACCATCAAAGGCGCGGCCACCAGCGCGACCACCCCCCGACCGACGCCCTTGGCTTGGGCGCCCCGCAGGCTACCTACCTTGCAATATGCCATTTCTTTATCTCCCTTGTAGCGGCGCATGGACTTAACGGCGCTGCTGATCGTCCAGCTGCATCTGGTGGGCGCGGGTTTCGGCGCGCTGGTACTGTAGGGGCGTCCCCCGCCCGTTGCCCAGCAGCGCGCTCGCGGCCTGGGGTCGCTGCTGATAGATCAGCAGCGTCATCAAATTCTCCAGCGGCAGCGCGTCGTCCTGGCTTAACTCCAGCGCGGTCATGAACTCGAACCGCGCTTTTTCGAGCTCGCGACGCTGTAGATGAACGAAGCCCAGGTCGTTACGGATCTTGAAACTGGCGGGGTAGAGCCTGGCCGCTTCGCGCATATGGGCGAGCGCCTGATCGAAGTCGGCGGCAACGACGGCTACCTGGCCAAGGCCCTGGTGCGCCTCGGCGGCCACGCAGCTGTCGAGCAGCGAGCGGTAGAGCGCTTGCGCTTCGGGGTCCTTCAACTGACGCAAAATTTGCGCCTTGCGCAGGCGCACCTCGGCAATCGACTCGGGCAGCTGCTCGAGGTGGGCCAGCGCCGCATGGGGCCTCCCCTGCTCGGCCATGTCGTTGGCGAGCTCGACGGCGAGCTGCTGTTCCGGCGCCAGTTGGCGGCACGCGTCGACCGCCGCGCCCGCCGTCGAGGACACCCCGGCACAGCCGGAAAGCGCCAGTGCGAAAAGCACCGTGGCGCTCGCTAAAACATGGTTCATCAATTCATCCCCGATATCGCGGCAAAAATGGCCATAAAGCCAGGCCCTGCCAGAATAATCAGCAGCGCTGGAAAGAGAAACAAGACCATCGCCCCGGACATCTTGGCCGAAAGCTTGGAGACCTTCTCCTGCTGGTCGGTGATGCGCCGGTCGTGAAAAAGCTCCTTGAGCGAAATGAGCGAGGCGACCGCCCCACCGCCTTGGCGTATCAACTGCTCGAGAATCACCATGCAGTCGTTGAGCGGATCCACATCCAGCCTTTCGGCCATGACGCTGAGCTCAGTGGCCAGGTCGAGGCCGGCGTCGACGCGGCTGAGCACGCGCCGGAGTTCCCGGGAAAGCTCGGGCAGAATGTGCTCTCCCTCCCGAGAGAGCACCCGCAGCGACTGATCCACGGTCATGCCCACCTCGAAGAGCATGCGCAAAAGCGGCAGCATCGCCGACACCTCTTCGCTAATCGCGGCGTGGCGCTTTGCGACCTGCTTTTTGAGCCAGCGCTTGGGCAGAAAAAAACCGAGCGCCGCGGCGATGAACACCGCCAACAGCGATGGGCCATCGCCCCAAAGCGCGGTGACGAGAGTGGCCAGTACGCCGGCCGCGATCGGCACGCCCAGCTGAAACGCGTAATAGGTGGCCCGCTGGTCGGCGCCGCGCCAGCTCAACTGCTCCATCAACTTCGGAACTTCCGCGTCCAGCTTGCCATCCAGGTAGGCAAGCTCCCCCAGCAGCGTACGCCGCGATACGCGGCCAGGGGTATCGGCCACCGCGATGCGCTGGGCAATCATGGCCGCTTTCCAGCGCCGGGTGAGCAACACATAGCCCACCAGGCCCGCCGCGGCAAAAAAAAGTAACGCACTAAGGGTCAAAAGCGTCATGGTTACATACTCTTCAACATACGCCACAAGAGCGTGCAGCCGGTCACTTGTAGCGTTAAAGAAAGCAGCAGCATGGCCTTACCGGCCGTCGTTGCCCACATGTCGAGTATGAGCGTCGGGTTCGTCATCAAAATATAGCTCCCTATGGCGAGGGGTAAGCCGGCCAATACCACTGCGCTGATACGCGTCTCGCCGGTCATGGCACTCAACTGACGGCTGGCCTGCTCCCGGTCGCGGATGATCATGATCAGGTTATTGAGCATATCGGTGGAGTTGCCGCCATAGCGCTGATTGACCTGAACCCCCAACGCCAGCATGTAAAACTCCTCCCGGGGGTAATCCTCGGCAAACTCGTTGACCGCTTCGGCCATCGGCATGCCAAGCTCAATATCCCGGCGAACGGTTTGTATCGCCTGGTTGAGCGGGTCGGGGCAGCGCTTCATGGCAAGCAGCATGGCATCATTCAAGGTTCTACCGGATTTGATACTGCGTATCATATGATCCAAAAGCGTCGGCAGCTGAGCGATCATACGCTCCAGGCGCCTTTGCGCCCGCCACTGTCCAACGAGATAGACCACTAGCGTTATCAAGACGAGCGCAATCGGCGGCAGCACCCAGCTAATTTGGGTCAGCATCAGCGCCAGCAGAAGCACCAGGGACGTTGCCACCGCCACCACCCAGGGGGGCAGTTCGAGCCCGGTCTGGCTTAGCCAGCGCGCCACGCCTCTGGGTCGGCGCTCGCGGCGGGTCATGGGTGTGCGCTCGCTTTGGAGTCGCTGGCCCACGCGCTCGCCCACCGCCTGGCGGCGGCTTAAGCTCACCAACAAAAGCCCGGCCCCTAGCAGCAAGAGGCTGCCCACCATCAACAAAAGCGCTACGCTACCCACCGCTCGCCCCCGGTAATGCGCCCTGGAGTTTTTCGTTGACCACCTGGGTGCTGTTTTGCACAAAGCTCTGCTGGTGCCGGTCGTAGCGAAACAGCAGGTTGGTGACGTAATTGCCCTGCTCCAACCCGCCAAGCTCGATGATCTCACTGATACAGCGCTGGCCGTTGGGCAAACGGGACAGTTGAATGATCACCTCGATCGCCGAGGCGATCGAGCGGCGCACGGTACTCTCGGGCACCTGAACGCCGGAAAGCCCCACCAGGGTTTCGATACGTAGTAATGAATCGCCGGCGCTGTTGGCGTGTATCGAGGTCATCGACCCTTCGTGGCCGGTGTTCATCGCCGAGAGCACATCGAGCACCTCGACCCCGCGGGTTTCGCCCAGAATGATCCGGTCGGGGCGCATGCGCAGCGCGTTGCGCACCAGGTTTCGAGCGGTCACCTCGCCGTGGCCATCCGCGTTGGGTGGGCGCGTCTCCAAACGCACGACGTGACCGTGCTTGAGCTGAAGCTCCGCGGTGTCCTCGATGGTCACCAGGCGCTCGCGCTGATCGATCAGGCTGCTCAACAGGTTCAGCATGGTGGTTTTACCCGTCCCGGTGCCCCCGCTGATGACGATATTGCAGCGCCTTTTCACCGCGCACTCGAGAAACGCCAACATGTCCTCGTTGAGCGAGCCGGCGCCGACCAGCTCCTTGCTTTGCAGCATGTCCTTACGAAACTTACGCACCGAAAGACAGGCGCCGTCCAGGGCGATGGGAGGAATCACCGCATTGACCCGGCTGCCATCCGGCAGGCGGGCGTCGACCATGGGCGAGGATTCGTCCAGCCGCCGCCCAAGCGGGGCAAGAATGCGCTGAATGACGCGCTGAAGGTGATGATCATCGACGAACTGCAAATCGCTTTGCGACAACACCCCACGGCGTTCGACGAAAATACGCTCACAGCCGTTGACCAGGATCTCCGTCACGCTGGGATCACTGAGCAGCATTTCCAGCGGGCCGAAGCCGGTGAGCTCGTCGATCATCTCCTCGGTAAGCCGGTCGATCTCATAGCCCGACACCGCCAGTTGATGAAGCCGGGTAAAGGACTGAATATGCACGGCCAGAAACCGCCTGAGCTCATGCCGGCTGCCTTCGACCAGGTTAGAGCCTTCATCCCCTAGCTGATCGATCAGGTAGCGGTGCAAACGCTCTTTAAGCTGAAAAAGCTGCTGGCGGCCCACTCGCTCCATAAGACGTCCTCTTTGGTGTGCAATACAAAACCCTCATGACCTCTCCCAAACCGATACCTGGCCGGGGGTTAGCGCCGTAGCCGGGGCCATCGCCAACGCCCTCGACACTCTTCTACCGGCTCGGGCAATAACGTTTTGGCCAGGCGCCGCAACGCTCTGGAGAGTTCACTGTGGGGCGCCAATTCAAACAGCGGCACGCCCTGGTTGAGACTATTGAGCCGCTGTTCCGCTAGTGCCGGCAGCACCGCGGCAAGTGGCGTGGCGAAGGTGTCCGCCAGCACCTCTGGCGTTGGCGAGACGCTGGGTAAATGGCGGTCCACCAGCAAGCCCAGGCGGTTCAGAGAAATGCCTTCCGTCTTGTAGCGCTGTAGCCGCTCCAGATTACGACGGCTGCAGGGCACGCTCTGCTGGACGTACCAAAGCACCTGGTCCGCCGCGCTTGCCAGGGCGCGCAAAAAACCGCTGTCCGCCTGGCCGCACGCGTTGATCACGATAAAGGCGAAGTGCTGGCGCAAAACCCCCAACAAAAGGATCGCTTCCGCGTAGCTGTAGTGCTCGGGATAGCGCTCGTCCTGGAGCAGCGGCAGTACGAAGAGCCCGCTTTCGTGCTGGGTAAACACGTTGGCGATGACCGCGCTGTCGATACGCTGGGCAGAGCTCATGGCGTCCTCGACGCCAAAGCTGCATTTCAGGTTCAAAAGCGCCTCCAGCTCGCCAAGCCCGGGGGCGGCATCGATCAACAAAACCGGCGAATGCTGTTCGGCCACTGATAGCGCCAGATGGGCGGCCACCCAGGTCGTATCCGCCGTGGCGTCCGTGCCCTCCAACACCACCACGTTGGCGCGGGGACCGGAGCTTCCACCGATGATCGAAGGCTGTTTTCGAAGCAACCGACGCATGAGGCTTTGCACCTCACTGCGGCGCTGACCCACGGTCAGGTAGTCCCGCGCGCCGGCGCGCATCGCACCCAGCACCAACGCGTTCTCGGCGCTCTCCCCGACGGCGACGACGGCGAGATCCGGGCGCGACTCGACCACGCCCTCGATCACCAAAAGCGCCATGTCGCTGTTACTTGGGTCGATATAGAAAAAGAGGAGGCCACTGCCCATCTGATCGGCCAGGCCGATAATTGCCTCTAGCTGAGGGGTTACCGGCACCAGCCGGGTCTGCTCAACCAGGGTCGCTTGAAGCCAGCTAATCTCTGCGTCGCCGCAGCCGCATACCATGAATATCTGCATCATCGCCCCTATTGTGACAGTCCGACGCTGCGGTTGAACGAGCCGTCCTCGAGCAGCAGCTCGTGCACGCTGGGCGCGTAATCGCGCACCTCTTCGCCGGGCAAGGCGGGCAGCGTCGCATCCGCCGCAATGGGCTGTACCAGGTGCGGCGTGACGATCATCAACAGTTCGCGCTCTTCGCTGCGGGTTTGGCTATTGCGGAAAAAAGCGCCAAGGATCGGCACGCTCCCGATCCCCGGGAGCTGCCTCACCTGGGCACTGCGATTGGTGCTGATCAGGCCGCTGATGATGAAGCTTTCGCCGCTGGCAAGCGAAACGCTGGTGTCCGAACGGCGAACCGTCAGCGCGGGCACCGTCGTTCCCGCAATAGTGACGCCGTTGGCGAAATCAAGCTCGCTGACTTCCGGGGCAACCTTGAGCGTGATCCGCTGCTCGTCGATGACCGTCGGCGTCAGCGTGAGCCGCACCCCGAACTCCTTGTACTCGATGGAGACGCTGTCGCTACCTGCACTGGGCACGGGGATAGGGAACTCGCCGCCGGCCAGAAAACTGGCGCTTTGCCCGCTCAGCGCGACCAAACTCGGCCGCGCCAGGGTATAGGCGAAGCCGCTGGTCTCCAGGGCGCTAAGCGCGGCCATGACGCGCTGACTCCCACCCCCGACCACCAGGTTGAAACCGCTGCTGGAAAGCGGCACGTTGGCGCCGGGGGTCAGCGCGCCGATGGTGCCCACGCCGACGGACCCGGGGCCTACGCCTGGCGAAGCGAACAGATTGTTATTAGAAGCCCCGAACAGCGACACCCCGACTTCGCGAAGCCGGGTCCGGTTGACCTCGACGAAGCGAATGTCGGTCTGCACCTGGGAGGGCACCGGCGCACGTTGCAAGGCGCGCTCGCCAAGCGCCTGGCTCGCGGCGCCCGAAACGCTCAGGGCGAGCTCGACCGGTGCATCGGCGCAGGGGGTCCAAATCGAGGCGTTGGTGACCCCGCCCGCCAGGGGGGTGATCAAAAAAGCGTTGCCGGAGGTCAGTTGCACGTTGGCCACCTCAGGATTGCCGACCGCCAGGCGCTCGATGGCGACCGGCAACGCCACCTCCCGGTGTATGCCTGGGGCCAATTCGAGCGCGGCCGGCACTTGGCTCAACTCGCTACAGCTGGACTGCGCAAGCGCCCCGGAGGAGTAGCTACCCACGCCCACCAGCACGCCGGCTAACATGCGTATCAGGTTCTTCATTGGTCTCCCTTACCCTGGCCTTTAACGCCCTGGCGTCTCGGTATTGGTTTGTCGTTATGAGTAGATCGTTATGAGTAGATCGTTATAAGCCCAGGATGGCTGGCATGGCGTTGATAACGGCACGTCGTTAACAACGCGGCAGCGGTCTAAGGCGCTTCCAGGCTTCTCACCGCCCCGCGAATCACGGCGACCGACGATTCGCTGGTCTCTGGCGAGCGCGGGGCCGGGGCCGGGGCCGGCGCCTGCCGGTACGGGGGCGGCGCGGCGTCATTCACGGGCGCGGCCGGGGGCGGGGCAGCCGGGCGCAGGGCCAGCTGCTCGAACTGAAAAAGCTGCTGGTTGAGGTCCTGGATCGAGGCGCCGCCCCCGCGATGAAAATCGGCCAGGCGCCCCTCCTCAGAGGCGCGCACGGCAATTCTTAGCTCGCCGACATCCGCGGCCAGGGCAAAGCGGGTGAGCAGCGTCTCGGGCACGGCGAGCACCAGCGTCCCGGATGACGGGTTAGCGCTACCCAAGGAGCTATCGTTTTGAACCGGCAGCGGCTGGACCGTTTCGCCTTCCGCGGTCAGCCCCAGCACGCTACCCACCGTCAATACCCGCAGGGCCGGCACGGCCACCTGCATCGTACGATCGGCGTTTTGCTCGGTTTGGGGAAGAAACAGCAGCACATCCACGTAGTCGCCTGGCGAGATGTGTCCACCAGCGCCCATGACCGGGTTAAAAGGTACGGCGATCGCCCGCTCGTCTGATCGAATCATGCGCGCCACCGTACCGCCGCTGGCAAAGTAGCTCTCTTTCAATACCGTCCCCTGGGCCGTATCGCGCCCCACGGCGCGCCCTACCAAAAGATCGGGGTCGCTAAATCCGCCCGGCGGCATCAGGCTCAGCCGCTCTACCTGAAGATCCTCGCGAACGATGGGGTGGTAAGCGCGCAGGTCCTTCGCGACCACCACGACCTCCACACCAGGCAGGGACTCGGCCGTTTCGCCAAGCACCGGGTCGCCGGATGCGTCAACGCCCGCGGCAGGCGCCGGCGCGGGCTGCTGAGCGATTCGAATACCCGCATAGCCCACGGCGATGGCCGCCAACACCAGCACCACCGCAATACACATTAGAAAACGGCTACTCACTACTTTTAGTCCCCAGCGTTGTTCGGGCCTTTAACTTATCGACCAAGATCGGATAGCGTAACCACAAAGTTAAAATCACTTTAAGTCGAAAAATCTATAAAATATTGGCTTAATCCACAATTAAAGAGATTCAACGATAGCGTTCAATTGATAAGCAAGGTGGTATACGACAATGATGACAAGAGCATTAGAGTCTCGAGAACAACCTTCTCATCCTTGTCTTTAAGGCAATCATTAAACAAACAAAGACTTAACAAAAAGTAACATTAAAAAATAAAAAAATTACTAATGAAACCGGTAAGAATGACGATAAATAGCCATACCACTTACTAAACAATCATTTAAGAAATCAACAACCCTTTAGCGGATCGATACCGCTACCCATTGAATCGGAGATTACTAATGAAAGTGTTCGTTTCTCTCTACACCTACCTGACCACTCTTCACAACGATAAAAAAGGCGCCTCCGCCATAGAGTATGCATTGATTGCGGGTTTGATCGCGGCAATCTTGATTGCCTCACTGGCTATTCTAGGGAATGGCATCGGCGGGCTTTTCCAACAAATTTCTGATGCGCTTAATATTGGCGCAGGACAAACCACTCCAGAAACCCCAGCCCCATAGAGCACTATAAAATCAATAAAGGCTAATATATAACTCCCAAAATATTTTAACTTTAATCAATACCGCAGGCTAAGTATTCGACGACTGGAAACGCCGTGGCCATGATAAAAGCTCGCCAGAAAGGGGCCGTCAGTATCGAGTTCGCGCTGAGTTTCATTCTGCTGTTGGGGCTTTTTTACGGCGCTATCGGCCTCTCCATGCCGCTGTTGCTGAGTGCCACTTATCAGCAGTTGGCCTCGGATGCGTTAAGAGAAGGCCTGGTTTGGAAAAACCATCATCAAGCCACCCAAGACGAGGCGGCGGCACATATCGCCTCGATCATCGACGCCGCATGGATGCCGGCGTCCTGGGTCGCGCCCTGCGCAAGCCAGGACCGCTATTTGACGGTCGACCCTCTGGAGGGCGCTTGGCACGTCTGCCTGCATCACCCTGCGCCGGACACCATACTCCCCCCCATCCGCTTGATGGGCGCTCAATTCCCCCCGCTGCCCGACCAGATAGTGGGGCGCGCCTATTTGCGGACCCTCGAGATAGCCTCACCACCGAATTAGCGGTGCATTTTGGGGTGAGAACACGCCAACCGGAAAAGCGTTTTCCTTCGTTTTGATAACAGGCAGGTGAACATGCCCCCGGCTTTTTCGGGCCCTCGAGGCCCCTTGTATCAGCGCGGTTTCATTAGTGGCCTGACGGCCTTCGTGCTGCTGACGCTGCTGTTGGTCATGGCGTTGTTGGTCGATACCGGGCGGCTTTTTCTCGAAAAGCGCCAGCTGCAGAAAGTGGCGGATATAGCGGCTCTCGAGGCCTCCGCCCGTTTGCCGCGGGGTTACTGTGCCGGCGCTCCCGCCCTTGCCCAAACGCTCGCCCTGGAGTCCGCCGCCGTTCATGGCTTCGTCCCGGATGCCCAAAGGGCGCTGTCACTGCGCTGCGTGACGCTTGCAAGCCAGGACGGGATGCGCCAGGTATCGCCGATCCCCCACGCCGCCGTCGAGGTCACGGTGAGTCGCTCGACCCCAGCGAGTCTCGTGCTACGGGGCGGCGCCCTGGTCAGTCGTGGCCTTGGTGAGAACGTCGCACTCACCGCCCGCGCGACCGCCCAGCGAAGCGATGCGGTGGCCGCCTTTACGGTCGGCAGCCAGCTTCTACGCCTGGAAAGAGAACGACCGGTGGGGCGCTTTTTGCGCGCGGCCGGCGTCGACACCACGCATTTGACGACTCTCAGCACAAGCGGCGTTGCCAGCACCTACGTAAGCCCGCTGGGGCTTTTCAAAGCGCTCGGCATCGAGACGAGCATCGTGGAGTTGTCGCGTATGACGTCCTCGGAGCTGATCGCGCTCACCGATCAAAGGCTTGCCTCGTTGACGCTTGCCCAGTTGATCGACGCAATGGCCCGGAACGTCGACGATGAGAGCTTGCGCGCCTCGCTTCGCGCCTTTGGCCGCGCGATCGCCGCCCACCCGCGGCTTGGCCAGGTCAAGCTGAAACTACTGGGAAGCGACGCCACCGGGCTGATCGAGCTAAAGCGCGACGCCGTGAACAGCACCCGCGCGGTACTCGAAAGCCGCGTGAACCTGGCCGAGCTCTTGGCCGTGGCGCTGCTGACCGGCACCCGCGAGCAGACGATAGCGCTTGAAAGCCACGGGCTTTTCGGCCTCGAGGTAGCGGCCCGAATGGTCTCGGCGCCGGTGATCGCCATTGGGCCGGCGGGCAGCCAGGTGCCGGGCGGCCAGCTCAGGCTCGAGGTCAAGCTCGATACCGCTGGTCTGGCACCGCTCGGGGCTTTTTCCGGGCTGCTGGGCGTACGGGTCAACTTTCCGATCACCCTCGATCTTGGCTCGGCCCAGGCCGAGCTCACCCGGCTACAGTGCCAGCTCGATACGCCCACCGCCGATATTGCGGTGGCCGCCAAGCTGCTCGATACCTGCGTGGGTGAGCCGCCCCTGTCAGGCGCGGGTTCTGGGCCCCAAAGCTGCGCCATGCATCAAGAGACCGAGTTTTTGAGGCTCTTCAGCCACTCCGTTCCTCCCCGCAAGCCCTTGCCTATTGGCGGGCTCGAATACCGCGAGACATTACCCAACATGCACGCCGGCGAACGCCGCAACACCCAACCCAATGCGTTGACACTGAGCAATACGCTCAGCCGCCTGACCGGCCATTTGCTGGATCTTCTGGCCAACCTGGTTCGCACTCCTGCGCCCGAAGTGGATTTACTGGCAAGGCTTGCTACGCAGTACCTGGAGGCCACCAAACAGCCCGATGGCTTTTACAGCGTCGATAACGTGCTCGCGCGGATACTGGGGGGCAGCGAAGAACGTACTGCCAACGGCCGGCCGGTCGTCCCGGCGCTCACCACTGACTACAGAATCGACAACGTGCTGCCTGCAGTCTGTCTGCTCGGCCTCCTTTGCCCTGTCAGCCAGTGGTTGTCGGCAGATTTCGCTCGGGCCTTCAGGTTCTACGCCAACTACGAAATCGGCCTCGTGGGCTCGCTTCTAACGCCGGTCGTGGGCAACAGCAGCTATCAAGCCTGCGGTCGGGCCCGCAATTCCCGCACTCGATGGAACGAGTGCCTGGCGCACAACCTGACCGAGATGCTCAAGCGCCGCCCCCAGCCGATGCTGATCAGTGCCCAGGACTCGCTAAGCGTCGCCAACGCTGCCACGCAAAACGTTACCTGCGCAGGGGAAGTTTGCCGGTTGCTCAAGCCATTGCTGGACACCACCAAGCCGAGTCTGAACAATCTGGGCGATTTTTTGAGCAATCGATTGGACGTGACACTCGGGCGTAATGAGGTCCACCTTCACTCCACCAACTGCGGGGTGCCCTCGATTGCCTACTAACGCCCAACAGCGCGGCGCCGTGGCGATCGAGTTCGCGGCCATCTTCCTGCTGTTTTTTACCCTGGTGTACGGCGCTTTCGCGTTTGCCCTGCCGGCGGTCGCGCGCCTGTCGTTTCAGCACTGGGCGGCGGAGGCGGCCCGCGCGGCGATGCGCGTCGACACCGATGCCCCCAGAGCCACGGTACTGGCGCGCCTGGGCGAGCAGGTGGAGCAGTCGATCACCCATAGCTGGCTTCCCGGCGCCTGGCGTGGCGGCTGCGACGCGCCGGAAAACGCGCCCTGGCAACCCCTGCCGGGAACGGACTACGGCCACTGGGCGTACGAGGCCCACACGGCCCCGTCGCGAAGCCCGCGCTACCTGCTTCACGTCTGCCTCCAGGCCAACGACCCCATCGTGCCCCAGGTCAAAATCGGCAACCTGTACCTACCCCCCCACAACGACGACAGCGGCCGCCCCTGGGTGCGCGGCTACACCATCACCCATCTTTGAGACCTCCTCGAGGCGTAATGAAGCCGCTTGGGCGCTGCCCATTTGGCGGGTGCTTATTTCCCGGTATGTTTGAGCAAGCCCTGGGGGTTGCCTATAATCGGTAGCTGACAATTTTCAGCCGCCGCCCAGGCCCGCCACGGACCCGCCATGAATCCTGATCTTAACGCGCTGCATCCTTATCCGTTCGAGAAGCTGGCCACGCTGAAAAAGGGGCTGACACCCCCAGCCGAGCTCGATCCCATTGCGCTCACCATCGGCGAGCCCCAGCATGCCCCGTTCAAGGGGGCGCTGGAGGCGCTAACGGCGCATCAGCACGAAATGGCCCGCTACCCGGCGACCAACGGCCTGCTCGCGCTTCGTGAAAGTATCGCGAACTGGGCGACCCGGCGCTTCCACCTTACGGGCCTGGACGCGGATCGCGAGATCGTGCCGGTCAACGGTACCCGCGAGGCGATCTTCGCCTTCGTGCAAGCCGCCCTCGATCGCAGCCGGGCGGCCAAAGTGGCGGTGCCCAATCCGTTTTATCAGATTTACGAAGGCGCCACGCTGCTCGCTGGCGGCGAGCCGCACTACCTGGCCTGCACCGCGGAAGACGGCTTTCGCCCGGATTTCTCCCAGGTGGACGCCGCCACCTGGCAAGACGTTCAGATCGTATTTATTTGCTCGCCGGGCAACCCCACCGGCGCGGTCACCCCGCTTGCCGAGTTCAAACAGCTAATTGCACTGGCCGACGAGCACGATTTCATCATCGCATCAGACGAGTGCTACTCCGAGCTCTATCTCGACGAAGACACGCCGCCCCCGGGGCTACTACAAGCCTGCGCCGAGCTTGGCCGTTTTGATTATCGCCGCTGCGTGGTGTTTCACTCGCTCTCCAAACGCTCGAACCTGCCGGGGCTTCGCTCCGGGTTCGCGGCCGGCGACGCCGAACTTCTGGCCCCGTTCAAGCGCTACCGCACCTACCACGGCTCGGCCATGTCGCTGCCGCTTCAACACGCCTCGATCGCGGCCTGGCAGCACGAGGCGCACGTGCGCGCCAACCGCGATGCGTATCGAGAAAAATTCAGCGCCGTAACCGAGGTGCTGGCCCCGGTGATGGATTTTCCCACGCCCGAGGCAAGCTTTTACCTTTGGCCCGCCGTGCCCGGCGGTGACGATATCGCTTTCATGCAGCGCCTGTTTCGCGAAGAGCACGTAAGCGTGCTGCCGGGCAGCTTGATGGGCCGCGCCGATACAAACGGCCACAACCCGGGCGCGGGCCGGCTGCGCCTGGCGCTGGTCGCCGAGTTAGCGCCCACGCTCGAGGCGGCGCACCGCCTGCGCCGGATGATCGAGCGCGGCTAGCGCTGCATTGAGCAACCCCCAACGACAACCGCCACGACGCTCAAGGAGACGACTTTATGCTAACGCTTTATGTAATCGACAATTGCGACACCTGCCGTAAAGCGCGCAAGGCGTTGGACGAAAAAGGCCTGCTCTTCAAGATCCACGACCTGCGCAAAGACGGCCTCTCGGCGCCCCTTTTGGAGCATATCCTCGAGCAGGTCCCGCTATTGAAGGCGATCAACAAGCAGAGCAAAACCTGGCGCGAACTGCCAGAAGAGGAAAAAGAGGATATCGACGCGACCTCCGGGCGTGAGCTCATTCTCAAGCACCCGACGCTTTTAAAGCGTCCGCTTCTCGAACTCGATAGCCACCAGATCCTGGTAGGCTACAAAGAGGGCGATTACGACACTATTAGCCAGTAACGGGTTCACCCAGTAACACCTTACTGGTACGCACACCGTTAGATATCGACACACTTGAAAGGAAGACGCTTTATGCTGAGCTTCGCGCTTGGAATCGGCACGCAAAACACTAAAGGCGACTGGCTGGAAATCTACTACCCGGCCCCGCTTTTCAACCCCGCCGAAAGCCTGGTGGCCGCCGCCCAAAAAGCGCTGGACGCCGCCCCGGGCACGCAAGCGATCAGCTTTTTACCCGAGGATTGCCAGCGCCTTGCCAGTGCCTTGAAGGACGCAGGCGACACGGAACAGGCGGCGATTGCCGAGTCCCTTGCCGACAGCAAGCGCCCGCTGGTTGCCATGTTCATCGACACCGACCAGCCGCCGCAAAGCGCCCCGGAGGTGTATCTCAAGCTGCACCTGCTCTCGCACCGCCTGGTCAAGCCTCACGGGCTCGATCTGACCGGGATGTTCGGCCTTCTGCGCAACATCGCCTGGTCGAGCGAAGGCGCGATCGGTATCGAAGAGCTGCCCGCGCGGCGCCTGAAAGCGCGCCTGGCCGGCCAGCCGCTGTCCGTGGACTGCGTCGACAAGTTCCCGAAAATGACCGACTACGTAGTGCCCAGCGGCGTGCGCATCGGCGACACCGCCCGGGTGCGCCTGGGCGCGTATCTGGGTGAAGGCACCACGGTCATGCACGAAGGGTTCGTCAACTTCAACGCCGGCACCGAAGGCCCGGGCATGATCGAAGGGCGTATCGCCGCGGGCGTGTTCGTAGGTAAAGGCTCAGATCTCGGCGGCGGCTGCTCGACCATGGGCACGCTCTCCGGCGGCGGCAATATCGTCATCAAGGTGGGCGAAGGCTGCCTGATCGGCGCCAACGCAGGTATCGGCATTCCGCTGGGGGATCGCTGCACCGTAGAGGCGGGGCTCTACATCACCGCCGGCACCAAGGTCACGCTGCTCGATGACCAGAAAAACGACGCCGGCGTCGTCGCCGGGCGCGAACTGGCTGGTCTAAACGACCTGCTATTGCGGCGTAATTCGCAAACCGGGCGCGTCGAGTGCTTGACCAACAAAAGCGCGGTTGCGTTGAACGAGGCGCTGCATGCCCATAACTGAGCCGGAGGGGCTGTCGCCCACGCTCGTGCTCGCCTTCGATCTATTGGGCCGGGCCTCGGTCACCCCGGACGACGAGGGCTGCCAGGCCGTGCTCATCGAGCGCCTCGAGGCGCTCGATTTTCATATCGAGCGCCTGCCCTTTGGCGATGTCGAAAACTTCTGGGCGGTGCGCGGCCATCACGGCCCGGTGCTGGCGTTTGCCGGCCACACCGACGTGGTACCCAGCGGCCCGCACACCAGCTGGGAGTTCGCGCCCTTTACGCCCTGTATCGACGATCACGGGATGCTTTGCGGGCGCGGTGCATCGGACATGAAGGGAAGCCTGGCGGCGATGGTCACGGCCGTCGAGCGCTTTTTGGCGCGCTGCCCGGACCATGATGGGCGTATCGCGTTTCTGATCACCGCCGACGAAGAAGGCCCGGCCATCGACGGCACTCGTGCGGTGGTCGAGCACCTTCGTGAGCGCAACGAGCGTCTGGACTACTGTATCGTTGGCGAGCCCTCCTCCACCGAAAGGCTCGGCGATGTAATCAAGAACGGCCGGCGCGGATCACTTGGCGGCGTGCTTCACGTCAAGGGCGTGCAGGGCCACGTCGCCTACCCGCACCTGGCACAAAACCCGATCCACCAGGCGCTGCCAGCGCTCGACGCCTTGGTGGCCGAGCACTGGGATGCGGGCAACGATTTCTTCCCCGCGACCAGCTTTCAGATATCGAACTTTCGCGCCGGCACCGGGGCCACCAACGTGATTCCCGGCGAGATCGAGGTGGTGTTCAACTTCCGCTACTCCACCGAGGTGACCAGCGAGACGCTGAAGGCGCGCACCGAGGCGATACTCGAACGCTTCGGGCTGGACGCTCATATCGAATGGACGCTCAACGGCGAGCCGTTTTTGACCGCTGAAGGGGCGCTGGTGGACGCGGTAATGCAGGGGGTTAGCGAGGTAACCGGCGAGCGCCCGACGCTCTCCACCAGTGGCGGCACCTCGGACGGGCGCTTCATCGCCACCCTGGGCGCCCAGGTGGTCGAGCTCGGCCCACTGAATGACACGATTCACAAGGCGAACGAGCGCGTGCGCGCAAGTGACCTGGAGGCCCTCAGCCGCATCTATGAAGCGACGCTGGGTGCGCTGTTCACGCCCACCAACGCCGCGAGGAAAACCGATGAGTGAGCGCTTTCCCGATATCGAGGTATACATCGCCAAGCTCGACCTGGAGCGGCTGAACGGCTGGCTTGGCCACGTCATCGATGCCGCGCCGCTGGCCCCGGCGGGTAAGCACCAGTGGAGAACCCGCGGCGCGCACCAGGGGGAGGTGATTCCTGTACTGGTGATGGACAACACCGCCGATGGCTTCGCAAGTCTTTGGTTTGACAGCGGCCATACGCCCTGGGAGAACGACCAGGCCTGCGCCCAAGCCGCCGCAGAGGCGCTTGAAACTGAAGTGCGCTGCTCGCTGGGCAGCTGGAGTCCTGGCGACGACCCGGATGCCTTTTGGCAGGTACTGCCCGACGGCCAGCAAGCGCGCATCGCTTGGCCAGACTCCGGGCGCTAGCCCAAAACGCCACAGGCCCCGCAATAGCGGGGCCTGTGGTTTGAAGCGAGGCTACTTTAAAGGGCGTTCAGGATTCGATGATGCTTACATCGTCGGCCTGTAGCCCGCGGTCGTTTTGAATTACGTTGTAGCGCACGATCTGGCCTTCGGCCAGCATGCGCGGCCCGCGCCCGCGAATGGCGCGAAAGTGAACGAACACGTCCTCGCCGTTATCACGGGTAATGAAGCCGTAGCCTTTATTGGTGTTGAACCACTTGACCTCGCCCTCTTCACGCCCGTCGTTGGGGTCGATCACATCCTCCGGCTCCTCGTCGGCCGGCTCGTGACGCGGCGCGGCTTTGGGCCGGGCCGGTTCAGCGCGAACGGCATCGGCATTGACCACGACCGGCGGTGCAAATGCCGCCGCCGCCAAGGTGCCGACCAGCAAAACGATAAAGCTACCCAGCGCTACCGCAACATACACGCCGGTCGTGCCGATAATGGCAAGTTCTGAAAGCCACTGTTCAGCCAGCGGCGCATCGGTTAAATGAACAAGACCTGCCAACAGCAGCGGCGTAGGAGCTGCGAGTAATACACTGATCAATAAACAACGCACAACAACTTTTGGATTCATAGATAGTAAAAGCTCTCTTGTTGTAGGAGTAACAAACAAAGGAAAATACGCGAAACGATTATAGCAACCCGCCCGTAACGCGATAAACGCAAGCGCCACATCGATTTTTGACGCCGGGCGGGTCAACCGTGTCGAGCATACACTACAAGGTATTGATCTTATCATGCTAAATGAATTATCGCCTGCCGAGCTCAGCCAACGGCTGGAGACACTGGAAAGCAAGCTCGCCTACCAGGAACATTGGCTGGACACCCTCGACCAGGCCGTCGCCCAGCAGGAGCGTCGCCTGGAAAAGCTCGAGCAGCTAAGCACATTAATGCGCGACCGGCTGCGCGAGCAGCACCAGGCCTTCAACGACTCATCGAACGAAGGGGCACACCGCCCTGAAGACGATGTGCCCCCGCACTACTAAGCCTTACCCTTAAAACGTCTTGCAAGCCAAACGCTTGGCCATGAAACGCCCCGGGCTAGGCGCCGAGTAGCGGCCCGCTGGCGACGTACTCGAGGCCGAAGGCCTCGGCGACCGCCTTGTAGGTAAGCTTGCCGGCGTGCACGTTGAGCCCTGCCGCGAAGTGGTCGTCGTCTCTGAGCGCCTGCTGCCAGCCCTTGTCCGCCAGCGCCAGTACGAAGGGCAGCGTGGCGTTGGTCAGGCCAAGCGTGGAGGTGCGCGCTACCGCCCCGGGCATGTTCGCCACGCAGTAGTGAACGATGCCGTCGACGATATAGGTCGGCTCGGCGTGGGTGGTGGGCTTGCTGGTCTCGAAACAGCCCCCCTGATCGATGGCGACATCCACCAGTACGCTACCGGGCTTCATGCTCGCAAGCATCTTACGGGTGATCAGCTTGGGCGCCGCCGCCCCCGGGATCAGCACCGCGCCGATGATCATGTCCGAGGTCCTGGCGGCTTCATCCAGCGCATCCGCGGTGGAGTAGACCGTTTTGATGCGCCCCTGGTAGCGGTCGTCCAGGGTCTCCAACCGGGGAATGGAGCGGTCCAGAATGGTGACGTCCGCGCCCAGGCCCAGCGCCATGCGCGCGGCGTTTTCGCCCACCACGCCGCCGCCGATCACCGTTACCTTACCCGGCGCGACGCCGGGCACGCCGGGTAGCAGCACCCCGGCGCCGCCCTGGGCTTTCTCGAGGCTATGGGCGCCCGCTTGAACCGCCATGCGCCCGGCTACGGTGCTCATGGGGGCCAATAACGGCAGCCCCCCTTTACCATCGACGATGGTTTCATACGCAATGCAGGTCGCGCCGCTTTCGATCAACCCCTGGGTCAGCGTCTTCTCGGCGGCCAGATGCAGGTAGGTGAAAAGCGTCTGGCCGGGCTTCAAGCGCGCGACCTCCTCGGGCTGAGGCTCCTTCACCTTCAGAATCAGCTCGGCGTTTTGCCAAAGCGCCTCGACGTCGGTTTCGATGCGCGCCCCCGCCGCCTCGAAATCACCGTCCGCAAACCCGGCGCCTTCGCCGGCGGCCTGCTGCACGCTGACCGTATGGCCGTGCCCGGCAAGCTCGCGGGCACCGGTGGGGGTCAGAGCAACGCGGTACTCGTGGTTTTTGATCTCTTTGGGAACGGCGATATGCATGGCAGGCCTCGTGAAGGAATGGGGTTATCTTCCTTCATTACAGCACAGTCAGGCCGTACCGCCAGAATCTGGCCCCAAAACAAGAAAAACGCCGTCAAAGGCGTTTTCCAATAGAAAATTACCGCGTAAACGATGCTTTCACAGCAAAATCCACGCGACTTTCCCAAGTTCCTCTCCCAAGTTCCTCTCCCAAGCTACTCTTCGATGATGGCCGCCCCGTAAATGCGCTGATACTCGTCGGGCAGGCGCTTGGGCCGCCCGTTCGATAGGGCGGCGCACACAAAGCGGGTGCGGGCGTTGAGCAGGGTTTTGGCATCCGCCTTGCGCTTGAGCTGAAACCGCCGGGTCAGGCTGAAACGCCCGTCGCACTCGACGATCCAGGTGGCCAGCTGTAGCGCATCATCCTCAAACGCCGGGGCGAGGTAGTCGAGCTCGTGGCGGTGTACCACCATGGCCCTATCGAGCGCCCGGTAGCGCGCCAGGTCGAGGCCCAGCGCCTCGGAGTGGGCCCAGCTGATTTGCTCGACCCAGCGCAGATACTCGCTGTTGTTGACGTGCTGGTACGCATCGATGGCGCGCGCGTCAACGGTGATATCCAGCACGAACGGCTTTGGCAGTACCCACTCCATCATCGCTCCTTACTCGGCCAACCTGGCACCATGGTGGCCTATCGCTTAGTCACGGTAAACACGCGCACCCAGCGCCTTGAGGTACGAGGTCTCGGGAATGGCCGGGTGCACCGGGTGATCCGGGCCCTGGTGGCCCTGGTAGATCACCTGGCCGTGACGGTCCTGATGGCGCACCGCGCCCCGTACCACGTCGACCAGCCGGTCCTGGGCCAGGTGCATCGAGCACGAGGCCGAGAGCAAAAGCCCGTCGCGGCCCAAAAGGCGCATCGCTTCGCGATTCAGGCGGGCATAGGCACGCTCGCCGTTGGGGATGTCCTTGCGCTTTTTGATGAACGCCGGCGGGTCGAGAATCACCACGTCGAACTGCTCGCCCTCGGCCTTGAGCGCGGCGAGCGCCTCGAACGCGTCGCCTTCACCAATAGCCACCTGCTCGTGCACGCCGTTGAGCTCGGCGTTGCGTGCCACCTGTTCGAGGGCCGCGCTGGAGCTATCCACGCACAGCACCTCGCTTGCACCGCTGGCCGCCGCCTGCACGCCCCAGCCACCCACGTAGCTGAATACGTCCAGCACGCGCTTACCTGCCACCTGGCCGTTGAGCCAAGCCCGGTTGACGCGGTGATCATAAAACCAGCCGGTTTTCTGGCCGTTCAGCACCGGTACTACGAAGCGCGCGCCGTTT
Organism: Vreelandella sp. GE22; assembly: GCF_968212445.1. NCBI lineage: Bacteria > Pseudomonadati > Pseudomonadota > Gammaproteobacteria > Oceanospirillales > Halomonadaceae > Vreelandella > Vreelandella sp. GE22. Next base: position 3,334,554 of record NZ_OZ309110.1, read on the forward strand.
TCCTCGATCAGCACCTCGTCGGGAAGCGTGCCCTTGACCACTTCGACCTGGGCCTCGAGGCCTTCCTGGCGGCGGCCGCCGGTGTCGTTACGGAACACGATCACTTCGGGCTTGATGACTTTCTCGAGGGCGTCGACGATCTCCTCGGAAAGCGCCTGCATACCGGCGGTGTTGAGCTGGACGACCAGCACGTCGCCAAAACGGTCGATCACAAGCCCGGGCAGAAGATCGCCTTCGCCGTGAATCAAGCGATAAAAGGGCTTATCGAACATCCGCTGACGCAGCGCCAGCGCCTGGTTGAAGCGGTGGACGAACAGGGACCGGTCCAGGCGCATTTCCGGGTCGCGGGACATGATGCGCGCGCAGATCAGCGAGTGCGGGTTCACGTAGGCCACGCCAATGGCCTTGCCGTTGGAGGCCTCGATCAGCGCGGCTTCGCCAGCGGCGAACTCCTTGAGCGGCGTCTCTTTGGTATCCACCTCGTTGGAGTAGATCCATAGATGCCCCGCCTTCAAGCGGCGGTCGGCATTTTTATTCAAGCGCAGGCGTTGGGTCACAGGTGTCTCCAAAAGCATCGGCAAAGCGTAGGGTTAAGTTTAGCGCTGACACCCCGGGCAGAAAACGCTGGCGCGCTGTCCCAGGATGATACGTTTGAGTGGCTGTCCACAGCGCCGGCAAGGCAGCTCCTGGCGCCCGTAAACGTTGAGCCGCTGGGCAAAGTAGCCAGGCTCGCCCTGGCCGCTGACAAAATCGCGAAGCGTGGTGCCGCCTTGGGTGATGGCGGCGGCCAGCACCTCCTTGACCGCTAACGCCAAGTCCTCATAACGCTTGCGCGAGATACGCCCGGCGGCGCGACGCGGATCGATCCCCGCGATGAACAGCGCTTCGGCCGCGTAGATATTGCCCGCCCCGACCACCACGCGGTTATCCATCAAAAACGGCTTGACCGCCACGCGCTTGTGTCTTGAAAGCGTGTAGAGCCACTCACCGTTGAAGGCGTCACCGAGCGGCTCCGGGCCCAGATGGGCCAGGCGCGGGTCATGGGTGCCGTCGCCGTGCTGCCAGTCGACGAAGCCAAAGCGGCGCGGGTCGTGATAGCGAAGTACGAAGCCATCGGCGGTCACAAGATCCACGTGGTCGTGCTTTTTGGGCAGATCGCCAACCCGGGCCACACGCAGGCTCCCGGACATCCCAAGGTGCCACAAAAGCGTTGCATCACCGGCCGCGCCTGCAAGCGGGATGCGCAAATACTTGGCCCGGCGTGCAACGCTGCCTACCCGCGCGCCGATCAAGCGCGTTTCGAAATCCTCGGGCACCGGTACGCGAAGGCGGCGGTTGCGCACCAGCACCTCGGTAATCTCCTGGCCCTCGATATAGGGCGCTATCCCTTGTCGGGTGGTTTCAACCTCGGGCAGCTCGGGCATGGCAACAACCTGTGGTGGCAAAACCTTTCGTCTAAAAATGCCCCAATACCTTGGGGCGCACGGCCGCTTTAATAGCGCCATGCACGCAAAAACCCGGCTTTGAGGGCCGGGTTTTCAACAGGCATACGCCTGCGGTGAAAGCCGATCAGCGTAATCGAAATTACTTGATCTTCGCTTCCTTGTAGATAACGTGCTTGCGGATGACCGGGTCGAATTTCTTGAATTCGAACTTGTCCGGCGTGTTCCGCTTGTTCTTGTCGGTGGTGTAGAAGTGGCCTGTACCGGCACTGGACACCAAACGAATCTTGTCGCGCATGGTTCATTCTCCCAAAAAAGTCGGTGCAAAAGCGGCTTAGATAGTGCTGCCGTTTTTACGGATGTCGGCCAGTACCGTTTCGATACCTTTCTTGTCGATGATGCGCATGCCCTTGGAAGAGACGCACAGCTTCACGAAACGGTTTTCGGATTCGACCCAAAAACGGTGCGTGTGAAGGTTCGGCAAGAAACGACGACGCGTCTTACGCTGGGAGTGTGATACGTTATTACCAGTTACCGGACGCTTGCCGGTAACCTGACATACTTTGGACATGAGAGCCTCCAACCGCTTGGCCAGGACATAAGCCTGAGTGTTCAAAACTGTCGGGCAAACCGGAGCAGGGAGGAAGTCGACGCCCGTGAAGGCTTGGCTTTACCCGAATCCGTTATTCAACCCAAGTTTAAAGGTGGCACTTTATACCAGAGCACCCGGCCAACAGCAAGCAAAAGCGTGCCAAAAGGGTCAAAAAGGCCCTTTAAACGGGAAGACGCCAGGCCTTTTAAAGCCAGCCGCGCTCGGCAAAAGAGATGACATCGCCGTCCCCCACCACGAAGTGATCCAGCACGCGAACATCGAAAAGCCCCAGCGCTTGCGTCAAGCGCTCGGTGATGCGTCGGTCAGCGTCGCTTGGCTCGGCCACCCCGGAAGGGTGGTTGTGGGCCAGAATCACCGCGCCCGCATTGAGCTCCAGGGCGCGTTTGGCAACATCGCGGGGGTACACCGATGCGCTGTCTAGGGTACCGCGAAACAGCGCTTCATAGCGAATGATTCGGTGCTGGGTATCCAAAAAAAGTACCGCAAACTCCTCGTGGCCGAGATGCCTTAGCTGGGAGCGCAGGTAGTGGCGTACAAGCGACGGCGAGGTCAAGGCATTGCCCCGGGCAAGCTGAGACGCCAGATGGCGCCTGGAGAGCTCAAGCGTAGCCTGTAGCTGGGCAAACTTGGCCGCCCCTAACCCGTGGGCCTGGCAAAAGGTGCCCTGGTCGGACTCCAGCAAAGGGCGCAAGCCCCCAAAGCGAGTGAGCAGGTCCCGCGCCAGGTCCACCGCGGAGCGCCCCTTGACCCCTACCCGCAAAAAAATCGCCAGTAGCTCGGCATCGGAAAGCGCCTGGGCGCCCAGCGTTAAAAGCTTTTCTCGCGGACGCTCGCCCTCCGGCCAATGATTGATCCCCATCATCCCCTCCCCGTGGCTGCCGTGTGTTGTTTAATCGCCACTCGATAAAGCTCACTATACTTGGCTTTCACCCTTGGGGTCGAGCATGCCAAAACGCGCCGCCAAATGGTATGGTGAGCCCCTTTGGAGCGGGCCTTGAAGCGCCCGACTTTTGACTTATTCAGGCGTTTATCCGGGGAATGTTATGGCTTCGATACAACCCTTGGCGGGTTCGTCACTGGCAGGCAAGCGCATCCTGCTGGGCGTCAGCGCCGGCATTGCCGCCTATAAAAGTGCCCAGATCATTCGGCTCATCAAGCAGGCCGGCGGCGAGGTGCGCGTGGTGCTGACCGACGGGGCCCAGGCGTTCATTACCCCGCTGACCCTACAGGCGCTTAGCGGCGAGGCGGTGAGAACCTCGCTTTTGGACCCGGACGCCGAGGCCGGCATGGGCCATATCGAACTGGCCCGCTGGGCGGATGCGCTCTTGATCGCCCCGGCCACGGCGGATTTGATCGCCCGCCTGGTGCACGGCCTGGCCGACGACCTGCTGACCACGCTGAGCCTTGCCTGCGAGGCGCCAAGGCTGATTGCCCCGGCGATGAACCAGGCGATGTGGCGCCACCCGGCCAGCCAGCGCAACGCCCGGATGCTCGAGGCGGATCAGTGGCAGGTGATTGGGCCCGCCGCCGGCGAGCAGGCCTGCGGCGACGTGGGCCCCGGGCGCATGAGCGAGCCCGACGAAATCGTCGAGGCGCTCGCCAAGCGACTGAGCGCCCCGCCGGCGTTTTCGCAAGCGCACCGCCCCCACGTGGTGATTACCGCCGGCCCCACGCGCGAGGCGCTCGACCCGGTGCGCTATCTCTCCAACCATAGCTCGGGAAAGATGGGCTATGCGCTGGCCGCCGCCGCTTTCGAGGCGGGCTTTCGGGTGACGCTGATCAGTGGGCCGGTGAACCTGCCCACCCCGGCCGGCGTTACCCGTATCGACGTCGAAAGCGCCCTCGAAATGCACCAGCAGGCGCTCGAACTCGCCTCCCAGGCGGCGCTGTTCATCGGCTGCGCGGCGGTGGCGGACTACCGCGCCGAGCACGCCGCCGAGCACAAGTTGAAGAAAACCGACGACAGCGACACGCTCACGATCACCCTGGTGAAAAATCCGGATATCATCGCCGAGGTCGCGGCGCTGCCAAGCGACGCGCGCCCTTTCGTGGTGGGCTTTGCCGCCGAAACCCGGGACGTGGCTCACTACGCCCGGGACAAGCTTGCGCGCAAGAACCTCGACCTGGTGGTGGCCAACGACGTCGCGCAACAAGGCCTGGGCTTTGGTAGCGACGACAATGCCGCGCTACTCGTCTGGCGCGCCCCCGAGGGCACTGACCAGCTCAGCACCCCGCCCCAACCCAAAACGGCGCTGGCTCGTTTGATTATCGAAAAAGCGCTTTCACTGACCGATTCAACCGCTGGAGCCGCCCCATGAGCCGCCCCCCTTTGAAGTGCAAGGTGCTCGACGAGCGCATACTGGACTACCTGCCCACCTACGGCTCCGAAGGTGCGGCGGGTATGGACCTGCGCGCCCTGCTCGACGCCCCGCTCACTCTCGCCCCGGGGGATTGCGAGCTGATCCCGACCGGGCTTGCGATCCATATCGAAGACCCAAGCCTTGCCGGCATGATTTTGCCCCGCTCCGGGCTTGGCCATAAGCACGGTATCGTGCTGGGCAACCTGGTGGGCTTGATCGATTCGGACTACCAGGGGGAACTGATGATCTCGGTATGGAACCGCGGCCAGGCGAGCTTCACGCTCGAGCCGTTCGACCGGCTGGCCCAGTATGTTTTGGTGCCGGTGGTTCAGGCCACGCTCGAGGTCGTCGATAGTTTCGAGGACAGTGTGCGCGGCAGCGGCGGTTTTGGCAGTACCGGCAGCCAGTAAGGAGTTCGACCATGACGGTACCCGCTTCGATATTTCGCGCCTACGATATACGCGGTGTCGTCGATGACACCCTGACCGAGGCGACCACTGCGCTGATCGGCCAGGCGATTGGCAGCGCGGCCGCCGCCCGAGGCGAGCGTACGGTCATCGTCGCCCGGGACGGGCGCCTTTCCGGGCCGCGACTACAAAAGGCGCTCATCACAGGACTTTTGAGCGCCGGCGTCGACGTCGTCGATATCGGCATGGTACCGACACCGGTGCTCTATTTTGCCACTCATACGCTGGGGGTGGGCCGCTCCGGGGTGATGGTCACCGGCAGCCACAACCCGCCGACGTACAACGGCTTCAAGATCGTACTGGGCGGCGAGACGCTCTCCAGCGATACCATCACCGCGCTCTACCAGCGCATCGTCGATGGCGCGCTCGATGAGGGCGAAGGCCGCTACCGTGAAGTCGACGTACGCGCGGCGTATCTCGAGCGCATTCTTGGCGATGTGAGCGTGACGCGCCCGCTACACGCCGTGGTTGACTGCGGCAACGGCGTGGCCGGCGAGCTCGGCCCCGAGCTGATCCGCCGGCTCGGCGTTCAGACCACGCCGCTTTTCGACGAGATCGATGGCCACTTTCCCAATCACCACCCGGACCCTGGCAAGCCGGAGAACCTCGCCTCGTTGATCGAGGAGGTCGAGCGGCGCGGTGCGGATATAGGACTTGCCTTCGACGGTGACGGCGACCGGCTGGGCGTGGTGACGCCGCGCGGGCGCATGATCTACCCGGATCATCTTCTGGCGCTGTTCGCCACCGACATGCTCACCCGCCACCCGGGCGCCGGGGTGGTGTTCGACATCAAGTGCAGCCGCACCCTTCCCCGCGTCATTCTGGACGCCGGCGGCGAGCCGGAGATGTGGCGCACCGGGCACTCGCTGATCAAGGCGCGCATGATCGAAACCGGGGCGCAGCTGGGGGGCGAAATGAGCGGGCACATTTTCTTCAAGGAGCGCTGGTACGGCTTCGACGACGGCCTCTACGCCGCCGCCCGCCTTTTGGAGATTCTGGCGGCCGGCCCCCTTGATGCAGACGCGCTGTTTGAGCGTTTTCCCCAGGAATTCAGCACGCCGGAGATCAACCTGCCGGTGGCGGATGAAGAAAAGTTTGGCCTGGTGGAAGTGCTTGCCAGAGATGGCGACTTCGGCGAAGGTATCAAGACCACGATCGACGGCATACGCGTGGACTATCCGGAAGGCTTTGGGCTTTGCCGGGCGTCGAACACCACGCCGGCGCTGGTGCTTCGCTTCGAAGGGGAGAGCGAAGCGGCCCTGGCCGATATACAAGCGCGCTTTGCCCGTGCGCTTGCCCGCGCCGCCCCCGCGCTCGATACCGGCCCCATCCGTTAGCCTATCGCGTCACACAGAGCGCGCTTTAAAAGCGCGCCATAAAGGCCCAAGCGCCGCTAAAAAATCAACGCAAGGGATAAAGCAATGAATGCGAACACCCACGACCCCCGGGTCGTCGTGGAGGTGCTGTCCGAAGCGCTTCCCTATATTCAGCAATTTTCCGGCAAAACGGTCGTCGTGAAGTATGGCGGCAACGCCATGACCGAAGACACGCTGATCAACTCCTTCGCCCGCGACATCGTGCTGATGAAAGAGGTCGGCATCAACCCGGTGGTGGTTCATGGCGGCGGCCCGCAGATCGGAAGTCTTTTGGAAAAACTCAATATCGAGTCGCGCTTCGTCAACGGCATGCGCGTCACCGACGCCGAGACCATGGACGTCGTCGAAATGGTGCTGGGGGGGCTGGTCAATAAAAGCATCGTCAACTTGATCAACCAAAGCGGCGGCAAGGCGATCGGGCTGACTGGCAAGGACGGCGCCCAGATTCGCGCCCGCCAGCTCAAGGTCGAGCATAAAAGCCCGGAAATGACCGCCCCGGAGATCATCGATATCGGCCACGTCGGCGAGGTCGAGTCGATCTCCACCGACCTGATCGAAATGCTCGCCCAGCGCGATTTTATTCCCGTGATCGCGCCGATCGGCGTGGACGATGCGGGCCACAGCTATAACATCAACGCCGATTTGGTGGCGGGCAAGCTCGCCGAGGCGCTCAGCGCCGAAAAGCTGATGCTTTTGACCAACGTGGCAGGGCTGATGAACGGCAAAGGCGAGGTCCTGACCGGGCTGACGACGAGCCAGGTCGACGAGCTGATCGCCGATGGCACGATCCACGGCGGGATGCTTCCGAAAATACGCTGCGCGCTGGACGCCGTAAAAGGCGGGGTCGTCAGTGCGCAGATCGTCGACGGCCGCGTGCCTCACGCCATCCTGCTCGAGATATTCACCAAGGCAGGCGTAGGCACCTTGATCAGTGACGCAGGCTAAGCCCAAAGGATCAGCACCATGAGCGATGACAATAAACCTCGCCGCCGCGAACAGATCCTGCAGGCACTGGCCATCATGCTCGAAGAGGACAGCGGCAAGCGCATCACCACCGCCGCCCTGGCCCGCCAGGTCGGCGTGTCCGAAGCGGCGCTCTACCGCCACTTTCCGAGCAAGGCGCGGATGTTCGAAGGCTTGATCGACTATATCGAAGAGAACGTGTTCGCGCGCATTACGCGCATTCTCGAGGACATTCCCGAAGCCGAGCGCCGCTGCGCGACGATTCTCTCGCTGCTGCTGGGCTTTGCCGAAAAAAACCCCGGGCTTGCCCGGGTGCTCGGCGGCGACGTCCTGACCGGCGAAACCGCCCGCCTGCGACAGCGTGTTCATCAGCTGTTCGAGCGTCTGGAAACTCAGCTCAAGCAGATTCTGCGCGAGGCCGAGATCCGCGAAGGACTTCGCCCGACGATTACCGCCTCGGCGGCGGCGAACCTGCTGATCACCCAGGCCGAGGGGCGCATATCGCAGTACGTGCGCAGCGATTTCAAGCGCGCCCCCACCGAGTACTGGGAGGACCAGTGGGCGCTGATCGCAAGCGGGCTTTTGCGAGAGATCGCCCAGCCCGCTTGATCGTGTTTTGCGCGCATAAAAAAGCCCCGGCGATGAGCCGGGGCTTTTCATTTCAAGGGCTTTTCATTTCAGGGGCTTTTGGGCTTTCAGCGCCGCCTTAAGCCGCCACGCTCTCGCCCATCTTCAGACGAAGCTTTTTCATGGCGTTCTTTTCGAGCTGGCGGATACGCTCGGCGCTCACGCCGTAGACATCGGCCAAGTCGTGAAGCGTCGACTTGTCATCGGTCAGCCAACGGCGCTGAAGGATGTCCCTGGAGCGCTCGTCAAGCTCCTTGAGCGCGCCCTGAAGACGACGCGTGGAGTCCTCTTCGAAGTCGCTGTCCTCGAGCTGGGTGGCCGGGTCGAGGGTGGCGTCGTCGAGAAACTGCGACGGGGACTGGTAGGGGCTATCTTCGTCGTCGCTTGGCGAGGCGTCGAAGCCCGCGTCGAACGCCGAAAGACGGCCTTCCATATCGCGCACGATCTCGGGTTTGACGTCCAGATCCTTGGCAATCGCGTCGACTTCGTCGTTGTTCAACCAGGCCAGGCGCTTTTTGGCGCTACGCAGGTTGAAGAACAGCTTGCGCTGCGCTTTGGTCGTAGCGATCTTGACGATCCGCCAGTTGCGCAGCACGAACTCATGAATCTCGGCCTTGATCCAGTGAACCGCAAAGGAGACCAGGCGCACACCCTGATTGGGGTCGAAACGCTTGACGGCCTTCATCAGGCCTACGTTGCCTTCCTGGATCAGGTCGGCTTGGGCCAACCCGTAGCCCGAGTAGCTGCGCGCGATGTGTACTACAAAGCGCAGGTGCGACATCACCAGACGCCGCGCCGCTTCGAGATCACCGTCGTCGTGAAGGCGGAACGCAAGCTCGCGCTCCTCCTCGACGGTAAGTACGGAGATGCCGTTAACCGCTTGAATATAGCCGCCCAAGTCATTGCCTGGAGAGAGCTGTCCCACCGGTAGAAGACTAGTGCCCATGCAGATGGTCTCCTCGTTACCAATCCTGGTTGACCTGCTATCGTCATCAACATGATCCATCGCGCGGCTCACGATCGACATAGCGGTGTCAGCGTTGTCGCTATGACAGCAACCAATGTATAAGGTTCATATAACCCGGACCATGGTTCGAGCCGGATCGCGCACCCGCGCTGAAAAACCTAGCGCGGGCGAATGCTGGATAGGTGGCGCGACACGGCAAGCCATGCCCCCAGCCAGCCCAATAGTGTACTGCAGGATAGCAAAATTGTGGAGCCTGTCACGTCCAACTGCGGCAATGTGAAGCTGGCCCCGTAGCTTGCCGCCAGCGCCGCCACCGGCATCGAGAGCCAGTGGTTACCCAGCGCCAGCAACAATAGCGCAATCAAGCCCCCACCAAAGCCGTACCAGGCCCCGCTGTACAAGAAGGGCCGGCGCACGAAAGCATGGGTGGCGCCGATCAGCATGACCACCTCGATCTCCCGGCGACGGCTTTCCACCGACAGCCGAATGGTATTACCCACCACCAGCAAAACCCCAAAGCCGAACAGCACGGCCAGCGCCAGCGCCACCCGCCGCCCCAGGTCCGCCAGGTGGCGAAGCCGCTCCACCCAAGCCAAATCCACGCGCACTTCATCGACCCCCGACAAACCTTCCAGGCGCCCGGCGAGCTGCTCCATGGCCAGCGGCTCGACGCTTTGCGGGTTGATCACGATGCTTGCGGGCAGCGGGTTCTCCTCGAGGCCCATCAGCGTATCATCGAGGCCCAGCGAGCGCTGAAACGCCGCCATGCCCTCCTCGGCGCTGATCAGCCGGGTCTGTAACACGCCCTGCTCGGCGTTGACCGCCTCGTCGATACGCGCAGCCTGAGCCGGGTCCACCTCGGTTTGCAGGTAAACGGTAAGCGTGGCGCTTTCGTCGAGTTCGGCGTCGAGCAGCCGCGCGCTATCCAGCGTCAGCCAAAGCGCGGCGGGCAGCACCAGCGCAATGGCGATAGCCAGCATCGTGAGTACGTTGCCCAAGGGGTGGCGCACCAGCCGATAAAGGCTGTCACCGAGCATGGCCCGGTGGTGGCGGCCCCAAGCGCGCAACCGGCTGCCCAACCCCGGGCCCGTGGCGCGGGGCTTGGGCGGGCGCGGCGCGGCTGCCTTATGGGGAGTACTGGCGTGCCCGGCGGCCGGTCGGCTGACCGCGCCGGTGCGGCGAGCGGGGCCGCTGGGTGGCGTTGTCCGGCGCGTCATACTGCCCCCTCGTCGGCGATCAGGCGGCCGTCGCGCAGGCGCAGAATACGGTGGCGTAGCCTGGCGATCAGCGCCAGGTCGTGGCTTGCGATCATGACCGTGGTGCCGATGCGATTGAAGTCTTCGAACAGCCCCATGATATCCGCGGACAGGTGCGGGTCCAGGTTGCCGGTCGGCTCGTCGGCGAGCAGCAGCGCGGGCTTGTTGACCACCGCCCGGGCGATGCCCACCCGCTGCTGCTCGCCGCCGGAGAGCTCCACGGGGAGCGCTTTCTCGCGGTGCAAAAGCCCCACTTTATCGAGGGCGGCCCGCACCCGGCGCGCGGATTCCCGCGGCTCGAGCCCCTGGATTTCCAGCGGCAGCGCGACGTTGCGAAACACGCTGCGATCGAACAGAAGCTGGTGGTCCTGAAAGACCACGCCGATCTGGCGTCGGTAAAACGGCACCTGGCTTGCGTGAAGTCTGGCGATATCGTGGCCGGCCACCACCACCCGCCCACGGCTGGGCCGCTCCAGGCGCATGATCAAGCGTAAAAGCGAGCTTTTACCCGCCCCGGAGTGGCCAGTCAAAAACACCATCTCGCCCTGGCCCACGCGAAAGTTGAGATGCGCCAGCGCCTCGAAGCGCCCGCCGTAGCGTTTCCCCACGTGTTCAAACGCGATCATGCGCGGGCGTGGCTCTCGGGCTGGTCGAACAGCGCATTGACGAAGTCGTTGGCATCGAAAGGACGCAGATCATCCAGGCTCTCGCCAACGCCGATAAAGCGGATCGGGGTATTGAGCTGCTTGGCCAGGGCGAAAATGATCCCGCCCTTGGCGGTGCCGTCAAGCTTGGTCAGCGTAATACCGCTGACCGGCACGGCTTCGTTGAAGGTGCTGGCCTGGGAGATAGCGTTTTGGCCGGTGCCGGCGTCGAGCACCAGCATCACCTCGTGAGGCGCGGCGGTATCGATTTTCTGCATCACCCGGTGGACCTTTTTGAGCTCCTCCATCAGGTGGCTTTTGTTATGCAGCCGCCCGGCGGTGTCGGCGATCAAAACGTCCACTCCGCGGGATTTCGCCGCACTGACCGCATCGTAGATGACCGAGGCGCTGTCGGCGCCGGTGTGCTGGGCAATCACCGGCACGCTGTTGCGCTCGCCCCACACCTTAAGCTGTTCCACCGCCGCGGCGCGGAAGGTGTCGCCGGCGGCAAGCATCACGCTTTTGCCTTCGCGCTGAAAGCGCTGGGTCAGCTTGCCGATGGTGGTGGTCTTGCCCACACCGTTCACACCGACCACCAAAATGACGAAGGGCCCATCACCCTCTTTGGTGAAATCGAGCGGTTTGGCGACGGGTTCGAGCATGTTGCCAAGCTCTTCTTGCAAGCCTTTGTAGAGCGCGGCCGGGTCCTTGAGCTCCTTGCGCGACACCCGGGCTTGCAGGCGCTCGATAATCGCGGTGGTCGCCTCGATCCCCACGTCGGCCATCAACAGCTGGGTTTCCAGGTCTTCCAAAAGCTCGTCATCGATCTGCTTTTTACCCAGAAACAGATCCGCCAGCCCGTCGGTCAGGTTGGCCCGGGTCTTGCCAAGCCCTGATTTGATACGCGCGAAAAAGCCCTGCTTTTCCGCTTTCGCGGCCACCGGCTTCTCCTGGGTGGCGGTCCGGGCCGCGGCCTGGACCGGTTCGCCCTGTGGCTCAGCGGGGGGCGGTTCTACCTCGGGCCCAGCGGGCTGTGGGTCGACCTCGGGGATACGTGGCGATTCGGGCTCGACCTCGGGCTCCTGGGGCGTCGGCTCGACTTCCGGCTTTTGAGGTTCAGGATCGACCTCAGGCTTTTGCGGCTCGGGCTCGACTTCCGGCTCTTTGGGCTCGGGTTCTACTTCGGGCTTCTGGGGCTCGGGGTCGACTTCCGGCTCCTGGGGCTCGGGCTCTACCTCAGGCTCCTGGGGCTCGGGCTCTACCTCAGGCTCCTGGGGCTCGGGGTCTACCTCAGGCTTTTGCGGCTCGGGCTCGACTTCCGGTTCCTGGGGCTCGGGTTCCACCTCGGGCTTTTGGGGCTCGGGCTCGACTTCCGGCTGCTGGGGCTCGGGCTCGACTTCCGGCTGCTGGGGCTCGGGTTCTACTTCGGGCTCCTGCGGGGTCGGGTCCAGGGCGCTCTCTTCTTGAGACGCCTGGGGCTTTTGGGGATCCTGCTTTTTCTTACGTTTCAAGAAACCGAACATGGGGGTATCCAACTAAAAAGGTGAACATTGTGACCATCCTACCACCGCCAACCAAGACTTTGGATAATCGGCCCGCTACAATCGGCCATATGAAACGACAACGCCCTTCACGCAAAACCTCTGCGCCTCGCGACGCATCCAAAGCTCTCGGCAAGCTACGTATTATCGGCGGTGATTACCGCCGCCGCCAGCTTCCGGTGCTCGACCACCCAGGTCTTCGCCCAACGCCCGATCGCGTGCGCGAAACGCTGTTCAACTGGCTGGGGCCAACGCTTGCCGGCAAGCGCGCCCTGGACGTGTTCGCAGGCTCCGGCGCGCTGGGGATCGAGGCGCTTTCGCGCGGGGTCGCTCAAGCGGTATTCGTCGAGCGTGAGGCCCGCGTGGCCGCGCTGATCGAGCAGAACCTGGCCACCCTGGGCGCCACCAACGCCGAGGTCAAAACCCAGGATGCCAACGGTTTTCTAGCGGGCGCCTCCACGCCGTTCGATATCGTGTTCATCGACCCGCCATTTCTAAAAGGCCTGGCCGGGCCGTGCTGTCAGGCGCTGGAAGACGGCGGCTGGCTAAGCGCCGAGGCGTCTATCTACCTGGAAACCGAGCGCGCCTTGACCCCGCTAGTGCCCGCCAACTGGCAGCTTTACCGGGAAACCACCGCCGGCGAGAGCACCGCGCGGCTTTACCGGCGCACCGCGCTTGCCCAATAGTCAGCACGGCGTTACGCTCGCACTCCCAACGCGTTATTTACTGTGGGCAGGCCCTTCTGCCCCGCTTTTTGGAGGTAGGCATGAGCCTTGAACTATTTAACCAGCTGGAACAGAAAGTCACCGACGCCGTCGAGGCGCTGGAGCTGATGAAGCTCGAAAACGAAGAGCTTCGCAAGGAGAACGCCGAGTACAAGCAAGAGCACGAAGAGTGGGAACGCCGCCTACAGGGCGTGCTGTCGAAATTCGAATCGAGCGACACCTCGGGTTCCGTTTAAGGCTGCGTGTCTAGCGCTGACATTAACAGCGCATCCTCTCGCCCGGCCCCGTTAGCGGCCGGGTAGTAGTTTTTTCGCCGCCCGTCCACGCCAAACCCCGCCGCTTCATAAAGTTTGACCGCCGCCACGTTATGCGCGCGCACCTCGAGCAGCACCCGCTCGCTTTGCCACGCCCGCGCCTGGTCGAACACCGCCTGCACCAGCGCCCGCCCCAGTCCTTGACCGCGATACTCGCTCAAAACGCCAATGGCCTGCAGCTCGGCCTCGAAGGGAAGCCGCGCGATGAGCGCGTAGCCCACCAGGCGCTGCTGCCGCCATAAGCCCAGCACAACCATGCTCGAATCCGTAAGCGCCTGTTCGAGCGCGCGCTCGCTCGCCCCGCTGCGGGTCTGGGCCTCCAGGGCGGCCAGAGCAGTGAGATGGGCAGCGGACAGCGCCTCGATCACGTAGAGCGCGCCGCCGAGCCCTGGGCAAGACGTAAAAGTTCGGGCCACAGCGCGCGCTTGGCCGTCGCACTCGTGAGCGTATCGAGCGCTGGCCCCTGCCAAACAGGAAGGCCCAGCGTATGGCTTTGACGCTCACGAAGCTCGAGTACCTGGCTTAGCGCGTGGCCACCTTCGCCTGGTTCGTCGCTCTCCAAGGCGGGCTTCGCCCACCAGAGCAGCCGTTCGAGCTGCCAGCCCTGACGGCGGGCTGCGCCTTCGATAAAGGCAGCCAGGCCTTCCCGGGCTTCGCCCATCGGATCTTCAGAGGTAAAGGCGTTGGCCACCGGCGGCCAGTTGAAGGTGATCAATTGAGGAAGCGCGCCGTCGATCAGCCCCGCCGCGCTTAGCATGTTGCCTAGCAGTCGCTGCTCGCCGGGGCCAGGCGCGCCCGGGTGCAGGCTCAGCAAGCGCCCGTCGATGCACACGCAAGTCACGGTAAACACCACCGGCTCGGCGTGCGCCACCGGGGGGCTGGCGGGCGCTTTTTCAGGGGCAGGGGCGGGCACTGGCTCGGCTCGCTCGGGAGGAACGATATCGCCCAGCAGCGCCCGGGCGGATTTGGGCGGGGTGCTGGCGCCTGGTTCGGGCGCCGCCTGGGTGCTTGCCGGGGCTTTGGGCGGCGCAGCGCTTTGCTCTTCGAGCAGTGCGTGCAGCGCCTGGCGCGGCTCGGCGGCCGCGGCGGGCGCCTCCCATTCGCAGGCCTCGGTGGGCAGGGCGTTGGGCAACTGGTACCGGCACGCCCAAGCCGTGATGCCCATGGCGTCCAGGTAGTGGCGTCGGCTGGCTTCCGGAGTCACTGCCCGCCGCCACGACAGTCCGGGGAATTAGGCCGTTCGCTGCCGCGGGCGGCCCACTCCTGGGGGGTATAAAGGTGCAGCGCCAGGGCGTGAACCGGCCCGCCCAACTCGTCGGCCAGCAGCGCGTAAATCTGCTGGTGACGCTTGACCGGCATCATGGCCTCGAAGCTCTCGGAGACCAGCGTCACTTTGAAGTGGGTCTCGGAATTGGCGGGCACGTTGTGCATGTGGCTTTCGTTCTCTACGCGCAGCACGTCGGGCGAAAGCGCCGTTAATTTCTCTTCGATTTGTGTCTGCAACGTCATGACCGGCCTCCTGGGTGGATAAACGCTTTTATTGTACGCCCTTAGCGGGGCGGCGACGATGCCCGCCGTTCAACGAGTGCGCGGCGAGCAAGCGAGACCCGGCCGAGGCTGACCAAGAGCGCAAGGCAGGTGGTCAGCGCGCTGAACCAGAGCGTGGCCTGCACCGAAAGGCCCAGTGCCAGCGCCGCCCCGACCACCGCCACACCAAACGACTGGCCAACGGTGCGCACCGTACTCATCACCCGGGAGACGTTGGCGCTTCGCTCTGCCGGCAGGCTCGCCATCATTTCGCGGTTGTTGGGCGGTTGAAAAAGCCCGAAGCCGATCCCGCAAAGTGCCGTGCGCCAAAGACTTCCCGCAATGCCCGTGGTTTCATCCACCAGCGCCAGCGCCACCAACCCTGCAATCAAGAACAAAAGCCCGATACTCGAAATCACGCTGGGGTTGAGCTTATCCGCCAGCCGCCCGGCAAGCGGGCCCACCACCATGATGGTCAGCGGCCAGGGCGTGAAGAGCCAAGCGGTTTGCAGTGGCGTGAAGCCCATCTGATCCTGATAGAAAATCGACAGCGCGACGAAGGTCAGCCCCTGGCCGATGAAGGCAAGCCCCGAGGCGGACACCGCCAGGGTGAAGCGCATCTCGCCAAACAGCACCAGTGGAAGCAATGGGTAGCGCGCCCGGCGCTGGCGCCTTATGAACAGCGCAGCGGTGGTCAGACATAAAAGCGCCCACGAAAGCCCCTGCCCCAGGGCTGCGTGGCCAAGCGCGTCCATGGCGAGAAAAAAGCTCGCCAGCATAGCCATCGAGCAGAGCGCCCCCCACACGTCGAAGCTTCCCTGGCGCGGCGTTTCACGAGGCAAAGCGCGGGCGGCGAACCAGAGCGAGCAGAGACCCAGCGGCACGTTGAGCGCAAAAAGCCAGGGCCAGTTGGCGAAGGAGAGAATCACCCCGCTAAGCGTGGGCCCGGCGGAGTAGCCCCCGGCGACCACCAGCGCGCTCAGCCCCAGCGCGCTGCCTAACAGTCGTGTGGGGAAGATGACCCGGTAGAGTGAGGGCCCAATGGAGAGTGTCGCCGCCGCGCCGAGGCCCTGCAGCGCGCGAAACACCAGCAGCGTTTCAAGGCTTCGTGACAGCGCCGCACCAATCGACGCCGCCACGAACGTCGCCAGGCCCAACAGGTAGAGCCGCCGCCGGGTAATCAGCTCGCTAAGCGCTGCAAACACCAGCAAAAACGCCGCGCACACCACCTGAAAGATATTGGTGATCCATACCGAGCGCGAGGCCGAGGCGCCCAGGTCCTGGGCGATGGTGGGCAGCGCCAGGTTGATCATGGTGGTGTCCATCACCGCCATGGTGGTGCCGGTCATCAGCGCCAACAGCGCAAGCGCGCGTTCGCGCCCGGGCAGGCCGTCGTCATTAGGGCGGGTTTCAAACAGTCGCATGAGGCGGGCGTTCCTTTAAAGGCCGCTACGGATTAAGGCCATTACAACGACAAAACCGGCCGAAGCCGGTTTCAACGTACAGCGCTATAACCAGCGCTTGCGCTACCCCTGGTCGTTATCGAGGGCGAGCGTATCATCCATATCGGAAATCTCGAGCGCGGTTTCGTCATCCAAATCGACGGCCAGGTAGCTGTGCTCGACGTGGAGAAACGATTGGAAAAGCGTCCAGTCCAGCGGCCTGGGCCACTGGCTTTCGTCCTCTTCCCAGGCGCTTAGCTCGGTTTCCAGGATATCGCTGAAGCGCTCGCGCACGAAAGTCTCGAGTGCTTCAGGGGTATCCATTTCGGGAATGAGGTAGATGGTACTTTCACGATCGACGTCGTCCAGGGTCAGGTCGTCGTCTCCCATGGTGGGTTCCAGCGCATTGATCCAGTCGACAAAGGGCTGGGTCGGCCTGACGCTCAGAGCGGAGCGGTTAAGCAGTTTCATGGGATTCTCCTCGCCGTCGAAACGTTGACCATTATGGGCGCTATAGCGCGCCCTTACCAACTTTTACTAGCGCATTGGCGTTAATGGCTTTTTCGCCAATGTTTTATTCCACTTCCGGGCGCATGGCCGGGAACAAGAGCACGTCGCGAATCGAGGCGCTGTCGGTAAACAGCATCACCAAACGGTCGATGCCGATGCCCTCCCCCGCCGTTGGCGGCATGCCGTACTCGAGCGCGCGCACGTAGTCGCCGTCGAAGTACATCGCCTCTAAGTCGCCGGCGTCTTTCTCGGCGGCCTGCTCGCGAAAGCGCTCGGCCTGGTCTTCGGCGTCGTTGAGCTCCGAGAAGCCGTTGGCGATCTCGCGCCCGCCGACGAAAAACTCGAAGCGGTCGGTGACGAAGGGGTCCGCGTCGCTTCGCCGCGCCAACGGGCTGACCTCCGCCGGGTACATCGTAATGAAGGTGGGCTGGTCGAGTTTCGGCTCGGCGACCTCTTCGAAAATCTCGGTCTGGACTTTGCCCAGTCCCCAGCTCGGCTTCACCTTGATGCCAACACGCTCGGCCACGGCCCGGGCGCTTTCCAGCGAATCGAGCTCGGCTTCAGTGATGTTATCGCCATACTCGAGGATCGAATCCTTGAGGGACAAGCGGCGAAACGGCTGGCCGAAGTCGTACTCTTCGCCCTGGTAGGAAAGGAGCGTGGTGCCCAGCACCTGCTCGGCGATCGAGCGCAGCATCGCCTCGGTCATGTCCATCAGGTCGTTGTAATCGGCGTAGGCCCAGTAGAACTCGACCATGGTGAATTCGGGGTTGTGCCGGGTCGAGAGGCCTTCGTTACGGAAGTTGCGGTTGATCTCGAAGACCTTCTCGAAGCCGCCCACCACCAGGCGCTTGAGGTAGAGCTCCGGGGCGATGCGCAGGTACATGTCCATATCCAGCGCATTGTGATGGGTGATGAACGGCCGCGCCGTCGCCCCGCCTGGGATAGGCTGAAGCATGGGGGTCTCGACCTCCATGAACCCCTGGGCCTCGAAGAACCGGCGCATCGAACTGATCACCGCGGCGCGTGTCTCGAACGCCTTGCGCGACGCCGGGTTCATGATCAGATCGACGTAGCGCTGACGGTAGCGCGCCTCCTGGTCGGTCAGGCCGTGGAACTTGTCCGGCAGCGGGCGCAGGCTCTTGGTCAGAAGCTCGGCCTCCTTCATCATCACGTAGAGATCGCCCTTGCCGGACTTGTGCACCGGGCCACTGGCGGCGACGATATCGCCGATATCCCAGCTTTTGATCTCTTCCAAAAGCTCGGCGGGCAGGCCCTTTTTATCCACGTAGAGCTGGATTTGGCCCGCCACGTCCTGGATGACGATAAACGGGCCGCGCTTGCGCATGATGCGCCCGGCGACCGACGCCTGGTGATCAAGCGCTTCGAGCTCGGCCTTTTCCTTGTCGCCGAACAGATTCTCGAGCTCGACGGTGAGGCTGTCGCGGCGGAAACCGTTGGGGAAAGCGCTTTTACCCTGGGCGGCAGCGGTCTCGCGCCGTGCGGAAAGCTTGGCGCGGCGCTCGGCGATCAGGTGGTTTTCGTTGTCCAGAGAAGACGCGTCTTGGTTAGCCATCCAGCACCCTATGTATGTTCCAGGCGGGTCATGCACCACACAAGGCCTGACCCCGCAAAAAGATTACAAGCCCTGCTTGAGGCTTGCGATGATAAATTGATCCAGGTCGCCGTCCAGCACCTTGTCGCAGTTGCTCGACTGCACGCCGGTGCGCAGATCCTTGATACGCTGGTCATCGAGCACGTAGGAGCGGATCTGGCTGCCCCAGCCGATATCGGCTTTGGAGTCCTCGGCTTCCTGCTTGGCGGCGTTGCGCTTTTGCATCTCGTGTTCCCAGATGCGTGCCTTGAGCTGCTTCATGGCGAAGTCGCGGTTGGCGTGCTGGCTGCGCTGGCTCTGGCAGGCCACGACGATACCCGTCGGCTCGTGGGTGATCCGCACCGCCGAGTCGGTGGTGTTGACGTGCTGACCGCCGGCGCCGCTGGAGCGGTAGGTATCCACGCGCAAATCCGAGGGGTTGATCTCTACCTCGAAGGTGTCGTCGATCTCCGGTGACAAAAACACCGAGGCGAACGAGGTGTGACGACGCCCGCCGGAATCGAAGGGGCTTTTACGCACCAGCCGGTGAACCCCGGTTTCGGTGCGTAGCCAGCCAAAAGCGTGGTCGCCCTGGATATGCAGCGAGGCGGACTTGATGCCCGCTACTTCGCCGGCGGAGGCTTCGATGATATCCGCCTTGAAGCCGTGGTGCTCGGCCCAGCGCAGGTACATACGCAGCAAAATGTTCGCCCAGTCCTGGGCTTCGGTGCCGCCAGAGCCGGACTGGATATCGAGATAGGCGTTGTTCTCGTCCATCTCGCCGGAGAACATCCGGCGAAACTCGAGTTTCTCGAGCGAGGCCTGCATGCTGTCGAGCTCTTTATGAACTTCCTCGACGGTGGCCTCATCGTCTTCCATCTCGGCCAGTTCCAGCAGGTCACGGCTATCGCCCAGGCCCTGGTCCAGCTCGTCGATGGTCGCCACGATCGTCTCTAAAGTGGCGCGCTCTTTGCCCAGCTTCTGGGCGTAGTCCGGATCGCTCCAGACGTTCGGGTCTTCGAGCTCGCGGGAGACTTCTTCTAGCCGATCTTTCTTCTCGGCATAGTCAAAGATACCCCCTAAGAACGTCTGTCCGCTCAGACAAGTCCTTGATCTGGGTGTGTAGCGGGTTGGTTTCCAACATGAGTGGCCTGACCTTGTTGAGGATTCGAAAAAAAGTAAACGCCATCGGGGCGGCCGTCGCACTGGCCGATAAACGCCTGCGTAAGCCCCCGAAGCGGCAAAATCGTTGGAACGCATTGTAACGAAAGCCCACGCTTCCCGCATCCACCGCGCTAAAACCACAGCCCGGCCCTTCAGGGCGACGCCATCATCACGGGTCGACGACGATGACCCCGAGTTCTTCCAAGCGTTCTCGCGTCGCGGCATCGGTCTGGAAGGTAACCGGACGCGTCAGCGACCAAAGAAAGTGGGTGCGAAACCCCGCGGCCACGGCGTCCTCGGCGCTCCACAGAACGCAAACGTCCCGCGCCAGCCCGCAGAGATAGACATCACTCACCCCGCGATCGCGAAGCCACCCCGCAAGCCCCGTGGCCGGGCGCTTGCCGTCCGGGCCCTGGTTGTTGCGAAACGCGCTGTAGGAGTCGATCTGCGGGTCGGTGCCTTTACGGATGATGGCGTCGCAAGGGGTCCAATCGATCGCGGGGTGTAGCGCCGCGCCTTCGCTTCTCTGAATACAGTGATCCGGCCACAAGGTTTGCTGATGACCGAAGCGTTCGATGGCCTCGAAAGGCTGATGGGGCGGGTGCTGCGAGGCGAAGGAGATATGCGCCGGTGGGTGCCAATCCTGGGTGGCGACCACGTGACCAAAGGCGCGCTTTGCCAGCAACGCCTCGATGCCGGGCAAAATGGCGTCCCCCTCGGCGCAGGCAAGCGCCCCGCCGGGTAAAAAATCCGGCTGAACATCCACGACGATCAGCGCACTCTGCGCCGCGCGCTCTTTCGCCACCAGGGCCAAAGGGTCGGCTTGCGGTTCGCGGCTTGCCGCTACGACATCATCTTCCACCATGCAACGCTCCTGAGATCCAAGACGTGAAACCCGCTAAAAGTCACTCATTCAGTATCGAGGCCCGCCCCTCGAGGCGCAAGCGGTGGCGAGCAGGCGCCTGTGCGCCACCGGTTTTTGCTCAGACGAGCATCGAGGGTTTGAACAACTCCGTGCGATCGAGGGTGGTGCCCGACACCATGAACGCCCCCATACCCTGATAGTGCAGCGACGCTTGTTCGTCCGCCCCGGGGGCGGCGTGAGCTTTGACGATCTCGAAAATGAACAGGTCGTATCCGTCGATCATGGCATCGTCGTGCAAACGGCACTCGAAAGAGGCGTAACACTCGTCGATCAACGGTGCATCGACCTTCGAGGCCGAACCGGGCGTGAGCTCAAATGCTGCAAACTTGTCGACCTCGCTGCCGGAGCAGTTGCCGATCCCCACCACCGTGTCGATGAGTGTCGCGGACGGAATATTGATCACGCACTCGCCGCTTTCGCGCACCATTTCGTGGGTATGATTGCCGGCGGCGATCAGGCAGCCCACCAGCGAAGGGGAAAAGGACATGACCATGTGCCACCCCAGGGTCATGATGTTGCTCTGCTGCTGCCAGCGGGAGGAAACCAGTACGATCGGGCCAGGCTCGAGAAAATGCCTGGCGTTCGAGACGGGGAAATCTTCTTTCACCAACGCGCGGGACATGAAAAACCTCCGGTCAGATGGGGAAGTTGGCCAACCTCGAGGGTATGGCCTTCGCCCCATAAAACCAAAAGCGCTGGCAACATGGCCAGCGCTTTGTCCCTCACCCGATCACGGGGCTACCGGATTTCGGTAGATGTCCCTCGCCCAAGGCTTAGAAACGGTAGGTCAGCTGGGCGCCGATACCGTGAGCTTCGTTTTTGTAGTCCGCCGAGTAGGTCGCCCCACCCACCGGTACACCGCCGGTCGCCGGGCTTGCCAATAGATCCTGGCGCTCCTGGTCCACCGAGGTACTGCGCTCGGTCAGGTAGGAGTAGGCGACATCCAGGGTGAGATCCGGCGTCGGCGACCAACCCGCGCCCAGCGAGAAGATGCGCCGGTCGTCGGAGGGAATCCGCACGCTGCGGTGCGCGTCGTTGGTAGGCGTAAAGTCGAGCGTAAAGCCGGCGCGCAGCGCAAGGGCCGGGGTCAGCTGGTACTCGCCGCCGGTGGCAAAGGCCCAGGCGTTGGAGTAGTTCTGGGTCTCCTGGGTGATGGTACCGCCATCGGTGCCGGTCACGCGGATCTCGTCGAACTGACTCCAGCGCACCCAGGAGGTACCGAACATCAGCTTGAACCGGTCGCTCATTTGCTGGGTGACCGAGAAATTGACCGTCTCCGGCGTGGTCAGATCCAGCGACGCGTTGTCCGCGCGCACGACGTTACCCAGCGGGTCGGTGGCGGAGAAGTTGCCATCGAGGGTGTAATCCACCTTGGAGCGGTAGGTCAGACCCAGGGTGGTTTCCGGCACCGGCTGGTAGATCACGCCCAGGTTGTAACCCCAGGCTTCGTCGTCGCCGTCCACGCGGGAGTCGACGTCGGTGGCGGCGTTAAACCCGGTGCCCGAGGGGATTTGGCGGCGCAGCTCGCCTTCGACCGAGTTGTAGGACACGCCCGCACCCACTGACCACTGGTCGTTGAAGCGGTAGGAAACCGTCGGCTGTGCTGAAACCACGGTCACTTCGGTGTAGTCGCCGAAGTAGCGGCCCTGAAAGGAGCCTTCATAGTCGGTTTTAGAGCCAAACGGGGCGTAAACGCCGAAGCCGAACGCTAGCTGCTCGTTCACCGGATGCGCGTAGAACGCGAAGGGGACGAGCGTACCCGGCACCATATCGCCTTCGTTAGTGCCCCCGATGCTGCCGACGGGAATCTGATTACCGTTGGGCAAACCGCCGGTCGCAACGCCGGAATCCAACGTGCGGTTGGCCTGGACGTTACGAATTTTGGTTTTAGGATTCAAGTAGGTGGCACCCGCGGTGAACTGCGCGCGGTCCAAAAACGACATCCCCGCCGGGTTACCGTACACGATGGTCGCATCGTGTATGTTGGAGCTACGCCCGGCATGGCCGTAACCCTGCCCGCTGACGCTCTGTTCGTTGATTTGATAGCCGCCAGCGTTGGCCTGGCTTGCAAAGGTCGCCGCCGCCACAGCGGACACCATCGCCAGTTTTTTAACGTTATTATGCATAGTGAGCCTCATTTCCCAATGATCCGGCGAGGTACGCCCCGCCCGCGTTATTATTCGCCCCAGCGCTAGTTTTCGCCCAATGTCGGCGCAGGTTCAAGGGGCAAACGGTCGTTTTATTTCTTTTGGGGTTTATCCATTAGTCTTACGAGCGTTTTAAATCGGTGTTTTAGTTAACTTTACCGAGTTTTTCTGGATTGCTTGACCTATGGGCCACCCACAGGTTTTACACTGAGCGTGAACGTCGACAACGGTAATGCGACCATGCAGCCAAGCGCCTCCCAAGCAAGCCCCTCACAAGCAAGTCCTTCACAAACCGCGGCCCTCATGAAAGTCAGTGAGCTGGCCAGGCGCGCGGGGGTCAGCGCCGAAACGGTACGCCACTACAGCCGCGAAGGGCTTTTGCACCCGGCGCGCCACCCGGACAACGGCTACCAGCTCTTTTCCAGCGACGACCTGGAACGGCTCGCCTTCATTCAGCGCTCGCGGACGCTGGGCTTTAGCCTCGCCGAAATCCGCGACATCCTGGCCCACGCCGACCAGGGCGATTCCCCCTGCCCGCTGGTGCGTGACCTGCTGGCCAGCCGCCTGCCCCAGATACGCGCGCGCATCGAAGAGCTCGAAGCGTTGGCAGCGCGCATGGAGCAGGCGCTGGAAAGTTGGCAGGCCATGCCAGACGCCACGCCCACCGGCCACAGTATCTGCCGACTCATCGAGAGTTTCCCGGATTCCCGCTCATGAAATCATATACCTGCGTTGGCGCATCGTTTGATAAGCGCCCCCAGCGCTTTTTAATTCGCGGCATGAACTGCGCCGGCTGCGTTAAAAGCGTGGACCGCGCGCTCGGCCAGCTCCCCGGGGTCGAACACGCCACGGTCAACTTCGCCACCCAAACCGCCGAGGTGAGCGGCGAAGTATCGAACGAGGCGGTGTGCGAGGCAGTGGCGGCGAGCGGCTACGTCGCCGAGCCAATCATCGATTTCAAACAAGCCGAGCAGCGCCGCCGCGACCAGGAAGAAGCCACCTACCAAGCGCGCCTGCGCGGCGGGGTTTTGTCGCTGGCCCTGGCGCTGCCGTTGATGCTGGCCATGCTGGTTTATCACCCCGCCCCGCAGGGTATGGGCCGCATCTTCTGGCTGGTGATCGGTCTGCTAACGCTGGCTATTTTGGCGTTTCCCGGGCGGCACTTTTTCACCAACGCCTGGCGACAGCTGACCCACCGCCAAGCCAGCATGGATACGCTGGTCGCCCTGGGCACCGGCGCGGCCTGGCTCTACTCGATGGCCGTGGTGCTCTTCGCCCCTTGGCTGCCCGAGGCCGCCCGGGGTATTTACTTCGAGGCTTCGGCCATGGTGGTCGGGCTCATTTTGCTGGGTAACGCCCTGGAGCTTCGCGCCCGGGGCCGTACCCGCCAAACGCTCGGCCAGCTTTTGGATCTGCAGGGCACGACCGCGCGTCTCGAGCGCAATGGCGATACCTTCGAAGTGAATGTCGATGACGTGGTGCCCGGCGACACCCTGCGCGTACGCCCAGGCGAACGGCTGGCCGTAGACGGCGTGGTGCTCGACGGGCAAAGCCATGTGGATGAATCGATGCTCACCGGTGAGCCCGCGCCGGTGTATAAAGCCGCTCAGGCGGCGCTTGCCGCCGGCACGGTCAACGGCGAGGGTAGTCTTTTGTATCGCGCCACCCACACCGGCCGGGACACTCGCCTTGGACGTATTACCGAGCAGGTCGCCCACGCGCAAAACGCGCGCCCACCGATTGGCAAGTTGGCCGACCGAATCTCCGGCGTCTTCGTACCCGCCGTGATGATTCTGGCCGTGCTCACCGCGCTTATATGGTTCAACCTGGGCCCGGCGCCACCGACGCTTTACATGCTGGTGACGGCGACCACGGTGCTGATCATCGCCTGCCCCTGCGCACTGGGTCTCGCCACGCCGCTTTCCACCATGATCGGCGTGGGCAAGGCCGCCGAGCACGGGGTGCTGATTCGCGACGGCGAAGCGCTGCAGCGCTCCTGCCGGCTCACCACCCTGGTGGTCGACAAAACCGGCACGCTGACCGAGGGCAAGCCCCGCGTGCTCGAGGCGGCTATTTTTCATTCCGATCGCGCTTGGCTACTGGGCGCGGTGAACGCCCTGGAGCAGCGTTCGCAGCATCCGCTGGCCAACGCGCTTTGCGCCTACGCCAGGACCCAAACGACGGAGGTCGTAGCGCTCGAGTCGTTTGCAAGCGACACCGGCGCGGGGGTGCGCGGTACCACCGAGCAGGGGGACCGTTTGCTACTGGGTAGCGCCCGGCTGTTGGAGGAGGCCGGTATTGGCCTGGACGCGGCGGCAGAGATGACCGCCGCGCTCGAAAAGAACGCCCGGTCGGCGGTGTATATCGCGGTCAACGGCGCGCTTGCCGGTGTGTTCGCCATCAGCGACCCGGTTCGCCAGGACGCCGCCGCCAGCATCGCCCGTTTGAAACGCGATGGATTGACGGTGGTGATGCTGACCGGCGACAACCGACATACGGCGGCGGCGGTAGCCCGGGAGGTAGGTATCGATGAATTCATGGCCGGGCTTTCCCCCGAGGACAAGCTCGAGGAAATCAAGCGCCGCCAGGCGCGGGGTGACCTCCTGGCCATGGCCGGCGATGGCATCAACGACGCCCCGGCGCTGGCCCAGGCGGATGTCGGCTTTGCCATCGGCGGCGGCACGGATATCGCCATGGAAAGCGCCGGCGTTACCTTGATGCACGGCTCGCTTCACGGTGTCGCCACCGCCATCGAACTCAGCCGCGCCACCCTTGCCAACATCAAGCAGAACCTGGCGGGCGCGTTCGGTTACAACCTGCTGTGCATTCCTATCGCCGCCGGCGCGCTTTACCCACTGACCGGCATGCTGATCTCACCGATCATCGCCGGGGCCGCGATGGCGCTCTCCTCCGTGACCGTCGTCGGCAACGCCAGTCGGTTACGCCGCTTCACCCCCACCGCCTGGGAGGCAACATGAGCGTACTGGTGAATCTAACAGGACTTTTGCTGATCGCCCTGATCGTCTGGTGGTTTTGGATGGGGCCCTCTCGCTAGGGTCGACTTTTACAAAAGCCAGAATGTCACTCATACTGACACATATATATGTCTCTAAAGGTGACACCCATGAGCCTTGAACTAAGCCATGTCGTAAATGGAGAGGGCTTCATCATCGCCGATGCGTTGCTGGAAGAGCTGCACATCACTAAACGCGAGTTCGCGAGTGCGATCGGCCTTAGCCACAACGCCATTATTCGTAAGGAGCGTCTCCACGCAGTTTCCACACAGCAACGTCTGCGCCAGACCATGGAAATACTCAAGCGCATCGAACCCTGGGCCGGGTCGATCAGCAGTGCCTGGTCCTGGTATCGCACCTATCCTATCTCGGCGCTGGGTGATCTAACGCCGGAAGAGCTGGTCAGTCGCGGTCGAGCCGATGACGTGCGCGCCTATCTCTCGCATATTGCCGAGGGGGGCCATGCGTGAGCTTGCTGGGGTTGGGCTTTCACTATAAAGGGATCGTCTATCGTGGCCACAACCCCCGGTGGCATCACGCCCCTGCCTCCGGTGAAGGCGCTGCACACAGCGGCGGGCGCTGGAATCCCCCGGGCTTACCCGCGCTCTACACCAGCGAGCGTTTCGAGACGGCCTGGCTGGAGGCGCAGCAGGGCTTTCCTTTCAAAACCCAGCCACTGACGCTTTGCAGCTACGAGGTCGACTGCGGCCCGCTGCTCGACCTGTGCGAGCCGGATATTCAACTACGCGTTCATCCAGACCCGGAGCGCTGGTTGAAGGAGGCCTGGCTCGAGAAAAAGCTAAAACGCCAGCCCGTGATCGCTTGGCAAATCGTCGAGCGACTGCGCCACATGGGCTTCGCCGGCATTCGCGTGCCTTCACAAGCCACGGGGGCGACCTGCCGCGACGTCAATATCGTGTTCTGGAACTGGTCGCTGAATACACCTACCCGCGTCAGCGTGATAGACGATGAGCGGCGTTTGCAAAGCGAGCGGGACTAGACAGCGCGTGGCGGCTTGAAAGTGCCCGGTCAGCTCACCCCGATATAGCGCCCCGGCTTGTGGTTGAGCGCGATGATGAGGTTCAGCGTAACCGCCCCCAGCACCGAGAATGCCACCCGATCCAGCGGCAGCTGGGTCAGCGCGACCAGCAGGATTACCCCGTCGATACCCAGTTGCACGTAGCCCGCCCGCCAGCCGTGGCGCTGCTGCAGGTAGAGGGCGAGGATATTGATGCCGCCAAGGCTCGTGCGGTGGCGAAAGAGCATCAACATCCCGATCCCCATCAGCGCCCCGCCCATGAGCGCGGCATAGAGCGAGGGCACGCGCTCGAAGGCGACCCACTGCTGGGTCAGCTCGGCGAATAGCGATACCAGTCCGATCGCCACGAAGGTGCGCAGGGTGAAGCTCCACCCCATCCGCTTGATCGCAAGATAATAAAACGGCAGGTTGATCGCGAAGAACCAGGCACCGAAGCCCCAGCCGCTCATGTAGTTGAGCAAAAGCGCAAGCCCCGCGGTACTGCCGGTCAGCAGCACGGCCTGGGTGTAGAAAGTGACGCCCAGCGCCACGAAAAACGTGCCCAGCAGCATCGCCATGACGTCTTCATAGGGTTTGTGCGGGTCGCTGGGAAGATCCTCCACGCGCATGGGGCATCCATCCTTTTATCGTTCGGTTGTAAACGTCCGGCTTGGCGGGGCTCGCCTAAACGGCGCTGGCGTGCTCGACCATCAGTTGCAGCGACTCCCGGCCGCGCCAGCGGTTGCGGTTGAGCTTGAACGCGCAGTGAAGCGAGTCGCCTACGTCGAAGCCAGGTAACTCGCCGGGAGTCAGCGCGCGAAACCAGATCGCTTTCAAGGTGACCGGGCCCTGGGAGAGCTCCATCATCAGGTGTATTCCTTCGCCGCCCACCGGGCGCAGCGACTCGATGATGAACGCGCCTTCGAACAGCGGCGGATCGAACTCGCGCCCGTAAGGGCCCAGGGCCTCGATTTCATCCAGCGTCGTTAAACTCAGCTGCGCAGCGGACAGCGTGCCGTCGGTCAAAAGCCTTGGGTAGCGCGGCTCATCGCCCAACTGCTCGGTCACGGCCTGCAAAAACGCCGTCTTGAACGCCTCGAGTTGCTCAAACGGTAGCCCCACGCCCGCCGCGCCGCTGTGCCCGCCAAAGCGGGGTAGCGCGTCCGGGGCAAGCTCGAAGGTGCGCTGCAGGGCGTCGCGCATATGAAGGCCCTCGATCGAGCGCCCGGAGCCGGTGAGCATGTTGGGCGCGGCGGCTTTGGTGAGCACCACCGCCGGGCGCCCGTAAGCCTGCACCAGCCGCGAGGCGACGATGCCCTGAACCCCGGCGTGGCCCTCCTCCACGAATACGACCACGGCGGGTTCATCCGCCTCGATGGCGGGGACCGCCAGGCGCTTCGCCTCTTCTGCCATCTCGGCTTCGATCGCCTTGCGCGACTGGTTGTCCTGATCGAGCACTTCGAGCTGGCGGTTCGCCACCGCGTCGCTTTCGGCCAGCATGTAGTGAAGTGCAGCGTAAGGGTCGTCGAGACGCGAGCGGGCGTTGATGCGCGGCCCCATCTGAAAGGCCAGTGTTTCGGCGCTGAACGGCACGCTATCCGCGCCAAGTCTTGCCGCCATCGCTCGCCAACAGGCGGCGTCCATGCGGTTGATCAACGTAAGCCCCTGGCTTACTACCGCGCGGTTGGCGGGGCTAGCGCCGAGCGACACGCAGTCGGCCACGGTGCCGAGCGCCACGTAGGAGAGCCAGGGCGAGAGCTTGGAGGTGGCCGCATTGAGCACGCCCCACTCGATCAGCACGCCCCGGGCCAGCGACATCAAAAGCCACGCCACCATACAGCCGGCGATGGTTTTATCCGGGTAATCGCAGTCGTCGCGGGTCGGGTTGATACAGGCGTAGGCGGATTCTGGCGGGCCTTGCTGGGGCAGCGCATGGTGGTCGCTCACGACCACGTCGATGCCCGCCGCCTTGAGGCGGGCGATGCGCGGCTCATCGCTGCTGCCGCAGTCCGCGGTGATGACCAGCGTCGGCAGCGGCTTGAGCGCGAGCGTACGCTCGACCAGCGGCAAACTGATGCCGTAGCCGTCGTTGATACGGTGACCGATCAGGCTGTGAAGCCGGTACTCGGGCACGCCGAAAAGCTCGACCAACGTGCGCCGGATCACCACGTGGGAGGTAATACCGTCCACATCGTAGTCGGTTAAAATACCGATGGACTCGCCTTCGGCGACCGCTTTGGCGATACGCTCGGCCCCGCGACGCCCATCCATTAGCTTCTCAGGATGGGCCAGGTAGCGAAGGCTTGGGGAGACCAGCGGCGTGAGCGGGGCCTCGTAGCCTGGCAGGCGCGAGGCCAGAAGCCTGGCCTGCAGCGCAGTGAGCCCCTCGGCCAGAGCCCGGGCGTACACCGCCTCGTCCACCGGGCGCGGCGTGAGACGAGGACGGCTGGCGTTGTGTAACAGCGTAGTGGGCGCGGCGCTCAAATCGGTCATCAATACGTGCGCCGATGCTCGGCGACGAACTGCTGAACCGCGGCCAACTCCGCGGGAAGCACCGTATAGCGCTCCTCGCGCTCGAGCAGGCCATCCATGTGCGTGGGCAGCGCCACGCCTTGAAAGCCCGCCTTGACCACGGCCTCGGCGAATTTGGCCGGGTGAGCGGTGGCCAGCGTCACCACTGGGGTGGTTTGATCGGCGCGGGCGCGCTCGGCGGCCCGATAGCCGGTCGCGGTGTGCGGGTCGAGCATCTCGCCGGTGCGGTGGTGCGCCTCGCGGATCGCTTCCAAAATCGTGGCGTCGTCGACACTGTAGCTTGCGAATTTTTCGCGCAGCCGCGCAAGCGGCGCCTCGGCAAGCGCCGTAGGCTCGGTTTGGAATCGCTCCAGAAGGGCGGCCACCGCGGCACCGTCGCGCTCGTAGGCGTCGAACAACAGCCGCTCGAAGTTAGACGATACGACGATATCCATCGACGGCGCGAGCGTGGCTTCCAACGACTTCTTGGAGAAGTCGTTGTCGGCAAGCGTGCGGTGGAGAATGTCGTTGGCGTTGGTGGCGATGATGAACTGCTTGACCGGCAGGCCCATCTGGTACGCCGTATACCCGGCGTAAACGTTGCCGAAATTCGCCGAGGGCACGCAGAAGCTGACCTCGCGATGCGGCGCCCCCAGGGCAACACCGGCCGCCACGTAATAGACGACCTGGGCCATGATGCGCGCCCAGTTGATCGAGTTGACCGCGACCAGCCGGGTGCCCTGCAAAAAGTTCTGGTCGGCGAAGCTCGCCTTGACCATGGCCTGGGCGTCGTCGAAATTGCCCTCGATGGCGATATTGAAGACGTTGTTGGCAAGCACAGAGGTCATCTGGCGGCGCTGCACTTCCGAGACGCGCTGATGCGGGTGCAGGATGAAGATATCCAGGTTGTCGCAGTGGCGACACCCCTCGATCGCCGCCGAGCCGGTATCGCCCGAGGTGGCCCCCATGATCACCGCACGCTCGCCGCGCTTTTCGAGAAAGTGATCCAGCAGCCGGCCAAGCAGCTGTAGCGCTACATCCTTGAACGCGAGCGTCGGGCCGTGGAACTGCTCGAGCAAAAAGTGGTTGGCATCGAGCTGCTTGAGCGGCACGACCGCATCGTGGCTGAAGGTGGCGTAGGCCTCCTTCACCAGGCGGCGGAAGGTATCGTCATCGATCTCGCCACCCACGAAGGGCTTCATCACGCGAAAGGCGATCTCGGCGTAGGAGAGCCCGGCCATCTCGGCCAGCTCTTCCCGCGAGAAAGTCGGCAGCGTCTCGGGCACATAAAGCCCGCCGTCGCTTGCCATACCGGTCAACACGACCTCTTCGAACGAGAGCGCGGGCGCCTGCCCACGCGTGCTGATGTAGCGCATGTGATTACTCTCCTTCGTCCAGACTCTCCACGCGGATGCGTGTCGCGGGACCGGCGATATCCGCCATCGCTTCGATTTCGCGAATCGCGTCGTTCATGTGGCGCTCTTTGGTGCGGTGCGTCAGCAGGATGATCGGTACGAGCTCCCCTTCCGTCGCCTCTTTTTGAACCAGCGCCTCGATGGAGATGCCCTGCTCGGCCAAAATGGTCGCCACCCGGGCCAGCACGCCGGGGCGGTCGACCGCCAAAAGGCGCAGGTAGTACGCGGTGGTGATCTCTTCCATCGGCATGATACGAAGCTGGTTCGCATCATCGTTGATGCCGCTGAAGGCCAGGTACGGCACGCGGTAGTGGTGGTCGGTGGTGATATCCCGGGCCACGTCCAGAATGTCGGCCACGACCGCCGAGGCGGTGGGCTCGGCGCCGGCGCCGGCGCCGTAGTAAAGCGTGGGGCCGACCGCATCGCCCATCACCGCGATGGCGTTTTTGACGCCATGCACGTTGGCCAGAAGCCGCTCCTTGGGAATCAACGTCGGGTGCACGCGAAGCTCGAGCCCCTGGTCGGTACGCTTGCAGATGCCCAGATGTTTGATGATGTAGCCCAGGTTATCCGCCTGATCCACGTCCTCGGCGGTGATGCGCGCGATGCCTTCGGTGAAGGCTTTGTCGAACTGCAGCGGCACTCCGTAGGCGATAGACGCCAGAATGGTCAGTTTATGGGCGGCGTCGATACCTTCCACATCGAAGGTGGGGTCGGCCTCGGCGTAACCCAGCGCCTGGGCTTCGGCCAACACGTCCTCGAACGCCCGGCCTTCATCGCGCATATGGGTCAGGATGTAGTTGCCGGTGCCGTTGATGATGCCCGCCACCCAGTCGATACGGTTGGCGCCCAGGCCCTCGCGCAGGGACTTGATGACCGGAATACCGCCGGCCACCGCGGCCTCGAACGCCACGATCACGCCCTTTTCGTGGGCGGCGCGGAAAATTTCGTTGCCGTGCACGGCGATCAACGCCTTATTGGCGGTAACCACGTGCTTGCCGTTTTCGATGGCGGTGAGCACCAGCTCCCGGGCCACGTCGTAGCCGCCCACCAGTTCGACCAGCACGTCGACATTGGGGTTGGTGGCCACCTCGAAGACGTCCGAGGTGGCGTTGATGCCGGTAATGTCGCAGTCGGGGTGAATACTGCGATGGGCGACCTGCTCGATCACGATGGGCCGGCCGGCGCGGCGGGCAATATCCTCCGCGTTACGCGTCAATACGTTGAACGTGCCGCCGCCGACCGTTCCCAAACCACAAAGGCCTACTCTTACCGGTTTCAAAATACTTCCCCCTTTTGCTACGTGCTGCGTCTTAACGTTTGAATTGGCGTGCGCCACGCGTGGCGGCGTTATTCGTCTTCCAGGCTTAGTCGTCCAAGCCTAACATGCCCACCAGCCGGTCCGGGGGTACAAATCCTGGCACCATCTGGCCGTCGGGCAAAATGATCGCCGGTGTTCCCTGCACGCCAAGCGCCATGCCGAGCTCGTACTGCTCGCCGACCGGGTTGTCGCATACGCTGCCCGCCAGGGTTTCGCGCTGCTGGGCCCGGGTCATGGCTTCACTGCGGTTATCCGAGCACCAGGCTTTTTCAAGCGTAGTGGCCGCATCGCTTTCCATGCCGGCCCGCGGGAACGCCAGGTAGTGTACGGCAATGCCGCGCTCGTTGAGCTCGGGCACGGTCTCGTGCAGGCGCTCGCAGTAGGGGCAGGTTGGGTCGGTAAAGATCACCACCGTCGCACGGGGCTCGTCCACACCGCGATACACGAAGCGCTCGGACTCCGGC
Source organism: Vreelandella sp. GE22 (assembly GCF_968212445.1). Classification (NCBI taxonomy): domain Bacteria; kingdom Pseudomonadati; phylum Pseudomonadota; class Gammaproteobacteria; order Oceanospirillales; family Halomonadaceae; genus Vreelandella; species Vreelandella sp. GE22. The sequence goes on from NZ_OZ309110.1 coordinate 3,366,901, forward strand.
ACCTCATCGAGGGCCGCCACGCGCTGCTGGTTCTGCGCCTGCTCGGTCAAATTGACCAGCCCCTGCTCGGCGTTTTGGTACAAATCGCCCACCAGAAAGTAGCTGCCGTCTTCATTGGCATAAAAAGACTCGCCGTTTTCCAGGCGCACCTGATAGATGCCGTCCATCGGCGTCTCGTTGACCTGCTCAACCGGCATCCGCTGGCCATTGACCTCGAGGCGCTCGGAAAGGGTCTGGGCGTTGGCGTAAGCGAGCCCGGGTAACAGGCTCGCGCCCAGTAAAAACAGTGAAGCAAGGCGCGTGTAAGGCGGCGCGCCGGCCGTGAACGTGGTGCGTTGACCCATGGTCTTCAACCTCGTGGATGATGATCTGCGTGCAGTTGCTCCAGGCGCGCCTGGGCAACGTGCGTGTAAATTTGCGTCGTGGACAGGTCACTGTGCCCAAGTAGCAGCTGTACGACCCGCAAATTGGCCCCATGATTCAATAAATGCGTCGCAAAGGCGTGGCGCAACGTATGGGGCGACAGCGGGCGCGTGATGTTAGCCGTTATCGCGTGAATTTTAATCCGATGCCAGAAGGTTTGTCGCGTCATGGCTTTGTCCCCGCGGCCGGGAAACAGCGCCGGCCGGGTGATGTCCTTCATTAGCGCCGGCCGAGCGTTTTTGATATAGGTTTCGAGCCACTGAATCGCTTCGTCGCCCATGGGCACCAGCCGGTCTTTATCGCCCTTGCCGCGCACGCGCACCACGCCCTGGCGCAGATTCACCGCGTCGCTCGAGAGCCCAACCAACTCCGAGACGCGCAGCCCGCAAGCATAAAGCAGCTCCAGCATGGTGCGGTCGCGAAGCCCCAGCGGGGTTGCGGTATCCGGCGCCAACAGTAGCCGCTCTACCTCGTCCTCTTCTAACGTATTGGGCAGGCTCGGGCGCACCCGGGGCAGCGCCACATCCGCCAGCGGGTCCCGGGCAATGTGGCCATAAAGCTGCGCCCAGCGGTAAAAGCTACGCAGCGATGAAAGCAACCTGGCGTTGCTACGCAGCTGGTAGCCCGCTTCTTGACGCTCATCGAGCAGCCCGGTGAAACGTCCAGAGCTTGGTGCCAGCAGGGGTTCGTCAAAGCGGGTCAGATACGCTTGCCAGGCACTCAAATCGCGCCGGTAGGCCGCTAACGTATGATCGCTTGCGCCTTGCTCGAGCCACAGGGCGTCCAGAAAGATGTCGATATCGCTCATGGGTCAACGTATCCAGGCTTTGAAGCGCGCCAATAAAAAAACCCCGCCCCGCAAAGCGGTGACGGGGTTTTGTATCCGGGCGCCGGCAAGGCGCCCGGGAAAAGCGGCGATTAAGCCAGCTTTTCCTTGATACGAGCCGACTTACCGCTGCGCTCACGCAGGTAGTAAAGCTTGGCTTGACGAACGTCACCGCGACGCTTGACTTCGATAGAGTCAACCAGCGGGCTGTAGGTCTGGAAGGTACGCTCAACGCCCACACCGTGAGAGATTTTACGCACGGTGAACGCGGAGTTCAGGCCACGGTTACGCTTACCGATGACCACACCTTCGAAGGCCTGCAGACGTTCGCGGGTACCTTCTTTTACTTTCACCTGAACGATGACGGTGTCGCCGGGGGCGAAGCCAGGGATCTCTTTGCTCATTTGCTCGTTCTCGAGCGCCTGGATCACCTTGTTTTTACTGCTCATGTTGCTTACTCCTGAATAACGTAATGGTTCGCCACGCAATGGTGGAAGGGGCAAACCGTGATCCCGGCGCTCGAAGCGAGCTACGCGGGAGTCGTTATGGGTGACGCAGGTGCGTTACGCCCTGCACCGCCGCCCTGGCCTACCCGTGGGCCTGGGCGTGTTCTTCGATAAACTCGTCGAGCAGACGCCGCTGCTCGGCACTCAGCTCGCGCCCTTCCAATAAATCGGGTCGGCGCTGCCAGGTTCTGCCTAACGACTGTTTCAACCGCCAGCGTTTGATGGCGCCGTGATGGCCGCTTAAAAGCACATCGGGCACGCTCTTACCGTCGATCACTTCCGGACGCGTATAGTGCGGGCAGTCCAGCAAGCCGTCGTTAAACGAGTCTTCGATGGCGGAGTCCTGATGCCCCAGTACGCCGGGTATCAGCCTTGCCGCCGCGTCGATCAACACCATGGCCGGCAGCTCACCGCCGCTTAGCACATAGTCGCCAATCGACCACTCTTCGTCGATGTCACTCTCCACCACGCGCTCGTCGATGCCTTCGTAACGCCCGGCAACCACGACCAAAGGGCCCGCGTTGACAAGCGTTTCGACGCCTTTCTGGTCAAGCTTTCGCCCCTGAGGTGAAAGGTAAATCACCTTGGGCACCTGACCATTCAGTGCCTGGCCCTGGGCCTTTGCATCGGCAATCGCGCCGCGCAGTGTGTCGACTTTCATCAGCATGCCTGGGCCGCCGCCGTAAGGCCGGTCGTCCACGCTGCGATGCTTGTCGGTGGCATACTCCCGCGGATTCCAGAACTCGAGGGCGATCTGACGCCGCTCGACCGCTCGGCCCACCACCCCTTGACGGGTAATGGCTTCGAACATTTCGGGAAAAAGCGATACCACGCCGATCCACATAGCGGGCGCCGTCGGCTCACTTTCCATACCGGACGTCTCGGTGCGGGAATCGATGTTCGAATCGATCATCAAAACTCAGGGTCCCACTCGACGATCATCTTGCTCTCGTCCAGGTCGACCTCACGCACCACGTCATCGGGCAGAAAGGGCACCAGCCGCTCGCGCCGGTCGATGGCGTTCTCATCACCGCGCACCACCATGACATCGTTCGCGCCGGTTTCAAACAGGTAGCTCACCTGCCCCAACCGCTCGCCTGACACCGTGAAGACCTGTAAGCCTTCGAGCTCGTGCCAGTAGTACTCGTCGTCGGCCAGTTCGGGAAGGGCTTCTTTGGGCAGCAGGATCTCGGCCTGGGCCAGCGCTTCGGCGGCCGTACGGTCATTGATATCCTTGAGCTGCACCACCAGCGCCTTACCCTGGCGACGCCCCGTAATGACCGGCATACGCGTCAGGGTCTGGCCCTGGCGCACCCACCACTCCGGGTACTCCAAAATACTGTCTATCGGATTCGTGTAGGAGTAGACCTTGAGCCAACCCTTCACCCCGTGGGGGCTTGTCAGCTTACCCAATACGACATGAGCGTCGTCAACCTGGCTGGCGTCAACACGGGTCATTCACCAACGCTCCTACTACTATATCCAGCGCCGGGGTATCCAGCACCACAGTATCTCGGTCTCCGCATCGCGTTTCTCGATACGGCACTTCTCGACAGACTTACGCCTGCTTGCTTGCTTCTTTAACCAGCTCGGCAACGCGGCCGGAAAGCTGTGCACCGTGGCCCTGCCAGTGTGCAACGCGCTCCAGGTTTACGCGCAGACGCTCTTCCTGACCACGGGCAACCGGGTTGAAAAAGCCAACGCGCTCGATGAAGCGGCCATCACGCGCGTTGCGCGAGTCGGTCACGGTCAGGTGGTAAAAGGGACGCTTTTTGGCGCCACTACGTGCCAAACGAATGGTAACCATACGATAACTATCCTTCGGTTGAGGTTACGAGAGTGGAGCATGGCGCACATCGCCATCAGAACACTCATCATGCAGTTTCCGGTACGCGTTACCTGTACAGGGGTTACTAAAACCCAAGTGCCTGATACGTACCGTTTTTCCAATACTTCACGGGCAGATCGAAGCAGCGCGACTGGCGCAAAGCCCTAACACCCACGCATGAAGAGGCCGCATTCTACGCAAATGCGGCCAACTTGGAAAGTCTGGCCGCCAGAAAACTCATAAGGCGTCAACCAGACACACTCTTTTGAAGGGCGAGCCTTAACGCCAGGGCAGCCCACCGCCGCCGCCCATGCCGCCGGGGCCACCCATACCGCCAGGTCCACCGGGGCCACCACCACCGCCGCCCATCATGCCGGACATGCCGCGCATCATCTTCTGCATGCCGCCTTTCTTGCCGGCTTTCTTCATCATCTTCTGCATCTGCTTGTGCTGCTTGAGCAGGCGGTTCAAATCCGGCACCTGAAGACCGGCGCCGGCGGCGATACGCCGCTTGCGCGAGCCGTTGATGATGTCCGGTGAGCGGCGCTCCTTGGGCGTCATGGAGTTGATCAGCGCTTCGAGCTTGCCCATCTCTTTTTCCGGGCCCGGGCCCTGGGCCATTTCAGCCATTTGACCCATGCCGGGGAGCTTACCGAGCAAGCCCCCCATGCCGCCCATCTTCTTGAGCTGCTGGAGCTGCTCGCGGAAGTCCTCGAGATCGAAGCCGTCGCCCTTCTTGACCTTATTGGCAAGCTGGGTGGCCTTGTCCTTGTCGACGGTGCGCTCGGCTTCCTCGATCAGCGAGAGCATGTCGCCCATGCCGAGGATGCGCGAGGCGACGCGGTCCGGGTGGAACGGTTCGAGGGCGTCGACTTTCTCGCCCATCCCCATGAACTTGATGGGCTTGCCGGTAATGTGACGCACTGACAGCGCCGCACCGCCGCGGGCGTCGCCGTCGGCCTTGGTGAGGATCACGCCGGTCAGCGGCAGCGCTTCGTGGAACGCCTTGGCGGTGTTCACCGCGTCCTGGCCGGTCATGGCGTCGACGACGAACAGCGTCTCGTCGGGGGTGATCGCCTTATGCAGCGCCTGGATCTCAGCCATCATCGCTTCGTCGATGGCCAAACGGCCCGCGGTATCGACCAGCACGACATCGTGGAACTGAATTTTGGCGTGCTTGATGGCGGCGTTCGCGATGTCGACCGGCTTCTGGTCCGAGCTCGACGGGAAGAAGTCGACCTCGACCTCTTTCGCCAGGGTCTCGAGCTGGTCAATGGCCGCCGGGCGGTAAACATCCGCCGACACCACCAGCACTTTCTTCTTTTCGCGCTCGCGCAAAAAGCGGGCAAGCTTGGCAACGGACGTGGTTTTACCCGCGCCCTGCAGACCCGCCATCAGCACAACGGCGGGGGAGCTTTTCAGGGTCAGCCCTTCGTTGGCCTCGCCCATGATCGCTTCGAGCTCTTGCTGAACGATCTTGACGAACTGCTGGCCCGGCGAGAGGCTTTTAGATACTTCCTGGCCGACGGCGCGCTCACGCACGCGCTCGATGAATTCCTTGACGACGGGCAGCGCCACGTCTGCTTCCAAAAGTGCCTTACGCACTTCGCGAAGCGTTTCCTTGATATTGTCATCGGTCAGGCGCGCCTGGCCTTTAATCGACTTCAGCGTCTGGGAAAGACGCTCGCTCAGATTCTGGAACATGGGGCCTCTGCCTTTATCGCTGCCGCCGGGCGTAGACGCCGCCGGACGTGTGTAGGTTCGATTATACGCGCTCAACGCGCGAGTCTCTATGGCTTCTCGCGATACACTACTGTGCGACGCTTTACGATTGGTTATAGTAGGCGCTAGTCTCTCGGCCTGACTGATTATTCTTAGCCGTGTTCATCAACGACGTGTTTATCGACCACCGGGTTATCGACGACCAGACGTATTAATCGACAACCGGGTCATCGACGACGTTTCTTAACCTTACGCGCGCGAAGCGCACGGATAGCATCATGCAGGCGCTACCTTTCGCCACCATCGCTTTTGTACTCTACATCGCCGCGGCCATCTGGCAGGGCATGACGCTGTTCCGCCGGGTGCCCCCGCGGCGGGCCATGGTGCGCCTTCTGGGCGCGCTCGGGCTTTTGCTGCACATACCGGTCGTGGTCATGCTACTGGGTGAGGCGCCGGGGCTTTTGCCCGGCTTTTCCACCAGCGTGACGCTTTTGATGGCCGTGGCGGTGAACGTGGTGCTGGTCGCAAGCTTATTCAAGCCGGTGCTGAATGCCAGTATCGCGCTTTTCCCGCTGGCCGGAGTCGCGCTGATTTTCGCCACTTGGCTTCCCAACCAGGGGAGCCATACCGGGCTTACGCCGGGCATTTTACTGCACGCGGCAAGCTCGGCGCTGGCCTTTGCGGTGCTGGCGATTGCCGCGGTTCAGGCCGTGCTGGTCGGGCTGCAAAACCAGGCCCTGCGCCACCACCACATTCGTGGCATCGTGCAGTCGCTCCCACCGCTGACTACCATGGAGCGGGTACTGTTCGAGCTGGTATGGGCAGGGGTGCTGCTGCTCACGCTCTCGATCGCAAGCGGTTTGATCTTTCTCGACAACCTCTTCGCCCAGCATTTGGTGCACAAGACCGTGCTCTCGATCGCCGCCTGGGTCATCTTCACGACGCTTTTGATCGGGCGCTACCGGTTCGGCTGGCGGGGCATGCGCGCCGTGCGCTGGACGCTGGGGGGCTGTCTGCTTTTGATCCTGGCGTACTTCGGTAGTAAGTTCGTGCTGGAAATAATCCTTAACCGCTAGCCGGGCCGCGAGGGGGTTCTTGACAGACACCCCACGTGCTTCTAAAAACGAGCTTGATACGCCATAAAGGAACTTTCGACTTGAGCGACGATTTCCCGCTGGGATTACTGTTCGGCCTTCTAGCCTTACTGATACTGCTATCCGCCTTCTTCTCGAGTTCTGAAACGGGCATGATGTCGATCAACCGCTACCGGCTCAGCCATCAGGCCAATAGCGGTGACCGCCGAGCCAAGCGGGTCATGCGCCTTTTGACCCGGCCTGATCGTTTGATCGGCGTCATTCTGATCGGCAACAATTTCGTCAACAATCTGGCGGCGTCGATTGCGACCATCATCGCCATCCACTTCTTTGGTGAGGTGTCGGGCCCGGCCATCTCCACGGCGCTTTTGACCATTATCATCCTGATTTTCGCCGAGGTGACGCCCAAGACCTACGCGGCGATCAAGCCCGAGCGCATCGCCTACCCCACCTCGATGGCGCTGGAGCCACTGCTGAAGCTTCTCTATCCGCTGGTCTGGCTGGTCAACGCCGTTTCCAACGGCCTGCTGCGCCTGGTCGGGGTCAAAAGCGTCGATAGCGGCGGTGACAGCCTGACCCGGGACGAGTTGCGTACCGTGGTTCATGAGGCGGGTACGCTGATTCCCTACCGCCACCGCGCCATGCTGCTGTCGATTCTGGATCTCGAAAACGTGACGGTAAACGACATCATGGTGCCGCGCCACGAGGTGCTGGGTATCGACCTGGACGATTCGCTCGAGGATATTCTTGCCCAGATTCGCACCAGCCAGCACACCAGGCTCCCGGTTTACAAAGGCGATATCAACAACATCATCGGCATGCTCCACCTGCGCAACGCGGCGCGCTTTCTCTCCCGCGACGAAGTCACCAAGGCGGCGGTGGTACAAGAGGCGCGCGAGCCCTACTTCATTCCCGAATCCACACCGCTACACACGCAGCTTTTGAACTTTCAAAAACAGAAGCGGCGTATCGGCATCGTGGTGGACGAGTATGGCGACGTGGAAGGGTTGGTCACGCTGGAGGACATTCTCGAAGAGATCGTCGGCGAGTTCACCACCGATGTCTCGGAAGACGAAGAGATTCATCAGCAGGATGACGGCAGCCACGTGATCGAAGGTACCGCTAACATTCGCGAGATCAACAAGATGCTGGGCTGGCAGCTCCCTACCGATGGCCCCAAGACCCTCAACGGGTTGATTTTGGAGCATCTCGAGGCGTTCCCGGAAGGGCCGGCGTCGCTGCAAATCGGCAATACACGCATGGAAATTCTGGAAATCCGCGACAACCTGATCACCTCGGCGCGCTGCTGGCCGCTTTTACGCGCGCCCAGGCGCTAGGCCAGGCTACATCTTGTTCTGCGGTGCCTGGCCGCGCTGGGCGATGTCCAACTCACCGGCGGTCTTGAGCGCCTTCACGCGCGCCTCGAGATAAGGGCGCAGCGCCGCGCCTTCGGCGTCCTGGGCCATCACCGGCGGGCCGAAAGTAAGCCGAACCGGCGCACGAAAGCGCGACGGCCACTTCTTGAACGCTTTGCCGCCGCAGTGCGACGTCCAGGAGCCCCAGAGGCCGGCAAGCCCGGCGGGAATCACCGGCACGTTGTCCCGCGCCAGCATGGTCTCCAAACCGCGCCGGAAGGCCTGGAGTTCCCCGTCCGGCGTCAAACGTCCTTCGGGAAAGATCATCACCACCTCGCCGTCGCGCAGTGCCTCGCTGATCATCTCAAGCGTACGGCGAAGCCCCGCTGGCGTTCGCCGCTCGGATTCGACCGGAATCGCCCCGACCAGCAAAAACCACCACTTGAGCCAGGGCGAGTCGAAAATCGGCTGGTCCATGACAAAGCGCAGCGGCCGGGGGCTGCCCCCGCCCAACACCAGCGCATCCATGAAGCTTACGTGATTGCACACTACCAGCGCCGCGCCCTTGCGGGGCACGTGCTCGCGGCCGCGAACGCGCAGCCGGTAGCTTAGCCGCATGGCGATATAGATGGCGTAGCGCAGCACGTAGCGCACCGGTTTGACGAGCCGCGTCACGCGGGCGCACCCTGGGCGCGAAGGCCAGCCAGCACGGTGCATAAAAGCTGGTCCAACAGTTCATCGACCTTGAGCTGCTGCCCCTGCCAGTACCCCAGGCGCTCGTTCAGCCCCAACTGCACCAGACCATGCACGCTGCCCCACAGCGTGCGCCCCAGCCGACGCGCCTCCATGTCGTCCAGCGCGGGCTGGTAGCGCTTTAGCGAGGTTTCCACTTGGGTAAATAGCGCCTCGATCAAATCGCTTTGGCGCTGATCGAGCTCGCCCTCTTCGGCCAAGGGGTAGTCGAACAGCAAATGCCAGCGGTAGCAGCCCGCCTCGGCGAAGTGCCAGTAAGCGTGGGCCAGCTCGCGAAGCCAAGGCTCGGGCTCGTCTTCCGTCAGGCTCTCGATGGTTTGCTGCAGCTGCGCCAAGGTTTCCACGTTGACGTGCTGCAATAAATTGTTAAAGCTGCCGTAAAGTTTGAGCAGCGTACTCGGCGCGCACCCCACGTCCCGGGCCAGCGCACGCAGCGATAAACCGTGGACGGGCCGCGAGGCCAGCCACTCGTCGCAAACGTGCATGACCTGCGCATGGAGGGTATCGGGCGCATGCTGTCGGGGACGGGCCATGGCGATCTCTTCAGGTCAGGCAAAAAGGCGAATGCCTCAACGCACTTGAGTTTGAGCAAGGGTTAATATAAGACAGGATACCTCACATCGAACACTGTTTTCGATACTAATGCACGACATTTAGCGTATTCTTGTCGCCCCGCGCCCAGCATATTTAACACGGGTTATAAGGAGACAGGCATGACGGGACGCCTACACGTGCAGCGCCTATCGCTTTCCCGCATGGTGCCCGAACTCAGTCAAAGCGACCCCTTCATTAGTTCGCCCAATTTAGCGCCGCGCCAGCCGGTATCGGCCCTTCGCCTGGAACAGGGCGTTATTCGTCACACGCCGCTTTTTTGGGGGCTAACGCCGCCCTGGCTCAAGGTGCTCGACCATGCCCCGCACTGCGCCCGGGCCGAGTCGCTTGACAAGCGGGCGATGTTCGAAGAAGCCTTCAACGCGAGACGCTGCGTCATTCCCGTGACCGGCTTTTACGTATGGCAGCAGCGCCCCGGCGGCAAGCAGCCCTACCTGGTCACCGCGACCGACCGTGCCCCGCTGCTGCTGGGGGCACTCTGGTGTCGCTACCACACCACGCTGACCGCGTTTAACGATTCCACCGCCTTGATCAGCGTGCCAGCCAACGTCTGCTTGTCCACGCTGACCGACCGGCTGCCACTGGTCATCGAGCCCTCGGCACTGGATCGCTGGCTGGACCCGGCAAGCTCGTCAGAGCACTTTCATGCGCTGATGACCCCGGCACCTTTGGAACTGTTGGGCGCCTTTCCGGTATCAAAGAGTGTCAATAACCCAGCCAACCAGTCGGCTGCCTGTGCTCACCCGCAAGGGGCCATGCTGCGATGGACCGCGCCCGAGGAGTTTTAATGTTACGCCCACACCCTACCGCCCCTGCCTTGACCTTACGCTACGCCGCGGCCGGCATGGTACTCAGCCTGACCGGGTATGCCCCTGCCCTATGGGCCGAGGAAGCGCCGGTGGCCGAGGTCACCACTCCGATCACGAGCCCCTTCGATGCCCGCGACTACCGGGTCGTGACCCTGGAAAACGGCCTCCACGCGCTGCTGGTCAGCGACCCGGAGGCCGACAAGGCAGCCGCTTCGATGAACGTACGAGTGGGCAGCGCCCAGGACCCGGACGATTTATTGGGGTTGGCCCACTTTCTCGAGCACATGCTGTTTCTCGGTACCGAGCCTTACCCCGAGCCCGACGCCTACCAGAGCTACATTGTCAACAACGCGGGCTCGCACAACGCGTTTACCGCCCAGCAGGACACCAACTACTTCTTCGACGTGGCGCCGGATGCACTGCCCGGGGCGCTCGACCGCTTCAGCGCGTTTTTCCTCTCGCCGCTTTTCAACGCCGACCAGCTCGAAAGCGAGCGTAATATCGTCCACTCCGAGTACCGGGCACGCATCCGCGACGATTCGCGCCGGGAAAGCGACGTGCTCGACCAGGTATTGAACCCGGACAACGCGACCACCGGCTTTGCCGTGGGCAGCCGCGAGACCCTGGCAAGCCCCCCGGAAGGCGAAACGAGCCTGCGCGACCGAATCATCGATTTTTACCACCACCACTACGATGCCAACGTCATGAACCTGGCCGTGGTCGCCCCGCAGCCGCTCGATACGCTGGAAGAGTGGGTCGTGGAGCGCTTTGCCGATATTCCGGACAACGGCCTCGAGGCGCCGGTCATCGACGAGCCGCTGGCGCTAAGCGATGACCTACCGATCTATATCGAGCGCCAATCCTTCGAGGACCGCCGCCAACTCAACTTCTACTTCCCGGTGCCGGACCCCACCAGCGATTACCGCACCAAGCCCTCGCAAATGGCCGCCCACCTGCTGGGCGATGAAAGCGAAGGCAGTCTTTTAGCCGTGCTACGTGAGGCGGGGCTGGCCTTTGGGCTCAGCGCCGGCGTGGGCCGGGGCGACGGCGAACACGCGCTGTTCGTGGTGTCCATCAACCTGACGCAAAGCGGCGCCGAGCGCCTCGACGACGTTCAGGCCACGCTCTTTGCCGCGGTGAACGAGATCAAACGCGAGGGGATCGAGGACTGGCGCTTCGAAGAGCAAGCCGCGCTTGCCGAGCAGGCGTTTCGCTTTCAGCAGCACGGCGACCCGCAAGGCGAAGCCACCCGCCTGGCCATGAGCCTTTCGCGCTATCCGGTCGAAGACGTTCAATACGCGCCCTACCGTATGGACGGCATGGATAGAGACGCTCAGCAAGCGTATCTGGACGCGTTGACCCCCTTCAACATGATCCGCGTCTACTCGGCGGCGGAGGTCGAAAGCGATTCCGTCTCGCCCTGGTTCGATACCCAGTGGCGTAAGCTTCCCGCCCCCGAGGCGAGCGGTGAAGCGCTTGGCGGACTGGCGCTTGCCAAGCCCAACCCCTTTATCGCCAGCGACCTGAGCCTGGAAGAGGGTCAGGACGAGAGGCCGGACGTCCTGATGGAGGCGCCGTCGTTTACCGCCTGGCACATGCAGGATAGCCGCTTCAACACGCCAAGCGTCGAGTGGCGCATTAGCCTTCAGCACCCCAGCGCGAGCTACTCCGCCGAGGAAGCGGTGCTGACGCGTATGCTCTCGGGCTGGCTGAACGACAGCTTGAGCACCTCGCTGTATCCTGCCTGGCTTGCGGGCCAATCCTTCGACGCCTACCCCCACGCTCGGGGCATGACGCTGGCGTTTTCGGGCTGGCGCGACGGCCAAACGCCGTTTATCGAGCAGGCGATCGAGCAGTTGAAAACCGCCGAGATCACCGACGAGACCTTCGAGCGGGTGCGCTACCAGCTCCAGCGCGAGTGGCAAAACGCCCCGCAGGCGCCGCTCTACAATCAGGCCGGCCGCTTGGTGGGCGAAGCACTTCTAACACCGCAGTGGGATAGCCGCGCGCTGTATGCAGCCAGCCAGCGTCTCGAGCGCCACCACCTGGAAGACTTTCGAGAGCGTTTTTTAAGTGAGCTGTACGTCGACGCCATGGCGGTGGGCAATCTCACCGCCGAGCAGGCGCGCGATGAAGCCGCACTGATTCGCAACACGCTGCGCCCGCGCCTGACCCGCGAAGATATTTTGGATGTAACGCCGCTGGCCATCGATGAGGGCGGCGCGGTGCTCCACCCGGACAGCGCCCGGGACGAGTCGCTGGTGCTTCGCTACGTTCAAGGGCGCGACCAAAGCGACGACGAGCAGGCTGCGCTCATCGTCATTGCCCAGTGGCTGAATACCGCTTTCTACCAAACCCTGCGCACCGAGCAGCAGCTCGGCTACGTAGTGAGCGCCAGCTATTCGCCGCTGCTGGACGCCCCGGGCATTGCCTTTATCGTTCAGTCGGCGGATGTCGAAAGCGACGAGATCGCCCGGCGCATCGAGGGCTTTTTGGAAAGCGCCACCGACGAGCTTGAAACCCTGGATGACGAGACGCTTGCGCCTCACCGTCAGGCAGTGGCCAGCCGCTACGCCCAGCGCGATACGAGCCTTTCCGGCATGGCCGGACGCTACTGGCAGGCCACCGCGCGCACGCCGATTCGCTTCGACCGCCGCGAAAAGATGGCCGAGCAGGTACTCGAGGTAAGCGCCGATGACATTCGCGCCGCCTGGCCTTCGCTCATGGAGCGCACCCTGGACGTGCGCTTCGATCCGGGTGATGCCCCCAGCGACACCGCCGCCTACCGGGCGAGCCTTGAGCCCTTCCCCGAGCGCACCGATGAACGCGAAGCGCCCTAAAGCGGCGCTTTGACCTCCCCGCTCAGGCGTCGAACGCCTGAGCGGGCAGCATCGCCTCCACGAACATCACCACCTCTTCGAGCACCTGGCGCTGGTAGTCGGTCAAACGCTGCTGGTTGTAGCCTTCGATTTCGCGAGCGAAGGCTTTTAGCGTAAAGCCGGAAAGCGCCGGGTCGTTCAATCGCGCCCAGCGAAATGCCTCCCACTGCTCGCGCTCTTCGCCTTCCAGGGTATCGGGGTAGTTGCGCGCGCGAAAGCGAAACAGCATCTCCTCCAGCCGCGGGTCCTGAAAGGGAAAGCGCTGACCGACCAAATCCCAGGGCGCCATTTCCCGAACCCGCTCCATCTGTTGGCGATCTGCCGCGGAGAAGAAGCTGCCCGAGTAGAGCATCAGATCCGGGTCCTGGGGGGCGTCATCGAAGCCTGCGTTGAATACCTCGGCCACTTTTTGAGCAACGCCCGAAAGGTCCGCGCGCAGCGCCTTCCAGTGTTCGCGGCACTGCTCGACGTCCATCCCCAGGCGCGCCTGAATGTCGCCGTACTCACCCTTTTGGGGGCCTTCTACATCCTTCAATGCCGTGGCGGGAAATACCACCGGGCAGCGGTTGATGTGAATCACCTTCAGCGGAATACGCGACTCGCCCTCGGCCAGGTCTTGCTGGCTGACGAAGACCCGCTGGCGGATCTGCTCGACACTCAGCGATGTGAGCTCACTTGGGTCGGCGCTCAGGTCGAAAACGATCACGCCATTGGGGTTGGTGGGGTGCTCGGCCAGCGGCATGACCAGCGCGCTGCAGGCGCGGCTGGCCGGGTAGCGCCGGGAGATGTGCAGCACCGGCTTGGCGCTTGCCACATCGAGCTGGGCCGCCACGGCGCGCTTGCCGCGAAGTCCCATCAGGTAGTCGAAGAGTCTGGGATTTTGGGCTTTTAGTAGCCTTGCCAGCGCGATGGTCGCGCGCACGTCCGCTAGCGCGTCATGGGCGCCTTCGTGGGCAATGCCGTTGGCCTCGGTCAGGTCTTCGAGCTTGAAGCTCGGCGCGCCGTCTTCACGTTGGGGCCACTCGATCCCCTGGGGGCGCAGCGCGTAAAACGCACGCACCACGTCGATCAAATCCCAGCGGGAGTTGCCGTTTTGCCACTCACGGGCGTAAGGGTCGAGGAAGTTACGGTAAAAAAGATGACGCGAGACTTCGTCGTCGAAACGCAGGCTGTTATACCCCACCGCGCAGGTACCAGGCTCTGCCATGAGCGCCTGTACCTGGCCGGCGAACTCGGCTTCCGCCAAGCCGTGGCGCTGGGCTTTTTGCGGGGTAATGCCGGTGATCAGACAAGCGGCGGGGTGCGGCAAGGCGTCGTCACTGGGCCGGCAGTAGATCTCTACCGGCTCACCGATCTCGTTGAAGTCGGCGTCGGTGCGCAGCGCAGCGAACTGCGCGGGGCGGTCGCGGCGCGGGTCGGCGCCGAAGGTTTCATAATCGTGCCAAAGAAAACTGGCAGGGGCGGCGTTGGCTGGCGCCATGTGCGGATACTCCCGTGAACGTATCCCGCCAGCCTACAACAACGCCGTTATACAAAAAAGTTCAAACCCGGCACGGGCGCCCGCACCCGGCCCCGCCACCCTGCTCGACTCACTTCATGCCGCCCTCTCGCTCACTCCTTGGGCAAGGTGACGTTGAGCTCGAGCACCGAGCAGTTGTCTTCGCTGTCCAGCGACACCTGAATGGCGTCGTCCGCGACGTGCACGTAGCGGCGCACTACTTCCAGAAGTTCGCGCTCGAGCATCGGCATGTAGTCCGGCTGGCCGCGCTGGCTGCGCTGGTGGGCCACAATGATTTGCAAACGCTCTTTGGCGACCGAAGCGGACTTCTTGCGCTCGCGCTTCAAGAATTCCAGCAGTTTCATCGACGACCTCCCCCAAACATGCGGTTCAGAAGACTTTTACGCTGTACTTCATGAAAGCGTAGCGGAATCTCTTCGCCCAAAAGGCGCGAGACGGTATCGGCGTAAGCCTGACCGGCGTCGCTTGCGCCGTCGTGGGTGACCGGCACGCCCTGGTTCGACGCCCGCAGCACCGCCTCGGACTCCGGAATCAGCCCGATCAAATTGATCGCCAGGATCTCGCGAATGTCTTCGAGCGTGAGCATATCGCCGGAGGTCACCCTTGACGGGTTGTAGCGGGTGATCAGCAGGTGTTCCCTGACCGGGTCCAGGCTCTGTTCGGCGCGGCGGGTCTTGGAGCCCAAAAGCCCGAGAATACGGTCCGAATCGCGCACCGAGGAGACTTCCGGGTTGGTCACGACCACCGCTTCGTCGGCGAAGTACATGGCCAGTTGCGCGCCGCGCTCGATCCCCGCGGGGGAGTCGCAAATCACGAAATCGAAGTCCCCACGGAGCTGCTCGAGCACTTCGTCCACGCCTTCCTGGGTTAGCGCGTCCTTATCGCGGGTTTGCGAGGCCGGCAAAATAAACAGGTTTTCTACGCGCTTGTCGCGGATCAGCGCCTGGTTGAGCGCCGCCTCGCCCTGAATGACGTTCACCAGGTCGTAAACCACGCGCCGCTCGCAGCCCATGATCAAATCCAGGTTACGCAGGCCCACGTCGAAGTCGATGACGACGGTTTTTTTGCCGCGCAGTGCAAGCCCGGTGGCAATGGCCGCCGCGCTGGTGGTTTTACCGACCCCCCCTTTACCTGAGGTCACTACAATAATTTTGGCCAAGAGTCATTTCCTTTTAGAGGTCGTTACATCGCGGGGGGATATTTTTATCGTCGTCGCGCGCAACGAGAACATCAATGTCAGTCAGTAGACGTATCAATACGGCCTTACTGTAACGAAAAGCAACCTGTACGTCGCTACGCCCGTCGCCCTCCAAGGCAAACGGCGTATCGACTTCAGGTTTACGCTAGCAGTTTGATCTCGAGCTGCTCCTCGGAGAAGTGTACCTGGGCGGCGGCGCCTAAAAGCTTCGGGTCGATATCCTCGAGGCGCTTGTAGTTACCCGCCACGGAAAGAAGCTCCGCTTCGAGCTCGCGGCAGTAGATGCCGGCGTGGGTATTACCGTGAATGCCCGCAAGCGCGCGACCGCGAAGTGCCCCGTAGACATGAATACTGCCCGCAGCCAGCACCTCGGCGCCGGCGTTGACCGCGCCGATGACGATCAAATCACCTTCGGCGGCGCTCACCTGTTGGCCCGAGCGCACGGTACCGCGAAATAACCGGGTCGCCACCGCCACGGGGTCGCTGCCCGCCTCGACGGCGGGTTCGACCGGGGCGCTGGTGGGCTCTACGCTTTCAAGGGCTCGCGCTCGGCTCTCTTCGACCGGGGCGAACCAGCCAAGGCCGAGCGCCCAGGCCGACTGGCGAACCGGCTCCGGGCCGCCGCGTACCGCGACCGGCAAAAGCTTGTGGTCGCGGCACACCGCGCAAATACGCTCCAGGGCCAGGTGCGGTTCATCGAGCTTTTCCACGCTCAGTACAACCGGTGTATGCTGAAAGAACGCGGGGGATTGTGAGAGTTTGCCGGCCAGTTGACGCCTGATCTGCTCGGGGTCGGCACTGCTTAACTCCATGACCGTCATGGGCAGCATGCCGCCTTTAAAGGTAAAGGCGTTGTCGGCACTATCGGCATTGAGGCTCATGGCCGAACTCCATGTCATGTTCAGGTAAGATAATCGTAGCGCAATCTCGCGCCGGGGATGTGAAGGCCCGCTGGATTCCAGGCGCAAAGTCACATTACCAATGGCAAAGCTAAGCGACAGCGCCGGTGACTGCAACTACCAAAGCACCGACGACTGATTTTTTTCACGCGACGCACCTTCTTGCAGGATGATTCATGCACGGACTGTTAAGACGCCTGTTCGCGCCTCGGTGGCAGCACCCCGACGCCGAGGTCCGCCTCAAGGCACTCCATCAACTGGACCCACAACAATCAGAACAGCGCGAGGCCTTGAAAGCGCTTGCCGATGATCCAAAACCCGATATCCAGCTTGCCGCATTGCAGGCACTGGACGATATCGAGACGCTGGTCAGCCGCCTTCCCGATCAGGGCGAGAATGCCCCGTGGTATAACGCCGCCCTGGAACGGCTCACCGGTCGTCAGGGCCAGACCAGCCTTCACACCCGGTGTCAGCTTACCGCTACGCTAACCGATAAGGCGCTGCTAAACGATATTGCCCTGCGCGGCGACAACCTGGATTTGCGCCTGACCGCCCTGGCCGCGCTGACCGACGACGCCGATTTGATCCACCAGGCGTGCCACAACGGCGTGGCCAGCGTCCGCCACCGGGCCGCCGAGCGTATCGAAGACGAAGAGAGCCTGAAGCGGCTTTTAAAACAGGCGCGCCGCGACCGCCACGTCATGCGCCTGGCGCGGGAAAAGCTGGACAAACTTCGCCACGACAGCGCCTGGCTCGAGCAGCAAAAGGCCCGCCGCGAGGAGCTTTTAACCAAGCTCGAGCAGCTCGCGGGCGCCCCCTGGGAGCCGCTTTACGGCGGGCGCCTTCGCCATCTGGAGCGCGAATGGCGAAAGCTCGAACACCCGCCGAGCGCCGACCAGGAGGAGCGCTTTCATCGCGCGAGCCTGGGCGCGCGCAAAACCTTGAGCGACCACGAAACCCAGGAGCAGGCCCGCCAGCAGAACCAACTTCACCGCGACGAAGTGGAGACCACCCGCGAGCAGCTGCTGGCAGGGCTGGAGCAAACCTTGCGCGGGCTCGATCACGCCGAGGCCGTAACGCTCCAGGATATCGACAGCCTGCGCGCCCAGCGCCAACTTTTGGGCCAGCGCTGGCAGTCACTTTCCGACCAGCACGCCGCGCCGGAAACCGCCCAGGCGCGCTACACCCAGGCGCTCGATGAGTACGAGCGCGTCATGGAGGCCTGGCAGCGCTGGCAAAGCCACCAGCCCGCCTTCGAAACGGCGCTGGCCAACCACGACCTGAAGACGCTTGCCGAGCTTACGTCCTCGCTTGCCTGGCCCGAGACGCTTTCCAAACCAGCGCTTCTACAGCGCGCCCTCGAGCTTTTTGCGCTCGACCAGCAGCAAAGCCAACGGGATAGCCCCTCTTTGGAGGCGCTCGACGCCGAGCTCGATAACTTCGAGCACATGCTCGAGCGTGGCGCGTTCAAAAGCGCCAGCCGGCTTCACCAGCGCCTGAAACCCACCCTCGAGGCGCTCGACACGCCAAAGGCCAAACCGCTCAAGGCGCGCTTGAAGCACCTGGGCGCGCAGTTGGCCGAGCTTCGCGACTGGCGCGGCTTCGTGGCCGGGCCCAAGCGCGAACAGCTCTGTACGAGCATCGAGGCGCTCGCCGACGATACTTACATGGCCGAGCCGGCGCTGGACCGCCGCCACCGCCAGCTCGTCAAGGAGTGGAAGGCGCTGGGCGACGCGGCGGCCAGCCGCGAGCTTGCGGCGCGCTTTCGTCACGCATCGGAGCGTATCCACGAGCGCCTGGCCCCCTGGCGCGAGACGCTGGAGCAGACGCGCAGCGCCAACCTTCGCCGCCGCGAAGAGCTCTGCGAACAGCTCGAAACGCTTTGCGAGCAACCCTCTGAAAACGCCGACCCGGACGTGCTGCGCGAAATTCGCGACAAGGCACGCCACCAATGGCGCGAATACGCCCCGGTGCCGCGCGAGGCCTCGGAAGCGGTGGGCCGGCGCTTTGGCAAGGTACGCCACCGACTGCAAGCACTGATCGACCAACGCGCCGAGCAGATCGCCGCGCAAAAGCGGGCGTTGATCGAGGAGGTTCAGGCGCTTCTACACGACGCCGAGCAGCCACTCAACGAGCGCATTCAGCGCGCCAAGACGCTTCAGCAGCAGTGGCGAAGCCTGGGCCGGGCGCCCAAGGGCGAGGAGCAGGCGCTCTGGAAACACTTCCGCCACGCCTGTGACCAGCTCTTCGCCCAGCGCGACGCGCATAAAAACGAGCAAGCGGCCCGCCAGCAGCAGAAGCTCGACGACATGCAGACGCTCATCGACGAAATGGATAGCTGGCAGCCCGCCAAAGCCGATGACGCCACCACCCTCGAGGCTTTCATTCAACGCGCCCAACAGTTGGAGCCGCTGCCGCGCAACCGGCGAAGCGAAGGGATGCAGCGCCGCTTGAGTGGGATCGTTCGCGCTCGGCGCGACCGGCTGAGCCGCCTGGCGGTGGCGGCCATCGTGGATCAGTGGCAGGCGCTTACGCCGCTGATCAAGGCGCACCTGGCCGCCGACCACGCCGCCCTCGAGCAGTCAGCCGCTACCCCGGTGGACGCCGCTGACGTCTTGGGGGCACCGCTTTCCGGCGCGTTTTTGAAAGCCCACCAGCGGCGCAACGCCGCGCGCGGCAACGCCCAGCCCTTTTCTGACCAGGCACACCAGGCGCTCAACGAGGCGCTGGCGAAGCTTCGCGTGCACCTTTCGCTACTGGCGGTGGGTAGCGTCAAACCCCAGGACGAGCCGCTGCGCCTGGCCATTCAGGTCGAGCGTTTGAACGAAGGGTTGAGCGGCGAGCGCAGTCAGGCCGAAGAGACCCAGGCGATTCTCGAGGCCCTTTTAGCGCTCGGCCCCATGCCGAACGAGATTTGGCAACGCGAAGCCGGTGAGCTCGATAGCCTGCTGGGCCATCTGGCACAACTACCCTCGCCTGGCGCACCAGGCGAGCACTAAAAAAGGGAGGCTTTTGGCCTCCCCCTTTTATTTGCGCTTGCTCATGCGCGGACACCCGCGCGGACGCTATGCCCGCGACTAGCCCATGAACTGGCCGCCGTTGATATCGATATTGGCGCCGGTGATAAAGCCCGACTGTTGGTCGGCCAGAAACGCGACCAGCCGGCCGATCTCTTCCGGCGTACCGTAGCGCTTCACGGGAATGGTTTCGCGAATCGCCTCGCGCACCTTCTCGGGGATATTCATGATCATATCGGTGGCAATGTAACCGGGGGAGACGGTATTGACCGTAATGCCTTTGGTGGCCGTTTCCTGTGCCAGCGACATGGTCAGACCGTGCATCCCCGCCTTGGCGGCGGCGTAGTTGACCTGGCCGAACTGGCCCTTGCGCCCGTTGATGGAGGAGATATTGATGATGCGCCCATACGCCTGCTCGAGCATGGGGTTGATGACACTGCGGCAGGTATTGAACACGCTATTGAGGTTGGTATCGATGACCTCGCTCCACTGCGCCTGGTCCATCTTCTTCAACGTACCGTCCCGGGTGATGCCGGCACAGTTAACCAACACGCTGATGGGGCCGTGGGTTTCGGTGATCTCCCGGGCGCCGTCCATACACGCCTGGTAGTCCGATAGATCGACACCGGAAAGCGCGATGTTGTCGAAACCGTCGGCTTTTTGACTCTCCAGCCACGTTTTGGCTTTTTCCGGATTACGATACCCGGCCACGACCTGGTACCCCGCCTCGGCCAGCGACCGGCAAATCGCCGTACCGATGCCACCCGTTCCGCCCGTCACCCAAGCAACCTGGGGTTGATTAGCCATTGACTACCTCCCTGATATGACAAATGGCCTGCACCAAACGTAAACGCCCGTAGCGCCGCAAGCCACTCTAAATTGGCGCATAAACGCGTCGGCTTATCGCGCACCGTGTTGTTATCTTCTTTTCCTCGACACCCGCGCTTTGCAAGGCGTCTTAAAAGCATAGCGTTACTACGCCAATGTTGCAGCACGATGAATCAAACGGGCTTCAACAGGAAAACTTTATATAAACCATTGACGCGGGCCCAAATATGCGTAGAATACGCCACACGTTGATGCGGGGTGGAGCAGTCTGGTAGCTCGTCGGGCTCATAACCCGAAGGTCATCGGTTCAAATCCGGTCCCCGCTACCATCTTCTACGAAAAAGCCGTTACCGAAAGGTAGCGGCTTTTTTGTGTCTAGGGAATGGCGATATGCTGGAAAAGCGCGTCGGGCTCAGCTCTTTATAAGCCCTGGAAGGTCATCAGCCCAAATCCAGCCCCCGCTACCATCTTCTACGAAAAAGCCGTTACCGAAAGGTAGCGGCTTTTTTGTGTCTGGAGAATGGCGATATGCGAGAAAAGCGCGTCGGGCCGGGGCCATAAAGCATCCTCTCAAGGTGCTATCTCAAGTGCTACCTCAAGCACTCCCCTTCGAAGCGCTGAAGAAGTGATACATCTCGGCCACCGTTTCCGGCGACACGTCTCGGGTGATGAACACGAATCGCGAAATCCGATCGCTCACGCTCGCTAGAGGGAGCTCCGCGGGCGGGTGGAAGATCTGCTGGACGCCGTGGATCGCCAGCGGCGCCTCGCGGTCGGTGAGGTGCACGACCGCCTTGATGCGCAGCATCCGTTCGCCCATTAGCGACATCAAAATATCCAGCCAGCTCTCCAGCGTGTCCGGGTGGATGCGCTCCTCCACGCTGAAGCAGAATGACTTGATCGAATCGTTATGGTGGGCGGTATCGGACAACGGCTGGCGGCTTAACGAAATAGCAGTGCCAGCGTGCCCCTCGGCGGGCTCGATCGTGTAACGCCCGGCCTTGAGCCACTGCTCGACCCGGTAGCCTTCTTTACCAGCGTAGAGCCCGGCGTCCACCAACAGGCTCGCCGAGAGCTTGCCGTCCACTACCTGCCACTGCTCGGCGGTCGGGTTGAGCCGCGCAAGCTGGTGGGCAAGCGTTGACACTACCGGCTCATCAGCCAAATCGGTTTTGGTGATCAAGAGCTTATCCGCCACGGCCACCTGCTGGGTCGACTCGTCATGCGCGGCCAGGGTCGCCGCACCATTCAACGCGTCCACGCAGCACACCACGCTGTCGAGCCGGAAGCGCTGCACCAGCCAAGTGTCGGTCATCAGCAGCTGCAAAATGGAGGTGGGCACCGCCAAGCCGGTGGTTTCGATCACCACGCGCAAGGGCGCAGGCTTGCCCTGGGCGTCGAGATCATCAAGCGCTTCGCGCAGCGTGCGACTCAAGTCACCGCGCAGCGTGCAGCACAGACAGCCGCTGCTCATCTCGACCACCGCCTGCTCGTCGCTTTGGGTGATGAGCTGATGGTCGAGGCCGATCTCGCCGAACTCGTTGATGACCACCAGCGTATTGGCCATGGAGGACTGGCGCACCCAGCGGTTGAGCAGCGTGGTCTTGCCGCTACCCAGAAAACCGGTGAGCACGTTGATGGGGATGGATGAAGGCGCGGTCATGGCGGCTACTCCCAACGCGTCTTGCGGTAGTGGTTTTCCTGTTGTTCCTGGCGCTCCTTGGCCTCGATACAGAGCCGGGCCGTGGGCCGGAACAGCAGCCGGGCAATGCCGATGGGTTCGCCGGTCTCCTCGCAATAGCCGTACTCGCCGCTTTCGATGCGCTTCAGAGCGGCGTCGATGTTGGTCACCAAACGGCTTTCACGGCCCGCCTGGCGAAGCGAAAGCTGTAGCTCCTCCTCGAAAGAGGCTTGGTCGGCCTCGTCGCTGTCGCGCTCGTGGGAGGCGATCGCCTCCTTCACGTCTTTCAATCGCTCCTCGATTTCGTGGCGTTCATCCAGCAGCCGCTGACGGAAAAACGCCCGCTGGCGATCGTTCATGTAGTCACTGTCCGGCATGGCCAGCAGGACTTCCTTGGAGATCGGCGCTTTCGCGCCGGGCTCTACCGTCTCGGAGACAGCACCGTCCTTGGCTTCAGGCGGCTTCTCTGCGGGTTCGCTCATGACGCTCCCTTTAAATTTAAAAATGACATTCCGAGCCTGAATCAGGCTGGGTCGATGGTCATCAAAAGACGCTTTTCCTGGCCATCGAGCGCCGGGCTTCGGTGCACCAGGGCGCGCTCTTCGCACCCGACCCAGCCGCTGCCCTTGACCAGTGCGATGTCGCCGCTCGAAAGCCGCTGGATAGCACCCGGGTCGGTGATAATGTCCGGGCGCTCCGGGCGCGGTGCCCCCAGGCCGGCTCGATTGATCGCGCGCTCCGGCAGCCATTCGCTGCTCGGCCCTACGTAGGTCGTCACCAGGCGCACGGGCAGGTTGTCGCAGTGAAAGCGCGGGCACATGGCGCTGGTCAAGAGACGCAGGCGAACGCCCACCGTCTCGGTCTCGAACAAAAAGGCGATGGCCGACGCCACGGTGGTGATGTCCTCGATCAGCGCCTCCCCCGCCTGCGGGGCGGGCAGGTGGCGGCAAAGGTCGGCGCTAAAGGCGTCATCGACCGCCCCCAGCCAGTTGAACTGCCAGGCGCGCTCGGTCTGGCACTGCGCCCTGGCGCTGAGGGTGATATCCGCTGGCAGCGCCCGCTGGAGAATGGCGATGTTGACCGCATCCTCGAAGATGCGCGGCAGCACGCTGATGTCGTCATTCGCCGCGGCGTGGGCGGGCATGGCTGCGTCAGAGGCGAGTCGTTGAGTCATGAGAATCTCCCGAGAGGGTGACAAAAGAGAGCGCGGTGTTAAAACCGCGCCTTCAAACGATGAGCGAGGCGCCAGCCCTGGCTTGCAAGCGTAGCCAGCACGAACAGCACCGCTGCGAGGGCGACCATCGTCGGGCCGGTGGGCGTGTCGGCCACGTAGGCCGCCTTGAGCCCGCCGGTCACCGCGATGAGCGCAGCGGCGATAGCGCCAGCCGCCATGGCCTCCGGCGTGCGGCAAAAGGGCCGCGCCGCCGCCGCCGGAATGATCAGAAGCGCCGTGATCAGCAAAACGCCTACCACCTTCAGCGCCACGGCCACCACCACGGCCAACGCCAGGGTCAGCACGAGCTGCTCGCGGCGCGGGTCGATGCCGCTTGCGTGGGCCAGCTCGTCGCTCAGGGTGGCCATCAAAAGCGAAGGCCAGCGCCAGAATAAAAGCGCCAGCACCAGCACGGCGCCACCGCCGATGAACCACAGGTCGGCCTTGCCCACGGCGAGAATGTCGCCGAACAGATAGGCGCTGAGATCGATGCGCACCCCGGAAAGAAACGATACGGCGACCAGACCAAGCGCCAGCGCCGAGTGAGCAGCGACCCCGAGCAGCGTGTCCATGGCGTAGCCCCGGCCGCTGAGCAGCGAGACACTGCCGGCCATGAGAAGGGCTACGACCAGCACCCCGGCAAAAATCGAGATATTCATCAAAAGCGCCAGCGCTACGCCGAGAATGGCGGCATGGGCGGTGGCATCGCCAAAATAAGCCATGCGCCGCCAGACCACGAAGCAGCCAAGCGGGGCGGCTGCCAAGGCCACCAGCGCACCGGCGAGCATCGCCCGCACCATGAAGTCATCCAGCATGGGCGGGCGCCTCGTGATGATGGCGGTAAAGCGCAAGCGTTCGGGCGGTCTCTTCGCCGAACAGCGCCTGGTAGTCCGGCGAGACCGCCACGCGCTCGGGCTTACCCTCGCAGCAGAGCGTGCGGTTCAAACACAGCACGTGGTCGGCGGTGCGCATCACGACGTTCAGGTCGTGGCTGACCATTAGCACGGCGCACCCGTAGCGCTCCCGCACGGTTTCGATACGCTGGTAGAACTCGGCCGTGCCACGTTGATCGAGCCCCTGGGTGGCTTCATCAAGAATCAGGATGTCGGGCTTGACCAGTAACGCCCGCGCCAGCAGCACGCGTTGCAGCTGGCCGCCGGAGAGCGCGCTCATCGACGCCTTCAATAAATGTCGAGCGCCAGCCTCTTCGAGCGCCTGGTCCACCTCGCCTGGATCATGGCGACGCGGCAGGTCGATGAAGCGCTTGACCGTCATGGGGAGCGTCGGGTCGAGGTGAAGCCGCTGCGGCACATAGCCGATGCGTTGGTTCGGGCGCACCTCTACCCGACCCGAGGCGGGCTTCACCGCTCCCACTAGCGCCTTGACCAGGGTCGACTTCCCGGAACCATTGGGGCCGATCAACGTGACCACCTGGTGTCGATAGAGCGCCAGATCGATATCCTGCAAGACGAGCTCCCCGCCGAACCGGACGTTCAGCCGGGAGACGGTCACGAGTGCGTCGCTCTGTACGTGTTGAGCTAATCCCATGGATAACCATCGCCTTATGTGTATTTGTTATGTTATAACATATAATACAGATATTGGCGACTGCCATCATCGATGAATGTCTCACCCATCACTTACGCGTCTCGCGTCAACGACGCGCGTTTACAGGCTTTCAGGAGCACAGCATGCAATCAGCGCGTCTATCATGGTCTCTTTTGGCGGCTTTCCCTCTCGCCGCCGCCGCGGATGTCCCAAGCGTAGCGGTGGACATCCCCCCGGTTCATTCGCTGGTCGCCACGGTCATGGGCGAGCACGGCGCGCCGGCGCTTTTCATCCAGCCCGGCGCCTCGCCCCACGGTTACTCCCTGCGCCCCTCGGAGGCGCAAACCCTGGACGACGCCGATCTGGTGATCTGGGTGAGCAGCGACCTGACGCCCTGGCTCACCACGCCGATCGAAAACCTTGCCGGCGAGGCTCATCACCTCGAGCTCTTGAACGCCCCCGGCACCAACACACTCGAGTACCGCGACGGCGCCACTTTTGCCCTCGACGACAGCGACGGGCACGATCACGCTCATGATCACCAGCACACGCATGACCACGATCATGAGCACGAGCACGAGCACGAGCACGCCCATGATCACGGACACGACCACAGCCATAGCCACGAAGGCACCAACCCCCACGCTTGGCTTTCGCCCGCCAACGCCCGTCAATGGCTGAGCGTGATCGCCGAGCAGCTTGGCGAGCTCGACCCGGACAACGCCGACGACTACCGGGCAAACGCCGAACGCGGCCGGGATACGCTCACCGAGCTGCAGAAAAGGCTGGAGGGGCGCCTGGCCGAGCACCATGACACCCGCTACATCGTCTTCCACGACGCCTATCAGTACTTCGAGGAGGCGTTTGACGTGCCCGCCGCCGGGGCGATTTCCCTCGGCGACGCCTCCTCGCCGAGCCCGGCGCGTATCGAAGCGCTACAGGCGCTGGTGCGCGATGAAAATATCCAGTGCGTGTTCAGCGAGCCCCAGTTCAATGCCCGGCTCGTCAACAACGTCTTTGGCGACACCTCGGCGTATATAGGCGTACTCGATCCGCTGGGGGTCGGCTTGCCGGTGGGCGAGGCGCTTTATACAGCGCTTTTGGAGCAAATAGCCGAGGAAATCACGCGTTGCAGCGCTTCGCTTTAAACACTCGACCTGCGTGCCGACTGCCCACTCGGCACGCGGGGGATGCACTTATGAAGAGGGCTATCTAAAGCGCTGCCGCCAAACACCAAGGCGGCAGAGAGTCGCCCCCCATCTACGCCCCGGCGCCCAAGTATGATAATTTTGATGATTCATCATACTCTTCAAGACTTCCGAGGTAGCCGTGCGCGCAGCTCTTGGTGCCCTGTTGGCACTCTCTTTAACCCTGGGGCTTACCGGTCAGGCTCAGGCGCAGACACGCCTCAGTTTCTCCTGGCCGAGCAACGTGGGCCCCTTGAACCCGCACGGCTACACGCCCAATCAGATGTTTGCTCAATCCATGGTGTACGAGCCGCTGGTAAAGTATCAATCGGATGGGTCGGTGGCACCCTGGTTGGCTCGCTCCTGGGAGGTCTCCAGGGACAAGCGCACCTACACCTTTCATCTGCGCAACGACGTCACGTTCTCCAATGGCGAGCCCTTCGACGCGGCGGCGGTGGTGGCCAATTTCGAGGCGGTGCTTGACCATCCAGCCCCCCACGCCTGGCTCGAGCTCGTCAATCAGATCGAGCACGTCCGCGCGCTTAGTGATGATACCGTCGAGCTGACCCTGGCCGAGCCCTACTACCCGGCCCTGCAGGATCTTACCCTGCCCCGCCCCTTTCGCTTCGTGGCACCGTCGCAGCTCGATGACAGCGCCGGTGGCGTCCTGGCACCGATCGGCACGGGCCCCTGGGTGCTCGACGAGACGCGCCTGGGCGAGTTTGACCGCTTTGCGCAAAACGAACACTACTGGGGCCAGACACCGGACTTCGATGAGATCGATGTCCGCGTGATTCCCGACCCCAACACCCGCGCCATCGCGCTGCAAACCGGCAGCATCGATTTGATCTACGGCGCCGAAGGGCCGGTTTCGCCGGATACCTTTCAGCGCCTGGCCGATAGCGGGCGCTACACCACCGCGCTTTCAGAGCCGGCCGAGACGCTGATGCTGGCGCTCAATAGCCAGCATGGCGCCACACGCGAGCGCGCCGTACGCCAGGCGATCAATCACGCGGTGGATAAAGCCGGCATTGTAGAGAGTGTGTTCTACAACACTCAGCATGCTGCGGATTCGCTATTTGCGCCAAGCGTGCCCTACGCCGATGTGGACCTGGCGCCTTACGAGTTTGATCGCGAACGCGCCGCCGAGCTGCTCGACGAAGCGGGCTGGACGATGGACCGCGGCGTTCGTACCAAAGAGGGCGAGCCGCTGCTCATCGATCTGGTCTTCGTGGGCAACGATGCCGTGGCGAAATCCATGGCGGAGATCATTCAGGCCGAGCTTGGTCAGGTGGGTATTCAGATCCGCCTGATCGGCGAGGAGGAGAGCAGCGTCTATGCCCGCCAGCGCGACGGCCGCTTTGGCATGATCTTCAACCGCACCTGGGGGGCGCCCTTCGACCCGCACGCCTTCATTAGCGCCATGCGCGTGCCCGCCCACGCCGACTACCAGGCACAGCTGGGCTTGCCGGACAAGGCGGAAATCGATGCGTTGATCAAAGAGATTCTGGTCTCGACGGATGAACAGAACCGCCAGGCGCTCTTCGAGACGCTGCTGACCCGCCTGCACGAGGCCGCCATTTATCTGCCGCTGACCTATAGCAACGTGCTCGCGGTGGCGGACCCGGCTATCGGGGCGATTCACTTCGGCGCCATGCCAGGCGAGATCCCCTTCGAGCGCTTTACCCCGGAGCACGCCGACTGATGGCGGGGTTCATTGCCAAACGCCTGCTGTTGCTGCCGCTATTGCTGCTGGCCGCCTCGAGCCTGATTTTTTTGCTGCTGCGCCTGGGGGCGTCGGACCCGGCGCTGGACTACCTGCGACTTTCCCAAGTGCCGCCGACCGCCGAGGCACTGGAACACGCCCGAGCGGCGCTGGGGCTCGACCAGCCTTTGATCAAGCAGTACCTGGACTGGCTTTCGAGCGCACTGCGCCTGGATTTTGGCGTCTCCTACGCGACCCAGCGGCCGGTGTGGCCGGATCTTCTTCATTTTCTGCCCGCCACGCTGCAGCTGGCGGGAGCGGCCTTCGTTCTGACACTCGTCGTCTCGATACCGCTGGGGCGCTGGGCGGCGCGCCACCATCACCGCGGGCCAGATGCGGCGGTGCGATTGATCGCCTTTTTCGGCGTTTCCATGCCCAACTTTTGGCTCGGCTTTCTGCTGGTGCTGCTGTTTTCGGTGACCCTTGGGTGGCTGCCGCCCATGGGTTACGGAAGCATCGCGCACCTCATCATGCCGGCGGTGGCGGTCTCGCTGATGTCGCTTTCGATCAACGCGCGAATGCTGCGCGCCAGCATGCTGGAGGTCGCCGGCCAGCGCCACGCGCGCTACGCCCGCCTGCGCGGTCTCGGTGAGCGCGATGTCGAACGCCGCCACGTCTTTCGAAACGCCCTTTTGCCTATTATTACCGCCTCCGGCATGCATATCGGCGAGTTGATCGGCGGTACGTTGATCATCGAAAGTATCTTCGGCTGGCCAGGCGTTGGCCGCTTCGCGGTGTCGGCGATCTTCAATCGCGACTACCCGGTCATCCAGTGCTTCACACTGCTTCTGGTGGCGATCTTCGTAGTGTGCAATTTGATCGTCGATATCGTTTACGCCTGGGCGGACCCGCGCATTCGCGTCTCCCACGAGGGGGTGCAATGAACACGCCCGCCACGACCGCGCCGCGCCGCCAGGGCGGGTGGCGCCAGGCGCGCCCGAGCACACGGGTCGCGTTTTTGCTGCTGGCGGCACTGGCCGGCGCTGCGCTATTCGGCGGCTGGCTTTCGCCCTACGACCCCAATGCGGTGGTGCTGGCCGAGCGTCTAACGCCGCCCGGCGCCGCACACTGGCTAGGCACGGACCACCTTGGGCGGGACATTCTCACCCGCCTGATGGCGGGCACGCAGGTCTCGCTGGGCGTGGTGGCCATCACGCTTTCGTTGATGTTGCTGCTGGGGATCGGGGTCGGCGGCAGTGCCGGTTTCATCGGCGGGCGCACCGACCAGGTGATCATGCGCCTGATCGACATTTTCCTGACGTTTCCCACCTTCGTGCTGTCGCTTTTCATGATCGCTGTGCTTGGCACCGGGCTTACCAACGTGGTGCTCGCCATCGCGCTTTCGCACTGGGCCTGGTACGCGCGCATCACCCGAGCCGTCGTGCTCTCCCTCAAACACCGCGATTTCATCAGCGCCGCCACCATGGCCGGCGCCAGCCGAACGCAGGTGTTCCTGCGCCACCTGCTGCCGGCCACGTTTTCGCAGCTGGCGGTACTGGCATCGCTGGATATCGGCCACATCATGCTGCACGTATCAAGCCTTTCGTTTCTGGGCCTGGGGGTGGCCGCCCCGACGCCGGAGTGGGGCGTGATGCTCTCGGATGCGCGCCAGTTCGTCTGGACCGAGCCGCTTTTGATGCTCTGGCCCGGGCTTGCGCTGTTTATCAGCGTGATGGCCTTCAATCTGCTTGGCGATGCCCTGCGCGACCGCCTCGACCCTCACCTCCACCGGGAGCAGCTATTGTGAGCGACCCACGGCCCCATCGCACCTTGAGCCTTTCGAACATGACAGTCGATGCCCCACAGGAGCGGCTGGTGGACGACGTTTCGCTGACGCTGAATCGCGGCGAGGTCGTCGCCCTGGTGGGTGCCAGCGGCTCGGGTAAATCGCTGACCTGCGCGGCGGCCCTCGACGCCCTGCCCGGCGGCGTGCAGAGAAGCGCCGGCCAGGTAACCCTGGACGGCGCGCCAATCGCGGCCTCGCTTTTGCGGGGCCGGGTGGTGGCGTCGATCATGCAGAACCCGCGCAGCGCCTTTAACCCGGTGCGCACGCTCAAGGACCACGCCGAGGAGAGCTTAAAAGCGCTGGGCGTGATCAAAAAGGAGCGCACCCCGCGTATTCATCAGGCGATGATCGACGCGGGGCTCGACGAGCCTCAACGCCTGCTCAAGCACTATCCCTTCGAGATGAGCGGCGGGATGCTTCAGCGGGCAATGATCGCGCTGGCGCTGGCAAGCCAGGCGCCGTTTCTCTTTGCCGACGAACCCACCACCGACCTTGATAGCGTTCACCAGCGCGCGATTCTCGACCTGCTGGCCAGGCTGCGCGAGCGTTTTGGGCTGGGTCTTTTGCTCGTGACCCACGACATGGGCGTGGTCGCGCGTCTGGCCGATCGCGTGCTGGTCATGGACCAAGGGCGGATCATCGAAAGCGCGACGGTGGCGGCGATATTCAGCCACCCAAGCCACGCCGTTACCCGGCGACTGGTCGAGGCGCACCTGTCGCTCTACCCGCATTCCGGGAGCGCACCATGAGCTTTTTGGCCACCCAGGATCTGGGCCACACCTATGGCCGTCGCGCACTTTTTGGCAAACGCCCGGCCCCGGTGCTCGAGGCGGTGTCGATGGCCATCGAACGGGGCGAAACGGTGGGCATGGTGGGCCGCAGCGGCTGCGGCAAGAGTACGCTAGCGCGGCTTTTGACCGGGTTAGAGACGCCTGCGCGCGGCGCCGTGACCTTTCAGGGGCAGCCGCTTTCGGCCATGACGCATGCCCAGCGGCTGGCGTTTCGCCGCCAGGTGCAGATGGTGTTTCAGGACCCGCAGGGGGCGGTGAGCCCGCGCCTTAGCGTTTTCGAGATCATAAGCGAGCCTCTCATCCACCTGACCGGGCTCACCCGCGCGCAGCGCGCCGCGCGGGTGGCAACGCTTCTGGACGCTACCGGCCTCGAGGCGCGCATGGCCACGCGCTACCCCTTTGAGCTCAGCGGCGGCCAGCTTCAACGGGTATGTATCGCCCGGGCACTGGCGCCCCGGCCGTCGCTGATCGTACTCGACGAAGCGGTGTCGAATCTGGATCTACACCTGCAAATTCAGATGCTGGAGCTCTTCAAGGCGTTAAGGCGCGACCAGGGCGTGGCGTTTTTGTTCGTGACCCACGACCTTCGCCTGGTCGAGCGTTTCTGCTCGCGGGTGCTGGTCATGGAGCGCGGTCGCGTGGTGGAAGAGAGCCCCGTCACGTCGCCGCTGGCGCTTGCCTCCCACGAGGGCCGGGCACTTTTGGACGCGGTGCTGCCCGCTTTTCCAGCCAAGGGGGCCCCGCCCGGGGAACGACTCGCGCCCGCGACTGTCCTTTAACGGCTATGCCCCATTTTTAAAGGAACTGATCGAATGAAAAAGACCGCTATTTTGCTGAGCCTGGCCGCCGCCCTGACCGCGCAGAGCGCGTTTGCGCAAAGTCAGGCGTGCTCCGCCGAGGCCCTGATGGCTGCCAACCAAAGCATGTACGATCAGTTCGAGGCCTATACGGCCAACCAGATGGACCAGGGCCGCAGCATGGAAGAAGTAACGGCGTCCATGGAGGAGATCACCGCGGCGGGTAATGCCGAAGAGGTCATCGAACGCCACCAGGGCGAGCTCGAGATGATGGAGCCGGGTTCTGATCATCAGCCCTCCCAAGCGCTTTGTGACGACATGTACACCATGCTCGACGACATGCAGGCCGAGCTCGACGCGCAACAGTAAGCGCCACCCTTCTTCCTTGCATGAAAGCGGTGCCGCCAAACGCGTCGGCACCGCTTGAATAACCCCGCCCCTGCCTGCATATCATGTGTCATGCTTGTCTTATCACTTTATCCAGCAGAGCACAGAATTCATCATGTCGATTATTGATCCCCGCACTGGCAACACGCTGTCCGCCGAGCCCACCGAAACCGCACAAACCGGTAGCCCCCAAGGTAACGTCTCGCGTGACGACGTCATCATCGAGCTAAGCGCTGCCAATATCCAAAAGGTGCTAGAAGCCTCCGCCCAGGTGCCGGTCGTGCTGGACTGCTACTCGCCGGACAACGAGCCGTGTCTGCAGCTCATGGCGGTGCTCGAAAAGCTCGCCCTCGAATACGGCGGCGCGTTTTTGCTGGCCAAGCTCGACGCCCAGGCCAACCCCGAGATCGCCGCACAGCTTGGCGTGCGCTCGGTGCCGGATGTCAAACTGATAAGCCAGGGCGGCCTGGTCGATAACTTCCAGGGAGCGCTACCCGAAACCGAGGTGCGCGAGTGGCTCGGGCGCTACATTCAGGCGCCGGAAAACGCCCCGGCAAGCCCGGAAGAGCAGGCCGAGGCGGCCCTGGCCGAAGGCGATACCGCCACCGCCCAGGAGATCTACCAGGGCCTGATGACCCAATACCCGGAGCACTACGCCTACCAGGTGGCATTTGCCCGCGTCATGGCCATCAAAGGCGAGCTCGATGAAGCGCGTAGCGTCATCGATAACCTGCCGCCGGAAGAGCGCGATGCTCCCCAGGCGCGCGGCGTACGCGCCAGCATCGAATTCAGCGAGCAGGCGCTCTCCCATGAGGAGATCGCCGCGCTAGGCGAGCGCGATGACAGTGAAGCACGCTACCAGCGCGCCCTGCGCCAAGTGGCCGACGGCGACTATGACGCGGGGCTCGAAGGCCTTCTGGCGCTGATGAAGAGCGACCGCGCGTTCAATGACGACGCCGCGCGCAAGACCCTTTTGCAGGTGTTCGATGCGCTAGGGGCCGACCACCCGCTGACCGTCGCCTACCGCCGCAAACTATTCGCCCTGCTCTACTGATCAGGGCGCGCCCAGCACCGCGTCCAGCCTTGATAACGCCGCCTCCAACTGCGAGGCGGTCGTGCCGAAATTAAGGCGCACGAAACCCGGGCAGCCAAACGCGGCCCCATCGGAAAGCGCCACCCCCGCGCGCTCCTTGAGCGTCTGATAGGGCGACTCCCCAAGCCCCGCCTGACGCATGTCGAGCCAGGCCAGGTAGGTCGCCTCCGGCGCGCTCATCTCGACACCTGGCCAGCGCGCCACGTACCCGGCCAGTGTTTCGCGGTGCCCTCGCAATACGTCGAGCAGCGCCTGGCGCCAGGGCTCGCCTTCTCGGTAGGCGGCTTGTGCCGCCACCAGCCCCAGCACGTTCACCTCGGGCAAAAACCCTTCGCACGCCTGGGCGAAGCGCTGGCGCACGTTGGTATCCGGTATCACCGCGCAGGCGCTGGAAAGCCCTGCCAGGTTGAAGGTTTTGGAGGGCGCCCAGAGCGTAATCGTACGCCTTGCAAGCGCGGGAAACAGCGCCGCAAGCGGCTGGTGCGTCGCGCCTTCGTCGAGCAGCAGATCGCAGTGCAGCTCATCAGAGACCACCCACAGATCATGGCGCTCGACCAGCTCGGCGAGCTTCTCGAGCTCCTCCTGGCGCCAGACGCGTCCGGTAGGGTTGTGCGGCTGGCACCAAAGCAGCAGGCGCGTTTGTGGGGTAATCGCCGCCTCCAGCGCGGCGATGTCGAGCTGCCAAGGCTCGCCGGGGCTTTCCGGTTCGGCGAGCATCGCCTGTTGAGCAAGGCGTCCGGTGCGCTCGGCCACGGCCAAAAACGGCGGGTAAATGGGGGCGACGGTGAGCACGCCCTCGCCGGGCTCGGTCAGCGCCAGGGTTGCAAAGTGCAGCGCGGGTACCACGCCTGGCAGCCAGTGTTGCCAGGCGGGCTCGATGGGCCAGCCATAGTGGGCCGCGCTCCACTGACAAAGCGTCTGTTTGAGGGTCTCGGGCACCTCGCCGTAGCCGTAAACGCCGTGCTCGACCCGCGCCTGGAGCGCCTCGATGACCGCGGGCGGCGAGTAAAAATCCATATCCGCGACCCAAAGCGGCAATATCTCACTACCGTAGCGGTGCCATTTTTGTGAAGAATAGTCGCCTTCGGGCTGGCGCCGCTCGACAGGCGTGGCAAAATCAAAGGCCATGAAACATCTCACTGATTGCTAAAGGGTATCGATGAGCATGCCGCAAAACGATTTTTATACCAAGGTGCGCGCCGGGCTTGCAGCGCTTTTGCGCCAGTGGCGCTCGCTTGGCCAAGCGGATGCCGATCAGTTGGCGCTCATTTTGGCCGAGACCGCGCGCGTCGCCAAGCTGGGCGCGCCAGAAACCACGCCCAGCGGCGACGAGCTTACGCAGTGGAGCGGTGACACCCAAGGGAATATGCCGCTTTGGGCACCGCGCACCGCGGTCTTTTTGCTCAACCAGATGCCCGCCCGCCCGGCGCCGCAAAGCGAAGAAGAAGCCTGCGCCTGGGCGTACTGTTGGCTCAAAAACCGCGCGTTCGATTCACGGGAGGCCGCCCAAGCCGCGCTGCCCGAGCACCTGCAGGCGCCGCTCAAGGACGCGCTCGAGGCGGCCTGGCGCGACCAGCAGGGCCTTCGGCTGGTCTAGCGCCGACGTACCGGCGACTTCGGTTTGAAGCCCGCGGGCTTGGTGGCAAGCCAGGCCACGAAAGCACGCGTATCAGGGTCCTCTGCCAGGGCCTGGACCGAGGGGAAGCGGTCGGCCAGCTCGCGCTCGCTATAAAGCCCATGAATATGCTTGTGGCAAGGGTGGCAAAGCCAGGCGATGGCGGTCAGGCGCACCTCGCGGCTGTAGCGCTTTTTATAGCGCGCCTTGTTGTGCAGGGTACGCGGAATGAGGTGGTGTTTGGTCAACGCCGCGGGGCGCTGGCAAAGCTCGCAGGCGTCCGGTTTGTCCGGCGGCGAAAGCGACTGGCCCGACCGAGAAGCAAAGTCCAAAAGACGCGGCCCTCCAGGCCAAGAATAAAAACCCATAATACGTATCGACTATAAGGATAATCGGCAATGCTGGAAGTTCCCTTAAGCTGGCAGCTCGCCAAAATAGTGGTATCGGTGGTCATGGTGCTGGGTCTTGGCGTGATCGCGGTGCGGGTCAGTCCCAAAGTGGCCGGGTTATTGGCGGGCTATCCGCTGGGCACCGCGCTGGCGCTTTTCTTTATCGGCCTGGAAATATCGCCGCTGTTCGCCGCGCAGAGCGCGGTCCATACCCTGGCAGGCTTCACCGCCACCATGGCACTGGGGGCGGGCTACTGGCTTTGTGGGCGAAAACCCGGGCTTACCGGTGTTCTCACGGGCACCGCCGGCGGGATCGCGGCCTGGTTTTTGGTCAGTCTGGTGCTGGCCCAGTTCGATTTTACGCGGCTGACCGGTACGCTCACGACGCTTTGTGCCATCGCCGTGTTCAGCACGCTTTTTCGGCGCATTCCCGAGCGCATGGCGACCGCGCGAGCGCCGTTTTCTTGGCGGGCCCTTTGCCTGCGTGCGCTGCTCGCCACGCTGATCATCTTTGTCATCACAAGCCTCGCTCACTGGGTGCCAACGGCCTGGGCGGGCACGCTGGCTGCCTTTCCCATCACGATGCTGCCCTTTTTGCTGATTCTGCACCTAAGCCAGGGCCCAGCGCCCACCGCGACGGTCATCAAACACTACCCGATGGGGCTGGGCTCGCTATTGTGCTACGCCCTGTGTGTCTCCTACACCTACGAACAGTGGGGGCTTTTGCCGGGTACCCTGGCAGGCTTCGCGCTCGCAACGCTCTGGCTCGTCGGCTGGATGCAGGGCCAGCGTTGGTGGGCCAATCGTCAAGTCGCGCCGGGTCAAACCAGTTGACCCGACGGGTATCAGGGCCGATTCTGAAGGCGTCACCCTTAACCCTCTACCCACAAGGCATCGCCCATGTTCACCCGCAGGATTGAACCCGCTTTTTATGATACCGACGCGTTGGGCCATATCAACAATACGCGCCTGCCCGCCTGGTTCGAGCTGGCGCGCAACGACCTTTTCAAGCTCTTCACGCCGGATCTGGACCCTAAAAAATGGCGGCTGATGATCGCGCGTATGGAGATCGACTACCGCGCTGAACTGTTTTACGGTCACGACATCGAACTGCGTACCTACTTGACGCGCCTGGGTAACAGCTCGTTCACGGTCACGCAGGAGGCGCACCAGCAGGGCACGCTGACCAATGTGGGCCACACCGTCATGCTGCAGTACGACCACCAGGCAAAACGCGCCGTTCCCATCGAAGGCGCGCTGCGCGAGGCGTTGACCGCGCATTTACAGGATGCGCCTGCCTAAGTACCGGCCCGCGCAAGGGGCCCCGAGGAGCACCGATGGCTATTCGCTATAACCTTTGGCTAGACCCGGACAACACGGCCCAGCACAAGGCGGTGGAAGCGGACCTGGAGCGCTACTTCATCGAGCGTTTTGCCGACTATCCGCATATCCGCTTGTTCGGCGCCGACCCCTACGATTATGATGCCCCGTTCAACCGCCTGTATGATGCGCTGATGGCGCGCGCCGCCGAATACTGCGAGCGCACCTGGTGCTACGTGGCCTCCCCGGAACAGCTCACCCGCTGCTTTTACCGCGCGGTGGGCCGCTCCAATAAATTTGTTCAAGACGAGCAACGTTAAGAGATTTTTCGATGGTAATTCGTACCGATCATGCCCCCGATGAGCGCCAACTGGCGATCATTACCCAGCAGCTTGGCCGGGCGCCCCGCGGTATCGAAGCCGTTGCCGCCACCGACCAAAACGGCACGCCCCTGGCGCTGCGTATGGCGCCGATCGTCGATGGCAAACCCTTCCCCACGCTTTACTGGCTTTGCTCCGATGTACTCAAGATCGAGATCTCCCGGGTCGAGGCGGTGGGCGTCATCAAGTCATTGGAACAACGCCTTCAGGACGAGCCCGATTTTCTCGAACACTATCAGCAAAGCCATCGTGACTACGTGGCCGCGCGCTGGTCCTTCATGAGCGATGCCCAGCGCGAGGAGGTCGCGCGCCTGGGCTACACCGAGGTGTTCACCGAGCGCGGTATCGGCGGTATCAGCAACTGGCAGCAGATACGCTGCCTGCATACCCAGTATGCCCACCACCTGGGCGGCCATAACGTGATCGGGGCGTGGATGGACGAGCACTACCAGATCGATCGGTTCGTGCCCTGAGCACGACGCGAAATCTTCACACCCTCGCTTTAAGGAAGAATCGGTATGTCGCGTATCTGCGTTTATCTTGGCTCCCGCGCGGGGAGTCGCCCGGCCTTCATGGAAGCGGCCCGTACGCTGGGCGACACTCTGGCCAAACGTGGTCATACGCTGGTTTACGGCGGCGCAAGTGTCGGGCTGATGGGTGAGCTTGCCAATGCGGCGCTGAACGCCGGCGGCGAGGTCATCGGCGTGATGCCGACGCATCTGGTCGAGCGTGAGCAGGCACATTTTGGCCTGACCGAGCTGATCCGCGTGGCCAACATGCACGAGCGCAAGGCCACCATGGCGGCCCATGCCGACGCTTTCGTGGCACTGCCCGGCGGTATCGGCACGTTCGAGGAGCTTTTCGAGGTCTGGACCTGGGGCTATTTAGGGCTTCACGAAAAGCCGTTGGCGCTTCTGGATACCGAGGGCTTCTACGCGCCGCTATTAGCTTTTTTGGACAACACCGTAGAGCAGGGCTTTTTGTCTTCGCCCACCCGCAGCATGCTGATGGATGCCGACACTCCCGAAGCACTGATTCATATGCTGGAAAGTCAGCTCGGCTAATCTCGCAAACTCGATGCATGCAAAGCGCGCGACGACGATTAACGGGGCCGGGTAATCACGTCCTGAATGTCGGCGCGCGTACGTTGGTAGGTGAGCTGCAGCAAGCGAGCGTCGTCGCCGGCACGGTGGCGCTGGATCGAGCCATCGCTGATGATCGCTTCCTTGGTTTGACTCCAAAGCGCCTGCTGCGGCTCGGTCATCAGAATACGCAGCGCCTCGAGGCGAAAGTGAGGCAGCATACCGGCGTGATAAAACAGCAGCGAAAGCCAGGTGTTGTCATAGCCCCAGCTGTCACTGTAGGCCTTGCCCAGCTCGCGCAGCTCGTCGTTGAGCCAGTGGGCAATTTGACGTACCGGATAGCCTTCCTGAAACAGACGCTCGCGGGAGATCCCGTGAAGAAGCTCCGCCTTGGGGTCCCAGTGCGTCCACTCCTCCAACGGCTGTACCAGGAACGCACAGCAGCTCCCATCGGCGCGGGCCAGGCCGATCTCGATGGGGTAGCTGCCGCGGCCAAACCCCGAGGCCTCGATATCCAGAATAGTGGGGAGTGCCTCTGTCTCGGGGGGTGTCATACGCCCACCGTCACGCTGCGACTACCTGGGAGGGGCTAGCCACGCTTTGCCAGTAGGCCGACCGTTCGCCGTCCACGTCCAGGCCCAGCTCACCTAATTGATAGGCGCGCGAAAGGCGCTCGGCAGCCAGTTTATGGCCCGCCTGGGCCGCCCGGGCGTACCAGGTGACAGCGTAATCTTCGCGGCACGGGTACTGCACGCAGCCGTGCTCGTGGATACGCGCGGCCTGATATTGGGACTGAACGTCACCGGCCTGAGCGGCTTCCAGCACGTAGCGCGCGCCGCGTGCCTTGTCCTGAGGCGAGAGGCTGCGTTGAAACAGCATCTGACCGTAGGTAGAAAGCGCATCCGGGTGCCCCGCCTCGGCGCAGCGCTTGTACAAGCGCATGGTCAGGCGCTGCGTACGGCGCGAGTGAGGCAGTAGCCAACGGGAACGAAATAGCTGTTCGGCCAAACGAAACTCGAGCCGAATAAACAAAGATGATGCCTGCGGCATGGCAAACCACCCTGCCTATCTGTTGAGAGCTTAAGCTAGCCAATCACTTCAAGCGGCTAACCCTACGGTAACCGGCGTTTGGCCGGTGAATGGGCTGGCAAGCATACGCCTGCCTTTGCCCCGACTCAACCCCCTTCATTTGCTGCTTTATCCAAGCATCGCTAACATGCCCTTACGCCGCTGCGTTGCACCCTCTAAAAGTGGTGTAATGCGGCCTTACGCCACTCAGGAGGTATTCATGCAGACCCGCCCACTTGGTAGAACCGGCCTGGACGTCAGCCGTTTGTGTCTAGGTACGATGACCTATGGCGAACAAAACAGCGAAGCCGAAGCTCACGAACAGCTCGACCGCGCCGTGGCGTTTGGTATCAACTTCATCGACACCGCCGAGATGTACCCGGTTCCGCCCAAGGCCGAAACCCAGGGCCTTACCGAACGCTATGTCGGCAGCTGGCTCAAGGCGCGCGGCGCCCGCGACGATGTCGTGTTGGCCACCAAGATCGTCGGCCCGGGCGTCGAGCAT
Organism: Vreelandella sp. GE22; assembly: GCF_968212445.1. NCBI lineage: Bacteria > Pseudomonadati > Pseudomonadota > Gammaproteobacteria > Oceanospirillales > Halomonadaceae > Vreelandella > Vreelandella sp. GE22. Next base: position 3,405,776 of record NZ_OZ309110.1, read on the forward strand.
ATTCGCGGGGGCTCACGCATGAACCGCGCGCATATCCACCAGGCGGTCGACGCAAGCCTTGAGCGCTTGCAAACCGACTACGTGGACCTTTACCAGCTTCACTGGCCAGAGCGCAAAACCAACTTCTTCGGCCAGCTGGGCTATACCGTCGCCGACGATAACGACGCCACGCAGCTCAAAGAAACGCTCGAGGCGCTCAAGGAGCTGGTGGATGCGGGCAAGGTGCGCGCGATCGGCCTTTCCAACGATACGCCCTGGGGTGTGATGCGCATGCTACAGCTGGCCGAGGAGTTCGATCTGCCCCGCGTTGCCAGCGTGCAAAACCCCTATAACCTGCTCAACCGCTCGTTCGAAGTCGGCCTTGCCGAGATCGCCCACCGGGAGGACGTCGGCCTGCTGGCGTACTCGCCGCTGGCCTTTGGCGTACTCTCGGGTAAATACCTGGACGGTGCCCGTCCGGCCAAGGGCCGCTTGACGCTTTACGAGCGCTTCAAGCGCTACACCTCGCCCCAGGCGGAGGAAGCCACTCAGGCCTACGTCTCTCTTGCCCAAAAGCACGGCCTGGACCCGGCGCAGATGGCACTGGCCTTTATTAACTCGCGGCCCTTTTTGACCAGCAATATCATCGGTGCGACCACCATGGAGCAGCTCGAAGCCAACCTGGCAAGCGAGTCGTTGAAGCTCGATGACGAGGTACTTGAAGGTATCGACGAGATTCATCGGCGCATCTCCAACCCGAGCCCCTAAGCGCTTTCAAAAGCGACCTGACGGTGGCTTTTACTATCGGCTCCATAGCCCCGGCCAAGGCCGGGGCCTGGTATCATGGTGTCCATTTCGACACCGCTCGTAGCCCATTTTGAAGCTGCGCTTAAGGAGCAAGCGATGCTAAGCGTCATTTCGCCAGCCAAGACGCTGGACTTTGAAACACCTTCGACGACCCAACACGTTACCCAACCGGATTTGCTCGAGCATAGCCAGCCGCTGATCGACATCCTGCGCGGCTACTCGCCTCAACAGATCAGCGAGTTGATGGGGGTCAGCGATAAGCTCGCCGGGCTCAACGCCGCGCGCTTTAAAGAGTGGCAGCCGCCGTTTAGCCTGGACAACGCCAAGCCCGCCGCTCAGGCGTTTCAGGGCGATGTTTATACCGGCCTCGAGGCGCATACTTTTAGCGAAGCCGACAACCGCTTCGCCCAAACGCATCTGCGTATTCTCTCCGGTCTTTACGGCTTGCTGCGCCCGTTGGATTTGATTCAGGCCTACCGGCTGGAGATGGGCACGAAGCTCCCTAACGAGGCGGGCAAGGACCTTTACGCTTACTGGCGGCCTACGCTAACCCGGGCGCTCGATCAGGTGATCGGTGAAAGCGGCTCGAAATATCTGGTGAATCTTGCCTCCAACGAGTACTTCAAGGCGGTGGATACCCAAAAGCTCGACGCCGAAATCATCACGCCCGTGTTCAAGGATGAGAAGAACGGTCACTACAAAATCATCAGCTTTTACGCCAAAAAGGCCCGCGGGCTAATGAGCGCCTGGATCATTCGCGAGCAGATCAACGCGCCCGAAGCGCTCAAGGCGTTCGATGTGGCGGGTTATGGTTTCGACAAGGCGGCGTCCGAGGGTAACACCCTGGTGTTTACTCGCCGCGAGGCGGATCGCTAAGAAAGCTCAGCGTACGCCCGACGCGAGGTTTCAGAAATGCCCGGTGTACGCGCTTAAAAAGCGCGCTGTCGCAACGGTGAAGCCATTCGTAGGCGACCATGTCCGCGGTCACCGTTATCGCACCGTGTTGGCCGGCGCGCTTGCGGGCAAGCCCGGTTTCGACCGGGCGCCGGCTTAGCGTGGCGTCCACCAGCCAGTAAACCTCGTAACCGGCCTCCAATAACCCCAGCGCACTCTGCAGCACACAGATATGCGCCTCGGTGCCACACAATACGACCTGACGCCGCCCCAGGGCGTTAAGCGCCTCCATGAACTCGGGCTCTTCGGCGATGCTGAAGTGCTGCTTCTCCCATACACAGTGATCCGTTAGCGCATCGCTCAACGCCGGTGCCGTAGGCCCCAGCTTTACCGGGTTTTGCTCGGTCAGCCACACCGGCACGCCAACCTCTTGCGCGACGCCAGCAAGCCACGCGGCCTCTGCCAGGCCCTGCTCGAAGTGCTCGATCACGGGCTTCAGCCCCGTTTGAAAATCCACGCATAGCATTAGCGTATTGTCGGCTCGTAAACGCACGTCGCCTCCTGGTCGTTGCCCTATGCGCCACGCTTTTTTCGCGCACGTCGTCTTTGCAGTCTAGCCCAGCAGGCGCGGCGGGACCGCAACGTAAAACAGCCGCTTATAAGCGGCTGTTTCAAAACGTTCAATGTCACGCAAAAGCGTTAGTTGGACGCATCGTCGGCGGAATCTTCGATACTTTCGCCCATCTCCTCGATGCTTTCACCGGCGCTTTCCATGCTGTCGTCAATGCTCTCCCCCGCCTCTTCCGCCGGGCCCTGATCGTCACACGCGGCCAAGCCGCCCAGCATCAGGCCCATTAACAGGGCCAACGTAAGTTTTTTCAGTAGCGGCGCTTTCATACGAACCTCTCTATTTGAACGATGCCAGACTGTATCTACCCCCCGATTTTAAGGAGCTGTCGAATTAAATGCCATTGCAGGGCGATCAAAATTTTAACTTTTAGCAAAAAGGGGCGAGACCGCCATCGCCCAATCAAATCGGGCTCCTACAAGGGCGCGGTGGCACCGAGGCCTTGTTGTGCCACTGTTTTTGTAGGAGCAGGCTTCAGCCAGCGATGCGGCGCACCGCGCCGCTTGGGTGGATGGTCGGCACGGTGCCGGATTCAACCCCGGGCGGCTGGGCGCCGCCATCGCCCGATGAATCGGGCTCCTACAGGAGTCGGAGGCACCGTGGCGGGCCCTGTTCGGGCCGTCCGGCCTTTTCCTGCACGCATAAAAAAAGCCCCGAACACAGTGTGCTCGGGGCTTTTTCGAAGAGGTGCCTGACGATAACCTACTCTCGCATGGGGAGACCCCACACTACCATCGGCGCGTTGCGGTTTCACTTCCGAGTTCGGCAAGGGATCGGGTGGTTCACGCAAGCCATGGTCGTCAGGCGTAACTTTCAATGTATATCGGCTGACGTTTTGTGATCGTTTCAATGTATCCGGTGCTCTTTCGAGCGTCGTTGTCACTACAGGACCAGACCCCTTGGGTGTTATAGGGTCAAGCCTCACGGGCCATTAGTACACGTTAGCTCAACGCCTTGCAGCGCGTCCACACCGTGCCTATCAACCAGCTGGTCTCGCTGGGCCCTTCAGGAGGCTCAAGGCCTCGGGGATGTCTCATCTTGAAGGGGGCTTCCCGCTTAGATGCTTTCAGCGGTTATCCCGTCCGCACATAGCTACCCGGCAATGCCACTGGCGTGACAACCGGAACACCAGAGGTGCGTCCACTCCGGTCCTCTCGTACTAGGAGCAGCCCTTCTCAAACATCCAACGCCCACGGCAGATAGGGACCGAACTGTCTCACGACGTTCTAAACCCAGCTCGCGTACCACTTTAAATGGCGAACAGCCATACCCTTGGGACCGACTTCAGCCCCAGGATGTGATGAGCCGACATCGAGGTGCCAAACACCGCCGTCGATGTGAACTCTTGGGCGGTATCAGCCTGTTATCCCCGGAGTACCTTTTATCCGTTGAGCGATGGCCCTTCCATACAGAACCACCGGATCACTAGAACCTGCTTTCGCACCTGCTCGACGTGTCTGTCTCGCAGTCAAGCACCCTTATGCTCTTGCACTCATTGCACGATGTCCGACCGTGCTGAGGGTACCTTCGTGCTCCTCCGTTACTCTTTGGGAGGAGACCGCCCCAGTCAAACTACCCACCACACACTGTCCTCGATCCGGATAACGGACCCGAGTGAGAACACCAATGATGCCAGGCTGGTATTTCAAGGTTGGCTCCCTCCGAACTGGCGTCCGGAGTTCAAAGCCTCCCAGCTATCCTACACAGGCAACATCAGTATCCAGTGTGAAGCTATAGTAAAGGTTCACGGGGTCTTTCCGTCTAGCCGCGGGTACACCGCATCTTCACGGCGATTTCAATTTCACTGAGTCTCGGGTGGAGACAGCGTGGCCATCATTACGCCATTCGTGCAGGTCGGAACTTACCCGACAAGGAATTTCGCTACCTTAGGACCGTTATAGTTACGGCCGCCGTTTACCGGGGCTTCGATCAAGAGCTTCGCCCAGAGGGCTAACACCATCACTTAACCTTCCGGCACCGGGCAGGCGTCACACCCTATACGTCCGCTTGCGCGTTAGCAGAGTGCTGTGTTTTTACTAAACAGTTGCAGCCACCTGGTATCTTCGACCGGTTCGGGCTGAAGGAGCAAGTCCTCTCACCCTAATCCGGCGTGCCTTCTCCCGAAGTTACGGCACCATTTTGCCTAGTTCCTTCACCCGAGTTCTCTCAAGCGCCTTGGGATTCTCACCCTGACCACCTGTGTCGGTTTGGGGTACGGTCGCATGTCATCTGAAGCTTAGAGGCTTTTCCTGGAAGCGTGGCATCAGTGACTTCCGGATCGTAATCCGTTCGTCTCGCGTCTCGGCTTTAAAGGGTCCCGGATTTACCTGAGACCCAGGCCTACTCGCTTTCACCAGGACAACCAACGCCTGGCTCACCTAGCCTTCTTCGTCCCCCCATCGCAATGACATCCGGTACGGGAATATTGACCCGTTTCCCATCGACTACGCCTTTCGGCCTCGCCTTAGGGGCCGACTCACTCTGCTCTGATTAGCATCGAACAGAAAACCTTGGTCTTCCGGCGGGGGAGTTTTTCACTCCCCTTATCGTTACTCATGTCAGCATTCGCACTCGTGATACCTCCAGCAGACCTCTCGATCCACCTTCATCGGCTTACACGACGCTCCTCTACCGCTCATCCCTAAGGATGAACCCGTAGCTTCGGTACCTGGTTTGAGCCCCGTTACATCTTCCGCGCAGGCCGACTCGACTAGTGAGCTATTACGCTTTCTTTAAAGGATGGCTGCTTCTAAGCCAACCTCCTAGCTGTCTGAGCCTTCCCACATCGTTTCCCACTTAACCAGGATTTGGGGACCTTAGCTGACGGTCCGGGTTGTTGCCCTTTTCACGACGGACGTTAGCACCCGCCGTGTGTCTCCCACGCTGCACTCACCGGTATTCGGAGTTTGCCTCGGGTTGGTAAGCCGGGATGGCCCCCTAGCCGAAACAGTGCTCTACCCCCGGTGGTGATACGTGAGGCGCTACCTAAATAGCTTTCGAGGAGAACCAGCTATCTCCGGGCTTGATTAGCCTTTCACTCCGATCCACAAGTCATCCAAATCTTTTTCAACAGATCCTGGTTCGGGCCTCCAGTTGATGTTACTCAACCTTCACCCTGCTCATGGATAGATCGCCCGGTTTCGGGTCTATATCCAGCGACTGGTCGCCCAGTTAAGACTCGCTTTCGCTACGCCTCCCCTATCGGTTAAGCTCGCCACTGAATATAAGTCGCTGACCCATTATACAAAAGGTACGCAGTCACCCAACAAGTGGGCTCCTACTGCTTGTACGCACACGGTTTCAGGATCTATTTCACTCCCCTCGCCGGGGTTCTTTTCGCCTTTCCCTCACGGTACTGGTTCACTATCGGTCAGTCAGGAGTATTTAGCCTTGGAGGATGGTCCCCCCGTCTTCAATCAGGGTTTCTCGTGCCCCGACCTACTCGATTTCACATGATCAGACTTTCGACTACGGGGCTATCACCCGCTACGGCCGGACTTCCCAATCCGTTCGTCTAGCCATTCACATGCTTAAGGGCTGGTCCCCGTTCGCTCGCCGCTACTGGGGGAATCTCGGTTGATTTCTTTTCCTCGGGGTACTTAGATGTTTCAGTTCCCCCGGTTCGCCTCGTATCCCTATGTATTCAGGATACGATACTGACCTTGTGGTCAGTGGGTTTCCCCATTCAGAGATGTCCGGGTCGCAGGTTGTTTGCCACCTCACCGAACCTTATCGCAGGCTACAACGTCTTTCATCGCCTCTGACTGCCTAGGCATCCACCGTGTGCGCTTCATTGCTTGACCCTATAACCCGAAGGAGTCTGGATCCCGCAATGACAACGATTGCCGGATACGCTTGAAACGTATCACAAAACAATTGCGTATCGAGATCACGCTATAAACACAGCCACCCTAAAGGCACTTGTCTTCATATCGTCATTCGATACTGTCAGCATGATATACATTGTTAAAGAGCGACTGCCATAAGCAGTGATAAGGCATCGCCGAAGGCGATTGACTTATCACTGCTCATTCAACAGCTACTTGATCAGGTAATTCATTGTGAGCGCTTGCCGGGAGAGTGACGCATCGTTTAAGGAGGTGATCCAGCCGCAGGTTCCCCTACGGCTACCTTGTTACGACTTCACCCCAGTCATGAACCACACCGTGGTGATCGCCCTCCAAAGTTAGGCTAACCACTTCTGGTGCAGTCCACTCCCATGGTGTGACGGGCGGTGTGTACAAGGCCCGGGAACGTATTCACCGTGGCATTCTGATCCACGATTACTAGCGATTCCGACTTCACGGAGTCGAGTTGCAGACTCCGATCCGGACTGAGACCGGCTTTCTGGGATTCGCTTACTCTCGCGAGTTCGCAGCCCTTTGTACCGGCCATTGTAGCACGTGTGTAGCCCTACCCGTAAGGGCCATGATGACTTGACGTCGTCCCCACCTTCCTCCGGTTTGTCACCGGCAGTCTCCCTAGAGTTCCCACCATTACGTGCTGGCAAATAGGGACAAGGGTTGCGCTCGTTACGGGACTTAACCCAACATTTCACAACACGAGCTGACGACAGCCATGCAGCACCTGTCTCTGCGTTTCCGAAGACACCCCGGGATCTCTCCCGGGTTCGCAGGATGTCAAGGGTAGGTAAGGTTCTTCGCGTTGCATCGAATTAAACCACATGCTCCACCGCTTGTGCGGGCCCCCGTCAATTCATTTGAGTTTTAACCTTGCGGCCGTACTCCCCAGGCGGTCGACTTATCGCGTTAACTTCGCCACAAAGTGCACAAGGCACCCAACGGCTGGTCGACATCGTTTACGGCGTGGACTACCAGGGTATCTAATCCTGTTTGCTACCCACGCTTTCGCACCTCAGTGTCAGTGTCAGTCCAGAAGGCCGCCTTCGCCACTGGTATTCCTCCCGATCTCTACGCATTTCACCGCTACACCGGGAATTCCACCTTCCTCTCCTGCACTCTAGCGTGACAGTTCCGGATGCCGTTCCCAGGTTGAGCCCGGGGCTTTCACAACCGGCTTGTCATGCCACCTACGCGCGCTTTACGCCCAGTAATTCCGATTAACGCTTGCACCCTCCGTATTACCGCGGCTGCTGGCACGGAGTTAGCCGGTGCTTCTTCTGCGAGTGATGTCTTTCCTGGCGGGTATTAACCGCCAGGCGTTCTTCCTCGCTGAAAGTGCTTTACAACCCGAAAGCCTTCTTCACACACGCGGCATGGCTGGATCAGGCTTGCGCCCATTGTCCAATATTCCCCACTGCTGCCTCCCGTAGGAGTTCGGGCCGTGTCTCAGTCCCGATGTGGCTGATCATCCTCTCAGACCAGCTACGGATCGTTGCCTTGGTGAGCCGTTACCTCACCAACCAGCTAATCCGACATAGGCTCATCCGATAGCGGGAGCCAGAGGCCCCCTTTCTCCCGTAGGACGTATGCGGTATTAGCCTGGGTTTCCCCAGGTTATCCCCCACTACCGGGTAGATTCCTATGCATTACTCACCCGTCCGCCGCTCGTCAGCGTCCAGCAAGCTGGACCTGTTACCGCTCGACTTGCATGTGTTAAGCCTGCCGCCAGCGTTCAATCTGAGCCATGATCAAACTCTTCAGTTTAAAATCATTGTGATTCTTGCCTGTCGCTCTAAAGCAACAGAGGCGAATCAATCCTGGCTCAAGGTTCAAACGAATTTGAAGAATTCGAAAATTCTTCTTGTGCGCTTGCCTTGATATAAGGTGACTTGTCACCCTCATCGGCAAACGCCCACATGAATTACCTGATCAAATTTTTAAAGAGCGGTTTCGCTTCGGCTTAACGTCTTACTCGATGACCTGAGCCGGTTGCCGTAGCGAGGAAGGCGTATTCTACGCATTTCCTGAAGTTTGTCAACCGCCGATTTTGGCGAGTGAAGCGAGCGAACAAAAACCGCTAACCTCCTGACAAACCGAGAGTTTTCACTCTCATTCACCGCTGGCAACGCCTTGCGTCCCCGGCAGCGGATGCGTACTTTACGGATTCGCTGCCGGGAGTGCAAGGGGTTTTTCAAAAAACGATCACTTTAGCGTCACACGCGCGTAACGCTTCTTGCCCGCCTGGATAACGTAGGCCTTGCCCGTGGATAACATGGTGCTTGGCGCAACTGCCTCGCCATCGACTTTAACGCTGCCGTTTTTGAGCATGTCCTTGGCCTGGGCGCTGTTTTTGGTCAGCCCCGCGCGGGTGAGCACGCTGGCGATCGGCGCTTCGCCACCCTCGAAGTCGACCTCTACTTCCGGCAGGTCCTCGGGCAGCTCGCCATCGGCCAATTGGTTACCGGCGGACTTGTGGGCGTTGGCCGCGGCTTCCTCACCGTGGTAGCGGGCGATCAACTCGCGGGCCAGCTCCATTTTAATATCGCGCGGGTTGGCGCCCTGCTCGACACTTTGCTTGATAGCGTCCAGCTCTTCGTTGGATTTGAGCGACAAGAGCTCGAAGTAGCGCCACATCAAACTATCCGGCATCGAGACCAGCTTGTTGAACATCGAGCCTGGCGACTCATCGACGCCGACGTAGTTGCCCAGTGACTTGGACATCTTCTGCACGCCGTCGAGGCCTTCGAGCAGCGGCATGGTGATGACCACCTGGGACTCTTGGCCGAAGTGTTTTTGAATCTCGCGGCCCATCAACAGGTTGAACTTCTGGTCGGTGCCGCCAAGCTCCACGTCGGCTTCCAGCGCCACGGAGTCGTAGCCCTGCACCAGCGGGTAGAGGAATTCGTGAATCGCGATGGACTGATTGGCCTTGTAGCGCTTCTCGAAATCATCGCGCTCGAGCATACGCGCCACGGTGCTTTGCGCGGCCAGCTCGATCAGCTTCGCCGCACTCATCTCGCCGAACCACTCGGCGTTGAAGCGCACCTCGGTCTTTTCGGGATCGAGAATCTTGAAGACCTGCTCTTTATAGGTCTCGGCATTGGCCTTGACGTCTTCCTCGGTGAGCGGCTTACGGGTGACGTTCTTGCCCGTCGGGTCGCCGATGCGCCCGGTGAAGTCGCCGATCAGGAAAATGACCGTGTGGCCCAGGTCCTGGAACTGACGCATCTTGGTGAGCAGCACGCTGTGGCCCAGGTGCAAATCCGGCGCGGTGGGGTCGAAACCCGCCTTGATACGCAGCGTGCGCCCTGATTCGAGCTTTTTCCTGAGCTCGTCCTCTATCAGGATTTCGTGCGTACCTCGCGACAGTAGCGCTAGCGCCTGATCCACCTCACTCATTGCCTCTCTCCACTTTAAGCTTTGCCCGGTAGGGGCAACAGATGATAAACAACCGGCAATGTTACCATGCCAATCGGCCACGGTTGAGCCTTCACCGCTTTGGAAACGCTAATGACGACGTCTCTCGCACCCGATACACCGCTCTATATAGGGCTGATGTCCGGTACCAGCCTCGACGGTATCGACGCTGCCCTGGTCGCCATGTCGCCTTCCGGCGCCCCCAAACTGCTGGATACGCACGCCGAGCCGATGCCCGAAACGCTGCGTCAGGCACTTTTAACACTGTGCCACGCCGAGCACACCCGCTTTTCCGAGCTCGCCGCCGCCGAGGCGCAGTTTTGTGCGCTGCAGGCCAGGGCCGTAAAGGCGCTGCTGGAAAAGACGGGCCGAACGCCTGGCGAGATTCGCGCCATCGGCAGCCACGGCCAAACCATCGAGCATGCCCCCGAAGGCCATGCAGGGGGGCCGGCTTATACACACCAGTTGGACAACCCAAGCCTTTTGGCGGAACTGACCGGCATGGCCGTGGTGGCAGATTTTCGCCGACGCGATTTGGCCGCGGGCGGCCAGGCGGCGCCGCTTGCGCCGGCGTTTCACCAAGCGCTTTTTCAAAAGGCAGGAGAAGAGCAGCTCGTTCTCAACCTGGGCGGCATCGCCAACGTCACCTGGCTGCCCGCCGCACCAGAAAAGCCCGTTTTAGGCTTCGACACCGGCCCTGCCAACGTACTGATGGACGCCTGGTTTACCCGCCACGCCCAACACCCAACCGCGCGCTTCGATAAAGACGGCGGTTGGGCGAAAAGCGGCCAAATCGACCCGGCACTGTTGGCGCGGTTGCTCGATGAGCCCTTTTTCGCGCTAACCCCGCCGCGCAGCACCGGGCGGGAGCTGTTTCATACCGAGTGGTTACTTAAAAAGCTAACCGGCGAGGAGGACGCGGCGGATGTACAGGCAACGCTTGCCGAGCTCACCGCCGTAAGCGTTGCCGGGGCGATCGATAAGCTTTTACCGTCGGCCGAGCCGCTTACCCTGATTACCGGCGGCGGCGGCGCGCATAACGCACACCTGATGGCAAGGCTTACCCACCACCTGCCCAACGCAGTGCTGACCTCGCCCGCCGCCCATGGCTGGCCGGAGGACTGGATCGAAGCCGGCGCCTTTGGATGGCTGGCCCACCAGCGTTTGGAAGGCCTGCCTGGCAACCTGGCCTCGGTCACCGGCGCCCGGGGCCCGCGGGTGTTGGGCGGCGTGTACGCCCCCTGAAAGCTTACTCCCGAGGGGGCGTAAGTGCGCCTTGAGCGCGGGACTGGGCTTCATCGAAGCTCACCGCGCCCTCGTTGACCAGCTTCAAAAGCGAGGCGTTGAGGGTTTGCATGCCCAGGTTCACCCCGGTCTGCATCGCCGAATAGATCTGCGCCACCTTGTCCTCGCGGATGAGATTACGCACCGCCGAGGTGGCAATCAGGATCTCGTGAGCGGCCACGCGCCCGCCGCCTTCGCGTTTGAGCAGCGTCTGCGCGACCACCGCTTGCAGCGATTCGGACAGCATCGAGCGGACCATGGATTTCTCTTCGCCGGGAAAAACGTCGATGATACGGTCGATGGTTTTCGCCGCCGAGGTGGTATGCAGCGTGGCAAACACCAGGTGGCCGGTTTCCGCGGCGGTCAGCGCCAGGCGAATGGTCTCGAGATCGCGAAGCTCCCCCACCATGATGACGTCCGGGTCCTCGCGTAGCGCGCTTCTCAACGCGTTGGCGAAGCTATGAGTGTCGCGGTGCACTTCGCGCTGATTGATCAAACAGCGCTTGCTGTCGTGCACGAACTCCACCGGGTCCTCGATGGTAAGAATATGCTCGAAGCGGTACTGATTGATGTAGTCGATCAGTGCGGCGAGCGTCGTGCTCTTGCCCGAGCCGGTCGGGCCAGTGACCAGTACGAGCCCCCTGGGAAGCATCGCCAAACGCTCGAACACGTCACCCAGGCCCAATGCTTTCATGGAGAGCACCTCGCCTGGGATGGTACGAAACACCGCCCCGGCGCCCCGGGCCTGAGTAAAAGCATTGACACGAAAGCGGGCGACATCGGGCAGCGAGTAGGAAAAGTCGATTTCCAGGTGCTCGGCATACTCCTGGCGCTGGCGCTCGTTCATGATGGCGTGGACGAGCGCGATGACCTCTTCGTGGCCCATGGCGGGCACGTTGAGGCGATGAATATCGCCATCGACACGAATCATCGGCGGCAAACCGGCGCTCAGATGCAGGTCCGAGGCATTCTGCTTTGCCGAGAATGCCAGCAGTTCGGTAATATCCATCTCTCTTCCCTGGCGGTGTTAAGGTAATTCAGTATGACAGAGATCGCGCTTTCCGAATCCCTTGCCAAGGCCCGCATGCGTTTAGAGCACGCGCTTGACGCCGCGGCCCGCCCCGCAGATAGCGCCCGCCTGCTGGCCGTCAGCAAGACCAAGCCGGCCGCGACGATTCGCCAGGCGTGGCAGCTTGGTCAGCGCGCCTTTGGCGAAAACTACCTGCAGGAGGCGCTGGACAAGCAGCGCGAGCTAAGTGATCTGGACGATATCGAGTGGCATTTCATCGGCCCGCTTCAGTCCAATAAGGCCCGCGCGGTGGCGGAACACTTCGCCTGGATGCACAGCGTGGAGCGCATCAAGATCGCCAAGCGCTTGAGCGATTACCGCCCCGCGCACCTGCCCCCGCTCAATGTCTGCCTGCAGGTGAACATCAGCGGTGAAGCGAGCAAATCAGGGCTTGCGCCGGAGATGGTGCGGCCCCTGGCCGAGGAGATCGTTGCGCTGCCCGGGCTTGCCCTGCGCGGGCTAATGGCGATCCCCGCCCCGGCGGAGAACATCGAGCACCAGCGCGCACCCTTTGCCGCCCTGGCTGCGCTGCTCGCCGAGCTGCAAACAGCGCTCCCCGACGCACCGCTGGATACGCTCTCGATTGGGATGAGCGACGATCTCGAGGCGGCAGTGCAGGAAGGCGCGACCCTGGTGCGCCTGGGCAGCGCGATTTTCGGCGCCCGGGATTAGCACGCCCGGCGCCCGGCACGCGCTCAACCGACGACTCCGCCACTGGCGGTACATTTTTAACAAGGGATTTCCCATGGCGAACAACATTACCTTCATCGGCGCGGGCAACATGGCCAAGGCGATTATCGGCGGGCTCATCGAAAGCGGCGTCAGCGCCACGCACATTACCGCCACCGCCCCTACCGAGCAGGAGCTAACCCCGCTTCGCGATAAAATGGGCATCCACACCCATACCGACAACGGTCAGGCGATCCAAAATGCGGACGTGGTGATTCTGGCGGTCAAACCGCAAATCATGCAAAACGTTTGCGCCGAGCTTGCCGACACCCTTCGGGCGCAAGCGCCGCTGGTCATTTCGATTGCCGCTGGCCTCGAAGCCGCTACAATCGATGCGTGGCTGGGCGGCAACACCGCCCTTGTGCGCTGCATGCCCAATACGCCTTCGCTGGTGGGTGTTGGCGCCAGCGGCCTTTACGCCAACCGCGGCGTGTCCGATGCCCAGCGCACGTTGGCGGGCGAGCTGATGAAAGCGGTCGGGATCGTCGAGTGGGTCGAGGACGAAGCGCTGCTCGATGCGGTGACCGCCGTTTCCGGCAGTGCGCCGGCGTACTTCTTTTTAATGTTCGAGGCGATGGAAGAGGCGGGCGTCGCCCAGGGCCTGCCTGCGGCGACCGCGCGGCGACTGGCGATTCAAGCAGCACTTGGCGCGGCGACCATGGCCCAGCAAAGCGAACACGACCCGGCCACACTCAAGCGCAATGTCATGTCACCTGGCGGCACCACCGAGCGAGCGATCGAGCACCTGGAGTCCGCTGGACTTCGTGACACGATGGCGAGCGCCATGCAGGCCTGCGCCGAGCGCGCCAGCGAAATGGCCAAAGAGCTGCGCGGCCACTGAGCCAAACGCTCACCCCAACATTCAGCACGATTTAACGCAACGGAGACGCAAGCAATGGGCAGCCAAATGGGTAGCGCCGGGTTAACGCTAGTCAACACCCTCATCAACATCTATTTATTCATACTAATGCTGCGTTTTTTGCTGCAGGCCTCACGCGCGGATTACTACAACCCGCTGAGCCAGTCGGTGGTCAAAATTACCCAACCCGTGGTCGGGCCGTTCCAGAGCTTTCTAGGCCCGGTCGCCGGGCGCTTTGACCTTGCCACCCTGGCGGCGGCCTTCGTGCTCAAGGTGGTCAGCATCATCGCCCTTTTGATGCTCATCGGCTTCGGCATGCCGCCGGTGGTGCAACTGGTGATCGCCGGGGTCGCCGCGCTCGCCAACGCCATTTTGAAGATCTACTTCTTCGCCCTGATCGTAATGATCATTCTGAGCTGGGTCGCCCCCAACGCAAGCCACCCAGGCGCACTGCTGGTCATGCAACTGGTCGAGCCGATCATGGCGCCGGTGCGTAAAGTGATTCCGCCGCTTGGCATGATCGACCTTTCCCCGATCGTGGTGTTTATCGCCATCAACCTGATCGACGCGTTGGTCGTGGGCTCGCTGATTCGCCAGGCGGGTGCGCCGGGCGCGCTGGTCGGGCTTTAAGCGCGCGTCACGCGCGCTGTTATCGACTTTTTAGCAGGATTACCGTTTTCAATGCCTGATTCAGACACGCGGCCAACACCTGACCACCCGGCGGACTCCGTCGGGACGGTTACGCCCCACGTTGCTCGTTTCGACACCCCCTTGGCGCTTGCCTGTGGCAAGGTGCTGCCCGAATACGAGCTGATTTATGAGACCTACGGCACGCTCAACGCCGAGCGCAGCAACGCCGTGCTGATCTGCCATGCGCTGTCGGGCCACCACCACGCGGCGGGGTATCACCATCCCGACGACACCAAGCCCGGCTGGTGGGACGCTCATATCGGCTCGGGCAAATCGATCGACACCGACCGCTTCTTCGTCGTCTCGCTGAATAACCTGGGCGGCTGTCACGGCAGCACCGGGCCGGTAAGCCACAACCCGGCCACCGGCCGCCAGTGGGGGCCGGATTTTCCCGTGATCACGGTCATCGACTGGGTGGCCAGTCAGGCGCGGCTGGCCGACCATTTGGGCATCGAACGCTGGGCGGCGGCCGTGGGCGGAAGCCTGGGCGGTATGCAGGTGCTGCAGTGGACGATCACGCACCCCGAACGGGTCGCCAATGCGGTGGTGATTGCGGCGACCCCGCGCCTTTCGGCGCAGAACATCGCCTTCAACGAGGTCGCCCGCCAGGCGATCCGCTCCGATCCGGAATTTCATGAAGGCTGGTACGCCGAACAGAATACGGTGCCCAAGCGCGGTTTGAAGCTCGCGCGCATGGTGGGCCATATCACGTATCTGTCGGAAGACGCCATGGGTAGCAAGTTCGGTCGCGACCTGCGAACCGACGACCTGAACTTCGGCTTCGACGTGGAGTTCCAGGTAGAGTCCTACCTTCGCTACCAGGGCGACGCTTTCTCCACCGCCTTCGATGCCAATACCTATCTCTTGATGACCAAGGCGCTGGATTACTTCGACCCGTCGGCACTGCACGGTGGCGACCTCGCCTCTGCGCTCGCCCCGGCCCAGTGTCCGTTTCTCATCGTAAGTTTCACCACGGACTGGCGCTTTCCGCCTTCACGCTCCCGAGAGCTGGTCGATGCGTTGATTCGGGCGGGCAAACCGGTCAGCTACGCCAATATCGAATCCCCCCACGGCCACGATGCCTTCCTGCTGCCGGAGCCGCGCTACGAGGCGCTGTTTAGCGCCTTCATGGAGCGCTCGGCGCAAAGCCTTGGTCTTTCAGACACCCGCGGGGAGAGCCCGACATGATGCGCACCGACCTCGAGCTGATTTTTGACTGGGTGCCCGAAGGCGCCCACGTGCTGGACCTTGCCTGCGGCGACGGCGCCCTTTTGGAGCGCCTCTCCCAGCAGAAAAACGTCACCGGCTACGGTTTGGAGATCGACCCGGCGGGCATTACCCAGTGCGTGGCGCGCGGGGTCTCGGTCATCGAACACAACCTGGACGATGGGCTCGGCAACTTCGGCGATCAACGCTACGACCAGGTGATCATGACCCAGGCGCTACAGGCGCTGCGCCGCCCGGACAAGATGCTCGACGAGATGCTGCGAGTAGCGGACGAGGGCATCATCACCTTCCCCAACTTCGCCTACTGGCGCCACCGGGTGTACCTGGGCCTGCGCGGCTACATGCCGGTGTCCAAGTCGTTGCCCCACGCCTGGTACGACACGCCCAACATCCATCTTTCCACTTTCAACGACTTCGAGCAGCTCTGCCGCGAGAAGGGGTTGGTGATCGTCGACCGTGCCGTGGGCGTGGGCGAACATCGCGGCCATTGGACCTCGCGCTGGTGGCCCAACCTGTTCGGCGAAATCGCGATTTTTCGCGTGCGCCGCCGCTAGTCGCTCAAAGGCGGACCGTCAGGGCGCGCTCGATGCCGATACTGATCGGCGCGCCCGCCTCCCAGCCCACCCCGATACCGTAGGCCAGCACTTCCACCCCCTGGGCCACCGCGGCTTCAAGGCCCGCGGCGTACGCCGGGTCGATGTGGGCGGCCGGGCCCACATCGAAAATGCCCTCGCGGGCGCCGCAGAATACCAGCACCGCCCGCTCGCCCTGGCGCGCCAACGTCTCGAGCGCCTGCAGGTGCTTGAGACCCCGCGTGCTGACTGAGGCGGGGAAGTAGCCGTGGCCATCGTCTTCCATCAGCGTGACCTGCTTGACCTCGATATAGGCGCGGCGCTGGCTTTCGTCATCCTCGAGCAGAAAGTCGAGCCGCGACCCTTCCACCGTGACCTCGCGGCGAAGCCTGGCATAGCCGGCCAGCGCTTCGAGCTTGCCCGCCGCAAGGGCCGTTTCGACGATGCGGTTGGCGCGCCCGGTATGAATGGAGGCGAGCTCCACCTGACCAGCCAGGCCGGGCAGCTCGATCAGCTCCCAGGTCCAGGCGAGCTTGCGTTTGGGGTTGTCGCTTTGGGAGAGCCACACCCGACACCCCGGCACATTGACGCTTTTCATCGAGCCGGTATTGGGGCAGTGCGCGGTGACCTCGCGGCCGTCATCGAGGCGCACATCGGCCAAAAAGCGTTTGTAGCGGCGCAGCAGTATGCCCGGCACCAGGGCGCTTTCGTAGGTGATCATAGCCGGCTGACAAAGCGCGCCAGGCGCACCAGTGCTTCCTGCAGGCGGGCCACGTCACTGGTGAAGGCGATGCGCACGAAATGCGCGCCACCGTGTACCGCGAAATCGACGCCTGGCGTGATCGCTACGTTCTCTTCGACCAGCAGCCGCTCGCAAAACGCCTGGCTGTCACGGCTGTAGCGCGAGATATCCAGCCAGACGTAGAACGCCCCCTGGGGCGCAACGTCCGGCGCCAGGCCAAGATCGAAAAGGCCATCGAGCAGCACCTGGCGGCGCTCTTTCAGGATCACCCGGCGGCTTTCGAGCTCTGCAAGGCACTCCGGCGTGAAGGCGGCCAGTGCCGCGTGCTGGGACGGCGTGGCCGCGGCGAGAAAAACGTTCTGGGCAAGTCGCGTCAAGGGTTCCACCGCGCGCTCCGGCGCCACCAGCCAGCCCAGGCGCCAGCCGGTCATGCCGAAGTACTTCGAGAAGCTGTTGACCACGAAGGCCTCCTTCGAGAGCGCGGTGGCGGAAAGCGGCGCGTCGTCGAAATTGAGTCCCTGGTAGATTTCATCGACCAGCAGCTCGCCGCCCCGGGCCGCCACCGCCTCGCCTACGCCGGCAAGCCCGGCGCGGCTCAAGGTATGGCCGGTCGGGTTGGAGGGGGAGGCGAGCATGGCAAGGCGCGTGGCCGGCTGCCAGTGCTTCTCGACCAAAGTGACGTCGAGCTGCCAGCCGGTTTCACGCCCCACCGGCACCGCGTCTACCTCGGCGCCGGCCAGTGCCATGAAGTGGCGATTGCAGGGGTAGTTGGGGTCGGCCATCAGCACCCGGTCGCCTTCGCTTACCAGTAATTGGCTTGCCAGCAAAAGCGCCCCGGAGGCGCCGGGGGTGACGATAATGCGCGCGGGGTCGACCTCGGCGCCAAAGTGATCGAAGTAGTGGCCGCTGATCGCCTCACGCAGCGCGGGAAGGCCCGCCGCTGGCGTGTAGCGGGTCTTGCCATCGGCGAGCGCTCGTTGGCCGGCGGCGATAATCGGCGCCGGCGTTGCGAAGTCCGGCTCGCCCACCTCCAAATGAATGACGTCAAAGCCCTGGGCTTCGCGCGCCTGGGCCATTTCCAACAGGTGCATCACGCGAAAAGGGGCCACCTGGTCAAGGCGTGGATTCCAACCCATTCAAACTCCTTGTTCGTTCGATCGTTTGATTTTATTCGGCCCCGGGCGGCAATTAGACTAACGTCTTAGACGCCCTATAATACTTGCATAGCGGCCAATTTTCCGCTAAACAAGCATCCCTTTGACGTGAAATCGTGGCGTTGTCACGGTTGATCAGCAGTCACTTGAGTAAGGGGCACTCCCATGCCAGTAGCGGAACAGAAACCGGAAGCGTCCACATCCTTCACCCCGTACGAGCCGGCACCGGGTGAAGAGTACATGAACGCCAAGCAGCTTGCGCACTTTCGCCAGCTACTTCTCAATTGGAAGCAGGACCTCATGGAAGAGGTGGACCGCACCGTGCGCCACCTTCAAGAAGACGCCAATAACTACGCCGACCCCGCCGACCGGGCGACCCAGGAAGAGGGCTTCAGCCTGGAACTGCGTACCCGGGACCGCGAGCGCAAGCTTTTAAAGAAGATCAACGAAACCATCGAGAACATCGATGAAGACGACTATGGCTTCTGCGAAGCGTGCGGCGTCGAAATCGGTATTCGTCGTTTAGAAGCGCGCCCCACCGCCACGCTCTGCGTGGACTGCAAGACCCTGGCCGAGCTGAAAGAAAAACAGCTGGGCGGATAATCACGCAGGGGCTCTACCACCTCTAATCGGGCACCGCGAGTGCCCGTTTTTGTGCCTTGCCGAGCGTTTCCACCTGGCTCATGATGGGCTTTATGACCAACACCGTTCGCTATCGGGGCCGCTTTGCGCCCACGCCTTCCGGTCCGCTGCATTTTGGCTCGCTAGTGGCCGCTCTCGGCAGCTACCTGGACGCCCGCGCCCAAAAGGGCGAGTGGCACGTGCGGATCGAAGACCTCGACCCCCCGCGCTGCCCACAAGGCGCCGACACCACCATCTTGCGCCAGCTCGAAGCCTTTGGGCTTCACTGGGACGGCGACGTCGTCTGGCAAAGTAGCCGGCTCGCGCGCTACCAGCACGCTCTGGATAACCTCGCCGGGCAAGGGCTTGCCTACCCCTGCAGCTGTTCGCGCAAGCAGTGGCAAGACTACTCGGTCTACCCCGGCTGGTGCCGCCAGGGCGTGAGCGACCCGGACAAGCCCGTTGCCTGGCGGCTGCGCAGCGATATCGCCAAGCGCCCCGTTCGCTGGCACGACCGCTTATTCGGTGAGCAGTGTTTCGACCCGGCCGCACTTGGCGACATCGTATTGAAGCGCAAGGATCACCTTTGGGCGTACCAGCTCGCCGTGGTGGTGGACGACTTCGAACAGGGTATGACCGATATCGTGCGCGGCCACGACCTACTCGACAACACCCCCTGGCAGGGCCAACTGCAAACCGCGCTTGGCTACCCGGCCCCGCGCTACCTGCACCTACCGCTGGTGATGAGCGCAGCGGGACAAAAACTCTCCAAACAGAATCTGGCCCCGGCGCTAGCGGATGAACCCGATGCCGTTCGCCGCCAGCTTTACCAGGCACTGGTTGCGCTGGACCAGGCCCCGACGAGCGCGCTTCAAAGCGCCCCGCCCGATCAGCAGCTTACCTGGGCCATCGCCCACTGGCAGCCGGCGCGGCTGGTGCCCAACGTCGAGCGGCCCATGCCGGAAGAGGGCTGATATGTACGTCTACCGTATTTTGCTTTTTCTGGTGTTCGGCGGTTACCTGCTTTCGCCGGTGTTGATGGGCGGCTGGAGCGAGCCGGGGACGGTGTGGTACCGCCCTTTTTTGATCTGGGGCGGGCTGATCGCGCTGACCCTCTGGCTCGAGCAAAAAAGGAAGCTGGATGAGCGTTGAACTAGTCGGCGTCATCACCCTGGGGCTTGGCTATTTTGGCCTACTGCTGGGCGTCGGCGTGGCGGTCGAGCGGGGGCTCATTCCGGTACGCCTGACTCGCCACCCACTGGTCTACACGCTGGCGCTTTGCATCTATGCCAGCGCCTGGGCGGTGTACGGCAGCCTCGAGCTTGCCGCCGAGGCGGGCTTTGGCTACCTGGCTTATTACCTGGGCGCGGCCGGGGCGTTTTTGCTCGCCCCGGTGCTGCTGGTGCCCATTCAGCGCATCACCCGCACCTACCAGCTCTCTTCGCTTGCCGACTTGTTCGCGTTTCGCTTTCGCTCGCGCTGGGTGGGCACCCTAGTCACCCTGTTAAGTCTTTTGGCGGTACTGCCGCTTTTGGGCATTCAGGTCAAAACCCTGAGCGATGCGGTCTTTCACCTGACCCATAGCCGCTACAGCGACGTCGCAACGCTGCTTTTCTGCGCCATCATCGCGCTGGGCGCCATTCTTTGCGGCGCCCGTCACCGCCACCAGCACCGCCACGACACGCTTTTGAGCATGCTCGCCCTCGAGGCGCTCATCAAACTGCTGGCGATGCTTGCGCTCGGCGCCATCGCCCTTTGGTGGGTGTTCAGCGGCCCCCAGGATTTGCAGCAATGGCTAGACGGCCCCGGGCTCGTTGCCCAGGCGGCCACGCCCAGGCTGGACCCCGCCCAGTGGCGTACGCTGCTGTTGCTGTTTTTCGCGGCCGCTTTCATGATGCCGCATCTTTTTCAAATCACCTTTGCCGAGAATCTCTCACGGCATACGCTTTTACAGGCGAGCTGGACGCTGCCGCTGTTCTTGCTGCTGATGGCGCTTCCTATCCCGCTGATCTGGTGGGCGGCGCAGTCGCTGGGGGGCGATCTTTCCTTGACCGCCTACGCCGCCTATCAGCTCTCCACCCATTGGTGGGTCGGGGCGCTGGCCTTTTTGGCGGGCCTGGCCGCGGCCAGCGGCACCATGGCAGTGATGGCCATTGCGCTATCGGGCATGGTGCTCAACCACGTGGTGCTGATCGCCCGCCCGCCGGAGGCGCGCAGCAATCTTTACGGTTGGCTTTTATGGCTACGCCGCGCGCTGGTCGTGGGCGTCGTGGCCAGCGGCTGGTTGTTTGCCGAGGGCATCAGCCGCCACCACACCCTCACAGACCTGGGGCTCGCCGCCTTTGTGGGTATTGCCCAGTGCTTACCCGGAATGCTCGCGCTTCTTTACTGGCCCGGCGCCAACCGTAACGGCATGGTGGCCGGTCTTATCGGCGGCGCGCTGATATGGCTTTGGGGGCTTTGGCTGCCGCTTTTGCTCTCCACCTCGCTGCCCGGCCTTCCGTTCATCGACATGATGCCGCCGGGGGCCCCGGACTGGTACACCACCACGCTGATATCGCTTGCGGTCAATATCGTGCTGTTGATCGTCATCTCGCTTTTCACCCACACCTCGGAAGGCGAACAGAGCGCCGCGGAGGCGTGCTCGGTCGATGCGGTGATCCGCTCCAAGCGCCTGCCGCTGGAAGCCGCCACTCCGGCGGATTTTCACACCCACTTGGCCCAGGCGCTGGGCGACGAGGCCGCCGAACGCGAAGTGGCCCGGGCAATGAAAGCGCTCAACCTGGGCCCCGAGGAGCGCCGGCCCTACGCGCTGCGCCGGCTGCGCGACCGACTCCAGGCAAACCTTTCCGGGCTAATGGGCCCCTCTGTTGCCCGCGATATCGTCGACCGCTACCTGCCCTATCGCCACGATGACGCACCGGTGACCGACGATATCCACTTCGTGGAAAGCCGCCTTGAAGCCTACCGCTCACGGCTCACCGGCCTTGCCCGGGAGCTCGACGGGCTGCGCCGCCACCACCGCCAAACCCTGGCCTACCTTCCGGTCGGGCTTTGCGTACTGGGCGATGACGACGAGCTGACCATGTGGAACCAGGCGCTTTCCGAGCTATCCGGCATCAGCGGCGAGAGTGTGATCGGCGCGCACCGCGACAGCCTCCCCGCGCCCTGGCCCGAGCTATTAAAAAGCGCGCAGCACGCGCCAAGCGGCCCGCTTTACAAGCAACCGGTGTGCCTACACGGCAGGGACTACTTTCTGACCCTGCACCAGGCCGCGCTGAGCGGGCTCGATAGCCGTGGCGGTAGCGTGATCCTGGTC
Source organism: Vreelandella sp. GE22 (assembly GCF_968212445.1). Taxonomy (NCBI): domain Bacteria; kingdom Pseudomonadati; phylum Pseudomonadota; class Gammaproteobacteria; order Oceanospirillales; family Halomonadaceae; genus Vreelandella; species Vreelandella sp. GE22. The sequence goes on from NZ_OZ309110.1 coordinate 3,427,630, forward strand.
GAGGACCACAGCGAAATGAAATGGCTCGAAGAGGAGCTGGTGCACGCCGCGCGCCTGGCCTCGATCGGCCAGCTGGCCGCCGGGGTCGCCCACGAGATCGGCAACCCGATTACGGGGATTTCATCGCTTGCCCAAAACCTGCGTTTCGATACCAGCGACCCGGCATTACTGGAAACCGCCGATCATATCCAGGAACTGACCCAGCGGGTGACTAAAATCGTCAACTCGCTGGTGGGCTTTGCCCACGGCGGGCGCCAGTCATTGCCGCCCCCGGCAGAGTGCGTCGTGCTCCGCCATATCAGCGACGACGCGCTACACTTGATCCACCTGGCCCGGTCGGGCGAGGATGTTAGCTTTGATAACGCCTGCCCAGCACACCTCACCGTTCAGGGCGACGCCCAGCGTTTGACCCAGGTGATGGTGAACCTGCTGGGCAACGCGCGCGATGCCTGCCAAGGGCCAGGCGAGGTTTCGATCGAGGCCGGCGAGCAGGCCGGGCAGGCCTGGTGGCGCGTTACGGATAACGGCGAAGGTATCGCGGAAAGCGTAAAGGATCACTTGTTCGAGCCCTTCACCACCACCAAGGCGCCGGGAGAAGGCACCGGGCTTGGGCTATCGGTGGCGTACCAGATTATCAACGAGCACCAGGGCCGAATCGAGTGCACCTCGCCTCCGAGCGGACAGTCGTGCGGCACCGCCATTACGCTTTGGCTGCCGCTTTACCAACAGGATGATCGACCCTAAATGGCCAGGATACTGATTGTTGAAGATGAAGCGATTATTCGCAGCGCCCTCAAGCGACTGCTCGAGCGCAGCCACTACGAAGTCGTCGAGGCGGCCAGCGTCGAGGAGACGGCAACGCTCGCGCTTGCCGAGTTCGATCTCATCATCAGTGACCTGCGCCTGCCGGGCGAGCCGGGCACCGCGCTGATCGAAGCCGCCGCCCCGGCGCCGGTGCTGGTCATGACCAGCTACGCCAGCATGCGCTCGGCGATCGAGGCATTGAAGCTGGGCGCGGTGGACTACGTCGCCAAACCCTTCGATCACGACGAGCTGCTGGAAACCGTCGAGGGCATTTTGCACAAGCGCGCTATGGCGGCCGGCAGCGCCCCGGCGATTACCGACGAAGGCGGCACCCGCCAAATCATGATCGGCGACTGCGCCGCTATGCAGCAGGTGTACACCCGGATTCGTAAAACCGCTCCGGCGGATGTCAGCGTGCTGATCCAGGGCGAGTCCGGCACCGGCAAGGAGCTGGTGGCGCGGGCGCTTCATCAGCAGAGCAAGCGCGCGGCGGCCCCGCTTATTTGCGTTAACTGCGCGGCGATCCCGGAAACGCTGATCGAGTCCGAACTTTTCGGCCACGAAAAAGGCGCCTTCACCGGCGCAAGCGCCGCTCGCACCGGGCTGGTAGAAGCCGCCGACGGCGGTACGCTGTTTCTCGACGAGATCGGCGAGCTTCCGCTGGATGCCCAGGCAAGGCTTCTGCGCGTGCTGCAAGAAGGCGAAATCCGCAAGATCGGCTCCGTGGAAACCCGTCACGTGAACGTCCGCCTGATCACCGCGACCCACCGGGACCTGCGCGCGCTTTCCAAAAGCGGTGAGTTCCGCTTGGATCTTTATTATCGCCTCAACGTCATGCAGATCGCCCTGCCGCCGCTTCGCGAGCGTGACGAGGACGTTTTGAAAATCGCCGACATCCTGCTAGAGAAAGCCTGCCAGCGCCACGACCGGCCAGGTCTTCGCCTTTCGCGCGCCGCGCGTCAGGATGTGCAGGACTACCCCTGGCCTGGCAACGTGCGCGAGCTCGAAAACGCGCTCGAGCGCGGCGTGATTCTCGCCGAGGGCCACCTGATCCACCCTGACGACCTGGGGCTGGGGCCGGTACCCCACCGCCCGGCGTCCAGTGCTACGTCCGAAACGAAAGAGCCGTTCGAAGAGGAAGAGGATCTTTCGCTGGAGGATTACTTTCAGCATTTCGTGCTGGAGCACCAGGATCAGATGAGTGAAACCGAACTTGCACAAAAATTGGGCATTAGCCGTAAAAACCTCTGGGAACGGCGCCAGCGGCTGGGTATTCCGCGTAAAAAGACCGCCAAACGACCGGGAGCGGGGGGCGACACCTCCACGCCTTGATGCCACGCACCACGCCCTACGACTAACGTCTAATATCCTGATTTCAATAAAAATATTTAAAAAAGCGCCCATTCGGGTTGTTACCTTCCCACACACAAGACGTTTAAAAACGCTGTTTTGAAGGTAACACTTGGTGCACAGCACCTGCTCAAAAAATACTCGAATACTACAAGTTGATGAAATAAGGTTTCTTTTTAACAAGTGGCACGCCAAGTGCAGTATTACTGGGTAAGAAAAACAAATCGGGTAGCGGTTAAACAACAACAATAACAAGTCATACCGCACAGACCTCGCCAAAACAAAAACAACAGGGCGAGGGCAAGATAAGCGACCAATAACAATAAACGGCTGACGTCTTGCAAATTGCTCGCGCTTGATAGCAGGCGCATCCATAAAAACAATCGAAAGCAATAACCCGAAAAAGGACGCGACGTACACCCTCAAAGCGGCCAACAATAATAAACGCTTTGCGATGTACCCCCGGAGCCAATAACAATTCGCCGGGCGAGAAGAGTTCGCGGTTGGATTATTGTTTTGAATACGAGGCGGTCGGAGCAGAGTGAGCAACGCTTTACTGACTGCGGTGCGTATTCAGGGCGATGTGCCATCATGAAGAAAAACAGCAGCACGGATGCTGATTGACCCAATTGACAGGGGAGGCCGTTTTGGCCTCCCCTTTCCGCATCTGGCCCTTGGTCATTGACGCCGTTATGAACGCCGTTTTTTAAACGTTTTGTACAATCCTCGTCTGAATGCTTTGCAAGGCGTTGGGCGTCGGCTACACTCATCGACTTATCATTTATCAAACCCTTTGTTAAATAACCTACGTTTTAACTGCGAGTCGATGTCGTCGCATGTTTAGAGGACTTACCCGTTTTTTACCTGGTTCGGGAGAGCAATTGAAAAACCTGCTCGATTCCCAAGAAAACCCTACTGAGGCCTTAACGCCTCACGTTATCCCCCGCTCCGAGCACCCTGTTTCTCGTCAGCAGATCAGCGACGCCGCCTTGAAAGTACTTTATCGATTGGACGGTGCAGGCTTTGGTGCCTATCTGGTCGGCGGCTGCATTCGCGATGCGCTCCTTGGCCAAACACCCAAGGATTTCGACGTGGCGACCAACGCCACGCCGGACCAGGTGCGCGATTTGTTTCGCAACTCGCGATTGATCGGGCGGCGCTTTCGTATCGTTCACGTCCGCTTTGGGCGCGAAGTCATCGAGGTGACGACCTTCCGGGGCAAGCCTCAAGACGAGCACGGCGATCATATCGCTCAGCAGTCCGACGATGGGCTTCTTCTGCGCGATAACGTCTGGGGCAGTATCGAAGAGGACGCGCTGCGCCGTGACTTCACCGTCAACGCGCTTTACTACAGCATCGCCGACTTCTCGATTCATGACTTCGCCGGCGGCATCGGCGATATCAACGCGCGCACGCTGCGACTGATCGGCGACCCGGCAACCCGTTATCGGGAAGACCCGGTGCGTATGCTGCGCGCAGTGCGCTTTGCCGCCAAGCTAGGCTTCGAGATCGCTCCGGAAACCGAAGCGCCGATGTACGAGCTGGCGCCGCTTTTGCTGCAAATTCCGCCGGCGCGCCTGTTTGACGAAGCGCTCAAGCTCTTCATGTCCGGCCAGGGGCTTTTGACCTTCCGTCTTTTGAGCCACTACGGGCTGTTCGGCATGCTCTTCCCCGAAGCCGAGGAAGCCATGGCCGACGCCGCTTGGGTCGAGGAGCTGATCGAGCAGGCGCTAATGAATACCGACAAGCGCATCGCCAACGACCGCCCGGTGACCCCGGCGTTTTTGTTCGCCGCGTTTTTGTGGGGGCCGGTTTCACTACGCCTGGCAGAGCTTGAAGGCGAAGGCATGCCCGCGGTACCCGCGCTGCAAACCGCCGCCCAGGAAGTAGTGATGCGCCAGCTTCAGCATATCTCGATCCCCAAACGCTTTGGTATGCCAATGCGCGAGATCTGGGAGCTTCAGGCACGCCTGCCCATGCGTCGCGGCAAGCGCGCGTTTCAAAGCCGCGAACACCCGCGCTTTCGCGCCGCTTTCGACCTGTTGTTACTGCGCGAGCAAGCCGGTGAAATACCCCGCGGGCTGGGCGAGTGGTGGGAAGCGTTCCAGCAAGGCGACGAGCACGAACAGCGCCGCCTGCTGCAAAAGGTGGGTGGCGACCCGGCAAGTCAGGGCGACCGGCGGCGTAAAAAGCGCCGTAAGCCGACGCGCAAAAGCGATTAGCGAGCCAGCGCCATGATCTCATCGCTTGCCTATATCGGTATTGGCAGCAATATCGAAGAGCCGCTGGCCCAGGTACGCCGGGCGATAGTCGAGCTTGGCGAGCTGCCGCTCACCAGGGTAAGCGGCGTCTCCTCGCTTTACGCCAGCCGCCCGGTGGGCCCCCAGGACCAGCCGGATTTCGTCAACGCCGTCGTCGCCCTCGACACTGCGCTTTCACCGCTGGCGCTTCTGGATCAGCTCCAGGGCCTGGAGCAGCGCCACCGCCGCCGCCGTTTGCGCCACTGGGGCCCACGCACCCTGGATCTTGATATCCTGCTCTTCGGCGAGCAGCGCATCGAGCAGCCCCGCTTAAGCGTTCCCCACCCGCACATGCACGAGCGCGCCTTCGTGCTGATGCCGCTTACCGAGCTCGATGATGCGATCACCCTGAGTGATCAACCCGCCAGCCACTGGCTGGAGCGCATCGAAAACCCCGGTATTCAGCGACTGGTCGAAGACGGCCCGGGTTAACGGCCCACGGGGCTCGACGTCGCCCACGCCCTCTTTTGTCTTATCTCTGCCAGGCCAACCATAATGCGCACGCTGCACGACATCGCCGACCTTCGATCGACGCTCAACGACGACCGCCGAACCGGGAAACGTATCGCGCTGGTACCCACCATGGGCAACCTGCACGCCGGGCACATGGCGCTGATGGAAACCGCGCGCCAGCACGCGGATATCGTGGTGGCAAGCCTTTTCGTCAACCCGATGCAGTTTGGCCCGGGTGAAGACCTGGACGCCTACCCGCGCACCCTAAAAGAGGACCAGGCAAAGCTTGCCGAGGCCGGCTGCGATTTTCTGTTCGCCCCCACCGCCGCCGCGCTCTACCCTGGCGGCCTGGACGCTCAGACGCGGGTACAGGTACCGGTGGTTTCCGAAGGGCTTTGCGGTGCCACCCGCCCCGGCCACTTCGACGGCGTGGCCACCGTGGTGACGATGCTGTTCAACCTGGTGCAGCCGGACATCGCGCTGTTCGGCGAGAAGGATTACCAGCAACTGGCGGTCATCCGTAAGCTCAAAGCGGACCTGCACATGCCCATCGAGATCATCGGCGTGGCAACCCAGCGCGCCGAGGATGGCCTGGCGCTTTCATCGCGCAACGGCTACTTGAGTGATGAGCAACGCGCCGCCGCGCCCAGGCTTTACCAGGCCCTGCAAGCAGCGAAAGCGACGCTGGAAAACGGCGAGCCCGCCCCGCTCGTGCTCGACCAGGCGATCGCGGCCTTGGGGGCAGCGGGCTTTTCACCGGAATACGTAGAGCTAAAAAGCGCAGCGCTTGGCCCGGTAACGCCCACCACCTCGGCGGCGGTACTATTAGCGGCGGCAAAGCTCGGCCCGACGCGCCTGATCGATAATGTGGCCGTCACCCTGCAACGGCGCGACCCACGAGGGTGAACCAAAAGCGTATTGTCGCGACGCACGACTTTCCCCTATGCTGATTGAACACGCTTGAATTCAATACGCTCGCTCACAGGCTTACGGCCTTATTCATTTCGGGAGTTCTGTCATGCAAGAAGTGGTCATCGTCGCCGCACGGCGCACCGCGGTCGGTAGCTTCGGCGGCTCGCTCGCGGGCATTCCCGCCAGCGAACTCGGCTCGCTGGTCATCAAGGACATTCTCTCATCCACCGGTGTCTCGCCGGATCAGGTCAACGAAGTGCTGCTCGGCCAGGTGCTGACCGCGGGGGTGGGCCAAAACCCGGCTCGCCAGGCGTCCATCAATGCCGGTCTTCCGGACTCGGTGCCGGCCATGACCATCAACAAGGTGTGCGGCTCCGGCCTCAAAGCGGTTCATTTGGCCACGCAAGCCATCCTGTGCGGCGATGCCGACCTGATCATTGCCGGCGGCCAGGAGAACATGTCCGCCTCGCCTCACGTGCTGCCCAACTCGCGCAACGGCCAGCGCATGGGCGACTGGAAAGCGATCGATACCATGGTCCACGACGGCCTGTGGGACGCCTTCAACGATTTCCACATGGGCATTACCGCCGAGAACCTGGCCGAGAAGTACGGCATCACCCGCGAGCAAATGGACGCGTTCGCCGCCCAGTCGCAGCAGAACGCCTCCAACGCCATCAAGGAAGGCAAGTTCAAAAGCCAGATCGTGCCGGTGGAGATCCCCCAGCGCAAGGGCGACCCGGTGGTGTTCGATACCGACGAAAACCCGCGGGAAGTCACTGCGGAAAAACTGGGTGGCATGAAGCCGGCGTTCAAGAAAGACGGCACCGTCACCGCGGGCAACGCTTCCTCTCTCAACGACGGCGCCGCCGTGGTGATGGTCTGCTCGGCGGATAAAGCCAAAGAGCTGGGCCTCGAGCCGCTGGTGCGCATCAAGGCCTACGCCAACGCTGGCGTGGATCCGGCGATCATGGGTATCGGGCCGGCCCCGGCGACAAGGCGGTGCCTTGAGAAAGCCGGCTGGAGCCTTGAGGATTTGGATCTCGTCGAGGCGAACGAAGCCTTTGCCGCCCAGGCGATGTCGGTCAACAAGGAGCTGGGCTGGGACGTCTCCAAAGTGAACGTCAACGGCGGCGCCATTGCACTGGGCCACCCGATCGGCGCCTCGGGCTGTCGCGTACTGGTCTCGCTGATTCACGAAATGATCGCCCGGGATGCCAAAAAAGGCCTTGCCACGCTTTGTATCGGCGGTGGTCAGGGTGTAGCGCTGGCCATCGAGCGGCCGTAACTTCAGGCCTTCTAAACAACAAAGCCCCTGCCTTCGAGCAGGGGCTTTTGATTGCAGCTATATCTCAACCACCCCAGTGTGGCCGGAAGAGACCCGTAGCGGGGGTCTTTCGCCAGGGATGGCGAAAGTAGCGTACAGGGAGGTATTTACAGCGCCCCCGCGTAGGGTCTCTTCCGGACCCCAATGCTCGATTTTTGAAGCGGTTTACCGAATCCTGCCGCCATTGACTAGCTGTGATGGCGTGCGACCAACCAGCACCACCCCCATCAGGAAAAGCCCGGCGGCAGCCCACATGGTGGTCGGTAGACTCGTGGCATCCACCACGCGCCCGCCCAAAAGCGACCCCAAGCCAATCGCCATATTGAACACGAAGGCCATTAAAGCGGTAGCCGCCTCGGTGTTGGGGGCGGTGCACAAAATCCAGGTCTGAATGCTCACCGAGATACTGCCGAAGATCGCTCCCCACACCGTCAAGAGCACCACGCCGCTGAACGGACTCGTGCCCAGCAAAGGAAAGCTCGCCACCACGACCAACAGCAGCACCGGAATCATGAGCACGGCGATGTAGGGATTGCGCGCCGCGCGCATGCCCGCGATCACGTTGCCGATAATGCCCGCCGCCCCGTAAAGCAGCAACAGGGTTCCCACGTTGCGCTGCTCGATGCCGCTGACGTTTTGCAAAATCGGGCTGATGAAAGTGTAGGCGACGAAGTGGCCCACCACCACGCAGCCGGTGGTGAGTACCGCTACGCGCACGCCGCGATTGAGCACCTGCTGGGCGAGAATGCGCAGGCGCACCGGCTCCCGGGGCGGAAGGCTGGGTAACCAAAGCCAGATCATACCCGCGGTCAGCAGACTAAAGCCGCCCAGGCCGCCAAACACCCACCGCCAGCTGCTGATATCCCCCAAGAGTGTACCCAGCGGCACGCCCAGCACCGAGGCCGCCGTGACGCCACCGAAGATGATCGTCATCGCCTTGGCCACGCTTTCCTCCGGCACGAGCCTGGGCGCGATGCTGCCCGCGACCGCCCAGAACCCCCCGATACTCATGCCGATCAGCACCCGCGCGGCGAGCAGCATGACAAAGCTTTCGGCCATGCTCGAGAGCACGCTGCCCAGCGTCATGATGATCATCAAACCGGTCAGCATCACCCGGCGATCCATGCGGCCCACTGCCACCGGCAACAGCGGCGCCGACAACGCCGCTACCACCCCGGGTACCGTCACCATCAAACCGGCGGTGCCCTCGGTGACGCCCATCTCCCCCGCTACCTGGGAGAGCAGCCCGATCGGCAGCTGCTCGGCGGTGACCAACAGGAAAATCCCGCACATGACCGCAATGACCGCCCACCACCTGGCGATATCCTTCTCCATGATTTCTCCTTATCGACCGCTCTCCCAAACAACGCCGCCCCCGCAGCCAAAGGCAACGGGGGCGGAGGGAGCACCTTCGGATCGCTTATTCGACGGTGGCTTCGCTTTGCACGGCAAACGCCGCTTTCTCTTCTTCGGTGATCTCCTTGATGGAGAGCTTCACGCGGTTGCGGTTGTCGATGTCGAGCACCTTCACGACCACGTCGTCACCTTCGTTCAAGAAGTCGCGCACGTCGTTGACGCGCTCCTGGACGATTTGCGAGATGTGTACCAGACCGTCGGTGCCGGGCATGATGTTCACGAATGCGCCGAAGTCGGCAATACGTACGACCTTACCGTTGTAAAGCTTGCCGATTTCCGCCTCGGCGGTGATCGCCAGCACGGTGTCGATGGCCGCCTTGGCGGCTTTCTTGTCTTCGGCATAAATGCGCACGGTGCCGTCATCGTCAAGATCGATGGAAGCGCCGGTGTCTTCGCAAATCTTGCGAATGGTAGCGCCCCCTTTACCGATGACGTCACGGATTTTGTCCGGGTCGATTTTGATCGTCGCCATGGACGGCGCATTATCAGAAACCTCGGTGCGGCTCTGATTAATGACGGCGTTCATCTGCTCGAGGATCGAGATGCGCGCATGGTGGGCCTGCTGCAGCGCGGTCTCCATGATCTCTTCGTTGATGCCCTCGATCTTGATATCCATCTGGAGCGCGGTCACGCCTTCGACGGAACCGGCGACCTTGAAGTCCATGTCACCGAGGTGATCTTCGTCGCCCAGAATATCGGTCAGCACTGCGTAACCTTCCGGGTCTTTGACCAGGCCCATGGCGATACCCGCCACCGGCGCTTTCAGCGGAACACCCGCATCCATCAGCGCAAGCGAGGAGCCACAGACCGAGGCCATGGAGCTCGAGCCGTTGGACTCGGTGATCTCTGAGACCACGCGAATGGTGTAGGGGAAGTCGTCTTCCGAGGGCAGCATGGCCTGCACACCACGGCGCGCCAAACGGCCATGGCCGATTTCACGGCGCTTCGGCCCGCCCATGAAGCCGGCTTCGCCAACCGAATAGGGAGGGAAGTTGTAGTGCAGCATGAAGCGGTCTTTACGCTCGCCTTCCAGCGACTCGATCAACTGCGAGTCGCGAAGCGTACCTAACGTCGCCACGGCGATCGCTTGGGTTTCACCACGCGTGAACACCGCCGAGCCGTGGGTCTTGGGCAATACGCCGACTTCGATGTCTAGCGGGCGCACGGTGGTGTTGTCGCGGCCATCGATACGCGGCTCGCCTTTCACGACCCGCGAGCGCACGACGCGCTTCTCGAGGCTTGCGAAGGCGCCTTTGACGTCGTCTTTGGCAAACTTGTCGTTGACCGGCTCACCTTCGACGGCCACCAGCTCTTCGAGCGCCTGGTCTTTCAGCGCGGCCAGGGCGTCCTGGCGCTGCATTTTGTCGGTAATGCGATAGGCTTCGCCGACTTTAGCCTCAAAACCTTCGGCCATGGCGGTTTTAAGCGCCGCGTTCTCCTCGGCAGCCTGCCACTCCCAGCGCGGCTTGCCGGCCTCGGCGACCAGTTCGTTGATAGCGGAGACCGCCACCTGCATTTCCTGATGGCCAAAGAGGACCGCGCCGAGCATTTCGTCTTCCAGAAGCTCCTGGGCTTCGGACTCGACCATCAGCACGGCTTTTTCGGTACCGGCGACGACCATGTTAAGCTCCGAGGTCGCAAGCTCTTCGACGGTCGGGTTCAGAAAGTAACCCTGCTCTTCGTTGAAGCCCACGCGCGCGGCACCGATCGGGCCGTTGAACGGCACGCCGGAGATCGAAAGCGCTGCCGAAGTACCCAGCATCGCGGCGATATCCGGGTCGTGGTTACGGTCGGTAGAGAGAACGGTACAGATGACCTGTACTTCGTTCATGAAGCCTTTCGGGAAAAGCGGGCGGATCGGACGGTCGATCAGACGCGAGGTGAGCGTCTCTTTCTCGGTGGGGCGCCCTTCGCGTTTGAAGAAGCCGCCGGGAATCTTGCCGACCGCGTAGGTCTTTTCCTGGTAGTGTACCGAGAGCGGGAAAAAGGGCTGGCCAGGATTGACGTCTTTCTTGGCGACCACGGTGCAGAGCACGACGGTGTCGTCCATGGTGACCATCACGGCACCGCTGGCCTGGCGAGCGATACGGCCGGTTTCGAGGGTGACGGTGCTACGACCGTACTGGAACGTTTTTTTTACCGGATTCACGGCGACTTCCTTTAACATAAAATAGCTACTTGTCTTTTCTGGGGTCGTTTTTGACTCGCCACTATTCTAGGCGCTGTGGCGCTCAAGGGCTACCAGAAACCCGAATTCACCGCCTTCCTCCCGCTTTTAGCGCGTTTTGGGCATAAAAAAACGGGTAGCCCTTTGGGGCTACCCGTTTTGATTGCACGCTTCGCGGCTTGTCTGCCCCCTCATGAAAAGGGGCACGACAAGGCGTTTTAGCGGCGCAGACCCAAACGCTGGATCAGCGACTGATAGCGTTCAAAATCCTTGCGCTTGAGGTAGTCCAGCAGCTTACGACGCTGGTTTACCATGCGGATCAGACCACGACGCGAGTGGTGGTCCTGCTTGTTGGTCTTGAAGTGGTCCTGCAGGCCATTGATGTTGGCGCTCAGCAGGGCAACCTGCACTTCGGGGGAACCGGTGTCGCTCTCGCCGCGGCCGTATTCGTTGACGATCTCGGCCTTTTTCTCAGCGGTTAGTGCCATCTGTCTCTCCAGTCAGCAATATGCTTAACATTGAATGGGTGAGACCACGCATATTTGCAGTCTCAAAGGGTATTTTCGCGTAAATCGCGGCGTCCTTGCAACGTTTTACCAGCGAACTTACGAAAGCGCGACCGTGCTTAACAGCCGCTTGGGGGCCACTTCCTGGGGCCCTTTCACCACGCCCAAGCCGAGAAACGACTCAGCGTAGTAAAGTCGTGCCAGCTCGTTGGGCGGCAGTGCCCCCACGTCGAGCCTGGCGGATTGACCGTAGGACAAGGAGGTATGGGCGGCCTCGTCCACGCTAAGCGCAGGGAGGTGGTCGACCAGTACGTCCACGGGCATCAATTCGGCCTCACGCGCGCTCTGCTCACCAAGAGCTTCTAACGCCTCCAGGGTCCACATCGCGTTGCCATCAAAGGGGCCGGTCTTGAGCCGTCTTAGCTGGCTGATATGAGCGCCGCATCCGAGCGCCAAACCGATATCTTCGGCCAACGTGCGAATGTAGGTGCCTTTACTACAGCTTACTTCGAGCTCGAACGCTTGACCGTCGAACGCGAGCAGCCGGGCATCATACACGCTAACTCTGCGCGCTGCACGCTCCACTTCCTTGCCCTCGCGGGCCAGTTCGTAAAGCTTTTTGCCCTGATGCTTGAGTGCCGAGTACATCGGCGGTACCTGGTCGATCTCGCCGCGAAAGCGTGCAATGGCAGCCTCGACGTCGTCATTCGAAAGCCCTGGCACCTCACGGCGCTCGACCACGCTACCTTCCGCATCGCCAGTATCGGTGATCACCCCGAGTTCGACCCGGGTGCGATACATCTTGTCGGCTTCCAGAAGGTGCGCGGAGAACTTGGTCGCCTCGCCCAGACAGATCGGCAGTAAGCCCGTCGCCATGGGGTCGAGAGTACCGGTGTGCCCCGCTTTTTGCGCCTCGAACAACCGGCGCACGCGCTGTAAAGCATGGTTACTGGACACGCCCTGGGGCTTGTCCAGCAGCACCACGCCGTTGACCGGCAGGCCCTTACGGCGACGCGCCATTACCGCGGCGCCTCGTCTTCGTTACCGCCCTCTTCTTCGTCCTGACGGGCGCGGTCGGTCGAGACCGCCTCGTCGATCAGCGAAGAGAGCTGCTGGCCGCGCACCACGCTTTCATCGAAATGAAAGCGCAACTCCGGCACATGACGCAGCTTGATGCGCTTGGCAATCTGGCTTCTCAGAAAACCGCTGGCGCGTTTGAGCACCTGCAGGTTTTCCTTGATGCGCGCCGGGTCCTGCTCACCCAGCAGGGTGACGTAGATATCGGCGTAGCCCAGATCACGGCTGACGGTCGCGCCGCTAACCGTGACCATGCCAAGGCGCGGGTCCTTGATCTCGCGCTGGATAAGCACCGCCAGCTCCTTTTGGAGCTGGTCGGCTACCCGGTCGGTACGCTTGAATTCGCGCATGCTTGCTCCTCGCAGCCTTACAGGGTGCGCTCGACCTTGACCTGGTCGAAGACTTCGATCTTGTCGCCGACCTGGACGTCGTTATAGTTCTTGACGCCGATACCACACTCGACGCCGTTGCGCACTTCCTGCACATCGTCTTTGAAACGACGCAGCGATTCGAGCTCGCCTTCATAAATCACTACATCATCACGCAGTACGCGGATCTTCTTATTACGATGCACGTTGCCTTCAACCACCATACAACCGGCAATTGCCCCAATTTTCGGCGCACGGAAGACATCGCGGACTTCAGCAATACCCACGATCTCTTCTTTCCAGTCAGGTGCGAGCATACCGCTCATCGCCTGCTTGACCTCGTCGATCAAGTGGTAGATAACGCTGTAGTAGCGCAGATCCAGGCCTTCACGTTCGACGATTTCGCGGGCAGCGGCGTCGGCACGGACGTTGAAGCCGACCAGGATAGCCTCACTGGCTAGCGCCAGATTGGCATCGGTGCCGGTGATGCCGCCCACACCAGATGAAACCACGGCTACTTCGACTTCGGCGGTGGAGAGCTCTTCGAGCGCGCCGCGGATCGCCTCGAGCGAACCTTGAACGTCGGCTTTCAAGACGATGTTGACCTTGGCTACTTCGTCCTGGCCCATCTGGCTGAACATGTTCTCGAGCTTGGCTTTCTGCTGGCGCGCCAGGCGTACTTCGCGGTACTTGCCCTGACGGAAGTTGGCGACTTCCCGCGCTTTACGCTCGTCGGCTACGACCATGAAGTCGTCACCGGCGTCCGGCGTACCGTCCAGGCCCTGAATCTCGACGGGCATCGCCGGACCGACTTCCTCGACCTGCTGGCCGAGCTCGTTGGTCAGCGCCCGTACACGGCCGTAGTGCAGGCCGGCCAGCACGATATCACCGCGCTTGAGGGTACCGTTTTGTACCAGTACGGTCGCGACCGGACCACGGCCCTTGTCGAGACGCGATTCGACGACCACACCTTTACCCGGCGCCAACGGCACAGCCTTGAGCTCGAGCACTTCGGATACCAGCTGGATCGCCTCCAACAGCTCCTCGATGCCGTCACCGGTTTTCGCGGAGACGTGAACGAACTGGGTATCGCCGCCCCACTCTTCCGAAATCACACCGTGCTGGGAAAGCTCGTTACGAATGCGGTCGAAATCCGCGCCGTCTTTATCGATCTTGTTCACCGCCACGACCATGGGAACTCCGGCCGCTTTGGAGTGTTCGATCGCTTCAACGGTTTGCGGCATGACGCCGTCGTCCGCCGCTACCACCAGGATGACCACGTCGGTTGCCTTGGCACCGCGGGCACGCATGGCGGTAAACGCCGCGTGGCCGGGAGTGTCCAGGAAGGTCACGCCACCGTGGTTGTCTTCGACGTGGTAGGCGCCGATGTGCTGGGTAATACCGCCGGCTTCACCGGTGGCCACTTTGGCACGACGAATGTAGTCGAGAAGCGAGGTCTTACCGTGGTCGACGTGACCCATGACGGTCACGACCGGCGAGCGGGTAATCTCATCGCCTTCGTAGGAGATGCCCTCGATCATTTCGGTCTCGAGCGCATCGTCTTTGACCAGCTTGACCTTGTGACCCATCTCTTCCACCACGATCGCCGCGGTATCCTGGTCGATCGTCTGGTTGATGGTCACCGCCGCGCCCATGGTGAACATGGCCTTGATCACTTCGTTGGCCTTGATCGACATCTTGTCGGCCAGCTCAGCGACGCTGATCGATTCGGGAATCGAGACTTCGCGAACGATCGGCTGCGTGGGCTTTTGGAAGCCGTGCTTGCCGTTGCCGCTCTGGCCGGGGCCGCGGCGACCGCCACGACGCTCGGAGCGCTTGGCTTTCTTGGCACTGCCGCCACGCTTACGCTCTTCGCGATCGCCACGGTCGTCGTCTTCGTCACGGCCTTTTTTCTTCGCCGCGGCCTTTTTGGGCGGCGCGGTGCGACGGTCGGTACGACCCTCTTTCGGCGGCGCCGGCGGCATCTCTTCGGAGGCCGGCGTTTCGTCGATCTGAAGCTCGGGCACGGCGGTTTCGGCCGGGGCCGGCGCCTTGGCGTCGGCTTCCTTACGCGCGGCTTCTTCAGCGGCCTGGGCTTTTTGGGCCTCGGCGCGCTCTTCGGCTTCGCGAGCCTCGCGGGCTTTATTTTCGGCTTCGGCCTCGGCCATATCGCCTACTAGCTGGCGCGGGCCCGAGTGCGTGGGTTCCGGCTCTTTCGGCTGCTCTTCTTCGGCGCGCTTGACGTAGGTCTTTTTCTTGCGGACCTGAACTTCGATCGTCTTGCCGCGCTCGCCGGTTTTGATCCGGCTACGCGTTTTGCGCGTCAGCGTGATGCGGTTTTTACCGGCATCCGCGGCGTCACCGCCGCCGTGACTTTTCTTCAAAAAGCTCAAAAGCGTTTGCTTGTCGTCTTCAGAGACCGCATCGCTTTCCGAGGCGTGCTTAAGGCCCGCCTCTTTCATCTGTTCCAACAGGCGGGGCACATCGCGGCCCACCTTTACTGCAAAATCTTTAACCGTCATATCTGACATTGTGACCCTCCCAAGCCCGTGACCTGTTTACTGTGTGTTCGAAGCCGCTTCGCTATCGTCTTCGAACCAGGGCGCACGGGCAGTCATGATCAGTGCCGCTGCGCGCGCTTCGTCTAACTCCTCGATATCGACCAGATCGTCGACAGACTGCTCGGCGAGATCTTCCATGGTGACAATGCCCCGACTGGCAAGAATGAAGGCCAGGTGGCGCTCCATTCCTTCCATTGCCAGCAGATCGTCTGCCGGCTGGGCACCGTCGAGCGCTTCTTCCGAGGCGATCGCCATTGTCAGTAGCTCGTCCTTGGCACGTGCGCGCAGCTCTTCGACGAGCTCTTCATCGAACTCTTCGATTTCGAGCATCTCTTCGAGCGGCACGTAGGCGACTTCTTCCAGGGTAGTGAACCCTTCTTCCACTAATAGCCGGGCAACGTCCTCGTCCACGCTCAGGTGGTGAACGAAGGAGTCCACGAGGCTATCGATTTCCTGCTCGCGCTTGGACTCGGCCTCGTCTTCGGTCATGACGTTGATCCGCCAGCCGGTGAGTTCCGATGCCAGGCGCACGTTCTGGCCGCTGCGGCCGATGGCCTGAGCGAGATTGTCCTGGGCGACCGCGACGTCCATGGCGTGGGCGTCTTCATCCACCAAAATGGAGGCAACGTCCGCCGGCGCCATGGCGTTGATGACGAGCTGCGCGGGGTTGTCGTCCCACAGCACGATGTCTACACGCTCGTTTTGAAGCTCTGATGACACCGCCTGCACCCGCGAGCCGCGCATCCCCACACACGCACCGACCGGATCGATGCGGCGATCGTTGGTTTTGACGGCGATCTTGGCGCGCGAGCCCGGATCACGGGCCGCGCCCTTGATCTCAATGAGCTGCTCGGCAATTTCCGGCACCTCGATCTTGAAAAGCTCGATGATGAACTGCGCATTGGTGCGCGAGAGCTGAAGCTGTGCGCCGCGAGCCTCCGGGTCGACCTTAACCAGCAGCGCACGCACCCGCTCGTTCATGCGGTAGCGCTCGCCGTGAATCATTTCGTTACGCGCCAAAAACGCCTCGGCGTTTTCGCCCAGGTCGATGATCAGCCCGTCACGGGTAGTTTTCTTGACGATACCGGCGACCAGCTCGCCTTCGCGGTCGGCGTACTGGCTGACCACTTCGGCGCGCTCGGCTTCACGGACTTTCTGGACGATGACCTGCTTGGCGGTCTGGGCGGCAATACGACCAAACACGGCGTTGTCGATCTTCTGCTCGGTGACGTCACCCAGCGCCAGAGGCGGGTCGCGCCGCTCGGCAACGGTTTGCTTGATTTCGTAATCCGGCGTCTCGAACTCGTCGTCTTCGACCACGGTCCAGTAGCGGTAGGTATCGTAGTCGCCGGTGCGGCGGTCGATTTCCACGCGCACGTTGGCTTCTTCCTGCTCGAAACGCTTGCGCGAGGCGCTGGCCAGCGCCGCTTCGACCGCTTCGAAAATTACGTCGCGTGAAACGCCTTTTTCGTTAGAGATCGCGTCAACGACCATTAAAATTTCTTTACTCATGCGTATGCCTCGCCAGTAAACCTGTCCTTTGTGCCTCGCCCCAGCCATGGGGGGCCGCCGTTTTTTTAATCTTCGAACTGCGGGACAATGTGTGCAGCATCGATACTTTCGATGGGAAAGCAATACTCTTCGCCGTCGAGCTGAAGCAGCACTTCGTCGCTTTCCACGCCCGCAAGCAGCCCCTGATATTTACGCCGGCCATGAAAGGCGGTGCGCAGCTTGAGCGCCACCTGGTGGCCCTGGTAGCGTGTAAAATGATCCAGGGTATACAAAGGGCGCGCCATACCGGGCGACGAAACCTCCAGGCGGTACTCGCCGGGAATAGGATCTTCGACATCCATGACGGCGCTGACTTGACGGCTGATATCAGCGCAGTCTTCGACACTGACGCCGCTTTCACGCTCGATATAAATCACCAGGCGTGAATGTTTGCCCTGAGAAAGATGGTCGATGCCCCATAGCTCGAAGCCCATGGCGGCAACAACAGGCTCAATCAGCGCGTGCAGCGCTGCGTGTTTTGTGGCCACAGACGAAGCTCCTATAGCCGTTGCATCAGGCACCTGGCCAGGAGTCATGAGAAAAGCTAGGTGGCTGATTGGCGTTACCTGAAAATGTGCCTTCGACGTCGCGGCGGGTGCCGGCGCGCAAGACACGCTTGGCTCGCAAAAAGCTACTCTTAAATCTGCCGGTAGCGTCAGCGTGTGTAAAGACGCTACTAACAAAAAGCCCCTTCACAGGAAGGGGCTTTTTAAAAGAAACCTGTAATACCATTTTAACAAATCGGTGTGATTCTATTGCCAGCCAATACTGAATGGCTGCGCATACACCGTTTGAAAAAAGATGGTAGCGGGGACCGGATTTGAACCGATGACCTTCGGGTTATGAGCCCGACGAGCTACCAGACTGCTCCACCCCGCATCAATCTAGCTGGACGATATTAGCCCCTTATACGACCTTCGTCAAGGGCTTTCTCGTCTCAGGTACCACCCTGAAATCCTCGAAACCGATCTAACCAGTTTCTCGGTGGTGCCGAAGGCGGGACTTGAACCCGCACGACCATACGGTCACTACCCCCTCAAGATAGCGTGTCTACCAATTCCACCACTTCGGCATCAGGGGAGGCTAAAGAAAGCGTCAACAAGCATTTAATCTCAAATACTTAGTCGCTGTTTTCCTCTAGCACTGGCGCGGTATTATCCACACTTCCCGAGTCGTCGTCAAGTGTTGGAACACTTTGTTGTTGCTCGATCAAGCGTGAGTCCGGAATACCGGCTTCTGGGGCCTGTCCTGCCTGGGTGGCAAAGTAGGCAAGCGCCATGGACGTGACGAAGAAACCCGCCGCCAGAACGCCGGTCGCGGTCGACAGAAAGTTACCGCTGCCGCGGGAACCGAAGACCGTCTGTGAAGCCCCGCCGCCGAAGGAGGCGCCGGCATCGGCCCCTTTACCCTGCTGAAGCAGGATAAGTACTACGAGCGCGATCGCGATGATCACGTGAACCATTAAAATTGCAACTTGCATGGCGTTATCCTGCTGACTGACAAATAGCGAAAAAATCATCGGTTTTGAGCGAGGCACCGCCCACCAAACCGCCGTCGATATCCGGCTTTGCAAGTAGCTCGGCTGCATTACCGGCATTCATGCTACCGCCGTAGAGAAGCACGAGCTCCTCACCGAGGGTGTCATCAAAACGCGCAAGGTGCGCGCGCACCTCGGCCATTACGTCCTGCGCCTGCTCCGGGGTCGCCGTACGCCCGGTACCAATCGCCCATACCGGCTCGTAGGCGATGACCAGTTTCTTTTGGGCATCGCGGCTTAGATGGGTAAGCACTGCGTCCACCTGAGCCAGCACCACGGCCATGGTGCGCTCGGCCTCGCGCTCTTTTAGGGTTTCACCCACGCATAGAATGGGCGTCAGACCATGATCGAGCGCAACGTTGACCCGGCCAAGGATCGCCTCGTCGGTATCACCGTAAAGCGCGCGTCGCTCGGAATGGCCCACCAGCACATAGCAGACCCCGAACTCGTTGAGCATCGGCGCGCTCACCTCGCCGGTATGTGCCCCCGAGGCCTCGGTATTGAGCGTTTGCGCCCCCAGCTTGAGCGAGGTCGACTGAAACGCCCGCTGCGCGGCGTCGAGGTAGGGAAAAGGCACGATCAGCGCCGCCTCGACCTGCTCGGGCAAGGGGGTGGTCGCCAGGGTGCTTGCAAAGGTGTCGATCAGCGACCTTGAGCCGTTCATTTTCCAGTTACCGGCAATCAGTGGTGTGCGCATTCAATATCCTCACTCAAGGTGGAGCGAAATGGTATAGGAGCGGCCTTGTCAAGACAACCGCTGCCCACATTTGGGCCGAACGCGGGCCAGGCTTAGGTCAGTAGTGCTTCGACCCGCTTTGCAAGGGTTTCGGCCAGCGCCTGAACATCCAGGTGCGCGCGGCCTTCGACCATTACACGAATCAGCGGCTCGGTACCCGAGGGGCGCAGCAGTACTCGCCCCTGGTCGCCGAGCTTTGCTTCGAGCTCGCCGACCGCTTCATTGAGCACCGGAGCGTCCATGACGTCTTTGGCATGGGTACCGGCGGGCAGGCGGACGTTAACCAGTGCCTGGGGCACTTTCTCGAACGTCTTTAACAGCGCAGCGAGCGGTTTTTGCTCGCGCATCATCAGCGCCAGCACCTGAAGCGCCGAGACGATACCGTCGCCGGTCGTCTGCGCATGGCCACATACGATATGGCCGGAGGACTCGCCGCCCAACTCCCAACCGTTGGCCGCCATCTTCTCCATCACGAAGCGGTCACCGACCTTGACGCGCTCGAAGGGAATGCCTAGCGCTTCCAGCGCCTTGGCCAGGCCGAAGTTGCTCATCAGCGTACCGACCACGCCGCCCTGCAAAAGACCGCGCTCATGGCGGTCCCGGGCGATGAGATAAAGGATGTCGTCGCCGTCGACTTCCCGGCCATCGGCATCGACCAACAGCACCCGGTCGCCGTCGCCGTCGAAGGCCACGCCTAAATCAGCGCCCTGCTGAATCACCGCCGCACGCAGCGCCGCCGGATGGGTCGAGCCCACTTCGTGATTGATATTTAGCCCGTTAGGTGTGGCGCCGATCACGCTGACCTCGGCGCCCAGCTCGCGAAACACGCTCGGCGCAATGTGGTAGGTCGCGCCGTGGGCGCAGTCGAGCACCACGCTCAGGCCGTGCAGGCTCAGCCGGTCGGGCAGCGTCGATTTGCAGAATTCGATATAGCGCCCAGCGGCATCGTCGATGCGCGCGGCCTTGCCAAGCTGCCCGGCCTCGGCGGTGCAAAGCGGCGCGTCCAGCATCGCCTCGATGCGGTCCTCGACTTCGTCGGGAAGCTTTTTGCCCTCGGCGGAAAAGAACTTGATGCCGTTATCCTCGAACGGATTGTGCGAGGCGGAGATGACGATGCCTGCATCGGCGCGGAAGGTGCGGGTCAGGTAGGCGATGCCCGGCGTGGGCATCGGCCCGAGCAGCGAGACATCGACCCCGGCGGCGGAGAGCCCCGCCTCCAGCGCCGACTCGAACATGTAGCCGGAGATGCGCGTGTCCTTGCCGATCAACACCCGCGTGCGCCCGTTCGAGCGGCGCAACACCTGCCCTGCCGCCCAGCCGAGCTTGAGCATAAAGTCGGCGGTGATAGGCGTCTCGCCGACCGTGCCGCGAATACCATCGGTTCCGAAATAGCGTCGTGTCATGAGAAGAGTTCCTTGTGGACCGGCGGCTCGCAGCTTTCCTGGAGGACCGCCCAGGCCATGGTAACGGCATCCGCCGTCGCGCCAACATCATGCACACGTAGTATTTTGGCGCCGCGTTCGACCGCCATGGCCGACAGTGCAAGCCCGCCAGGCAGACGTTCCTCGACCGGCCGACCGAGCACCTTGCCGATCATGCTTTTACGCGACATGCCTACCAACAGCGGCAGGTTCAACGCCTCGAGCGCGCGCATTTGATTCAAAAGACGCAGGTTGTGCTCAACGGTTTTGCCAAACCCGAACCCCGGATCGAGCAGCAGCTGGTCGCGCTTGAACCCGGCCGCTTCGCAGGCCGCGATGCGCCTTGCCAGGTAATCGGCGACCGCCTGCTCGATGGGCTCGTCGTAGGCCGGCGAATGCTGCATATCCTGGGGCTCGCCCAGGCGATGCATCAAACAAGCAGGCAGTCCGCTACTGGCGGCGGCGGCCAGGGCGCCGTCGCGCTCGAGAGAGCGTACATCGTTGATCATACCGGCACCGAGGGCGGCGGACTCGCGTATCACCAGGGCGCTACTGGTATCGACGGAGACCAGCGCGTCGAGTTCGCGCACCAGTGCCTCGACGACCGGAGCGACGCGGTCTAGCTCCTGTTGTTCGGGAACGGCGTCGGCGCCGGGGCGCGTGGACTCCCCGCCGACGTCGATTACCGCCGCGCCTTCGGCCAGCATCTGCTCGGCGCGGCGCAGCGCGTCGTCGAGCGAGACGTGGCGGCCGCCGTCGGAGAAAGAGTCCGGGGTCACGTTCAATATCCCCATGACCCGCGGAAAGGAGAGATCCAGCCGATGACGGCCGCACTGCAACTGGGTGACGTGGCTGGGTGCCTGGTGTGGGTCGAGCGTTGGTTTCATGAACAGCCTGATAAATAGAAAACGTGGCGGCTTGATGGCGCCTAGCATACCAAAAAAAAGCGCCCCGAGGTGGGGCGCTTTAGGAGCGGGGCGAGTATGACGCCCCCGGCGTTAGGCTCAGGGCCCGGCCGGGCCGCCAAGCGGGTCGGAGGGGCGGCGACGCGGTTCGTCGTCGTCCTCTTCGCCATCGTCATTGGCATCGCCGTGGTCCGGCTCGTCCGCTTTTGGCTGCGGCTCGCCACCCGCCGGCGTACCACCGCCGGAGGAGTCGCCGTCATCCCAGCCTTCCGGCGGGCGCGGATCCTTGCCTTCCATGATGTCCTTGAGCTGACTCGCGTCGATGGTTTCGTACTTCATCAGCGCTTCGGTCATGGCGTCGAGCTTGTCGCGGTTATCGTGCAGGATCTGGCGCGCTTGCTCGTAGCAGTCGTCGATGATCTTACGCACTTCCTTGTCGAGGCGCGTAGTGGTTTCGCCGGACTTCAGCTTACCGCCGCTCTGCCCAGGGCCGCCGAGGAACTGGTGCGATTCGTCCTCGTCGTACATGATCGGGCCCATCTCATCGGACAAGCCCCACTTGGCGACCATGTTGTGGGCAAGTTCGGTGGCCCGCTTGATGTCGTTGGATGCGCCGGTGGTCACGCCGTTGGCGCCCAGCGTCATCTCTTCGGCGATACGCCCGCCGAACAGCGAACAGATCTGGCTGAGAATCTGCTGGCGCGAGAGGCTGTAACGATCCTCTTCCGGCAGGAACATGGTGACACCCAGCGCCCGGCCCCGCGGGATGATCGTTACCTTGTAGACCGGGTCATGCTCGGGCATCACCAGACCGATGATCGCGTGACCGGACTCGTGATACGCCGTGTTGAGCTTCTCTTTGTCGGTCATGACCATGGATTTGCGCTCGGCGCCCATCATGATCTTGTCCTTGGCCATCTCCAGCTCGTCCATACCGACCAGGCGCTTGTTACGACGCGCGGCAAAAAGCGCTGCCTCGTTGACCAGGTTGGCGAGATCCGCGCCGGAGAAACCGGGGGTGCCGCGAGCAATGAGAACCGGCTTGACGTCCTCGGCCAGTGGCACCTTGCGCAGGTGAACACCCAGAATATGCTCGCGACCGCGAATATCGGGCAGGCCCACGGTGACCTGACGGTCGAAACGGCCCGGCCGCAAAAGCGCCGGGTCGAGAACGTCCGGACGGTTGGTCGCGGCGATCACGATGATGCCTTCGTTGGCTTCGAAACCATCCATCTCGACCAGCAGCTGGTTGAGGGTCTGCTCGCGCTCGTCGTTACCACCGCCCATGCCGGCGCCACGCGAGCGGCCCACGGCGTCGATCTCATCGATGAAGATGATGCAGGGCGCCTGCTTCTTGGCCTGCTCGAACATGTCGCGTACGCGAGACGCACCGACACCCACAAACATCTCGACGAAGTCGGAACCGGAGATCGAGAAAAACGGTACCTTCGCCTCACCGGAAATGGACTTGGCCAGCAGCGTTTTACCGGTACCCGGCGGGCCCACCATCAATACGCCGCGCGGAATGGTGCCGCCCAGGCGCTGGAACTTGGTCGGGTCGCGCAAAAAGTCGACCAGCTCTTCGACCTCTTCCTTGGCTTCGTCGCAGCCGGCGACATCGGCGAAGGTGGTTTTGATCTGATCCTGGGAGAGCAGCTTGGCCTTGGATTTACCAAAGCTCATCGGGCCGCCCTTACCGCCACCGGCGCCGCCCTGCATCTGGCGCATGAAGAACATGAAGATGGCAAGGATGAGCAGAATCGGGAAACTGGCGATCAGCAGACGCATCCAGATGCTCTGCTGCTCCGGCTCCTTGCCGACCACGGTAACGTCGTTGCTCAGCAGGTCATCCATCAGCTTCGGGTCTTCCGCCGCCGGCCGGATGGTCTGGAACTGCGACCCGTCGGTGCGCTCACCCTGAATGGTGTAGCCATCGATGGTGACGCTGCGAACCTGTTGATTTTGCACCTGATGCACAAACTGGGAGTAGTTAGTGGACTGGGGTGCGCTTTCCGTACTGAAATTGTTGAACACTGTCAGTAGCACGGCCGCAATGACCAACCACAGAATCAGGTTCTTCGCCATATCGTTCAAGGGGCTACCCTCATTACAAGAATCCGTCAGTTAACCGTCGATACTCAGACCTTACACTAGAGCACTACGTTCAACCATTGCCAAAGCACGTTTGACTTTGGGCCATGTATGCCATATAGGCCTTACGGCCCGTATGACACGCAGTGCGATTGCCTTCGCGGCAATCGCCATGATCGTTTTCTTCGCGGCGTGAATTAGCGGCCGCGAAACCCCTGGGCTAAAAAATAGACCTCCCGAGAGCGGGCGCGCGAGGCGCCGGGCTTACGCGTCACTACGCGGTCGAAGTCGCCTCTCAACTCCTTCAAATAAGCGTCGAAGCCTTCGCCCTGAAACACCTTGGCCAGAAAAGTACCGCCTTTGGAGAGCGTTTCCCGGGCAAGCTCCAGGGCCAGTTCGACAAGATACATCGCCTGAGGCTGGTCGATGGCGGTCATGCCACTCATATTGGGGGCCATGTCCGACATCACAAGGTCGACGCGGCGATTTCCCAGCCGCTCGAGAATGGCGTTCAGCACGCTCTCTTCGGTGAAATCGCCCTGAATGAAGTCAACGCCGGCTAGCGCGTCCATTTCCAGAATGTCCGAGGCGACGACGACACCATCCATACCGACTTTATCGGCGGCCACTTGGCTCCAGCCACCGGGGGCGGCGCCCAGGTCGATCACCGTCATGTTCGGGCGAAAGAGCTTGTCTTTTTCATCGAGCTCTAAAAGCTTGTAGCTTGCTCGCGAGCGGTAGCCGTCCTGCCAGCTCTGCTTGACGTACTGATCATCAAAATGCTCTTTCATCCAGTTGGCGCTGGTCTTGCTGGCGGAGCGTTTGGGACCTGCTGGCTTTTGCTGCATGAGGCGTCTACATCTAGCGTATGGGGGTGAATGTGCGAAAGTGCCGGGTGGACTGCTTTCACTTGACGGCGTTTCACCGTAAGATGGAGCGTTAAGCGCAAACCGGGATACCGCAAGATACCATGAGCTTGTCACAGGCACAAAAGAAAGCATTTCGCAGCATTGGCCATCACCTGAACCCAGTCGTGACGGTCTCTGAAAACGGCATCTCCGAGAATCTGCTCGCCGAGTTCGACCGCGCACTGCGCGATCACGAGCTGATCAAGGTGAAGCTGGCCCTCCCCGAGCGCGATGATCGCGCGGCCATGGTGCAGGAGCTCGTCAATGAAAGCGGCGCGGAGCTTGTTCAAACCATTGGCAAGATGGCGCTTTTTTACCGCCGAAACCCAAGCGCCAACCCCAAACTTTCCAACGTCAGCCGCTTCGAGAACCATCACGGCCGCCACTGAGCACGCGTTAAAGCACTATCGAGAAGCGTCATGAAAAAGGCCCGGGCATCACTGCCCGGGCCTTTTTTGCACCATCGAAACGCGCGGCTTAGATGTGCTCGACGCTTTCGATTTCGTATTCGACATCGCCGCCGGGAGTCTTGACCACCACGATATCGCCCTCTTCCTTGCCAATCAACGCGCGGGCAATGGGGGATGTGACCGAGATGCGCCCGGATTTAATATCCGCTTCGTCTTCACCGACGATACGGTAGGTGACCTGGGCGTCGCTATCCAGGTTCAAAAGCGCCACGGTCACACCAAAGATCACCTTGCCGGTTTTGGGCAACTTGGTGACATCGATCACCTGGGCGCCGGAGAGCTTGCTTTCGATCTCTTGAATACGTCCTTCGATAAATCCCTGCTGTTCGCGGGCCGCGTGATACTCGGCGTTCTCCTTGAGATCGCCGTGCTCGCGCGCCTCGGCGATCGCGGCAATCACTTCAGGGCGCGCTTCGCCCTTCAGGTGATTGAGCTCTTCGCGAAGACTTTTTTCGCCCGCTACCGTCATCGGGACCTTGTTCATTGACTTGCTCCTGCATGCAGATCCTGAAGGCGCCGCACCGTAATCTCCCGACCGTACTCGAGCGCCATGCAAACGGCATTAGCGCCCGCCAGGGTGGTCGCATAGGGCACCTTGCGCGCGAGAGCAGTACGGCGAATGATCGAAGAGTCGTTGATAGCCTGACGACCTTCGGTAGTGTTCACAATGTAGGCGATCTCGTCGTTCTTGAGCGAATCGACGATATGGGGGCGACCTTCGTAAACTTTATTGACGTGCTCGACTGTAAGCCCGGCCGCTTCGAGTGCGGCGGCCGTACCGCGCGTGGCACATAACGTGAAGCCCAATGTTAGCAGAGAACGGCCTACTTCGATAATCCCCTCTTTGTCCGGCTCGCGTACCGACAAGAAGGCCTTGCGCGGACCATCGAGGGCCGGAATGGCCTCCCCGGCGCCCAGCTGCGCCTTGAAAAATGCCTCGGCGAAGGTGTCGCCGGAGCCCATCACTTCGCCGGTGGACTTCATCTCCGGCGAAAGGATCGGATCGACCCCCTGGAACTTGTTGAACGGGAAGACCGCTTCTTTCACGCTATAAAAGTGCGGCACGATTTCGCGCTCGAAGCCCTGGCTTGCCAGGGTCTGGCCGGCCATGCAGCGCGCGGCGATTTGGGCAAGCGAAGTGCCGATGCACTTGGAGACGAACGGCACGGTGCGCGAGGCCCGCGGGTTGACTTCGATCACGTAGATTTCATTGTCCTGCCAGGCGAGCTGCACGTTCATCAGCCCCTTCACGCCTAGCTCCACCGCCATACGCTTGACCTGATCGCGCATCTCGTCCTGGACGTCCGCGGGCAGCGAGTACGGCGGTAGCGCGCAGGCGGAGTCACCGGAGTGTACCCCGGCCTGCTCGACGTGCTGCATGATGCCGCCGATCACCACGGCGTCGCCATCGGACACCGCGTCGATGTCGACCTCGACCGCGGCGCTCAAAAAGTGATCCAGCAGCACCGGCGAGTCGTTGGAGACCTTCACCGCGTTGGTCATGTAGTTTTCGAGTTCAGACGCGTCGTAGACGATCTCCATGGCGCGCCCGCCGAGCACGTAGCTGGGGCGCACGACCAAGGGGTAGCCGATCGCCTCGGCCTTGGCAAAGGCCTCGTCGAAGCTGCGCGCGGTGGCGTTGGGCGGCTGCTTGAGACCGAGCTTCTCGATCATGTGCTGGAAGCGCTCGCGGTCTTCGGCGCGGTCGATGGCGTCCGGGGTGGTGCCGATGATCGGCACGCCGGCGGCTTCGAGCTCCCGGGCGAGCTTCAGCGGGGTCTGGCCGCCGAACTGGACGATCACGCCCGCCGGCTTCTCTTTATCGGCGATTTCGAGTACGTCTTCCAGGGTGACCGGCTCGAAGTAGAGCCGATCCGAGGTATCGTAGTCGGTAGAGACGGTTTCCGGGTTGCAGTTGACCATGATGGTCTCATAGCCGTCGTCGCGCATGGCAAGCGCGGCGTGAACACAGCAGTAGTCGAACTCGATGCCCTGACCGATACGGTTCGGCCCGCCGCCGAGCACCATGATCTTCTGGCGATCGGATACGTCGGCCTCGCACTCCTCTTCATAGGTGGAGTACATATAGGCGGTGCTCGAGGCGAACTCCGCCGCGCAGGTATCGACACGCTTGTAAACCGGGCGAATACCCGCGGCCTGGCGGGTTTGGCGGAATTCCTTTTCGCTGACGCCGAGCAGTTTGGCCAGGCGCGCGTCGGCAAAGCCCTTGCGCTTGAGCTGGTAGAGCTCGCGGGCCGAGAAGTCGCCCAGCGCGCGCTTGGCTACGGCGGCCTCAGAAAGAATCAGGTCTTCGAGCTGCACCAAAAACCAGCGGTCGATGTTGGTCAGCGCGAAGACCTCTTCGACGCTCATACCGGCGCGCATGGCGTCGGCCACAAAGAAGATGCGCTCGGCGCCGGCGGCCTGCAGCTCGCCCTTGATCTGCGCCATCGCCTCATCACTAAAATCGGTGATGATCGGATCGAGGCCGTCGTTGCCGGTTTCCATACCGCGCAGCGCTTTTTGCAGCGACTCCTGGAAGGTACGGCCAATCGCCATTACCTCGCCTACCGACTTCATCTGGGTGGTGAGGCGGTCGTTGGCCTGGGGGAATTTCTCGAAAGTGAAGCGCGGAATCTTGGTGACGACGTAGTCGATGGACGGCTCGAAAGACGCCGGGGTCGCCCCGCCGGTAATATCGTTTTGCAGCTCGTCCAGGGTGTAACCCACCGCGAGCTTCGCAGCGATCTTGGCGATCGGAAAGCCGGTGGCTTTCGAGGCAAGCGCCGAGGAGCGCGAGACCCGTGGATTCATCTCGATGACCACCAGGCGCCCGGTTTGCGGGTCCATGCCGAACTGAACGTTGGAGCCACCGGTTTCCACCCCGATCTCGCGCAGCACCGCCAGGCTTGCGTCGCGCATGATCTGGTACTCTTTATCCGTCAGCGTCTGCGCCGGGGCCACGGTGATCGAGTCGCCGGTGTGCACGCCCATAGGGTCGAAGTTCTCGATGGCGCACACGATAATGCAGTTATCGTTTTTATCGCGCACGACCTCCATTTCGTACTCTTTCCAACCCAGCAGCGACTCGTCGATCAAAAGCTCGTGATTGTTGGAAAGCTCGAAACCGCGGGTGCAGATCTCCTCGAACTCTTCCTTGTTGTACGCCACGCCGCCGCCGGAGCCGCCCATGGTGTAGGAAGGCCGGATGATGGTCGGAAAGCCAAGCTCCGCTTGAATCTCCCAGGCTTCATCCATGGTGTGGGCGACCTTCGCCTTCGGGCACTCGAGGCCGATACGCTTCATGGCCTGGTCGAACAGATCACGGTCCTCGGCCATGTTGATGGCGTCGGCGTTGGCGCCGATCATCTCGACGCCGTGCTTGTCGAGCACGCCATGCTTTTCAAGGTCGAGGGCGCAGTTGAGCGCGGTTTGCCCGCCCATGGTGGGCAGGATCGCGTCGGGCTTTTCCGCCTCGATGATTTTTTCGACGGCCTGCCAGGTGATCGGCTCGATGTAGGTGGCATCGGCCATGACCGGGTCGGTCATGATGGTGGCCGGGTTGGAGTTGACCAGCACCACCCGGTAGCCCTCCTCGCGCAGCGCTTTACACGCCTGGGCGCCGGAGTAGTCGAATTCGCAGGCCTGGCCGATGACGATGGGGCCAGCGCCAATGATGAGAATAGTCTTGATGTCGGTACGCTTGGGCATAACGGTTCCCGCAAAAAAGTGACGATGAGCTCGATAGGGCTTGGCAAACGGATCAGCGACGCGCCTGCATCAGGCCGATAAAGCGATCAAACAGCGGCGATACGTCCTTCGGACCGGGGCTCGCTTCCGGATGCCCCTGAAAGCTGAACGCCGGGCGGTCGGTGCGCTCGATGCCCTGCAGTGTGCCATCGAAAAGCGAGCGGTGCGTGGCGCGCAGATTACCTGGCAGCGTGGTTTCGTCGGCGGCGAAGCCGTGGTTCTGGCTCGTGATCATCACCGTGCCAGAGTCGAGATCCTGCACCGGGTGGTTGGCGCCGTGGTGGCCGTGATTCATTTTGACGGTCTTCGCCCCGGAGGCCAGCGCTAAAAGCTGGTGACCCAGGCAGATACCGAACACCGGCGTATCGGTTTCGAGAATCTCGCCAATCGCGGTGATCGCGTAGTCGCAGGGCTCCGGGTCGCCGGGGCCGTTGGCCAAAAATACGCCATCCGGATTCATCGCCAGAACCTCTGCAGCTGGGGTCTGGGCGGGCACCACGGTCAAGCGGCAGCCGCGGGCGGCCAGCATACGCAGGATGTTGAATTTCACCCCGTAGTCATACGCCACCACGTGGTAAGGCCGATCAAAGGTCGAA
Organism: Vreelandella sp. GE22; assembly: GCF_968212445.1. NCBI lineage: Bacteria > Pseudomonadati > Pseudomonadota > Gammaproteobacteria > Oceanospirillales > Halomonadaceae > Vreelandella > Vreelandella sp. GE22. The sequence continues at coordinate 3,456,833 of NZ_OZ309110.1, forward strand.
GTATCGGCGTAGCCCGCGCCCAGGCTCCACTCGCCTTCGCTCCACTCATAGGCCTGCTTGCAGGAGACCTCCTTGGCCAGATCCATGCCCTTGAGCCCGGGAAAGGCGCGGGCCGCCGCCAGCGCCCGCTCGACGGCGTCGTCGCCTTCGGCATCGCTGCCCGCCAGAATCGCCCCGTTCTGCGCGCCCTTGTCGCGCAAAAGGCGTGTCAGGCGGCGGGTGTCGATATCGGCGATGCCCAGCACGTTTTGACTTTCCAGATACTCGGAAAGGCTCTGCTGGCTGCGAAAGCTGCTGGCCATCAGGGGGAGATCGCGAATCACCAGGCCGGCGGCGGCAACAGAGGCGGACTCCACGTCTTCCGGGTTAATGCCGGTGTTGCCGATATGCGGGTAGGTGAGCGTGACGATCTGGCGGGTATAGGAGGGGTCGGTGAGAATTTCCTGGTAGCCGGTCATGGCCGTATTGAACACCACCTCCCCGCTCGTGACGCCTTCGGCGCCGATGGCCACTCCGTGAAACACGCTGCCATCTTCCAGGGCCAATATCGCAGGTTTGCTCAATGCGGGGTTATTCAAGACAACTTCTCCCATGCTGTTAGGCGCCTGGGGGCGCAGGCTCGGCGATCCGGTGTCGGCGTTTGCGTGCAAACGTCGGGTCGTAAAAAAGCGGGACGAAGCCGATAAAGAAAAAATCGGTTTCATCCCGCTTGTTGTTCTTCCGTGGCAGGTGGCCATGGTTTAGCGTACGGCGTTGGGCAATTTTTCAATAAAGCCAGTGCAACAAGCGCAGCGTTCGCCGTTTACTTTCTACTCACATGCCACCACCCGGCCAAAATTTTTGGAATGTTACAGCATTTCAGGCGACCAGACCAGTCTTTTGGCTACAAATCCAGCTCAAGCCTCACCCAGCCCGAGCACGTCCTGCATATCGAAACGCCCGCTTCGTTGCTCCGCGACCCAGCGCGCCGCGCGCACCGCGCCCTTGGCAAAGGTCATACGGCTGGAGGCCTTATGGGTGATCTCGATGCGCTCGCCTTCGGTGGCGAACATCACCGTGTGCTCACCGACGATATCGCCGGCGCGCACCGTGGCAAAGCCGATCTCGGTATCGGTGCGCGGCCCGCACTGGCCCACGCGCTCGAACACGCCGTGCTCTTTCAGCGTGCGATCCAGACTTTTGGCGATGACCTCGCCCATCTTGACCGCAGTGCCGGAGGGGGCATCGATCTTGTGGCGGTGGTGGGCTTCGACGATCTCGATATCGTAACCTTCATCGCCCAGCGCCCTGGCCGCGGTTTCCAAAAGCTTGAGGGTCAGGTTCACACCGACGCTCATGTTGGGCGCGAACACCATGGCCACCCTGTCCTGATAACCATCGAGCTCATCGAGCTCGTCATCGTTCATCCCGGTGGTACCGATCACGATGGCCTTGCCGTGCTCGGCGCAGAACGCCAGATTCGAAAGCGTTACTTGGGGGGCGGTGAAGTCGATTAGCACATCGAAGTCATCGACGATGGCGTTGAGTGAGTCGACCGCGGTCACGCCACACTTCCCCGTACCCGCCAGCTCGCCGATATCGGCGCCGACGAGCGAGCTTCCCGGCTCGACGATACCGCCGGCCAGTGTTGCGTTCTCATCCTGATTTAGCGCGCTTACCAGCGTGCGGCCCATACGCCCCGCTACGCCTACGATGGCCACTCGTGTCATACAATCTCCTGGGTGCAATCGTCTGAAAGGCGCCAGGCGGCGCCTTTTATTCATTCATCCGCGGGAGTATACCAGAGCCCGCCGGCCATCACGGCCGGCGGGCGGTCTGGCTAGTTTTCCCAGACGATCTCCAGCGTCTCGTCTTTGGCCATGCGCTCCAAGTGGTTCTGGACGACGCCTTCGAGTTTATCCAGCGTTGCCTCATCGAGGGTTTCGATCGAGACCGCGAGCTTATCGGCCTCGGCGTGCATCAGGCAGGTGCCGCCTTCGGGAAAGACGATTTTGGCATCCTGAGCGGTGTACTCGACCTCGAGCTTGTGTGACCAGTGCTTACACAAACGGTTGATCAAGCGCTCGCCGGATTCGGTGGCAATTTCAGCACGGGATATCGGCATGACACTCTCCTTTCATAAGAAACGATCGATGTAGCTTAAGATCGGCGTTGAAAACTGACAAACGCTGCGTTGAACGCTTACGCAACGCAGTGTTTGAATAATTGGAACAGTTTGGCGCTAACCGCTCGACAGCTATCGGGGATTTCTCGATAATACCCCATGTAAATGCGAATCATACACAGTTGTCTCAGGGCGCCTGGCCCCGTTGAGCGGCCCGACTCTTTATAGACACCATGATGACTTTTTATCTTCAGCCTTTTTATTAGCAGACTCGGCGGGAAAATTTATGAGCTCACACCTAAAAGCCCTGGCCGGCGCGGCCGCCCTGAGCTGCACGGCTGCCATGGCCGACGGTATCGACGTGGTGGATATTACCGGGCGCGAGGTGCATTTCGATGCTCCCGCCGAACGGGTCATACTCGGTGAAGGCCGCCAGATCTACCTGTTGGGTCTGCTCGAGCCCGAAGCCCCGTTCACCCACGTGGTGGGTTGGCGCGAAGATTTCTCCCAGGCCGATCCGGATAACTACGCGCGCTACGCCGAGCGCTTTCCGGCGATGGGCGAGCTGCCCACCTTTGGCGGTTTCAAGGACGGCACCTTCGACGTCGAGCAGGCCGCTTCATTAACCCCGGACGTGGTGTTCATGAACCTGGAAGCCAAGGCGGCGACCGAGGACGCCGCCTACGACGATAAGCTCGGCCAGCTCGGCATTCCCATCGTCTACGTCGATTTTCGTGAAGACCCGATTGCCCACACGATCCCCTCGATCCGCCTGATGGGCCAGATCATGGACGATGAAGAAGCGGCAGAGGAATTCATCGACTTCGCCGAGGCCCAGCTGGCCCGTGTCACCAACGTGATCGACGAGGCCGACCCCGAGCGGCCGAGCGTGTTCATCGACCGGGCCGGCGGCTACTCCGATGAGTGCTGCATGAGCTTTGGGCCCGGTAACTTCGGCGAGTACGTCACCCTTGCCGGGGGCGCGAATATCGCCGAGGGCATCATCCCGGGCAGTTTCGGCACGCTCAACCCGGAGCTGATCATCGCCGCAAGCCCGGAGCACATCGTCGTGACCGGCGGCAACTGGGATGCCTACGTCCCTGGCGGCGACTGGGTCGGCATGGGCCCGGGTGCGGATATGGATGCGGCGCGAGCCAAGCTCGAAGGCCTCACCCACCGCACGGCGATGACCGGCGTTCAGGCCGTCGAGGATGACAACGTCCACGCGATCTGGCACCAGTTCTACAACAGCCCCTACTACTTCGTCGCCATTCAGCAGCTCGCCAAGTGGCTACATCCGGATCTTTTCGAAGACCTGGACCCGGAGGCCACGATGCGCGAACTCCACGAACGCTTTTTACCGATCGACTATGAACCCGGCTACTGGATCTCCCTCGATGACCAGTGATACCACCCTGAGTGTCCCGGCAAGCCAGGGGCGCAGCCACTATAAAACCCAGGTACTACGCCGCCAGCTGATTCTCGTCGCGCTGGTCGTGGCCCTGTTTTTCAGCCTATGCGTCGATCTATCGCTTGGCCCGGCCCGCTATAGTCTCGGCGAAGTCATCGCGGCACTGCTCACTCCCGGAAGCGTCAGCGATCAGATCCGCGTGATCCTTTGGGAGATGCGCATGCCGGTGGCGCTGATGGCGCTGGTGGTCGGCGCAAGCCTCTCAGTGGCCGGCGCGCAGATGCAGACCATTCTGAGCAACCCGCTGGCCAGCCCCTTCACCCTGGGCATCTCCGCCGGGGCGAGCTTCGGCGCTGCCCTGGGCCTTGCGTTTGGTGTCGCGATCATCCCCGCCGCCTCCATCGAGTTCGTGGTGCCGCTCAACGCCTTCATCATGGCCATGTTCACGGCGTTCTTGATTCACGCGCTGAGCTTAAAGCGCGGCGTTACGGTGGAGACCATCGTGCTGCTGGGCATCGCCATGGTGTTCATCTTCAATTCACTGATGTCGCTGATCCAGTTTTTCGCAAGCCAGGAGGCGGTGACCGCGGTCGTGTTCTGGACCATGGGGAGCCTGACCAAGGCGACCTGGCCCAAGTTCTGGATCGCGCTGGGCATTCTGGGGGCGATCCTGCCGCTTCTGGCCCGCCACGGCTGGGCGCTGACCGCCATGCGCCTGGGCGATGCCAAGGCCGAGAGCATGGGCGTCAAGCCGCGCGCGCTGCGCCTGGAAGTACTAGTGCTGGTCTCGCTGCTCTCGGCGGTGGCGGTGGCGTTCGTGGGCACCATCGGCTTTATCGGCCTGGTGGGCCCGCACATCGCCCGCATGCTGGTGGGCGAGGATCAGCGCTTTTTCCTGCCGGGCTCGGCGATTTGCGGCGCGTTGATTTTGTCGGTGGGCTCGGTGATCTCCAAGCTGATCATTCCCGGCACGATCATTCCCATCGGCATCGTCACATCATTAGTCGGCATTCCGTTCTTTCTGTTTCTCGTGCTCAACCACAAGAAGGCCTCATGGTAACGCTCACGCTCAATCACGTATCGGCGCGTTACGGGCGTCGCACCATCGTCGATGACGTCACGACCCCCACCTTTCACGGCGGCCAGGTGGTGGCGCTATTGGGGCCCAACGCGGCGGGTAAATCGACGCTTTTTCGCCGCATCCTGGGCCTGGTGCAGGGCCAGGGCACGGTGGTTATCGGCAACACCCAGTCCGAGCGCCCGGTGGCCTACATGCCCCAGGACACCGGCGCGAAGGCGGTGCTCAGTGTCTACGAGTCGGTGCTTTTGGCACGCATGCAGGGGCGAAGCCTAAAGGTACAGCCTGAGGATCTTGCCCAGGTCGACCGGGCGCTTGGGGAGCTGAATATTGCCGCCCTTGGCGAGCGCGATATTGGCGATTTGAGCGGCGGCCAGCGCCAGCTGGTGAGTGCCGCCCAGGCGCTGGTGCAGGAACCGGACATCCTCATGCTCGACGAGCCTACATCGGCGCTGGACTTGAACCGCCAGATCAACCTGCTGAGCGTACTGCGTCGGCTGGCCGACGAGCGCGGCATGCTGATTCTGGTCGCGCTGCACGATTTGGGCCACGCGCTGCGCTTCACCGATGCCTCGATGGTGCTAGAGCACGGCCGGTTGATCGCCTGCGGCCCCACACAAGAGGTCATCACGCCGGATCTCTTGCGCCAGGTCTACAAAGTGGCGGCGCGCATCGAGCCCTGCTCGAAGGGCCTCCCTCAGCTTATCGTCGAAGAGGCCGTCTAGAGCGGCGACCTTCGAGGGAGGCCAGCGCCACGCCGGCCAGCATCAGCGGCAGTGCCATGATAAAGCCACTCGAGATGGGGATGGCGAACAGCACCCAGTCCGCGGCGATCGGCCAGACCAGCGCAACGTACTCGAACGGCGCCAGCCGCGACACTTCGGCATAGCGAAACGCCAGCGTCATGGCGATATGCCCTGCCCCGCCAAACAGCCCGGAAAGCACCAGCAGGGCAAACTCGGTGTTGCTCAACGAGGCCCAGCCCAACGGGAACGTGGCAAGCCCCGCCAGCGACGACACCACGATGAAATAAAACGCGATCGACCCGGCGGTTTCGGTGCGCGAGATATGCCGGATGGTCAGCAGAGCGCCCGCGGTCAAAAGCGCACCCACGGTGCCGAGCGCGTAGCCCAACAGCCGGCCGTCACTTCCGGCCCCGCTCAGTTGGGGAACCACCAGCACCGCCATACCGGCCAGCGCCAGCACGATGGCCCCGGCGCGGTAGAACGAAAATTTTTCGCCGAGTAGCAGCACGCCGCCCACCGCCATGAAGATCGGCGCCAGCTGCACCAAAAGCGTCGCCTCGGCCACCGGCAGAAAAGCGACGGCCGAAAACGAGCAAAACATCGCCGCCGCCCCAAGCCCCGAGCGCAGCAGATGCCCGAGCGGGCGCCGGGTGGCCAGCGCCCCGGGAAACTCCCGGCGAACCATCAAAAAGATGACGATGGGGATCAGCGCGAACAGCGAGCGAAAGAAGATGGACTGGCCCACCGGAACCGACTCGCTCACCGCCTTGATACACACCAGCATGCCGGTGAACATCACCCCGGACAGCACGCGCAAGCAAATGCCCAGCCCTGGGCGGTCTTCAATTCCGGTCATGATCGACTCGCTTTTTTCTACAAAAAAGTCCCCGGCGCCAGGCACCGGGGACTTTGTACGCTAATGGCGCGCCAGGTACTCCATGGAGCACCCCGCCAACGCCGAGACCTTCAGCTTACGGCTTCATCTCTTCGAAGAACTTCTTCACGCTGTCGAAGAAGCCGGTTTTCTTCGGCGAGTGGCTGTGGCTGTTGCTGCCGTCGAAGCTCTCCTGGAGCTGACGCAGCAGACCTTTCTGCTCTTCGTTCAAATTCACCGGGGTCTCGATCACCACCTTGCAAAGCAGATCGCCCGGCGCGCCGCCGCGAACCGGTTTCACGCCTTTACCGCGTAGGCGGAAGAGCCGTCCGGTTTGGGTTTCCGGCGGAATCTTGAGCTTCACGCGGCCATCGAGCGTGGGCACTTCGAGTTCGCCCCCCAGGGACGCGTCGACGAAGTTGATCGGCACATCGCACTGCAGGTGCTTGCCATCGCGCTGGAAGATCGGGTGCGACTTGATCGCGACCTGCACGTAAAGATCGCCGGCCGGGCCGCCGTTCACGCCGCTTTCGCCTTCGCTATTCAGGCGAATACGGTCGCCGGTATCCACACCAGGCGGAATCTTCACGGACAGCGTACGGGTCTCGCGTACGCGGCCTTCACTATTACACTTGTGGCACGGCACCTTGATCTGCATGCCGGAGCCGTGACAGGTGGGGCAGGTTTGCTGCACGGCAAAGAAGCCCTGCTGCATGCGCACCTGACCCATGCCCTGACAAGTCGGGCAGGTGTCCTTGCTGGTACCGGGCTCGGCCCCTTCACCGTCGCAGCGGTCACAGTTGATGTGGCGCGGTACACGAATGTCGACCGTGGTACCGGCGACGGCGTTTTCCAGATCCAGCTCCAGGTTGTAGCGTAGATCCGAGCCGCGGGCCGGGGCGTTCGGGCCACGACGACGACCGCCGCCGCCACCAAAGATATCGCCGAACACGTCGCCGAAGATGTCGCTGAAGTCCCCAGCGCCACCGCCGCCGCCGAAGCCGCCACCACCATAGCCGCCGCCCTGGCCGTCTACACCGGCGTGGCCAAACTGGTCATAAGCAGCGCGCTTTTGCTCGTCGCTGAGCACTTCGTAGGCATCGGATACGTCGCGGAATCTCTCTGCGGCGGTTTCGTCATCCGGGTTACGGTCAGGGTGGAATTTTTGCGCCAGGCGGCGATAGGCCTTTTTGATCTCTTTCTGATCGGCCCCTTTTTCAACACCCAGGACTTCATAATAATCGCGCTTGGACATGGGTCCTACGCCTCCTGGTTAGGTATGCACTTGACGGTACAGGTCACGATAAACGTCCTGGCCGCGGAAACAGCAACGCGGGAGAGAGCTCCCGCGTCACTGCTATCCTTGGCAGAAAGAGAAATTACTGCTTCTTCTGCTCGTCGTTGACTTCTTCGTACTCGGCGTCAACCACGTCGTCTTCCGGCTTGGAAGCGGTTTCTTCGCCACCTTCGCCTTCGGCTGCCTCGGCGCCTTCAGCCTGCTCGGCGTACATCTTCTGCGCCAGCTGGCCAGAGGCTTCGGTCAGAGCATCCAGTTTCTTCTGGATATCGTCCTGATCATCGGTCTTGACCGCTTCCTCGAGCTCGGTGATGGCGGTTTCGATGTTCTGCTTCTCTTCATCGGTCGCCTTGTCGCCGGCTTCTTCCAGGGTCTTGCGCGTGGCGTGAATCATGCCGTCGGCCTGGTTACGCAGCTGGACCAGCGCCTCGAACTTCTTGTCTTCGTCGGCGTGGGCTTCGGCGTCGCGCACCATCTGCTCGACTTCTTCATCGGAAAGACCGCTGGAAGCCTTGATGACGATCGACTGCTCTTTACCCGTCGCCTTGTCTTTCGCGGAGACGTTCAGGATACCGTTGGCGTCCAAGTCAAAGGCAACTTCGATTTGCGGTACGCCGCGCGGTGCCGGCGGAATGTCGGCGAGATCAAAGCGACCCAGCGACTTGTTCTGCGCTACCTGTTTACGCTCACCCTGCACGGCATGAATGGTCACGGCCGTCTGGTTGTCATCCGCGGTGGAGAAGGTTTGGGTCTTCTTCGTCGGGATGGTGGTGTTCTTCTCGATCAGCGGCGTCATGACGCCGCCGAGCGTCTCGATACCCAGCGTCAGCGGGGTGACGTCGAGCAGCAGCACGTCTTTCACGTCGCCGCCCAGTACACCGCCCTGAATCGCGGCACCTACGGCAACGGCTTCGTCCGGATTGACGTCTTTACGCGCTTCCTTGCCAAAGAACTCAGCGGCTTTCTGCTGAACCAGCGGCATACGCGTCTGACCACCGACGAGGATGACGTCGTCGATTTCAGAGGCGGAAAGACCGGAGTCCTTCAGCGCCATCTTGCACGGCTCCAGCGAGCGCTGTACCAGCTCTTCGACGAGCGACTCGAGCTTGGCGCGGGTCACTTTGACGTTCAGGTGTTTGGGACCGGTGTTGTCTGCCGTGATGTAAGGCAGGTTCACGTCGGTCTGCTGGGCGCTTGAAAGCTCGATCTTGGCTTTCTCGGCGGCTTCTTTCAGGCGCTGCATGGCCAGGTTGTCGCCGGAAAGGTCGATACCGCTGTCGGACTTGAACTGCGCGACCAGGTAGTTGATCAACGAAAGGTCAAAGTCTTCGCCGCCCAGGAAGGTGTCGCCGTTGGTGGCCAACACTTCGAACTGGGTTTCGCCATCGACATCGGCCACTTCGATGATGGAGATATCGAAGGTACCACCGCCCAAGTCGTAAACCGCGATGGTCTTGTCACCGCGCGACTTGTCCATGCCGTAGGCAAGGGCAGCGGCGGTCGGCTCGTTGATGATCCGCTTGACTTCCAGACCCGCGATGCGGCCGGCGTCTTTGGTCGCCTGACGCTGGCTGTCGTTGAAGTAGGCGGGTACGGTGATGACCGCTTCGGTCACTTCTTCGCCGAGGTAGTCTTCGGCGGTTTTCTTCATCTTTTTAAGCACTTCCGCGCTGACCTGCGGCGGTGCCATTTTCTTGCCTTTTACTTCGACCCACGCGTCGCCGTTATCGGCTTCGGCGATCTTGTACGGCACCATCTTGATGTCTTTTTGAACGACGTCGTCCTTGAAACGGCGGCCGATCAGACGCTTGATGGCGTACAGGGTGTTTTCCGGGTTGGTCACGGCCTGGCGCTTGGCCGACTGGCCGACCAGGGTTTCGCCGTCATCGGTGTAGGCGATGATGGACGGCGTGGTGCGGCCGCCTTCGGCGTTTTCAATTACCTTGGAGCTATCACCATCGAGAACCGCCACACAAGAGTTGGTGGTACCCAGGTCAATACCAATAATACGTCCCATAGCAAAACCTCGAATTCGGTTGTGACAAAACTAAATGCTGTTGAGCAATCGGTCTGCGGTAACTACCGCGGGTTGGCCTTTATCTGGGGGCCGCCTTGAACTTTTCAAGGGGGAATTTTGCATTAACCCCCAACTCGATCACTCTGCTTTCTTGCTGACCACGACCATCGCCGGGCGAACCAGACGGCCGTTGAGCAGGTAGCCCTTTTGCATCACGTCCATCACGGTGTTGGGCTCGAGCTCCGGATTGGGGACCATGGTCATCGCTTCGTGCACCTGAGGGTCGAAGGGCTCGCCGTGGGGCTCCACGCTTTCGACACCAAACTTGTTCAGCACGTCCAGCTGCATTTTGAGCGTCATGGACACGCCTTCACGGTGTACGTCAGTAGCGTCTTCCTGCATGTTCTCGAGGGCTTTTTCAAGGCTGTCGACCACCGGCAGAAGCTCTTTCACGAACTTCTCGAGCGCGAATTTGCGCGCTTTTTCCGCTTCGGCTTCAGCGCGGCGACGAATGTTTTGCGCTTCCGCCGAGGCGCGCAGCGACTGGTCCTTGGCCTCGGACAAACTCTGTTCGAGCTCTTCTACCCGCGCGGCCAACACTTCGGCTTCCGGGTTATCCACGCCCTGCTCCAAAGTGTCGGTGCCCAGCGGCGACTCGTCGTCCAGCACGCCTTCCAGGTCACCCTCGACCAAGCGCTCTTCGTCGGCCTGCTCGGTAACGTCGGCCTCCTGCTCCTGGCGGGCCAGCTCGTCATCCATGGGGGTTTGCGGTTCTTTCGCCATGCCGTACTCCTAAATGAGGTCGCGGCGCCTAATGCGGCTGCCTGATGAAACAAAGGGTTTATCAATGCGTATGCACGCTATATGGGGGCCCTGGCCGTCATCTCAAGAGGGGCATTGAAGTGAGTTATCGACTACTGTATAAAACAACAATCATTGTATAAGCATCCAGTTTCTATAGCGCCCTGCCCAGGAGGCCCTATGCTGACGCAGCTAGTGATCCAGGACTACGCCATCGTTGACCGTCTGGAGCTCGACTTGAGCGACGGCATGACCGCCATCACCGGTGAAACCGGGGCGGGCAAATCCATCTTGCTTGGCGCCCTGGGGCTTTGCCTGGGCGAACGCGCCGAGGCCGGGAGCGTACGCCACGGCTGCGAGCGCACCGATCTTTCCGCCAGTTTCGACATTACCCACCTGCCCGCCGCTGCCGAGTGGCTCGAAGCGCGAGAGCTCTCGTCAGAAGAGTGCCTTTTGCGCCGCGTGGTAAGCGCCAGCGGTCGCTCGAAGGCGTGGATCAACGGCCAGCCGGTGACCATCGCCGATCTTAAAGCGTTGGGCGAACTGCTCATTCAGGTACACGGCCAGCACGCCCATCAAGCGCTGATGCGCGAAGAGACTCACCTTGCCCTGCTGGACGACTACGCCGGGCTCAAACCCAAGCGCCAGGCGTTGACCGAAACCTTCAAGGAGTGGCGCAGCGCCCGGGCACGGCTGAAAAAACGCAGCGAGGCTGGCAGCGAAGTCGAGGCCAAACGTCAGCTACTGCGCTACCAGGTGGAAGAGCTGGATCAATTGGACCTGAGTGAGGGCGAGCTGCAAACCCTGGAAGAGGAGCAGCATACGCTGGCCCACGCCGAGGAGACCCTTCGCGAGACCCAGTTTGCCGTGGAGTGCTGCGAAAGCGATGAAGGCGGCGCTTTATCGCTGCTCAACCAGGCCCACGCGCGACTAACCGCGCTTCCCGGTAGCGACAAGGGCGTGTTGGCCAATACGCTTGCCATGCTGTCGGATGCCCGCATTCAGGTAGAGGAAGCCGCCAGCGAGCTCTCCCACTTCGCCAGCGCCACAGAGCTTGACCCGGAGCGCCTGGCTTGGGTGGACGAGCGCCTGACCGATGTTCACCGCATCGCACGCAAGCACCACGTCGCCCCGGAAGAGCTCTGTGCGCTTCACAAGGCGCTTGCCCAGGAATTCGCCCAGCTCGAGGCAAGCGACGAAGACATCGAGGCGTTAAGCGGCCAAGTAGCCGAGTACCGCGAGCGCTACCGCCAGGAGGCCAAAGCGCTCTCCGAGGCGCGCCAGAAAGCCGCCATCAAACTCGGCAAGGAAGTCCAGCAGCAGTTGGCGTTTTTGGCGATGAGCAAGGCGCGCTTCGAGGTGGCCGTTTCCTCACGTGAAACGCCCAGCCAGGAAGGCCTGGACCAGGTGCAGTTCTTGATCAGCGCCAATCCGGGCCAGCCGGCCAAGCCGCTCACCAAAGTGGCTTCCGGCGGTGAGCTTTCGCGCATCAGCCTGGCGATCCAGGTCGTGGCGGCCAGCCACTCCACCATCCCAAGCCTGGTCTTCGATGAAGTGGACGTGGGTATTTCCGGCGCTACGGCGGAAATCGTCGGTCAGCTTCTGCGCAAGTTGGGCGAAAAGGGCCAAGTGATGACGGTGACCCACCTGCCCCAGGTCGCCGCTCAGGCGCACCAGCACCTGCATATCGAAAAGCACGCCAAGCGCGACAGCACCCTGACCCACATGGCGCTACTCGACGATCAGGGCCGGGTGAGCGAGCTGGCGCGCATGCTGGGCGGCGTAAAACTCTCCGAGCAAACCCTGGCCCACGCCCGGGAGATGCTCAACGCCAGCCAGCGCCCAACGCACTAGCGGCTAAAACCCTGGCACGCCTAAAACCAAAAGCGCCCCGGCCGCGATAGCAGCCGGGGCGCTTTTGTGAGCGCTGCGGTTCGTTGACTCAATAAACCGCTTGAAGGAGTGCGTGTTACGTCTTGGGGCGTACGTACAACACCAGCGCATGGTCGATCAGCTCGAAGCCGTGTTCTTCGGCGATTTCTTGCTGACGACGCTCGATGATTTCATCGACGAACTCGATGATCTCACCGCTTTCCAGACATACCATATGGTCGTGATGGTCTTCCTGGGTCATTTCGAACACTGCGTGGCCGCCGTCGAAATTGTGACGAATCACAAGACCGGCTGACTCGAACTGAGTCAGCACACGATAGACGGTCGCCAAGCCGACATCCTCACCCGCATCAATCAGTGTTTTATACACTTCTTCTGCGCTAAGGTGGTGTTGGCCCGAAGCATTTTCGAGAATCTGGAGAATCTTGACACGCGGCAGGGTCACTTTTAGCCCGGCTTTGCGTAGTTCATGGTTCTGATCGGCCATGGTTGCTCTTCGCAGTAACAGGTTAGGTCGGGTATGATCGACCGAAACCACGATAGTGAAGAACAGGCCCAAATGCAAAAATTGACTCGTATCATTACGCTTTCCGTTGCCCTGACCGTCGTTAGCGGCTGTAGCTACGTTGGCGTTTACAAGCGCGACATCCCACAAGGCAACCTGGTGACCCAGGAAATGGTCAGCCAGCTGCAACCTGGCATGACCCAGGAACAGGTCACCTACGTCATGGGGCGCCCGCTTTTAGAGGCGCCCTTCGATTCCCGCGAGTGGGACTACGTCTACCGGTTGGACAAGGCGTACGCCGGCGTCGAGCAGCGCCGCGTAACGCTCACTTTTGATGAACAGGGGCGGCTCGCCAACGTCGAGCAGCAGGGCGATCTTTCGCGCGCACCGACGGTCAGTCGCAGTGAGGGCGCAGGGCCGGCGACCGAAACCGCCGACCCAGCAACGCCGATCATGACGCCGAACCAGCAAACGACGACGCCAGCGCCCGAGAACGCGCCCACACCGACCCCGGAGAACGCACCAGACCCGCAGCCCGTGATTCTGGACTAAGGGCTAGTCGCCCGTCTGGCGCTTGGCACGCGCCAGACGGGCGGCCTTGGGGTCGATCTGAAGCGGGCGGTACACCTCGATGCGATCGCCGGGTGAAAGCGTTTGCACGCTTGGCTCACGCAGTGCTTTCCCAAAAACGCCCAATGGCGCTTCGTCAAAGGTATTGACGGAGTGCTCGGGGAAAAGCGCGGGGAGTTCGGCCTTTGCGACGGCTTCCCGGGCGGTGGTGGTGGGCGTAACGTCCACTTTCACGATGCGCTGTTTCTGCGGCGTGGCAAACACCACTTCCACGCAGAAAAGCGCGCTCGAGGTCTCATCGGCCATATAGTTCGTCTGCGCGCTTGGTGAACGCATCGACCAACTGGCCGGCGATTTGTTGGAACAGCTTGCCAAACGCCATACCCAGCAACCGGTTGGCAAACTCGAACTCCATTTCCAGGCTAACCTTGCAGGTGCCCTCGCCCATGGGCGTGAAGAGCCAGCGGCCCTTTAACCGCTTGAACGGGCCCTTTACCAGCGAAAGCTCGATACGCTCCGGGGCGTACAGATCATTGCGCGTGGTGATGGTTTGCTCCACTCCCGCGCGGCCCAGCGTCATCTCGCCAATCAGATGCGTTTCGTCACGCTCGATCAGGCGGGCACGGCGGCACCCGGGCAAAAACTCGGGGTAATGTTCGAAATCGTTGACCAAATCGAACATCTGTTGGGGGGTGTGCCGCACCATGGCGGTACGATTAACGGTTGGCATTGACCTCTCCGCTGACTTCACAGTGCCCAAAGCGTATCATGGGAAATAATATTTCAGACCTTGAATGGTATCACGCCTCCCCATATAACGAAGGGGGTGCTATCGACAGATTAATGATGAGGTTTCATGGCCACTAAGAACGGCAAGAGCAAGGGCCCCAGCAACAGCGCCATCGCCCAGAACAAGAAGGCGCGGTTTGAGTACCACATTAACGAAACCTTCGAAGCAGGCCTTTCGCTTGCGGGTTGGGAAGTTAAAAGCCTGCGCGCGGGCAAGGGTCAGCTCACCGATACGTATATTCTGGTGCGTAATGGCGAAGCGTGGCTGCTGGGTAGCCACATCATGCCGCTCAACACCACCAGCACCCACGAGATTGCTGACCCGACCCGCACGCGCAAACTGCTGCTTCACCGCAAGGAGATCGCCAAGATCTTCTCGGTCACCCAGGACAAGGGCCACACCTGCGTGCCGCTCAAGCTCTACTGGAAGCGCAATATGGTGAAGTGTGAGTTGGCGCTGGTGACCGGTAAGCAGCTTCACGATAAGCGCGCGACCGAAAAAGATCGCGACTGGGACCGTCAGAAAGGTCGAATCATGCGGGAACATAACCGCGCGTAGCTGGTCAATTAGCGCTGAGCACGTTAGAATACTGCTCTGACTCGGGGGCGACATGGTTTCGACGCCGGTGACAAACCCTGCGGTGCATGCCGAGAGCGTGATGTATCTCGTAAATACCACATCACGAAAAATAGTCGCAAACGACGAAAACTATGCTCAAGGCGCGCTGGCAGCGTAACAACTGCTAGCTTCTTGTCTGGCCCCAAGGTGATGTGCCTATTCATCACTGCGGGGATATGAGCTAAAGCTGATAGGACCGCGGTTGGCGGTGTCTTCTCGTCAACCGTTAAACTTTAGAAGGCTCGCGTGACTGGATCCTGATCGTCGGAGCCAGCTACGTTAAAGCAAATGACGAAATCTAAGCATGTAGAGCCAATGGGCGAGTGCTGGCGGACGCGGGTTCAATTCCCGCCGCCTCCACCAGACACCCCAGCAAATCAAGCACCTTCGGGTGCTTTTTTTGTGCCCAGGAATTGAGACGCGCCTTTTCGAGCCCGGCGATTAAAGCCTGCTGCGGCTCGAAACGCTTCTAGACAGGCTTGATCGCCGGCCATGTAAACGCTCGAGAGACGCTATTCAGGATGGTCGTGGCATCGCTGTAGCGCCGAGAATCGGACGTGGACTTGAGAACGACGGTAATGACGCGGTGACCACCCGGCGCGGCATGCTCGAGCAAGAGGTTGAACCCCCACCCGGTGAGCGTGCCCGTCTTGCCCCCGGTAACGGCGCGGTCTTTCTCTCGTATAGCGACCACCGATGTTGTGATGGGCTCCACGCGCGCATCCGGGCCGCCCACGTGCAGGGTGTATCGCGCCTTGTTCCAGATAGTGACGAGCACGTCGCTATCGAGCGCCGCCCGGCCGAGGCGGGCCAGATCTCTGGCGGTAGCGTACTGATGGGCGGCGGGAAGACCGTGCGGGTTGATGAAATGACTGTTGTGCATTTTAAGCCTGGCCGCAGTGGTGTTCATTTCCTGAACGAACCGCTCTTTCGGATGCCCGCTGCCGGCTTCATTATCCAGTATTTTCTGACCCACTACTCGCGCCACGACGGCGGCGGTTACATTGCTGGAGGGGAGCATGAGGTTATGCAGCGCGCCCTCCACCGTGATGGCGTCCCCCGCACGCAGATTGTTACCGGACCCGCCGGTCGCATCTTCGCTCTCAACCCGCAAGACGTCCGACAGTACCGGCATCCACTTTAAAAAGACCAGGCAGGTCAACAGCTTCGCGAGGGAGGCCGGCAGCATTTTAAGGTCCGCATCCTTGGCCCACAGCACATCATCATGAAGCGCCGAATGGCGTGAAGCGCTCACGCAAATGGCCGACTCGGCGGTGATTTCAGCAGAATTGCCAAGCGACTTACCACCGAGCTGATCAAGCCCGCCCTCCAGATCGCTTTTCACCTCTCTCGGTACGTCATCCGGTCGTGCCATTTTCCGCTCCCGATGCCTGAGTCTGCGTGCATTGAGCTTGAAGCATGAACACAAAGCCGGCAAACCCTTACGCTATGGCGGGGCGGACCGGCGGGCCCCTGAACCAGGAACCGCTGAATAAAGTGACAGCGGCTACCCCATCTAGTTGCCGTCTTTTTATAGGAAGCAGCCATAAAGCTTTGAGGACACCCCTGAAACCTTCAGGCATTGGCATGTGCCAGTTTCTCGAACACACCTTTTTTAGCGCGGCGGGCTATAGACCTGCTCCCCGTTGGCGTACTTGATCCAGGTTTTCCCTAGGTGGTTACGCAGCTCGTGGCCTACTCGCTTGCCATCGCGCGCTTCCAGGGCGGCCAGAATCGCTTCGTGCTCCTCCATGGCCGTCGCCCACTTCTCGTTTTTTTGATTCGAAAGGTAGCGGACGCGGTAAAGCTGGCGACTCACTTGGTACATAACGCGGTAAAGCCAAGTCAACTCTGTGTTTATAGCTTTCCACGCAGGTACACCATAGACTGAAAGGTGGGCCATGTTACCGCTACGCACCCCCCTCTTTTACCGATCATGCGCCCAAGGAAGGATTTCATGGCCGACGACGAACAGTACACCGATGGCGAGACGCAGCTTCTTTACATTCAAGAGCGACTCGATGAAAACGATACGCCGTCACTGAAGACGCTGTTCGACGATCTGGAAACTCTGGAAATAGCGCGCATCCTCGAATCCTTTCCCACGAAGACGCGTAACTTCTTGTGGGAACTCATCCCCGCTACGCTGCTCGGCGAAGTGCTGGCAAGCGTCGATGAAGATATCCGCGCGGACTACGTCGAAGACCTGTCGATCAGCGATATCGAAAACATCGTTAGAGGTCTGGACGCCCAGGACGTTGCCGAAGTGCTCGAGGTGGCTGACGAGGACGTCAAAACGAGCGTTTACGCAAGCCTCGATGACAATATTCGCGCCCAAGTAGAGAACCTGCACGCCTACGAAGAGGATGTCGTGGGCCGCTACATGGACCCGGAGACGGTCAATGTAAAGCAGGGTGTCTCCCTCGAAGCCGTACAGCGCTATATTCGCATCCATCATCTGCTCGACGATGAGTCGCAGCAGGTGATGATCACCGATAAAGACAAACGCCTGCTGGGTACGCTGACGCTGATCGACTTGATCAAGCAGCCCCAGGACGCGGTGGTCGATGACTACATGGATGACTTTTTCACGCTCAACGATCAGATGAAAGTCAGCGAAGCCGCTATTTTGCTGCGTTCGAAAGAGCTGCCCTTCGTCCCGGTGTGCGATAGCGATGGCTTGCTGGTGGGCCAGCTCAATGCGGCAGATGTTCTGGAAATCACCCAGGACGACGCGGATCTAACGCTGAAGCACCTTTCCGGCGTCAGCGACGAAGAAGAGGTGTTCACGCCCATCGTGCGTAGCGCCAAAAGCCGCGGCGTATGGCTGGGCATCAATTTAATGACGGCTTTTTTGGCGGCGTTCGTCATCGGGCGGTTCGAGGCGGTGCTGGATCAAATCGTAGCGCTGGCGATTCTAATGCCGGTGGTCGCCAGCATGGGGGGAATCGCCGGCAGCCAAACGCTAACGGTGGTGATCCGTGGCCTGGCCCTTGGCCAACTGGCCGGTAATAACAAGCGTTGGCTCTATAACAAGGAGCTTTGGGTTGGTATGAGTAACGGCCTGGTCTGGGCCCTGGTGGTGGGCGCCATCTCCTATCTTTGGTTTGGCCAGGTGCTCATCACCGTGGTCATCACGCTGGCCATTTTTATCAACATGAGTCTGGCGAATATCTCGGGCGTACTGATCCCCTTGGTCCTGAAGCGGCTGAAGATCGACCCAGCGCTCTCCGGCGCGGTTATCTTGACCACTGTGACCGATGTCGTCGGCTTTCTCTCGTTTCTGGGCCTAGCGACGGTGATTATTTTATGAAGATGGGTCCCCCCTCACCTCGCGGGCGCTTTATCGAGCAAAGGGCGACCGCTGGTATTAGCTATTAGCGGGTGTTCTGACAGTTTGAATTTCTCCACGGCCCCCACCAGGTCGTGGGCCTGATCTCTAAGGCTTGCGGCCGCCGCGGCCGACTCTTGAACGAGCGCCGCGTTTTGCTGGGTGGTGTGATCGAGCTGACTAATCGCTTGGCTCACCTGGCTAACGGCGGCGCTCTGTTCGCTGCTGGCACTACTGATCTCTCCCACGATGTCGCTTACGTGCTGGATCGATGCCACGATATCTTGCATGGTGGCGCCCGCTTGATCCACCAGTTGGGTGCCTTTACCCACGCGCTCTACGCTGATACTAATCAATGCCTTGATCTCTTGAGCCGCTTGCGCACTGCGCTGGGCCAAATTACGCACTTCACCGGCCACCACGGCGAAACCGCGGCCTTGCTCACCGGCCCGCGCTGCTTCTACCGAGGCGTTCAACGCCAAAATATTGGTTTGAAACGCGATGCTATCGATGACGCCCACGATATCGTGAATTTGGCTGCTGCTTTCATTGATGTCTCGCATGGTCTGTACGACCTGCTCTACAACGCCGCCCCCTTCCCGGGCGACCGTGCTGGCACTGGCGGCAAGCTGGTTGGCATTCATGGCGTTTTCAGCATTTTGGGTCGCGCTGGAGCCCATCTCCTCGATCGAAGCCGAAGTCTGCTCAAGCGCCGAGGACTGCACCTCGGTGCGCTGGCTCAGGTCGTCGTTGCCCTGCGCGATTTGTGCACTCGCCGTCGCGACGCTTTCGGCGTTACGGCGCACATCGAAAACTACTTGGGCAAGACTTGCGACCATCGCCTTTTGCGCCATCAGCAGCTGACCGATTTCGTTTTGGGAGTCGGGTTCGATGCTGGTCGATAAGTCGCCATCGGCGACGGCTTGGGACTGCTGAACGGCTTGACCTAGCGGCCGGGTAATACCTCGCGTAATGATGACGGCCGCGCCGACCGATATCAGCACCGCCAATAACCCAAGGGCCAGGGTCGATAGCATCGCCTGATAGTATCGGGCATCGCCATGTTCCATCCCCCGCTGCGCGGCGACGAGCTGCTCATTGATCAGTCGAGTGATCGTCTCGCTTATAGGGTCGATAGAGGCGTACAAGGCGCCATCATGAGCGTCGAGCCTGCCCACGGCCCGCCCTGACATGGTTTGCAACGTTTGCTCGAGCTCATCCAACGCGCGGTTGGCTGGTTCGAATAGCGCCTGGGCCCGAGCGGCAATCGCCGCCTCCTCGGCCGTCAGCGTCGTCGCTATATAAGCTTGCCACCGATCGGCAATGACATCGCGGGCGCCATGAACCGCCTCGAGCGCCTCTTCAGCGCTCATCAAGGCCGCGTTGGCCTTGTTAACGGCATCGATGACATCCACCGCATAAGCATCCGAAATCACTTTAAGATCCTGCAAGGGGACCACGCGATCATAATAAAGAGAACTCATGGTGTCGTTAATGCTGCGCAGGCTGAACGAGTTCAACCCCCCCGTAAATACTAAAAAAAAGACAGGCACTAAAAATCCAAAGCCAATCTGCTTGCTAATTGAAAAATCCTTGAATTTCATTATGTATATTCCGTTAGGTGATAGAGAACTCAGGAAGGGACGCTCGCTGTACAGTCGTTTTATATAACAGGCACCACACTCGAAGCCGCCGCGCACTTATTTAGGTGCCCTTGCAGTTGAAGACCGAACGCTTTATAGCGCTTTTTTATAGGCGTTTCCCTTTTACTACCAGCCCCCTGAAAACAGCCCGCCGAATGGACGCTGGCAATCAGCAAGGCCGTTAGGCGATACGACCAAGCTTACCGCGCCATCATAAAAATCACGGTCTAGTCGTTGATCACCCATCCCCGTCACTTCTAAAAACGGCTAAAATCATTAAAACTTTAATTAATCCACCCTATTCAGCCAAATAGCTAAAAGCCATTAATACACTGCTCAAAACCGAAAATCGGTTCAAACAAGATGGGGTTAAAGTGCAGCTGTGTTACCACCTTACCCGCCGACAGATAGCCGGATGCTATACTCCGCTACTCCACGACGTTTTACAGACTTCATTTTAGTAGACTAGGTCCCCCATGCTTCCCGATTACTCCACCATCGCCTGGATATTGATCGTTTTCTCCGTGTACCTCACCGGCGTCTCCAAGGGTGGTTTTGCAGGCGGGTTCGGTACGCTTTCAGTGCCGTTAATGGCGTTGGTGATCAGCCCCACTCAAGCCGCAGGACTATTATTGCCGCTGCTCTTGGTGATGGACGTATTCGCGGTGAAAGCGTGGTGGGGCAAGCACGATATGGCAGAAGTGTGGCGCTTTCTGCCCGGCCTTTTTATCGGCGTGGCGATCGGTACGCTACTTTTTGGCAGCTTGAGCGATCAGGGCGTTCGGCTGGTACTAGGGCTTTTATCGCTGGTGTTTGCCGTTTACATGCTGTTAAAGCCGGTCGCCAAAAAGCCCATCTCCACACGCTGGGCCTTGCCCGCGGCAAGTGTGTGCGGGTTTACGAGCTTTATCGCCCACGCCGGTGCACCACCGCTCAACGTGTATCTTCTGCCGCGCAAACTTGCCAAGGGGACCTTCATTGCTACCTGTGCGGTGGCTTTTGCCATCGTCAACGCCATCAAACTGGGGCCTTACCTCTGGCTGGGCGAAGTCAACCTCACCAGTGCCTGGGCCTCGCTTTTGCTGGTACCCGTGGCGTGGATGGGGGTGCGTAACGGGCTTTGGCTGCAAAGCCGAGTGAACGATGCACTGTTCTACCGGCTGGTCATCCTGGCCATGCTACTGGTGGGCACTAACCTGATCGTGCAATCCTTGAATGTTTAGCCTTCAGACTCAAGCCCGAACGAAAGCATCGACAAGGCGGGAGAATCGGCGATGCCGGAAACCAGCGGCTTTCGACTAATTTAAAATAGTAATTCCTGCTGTATAGAGAAGACGTTATAGCGCTTTAAAGGCGACGAAAGTCCTTTAAAAGTATATGCTTTCGTGAGGCCATAATAATCGCTTATTGCACTGAGTGAGCATTGCATATGGAGAGAAGATGAAGAGCCATTCAGTGGCTAGCGACACGCTCTATGCAGCGCTGTCGGAAAAGTTGCCCAGCTTTCTAAGCAAATCACTTTTGAGTACGGCTTCGTTGCCCTCGATGCCGACGGTCGCCATGCAGGTGCTGGAGGTCGCGCGAAAGCCTGACGTGTCGCTCAAAGAGTATGCCTTTGTCATCGAACACGACCCGGCACTTACCGCGCAGTTGATTGCGGTGTCGAATACGGCGCATATCGTGCGCGCCCCCAGGCCTGCGCAAACGAGCCTTGAGGCAACCCAGCGCCTGGGCACCGACGCGACACTAGCAGTAGTTTTGAGCTTTGCACTTTTTAAAGACGACCAAACCAACGAGATCGCCATACCGGGATGGCAGCGAGCCATTGCTTCGGCGGCGATTGCAAGCCAGCTTGCCCGAACACTCTGCCCCGACTATCTAGGCCAGGCGTTTACCGTTGCGCTGTTGCAAGACATTGGCATCCTGGCGCTGCAAATGGCTTACCCCGAGGAAGCGGCCACGCTCTACACCCAGCCCGACCGCTCTCACATGCAGCTCGCCAAAGAGGAGCGCCAGCGCTTTGGCTGCGACCATACGCTGATTGGCGCGTGGCTTGCAGCCAAGTGGGGCCTGCCGGAAAATATCGTCACCGCGATCGATGAGAGCCACGACAGCGTGTTGGCAAAGGCCCCGTTCGACATATGCGTACGCTTTTCAGGCCCGCTGGCGGATGCGTGGCTATCCAAGGCCCCGGCTCAGTCCTTTGCAACGCTGCTTTACGAACTCTCTGCCTCGGATACCGAGCACGTGGTCCTGCTCGAGTCGCTGTTCCATCGAATGCATCAGCAGATTCACCTGTTAAGCGATCTACTCAAGCTGGCCGTGCCGTTGCCTATCGATAGCCAGGCAGTACTGAGCGAAGCGAAACAGCTGCTGTTTCAGCACGCTCTCGCTATTAGCGCGCGGCTGGAGGCGCAGCAGATGAGCTTCAGACAACTGGAGCATCAGCACGACGCGCTGCTCGAGCGAAGCCGTATCGACCCTCTCACGCAGTTGGCCAATCGCGCCTGGCTCGATGAACAGCTTCAGATGCGCTTTACGCTGTGCCGCCAGAAAAACCGCACCCTGTCCGTGGTATTCATCGACCTCGACCACTTCAAAAGGCTCAACGACCAGCACGGCCACCGTGCCGGCGACAACGTCCTGCAGCGCTTTGGCAAAGTGCTCTCTTCGCTGGTCGACGCCTCCGATATCGCTGGGCGCTACGGCGGCGAGGAGTTTCTCATCATCATGCCCGATGAAACGGCGCAAAACGCCGAGCGGCTCGCGCACCGCATCATGGCGTTACTCGAAAAAGAACCCATGTTCTACAGCGGCGAAACACCGCTTTATATTTCAGTCTCCATCGGCATTGCCTGTGTACAAGACGGTGTATTCGACAACGTGCACGAACTGATCGCCGCCGCCGACCAGAGCATGTACGACATCAAGCGCGCCGGGCGCAGCGGTGTGGCAATTTATGGGCGCTGAGTAGTCACTCAGCCCGTCATCGCCCGAGGCAAGTAAAGCGCAATTGCAGGAAAAAGATGCATCAGCGCAATGGCGAGCATCATTAAAAGGAAAAACGGCAACGTGGCCTTGGTAATCGTCAGAATATCCTTGCCGGTCAGGCTTTGAATGACGAACAAGTTAAAACCCACCGGCGGGGTAATCTGAGACATCTCCACTACGATGACCAAGTAGATGCCAAACCAGATTAAATCAAATCCCGCTTCGCTAATCACCGGCATGATAATCGCTGTTACCAGCAAGATAAGCGAGATCCCGTCTAAAAAGCAGCCCATGATTAGCAGTAACAAGGTCAGTGCTACCAACAGCATGGTGGGCGACAGCCCCATTTCACTGATGGCCTGCGCCAGGCGCATGGGCACCTGAGTAAAGCCCATGGCGGATGTAAGAAAAGAGGCACCGGCGATGATGAAGGCAATCATGCAGGCCGTACGCACTGCGGCAAAAAGCGAGCTGGTGAAAATTCCGCGATTAAATTGGCCGTTGAACCGCGCGATGATAATGGAGAGAACGACGCCCACGGCAGCGGCTTCGGTCGGTGAGGCAAGCCCGCCATAAATGGAGACGATGATACCGCCGACCAACAGCAGGATCGGCATCAGCGCCAGCGTGTTACGCAGCTTCTCGCCCAATCTCATATCAGATTCGTCAGCGCCGGTTAACCCGGATTGTTTACCTTTGACCAACGCCCAAATGATCAGGTAGCTCATGAACAGCGCCAGAATCATCAGCCCTGGCCCGATGCCCGCCATGAACAGCCGTGAGATCGACTGCTCGGTCACCACGCCGTATACGATCAAGACGATCGAAGGGGGAATCAAAAGCCCAAGCGTCGATGCGCTGGCCAGGGTGCCGATGGCCATGTTGCTATCATAGCCGCGCCGCTCAAGCTCGGGCAGCGTCATCTTGCCCACCGTCGCGCAGGTCGCCGCCGACGAACCACACACCGCAGCAAACATACCGCTGCCGATGATATTGGTATGCAACAGGCGCCCTGGTAGTCGATTCAACCAGGGCGAGAGGCCGCGAAACATATTGTCCGCAAGCCCAGAGCGAAACAGTATTTCGCCCATCCAGATAAACATGGGCAGCGCGGTCAGATCCCACCCGTAGCTGGCGCCCCAAAAGTCGGAGGCCAGCACCGAGCCCGGCGCAAAGGGGCTGAAAAACGCCAGCGCTATCCAGGCCGTTCCCATAAGGGCAAAGGCGACCCACACCCCACTGCCCAGCAGGGCAAAGAGGGTGACAATAGTGACCAAGCTCAGTAGTAGCACAGGGTCTTCTCCAACGTTGTATTATTCGTCGATTCACTCATCGATAAGCTGGCCCGGCGCGTTCAAGCCACGTAGGACGGACACGAATGCTCAATGCATGTTGCCATCTTCGGTGGCCGTCGCCTCACGAAAACTGGCCGGGTCGCGTGCGGCAATGCGCAGTGCATTGATCAACGCCTCGATGAGCGCCAGGCACAAAAGCCCTACCCCGGTGATCAATACCGTTTGGGGGATCCAAAGGGGTAGCGATAAAAAACCGGAGGAGACATCATTGTACTGAAGACTTTCGCGGGCGAGCCCGATCAGGCCATAGCCCAGCACGAGACTGATAGCGAGAGCCACTACCAGTCCGAACACCTCAAACCAGACGCGCACTCTCGAAGGCAGCTTCGAAATCAGTAGCGTTACTCGAATATGGGCATGGTGAGTGAAGGTGTAAGCCAGACCCAAAAAGGTGGCGCCCACTAGAAGGTACGCCGCCATTTCCGAAACGCCGGTAATACTAATACCCAACCGGTTCAACCCGACCAACACCAAAAGCGCGTCGAGCAAGCGAAACAGCACTTGCAGCGTGATCAACGTGCAGATAGCAATCATGCACGCCGCAGCCCCCCATGCCCCCAGGCGGTAGAGCTTGTCGAGTTTAAACGTCATGTAGAAGACCTCATAAAACGCGCGGGTTATGAAGACGGCAAGCAAAGCTTGCCGTCAAATGACTAACACCAACCGGATCTTACTGGTCTAGCTGCTCGCGGTAGTTTTCAAGAGCCGCTTCCGCTTCTTCATCGGCGCGCTCCAGCCAGTTGGTGAATAGCTGATCACCGGCGGCTTGCAGCGCATCGGCTACCTCGTCGTTAGGCTGAGAAACGCTCACACCATTCTCTTCAAGCGTGGCCAGACTCTCGTCGTTATCTTCCCGACTGAGCTGCCAGCCACGCTCTTCGGCACGCGCGGCGGCTTCCATCAACGCCTCTTGGGTCGACTCGTCCAGGCGATCGAAACTGCGCTGGCTAATGAACACGATATTCTTGGGAAACCACAAAGTGGCATCGGTATAGTGGGAAACGTAGTCCCAGGCCGTCATCGAATTACCGGTGGAGCTTGAGGTGATCATGGCGTCCACGCGTCCGGTGCTGAACGCTGTCGGAATATCCGACTCTTCGGTCTCGGTGGGACTGCCACCTAAAAACTCGATGAACCGCTGAGTGTTGATATTCGGTGCACGTACCCGAAGCCCCTCGAATTGCGCCGGATCAGTCAGTTCCTGTGCGGTATAAATACCCTGAGCCGGCCAAGCCACTGCGTAAAGCGGCATCAGACCCTCAGCAGCGAAGAGCTCGGTCATCATGGGTTTGGTCGCTTGCCATAACGCAAACGCCTCGTCATAACTACCCGCCACCCCGGGTAGGGTATCTACTTCAAAGATCGGGTCGTCGTTGGAGAGGACCGATAAAAACACCTCGCCTGCGTCGATCGTACCCCGGCGCACCGACGGTTTGATTTCCCCGTGTGAGACCAGCGAGCCACCACTGTGTACGGTGATCGTCAGCTCGCCATCGGTGGCCTCGGCCACATCCTCGGCGAACTGTCGGGTATTTTGTGTATGAAAACTTGCATCGCCGTAAGGGGTTGCCATGGTCCATTCAGCGGCTTGCGCTGTAAAACCCACCGTACAGGCGGTAACCAGCACTAGCGGTGTCGTGAGTCGCATATGTTGTTTCCTCTCTTTAGATATCTTGTAATAGTGCGTGGGGTGAAGAGGCAAAGCCTTTAATCCATGGACCGGTAACGCGTGAATGTTTGGCTTTTCGCCAGATAATATCGTAGTACATCGTAAGCACAGGCTTAGAGAGTGCAAGGCGATAAAGCTGGCCAGCCATCGACTCCAGTCGCGAAGTACGCTCGGACTATACGTTATTTCGCTGCAAATTCGAGGCCAAAACACGCCGAAGAGGCTTAACCACTAGTGCGTCGCGGTCAAGAACATGGTCCGCTTTAAAATGTTCACCGGCGACACTGTTATGAACCGATTGTGCGGCAAATACGTGCCGCTCTTTCCTTATCGTTTTGAGTATTTGACTATCGGTTCACACCCTATCGTCAACTATTTTTAACTTAAATAACAGCATGATATAAGTCATCGGTAATAAATACAGGTAAAACGATTGGTAACGTGAAGAGCCCCTCCCCTATATTGGTGGCATTTTCATTACATGTAATCGACAACACTTAACATACCCTTGGAGACGTTATGGCCCTCCCGCTGCTCAACTGTGACATGGGCGAAAGCTTCGGTAACTGGCGCCTCGGACTGGATAGCGAGGTGATGCCGTATGTCGACTGCGCCAATATCGCCTGTGGCTATCACGCCTCCGACCCGCATGTCATGCGGCGCACGGTGGCGCTAGCCGCCCAGCACGGCGTGCGCATCGGCGCCCACCCTGGCTACCCGGATCTGATGGGCTTTGGGCGGCGCTCCATGGCCTGCTCGGCGGCGGAAGTCGAGGACATGATGCTCTACCAGGCCGGGGCACTGGCCGGGATTTGCCGCGCCGAAGGCGCCGAGCTTGCCTACATCAAGCCTCATGGGGCGATGTACAACGACATGGCCGCCAACCCGGAGCTTCTGGAAGGCGCGATGCGCGCCGTTCGTGGCTTTGACATCAACCTGCCGTTGATGGTGATGGCCACCGCCGACAGCGCGCCACACCGTGAGCTTGCCACCAAAATGGGGGTGGCGCTTTGGTTCGAGGCCTTCGCCGACCGCGCCTATGACGCCCACGGCCACCTGGTTTCACGCCGCCTGCCCGGTGCCGTGCATCAAGAGCAGGCGACCATCGTCGCTCAGGCCAAAGCGCTTGCCCGGGGCGAGACGCTTACCGCCCTCGATGGCACACCGCTTCAACTTCCCTGCGACACGCTCTGCGTGCACGGCGACAATCCAGAGTCCGTGGCGGCGGTGCGCGCCATTCGCGAGGCCTTCGACGCGCTGGAGTCGGCGTGAACCTGCGCCTTGAAA
This sequence comes from Vreelandella sp. GE22, assembly GCF_968212445.1. NCBI lineage: Bacteria > Pseudomonadati > Pseudomonadota > Gammaproteobacteria > Oceanospirillales > Halomonadaceae > Vreelandella > Vreelandella sp. GE22. The sequence continues at coordinate 3,483,813 of NZ_OZ309110.1, forward strand.
CCGCGTCCATGGAGGCGATTACCGCTCGGCTGTTCGACGTCATCGACGAAGATAACATGGCCTGGATCATCGCCGCGGATACCGCGCTGCGCCGCGCCTTTGGCGAGGCGCTGATCGATCTCGTCCCGTCCTACACCACGCTGTTGATACACTACGACTGTCAAAAACTCGCTTTTTCTGAAGCCTCCGCGCTGATCAAGCAGGCACTCACGGGTCTTGCGCCCGCTGACACGCAAAACGGCCGGCTTCACGAAATTCCCGTTTGGTACCACGAAAGCGTCGGGCCGGAGCTACCCCGGGTCGCCGAGCGTGCCGGGATCAGCGTGGACGAGCTCATAAAACGCCATTGCGATCACGACTACTGCGTCTTCGCGCTAGGCTTCGCGCCGGGTTATGGCTTCATGGGGCTGGTGGATGAAGCGCTGGCCACCCCTCGGCTACAAACGCCCCGGCAACGGGTAGCGGCAGGCAGTGTGGGCATTGCCGACCGGCAAACGGCGATCTACCCGCTGCTTTCCCCCGGCGGCTGGAACGTTCTGGGCCGTACCGCTGTGCCACTATTCGAGTACGCCCGGCGGGGCGAGCCACTCTTTGGCCCGGGTGACAAGGTGCGCTTCAAGGCGGTATCGAAAGCCGAGTTCGAAGCCGCCGGCGGCGATACCACCCCATTGGAGGAGCGCCCATGAACCAGCCCGGTTTGATCGTACAGCAGGCAGGGCCCTTGGCGCTGATTCAGGATAACGGGCGCTTCGGCGTCAGCCATCTGGGCGTCACCCAGTCCGGCGCGGCGGACTGGATTTCGTATCGCTGGGCCAACTGGCTTTTGGGTAACGCGCCAAACTGCGCTGCGCTCGAGATCGCCATGGGCGGCAACCTCACCTTGCAAGCCGAAGGCGACGTCACACTCGCACTGGCGGGTGCCGACCTGGACGCACGTATCGACGGCCAGCCGCTAGCGTCTCAGGGATGTTTTACGCTCGACGCCGGGCAGAAGCTGACGTTTCGTCAGCCCAAAACCGGGCTACGCACCTACCTGGCCTTTCCCGGGGGGCTCGACGCGCCAACGGTAATGGGCAGCCGCGCCTGCACGGCGCGGGAGGAAATCGGCGGGCTTCACGATGACGGCAAGCCGCTGCGAACCGGCGACCGGCTCAGCTGGCACGGCGGCAAGCATCCGTCGCGCACGCTGCCCCGAGGTGTGCAGCTGCCACTTCCCACGCCAGGCTGCCCGTTGCCCATGGTACTGGGGGCACAGGCTGCGCTGTTTGCCGGGCGCAGCCTTTATAACGCCTTCAACCAGACCTGGACGGTCGACCAGCGCGCCGACCGCATGGGTATTCGCCTGACCGGAGCGCCGCTTCAAAGCGCGTTGTCGGGTATCGTCTCGGAGGGCATTCCCCTGGGCGCGGTTCAGGTGCCGCCGGACGGCCAACCCATCGTGCTGATGAACGACCGCCAAACCATCGGCGGCTACCCACGCATCGGCGCGCTTACCCCCAGCGCCTGTGCGCTGCTCGCCCAGTGCCTGCCCGGCACCGAGGTCCGCTTGAAGGCGGTCAGCGCCACCCAGGCGCAGCTGGCTCATCGACGACAGCTGGCGGTGTGGGAATAGGCCTGTTGGCCTTTGGGCTTTCGCCATCCAGGCGCTCAAAACGACAAAAGGCACCCAAGGGTGCCTTTTGTCGTTTTCGGCGACTGATCAGTTCTTTGCCATCTGCATCTCCTTGACCACGATGTCGCCATCGACCACGACGGGCTCGTCGTCGAGAAACAGCGAACAGCCGCGCATGGGAATATCCAAATGGCAGGCGGTGTCGTTGGGGCCGCCGAGCTCGTTGTTGGGCCCGGTAGAGAACATCACGTTGCCGTAGAAACTGCGCGGCTCCATGCCCATACCGCCGGGGAATTCGCCGGGCACCATACGGTGCCACTTGGCATTCGGGTTCATGCCCCATCCCACGTGGCTCATGCCCAGCCCGCGCTTATCGTCGAAGCTCTCCATGTAGGATTTGACCAGCTCGGCATCCAGGCCGCCGCGAATATCGGTGATCCAACCCTTCTCAATGGTGTAGGTGATCGGCTCGCGAACGTACATGTTCTGGGGTAACAAGATGTCGCCCGGCGCCACCACGATGGTGCCATCCACGCCGTCGTCGTCGCCGCCGGTGAACACGAAGCCGGACGGCCAGTGATCCCACCGCCCCGGCTCGTCGGTACAGGCGTATTCGGCCACCGTCGGGTAGGTGTTCAGCTTGTAGGTCACATCGGTGCCATGAGGCGAGGTGATCCGCATGACCTTGGCTTTTTCCAGCATCGCCGCGCCGATCTCGACTTTCTCTCTAAGCTCTTTGGACGGCAGCATCCGCGCCAGCAACTCCGGCGGCTCCACCGCCGTGAGCACTCGCGTACCCGCGTCCTGAATGGCCATCTGCTCCGGCGAGAAGAGCAGGAAGATACAGTCGATAAGCATGTCGCAGTTCTTCAGCGCCTCGACCGCGTCCGGCATGGCGGCCAAACCGGTCGTGCCAACGTTCCAGCCGCCCATCGCAGAAGGGGCGGGCAGGCGCATGTGGTACATGTTGGCGCCCAGGCGCTGGCCGGCGGCCATGAACGCGTCGGCGTAATCGAGGCGCTCGTTACCCTGGGTGAGCACGATGAGCCGCTCGTCGGATTTGACCCCGGACATTTTCAGCTGGTGAAGACAGATTTCCGTAAAGCTTGCGTGATCCATAACGCCTCCTGAAGAGCGTCGATGAGGGTGCGACCTCTGCGCCGCATTGGGCCAACAGAGGTCGATTAAGCCCCGTTCAATGCATCAGACGGTGGCTTTGTTGCCAGAGGTGGTCGAGGTAGTGGCCGATACGCGCTTTTTGCGACCCAGTTCGTCGGTAATCGCGTCCAGAAAGGCATCCGCCGAGGCCTGATGGGGTTGGGTCGCGAGACTCACCCCAACGAACAAGACCGTAGAGACGACGATGCCCCAGATGCCGGAGGGCAGGCCCAGCAAGGAGTTGCCCGTGGCGTACATGATCAGCACGAACAGGCTGGTGCCGATGATGCTGGCCAGCGCCCCGGCGCCGGTGCCGCGCTTCCAGAAAAAGGCGCCGATGATCGCGGGCACCATCGCGACCAGCCCCGATGAGGCGGCCACCGACAGCACGGCGATCAGATCCAGCTGCAACTCGGCAAAGCCCAGCGCCAACAGCGCGATGATGGGAACGACGATCTTGCCCATCAGCAGCTGGCGCTTTTCATCGGCACCGGGTTTGACGTTGGCGTAGACATCGCGCGAGAGCATGGAGGCCAGGGTCAGCATGATGGAATCGATGGTCGACACGGCAGCGGCCATGATGCCGATCATGACGATCACGCCCAGAAGCGGCGGCACGAATTCAGAGGCCAGCAGCGAGGGCGTGGCCAGGTCAGCCCCCTCGAGGCCGGGAAACGCCGCCAGCGCCGAGAAGCCCCACAGCACGGAGACCAACGTATAGATGAAGCCAAAGCCCAGAAAGCCGATCAGCATCTGGCGCATGGAGCGCAGCGACGACGGCATGAACAGGCGCTGGCTCACCTGGGGGTTGGACAGGCTGAAGAAGAACCAGGGAATGCACAGCCCCAGGAAGGTCACGAAGCTGAAAAGTCCCGAGCCCGGTACACTGAGCGAGGCCGTGTGTTCGGCCTGGAGCGTGCCGAACAACCCGCTGAAGCCGCCCAAGCCCTGAATGACCAGAAACGCCACCAGGGTGGAGGCCACGATCATCATCAGCGCCTGCAGCGAGTCGGTCCACATGACCGAGCGGATACCGGCAATGTAGGAGAAGAAGATGGCGATGGCAGTAGCCATCATCACGCCGGTGGTGAAAGTAATGGCGCCGTTGCTCATGCCTTCGAGCAGGTAACCCACGCCGGCCAGCTGCACTGCGGAGTATGGAATCAAGAAGATACAGCTGGCAATGGAGACCGCCATGGCCACCCGCTTGCTGTTATAGCGATGCCCCAGCATCTCACTAGGTGTCACGAAGCCGAACTTCTTGCCCACCGCCCAGAAGCGCGGGCCGAAGATCGCCACCAGTGAGACACCGGCGAAGTAGATGATCTCGAAGCCCAGTGCCCCTACACCGCCGGCGTAGGTCAACCCGGCCAGGCCCACCATCATGAACGCACTATAGGTCGTGGCGCTGTAGCTCAGCGCCGAAACGAACCCGTTCATCTGCCGGTTACCCAGAAAGTAGCCGGACATACTCTCCGCCGGGCCCTGGCGCGACAAGAACGCGATGCCCACCGCAATCAGTAGATAAATGCCGATGGACCACCAAATCATCGATTCAGTCATTGTCGTGCTCCTCGAAATCCTTGGTGATGTAGACGTTCAGCGCAATGATGGCGAGCCCCGCACAGCTCCAGAACAGAAAGCTGCCGTACCACGCGTTGATATTGGTCAGTAGGGTGTAGGGCACCAGACAGCTCAGTAGAACCACCAGCCAGACTGCCCATATCCACTTGCTTCGTTTCATGATCCACCTCGGTTTATATCGTCAGGGAGAAAGTCGTATTGTTTTAGTGAGGCTGGCGTATTTCAGCGACGCGTTGTTCGAGTTGTTGCCAAGGGTCTGCCTCGGGCGCAAACCGCGCCCGCAAGTAAGCCGTCAGCGTGGCGACCTGGGTGTCGCTCAAGCTGTCGGCAAAGCCGGGCATGCTGCCCGTGCCGGGAACGGCGGTGTCGTGTACACCGCCCATGATCGATTGAATGACGTTGTCGGGCCGGTCGCTATGCAGATTGGTATTGAGCGCAAGCGACGTCGACGCCTTGGTGAACCCGGGCACGCCGTTATCCACATGACAAGCCGCGCAGGCGCCCTGGAAAAGCTGCGCGCCCTCCTCCATGCCAGGAGGCTCGGCGGTCGTGGCGGCGGTCAAGCGCTGGACGTCGGCTCGGGCCGAGGCGGCGTGCTCGGCCGGCGCCTGCATCTGCTGCGCCACGTAGTGGGCGATGGCGCGAACGTCGTACTCCGGCAGCTCGCCAAGGCCGGCCACCACCGGCGCCATGGGGCCGGAGGCGACGCCGTGCAGCTCGGCGCTTCCATGGCGCAGGTAATCGAAGAGCGCGCTTTCGCTCCAGGCCACCGGCGAGCGCGATAGCGAATTGAGCGCCGGCGCCTCCCACCCGTCTACCACGGCACCGGCCAGGTACTGCTCGCCCTGCTTCTCGGCCCCCATGGCGTTACGCGGGCTATGGCAGGCGCTGCAGTGCCCCAGCCCTTCGGCCAGATAGGCGCCTCGGTTATAGAGCTCGCTCTGAGCCGGGTTCGGCTGGAAAGGCGTGGGGTCATGATAGAGCGCCTGCCAGGGCGCCATGAGCGCGCGCACGTTGAAAGGAAACGTCAGCGCGTTTTTCGGCGCCGGCGCGGACACCGCCGGCTGCGCCATCAAGTAAGCGTAAAGCGCTTGTAGATCGGCGTCACTGGTCTTGGCAAACGCGGTGTAGGGAAACGCCGGATAGAGGTGGCGGCCGTCGCGACCGACGCCCTCGCGCATGGCGCGCTCGAAAGCTGCAAAGGACCAGTTACCGATGCCCGTCGCTTCGTCCGGGGTAATGTTGGTGCTGTAAAGCGTGCCGAAGGGGGTCTCGAAGGCGTGCCCGCCGGCGTTGGTGGCCCCGCCCTCGGTGGTGTGGCAAGCGGCGCAGTCGCCCGCCGCCGCGACCAGCCGTCCCCGCTCGATGGTCTCGGCGGAGTAGAGGTTGGCACCGGGCCGGGTGACCGGGGCGATCGCCCCTTTCCACGGCCAGGCTATGACCGCACTGCCCGCCACCGTGGTCAGCGCCGCCGCTGCAAGCCAGCGCCGTCGGGTGGCCTTCTTGCGCGGTGGTGCGCCGGGTGGCAAGCCCTTACGGAGTTCGGGGTCCTGCTCGTCGAGGGCCTGGCGCACTCGCCCGGCGGTAAAAGGGGGCTCACGAAAACGCACGCCGGTGGCATCGAACAGCGCATTGGCGATCACGGCCACGCCCGGCGCAAACTCGGCGTCCTCCAGGGCCAGCGGCAAGGCATGTGAGGCCTCAGGCGATGGCGGGGAAAGCTCTGTCGAGCGCGTTGCGAGCGCGTTGGAAGAAGCGTCCGGCGTCTGGCCGTCGCCCCACTCATCGAAGGCCGGCGCGCGGCCGAGCAACCCGCGCGACTCGCCCAGCACCCGGGCTTGAAGGGTTTGCTGGAGTTGCGCGGTGTCCAGCTCGGCGCCGCTATCCTGCCCCACCACCAGCCGCGTCAGTTGCACGTCGCCGGTCACACGGTTGACGTCGACATCGGCGATCCAGGCCGAGCGCACCCCGCTTTCCAGGCGTTGGTGGCGGTCGGGGAGCTGGGCGTAGGCCAGACCTCGCCCTCGCAGGACGTCGTTCGCGGGCGTCTCGGCCGTCGTCTTCTTGGGCCAATCGGCCTGACGGGCCACCGACGCCAGCAGCTCGCTGCCTCGAGCATCGTCCAGGTGATTCAGGCGAAGCGTCAGCGGGTCCTGGCCCCACTCGTGGGCGAGCTCGTCGACGAATGCCTCGCGAGCAAAGGTCTGCTGCACGTCCTGCAGAGTGATATTGGTGGCAGGCCGCTCACCGGTGTGCGCCGACAGATGCGCCTTTTCAAAACGGTAGGGCGTAAAAAGCGACGCGTCACGTTCGGACGGTGCCTCCAGGGTCGCCCGCCCGCTCAACAGTAGCCCGATGGCCGCGACTTCGCCGCTGGCGTAGGCCTGACGATACCGATAATGCGAAATGGATGCGTCATTCTGGTGCGTCGCGCTGAGCCTGATACGCTGCGCCCGCCCCAGCGCTTTCACATCGGCGTCATAGGCCGCGCTTAGCCATACGGCTACCGGTGCGCCGACCGCCTTCGCCAGCAGGGCCGCATCCACGGCGGCGTCGTCACCACAGTGGCGGCCCAGCCCCGTTGCCAACGCCTGCCCCACCGGGGCATGCAGCGTGATCGCCGCATTATCGACCACGGTGGCCAAGCTCAGGTCGTGGCGCAGTGCCTCGGGGGTGGCGGTCCGTGTCCAGATATTCAATGCGTCGTCGCTGCTTTCAGCGATCACCCATCCCGGCGCCTCACCCCAGCGCAAGCGGCTTGGCCAGCCATAATCGCGAGCCCATTCATCGCCGGTGTTTTGCTTTGCCAGAGGCGTTTCGCGCTGCGCATTAGCCGCCGGGGCGGGCTTTTCCCAGCGAAGCACCAAGTGCTGAGCCGCATTACGCGCAGCCTCGAGAGTCGTTGCCACCAAGCCGACAAAGTTACCGTCGACGACCACACGGGGCTCGCCACCCAGGGCGGCAAGCGCCGCGTCATCGACGTTTATCAGGCGGGCGCTTTCGAAGTGCTCGCCCGTCCAGCCATAGGTAGGCGGACGAATCACCACGCCGTAGCGAAGGCCAGGCAGTTGAGCTGGCAGTGCCTTGTGCGACGACGATGAGGCGTCAGGCGATTTACGCATCCTGGCCTCCTCGCCGGTCGGCTTCGAGCTCCACGGCGAGATGCGCCGCCGCCAGAATTTCCAGGTGCGTGCCGCAGCGGCAGAGATTGTGATCGAGCGAGGCGAGTATCTGCTCCTCAGAAGGGGTGGCCGTATGGTTGAGCAGCGAGCGAACGCTGACAATCATGCCGTTCAGGCAATACCCGCACTGGGCGGCCTGGGCGTCGATGAAGGCCTGCTGCACCGGGTCCAGGCGCTGATGGTCGGCAAGCCCTTCAAGCGTTGTGATCTCGAAGCCCTGCACCGCGGCCACCGTCAGCACACAGGCGCGCGCCGCGACGCCGTCGACCAGCACACTGCACGCGCCACACTCACCCAGCCCACAGCCATACTTCGGCCCGTTGAGCGCCAAATCGTTGCGCAGCACGGCCAACAGCGGCGTATCCAGAGGGACGGCCAACGTATGGTGCTGGCCGTTTACGTTTAACTTCAGCGTCATAGGGGATGACCGTCGTTATTGTTGAAGTCGTTTATCATCGATGGTGCGTCTCGAGCTCTACTGCTCAACGGGTCTGTATTTCGAGTGCAACTTCACACTGCCGCCGTGAATCAGGCGGTATCGCCCGCTTTTATATCGATGCATTTTAGACCGGCTCGATGGCTTGAATACCGGCCCAGCACCATATGAGTGCACATGCTTAAACCTCGAGCATTAACAGTGCACACACCTTAAATAGACGTATATAAAACGTATAGCACTCTCGCCGCATAACAATCAAGTTTTTATAAAAATCCAAATATTTATTTAATAATCTTTTTATTCATGCACTTATATACTAAACACACTATTTAACGAGTTTAAAGAATTTACGTGCGGTTTCTCTTGACCAAAAAATAAATGGTGTATACGTTATTTTAAACAGGATCAGGGCCACCTCTGAGGCCCAGACGCTCTCCGGGCGCAATACGCCAATAAAAAGTGAGGAAACGACTTCATGAACGACAAACCGACCATTGCCGTTATCGGCGCGGGCTTGGGCGGCGCCGCGGCAGGCGCTTTACTCCAACAGGCCGGCTACCCCACCAGGGTGTACGAGCAGGCCCCCGCGTTTTCTCGCCTGGGCGCCGGCATCCACTTGGGCCCCAACGTGATGAAGGTCATGCGCCGTATCGGCATCGAGGACAAGCTCGACGCCATGGGCTCTCACCCGGATTACTGGTTCAGCCGTAACGGCATGACCGGCGAGTATCAGTCGCGCATTCCCTTGGGCGAATACGCCCGGAAGCACTACGGGGCGTCTTATATCACCGTGCACCGCGGCGATCTTCACGAACTCATGGTCGACACCCTCGACCAGGACCAGCTCTTTTTCGACAAGCGCGTGACCGACGTCGACGAAAGCGGCGACAAGGTTCGCTTGACCTTCGCCGATGGCACGATCGAAGAGGCGGACCTGGTGATCGGTGCCGACGGTGTCAACTCACAGATTCGCGAAAAGCTGCTGGGTACGGAAGCACCGATTTACAGCGGTTGGGTCGCCCACCGCGCCATCATCTCTGCCGAGAAACTCAAGGCGTATGACCTGGATTTCGAGGCCTGCGTGAAGTGGTGGTCCGAGGATCGTCACATGATGGTCTACTTCGTGACCGGCGACGAAAAAGAGTACTACTACGTGACCGGCGTGCCGGAACCTGACTGGAACCACGGCACGTCCTTCGTCGATAGCTCCCAAGAGGAGATGTTCGAGGCGTTCAAGGGGTATCACCCGACCGTACAGGCGCTGATCGAGTGCACGGAATCGGTCACCAAATGGCCGCTTCTGGAGCGCAACCCGCTGCCGCTTTGGCACGACAACCGCCTGGTGCTGCTGGGCGATGCCTGCCACCCCATGAAGCCGCACATGGCCCAGGGCGCCGCCATGGCCATCGAAGACGCCGCCATGCTGGTGCGCTGCCTGGAAGAGGTGGGCGCAGACGACTACCACGCGGCCTTCGAACTTTACCGCGCGAACCGCTTCGAGCGCGCCTCGCGTGTGCAAAAGGTGTCTCACGACAACACCTGGCTGCGCGAAGAAGAGGATCCGGCCTGGGTCTTTGGCTACGACGTTTTCGAAACACCGCTCAAGACACCGAACACCGCCAACGAGGAGAGCCCGGCATGACCGACACGACCTCCACCTGCACGTATCAGTACGGCGCCAACGTTCACGCCAACGGCATCCGCCAGCACTACCTACGCTTTGGCGGCGAGGCCTCGTCCAACCGCCAGCCGCTGGTGATCATCCCGGGCATCACCAGCCCCGCCATTACCTGGGCGTTCGTGGCCGAGCGGCTGGGTCGCCACTTCGATACCTACGTGCTCGACGTTCGCGGGCGCGGGCTCTCCGCGACCGGCCCCGAGCTTGCCTACGACACCGACACCTGCGCCGATGACATCGTGGCCTTCGTCGAGGCGCTGGGCCTTGAGAACGTGGTTCTGACCGGCCACTCCATGGGCGCACGCTTTGCGCTTCGCGCCATGAACCGCGGTGCCCGCGGCATCGATAAACTGGTACTCATCGACCCGCCGGTCTCCGGTCCTGGCCGTCGTGACTACCCCAGCAAGCTGCCCTGGTACGTGGATTCCATCAAGGACTGCACCGAAGGCGCGGACATCGACACCATGCGCACCTACTGCCCCACTTGGAGCGAGGAGCAGCTTCGCCTGCGCGCCGAGTGGCTGCACACCTGCTACACGCCGGCCATCGTGCAGGCCTTCGAGGAGTTCCACACCGTCGATATCCACCAGGACTTCCCCGCCATCGAGGTTCCCACGCTTTTGATCTGCGCGGGCAAGGGCGGCGTGATCCAGCAAGAGGATCGCGAGGAGATCCAGACCCTGTTGCCGTCGATTCGCATCACCACCGCCGACAACGCCGGTCACATGATTCCCTGGGACGACTTCGACGGCTTCTTCACCGCCTTCGACGACTTCCTGGGCACTTCGCTTTAAGAGGCCGACCGCCATGACGAACGCTAACAAGACCTACCGTATAGGCCAGATCGTGCCGAGCTCCAACATCACCATGGAGACGGAAATTCCCGCCATGCTGACCGCGCGTCAGTTGATTCGCCCGGAGCGATTCACCTTTCACTCCAGCCGTATGCGCATGAAAAACGTCAGCAAGGACGAGCTGGCCGCGATGGATGGCGAGTCCGACCGCTGCGCGCTGGAGCTTTCCGACGCAGCCGTGGACGTGATGGGCTACGCCTGCCTGGTGGCGATCATGTCGATGGGCCCGGGCTATCACCGCGAGTCACAGAAACGCCTGCGCACCCGTACCCAAGAGAACGGCAGCGACACGCCGGTCGTGACCAGCGCTGGCGCGCTGGTCGACGGCCTGCACGTGATGAAAGCCAAGCGCGTGGTGGTCGTGGCGCCCTACATGAAGCCGCTCACCGAGATGGTGGTGGACTACATTCGCCAGGAGAACATCGAGGTCGTGGACTACCGGGCGCTGGAAATTCCCAATAACCTGGACGTGGCGCGCCACGACCCGGTCAACCTGCCGGATATCGTGGCAAGCCTGGATCTGACCGACATCGACGCCATCGTGCTCTCGGCCTGTGTCCAGATGCCCTCGCTTGCGGCGGTGCCCAAGGTCGAGGCGCTGACCGGCAAGCCGGTGATCACTGCCGCCATCGCCACCACCTACGCCATGCTCAAGGCGCTGGATCTCGAGCCGGTCGTGCCCGGGGCCGGAGCGCTGCTCTCGGGCGCTTATTCGGAGTAACCACCATGGCGACACAGGATAGCGCGGTTCAGGGCAGTTCGGTTCAAGACAGCTCGGCTCAGGACAACTCGGCTCAGGACAACTACCGGGGCGTCTGGGACGGCCGGATCGGTTTCGGGCGTAAAGCGGCGCTGTTGGTGGTGGACTTCATGAAAGGCTACGTGCTGGAAGAGTCGCCGCTCTACGCTCCCGGCGTAGTCGAGGCCGTGGCCAATATGCCGGCACTGCTCGAGGCCGCCCGGCAAAGCGCCACGCCTGTCATCCACACCAACATTCTTTACCACGCCCCGGATCAGCTCGACGGTGGCGTCTGGGTGAAAAAATCACCGGTGATGCGCGCCATGGTGGCGGGCAACCCCTTTGCCGAGTTCTGCGATGAGGTCGTGCCCGCATCAACGGAGCCAGTGGTGACCAAGCAGTACGCGAGCGCGTTCTTTGGCACATCGCTTGCCTCGATGCTGACGGCGATGGAGGTGGACACGATCATCGTCACCGGCTGCTCGACCAGCGGCTGCATTCGTGCCACCGCCGTCGATGGTCTGCAGTACGGCTTTCGCGTCATGGTCGTGCGCGACTGCGTGGGCGACCGCCACCCGGACCCGCACGAGGCGAACCTGTTCGATATCGACAGCAAGTACGGCGATGTCATCGACCGGCAAACCGCCATCGATCATCTCCAGAAACACTAACCAAAACGCCCGAGCGGCCCCGGCCCCCGGGCGTTCCCGACCGACAACTCACTAGTCACGACTCACCACTCACGATTCACCACTACCAAAAGGAGCCCCCACTCAACGCACGCCATCACCCCCACAACCATAAAAAAACACTTCGCGTTGATCCACCTGACACCCGATAGGTAACCGACATGACACTTCGCCGTTTGCTAGTAGCCTCCACCCTGGGCCTCGCCTTGAGCTCCAGCGTCCTCGCCGATGAATTCCCCGAGCGCGCGCTCACCCTCGTCGTGCCCTGGCCCGCCGGCGGCGCTTACGATCTGGCAGCGCGCCTGATGGCCGACCACGCGGGCGAGGTCCTCTCCGTGCCCGTGGTCGTGCAGAACGTCACCGGCGCTGCCGGCTCCACCGGGGTTCGTCACGTGGCCGAGGCCGCTGCGGATGGCTATACCCTGGGCATGATGGGCACCCACGCCATCGCCCAAAGTTATATGAACCCCAACGCCACGCCGCTGGACGAGCTCGACCCGCTGGTCTTCATCGGGCCGGAGCCGGCCGCCCTGGCGGTGGGAAGCGATACGGGCATCGAGGATATCGACGCCTATCTCGAGACGCTCAACGACGGCCCGGGGACGATCATCAACGGCAACGACTCCCCCGGTGGCTTCTCTTTTATTGCGGCCAGCATGCTCGAGGCGCAATTCGACGTCGAAATGACCAAGATTCCCTATCAGGGCTACGCGCCGACGCTTTCGGCGCTGCTCTCCGGCGAGGTCATGTCGGCGCTTCTACCCATTCCACTGCTGGCCGACCAGCACGCCTCGGGGCAGCTCAAACTGCTGGGCGTGGCCGCCAACGAGCGCCACCCTTTCGCCCCGGACATTCCCACCTTCCAGGAGCAGGGCTACGACTTCACGGCGGAAGACTTCTTCATGCTCTACCTGCCGCAAGGCGTTGAGGAGGAGCGCCGCAAGGCGTTGGCCTCGGCCTTCTACACGCTGCTCGAGGATGACGATTTTCAAGCGGCGGCCAGCGACGTGGGCCTGGTGATTGCGCCCAAGGAGCGCGAAGCTACCGACCGCTACCTCACCGAGCGCGCCGACGAGGTGTACGACATTCTCGCCGCCGCCGGGTTGGTGGACGCCGAGCTAACGCGCTAAACGCGCGGGCCTTGTGTCTCAACGGGGAGATAACGCCATGCGTACACTCGCACCTCGTCTGGATCGCGCCGTCGGGCGCGACCTCGCCTGCGGCCTTTTTTTCACCACCGTCGCCCTGGCCGGTTTTTCCGATATCTACACCAACGCCCGGCTGATGAATACTTTGGGCGCCGGTCCCGACCCGGGGCCGGCGCTTCTGCCGTTGGTCGTATTGAGTCTGCTCATGCTCGGCGGCGTTGTGCTGTTGCTCAAGGGGGTGGCCGGCTGGGCGCTGAAACGGCGCTCGATCCAGGATCCAGCGGTAACGCCAGAGAACAGCGCGTTCAGTCGCCACGCCCACGCTGCGGCACTGCTCGCCTCCTTGCTCGTGCTGCCAAGCCTTGTGGTCTGGTTCGGCTTTCTGGCGGCCACTTGGCTTTTTGCCGCGCCGTGGCTGGTCTGGCTCGAGTACCGCCGCCACTACAAACGCCGGCGGGCCCTGCTGGTGGGTATCGCCGGAGCGGCGCTGCTCGGCCTTTCCCTGCATCTGATCTTCATTACGCTGCTCGGGGTGGCGCTGTGACGCCCTGGCCAGGAGACGACCATGCTGATCGATAGTTTCTTTTCCGCTCTACTGGCCACCCTGGTCTCGCCCTGGGGGCTGACGCTGGCGGTACTGGGTACGCTGTTGGGGATCGTGCTCGGCGCGCTGCCTGGGGTGAGTTCCACCATGGCGCTGGCCATTTTATTGCCGCTGAGCTTTGGTATGGACCCGGCGTTTGCCATTCTCTTTCTGCTCTGCGTATTCGTTGCCAGCGTTTACGGCGGCTCGATCTCGGCCATTCTGATCAATATTCCTGGCACGCCCGGGGCGATCGTCACCCAGCTGGACGGCCACCCCTTGGCGCGCGCGGGCCGGGCCAAGGAAGCGCTGGTCTACGCGCTGGTGGCGTCGAGTATCGGTGGGGTCATCGGGCTGGCGCTTCTGGTACTCATCGCACCCCTGCTCGCCTCGATCGCCATGAGCTTTCGAAGTCCGGAATTCACGGCCATCGCGGTGTTCGGTCTGGTGCTTTTGGCCTACGCCTCGCCGGGCTCCACGGTGCGCGGGCTGCTGGTCGGTGCCATCGGGCTGTTGTGCGGCATGGTGGGCTTCGATGCCTTGACCGACGTCTCGCGCTTCACTTTCGACACGCGCGGCCTGCAAGGCGGGATCGAGCTGGTGCCGTTATGCGTGGGGCTTTTTGGCCTGGCCGAAGTGCTCAAGCACCTGCATGGAACCCACCGCGCCACACCAGAAGTCGACGCACACGCCACGGCGTCACCGATACCCGGCATCGGCCAAATCGCCAAGCGCTGGGCCTCGATGCTCAGAGGCTCGCTGATCGGTGCGTTGGTCGGCGCCGTTCCCGCCGCGGGCTCGGCGATTGCGGTGGCCATCGCCTACGCTCAGGAAATGCGCTTTTCCAAACACCCGGAGCGCTTCGGTCACGGCGCCATCGAGGGCGTCGTCGGCCCGGAGGCCGCCAACAGCTCGAGCATCGGCGGCACCCTGATTCCGATGATGACCCTGGGCGTGCCGGGGGATGCCATCACGGCGGTGCTGATGGGGTCGCTGCTGATCCACGGCCTGCGCCCGGGCCCGATGCTGTTTGCCGAGAACCCGGGGTTCGTCTCGAGCCTCTACGCCGGATTCTTCATCGCGCTGCTGCTCACGCTGGTCATCGGGCTTTTATTGATGCGCTGGCTGCCTTGGGTGCTGCGCATTCCGTCGCACTTGCTGATGATCGGCATCGCGCTGCTTTGCGTGGTGGGCGCTTACGCCATTCGCAGCAGCATGGCGGATGTCTACATCATGCTGGCGTTCGGGGCGGTGGGCTACGCGCTGCATCTGCTGTCGCTGCCCGCCGCCCCCCTGGCGTTCGGGTTGATACTCGGGCCTTTGCTCGAAGAGAACCTGCGCCGCAGCTTGCTGCTGAGTCGCGGCTCCTGGGAGGTGTTTCTGCAAAGCCCTATCGCGCTGGCGCTGTTCGGTCTTTCGATACTCGCCATTGCCCTGCCGCTTCTGGCACCGCTCTGGGTGCGCCTTGGCAAGGATATCAAGCGGGCGAAAATACCGTGACCCACGCCACTGAAAGCCGCCCAAGCGCTGGGTCAGGGCGCGGTGTCGGCGTTCATCTTTTCCAGCAGGTGCATCAGCGCCACGCGCTCGGCCGGGTTGAGATTGGCCATGGTGGCATCGCTGGTCTGCTTGGCCCGGGGCACCATCGCCTCGACCAGTTCCTCGCCGGGCTCCGTAATCACGACCATCACCTTGCGTTGATCGGAAGGGTCGGTGGTCAGACTGACCCAGCCGCGCGCCTTGAGCCGCTTGATCACTCCACGAATGGTGGCAGGGTCGATGGCCGTGGCGTTGACGATATCGGTCAACGAACTGGGGCCACGCTCCATGACGGTACACAGCGTCACGAACTGAATGGCGGTAAGCTGTTTGTCGGTGGTATGGCGCTGGAAGATGGCGACGTGGCGCTGGTAGGCCTTGCGCAGCAGGTGGCCGACCTGCTCGGAGAACTCGTAGCCTTGCTGCGAAGGCGTGGGGTGGTCGTGGTGAGCGTCTTCGTGCGCTAAACGGTCCGGTGTCATTCAAACTCCCTGCGGTGAACGTTGAGCCAGAAACGGCGTATCAAGACCAGTATGGCACCCGAAAGCAAAGGCTCGCAGGGAAAGCGCTTTAACGCCCCCGCTACTGAAACGGCTTGCGCCGCCGATTTATGGCGTACACATTATAATTTTCTATCGAACGCAGGCAACCCTTGATGCGCCTGGCGAACATTCGTCGACGATCTCGATAACGATGTCATCCACCAAAACGCGGGAGGCTCCCTTGAACAGCGACCACAATGAACACCCCTACGACCGTCAGGCGCTGCTAAACGATAGTGACCTCCTCGTCGTTTACAAAGATGCGCTTCCCTCGCCCAAGCCAGTCCCGGGGCAGCCGGGTACACATTCGGATTTCGTGCCGACCGAACCCGAGCTCTTCATCGCCCTGCTCGCCGATGGCCGGATACTCGCCTTCAACGGCCACGTGGATCTGGGCACGGGAATTCGTACCGCCCTGGCCCAGATCGTTGCCGAGGAGCTCAGCGCGCCGCTCGAGGCGGTCACCATGATACTGGGCAACCCTTTTGAAGTGCCCAACCAGGGCCCGACGCTTGCCAGCGCAACGATCCAGATCACCGCCGAGCCCCTGCGCCGCGCCGCCGCCCAGGCGCGCGAGCATCTGCTCGATCTGGCGGTCCGGCATTTCGATAGCGACCGCGATCAGCTCGTCTGCCACGATGGCCGCATCGCGCCAGACGATAGCACCTCGCCAGGCATCGAGTACGCCACGCTGCTCAAGGGCGCCCGTCACGCTTTGAAACTCGACGACCAGGCGCCGTTGAAGCCAGTGAACACCTACCGATTGGTGGGCCAGTCCTCCGCTCGGGTGGATATTCCGGGCAAGGTCACCGGGGCGTTGACGTTCGTCCACGATGTGCGCGTGCCCGATATGCTTCACGCTCGCGTGGTCCGGCCGCCCTACGCGGGCCACGACCGAGGCGCGTTCGTGGGCACCTCGCTGATCTTTGTCGACGAAGCCTCGGTCAGCGACCTGCCCGGCGTGGTCAAGGTGGTCGTCATCGGCGATTTCATCGGCGTGGTGGCCGAGCGCGAAGAGCAGGCCGCCGCGGCTGCGCGACGGCTCAAGGTGCGCTGGCGCACGCCGACGGCGCTGCCGGATCTGGACAATGTCGAGCAGGCCCTCGAAGCGCTTCCTGCCGAGCGGCGCGTGCTGCTCGAAGAAGGCGAGGTGGACGCAGCGCTGGAAACGGCTCATCACCGTGTGCAGCGCAGCTACCTCTGGCCCTTTCAGCTACACGGCTCGATCGGCCCGTCGTGTTCGGTGGCCGACTACCGCGAGAGCGGACTCGAGGTGTGGTCCGGCACGCAAAACCCGCACAGCTTGCGCGCGGACCTTTCGCGACTGATGGGGCTGGACGAGGGCGCCATTACCGTAACCCGCATGGAGGCTTCGGGCTGCTACGGGCGCAACTGTGCCGATGACGTAGGTGCCGACGCGGCCCTCTTGTCTCGTGCCGTGGGCAGGCCCGTGCGCGTTCAACTCACCCGAGAGCAGGAGCATCTCTGGGAGCCCAAGGGCGCGGCCCAGCGAATGGAGATCGATGCCGGCATCGATGAAGGCGGCAAGCTCGAAGGCTACCGGTTCGTGACCCGCTACCCGTCCAACAACGCCCCGACTCTGGCGCTGCTACTCACCGGCGCTCAAGCACCGAGCGACATGCCTTTCAAGATGGGCGATCGCACCTCGGTGCCGCCTTACCGGTTTGCGCACCGCTATATCGCCTGCGATGACGTCCCCACCCTGGTGCGCGCCTCCTGGCTGCGGGGCGTCTCGGCCATGCCCAACGCCTTCGCCCACGAAAGCGCCATCGATGAACTCGCCTACAAGGCCGGTGAAGACCCGGTAGCCTTTCGGATACGCCACTTGAACGACCCTCGGGCGGCGAAGCTGGTGAGTGCCCTGGCCGAGCGCACACAGTGGGCAGCTCGCCCGGCGTTCAGCGCGCCGCGCTCGAACGATGGCTGGCACTACGGCCGTGGTTTTGCCTACGCCCAATACGTGCACAGCAAGTTTCCCGGCTTCGGCGCGGCACTCGCCGCCTGGGTCGTCGAACTCAAGGTGCATGCCGAAAGCGGGCGCATCGTCATCGAGCGTTTGTACGTGGCCCAGGATGCGGGGCTGCTCGTCAACCCGGCCGGCGTGCGCCATCAAGTGCAGGGCAACATCATCCAGACGCTCAGTCGAACGCTCAAGGAGCGCGTTACGTTCGAAAAAGGTGTGCCGGTCAACCGCGAGTGGGGCAGCTACCCGATCCTGCGTTTCTCTGAGCTACCCGAGATACAGGTGCTAATGCTCGAACAACCCAACCAGCCGCCTCTCGGAGTTGGCGAATCAACCTCACTACCTGGAGCGCCCGCGATTGCAAATGCCCTCTTCGATGCCATTGGCGTGCGCTTTATCCAACCACCCTTTACCGCCGCCTGTGTAAGAGAAGAATTGAACTCGACACCAGCAATGAAAAAACCAACATACGTTAATCAAACACATATAAAACATTAAAGACTTGTTTCCAAACATCCTTTACTAATTATTCTTAAACTAAAACAATTTTAATTAGGCCATTATTTGCTCAAGCTTCGCGCTTAGTCGCCGTTAATAACGCTTGTCACAACACTAAACACAATTCTCTTTCGATTACGCTGCGTCGCTGAGGGTCAGCAACGGTCGTTTCTCGATTTATTGGGGCTATCAATGAACATTTTTTATCGCCTATCGTTAACGCAAAAACTGCTCTTCGCAGTGGCGTTACCCTTATTAGCCGTTGCCATCGTGCTGGGCGTAGTCGTCAACATGCAACTTAATCAGGCGATTCCTTCACTGATCAACAATACCGCTATGCGCCAGGTAGACGCGCGGGCCGATGAGGTCAGTCGATGGATCAATGGTTATCGCAGTTGGCTCAACGTATTAGCGCAGGATGAACGCCTGGCGCAGGGCGCTCCGCTTGCTTCACACGTTGACTGGCTCGCCAAACGTCATGTGTCGGATGGCACCATCGAGTCATTGTTTGTCTCGGATACGGCCGGCAATACGATTAATCAGGAAGGTATGCCGCTTAATATCGCCGAACGCCCCTACTTCCAAGCGCTGGTAGTGGATGGCACCGCGGATAGCCTGCTTCTCGACCCTTTCATCTCCAAGGCCACCAATCAACCGGCCGCCTTGATGGTCGAGACGATATTCGATGAGCGCGGCAACCGGATGGGGCTACTGGGCGTCGCCCTTTCACTCGAATCTTTGACATCTATCACTTCTGAGATCGAGGTCGGTGAAGGCAGCTTCGGCTGGATGCTCGATAGCCAAGGGCGCGTCATCGCTCATCCGGAGGCGTCTTATCGCCTTGCGCTTAACTACACCAGTGGCGATCAAACCCATGGTTACGAAGGCTTGAACGCGCTTGGCACTCAGATGCTGGGTGGCCAGCCAGGCTCGGGCCAAGCCACCATGCCAAGCGGTGAGCATAAAACCCTAATGTGGAACCCGGTCGACGATACGGCTTGGGTGGTCGGCACTACCGTGCCCGCCGCCGTGTTTACCGGCGTAACCCACCATTTATTGCTGTCACTGCTGGTGGCGGGCCTAATTCTCTTTGGGCTATTGCTGGTCGTGGTCGCTTTCGCCGCTCGCCGAGCGCTTGCCCCCATCCGGCATACCGCCAGCGCCATGGCGGATATCGCCCAGGGCAAAGGGGATTTGACCCGCCGTCTGGAGGTCAAATCCCAGGACGAAGTGGGCGATTTGGCAAAAGGCTTCAACGCCTTTGTAGAGCGGATGCAGGAAACGCTTCAGGAGGTACGCCAAAACGCGCAGACCGTGCTGGCCGGCGCCGGCGACATCGCGGACGGCACGCAGGAGCTCTCTACGCGTACCGACCAGGCAGCGGCCAACCTTCAGGAAACCTCCGCCTCGATGGAGGAAATTCACTCGACGGTCGCCCACACCTCGCAAGCTTCCGAACAGGCCAATGGCTTGGCTTTCGAGGCGTCCGGTGCATCGCAACGTGGCAACGAGTCCATGCGCCAGATGCAGACCAAAATGCAGGCGATTACCGAGTCCTCTCACAAGATCAGCGATATTATCGGCTTGATCGACTCGATCGCCTTTCAGACCAACATTCTGGCGCTCAATGCCTCGGTCGAAGCCGCCCGCGCAGGTGAACAGGGCCGTGGTTTTGCCGTCGTTGCCAGTGAAGTGCGCATGCTTGCCAGCCGTTCGGCTACCGCTGCTCAGGATATCCGTGCCCTGATCGATGTGTCGGTGGGCCACACCCAGGAGGGTAACCAGATCGTTTCCGCGGCGGCTCAGCAGATGGAAGAGATCCATCGAAGCATCACCCAAGTGACCGACGTCATGGGCGAGATTGCCGCCGGCGCTCGAGAACAAACGGCGGGCATCGAGCAGGTCAACACCGCGGTGGCGGAAATGGACACCATGACGCAGCAAAACGCCTCGATGGTCAGTCAAAACGCTTCGCTGGCCGCGCAAATGCGCGAGAATGCCCAGCGTCTGGATCGGCTGATGAGTGATTTCGTGTTGGGTAACGAAACCGCCTTCTTCACATCCCCCATGTCGTCTACGCAGCGTAGCGCCAGCGCACTTCCAAAGCCCGAGCACTCTGCCGCCCCGCGTGCTGCTCGCCAGGATGTTGCCGAATGGGAAGAGTTCTAAGACGTTTCGCCTCTCACCTGACACTCGCCTGTAAAAAAACCCGCGATCCTGGATCGCGGGTTTTTTATCATCGGCGTTAAACGGTCGGCCCACCGGCGAAAGCCAAGTGTTGAGGTGCTCTGCTGACCACCATCAAGTCGTTATTCGACACCACCCGCAAGGTAGGTCGAGAAGGCCTTATCGCCGTTTTTTAACGAGCACGTCGTTCACAGCGTCTAAAAACGCCACCCGTGACGCAACGTGAGGCGTCGTCAATAAACTCCCCCCCACAAACAGCAGCGTTGCGACAAAAATCCCCCAGATACCTGCCGGTAAGCCAAGTAACGTATTGCCGGTCGCGTACATCGCGAGTACGAACGTACTGGTCCCCAGGATACTGGCCAGTGCCCCGAATGCCGTACCACGTTTCCAATAAAAAGCCCCCACGATGGCTGGCACCATGGCCACCAGCCCAGAGGAGGCGGCCACGGAAAGCACCGCAATCAAATCCAGCTGAAGTTCGGCAAAGCCCAGCGCCAGCAGCGCGATCACCGGCACGACCAGCTTGCCGACCAGCAGTTGGCGCTTCTCGCCCGCGCCGGGGCGAGCGTGGGTATAAACGTCGCGGGAAAGCATCGAGGCAAGCGTCAGCATGATGGAATCGATCGTGGAGACCGCGGCGGCCAGAATACCGACCATCACGATCACGCCCAGCAGTGGCGGCACGAGACCGGAACCGAGCAGGGTCGGCGTGGCAAGGTCAGCGCGTTCGAGGCCGGGAAAAGCCACCAGCGCGGAGAATCCCCATAGCACCGATACCAGGGTGTAGATCAAACCGAACACCATGAAGCCAATCAGCATCTGGCGCATGGCAGTGAGCGAGGCCGGCATAAAAAGGCGTTGGCTTACCTGGGGGTTGGAGAGGCTAAAGAAAAACCAGGGGATGCTTAACCCCAAAAAGGTGGTCAGGCTAAAAAGCCCCGGCCCCGGTACGGTGAGCGCCTCGGGGTGCTCGCTCGAAAGCGTTGCGAAAAGCCCACTAAAGCCCCCTAGCCCTCGAATGACCAACAGCGCCACCAGCGTCGAGGCGACGATCATCACCAGCGCCTGCAGCGAATCGGTCCACATGACCGAGCGAATGCCAGCGATGTAGGAGAAGAACACCGCGATCGCCGTGGCCAGCATCACCCCGGTGGTGAAGCTCACCGCCCCGCCGGACATGCCCTCCAAAAGGTAACCCACGCCGGCCAGCTGTACCGCCGAATAGGGGATCAAAAAAATACAGCTGGCCACCGACATCGAAAGCGCCACGTACTTGCTGTGATAACGAAAGCCCAACATCTCGCTGGGCGTGACGAAACCGAACGCGCGGCCCACCGCCCAGAAACGCGGCCCGAAAATCGCCACCAACGACACGCCGGCAAAATAGATGATCTCAAAGCCCAGCGCCCCGACGCCCCCCGCGTAGGTAAGCCCGGCCAGCCCCACCATCATGAAGGCGCTGTAGGTCGTGGCACTATAGCTAAGCGCGGACACGAACCCGTTCATCTGCCGATTGCCCAGAAAATACCCGGACATGCTGTCTACCCGCCCCTGGCGGGATAAAAACGCGATCACGACCGATACGACAAGATAAAGCACGATGGCGACCCATATCATCGACTCAGTCACCGTCGTACTCCTTGAATCCTTGGGTGATGAAAATATTCAGCACGATCACCAAAAGCCCGGCCCCGCTCCAGAACAGAAAGCTGCCGTACCAGGCCGCTACGTGAGTCAACACGGTATAAGGCACCAGACAGCACAGTACGACCACTGCCCAAACGGCCCATATCCATTTTTCGCGCGCCATGATGTACCTCTTGTTGTATTGGCGATATCGACCTATTGCCCGCCTTGAAACGCCACTGACAGGCAGACGAAGCATTTCAGCATACTTTGCCCCTGCCAACTCTTCTGTCAAGAAAGCGTGATGCTTTACACAAGTTTGCGTTAAAAACACCGTCAAAACACCAGGACATTACGCCAGGCGCTCTGCCTTACGCGCAGTGGGCGGCCAAAGCGCCTTCCCGGTGCCCGGCATCGGCTTAATTACGTGCATTTAAGCCGGGTATTTCACGCCTACCCCTTCAAGCACTTCTGATACTTTATGACCAGACAAGCCGTTGTCGACTCATATTAATGAAGGGCAACGACTCACGATAATGAACGACTTGCCGGGTAGCGTCTGGCAGGTCTTTAAAGAGTTCGCCGTGGCCCTTAAAAGATACCGCCTTATGACTGGTTTTACGCTTTTAGAGCTTTTGGTCGCGCTGGCCGTGTTGGCCTTGCTCGCGGCGGTGGCGTTTCCCAACTTCGCTCGGCTGATCGAGACAAACCGTGTGGTGGGCGCCACCAACGAGTTCAAGACCGCGCTGAATTTCGCGCGAAGCGAAGCCGTGCGGCGTAACCGAAGCGTATCGCTGACCCCGCTAACGGGCGGCTGGGCGGCCGGCTGGGAAGTCGTCGACCCTGGTGGCAACCCACTGCGCCGCTGGCCGCAGTCGCTTGAAAACCTGAACGTCGCGGGCGCCCCGTCTTCCATCCGTTTTAATAGCCTTGGGCGCTTTACCCACCCGATCACCGCGCCCCTTTCCCTTCAGCTGGGCAGCCAGGCGCGCTGTATTCGCCTGGAGCGCAGCGGCCTCTCGCGGGTACAGGGCTGCGGTGAACAACGCGCCACCGGGGGTCCATGAAAAACGCGCAGCGCGGGGTGTCGCTTTTAGAAGCGCTGATTGCCATGCTCATCATGTCGATTGGGCTACTTGGCGTGGTCGCGCTGCAAACCCAGGCACTCTCACAGCAGCGAAGCGCCTATCTGGAAACCCAGGCCACCAACATGGCCCAGGACATGCTGGATCGTATTCGTGCCAATAAAGAGGATGCGAGGGCCTACGCGCTGACCCCGGGGCAGCCCTCGAGCGGCAGCGGCCTGGTGGCCAGCGACACCCAAGGCTGGGTGCGTGACCTGGCCGACGTACTGCCCCAAGGCCTGGGCGAGGTCGTGGTGACCCCGCCAGAGATAAGCGTAACAGTGAGCTTTGAAGAGCCGTCCTCCCCCGGCGAGCGGCGCCGCATCCAACTGGTTTCGGAGCTTTAAGATGCGCGATCGCCGCCTTCACCCCTCGCCCAGCGCTTCGCCGCCCCAGGCAGGCTTTACCCTGGTCGAGCTTTTGGTGGCGATGGTGATCGGCGTGCTGGTTATCATGGGCGCCACCCAGCTTTTTGTTGCTTCTCAACGCAGCTACCAAATCACCACCGCACTCGCCAATATGCAGGATACCGGGCGGTTTGCGCTGGAAACGCTTTCGCGCGAGCTTCGTCAAGCGGGTTTCAGAGGTAGTTGCGTGTCGCCTCCACCTCCTGACGATAACACGACACTTTCGGTACAGGGGCACGCGCAACCTGATAGCTCGCTAATCAATGCGTTGCCGGAAGCTCATAGCATTGAATTTCGTGGCGGTCCTTCCCAAGTAATACCCAACCCTATTCCAGTCTCAATCGATACCTTAACGGCTTCAGAACAGCTGACCTTATTACAGGGCCCATTTAAATGTGCCCTTTTTCAGGGTGAACTCCCGCCAAAACTTAGCGCTAGCGACTACCCGGAAAGCAGAACCTTTGCATGGATACTGGATAGTGCCACTTACTACCTGGGCACCGATGACGACAACGCGAACGCCCCTTCGCTTAGACGCGTTGATACCAGCGGCGATAGAGGGAACGAAGTACTCGCGAGCCACATCCCGGCCTTTCGCGCCCTCTTTTTGATCGGTGACGAGTATTTGCCCCCCGAGGCGTTAAGCGCTGATCAGTGGAAAGCAGTTCGCGCCGTACGTATCAGCCTGATCGTACAAAGCGAGCGTACCGGCCTGCGCCAGGCGCCCACCACGATTGCCACTGGCAACTTTCGCTCGAACCCGTTTAACGCCGATGACGGACGCCTTTATCAGGCCTTCACCACGACCATCGCGCTAAGGAACCCGGGGAGTCGACCATGAACCGCGAGTACGGTCATCCAACGGCTCAGCGCGGTATGGCGCTGGTACTCAGCCTGATTTTTCTGGCCATCGTGACGCTGGTGAGCCTTTCGTCGATGCAAGGCTCGATAACCCAGGGACGCATGGCGCTTAACCAGCAGGATTACAATGCAGCACTGCAAGCTGCCGAAGCCGCTTTATATGAGGCTGAGCAACAATTAAAAGAAAACCCTTCAATACAAGACTTTCGTAATCGTGATTGCCGTGGGCAGTTAGAACCCACTAGGGAAGTATTAAAAAATTTAAAAAACTGGTCTTTTCATGGGAAAGAAGGGGCAGGACAAATCCTCGACTCTTATTACTGTATCGAGCTGGTAGCCGAGCTTGGCTCGCACCACACCGGCGCAGGCCTAGAAATGATTGAATTTCTTTTTAATATCAATTCCGTAGGGTTTGGTAAGTCGCAGGATACGGCCGTTATGCTTGAAGTATTTTTTGCACATGAACAGGGGGCGGCAGTAAAACCATGAACAAACCGAGCTACGCGCGCCTAACCGCCACCCTGCTGATGGCCCTGACGGCAAGCTTTGGGGTAAGCCCTGTCATGGCGCTGGGGACCAGCCCACCACCTACCACCGAGCCGCCTCCTACCACTGCCCCCCCCGCGACGGGCACTCCCTCTGAGCCGCCCACCACCACGGAACCGCCAGTCAGTGGCGGCGGCGGCGTCATCGATGAAGCGTATGAAATACCGCCCGATAGAACGGGGGTCGCCAACGCGCCGTTCAATGCGGTAAGCCACGTCGATCCTAATATCCTGTTGATTTTGGATAACTCGGAAAGCGGCCAGGAGGGGCTGGATGGTCGCGTGGCAATCGGCACGACCCAGGGCGACCGAGAAACGCTTGCCGCCTGTCAGCTCAATACGTTTAATGCCTCACTATGCCCGGCCGGGGCACGTTCACCGCTGAGCAAATCGAGCATCATGAAGCGCGTGGGGCGCGAGTTGATCGACCGTTACCGGGGCGAGATCAACCTGGGGTTGATGGCGTATCAGCAAAACCCGGCCTCTCGAACTCGCGACGATGCCTTCAATGGCCGTACCGTGGTGTGGCGGCTAACCGAACGCGCACTCGACGCTCGTTATTCGACAACGGCCAACCCCAGTTGGTACGCGCCCAACTTTACCGGCGCCTGGAATGCCTCCACCAAACGCTTTCGCTCAAAGCTGCCAAACAGTAATTTCTATACCTTTTTTAACGTAGGCGTGCCGGGCTACACCTTCGACGAGTCCTATTCCACGGGTGTGCCCACCCACGATGTTACCGAGTACTGGCGCAACATCCAAAATCCCACGGCCACCGCCGATCAGCGTGTCGAACGCTATAGAGGGCTTGCGGGCAATAATACCGGCTGGTCGGTTATCGAACCCAATCGAGTGTGGTACGACGACCCCGTCATCGCGGGCTATACAGGTTTTCTGGGCCGTACACCCATCATAGGCACATACAACCTTCCATTGGTAGACAGCCTGCGCCAACGCGGCATTCCCAATTGGGGGGCGCATACCGCTTCTATCGCACTGAACCAATTGGAGTGGCGTACCGCCTCCTCCCCAGGGCTTGGCTATCTTCACGTGCCCATCGGCGGATCGCTTCCCGATGGCTCGATCGACAACGCTCACTGGACATCGATTCTCACCAAACTTCAGCCGCAGCGCCACGACTGGAACGGCAACGGCAACCCGATGACCGACCCCGCCTGGCCGTTGCTCGCGACCGGGCTTACCCCCATCGAAGGCACCATGTACACCGCGCGGGACTACTTTTTGAACAATACTAGCGCGGGCAGTTCCTTTACCAGCAACCAGGGGTATCGCGCCGGAATGCGCATCCCGAACATCAACAACCCCAGCGCCCAGCAGTGTCTGGTCAATGCCAATATCTGGCTCACCGATGGCTTGCCCTCGGTCGACCGTTTCGGGCGCTCGCTGGGCAACAACGTGGGCCAGGCACTTGGAGACGCGCAAAACGCCATTAGACGCCTTTATGACGATACCGCCCGAGCACTGCCAAAACCGGTCAGAACCTACGTCGTGGGCTTCAACCTGCCGCCGGACATCAACAACCTACCCGGCGTGCCCCAGGACCCGCTGGGCGAACTGGCCCGGGCGGGCGGCACCGAACGCGCCTACTTCGCCAACGACGAAGCCTCGCTTAACCAGGTAATGCAGCAGGTGCTCGGCAACATCATCACCGCCTCGCAATCCAATACGTCCTCGGCGGTGAGTAACGACTCCTTTGATTTGGAGAGCAATAACCTGCTTTACAGTGCGGGTTTTCGAAGTGACGACTGGTCGGGCCGGTTGACCGCCGCCGCGATCGGACCCAACGGCACACTGACGCCCCGCTGGAACGGTGAAACTCAGCTCGCCGGTCAGGCCGGGAGTCGCCGTCTTTTGACCTCCTATCGCCCACAGCCAGACGCACGGCGTACCGGGGCGGTGCTGGGCACGAGCACCAGCGGGTTCACCCAGGCAGAGATCGACTGGTTTCAGGGACTCAACCGCCCGCCGCTGCGCGCCCGCCAGTCGCTTCTGGGCGACATCATCAATGCCAATCCGGTCGTGCTCCCCAAAAGCGCCACGCGCGTGCCGCTTCTATTGGTAGCCGCCAACGATGGCATGCTGCATGGCTTCAACGCGGATACCGGGCGCGAGCTCTTTGCCTATCTGCCCTCGGAGCTCACCCAGGGGAGCTCACCCCCGCTTCGTGAACTGACCCGGGCAACCTACAGCCACCGCTACTTCATGGACGGCACCCCAGCGGCGCGCGAGATAACGGTCAACGGCAGCCCCCGCGCAGTGGTCGTGGGTACCATGGGGTCGGGCGGGCGCACGGTGTTTGCGCTGGATGTGACCCAGCCGAACCAAATGGGCGCGCAAAGTGTGCTGTGGGAGTTTCGTCATCCGGAGCTGGGTAGCGGTGTGAGCGACCCCACGATTACCCAGCTAAGCGATGGCACCTGGGCGGCCATCTTTGGTAACGGTTACAACAGCACCGGCTACCAGGCCTCGCTCTTCGTGGTCAATCTGGCGACCGGCCAACTGATCGCCCACCTGAAAACCGGCGAAGGTACGCTCGAGGCCCCCAACGGGCTAGCCACGCCGACCGTTACGGCGTGGCCAGAATTTACCAGCGGTGCTCACTTCGCCTACGCCGGTGACCTGGCAGGCAACCTGTGGCGCTTTTCACTAAGAGGCCGCGGTACGATCACGAAACTCTACTCAGGCTCCCGCGCCCAGCCGATCACCTCGGCCCCTGCGGTTACCTTGAGTAGCAACGCGCAGGACGGGCTCATGGTGCTCTTCGGCACCGGCAGCTACTTTAGAAATCAGGATATAAGCGACCGAGGCGTTCAGCAGTTGATCGGTATTCGCGATCAGGTCGATCGTACGAGCCCGGTGACGGCCGGCCAGCTTCTGACCCAACGCATTACCGCCACCGCCGCCCAAAACGGGGTAACCGCACGCGCTACCACCAACCTTGCGCTGACCGGCAACCAGCCGGGGTGGCGGATGGAGCTGCCCGTAGGCGAGCGCGTCACCGCCTCGCCGTCCCTCTCGAGCGGCCTTCCCAGGCGGGTGCGGTTTTCGACTCTGCTGCCGGATAATACGGACCCTTGCGGTGGCCGACGCGTGGGCTATTTTCTATCGCTTTTGGCCGATACCGGCGGCAGCGGCGGGGCCACCATTTTCGACCTCAACCGCGATGGGGAGGTCGATAGCAACGCCACGATCAACGGCAATGCCATCGTAGGCCTACAGGTAGGTAGCGGCGAGCGCCTGGTGGGGGTCAAAAATTCAGAGACCGGGCGCGAAACGCTTTTTATCGGCAACCCCGGGGATTCAGCCGCCTCGCCGGATGGCAGCGGGTTGATCACGGTCGATTTCAACGAAGTGCCGCTCGGGCGCCGCTCCTGGCGCCAACTGACCGGCGAGGAAGTCGAGGCGCTGCGTTGAGATCACCAGGGTCGCACGGTCCACTGAACCAGCCGGGCGACGAGCGGGCGCACCACCAAAATGCACAAGAAAGCGGCCGGCATCGCCACCCGGTAGGCCTGCCATACTTGGCCCATGAACCCCGGCTCCCAACCGCTGTTAACGGCGGTAATCACCAACGTCATCAAAAAAGCCATGATGGACGACATGTAAAAAGCGAACACCAGTGGAGTAAACTTCGGGTGCAGCTTGCGCGCCGCCAGCAGGCGTTGCTCGGGGAAAATTTTTCGAACCATCACCACGGCCTTTATCGATTTAGCAAGCTGCCTACTTTACTTGTTTAGCGAAGAAGGGTGAAAGCCCAAGTGCCGGGAGTACCCCTTACCCGGCATCGCGTCACGCATAGGCGGTGGAGGAGGCTTTCTTCTGCTTCAGGCGCCCTAGCTGGTAAAGGTCGTTCAGGTAGAAATCCAGCTGCCCGATCAGGTAATTCAGCGGTATGAGCAGAAAAATCAGCACCATCAGAATGGCCGGCTCATTCAGCCAACCAAGCGAGGGAGTGATGACGGGATAAAGCAGCGTGTAGATACTCATGCCGCCCAAAAACTGGGCAATGAGGCTATTGAGTATGACCAGGCCGATAAAAAGCGGCCGCCAATCGCGCCGGGGCAACGCCATGCTGCCCACAAGCGGAAGACGCGCGGTCAAACGGGGGCCAAAACGCAGCTGTGAGCGACGACGCAGTAGCGCCATGGCGGCTTCATCGTCCTCGTGCTCGAACGCCTCCCGGGCCAACGTCTTATCGAACTCCGCTCCCAACGCCGTTTCTACCGCCTGGTCGAACTCCTGGCCACCGCTTTCCCGGTCGCGCTCCGCCGCCGCCTTGAGTGATTCAAGGCGCGCTCGGTCCTTCATCGAAAGCTTCTTGTGATTATCGAAATTGATGGCGTAGTTGACCGCATAGAGCTGATAAAGCGTGGCGGTGACGCCGATAAAGATCAAAGCGTAAACAATCGCACTAAGCATGGGCGGGCCTACTCATAAGATGGGTGGTTTAGAGTCAATCAAGCGTTACTTATATTTAACAATATCTGCGTCTATATTCGAATGTGGCATGAAAGCGCAGTCAAGCTAAGCTACCATAGCGCCACGCGCAGCACGGGCAAAACAATAACACCGCCTGACTGGTTATCTGGCTCATAAGGAGCATTTCATGCCCTCTCAACACTCCACTTCCTTGAGTGGCGATGCACCCCATCGACCGTCCCATGCCAAAAAATACCTGGCGGCGCTGGGCCCCGGCTTTCTGTTTGCAGGCGCAGCGATTGGTACCTCCCACGTGGTGCAATCTACAAGAGCCGGCGCCGAGTACGGTATTGGGCTTTTGGGCTTTATTCTACTTGCGGTGCTCTTGAAGTATCCTTCGTTCTTCTTTGGCCCGTTTTATGTCAGCGTCACCGGGCAATCCCTGGTCGAAGGATACCGCCAAACCTTTGGTCGCTTTGTGGTCGGCCTTTTCGCGCTGGTGCAAATTCCAGTCACCGCTATCATCATCGCCGCCATTGCGATCACTACCGCAGGTCTTGCGGGCAGCATCGTGCCCCTGACGCTGAGCCCGCCCACCGTCGCGGTGATTTTGATTGCGCTTTGCGGCGTGCTCACCTTTGCCGGGGGTTACAAGCTGCTGGACTGGATCAACAAGGTATTCGTGGTGATTTTGAGCGTGACCACGGTGCTGGCCGCTGCCGCCGCCCTACCGCTGGTGGAATGGACGTTCTACCCGGCCACCGCGGCATCGCCGCTCTGGAGCGTGGCCACTTTCGTCACCCTGGTCGCCGTGCTGGGCCTGATGCCCTCCGACATCACACTGGCCATCATGAACTCGCTCTGGTCCGAGGCGCGCAACAAAAAACAGGGCACGCGCAGCGAGACCGCCGCCGAAAAAATCGACTTCAACATTGGCTACATCGGCGCGGGCGTGCTGGCCGCGTGTTTCGTGATCATGGGCGCGGGAGTCATGCATAGCCAAGCCATCAACCCGGCGGACGGCGCGGTCGGCTTTGCCACCCAAGTGATTAGCCTCTACACCAGCACCCTGGGCGAGTGGAGCGGCGTGGTCGTGGGCATTTCCGCCTTTACCGTCATGCTCACCACGCTTTTGACCGTACTCGACGGTTTTCCGCGCATGATCAGCGCCTCCTGGTACACTTTTACCCGGCCCACCGGAGCCATCGAAGAGACGCGCACCCTCGAAGGCAGCCCGGCCTTTCTGGTATCGCTGGCCGGGCTTTCGCTGCTGGCGGCGGTGATTCTCTATACGTTGATGGGCAACTTCCGGCTGTTCATGGACTTTGTCATGGTTGTGGCCTTTTTGCTGAGCCCGATACTTGCCGCGCTGAACCACTTCACCGCCAACGGCGCGACCGTCCCCCCAGCACTTCGCCCCTCGAAGCTGATCAACGCCTGGAGCTGGCTGGCGATTGCCACGCTGACGCTGTTATCCCTGGGCTATATCGTCGTGCAGTTTTTGTAAGCCTCCACCGGCGGCCTAGCTCAATGGGCCGCCTACCACCGTCTTTTGGATACCTTCACGCACGCCCTGGCCATCCTCGTGCTTTAACGCCTCGTACCAGGCCTGGGTTTCGGCGGGGTTTTCGCCGTGAATCATGTCGGCGCGTTTGCGCGCCCGCGCAACGATCTCGCCCACACGCTCTACCCGGGCATGATCGTACTGCGCCAGCGCTTGCGCTAACGCCTGAGCCCTCTCGTCATTTTCCGCTAGCGCTTTTTTGACCGCCTCGGCCAGCACCCAGGCGTCTTCCATGGCCTGGCAGCCGCCCTGGCCCAGATCCGGTGCCATGCCGTGGGCGGCGTCGCCCAGTAGCGCCACGCGGGTATCGATGAGCGTGCTCAACGGCTCGATATCGTGGATCTCCACCCGCGCCATACGCGCCGGGTCGAGCTGATCGATTAGCCTCTGAACCGCCGGGCTCCAGCCGGCAAAATGCGCTTTCAGCTCATCGCGGTAGTGTTCGGAATCGGCGGGCGTACCCGCTTTTAGCGGCACATCGAAGAAGCAATAGAACTCCTGCTGGCCTTCGTCGTTTCCTCCGGTGCCCATGGGCATGAGCGAGACGCGCTTGCCCTCGCCGACATACTGATCCCAGCTTTCCAGCGGGGCCAGGTCGGGATGGGCGGTCACACGCACGTTCCAGTTCACGTAGCCCACGTACTGGCGATCGACACGCTGGCCGACGATCTTGTTGCGAAGGCGTGAGTGCGTGCCGTCGGCCACCACCAACAGGTCGGCCTCG
This sequence comes from Vreelandella sp. GE22, assembly GCF_968212445.1. Lineage (NCBI taxonomy): Bacteria > Pseudomonadati > Pseudomonadota > Gammaproteobacteria > Oceanospirillales > Halomonadaceae > Vreelandella > Vreelandella sp. GE22. The sequence continues at coordinate 3,515,523 of NZ_OZ309110.1, forward strand.
ACACGCTCGCCGTCTTCCAGCACGGCGGTCACGCCGTCATCATCGGCTTCGTAATCCACGCAGCTACGCCCCAGCGCGATATGTTCCGCCCCGACCGCATCGAACAACATTTGCTGGAGCGCGGCGCGGGAAATCGGGCAGGCGCGCTGATGGACCGCGTCATAAAGCGGCGTCAGCGAGAAGTCGCTCAGCAGGTGGCCCTCATGGCTTAAATAGCGCATGCGCGTCATGTCACCGCTGATCTGCTCTACCGTGGTGCCCAGGCCCAACTGGTGCATCACTTTGACGCCGTTGGGCCAAAGCGAAATGGCCGCTCCGACCGGGCGCATGACCTCGACCCGTTCGAACACCTGCACACGGTGCCCCTGGCGCTTGAACGCAAGTGCTGCGCTCAACCCGCCCATGCCCGCGCCAATCACGACAATACTCAATGCCATAACGCCTCCCGATTCTGCAAAACAGTTGTTATAAAAAGTGGCTATAAGAAGTGGTTATAAAAAGTGGCTATCAAAGGTCTCCCACGAGCCTACCGCATCTATCGTCCAAAGCGTATATCCCCTCGCGGAGGCACGGGGTAACACTGCATTGAACGAGCAATATCGGGGCCAGCCTTATGTCTCGGTGGATGCGGCAAACCCGCGCAGCTCATCGAAGAGCCAGACGGTGGCGAGCTCATGGGCGTAAAGCTCATGCTGAATCAGCGTGAGTGTGAGCGCGCCAAGCTCACCCGGGGCGTCGACCAGACGTACCGGCAACAGCGCGATGAACCGCTCGGCCATACGCCGAGGAAGCGTCATCACCGCCCCGGTTAGCGCCACCACCCGCGCGGCGGCGATATAGTTAAGGTTTCGGGAGACCACCCGCCGCGTCAAGCCGTGCGCGCTCAGGCAACTGTCGATAGAGCTCGGCCCTAGCCCGCTAATGTCGGCAAGCTCCACGTGGGGTAGCTTGGCGAACTCGGTCAGGCTGAGCGCCCCCCCTACCTGGGCGTTGTTCGTCGCGGCCAGGCATACCCACTGCTCTGCAAGCCACGGCGTTGTCACTACACCAGAGGGCAGCTCGACCTGGCTATCCAGCCCGACCACCATATCCACCTCGTGGCTTTTCAATCCCTCGCCCAGCACCTGGGGCGTTATGAGTTCGATGGCGAAGCTTATATGGGGGGCGCCGCTGAGTAGCCCGCTTAGAAATGGCGGGTACATGAGCTCTTCGAAATAATCCGTCGTGGCCAGTGTAAAGTGGCGTGTGCTGGTCGCCGGTTCGAAAGCGGCCGGCGGCGCGAGGCCCTCTTGCAGCAAGGCGAGCGCTTGGCGCACCACCGGCAGCAACGCCTCGGCCCGAGGGGTGGGCAGCATCCCCTGATCCGTACGCACGAAAAGCGGGTCGTTCAGTCCTTCTCGCAGGCGCCGGAGCGCGTGACTGATCGCGGGCTGGCTCAGGTGTAGCTTAAGCGCGGCCCGGGTCACGTGGCGCTCCTGCATCAAGATGACGAACACCCGAAGCAGGTTGAGATCGAACGTGTGAGGCAAGCGCATGAATCACCATCATCAATGAAGCGAATGGATTGATTCTAAACATTCATTTTATTCATTACCTAAAACCTTTTATGGTCCGGCCTTTCCCTCCTCCTTTTGGAGACATCTGCCGGTGACTCAGCTCTCCCCTCTTGCCTCACCCACCATGCCAAGCCTTTACGGCGACGTAATTTCCACCTTTATGAACGTGCCCAAGGCCCTCGACCCCAAAACGAGCGATGCCGAGGTGGTGGTGAGCGGCGTGCCCTTCGATTTGGCCTGTTCCGGCCGAGCGGGTACGCGCATGGGACCCAACGCCATTCGCCAGGCCACGGCCAACCTGATTTGGGAAGGCAAGCGCTGGCCCTGGGATTTCGCGCTCGAGGAGCGCCTAAAGGTGTGCGATGCGGGGAACCTGGACTACGCCTACGGCGAGCCCGAAAGCCTGGTGGACAACCTGGAAAGCCACGCCGGGCGCTGGCTAGGGGCGGGCAAAAAGATGTTGACGCTCGGCGGCGACCACTACATTACCCTGCCCCTTCTACGCGCCCACGCCCGCGAACACGGCCCCATGGCGCTGATCCACTTCGACGCCCACACCGACACCTACGAGCAGGGCACGCGCTTTGACCATGGCACCATTTTTCACCACGCCTTGAAAGAAGGGCTGGTCGTGCCCGAACACTCGCTACAGATTGGCATTCGCACCAGTTTCGATCGCCAGAACCACCCGTATGAAGTATTGGACGCCGACTGGGTGAACGACCATGGGCCGAAAGCGGTACTCGAAAGAATCCGCGCCCGCGTGGGCCACCACCCGGCCTACATAAGCCTGGATATCGACGGCCTGGACCCGGCCTTTGCCCCGGGCACCGGCACCCCGGTCTGCGGCGGCATGTCGACCGATTTACTGCTGAAGGTGGTAAGGGGCCTGGTCGGTATGGAGCTGGTCGGCATGGACGTGGTGGAGGTCAACCCCGCCTACGATCACGGCGAGATCACCTCGCTGGCCGCCGCCACCTTGGCGCTCGAGTTTTTGTATGTGTTGGGGGCGTCCAAACGCCTTTGATAGCGTCTTCATACCTTGGCGCTTTATTAATCGTGACATTCTAAAGCGCCAAGCGTAGTTCGCTTAGAAACGAGCTGACATCCTCATATTCTCAGCCCCCTGGCGGCAAACAAGTCCTACGAGTTGACGTGGCTGCTAGCGGGCGTATCACTGCCTTTTGAAGCGTCTGTGGCTTTTTCTTTCAGCCTGCGAAACTTGCTGGACATACCCTCGATTTTGGCCTCCCATTCCGGGTCCGGCGTTTGCCCCTCGATCACCTTGAAATAGACCTGCATCATGCAGGTAACGGCTAGCGGCTCGAGCACGGCGGCTTTCACGCTCCAGGCAAACAATAGTGCAATCAAGATGCCCGTGGCTGACCAGCCTCCTGGAATGAGATACGCCACCAAAGCAGCCGGCGCCAACATGACGAGAAAGACCACGAAGGACAGCAGATACATAATGACCGTCAGCCAAGCGGCATTCTGCATCATCGGTTTGAGATTCTGCCCATAAAGAATCAGGCCGTCCCGGGAACCTGCCCACGCATTCGTGGAGCGTGTGCGTAGGCAGTACGCCAAAATCACTTCATCGATAAACCCAACCGCGATACGCAAAAACGCCTGCAGAATGTTCAAAAACTGCTGAGCCCCTGGAATGGGAAGAAGGCCGAAGACGGTTTTCACCAGGCCGATAAACGACTTAAGCACACCTTTAATCAGTTGATCGACCAGAAATAGCACGTTGGCTTGACCGAACCGCTCCTTGACGACCTGACTTGCGTGTTCAATTTGCCCACGCCCCTGGGGTAGCGTTTGTTCTTCCAGTAGCTCGACCAATACGGCGATATGTCCTGCCTTGACCATGTACAGGAGATACTCTCGCAAGAAGTACATGACGCCGCCCACGATACCAAACCCGATAGCGCCCCCCCAGAACGTGGTTGACTCCTGAAAGCCTGCGTCACCCAAGCCGCCAACGCCCCACCCAATACCAGCGCCGATACCGGTCATCAGCAGGTAGGCCAACGCCACCCCGAAATAGACGGCTAACCGGAAAATAATAAAAGGTAACGTCTTGAGCATGAGGCCAATTGCCTGGCCAAGCCTGAAATCCCACATAGATACTCCCTTTCTTAAAAGTTGAAAACACACAAACACCTGAGCCGAATGACATCGCTCAAACCACGCAATAATTCAGACAAAGCTAAAGCACCAGGGACGATAGCAAATTTTTGTTAGACCCGGGAGTTCGAGAAATGAAGTTTAAAGAAAGAAACTTACCGGCGATGCCGAGAGCGATACCCAGAGGCATACGAAAGCGTTCATGAATGGGTGCTTTTGGGTAGTGAACATGGGGTAGTAAGGCCCCTCTTTCAGAAAAAGGTTTTCTGCAGGCTCAATACTATCGTCTAGTACAAAATAAATTTCGTAGCGCTACGATGGCGTACTGTGTCAGCGCCCTATTTTTTTAATCATTATATCTTAGCGCTACGAAATAACTCTGGATAACAACAACAGCTTGTTAAGCAAAGGATCCTTAAAATGAAGTTTTTGGCACTCGCTCCCTTAACGGCCGCCGTTGCATTTGCCGGTGTCAGTACATTCGCTCATGCAAACGACGCTGATATCGAAGCACGCCTGGCCGATCTCGAGGCGCGTTTGGAAGCGGCGGAAGCCCGCAACAATAAGCCCCAGGATACCGATGATGCTCAGTCCCTCGAGCCCAATACCACATCGGTCTCTCAGCGTCTTGATGTGCTGGAAAGGCGCGCCTCCAGCGACGAGGGTCTTTCCCTCAATGGCTATGCCCGCTCGGGGCTACTCATTGGAGAGGATGGCAAAAGTATTTCAGGAGGCCCCTATGTGACACCCGTGGGCCCCTTGGGCGGCGCGGTTGGTCGCTTGGGAAACGAGCCGGATACCTACGTCAACCTGATGTTCAATTTACGCAAGCAGCTCGATAGCGGCGCCAGGTCGCTTTTCCGCGTGGCGATTGCCGACTCGGTGACTACGAGCAATGACTGGACGGCCAACGAGTCTGAACTCAACGTGCGCCAGGTGTACGTCGAGCTGGACCAGCTTCCAAGCTTTACCGGGGCATTCGAAGATGCCGCTATCTGGGCAGGTAAGCGTATCGATCGCGACACCTTCGATATCCACTGGCTGGACAGCGACGTGGTGTTTTTGGCCGGTACCGGCGCCGGGATATACGATGTAAAGCCCACCGATAACTGGCGTACCAATGTCTCGCTCTATGGACGAAGCTTTAACGACTTTCCAGTGGGTGACCCGCGCGACCCGGGGAGAGGCAGCACGGACAGCCTGATCTTGACGTCCAATAACTACGTGGGTAACTGGCAGATGATGGTCAACGCGATGTCTGCCGCTGATAACGACGACCGCCTAACGGAAAGCCGCGATACCGCCGCCGATAACGGCGCCCACGGCATGGTGGCTTACCATGGAGATACTTTCTTTGGGCTTTCCGAAGGCAACTTCAAGGCGGCGCTACTTTACGGCCAGGGGCTCGGCGCCGAGGTCAAACGCCTGGGGTCCAACGGGGATTTGATCGACGACGCTAAAACGGCCCGTTTAGCGGTCTACGGCACCACGTACCTCTCCCCTAACTGGCGTATTGCGCCGGCGCTGCTGGCCGAAACGAGTGAAGACCGGTTTTCGCAAGGGGATAGCTATCGCTGGGTTACGGCGAACGCACGGCTTGCCAACGAGCTAACGCAAAATTTCGAAATGCAGTACGAGGTGAGCTATCAATACATGGATCTCAGCCCCGAAGGGTATCGAAACCGCAATGCGGTCAGCGGGAATTTTGCCAAGTTCACCATCGCCCCCACGTTCAAGCTGGATGTAGGCGGCTTCTGGCAAAGGCCCGAGCTTCGTGCGTTTGCCTCCTACACCGATTGGGACAGCGACCTTAACGGCTATGACACTGAAGACCCCTTTGGTAATGATAACTTCACGGGCGGCCAATGGAGCTTTGGTGTACAGGTTGAAACCTTCTTTTAAAGTACCGTTAACACCGCTCACATCGCGTTTATTGTCGTAATGTTCGTCTTTGCCCATGGAGCTCGCTCCATGGGCTTTTAGTACCTACCCGTCGCTCCTAGCGCTACGAAAATTCAGCTTATGATACAATCGAACATGCTTTAAAGCGTGTAGGGTACCAAGCCCTCGACATCGTGTTTGCTAGAGAGCCAGGGTATGAATAATAAATCTCGCCAGCGTCGTTCGACCCAGCGCGTCACAATGAACGACGTCGCCAAGTTTGCTGATGTGTCGGCCAGCACAGTATCGCTTTATCTGCGTAAACCCGATGAGGTTTCCGGACAGTTGGGCAAGCGCATACAAGCGGCGATCGATACGCTGGGCTACGTGCCCAATTTGATGGCAGGCGCCCTTGCCGCCGCGCGAACACGCGTCATTGGCGTAGTGGTTCCCTCCATGGTGAATGCCATTTTTGCCTCGACGGTCAACACCATGCAGAAAGCCTTGGGGGCACAAGGGTATCAACTGCTGCTGGGCCATAGCGACTACGCGGAGGCCGAAGAAGAAGCGGTGGTCAGAACGTTTCTGTCCTGGTCGCCCAGCGCCATGGTACTGACGGGCTTGAACCACAGCCGGGAAACCCGGCGGATGCTGAGCAATTCGGACGTTCCCGTCATCGAGATGTGGGAACTGGGCTCGAACCCTTTGGATACCCTGGTCGGCTTTTCGCATCACGATGTCGGTCGTGCTCAGGCACGTCACCTGATCGAATCCGGGTGTCAGAAGATCGCGTTTATCGGTACCCGCTTGAGCGTCGACGAACGCGCGAAGCAGCGCTGCGCCGGTAGCGAAGCGGCCCTGGTGGACCTTTTGGGCAGATCTCACACACGCGTTATCGATTGCGGGCCGGGGCGCATGGCAGAAGCGGCCAACCAGGCGTTCATCGACCTGCTCGCGAGCCACCCCGATACGGATGGCATCATTTTCGGTAACGATATGCTGGCCCTGGGTGCGATAGGTGAAGCCCAGCGGCGGGGAATCCGGATTCCTGACGATATTGCCATGATCGGCTTCGGTGACATGGACTTCAGTAACTGCACGCTCCCGCCTTTATCGACCATCCGCCCGCCCCGAGAGGAAATTGGCAACGTGGTGGCCCAGTGCGTTCTTCAACGCCTCCAGGGCCATTTGCAGGAACGTAGCCTGGACCTTGGGTTCGAATTACTCCCCAGGGCCAGCAGCCTTCGCCAACGCTAGTTCTACGGGGTCGAATAACAAGGCGGGGCCATGCCATGCTTCAAGCCGCAAGAAGCGAAGAGGCACATAAGCTCAAACCCGAGGCGAACAGCAGTAAAAAGGCCACCCGGCGTAAGCTTCGCTCACCAAGCGGTGGCGGGTAACGCCGTCCAAGCCAGGTAAATAGCATCACCACGGGTATAGCCGTCGCCGCCAATACCAGGATATTCAGGGTTAGCTGACCGCTCACCCCCACGATGATCAGGCGCTGAAGCGAGTTGATCGCAAAGATCAGAAGCAAACAGTCGCGGATCACTGCCAGCGTCAGCGGCTGGCGGTAGAAGTGAAACACCAGCGGCGGGCCCGAGGTGGAGAACATGCCGCCCATAAAGCCCGACAAACCTCCAAAGAACAGAAACGATAGCCGCCCGGACCGGGCATTTTTGGGCACCGGGTTAAGCACCAGCATCAAGCTACTCAAAATGATCGCCAGCCCCAAAATCAGCTGCAGCCAGTGTACGTAGCTTCCGCTTAAAAAGTCCAGCGCCCAAACACCCCCAATGAGCGTCACGAAACCGCTCAGTGAGCATAAAACAATGATCTGCCAATCCAGGTTGCTCATGTTGCGATAAAGCGCCAGCGCACAGTTGAACAGACTCAGAATACTGATCAGTATGGCCACCATCGACACCGGTGCGAGCCCGGAAAGTACCACGCCCGCCATCAATATCAGCCCGAAAGCGAACCCGGTGATCGTTTGGGCATAGGTGGCCAACGCCACCCAGCCCAGTAGCAGCAAGGTGGCCGAGACACTCATCACTTTTGGCCAGCCACGTCTTCAAATAGCGATGTCCAGGCACTATCGCCGCGGTAGAACACCGGGGGCTGCCCATAGGGGGCGTCTACCGTGACGCGCTGGCCACCGGCATGACGCTGCCCACTCCAAAGGTGCACCCACTCGACGCCTTTGGGTAAATAGACGCGCCAGTCGCTTCTCCCCGCCTCGTGAACCGGCGCGACGAGTACATCCGGCCCATACAGATACTGATCCTGAATGGCGTAGCACGCCTCGTCCGCTTCGAAGTGCAAAAACAGCGGACGCTGTACTGGCACGCTCTTCTCGCTGCCCTCGACGACCAGTGACTTGAGATACGGCGATAAGCGCGCGTAAATGCGGCTCATGCGGGCCAAGTGTGTGGCTACTTCCTGGTCATCGAACCACTGAAGGTTCTCGGTCGGCCGGTTGGACTCGTGGGTACGCATGACCGGGGTAAAGGCGGCCATATCGGTCCAGCGCATGAACAGCTCGCCGTCGCGAGTGTTACCAAACAGGCTGGTATAGCCGCCAATATCGCTATGGTGGAAGGCGTTGCCCATCAACCCGGATGAGAGTGCGGCGCAGATAACCGTCGCCAGCCCATCATGACGTGTGAAATCGACCGATTGATCACCGGCCCAGAGCAGCGGGCAATGTGCCTGCACACCGCTGTAGCCCGCCCTCATGAAGAAGGTGGCCTCATCCGTCAGACCGGCTTCGGCAATGGCTTCTGCGTTCACCTGCGCCCAGCGTACCGGCCAGCGGTTATGCTCTTGCTTGGCACAGACGCCATTACTCAAGGTGACATCGATAGGCAGGTACTCACCAAAGTCCGCCATCCAGCCGCGCACGCCCAGATCCAGCATCTGCTGCTTGATGATGACGTCTTTAAACCAGGTGCATGCCGACGGATTGGTAAAGTCCACGACGCCGCAATCGAACTCACCAAAATCGACCACCGCCGTCTGGCCCTGACCATCCGTCGCCAGGTAGCCCTGGGCCTGTGCTTCGGGGAAAAAGTGCCCATCCACGCATAGATACGGATTCACATAGCCAAGAAACTGCACGTCCTGTTGGCGCAACTCTTCGATCATCGAGTCGAGGCTTGGGTAGCGCTCGGCCTGCCAGCGCCAATCCCAGAAAAGCCTCGTACCGAAACTGGTTTCGCGCACGCCCGCCCAGTCTTCGCACCACAAGGCGGATACCGACATATTCGTGGCGAGCGCTTCGGCCAGTTTGGCTTCGGCGTGTTCCTGGCCGCGCTTGAGCCCCAAAATGACCCCGTTATACACCCATTCGGGCAGTTGGGGCTGGCGGCCAAAATGCGCGCCGATACGCTCGACCAGCTCGAGAAAGGTCGGGGCGCTACGCAGCAAAATGGTCGATGGAACGCCCCATACCTGTAGCTCGTGGAAGGCGTCATTTCTGAAATCGAAATCCGCGTAATTGGTCGTCTCCAGGTCACAGAAGTAACGCCGCGAGGAAACGAAGGTCGGCTGGGGGTAGTTGGTGTGGTAATAGTCGCCACCCGCGCGATTGACCACATCCGACTGCCACGTCACGTAGGTCGACTTGTCGCGCCCTACCCCGGGCTCGGACGTCCAGAGCGGAAAATGACGCCCTCTCAAATCGAAGTAGGACATCTGCTCGCCGCAACCCCATACCCGCTCTTCCTCTTGTGCCGCTAAACGCAGCCAGAAGCGGTTAACACCTTCGGAGGCGCCCAGCGACTCCAGACGAACCCCGTCTTCCACTTCGACCAAACGAAGCGTCAGCTGTACCTCGTCCTCGCGATAACGACGCAGCGCCAGTTGGATCCCGCCCGCCTCTTCAACGGCCGTTAAATGCGCCAAGGCTTCGCGGCTTTCCAGGTAATCCTCGATCTCGAAATTACCCCGGTACATCTCCATGCGCTCTTTGCCGCGGCCAATAAAGAAAGCCGGCGCTTCGGGTCGGTGAACAAGAAGGGCTTCGCCGCCCAGCGTCACACTTAGCTGGCCTTGTGTGGTCGTTATTTGCATAGGAGTTTCTCGTTGAAGGGGCGACGCCGAACGCCGCTTAATCAGTTGAGGGTCAGGCCTGCATCGACGATGAAGTTCTGGCCGGTACAGCCACGGCTCTCCTCGGAGCCGAGAAAGAGCGCCATGCGCGCGACATCATCAGCTTGAAGCCGGAATTTCAGCGCCTGCAGGTCAAGAAAGCGCTGATTGACTTCCGGCGTCAGCCAGAGCCGCTCCTGGCGCGGCGTTAGAATGGCGCCCGGCACCAGGGAGTTGACTCGGATGCCGTGCTCCCCCAGCTCCTGGGCCAGGGTGCGGGTCAACCCATTGATCGCCGCCTTGGCGGCGGTGTAGCCCACCATGCCGGGGCGCCCTCGCATCCAGGAAATGGAGCCCAGGTTGATGATGGCGCCAGTACCGGCCGTCTTCATGGCAGGCAGTACGGCCTGAGTGGCAAACACGTGATGGCGCAGGTTGATGGCCTGGCAGTTGTCCCAGTACTCCGGTGTGATGTCCTCAATGGAGTGCCGATCATCGAGCCCCGCATTATTGATCAGGATCTGCGTGGGCCCTTGCGCTGCCTCGATCTCTTTCACCACCGCCTGCAAGCGCTCGATATCGCGGATATCGCAGGCATGGAACGCAGCTTTAGGCCCAAGCGTTCGTACCAGCTCTTCCCCGGCATCCGTGTCGATATCCAGAAACGCGACCCGAGCGCCCTGGGCAATAAACGCCTTGACCAGCTCGGCCCCGATGCCCGACCCACCGCCGGAAATAATCACACGCTTGTCATTGAGCGACTGATACGTCACATCACGATAATCATTCATGAGAGCGCTTCACTCGATGGCCATGTTGATATATTTGGTTTCAAGGTAATCCTCGATACCCAGATAGGAGCCCTCACGACCCTGGCCCGATTGCTTGATACCGCCAAAGGGTGCCTCGCAGGTCGATACGTGACCGTTGTTGATACCGACCATGCCGTACTCCAGCGCTTCGGACATGCGCCAGGCGCGGCTCAAATCGCGGGTGTAGCAGTACGCCGCCAGCCCGTATTCGGTGTCATTGGCCTGGGCGATCACTTCGCTTTCGCTTTCGAAGCGGAACACCGGCGCCAGCGGGCCGAACGTCTCTTCACCAAAACAGGTCATCTGCGGCGTTGCCCCGGTCAGTACGGCCGGCGTCAGGAAGTTGCCTTCCTTGCGCTGCCCGCCCAGCAGGAGCTGGCCGCCTTTGGCGAGCGCATCCTCGATCTGCTCCAATACCTTGTCAGCGGCCGATGCATCGATCATTGGCCCGACATCGACCCCGTCCTCGTGGCCTGGGCCCACTTTGAGCTTGGCGACCTCTTCGGCAAGGCGCTTGGTAAAGGCATCGTGGATACCGGCCTGTACGAAGATTCGGTTCGCACACACGCAGGTCTGCCCGGCGTTGCGGAATTTCGCCTGCATGACGCCTTCGATGGCCTTTTCAAGGTCGGCATCGTCGAACACGATAAACGGCGCGTTACCGCCGAGCTCCATCGACACTTTCTTGACAGTATCGGCGCTTTGCTTGAGCAGCATCTTGCCAATAGCGGTGGAGCCAGTGAAAGAGAGCTTGCGCACTTTCGGGCTTTCGGTCATGGCTTTACCGATAGCACGTGCCTCCCCGGTGACCACATTGACCACCCCGGCCGGAATGCCCGCCCGCATGGCAAGCTCCGCCATGGCAAGGGCCGAATAGGGCGTTTGCGCCGCCGGTTTGATGACGATGGTGCACCCCGCCGCCAGCGCTGGTCCGGCCTTGCGGGCGATCATCGCCGCGGGGAAGTTCCAGGGCGTAATCGCAGCACACACACCGACGGGCTGCTTGACGACCAGCAAACGGCGGTCACTTTGCGGGGTCGGGATCACATCCCCGTAAGTACGCCGGCCCTCTTCGGCAAACCACTCGAAGAAGCTGGCCGCGAAACCGATCTCACCGCGTGCCTCGGCCAGCGGTTTACCCTGTTCGGCGGTCATGAGTGCCGCCAGGTCTTCCTGATGCTCGAGGAGCAAATCATGCCAGCGCCGCAAAAGCGCGCCGCGTGCCTTGGCGGTCATCGCCTGCCAGGCAGGCAGCGCCGCTTCGGCCGCATCGATGGCACGTAGCGTTTCGCCTTCGCCCAGCCGCGGTACCTGGCCCAATACGCTTTCATTTGAGGGGTCGGTGACGTTACTTACGTCATTGTTATCAGCGCCTACCCACTCACCACCGATCAGGCATGCCTCACGCTGTAAAGTGGCATCGTTTAGTTTCAACATCATGTGCTCCTCAACGTTATTCGAATTCAGACCAGCTCAAAAGCTAGCCAATGAACAGAGGCTCGCTCTGCCCTGCCACGTCTACGCGCATGGCAAAAAGATTCCCGGACTCGGGGTAGCGCTCGAGCTCCTCCGCCGAGCGCCCCTGGCGGGCCGAGGTAACATATAGGGTCTTTAAATCCGGCCCGCCGAACGCGCACATCGTGGGGCAGCGGGCGGGCAGCGGGTACTCGGCCACGATCTCCCCCGCCGGCGATAACCGCACCACCCGGCCGCCCTCGTAAAGCGCTGACCAGTAGTAACCTTCGCTATCGACCGCCGCCCCGTCCGGGCGCCCGTTACCAAAGGGGAAGCGATGAAAAACTTCCCGCGGGCCCGCTATATCACCGGTTTCCGGGTTAAGGGGGTAGCGGTAAATCACGTGATTGGGTGTATCCGAATGGTAGGCCCAGCTACGGTCCGGGCTGAAAGCGACGCCGTTGGACACCTTGATATCACCCGCGAGCCGACGGCATTGGAGCCCTGCATCGACCTGAAAAAGCGACGCGGCCGGTACGTCCCGGGGCTCATGAATGGTACCCGCCCAAAAGCGCCCCCAGGGGTCGACACGGCCATCATTGAAGCGGCTAATAGAGGTATCCTCGACCGGGCGCGCCACGCAGTGATCTAATTGCGCTTCGCTGTCCAGCAGCCATATTCCCGAACGCAGCCCTGCAATGAAACCGCCCCCCTGGCGGCGCCCGAAACAGCCGATATTTTCCGGCATCGGCCACTGCTGGTTCTGCTGAGTGGCCGGGTCAAACCGATTCAGGGCAGGGGCTTCGATATCCACCCAGTAAAGCGCCTGCTCGTCTTCCGCCCATACCGGGCACTCGCCAAGCAGGGCCTGAGCGGGCAGAACCGTCGTGAAAGAAGTATCCATCATGGTCACTCTCGAATCTCGGTTGCAGATGACAAAACATCGTGTCACGGCTGATGCCCAAACGGCGATGGCGTCAGTAGACGCCGCTATTGCCCGTGTCCACATCGCCGCCCTTGAGAGCGCCCACGTACTCTTTGGCCCGCGACATCATCAGGCTCATATCCGAACCCACGGCGACAAAACCGAAGCCCAGCGACCGGTACTGGCCCACCAGTTCGGGGTCGGCGCCCACGATGCCGCAGGGCAGCTTCAGCCGCTGGCTCTTCTCTACGGCCTCTTTGATGGCGGCCTGGACATCGGTGTGGCGTATATCGCCAATGTGCCCCATGGCCGCGGAAAGATCGCCCGGGCCCACGAAGAATCCGTCGATATCCGGCACCGCAGCAATGTCGTCCATGGCCGCCAGCGCTTCGGGGGTTTCCAATTGCAGGATCACCGCGATCTCTTCGTCCGCCTGCTGCAAATAATTGGCGACCGTGCCGTAGCGGCTGGCGCGGTGAACCGCCGCCACGCCGCGGCTGCCTTTACCGGGATAGCGCGTCGACGACACCGCCTGGGAGGCTTCCTCGGCATTTTGGATATAGGGGAACATCAGCGTCTGGGCGCCGCTGTCGAGCACCCGTTTGACGATGACCGGATCGTTCCAGGGAAGGCGCACCACGAGCTCAGTCGGCGTACCCGCGACGGCCTGCATGATGGCGACCGCCTCGGGGATACCAATGGGGACATGCTCCATATCGAGCACGACGTAATCGAAACCGGCCCAGCCAATGGCTTCGGCTACATTGGGGCTTGCCGTCATCAACCAAGTGCCCACGGGCACCTTGTCGGGTTCATTCAACCACTGCTTGAACTTGTTTTTGGGAAGGGTCATCGGATTGATTCCTTAAAAGATTTCCGGCTCTGGCTGACGCTGGCCGTTTTGTAGAATATCGAAGTCGCAGCCCTGGTCGGCCTGGGTGACATGCTCCTGATAAATGGCGGTGTAACCGCGATCGATACGCGGGCTGGGGGGGCGCCACGCCTGGCGACGCTTTTCGAGTTCGTCATCACTGATGCAAAGCGCCAGGCGCCGGTCGGCGACATCCAGCTCGATTTCATCGCCATTGCGTACCAGCGCGAGTGGCCCGCCAACGGCGGATTCGGGCGCAATATGAAGCACACAAGTACCGTAGTGGGTGCCACTCATGCGGGCATCCGACAGGCGCAGCATGTCTCTGACACCCTGGGCCAACAGCTTCTTGGGAATCGGCAAGGCGCCCCACTCGGGCATACCCGGTGCACCCTTGGGGCCGGCGCTACGCAATACCAGTACACTGTCCGCCGTCACGTCCAGATCCGGGTCATCGATACGCGCCACCATATCGGCGTGGTTTTCAAACACGATCGCATTACCACGATGGCGGGTCAGTTTGGCATCGGCAGAGCTTGGCTTGATGACCGCCCCTCTCGGCGCCAGGTTACCGCGCAGCACGGCCAGTGCCGCACCGTCGCAGACCGGGTTATCCAGGCGGCGAATAACATTCTCGTCGTAGCACTCGGCATCTTTCAGGTTCTCGCCAAGTGTCTGACCGCTGACGCTGGCCGTACCAAGCTCGAGGTGGTCGCTCAAATGCAACAGCAGGGCGGGTAGCCCCCCGGCGTAATAGAAGTCTTCCATCAGGTGGTTGCCTGACGGGAAAATATTCGCCAAAACGGGAATTTGGCGCGCGACCGTGTCCATATCGTCCAGGGTGAGTTCGACATTGGCGCGCCGGGCCAGCGCGATAAGGTGAATCGCGGCGTTGGTCGAGCCGCCCAGCGCCATATAGCATTTGACGCCGTTAAGAAAATTATCCCGGGTTAGGATGTCGGAAGGCTTAAGGTCTTCCCAGATCATCTCTACGATACGACTACCACACTCGGACGCCATGCGGGTATGCGCGGCGTCCGCCGCCGGAATGCTCGAAGCACCCGGCAGGCTAAGGCCCATCGCATCGATAATCGACGTCATGGTCGAGGCCGTGCCCATGGTGTTGCACGTGCCGTTGGAGCGCGTCATTCGCGACTCCAGGTCGATCCACTCTTCCTGGGTAATGTTCCCGCTGCGTAACTCATCCCAATATTTACGCGTATGGGTGCCAGCACCCAGCGTTTTACCTTTCCACTTTCCGTTGAGCATGGGGCCGGCCGAGCAGAATATCGCCGGTATATTCATGCTGATGGCGCCCATCAGCAAAGCGGGCGTGGTCTTGTCACAGCCGCCCAAAAGGACCACACCGTCGATGGGGTGGCAGCGGAGCAGCTCTTCGGCTTCCATCGCCAGAAAATTGCGGTAAAGCATCGTGGTGGGTTTGACGAGCACCTCCCCCAGCGACAAGGCAGGCAGCTCGACGGGATACCCGCCGCTCGCCCACACCGCCCGTTTGACCGCCTCGGCGCGATCCCGCAGGTGCGCGTGGCAGGGGCTCAAATCACTCCAGGTATTGATAATACCGACGACCGGTTTGTTCATGAACTCATCGCGGCGCAAGCCCATTTGCTGGGTTCGCTGGCGATGCGCAAACCCTCGCATATCCTGGGAGTCGTACCAGCGCTGGCTGCGCAGCTCTTCGATCTTGCGTCGCTGTTGTTTTGTCACGTCGTAGGCCTTTAGGTCGTAACGGGCGTTTATAAGATGGCTTCCCTTTTTATTATATTTTCGTAGCGCTACGAAAATATAGCGTTCGGTGTTTAGAACTGTCAACTTCATGACGGGAACAGCCATCGAAATAATAGTAATAATAAATTAAAATCATAATCTTAACGAACTATAAGTGGGTTATTTTCCATATATAAGACTTATGTCTAAGCCTACCAGCCCCGAACTGGCGCCGGTTTGCTTGACAGTCTATAGGGGCATCACTAACATTTTCGCAGCGCTACGAGATACGCTATCAAAAGCTCACCTTTACTACTACAAAGAAGAAGGCAACCTCCCAAAGGAGGCTTAACTGCCTTACGGAGGCGGCAATGCCCACGTTCATCGCCCTACTTGATCGTATAAACGGGATAACAACACGCTGGGCGGGCTACATGGCAACGCTTCTGCTGGCCGCCATGCTGGGTATCATGATTACCCACGTTTTTTTCCGTTACGTGCTCAGCGACAGCTTCGGATGGACGGAGGAGTTGGCGCGTTTCATGATGGTATGGATGGCGTTTTTGTTCTTCCCCGCCGCCCATCGCCAAGGGCTTAACGCAAGCCTTGAAATAGTGACGGATTGGTTTAAAGACGCCTTTTTATGGCGACTTCTGCAGTTGCTGCTCGAACTATGTGTTTTAGCGGTACTGATATGGTGTATCAAACTCGGCTTTGACCGTATCGATCGAGGTGCCACGATCGCGAGTCTATCGCTTGGCATTAGCATGTCGATCGTTTACTACGTCCTCCCCTTAAGCTTTTTTCTCACGGCTTTAAGCTCTTTTGAACGCGTCCTGCGTTTGGGATATAGCCTCTTTTTTAACATCCACTTACCAGCCAGGCATGAAACGTCTGCTGATAACGACAACGTCGAGGTATAACCATGGCCTTTGCTTATTTATGGGTATTCCTCTTTCTTTTAATCGCGGGCATGCCGATTGTTTTTCTCATGCTTTTTGCCCCGGGCGTTAGCCTGCTGCTGGAAGGTCGGCCGGTCTTTCTCAATCTTTTATTCCAGCGTCTTTTTGCCGGTATCGATAGTTTCCCCTTGATGGCGCTGCCCTTCTTTATTCTGGCGGGCGAGCTGATGACAGCGGGCGGGGTCACTGCGCGTATCGTGCGTTTTGCCGAAACGCTTATTGGCCACCGCAAAGCCGGCCTGGGCCAGGTCTCGGTTGCCTCATCCCTCATGCTGGCGGGTGGTTCAGGCTCGGCAGTCGCGGATGCATCCGCCATGGGGTCCGTGATGATCCCGGCCATGCGCCAATCGGGTTACACCAACCGTTTCTCGGCGGCGATCACCGCCGCATCCGCGGTCATTGCCAGCATTATTCCGCCCAGCGGCATCTTCATTCTTTATGCGTTCATCATGAACGTTTCCGTGGCGGGCATGTTTGCGGGCGGCATCGTGCCGGGCATCCTGATCGGTGTAGGGCTCATGATCACGATTGCCATCATGGCCCGTTTCAAGGAGTTCCCGGAGCCGCTACGTAAAGCCACGTGGAAAGAGAAGTGGCAGGCATTCGTGACCGCCTTCATGCCGCTTCTTACGCCGGTCATTCTTATCGGCGGTATCGTGGGCGGTATTTTCACGCCCACGGAAGGCGCGGCCGTTGCTGCCTTTTACGCATTGATTCTTGGGCTTTTCGTGACCCGTGAAATCAGCTTCAAAGAGCTTCCCCGTCTGTTTGGTAAAGCTGCGTTGAACTCAGCGGTCATTCTGCTGCTGGTAGGGGCGGCCGTCGCGTTTGCATCGCTGGTCAGCCTGAAAGGCACGCCGCAACTCGTAAGCACCTTCATTCTCTCCGTTACCGACGATCCGCGGATTCTGTTCTTTCTGGTCGTGGTTTTTCTATTGGCCGTCGGCACCATCATGGATGCCGGGCCTGCCATTCTGATTTTGGGTCCCATCCTGGCCCCCGTCATGACCGGGGTCGGGGTTGATCCTATTCATTTTGCTGTCGTGATGAGTATCACCTTGATCATGGGGCTCATAACGCCACCGATGGGCCTGGTCCTCTTTGTGGTCAGCAGTATCAGCAAAGAACGCATCGAGAGAATCGCGTGGGAGATGCTGCCGCTCTTTTTTGTCGAGATCGCGATCCTTTTCGCTTTGGTTTATATCCCTGACCTCATTTTGGCACTACCCAGAATGTTTGGTTATGTCGCTTGACCTGTAATAAAACTCCAAGGAGAACAATGACAATGTCCATGAAACACGCCCGTAAAACCCTCGCTACGCTGCTAGTGGGGGGCACGCTTTTCACGCCAGTTCTGGCGCACGCCACCGACCTCAATCTGGTGTTTCTCGCCAACGAAGAAGACCAGGAATATGACGCGGCGCTGGTATTCAAAAACTACGTGGAGAGCCGTACCGCCGGCGACATCAACGTCAATATCTTTGCCGGCGCACAGCTATGTGGCTCAGCCAACGAGTGTTTCGAAGCCATGCAGGCAGGCATCGTCGACATCTACACGGCGACGGCCGGTGGCGTCGCCTCGGTTTACCCACCGATCCAAGGGTTGGATATTCCTTACGCGTTCCCCGATGACCGGGCGGCGATGAACATGCTCACCGACCCGGAATTTACCGGCTTTTTACGCGATGAGATTCTCCAGGCCAGTAACGATGGCATCCGCCTGATGTCCATGACGCAGACCGGTGGCTGGCGCAATATCGTCAACGGTGAGCGTGAAATTCGCACGCCCAGTGATGCCGAAGGGCTTCGCTTTCGCACGATAGAGTCGGAAATCCAGCAGCTCATGGTCAGGGAAATGGGCGCATCGCCAACTCCGCTGCCCTGGCTTGAAGTGTATACCGGCCTGCAGACCGGCGTGGTCGACGGCACGCTCAACTCGATTTCAGACATCACCAACATGAATTTCCAGGAAGTCATCAAGTACATGACCATGGATAACCATGCGTACATGGCGGCCATGTGGCTCATGGGGAATCAGAAGTTTCAATCTCTGTCTGCTGAGCAACAGCGTGTCGTTGCCGATGGTGCGGCGATGATGGCGACGGTTCAGTTTGGTATCCAGCCACGCAAGGAGCTGGAGGCTTACCGCAAATGGGAAGAAGCGGGAGGCGAGATCTACACGCCGACCGAAGAAGAGATGGAAGAGTTTCGCGCCCTGGCCGACCCCGTCAGGAAGTGGTACCTGGAGACGTTTGGCGAAGACGGCGAAAGCTTTTTGGACGCCTTCGAAGCGGCCCGTGACCGGGCAGAAGAGCGCGCCAATGCTGACCGGGATTCCATTCTGGGGTCATAAGCGCCGGACAATAGCTTAAACTTAAGATAACTGTCAGCCTGGTCACTCCAACAGGCTGACAGTCACACTATCCCCCTTGCACCCTCTTTCTTCCCCCTATCTCTTCTCGCCGCCCCACCGGCCGTCTCAACCAAAACGTCATCAACACCACCGCCAGCAGCACCTCGGCCAGGTCGCCGCCGTAGTACATCAGCTGCGCGGCGGCTTGCACGTCTTCCAGAGCGTGGCCGGTGCCCCGGGGTAAGCCTTGAGCGTACATCAGCTTGCCGAGCAGGCTGTGGGTAGCGATGGCGGCGAACAGCACGCCGAGGCGAAAGCGCAGGCTGAGCCGGTGGGGTGAGGTGTCGGGCTCGGCGAGGATCGCCCAGCAGAAAAGATAACCTGCCAGCAGGAAATGCAGGTGAATGGCGTAGTGAAGCGTCGGGCTTTCAAGCGAAGCGGCGTAAAGCGGCGTCATGTAGAGCACGTACATGCCGCCCACGTTGAGAAACAGTGCGGTGACCGGGTGAGCGATCAAGCGAATGAAGCGGCTGTGAAGAAGCGCCACTACCACCTTGCCGCCCGCCTGCGGAAGCGTTTTGAACAGCAATGTGACCGGGGCGGCCAACACCCAGGCAAGCGGCGCGAACATGCCGATCAAAAGGTGCAGCGTCATGTGCCCGATCAGGTCGTGGTGCGCCCAATTCATCAGCGAGGGCCAGAAAGCCACGCCCAGCAGCGCGCTGCCCAGCACGAAGAAACCGCACCGCTTACGGCTCCAGAACGCCCGGCGGTGAAGCCCTTGGGCGGCAACCAGGTACACCAGCGTGATGAGGACGACCAGCGCGAAGGGCAGCCAAGCCAGCAGCGAGCCATGAGTGTTGGCGTGGGCGTGCATTTAACGCGCGGCGCTTGACCGGGCGCGCCGGAAAAACCCCACCCCGACCAGCAAAAAGACGATGGCGCAGGCGTTCCATACCAGGTCGTACATCAGCGGATCCACGCCGTAACGAATCTGATGCAGGCCCAACACCTTGTGGTTGATCAGGCCATCGAAGAGCTGAAAGCCGCCCATCCCCAGAAAAAAGCCCGCTTTCGTCCAGGCAATGCTCAAACATTGGCGCTGAGAAAGATCCAACAGCATGAAGACCCCCACCACCACGGCCAGCAGTTCGCCTGCATGCAACAGCCCGTCGGACACAATACCGAATGCCGGCGTGGAGAAGTCGAAAAAGTGGTGCCACTGCAAAAGCTGGTGGAAGACGATTTCATCGACGGCCGCCATGACCCCGATGCCCACCAGCACCGCCGCCCAAAGCGAGCGCTTTGCGCTCAACGTGGTAGATGCATTCGCCATTCTGGTCATCGCCGTTCTCCCTGACTGTCATGTAAGCGTAGGCAAGCCCACCCCCGGGGTAAAGGGTGGGCGGTGCCTGGCGCAATGAGCAATTGCCCTGACCAGGGGCGCTCTCTAGAATAGCGCGCGTCGGTGTTTCTTCGGAAACTTAATAGAGAATCCAAAGCGGCCTGGCCGCGAACCGGAACTGCCCCCGCAACTGTAGGCGGCGAGCGACGCTCAAGAGACCACTGGACGCTACGTCCGGGAAGGTGAGCTAGCCATGACCCGTCAGTCAGGAGAACTGCCGACGACTCTTCACTCACCACGGCGCCCCTGGCGGCCGCGGATCATGCACGGGAGTGTACATGATGCTGACATTACGTAACGCAACGGCCCTTTTGGGCCTTTGCGCGGCGTCGGCTGCCTTGGCGGCCACCGACTACCCGCTCACGCTTGAAAGCTGCGGTCATGCCATCACCCTCGAAGCGCCGCCGGCGCGGGTGGTCACCATCGGCCAGGCGGCGACGGAAATGCTTTATCTGCTCGGCCTCGAAGAACGAATGGTCGGCACCTCGCTTTGGGTCAACCCGGTGCTCGATGAGTTTGCCGAGGCGAATGCCGGCGTCGAGCGCCTTTCCGACGACGCGCCCAGCTTCGAAAGCGTGATCAACCGAGAGCCGGACCTGGTGATTTCCGCTTTTGAGTGGATGGTCGGGCCGGCCGGTGTGGTGGGCACGCCCGAGATGTTCGACGACGCGGGGGTGGCGCTTTGGACCCTGCCTACCGAGTGCGAGGGCAAGGACAACGTCCAAAGCATGGACGGCGCGCGGCGCACGCTCTTCGACCCGGCGCTGGTGTACCAGGCCATCGCGACGCTTTCACGTATGTTCGATGTATCAGAGCGCGGCGATGGTGCCATCGAGGCGCTCAAGGCGCGGGAAACCGCCGCGATCGAGGCCGCCCAGGCACTCAGCTTGTCCAAGGATACCAGCGGCGTGTTCTGGTACTCCTCGGCACAGCTGGGTAGCGACCCTTACGTGGCAGGTGTGAACAGCGTACCGGACTGGATGATGAGCACCCTCGGCATCGACAACGTGGTGAGCATCGAAGAGGAGTGGCCGAGCGTGGGCTGGGAGCACATCGCCCGCGCCAATCCTACCTTTATCGCCGCCGCACGCATGGAGCGCCGCCGCTTCCCCGCCGACGACCTGGCCACCAAACGCGACTATCTACAAAGCGACCCGGTGACCGGGCTGCTCGACGCGGTGCAAAGCGAGCACGTGATCGAAATCGACGCCCAGGCCATGGACCCCTCGATACGCAGTATTTTCGCCCTCGAGACGCTGATCGAGCACCTGGCCAATTTCGACCTGGCGCTCTGATGCGCGCGAAAACGGCGCGCCCCGCCGCCGCCACCTGGGTTTGGCTGATGCCGCTTTGTTTGCTCGCCGCGCTTTTTATCGGCGCCGCGGTCGGCGAAACGCGCATTCCGCTTTCCACCGTGCTCGACGTGCTGGCCAAAAAGACCGGCCTGACCGACCAGCCGCTCAATAGCCTGGATGAAGCCGTGGTGTGGCATTACCGCATGGCGCGCGCCGCGGTCGCCGCCTGCTGCGGCGCAGGGCTGGCGGTGTCCGGGGTAATTTTACAGGCGCTTTTACGCAACGCCCTGGCCGACCCGTACCTGCTGGGCATTTCCGCGGGCGCCTCCACCGGCGCGGTCACCGTGACCGTCGCCGGCGTGGGGGCGGGCATGATCTCGATGTCGATGGGCGCGTTTGCCGGCGCGTTAGCCGCGTTCAGCTTCGTGGCGCTGCTCGCCCACATGGCGGGCAGCGGCCCCGGCACCCGAGGCGCGGGGGTGTTGATTTTGGCCGGCATCGCCGGGGCGCAGCTTTTCAACGCGCTGACCGCTTTTATCATCGCCCACTCGGCCAACGCCGAGCAGGCCCGCGGCATCATGTTTTGGCTTTTGGGCAATCTTTCCGCGGTGCGCTGGCCGGATGCCTGGCTTGCCCTGCCCGTGGCGGTCGCAAGCCTTGGCGTGGCGCTTAGCCAGGTGCGCGCGCTGGACGCCTTCGCGTTCGGCGCGGAAAGCGCGGCCTCATTAGGCGTGAATCTGCGGCTGACCCGCTCGCTTTTGATCGGCACCGCCGCGCTCGTCACGGCGGTCATGGTCTCGATCACCGGTGCAATCGGCTTCGTGGGTCTGGTGATTCCTCACGCCTGCCGTCTTTTGGTGGGCGTGCGTCACCGCCAGTTGGTGCCCGCCACCGCGCTCTGCGGGGCGCTGTTCATGGTGCTTTGCGATGTCGTCTCCCGGGTGGTGATCCCCGGCCAGGTGCTGCCGATTGGCGTGATTACCGCGCTGGTCGGCGCCCCGGCGTTTGCCTACCTGATGGTTCGGGGGCGACGATGAACGCAGCGGCCGCGCCTTCCAAGCCGCTCCTTAGCGCCCGCGGCATTAGCTGGTCGGTTCAGGGACGGCTTATCGTCGACGATGTGGATCTGGACATTCGCCCGGGGGAGACGCTGGGCGTGATCGGCCCCAACGGCGCGGGGAAATCCACTCTGCTGCGCCTGCTGGCTGGGCTTTTGACGCCCGCCCAGGGCGAGGTACGCTTCAACGGCACGCCGCTTGCCCGCATGAGCCGGCGCCAGATTGCCCAACGCATGGCGCTGGTGGCCCAGCAGGCCGACACCGACGAGCGCATCACCGCCCGGGACGCGGTCGAGCTTGGCCGCACGCCCTGGCTTGGGCGGCTGGGCGGCTGGCGCGACGCGGACGAAGCCGCCGTCGACCAGGCGCTGCACGCGGTCGAAATGCTCGATTTGGCCCACCGCGAGTGGAGCTCGCTTTCCGGCGGCGAGCGCCAACGCGTGCACATCGCCCGGGCGCAGGCGCAAAACCCCACGCTGATGCTGCTCGACGAACCCACCAACCACCTGGATATTCACCACCAGCTCGCCATACTGGAACTCATTCGACGGCTTCCGATCACCGCCGTCGTCGCGCTACACGACCTGCAACACGCGCTGCATTGTGATCGGGTGCTGGCCATGAAAGCCGGGCGCATCGTGGCCCTCGGCACGCCCACCGAGGTGCTCACCCCGGCGCTCATGAACACGCTATTTGCCGTGAATGCCCGCCTGGTGGACGACCCGGAGGGCGGCGCGCCGCTCATCGCTTTTCAAAGGATTCATTAGATGCCCCAACGACTGACCCGACTGTTTGGCGGCCCCTGCACCGCGCAAAAGGGCCCACGCCCATGACCACCGTCGCCATTTTTGTGGATACCCAAAACGTTTACTACACCGTGCGCGACACGTTTGGTAAACACTTCGATTACCATGCGTTCTGGCGGCGGGTTAGCGCGAATCGCGAGGTAACGGCGGCCTACTGCTACGCCATCGACAAGGGCGACGCCAAACAGCGCGAGTTTCAGAACATCCTTCGCCGCATCGGCTTCGAGGTAAAGTTGAAACCATTCATCCAGCGCGCCGACGGCTCGGCCAAGGGCGACTGGGATGTCGGCATCACGCTCGATGCCATCGAACACGCCCCGCTTGCCGATGTGATCGTGCTGGTCTCCGGCGACGGCGACTTCGACCTGCTCGCGGAAAAAATTCGCCGGGTTCACGGTAAACGCGTCGAAGTATACGGCGTCGCCCCGCTCACCGCCGCCTCGCTGATCCAGGCGGCCAGCGCCTTCATCCCTATCGATCAGGCGCTGTTGCGCACGTAGCGGTCGAGCCAGGCGTTGATTTCCAGGCCCACGGTCTCCGGGTCGGTCATGTGAATACAGTGGCCCACGCTTGGCAGCTCCCTCAACGTGCTGTCCGGCATATGCGCGTGCATATAGCGGCCCACCTCCGGGTTGGCAAGCGTATCGACCTGGCTTTGTAGCAGCAGCGCCGGGTGGCGCACGCGGGGCAGCACCGCCCGGTAGTCTGCAAAGAACGTGGCCCGGGCGAATACCTTGGCAATAACCGGGTCGGTGGAGCAGAAGCTCTCGGAGAGCTCGCCGATGAGCTTCTCGGAGCTTTCCGGGCCCATGATCAGCGGCGCCAGATAGTGGGCCCAGCCGATATAGTTACGCTCCATCAAATCCAGAAGCTCTTCCAGATCCTCACGCTCGAAGCCGCCGTGATAATCCGGCGGCCGGTTCAAAAAGCATGGCGAGGGGCAGATCATCAGCTGGCTGGCGAAGCGCTCGGGTATTTCGAGCGCGGCCAGTTGGCCGATGGTGGCACTGACCGAATGGCCGACGAAGTGCACCTCGTTCAAATCCAATGCTTCGATGATCTCGATGACGTCCCGGGCGTAGCCCTCGAGCGTTGCGTAACGGTTCATATCGAACGCCGCTAGCTGCGACTGCCCGGACCCTACGTAGTCGAACAGCACCAGCGTATAGCGCTCTTTCAAGGCCGGCAGCAGGTAGTGCCATACCTGCTGGTCGCAGCCAAACCCGTGGGCCAACATGAGCGTTTGGGTGCCCTCGCCCACCACGGTAATATTGTTGCGCGCCATGACGCCCGCTTTGGTTAACAAACCGCTTCCTCCTGGTTGAAACATTAATCCCCGTACTTTAATCCCCGTACTTTCTTTGAAACGCGTCTCGCGCCCACGCCGCGACCCACCCGGGGAAGTGGCTGGCGGGCATGGGGCGGGCAATGAAGTAACCCTGGCCTATTTCGCAGCCCAGTTCCAAAAGCGCCCGGCTGTGCTCAAGGGTCTCCACGCCTTCGGCAATGACGCCGAATTCGAACGCCTGGGCAAAGCCGATCACCCCTTTCAAAATAGCCAGATCCCCCCGGCTTTCGAGCATGTTCTGGACAAAGCTGCGATCGATTTTGAGCGTATCCACCGGCAGCTCTTTTAAGTGGCTAAGCGACGAGTAGCCGGTGCCAAAATCGTCCAGCGATACCTGCAGCCCCAGGGCGCGGCACGCGCTGATCACCAGCGCCACCTGGTCGATATCGTCGATGGCGCTGGTTTCCAGCACCTCGAGCTCCAGGCAGCGTTTCGCCACCTCGGGAAAATCCGCCAGTATCGTGCCGAGCTCCTGTAAAAACCAGGGGTGCTGGAAGTGGTAGCCGTCGATATTGACACTCACTACCGTCTCCAGGCCTTGGCTTTGCCAGGCGCTTAGCTGGGCAAGCGCCTGGCGAATGACCCAGTATCCTAGCCGCACCCCGTTGGGCGTATTGCTCAATACCGGCAAAAATTCCTGGGGGCCGACCAGCCCCCGCGCTGGGTGGTGCCAACGTATCAACGCCTCGGCGCCCACGACCCTACCCGTGCGCATATTGATTTTAGGCTGATAGAACAGCACAAACTCCCCCGCGGCCATTGCCCGGTCGATCGCCACGAGCTCGGCGTGGCGCTCCTTTTGCACCTCTTCGTCGTCGATATCGAAAAAACATACCCGGTTTTTACCCGCGACCTTGGCCTGGTACATGGCCTGGTCGGCCTGGCGAATCAGCTGGTCGGGTTCCAACGCTTTGGCTTGCGGGTAGAGCGTAAGCCCGATACTGGCCGAGAATATGAGCGAAACGTCGTTCACGAAAACCGGCTCTGCAAGGCGGTCGATGAGCCGATAAAGCGGGCTTTGAGCAAGCGCTTGATCGAAATAGCCATCCAGCACCACGACGAACTCGTCGCCGCCGAAACGGGCGACCATATCCTTGTGGCGAAGGGTGTCGGTCAGCCGCTTGGCAACGTGCTGCAGCACCTTGTCGCCGGTTTCGTGGCCGTACCGGTCGTTGATCTCTTTAAAACCATCCAGATCGATGAAGGCGAGCGCAAAGCCCCCTCCCAGCGCGGCAATTTGACGATCGAGATGCCGGCTGAGCGCGGCGCGGTTGGGAAGCCCCGTAAGGGGGTCGACGCTTGAGAGCGCGCGCAGCTGAGTCACTTTCTGTTCCAGCAGTTGCTGCGTCTTTTTTAGCTCGATGAACATCTGCTCCGAGCGGTTCGCGTTCGCGATACTCCAAAAAAGACGCGCGTTAGCGCTATCGGCAACGACGCTCATGATTACCGGTTGGCTTTTTTGGGAAGGGGGAACCAGCGACAAGCGGATCTCTTCGCACTGGCCATCGCGTGCCAGGGCGGGCGCCACGAAGGTTTCGATCAGCACTTGGGACGCTTTACTGAATAACTCGAACAGATCCCGGTTTTGCAGCGTCTCGAACGCATAGCCGTACTGGTCGCTCATATATTGATTGCTATAGAGGATCCGGCGGCTATCATCGGTAACCATACATCCCACGGGGAACTCATCGAACGATAGCGGGCCGGGTGTGTACATCGTGAACCTTATGAACGCACTGAAAAAACCGTATTTTAACCGAGTTATATTATTAACATTTGTTTATCGGCATATTTCTATACCACGCCCCCCTAATAAGCCCAAATTTTATTGGTTTTTTCCCGGTTTTTTCACTCGGCCAACCCGCCACTTTTTAGGTGCCCGCCGCTGAGCTTGAAACGACAGACGGCCAGCGCTTCTCCCGCGCTGGCCGTTTAGGCGAAGTCTAGGGATCTACCGGTGCTTGCGTGGCGCTGCTCTCTTGCATGCGCGCGCGCAGTAGCTGCATCTGTTGACGGTAGCCGTCCGTTACCTGGCGGGCCTGCACGGGGTTATTGACCACGCGAGGGGTGATCAACACGATCAGCTCGGTGCGATCCTGGCCCCGCGACTCACTGCCAAACAAGCGGCCGAGTACTGGAATAGACGAAAGACCCGGCACCCGCGTCTCGGACTCGCGGTTATTTTGCTTGATTAGCCCGCCCAGCAAAACGGTTTGCCCGCTCTGCACCGCAACCTGGGTGGCAACGGAGCGCGTCGAGATACGCGGGTTGGACTGGTCGGCCGTTGTCGCACTGGCGTCGGCATCGCTGACCTGCTGCTGAATATCCATATACACCAGCCCGCCCGGGTTGATGCGCGGCACTACATCGAGAATCACGCCGGTTTGCACGTACTCGACGCTGCTCAGGGTCGTGTCCGAGTTCGTCGTGCTGACGGTCGTCTGGCTAATCGGGATGTTGTCGCCTACCTGAATCTGCGCGGCCTGATTATTGAGGACGACCAGCGACGGCGCGGACAGCACCTGGGTCAAGCCACGCGTCTCCAGCGCGCGCAGCGCCACCTGAAGATTATCGCTGACGAAGGAGTAGAAAAACGAGCTGTTGCCGGCGCCAAGCCCGCCGGCACCCAGCGCCCCTTGGCTGCCACTGGCGTTGACGGCCGAGGCATTGGAGGCGTTACCCGCCAGCTGGCCCAGGTACCATTGAACCCCCAGGCTCAGATCCCCCGCCAGGCGAACCTCGAGAATGCGCGTTTCGATCTGAACCTGCAGCGGCGGCTGGTCCAGGCGCTTGATCGCCGCCTCGATCTCTTGCCACTGGGCAGGCCGGGTGCGTACCAGCAGCTGATTACTGCTCTGCTGGGCCGTAATGCGTACCGACTGGACCAGACTACGCGCGTCGCCCTGGCCGCTTGCGCCCCCGCCTACCTGGCTATCTGTTGGCTGGGTTGGCGCGCCACCGTCGTCGTTATCCTGCTCGGCGCTGGGCCTATTCTGCATTCCCTGCCCCTGGTCAAGGCCAGGGCTCGTGCTAGTGCTGGCCAAGCTCGACAGCGTGGTCGTTTGAAGACCGGGCGCCACCTGCGCCGGTGTATCGCCTTCGATCTGACCCGAACCGTAGATGTCACGCAGGTAGCGCGCCAGGTCGACCGCTTTCATGTTGCGCACGTCATAAACGTACATTTGTGGCTCGTTCCCGCCCCCCTGATCGATGGTGCGGATCCATTCACCGACTTCGCGCAGGTAGTCGGGCTGCGCCGAGATGGCCACGATCGAGTTGGTCCGCTCGTTGGGCATGAAGTCGACCATGTTCGCAAGCGGCGTGCCGCTATCCGGGCCGAACAGGCTTTGAAGCTGGGGCATGAGCTCGCCCACCGAGGCGCGCTCGAGCTCATAGACGCCAATCGACATACCCTTGAGCCAATCCACGTCGAAGGTGTCGATCACGTCCTGATAATTGGCAAGCTCGCTGGGCGTACCGGAAAGGCTGATCAGGTTGCGCGCGGGGTCGACCAGTAGAAACGCATTGTCGCGCACGAACGGCTGAAGCAGGCGCTGCATTTCGACCGCGCCGATGTAGTCCAACGGGTAAAGCCGTGCAGCGAGCCCGCTTGCGGGCTGCGCCACGGCTATGTCCGGCACGAGCTTACCGGCCACGGCCTGGCTTGCGGGCAGCACCACATAGCGGCCGTCCTGAACGATCATCGCGTTGTCCGTCCAGGAAAGCAGCGTTTCCAGTATCGACAGCGCCTCCTGGCGATTCACCGGCTGGGAGGTCGAAAAGCTGACCGTGCCGTCCACGCCCTGGGCGATACTGTAGTTCTCCTGTAAAAGGTCGCCCATCACGCTATTGATGACCGCCTCGATGGGCTGGTCGGTGAAGTTGAAGACGATGTCGCCTTCTTCGCTGGCCGGTGCGTTACTGGCAGCGCCCTGAGCGGTGTTAACGAAGCGCTGGTTGCCCTCGATGATCCGTTGATTGGCCCCCGCGCGCTGGGTGGGCTCCAACGAGGTAGCCGGGGAGGCCGGCGGCGCCTGTTCGGCGACGGGCGCCGGGTAATCGGCACCTCTTAATGCTTCGCGCATCAACGCCTGGTCGGTTTTTAGCTCCCGGGGCGTGGTGGTACAGGCGGAGAGCGAAATGGCCATCACCAGCCCGACCAGCGTCGTGCGCGTTAGTGAAAGCGAGGCAGGAGTGTCGTGCTTTGAAATCATGGTGTCGGGGTACGCGGCAAAGTAAGAGTGGGCGCCCTGGAAGGCGGCGGCAGGCGTAGCATCGGCAGGCTCAAGGTCTGCGTCTGCCCCTGGCGGACGAAGGTGGCGCTGCGGGGGGTGAGGTGTTCGAGTGTCCAACCGTTATCGAGGGTGTCGCCTCGATTCAGCTTGGTCATCGCCTGGCCTGGCTCATCGACGTAGACCCATTGTACATCCCCCTCCTGAAAGATGCCGGCCAGCGTCAAGCTTGAAAGCGGGTCGGCAGTCACGGCTTGGCGGTCGGGGTCGGCTTGGCGGTCCGGGCTGAAGATCGGCTGAGTCCAGACCATCGAACGGCGCGCCGAGGCCAAATCCGCGCGCGCCTCTAACGGCGCCACGCTGGCCGGGCTGGCTTCCGGCGCGTCGGCGGGCAGCCACTGGGGCTTGGCGGGGGTGTAAAAGATCCACGCCAGTACCGCCAGCAACAGGACATTGGCAAGCCCTAACGCCTGGGTAGAGAAGCGCATCCTCATGCCTGCCCCCCTTGCGTGCCGGCCTTTTGCAGGTAACCGCGCAGCAGCAGGTTCACTTCCAAACGCCCAGGCCCGCCGGTCGCCGGCGCGCTCGAGGCGCGATGAACGTTCAATTGATCGACGAACAGCGCCGGCTGGCCGTATTCGAACGCATACAGAATCTTCGCCAGCGGCTCGATGGCGCAGTCGAGGGAAAGGCTCACCTTCACCTGCCGGTAGGGCCCGTCGGGCGTATCGTCAGACGCAACGATAGGCATACGCTGGGTAACCTCGCACCCGGGCCCCTGATCCGAGTGCTCGGCGATCCGGTCGATGGCCAACTGCATCAAATCCGCCGCGACGGCGTTCGGATCCTCACCGGCGAGCAGCCGGTTATCGAGCGCCGGATCGTTTCGGGACGCGGCCAGCGCCGCCTCGAGCCCTTCGCCCTGGGCAATCAACTCGGCGTAGTGGCGCTGCTGTGTTTGCAGGGTGCTGCGCTGCTGCGCCATTTCGCGAAGAGGCGCCAAAAAAGGCACCTCGATCACGACATACCAGGCCCCCCAGAGCAAAAGCGCCAGCAGGCTTATGGCGGCAAATTTACGTTCGCGGCTAGTCAGCGGGCGCATCGCTATCCTCCTGAAGCCGTGCACTGATGGAAAAGCGCTCCTGGCCGGTGGTGTCGTCGGGCCGGATGACGCCCTGGAACTGGACCTGCTCCAGGCTTGGACAGGTCTGGACATGGGCGATCAACGCGCTTGCCCGCGGGCTTTGCCCCGAGAACGTCACGTTCATCCCGTCCTGCACTTCCAACTCGCTGATCCAGCTCTGCTCGCCAAGACACGTGGCGAGCTCGGCAAGCAACCGGCTCACGGTCGGGCGGCGCGCCTTGAGGTTGGCCAAATACCGGGAGGCGCCGACCGTTTCATCGAGCTGCTGGCGCACTTGCTGAAGGTGGCGCACCTGCTGGCGCTGATGCGCCACCACTTCGCCCATGGCGTCGAGCTGCTGCTGGCGCTGATGGATATAAAGCGAGGGAATCGCGACGCACACGGCCAGCGCGCAGGCCCAAAGCCAGCGATTGACCACGCCGGCCCGCGCCACTCCTTTCTGCGCACTGGCCGGCAGCAGGTTGAGCCGGCGGCGCTCGCCGGTGGTGCTCTGAACATCCAGCGTCGCCAGGGGCAGCCCGCGTTCGCGGCACGCCGTCAAAATCGCGTCGAGATGCGTCCAGGCGATCGCCACCAGTTCGATGTCCGCCTGGCCCTCGTGCTTGCCCACCACCCGCGCCACGAAATGCACCTGCTCGGCGGGGTAGGGGGTGTACTTGTCGAGTTCGTACCGGAGTACCTTGTGCAGGTTGCGCGCCGCCACGCTCGGCAAACGTATACGCTGCGCCAAAACTTGCTCGGTACGGAGCACCAGGATGGCCGGACGCTCACAGTCGACCGTCTCCGGCAGCGGCCAGCCGAGAAGCTGCGCCTCTTCACGCTTGCCCAAACGGGCGGTGATCGGCGCGGGCAATAGACCGGCGAGTTCGTCAAGCCACAGGTGCAGCCAGCGCCGCGCGGTACTTTCCCGCCACTGCTGCCTTGCCTGGCTGGCAAGGGCGCTGAAAGACGCCGTGTACTGCGCCCAACGCCGGGTCACTCCTGCCACCTCAATACGCGATAGGGCTTGGCGCCGGCGGTTAGTGTGTTGAGCATTACAAGCGTTACCGTTAAACGAGAATGAAAGCCGCTGGGGAGCGTCGCGGCGCTGGTCACTGTCACGATCTGGCCCGCATCGATCGGCTCGCCCTGGCGACGCGGCAGGCCAAGCACCCGCGCAAGCCAGGGGCTCGCCAGCACCGGGTCGGGCTGCGGATTGCCGGACCAGACCGTGACATGGGCCTGGGCGCATTCATAAAGCGCATAGCTCACCTCGGGCAGGGCACGTAACTCCTCGAGCAGGCGCAGGGGCGTGTCGCTCCGTCGGCGCTCGAGTGCCGTGGCGATGCGCTCGGCCTGGGGCCCGCTGGCCCCGCAGGCAGCCATGAGTTTTTCCACATCACCCTTGGGGGCGGCGTTGAGGTCGAGCTTTCCGCGCTCGCTTTGCACGCTGATGGCAAGCTCTGCGCCGGCGAACGGCACTTGCTGGACCTCGCCATCGGCCTGCCAGCGCCCTTCGTTTTGCATCAGCCCGGCCACGGCCAGCCCCAGGCCCGCCTCGGCGGCCAACAGCGCCTGGGTCTGGTCGCGCTGCCAAAGCGACTGGCGCTGCTGCAGCTGAACGGACACCGCCAGGCTTCCCAGCAGTAGGCTTGCCAGCGCCAACACCCAGAGCGCAAGCAGTAGCGCGACCCCGCGTTGTGTTTTCATGCCCCCTCCCCGGAAAGATCGAGGCGCACGTTGATTTGTTGCATCACCCAAGGCTTGGTGCCCTTCAAGCGAAGCTCGATGCGCACCGCCTGGGGCAGCCGGTCGGGCCAGGGCCAGCTCTCCAGCCATTCGGTGCGCTCGCCCAGCGGCGAGCGGCCGCGATAGCGAAAGTGGGCATCCAGGACCTCATCGAGCAGCGGCTGCGGCGCCCCCCAGGGCGCGAGCATTTGTCCCTCGAGCTGGGCCAGGTGGACCTTCAGTTTTTCGTCCTCGACCACTATGCGCTGTCGGTAGAGCCCGCCGCCTAGCGAGGCGGGCAACGGCGCGTAGAACATCAGCGACGCGGGCTCGCCTTGAAAACTCACACCGCGGGTTTGCCTGTCGCTTTCGACGCTGAGCGGAAGCGCCTGGCCAATGGCGTGCCTTAAAAAGCGCTGGGTGGCCCGAATATCCTCCAGGTGAGCGCTGGTGCGCTGTGCCGTCGAGACCGCTTTATTGGCGGACACCACGGCGGTGCCCACCAGCCCCAGCAGCAGCCCCATCAGGCTGATGACGGCCAACACTTCCAAAAGCGTGAACCCGGCCTGGCGCTTCATGGCGTTGCCCCCGAGCCACGCAGTCGCAGCGTGCTGTAATGCGAACGCCTGGCGCCTTGGGTGAGGGTTAGATCCAGCCGGTAAAGGTCGAGCGCGCCCTGGGCCTCCAGGGATACGTCGAGCTCCCAATCGAGCCCGTCCCAGCTGCCGCGATGCGTTCCTACCTCGAGTACCTGGCCTTCGATGCTGTCCAAAATGGAGCGGGCCGCCAGTGCCGCGCGGTCGCTTTGCTCGACCTGGTAGAGCGACCGCGCGCTTTGGCCAAACGCGCCCAGTAGCACCGTCGACCCAATGGCGAGCACCACGATGGCGGCGAGCATTTCGAGCAGCGTAAAGCCACGCTGGCACTTGAAAGCCGCCCTCATGGCAGGGCCGTTAGCGTGGCGCGCCCGGTAAGCCAGGCGATATCGATTCGCCACTGCGCCTGCCCGCGCTTGATTTCGATATGCCCCGCGGTGGAGGCACCATCCGGGTAGAATTCGAACGCGGCGCCGAGGTTTTTAGCCGTGTGGAGCTGTACTTCCAGCGTGTCGGGCCAGGCGGTCGAGCGCTTTTCGGGCAATACGACCTGGCGCGCGCTCAAATCGAAGGTCGCACGCACCGGCTGGCCGCTACTGATGGCCTGCACCCGGGCACGGCTCAAAGCGGTCATCATCGCCGTCACCGCGCTGCGCTCCTGGGCGGCTTGCAGGCCGCGGCCCAGGCCCCCGGACAGCACCGCGACCGCGATACTGACCAGTACGATGACCGCGAGCAGCTCAAAAAGCGTAAAGCCTGTTTGGCGCGGCGCCGAAGGCTGCATTTATTCCCAGTTGCCCAGGTCGGCGTTGTACCCCTCGCCGCCGGGCGTGCCGTCCTGACCGTAAAAGATCAAGTCGAAGGTGCCGTGATTACCGGGGTAGCGGTAGCCAAAGTCGTGTCCGAACGGATCCTTGATATCCGACGGTTTGGCGTAGGGGCCCATCCACTGGCTGGCACCTTCGGGCTTGTTGATCAGCGCGTCCAGATTCTCCGGCGGCGTGCCCATGTCCAGCGCGTAGCTTTCGATTTTCATGCTGAGGCTGGCCAGCTGTGCCTTGCCCGCCCCGTAGCGCCCCTTGTCCACGTTGCCCCCCACCTGGGTCACGACGATGGTGGCCACGATGCCCAGCAGCACGATCACGGCCAGCATTTCGAGCAGGGTGAAGCCGGACTGGCGCGTTTTGACACGTTTCATTGAGGTCATGCGGTTTTCCTAGATATTGCTGGTCAGACTCATCAGCGGCAGCATGATGGCGAGCATGATAGCGGCCACCACGACGGCCATGACGATGGTGAGCGTGGGGACAAGGGCGGCCAGCGCGCGGTCGATCGCACGTTTGGCCTCGAGATCGAACACATCGGCGACCTTGATCAGCATGTCGCCAAGCGTTCCGGTATTTTCACCGACGTCGACCATCTGCACGGCAAGCTCGGGCAGCAGTGCGTCCGTGGCGATCGCCGTAGCAAAGCGGTGGCCCTGCTTGACGTCGTCGATGGCGTGGCGCATGTGGGCGCGCAGCGCGTGGTTAGTGCTGACATCGCGGGCAATGTTCAGCGCCGAAAGTAGCGTGACGCCGTTGCCCACCAGGGTGCCCAGGGTTCGCGCCAGTCGCGCGGTTTCCAGGCGCTGGATGAGCCCGCCCGTGACGACGCTTTTAAGAAGCCGCCGGTCCTGCTTATAGCGCCAGCCCGGGTGGCGACGCCCACCGATCACAAGCCCCATCAACGCCACGAGCGTGACCAACAGCACCAGCCCCCAGGTATTGATAAAGCCGCCCATGGCCAGAATGGCCTGGGTGATCCAGGGAACGGGCACCCCCAGATCATTGAAAATGGGCACGAACTGCGGTACCACGTAGGCCAACAGTAGGGCGATGGAGCCGACCACCCCGACGACCAAAAAAGCCGGGTAGATCAAGGCGTTAATCACCTCACCGCGCAACTGCTCGCTGCGCTCGAGGTAGTGGCTCAATTGGCCGAGCGTCACGCCCAGCACACCGCTCGCCTCGCCGGCCCGCACCAGGCTTACGTAGAAAGGTGAAAACGTCTCGCGGTGCTGCTCGAGGGCGTCGGACAGCGGCCGCCCGGCTTTGACTTCGTCTCTTACCTGCTCGAGCAAGGCGCGCGGGCGAGCACTGCGCACCTGCTTGAGTACCGTCGTCAGGGCTTTATCCAGGGGCTGACCGGCCCCGACCAGGGTGGCCAGCTGTTGGGTAAAACGGACCAGCTGGGCCCGCTTGAACACACTCGGGGCCTGACGTGGCCGCAGCCACTGACTGCCGCGGCGCAGGCTCAATACCAGCAGGCCGCGGCGCTGCAGTTCGAGCGCCGCGCGGCCTTCGTCAGCGGCGTCCAGCTCGCCGGCTTGCTTGCGGCCCTCGGCGTCCAGGGCGCGGTAGGCGTAGAGCGGCATCAATCGCCCCCCGTAACGCGCAAGACGTCATCCAGCGAGGTCACGCCGGCAAGCGCCTGGCGCAAGCCGTCTTCGTACAGGGTGACCAGGCCTTTTTGGCGCGCGGCGGCCTCCAGCGTGTCGGCGTCGGCCTGGCGCATCAGCAGTGAGCGAAGCTCCTCGTCCATGACCAGCAGTTCGGTAATGGCGCTACGTCCGTGGTAGCCGCCGCCGGGGCTCTCTTCGTTGGGGCGATAGAGCATGATCGGCCGTTCGGTGGTGTAGTAATCCAACCGGTGGCGCTGGATGAGTGCCTGGGGGGCCTCGAAGGCGATGCGCGTCGCCGGGTCCAGCCGGCGCACCAGCCGCTGGGCAAGAATCCCTTGCAGGGTCGAGGCCAGCAGGTAGCTCTCCACGCCCATGTCCAGCAGGCGGGTGATACTCGCCGCCGCGCTATTGGTGTGCAGGGTCGATAGCACCAGGTGCCCGGTCAGCGAGGACTGCACCGCGATCCGGCACGTGTCCAAATCGCGCATTTCCCCGATCATGATGACGTCCGGGTCCTGGCGCACGATGGAGCGCAGCGCCTGGGGGAAATCCAGCCCGATGGACGGCTTCACCTGGATCTGGTTGATGCCGGGCAGCTGATACTCGACCGGATCCTCGACGGTGATGATCTTGCGCTCCTCGGTATTAAGTCCCGAAAGCGCGGTGTAGAGCGTGGTCGTTTTGCCCGAACCGGTAGGCCCGGTGACCAGAAAAACCCCATGAGGGCGGGCCAGCTGGCGCTGAATCGCTTCCAGGGTAGCCCCGGTAATCCCCAGGCTTGCAAAATCCAGGCTGACGGTTTGGCGATCCAGCAAGCGCATCACCACGGATTCACCAAAGCTTGTGGGCACGGTGGACACGCGAAGATCCAGCTCACGCCCCTGAATACGTACCATGATGCGGCCATCCTGGGGCAACCGCCGCTCGGCGATATCCAGCCGGGCCATGATTTTCAAGCGCGAGATCACCGCCGCCGCATAGCCCGCCGGCGGTGCCTGCTCTTCGATCAGCACGCCATCGATGCGATAACGCACCTTGAGTTGGTTTTCGAACGGCTCGACGTGGATATCCGAGGCACGACGGTCGACGCCATGCTGCAACATGAGATTGACCATACGGATGACCGGCGCCTCGGAGGCCATGTCCTTGAGCTGCTCGATATCATCCTGGGCCGACGCATTTTCATCGAGGGTTTCGATCAAGGCGCCCATGGCCGAACGCCCCGTACTGTAGGCCTGCTCGATGAGCTCGTTCACTTCGCTGTGCGTGGCGATATAGAGCGAGACGGTCTTGCCCGCCTGGTAGGCGAGTGCGGCGACAGCGTACGCCGATACCGGAACGGCGGCGACCACGCTTAGCGCATCCGGCCTCTCGCCCACGCTGAGCACACCGTAATGGCGCGCGAAGCGCTCGGTACTGGCAGGCATGTCGCTATCCACCGTCACGTCGTCGGCCTGGGCCCACTTGGGCAGGTCCAACAAGTGCGCATAGGCGTCGGCCATCTCCTCGTCCTTGACCGCGCCCAGGCGCAATAGCGTGCGCAGGCTGTCACCGTCCTCCCCCTGCGCCGCGCCCAGCCGGTTGGCACGCGCGATGTCGGCAGGCTCGAGCGCGCCAGCCTCGACCAACCAGTGACATACTTCGTGCGCGGTGAGGGTATCCAATGGCATGAACGACATCTTTATCGCGTTAATAAAAACAAACGCCTGAAACTCAATCCAGGCGTTGTTGAACAATCAACGTAGGTAGCAAAGAATCAATATAGAAACTATTGAACAGGCAATTTAAATTCGCATAAAACCACGCACTACCAGGCAAATAAACCACGAGGAAAACCAAATAAGACAATGAGCCTTTAATATATCTTGCCAGCTTAACACAGCGCAAAACCTAACAACAGATATGTTTAGCATATAAACAAAAAGATTCAAAAAACGCCTTAAAACTAGAATTAAATGCCAATATATATATTTTATTAGCAATAAAATTATAAAATTAACCCAATAGCTAAATATAAATAGTGAAAAATTAAAAACGACACTTCTTGATAACGCTATTTTATTACTCCTATAATGCGCGATCGCTAATTGACTAAAAAACGTTTTATTGGACTTGAACTTTTTATCTCGCCGACCAAACATATGCAGGCTCTCAAATAAACCAAGAGCCTTTGCGCATCGCCATCAAACGATAGAGACCTTACTCATGAATCATTCATTGCGTGCCTTGATGTATGCGGCGCTTTTGGCTGTCTCGCTGCCTGCGCTCGCGGGTTCCGAGACGCCTAATGCGTCAGAAACCGCTCCCTCGACGACCGACAGTGCGCAGCAAAAACGCCTTCAGGATCTTCGCGCCGAATACGAAGAGCGCCGCGACCGCCTCACCGGCGCCGACAAATTACCGGCGCGCGCCGCCCAATCGGGCAGCTTCTACGATGCGCCGGTGGACACCCGCGATGCGCCCGACCAGGCCTCTGATCGCTCAGATCGATAAGCGTGCCTTGATGTACAACCACTACCTATATTCCAGAGGGATTTGACCCGTGATACCCATCAAACACACCGTTGGCTTTGGCCTGCTTGCGGTTAGCGTATTACAACCGGCTTTATTGATCGCGGATGAACCGACACGCTGGCAGCAAGTGGAAGCCCGCGTTAGCTCGATTCTGGATAACATGAACCAGTCGCAGAAGATCAACTTCACGCGGGTTGACGATGGTCGCATGATCCCCAGCCTGCCGGAATGGGGCATCGAAGGTACCGTGGCCTACGACGCCTCCATGGGAGTGCATGTCAACGACGCCACCTTTGGCGCCCAGTACCCCGCGCAATCCGGCTTGGCGGCGACCTGGAGCATCCAGCGTGCTCAGGAATTCGGCCTGGCCATCGGCTATGAAACCAGAATCGCCGGCGGCCAGCAGATGCTCTCGCCCACCGTCAATCTTTACCGCACCCCCTTTGGCGGTCGTAACGCGGAGTTCGTCAGCGGCGAAGACCCCTTTTTGGGTTCGGTCCTGGCGCCTGCCATCGTCAACGGCATTCAGGCCCAGGGCATTCAGGCCAGCGGCAAGCACTACCTGGCCAACGAGCAGGAAGCCAACCGCCAGAACGTCAACATCATTGCCGACCAGCGCACGCTGCGCGAGCTCTACCTGCCGCCTTTCGAGTCCATGGTCAAAAACGCCGATATCGCCTCGATCATGTGTGGTTTCAACAAAATCAACGATCACTACGCCTGTGAAAACCACCACTTGATCACCGAAATCCTCAAGGGCGAGTGGGGCTTTCAAGGCAACGTCATGAGCGACTTCAACTCCATTCATGATGCGTTCAAAGGCGCCTGGGCAGGCACCGATATCGATATGCCGTCGGGGTTACAGTTCAACGAACAGAAACTGCTGCCCTACATCTGGAGCGGTCAGCTTCATCAAAGCGTGATCGACGACAAGGTCAAGCGTAACCTGCGCGCTATCGTCAATTACGACTTCCAGGAAAACCTCAATACGGCGCAACCGCTCGATCATCCCGAGTACGGCATCACCGCGGCGCTCAACATGGCCCGTGAAGCCATCGTCTTGCTACGCAACGAAAATACCGTCGACGGCCAGCCGCTGTTGCCGCTTGACCCCGCGGCGAATATCGCAGTCATTGGCGACATGGCGTATCAGCCGCCGGCCTCGCCCTTCGGTACGTCGAATGCGAAGCCCAACGATTACGTCACCGAGATGGACGGTCTTCAGCATCTTGCCGAAAGCCCGGCCAATGTGACCTACCTCACTTCGATGGGGCTGGACCCGGAAACCTCGGTCTGGTATCAGCCGTCAAGCGATGAAGACGACAGCGGCTCCCCGGGCGTGCAAGCCGAGTTCTTCTCGAATGCCGACCTGTCCGGCTCCCCTGCCGTTACACGCGTCGAACCCGGGGTGAACTTCAACTGGCTGACCCAACAGAACATCACCGAACAAGCCTCGTCTTCGCTTGCCGACACCGACATCGACACCACGCCGGGCAGTTTCTCTGCACGGTTTACCTCCACGATCAAACCGACGATCTCGGGTGATCACGCCTTCAAGGTTCGCATGGATGGCGCGGTCAAGCTTTGGATCGACGATGAGCTGGTACTGGAAAACGATGGCGAGCCCTACTCGTCCGATGTGGTCAACGCGCTGACCTCCTCGGTCAAGGTGCCCGACCTCGAAGCGGGTGAAGAGTATACGGTGCGGCTCGAATACCGTCGTCTAAGCGACAGCTTCATGCCGGTACTGGGTAGTCTGAAAGGTCTTCAACTGAGCTGGGCGTCGCTGGCGCCGCCGGAGAACCTGGCCGACTACGACGCAGTCGTGGTGGCCGTGGGTACCAACTACGAAGATGAAGGTGAAGGCTCCGATATCGCCTATGCCCTGCCGGATCAGCAAGGCACCATGGTCGAGCGCGTCGCCCAGGCCAACCCCAACACCATCGTCGTCATGCATGGTGGCGGTGTATCCGACATGCAGCCCTGGGCCGACCAGGTGGGGGCTACGCTCCACGCATGGTTCCCCGGCCAACAAGGTGGTCAGGCAGTGGCGGAGATTCTTTACGGCCAGGTGAACCCATCGGGCAAGCTGCCGATCTCGATCGACAAGGCCATCGAGAACAACCCAAGCTACCCCTACTACTCTGACCCGGCGGCGTATCGCGGTGAAAACGCGCTCGTCGACATGGAGTACGGCGAAGGGCTTTACCTGGGCTATCGCGGTTACGACCAGAAACGTGAAGAGCCGCTCTACCCCTTCGGGTTTGGTCTTTCCTACACGACGTTCGAGTACTCGGACCTGTCTCTTTCGTCCAACGTCATGACCCCGGGTAACACCGTGAACGCCGAGTTCACGCTGACCAACACCGGCGACATGGCCGGTTTCGAAGTGGCCCAGCTCTACGTAGAGCCGATCGAGCCCCAAGTCGACCGCCCCGAAAAAGAGCTCAAGGGCTTTACCAAGGTGTATTTGGAGCCGGGGGAAAGCCGGGCCGTGAGCATCCCGCTGAATGCACGTTCGCTTTCCTACTACGTCGATGAAACCGCGAGCTGGGACGTCGATGCCGGTGCCTTCACGATCCGTGTCGGCCAGGATTCCGCGCATCTGCCGCTTCAGAGTACCCTGACCACGCTGATGCCGGAGCGTTTGACCACGCGTGACAGCAACCCCCTACCGTCACCCGTGCGTGATGCCGTTCAGATAAGCGCAAGCCAGGCTTACTAACGTCAAGCGGGCAGGCTCGACCTCGAGCCTGCCCCTTATTGGCGAATACTCCCTGCCAAACGCTCGAGATAGCCATCGAGTGTCGCCATGACGTCTACGCCATCCGGATTGCGTAGCCACTGAATCTGTAGCCCATCCATGACCGAAAAAAGCTCGACCGTGACGGCTCGGACATCGGTATCGGCACGCACCTCCCCCGCTTCGATCAAGGTTTCCAGGTGCGCGCGAGCATGGCCGTGAATGGTGTCGAATTTCTCGCGATACCAGTCATACGCTGGATGCTGCTCGTAAAGACTTTCGATGTTGATGAACATCGCCGCCTGACACTCCTGATGACTTTCCACGCTGAACCCCATGCTCATCTTGACGAAGGCGATGAACCCTTCGAGGGTCGGCAGGATTTCGAGCTCGGAAAACCGTTCGGTGATCCGCCGGTCGCGTCTTTCCAGCAACGCCTCTAAAAGCGCCACCTTATTAGGAAAATGGTGGAGCAATCCGACGGTCGTAATACCGGCAATGGTGGCGATATCCCGCATCGACGACGCTGCATAGCCGTGCTTTGCGAATACCTTCGTGGCCGCATCGAGCAGCGCCGCGCGGCGCATTTCCCCCTTGGGCGCCCGGCGACGCTTGGTCGCTGGCGTATCGTCTACGCACGCCTTTTCCCCCTGTCCCCCCATAATCTCCCCCCCTTTTTTTGTTACTTGATGAATATGGTCAACGTCATGGTACTTTGACGCGCTTTGCGTCGTGGTTCTGGTGTGCCTGCGTGAAGTGGCACCTAAAGTGGCGCCGTGCCAGCAGTACGGCAGTCGTAATCGAGATCAGGGCTATCCCGGCGTTGCCCAGCCACATGCCCAGGATGACACCGCTGGCGCCAAAGTACTTGGCCCCCAACACGACGAACGGCACCGTACCCAGGCTCGCCCTTAGCCATGCATAGAACATCACCCACCCGGTACGCTCGAGCGTAACGAAGATGGCAACGGCAATAAAATCCAGCCCCATCAACAGCCAAAGCCCGGGGCCAAACGCGCTCAAATCATCCAGCAAATGGCGTCCCGGTGTGGATAACCCAAAGACGGTGGCAAGCACGGGCACGATGACCAACAGTGCGCACCATGCCAAAAGCCCGTAAACGACGACCAGCTCGATGGCACTGACTAGCGCCGCCTTGAGCCGCCACTTCAGGTGCGCGTCGAGATGCTGAGCAAAGACCGGCACGAGCGCACCGGGTAGCGCAAAATAGAGGCAGTACGCGACCTGCAAGGTGGTGTCCATCAACGCCATTCCCGCCATCACCGACACCCCGAAAACCGCTAGCTGGCCCATGACGAAGGTAATGGTAAAAGGCATCGCCAGGTGACCCAGCGTATAAGGCAGCGTCACCCGGCCGATGTGCAGGCCGTGATGTTTCAACAGACGCCAATGAATACGCGAAGCGAGCCCTATCTTGCGTTTGACGCGGTAAAGCCCGTACACGCCAGCGACACCGGCGGCCATGATCATGGCAATG
The DNA here is from genome assembly GCF_968212445.1 of Vreelandella sp. GE22. Lineage (NCBI taxonomy): Bacteria > Pseudomonadati > Pseudomonadota > Gammaproteobacteria > Oceanospirillales > Halomonadaceae > Vreelandella > Vreelandella sp. GE22. The sequence continues at coordinate 3,557,077 of NZ_OZ309110.1, forward strand.
CCCGCGCCGATAAGCTCGAGCTCCAGCACGAAGATCAGGACGGGGTCCACGATCGCCAGCACACCCGCTGCCACCAAAAACAGACTCAGCGCCTGGCGGCTATGGCCCACCGCACGCAGCGCCTGGGCGCAGGTGTGGGTAATCGCCATGAGCACCGACGACATGAGCGCCATCCATAAAAACGGGCGAACCGATGCGCTGGCGGTACCTTCCCCCAGCCAGGCGATAAAATGGTCCAGGTAGTAGCCCTCGATGGCCGCCACCAGTACCGCAACCCCCACGGCCAGTATCAACACGTGCGTCACCAACGGCGGCAGTGACGCCTGAAGCCCCCGCCCCACCCGCCGGGAGATGAGCCCGCCAGCGGCGATCGCGATACCCGTGACCGCGATGGTGTTAAAAAACATCAACAGCTTACCAATGCCTACCGCCGCCACTAGTTCTTCATCTTTCAGTAGCGACACATAGGTAAGCGTCAGGATCTCGATCAAGAATAGCGCCAACAGGCTTAGCCCGCTGGTAATGGCCATCTCCTTCACGTGGCGGCCGATAGGCCCCCGCGTAAATAACGCGCCTGCTTTATGCATAACAACCGGATTCCCGCCACGAGCGTTGCATCACTGAAAACGTCACCGCTTGACGGGACGTGCGCGATGATAACCCGCTGCCTTCATGGCAAGAAGGGTGGCGGGGCTTTCGCCGGAATAATACGCAGAGAATAACGCGGCGCTTTGATGCGGATGCCTGCTTTACGTCGTCGCCAATTCGAGTAGATAGCCTTCATTGCGTACGGTACGAATAAGGCGAGGCTTGCGCGCGTTGTCTTCGAGGCGATGACGCAGACGGCTGATGCAGACATCCACCGAGCGGTCATTGAGGTAATACTCCCGCCCCAGGGCATGACGGCTCAGCTCATCGCGGCTGATGATTTGGTTGGGCGTCTCGCTAAGTGCCTCCAGCACCATGAAATCCGACCGGGTAAGATCGCAGACACGCCCAGTAGGGGAATGGAGCCGACGCAGCCGCAGATCCAAACGCCAACCGGCAAAGTAACGCTCGGTTTCCTGTGCGGCCGGCGCCGGCGCGAAGCCTTGCGCCACCCGCCGACGTACGGCGCGAATGCGGGCCAGCAGTTCGCGGAAGTCGAAGGGCTTGCAGAGGTAGTCGTCGGCACCGATTTCCAAGCCGATGATGCGCTCCGCCGACGCCCCCCGGGCGCTGGTCATGATCACCGGCGTCTTGTTCTGATAGCGCAAGCTTCGGCAAAGGCTTAGCCCATCCTCCCCCGGCAGCAGATGCTCCAGCAGCACCAGCGCCACGCGGTCATCGAGCTTCTCCCACATCTCGTCGCCGCTGGCCGCCCTAAGCGTGCGATACCCTACGCCTGCCAGGTAGCGACACACTTGGGCGCTGCTGTCCTCATCATTGTCCACCACCAGAATGACGTCGCATTCAACTTGGCGGCCGGTGCTTGATGTAGTGGGTGAGCTCGCTGCCAAACAATCCATTACATACGCCTCATAGACCAAAACTTTCTTAAACCAAAGCGCTAATATAATCGCGGCTTCTAATATCGTAAATACTAATCATTATTATTTTAAGGGACATTTAGATGCTCGGTGTTCATCCCCCCTCACTCGATACCGCTGAATGGTCAAAAAAGCCCCTCGCTATCGCCGCCGCTGTTAGTGCCGGCCTGTTGAGTGGTGGCGCGTTAGCTCAAACCGATTCTGAAAGCTTGGCCAACGTCGAGATGGACACCATCACGGTCCAGGCCCGCTACCAGGGTGACCCGAGCAGAAGCTACACGGTTTCCGACACCGGCAGCTCCGCCGGGCTGGATCTTTCCCCCCGGGAGACGCCGCAATCGGTGACCAGCGTGACCCGCCAGCAGTTGGACGACCGGCGAGTGGTCAACCTGGAGGATGCGTTAGAGCTTACTCCGGGCATTACCTCCAACAAATCGGAAGTGGGTGTGCGTAACGCCTTCCGCGCCCGCGGCTACGATATCAGCAACTGGAAGATCGACGGCTTACAGTTTCCAGGCGACACCGGATTCGCGGGTGGCGGCAACTCTCTGAACCTGGATCTCTACGAGCGCGTGGATATCGTGCGCGGCGCCAACGGCCTGCTGGGCGGCACCGGCGACCCCTCGGCCACCGTCGACCTGATTCGCAAGCGCCCGGGCACGGAGTTCGGCGGCAACGCCTACGTCTCTTACGGGCGCTGGGACAACGCCCGGGCCGGGGCGGACTTGAACCTGCCGCTCACCGAGGATGGCAGTGTTCGCTCGCGCTTCGTCGTCACCCAGGGCGAAGGCGATGGCTTTCGCGATCACGAATCCAACCGCAACCGAGCGGCGCTGGCCAACTTCGAATTCGATGTAAGCGACGACACCACGTTCGGCCTGGGCTATCAGTACGAGTACAACAAAACCTCCGGTGCGGGCTGGGGCGCTAACGTACCCATCTGGTTCGCCAACGGCCGCCGCACGGATCTTTCGCGCAGCACCAACCTGGTACCAGAGTGGAGCTACGCCGAGCAAGAGACCAACACCGCCTTCGCCTCGCTGACGCACCGTTTCAACGATGACTGGAGCGTCGAAGTCCAGGCCGCCCAAAGTGAAACCGATGCGCTGAGCAACCTTGCCTTGGGCAAGGTAAACCGCGGGCCCGTAAGTGGCACCTACAACGGCTATTGGGAAGAAGATGGTGGCGGTGCCATTCTCAACGGGATGCGCAACGACAACGAGACACGCCAGCGCTCTGCCAGTATCGACCTGAAAGGTGCCTATAATCTGCTCGGCCGCCGTCATGCTCTGGCGGTGGGCTATAGCGACAGCCGCACCCGTTCACGCACGTATGATCACGACTGCACGCTGTCCAGCAACACGATGTCCGAATTTTCCGAAGGCTGTATGTACCGCAACGCCAATGGCCTGCCGATCACCGATTGGCGCAACGGCGTCGACCGCGACATCGGCCTGAGCGGCGCGCGAACCGGCCAGCTCAGCACCACCGAAACCGACCTGCGCGGCCTGTATGCCTCTACGCGGCTAAGCGTCACCGAACCGCTGTCCGTCATTTTGGGGGGCCGTACCAGCTACTATAAAACCGAAAACGAAACCGCCTCCGGCGACACCACCACCCGCCGCGAAACCGGTGTGTTCACCCCCTATGCGGGGTTGGTTTATGACCTCACGGACCACCACTCGCTCTACGCAAGCTACACCAACATCTTCACCCCGCAAAGCAGCCAGACCGTTAGCGGTGACACGGTCGAGCCTATCGACGGCGACAGCTACGAGGCCGGTGTGAAGGGCGAGTGGTTCAACGGCCGCCTGAACACCTCCGCGGCGTACTTCCGCACCCGCCAGGAAAACAGCGCCGTGCTCGACGGCGCCAACCTCACACCAGACGGCAACCAGGCCTACCGCGCCGGCACCGGTAACGAAACCGACGGCGTGGATCTGGAGATTGCCGGCGCCATTACACCGAACTGGAACGTTTACGGCGGCTACACCTACCTGCACTTTCGTCGCGTCGACTCCGACGGGCGCAGCGACCCCTCCCACCTGCTCAAGCTCCACACCACCTACGCGCCGGCGGGTATGTTGAATCGCTGGACCTTCGGTACCGGTGTCTATGCGCAGAGCAGTATCGATGCAATCTCCAATCCCGCCGGTAAGCCCGTCGACGGCATCAGCACCGGCTCCACGCCCGCCAACTGGGCAGGTTACGCCACCGTGAACGCCATGGCGCGTTACGACGTGACAGACGCGACCAACGTCACCCTCAACGTCGATAACCTTTTCGACAAAACCTACTACGACAACTTCGGCTTCTACGCCGGTGCCGTCTACGGCACGCCGCGCAGCGCGACGCTCACCCTGCGCACCGAGTTCTAAGCCCGCCGCGCTTTCATCGAGCGCTCCCCCCATGCCAGTCAAACGCCGGCATGGGGTCTTGCCTTCCTCTGGCAGCCTTCTCTACGCCCTTGGGTAGGCGTGTCCTTCAATAGCATCCTTTCATGAGATTGATACCCTGACCGGCCTTGCGCACAGCGTTATACTGAGAACTGGAACGTCTTTTCCACTCTCATCAGGAGGTCTCATGCCGGCCCAGTTTCCCCAGGCCCGTCTTCGTCGTTTGCGCTCAAACGACGCGCTTCGCACCATCGTGCGTGAAACCTCGCTTCGCGCCGAACATCTGGTCTACCCCATTTTTGTCGAGGAGGAGACCGACGAGTACACGCCGATCGAAGGCATGCCCGGCCAGTACCGCGTGCCGGAAAGCAAGCTGGGTGACGAGGCCAGGCGCCTGAGCGCGCTGGGGCTTAGAAGCATCATGCCGTTCGGTATTTCCCATCACAAGGACGAAACCGGCAGCGACGCGCTGAAGGAAGACGGCATGGTGGCGCGCATGGTGCGTACCATCAAGGAGGCCGCGCCGGAGCTAGTGGTGATTCCGGATATCTGCTTTTGCGAATACACCACCCACGGGCACTGCGGCATCCTGAAGGGCAACACCGTCGATAACGACCGCACGATCACAAACCTCGGCGTTCAGGCCGTACAGGCGGCCAAGGCCGGCGCCGACATCATTGCGCCTTCCGCCGCCCAGGACGGCCAGGTCGCGGCGATCCGCGCAGCCCTCGATGAAGCGGGCTTTTCTGATACCCCCATCATGGCCTACTCCACCAAGTTTGCCTCGGCGCTTTATGGCCCGTTTCGCGAAGCCGCGGGTACCGAGCTAAAAGGCGACCGCAAGACCTACCAGATGGACCCGATGAACCGCCGGGAAGCGCTCAACGAGTCGCTGGCCGATGAAGCCGAGGGCGCGGATTTTTTGATGGTCAAACCGGCGCTGGCGTATCTGGACATCATGGCCGATATTCGCCGCCAAAGCCTACTGCCACTGGTGGCGTACCAGGTCAGCGGTGAGTACGCGATGATCAAGTTCGCGGCCGCGCAGGGCGTGATCGACGAATCCGCCGTCGTGCGCGAGACCCTGGGCGCCATGCGCCGGGCCGGCGCGGATCTCATCATGACCTACTTTGCACCCCAACTGCTGGAAGAAGGGCTGTAGGCGCAAGCGTTGCCCGGTAGCCACTCAACGCAAAGCTAACGGGCCGCCGTTTTCACGCCACGCCATGGCACGGTGCGCCGGCGTGGCGTGAAGTCGCCGCCCTGGGCGGCGTGGTACCGGCCCGTGAACCTGAAAGGGAACCCGAAAAAGGGTCGCGGGCACTCGACAGGCGAAGAAAAACGAACCGCCCCGGCACGCTTTGCTTTGGCGCTAAAAGCCAATAGCTCCTATGTTGAAAGAAATACAGGGAGCAAAAAGATGTTGAATGCACTTGCAGGGAAGCTGGGATTAAAAACCGACCCCTTCATATTTTTCACCTCGGCCGGGATCATGGTGGTTTTTCTGATCGTGCTGCTGATCGCTCCCGAGGCCATTGGCGACGCCTTCGGTGCCGGCCGTGAATGGATCGTGACCAACCTTGGCTGGCTGTTCATTTTCGGCGTATCGAGTTGGGTGGTGTTTCTACTTTGGCTGGCCATGAGCCGCTACGGCGCCATCCGCCTGGGCGGGAATGATGCCAAGCCCACTTACACCAATCTCTCCTGGTTCACCATGCTATTTGCCGGTGGTATCGGGACGGTCTTGATGTTTTGGGGCGTCGCCGAGCCCATTTCCCACTTTTCGACCCCGCCCCGCGCGGGGGTCGAGGCGTTCACGGTAGAAGCCGCCGACGACGCGATGAGCTTTGCCATCTACCACTTGGGGCTTCATACCTGGGCCATCTTCGCCATGCCGGGGTTGGCGTTTGCCTACTTTATCTACCGCTATGATCTGCCGATGCGTTTCAGCTCGGTCTTTTACGCGCTCATCGGCGACCGGATTTACGGCCCCATTGGCAAAACCCTCGATATCGCCGCGATCCTGGGGACGCTGTTCGGCGTGTCGGTCTCGATTGGCCTGGGCACGCAACAGATCAACGCAGGACTTACCGAGCTTTTCGGTATTCCTGACGCCGTATTTACGAAGGTCGTCATCATCGCCGTCCTGACCACCGTGGCGGTCGGCTCGATCGTGGCGGGCCTGGACGCCGGTATCAAGCGGCTCTCCAACATTAATATCGGTATGGCCGTGGGGCTGATGATCTTCGTGCTGTTTACCGGCTCCACCGTCTTCTTACTGCGCGCGGTCGTGGAGACCTTTGGCCTTTACGTGACCAACCTGCTGCCGCTGGCGTTCTGGAACGACACCCTGGCAAGCTACGACGGCAACGGCGTCGACTGGGGCTGGCAAGGCAGCTGGACCGTGTTCTATTGGGCGTGGACGGTGACTTGGTCCCCCTTCATCGGGATTTTCGTGGCACGTATCTCCCGCGGGCGGACCATTCGCGAGTTCGTGCTGGGCGTGTTGTTCGCTCCGTCGATGTTTACCCTGGTGTGGTTTGCCATCTTTGGCTGGTCGGCCATGGAGATCGACGGCATTGGCCCCGAAGCACGCCAGGCGCTGGGCGAGCAGGCCGGTACGCTATCTGCGGCGGTAAGCGAGAGTATTCCGTTGGCCATGTTCGCGTTTTTCGATAACTTCCCCGCCGCCACGCTTATTCAGGGCCTGGCGGTCGTGATCGTGGCGATCTTCTTTGCCACCTCGTCGGACTCCGCCTCGTTGGTCGTCGATATGCTGTGCACCGGAAGCCCGGACCCAGGCCCTTGGCATCAGCGGGTATTCTGGGGAGTCTCCGAAGGCGTGCTGGCAGCGATGCTCATCGTGCTGGCGGGCGATGCCGGGCTCACCGCGCTGCAGGAGGTGGTTACCGTGGTCGGCCTACCCATGTTCCTTTTGGTATTCGCCATGATGTTCTCCCTCTACCGCGCGCTCTCCCAGGAAAATCTGCACGAAGTGACGGTCAAAGCACCCCCCAGCCAAAGCGAGCTCAACCCGAAAGAGTAACCTAGGGTCTGTCTGAAAAGTCGACGAGCGAAGACAAGACAAGGCAAAAATTGGCGAAAAAACGGAGTTTACATATGTAAATGAGTATTTTGATCGGACTCGCGCGCGAGCCAATTTTTAACGCCGTATTGTCGAGCGCAGGCACTTTTCAGACAGAGCCTAAAGCACCTGCCTGCCCGTTACTCGATGACGCAGCAGGCCCACCTTGGGTTTCAGCACTTTAACGCGTTCCCGGGCGAATCAGGGTAAGATACGAAAGGCGCCACTTTCTTGAAGACAGTGGCGTTTTACTGGCTTCTCGAATGGCCGGTCAATGCAAAGCCCGATATCCCCCGATGTATAAGGAGCGTAGCGCGCGATGGCCCACAACCGCACATTCGTCAGTGGCGTTCTCCTTCTGCTCCCTCGCTTGGCATCGTTTGCCTGGCGGGTACTGTGCCACTTTTTGAAAAATCGCGGCATCCTGCTGGCCGGCGGCGTGGGCTACAATATTTTGCTCTCCGTCGTGCCGCTTTTTGCATTGCTGGGGGTCATGTCCACCCGCGTAGTCGACGAGCAGCACCTGCTGAACGTGTTGGCGATACAGGCCCGCCATCTTGCCCCGGCCCATGCCGATGTCGTGATGGACGCGGTACGCGGGCTACTCGACTCTCGCGACGTGATCGGCATTCTCAGCCTGCCGATACTTCTACTGCTTAGCTCGTTTGCCTTTCGTATGCTCGAAGATGCCCTTTCGTTCATTTTCCATGCCCCGGACTGCCCCCGGCGCAGTACCTGGGTCTCGCTGGTGCTACCTTACGCGTTCATGCTGGTGCTGGGCGCTGGGCTCATGGCGCTCACATTGGTCGTGACACTGGCCAGTTCGCTCAATGCGCTGGCACTTGCGCTGTTCGCCCAGGAACTCCCCCTGGCGGGCCTTTCAGAGCCCGTCCTGAACCTGTTCAGCTTTTTCGGCGTATTCCTGCTTTTCAGTGCGATTTACAAGATATTGCCAGTGGTCAAGATCGCTATCGGAAGAGCCGTGGTGGGCGGTTTCGTGGCAGCGCTTTTATGGGAGGGTGTCAGGCTCTTTCTGGTCTATTATTTTACCCATCTATCGTTCATCAACGCAGTGTACGGCTCTTTAGCGGCACTGATCATCGTTTTGTTGAGCCTTGAAGTAGGCGCGATCATTTTACTGCTGGGCGCCCAGGTCATCGCCGACCTGGAGCGCAACTCGCGCCTTGGCCTGGTGTGGTATGTGGACCCTGACCGCGAGGCGATTAGCCGGGTGGATTGAGAATTGATGCACCCGCTATCGATGGCAATGTGTGGTTTCACGTTTTCGCTTAAGCTTCCCCCCGTTATAAAGAGAGACGCTCATTTTTCCGCGTTTTTTCACTTCATACATCGCCTTGTCAGAGAGGGCCATCAGCGTTGAGAGGTCTTGGCCATGGAGAGGATAAAGCGATATGCCGACACTCACCCCAACGCGATAGTCCTTCGACGCTATCCTGATATTTCGGCTGATGTTTTTTATCAGCTTCTCAGCCAACAGAACCGATTGTTCTGGTTTATCCAAGTGAGCCGCTAATATCACGAATTCATCACCGCCCAAACGAGCGCAGACATCCGTCGCTCTTACGCAGCCGGTTATTCGTTTCGCTACTTTGGCAAGCACTTTATCGCCCACCTCATGACCCGCCGAGTCATTGATCGGTTTAAAATCATCGAGGTCTATAAAAATAACGGCGAGTAGCGTTCCGGAGCGCTCGGCAGAGCTGACCATATAATCAAAAATACCGTCCAAATAGAGTTTGTTATTCATGCCCGTCAGCGCATCGTAATAGGCCAAATGAAGCGCTTCGGCTTCGGCACGCTCCAGCCTCGCTTTAAAGGAGAGAAACACGCCCGCCAGTAGAAATAGATACAACCCCATCTTACTCACAGAGGTGATTATGAGTACGAAGGCGCCCCAGCCAGGGTAGTGCGCAAAGATAGGGTAAGCCAGCATCCAATTAATCGAAAAAGCCAAACTAAAAAAGGAGATCCCGTACATAACGCCGCCAGGGAAGGCCCTTCTATTTTTAAAGCAAATAATAGAAACATAAAGCATCGTCAAGCAGAAAAACGCGGCGCCTAACGGTCTCAACAACCAAATGGATAAATCGAAAAACCAAACCGAAAAAAACCATATCTCTAAAAAAGCGGCGATAAACCAAATGGCCAAGACACTGCGATTTAAGTCTAAAAATCTGATAAGCCCAAGAATTAAAAGAGGCTTTTCTATAGCACCTAATGCGAAGTAGAGAACCGCGCTTACCTCGTTTTGTAAAGTAGGGGCTATGTAAAAAAGTGAAAGGCGGGAAAGTAGTGCAAAAAGCAGCGCCATGCACCACCACCCAGGCCCACTTTTCGTACCGGGCACATAGCTAACCCATAAAAAAAGAATCATCAACATTAAGTAGATAGTACAACCAAACACATTAATACTATTTTGCATCCGCGTACCTTTAAAACCTTCGATAACCAAGGCTGACTAATCGTCACTCGTAAAAGGAGGGCTAAAAACCCCGAAAATAAAAACTTTATCGAGAGTAATGTTTAACGCATTAAAATGAAGCAACTGTTAACTTAAAAAGAGTGAACACTCCTGAGATCTACGCCGCTGGCCCCTCCCGGGCGAACTGAGCAAGGCCCTTTCGGTTGGGCGAGGCGGCCCTGCCAGCACCTTGCAACCAGGTGCCGAGATTGCAAGCAGCAGGCGCACTTAAACAATAGTAATAACCCAAAGCGATACTTCAAGAATTAATTAAAACCTATCCTCACTTGACGCAATGTCTAAATTAGCCGTTTAAAAACCACTCAAATTAACCGTCATGATGCGTTTGACCCGAGAACACGCCAGACGAGCATCAAGTGGCTGATACGTCTACCGTCCCAAAAAGTCGAGAAGGGTGCTCGCCAGCGCCTCGGGTGCTTCCTCGGCCATGTGGTGGCCGCAGTCGAGGCCGTGTCCCTCCACCGAGGTCGTCCATGGGCGCCAGACTTCGAGCACGTCGCCGTAAAGCCGCTCCAGATCGTCACGCAGCGACCACAGCACCATCGCCAGGCACTGGAGGCGCTTGCCCTGTTCGCGGTCCCGCCGGTCGTGGAGGTGGTCCACGCTCAAGCCAGCCCGGTAGTCCTCGACCATACCGTGAACGGTCGCTGGGTCGTGAATGGCCCGGCGAAAGTCCGCGAAGGACGCTTCTCCCATCGCCTCACGACTTCCGCCATACCATGCATCCGGGTCGGCGAGAATGGCGCGCTCGGGCTTGTCGAGCTGGGCGAAGAAGAACCAATGCCACCACTCGGTCGCGAAGCGCGCGTCGCAGCGCTCCAGCGCCTCGAGGATGGGTACGCCGTCGAGCATGACGGCCTTGTCGATCACCTCGGGATGATCCATCGCCGTACGAAAGGCGGTGTAGCTGCCGCGGTCATGGCCAACGATGGCGAAGCGGTCGAAGCCGAGGTGGCGCATTAGCTCGACGCAGTCCCGCGCCTTGGCGCGTTTGGAGGAGCCGGCATGGTCCGGCGTATCCACGGGCTTGGAGGATTCCCCAAAGCCTCGAAGATCAGGGCAAACGACGGTGTGATGCGCCGCCAGAAGCGGAGCGACGCGATGCCAGGTCATGTGGGTTCGAGGGTGGCCATGCAGTAGCAGCACCGGCGGCCCCAAGCCGCCATGTCTTACTCTCAACGTCGCCTCGGCCAGCTCGACCGTCTCCAACTTGAATCCCTCGAACATCACGCCCCCTTTGCCCACGTGGCGAAACGTTTCAGCGTAGACGTTCAGGTCACGGATTGCTCGCCAGGAGACAGGATAGCCGACGCTTGGCTGTGCATATTACACGCCAGAGAGGCTCGACTATTCGGGTGACTCTACACTCTGTTCTATACCACAAACGGGCTTGTATTCGGCAGGAACGCTTAGCAAATCGCGGGACAAAAACCGCTGATTTTGCTGTTTTTTTCGTCTACGGGGGAACTGACTGGAAGGCTTGAGAAGTCTGGATGGCGCGCCCGGCAGGATTCGAACCTGCGACCCTCGGCTTCGGAGGCCGATACTCTATCCAACTGAGCTACGGGCGCGTAGGGGGCGTATCCTACCTTTGTGGGCGGGCGCTGTCCAGCCGGGAAGCGGTGGACAGTACGGCGAACCGTTGGGCGCGTACCTGCCGCGCATTCGCGAGGCGCTGGCCGAGTAAACCCCGCTTGGCCGCCCGCACTAAAAAGCCGCCCCACGGGGTAATGCCGATCAGTTAAGGCTTTTGCCTACCCACAACGAGCGGTAAATCTATTGTAGCAGCGCGTTGCGCTGCGTCGCTGGCTAAAGCCTGCTCTTACGAGGGATGGGGCACGACTCCATTGTAGGAGCCCAATTCCATTGGGCGATGGCGGCGATAGCCGCCCTTCGGTGGCGACGGCACTTTTGGTTGCCATCACCACCAACCCCAGCAGCGCGTTGCGCTGCATCGCTGGCTGAAGCCTGCTCCTACAAGGGATGGATGCAAGATTTCGTTGTCGTGGAGCCCGCTTCAGCGGTGGTCCGACAATTCGGCGAATGGCGCCGTCAGGCGCCCTGGCCAAGCCACCCGTCGCGAGCTAAAGCTCCGCCCCACAGGTAATAGCCAAGCTTAACTGATCGGCATTAGCCCCACGGGGCGGCTTTTGGCATCACAGGATACGCTTAAGCGAGCACCTTGCCCGGGTTCAAAAGCCCCTTCGGGTCGAGCGCCTGCTTCATGCGCTTCATCAGTGCGATCTCTTCTGGCGAGCGGGAGAGCGCCAGGTAGTCGCGCTTTTCCAGACCCACGCCGTGCTCGGCGGAGATCGAGCCCTGGTACTTTGCAAGCGCCCCGTATACCTGCTCTTCCACGTCGCGGCGGCTATGCGGACTTGCATCGCGCACGGTGATCATGATGTGCAGGTTGCCGTCGCCCAGGTGACCGAATACCACGAGTTGCGCGGTCTCCGGCCACTGCGCTTTCAGCTTCTCTTCGAGCGTGGTGACGTACTCGTCCATATGGGCGATGGGCAGGCTGATATCGAAAGAGAACATCGGGTTGAGCTCGTACACCAGGGTTTCGATGTCTTCACGAATGTCCCAGATGCCCTGGCGTTGGGTGCTGGAGTTCGCAAGCACCGCGTCCGTTATCAACTCCTCCTCCAGCGCCCTTTCGAGCACTGCGGCGAAGGCCTCGGCGTCCTGCTCCTCGTTCGACCCCAGGGTTTCGATAATAGCGTAAAAGGGCGAGTCGCCGGCGAGAATCTCGGCGTGTTTGGTGGCCTCACTGGTCATCAGCGCGTAGTGATTGTTCCAAAGCGCCTCGAAGGCGCTCAGGCTGTTGGCGAGCTCTTTGGAGGCAAGCTTCAAAAGCCCGGTGAGCGCCTCGAACGAGGGTACGGCGACCAGCGCGGTCTGCTCGCTGGGCATCATCGGCTGCAGGCGCAGCACCGCGCGGGTGACGATACCCAGCGTCCCTTCGCTGCCGATGAACATCTGCTTCAAATCGTAACCGGCGTTGTTCTTGAGCATGGTGTTCATGGAGCTGACCACGGTACCGTCGCTCAACACCGCTTCCAGGCCGAGCACTTGCTGGCGCATCATGCCGTAGCGAATCACCCGGATACCGCCGGCGTTGGTGGCAATGTTGCCGCCAATGGTGCAGGAGCCGCGCGCGCCCAGGTCGAGCGGAAACTGCATGTCGATCGCCTCGGCCGCTTCCTGCACGCTTTGCAACGTGGCGCCGGCCTGCACCTGCATGGTCGAGCCCACCGCATCCGTCGATTCGATCTTGTTCATCAGCTCGAGGGACACGACGAGCTCGTTGGGGCTGGCCACTGCGCCGTGCACCACGCCGGTCAAGCCCCCGTGGGTCACCACCGCCTGCTTGGCGCCATGGCAAACGGCCATCACCTGGCTGAGCTGCTCGGTGCTTTGCGGGCGAATGATCGCCTTGGCTTCACAAGGGGCTTTGGTGAACCAGTCGACGCTGCGCTGGGCAACGTCGTCGCCCAGCAAAACGCCTTTTTTACCAACGATGTTCTCGAGCTCGTTAATCAACGTGTCCATGATCTCAACCTTGAGGGCGGGCCCTGACGCGATGGTCCGCCTGTTTTTAATTTAGCTATGGCGTATATAAAACCACCCCTAACCGTATAAGCGCGAAAGCCTGGCCGGCAAGCATGGGGGGGTATGCAGGCTACCGCCAACACAAGCCCCGCTCAAGCGCCCGGGGACCATAGTGTTCTTTTGGCTAATACCGCCCTTTCAGGCGGGGAATTGCGCGCCAAAACCGCTATGGTAGAGCACGCACGCCGTTATAATACGCCCGCCAATCACTAAAAAAGCGACTCACCCAAGGATATCTCGTGGAACATCCAACCTCTTCTCCCTCTTTCAGCTCCCCCCTGGCCCACCTGCGCGGCGCGCTCATGATCGCCGCCACAGGGCTTTTGGGTTTTACCAGCACGGCCAGCGCCGAGCTCCCGCAAACCTCGCTGCGCCTGGCCCACGTGGTCAATAGCGACGACACCTACCACAGTGCCGCGACCCGCTTTCAGGAGATTTTAAGCGAGCAAAGCGACGGCGCGATCAACGTCGAGATCTTCCCCAACGCAAGCCTGGGCGACGAGCGCACCCTGCTCGAAGGCATGCAGATCGGCACCGTGGATATGGGTTTGATCACCAACGGGCCGGTGGCCAACTTCGTCGACGCGTTCTCGGTGTTCGAATTGCCGTTTCTCTTTCCCGATGCCCAGGCCGCTTACGAAATACTCGACGGCGAGATCGGCCAGGAGGTTCTCGACTCGCTCGAAGACGTCAACCTGAAAGGCCTGGCTTTTGCCGAGCGCGGCTTTCGCAACATCACCAACAGCCGCCACCCGATCAACGAGCCGGCGGATCTGGACGGCCTGCGCCTGCGCGTGATCGAAAACGAAGTCTACGTGGATACCTTCCGCGCACTCGGCGCCAACGCCGTGCCCATGGCCTGGACCGAAGCGCTGACCGCCCTTCAGCAGGGCACCATCGACGGCCAGGAGAACCCGATCAACGCCATCCATGCGTTCAACCTGGCCGAGACCCAGGACTACCTGACCATGACGCGCCACATCTACGCCCCGGCGCTGTTCGTGATGAGCCTGCCCAAGTGGAACGCGCTCCCCGAAGAGGCGCAAACCCTGGTGCAGGAGGCCGCCCGCGAGGCTTCCCAATACGCGCGCGCGCAAAACGCCGAGATGGAAGCCGAGCAGCTCACCGCCCTGGAAGAAGCCGGCATGGAGATCAATGAATCGCCGGATATCGAGGCCTTCCAAGCGGCCGTGGCGCCGATCTACGAGCAGTACGGCGAGCAGTTCGGCGACTACCTGCCGCGCATTCAAGAGGCGCTCGAGTAAGCCGTCATGTCGTTAACATCGTCATTGAACGCTGCCGTTTCATTGCTGAGAACCATCGAGCGCGGCCTCGACGCCGTGCTCAAGCCCGTCGTGTTCGCCGGTATGGCCGCGCTCATCGGGGTGATCACGCTGCAAATCGTATCAAGAGTGCTGTTCACCGCCGTGGGCTGGACCGAGGAAGTCGCGCGCTTTCTGCTGATCTGGATCACCTTTCTGGCCGGCACGCTAGCCTTTCAGCGCGGCCACCACATCGCCGTGACCTTCGCCGTCGATGCGCTGCCCGCACGGCTTCGCCAGGCAGCGCGCTTTCTCGCCGTGCTCGCGGTGATTGCGTTCATGATCACGCTGATCGTGATCGGTTATCGCTACATGCAGGTGCAGAGTTTCCAGAAATCCGCCTCGCTGCGCCTGCCGATGTCCTACGTCTACGCGATAATGCCGATCAGCGCCGCGAGCATGGCCTGGTACGCGCTGGTGGATCTTTTCGAGATCGCCCTCGAGGGTGAGCCAAGAAAGCCGATGGGGGAGCAAACGCCATGACACTGCTTCTTTTTGGGCTCTTTTTCCTGCTGATGCTGCTGGGCGTACCCATCGCCTTCGCCATTGGGGCCAGTTCGCTCTACGCGCTTTACCAGGCCGGCGTGCCGCTGATGGTGGTCACCCAGCAGATGTTTCAGGGCATCAACTCGTTTGCCCTGGTCGCCATTCCGATGTTCATTCTAGCCGGCGATTTGATGGCCCAGGGCAAGGTGAGCGAGCGGCTGGTGAGCTTCGCCGACTCCCTGGTGGGCTTTATGCGCGGCGGGCTCTCGATCGTCTCCATCATGGCGGGCATGTTCTTCGCCGCGATTTCCGGCTCCGGGGCGGCGACCACCGCCGCGGTAGGCTCGAGCCTGGTGCCGGAGCTCAAACGCAAGGGCTACGAGCCCGCTTCGGCGGCCAGTTTGATCGCCGCCAGCGGCACCATCGGGGTGGTGATCCCGCCCTCGGTGCCCATGATCATCTACGCGGTGATCGCCCAGCAGTCGGTATCGACCCTCTTCTTGAACGGCTTTCTGCCGGGGCTGGCGATGGGCCTGGGCTTGATGGCCATTGCCATTACCCAGGCCTACAAGCGCCAATACCCCAAGGGCACGCCGCTTTCACCCAAAACGATCTGGCGCACCTTCAAGTCCGCCAGTTGGGGGCTGATGACCCCAATAATCATTCTGGGCGGTATCTTCACCGGTATTTTTACGCCGAGTGAAGCCGCAGTGGTGGCGGTGAACTACGCGCTGCTGGTGTCGCTGTTCGTCTACCGCGACTTGACGCTGCCCCAGGTGTATCGGCTTCTGATCCGCTCGGCGATGACCACGGCGGTCATCATGCTGGTGATTGCGATGTCGGCGGTGCTGAGCTGGACGCTTTCGAGCTGGCAGGTGCCCGGCGCCATTGCCCAATCGGTACTGTCGCTCTCCACCGATCCGCTGGTCGTGATGCTCTTGGTGGTCGCGGTGATTCTGCTCACCGGCGTATTCATCGAAACTGCCAGCGCCCTGATCATCCTCACGCCGGTCTTGCTGCCGCTGGTGCTACAGCTTGGCATCGACCCGATCCACTTTGGCCTGATCATCGTGGTGGGGCTTTCGATTGGCATGATCACCCCGCCGGTGGCGATCAATTTATATGTGGCCTCCTCGGTCACCCAGCTCCCGCTGGAGCGCATTACTCGCGCGATCATCCCGTATCTACTCGGGCTGATTGGCGTGCTGCTTTTGGTGGTCTACGTGCCCATTTTCATGGGGTGGTCGGGAAACTAGCCGCCCAGGTATTCCACACACTTTATGCGCACTGACGCCAGGGGCGTGCCAAACGGCACGCCCCTGGCGCAATAAGCTTCATACGTGCCGGTATGAGATACCCAGGCCCTTGGCGGCGTAGGTTAATGTTGGCTTGATGCCAGCGTGACATTGACCGTGGTGCACGCCCTTTTAATGACCGTTTCAAACAAGCATAAGCGTGCATATTTATAATAAACAATCAGCACCGGGAGAGACCTGATGAACGAGTCTCGAGAATGGTCGTCGCCGTCGATACAGGCCGAGATCGACGCGCTTAAACACACGCCAGGCGCGCTCTTGCCGATTCTTCATGCCCTCCAGGACCGCTTTGGCTTTATCCCCAATGACTCCGTGCCGCTGATCGCCGAGTCGCTCCAGCAGACCCGCGCCGAGGTACACGGTGTGATCAGTTTCTATCACCATTTTCGCACCACCCCGCCGGGGCGCCACGTCGTGCAGATATGTCGCGCCGAGGCGTGTCAGTCCGTGGGCGCACGCAAGCTCGAAGCCCACGCCAAAACGCGGCTGGGGGTGGATTACCACCAGACCACGCCGGACCAGGAGATCACCCTGGAAGCCGTTTACTGCCTGGGCAACTGTGCCTGCGGGCCGTCGATTCGCGTGAATGACCAGGTGCGCGGGCGGGTAACGCCGGAGGCCTTCGATGAACTGCTCGACGAGCTGCAAACTCGGCCGCTGGAGGTGATGGCATGAGTATTCGTGTTTACGTTCCCCGCGATACCACCGCGCTCTCCGTGGGTGCCGACGCCGTGGCTCGGCGCCTGGAGCGTGAGGCCGCCGCCCGCCACGAAGGCATCGACATTGTTCGCAACGGCTCCCGGGGGCTTTTTTGGCTCGAGCCGCTGGTCGAGGTGGAAACCGCCCAGGGCCGGTTTGCCTATGGGCCCGTTACCCCCAGCGATGTACCCGGGCTGCTCGATAGCGGCCTGCTCGAGGGCGACATCAGCCACCCGCTGGCGCTCGGCCTGACGGAGGAAATCGACTATCTCGCCCGCCAGCAGCGCCTGACCTTTGCGCGTATCGGCATCACCGACCCGCTGTGTCTTGACGATTACCGCGCCCACCGCGGCTTTGCCGGGCTCGAGGCGACGCTAAAGCTGTCAGGCCAGGACATCGTCGACGAAGTAAAAGCCTCCGGGCTTCGCGGGCGCGGCGGCGCGGCGTTTCCCACCGGCATCAAATGGCAGACCGTGCTGGATGCGCCCGCCGATCAAAAATACATCGTCTGCAACGCCGATGAGGGCGACTCCGGCACCTTCGCCGACCGGCTGGCCATGGAGTGCGACCCCTACATGCTGATCGAGGGCATGGCCATCGCCGGGCTCGCCGTGGGCGCGACCCAAGGCTATATCTACCTGCGCTCGGAGTACCCGCTGGCCAAGGAGATATTGGACGAGGCCATCCGTCGCGCCGACGTTGCCGGGTATCTGGGCGATAACCTGTGCGAAAGCGGTCGCGCCTTTCATCTGGAGGTGCGCCTGGGCGCCGGGGCGTATATCTGCGGCGAAGAGACCTCGCTTCTGGAAAGCCTGGAGGGCAAGCGCGGCATGGTGCGCTTCAAGCCGCCGCTGCCCGCCATCGAAGGCCTGTTTGGCCGCCCCACCGTGGTCAACAACGTACTTTCGCTGGCCGCGGTGCCGTTTATTCTCGCCGAAGGCGCGGCGGCCTACGCCGACCACGGCATGGGCCGCTCGCGCGGCACGCTGGCATTGCAGCTGGCGGGCAACGTCAAGCGCGGCGGGCTTATCGAGCTTGCCTTCGGCACCACATTGCGAGCGCTGATGGAGGAGTTCGGCGGCGGCACGCTAAGCGGCAAGCCCCTGCGCGCCGTGCAGGTGGGCGGGCCGCTGTGTGCTTACCTGCCGGAGAGCCAGTGGGATATGCCGCTCGATTACGAAACCTTCGCCGAGGTCGGCGCGGGGGTCGGCCACGGCGGCGTGGTGATGTTTGATGACAGTGTCGACATGGCCGAGCAGGCGCGCTTCTCGATGGAGTTCTGCAAGGTGGAGTCGTGTGGCAAGTGCACGCCGTGTCGCATCGGCTCGACCCGCGGCGTGGAGGTGATCGACCGCATCCGCGCCGATGACAACCGCGAGGCTAACCTCACGCTATTGGGTGATTTGTGCGAGACGATGGTGGATGGCTCGCTCTGCGCCATGGGCGGTATGACGCCCTTCCCGGTACAGAGCGCGCTGAACCACTTTTCTGAAGACTTCCAGCGCTCGGCCAGTGGAGAACGCTCATGATTGAACATTTCGATCCCCGGCGCCAGGCCAACAGCGTCGATTTCAGCAAGGACTACGGCACACCCTCCCCGACCCCGGGTGCCGCCGCCGTCAACCTCGAGATCGACGGCGTCACTATCAGCGTACCGGAAGGTACCTCTGTGCTGCGCGCCGCGGCCCTCGCCGATATCAGCATCCCCAAGCTTTGCGCCACCGACAGCCTCGAGGCCTTTGGCTCCTGTCGGCTCTGCGCGGTCCAGGTCGAAGGCCGCCGGGGGCTGCCCGCCTCCTGCACCACGCCGGTGGTCGAAGGCATGAAGGTGACGACCCAAAACGAGCGCCTGGCCAAGCTGCGCCGGGGCGTGATGGAGCTCTACATCTCCGATCACCCGCTGGACTGTTTGACCTGCTCCGCCAACGGCGACTGCGAGCTGCAGGACATGGCGGGCAGCGTAGGGCTTCGCGAAGTGCGCTACGGCTTCGAGGGCGAGAACCACCTGGAAGCTGAAAAAGATACCTCCAACCCCTACTTCACCTTCGATCCGAGCAAGTGCATCGTCTGCTCGCGCTGCGTGCGCGCCTGCGACGAGGTGCAAGGCACCTTCGCGCTGACCATCGACGGCCGCGGGTTCGACTCCAAGGTCTCGGCGGGCCAGAACGAGGCTTTCATGGACTCGGACTGCGTCTCGTGCGGGGCCTGCGTGCAGGCCTGCCCCACGGCTACGCTGATGGAAAAGAGCGTGATCGACCAGGGCGTGCCGGACAGAAGCGTGGTGACCACCTGCGCCTACTGCGGGGTGGGCTGCTCGTTCGAAGCCCAGATGAAGGGCGACAAGCTGGTGCGCATGGTGCCCTACAAGGGCGGCGACGCGAACCACGGCCACTCCTGCGTGAAGGGGCGCTTCGCCATCGGCTACGCCTCGCACCCGGACCGCCTGACCACGCCGATGATTCGCGACGCCATCGACCAGCCCTGGCGCGAAGTCAGTTGGGAAGAGGCGATCGGCTTCGCCGCGGGGCGCCTGAAATCGATTCAGGCCGAGCACGGCCGTGAAAGCATCGGCGGCATCACCTCCTCGCGCTGCACCAACGAAGAAACCTACCTCGTGCAAAAACTGATCCGCGCGGGCTTTGGTAACAACAACACCGATACCTGCGCCCGGGTCTGCCACTCGCCGACCGGCTACGGCTTGAAAACCACCCTGGGCGAATCCGCCGGCACCCAAACCTTTGATTCGGTCATGAAGTCCGACGCGATCATCGTCATCGGCGCCAACCCTACCGACGCCCACCCGGTGTTTGGCTCGATGATGCGCAAGCGCCTGCGCCAGGGCGCGAAGCTGATCGTCGCCGACCCGCGCCGCATCGATCTATTGAAGACCCCGCACATGGCTGAGGCCCAGCACCTGCCGCTACGCCCGGGCACCAACGTCGCGCTGGTCAACGCCCTGGGCCACGTGGTGGTCACCGAAGGGTTGGAGGACAAAGACTTCATCGCCAGGCGCTGCGAGACGGAGGCCTACCAGAGCTGGCGCGCGTTTATCAGCGAAGAGCGCCACTCCCCTGAGGCAAGTGAAGCGATTACCGGCGTGCCCGCCGATGCCGTCCGTCAGGCGGCGCGCACCTACGCCACCGTCCCCAACGGCGCCATCTACTACGGCCTGGGCGTGACCGAGCACAGCCAGGGCTCCACCATGGTGATGGGCATCGCCAACCTCGCTTTGGCCACCGGCAACATCGGCCGGGAAGGCGTGGGCGTGAACCCCTTGCGCGGCCAGAACAACGTGCAGGGCTCCTGCGACATGGGCTCCTTCCCCCATGAGCTGCCGGGCTACCAGCACGTGGCGGACCCCGCCGCTCGCGGGCGCTTCGAGTCAGTGTGGGGCGTGAAGCTCGACGACGAGCCGGGGCTGCGTATTCCCAACATGTTCGACGCCGCCATCGAAGGCACCTTCAAGGCGATGTACGTGCAGGGCGAGGATATCGCCCAGTCCGACCCCAATACCCAGCACGTCGAGGCGGCGCTGCGCTCGCTGGACTGTTTGATCGTCCAGGATATCTTCCTCAACGAGACCGCCAAGTTCGCCCACGTGCTGCTGCCGGGCTCCAGCTTTTTGGAGAAGGACGGCACCTTCACCAACGCCGAGCGGCGCATCAACCGGGTGCGCAAGGTAATGCCGCCGGTGGCGGGCAAGCAGGATTGGGAAGTGACCCAGGACCTGGCCAACGCACTGGGTTATCCGATGAATTACGCCCACCCGTCGGAAATCATGGACGAGATCGCCTCGCTTGCGCCGAGCTTCGCAGGCGTCAGCTTTGAAAAGCTCGAGCAGTACGGCAGCCTGCAGTGGCCGTGCAACGACGACAACCCGCTCGGCATGCCGACCATGCACGAGTTCAGCTTCCCGATCGGACTTGGTCGCTTTGCGATCACGGAGTACGTCGCCACCGAGGAGCGCGCCAACCGCCGCTTCCCGCTTTTGTTGACCACCGGGCGGATCCTCAGCCAGTACAACGTGGGCGCCCAAACCCGGCGCACCCACAACCAGCACTGGCACGACGAAGACGTACTGGAGCTGCACCCCAGTGACGCTGAAGTGCGCGGAGTGAACGACGGTGACTGGCTGGGCATTACTAGCCGCTCGGGGCAGACGGTGCTGCGCGCCCGGCTTAGCGAACGCATGCAACCTGGGGTAGTCTATACGACGTTCCACCACCCCGGCAGTGGCGCCAATGTGATCACCACCAATAACTCGGATTGGGCCACCAACTGCCCCGAATACAAGGTGACCGCCGTGCAGGTAGAAAAAGTAAGCCAGCCCTCCGCTTGGCAGCAGCGCTTTACTTCCTTCGATCAGACTCAGAAGCACCATCTGGCGAAGGCGCAACAGGAGGCGCCATGAGCGCCAGCCATGAAACGAGTATTGAGCACCTGCCCGTCGAGGTGCGCTACCACGCCAATGGCTGGCAGGGCGATAACGACAGGGACGCTCTGGCGCAGGAAGTACCGGTCGCGCTGATTTATAACGGCATCTCCCACGCGGTGATGATGGCAAGCCCCGACGCGCTCGAGGACTTGGCACTAGGCTTTAGCCTGACCGAAGGCATCATCGCGCACCCTCACGAGTGCTACGACTGGGAGGTCGTAGAAGAAGAGCACGGCCTGGCCGTTCACCTGGACATCGCCACCCAACGGCTCATGGCACTGAAAGAGCGCCGGCGCAGCATGACCGGGCGCACCGGCTGCGGGCTTTGCGGCACCGAGGCGCTGGACCAGGCGATTCGCCCGATCCCCAGGGTAGCGGCGCCCGCCATCGAGGATGCCGCCATCGCCCAGGCGCTGGATACCCTTGCCGACCACCAGCCGCTCAAAGCCGCCACCGGTGCGGTGCATGGCGCGGCCTGGTGTAACGCGAAGGGTGAGATCCAGCGGGTGCGCGAGGACGTGGGCCGCCACAACGCCCTGGACAAACTCATTGGCTCGCTGGCCAAAAGCGAAACGCCGCTCCTGGATGGCTTCGTGCTGGTCTCCAGCCGGGCCAGCTACGAGATGGTGCACAAGTGCGCCAGCGCCGGTATCGGTGCGCTGGTGGCCGTCTCCGCCGCCACGGCGCTCGCCGTCAAGCAGGCCGAGGCGGCCAATTTGCTGCTCGTCGGCTTCGCCCGCGGCAACCGCCATGTGATCTACCACCGCCCAAACGCGGCGCACCCTCAAGGAGACGCGTCATGTCGGCCAACGACGACAACCTGATTCATATGATCAACCAGATCGCCGCCAACCTGGGCGGCGGGCGCGACGAAGAGGCTACCGCAGAGGCCACCTGCCGCCATCTCGAAACCTTCTGGGCCCGCGCCATGAAAAAGCGCCTGGTGGAGAGCCTTCAACGAGAAGAGACCGGGCTTTCACCGGCCGCTCACCGGGCGGCAACGCTATTGGCCAACCGGCTCGATAAGCGTCAGGCAAGCTGAGTACCTACTTTGCAACAACAACGTCAAAAAAGCTTCAAGCGCCATTTTTTTCTTTGTGAGCGACTATTTAGCCTCAAGAAACGACTAATTCCGGCGATAAAATACGCTTTATAACCTGGGTTAAGGTGATTGAGGGCCGTGGCGTCCACTGTGTGCGTGTGGTGGCCAAGGATGGCCCGTTTGGACAAGGACTGCACCACACGCTTTTAGGCCGCTCTGACCATTTAACCGCCTGGTCAGAGCGGCCTTTTTATTATGGGAGAAGCGGTATTGAAACCCGCTTACGCCGTGGCATTTTGGCCGCGGCGCTCCTCCAGCATCCCTTTGTCGAGAATGAAGCGGATGATCTCCTCAAGGCCCACACCGTCGTACAGATTGGTGAACACGAAGGGCCGCTCACCACGCATCATCTTCGAGTCTTTCTCCATCACCTCCAGTGAGGCGTGCACCTGCTCGGCAATGTCGATCTTGTTGATGATCAGCAAATCGGATTTGGTGATCCCCGGCCCGCCCTTGCGCGGAATCTTGTCGCCGGCGGAGACGTCGATCACGTAGAGCGTGAGATCGGAAAGCTCCGGGCTGAAGGTTGCGGACAAATTATCGCCGCCGGACTCCACCATCACCAGTTCAAGACCCGGGTGGCGCGCCTGCAGGTCGTCGATCGCCGCCAGGTTCATCGAGGCGTCTTCGCGAATCGCAGTGTGCGGGCAGCCGCCGGTCTCCACGCCCAGAATCCGGTCCGCCGGGAGGGCGTCGTGCTTGAGCAGAAAGTCCGCGTCTTCGCGGGTGTAGATATCGTTGGTCACCACGGCGATGTCGTAGTGATCGCGCAGCGCCAGGCAGAGTTGCTTGAGTAGTGCGGTCTTGCCGGAGCCTACCGGGCCACCGACCCCTACGCGTAAACAGTGTGTCATGTCGTTCTCCTCGATCGATCCATCAGCTTCTAAAAAGCCGCGAATATTGGGTTTCGTGCAGGGCACTGGCCAGCGCCACGCCGGGCAGTATCGGCCCCAGCTCGTCGTCCTCCAGCGCCAGCGCCGCGTCTACCGCCTCTACCAGCGCGGGGCGCAGCCGCTCGATGATGCGCTGGGCCGCGGTGTGGCCCAGGGGCAGCGCCTTGCAGGCTACCGCCAACTGGTTTTCGAGCCACGCCCAGCCAAAGCCGATCAGCGCCTGGCGCGGGCTAATCCCGCGCCGGTGGGCGGTGTAGGTAAAGAGCGTCACGTAACCGGCCTGTTCGGGCAGAAGCCCGGCCTGGGGCAGCAGCTCGAGGCTTGCCAGCAGGCGCTTGAGTGACGCCCCCAAACGGCTATCCTCGGCGGCCAGCTCGAAGGTTTCCCGGGTGGCGGCGAGCCACGCGTCCCATTCGGCTATGGCGGTGCTGTCGTCTTCATCGAACGCCTTGAAAAGCCTGGCGATGACCGGCAGTTCGCAGCGGGTCAGGCCGTCTTCCAGCACCCCATCCAGCCACGCGGCCAGACTCGCCTCGTCGCTCACCCAGCCAAGCTCGAAGGCGCTTTCGAGCCCCTGAGAGAACGCGAAGGCCCCGATGGGAAGCGCCGGGCTGACCAGTTGCATCAGGCCCAGCAGAGCCAGATCGTCATTGGCCTCAGTGCTCATGGGCGTGATCGTGATGGTCGTGGCTGTGGGCATGCCCTTGAGAGTGGTCATGGGAGTGGCCGTGGGAATGCCCGCCCACCTGGTTGTAGGCACCGGGCTCCGGGTCGAAGGTGGCCTCACCATGTTCGAGCGTCGCTCCGAGTAGCGTGGCCAGTTCCTCCAGCACGTGATCCGGCGGGAAGCGCACCCAGCCGCCCTGATCGTCTTCGCCCAGCGCCAGCTGCACGTGGCGGTTGCCCAGGTGGTAGGCGAGACGCGCCAGCGGCAGGCCACTGGAGACGCGCGCGGTGACCACCGGCTCGATAGCGGCACAGACGCGAATCACCTCGCCGCTTTCGGCTTTCAAGCCCTCGCCGCTACGCAGCACCGGGCCGCGATCCAGAAACAGTCCCAGCGCCCGGCCGCCGTCGCTTTCGGCCTTCAGGCGGCCGCGAATGCGCAGCTCGAAAGGCAGCGTCAGCGTGTCAGTGACCGCGCTTTCTTCTATCGGACCTAGACGTTCTATCAGTTTCAGCATGATCGACCTCTTGATCATCCAATCAATTGAGTTTTTACCATGAGCCCTTGTTCTGTAGGCGTCGCTTTAGCTAGCGACCTCTTTAAGGGGGCGCCGCAAGTAAGGGAAGGCTAGCGCCTTCCATCGCCGGATGAATCCAGCTCCTACAAGGGCGAGCCCGTGCCCCCGTAGGAGTCGCTTTAGCTAGCGACGGCTTCTAGAACAGGTGATAGCGCTGGGCCAGTGGGAGCTCGGTGGCGGGTTCGCAGGTCAGGAGCTCGCCGTCGCAGCGCACTTCATAGGTTTGCGGGTCCACGCTGAGTTCCGGGCAGGCGTCGTTGAGCTTCATGTCCTTTTTGCGCACGCCGCGCACGTTCTTGCACGGCGATAGCGCGCTTTGCAGCCCCAGGCGCTCCTTGATGCCCGCGTCGATCGAGGCCTGGCTTACGAAGTTGAGCCGGGTCTGGCTCGCCGCGCGGCCAAAGGCACCGAACATGTGGCGGTAGTGTACCGGCTGGGGCGTGGGGATCGAGGCGTTGGGGTCGCCCATAGGGGCGGCGGCGATCATGCCGCCTTTCAAAATCAGGGAAGGCTTCACGCCGAAAAATGCCGGTTTCCAGAGCACGAGATCCGCAAGCTTGCCGACCTCGATGGAGCCCACTTCGTGCGCGATGCCGTGGGTGATCGCCGGGTTGATGGTGTACTTGGCGATATAGCGCTTGGCGCGCAGGTTGTCGGCGCCAAGCTGCTCGTCTTCGGGCAGCAACCCGCGCTGGACCTTCATCTTGTGGGCGGTCTGCCAGGTGCGGCACACCACTTCGCCCACCCGGCCCATGGCCTGGGAGTCCGAGGCGATCATCGAGATCACGCCCAGGTCATGCAGAATGTCTTCCGCGGCGATGGTTTCCCGGCGAATGCGCGAATCGGCGAAGGCGACGTCTTCGGGAATGTTCGGGTCCAGGTGGTGGCACACCATTAGCATGTCCAGATGCTCGTCGATGGTATTCACCGTGTAGGGGCGCGTCGGATTGGTGGAGGAAGGCAGCACGTACTCTTTCGCGCAGGCGGTGAGGATATCCGGCGCGTGGCCCCCGCCCGCCCCTTCGGTGTGGTAGGTGTGAATGCCGCGCTCCTTGAACGCCGCGAGCGTATCCTCCACAAAGCCCGACTCGTTGAGCGTATCGGTGTGAATCGCGATCTGTACATCGTATTTTTCCGCCACGCTCAGGCAGTTGTCGATCGATGCCGGCGTGGTGCCCCAGTCCTCGTGAAGCTTCAAGCCCATGGCCCCGGCTTCGAGCTGGGCCTCCAGGCCCTCCGGCAGGCTGGCGTTGCCCTTGCCGAGCAGGCCGATGTTCATGGGCAGGTCGTCCACCGCCTGGAGCATCTTGCCGATATGCCAGGCGCCGGGGGTGCAGGTGGTGGCGTTGGAGCCGGTGGCCGGGCCCGTGCCGCCGCCCAGCATAGTGGTCACGCCGCTCATCAGCGCCTCTTCCACCTGCTGGGGGCAGATGAAGTGGATGTGCGCGTCGATACCGCCGGCGGTGAGAATCTTGCCTTCCCCGGCGATCACCTCGGTGCCCGGGCCGATGACGATCTCGACGTCCGGCTGAGTGTCCGGGTTACCGGCCTTGCCGATGGCGGCGATGCGTCCATTCTGCAAACCGACATCCGCCTTGACGATACCCCACCAGTCGACAATCAGCGCGTTGGTGATCACGGTATCCATTACCACGTCATCCACGCGCTGGCTCTGGCCCATGCCGTCGCGGATCACCTTGCCGCCGCCGAATTTTACTTCGTCGCCGTAGTGGGTGGCATCACGCTCGACTTCGATCCAGAGCTCGGTGTCGCCCAGACGCACGCGGTCGCCCACAGTGGGGCCGTACATGTCCGCGTAGGCCTTGCGGCTGATTTTATTGGTCGTCATTGCTTGTCTCCCTCCAGCGGCCCCATCACGTCACCGCGAAAACCGTAGATCTCGCGCTTGCCAACGAACGGAATTAGCGTGACTTCCCGGGTCTGGCCCGGCTCGAAGCGAATGGCGGTGCCGGCGGCGACGTCCAGGCGAAAACCGCGGGTCTTGTCGCGATCGAACACCAGCGCCGGGTTGGCCTCGGCAAAGTGGTAGTGCGACCCCAGCTGCACCGGCCGGTCGCCGGTATTGGCGACCTCCACCGTGATGCGCTCGCGACCCACGCACAGCTCGATATCGCCCTCTTTTAACTGATATTCGCCAGGAATCATGGCGCTCTCCTGTTTTTTGTGACAGGTGAGTAGTGAATGGTAAGTGGTGAGTGGTGGTATCAACCCCATGATTCACGCATACGCAAAGCACTACTCACGATTCAAGATTCACGATTCACACAATCGGCGTGTGGACGGTCACGAGTTTCGTGCCATCGGGAAACGTGGCTTCGACCTGCACCTCATCGACCATCTCGGCCACGCCTTCCATCACGTCCTCGCGACCGAGGATTTCGCGGCCAAAACTCATCAGCTCCGCCACGCTCTTGCCGTCGCGGGCGCCTTCGATGATCTCGAAGCTAATCAGCGCCACCGCTTCCGGGTAGTTGAGCTTCAGGCCTCGTGCGCGGCGCCGCTCGGCCAGCTGGGCGGCGGAAAACAGCAGCAGCTTGTCTTTGTCTCGTGGGGTCAATTCCATGGGGCGTCGTCCTTAAAAGAGAGATTACGTTAACCAAATACGCGGCGTGTGGGCCTCGCGCTCGATCAGGCGCGGGCGCAAAAGCCGCCAGGCTTGCTCGCAAAGCGCCCAGGCTTCATTACGTGATTGGCCCAGAAAACGCAGCAGCAGCACGCCGTGGCGCTGTGTGGCCGCCCAGTGGGGGCTATCCGGCAGCGCCTCGCGCAGCGCCTCGACGGCTTGCTGATTATCCTCGAGCCCGACCGCCCACAGCGTGGCCTGCACGGTGGCACCGCCCTGGCCCCAGCGGCCCACAAAGCGCGGGTGTAATGGGTCCAGCGGCTGGCGCTCGAGCCACAAGGGCTTGCCATCCTGGGTCAAACGAAAGTGCTGCTCGATACGCCCGGAAACGAACGGCAATTCGCTTGCCGGGCGGCCCAGCGCCATCACCTCCCAACCAAGGCATTTAGCACTGCCGTGAAGGGCGATATGGGTGTGCTGCTCGCCTTTCGAGCCATCAAAAGCGATGGTCTCCTGGGGCAGCCATTCGAGCACCGCGCCGTCGTCCACGGTGAGCTCGGTACGCTGGGTCCAGGCCACACCTTGGCTGTCCGCCTTATAGAGCTTGTTGGCCGCGGGCGTGGTCAAAAGCGCGTGGGCGCCGGGCTCAATATGGGCGCTAATGGTCAGCGCATCGCCGCTGACCAGGCCCCCGGGTGGGTGCAGCACGTAAACGTGGCACGCTTGGCCGCGGCCTTCCGGGTAGAAAGGCCGCTGCACGCGAAGCGGCCCCTGGTGGCGCGCCTGAACTAGGCGCGTGGCGCCTTCACGATGAGCAAAGCGCAGCGCCAACGAGGCCGCCCAGCGGCGCTCGGCATCGAAGCGGTGGCCGGACGGTGCCGGCGTGAATGTGGGCGTTACAGGCATGGCGGCACAAACGAGTAAGCAAAAGACGTCAAAAACATAGCGTGATCAACCACTGCCTATCAAAGAATCGGTTGCTGCCCGGCCCGACGGCGAAGGGCATTTGACGTTATAAATGCAAGGAGTGCGCCAAAATGGTGAATGGCGCTACCTCGGCTTCCTGTCCGGCTCGAGCGGGGCGTTAAAGCGCTTTTATTGCACCAAAATAGGGCTTTTATTCAGTCAAAACACCAAAATAGTGCGCCCCGGAGCGTTGAACGTTGAGGCAAACCAGCATGGCATAGCCGCTTCAAGAGACGGCTTTTTGCGCTACCATAGCGTCGTCTCATTCTGCGCTTGAAAACCTCTGACCGCAGCCGGTCTTGTCTGGATCGTTTACTTTGCCACCACTCTCATCCCTACAGCGCTTCGCGTATAGCCGTTGGTATCAAGGTGCCCTTCATGTGGCGCTGGTGGCGATGCTGTTGCTGCTGGTGGGCCCGCTGATCTCACAGCTTCAAGCGCATGATCATGCCCACCACGGCGACCATCACGAACATTCAGGGCTGGGGCATGACGGACAGCCGACAGCCCCATCCGAGCCGATCTTCACCTGGTTTCACGAGTGCGGCTACTGCTCGATCTGGCAGCAGTTCCCCTCTGCCCACGCGCTTTTGCCCACCATTGCCCGGCAGGCGTTCATTCACCAGGCCCCCTTGCCGCAAATGCCGTTGCAGGGGTTCGCCTCCCTCGATCACTACCGTCACGCACCTCCCCGCGCACCCCCGGCTGCCTAGCGACTCGTCTCTATTTCTGATCGCCTGACGGCTTTTGACCGCCACGCGCTTGTCGCTATCAAAGCGCCCATTAATCGGGCGCTCGAGGATCCGTGATGTCATCCCACGCCACTACCCCGTCGGCGGCGAAAAAGCCGTTCGATATGTACCTCGCCGTCTGGCGCTGGCATTTCTATGCAGGCCTTCTGGTCCTGCCGTTTTTGATTATGCTGTCGATCACCGGCGCACTTTATCTCTTTCATCATGAGATCGACGCCATCGTTCACGCCGACGTCAAACGCGTGGAGGCTCGAGCGAGCACCGCTGCGCCCTCGGCGCTGGTGAGCGCCGCGCTTGAAGCACAGCCGGGCACGGCGCTGAAATACACCGCCCCGGCCACCCCGGAAAGCTCGGCGGAAATCACCGTGCGCACCCCACAAGACGAGCGCCTGGCGGTGTATGTAAACCCCTACACCGCCAACGTGCTCGGCACGCTGGACGACCAGGGCACCCTCATGTGGACGGTGCGCACCCTGCACAGCTTCAAGTTTTTCGGCGCCACGCCGCGCAAGCTTATCGAGATCACCGGCGGCTTCGCGATTTTGCTGGTGCTGACAGGTATTTACCTTTGGTGGCCCCGGCGCCAGGCCAACGGCGGTGTGGTCAGCGTGCGCGGCACGCCGAAAAAGCGGGTTTTCTGGCGCGATTTGCATGCGGTGACCGGGCTGTTCGTCGGCGGCTTCATCCTGTTTCTGGCGATCACCGGGATGCCCTGGTCCGGGGTGTGGGGCGGCCAGGTGAACCAGTGGGCCAATGGCAATAACTTTGGCTACCCCGCCGGTGTGCGGGTCGAGGTGCCGATGTCCGAGGCGCGCCTGAGCGAGCAAACGCCCACCAGTTGGTCGATGGAGCAAGCGCGCATCCCCGAATCCAACGCGACCACTCCAGCTGCGGCCCAGGCGGGTATCGGCCTGGACGAGGCCGTGGCGGCCTTCGAGAGGCTCGGCCTGCATGACGGCTTCGCGGTGAGCCTGCCGGGAAGCCCTACCGGCGTGTACACGGGCTCGGTCTACCCCAACGATTCAAGCCAGCAGCGCGTGGTGCATCTGGATCAGTACAGCGGCGAGCCGCTTCTGGACATGAGCTACAAAGACTACGGGGCGCTGGGGCGCTGGCTGGAATTCGGCATCAGCGTCCACATGGGCCAAGAATTCGGCCTGGCGAACCAGCTGGTGTTTCTGGCGGTGTGTATCGCCATCATCGGGCTATGTGTCAGTGCCGGCGTGATGTGGTGGAAACGCCGCCCGAAAGGGGGCGTCGGCGTGCCGCCACTGCCTACAGATAAACGCGCCTTTCGCGGCATCATCGCCATTCTGGTAATCGGCGGGGTGCTGTTTCCGCTGACCGGTGCGGCGATTGCCGTGATGCTGGTCATCGACTGGTTTTTGGTTCGCCCGTTGCAGGAGCGCCGTTTCACATCTCGCCAAGCGTGAAGGCGCCAGGACGTTCAAGCTAGCCGGTATCCGCCATCACGACCCGATTACGCCCGGTGTGTTTGGCTTTATAAAGCGCCTCGTCGGCGCGCTGGATCGTGCGCTGGTAGTCCGGGTGGCCATCGTACAAGGCGAGGCCGAAGCTTGCGGTGACGTTGAGCAGCGTATCGACGCCGACCAGCATGGACTCCTTGGCAATGGCCTGGCGCAGCCGCTCGGCGAACAGGCGGCTGCCCTCGGCGCAGCTATTGACCAGCACGATCAAAAACTCCTCGCCGCCCATGCGGAACACATAGTCGCCGCCGCGGGTGGAGCGCTCCATGATACCGGCTACGTGCTGCAGCACGTGGTCGCCGGCTTCGTGACCGAAGCGGTCGTTGATCGACTTGAAGTGATCGATATCGAGCATCAACAAAACGAACAGCTTACTCGATTGGCGGGCAAGCTCGATTTCGCGGCCAAGCACCACCGACAGGAACTTGCGATTCAGTAGCAGCGTCAAGCTATCGCGCCCGGCCTCCAGCTGGGAGGCGCGCTTGAGCATGTCGTCCAGCAGCATCAAAATGCTGCGAATACCGTCACGAATATTGGCAAGCGCTACCTGGCGCTGGTCTGCCTCCGGCCGGGCCAGCTCGGGCAGGGTTTGGTGGTCGATCCGCTCGATGCAGCCGGTGATGCTCCCTATCTCGGGTACGCCTTCGAACACGTGGCTTGCCTTGTGAAAATACCAGAGCCCAAACTCGGAGCTTGCAAGAGGCAACATGGCTTGAACTGGCTGCTGCGAGGCCACGGCGTACATCAGCGTATTCTCCCAATCGAGCAGCGCCGAACGCTGCCGCTCGCGCTCATCGCCAATATTTTGCGTGAGCGTAAAGAGCTTGTACGCCTCTTCGGTACGCGCGTTGCGCTCGCTGGCGACCGAGTAGGCGTAGCTCATGATCTCCATGGCCATATCGATCGTGTCAGAAACGTAAATAGCGACGCGGCCCGCTGAGCCCACCGCGGAAAGGTCATCTTCAATACGCTGATAAAAAGCCTGTTTTAGCTGGCGCGCACTGCCAAGAACGAGGTTGACCGGAATATCGACCCGGGCATGAACCTGGCCGATCTTCTCCTGCTGCTCCACCAATGCCAGTAAATCATCGTGCTCCTCGCTGAAAATCGAAATCAGCCAGCGCTGCATCGAAGGATTCAAGCGCTGCTTGACCTGGGCATGGGACAGAAAAAGCTTGGCGTGAGGGTCCTCCATCATGGTGTGGTAGAAATGGTGGGCGAACGGCCCATGATAGGCGTAGACCAGTTGAGCCACTGCCTGGCGTACCGACCTGGGCGTAC
This sequence comes from Vreelandella sp. GE22, assembly GCF_968212445.1. Classification (NCBI taxonomy): domain Bacteria; kingdom Pseudomonadati; phylum Pseudomonadota; class Gammaproteobacteria; order Oceanospirillales; family Halomonadaceae; genus Vreelandella; species Vreelandella sp. GE22. The sequence continues at coordinate 3,588,772 of NZ_OZ309110.1, forward strand.
GCTCTTGAAGCGTCTCCCACTGGGTCACTAGCTGGTACTTATCTTTATAGCGCATCGTCCACCCCGCCAATTAAGATTAATTAGACCAAACGATGACATTAACAAAAATTCGCCTAAGGTTTTTTTATCCACATCATGGTTTGCGCACATTTTTAGTTCGGTGAAAGACGCGGCGGCTTGACATAATTTTTGTAAGGCAAGAAACTTAGCAAAGGCTATACTTCTTACTGCATGTAAAATAAATTGCGCAGTGCAATGCACGGTTTCTTTTCATTCGATGCCCGGAGGTATCCATGGCACTAAAACGCGCGATCATGGCGTTGGGGCTTTTGCCGCTAAGCTCGCAGGCCCTGGCCGAGGAGCCGCTGAACGTGGTGGCGACCATCGGCATGATTGCCGATGTCGCCCAGCAGGTGGGCGGCGAGTGCGTTAGCGTCGAGGCCATGATGGGCCCGGGGGTCGACCCACACCTTTACCAGGCCAGCGCCAGCGATGTGGCGCTACTGCGCGGCGCCGAGCAGATTCTCTACTCCGGCTATTCGCTGGAAGGCCAGCTCGGCTCGGTGCTGGAGAACTTCTCCAAACGCACACCGACTTTGGCCGTGGCCCCGGCCTCGATCAGCGAGGATCAACTGATCAGCGCCCAGGGGGCCTACGGCGTCGACCCGCACCTGTGGATGGATATCTCACTCTGGGCGCAGATCGTACCTACGCTGAGCGACACCTTGATAGAGGCACGGCCTGAGTGTCGTGATGCCATCGAGGCCAATAGCGAACGCTACCAGGGCGAGCTTTCGGCGCTTCACGAATGGGTCAAGGAGAGCATTGCCAGCATTCCCGAGCAGCAGCGCGTGCTGGTCACCGCCCACGATGCGTTTAGCTACTATGGCCGCGCCTACGACATCGAGGTCGAAGGCATTCAGGGTATCAGCACCGAAACCGAAACCGGCATTGCCGATATCCGCAGCATGGCCAATAGTGTGGTAGAGCGCGGCGTGCCGGCGGTGTTCGTCGAAAGCACGATCAACCCGCGCACGATTCAGGCGGTGATCGACGCGGCCAAGCAGCGCGGCCACACGGTGAGCGTGGGCGGCGAGCTTTATTCGGACGCCATGGGCGATACGGGCACCGTCGACGGCACCTATATGGGCATGCTTTACCGCAATACCCAGCATATCGTCGAGGCGCTGGGCGGTACCCTTGCCCCGCTGCCCGATACGCTGGATGAGTGGGCAAGCCAGTGGCAGCTCGACCAACAGGGATAAAAGGCACGCTTAATGGCAATACCCGCAAGCGCTGAGCCGGCCCTCAGCATTAACAACTTGACCGTGAGCTACCACAACCAGCCCGTGCTTTGGGATATCGATCTGGATATCCCGGCGGGCGTGATGGCGGGCATCGTCGGCCCCAACGGGGCGGGCAAAAGCACGCTGATCAAGAGTCTTTTGGGGCTGGTGCCGTCGCTTTCCGGCGAGGTGAAGGTGCACGGCAAGCCCTACGCGGCCCAGCGCAAGCGGGTGGGCTACGTGCCCCAGCGCTCGAGTGTGGACTGGGACTTCCCCACCACCGCGCTGGATGTCGTGACCATGGGCCTTTACGGGCGCCTGGGCTGGTTCAAGCGCCCGGGCCGTAGAGAGCGCCAGGAGGCGATGGAGGCGCTCGAGATGGTGAGCATGAGCGAGCTTGCCCACCGCCAGATCAGCCAGCTCTCCGGCGGCCAGCAACAGCGGGTGTTTCTGGCCCGGGCGCTGGTGCAGCAGGCGGATGTCTACTTTCTGGACGAACCCATGGCCGGGGTGGACGCCACCACCGAGCGGGCGATCATCGATATCCTGCGCCGTTTGAGAGACGCGGGCAAAACCCTGATCGTCGTCCACCACGACCTGCAAACGGTGAGCAGCTACTTCGACTGGCTACTGCTTTTGAACGTGCGGGTGATCGCCGCCGGCCCGGCCGACGAAGTCTTCAAGATCGACCACCTGCGCCAGACCTACGGCGGCCAGATCGCCCTGCTGGGCGACAGCGAATCATTGATGTTTCCCGCCTCGAAAGTGACCTGACCCATGGACTGGCTCGCGCTCTTATCGGACTACACCTTTCAAAACGTGGTGATCGGCGCATCTCTCTTGGGCCTGATCAGCGGGCCGCTGGGCTGCTTTGCGGTACTGCGCCGCCAGAGCCTTTTGGGCGACGCCATCTCCCACGCCGCGCTTCCGGGCATATGCTTGAGTTTCATCATCACCGGCAGCCGTGACATCGGCGGCATCATGCTGGGCTCGCTTGCCACCGGCTCGCTCGCCGCGCTCATCATGCTGCTGCTCACCCGCAAAAGCCGCTTGAAAACCGACGCCGCCCTGGGCGTGTGCCTAAGCCTCTTTTTTGCCGTCGGCATCGTGCTGCTCACCTACATTCAGGGCACCAGCAACGCCTCCCAGGGCGGGCTCGAGGCCTTTCTCTTCGGCCAGGCCGCCGCCACGCTGCGCTCGGATCTCTGGGTGATGGGCGGCGTAACGCTGGCGACTCTCACACTGCTCGCCGCCTTCTGGAAGCAGGCCAAGCTGGTCACCTTCGATGCCGAGTACGCCCGCACGCTGGGGATGCCCGCCACGGCCATCGAGGCCACGCTCACCGCCATGGTGGCACTCGCCGTGGTGGTCGGTTTGCAGATGGTCGGGGTGATTCTGATGGCGGCGATGATCGTCGCCCCGGCAGCGGCGGCAAGGCAATGGAGCCGCCACCTGGGCACGATGCTGGCGATTGCCGCGGGGGTGGGCATCGTCAGCGGCGTATCCGGGGCGACGATCAGCACGCTGTCCCGCGGGCTCGCCACCGGCCCGCTGATCGTACTGACCGCTACGGCCATCGTGCTGCTGTCGCTTGCACTGGCCCCGGGCCGCGGTCTTTTGTGGGGAATGATGAAACACTACCGCCAGAAAACCGAGCTGCAACAGCAGCAGCTGCTCTACACGCTTTATAAACACCCGGCCAGACCCGCGCCACACCGTTTGTCCTTGAGCGCGTGGCTAACGCTTGCCCGGCTCAAGCGCCAAGGGTATCTGGCCCACTCGCAAGATGAGGCGGGCTGGGGGCTGACCGCTTCCGGCCAAGCCAAGGCCCGGCAGGTGGTCGCCACGTTCGAGGAGGTCGCTCCATGATCGAGGCGCTACTCGACAGCACCGCCCTGCCGATCATTCTGGTCGGCGCCATGGTGGGCATCGCCTCTTCGGCGGTGGGCACCTTTTTGGTGCTGCGCGGCAACAGCATGCTGTCGGATGCCATCAGCCATTCGATCGTGTTCGGCATCGTCATCGTCTGGATACTCACCAAGCAGCAAAGCGGGCCGGTGCAGCTCATCGGCGCCGCGCTGACCGGGCTTTTGACCGTCTTCCTCACCGAGGCGCTCGCCAACACCAAACGCGTAAAGCAGGACGCCGCCATCGGCCTGGTGTTCCCGGCGCTGTTCTCGATCGGCGTGCTGCTGCTCAATATCTACGCCCACGACGTGCACATCGACACCCACACGGTACTGCTGGGGGAGATCGGCTTCGTTTGGCTGGATACCGTCGACATGTTTGGGCTGCCCATTCCCCAGGCGCTGGTGTCGATGAGCGTGATGACGCTGCTCAATTATGCCTTTATCGGTGTTTTTTATAAGGAGCTGAAGCTCGCCACCTTCGATCCCGCGCTGGCCAAAACCTTTGGCTTCATGCCGACGATCCTGTTCTATGGTCTTTTGATGCTGACCAGCTCCACCGCCGTGGCGGCGTTCGATGCCGTGGGCGCGGTGCTGTTTATCGCCTTTGCCATCGTGCCCGCATCGGCTGCTTACCTGCTCACCGACCGCCTGTGGATGATGTTCGTCATCGGTGCGCTGATCTCGATCGCCTCGAGCATTAGCGGCTATTACCTGGCCGTGCATTTCAACGTCTCGATCGGCGGCATGATGGCGGTGATGACCGGCATGTTTCTGATCCTCGCCTTTCTGGGCGGGCCGCGTTATGGCCTGATTACCCAAGTGCTCAAGCGCCGCCGAGCGCGCCAAGCACCGGTGGAGCCGCCGCCGACCTCATAAAAGACGGCAGGAACGCCAAGCGCCAGGCAGAGCGATCAAAGCCTATCGCTTGACAGCAACGACGTTCACGCCTATACCATTTGATAGTCCACAGACATATCAAGTGAAAACCCAATGGCTACGTCCTTTACCCAATACCAGCCCCCCAAAGCGCTCGCTGCCGGTTTCTGGCAGCAGGTTGGCCTGCCCGCCCGTGGTCGCAAGCTGCATGAGCTGTTGCATGAAGGCGTGGAATACCGGGTTTACCCTCAGCTTGCCAGGGTATCGGGTATCGAGCAAAAGGCCTTGGCAGGCTATGTGGATATCCCCCCGGCCACGCTGAGCCGCCGCGCCAAATCGGGTCGTTTCAAGATGGCGGAAAGCGACCGGCTTTACCGCTTTGCCGAACTCTTCAAGGCGGCGCTGGATCTGTTCGAAGGTGACGCCGAGAGCGCCCGCGCCTGGCTGCTCAAACCCAATGTAGGGTTGGGCGGGCGCAGGCCGGTGGAGATGAGCGCGACCTCCGCCGAGTACCAAACGGTGCTGAACCTGATTGGCCGGCTGGAGCACGGAGTGACCGCGTGAGCGAGGTTCAGGCGTACAGGCTGGTCAAGCGCAAGTACCAGGAGACCGCCTTCGATGGCGAGGGCGCACGGCTTTACGGCGGGCGTTGGAACAGCCCCGGCAACGCCTGCGTGTATGTGGCAAGCTCCGAGTCGCTGGCGCTTCTCGAAATCATGGTGCACCTGGAGAGCTATCGTCTGCTCAATGCCTATGCACTACTGCGCCTGACGCTACCCGCCGAGAGCATTCTACGCGTTGGTGTAGAAGACCTCCCCGACAACTGGCAAGAAGCACCGGCACCCGCAGAAACCGCGGAGCTGGGCGACGGCTGGCTGGCATCAAAACAAAGCCTGGCACTGGCGCTACCCAGCGTAATCGTGCCGCGGGAACTCAACTACATGCTCAACCCGGCGCATCCACTATTCGATCAAATCACGACCACCGCCGAAGAACTGCCTCTTCAAGCCGACTCTAGACTTTAAAAAGTGTACTTTGTACACCCTTAAAAATGAATGAAGAGTAAGTGACATGCACGTTTTTAACGAACTCAAGGACTCCCTGGAAGAAGCCGTTCATATCAAGGAGAAGCGATCCCCCGCGTCGCGCATGACGCGTTTCGAGGTAGCGGATGTCAAACAGATCCGCACCGCGCTGGATGTGTCCCAAGCGGAGTTTGCCCAAGCGATGGGCACCAGTGTGGATACCGTCAAAAGCTGGGAGAGCAAGCGGCGCAACCCCACCGGGCTAGCAGCCAAGGTGCTGGCGACTATTCAGGAGAACCCGGCCTTTTATCAGGCATTGAAAGCCCACTGATTTTTCAACAACCACACGCCAGCCAAATGACAGCCGTGTGGTTGGTAGCACGCGCAAACCGGGTGTGGATAACTCAAACCGTCAGGTGCGTCTTGATCAGCTCCTGGGAGAGCTGCCCGATCTCGCCTTTGGCCACCGGGCGGCCGCGGTCCATGATCACGAAGCGGTCGGCGTATTTGCGCGCAAACGGCAGTTTCTGCTCGACGAGCAGCACCGTGAGGCCGTCCTCTTCGATCAGTTGGCGGATCACCTGGCCGATCTGGGCGACGATGTTGGGCTGAATGCCCTCCCCCGGCTCGTCCAGAATCAACAGTTTGGGTTCGATCACCAGCGCCCGGCCGATGGCGAGCTGTTGCTGCTGGCCGCCGGAGAGATCGCCGCCGCGGCGGTGCTTCATCTCCTGGAGCACCGGGAAGAGTTCGAAAATCCGCGCGGGGATCTTCTTCAGCCCGTCGCCGCGGGCGGCCAGGCCCGTACGCAGGTTCTCTTCCACCGTCAGCATCGGGAAAATCTGCCGGCCCTGGGGTACGTAGCCGATGCCCAGCCGGGAGCGCGCCTCGATCGCTTTTTTGGTCAGTTCGATCTCGCCGGTATCGCCGCCCTGGTAACGAAGCTGGCCGCTTTTCACCGCGACCTCGCCCATGATGGCTTTCATCAGCGTGGTCTTGCCCACGCCGTTACGCCCCATTACGCAGGTGCACTGCCCTTTGGGTACCTCGAGATCGAGATCCCAGAGCGTGTGGCTTTCGCCGTAGAACTGGTTGAGTTTGTCGATGGCGAGCATCAGGCGGCCTCCTCGTCGTCGGCACCCAGGTACACCTCGACCACTTTCGGGTCACTGGCGACCTGATCCATGCTGCCCTCAGCCAGCACGCTGCCCTGGTGCAGCACGGTCACCTGGCGGGCGATGGAGCGCACGAAGCCCATGTCGTGCTCGACCACCACCACCGACTGCTTGCCGGCAAGCCCGGTGAGAAGCTCGGCGGTGCGCTCCATCTCCTGCTCGGTCATGCCGGCGACGGGTTCGTCCACCAGCAACAGGCGCGGGCGCTGCATCAAGAGCATGCCGATCTCGAGCCACTGTTTCTGGCCGTGAGAGAGAATGCCCGCCGGCTGAAAACGAAGCTGAGTCAGGCCGATGGTCTCCAGCACTTCGTCGATGCGGTCCTGGATCTCGCCGGTCATGCGCGCGGTCAGTGTGGCCACGATGCGCTTGTCCGCGGCCATGGCGAGCTCCAGGTTCTCGAATACGCTGAGCGCCTCGAACACCGTGGGCTTTTGAAACTTGCGCCCGATGCCGAGGCTCGCGATCTCCGGCTCGTTCATGTTCAAAAGGTTGTGGCGGCTGCCGAACCAAACGCTGCCCTCGGTGGGCCGGGTCTTGCCGGTGATGATATCCATCATGGTGGTCTTGCCCGCCCCGTTGGGGCCGATGATGCAGCGAAGCTCGCCGTCGTCGATGGTCAGGTTCAGCTTGTCGATCGCCTTAAAGCCGTCGAAGCTGACCGTGACGTCTTCCATGTAGAGAATCGGGCCGTGACGCACATCCACCTTTGAGGCCTGCGGCGTCATGAAATCGAACACCCGATCGCGGGCTTTTAGCGACTCTATAAAGCTCATGCGTTCGCCTCCCGGGGCTCACTGGATGAAGGGGTACGCCGCCGCGAAAGATGGGGCAAAAGCCCGGCCACGCCCTTGGGCAGTAGTACGGTGACCAGCACGAACAGCCCACCGAGGGCAAAGAGCCAGGCGTCGGGCATCACGCCGGTGAACACGGTCTTGGCGTAGTTGACCAGAATGGCGCCAATCACCGCGCCATAGAGCGTGGCGCGGCCACCGAGGGCCACCCATAAAACGATCTCGATGGAAAACAGCGGCGCGAACTCGCTTGGATTGATGATGCCGACTTGCGGCACGTAGAGCGCCCCCGCCACACCCGCGAGCATGGCCGAGACCACGAACACGAACAGCTGGAAGCGCTCGACCCGGTAGCCGATGAAGCGCGTACGCGCCTCGGCATCCCGGGTCGCCACGCACACCCGGCCCAGCTTACTGGTGACGATCGCCCGGCAGAGAATATAGCCCAGCGCCAGCGCCACGCCGGAGGCTATAAAGAGCCCGAGGCGCGTATCAGCACTGCGCAGGTTGAAGCCGAGGATCTCGCGGAAATCCGTCAGGCCGTTGTTGCCGCCAAAGCCCATCTCGTTGCGGAAAAACGCCAGCATCAGCGCAAACGTCAGCGCCTGGGTGATGATCGAGAGATACACCCCGGTGACCCGGGAGCGAAACGCCAGGAAGCCGAAGATCAGCGCCAGAAGCCCGGGCGCCAGCACCACCATGGCGAAGGCGAACCAGGCCATGTCGAAGCCGTGCCAGTACCAGGGCAGGCTCTCCCAGTTGAGAAACACCATGAAATCGGGCAGCACCGGGTCGCCGTAGGTGCCGCGCTCACCAATCTGGCGCATCAGGTACATGCCCATGGCGTAGCCGCCGATAGCGAAAAACGCCCCGTGGCCCAGGCTCAAAATACCCAGATACCCCCAGACGAGATCCACCGCCACGGCGAGCAGCGCGTAGCTCAAGTACTTGCCGAACAGGTTCACCGTATAGGCGTTGATATGCAGCGCGTGGCCCCGGGGCAGCGCCACGTGCAGCACGGTGACGATGACGAGGGCCGCCAGCAGCACGCCCAGAAATATTTGGGTTGCACGCTCGCCGAACGGACGGGTGAGCCAGAAGCGGCTCGAGGTTGAATGCAGGCTCATCGCTTAACCCTCCGCCGCGCGGCCCTTCTGGGGGAAGAGTCCCCGCGGGCGCTTTTGAATGAACAGGATGATGAACACGAGCACGATGATCTTGGAAAGCACCGCCCCGGCCCAGGGCTCAAGGACCTGATTGATGACGCCCAGCGAAAGCCCGGCCACCAGCGTCCCCCAAAGATTCCCCACCCCGCCGAACACCACCACCATGAACGAATCGATGATGTAGTTCTGACCGAGGTTCGGCCCCACGTTGGTGAGCTGAGAAAGCGCCACGCCGGCCAGCCCGGCGACACCGGAGCCCAGCGCGAAGGTCATGATATCGACCCGAGTGGCACGAATGCCCATGGAGCGCGCCATGGCACGGTTCTGCGTAACGGCGCGCACCTCGAGCCCCAAGCGCGTGCGGCGCATGACCAACATCAGCCCGGCAAACACCAACAGCGCAAAGCCCATCACGTAAAGGCGGTTGAGCGTGAGCGACAGCGCATCGTTGATCACGAGTGACCCGCTCATCCACTCCGGGGTGATCACCGTGCGGTTCAGCGGCGAAATCACCGTGCGCACCAGCTGCTGGAGGATCAGGCTGATACCGAAGGTGGCCAGCAGCGTTTCCAGCGGGCGGCCCTTCAAAAACTGAATCACGCTGCGCTCGATGGCGATGCCGGCAAGTGCGGCCACCAAAAAGCCTGCCGGTATCGAGAGCACCAGCGCAAGGCCGGGTTGTCCGGGCAGTAGCTGCTGCATCATCCAGGTGGTGTAGGCGCCGAGCATCATCAGCTCGCCGTGGGCCATATTGATCACGCCCATTACCCCAAAGGTGATGGCCAAGCCGATCGCCGCGAGCACCAGTATTGAGCCCAGGCTCAGGCCGAAGTAAAGCGTCTCGACGCCCCGGTTGATCTTGAGGCTCTGCTCGATATTGCCCAGGGCGTTGCGCGCCGCATCGGCCACCGCCGGGTTGTCGCCGCTGGCCGCGCGGTTCAGGGCCACTCGGGCGCGGGGGTGCAGGCTGCCCGAAAGCGCCTCGACGCCGTCCATCTCGCCGTTTTCTGCCTGATAGATCGCCACCGCCTGGGCCAGGCGCATGCTGACGTAGTCGTCGTCGGCTTCAGTGATGACCGTGGCCAGTGTGTCGGCGAGTTCATCATCCACCTCGCCCAGCAGGCGGTCAGCAGAAGTGCGCCGGCGCTCCACGTTGGGCGAGTAGAGATCCACCACGGCGATGGCGCTTCTAAGCTGGTTTCGAAGCGCATTATTGATGCCGATCCGGTCGAGTTCGCGGCGCGACATCTCGCCGAGCGCCTCGCCGGTCAGGGCGTCTTCCACCGGCCAGTTGCGGCCCGAGTTGTCCAGCACCACCACGAAGCGGCCGTCATCCGTGCGCTGCAGGCGGCCATCGAGCAGTGCCTGGAGCCACTCGCGGGCGCGCTCGTCATCGCTTTGCAAAATGGCGGAGATCGCCTCGCCCTTGTCGCGGTAGGAGTCCACATCCAAAGTTTCGAGCAGCGCGTAGCCGGTATCGTCATTAGGCGAGTTGGCGTTGGTTTGCGCCGCGGCACTCGGCAAAAAGCCGGCCAGCAGGCACAGCAGCGCCCAGAAAAGGAAACGCCTCATCGGGTTCTTCCTTTGAGTATGAGTAAGAGATGGCGTGCCCCGGGCCGCCTACGCGGCCCGGGTAAAAGGCGTACTCGAAAACGCTACTCGGCCAGCGCCGCTTCGGCTTCCTCAGCTGCGGTGCTGCCACCGCAGGAGCCGTTGACCACGTTGAAGTTGCCGCACTCCATGGGCTTGCGCCAGTCACTGATCAGGTCGCGAGAGCCGGGCAGGTAATCCGACCAGGCGTCGCCGGCCACCGTGGAGGGCGTCTGCCAAACGATGTCGAACTGGCCGTTGTCCTGCACCTCGCCGATCAGCACCGGCTTGGTGATGTGATGATTGGGCATCATGGCCGCATAGCCGCCGGACAGATTCGGCACGCTCACGCCGATGATCGCGTCCTTGATGGCGTCCACGTCGGTGGTGCCCGCTTTACGTACCGCTTCCGCCCACATGTTGAAGCCAATGTAGTGCGCTTCCATCGGGTCGTTGGTGACCGACTCTTCATCGCCGGTATGCTCGATCCAGGCGTCGATGAAGTCATAGTTTTCGTCGGTGTCCACGCTCATGAAGTAGTTCCACGCGGCCAGGTGGCCGACCAGCGGGCCGGTGTCGATACCGGAAAGCTCCTGCTCGCCCACCGAAAAGGCGATGACCGGGATGTCCGCGGCGTCGATACCCTGGTTGGCAAGCTCGCGGTAGAACGGCACGTTGGCGTCGCCGTTGATGGTGGAGACCACCGCGGTGGGCTTGCCCTCTTCGCCGAAGCGGCGGATCTCGGAGACGATGTTCTGCCAGTCCGAATGGCCGAAGGGCGTGTAGTCGACCATGATGTCTTCATCCGCGATGCCATGTTCGTCCTTCAAGAAGGCTTCGAGAATACGGTTGGTGGTACGCGGGTAAACGTAGTCGGTGCCGATCAGCGCAAAGCGCTCGATGCCCACTTCGTTGATCAGGTACTCGACGGCGGGAATTGCCTGCTGGTTGGGGGCCGCACCGGTGTAGAAGACGTTCTCCGAGGACTCCTCGCCTTCGTACTGCACCGGGTAGAAGAGCAGGCCATTGAGCTCCTCGACCACCGGCAGCACCGCCTTGCGCGAAACCGAGGTCCAGTTGCCGAAAATGACGTCCACCTCTTCCTGGGCGAGCAGCTCCCGGGCGCGCTCGGCGAACAGCGGCCAGTTGGAAGCCGGGTCGACCACTACGGCCTCAAGATCCCGGCCCAGCAGCCCGCCCGCGTCGTTTTGCTGCTGGATGAGCATCTCGACAGTGTCTTTCAACGTCGACTCGCTGATCGCCATGGTGCCGGAAAGCGAGTGGAGAATACCGACCTTGATCGGGTCGTTACTCTCCTGGGCCACGGCCTGGGCGCCGGCGCCCATGACGGCGGCAGCCAGTAGAGAGGTCATGAAACGGCGGGAAAGAGGATGCGTTAGCTTGGCCACTTGGATCTCCTTGCGCCCTTTGGGGAGGGCTCGTTATTTGAGCGGCGGGCCTTGTGGTGAAAACCCGCGAGGTATCGCTTATAACGATTGCAAGGTGTGCGCCAATGTGGGCCACGCCAACCAAAAATCATTTATATCAAAGAGCTAAATGTGACAAACCACGTTTCTGAGAGCGCGTTCGCACCAGCGCGGCGCGGCGTCGTTGAAAAACTGCACTCTCGATATGCACCAAAACGAGCGCCTGCACCACAAGGACTCAATGGGCCATACCCCGAGAACACGCATAAAAAAAGCGCCCGAAGCGGGCGCTCAAAAGGGGAAAACTCGATTACGCCGCGCGCTTGCGGCGCTTTTTGAGTAGCGGCAGCAAAAGCGACAAAAGCGCGATGGCGAGCAGCGAGAGCGAAATGGGCTTCTCGACGAAGGTCATCCAGTCGCCGCCGGAGATCTGCAGCGCCCGACGCATGGACTCCTCCATGATATTGCCCAGAATCAGCGCAAGAATCAGTGGCGCGGCGGGAAAGCCGAACAGCCGCATGCCAAGACCCAGCAGGCCAAATCCGAGCAGCAGCAGTAGATCGAACACGCTGAAGCTCATGCCGTACACGCCGATCATGCAAAATATCAGAATCAGCGAGAGCAGCATCGCCCGGGGTAGATCGAGTATCTTGGCGATCAAGGGAATCAGCGGCAGGTTGAGCACCAGCAAGAAGATGTTGCCCACGTACATACTCGCCACCACGCCCCAGAACACGTCCGGGCGCTGTTCGAGCATCATCGGACCCGGAGTGACGCCCATGACCAGAAGCGCGCCCAGCAGCACCGCCGTGGTGCCGGAGCCGGGGACACCCAGGGTCAAAAGCGGTACGAAGGAGCCGGTACAGGCGGCGTTGTTGGCCGCTTCCGGCGCGGCTACGCCCTTGATGTTGCCCTTGCCGAAGGTATCGCCGTCTTTGGCGATGCGTTTTTCCATGCTATAGCCCAAAAACGAGCCGATCGTGGCGCCCGCGCCCGGCAGCACGCCGGTGAAAAAGCCCAGCACCGAGCTTCGGCTAACCGGCCCGGCGATCTGCCCCACTTCCGAGCGGGTAAGCTTGAGCGAGCCGATGGCGTTACGCGGCGCTTCCTTGCCACCGCCGCCGCGCAGCAGCATGTAGAACACCTCGGCCAGGGCGAAGATACCCAGCGCCACCACCAGGAAATCGATGCCGTCGAGCAACTGCGCCGAGCCAAAGGTGAAGCGCTCGGTGCCGGTTTGCATGTCGATGCCCACGATCGAGATCATCACCCCCACCACGGCGGCGATCAGGCCTTTCACCAGGGATTTGTCCGAAAGCGAGACTACCGCGGTCAGCCCCAGCACCATCAGCGCGAAGTACTCCGCCGGGCCGAAGCTCACCGCCACTTTGGACAGAAGCGGCGCCACCAACATCAGAAAGACCACCGAGACCGTACCGCCCACGAACGACGAATAGGCGGCAATCGCCAGCGCCTTGCCCGCCAGCCCCTGCTTGGCCAAGGGGTAGCCATCGAAGGAGGTGGCCACGGTGCCCGCGACCCCCGGGGCGTTCAAGAGGATCGACGAGGTCGAGCCGCCGAAGATGGCGCCGTAGTACACCCCGGCCATCAGGATCAGCCCCGAGGAGGGTTCCATCGAGAAGGTGATCGGAATCATCAGCGCCAGCGCGCTGATCGGCCCCAGGCCCGGTAGCATGCCGATGATGGTACCGGCAAACACACCGGCGAAAACGTAGGCGATATTGATCGGCTCGAGCGCGATGCCAAAGCCGTACATGAGATTGTTCAAGGCATCCATGGGCGTGTCTCTCGTTAGCAGCGTTTAGACGACGGCGCTTAAATCGGCAGTATGCCGGTGGGCAGGTAGACGTCCATCACCCGCGTCATCAACAGATAAAGCCCCAGCACCACCGCCAGCGACACCGCCAGGTTCACCCCATGACGGCGGTAGCCGTAGTAGGCGGTTAGGCCCACGCACAAAAGCAGTGAGGCCACCACGAAACCCAGCGGCACGAGCAGCAGCGCGTAGGCGGCGATCGCCACCGAGGTCACGATCACTCTGGCCCAGGGTTTCAGCAGCAACGGGCCTCGTTCGGCCTCTTCATCGATCTCGTCGCTGCCGGCAATCGGCGCCGGCTTTTCGAAAAACAGAAACCCGGCCAGCAGCAGCAGTGTCATGCCAAGCGCTTTGGGAAACAGGTCCGAGTCGACCGGGCGCGGCAACGGAAACGTCGGCACCTGCCAGGCCATGGCCAGATACGCTGCCGCGAACACGGCAAGCACGAGGGCCAGCCACTGATTGGTGTTTAATCGCGTCATGAGGAGTCTCTTTCAAAAGAAGGGCCGCGAAGGTAGGGCTAGCGCCCGCCTCTCAGGCCAGCGTTTCAGGCACACGACCCCGGCGGCCCATGCGGCCACCAGGGTCGTAACGCGACGGCCGTTTTACTGGCGCAGAAGGCCCAGGTCGCTTAGCACGCTGCTGAACTGCTCCTGCTGCGCGTCCAGGAAGTCACCGAACTCGTCGCTGTCCTGGTAGGCGTCGATCCAGCCGAGCTGATCCCGGGCTTCTTGCCAGCCGTCGGTCTCGAGCATCTCGGCGAAGAGCTCTTCGTAGTAGGCGACCGCCTCTTCGGGCATATCCGGGGTACCCATCACGCCGCGCCAGATATCGAAGGTGTAGTCCACACCCTGTTCCTGGTAGGTGGGTACATCGGCAAGCCCGCCGCCCAGGCGCTCCGGCGAAGAAACGCCGAGGGCACGCAGTTGGCTACCTTCACCCAACTGGCCAACGGATTCGCCGGCACCGGTGATCACCGCTTCGACGTGACCGCCCATCAGGTTGGTCATGGCGTCGCCGCCGCCGGAAAAGGGGATGTAGTTGACGCTGGAGGCGTCGAGCCCCGCCGCCGAGGCCACGCCCGCCATGGAGATATGATCCATCGAGCCCGGCGCACTGCCGCCGCCCACACTCAGGTTGGGATTCTCTTCAAGCGCTGCGAACAGGTCGTTGAGGTCCTGATACTCGGAATCCTCGGCCACCAAAATGATCGAGTAGTCGGTGATCAGCCGCGCCACCGGGGTGAAGTCGGTGTGGTCGTAGCGCGAGGCGCCGGCCAGCGGCACCAAAATGATGGGCGGGCTGGTGGCGAAGAGCTTGTGGGGGTTGCCGTCGTCGCGGGCGATCTGCGCCCAGGCAACCGCCCCGCCGCCGCCGGGAACGTTGATAGCGGCGTAGTTCTCGTCCGCCAGGCCTTCCTGTTGGATGACGCGAGACACCGTACGTACCAGGGTATCCCAGCCGCCGCCCGGGTTGGCGGGGGCGATGAATTCGACGGATTTACTCGGCGTCCACTCCTGAGCCTGAGCGGAGGACCCCGCGGCGGCCAGCAGGGCAGCGGGCAGGGCCAGCAGAGCGAGACGCTTTAAGGGCGTGGCCTTTAAAAACAGAGTCATGGCGTTCTCCACGTGTCGGTGTTGTTATGATCTATACGTCGCGAACGTTAGAAGACCCAGGCGGGCCGAAACAAGCTTGTGGTCATAAACGCTAAAAAATTCTTTGTGGGCATTTTGTTCATTTTGTTCACGCCCGATAACCGATGCCTTGGAAGATGGACCGCTTCAGGATAGCGCGGTGGTATCCAGGAGCCGGTAGCGCCGCTCCGGGCGCCCCACATCGCCGTAGCCCAGCTCGGCGACGACGCGCTGCTCGGCGACCAGAAATTCCAGATAGCGCCGCGCCGTCGAGCGGCTAGCACCCAAGGCGTGGGCGACCTGCACCGCGGTCAGCGCCGAGGCATCCGCGGCCAGCGCGGCCACGACGCGATCCAGCGTCAACCGGTCGATGCCCTTGGGCAGCGCCTGGGGCTCGGCTTTATGAGCGCTTTCGGGCGTGAGCCTGGCCAGCACCTGGTCCAGCTCCCATTGGTTCATCTCCCCGCGGCTCGCCATGGCTTCACGCTCGCGGCGAAAGCGAGTCAGCATCCGGGTCATCCGCGAGGCCTCAATGGGTTTGATCAAATAGTCGAATACGCCGCCGCGCAGCGCCTCGGAAATCGTCTCCACCTCTTTGGCCGCGGTCACCATGACGATATCCACGCGGGTGTAGTGCCGGCGAATGGTCCATAGAAGCTCCAGCCCCTCGACATCGGGCAGGTAGGCATCCAATAGCACCAGATGAATCGAATCCGACCGGGCGTCGAGCAGCGCCTTCGCTTCCCGGGCCGTGCGCGCGGAGCCGGCCACGTAAAACCCGTCGCTCTGTTCGATGAAGGCCTGGTGGATATCGGCGATGCGAAAGTCGTCTTCGACGACCAGAATGCCGTACTGCGTATTAGTCATGCCGTGTCCCCTTCGGCGTTATCTTGTTATCACTCGACGCGCCCCTCAAGGCGCGGTACTGCAAAGCGAGCGATCCAGCACCGCGATAAAGCACGCCCCGCCCAGCTCGCTCTCTTCCAGCGTGACCGCCCCACCGTTTTGGCGGCAAAGCCTGGCCACTAGGGCAAGCCCAATGCCCCGGTGGCTGCCGCTCTTGGTCGAAAAACCCTCATCAAAAATGGTGCTCGCGTGCTCGGGTGCCACACCGGCGCCGTTATCTTCCACCTCGATCAGTAACTGCTCGCCCAAATCCGTGAAAAAAAGCCGCACGGTCGGCGTACTCGCCAGGGGCCCATTGAGCGCGGCAAAGCAGGCGTTGTCGAGCAGATTGCCGACCACGCTCATCATCACTTCCTGGCCGCTTGGCGTAAGCGGCTGAGAGAGCGAGCTTTGCTCGTCGATTTCGAGCGCAACGCCAAGCTCGCGGGCCCGGGTCAGCTTGCCCAAAAGCGTACCGCTTAGCACCGTATCGGCGACATGGGCTATCAAAAAACTCATTTGCGCTTGCGCGCGCTCGGTCTCCTGATGAATCAGCTTGAGCGCCTCCTGGGTGCGCTCGAGCTGCAAAAGCCCGGAGATGGTATAGAGCTTGTTGGAGAACTCATGGGCCTGGGCGCGCAGCATGTCCACATCGCGGCTTGCCTGGGTCAGCGCCTGGGAAAGGTCGATGATTTCCCGCCGGCTCCTAAAGGTCGCAACCGCGCCTTCGATGTCGTCACCGTCGAGAATCGGCACGCGATTGACCACCACCGGATGATCGCCAAGCCACATCTGCTGATCGAACTCCTGCTCGCCGTTTTTGAGCACTTCAAGCAGCCGGGAATTCGGGACGACTTCGCGAATCGGCTGGCCCAGCAGCACATGGTCGTCGGGAAGCTTTAGAAAGCGGCGCGCCTGCTGGTTGACCAGCGTGATATGACCTTCCCGGTTGACCGCCAAAATGCCCTCGTGGATGGACTGCAGGATGGCCTCTTTTTCGATTGCGATGCGCGCAATCTCGTAGGGTTCGAGCCCCAAAATCACTTTTTTGAGATGCTGGGAAAGCCAGTAGGCACCGGCAAAGCCGAGCAAAATCATCAGCGCCACCAGCACCCAGCTCAGGGTGGTATAGCGCGCGGCGTCCAGGGCCACTCGGTCGGTCATGAACCCCACCGACACCAGGCCGATGATATTGCCCTCGTTATCCCAGATGGGCGCCTTGCCGCGCATCGCCGTGCCCAGCGTCCCCGTGGCTTCGGAAATGTACGACTGCCCGTAGATCAGCGCCTGTTCGTTGTCGCCGCCGACCATGCGCTGGCCCAGGCGCTCGACCACCGGGTGGGAATAGCGAATCGAGCGGGCGTTGCCTACCACCACGTAGCGCGCGCCGGTCTCCTGGCGCACGCGCTCGGCCAGCGGCTGGATGATGCCCGCCGGGTCCGGCGCGGCGAAGGCCTCGACGATACTCGGCATCCCCGCCACGGTTTTCGCGACGGCCAGCGCCCGCTCGCCCATCTGCTGGGTGACGATATCGGTCTTGCGATGGTTGAGGTAGGCGCCCTGGGCCAGCAGCATCCCGGCCAGCAAAAACCCCACCAGCAGCATCACCTGCAGGCGGAAACTGCGTTTATACCAACGGCGCCTGGAACGCGGCCGCCGGGCGGGATTGAGATCGGCAAGCGAGCGGGGCCGGGAAGTCGTCATAAGGGGAACTCAACGTGCGCGGTGGCGTCATTATGGCACGCAGCGCGAAGCCACGGTAACCTATGGCGCTTTTGCCTACCCGAGCGCTGGCTCGCTTTCGTCAATTTCAGGGAAAAAAGCTAACGTGCTTACTTTATTAAGAAGCAGTGTGCTGGTGAGTTGGCCGCTTTTTGCAGGCGTGGCGATGGCTAATCCGTTCTACGCCCCGCCGCCGCCGGAAGAGGCTTCGCCGAATTTCACCGGCGATGCCGAGCTTGGTTTCACCCATCTTTCGGGCAATACCGACAGCCAGACCCTGATCGGCAAGACGCGCCTGACCTGGCTGACCGGGGATCTGACCCATTCGCTGCGCGGCGAGGTGCGCAACGTCACCAAGGACGGCGAAACCAGTGCCGAGCAGTACCTGCTGGCCGGGCGCGAGCGCTTCGATTTCAACGGCCCGCACTATCTTTTTGGCTTTGCTCGCTGGGAGAAGGACCGCTTTGCCGGCTACGACCAGCAGCTCTCGGTGATCGGCGGCTACGGCCGTCAACTGCTATCCGGCGAACCCCATTCGCTTTCGCTGGAGGCGGGGCCTGGCTACCGCGACGACCGGCTGCGCGACAACGATAACGAGCGCCTGGCGGTGGCCTACAGCGCGCTGGCCTACCGCTATGGGTTTTCCGAGTACACCGAGTTCGAGCAGGAGATGTCCGTCGAGTACACCGACTCCAACACCACCTCGCGCTCGTTTACCTCGCTGACCGCTCGGGTGAGTGCGCGCATCTCCATGCGCCTATCCCACGAGATCAAACACAACTCAGAGCCGCCGGAAGATGCCAGCGAGCGCACCGACAACACCACCAGCGCCTCGCTTTTGTACCGCTGGTAGCGCTCTATCCTCCAAGAGCCGCTTCTACGGGCCACGACGGCCTTATTGACCGCGGTGCGCCCAGCCGGTCATGCGCTTTTCAAGCACCGCGAAGAGCTCGTACATCACCATGGCCATGGCGCTGATCACGATCAACCCGGCAAACACCAGCCCCATGCGCATCTGCGAGCCCGCGCTCATCATCAGGTAGCCGATGCCCTGGTTCGAGGCCACGGTCTCCGAGACCACCGTGCCCACGAAGGCCAGGGTGATCGCCACTTTCAGCGAAGCGAAAAAATAGGGCAGCGAGCGCGGCAGGCCGACTTTCAAGAGCACATCCATGCGCCGGGCGCCCAGCACCCGCAGCACGTCCTCCATTTCCGGCTCCAGGGTCGCAAGACCGGTGGCCACGTTGACCACGATGGGGAAAAAGCAGATCAAGAATGCGGTCAGAATCGCCGGCACGGAGCCGATGCCGAACCACACCACCAGAATGGGCACGAAGGCCACCTTGGGAATGGCGTTGAAGCCGACCAGCAGCGGGTAGCAGGCATTATACAAAAAGCGCGACGAGCCAATGATGAAGCCAAGCGTGAGCCCCACAGCCACGCCCAGGCCAAAACCGATCAGGGTGGTCCAGAAGGTTTGCCAAGAGTGGACGCCGATGGGCCCGGCGTAGTCGATGAGCGCTTGGCCGGTGTCCAGGGCGCTGGGGAAGATGAAGCTGGGCACATCGAAAAGCCGTACGGTGACTTCCCACACCACAATCAGTACCAGTACAGCGATCCAGGGCGCCAGGCGTTCGGCGGTTTTACTCGGTCGTTTCATAGAAGAGCCTTAAGTTGCGCGCACATCGCCGATCCGGCCGCGCAGTTCGTGCACCAGATCGATAAAGGGCTTCTCGTAAGTGGATTCGATCGAGCGCGGGCGAGGCAGATCGATCGCGCGTTTTTCGATCACCCGGCCCGGGCGCGGGCTCATCACGTACACCGTATCCGCCAGAAACGCCGCCTCACGCAGATCATGGGTGACCAGCACCACGGTGAAGCGCTGCGCCTCCCATAAATCGCGCAGTACGCACCAGAGCTCCTCCCGGGTGAAGGCGTCCAGCGCCCCGAAGGGCTCATCGAGCATCAAAAGACGCGGCTGGTGAATCAGCGCCCGGCAAATCGAGGCGCGTTGCTGCATACCGCCGGAGAGCTGCCAGGGATATTGGTCCTCAAAATCGGCCAGGCCCACGGTCTCGAGAAGCTTGCGCGCCCAGCCGACGAACTCCTCGCGGCGTTTGCGAAACTGGTGGCGGTAGGGTTTGACGATCTCCAGCGGCAGAAGCACGTTATCGAGCGTGGTGCGCCAGGGCAGCAGGTTGGCGTTTTGAAACGCCATGCCCGATATCTTGAGCGGCCCGGTCACGGCGCTGCCATCCACGCTTATCGCGCCGCTGGTGGGCGCGTGAAGCCCGGTACAGAGCTTCATGAAGGTCGATTTACCGCACCCCGATGGCCCCACGAAGGCGACGAACTCGCCCTCAGAGATATCCAGATCGATGGCTTCGATGGCGTTATCCACCCCGTCATAAGAGAGGCTGACGTCATCGAAACGGACGAACGCTTCCGACATTACTCGGCCTCCAGCCACATCCGCTCATCGACCGGCGGCAGGTAACGCGAGGTAAAGACCTGCTCATTGGTCGGCGTCGAGGGCAGCTCGAACGCCTCGGCGACCAGCGCAATGGCCTGCTCCAGACGCTCGCCGTCCACATCGCCGACGCCGTTTTCGCGGGCATCCGCCGTATCGACTACGCTATCGAGCGCCAATTTGAGCCGACGCGTTTCCATCTTGACGTCGATCAAGCCGTCGCGGTTTTGCACGTATTGGATGGCCGCTTTCGGGTCGTCCATGGTTTCTTGCAGGGCGCGGTTGAAAGCGCGCAGAAAGCCCTCGACCGCCTCCGGGTGCTCCTCGGCGAACTCCTGGCTTGCGATGATGGCGTTGCCGTAAAGCGGCACCCCGTACTCCGGGAAGGGCATGATGGTCAGCTCCTCCTCAGCCAGGCCGCGCTCCTCCAGGTTCAAGAGGCTGGTAAAGTAAAAGCCGGTGATCGCATCGACATCGCCCCGGGTGAGCAGCGTTTCCCGTAGGGTCGGGTCGACGTTTTGCCACTCGACCGCGTCAGACTCGAGGTCGTTGGCGCTGGCAAAGATCGGCCAGGCGCGGTAGCCGGTATCGAAGGCGGGGGCGGCGATGGTTTTACCGTCCAAATCCTTTGGTGTTTCGATGCCGCTGTCCTTGCGCGCGAAGACCGCCGCCGGCGTGCCGTCGTAGACGATATAGACGCCCTGAATGCCCGGGCCCTCCGGATTCTCGGCGAGAAATTCGATCAGCGCGTTGAGATCGCCAAAGCCCATTTCGTAGGCCCCGGAGGCGACCCGGTTGATCGCCCCGGCGGAACCGCTGCCCGAGTCGATCTGAACGTCCAGGCCTTCATCGGTGAAATAGCCCTTCTCCTCGGCCATCAAAAAAGGCGCCGCCGGGCCCTCGAAGCGCCAATCCAGTTGAAAGCGAATGGGCGTGTCGGCCATGGCCGAGGCGGGCAGCAGCAAAAGCGCGGCAACGCCCGCCCAACGCGGCGAAAAAGCATCTTTGTGTGTCTGAAGGGGGAAGAAACAGCAAGCCATGGTGAGCACCTTGTATACAATCAAACGAGTCCTGAGCTCTGCAGCAACGCTGCCATTATTTGGCTTGCTCATTAAAATCAGGCAGTTAAACGAGGCCTTTCAAAAAGTCGCTCATCCTTATTGCACCAAAAAGGTGCTGATGAAATTATTTATCGCACCAATGCAAAACACGTTAGACTTTGGTCTACACCGCTTGTATACTAAGCGCTGTTTCCTGTCCTCGCGCCATTTCCCCAATGGCGCTTTTTTTTATCCAGATTTTGCCAACGTTCTACGCAAAACAAACGGCTTTCTCTCGTCCCACCAAAGGTGTTCTTCTTGATGAATAAACCGGCTCACGACGGTGAAAGCCGCAAGCGTTCTACGCTAGGCGATCCCATCGTATTAATCCTAAGTATCGGATTTATCGTACTTTTTCTAGCGCTCTCCTTTTACGACCTGGACCTGGTCGCCGATTCGATCAGCCTGGGCTTTGCCTGGAGCGCGCTGACCTTCGGCACCTACTTCCAGTTTTTGATGCTGGTGACGTTCTTCATTGCCATCGGCCTTGCGCTGACCCCGGCGGGTAAAGCCAAGATCGGCAATCTGGATGCACCAGAGTTGAGCACGTTCAAGTGGCTTTCGATCATCCTCTGCACGCTGTTGGCCGGCGGAGGCGTCTTTTTTGCCGCTGGCGAGCCGATCTACCACTTCGTGGTCGTGCCGCCCGCCTTCGATACCGAGCCCGGCGTTGCCGCGGCGGTGCCCGGGGCGCTGGCCCAGTCGTTTACCCACTGGGGGTTCGTCGGCTGGGCGATTTTGGGCTCGCTCACCGCGATCGTGTTGGCCCACGCCCACTACGTCAAAGGCCAGCCGCTTCAGCCGCGCACCCTGCTCTACCCGGTTTTTGGTGAGCGCCTGATGCGCGGCCCGCTGGGCGGAGTCGTGGATACCTGCTGCGTGCTGGCCGTGGTGGCGGGTACCGTGGGGCCGGTCGGCTTTCTGGCGACCCAGTTCAGCTATGGGCTGCAGGATCTGTTCGGGCTGCCCAATAACTTCGTCACGCGGCTTATCATACTCGGTACGCTCGCGGTGGTGTACGTGCTCTCCTCGGTGAGCGGGGTGCACAAGGGCATGCAGTTCCTGAGCCGCTTCAACGTCATGCTGGCGCTGGCCATCGGTGGGGTCATCTTTTTGTTCGGTCCGACGCTTTTTCTGTTCAACAGCTACTTTGCCGGTATGGGCACGTACCTGGGCGACTTCTTCAAGATGGTCACCACGACCGCGGAAACCGCCCCGGCGGATTGGATGCAGTGGTGGATCGTTTTCTTCTATGCCTGGTTCATCGCCTTTGCGCCCTTGATGGCGATTTTCGTGGCGCGGATCTCGCGTGGACGCACCATCCGCGAGATGATTCTGGCCGTCGCGGTCATCGCGCCCATCGCCACCACGGTCTGGTTCACACTACTGGGCGGCTCGGGCATTTATTACCAGCTAACCGGCGCGATCGACCTGACCGAAGCCCTACAAGGCTTCCAGTTCGACATTGCCACGCTCACGGTGGCCCAGGCGCTACCCGGCGGCACCTGGATGGCCCTGGCGATCCTGCTGCTGACCACCATCTTCGTGGCCACCACCGGCGACTCCATGAGTTACGCCATCGCCATGGTCGGCGCGGGCCACGACGAACCCAGCCGCTTTCTGCGGGCGTTCTGGGGCGTCATCATGGCGGTCATGGCAGCGGTGCTACTGGCGATGCGTGAAGGCCAGATCGCCGCGCTCCAGCAGTTCATCGTGATCACCGCGGTGCCGGTATCGCTGATTTTGCTTCCCTCGCTCTGGAACGGCCCCCAGGCGGCCTACGCCATGGCGCGCGAGCAGGGCATCATCGACTAGCCACCCCGCCCAATCAGGACTTTAGCGCGCGCACTACCGCCTGCATGGAGGCCCGTTCACGCTCGGCGTAAAGCGCCAGTTCGTCGATGACCGGCGCCCCGAGCGCCTCTTCGAACGCCTGGCGGTTGGCGTTACCGGCATAGGCCGCGTTTTCGCCACCGCCCAGGTTGGATTGAAAGATGCCCGCCGCACTCACCGGTAGAAAGTCCTCGTAGGTGATCGGTTGGGCCTCGACCAGCCCCTGATGAATCAGCGTTTCGATATCGCCACTGTGCTGGCCGCTGGCCGCCCGGCCTGCGTCGGTCAGGCGGTAGTGGAAGTAACCCAACCCTTCACGGCGCATTTCCTCGAAGCTATCGGGCATCGTTTCAAACGCTTGGCTCATCACTGCCTGGTAGGCGTTATTGTCCAACCCCTGAGCCCGCGTGCGGCCTTCGCTCAAAAGCTGGTCGTACAGCGCCCGACCCTTGGGCGTCAGGGCCATGCCGCGCTGTTCGATTTCACCAAAGCGGGCGGTGTGTTTGCCCTCGGTAGCACCGCTAAAGCGGATCGACTCTTCCAGCGCTTTAAAACTGGTTTGCCGCAGCAAGACGGGGCACGCCCGCGGCGGCGGCCCTTCGATCACTGCCTTTGGATTCATGCCTTCATGGGGCATGCGCCGCTGCACCTCGTCGATATCCAGCGTGCGCGGCGTCAGGTGGTTGATGTGCGGGCCGTGAAAGCAGACGACATCGGCAATCAAGCGGTGCTCATCGTGAAGGGCCTGGTAGGTGTCCAAATCGACCGTGCTTTCCTGATGCCAACGGAAAGTATCCAGTGCCTCGGTCACGAAGGCCTCAGCCTCTTCCTCGCTCAAACCGCCCTGGGTTTCGAAACGCTCGATCAACGCCCGCGCTTTGGGGGTAAAGATATCCCGCTCGGCCAGAATCGCCTCGGCGCGGGCTCTGAGCGTATCGCTTTCGATCAGTTCCATGCGCAAAAGCGAGGTAAAGACGCGAAAGGGGTTACGGGCCAGGGCAGCATCGTCGACGGGGCGAAAGGCGGTGGAGTGCACCGGCACCCCCGCTTCAGAGAGATCGTAGTAGCCCACCGGGTGCATACCCATCACGGCAAACAAGCGGCCGAGCATGGCCAACTCGTCGGCGGTGCCTACGCGAATGGCGCCATGGCGCTCGACGCTTAGCCGGGTCAGCTCGTCCTGGGCTTGTAAACGCCGGCGAAGTCTCGGCTGGCACTCGAGCGTCTCCTTGTTGACCTGATCGACCAGCCTCAGGAGCGTGCCGTACTGTGGCACCTCCGCTTGGTACATGGCCGACATCGCCCTGGAGAAACGGTCGCGAACCTCATCGGTGGATAGAAACGAGCTTTGAGCCATGGCGCTGCCTCACTTTGTTGTAGGGAGATTCCCCTTATCAAAGCAAACAAGTGTGGCGCACCACAAACGAAATAACACGCGGCGCCCTGCTTTCGTCAGTGGCGTCGAGTGATCTTTTAGAAGTCAGGTTCGAAAGGAAGGCGTGGGACGTTGGAGGTTACAACCCTTCCAACAATCGCAAGATCATTTGCGGCTGCTGGTTGGCCTGGGCCAGTATAGCGATGCCGGCCTGCTGGAGAATCTGCGCACGCACCATATTGGAAGCTTCCCGGGCGTAGTCGGCGTCCTGAATGCGTGACTGGGCAGCGGAAAGATTGACGATACTGTTGTCGAGGCCCTCGATCACACTCTCGAAGCGGTTTTGCGTAGCGCCGAAGTAGCTTCGCTGGAGGTCGAGCTTGCCAATCGCTTCATCCAAAAGCGCCATGGGCTTGTCCGTGGCCTCCCCTTGAAGCACGCTGAAACCCTCGAGGCCCAGCGCCTGACGGTCCATCGACACCATGCGCACGCTGATGCTGTCGCCTGAGTTGGCGCCGGTCTGGATGGAAAATTCCCGGGTGCCGCCAAGCAGGTTGTTGCCGTTGAAGTTAGTTTGGCCCGCGATGCGGTCGATCTCGTCCAGGCGCTGGTCGATCTCGTCCTGAATCGAGCGTTTGTCCTTGGCACTGTAGGTGTCGCTTGCGGCCTGAACGCTGAGTTCGCGGATACGCTGCAGGTTATCGTTGATTTGATTCAGCCCGCCTTCGGCGGTTTGCACCAGGGAGATACCGTCATTGGTATTGCGAATGGCCTGGCCCATGCCGCGCATTTGCGCCCCCATACGGTTGGCAATCGCCTGCCCGGCCGGGTCATCCTTGGCGCTATTGAT
Organism: Vreelandella sp. GE22; assembly: GCF_968212445.1. Lineage (NCBI taxonomy): Bacteria > Pseudomonadati > Pseudomonadota > Gammaproteobacteria > Oceanospirillales > Halomonadaceae > Vreelandella > Vreelandella sp. GE22. The sequence continues at coordinate 3,613,727 of NZ_OZ309110.1, forward strand.
CCGCAGCCCTGAAGAGAGCCGCTGCATGGAGGTCTGCATCATCTGCTGGCTGGTGCGTAGATTATTCTGCACCAGCAGCGACGACATATTGGTCTTGAGGCTGAACATGGTTGCGGTGTATCCCTGGATGAACGCCTGATGAATGTATCGGCCTTCGCCTGGAAAACATGAGCAGGCACCGCAAACGCAGCAGGGCCGCCCGAAGGCGGCCCTGCTGGTCTTTCACTTTAGATACGTTTACGTATCGTCGGTGTCCTCGACGTCGTCGTGGTGCGGCGTCTTGTGGTCCGCTTCGCTTGTGTACTGGCTGGGCGCCGCGGATTCGGAGACCGGCGTTTGCACCGCGCTCTTCTCTTTGGCGGTCGAATCCAGAATGCGCAGGTTCGCGGGCGGCGCTTTGCCGTCGCGGTCCTCGCCGAAGTAGAGCGTGGTATGCGGGAACGGGATCTCGATACCAGCTTCGTCGAAGCGCATCTTGACCAGGCGGTTGTAGGCACGGCCTATGCCCCACTGATCGCCCGGCGTGGTCTTGATCACCACGCGAATGTTCACCGAGCTATCAGCGAGCGCCGTCACGCCGGCCACGGTCATATCCGCCAGCAGCTTGAAGCCATGCTCTTCACTCGCTTTAAGATCTTCAAACGCGAGCTGCAGCTGTTCGATGGCGTAATCGATGTTTTCACGGTAGGCAATACCGTACTCACCCACGTGGTTACCGTACTCGCGCATATAGTTGGAGACGGTATCCACGCTCGAGAACGGTACGACGTGGTAGGTGCCGGAGAGATCGCGAATTGCCACCGAGCGAATGCTCAGACGCTCGGCGGTGCCGGTGACGCCGCCCACGGTGACCACATCGCCGGTGTTCATAGCGTTTTCGATCTGAATGAATACGCCGGTGATCACATCCTGCACGAGCTTCTGGGCGCCAAAACCAATGGCCAGACCCAGCACACCGGCACCGGCAATCAGCGGGCCGATATTGATGCCGATTTCAGACAGCACGATCATGCCGGTAATCGTCACCATGGCCACCGCCAGGGCGTTACGGAAAAGGCTGAGTAGCGTTCTGGCCCGGGGCGAGGGTTCGCCGCCGCCGGTTTCCGGGTTGAGCTTGTGCTCGATCAGGCTGGCAAGGCCGAGCCAAACCCCTAGCGCCACGATCAAAATCACCGCGATGCTGATCAAACGGCCCACGATCAGCGCGCCGCGCTCGGAGGCGTACCAGCCGGCCAGGTTGAAGGCGCCCCAGGCATCCAGCACCACCATGACCACGGCCACCAGGATGATCGTGCGTAGCACGCGAAGCGCATTGGGCACGTAGCTATTGAGGCGATGCTCCAGCATCGGAAGCTTGCGGCGCAGATCCTCGGAAAGCTGGATACGCCGGCCGATGGACTGGGTCAAAAAGCTCGAGAGCAGAATCCCCACCACGACTGCGACCAGGGTTTTGAGCGTGGCGAACAGCACGAAGGGCAGCGCGTCGCCCGGGCGCACCAGGGTCAGCACGAATACGATGAGGAAATAGAGCAGCGCGAACAGGTGCCAGGTCCGGGCGAACAGGTTCAGCGAAATACGGCTGGCCGTCATCGTGGTGCGGCTGCCCATGCCGTGCAGGTTATCCCGCAGGCGCACGCGGTTTTTAAGCACCACGGTCACGGCGTAGATAAACGTCAGCACCATGATCAGCGTGCCGACCGCTTGGCCAAGCGTGGGCGTGATATAGAAGTTGATCAGCGGCACCACGACCATCAGGCCGTAGCCGACCATACCCACCAGCCGGGCGATCCAGCTGTTCCAGTAGGACGCTTCCGGCGCGGAAATAGGTAGCAGGCGCAGGCCCTCGTAGCGCGACGAGAAGAGCATACGAAACGCCGCCTTGATTAGCTCGATGATCAAAAAGGCGTTGAGGAAGAGCGACGCGCGCGTGGAAAGCTCGCCGGTTTCACCGACTGCAAACGTCGCGACCAAATTACCCACGACGTAGGAGGCGCCAATCAGCAGCGCATCGACCACGGCGGCAATCGCCACACAGGCCACCAGGCGCAGTATCGAGGAGGCCCCTTCACCGGTTTGCGACCAGCCGCTAAGCCGTGTGAATATCGATTTCGCCAGCCGTCGAAACACCATGAAGACGACGAAGGTGGCCGCAATCACTATCCCCAGGTTGATCGCCGCGCTGATGAAAGCGGCGGTATCGAAACTACCGCCGCCGCCCTGGCCACTAAACAGGCCACCGACGATGCCGACCGCCTGCTCGAGCTGCGTGCCGACATCCCCCACTACCCGGCTGGTCAGCTCGGCGAGCTGGCGGGGCAAGGAAACGTCCTCGGGCGCGACGTTGCCACCGGCGGCGGCGGCCTCCGGGGAGAGCTCCTCGTTGAGCTCGCCGGGAAGCGTAGAGGCTTCGCTTCGCAAACGCTCGATGAGCTGCTGGCGGGACTGGTCGTTTTCAAGAAGGTTGGCTAGCGCCTCGTAGGAGGGTGGCGCTTGGGTATCGGCGCTTGCTGTTTCTTCATCGGCACCGAGCGTGGTTTGCGCCAGCGCCGGGCTTATCATGACGAAGAGCGCAAGCAACCAAACGCTTAGCCCGAATAATGAACGTAGTGGCCTCACACCGGAGTCTCCCTTTAGGTGGTGTAGTAATTGCAATCCAACGGCTAAATCGCCTTACGCACAGCATAGCGTGCATGGGGCGTTTAAAGCGGCTGATTTTTCAGGCCGCAGCGTAGCATGAGTTAAAAAACGCTCGTTACACAAAATTCATCATTTTCAAGGTCGCCCGACACTTGCCAACGCGCGGCTGACAAAGCGCTGTCACGCATCCGGCAGCCGCCCGCCGAGCTTGGCGGTGATGTTGTTGGCCGCCTCGCGCACCAGCGCCCCAAGCGTCAAAAGGCGCTCTTCGGGGATACGCGTCATGGGCCCGGACACCGAAATCGCCGCGACCGGCATGCGCCGCTCGTCGAAAATGCACGCCGCCACGCAGTGAAGGCCAACGGCGTGCTCCTGACGGTCGCAGGCAAAGCCCTGAGCGCGAATGGTGCGCACCTCTGTCTCCAGTGCGTCGGAGTCAAAAAAGGTATTGGGGGTCACCCGTGCGAGCGCCTCGCCTTTTAAAAGCTCGCTGCGCTCGTCATCGCTCATGCCGGCCAACAGCGCCTTGCCCACACCGGAGGCGTGAAGCGGCGCGCGGGAGCCAAGACGGGTGATCATGCGCATCATCTGAGGGGATTCATGCTGGGCGAGAAACACGGCCGTGGCGCCATCGCGAATACCCAGGTTGGCGGTTTCGCCGGTTTCGAAGGTGAGCCTTCTTAGAAACGGGCGGCTGGTGGCGACCACGTCGCGGGCCTCCAAAAAGCTGTTACCGATGCGAAAGGTTTTGACATCGATGCGCCAAAGCCCCTGTTCGCTCTCCTGGGTCACGAACCCCTGGCTTTGCAGCGCTTGAAGGAGCCGATGGGCGGTCGAGGGGGCGAGCTCGGCCTGTTCGGCAAGCTCTGAAAGGGCCAGCCCCAACGGGCTTGCCGCCAGATGTTCGAGCAGCGTTAGGCCACGTACCAGCGACTGACTGTGCCCGCCGCTTGCTTTTGCGGTGCCTGCCGGGCGTCCCACTGACCTGCGCTTGGCGTCACTCACCGTGCTCTCTCCTTACTCACTTGCGGCGCAAAGCGAGCAGGATAACGCGAGCCGTGGGCCGGTGTCGCGTTTACGGAAATAAATCCCATTCTGGCGGGCAGGGGTACAACAGCGCCGGGCGGCGCTGTCGATGAGGGCAGCGCTAGCGCTTAGGCCCTTTTACGCTGGTCATGGCCCAGCGGATGGGGTTCGCCGCGGGCCTTGGCCAGCTCGATCTGGCGCTGGCGCTCCCGGGCGGCGGCGCGGGTCTTCTCGGGCAGCGAGTCGATGCAGTGCGGGCAGCTAATACCCGGCTCATAGGCCGAGCTTTGCATGTCTTCTTCGGAAATCGGCCGGCGGCAGGCGTGGCACTGCTCGAAAGCGCCTTCGCTAAGATCATGACGCACGGTGACCCGGTTATCGAACACGAAGCACTCGCCGTGCCACAGCGACTTCTCTTCGGGCACCTTTTCCAGATAGTTCAGCACGCCGCCCTTGAGGTGATACACCTCCTCGAAGCCTTCCTTGAGCATGAAGCTCGAGGCCTTTTCGCAGCGGATACCACCGGTGCAAAACATGGCGACTTTCTTGTGCTTGGCCGGGTCATAGTGCTCGCGCACGTAGTCGGGAAACTCCCGGAAGGAAGTGGTTTTCGGATCGATGGCGCCGTCGAAACTGCCGATCTCCACTTCGTAGTCGTTGCGCGTATCGATGACCAGTACTTCCGGGTCAGAAATCACGTCGTTCCACTCTTCGGGCTCGACGTAGGTGCCCACGGTGTCGTTGGGGTCGATACCGTCGACGCCCAAAGTGACGATCTCTTTTTTAAGTTTTACCTTGGTGCGGTAGAACGGCATCTCGTCACAGAAGGACTCTTTATGGTCGATATCGGCCAAACGTGGGTCGGCGGTGAGCCAGACAAGCAGCGCGTCGATCCCTTCCCGCGGGCCTGCCACGGTGCCATTGATGCCCTCTTTGGCGATCAGCAGCGTGCCTTTTACGCCGTTATCGGCCATGGCCTTTCTGAGCGGCTCGCGCAGGGCTTCGAAATCGTTCAGGGTGACGAATTTATACAGCGCGGCCACCACGATGGGCGCCGCCGAGGCAGATTGGGTCATCGAACTCTCCAGGTAGTCGCCCTCGTAAAGGGCGGACCGGGTTAAAAACGCGCCCATTCTAGCGCAAACCGCCGGGCGCTTGAACGCCGACACGTTGACGCAGGTCAATCGCGCCCCAAAAAGCGTCATTCGTCGATTTTATCGACGTTAAAGGCTCAAAAGCTTCACCACCGGGGGCATTCTCCCGGCGTATAGTGAGCGTTTGCCCGTTCACCCAGGAATTCTCATGAAGATTCGCCGCTCCCTGGAGCGCGGCTACGCCGACCACGACTGGCTGCGCTCGTACCACACCTTCTCTTTTGCCAACTACATGGACCCGGCGCATATGGGCTTTCGCGCCCTGCGGGTCATCAATGAAGACCGGGTCAAACCGGGCTACGGTTTTGGCACCCATCCCCACCGGGACATGGAGATCATCTCCTACGTGCTCGAAGGCGAAATGGCCCACGAGGACAGCATGGGCAACGGGGAAATCATGCGCCCGGGCGATGTGCAGCGCATGTCCGCCGGCACCGGCGTGCGCCACAGCGAGTACAACCATTCCAAAACCCAAGGGCTGCACTTTCTCCAGATCTGGATCGAGCCGCTAAGCCGCGCCATCGCGCCGAGTTACGAGCAAAAAGCGTTTTCCACGGCGTCTCGCCAGGGGCAGTGGCGCCTGCTCGTCTCTCAAAACGGGGACGATGACTCGGTGAGTATCCACCAGAGCGTCAACCTCTACGGCGGCCTGTTCGATGGCGACGTCGGCGCAGTGCCGCCCCGGCGCCACGTTTGGCTTCATGTGGTGAAAGGCGAGCTGACGGTCAACGACACCCGCCTTGAAGCCGGGGACGCCGCTGCCCTCACCCCGGACGAGCCGCTTGAACTGGGTGACGCCGTCAATGCCGAGGTACTGCTGTTCGATTTGGCCTAAGCCCAACGCCAAACGGCCTCCCGAAGGAGGCCGTTATATCTGCCGTGCCGAGCCGCCCGTAGCGAGCGTCTTTCGCCAGGGAGGGCGAAAGTAGCGCCCAGGGAAGGGTTCACAGCGCCCTCGCATAGGGCGGGTCGGCACGGCCCTCGGGACAAGGCCGTTTAGCTATTTTGCGATGAGTAGAGCACGCGGATTTTCAGCGTATGCTCGACCTGCTTGAGCGCCTCGAGCGCCTGCGGGCCGTAGGCCTTGTCCACGTCGATCACCACGTAGCCGACCTTTTCGTTGGTCTGCAGGTACTGGCCCGAGATGTTGATGCCGTTTTCCGAGAGCACGCGGTTGATCTCGGAGAGCACACCGGGCACGTTATTATGAATGTGCAGCAGGCGGTGCTTGTCCGGGTGCGCGGGCAACGCCACTTCGGGAAAGTTGACCGAGGTGATGGTGGTGCCGTTGTCGGAGTAGGTGGTGAGCTTTTCCGCTACTTCGACGCCGATATTCTCCTGGGCTTCCAGGGTCGAGCCGCCGATGTGGGGTGTCAGGATCACATTCTCCAGCCCGCGCAGCGGACTTTCGAACTCCTCGCTATTGCCCTTGGGCTCTACCGGAAAGACATCCACCGCCGCGCCGTTGAGATGACCCGATTTGATCGCCTCGGCCAGCGGCTCGATCTCCACGACGCTTCCGCGGGAGGCGTTGATCAAGATCGCCCCCGGTTTCATGGTCGCGATCTCTTTTTTCCCTACCAACCAGCGGGTGGAGGGTAGATCCGGCACGTGCAGGCTGATCACGTCCGCCCGGCCCAGAAGCTCTTCAAAGCTACCGACCTGGCTTGCGTTGCCCATGCCAAGCTTGGTGATCACGTCGTAATAGATGACGTTGAAGCCCAACGACTCAGCCAGCACCGAGAGCTGTGCGCCGATGCTGCCATAGCCGACGATCCCGAGGGTCTTGCCGCGGGCTTCGTGGGAGTTCTTCGCCGACTTCAGCCAGCCGCCCTGGTGGGCTCGGGCGTTTTTCTCCGGGATACCGCGCAGCAGCATGATGGCTTCCGCCAGCACCAGCTCGGCCACCGAGCGCGTGTTGGAGTACGGCGCGTTGAAGACCGCCACACCGCGCTTGAGCGCAGCGTTAAGATCCACCTGGTTGGTACCGATACAGAAACAGCCAACGGCGACGAGCTTCTCGGCGGCGGCGAACACGCGCTCGTTGAGCTGCGTACGCGAGCGAATACCGATGAAGTGGACATCGCGGATTTTCTCGATCAGCGCCTCTTCGTCCAGGGACGTGGGCAGATGCTCGATATTTTCATATCCGGCGTTGCGAAAATTGTCCACCGCGCTCTGGTGGACGCCCTCGAGTAGCAGGATTTTTATCTTGCTCTTGTCCAGGGACGTTTTGGCCATGGCTGAATCAACCCCTATGCTCGGCGAAGCGCCGTTTATCGGTTCATGAAAGGCCATCATGGTAGCATGACAAGGCCCCTTCCCGGCGGCCCGAGTGGATGAAAAGTGTGCGTTTTCAAAATGAACGAGACGCACGTTGAAAGCTCGGCGTAGCCCTGGGCAGGCGCCACCCCCTGGCCTGGGTGTATACTGTGCCCTTAACAGTAGGCACACTCGAAGCCCAGGCAAAGGGCGTCAATAGGTAGGCATGGGTCAATGAGCGATAGCACTCCCCCCTCACAGGATTTCGCCGCCACGGTTTCCCAACTGGAAACCCTGGTGGAGCGGCTTGAATCAGGCGAGCTCTCCCTGGAGGAGGCGCTGACCGCCTTTGAAGAGGGCGTAACGCTGACTCGCGATGCCCAAAAGCGCCTCGACAGCGCGGAGCTCAAAGTACGCGCGTTAAGCGAAGACGGTGATGGCAAGTTGAGCATGACGCCCTTCGATGGCCCGGCCAGCGCGCCAAGTGATGCCCCCACTGAGGACGACGCCGAGGACACGCCCCCATGGTAAGCGAAAGCCCCATGCGCCTAAGCGCGCACCGCGAAACCAGCAGCGCCCGGGTCGATGCCACGCTAAACGCGCTGTTCGACCAGAGCACTGCCGTTGATGCCCGTCTGGAGGCGGCGATGCGCCACGGCCTGCTGGTGGGCGGCAAGCGCCTGCGCCCACTGCTGGTGTATCTGGCGGGTCGGGCACTGGGTGCCGAAGAGCAGCCGCTGGACGCCCCGGCGGCGGCCATCGAGTTGATTCACGCCTACTCGCTGATCCACGACGACCTGCCTGCCATGGACGATGACGACCTGCGCCGTGGCCAACCCACGGTACACAAGGCGTTCGACGAAGCCACCGCCATTTTGGCCGGCGACGCCCTGCAGGCGCTGGCCTTTGAAGTGCTGGCGCGAACTCATCACCCGCGTCTGGGGTCCATGGTGACGACCCTGGCCACGGCCTCCGGGCGCCAGGGCATGGTCGCCGGCCAGGCGCTGGATTTGGCCGCCGTGGGCGGGCTGCCCGATGTCGCCTCGCTTGCCCACATGCACGCCCATAAGACCGGTGCGCTGATCGAAGCCGCCGTACGCCTGGGCGGGCTTGTCGCCGTCGAGGAAACCGACCCACGGCTTGCAGCACTGGCTCACTACGCCCGCGCCATCGGGCTCGCTTTTCAAATCCACGACGACGTCCTGGACGTGACCGGCGATACGGCGACCCTTGGCAAGATATCCGGCGCCGACGCCTTGCGGGCCAAGCCTACCTACTCGAGCCTTTTGGGCCTTGAAGGCGCCAAGCGCAAGTCCCGCGAGCTCATCACCGAGGCCACCGCCGCCCTTGCGCCGCTAGGTGAAAGAGGCGCCCCCTTGGCCGAGCTTGCCGACTACATGATCGAGCGCGACCATTAACGATGCCTGTACAAAAAACGACCGTGACACCATGCCCATGAAGCTGTTCGACGAGATTTCCCGCGAGCGCCCGGCCACGCCGCTGCTCGACTCTTTTGACCATCCCGCGGCCCTGCGGGCCATGAACGACCGTCAGCTGGCCGAACTGGCCGACGAGCTGCGCGCGTACCTTTTATATAGCGTGGGGGTCTCCGGCGGGCACTTCGGCGCAGGGCTTGGCGTGGTCGAGCTAAGCGTGGCGTTGCACCACGTTTACAACACCCCCAGCGACCGGCTGGTGTGGGATGTCGGCCACCAGGCCTACCCGCACAAGATTCTGACCGGGCGGCGCGAGGCCATGACCGGCATTCGCCAGCACGGCGGCCTGGCCGCTTTCCCCCGCCGCGCGGAGTCCGAATTCGATACCTTCGGCGTGGGCCACTCCAGCACCTCGATTTCCGCCGCGCTCGGCATGGCACTGGCCGCCCGCGCCCAAAACGATGAGCGCCAGGTCTGCGCGATCATCGGCGACGGTGCCTTGACCGCCGGTATGGCGTTCGAAGCGCTGATCCACGCCGGCCACGTCAACGCCAATATGCTCGTGGTGCTCAACGACAACGAAATGTCGATTTCGGAAAACGTCGGGGGCCTGGCCACCTATCTGGCGCGCATGCTGGCAAGCAAGCCGTATCTTAAGATGCGCGAAGAGGGCAAAAAAGTGCTCTCCCACCTGCCGGGAGCGCTCAAGCTTGCCAAGCGCACCGAAGAGCACATGAAGGGCTTCGTAAGCTCCGCTACGCTGTTCGAGGAGCTCGGCTTCAACTACGTGGGCCCGATCGACGGCCACGACCTGGAAGCGCTGACCGACACCCTGAGCGCGCTTCGCGACCAACCCGGCCCCCAGTTTCTGCATATCAAAACCGTCAAGGGCAAGGGCTTTCTGCCCGCCGAAGCGGACCAGATCGGCTATCACGCGATCACCAAGCTTGAAAAGCCCAACAAGGCGGCAGCGCAGGCCCAAAAGAGCGCCGCCCCCGCCGCGCCGAAGCAGAAGTACTGCAATGTATTCGGCAACTGGCTTTGCGATATGGCGGCCGCCGACCAACGCCTGATGGGGATTACCCCGGCCATGCGCGAAGGCTCGGATCTGATCCGCTTTTCGAAAGAGTACCCGGCGCGCTACTTCGACGTGGCGATCGCCGAGCAGCACGCGGTGACCCTGGCCGCCGGCATGGCCTGTGAGTCAATGAAGCCGGTGGTGGCGATCTACTCGACCTTTTTGCAGCGCGGTTACGACCAGTTGATTCACGATGTGGCGGTACAGGGGCTCGATGTCACCTTCGCCATCGACCGCGCCGGGCTGGTGGGCGAAGACGGCCCGACCCACCACGGCAGCATGGATATTTCGTTTTTGCGCTGCGTGCCCAACATGGTGCTGCTGGCTCCGGCGGACGAAGCGGAGTGCCGCGCCATGCTGAGCGCCGCCTACTATCACGAAGGCCCCGCCGCGGTGCGCTACCCCCGCGGCACCGGCCCCGGGGTGGCGACTCCCGAGCATCTGGAGCCCATGACCATCGGCCGCGCCGAGCACCGCCGCCGCGCCGACGAGGGCGAAGGCCCCCGCATCGCGCTGCTCGCCTTTGGCAGCATGAACGGCCCGGCACAGGAAGTTGCCGAGACCCTGGGCGCCACGCATATCAACATGCGCTCGATCAAACCGCTGGATCATCAAATGGTGCTGGAGGCCGCCGCCGAGCACGACCTGCTGGTGACGCTTGAAGAAAACGTGGTGGCCGGCGGCGCGGGGAGCGCCGTGCTGGAGCTGCTGCACGCCGAAAATATCCAGGCGAACGTGCTGACGCTGGGCCTACCGGACAGCTTCGTCGAGCACGGCACCCCGGACGAGCTCTTGCGCGACTGCGGGCTGGATGCACCGGGTATTCAGGCGGCGATCGAAAAACGCCTGGCTTTGCTGGCAAAATAAACGCCCCACCCACGCTAAAGAGCCGGCGTTAAAGCCAAAGCGAGGCGTTCAGGCGTACTCGTAGCGCGGGCCCCGGCCCGGCGGCGGGATCAATCACCACCCAGCCCTCGGTTTCGAGCTCGGCGCAGGCGCGGCGAATCAGGGCGTGCTCGATCTCGAGGCGCCGCGCCAGTTGGGCGGTGGAAAGCGCGGCCTCCCCGGCCACCCGATCCAGCGCCACCAGCACCAGCGCGCTGAGCGTGTCGAGCTTGGGATGGGCGCGCTGGAGCGCTTTTAGCGCGCTGTTTAGATCCTGGTCATCAGGCAATGCGGGCGCTGGGTTCCAGGCGGATGGCGATGGATTTATACGCCGGGGTGTGACTGCCGTCGCCCTTGTGGGAGAGCGGCACCAGCGGGTTGGTCTCCGGGTAGTACGCCGCCGCACACCCTTTGGGCGTATCATACGCCACGACCTTGAAGCCCTCGACGCGGCGGGTTACGCCATCGCCGGACTCGCCCACCAGGTCGACCCACTGCCCCGCTTCAACGCCCAGACGCGCAATATCGGATGCGTTCAAAAACACCACCTGGCGGCCGTTCTCGATGCCGCGGTAGCGGTCGTTGTAGCCGTACACCGTGGTGTTGTACTGATCATGAGAGCGCATGGTTTGCAGCGTTAGCCAGCCGTCGCGCTCAGCCATTTGCTGATGGATGACGCGCTCCGGGAGCGCTTCGCTCGAGAACACGGCCTTGCCGCTTTCGGTGGGAAAGGTGAGCTCGGCGGTGGGGTTGCCTAGCCAAAAACCGCGCGGCACGCGCACCCGCTCGTTGAAGTTATCGAAACCGTGAATCACCGCTTCCACGTGATCGCGAATCACGTCGTAATCCTCGCGCATCGCCGCCCAGTCCACCTTCTCGCTGCCCAGCAGGTGCTCGCCAAGCTTTGTCAAAAGCGCGATCTCGGAAGGCAGATCATCGCGTGCCGGGCGGTTGATGCCGGCGGAGCCGTGCACCATGCTCATCGAGTCTTCGACGGTGATCAGTTGGGTCTTGCCGCCGGTCTTGTCGATTTCGCTGCGCCCCAGGCACGGCAGAATCAGCGCTTTCTCGCCGGTAATCAGGTGGCTGCGGTTGAGCTTGGTGCTGATGAAGGCGGTCAGCCGGCACTGGCCCATCGCCGCCTCGGCCACCCCACTGTCCGAAATCGCCCGGGTGAAGTTACCCGCCAGGCCGAGGAATATCTTGCCGGGCGCGTCGCGCATCGCCTCCACGGCGGCGACGGAGTCCACGCCGTGCTCCCGGGGCATCGGCGTTTTGTAGCGCGCCTCCAGGGCGTCCAGCAGCTCGTCAGTGGGCTTTTCGAAAATGCCCATGGTGCGGTCGCCCTGCACGTTGGAGTGGCCGCGCACCGGCGAGGTGCCGGTGCCGGGCCGGCCCATATTGCCGCGCAGCATCAATACATTGACGATTTCGCGCACGGTGGGCACCGAGTGCACGTGCTGGGTAATGCCCATCGCCCAACAGATAATGGTCGCGTTAGAGCGGGCGTAAAGCTCGGCGGCCTGGCCCATTTCGTCGCGGCTCAAACCGGACTGCGCCTCCAGCGCCGCCCAGTCGGTCGCATCCACTTGCGCCTTGTAGGCCTCGAACGCCTCGGTGTGCTGGTCGATAAAGGCCTCATCCAGCACCGATTCGCCGCTGGCCTCGCGCTCGAACAGCGCCTTGGCAATACCCCGCAGCGTGGCCATATCGCCGCCAAGCTTCGGGCAGAAGTAGTGCGAGCTGATCCGGTGGCTGCCGCCCCGCAGCATCTCCAGCGGCTTTTGCGGGTCGGCGAATTTCTCGAGACCCCGTTCGCGCAGCGGGTTGAAGCTTGCGATAGTCGCGCCGCGCTCGGCGGCCTCGCGCAGAGTACCGAGCATACGCGGGTGGTTGGTGCCCGGGTTTTGGCCAAACACAAAAATCGCCTCGGCGTGCTCGAAGTCTTCCAAGCGCACGCTGCCCTTGCCGGTGCCCAGCGCCTCCCCCAGCGCCACACCGCTGGCTTCGTGGCACATGTTGGAGCAGTCCGGCAGGTTGTTGGTCCCGTAAAGCCGGGCCAGCAGTTGGAACACGTAGGCCGACTCGTTACAGGCCTTACCCGAGGTATAGAAGATGGCGTCGTCCGGCGTGGGCAGCGCCTTGAGCTCGGCGGCGATCAGCTCGAGGGCGGCGTCCCACTCGATGGGCTCATAGTGGTCGGTCTCGGCATTATACGCCATGGGCTCGACCAGCCGGCCCTGATCCTCCAGGCGGTAGTCATCCCAGGTCTTGAGCTCGGTGACGCTGTGTTTGGCAAAAAAATCGCGCTTGACCTTCTTGGCGGTCGCCTCCCAGGTCACCGCTTTCACGCCGTTTTCGCAAAACTCGAAGGAGGAGCCGTGTTCCGGGTCGCCCCAGGCGCAGCCGGGGCAATCGAAGCCATCGGGCTGGTTGATTTTGAAAAGCGAGCGGGCGTTGGTCGCCGGTGAACGGCTGTGCAGCAAGTGCTTGCCCACCGCCTTGAGCGCCCCCCACCCGCCGGCCGGGCTATGGTACTCGCCCACGTCAGGGTCGTGTTTGGCCGCTTTTTTCGTGTCCGCGGTATAAAAAGTGGGCGAGGCCATCATGTATCTCCAAATGTCGTCTTTGCAGACGCCACGCCCCCAAGAGCGGCGGGCGCCTTTATAGGCGTAACGTTCGAGTAAAATCCGGGCGGGGTCAAGCGCCCAGGCCGGGTCTGGCCGTTTAGAAAAGGCTAAAACTCGGACGCTTTTGGGCTGTCCGAGTTCTGGCCATTGGGTCTATCAAGAACGTAACGTTAACGCGGCGGGGTGGGGAGCGCGTCTTTCATGTCGTTGGGCACGTCAAAACCGCGCGCCGCTCCCCGGGCGCTTGCCAAACCGCCGGGGAAACCACTTCGGTGGCGAAAGTCCGGCGTCACGCCGCCCTGGTAGGCATGGCGCTGGGAGAGCGCTTTGGCGCACCACAGGTCGACGGCGGTCAGTACCCCCACTGCGGTCAGTGCCAGGTAAATATTCTGGCGCTTGGGGTTGTGGCGGTCCTGCAGGGCATAGGTGAGCGCGGCCAGGTCCAATACATCACCGCCTAAACGGCTCCATACCGCCTGGGTAGGGTTTGCCGATAACGACCCGATGCCGCTTGCGATCTCGCGAACACCGCCGGCGCGCACCCGTCCATTGACACCTTTCATGCCCAGTGCACCGCTGAGCTTTTTCGGCGCCAGCAGCTTATAAAGCCCGATGCCCAGGCTCAGCCAACCAAGGCCCCTCGCCACCCGGTCGGCCCCGCTCATCGAACGGGTCATACGCCTGGGCGTACGGTTTGAATAGTTTGCCATCACAACCTCCCTTGGCTCGTTTACGGCTTGAGAATGACCTTGATGCACCCGTCCTGCTTTTCGCGAAAGGTGTTGTACATTTCAGGCCCCTGGTCGAGCCCAACGGAGTGGGTAATCACGAAAGAAGGATCGATCTGGCCTTCGTCGATCCGGCGCAGAAGATCCTCGCTCCAACGGTTCACGTGGGTCTGGCCGGAGCGTACGGTCAATCCCTTGTTCATGAGCGCGCCGATGGGAAACTTGTCGATCAGACCACCGTAAACGCCGGGAATCGACAGCACCCCGGCCGGCCGGCAGACGTAGATCATCTCGCGTAGCACGTGGGAGCGGTCGGATTCCAGCATGACCGCCTGCTTGACCCGATCGTAAGCCGAATCCAGTGAGCGGGTGGCGTGGGCCTCGAGCCCGACGGCGTCGATACATTTTTCGGGCCCCTTACCGCTGGTCAGTGTTTGAAGCCTCTCCAGCACGCTCTCCTGGTCGAAATTGATCGCTATCGCCCCGCCCGCCTGGGCCATGGCAAGGCGCTCGGGAACGTTATCGATCACCACCACCTGCTTGGCACCCAGCAATACGGCGCTGCGCACGCAGAACTGACCGACCGGCCCCGCCCCCCAGATCGCCACCGTATCGGTGGGCTGGATATCGCACTGGACGGCGGCCTGCCAGCCGGTGGGGAAGATATCGCCCAGAAAGAGCACTTGCTCGTCGGTGAGCGAGCTGGGCACCTTGATATGGGTGCTATCGGCAAAGGGCACACGCACGTACTCGGCCTGGCCGCCGGCGTAGCCGCCGGTTAAGTGGGAATAGCCGAAAAGCCCGGCGCCGGCATGGCCAAAGGCTTTATCCGCCAGGTCCTTGTTGCGGTTGGAGCGCTCACAGGCCGAGAAATTGCCGCGCTGACACTGAGGACACTCGCCGCAGGTGATGATGAACGGCACGACGATACGATCGCCCACTTTGAGTTTCTTATTGTCGCGCCCCACCTCCATGACCTCGCCCATGAACTCGTGGCCGAGCACATCGCCGTTTTCCATGGCGGGGATAAAGTGGTTATAGAGATGAAGGTCGGAGCCACAGATCGCACAGCTACTGACATTGATGATGGCATCGCGAGGGTGCTCTATTTCCGGGTCGGGAACCGTGTCATAACGAACATCGTTCTTGCCGTGCCAACATAGTGCTTTCATGGTGGCTCTCCTGAAGGGTTAGCCATGGCCAATGCCATGCCAGCTATCACTATAATGCCATGCCAGCTATCACTATAGTGCACCCCCTGAAATAAACGTTTAACAAAGGATAAAAGCGAAGGTAGTGTCGAACCAGTGGCCACGCTTTTAGGCCTCATACCGGTGACCATGCGTTTAAACAAAAGCTACGGGCACTTAAAACGAATCCTTCTATAATGACGCCCGACGTCCAATATAGCGGCGCTGAAAGTGATAAATTCGTTCACCGCCTCTTTTCCATCGACCGCTTGAGAGTACTATGACGTTTTTGCTTATTTCGACGCTGCTGTTTGGTTTGCTGGGCTTGGCCATTTTCGGCCCCATTGGCCTGCTGGTCGGCGGGGGGGTTGGCTTTTGGATCGCCCAGCGCGCGATACGCCGACTGATCACCGCCCGCCGCCAGATCGAACAGGGCTATCTGGAGTCGGTCTTCGCCGTGATGGGGTGCCTTTGCCAGGCCGATGGCCGCGTTAGCGACAACGAGCGCGACATCGCCGAGCGCCTTTTCAGTCAGATGCAGCTAAGCGATGCGCTGCGCGCCCAGATGCGCACCGCCTTCGAGCGCGGCCAGGCGGACAGCTTCGACCTGGACGCAGAACTTGGCAAGGTAGGCCGTTTGACGCAGCGCCAGCCGGCGCTACGCCAGATGTTCGTGCAGGTGCAGCTCAGCGCCATCGCCGCCGATGGTGAGATTCAAGAAAGCGAACACGCCATGATGATGCGCGTGGCCCAGGGCATTGGCTGTAGCGAAACCGAAGTACGCCAGATCGAGGCGATGATGCAGCGCGCCTCCGCCAACGCCGCGGGTACCAGCGAAACCTCCCTCGAAGACGCCTACCGAGTACTCGGCATTAGCGAAGAGGCCAGCGACGCCGAGGTCAAAAAAGCCTACCGGCGCCTGATGAGCCAAAACCACCCGGACAAGTTGGCCGGCAAAGGCTTGCCCGAAAGCATGCGCGACATGGCCCAGCAGCGTACCAGCGAAATCAGCAACGCTTACGAGCGGATCAGCCGCGCCCGGGAGTGAGCGCAAGCCCTTGATCAGGCCTTTTCGCCCAGCGCGGCAATATGCGCCGGCAAGCGCTCGTGACTTCCGTACATGAAGTGGTTCTCCATGCGCTCGGCAAACTGCGCGGCGGCAGGCTCGCGGCCAACGGCCATGGCCACTTCGCGTATGTGCATGGGCGCGGCGCCACAGCAAACGCCCAGATAGTTGATGCCGCTATCGAAGGCCTTGCGAGCAAAGGCGCCTAGCTCGTAGCGGTTGCAGAACAAGGGGTCCAGCGCGGTGGGAAAGGGACGCCCGTGAGGCGACGGGCAACTGCACCCTTGGGTGTCGGAAAGATTGAAAAAGGTGGGTTCCTGGGCGGTGGTGCGAAAGGTCACCGGCAGTGCCGCGACGTGACAAGACACCGCCTCGCGAATCTGCTGGATCCAGCCCAGCATGGTATCCGGCCCCCTAAAGCAGTTCAGGCCGACCACGCTGGCGCCGTTTTGCTCGAGCGCCACGCAGGTCTCCACGATGCCGGGGCCATCGATCATTTGGTTCTCGGCCATCGGCGCCAGGGTGATGACCGCCGGCAGCCCCTTGGCCTTGATCGCCTCCAGCGCCGCCTGGGCTTCACCGGCGTAATAGAAGGTTTCGCCGATGATGAAGTCCGCGCCCTCCTCGACGGCCCACTGCACCATTTCATCGAACATGGCGCGCACGCTCTGCTGGGACGCCGGATCCTGAGGGTCCCATACGTTACTGTTGGAAATGTTACCGGCCATCAGGTTGCCGGGCTGATCATCGGCCACCTTGCGGGCGATTTTGAGCGCGGCCCGGTTCAAGGGCTCCAGCAGCTCCTCTTTGCCGATCACGCGCATTTTTTCGCGATGCCCATTATAAGTGAACGCCTGCACGATGTCCGAGCCCGCGTGTTGGAAATCGCGGTGCAATGCTTCCAACGCGTCCGGGCGCAGTAACGCCACTTCCGGGACGAACTCCCCCGCCGAGAGGTAACCGCGGCGCTCGAGTTCAAAAAGAAAGCCCTCAGCGCAGATAAGTGGGCCGTCATCGAGCCGCCGGGTGATCAGGTCTTGTACCATGGGGAGTGCCTCCGAAATGAGCTTTATCGTCAATGAAGGCTCAGTTTGGCAGGCCTGGTCGGCGTAAAACCAATGAAAAATCCGCCCCACTAAAGTGAGCCGAATTCATTATTGGATATATGAACGAGAAAATTATAAATATACGTGTTCGGAACTGGCTTACGGCCTACAAAGCGCGCGTTCTGCCACCCCCGGCCGTGGCCCTCGCCACCGAGAAAGCTGCCAAGCGCTTAACTTGGCCGGCGCACCAGTGTCAGCCAGTAGTCTTCCAGTGAGCGAATCGAGGCGACGAACTGCTCGATATCCATGGGTTTGACGATGAATCCGGCCGCCCCCAAATCATAAGAAGCGAAGATATCCGCTTCGGCTTCCGAGGTGGTCAATACCACCACCGGAATCTGGCGAAGCGTTTCCAGAGATTTGACGCTTTTCAAAAACGCCTTGCCGTCCATGCGCGGCATATTGAGATCCAGAAGGATTAGATCCGGCCTCGGCGCTGACGCGTATTTACCTTCACGGTGCAAAAACGCCAGCGCCTCGACGCCGTCGCCGACATCGTGCACATCCACCAGCATATGGCCCTCCTTGAAGGCCATCTTGGCAAGATGCACGTCGGCGGGCTCGTCTTCCACCAATAACACAACGAAATGTCCATCCATTACGGTTTCTCCCTGACCAGTGGCAAATCGAAGACGAAGCACGCCCCACCCGTCATGCCGTCCTCCACCGTTATACGCCCATTCACCTTGCGCAGCATCTTGACGACTTTGGCAAGCCCTACGCCGGTACCAGGGCATTCCTCGCTGTTAGGCACCAGCCGTGCAAACATCTCGAAGACCTGCTGGCGATATTCCGGCGCGATGCCCTGGCCGTTATCCGCCACCCGGTACTGGACGCGCCCTTTTTTCACACTGGCGCTAATCACGATGTCCAGCGGCCGTTCTGAATGGCGGTATTGCCAGCTGTTGTGCAGCAGCACTTTGAACAACTGGGCAAGCTGCTTGCGGTTGAACCAGACCTCATAAAGCTCACCTTCGACGCGCAAGCTGCCCGCCTCGCGCAGGACCGAAAGCACTGGATCGAACTGATAGAGCTCGGTGACCAGCTGCTCGACATCGACGCGTTCCGGGGGCGCGGCGACCGTCCCCACCCCCAGGTAGCACTGAACATCGCTGACCAGGTCCCTCAGGCGCTGGGCCTGGGTCGCGATAAAGTGAACCGCCAGCGCCTCGTTCGAGTCGCTCGGCGTTTGGGACGAGCGCTGCAACTGATGAGCGAAACTCACCAGTCGTCGACTCGGTTCCTGAAAGTGGTGGGCCATGGCCTGGCTCAAACGCTCGAGCTCCTGGTTACGAAAAGAGAGTTCGTCGATCAGTCGCATGTTTTCGCGCTGGGCTCTACGCAGGCGCCAAAGCGCCAGCGCCAACAGCAGGATCACGGCGCCCTGGGCCAGCGCGCCGCCAATCCAGAACCAGCGGGCGCGTTCGCGAGCGCGGCTTAATTCAGCGCTTTGCAGATCCACCTGCTCCTCGACCGTCTCGACATAGCGTCTGCCCGTCGCGCTATCCACAGCACTCATATCGTAAATCGACGAGAGCATGACCGGTTCGCCGTTCAAGCTGTAGGGCTGGGAGTAGACCCCGACGATTTTGGTACTGCCATCGGCCAGACGGTGGCGGTAAACGAAGTGATTACGGTCCTGCTGGCTAGCGCGCTCGATCTCCTGACGTACCTGACCGGGGGTAAAGGTATTGATCTGATTGACGTTCATCCGCTCCAGGTCGGCGTAGCCGTAAAACTCGAAGGCGGCCGGGTTGGCGCGCAGGATATCGCCGTCCTCGACGGCCAACATCCACATCGGTGCAGGGCTTCGCATGAAGAACCCATCGAAATCGGTTTGTGCCCAGCCGCTGGAAGGGAGCAGCGCAAGCCCCATCAAAAGCGCAAGCGCTGTGCCAAGCCCACGGCCACTTATCCTCATGGCTTCGCCCCCTGGCGCGGCAGCGAGACATGAAAACAGCTGCCCTGTCCCTCGCCCGCCGAGGTCACCCAGATTCGGCCCTGGTGGCGTTCGACGATCTTGCGGCATACCGCCAGCCCCACGCCGGTACCCTCGAACTGGCCGCGGGCGTGCAGGCGCTGGAACACCTTAAACAGCCGCGGTATCTGGTCAGAATTGATCCCGATGCCGTTATCGGTCACCGTAATATGCCAACTGCCGGCGCGGCGGCGACGTTTGATCGCGACCTCGACCTCGACCGATTTATCGAGGGGGTGATACTTGAGCGCGTTGCCGATCAGGTTTTGGAAAAGCCGCGTCATTTCATCCTGGTTCGCGCTGACCTCGGGCCATTTCCCCTTGACGCTGACGGACGCCTGGTTATCCGCGATCGCCGGAGCAAGAAAATGGAGCGCCTCGTCGAGGGATTCACGCAGCGAGAAAGTGGTAAACGGCTGGTCCTGTCGGCCCACGCGGGAGTACTCCAAAAGCGAAAGCAGCATATCGTCCATCCGCTTGGCGCCGTCGCTCATGTAGTGCAGCATGGTGCTGCCGTCGTCATCGAGCCGGTCGCCGAGGTGGCGCTTCAAAAGCTGGGCATAGCTGGTCACCATACGAAGCGGCTGGCGCAGATCGTGGGAGGCGGCGTAAGCAAAGTGCTCCAGCTCGCGATTGGATTTCTCCAGGGATTCGCGGTAGTCGTCGCGCTCCTGTTGAAGCAGGTGAGAGGCCGTGATGTCGCGCAGGTAGCCGTGCCAAACCGTGCTGCCATCGTCCAGACGCTCGGGGTTGGAGCTCCCCTCTATCCAAAGAAGTCCGGCGTCCGGATGATTGACCCGAAACGTCAAATTCCAGGGGCTGAGCGTCTCGGCGGAGGCGTTGATGCTGTCGGCCATCTTGTCCAGGTCATCGGGATGGATCGCCGCGAAGATTCGCCCTGCGTCTTGCTTGACCTGCTCGGCCGTCACGCCGGCAATATCCTTGATGCCCACACTCGCGTAGGGGATGCGTATCGTGCCATCGGTCCCCTGGAAGTACTGAAAAAGGGCGCCCGGCAGCAGCGCGCTCAGTTTGGTGAGGCGGTCGGTTATTACCTGGGCCTGGGCCTCGGCCTCTTTACGCTGGGTAATATCGATGTGCGTACCGGCCATCCATCGCGCATTGCCCGCCTCGTCTCGATCGACCACCCGGCCGCGCGCGTACACCCAGATATCGTGACCGTCGCGGTGGCACATGCGAAATTCGATGTTGTAGCTGTCGGTCTCGCCCTCGAGATGCGCGCGTAACGCCTGATGGGCGCGCGCCAGCTCCGCCGGATGGCAAAAGCGCTCCCAAGTCGCCACCGTGGTGGGCGTTAGCTCATCGAGTGTATAGCCGACCATCTCTGCCCAACGCTCGTTCAAGCGTGTTTCACCGGTCTGAATATCCCACTCCCAGGTACCGGCCGAGGTACCCCAAAGGATATGGTTCAGCGCTTTCTGCTGGCTTTTCAACCGAACTAAACGCTGGCGGCTGCGCCAATAGACCAGCCCCTGCAGTACGATGGAGAGCACCAGAGCGACGGCCAAAAAAACGACCCAAGGCCAGCCGCTTTGACCGACGAGGGCTACAGATTGAAGGGGGTCGTTATTCATAATTGACGCACACCTGGTTACGCCCGGCCTTTTTCGCCTCGTAAAGGGCGCTGTCGGCCCGCGCCAGGGCGCCGTCCGGAAGCGCATCGCTGCCCCGCATGCGCGCGACGCCAATGCTGGTGGTGACCTTGAGCGGTGTGCTCACGCACTCAAGCGGTACCTGCATCGCCTCGACCGAGGCGCGCAGCTTTTCGGCGGCTACCTCGGCGCCGGTCAGGTCGGTATCGGGCAGCACCACCACGAACTCTTCGCCCCCCAAACGTGCAAACACATCCGTTTGGCGTAGCTGACGTGTCACGGTCGTAGAAAACTGCATCAATACCGCATCGCCGGCGCCGTGGCCGTAGGTATCGTTAACGCTTTTAAAACGATCAAGATCCAGCATCACCACGCACACGCCGTGGTCGCCCTTGCGCTTCAAGCGTGCCAGCTCGCGCCTTGCAAGATCCATGAAGCTTCGCCTATTGAGCAGCCCCGTCAGTTCATCGTACATGGCGAGCTGGGTTAGCTGCGCCTCCATCGCCTTGCGTTCGCTGATGTTCTGTTGAACGCCAACCATCCTTAGGGGCCGCCCTTCGGCACTGCGACTGACCAGATGCCCCGACTCGAACACCCACACCCAGTGGCCATCCCGGTGGCGTATACGAAACTCGCACTGGTAATTGGGCTCTTCCCCTTGGGTATGACGCGCGATGGTGGCCTCGACCCGCTCGCGGTCCTCCGGGTGGACCTGGGCAAACCACTCTTTCACACTCTGAGGAACGTCGGCGTGCTCTCGTTGATAGCCAAGCGTTGCCAGCCAGCGATCGCTGTAGATAAACACGTTTTCCTGCAAAAGCCACTCCCACACGCCAAGCTTGGCGCCTTCGATTGCCGCGGCCATGCGCTCTTCCGAAATCACCAAACGCTGCTCCAGCTTTGCCCGGCTGATGGCGTAACGAATGGCGCGGTGAAGGGAGTCGGCGTCGATCTTGCCCTTGATCAGGTAGTCCTGGGCGCCGGCTTCGAGTACTTCGAGGGAAAAATCCGCGTCATCGAACCCGGTCAGCACCACGATGGGCACGCCGCTGGCGATCTGCTTACAGACCAGAACGGTCTGGATACCGCTGGCGTCGGAAAGGCTGAGATCGAGCAGGATGACATCCGGAAAGGAGGGGGCTTGCGTCAAAAAATCGGTGAGCCGAGCAAGGCTCTCGACCCAGGTGAGCGTGCTATCGCCATGATCGTACTTGAAGGTGTATTGGATCAGCGCCGCGTCGCCCGGGTCGTCTTCGACCAGCACTATCGATAACGGCTTTCCCACCTGTTTCGATAACTGTTTCATTGTTTGCCTTCTGCCAGTTCATCTGGCAAGACTGCTCAGAAGGCGGACAAGAGTCAAGCGTCGTCAATCACTCACTTTTTACGCTCGATATCCACATCCTCGGCCTGGGTAAAATCCCCCAGCGCCATCATGTGGCCAAGTTTGCCGGCCTTGGTGGCCAGGTACTGCTCGTTGTGCGGGTTGAGCCCGGTGGTAATGGGCAAACGCTCGGTCACGTTGACGCCGTCGTTGGTCAGCGCCTCGACCTTGCGGGGGTTGTTGGTCATCAGTTTGAGCGCCTGGATATTGAGATGCTCGAGCATCGGCACACAAAGATCGTAGCGGCGCATATCGGCACCAAAGCCAAGGCGCTCGTTGGCCTCGACGGTGTCCGCGCCCTGGTCCTGCAGGTTATAGGCGCGAATCTTGTTCAAAAGGCCAATGCCGCGGCCTTCCTGGCGCAGATACAAAAGCACCCCGCGCCCCTCTTCGGCGATGCGTTTGAGCGCCTCTTGAAGCTGATAGCCGCAGTCGCAGCGCATCGAAAACAGCGCATCGCCGGTCAAGCACTCGGAGTGCACGCGCCCGAGCACCGGGGCGTCGCCCGTCACATCGCCAAGCGTCAGGGCGATATGATCCTTGCCCGTTGCATCGTCTTCGAAGCCGTGCATGGTAAATGTAGCCCAAGGGGTGGGCAGCCGGGAGGCGGCAATGAAGCGAATGGTCACGGGTTACCTCGCAAATCGACCAGAGCCGGAAACGATGTGAGTAGGAAAAGAACTCGGTAGTTTACCAAAAAGCGGCGCCGGCCTCACGGCCTGCATCCACGCAAGCGGCGATAAAACGGCGAAGCGGCCACATTCTAGCCATCGCCACCCGACGAGCGCCGCTATCCTGATACGCACTACCTCGCCTACAATAGGGACAAATTTCCCTAGAGCAGGCGTTTATGTCCTCTTCCGCTGTATCTCCTCCCCATTTGCAAAACGACCGTTTTCTACGGGCCTTGGCCCGCCAGCCGGTGGACCGCACGCCGGTCTGGATGATGCGCCAGGCCGGGCGCTACCTGCCCGAATACCGCGAGCGCCGTGCCCAAGCGGGCAGCTTCATGGACCTTTGCCGCAATCAGGACTTCGCTTGCGAGGTGACCCTGCAGCCGCTGGAGCGTTTCCCGCTGGATGCCGCGATTTTGTTTTCGGACATTCTGACCATTCCCGACGCCATGGGTCTTGGGCTCTACTTCGAGACCGGCGAGGGGCCGAAATTTCGCAAGACCGTACGCACGCCGGAGGAAGTCGCAGCGCTCTCCGTGCCCAACGCCGAGCGCGACCTGGACTACGTGATGCGCGCGGTATCCACCATTCGCCGCGAACTCAATGGCCGCATGCCGTTGATCGGCTTCTCCGGCAGCCCCTGGACGCTGGCGACCTACATGGTCGAAGGCGGCTCGAGCAAGGATTTCCGCCATCTGAAAACCATGCTCTACGACACCCCGGACACCATGCACCAGTTGCTCGATACCCTGGCCCACGCGGTGACCGACTACCTCAACGCCCAGATTCGTGCCGGCGCCCAGGCGGTGCAGATTTTCGATACCTGGGGCGGCTCGCTCTCGACGCCGGCGTATCTCGAGTTTTCGCTTCGCTACATGGAGCAGATCGTCTCGGGCCTGATCCGCGAGCACGACGGCCGCCGCGTGCCGGTGATTCTGTTCACCAAAAACGGCGGGCAGTGGATCGAACACATCGCCTGCGCCGGTGCCGACGCGGTGGGGCTTGATTGGACCACCGAACTCAGTGACGCCCGCGACCGGGTGGGCCATAAGGTGGCGCTACAGGGTAATCTGGACCCCAACGTGCTGTTCGCCCGGCCCTCGGCCATTCGCGCCGAAGTCGCCCGGGTGCTGGAAAGCTACGGGCACGGGCCGGGCCATATCTTCAACCTGGGCCACGGCATCAGCCAGTTCACCAACCCCGACCACGTCAGCGCCTTCATGGAGGCACTGCACGAGCTTAGCCCCCAGTATCATAAGAACGACCACCCAAGCGACGCCGGAGAGGGCCGATGAGCGATCTCGATCAAGCGCAGTGGTTCACCGAAGTCTTCGACGCCCACGGTAGTGCGTTCTCGCTGAAAGTCAGCGAGAAGCTTTGGGATGTACAAAGCGCCTATCAGCACCTGGAAGTCTATGCCACCGAGACCTACGGCAACCTGTTAGTGCTGGACGGCTGCGTGATGCTCACCGACCGGGACAACTTCCTGTACCACGAAATGATCGCCCATCCGGCGCTTTTCACCCATCAGGACCCGAAGCGCGTCGTGATCATCGGCGGCGGCGACTGCGGCACGCTCAAGGAAGTGCTGCGTCACGAAAGCGTTGAAAAAGTCACTCAAATCGACATCGACGAAGAGGTCACCAAGGCCTCCACGCGCTTCTTCCCGGCGCTGGTCGCGTCCAACGGCGACCCGCGCGCGGAGCTTTTGTTCGCGGACGGCGTGAAGTGGGTCGATGAGGCCGAGGACGAAAGCGTCGATGTCCTCATCATCGACTCCACCGACCCGGTCGGCCCGGCGGAAGGGCTTTTCAAGACCGAATTTCTGGCGCGCTGCCACCGCATCCTGCGCACCGGCGGCGTGCTGGTGCAGCAAAGCGAATCGCCGCTTTACCACAGCGGGTCGATCATTCGTGAACTGCGCGAAGACATGAAGTCGGCCGGTTTCGAGAGCGTGGCAACGCTGCCCTTCCCACAGCCGGTTTATCCGTCGGGCTGGTGGAGCGTGACGCTGGCGGGCAAGGCGACAAACGTTGAAAGCTTTCGCGAAGAGGCTGCCGCGGAGCATGAAATGCCGCTACAGTACTACACGGTAGAGGCTCACCGCGGCGCCCTGGCGCTGCCACCGTTTATGCGCGCCGCTTTCGCTTAAATTCCCCAAAGCGACACGCACTGAATCGAGGCCGGGCACTGCTCGGCCTTTTTTGTAGCGCTTACCCACGCAAGGGACACAACAATGAACAAAGCGGATCACACAAGGGCAATCACAAGGACCCTCACAGGGGCTATCACAGGGGCCAGGGGTTGGCGCATCAAACTGGTGACCGGGGCGGCGCTTTTGCTGCCGGGCCTGGCGCTGGCTACCACGCTTGAAACGGTGCAAGAGCGCGGCAGTTTGCGCTGCGGGGTCAACGCGGCCCAGCCCGGCTTCTCGGCGCTGGACGACGAGGATACTTACCGGGGCCTGGATACCGACATTTGCCGCGCGGTGGCCGCCGCCGCCCTGGGGGAAGGCGCCAACGTCGAGTTCGTCCCGCTGGATTCGGTCGAGCGCTTCGCGGCGCTTCAGTCCGGCGAGGTCGACGTGTTGGCCCGCACCACCACCTGGACCTCTACCCGGGATACGACCCAGGGGATCCATTTCACCGGAGTGAGCTACTTCGATGGCCAAGCCTTCATGGTGGCAAGCGACCTGGGCGTACAGAGCGTAAGCGAGCTGGACGGCGCGGCGGTGTGCACCCAGTCCGGCACCACCAGCGAGCTCAACCTGGCCGACTACTTCCGGTTGAACGGCATGAGCTTCGATGCGGTGGTGTTCGACGCCCCGGAGCAGACCATCGCCGGCTTCGAGTCCGGACGCTGCGACGTTTTAAGCTCCGACGCCTCGCAACTCTATGCCCAGCGCATGCAGCTGGCCGACCCGGACATGGCCATCGTCCTCCCCGAGACGATCTCCAAGGAGCCCCTGGGCCCGGCGGTGCGCCAGGGCGACGATCAGTGGTTCAACATCGTTAAGTGGTCGCTGTTCGCCATGCTCAACGCCGAAGAACTGGGCGTGAGCATGGCCAACGTGGACGAACAACTCGAATCCGAAAGCCCGGATGTGATGCGCCTACTGGGCCGCGACGGCAATTTCGGCGAAGCGATGGGCCTTGATGCCGACTGGGCCTATCAAATCGTCAAGCAGGTGGGTAACTACGCCGAGATGTTCGATCGCAACGTGGGCGCTGACTCAGCGTTTAATATCGGACGCGGGCTGAACGGGCTGTGGCGCGATGGTGGGCTTCAGTACGCCCCTCCTATTCGTTAGCCATTTTTACCCCACTCACCTGTTTTCACTGGCCGATTCGGCAAGGTCCGCACGGCCAGTGCACCAAAGAAGCCCAACCAGTAGCCGAAGCTGCACTTTTTTGCAGCACAACTTTGGTCAAAACGTTGCGGCTTTTGCGTTGAAAAGCGCTGAATGAGCCGATATATCCTTTCTGGCATCTTCCTTGCTAGCGTTATGTGCCGTGCTTCGGCATATATAACGAACTTTAATAACGAGGAAGGGAAACAACCATGATCAATAAAAAACACGTGGTACTGCTGGCTTCCGCGGGCGCCATCACCCTCTCCGGTGTGGCAAGCGTTCAGGCAGATGTCTTGGAAGATACGCGCTCACGAGGCGCCGTGCAGTGTGGCGTGAGTGATGGTTTACCCGGTTTCTCCGCCCCGGACGACAGCGGCGAGTGGCAAGGCCTGGACGTTGACGTCTGCCGCGCCGTGGCCGCTGCCGTGCTGGGCGATGCAGACGCGGTCAACTACATCTCGCTGAACGCCGTCGAGCGCTTCACCGCGCTGCAGTCTGGCGAGATCGACGTGCTTTCTCGTAACACCACCTGGACCACCACCCGCGACACTACCCTGGGCCTGAACTTCACTGGCGTGACCTTCTACGACGGTATCGGCTTCATGGTCAACCGTGACCTAGGGCTCTCTGGTGCCGACGAGCTCGACGGCGCGGCGATCTGTATCCAGTCCGGTACCACCACCGAGCTCAACGTGGCGGACTACTTCCGCGCCAACGACATGGCGTTTGATCCGATCGTTTTCGACACCTCCGAGCAGACCGTGGGCGGCTTCCAGTCCGGGCGCTGTGACGTGCTGACTTCCGATACCTCCCAGCTCGCCGCTCTGCGCATCCAGCTCGACGAGCCGGACAGCGCGATGATCCTTCCCGAGATCATCTCCAAAGAGCCGCTGGGCCCGGTGGTTCGCCAGGGCGACGACACCTGGTTCAACATCGTCAAGTGGTCGCTGTTTGCCATGCTCAACGCTGAAGAGTACGGCGTCACCAGCGAAAACGTCGACGACATGATGGACAGTGAAAACCCGGATATCGCGCGTCTTCTGGGCCAGGACGGCAACTACGGCGAAGGCATGGGCCTTGAAGCCGACTGGGCGTACAACATCATCAGTCAGGTCGGCAACTACGCCGAAAGCTTCGATCGCAACGTCGGTATGGATTCACCGCTGGAGATCGAGCGCGGCGTCAACGCTCTTTGGAATGACGGCGGCTTCCATTACGCACCGCCGATTCGCTAAGCGTCTCGCTTGACCCCGGCCCGCCGCGCTAACACCCAGGCGGGCCGTTTGATTGATCCTGCCGTATTGCGGAGACGCTTTCATGTCAGTAAGACCCGATGCTCGCCCGGTGGGCCACAAGCCCCCTTTCTGGCGAGACCGCGCTAAACGCGCGCTCATTTTTCAGGTGCTGGTGGTGGCGGTCGTCGCCATCTTTTTGCTCTATATCGTGGGCAACACCCAGGACAACCTTTCCGCACGGGGTATCACCACCGGTTTTGGTTTTTTGGACAACACCGCAGGCTTTGGCATCGTACAGAGCCTGATCGATTACTCATCGCAAAGCACCTACGGGCGCACCTTCTTCGTGGGTCTGCTCAACACGTTGCTGGTGGGCGGCCTTGGCGTGCTGGCAGCGACCCTCGTGGGTTTCATCGTGGGCATCGCCCGGCTTTCGCCCAACTGGCTCATCGCCAAACTGGCCGCCGCCTATATCGAGATCTTTCGTAATATCCCGCTGCTTTTGCAGATTTTTTTCTGGTACTTCGCCGTTCTGCGCACCCTTCCCGGTGCGCGCGACAGCCTCGCCTTCGGCGAAGTCATGTTTTTGAACGTACGCGGGCTCTACCTGCCCGAGCCGCTTTTCGAGTCCGGCTTTGGATTGATCCCCGCCGCCTTTCTCGTGGCGATCGTGGCCAGTATCGCGCTGATCGTCTGGAACAAGCGCCGCCATGAGGCCACGGGCAAGCGCCTGCCCGCCTACTGGATCGCCTTTTTGCTGATTTTTGGCCTGCCGCTTTTAGTGCTTTTAGCCACCGGCGTGCCGATCACCTGGGACGTGCCGGAACTTCGCGGGTTCAACTTCCGCGGAGGTGTCACGGTGATTCCGGAGTTTCTGGCGCTGTGGCTGGCGCTTTCGATCTACACCGCCTCGTTCATTGCCGAAATCGTGCGTTCGGGCATTCAGGCGATCTCTCATGGGCAGACCGAAGCCGCCCAGGCGCTGAGCCTGCCGCGCAACCTGATTCTTCGGCTGGTGGTGATCCCCCAGGCGATGCGGGTGATCATTCCGCCGCTGACCAGCCAATACCTGAACCTGATCAAGAACTCGTCGCTTGCCACCGCCATCGGCTATCCGGATCTGGTCTCGGTCTTTGCGGGTACTACGCTGAATCAGACCGGCCAGGCCATCGAGGTCATCGCCATGACCATGGGGGTCTATCTAACGATCAGCCTGCTGGTCTCCATGTTCATGAACTGGTTCAACGCCCGCGTGGCGCTGGTCGAACGCTAGGGCGAGGGTAACAACCATGATTCACAATCAAACCATGATCGAGCAGCGCCCTGCCCCGAAAAGCACCATCGGCCCCGTGGCGTGGCTGCGCGCCAATCTCTTCAACGGCCCGATCAATACGCTGTTTACCTTGATCGGCCTTTACGTGCTGTATCTTTTGGTGGTGCCCACCGTGCAATGGGCGATCATCGACGCGGATTGGATCGGTACCACCCGCGAAGACTGCTCCCGGGAAGGCGCCTGCTGGGTGTTCATCAAGGCGCGCTTTACTCAGTTCATCTACGGGCTCTACCCCCGCTCGGAAATCTGGCGCGCCAATATCGTGTTCGTCGGCTTTTTCGCGCTGATCGCCTGGCTTGCCATTCCGCGCCTGCCGTTCAAGCGCTGGGTGGCGGTATTTGCGCTGCTGGTCTTCCCGGTGATCGCCTACGTATTGCTCCACGGCGGCTATTTCGACCTGCCGCGCGTACCCACGCACCGCTGGGGCGGGCTGATGCTGACCCTGCTGCTTGCCACCGTCGGCATGGTGGGGGCGCTTCCCATCGGCATCGTGCTGGCCCTGGGCCGGCGCTCCAACATGCCCATCGTCAAAAGCTTCGCGGTGGTGTTCATCGAGTTCTGGCGCGGTGTGCCGCTCATTACCGTGCTGTTCATGGCCTCGGTGATGCTGCCGCTGTTTTTGCCCTCGGAACTCAGCGTCGACCGGCTCATTCGCGCCTTGATCGGCATTACGCTGTTTCAAAGCGCCTACATGGCCGAGGTCATTCGCGGCGGGCTACAGGCGATTCCCAAAGGCCAGGACGAAGCCGCAGCGGCGCTGGGTATGACCTACTGGAAGCGCATGGGGCTGATCGTCATGCCCCAGGCGCTCAAGATGATGATCCCCGGCATCGTGAATACCTTCATTTCGCTATTCAAGGACACCACGCTGGTCATGATCATCGGCCTGTTCGATCTGTTGGGCATCGTTCAAGCGGCGCTTTCCGACTCGCGTTGGCTGGGCTTCTCGATAGAAGGCTATGTGTTCGCCGCGTTCATGTTCTGGATTTTCTGTTTCAGCATGTCGCGCTACAGCCAGTATTTGGAACGCCGCCTCAACACCGGCCACAAGAACTAACGCCGCCCTTAGGATTTCAAGGATAACCTCATGAGCGAAGCAGCTTTAAATACCCAGGACCAGATGGTCGAGATGCGCGGCGTCAACAAGTGGTACGGCGACTTCCACGTGCTGCGCGACATCGATTTCGAAGTCAAACGCGGCGAACGTATCGTCATTTGCGGGCCCTCGGGGTCGGGCAAATCGACCTTGATTCGTTGCATCAACCACCTGGAAGAGCACCAAAAAGGCGAAATCGTGGTCGGCGGCGTGCCGCTGACCCAGGACGTCAAGCGTATCGAGCAGGTGCGCAAAAGCGTGGGCATGGTCTTCCAGCACTTCAATTTGTTTCCCCACCTGAGCGTGCTGGAGAACTGCTGCGTGGCGCCGATGTGGGTGCAGAAAAAGTCCCGCCGGGAAGCCGAAGCCCAGGCCATGCAGTATCTCGAGCGGGTGCGCATCGCCGAGCAGGCCCGAAAATACCCGGGCCAGCTCTCCGGCGGCCAACAGCAGCGCGTCGCCATCGCCCGCTCGCTATGTATGCACCCGGACGTCATGCTCTTCGACGAGCCCACCTCGGCGCTGGACCCGGAGATGATCAAGGAGGTGCTCGACGTCATGGTGGAGCTTGCCAACGAGGGCATGACCATGCTCTGCGTGACCCACGAAATGGGCTTCGCGAAAACCGTGGCCGACCGGGTGATCTTCATGGACCAGGGCCAGATCATCGAAGAGAACGCCCCGGAGCCGTTCTTCAACAACCCCCAGTCCGAGCGTACCCAGCTGTTCCTGAGCCAGATTCTCGGCCACTAGGCACCGCCGTTCGCCCCTATAAGGGTGATACTGGCAGGCAAAAGCGCAGGCTGCTCACGATGTTCGGTGAGCGGCCTGGCGTTTAGCGCAGTGAGCAGTATCTGCAACGGGTCGCCGTGGCTGACCAGCAACACCACTTCCCCTTCTAGGCGGCTCTCCATCTCCTCGATGACCGCCTGCATCCGCGCCGCGACCTGGCGGACCGACTCCACCTGGTGCGTTTGGTGGTCGGCATTCTCGCCGTCCAGTGCCCATACGCTTGGGTAAAAACGGTCGCCCTGGCCGTCCAGTGAGCCAAAATAGCGCTCGCGCAAACGAGGCTCCTTTTCAAGCGAAAGCCCAAACGCTTCGGCCACACGTTGAGCGGTGTGGGTGGTGCGTAAAAAGTCCGAGTGGACGATGCGCGAAGGCGCCGGCCAGCGCCAGTCGACCACCACCGCTTCAAGCTGGCGCTCGCCGGTTTCTGAAAGCCCGAACGCACTCAGGCCCTGGGCCGGCGCGCTGATGATGAGCCCCTGTTCGTTGGCCAGGCTATGGCCGTGGCGCATTAACAGGTAGCGGTTACGCCAGCGGCCATCGCGTTGTTCTCTCTGCTGATCGAGCATCTTTTGTACCGTATGAGTGAGCGAGGGGTTTCGTTTGACCTAACGCTAAACGCTTGCCATGTTTAATCAACCATTAACGACACGGAGGACGTTTGATTATGGCAACTTATATTGTGGTGGCAGATGCGGGCAGAGCGCGTATTTTTACCCACGCAGCCAACAAGCTCACGGAAAAAGAGAGCCTGGTTCACGCCGAAGGGCAGATGCACGAAGGTGACCTGGTGACCGATAGCCCCGGGGCGGACGTACATACGTCCTCCTCCGGCGCGGCACGCTCCTCCGCCGAAGGCGGCGAAGCGCTCGAGCACGAAAACGAGATGTTCGCCAAGCAGGTCGTTAAATATCTGTTCGACGCCCGCACGAGCAACAAGATGGACGAGCTCATCTTGGTCGCCGCCCCCAAGTTCCTGGGGCTTTTGCGCGATAAGCTCGACAAGCCGACCCAGAAGATGGTAACGCATACGCTCTCGAAGGATTACAGCAAAGCCTCTGTCGATGATATCGATAAAGCCATCAGCAAGCTGAGCTAAATCCCTTGAGCACCTTGAGCGGCGCTTCTCCCATCGTGGTGCCGCTCTCGTCGATCACCTGCCCCCAACGACCCTTTCAAAGCCGTTTGCGACCCAATCCTTCCCCTCGCGCTGAAACGGCCCCCCGCGCTTCAAGAAATTACCTCGCTTGCCGATAAGCATTAAGTGATATAACTCATTCCCCCTAACAAAACATTGCCGCCCTAGCGACCAGGTCGCGCAAGGTGCTGGAGAGCCTTACGCCTGCCAGCGGCCATGGCGCCTTGCAGAGCCGGTAACACTAATCTCAACGCTGCAGAGATAAAATAAAATGCATTTTAAATCTGTCCGTACGCTGATCGCGACCCTGGTCAGCGGCTGTATCCTGGTGGTCGTCGCCGTGCTGGTGATCTACTCGCTCATTACCAACGCGCGCTCTCAGGCACTGGTAGAGGATGAAACCCATGCGCTGCTCGAACAGAACATCGGGGCCCGCCTGACCGCCATCGCGTCGGCCCAGGCCGAAGATATCCAGGGCGAGCTCGAACACGCCTTGACGCTGGCAACGTCGCTTGCGAACACCAACGCCATGCTGGGCCTGGAGGATGACGAGGGCCGCTCGCTCATGACCATGAGCCGCCGCGAGCTTTCGATGCTGATTCGCCAAACGGTGGTCAATAATCCGGATCTGCTCGACGCTTTCATTGGCTGGGAACCCAACGCCTTTGGCAACGACGCGCTCTACACCGAGCAGGAAGATTTGGGCTACGGCCCGGATGGGCGTTTTATGCCCTGGTGGTACCGCACCGAGAGCGGCGCCATCGAGGTGCTCGCGCTGGGTAGCGACATAGAAAACCAGGCGCGCGGCGACGACGGTATTCGCAAGGGGGAATACTATCTTTGTACCAAAGAGACCGAGCGCACCTGCGTAGTCGACCCGCACTGGTACGACTACAACGGCGAAAACCTGCTGGTGACCTCGTTCAACGCGCCCATCCTGGTCGACGGCGAGTTTCGTGGCAGCGCCGGTGTCGACCTTGCGGTCGATTTCCTTCAGGGGCTTCTGGAAGAAGCCAACCAAACCCTTTACGACGGTGCCGGCCAGATGCTGCTGGTCGCCTCCCAGGGGGCGCTTTCTGCCCACACCAGCGAGCCCGCCCTGCTGGGCGAAAACGCCGAGCAGGCGCTTCCCGCCGGCCTGTTGCCCGACCTTGCCAGCGCCCGTCAGGGTCAGCCGGTTCGCAATCTCGACAGCGAATCCGACATGATCGAGCTCTACTGGCCGTTCGATGTCGATGAAAGCGGCACCCCCTGGGTGTTGATCATTCGCCTGCCGGAAAGCGCCGTTATGGCGGGGCTTAACAGCATGCAAGCGCAGTTGAACGACCAGGGCCGGGCCTCCATGTGGGCAATGATCATTATGGGGCTGATCATTGCCCTGCTGGGCCTGCTGGTCAGCTGGCTACTCGGGAGCGGCATCTCGCGTCCGCTGCGCCACCTGGCCGACCGGATGCGCGATATCGCCTCTGGCGAGGGGGATCTGACCCAGCGCCTGCCGGTGCGCGGACGCAACGAAGCCGCCGAACTCGCCATCCAGTTCAACGCCTTCGCGGTCAAGATTCACGACGTACTGGTCGACGTGCGCGCCAGCAGCGAGTCCGTTCACCACGCCGCCAGCGAAATCACCCAGGGCGGTCAGGACCTTTCCCGGCGCACCGATCAGGCGGCGGCCAGCCTCCAGCAGACCTCCACCGCGATGGAGGAGATCAGCAGCACCGTGGGCCATACCACCAGCGCCTCGAAGGAGGCCAGCGGCCTGTCACAAACCGCCTCGCAACTGGCGGAACGTACCAACGGCGCCTTCGGCCAGGTGGTGGTGACCATGAACGATATCCGCACGACCTCCGATGAGATCCAGGCGATCGTCAAAGTCATCGACGGCATTGCCTTTCAGACCAACCTGCTGGCGTTGAATGCCTCGGTCGAGGCCGCCCGGGCCGGTGAACACGGCCGCGGCTTTGCAGTGGTGGCCGAAGAGGTGCGCATGCTCGCCGCGCGCAGCAGCGACGCGGCGGCGGATATCCGCCAGCGCATCACGGCCTCCACGGAAAAAGTCGAAAGCGGCACCCAACTGGTGCACGAGGCCGAGCAGGCCATGCATGAGCTTGCCGAAAGCGTGACCCGGGTGAACCAGATGCTGGGCGACATCAGCACCGCCGCCGCCGAGCAAAACGACGGTATCAGCCAGGTGAGCATTGCGGTGAATGACCTGGACCAGATGACCCAGCAAAACGCGGCGCTGGTCGAGGAGTCCACCACCGCCGCCGAGCAGCTGAAGGAGCAAGCAGAGCGCCTGGCCGAGCTGGTCGGCGGGTTTACGCTCGACAACGATTCGAGCGTCCATCCGCACGCTCTTCCCGCTCACTCGAACGATAGATAAGGGCCTTGGGCGCTGCATTCCCACCACTATCAGTATCAGGGACTTCCGGGAAGGCCCTGCACGCTCATTGTCGAGTAATCGTCATAAAAGCTTCAAGTCGCTTGGGGCGAGGTCGATAGATGATTATCGGCATAGACCACACGCTCTATTTGCTCCGCCACCTTCCTCTACAGGATGAACGTTCAATGCTGCACTCACTGCGTTTGCGCATCTTAACGGATGCCGTGTCAGCCTTACTCTCGCATCGCTTAACAAGCGGCTCAAAAGGGCGTTTGAAATGAATTTCAAATCCGTACGCACCCTCATCGCGATTTTGGTCGGCAGCTGTATTCTGTTGGTCGTGGTCGCGCTGGTCGTCTATTCGATCATCGCGAATGGGCGCTCCCACCAGCTGGTAGAGCGCCAAACGAAAGAGCTTCTCGAGCG
Organism: Vreelandella sp. GE22; assembly: GCF_968212445.1. Taxonomy (NCBI): domain Bacteria; kingdom Pseudomonadati; phylum Pseudomonadota; class Gammaproteobacteria; order Oceanospirillales; family Halomonadaceae; genus Vreelandella; species Vreelandella sp. GE22. The sequence goes on from NZ_OZ309110.1 coordinate 3,648,323, forward strand.
CAATATCGAAGTCCGCCTGGATTCCGTTGCGGGGGAACAGGCCGAGCGCATCAAGGGCGAGCTGGAAAATGCCCTGATCCTGAGCGAAAACCTGGCGCGCACCAACGCCTTGATGGGTGTGACCGACGAATCCGGCCGCCCTTCCTTGTATCTGAGCCGCCGCGAACTCTCCCAGGTGATCCGCCAGACCGCCATCGATAACCCGGAACTGCTGGGCACCTATATTGGCTGGGCGCCGGATGCGTTCGGGCGTGACGAGGTCTTTGCCGGCCGTGAAGAGCTTGGCTACGGTCCGGATGGCCGCTTTCGTCCTTTGTGGTTCCGCGACGATAGCGACAACGTCGTGGTGCTTCCTCTCGATGAGAGCATGGAAAGCGAAACGCGCCAGCCCAACGGTGTCCGCCAGGGAGAGTACTACCTTTGCCCGCGCGATACGCTGACCACCTGCATCGTGGACCCAGTACCCTACGACTACGATGGTCAGGTCGTCATGGTGACCTCGTTCAGCGTACCCATACTGGTCGACGGTGAGTTCCGCGGCGCCGCCGGTGTCGATCTATCGGTCAACTTCATTCAATCCATACTGCTGGAAGCCAATCAGTCGCTCTACGACGGTGCCGGCGAAATGGCCTTGATCGCGTCGGGCGGCTCTCTAACGGCGCACACCGCGCACCAGGAGGCGCTCGGCCAACTCAGTAGCGACGTACTCGACGCGTCCCTGCAATCCTCTATTCAAAGCGCCCAGGCGGGCGAGCCCGTACGCCGCTATGACCGCGAACAGGGTGTCATCGAGCTTTACTGGCCCTTTACCATCGGCGACATCGAAACGCCTTGGGTTTTAATGCTGCGTCTGCCGGAAGGCGCGGTCATGGCCGGCCTGCAAAATCTGCAGGACGAACTGGGCGAGCAGGCCAATACGTCCATGTGGGGCATGATTCTCATGGGTCTCTTGATTGCGCTGGCCGGCCTTTTTGTCAGTTGGCTGCTGGGTAACAGCATCTCCCGCCCGCTGCGCCACCTGGCCGACCGGATGCGCGACATCGCCTCCGGCGACGGCGACTTGACCCAGCGCCTGCCGGTGCGCGGGCGTAACGAAGCCGCCGAGCTCGCCATCCAGTTCAACGCCTTCGCCAATAAAATCCACGATGTGTTGGTCGACGTACGCGCCAGTAGCGACTCCGTTCACCACGCCGCCAGCGAGATCACCCAGGGCGGCCAGGATCTTTCCCGGCGCAGCGACCAGGCGGCGGCAAGCCTGCAGCAGACCTCTTCCGCCATGGAGGAGATCAGCAGCACCGTGGGCCACACCACCAGCGCCTCGAAGGAGGCCAGCGGCCTGTCACAAACCGCCTCGCAACTGGCCACGCGCACCAACAGCGCCTTCGAGCAGGTGGTCGTGACCATGGGCGACATTCGCACGACCTCCGATGAGATCCAGGCGATCGTCAAGGTCATCGACGGCATTGCCTTCCAGACCAACCTGCTGGCGTTGAATGCCTCGGTCGAGGCAGCGCGCGCCGGCGAACACGGCCGCGGCTTTGCGGTAGTGGCCGAAGAGGTGCGCATGCTCGCCGCGCGCAGCAGCGACGCGGCGGCGGATATCCGCCAGCGCATCACGGCCTCCACGGAAAAAGTCGAAAGCGGTACGCAGCTGGTGCACCAGGCCGAACAGGCCATGCATGAGCTTGCCGAAAGCGTCACCCGGGTGAACCAGATGCTGGGCGACATCAGCACCGCCGCTGCCGAGCAAAACGACGGTATCAGCCAGGTGAGCATCGCGGTGAGCGACCTGGACCAGATGACCCAGCAAAACGCGGCGCTGGTCGAGGAGTCCACCACTGCCGCCGAGCAGTTGAAGGAGCAGGCGGAGCGCCTGGCCGAGTTGGTCGGAGCCTTTACCCTGGCCGATGAGCGTACTGGTCGCGAGCAACACGCCTCGCCGCTCTCCTTGCCCAGCCGGTAAACGGGCCGCTTTGACGCTACCCGATACGCATCGAGGGCCTCCACAGGAGGCCCTTTTTTTATGGGGCCAGACTGCAAAAAATCGTTCGCTAAAACTAAAGTCGCATCCCGAAATGCCGATAGAACGACATTCCCATTATTTCAAGACCGAATGGTCTACTCATTTACCCTCCTCCCTGACAGAGACCACGCCATGCTTTCTTCGCTACGCATGCGCATTTTGATAATCACCCTGGTGGTGATTACTTTAGCGCTCACGATCAACGCCGCGGTCAGCTACCTGACGCTAAAATCCCACAACGACAAGCAAGTGACCCAGCAGCTTGCCTCCATCTCCCAGGGCAATGCGCTGGCGCTCGAAGAGTGGATAGCGGCGCGGTCCTCCATGGTCGAAGCGGCGCGTGGCCCCGTGCTGACCGGTGATCCTCTTACACACTTAGTGCAGCTGGCAGATTCGGGAGGTTTCATAGCCGCCTTTTTCGGCCAAGTCGATGGTAGCCATCTTTCCTCCGACGGCTGGATACCAGGCGATGACTACGACCCTCGTCAACGTGGCTGGTACCAAGCCGCCGTTACCCAGGACAGCACCATTGTCACGCTTCCCTACCTGGACGATAATAGCGGTCAGTTAGTGGTTACCTTGGCCTCCCCGGTCAAGCGCAACGGCCGCCTCGTGGGCGTGGTCGGCGGCGATGTCGAGATCGACAACCTGATCGAACAGGTCAACGCCATTCAGCCGACCCCGTCGAGCTTCGCCTTTCTAAGCAGCGGCGGCGAAACCCTGATCGCCCACCCGGATGCGGCGCTGACGCTTCAGCCGCTGACCGCGCTTAGTCAAACCCTCAGCCCGGCGACCATCGAGCGGCTCAACGCAACGCGTAACGCCTGGGAAGACATCGAGATCGATGGCCGACACAAACACATCGCCTCCACGCCCATTGCAGGCACCGACTGGGAGCTTAGCGTGGCGCTTGACGAGCGCGAAGCCACGGCGGGCCTGCGAGCCATGATCCACTCGGCGCTGGTGGTACTGCTGATCATTCTCGTCGTTACGGCCTTACTGCTGAGCGTGTGGCTCAAACAGATGTTCAAGGGGCTCGAACGTGCCCGGGACGCGCTGGACGATATCGCCAGCGGTGAAGGCGACCTGACCCGCCGCCTGCCCGAGCAAGGGCGCGACGAAGTGGCCCAAATCAGCGGCGCTTTCAACCGTTTCGTCGACAAGATGGAGTCGGTGTTGCTCGACGTTCGCACCAGCAGCCAGTCGGTGCACCATGCGGCCAGCGAGATCGCCACCGCTGGCCAGGATTTGTCGCGGCGTACCGACAACACCGCCGCCAGCCTGCAGCAGACCTCCGCCTCCATCGAGGAAATCACCAGCACCGTGCAGCAAACCGCGGCATCTTCGAAAGAAGCCAACAAGCTCTCGCAAACCGCGTCGGAAGTCGCCAATGAAGGCGGGCAAGTGGTCGCGGGCGTGGTGACCACCATGGAGGAGATCACCACGGCCTCGGACAAGATCGGTGAGATCGTCACCCTGATGAACAGCATCTCGTTTCAGACCAACCTGCTGGCGCTGAACGCCTCGGTGGAGGCCGCGCGCGCCGGCGAGCACGGTCGCGGCTTTGCCGTGGTGGCCGAAGAAGTGCGCATGCTGGCCAGGCGCAGCAGCGATGCGGCCAACGATATTCAAAAGCTGATCGAGGATTCCCAGAGCAAGGTGAATAACGGCACCACCCTGGTGCGTAACGCCGGTGCCACCATGAAAAGCATCGTGGAACACATCACCCGCGTGTCCGACGTGCTCGAGGAAATTACCGCCGCGACCGGCGAGCAGAGCGACGGTATCAACCAGGTCAACATCGCGGTGGCCGACCTGGACCGCATGACCCAGGAAAATGCCGCCATGGTGGAGGAGTCCACCACCGCCGCCGAGCAGCTAAAAGAGCAGGCGAATCACCTGGCCGTGACGATCGGCAGCTTCAAGCTTTCCGAGCGCGCAAAACCGCCGCTGACGGAGAATCAACCCACGCGCTCGCTATCGTCGTTCTAATCCTGGGCCCGGGCTTTTCCTTCTAGGGCACCGGCGGTAGCTCGATATCGTCGCTGCGGCTAGCACCGGCGGTCATCTCGCGGCACAGGCGCAGAAACTCGCGCACGCCGGTGGTCAGGTACTTGTGACGGTGCCAGATGAAGGTGAACTGGCGCTTCAAATCCAATTCCGGTGTGGGCAGCTCGACGAGGCTTCCCCGCCGGAAGGCGTCGCGCAGCGCAAGCCGCGAGACGCAGCCGATGCCAAGGCCCGACTCCACCGCACGCTTGATGCCCTCGGTGTGCTCGAGTTCCAACAGCGTGTTGAAACGACTGCGCCGGTGGCGGGCGGCATGTTCGAGGGTCATGCGCGTACCCGAACCCTCTTCGCGCATGATCCAGTCCTCGCGTAAAAGCTGCTCGAGTTCCAGATGCTTGCGCCCGGCAAGCGGGTGTCGCGGTGAGCAGAACACACGTAGTTCGTCCTCGACCCAGGGCTGGCTGACGATCATCTCGTCGTCGCACTGCCCTTCGATCAAGCCCAAATCCAGCGAGTGCTGGCGCACCCCTTCGATGATATGGCGCGTGTTACGCACCGCCAGCCGCACCCGGCTGCCGGGGTAGCGCTGCATGAAGTCGCTGATCAAAAGCGTGGCCAGATAGTTGCCGATAGTGAGTGTGGCCCCTACTTCGAGCGCGCCTACCCCCTTTTGGCCGCGCAAAAGCTCCTCCACTTCTTCGGCCCGGTCCAGAAGCGCCACCGCCTTGGGCAGTAGTTGAAAGCCCAGGGCGTTGAGCTTCAGCCGCTTGCCCAACCGGTCGAGCAGTTGGCAGTCGAACTGGCGCTCGAGCTCGGTGAGCGCCGTGCTGGTGGCGGATTGAGACATGGCAAGCGCCCGCGCCGCCTGGGAGACGCTTTCGTGCTGGGCCACGGCCACGAAGACCTCGAGCTGGCGTAACGTATAGTGCATACCCGGCCTATATCGATTTTACGGATAACGTTTATCAGTATAATTGACTTAACAGATATGCGCTTGCTGTTTAGACTTGGCGGCAACATACCTAACCGCTCTTATTCTTTTTGAGAATATGAAATGCGAATGAGTCCTTACTCGCGTCGTCATTCGCACCCAAGGAGTTGTCATGAGCAAGTTTGCCCTGGAAGACGTGCTGAGCGTCCATCACTGGAACGATACCCTGTTCAGCTTTCGTACCACGCGGGAGCGCAGCCTGCGCTTCAAGACCGGCCAGTTCGTCATGATCGGTCTGGAAGTGGACGGCAAACCGCTAATGCGCGCCTACTCCATCGCCAGCCCCAACTATGAAGACCACCTCGAATTCTTCAGCATCAAGGTACCGGACGGCCCACTCACTTCGCGCCTTCAGCACCTTCAGGTGGGCGACCAGATCATGGTGAGCCGTAAGCCCACCGGCACGCTGGTGTGCGACGACCTGCTGCCCGGGCGCAATCTCTACATGCTCTCCACCGGCACGGGCCTGGCGCCGTTCATGAGCCTGATTCAGGACCCGGAAGTCTACGAGCGCTACGAAAAAATCGTGCTGGTTCACGGCGTGCGCGAAGTCTCGGAGCTTGCCTACGCCGACTTCATCACCAAGGAGTTGCCCGCTCACGAATACCTGGGTGAAGAGATCGCCGAGAAGCTCGTCTACTACCCCACGGTGACCCGGGAAGAGTTCCACACCATGGGCCGTTTGACCGACCATATTCGCAGCGGCAAGATCTTCGAGGACACGGGCCTGCCGCCCATCGACCCGCGCCAGGATCGGGCGATGATCTGCGGAAGCCCGGCGATGCTCGACGACACCAGTGCGCTGCTCGACGAGCTGGGCTTGAATATCTCGCCGCGCATGGGCGAACCCGGCGACTACGTGATCGAGCGGGCGTTTGTCGAGAAGTGATGGGCTGGTGAATGGTGAATGGTGAATGGTGAATGGTGAATGGTGAATGGTGAATGGTGAATGGTGAATGGTGATGTTCGGCGCCACCTTCATCGCGATACCAACAAAAAACCCCTGCTGGAGATACTCCGCAGGGGTTTTTTACTACTCACAACTTACTATTCACCACTCACTAATGGCCCTTCACTAACTCAAACCGCATCCTTGCCGGTTTCGCCGGTACGGATACGAATGACCTGCTCCAGCGGCATGACGAAAATCTTGCCGTCGCCGATTTTGCCGGTATTCGCTACTTGGGTGATGGCCTCGATGACCTGTTCGGCGAGCTCGTCGTCGACAGCCACTTCCAGCTTCACCTTGGGTAGAAAATCCACCACGTACTCGGCGCCGCGGTAAAGCTCGGTATGGCCTTTCTGACGGCCAAAGCCTTTGACTTCCGTTACGGTAATCCCCTGCACGCCGATGTCCGAGAGGGATTCGCGTACGTCATCAAGCTTGAACGGCTTGATAATGGCTGATATGAGTTTCATGGTGACATCCTCTCGCTTGCTGTCCGATTGTTGTGGGGCAGACGTTCACAACGACAAAACCGTTGCTCGCTACCCCAAGCATACACCGCTACCGCCAGAGAATAAAAAAGCCTCCCACGAGGGGAGGCCGTAAGCTCACTATGTTGCGTCGTTGTAAATGTCACATCGTTGTATATGCCACATCGTTGTAAAAGGACCGCTTTGGTTATTTCTTGACGCTGAACTCCGGGTAGGCTTCCAGGCCGCACTCGGCGATATCCACGCCTTCGTACTCTTCCTCTTCGCTGACGCGGATGCCCATGAGGGCTTTCAGCACCAGCCAGACCACCAGGCTTGCCGCGAAGACCCAGCCGAAGATACCGACGATGCCGATCAGCTGCGCGCCGAAGGTGGCGTCACCGTTATTCAAGGGCACGGCGAGCAGGCCCCAGATGCCCACGACCCCGTGCACCGAAATCGCACCGACCGGATCGTCCAGCTTGAGCTTATCGAGTGTGACGATGGCCGCCACGACGATCAATCCACCCACGGCGCCAATAGTGGCCGCCCCCACCGCGGTGGGAGAAAGCGGGTCGGCGGTGATCGCGACGAGCCCTGCCAGCGCCCCGTTGAGCGCCATGGTGAGATCTGCCTTACGGAACCACAGCTTGGCGAGTACCAGCGCGGCGAGCACGCCAGCGGCGGCGGCGGCGTTGGTATTCACGAACACCTGGGCGACGTTATTGGCCGAGGCGACATCCGACAGTTTGAGTTCCGAGCCGCCGTTGAAGCCAAACCAGCCCATCCACAGGATAAAGGTACCGAGTGTGGCCAGTGGCATGTTGGCACCAGGAATGGCGTGAATGGCGCCGTCACGACCGTACTTGCCCTTACGCGGGCCCAAAATCAGCACGCCCGCGAGTGCGGCGGCCGCACCGGCCATGTGCACGATGCCGGAGCCGGCATAGTCGGAGAAGCCGGCCGCGTCCAGCCAGCCGCCGCCCCAGGTCCAGTAGCCTGAAACCGGGTAGATGAAGCCGGTCATCACCACGGCAAAGGCCAAAAACGCCCAGAGCTTCATGCGCTCGGCCACCGCGCCGGAGACGATCGACATGGCGGTCGCCACGAACACGACCTGGAAGAAGAAGTCAGAGCGCATAGCGTAGTAGGGCGCGTCTTCACCACCATTCAGTACGGCGTCAACGCCATTCTCAGCGCCAATCAAAAAGCCCAGGCTTGGCAAAAAGCCGCCTTCACCACTGGAATACATGATGGTGTAGCCCACCAGCAGGTACATGGTGCAGGCGATGGCAAACAGCGCGATATTTTTGGTTAGAATTTCCGCGGTGTTCTTGGAGCGCACCATACCGGCTTCCAGCATTGAGAAGCCGGCAGCCATCCACATGACCAGCACGCCGCAAATCAAAAAGTAAAACGTATCGAGCGCGTAGCTCAGATTGGTTACCTCGTTCATGAGTCGTTCCCCGTCTACTAAAACGTTGTATCAAGCAAAAATGCTCACAAAATCGCCGTGTGACTTATTGGTTCGGGTTATACGGCGTCGGCACCGCGCTCGCCGGTACGAATACGAATGACGTCTTCAAGGGGCGTGACGAACACCTTGCCATCGCCAATTTTGCCGCTGTTCGCCGCGCTGCAAATCGCATCGAGCACGCTGTCCAGGCGATCGTCGTCGACGGCGATCTCCACCTTGACCTTGGGTAGAAAATCCACGACGTACTCGGCGCCGCGATAAAGTTCGGTATGGCCTTTTTGACGCCCAAACCCCTTTACCTCGGTCACCGTGATCCCCTGCACACCGTTATCGGCAAGTGCTTCACGAACATCGTCGAGCTTGAATGGCTTGATGATAGCGGTGATGAGTTTCATCCCGGAGCTCCCCTGCTGGATAAATAGCGGCGCCGCCGCCTGAAATTAATGCCTTGCCTCGATAATGCGCATACCGTGCCATTCATTAAATTTAAATAATAAATCAGCTACTTAAGCCTGAAGCCAAGGTAAACCGCGCGCTTTGCCATGCGCTAACCCGGTGCATGGCAAAGCGGGCGCACTATAGGAGTGCGCCCGCCAAACCACATCGCTTCATTTTGATGCAACCAAAAAAGTCGCCGCCCAAACGCACGTGAAACATGCGTATTTCGCTTGGGTTGCGTATCCTTACGAGAAAGCCGTTCACATTTATGCGTTCGTATCAGGAGATAGCCATGGCGACCCAAGACCGCATTAGCCGACTCGCACAGCAGATTGGCGACCGCTTGCAAAATGCCTCTCACGCACCGGAAGACATTCAAAAAGGCGTGCAGCAAGTCATGCGCGGCGCGTTTGATCGCATGGAGCTGGTGTCCAGGGAAGACTTCGATATTCTAATGGATGTGCTCCAACGCACCCGCTCGCGGGTCGAAGCCCTGGAGCGCCAGGTGGCCAACCTGGAAGCCTCGATCGACGCAAGCCAGGCCGATAAGGCAACGCCCATGGAAGCCGAGGCGCAGACCACGCCGGCCCCCCAGGAGCCCGCCAAAAAGACGCCCAAGCCCCGCGCCTCTTCCGCCAAGGCGGCCAAGGATGCCACGGGCTCGGTGGACGATCTGGGCGAGTAGCTCGTTGCAAGAAGCCCTTGAGAAGTCTTTTATAACAGCATCTTAGGGCAATCATCCTAAAAGCGACGCGCGGCTTATCCCCTTTGCCGCGCGGGCACGTTGATGTTCGAAGCGACGATCCACACAGATTGATATAAAAAATGAGAACACCTATCATTGCGCTTTGCAGCGTCGATGAACGGCGTTCTATCAATAACAATCTGCTTTCTGGATCACTCATGACTCGCTATGTCGCCCTGAGCGCCGCTTTGTTGAGCGGTACTTTCCCCTTGATGGCCCTTTCTCAATCCCAATCGACCAGTAACGCGGAACCCGTGGCCCAGGACACGCTGGTGGTAGTCGGTTCACGCACGCCCACCCAAATCAGCCAGATCCCGGGGGCGGTACACGTGGTCGAAGGGCCCGAGCTGCAGCAGCAGATCAACGCCGGGGGTGATTTGAAAACGGCGCTGGGCCGGCTGGTGCCAGGGCTGGATTTCGGCCCCCAGGGGCGCACTAATGCAGGGCAGAACATGCGCGGGCGCAGCGTTCAGGTGCTCATCGACGGTGTATCGCTGAATAACTCCCGCGGTCTGTCGCGTCAGTTCGACGCCATCGACCCGTTCAATATCGAGCGCGTCGAGGTGCTCTCGGGCACCAGCAGCTTGTACGGCGGTGGCGCCACGGGCGGCTTGATCAACATCATCACCAAGCAAGGCGAGCGCGGCGGCCCCCACTTCGAGACCCAGGCGAGCGTCACCAGTGGCTTCAACACGCGCCACGACCTCGACCGGCGCCTTTCCCAGTCGGCCAGCGGCGGTAATGAAACGGTACAGGGCCGCATTGGCGTATCCCTGATGGAAAACGGCCGCCAGTACGACGCCGGGGGCGATGAAATCTTCCCCGATATCGCGCAAAGCGACCTGCAGGACAATCGCCAGCTGGATATCCTCGGCAACCTACGCGTCGAGCTTGACGACGAACAGACGCTGATGCTCAGCGGGCAGCTTTATGACTCCGGCAAAGAGGGCAACCGCGGCGTCTACTACCCGAATTTGGCCGCCCCCACGCCGAACCTCGACGGCGCCGATATCCGCGACGGCTTCACCGCGGATCGCGAACCGCGTACCGACCGCAGGATGATCAGCGCAAGCTACCACCACGCCGACCTTTTGAATCAGAATTTCTACCTGCAGGCGTTTCATCGGGAGGAGGAATCGAGTTTTTACCCCTTCCCCTACGCCGCTCAGGACGGCGGTTACTACTTCGCCGCCTCTCAGCAGAACACCCAGCTTAGCGGCTTGAAGGCGCTGTTCTCGGCAGATCCAAACGACGATCTCAATGTGACCTACGGCGCGGACCTGGACCGGGAGTCGTTTGACGCCTCGCAGATGCGTTTCGATCGCTCCGCAAGCGATAGCTCCGGTGGGCTCGTACAGCGCGCCGATCGCGTCGCGCCTCGTTATCCGGGTTTCGATATCGACACGCTGGCGCTGTTTACCCAAAGCGAGTGGTGGGCCACGGATCAGCTTCAGCTTAGCGGCGGCATTCGCCATCAGCGCATGGACGTGGACATCGACGATTTCAACGACGTGCCCGGCGGTTCCAGCGACTACGACGTCACGCTCTATAACGCCAGTGCCCTGTATGATTTCGACAACGGCCATCAGAGCTGGCTGGGCTACTCGGAGGGCTTCGAGCTGCCCGACCCGTCCAAGTATTATGGCCGCGCCGGGCAAACCGTGGCGGACAACCCGCTGGACGGTATCAAGACCCGGCAAGTCGAGCTTGGCTGGCGCTACCAGGGCGGCGACTGGTTAACCCAAGCGGCGGTCTACTACGCCTGGTCGGACACCGCCATGGAGCTCGACGACGATCTCAATGTGACCCAGATCGACGACGACCGCCGCGACTACGGCCTGGAAGCCTCGCTCACCCGCTTCATCGGCCACCACTGGGAAGTGGGCGGCACCCTGCACGCGCTGGCCTCCGAACGCAAGGTAGACGGCAGTTGGCAAGATCGCGGTATTACCGTGGCCCCTTACCCCTCCCAGGACAGCCTGACCGCCCACGTGGCTTGGCAGGATGACGCGCGCACGCTGCGCCTTCAGGGCAGCCACGCCCGCCAGTACGAAGACGCCGAGGGCGATAGCATCGACGGCTTTACCACCTTCGATGTGATCGGAAGCCAGCAGACCGATATCGGCACCCTGAGTTTGGGAATCAGCAATCTGACCGACAAGCAGTACTCCACACCCTGGGGCCAGCGCGCCGTGGGCTTCTATTCGCCCAACTATGGGCCGGAGTATCTCTACGACTACCAGGCCCGGGGGCGTACGTTCACTCTGGGCTGGTCGCTGGAGTACTAGAGCGCAGCTCAAAAGCCACGTCCGCGTTTCGTCCAGGCTAGCGGCTGGGCGTTTTAGCGCGGCGTGGTTTGCACGCAAGAACGATTATCGTTTAAATACCGGCTGACTCTTCAAGCGACGCCTCGTCATGCGCTCTAACGCCACCACGACTTTCATTCGCGGCCTGCTCTTCGTAGCGGGCCTGCTGCCGTTGACCGCCCAGGCCCAGTGGGCCACCCTCGATTGGACCATTGCCGAAACCCTTTTGGCGATCGACGCCCCGGTCAGCGGCGTCGCCCAGATCCCCGCCTACCACGACTGGGTCGGCGAGCCGCGCATTCCCGATGACGTCACCGACCTGGGGCTTCGCCAGCAGCCCAATTTCGAGCTGATGGCGCAGTCGCCGCCGGAAGGCTTTTTGATATCGCCCATGTTCGAAGGGCTGACGCCAAAGCTTGAGCGCATCGCTCCCGTCACTTCACTTCCCCTCTACTCGCCGGGCGCGGACACCTGGCAGGAGATCATCGACTTCACCCACCGCCTGGGCGAGCGGACCCGGCGCGAGGCGCAAGCGCGCGCGCTGGTCGACGACACCGAAGCACTGCTGGAAAGCCTGCGCAGCGACGTCCCGACGGCCACGCCGCCGCTTTTGATGATTCAGTTCATGGACGCCCGCCACGTGCGGGTATTTGGCGCGAACAGCCTCTACAGCGCGGTACTGGAGCGGCTGGGCCTGGAGAATGCCTGGCAGGAAGGGACCAACGCCTGGGGGTTTTCACTGGTCGGGGTCGAGGCGCTCGCGCGCCATACTGAGGCGACGCTGCTGATCATCGACCCGATCCCCGCCGGGGTGGAAGACGCGCTCGCCCGGAGCGGGCTCTGGCAGCACCTGCCCGCCATCGAAAACGACCACGTCATTCGCCTGGCACCGGTATGGAGCTTCGGGGCGATGCCCTCGGCCCAGCGCTTTGCTCGGGAGCTTGTCGCGGCGCTGTCGCATAGCGAGTGAACAGCCACCCGACCGCGTCGCCCTCTCGGCTAAACGATTTGCGTTTGACTTGCCCCTAATTTCCCCTGGCGCCTACCCAGCACGTGCCAAATACGTTAAGTTTAATTTCCAAAAGAAAAATTAGACATCTGCACAGGGGGCGGGGATGACGCTTGCCATTGTCAATACGCGTGCCGGAGTAGGGCTTGACGCCCCGGCGGTGCAGGTCGAGGTGCATCTGGCCAACGGCCTGCCGGGGCTGACCCTGGTCGGCTTGCCGGAGGCCGCCGTGAAGGAGAGCCGCGAGCGAGTGCGAAGCGCGCTGGTCAACGCGGGCTTCGATTTCCCCAACACCCGGCGCATCACCCTGAACCTGGCCCCGGCGGATCTGCCCAAGGAGGGCGGGCGCTTCGATCTGCCCATCGCGCTGGGCATTCTCGCCGCCTCCGGCCAGTTGCCGGTCGATACCCTGGAAGACATCGAGTGCGCCGGTGAACTAGCCCTGGACGGCAAGCTGCGCCCGGTGCCCGGTATCCTGCCGTTTGCAATGGCCACTAAAACCGCCGGGCGCAAGCTGATCGTGCCCCACGCCTGCGCCGACGAGGCCGCCCTTGCGGGTAACGGTCTGGAAGTGCTGCCCGCCGCGTCGCTTTGGGAGGTGGTCGCTCATCTGCTGGATCAAACCCGCATCACGCCCCACGTGCTGCCGGCTCCGCCGAAGGCAAAGAACCCGGCGCCGGACCTTTGTGACGTGCGCGGCCAGCACCAGGCGCGCCGGGCGCTGGAAGTCGCCGCCGCCGGGGGCCACAACCTGTTGCTGGCGGGCCCGCCGGGTACCGGCAAAACCATGCTGGCCAGCCGCCTGCCGGGTATTTTGCCGCCACTGAGTGAAGACGACGCCCTACAGGTCGCCGCGGTGCGCTCGGTATGCGGGCTGGCACTAGAGGCAGACTGGGGCCAGCGCCCCTTTCGCCAACCCCACCACAGCGCCAGCGCCGCCGCGCTGGTCGGCGGCGGCTCGAAACCCAAACCCGGCGAAATTTCGCTTGCCCACATGGGCGTGCTGTTTCTGGACGAACTGCCGGAGTTCTCGCGAAGTGTATTGGAAGTACTTCGTCAGCCCCTGGAAACCGGGGAAATTCATCTGTCACGCGCCAGTCACGAGCGCCGTTATCCAGCCAGGTTCCAGTTAGTGGCCGCCATGAACCCGTGCCCCTGCGGGCATTTGGGCGATCCACGCAGCCGCTGCCAGTGCACCGCCAGCCAGATCCAGCGCTATCAGGCGCGGCTTTCAGGCCCGCTTCTCGACCGTATCGACCTGCAGGTAGAAGTACCGGCGCTTCCGCCGGAGCAGCTCACCGCCCAGACCCAGGGCGAATCATCTGAGGCGGTGCGCGAGCGCGTGATGGCGGCCCGAGCGCGTCAGATGGCGCGCGGCGCGCTCAACAGCCAGCTCAGCGGCAAGGCCCTGGAAGCCGCCTGCGATTTAAACGACGAAGAACGCACCTGGCTTGCCGGGGTGCTGGAGCGCCTCAAACTTTCGGCGCGGGCCTACCACCGGGTGTTGCGCGTGGCGCTAACACTTGCGGATTTACAGGGCGAACCCAAACCCGGCCAGCCGCATCTGATCGAGGCCATCGGCTACCGGCAGTTGGACCGGCTCTTGAAGGGCGGATGAGGGTCATTGGAGCTAATTTTTCCGGAGTGGAATTAGGTTAAGACGAGCTGGATTGGGTTAAATCGAGAGGGTGCTCTTTAAGGAAAAAGGAGTTTATTTTTCTGGCTTAGCATTTTCTACCCAAACTTTTTGGGCTCAATTAAGCCAATCCTGCCGGCTTTAATCACTCCTATAAAGCTACCAAGCGGAATGAATCTATAAAAATCTATAGAGCTATTTATTAGACTAACAAAAGAAGACAGCATTGTATGAACAAAACTGTAACTTCGCAAAGAAGACAGCTTAACCTTATAGCTTACTCCGAACTAGCAGGGTGGAAGGCGTTTTTGTAAAGTGCAATTTTGTTTGATTCAGTGTCTCGTAAATCCAGATAACTAGGCCCAAAAATTTTTTCGAGACCCTCTCTAATATCTGTTATATTGAAAATTTCTACGGGGATTATGTGATGTATGTCAAAGAAATGAGATAAGTCTTTAGTCATTGCTATTGCTCCGAATGATGTGCTTAAACAGCAACTTCGCCAATGACGCGGCACCGTACTAAATCAAAAGAATTCGCTAGATTCTCTTTAAGCAACGACTGGTAAATTTCATCACTCATAAAGAAAACATTCCATATGGTATCTTCTATCCAGATGTCCAAGCCATTCAATGCTTTATCACTTAAAGCAATAGCTTCTTTAATACCAGCTGGGGATGGCGTCCAACCTTCTACATATGGATGTCTATCAACTTTAGGAGAATATTCAGGAAGGAAGGTGTCTTTTCTTTCACTGAAAATTAAACAGAAGTATTTACCTTCTATTTGAGTTTCTTGATCATGGTGATATAGTTCTACGGGGTGTAATCGTGTGCGCCCTAGTTCAAAAAGTTCAAGAATTTTCGCGATTTTATTCGACACTATACAGTACCCTGCCCCATGAAAAACATTAGGGAGTTTTTTTGGAGCCTGTTTGGTTCCACAATACATTTTCGAAGGGAGTTGATCGCTGGGAACATATAAACCTTTCGAAATATTTGTCCTTACCTTCGCTGCGGATTCTTGATCAATCAGAGAATCATCGCTGTCGAAGTGAAATACTTTTTGTGAGTTTGTAAATACGTACGAAGCCCAAACAGAGGTTTCTAAAGTCTGAGGATTCATGATATCTCCATAGGCATAGAGGAAATTTAAAAAGTCTTCATAATCAATAGTTTATTTTTTTAATTTGTTATTCTATATTGGGTGAATCTTATATTTTCATGGCATTTATGTCTATGTGGCATTTTGATATAAATAACTATAAGAACTTTTAAAAAGATAATTTTTCTCTATCGCTTCATAATATTGGCCATTGGAGCGGCTCAACTACTTTTGCAATCAAAGCTACTTATAACTAAAATACTCTAAGATATAAATTTTAATAATATCTAGTGAAGTTCTCTTGTCAGGTATAAAAATTGAAACAGTATTTACAATCTTTACCTAGCCGGAGGTTATTGATTACGTACCCTCGGTCTTATTACAGCTATTCACTCAGCCGCACCTGATCGAAGCCATCGGCTACCGGCAGTTGGACCGGCTCTTGAAAGGCGGCTGAGGGTTACGTTAGCCGCGAGGTGTATCTTCTGCGTAGCGCCCGCTCATCACCCACGCCGTCCAGGACCCATCGAACAGCGAAAGGTGTTCGTAACCGGCAAGCTCGGCCGCGACCCAGAGGATACAGGCCGTAATACCGGAGCCACAGCTGAAGGTCAGGTGATCCGACGGGGAGAGCGCTTGGCCGAGCATGAGCCTTGAGATCTCTTCCGGGCTCTTGAAGTGGCCCTTTTCCAGAACCTCCGTGAAGGGAAGGTTATGTGATCCCGCAATGTGCCCACTGGGAAGCTCGGGGCGGGGCTCGGCCGCTGCGCCGGAGAAGCGCTCGGCGCTTCGGGCATCCACCAGCTTGAAGCGCGGCTTTGCAATATTGGTGCTGACGTCATCGACGCTCATCACGCTGCTATTGGCCTTGAGTACCGGCGGTGCGGCCAGCGGCTTCGGCTTCGTATAGCCCTGCTGAACCGGCAGCGACTGGGCCAGCCACTCGGGCAAGCCGCCGTCGAGCAGGCTCACGTTGGTAAAGCCTGCCTGGGTCAGCAGCCAGTAGGCCCGCGGTGAGGAGTAAACGCCCCGGTTATCGTAGATGACGATGTCGTCCTCGGGCGCCAGGCCGAGCTTTCTGCACGCCTCTTGCAAGCTCTCCAGGGCGGGCAGCGTATGGGGAAACGCCCCGTTGGGATCGGAAAAAACCTGTTCGATATCGAATTCGAGCGATCCGGGGATTTTACGGTCATCCTGCGCGACGTAAGCCGCGATAGGGCTATTGGGTAGCGAGGCATCCAGCACTTTGGGCGGTGCGTCACCGTTCAAACGATCCCAAAGATGTGAGGCGGCGAGCAGAATATCGGACATGAAAGGAAGCTCCCGTTGGTTGGTACATTGACTATACAACGCTCACCGGGCACCGCGCGCGGCCAATTTAGGGGCCAACAAGGCAGTGCATCGCCTGAGCGCGCCTGGCCAACGCCGGCCAAAGGTGGCGGTTCGACACAAAAAAGCCCCGCTCGAAAAGCGGGGCAAAAAGCTAGTTAGCGAGCGGGACAGCGCCTAGTAGTTGTAGCGCACCAGCAAAGAGGTGCTGTTGGCGTTAATGTCGTCGCCATTGGCGTCTTTGGAGTCGTCCAGGCTGTACTCCGCCGAGAGGATCAGGTTGTCGTCCATCAAGAAGTAAGCGCCGCCCAGCAGGTAGAAGGCGTTACGGGCGCTGGAGTCGTCATCTTCCAGGCGGTTGAAGCCGGAGTAGAGCTCGAACTTGCCAGGGCCTACGTTTTCGAAGGTGTAGTGGGCTACGCCTTCATAACCCCGCGCAGTATCGACGATGCCGCTGCCCTGCTGCTCCAGGCCGGAAAAGGTGCTATCGAACACCGTATCGCGGTACTCACCGGCGGTCAGCGCGAAGTACCAGTTGCCCGGGGCATAGTTAGTGCCAAACAGCGCTGCGTTGGCATCGGCGCTGCTCTCTGAGCCGCCATCCAGGGTGCTGTCGATATTGCTGTGCTGAACGGCTACGCCGACGTTCCAGTCATCGGTCACCGCGTAGCGGGCCACGCCCTGGGCGCCGTACTTGCGCTTGAAGCGCTCGATGTTGCTGTACTCGGGCACCTCGGCATCGAATTCGCTGCCTTCGATCTGATACATCAGGCCCACGGTGAGCTTGTCGTAGGTGTTCTGCCAGGAGATTGCGTTGTCGGCACGCCCCAAGCCGTTCTCGCCGCCATCGCCACTGAAGCCCGCATTGAAGCTACCCTGGGCGGCAGCGCCGTTGATCCAGAAGTAATCCGTATACCAGGCCAGCATGTCGTACCAAAGCGACCACTGTTTACCGATCAATACCGTGCCGTACTCTTCGCTGCTCACCCCGGTATAGAGCAAACGCTTGAAGCGGTCGTTAGTGCCATCGGTAAAAAACGGATCGAAGCCCCATTCCGCGCGGGAGATCGTCGACCAGCCATCCGCTAGGTTGAACTCGTGCACCACGTTGATACGCGAGCCCGCGTTTTTCGGATCGTTGTCGTTCTCGACGCCGTTCAAAAACGTGCTGGCGGCAGCAATCCTGCCCCCAATCTGTAATCGCGTCTCGGCGGTTTCGTACACCGTCGCCGCCTGGGCCGACTGGCTCATGGCCACTGCTGCGAGTACGCCTGTCACTGCAAAAGGTTTTATACGGTTAAGCATTTTTTGTATCCCTGACTTTATTTAATTTTATATAAATATTCCTATAAGCCAATCTATAGCGGCTGAGCCCATTTTTCGTACACCCGCCCTGCTGTCGCAAGCCGCTAAGCTATTTGGCTATCGCTCGTCTCTGATGCGGGCAGCGTACTCTTCAAGGGAAATGACGCCATCGGCATTGGTGTCATAAAGGTTAAAGCTGCCGCTAATTTCAGAGGAAGAGGAGGCTTCCGTCGGGTCGATCACGCCATCGCCGTCGGTATCCAGGCGATTGAACGCAGCTCTTACATCCGCCGGTATGGCATTTTGGGTCTTGGCTTCGGCAAAGCTGCCCTCGCCATCCCCATAGGGCAGCTGTGAGCAGCCCCCGAGCAAAATGATGGATCCCGTGACTAATGCTATTTTTATCTTCATTACAACGCTTCTCCTGTCGTTCATTTTAGTTTTACTACGCATCGGCAGCCGCTCACCGGGATAACCCCTCTCCCCCGGCCGCCGACCCCTCACGCCATGGCGTACCACGCCCTGGCACAAGTTCTTTCAAGTCGTCTTTTTTGTTGGCACATCAAGCGACTTTTCAAGCGACTTGGTCGTCATTAAGAAAGGCAGCCTCGAGCAGCGCCTGGGTATAGGGGTCCTGAGGACGATCGAAGATCGCCTCGGTGCTGCCCTGCTCCACGACCCGGCCCTCTTTCATTACCAGCACGTTATCGGCCAGGGCCCGGACCACGGCAAGGTCGTGGCTGATAAACAGATACGTGAGCCCGTACTTTTGCTGCAGATCGCGCAGCAGGCGAATCACGCTCATCTGCACCGACCGATCGAGCGCCGAGGTCGGCTCGTCGAGCAGCAAGAAGTCCGGCTTCAAAATCAGCGCCCGGGCGATGGCGATACGCTGGCGCTGGCCGCCGGAAAACTCGTGGGGGTAGCGCTTGCGCATCGCCGGGTCCAACGACACTTCCTCGAGGGACTCGATGACCCGCTCTTCCCGCGCCTGGCGGCCGAGCTCGGGGAAGTGGACCTTGAGCCCTTCGCTAATGATCTCGCCGACGGTCAAACGCGGCGAAAGCGAGCCGAAGGGGTCTTGAAAGACCACCTGCATGCGCGAGCGCAGCGGGCGCATTTGCGACTTATCGAAGCCGGTGATGTCGGTATCTTCAAAGCGCAGGCGCCCGTCGCTTTTCAAAAGCCGCAGCAGGGCGCGGCCCAGGGTGGACTTGCCCGAGCCGGACTCGCCGACGATGCCCACGGTCTGCCCGCGGCGCACGTCGAGACTGATGCCATGCACCGCCTGGAAGTACTCGTTCTTGCCGAACAGGCGTTTACGCACCGTAAAGCGCACCTTCATGTCGTCGGCCTGCAGAATCACCGGCGCGTCGTCGGCCACCGGCAACTTGCGCCCGCTGGGCTCGGCGTCGAGCAGCATGCGCGTGTAGTCGTGCTGGGGCGCGGTGAACACCTCTTCGGTCGTCCCGCTTTCCACCAGCTCGCCCTGGCACATCACGCAGACCCGCTCGGCAAAGCGGCGTACCAGACCCAAATCGTGGGTGATGAATAGAATCGCCATGCCGTACTGTTTTTGCAGGTCGCGCAGAAGATCGAGGATCTGGGCCTGAACGGTGACATCGAGGGCGGTGGTGGGCTCGTCGGCGATCAGTAACCGCGGCTCGCAGGCCAACGCCATGGCGATCATTACGCGCTGGCGCTGGCCACCGGAAAGCTCGTGCGGGTAGCTCGCTACGCGCTTGGTAGGCTCGGGAATACCGACCTGGGTCAACAGCTCGACCACGCGGCTGCGTACGGCGCTACCGCTCATCTTGCGGTGCTTTTTGAGGACCTCGGCGATCTGGCGACCAATCGGGTGGAGCGGATTGAGCGAGGTCATCGGCTCCTGAAAGATCATCGAGATATCGTTACCCAACAGGCTTCGCATCCGCGCATTGGAGGCCTCGACCAGGTTCTCCCCTTCGAAACGGATCGCCCCGGAGATCTTCGCAAGGCTCGGCAAAAGCCGCATCAGCGCGGTAGACGTCACCGACTTGCCCGACCCCGACTCGCCCACCAGCGCCAGGGTCTCGTTTTCAGCAATGCTGAAGCTTACGCCTTTAACCGCCGAGACCGTGCCGTTGGGCAGCTCGAAATCCACCTTGAGGTTATCGACTTCCAGTAGAGCGTTGGGCATCCTGGCCTCCTAGCGGGTACGTGGGTCGAGGGCGTCGCGCAGCCCGTCGCCCAGAAAATTGAGACAAAAAAGCGTTACGGCCAAAAATACCGCGGGCACGATCAGCATCCAGGGGGCCCCTTGCATGTTGGAGGTCCCTTCGCTGATCAAAACGCCCCAGCTGGTCAGCGGCTCTTGAACGCCCAGCCCCAAAAACGAAAGGAAGCTTTCGAGCAAAATCACCTTGGGCACCGTCAACGTCACGTAGATGATCACCGGCCCGATGGAGTTGGGAATCAGGTGGCGGGTAACGATCTTGGAATCCTTCACGCCGAGCGCCTGGGAGGCCTCGACGAACTCGCGGCGCTTGAGCGCCAGAGTCTGGCCACGCACGATACGCGCCATATCCAGCCACTCGACGGCGCCGATGGCGGCGTAGATCAGCAGGATATTGCGCCCCAGTACCACCATGAGCAGGATGACCAAAAACATGAAGGGCAGCGAATACATGATGTCGACAAAGCGCATCATCAGGTTATCGACCCGCCCGCCCAGGTACCCGGCAATGGCGCCGTAGAGCACACCGATCACCAGGCTTACGAAGGTCGCCACCAGTGCCACGGACAGCGAAATGCGCCCCCCATAAAGCGTGCGGGTCAGAAGATCGCGGCCGTTGGCATCGGTGCCCAGCAAGTGAAACCCTTCGGTGGTGGGCGGCACGCCAAAGGCGCTCCAGTCCACTTCGGCAAGCCCCCAGGGCAGCAAAAACGGGCCAACAATACACACCAGCGCAATCAGCGAAAGCACGATGATACTGGCCATGGCGGCGCGGTTTTGGCGCAGCCGGCGCCACGCTTCCTGGCCCAGGCTCTCGCCCTTGAGCGGCGCTTTGGGCGGGTTGGGGCTACCGCCGCCAACGCCGTTGCCCGGCTGCTCGTCAGTGGCGTGATAAGTAGAGGTCATAACGCGCTCCGTTCAATCGTCATAGCGGATCTGGGGGTCGAATAGCGAATAAAGGAGATCGACGATCAGGTTCATCAAGACGATCAGTACGCCGTAGAACACCACCGTTCCCATCACCAGGGTGTAGTCCCGGTTGAGCGCGCCCTGGACGAAGTAGCGGCCAATGCCCGGCAACCCGAAGATCTGCTCGATCACCACGGAGCCGGTGATGATGCCCGCAATCGCCGGCCCGAGATAAGAGAGGATCGGCAGCATCGCCGGGCGCAGGGCGTGGCGCAGAATCACTTCGCGCTCGGTGAGGCCCTTGGCCCGGGCGGTGCGGATGAAATGACTGCCCAGCACCTCGATCATCGAGGCGCGCATCATCCGGGCAATATAGGCGATCTGCTGAATCGCCAGCGCCACCACGGGAAGCACCAGGTTGGGCAGCGCGCCGCCGTTCCAGCCGCCCACCGGCAGCCAGCCCAGCACGATGCCGAAAAACAGCGCCATCAGCGGCGCAATCACGAAGTTGGGGACCGCAATGCCGCCCAGCGCCACCCCCATCAGCGTGTAATCCACCGCGCTGTTGCGCTTCAAGGCCGCAAAGACCCCCATGGGAATCCCCAGCAGCAGCGCCAGCACGATCGCCAGCGCACCGAGCTGAAGGCTGACCGGAAAGCCCTGGAGCAGCAGGTCGCTGACCGAGAAGTCCTTGTAGACGAACGAAGGGCCGAAATCGCCCTGGGCGAGGTTGCCCATATAGCGCAGGTACTGCTGCCACAGCGGCTCGTCCATGTGATAGGCGGCCATCAGGTTGGCCTCGATCTCCGGCGGCAACTGGCGCTCGCCATCGAAAGGCCCGCCCGGGGCCATGCGCATCAAAAAGAACGACAGCGTAATGACGATCAGAAGCGTCGGGATCGCCATGGCAAGGCGTTTGGCAATATAAGTCAGCATGCCTCTGCCCTTTTTGGCTGACGATCTTGCAGGCCAGGTGCGGCGTGGTGTGCCATCTCGGTGTCTACTCCTCGAGCGTGATGTAACGAAGCGGGTGAACGTCCAGCGGCGTGGCGTGCCAACCGGAAACGTTAGGCGAGACCAGCGCCAAATTGACGTAGTCATAAAGAGGCAGCAGCGCGTAGTCGTCGAGCAGCATTTGTTCGGCCTCGGTCAGCACCTCGGCCCGTGCCTCGGGGTCGAGAATCGCATCGCTGCGCGCGACCAGTTCGTCGTATTCGGCGTTGTGGTAGCCGGTGCTGCGCGCCGAGGTGCCGCCGTCGCTATAGGCATTCAAAAAGTCGTAGGGGTCGTCGATGGTGGCGACCATGCCGTAGCGGGCCAGCTCGAAGTTGCCTTCATTGATGTTGGCAAAGTGGGTGGCGGCTTCGCTGTTGTTGAGTGACACCTCGACGCCCAATGGCTGCCACATGGCGGCAATGGCCACGGCGACCCGGCGGTGATCGTCCAGGGTGTTGTAGCGAAGCTCGACCTCGAGCGGGTTGTCAGGCCCGTAGCCCGCCTCGTCCAGCAGCTGCCGGGCGCGCTCGAGACGTTCGTCCATGGGCATATCGGCAAACGCCATTTTGCCCTGGGTGCCGCCGGAGGTCGCCTGCGGGACAAACCAGTAAGAGGGCACCTGTCCCATGCCCAAAATCTGGTCGCCGATCACTTCGCGGCGGCTGGCGAGATTCAGCGCCTCGCGCACGCGTATGTCGCTGAAGGGGCTGCCCTCTTCCATGTTGAACATGTAGAAGTAGCTGGCGACCATCGGGCTCACCTGCAGCGCATCCGCCAGGTTTTCCTCGATCCAGTCAAACTGCTGGCCGGGCACGCCGCTATAGCTGATATCCAGTTCCCCCGCGCGGTAACGGGTCAGCGCCGCACTGGCGTCTTCGATGGGGTAGAAGATCGCCTCGTCGAGGGCGACGCTATCAGCGGCGTAGTAGGCCGGGTTTTTCGCCAGAGTGATGTGGTCCTGGGGCTGCCACTGCTCAAGCTTGAAGGGTCCGCTCACCGGCGTCTGCCCCGGGGTGATCCAGCGCTGGCCCTGCGCGGTCACGTAATGTTCGGGCAGCGGCGCGGCCTCGGGCATCGCCAGCGCCTGCATGAACCAGGCGGCGGGCTTGGCGAAATGAATGCGCAGGGTGTGTTCATCCAGCGCTTCAACGCCCAGGCTTTCCGGCTCGGCCTCGCCAATATTGACGGCGTGAGCACCTTCGATGGGGTAGTAAAGCTGGGCATTGTGCGCGGCAATCTCGGGGCGCAGCAGGCGACGCAGGCTGTAAAGCGCATCATCGGCGGTAATCGGCTCGCCGTCGGACCACTCGGCGCCCTCGCGCAAGTAAAGCGTCAGCGTGTCACCCGCCTCGTTCATTTCCCAGCGCTCGGCAAGGCCCGGCACCAGCTCGCCTTCGGGGCCGTAGCTCACCAGGGTTTCGAACATCTCGCGGATGATGCGGGACTCCCAGACACCACTGGAGCGCTGCGGGTCGAGGGTACCCGGCTCCGCGCCGTTGTCGATACGCAGCGTCGCGGCTTGGGTGCCAAGGCTTGTAAGGGCCAGGGTCGCGGCACCGACGGCCACCGCCAAGCGGGTTAAATGGGACATACAGCCTCCTTTGTTTTAACCGGCTGAATCCTTTGGGACACGCACGGCTTCGCCGGCCTGGTGAGGCAAAAGCGATTAAAATCGGGAAATTGGCACTTTGAAGGCAAGGCCGGCCGTACCGGCCTTGCTAGCAGTGACTACTCGTCGAAGCTTACCCAGCGCGACGGATGGTCGTCCTGGATATTGTTCTCCCAGCCGGAGAGCGCCGGATTGACCAGGTTGCGGCTGACGTAGAACATCAGCGGCGCAAAGGCGTCATCCTCGAGGGCCATCTGCTCGGCCTGCTCGAGAATGGCCTGACGCTCGTCGAGGTCCTGGGTCTGCGCCGCTTCGTCCATCAAGGCGTCGAACTCGGGATTGCTGTAGGCGCCGTAATTGTTACCCACGCCACTTTGCAGCAACACCAGGAAGTTCTCGGCGTCGTTGTAGTCGGCAATCCAGCCAGCCCGGGCGACATCGAAATCGCCTTCGGCGATGGACTGGTAGTGCACCGTCGCTTCGGAGTTGATCATCTCGACATTGACCCCAAGCGGGCGCCACATGGCAGCGATGGCCACGGCAATACGCTGGTGCTCATCGTTGGAGTTGTAGCGTAGGCGCAGATTAAGAGGATTGCTTTGGCTATAGCCCACCTCTTCCATCAGTTCCTGGGCGCGGGCCATACGGTCATCGAAGGACTCGTCGGCAATCGCCATCGGCTGCTGCTCGTAGTGGCTGGTGCCGGGCGGCACCAATGAGAAGGCGGTCTCGAAGGTGCCCTTCATCAACTGCTCGGTGATCACGTCGCGGCGAATCACCAGGTTGAGCGCCTCGCGTACCCGCGCGTCCGTCGTCGGGTGGCCGTCGCGGTGGTTGAACACGTAGTAGTAGGCGCCCTGGTAAGGCGCCATCTGGGTGGCGTCGGGCAGGTTCTCCATGAGCCATTCATAACGCTCGGAATTATAGTCCCGAATGATATCCAGTTCGCCGGCGCGAAAGCGCGAGATCGCCGCATTGCGGTCTTCGGTGGTGTGGAACACCACGCCGTCCAGGCTCACGTCGTCCGCGTCGTAGTAGGTCGGGCTCTTCTCGGTGGTGATGGTGGACTGCGAAATCCACTCGACCGGATGGAAGGCGCCATTGGAGGCGATATGATCCAGATCGATCCAGCGCCGGCCGTGCTCTTCCACCAAATGCGCAGGCTGCGGGTAGGCGGTGTAGTGGGTCAGAAGCTGGGTAAAGTAGGGCGTCGGATGATTGAGCTCGACCTTCAGCGTGCGCCCGTCATCGAGCGACTCTACGCCCAGGGCCTCCAGCGGCTCTTCGCCCAAATTGACGGCCCGTGCGTTGACGATCGGGTAAAGCATGTAGGCGTATTTGGAGGCGTTGGAGGGGTTGAGCAATTGACGCCAACCCACTACGAAGTCTTCGGCGGTGACCGGCTCGCCGTCCGACCAGACCGCGCCTTCACGCATCTGGAAGGTGTAAGTCAGGCCATCGTCGGAGATCTCGTAATCCGTTGCCATGCCCGGCTGAAGTTCGCCATCCGGCCCTTCTTTGAAGAGGCCTTCGAACACGTCCATGAGCACCTGGGACTCCCAAACACCCCCCGAGACCTGGGAAGTATCGAAAGACGCAAGTTCGCCCATCACGCCAATATCCAGTGTCTCAGCTTGAACCGATTGGCTCGCGAGGGCTGCAGACGCGATAAATACCGCAGTGGATAGGGCACGTTTGTGCATACCGCTTACAAGGCGCATAGTGATCTCCCAAGGATCTGATAAATATGGCTTATCTGGTTGTTGTGATATCGATAGGCGTGCGCTTGAAACGCTAGATCAGCTGGTTGCGCTGATGTTCTTTTTTAAGGATATTATGGTTTTTTTAATTAGCCGTCTAGCCAATGAAACAAATAATTCTCTTGAATAACTAATAACACAGGTTATTTACTTTAACCTAAACAAAACTTGGCCATTTAAACCAGTCAGCGATAATCGCACGATAAAATCACGTTGAGTGAACAGATTGACGTGTAGAAACCCGGCCGCGCCCGGGCCGCTGAGCCTCTTGCTTTTAGGTAGTATGGGGCGACACCTCGCCACCCTCCCTACTGGTACAGGAAGCGGCCATGCGGCTTTTAATACTCGCAAGCTCCACGAGTGCTTTTTTCAACCTGTACCAGTTACAGGCGATCTACCCCTGGCTTGCAGGCCGGCTCGATGCCAGCTTCACTCAGGCGGGCTGGCTCAACATGGCCACTCTTTTTGGCATGATGCTAACCGCCCCCTTTGCCAACCGCATTACTCGGGGGCACTCCTCGCATAGCGCCATTTTGATGGGGGTCGGGCTTTTGATCGCGCTGAATGTCCTGCTGGCGTTCAGCACTACGCTGAGCGTCACCTGGTGGCTTCGCGTGACCCAGGGCGTGGTCTTGCCCTGCGTTCTGACGTCTACCGTCGCGCTGCTGGCCCAGGCTGACAACGAGGCGCAGCGCGCCCGCCGGGTCGGTTTTTTTGTGGCCGGCACCATTATCGGCAGCACGTTAAGCCGCTTTTACCCCGCCTGGGCGCTGGATGTATTCGCCTGGCGCGGCGGATTCTTGAGCTGCGCGGCACTTTTGGGGCTTTCTTGGCTGGTCATCTTCCGGCAAACGCAAACACAGCCGCTTAAGCTGGCGCCGCCGAGCGAGCAGGCGCCTTACCTTCAACTGCTCAAAAAGGCGCTTTTGGAGAACCGCTTGGCGGTGGCGTACTGCGTGGGCTTTACCCTGCTCTTTACCCAAAGCGCTGTCTTTACCGTGCTGGGGCTGCGCCTCGCCCAAGCGCCCTTCAACTACTCCTCTGCGCAGATCGGGCTGGTCTACCTTGCCTCCCTGCCCGCCATCGCCGCGGTCATCGCCAGCCCCAGGCTCTATCGAAACAGCAGCGAGACGCGCTTCTTTTTGCCCTTTACCGCGCTGCTTTGGGTGTCGCTGGCGTTCGCCAATACCGGCTTTTACACGAGCCTTTTAAGTGTCGGGCTCTTTGCCATTAGCACCTACCTGCTGCAAACGCTAACCACGCGTATGGTAAGCCGGGCGCAGTGCGTGCCCGCTTCGTTTGCAAGTGGCCTCTACCTTACTTTCTATTACGCCGGTGGCGCCCTGGGCGCCACGCTTGCCGCCTTTTGCTACAGCCATTGGGGCTGGCCGGGGGCCCTTGCGCTGGTGGGGGTAGTGCACATGCTTACCCTGGTGGCGGTGCTTGCGCTGCTGGCCGCGGGCCGGCGCCGAGACGCCCGCGCCGGCAAGAGTGAATAAACCGTGCTTTTTAGCCCAGCCACATGCGCAGCGGCATCCAAAGGCCCATGCCCACCATCACCAGGTTTTCGGTCAGTGACACGAAACCCAGCGGC
Source organism: Vreelandella sp. GE22 (assembly GCF_968212445.1). Taxonomy (NCBI): domain Bacteria; kingdom Pseudomonadati; phylum Pseudomonadota; class Gammaproteobacteria; order Oceanospirillales; family Halomonadaceae; genus Vreelandella; species Vreelandella sp. GE22. The sequence goes on from NZ_OZ309110.1 coordinate 3,675,195, forward strand.
ACGTTGCTGCCCCCGCCCACGCAGGCGCACTTGAGTTCGCGCTTGTCGATGTAAACCGCCTTGAAAACGGAGACCGCGCCCACCCCGCCGACAAAAAGCGCCAGCGGCGCGGCCAGCCAAATAAGCGCGCCGGCCAGCATCAAAAGACCGGCCAGGGTTTCGATGAAAGGATACACGTAGCCGTAGGGCACGTAGCGCTGAGCGAGCAGATCGTAGTTGACGAACATGGTGCTGAAACTTTCCACGTCCTGAAGCTTTTGCAGGCCAAGCAGCACCATCGCCGTGGCGATGGCGTACTCCGGCATACGCGGGCCCAGCAGCGTGCCCTGAGCGGCCCAGCTCACGGCCAGGCCGATCAACAAGGCCACGGCGAAGATCGCCAGCACCGGGCGGTAGGTGGTGGCGTTGGGGTCGCGCACACGCAGGCCCAGATGCTTGCGTACGTCTTCGTAACCGCCGATGCGCGTGTCATTGATATAGGTCTGGGGCGTGGTCTTGACGTCTTCCCACGCCTTGAAGGCGTCGATCTCCTCGCGGGAGGTCAGCCAGTGATCCTCCACCGTAAAGCCCTTGCGCTTGAGAAGATCCACCGTTTTCACGCCAAACGGGCAGCGGTGGGTGGTCATGTTCATACGATAGACGCGGGCCGTGCCCTGGGTAGTACTTGCCATCGTCGCCTCCTGAAGGGGTCTTCGAGTTCATGGGGTTCGTCAATAAGCGTAGAACCTATGGGCCACCCATGGGTCAAGGCGCGCCTGCCGCGGGTGGGCAAGCTTAGCGCGCGCGGTGGCGGCGCAACGTCAGAACGAACCCCAGAAGCCCGACTATGGGCCCTGGCACTAAAAGCCAGGCCGCGTCCAGGCCGGTGTGCTCGAATAGGGCGGTGATAGCGGTAATCGACACCACAGTGATGGCAAAGCCGATGGCGTTCAAAATGGCCAGCGCCGCGCCGACGATGGCCGGCGGGCAGGCCCTGGCGGAAAGCGCCGAGAACTGCGGCGAGTCCGCCACGACCGCCGCGCCCCACACCAGCAGCAGCGCCAAAAGCGCCACCGGGGGGAGCTGACGCCAGAATAGCGCGAACAGCACCGCGCAGAGACACGACAGCGCCAGCGCCGCCAATGCCACCGGCGCGCTGCCAAATCTTCGCGAAAGCGCCCCGCCCAGCAGACACCCCAGCGCCCCAATGCCGATCACACCGAAGGCCAAGCCCGAAATACCAAGGCCCGGGTAGGCGCCAGGCAGCACCGAGCTTGCCACCAGCAGCGGCACCAGGGTCCAGAAAGCATAGAGCTCCCACATATGGCCAAAATAGCCCCAGGCCGCCGCGCGAAAGCGGGGAACCTTGAACGCCTCGATCACACGAATACGCCTGGCCCCGGGCTTGGGCCGCGCGGGTAGGTGGGGCCCATCGCCCAGCCAAAAAATCAACGCCGCCCCCAAAAGCGCCAATAGCGAAGACGCGCTGATCACCACCTGCCAGGCAATCTCGGCCCCCAGCTGTTTGAGGCCGTGGGGCAAGGCGGTGCCCAGCGTGAGCATGGCGACCAGTTGGGCAAGCGCCTGGCCGGTGCGCTCTGGCGCCCAGCTCACCACCAGTTTCATGCCCACCGGGTAGATCCCCGCCAGGCTCAGCCCCACCATAAAGCGCCAGAAAAGCGCGTCCCCAAGCCCCTGCGCCCCCCAGGCAAACAGCGCGTTAAAGAGTGCCCCGGCCAGCGCGCAGCCAACGAACAGGTGGCTGGCTCGAAAGCGGTCCGCCAGCCCCGTAAGCGCCAGCGAGAGCGTGCCCAGAATGAAACCGCCCTGCACTGCGCCGGTTAGCCAGCCAATATCCGTGGCGCTCACGCTCCAGACGCGCATCAGCTCATCAAAAGCACTATTGGCACTAAACCACAGGGAGGTGCCCAGCAACTGAGCGATGGCGATCACGGCCACCGGCCTTTTGGCCAAAAAGCCCGGCGGGTGAGAGAAAGCGCGTCGTGCCATGCGCTTTAGGGCGCCAGCGCTTTGGAAGAGGCCGCCTTCTTGCCGCGACCTCTGCGCTCGGGCTCGGCGGGAAACTCGGTATCCACCCGGTCGATGAAATCTTCAAGCTCTGAAAAAAGCGCCTGGCGAATGGTCGCGGCCTCGTTCACCAGATGGTGGCGCGCCTCGGGGTGGCGATACACCGTCGCCTCGGGCAGCTTGTCGGCCAGGATTTCGAGGTTGCGCTCCCAGTCCACGGTCATGTCCTGCTCGCCTTGTAAAATCAGCGTGGGCAGCGCCAGCGGCTCGAACGCCAGCAGCCTGGGAATCCAGCGGCGCATGGCCGAAATCCAGGCAACGCTGAGCCGCTCGGGCTGCAGCGGGTCCTGGTCGCGCAGAAAGGCGGTGAAGGTTTCGTCAGTGGAGTTGGGGCGGTACTTGCGGGGCAGTTCTTTTACAAAGGGGCTGGCAATCAGATGCACCCAGCTGGCCTGGCTCCAGCGCCAGGGGCGCACCAACGGTGCCAGCAGGACGATACCCGCCCAGCGGGCCGCTTCGCGTTTTTCCAGGGCGTCGGTGATCAGAATGGACCCGCCGGTACTTTGACCAATGCCGACCCAAGGCGTGGGCGCCAAACTCGCCGCCTGCAGCGTCTTTTTTAAGTGGGTAAAGCAGTGCTGATAGTCGCTGAACTCGTTGATTTCCGCACGGGGGCCGCTGGAAAGCCCGTGACCAGGCAAATCCCACAGCACCACCAGCCAGCCCTTGTCCAGCAGGCTTTTCAGAAGGTGACGATAAAGCCCGAGGTGATCGAAATAGCCGTGCACCACGAAGATGGTGCCCTTGGGCGCAATAGGACTCCAGACCTGACACCACAAATTGAACTGCCCGGTGTCGATAAACCCGGCGTAGACCGAGGGCGTACTCTCGAAAAGGGTGTCGAGCTGATAGTGCTTAAAGTAGCTTTTCACCGCCTGCGTCAGCGCCGTCCCCGGCGCCAGGTAGTGCAGCGCCGGGGCATCGCTTGCCTGGCGGAACACCTCTGATAAATGATCGAACTCGTGCATTACCTGTCTCCCTGAACGGCCATGTAGCCTGCTTGGCCATTGCGCGCGCTATTATCATTTAGTCGAGCACGGCGGCGCTTTAACGACTACGCTATTTACACGCCCCAGCGTTTATGGAAGTATTTTCCATAAATACTCATTGATACGGGCCGTGGCCCCTTCAACCCCACGGGCACCTTCACAGGAGAGACCCATGAGCGAGCGTATCACGCGCCACCGTCTACAGGTGGCCGCCAGCCTGGACCGTTTTATCAGCGAACACGCCCTGCCGGGCACCGGTATCGACGAAAACGCCTTCTGGTCCGGCGTCGATGCCTTGTTCTTCGATCTTACCCCGAAAAACCAGCGCCTGCTGGAAGAGCGCGAAACGCTGCAACAAGCCCTCGACGCTTGGCACAAGGAGCATCCCGGCGCTATCAACGACATGACCGCCTATAAAAGCTTCCTTAAAAAGCAGAATTACCTGGTGGACGCCCCGGCCAACGTTAACGTTACAACGGCCAACGTCGATCGTGAAGTCGCCATTCAGGCAGGCCCGCAGCTGGTCGTACCGGTCAGCAACGCCCGTTACTCGCTGAACGCCGCCAACGCCCGGTGGGGAAGCCTCTATGACGCGCTCTACGGCACCGATGCGATTTCCGAAGAGGACGGCGCCGAGAAGGGTACGAGTTTCAACCCCAAGCGCGGTGAAAAGGTCATCGCCTACGCCCGCGGCGTGCTGGACCGCGCAGCCCCCCTGGCCACCGGTTCCCACCGGGATGCGGTCAAGTATAGCCTGCGCGACGGCCACCTGGTGGTGACCCTGGAGGGCGGGCGCGAAACCGGCCTGAAAGATGCCGGCAAGCTGATCGGCTTTAACGGCGACGAAAGCGCGCCAAGCGCAGTGCTGCTCTCCAACAACGACCTGCACCTCGAGATTCAGATCGACGCTAACGATTCGATCGGCAAGACCGACCCGGCGGGGGTGAAGGATGTCGTGGTCGAAGCCGCGCTGACCACCATCATGGACTGCGAAGACTCCGTCGCCGCGGTCGACGCCGAAGATAAAGTCGGCATTTACAGCAACTGGCTGGGCCTGATGCGCGGCGATCTGGAAGAGAAGATCGAAAAAGGCGACAAGACGACCACGCGCACGCTCAACGCCGACCGCACCTGGCAAACCACCGAGGGCGGAAGCGTCACGCTTCCCGGCCGCTCGCTGATGTTCGTGCGCAACGTGGGCCACTTGATGACCACGCCGGCCATTCTGGATGAAGACGGCAATGAATTGCCCGAAGGCATTCTCGACGCCGTCATGACCTCGCTGCTCGCGCTGAATGATTTGAAAAAAGACGCCGACCAGCCGCGCAACTCCCGCGCAGGCTCGGTCTACATCGTCAAGCCGAAGATGCACGGCCCCAAAGAAGTCGCGTTCGCCAACGAACTCTTCAGCCGTGTGGAAGATATCCTCGGCATGAGCCGCGACACCCTGAAAATGGGCATCATGGACGAAGAACGTCGCACCACGGTGAACCTCAAGGCGTGTATTGCCGAGGCGACATCAAGAGTGGTCTTCATCAACACCGGCTTTTTGGACCGTACCGGCGACGAAATGCACAGCGCCATGGAAGCGGGCCCGATGGTGCGCAAGGGCGACATGAAGTCCGCCGCCTGGATCACCGCTTACGAAAAGAACAACGTACAGGTGGGCTTGGCCTGTGGCCTGCGCGGCCGCGCCCAGATCGGCAAGGGCATGTGGGCCATGCCGGATCTGATGCACAATATGCTCGAGCAGAAAATCGGCCACCCGAAAGCCGGCGCCAATACGGCCTGGGTGCCCTCACCCACCGCGGCGGTGCTCCACGCGCTGCATTACCATCAGGTGAAGGTCGCCGACGTTCAGCGTGAGCTTGAAAGCCAGGGCGAAACGGACCTGCTCGATGAGCTACTCACCGTGCCGGTCGCCGAGGACACCAACTGGTCGGATGACGAGATTCAGCAGGAGCTGGATAACAACTGCCAGGGGATTCTGGGCTACGTGGTGCGCTGGGTCGAACACGGCGTGGGCTGCTCCAAGGTGCCGGACATTCACGATGTCGGCCTGATGGAAGACCGCGCAACGCTGCGTATCTCCAGCCAGCACATCGCCAACTGGCTGCACCATGGCATCGTCGATGAAGCCCGCGTGCAAGAAACGCTCAAGCGCATGGCCAAGGTCGTCGACGAGCAGAACGCCGGCGACGCGAGCTACACCGCCATGAGCGCCGACTTTGACGGCTCCACCGCCTTCAAGGCGGCGTCTGACCTGATCTTCAAGGGCCGCGAGCAGCCCTCCGGTTACACCGAACCGCTACTGCACGAATGGCGCCAGGTGCATAAGAAAAAAGCGCATAAGGCGAAGTAAGCCAGCACCAACGAAAGGCCCCGGGCATCACTGCCCGGGGCCTTTTTCATGGGTGATGCCACCTTCAGCGCTCTGACGGCGAGGGCCGCTTCCCATGAAGCGGCCACGAACGCGCTGACAAGGCGCGCCGAAGGTTAGAGCGCCGGCAATTTATCGAGCATACGATCCAGCGTCAGCGGGTAGTCGCGAAGGCGAATGCCCGTGGCGTTGTACATGGCGTTGGCCACCGCCGCGGCGCCGCCGCAAATGCCCAGCTCCCCGACACCCTTGGCTTTCAAGGGGGCAGAGGCGCCGTCCTGGGTGTCCAGAAAGATCACGTCCTGGTCGGGAATGTCGGCGTGAACCGCGATCTCGTAACCGGCGAAATCGTGATTGGCGAAAAAGCCCCGCGCGGTATCCACGGTCAAACTCTCCGTCAGCGCCGCGCCGATCGACATGGTCATGCCGCCCAGCACCTGGCTGCGCGCGGTGATCGGGTTCAGAATACGCCCGGCATCGCACACCGAGAGCATGCGACGAAGCCGCGTTTCCCCGGTGTAGGCGTGTACCGCCACTTCGACGAAATGCGCCGCGAAGGTGCCGATTTCCAGGTCATCCTTGAAATCGCCAAAGTGCAGCGTATCTTCGCCGACGATCTCTTCGCCCGAGGCCACATCGCGCAAGGCAACGCTTTTATCATCGGTGATCACCTGGCCGTTCTCGAAGCGCGCCGATTCGACCCCCAAGCGCTTGTTGATCTCGCCTTGTAGCGCCAGGCACGCTGCGTAAACCCCGGCGGTGACACTGGCCGCGCCCATCTGGCCGCCGGAGCCCGAGGCCGTGGGGTAGGCGCTATTGCCCAGACGTACGTCCACATCGTCCATTTCCAGCCCCATGGTTTCCGCAGCGGTCTGGGCGATGATGGTGTAGGAGCCGGTGCCGATATCGGTCATATCGGTTTCGACGATCACACGGCCTTCGCTAAGGCGTATCCGCGCGCCGGAATCCAGCGTGGGAGCACCGCGGTAGGCACCCGCCACGCCCTGGCCGATCAGCCACTGCCCTTCACGCTGCCCGCCGGGGGTGGTGTTGCGCGAGGCCCAGCCGAACGCCTCGGCGCCCTTGCGCAAACACTCCACAAAGTGGCGGTCGCTGTAGCGCTTTTCGGGCTCTTCCGGGTTGACCTGGGTGTCGTTGAGAATCCGAAACTCCACCGGATCCATACCGAGCTTCTCGGCCATTTCATCCATGGCGATCTCGAGTACCGCAAGCCCCGAGGCCTCACCGGGGGCGCGCATGTCGGCGGATTCCGGCAGGTTCATGTCGATGGCGTGGTGCGCGGTGCGGCGGTTTTCGCCGGCGTAGAAGCAGCGCGTCTGGTTCACCGCGTCTTCACCGCTGCCGCCAGGCAAGGTATGCGAAATGGCGGCATGATCGAAGGCGGTAATGTGCCCATCCTTGTTGGCGGCGATGCGCAGCCGCTGTACGGTGCCGGAGCGGTGGGTGGCGTTATTGAAGATGAACGAGCGCGGCAGCGCCACTTTCACCGGCCGGCCGGTCTCTTTCGAGCCCAGAGCCGCGAGCACGGCGTCGACCCGCAGCCAAAGCTTGCCGCCGAAACCGCCGCCAATGTAAGGGCTCTCCAAACGGATGTTTTCCGGATCCATCTCGAAGGTGGTCGCCAGCGCCTGGTGGGTCCACTCGATCATCTGGTTCGAGGTCCAAAGCGTCATGTGCTTGCCATCAGTCCAGTCCGCGATGGTCGCGTGGGGCTCCATCATCGCGTGGCTTTGCGAGGCGGTGTGGTAGGTCTCGTCAAGGGTGACCTCCGCGCTATCAAAGGCCGCGTCCACATCGCCCACGTGGGAGACCACGTCGCTGTCCTGAAGGCGCTTCCAGGCATCGTCCAGATCGAACTCGCCAGGGGTTTCCTCGTACTCCACCTCGATGAGCGAGACCGCCGCACGGGCCTGCTCCAGGGTGTCGGCCACGACCACGGCAATCGCCTGATGATAGTGCTCGACGGTGTCGCCACCGAAAAGCTTGGCCACATTGCTTTCAGGGCGGGGCAGCTCCTTGATATCGAGCGTCGTGATCACCGCCGCCACCCCTTCGGCATTGCGCGCTGCCGTGGCATCCATGTGGGTGATACGCCCTTTGGCGATGCTCGACCCCATCGGATAGCCGACCAGCGGGTTCTTGGCCACGTCGTGACGCTCATAGGCGTAGGGGGCGGTGCCGGTCACCTTGAGCGGACCGTCGATGCGCTTATGCGGTTTGCCGATGAGTCGCGCCCGGTCGAACAGGTTATCGTCAGTTGGCTGATTAAAATCCATACATCACTCCTTGGCCAGCAGGGCAGCAAGCGTACGTTCGGCAAGCGTCAGCTTGTAGGCGTTTTCCTCGGTGGGGCGGGCGCCGTCCAGCAGTTTCGCCATCACCGCCTGGGCACCGTTGCCCAGCTCGGCATCAGCGTCCTCGCGACGCCAGGGCTTGGGTGCCATGCCGCCAAGCGCCACGCGGCCCTGACCGTCGTCGGTTTCGATCAGCGCCACCGACACCAGGGCAAAGGCGTAAGAGGCACGGTCGCGCACCTTGTAGTAACGCTGGCGTCCGCCGACCGGGGCCGGCAGTACGACGCCGGTGATGATTTCACCTGGTTCGAGCGCGTTTTCCACCTCGGGGGTGTCGCCGGGCAGCTTATAAAACTCATCGAGGGTGAGCCTGCGCGTTTGCCCTTGGGGCGTGGTGGTTTCCACCTCGGCGTCCAGCACGCGAAGCGCAACCGCCATGTCCGAAGGGTGCGTCGCGATGCAGTGATCGGAGGTCCCGATCACGCCCAGTTGGCGGGTATCGGCGCCATCGTCGAGCGCGGCGCAGCCCGTGCCTGGCTCGCGCTTGTTGCAGGGCATTGCCGTATCGTAAAAGTAGGGGCAGCGGGTGCGCTGCAATAGGTTGCCACCGGTGGAGGCTTTATTGCGCAGCTGGCTCGAGGCGCCGGCAAAAAGCGCCCGGCTCAGTACCGGGTAGTCGCGGCGGATACGCTCGTCAGCGCCCAGGGCGGTGTTACTCACCAAAGCACCGATGCGCACGCCGCCTTCGTCGGTCTCAGTGATATCGTCAAGGCCGGTGCCGGTAATATCGATTAGATGCGGTGGGACTTCGATCTCGTGCTTCATGAGATCCAAAAGGTTGGTGCCGCCGGCAATGAACTTGCTACCCGGCACTTCAAAGGCGCGCGCCGCCGCCTGGGCGGCGTCATCGATACGCTCGAAGGAGAAGGATTTCATGAGCGCTCCCCGGCTACCTGGTGAATGGCTTTGAGAATGTTGGCGTAGGCGCCGCAGCGGCAAAGATTGCCGGACATGCGCTCGCGAATCTCCTCATCGCTGATCTCGATGGCGCCCTCGAGCTCTTTCGTTACGTGGCTCGGGATACCGGCACGAATCTCTTCGAGGGTCGCTTTCGCCGAGCAAATCTGACCCGGGGTGCAGTAGCCGCACTGGAAGGCGTCGTGGTCGATGAATGCCTGCTGCATGGGGTCCATGTGCTCGACACCCCCCACGCCTTCGATGGTGGTGATCTCATCGGCCTGATGCATGACGGCCAGGGTCAAACAAGCATTCACCCGTTTGCCGTTGATATTCACCGTACACGCCCCGCACTGGCCAAGGTCGCAGCCTTTTTTGGAGCCAGTGAATTTTAGATGTTCGCGCAGGGCGTCCAGCAGCGTGGTGCGGTTATCAAGCTCCAGCTCGTAGCGCTGGCCATTGATGGAAAGGGCAACTGCTGAGCGCGTTTGAGCGCCGTCAGGATGCTTCTCGGACGTTGTCGTTGAGGTCATTTTGAATTGCCTTTAATTTTTTCGTCGCTATAGCCTGGTCACGGTCATGACGCATTAAGCATAGCCGCTATTAAAGCCAACGCCTCATCGCATCCAATAACACAAATTAAAGCGCGCCAGTGGTCTACGCTAAGCAGGCAGATGAACGCGAGCCGTTTAAAAGGGCCGCCCAACAAGGAATGGTTTTCTCGATGCAACACCTCGACCTCAAGGTCATCGAACGAGCGCGGGATTGGAGTGACGAGGGTCAAACGATTTGGCTCTGCACCGTACTGGACACCTTCGGCTCCTCGCCCCGGGCGCCGGGCGCCTGGCTTGTGGCGAATGCACGCGGCGAGCACGTCGGCTCGCTTTCCGGCGGCTGCGTGGAGGAGGATTTTCTCGAACGGCTCACCAAAGGCGCCTTCGACCAGCCCGTGACCACTACCCGTTATGGCGACACCGCCGATACCGACGCGCCGAACGTTACACTGCCCTGCGGCGGCGTACTCGATGTGCTGGTCGAGCGGCTTTTGCCCGCCCCAAACACCCATGAGCATTTGAGCGCGCTACTCACGGCGCTCGAAGGCCACGCGCCCTTGACGCGCGAAGTGAATACCGCAAGCGGGGCGCGCACGCTTCGCCCTGCCCCACCGACCGGACCGCGCGTGGAAAGCGAAAATGACGTTATCCACCTGCGCGTCTCACCGGCGCACCGGCTGGTGATCGCCGGTATTTCGCCGATCACCGCGCCCTGCGCCGCCTTTGCGCTCACCCTGGGTTTCGAGGTCATCGTGTGCGACCCGGATGAGCGCGCCTGCGCGCGTTTCGAGGTACCCGGGGCCCGGGTCGAGAACGTGCTGCCGTCAATGTATATCGCCCAGGGCACCTGTCACGCCGCCACCGCCGTGGTGGCGCTGACTCACGACCCGCGCATCGACGATCTGGCGATGATGGAGGCGGTGCGCACCCAAGCGTTCTACATTGGCGTGATGGGATCGAAGCGCACCTCCCAGGCGCGTTTTGAGCGCCTCGAACGCTCCGGCGGCCTGAATGAGGCCGAGCTTTCGCGCATCCACATGCCCATTGGCCTGGCGCTTGGCAGCAAAACCCCCGCCGAAATCGCCCTGGCGGTGATGGCAGATATCGTGCGCGTGCAGCACGGGAAACGCCTCGATGAGCTCTGATACGGTGATGGCGTTGGTGATGGCGGCGGGCTACTCGAGCCGGTTCGGCGCGGCGGACAAACGTCAAGCGGTGCTGAGCGATGGCCGCTCCTTGCTGATCGCAAGCGTTGCCAACGCCCGGCGAGCATTTACGAGCCTGCGGGTGGTGGTGCGCGAAGAGGATGCGCCCAAGGGCCTCGAGGAGTGCTCGCTGATCCGCGTGCAAAGCGCCCGCCACGGGTTGGGGGCGAGTATTGGCGAGGCGTTCAGCGCGATCCTGGAGGACGCGTCCCTGTCAGACATTCAGGCCGCCGCCGTGCTGCTGGGCGATATGCCTTATATCCAAAGCCAAACCCTAACGGCGCTTATGGCAATGAGTGCACCCAACATCATCGTCTCGCCCAGCGTCGAGGACCGGCAGGGCCATCCGGTGATATTCGGTCGTGTCTTCTGGGAAGCACTTTCCAAAATCAAAGGCGGCGAAGGCGCCAGGCGGGTATTGAAGGCCCACGCGGCGCACCATCGGGTGCTGCCGGTCGATGACCCGGGCGTGGCGATGGATATCGACCGGCCGGCGGACCTGGCGGGCCCGTCACACGGCACCCCGAACATCGGGGGCTTTTAGCCGAGCCGGGTCCAAACGCCGTTTTGTCGACTGGAGGCGAGCACCGCATCGATAAAGCGCATACCGTCCACGCCATCCTCGATGCCGGGTAGCCAAGCGGGCGGCGTCTTCGCCTTCACGCCATCGGCAAACCCCTGATAGAGATTGGCGAAACTCTCGATATAGCCTTCCGGGTGGCCGCCGGGAAGGCGAATACTGCGCCCCACCGTTTGGCTGACGGCGTCCTCCCGGCGAGTCAGACGCTGGCTGGGGGCGTTGAGCGGCTTGAGCCACAGCTCGTTGGGGCTCTCCTGGGCCCATTGCAGGCTCGCCTTCTCGCCGACCAAGCGAATGCTCAGCTCGTTTTCAAAGCCAGGGGCGCACTGGCTGGCCCAGAGCATGCCACTGGTACCGGGCTCGAAGCGCAACAACGCCTGAACGCTGTCGTCCAGTTCCCGCCCTTCGACCGCGGTGGTTAAGGAGGCGCTCACGTCTGCCACCTTCTGACCGCTGACGAACTGCGCGAGTTGAAAAGCGTGAACACCGATATCGCCCAGACACCCCGCTGCCCCCGCCTGATCAGGGTCCATTCGCCAGGCCGCCTGGCGGTTATCCTCGCCTTGCGCCTCGCTCAGCCACTCCTGCACGTACTCCACCTGAACGTGGCGTAACTTGCCAAGCGCCCCCGTGGCGGCCATTTCACGGGCGTGCTGAATCATCGGGTAACCCGCGTAGGTGTGGGCGAGCAAAAAGTGCCCTGCGCTTTGCACCGCCGCCGTTTCGAGACGCCCGGCTTGAGCTGAAGTCAGCGTCATGGGCTTTTCGCACACCACGTGAAGCCCCGCCTCAAGGCCTTTGAGTGCGGCGTCGAAGTGCAGGTGGTTGGGCGTGACGATAATCAGCACCTCGATGCCATCGCCCCGCCTCGCCTCGGTCTCGATCAGCGCGTCGACGTCTTTGTAACAGCGCGCCGGTTCGATATAGAGCGCCTGGGCACTTGCCCGGTTGCGCTCGGGGTTCGAGGAGAACACCCCGGCAAGTAGCTCGAAATGGTTATCCAGGCGCAGCGCCAGGCGGTGCACCGCGCCGATGAACGCGCCCTGGCCGCCGCCCAGCATGGCCGCCCGCAAACGGCGGGGTGCTTGCTCGCTCATGCGTCTCTCCTCGTCAAAAACTGCGTTTTACTTCATCTTTCTGCGACCGGCGGCGCTGCCCTGGCACTGCCCTCAAGGGCGTGCGATCAGCACCACCAAAAGAAGTGACAACCACCCGCCGATCAGCGCAAGCCCGCCTATGGGCGTGACCAGCCCCAGGTTCATCCCGCCAAGTGCCATGGCGTAAAGCGAGCCGGAAAAGCAGAGCGTGCCCAAAAGCCAAAGCGATAGCACCAGCCGCTGCCCGGCGCGGGCGCGTTGGCCGCGCCATACGAGCACCGCCAGCATGGCCAGCGTATGCCAAGCCTGGTAGCGTACGCCGGTTTCAACGGCATCAACCATGTCACTGCTCACTCGTTCGGCCAACCCGTGGGCGGCGTAGGCACCGAGTGCGACCATGAGCGCACCGGAAACCGCGACCCAACACCACCATCCTTTATCGGCTTGCTGCACAGTACGCTCCTTGAAAGGTTGTCGAATTCTTTAGCACTTTCATATCCTGGGTGACATACCTTGAGCGCCCCTAAACCGCTACAATAGGGATCGTTTGCCTCATCAAGGGATACTCATCACCCATGTCTACCCCTAATGCCTCCATAGAGCTTAGGCTCAACGGCGAACCTTACGCCATTAATCAAGGGCTGACGGCGGCGGATCTCGTCGCTCAGCTCGGCTTGACCGAGCGGCGCATCGCCGTCGAGATCAACGAACAGATCGTTCCCAAAAGCCAGCTTGGCGCCACCGCGCTGCACGAAGGTGACCAGATCGAAGTGGTGCACGCCATCGGCGGCGGCTAGCCAGGCCTTGCTCGCGCTTGAGGATTTTTTTATGACAGCACTACACGATACGCCGTTTTCCGTTGCCGGTCGCACCTTCGGCTCGCGCCTTTTGGTGGGCACCGGCAAGTACAAGGACATGACCGAGACCGGCGAAGCCGTGGCCCAAAGCGGCGCCGACATCGTCACCTTTGCCGTGCGCCGCACCAACCTGGGCCAGGACGCCGACGCGCCGAACCTTTTGGACGTGATCCCGCCCAGCCGCTACACCCTGCTGCCCAACACCGCAGGCTGCTACACCGCGAAAGACGCGGTGCGCACCTGCCGGCTGGCCCGCGAATTGCTGGACGGCCACAACCTGGTCAAGCTCGAGGTGTTGGGCGACGAGACCACGCTCTACCCCAACGTGGTGGAAACACTCAGCGCGGCCAAAACGCTGATCGACGACGGCTTCGACGTCATGGTCTACACCAGCGACGACCCGATCGTGGCCCGCGAGCTCGAGGCGCTTGGCTGCTGCGCAATCATGCCGCTGGGCTCGCTGATCGGCTCCGGCCACGGCATTCAAAACCCCTACAACATTCGCCTAATCATCGAACAGGCAAACGTGCCCGTACTGGTGGACGCCGGGATCGGCACCGCCTCGGAAGCCGCTCAGGCCATGGAGCTTGGCTGCGACGGCGTGCTGCTCAACTCCGCCATCGCCCACGCAAAAGACCCGCTGCGTATGGCCAACGCCATGAAGCTCGCCGTTCAGGCCGGGCGCGATGCGTTTTTATCCGGACGCATGCCGCGGCGCCAAAGCGCCGACCCGTCGACCCCGTTTGCCGGCCGCATCAACGGCTGATTTAACGCCCCTTAGAGAGACCCTGCCGAGACATCATGAACGACGACAACGCACCTTCGCCTGAAAATGGCGCTACCGGCCCCGAAAGCCAGGACGCTCCGCTTCACCGGCGCGGTATCAAAAGCTACGTGATTCGCGCCGGGCGCATGACCCCGGCGCAAACCCGCGGGCTCGACGACGTCTGGCCCCGCCTGGGCCTCACCCTCGCCGACGGCCTACAGGATCTCGATGCGCTGTTCGGCCGCAAAGCGCCGCGCGTGGTCGAGATCGGCTTTGGCATGGGTAACTCGCTCATCGAGCAGGCCAAAACCCATCCCGAAACCGACTTCATCGGTATCGAAGTGCACGCCCCAGGCGTTGGCAAGCTGCTCGACGAGGCGGAAAAGCTGGGCCTCACCAATCTGCGGGTCTACCGTGAAGACGCCTTGAAGGTGCTGGAAGAGTGCCTGCCGGAAGCCTCGATCAACACCGTACAGCTCTTCTTCCCCGACCCCTGGCCGAAGAAAAAGCATCACAAGCGGCGTATCGTGCAGCCCGCGTTTGTGGCGCTGATTCGCACCCGCCTGGAGCCGGACGGCTTTTTTCACATGGCGACGGACTGGGAAGCCTACGCCGAGTGGATGGCCGAGGTCATGGACGCCGCGCCCGGCTACGCCAACACCGCTGAAAGTGACACCGCGCCCTTCGTGCCCCGCCCCGGCTTTCGCCCGCTCACCAAATTCGAGGCCCGCGGCGAGAAGCTCGGCCACGGCGTGTGGGATCTGATTTACCGGAAGGCGCGCTAACCCGCGATAATTAAAAGCCGCCAGCGTTGGCTAATGCCGATCAATTAAGGCTTTTGCCTACCCACAACGAGCGGTAAATCTATTGTAGCAGCGCGTTGCGCTGCGTTGCTGGCTAAAGCCTGCTCTTACGAGAGATGGGGTACGACTCCATTGTAGGAGCCCAATTCCATTGGGCGATGGCGGCGATAGCCGCCCTTCGGTGGCGACGGCACTTTTGGTTGCCATCATCACCAACCCCAGCAGCGCGTTGCGCTGCATCGCTGGCTGAAGCCTGCTCCTACAAGGGATGGATGCAAGATTTCGTTGTTGTGGAGCCCGCTTCAGCGGTAGTCCGACCATTCGGCGAATGGCGCCGTCAGGCGCCCTGGCCAAGCCACCCGTCGCGAGCTAAATCTCCGTCCCACAGGGGCTAGCCAAGCTTAACTGATCGGCATTAGCCAGCGTTGGCGGCTTTTTTTATGGCCATCCGATATCAAACGCCCGAACGCCGACACCGCTGCGAGCAGTAAACGACGTTGTCCCAATCCCGCGCCCACTTCTTGCGCCAGGTGAAGGGGCGCTGACAGACGGGGCAGATTTTGGTCGGCAGGTGGGGTTTCTTGTGGGCCATGATCGCGAGAGCCTGGAATGAATGACAATGAGAGACCGCCTCGGTCTAGACACTTTAGCGCGCGCAGTTTGCATCATCGGCAGGGGGGTGAGGCCACGGCGTACCTGAGATAACGATTCGAAGGGCCCAAAAAAGAAAGCCACTCCAGAGGAGTGGCAAAAGACCGTGACTAGCAATGAGAGGGAGAAACCATGACAGAAAAAGCCTGCTGCCTTGGCCCTGACGTCTCATCAAACGCCAGTAAGGACAATATAATCATTCTCATTTACTGCGTCAACACAAATGCGAATACTTTTTATTTATTTTTACCCGCTGGCTAATTGAAGCCATAACGGCAGCGTGAGCATCGCCAAAAGTGTTTGCCCGGTGATGATCGCCGCCATGAGCTCGGCATCGCCGCCGAGCTGGCGGGCAAGGATATAGGCCGAGGTGGCCGTGGGGAGTGCCGCGAACAAAAGCGCCACGTCGCGGCTCAGCGCATCGAGGCCTAGAGCCCAGGCCAGCAGCAGTACGACAACGGGCATCACCAAAAGCTTGGTCACGTTGGTGGTCAGTGTTCCCCGGTCTATACGTAAAAGCGCCGCCGGGCGCAGCGCCACGCCAACGGCAACCAGCCCCAGCGGTAGCGCCGCGCGGCCCAGCAGTTTCGCGGCGTTTTCGCTCCAGCCCGGAAGGCCGATCCCGGTCAGGTTCAGAAAAATTCCCGCGAGGCACGCCAAAATCAGCGGGTTCTTGATCAGCGCCAGGGCGCTGGCGCGAAGGCTCGCTGGGCCAAGCGTCCCTGCCCTGATGAAACTCGCCACGCAGAGAATATTGACCACCGGCACCATCACCGCGACCGCCACCGCCGCGGTGGTTACCCCTGCACTTCCGTGCAGCGCCCCGGCACCGGCCACCCCCACGTAGGTATTGAAGCGAATCGCCCCCTGGAAGACCGAGGTAAACGCCGGGGCGGGGAGCAAAAGCCACCCGCGTAACCCCCAGAGCAGCAGAGTGAGAAGGATAATCGCGCCGAGCAGCACGCCCGCAAGCCTGGCCACCGGCACCTGGCTTACATCCGCGGTGGCAAGCGTTGCCACCAGCATGGCGGGGAACAGTAGAAAGTAGATGATTTTTTCCATCTGCGCCCAGAACTCGCTGCTCGGCCAGCGCTTGTAGCCAATCGCCGCGCCGAGCAGAATCAGCAAAAAAAGTGGCCCCAGCGCCCCGGTAATACTGTTCATCGCTACTCCTGATTGGCCCCGCCCACGTGCGACATCCTGGCCACTGGCCTGGGGCACGTTTGCTGCTACCATGCAGTATCTTTTCTAGCCTATGGCCGTATCGTGACGCTTTTCCCATGAATAAACCAACCTCTTCGGGATACGTTACCGGATTTCCTGTCCTCAATGTGCTGATGCTGGTGACCGCCGTGGCGCTGATGGCTTGCCTGGTGTATGGCCTGAACAGCTGGCTGCGCGGCGGCGACGATATCACCTGGTTCGCCCCGAACCCGGGCTGCCAACTCCACGAAAGCGCCTGCACCGCCGCTCTGGGTGATGGCCAACTCCGCTTCGCCGTGGACGTGGACGGCTCGATCGACGCATTGAGTGCCTTGCCGCTAGAGGTCAAGATCGAGGGGATCGAGGCAAGCCAGGTAAGCGTTGTGTTCAACGGCCGTGACATGGACATGGGGCTTCATCGCTTTAACCTGATGGCCACCGCCCCGGGCCACTTCAACGGCCAGGGCCAGGTGGGTATGTGCACCCAGGCCGTCATGCCCTGGCGCGCACGTGTCATACTAACCACCCCGGAAGGGAAAATCGGCAGTTGGTTCGATTTCGACGTCACCAGGAGTTAGTCAATGCAAACACGTTTAAAAAAGCGCCCTGCGGTCATTGTAGCGGTGTTTTTGGGGGTGGCCGCGCTCGCCGCGCTGGTGCTATTCATCATGGGCTCGAGCGACGATGAGCAGGGCCTGCGCGGCGGGCCGATCGCCATGGCCTCGACCGACGGCGCTTTCGCGCTGACCCAGCTGGAAGAGGACCAGGTGGCCGTGGTCTCTTTTGGTTACACGTTTTGCCCCGACGTTTGCCCGATCACCCTGGCGGTCAAACGCCAGGCGCTGGCTCAGCTCGACGAAGAGACGCGCGAACGCGTGGTGCCGGTGATGGTGACCGTCGATCTGGAGCGCGACACCCTGGCGCGCATGCGCGAATACATGGAGGCGTTCGGTGAGGAGTTCATTGGCCTGGTGGGGTCGCCCAAAGAGCTTGAGGACGTGGCCGAGCGCTACGGCGTGGTGTGGCAGCGAGTCGACACGCCGGACTCCTCCATGGCTTACACCCTGGACCACACCGCCGGGCTTTTTCTGGTCAATCGGGAAGGAGACGTTCTCGAACAGGTGCTTCACTCGCCCACGCCCGGCGCGCTGGTGTCCGCCCTGGACCGAGAGCTTCGCCGCCAAAAAAGCTAACGAGCGCCGCGAAGGCGCTTAATCGAGAGGCGCTTCGAGTCTATCCAGCATGTTCATCAACGCCTGTACCTGCACGCCTTCGCGGGTATCGTGCTGCGGGTTGAGCTGCCAGGTACTTTCGGCAAAGCCCCACCAGTCCCAGCACCCCTGGGGGTTGGCCAGGCTGCTTTCGGCCTGGGGGTAGAGCACGACCTGGCCGTGCTCTGCCGCCCAATCATTCAGGCCGCTATGGCGGATGAACACGTCGCCAATGTCCTCAACGCTCATCTGGCAGCCGTGAAGCGCCACGGTCACCGGACACCCACCCTCTTCACATCCCCTGGGCAGGAAAAGATAACCGGTGTCGGCCAGGCCTTTCGCGGCGAAATCGCTTTGATCAAAGGCTATTAGCGCGCCGTCGGACGCCGCCCCGGCGCGCTCAGGGTAGAACCACGCGAGCATATCCGCGGCCAGGTCGTCGTCGCAGGCGAGCACGAAGCTGCCCCCGCCCTGGCGGCAGCCCCCCAGCGCGTGGGGGCCAACGCTTGCCTGCGCGGGCAGGCGCACCGGCCAGCCGTGGCCCTGGCTTCCGGGCGTGAAACGCACCTGGTCCTCTGCGCTCCAGCCACGCCATTGGCGGGCCAGCAGCGCACCCAGCTCCGGCGCCACCACCTCGTCGTCGTCGCCGTGGGCAATGAACACACGAAGCGCGCCAAGCGCTTCCCGGCTGCCCACCAGCGACTGCTCGCGGTAGCGCTCGAAGCGCTCGTCCAAGGCCTCGAGCGAGGGCAGCCCCCGGCTCACCTGCATGCACTGGCGAAGCGCCAGACTCAATGTTCCTTGTGCACACCCCCAGGGCCCGGCAGCGACGACACCCAGACCTTTAAAGCGCTCGGGCCACGCTGCCGCTAGCTGGCTGGCCATATAGCCGCCCGCGGAAACCCCGACGACGCTGGCCTGGCCTTGCGCGGCGCCTAACGGGGGTAGCGCCCCGGGCGTGCCATTCTCGGCGACAGCGTCGCTATTCGCGCCTGCCATCGACAAAAGCGCGCCCGCCAACCAAAAGGTAAAACCGCAGGGATTTTTCATTTATTCAATGCTCAATAGCTCGACACGCTGCAGTTGAAGCCCATTATCCTGGTCAAGCTTTGCGGGCGTGTAGAGCATCCAGACATCGCCCACGCGCATGAGCGGCAGTAGCTGTTTAAATCCTCTTTGCGCTTCGTTGATCGCGTAGGTACTCGTCGAGGCCGGTTCACCCGACTCGGTGCCGTCCGGGTTCATACGTTGGATGCTGATCTCGACGCTATCGTCCAGGCCGGGCGAGGCGCCGCTACCGGACTCGAGCTTTTCGAACTGAAAACCGGCGTCGGTTTCGATCACGCCGTCACGCTGGGCATTGCGCGCCAGAAAGGCCTCGCTATCGGCATTCAAGAGCCGCTCTTTCTCGTCGGCCGTTTGAGCGCGGCGTGCTTCAAACGCCTCTCTTGTCGCACCGATCTCGTCGCGGCTTAGCGCCAGCGCGTTACCGGCAAACACGTCACGCATGCCGTCGATGAACGCATCGATATCGACTTCGAGTGGCTCAGCGAGGCCTTCGGTATTACGCATGAAGTTTTGTGCCATGGTAGCACCGTAGCTGTAGCCAAGATGATGCCCGTCGAGGGCACCACCCGGCCCTTGCTGGACCGCCGTATTGATCACCGGCCAACCATACACCAGCTCGTTGTGATCAAACACATCACGCATGCCGTCGCCGAGTGCCTGTAAATCGAGGTTTTCGATTTCGAGGTTTTCCTGCATATCCTCGGCAATCGTGGCCCCAAAGCTATAGGCGAAGCGCTGTTCGTCAGTGTCCGGCGCCGCCGCCGCATAGGGTGCCGTCAGCAGCCAACCAGCCAAGGCGATAGAAGACAGTAATCCTTTCATTGAAAGCCTTTCATTGAAAACTCTGTTTACCGTAAGGCGTTTAAACGATGACAAAGCGCCTCTGATACTAAAAGCGCCGCTAAAAAGCGGCGCAGAGTAGCTTAAAGGCGTGGGATCATGCTTACTCGATGCCCAGCAGTTCGACGCGGAAGGTGAGCATCTCGTTGGGACCGATCGGGCCCTGGCCCTGCTCGCCGTAAGCAAGCTCGGACGGAATGTAGATCATCCAGCTATCGCCGACGCTCATCATCTGAAGCGCTTCCTGCCAACCTTCGATTACCTGGTTGACCTGGAAGGTGACCGACTCGCCGCGCTCGAAAGAGCTGTCGAACACGGTGCCGTCGAGCAGCATGCCTTCGTAGTTCACTTCCACCGTGTCTTCGGGGCCGGGGGATTGACCGTCGTCTTCGCCGGACTCGAGCACTTCATACTGAAGGCCGGAGTCGGTGACTTCGACGCCTTCGCGCTCGGCGTTTTCTTCGAGGTACTCTTCGCCCTCTTGCTGGTTCATCTCGGCGATTTCAGCGGCCTGCTCTTCACGCTCCTGCATGGAGCGCTGCTGGAACGCGACCAGCGTCTCCATCATCTCTTCTTCGCTTAAGGCAAGCTCGTTGCCTTCGAACACGTCGCGCATACCTTCGGAAAAGGTGTCGATATCAAGATCTTCGACATCGGCCTGCATGCTTTCGCCCAGCGTAACGCCCAGGCTGTAAGCCAAGCGCTGCTCGTCGGTTTCCGGCTCGGCGGCGGCAAAGGGGGCCACCAAAAGAAGACCCGTCAAAGCCGCGGTTTTGAACGTAGTAGAGACCATTGCTTTCATTTTAAAACCTTCTTCAAGGACGCTGTGCGCCGGCTAATAAATGCTGTGTCGCTGTTCTGCGCAAAGCGTTCGCTGACACGATACGCTTACCTTCGCTTAAGACCTTATGTTGCGTCAAAGGTTTAAGACTACACCACCAGTGTAGGACAGTGCGATGCTCCCGCGACGCGTTGCGAAACGCTGCCCAGCAATAAATTCTTGTCGCCGTTGGTGCCTTGAGCCCCAATCACGGTCAGATCGCACTCCCGTTTTCGGGCAAAGCGCACGATGGTACGCGATGGCCGCCCGCCCTTCACGAAGGCGCGCACTTTGGTGGACTCCGCACCCAGCTCCACCGCGTGGGACTTGGCGTAGACGGCGATTTCGGTGGCGTACTCTTTCAAGGCGTCGTCGGGAATGTCGAGCCGGTTAGGCCGCACCATAGAGAGCGACGCCTCTAAAAGGCTGTGGTGCTTGAAAACGCACAGGATGTAAAGCTCCGCACCGGTTAGAAGGTGAAGGCTGACTGCCTTTTCGAGCGCTTTCATGGCGCCCTTCGAGCCATCCACCGGTATCAGGATACG
Organism: Vreelandella sp. GE22; assembly: GCF_968212445.1. Lineage (NCBI taxonomy): Bacteria > Pseudomonadati > Pseudomonadota > Gammaproteobacteria > Oceanospirillales > Halomonadaceae > Vreelandella > Vreelandella sp. GE22. The sequence continues at coordinate 3,696,103 of NZ_OZ309110.1, forward strand.
ATGAAACATGCCTCACACTCCTTGCGTTCAACGAAAGGCGACATCGCGTAAAAACAGCGCGATCTGCGGGAACATGATTAAAAGCGCCGCAGCGAGAATCAGAATGAAGATAAACGGCGGCGTTCCCTTGATGACGTCCAGGTACGGGCGCTTGAATATCGCGATGGCGGTGAAGATATCGCACCCAAAGGGGGGCGTGGCCGAGCCGATGGCCACCTGCAGCGTGATCAGGATACCCACCAGCACCGGGTCCAGCCCCGTGGCGGCAATCGCCGGGGCGAAGATGGGCGTGAGCACCAGAATCACCACGATCGGATCGACGAACATACAGGCGATGAAAAACGAGACGCAGATCGCGATCAATACCCCAGTGGGGCCGGCCTCGTTGACGCCTACCGCTTCCAGAATGGCCTGGGGGATCTGGGCAAAGGAGATGATCCAGGAGAAACCGTTACCCACCGCCACCAAAATGAACACCACCGCGGTGATCAAACCGGTGGACTTGGCGATGGTGTAGATGTCGTTCATCTTTAGCGAACGAAACACCACGAACTCCAACAGTACCGCGTAGAGCACACAGGCCGCCGCCGCTTCGGTGGGGCTGAAGACCCCGCCGTAGATACCACCGACGATGATGACCGGAAAGCCCAAGGGCCAGAGCGCCTTTTGCACCGCCACACCGCGCTCTTTCCAGCTCGAGCGTGGCTCGGTGGGCACATCCTTGACGACCGCATAAAGGATGCAGTACGCCGAAAACATGAACAAAATCAAAAGGCCCGGCCCGATACCGGCGATGAACAGCTCGCCGATGGAGGTACCGGAAATGACCCCGTAGATGATCATGCCGATACTCGGCGGAATCAAAAAGGCGATGTCGCTGGCGTTGATGATCAGCGCCAGCGTAAAAGAGTCCGAGTAGCCCGCCTTGAGCATTTTGGGGCGAAGCGGCGAGCCCACCGCCACCACCGTTGCCTGAGTGGAGCCGGACACCGCGCCAAACAGGGTACACGAAGCGGCGGTACTCACCGCCAGGCCACCCTTGATATGGCCGATAAACGACATCACCATTTCGATCAGCCGGTTGGCCGATTGCCCCCGAGTCATGATATCGGCGGCGAGAATGAACATGGGAACGGCGATCAGGGAGGCCGGGCGAATACCGGCCATCATCTGCTGAATCAGCGTATCCATCTGGCCGAAACCGTTGAACATCATGTAAAAGCCGATTACCGCCGCGGTAATCAGCGGCACCATCATAGGAAAGCCCAGCAACAGCAGGGCGATCATGGTCACTAACATTATCGTCGTCATAGTGTTTCCCTAAGCCTGCCTTACTCTTGTTAGACTTCCGTTTCGGTATCTTTGTAGCCGTCCACAACGCCGGTCGAGAGGTACACGTCGTGGCTAGTCACGTTTTTCACCGCGGTCAGCAAGTACTGAAGCGCGGTGATCAAAAACCCCATGGGCACCCAGATGTAGATCATCCAGATGGGCAGCCCGAGCGAGGGCAGCACCCGCCCCTTGCTATAAAGATCGAGGATGTACACCACCGAGTAGTAGAGCAGAAAGAACATGACGAGCGAGGTAAACAGCGAAATCACGATCATCAGCGCCCGGCGCCCGCCCACCGGCAGCGCATCGTAAATGGCCGACATGCGGATATGACGCCCGTGACGGGCAGCGTAGCCGATACCCGCGAAGGTGATCATGATGATCAAAATTCGGTTTAACTCGCCGGAAAACATGATGCTGTTGCCAAACACGAACCGGGCAATCACGTTGACCACCGTATTCAACGCCATTAGCAAAACCCCCAGCGCCAGAATCACTGACTCGATTTTGCTAATTGCGGTGTCGATCATGCCCAGCACGCCGGGTAACCCCGAGCGGTAGTTATCTTCGGCTTCTTCATCGGTCATGGGTGTCTCCTTGAGCGGTTTCGAACGTAGCGTCTGGAAAATGGTGGTTAAACGGCCATGGTCAACCGGTGAACACGCCGGTGACATAAAAAAGGGGCAGCCGTGGCTGCCCCTGCGTCATTGCTTTGTGGTGCCAACGTAAGATGGCAGGCGCTTCATGACTCGTTAGTGACGGCTTCGAGATCGGCCTTGAACTGCTCGAGAAGCTCAGCGCCACGCTCACCGGTCATTTCAAGAAACTCTTCTTCGACCTGGGGAGCACGCTCGCGGAACGCCTCGATCTGCTCGTCGTTCAAGCGAGTAACGGTCACTTCGTCGGAAGCGGCCTGGATTTTCTCCAGGGATTCTTCGGCCAGCCCCTGGATGTGCTCCATGGTGTGCTCGTAGGCCGCCCCGGTCGCCTCTTGTACCAGCTGCTGGTCTTCCTCGGAGAGCCCTTCGTAGAAGTCCTGATTGGCCATCATCGCGGTGGTGAACCAGCCGTGACCGGTAAAGGTCAGGTGGGGCGATACCTCGTAAAGACCACCGGACTCGATCCAGAAAATCGGGTTTTCCTGACCGTCGAGAATACCGGTCTGCAAACCGCCGTAAACCTCGCCCCAGGGCAGTGGCGTGGGCGTAGCGCCAAACGCGCTGTAGGTCTCGGACAGCAGCGGATTGGTCATGGTACGAATTTTCTTGTTTTGCATGTCCTCCGGCGAGCTAATCGGCTCATCGGTGGTGATCACCATTTCGCCTTCCGGATACATCTGCAAAAGCTCGAGGCCCTGTTCGGCATAGAGCTCGGGGAACGTCTCGTTGATCGCCTCGCTTTCATCGAAGAACGTGAGAACGGTTTGCTCGTCGGTGGGCAGCAGATACGGAATGAAGAAGATCTGCGCCTCGGGAATCAGCGCACCGGTAAAGCCAGGAGACTGGTTGACGAACTGCAGAATACCGTTCTGCGTCTGCTCCATGATGTCGTCGGACTCGCCCAGCTCGCCAAAGCGATAGACCTGAACGGTATGGTCGGAGTTATCCTCGACGTACTCCTTGAACGCCACCGCGAAGACGTCCTGGACATCGCCCTCGTACTCTTCGTGAGCATAGCGCCAGTTGTCTGCCTGAGCGGTGGCACTTAGCCCGAACAACAGCGCGCCGACGCTTGCCGAGGTAAGAAGTTTCGAGGTGACCGAGCGCGTAGATAAAGCCTTGTGAGCCTTCATGCAGTGTTCCCCTTGCAGTGGTAAGCGCGTCAAGAAGTGCGCAAAAATCCATTTTCGAATAACGGCTAGCGCAGGAGTCGATGCATTACCCGCTACGTTTGAAAGCGGGCACGGGCAACTCAAAAACCACGCGTTATTCAAAAATAGCTTAATTTGAGGCTAGCGCGCACAGTTAACGGGGTCAAGGCGCCAAACCAGCGTGCGCCAGGCGCTTTCAACGCTTCGACCCTGCTCGTACATGAGTTTTTGGCTCTGGGCAAAAGTGAGCGAAAAAAGCCTACTTTGCAGCCAAATGCCTACATCAAGCGCGCTTTTGTCGCCTTCGCTAATCGCGGATACAGCATGGGGATTTTTCTTGATAAATGCCTGCCAAGCCTGGAGATTTTCTTTTTCGGCTTGAAGCTCGGCGTTTTTGATCGTCTCGCGCAGCTTAGCAATCGAGCTGCTGTGGGCGGCGTCGGGTTTCAGGTCGCGGCGCAGCTCGCGTAGGGTTTGCGTCACGCTTTGCTGCCAATGCTTTCGCACCGCGCGGGCTTGTTCGAGCGCCGCGGTTTGCGCCTGCAGACCGTATCGGTAAAGCCAGCAGTGAAACAACAGTTCGCACACATCGACTCCGGCGCTGTCCTGAAGGGTCAGACACGCCGTCGCCACCTTATCAAAGGCGTAGAAATCGCAGGCGAAATCCCAAAGCGGTGCCTGCTGCAAGCGCTGCAATCGGTTAGAATCGAACATTACGTCAGCCTTATCCGGGAGAAAGCATGATCGCACTGCGCCAAGTCGCCCTGCAACGTGGCACGCAAACGCTGCTGAATAACGCCGACCTGACGCTCAATAACGGCGTCAAGGCCGGTATCATTGGCGCCAACGGTGCCGGCAAGTCGAGCCTTTTCAAGCTTTTGCTTGGCGAGCTGGGCCCGGATCAGGGCGATATCGAAATGAGCGGCGGCCAGCGCGTGGCGCACATGGCTCAGGAAGTCGAGGCGCTGGACCGCTCGATCATCGAGTACGTGCTCGACGGTGACACCGCGCTGCGCCAGGCCCAACACGATCTTCTCGAAGCGCAAGAGACCCAAAACGCCCACCGCGAGGCGGAGCTTCACGGGCTGATCGAAACCCTGGACGGCTATACCGCCGAGTCCCGCGCGGCCCAGCTGCTGGTGGGGCTGGGCTTTTTACAGGCGAATTTGACCCAGCCCCTATCGAGCTTTTCCGGCGGCTGGCGTATGCGCGTCAACCTGGCGCGTACGCTGTTCATGCCGTCCGACCTGTTGCTGCTCGACGAGCCCACCAACCACTTGGATCTGGACGCGCTTTTGTGGCTGGAGAACTGGCTAACCCGCTATCCGGGCACGCTGCTGTTGATCTCCCACGACCGCGACTTTCTGGACGCGGTGTGCGATCACATCGTGCACATGCACCATCAAAGCGTCGAGCTTTACCGGGGCAACTACTCGCGCTTCGAGCGCACCCGGGCCGAAAAGCTCGCCCTGCAACAGGCCGAGGCCGCCAAGCAGCAGGCCCGCCGTGAGGAGATCGAGCGCTTCGTTACCCGCTTCAAGGCCCAGGCGACCAAGGCGCGCCAGGCCCAAAGCCGGGTGAAGATGCTCGAGCGCATGGAAGAGATCGCCGTGGCTCACGTCGATTCGCCCTTTCACTTCACCCTGCCCGCCGCCGACAAGACCTCGCACCCGCTGCTGGTGCTGGACGGCGCGCAGCTGGGCTATGGGGGCGAAAACGGCGACAACGTGCAGCTCGACAAGGTGAACCTGAGCCTGCTGCCGGGCAGCCGGATTGGCCTTTTGGGCCCCAACGGGGCGGGTAAATCGACGCTGATCAAGTCGCTGACCGGCGAACTTGCGCTGCTGGCCGGCAAGCGCGTGCCCGGCGAGCACCTGGCGATCGGCTACTTCGCCCAGCATCAGCTCGAAGGGCTCGACGTCACCACCACGCCGTTCGTTCACGTGCAGCGTCTTTCCCCTACCGCCAGCGACCAGGAGATTCGCAACTTCCTGGGCGGGTTCGGCTTCAAGGGCGACGACGCCTTCGGCAACGTGGCCACCTTCTCCGGCGGCGAGAAGGCGCGCCTGGCGCTGGCATTGGTGGCCTGGCAAAAGCCCAACCTCTTGCTGCTCGATGAGCCCACCAACCACCTGGATCTGGAGATGCGCGAAGCGCTCACCCAGGCGCTTTCGGCGTTCGAAGGCACGGTGATTCTGGTTTCTCACGATCGTCACCTGCTGCGCGCCACGGTGGATGAGTTCTGGCGGGTGGCGGATCACAAGGTCGAGCCCTTCGACGGCGATCTGGACGACTACCGGGTATGGCTGAAGGCGCGCCTGGAAGAGAGCCGCCGCGAGGAGCGTGTCGAGAAAAGCGAGCGCCAGGCGCAGTCGCCGAGCGTGGACCGCAAGGCCTCGCGCAAGGCCGCCGCTGAGCTTCGCGAAAAGCTGCGCCCGCAGAAAAAGGCCCGCGACCAGGCCGAGAAAGCCATGGAAGCCGCCCAGGCTGCGCTTGAGAAAGTGGAAGAGAGCCTGGCCGACGCCGAGCTTTATACCGACCCGGCGCGCAAGATGGAGCTTTCCAAAGCGCTTGCCGAGCAGGCCACCTGCAAGGAGCGCGTGGAGCGCGCCGAGCAGCAGTGGCTCGCCGCCGAGGAAGCGCTGGAGGCGATGGAGGCCGAAATACTCGAAAGCGAGGCGCACTAGCGCCCGCTCGAACGCTAGCGGCTTTCGAGCATGAAGGTCACGGGGCCATCATTGACCAGCGCTACCTGCATATCGGCGCCGAACCGGCCGGTTTCGACGTTCGGCCAAGCCGCTTTAGCCTTACCAACAAGATAATCGAAGAGCCGCTCGCCCTCTTCGGGGGCGGCGGCGCTCGAAAAGCCCGGGCGCAGCCCCTTGCGGGTATCGGCGGCCAGCGTGAACTGAGAGACCAGCAGCAAACCGCCTTCGGCCTGCTGCAGGTTGTCGTTCATCTTGCCCTCCAAATCGCTGAACACGCGGTAGTGAAGCAGTTTGTGCAGGAGCTTGTCCGCGTCCGTTTCGCTATCGCCGCGCTCCACCCCCACCAGGGCCAAAAGCCCCTGCTCGATGGCGCCGACGCTCTCCCCCTCGACGCTGACATCGGCGTTTTTAACGCGCTGAATCAAGGCTTTCATATTACCACCAGCGGTGAAAGTGATGGACCGGCCCGCGGCCGTGGCCGACGTTTAGCCGCTCGCTGGCCTCAAGCGCTGCGTGCAGCCACTGTTTGGCCTCCTTGATCGCGGCAATCGGCGCCTGGTTGTCCGCCTCCAGGGGCAGCTTCGCCAGACACGCCGCCACCGCCGATGAGAGCGCGCAGCCGGTGCCGTGCAGATTCTCGGTGGCGATGCGCGAGGCGGGAAGCCAGGCGTGCTCAGAAGGCGTCGCCAAAAGATCCGGGCAGGTTTCACCGGTCAGATGGCCGCCCTTGAGCACCACGAAAGGCGCGCCGAGCCGGGTGAGCCCGGGCAGCATCGCCTCCATTTCGTCCGGCGTTTTCGGCGAAGCCGACCCCAGCAGCACGGCGGCCTCGGGCAGGTTCGGGGTGATCACATGGGCCAGCGGCACCAGGATATCGCGCACCGCGCGGATGCCCTCGTCGTCCACCAAAATATCGCCGCTTTTCGCCACCATCACCGGGTCGAGCACGATCCAGCGCGGGCGGTGCTTGTCGAGCACGTCCGCGATCACCTCGGCGACCTCGCGACTGCCCACCATGCCGATTTTTACCGCGTCGATCTCGACATCCGCTAACAGGTTTTCGAGCTGGACGCGGATCATCGAAGGCGACACCGGCTCGACCTGGGCCACGCCCTGGGTGTTCTGCGCGATCACCGCGGTGATGACGTTGGTCGCGTAAACGCCCAGCGCCGAGAACGTCTTGATGTCCCCCTGTAGCCCGGCGCCGCCGGAAGGGTCGGAGCCGGCGATGGTCAGTACCTTTGCAATGTCTGTCATCATTACCTACCTCTTACATCACGGAAGGAAGCCAGGTCGCAATTCCCGGGAACAGCGACAGAGCCAGCAGCATACCCAGTTGCAGCAGGATGAACGGAATCACCCCTTTGTAGATGGCCGAGGTCGGCACACCGGGTGGCGTAACGCCGCGCAGGTAGAAAAGCGCAAAGCCGAACGGCGGTGTCAAAAACGAGGTTTGCAGGTTCACGGCGATCATGATGCCCAGCCAAATGGGGTCGACCCCCATGGCGAGCAGCACCGGCCCGACGATCGGTACCACCACAAAGGTGATCTCGATGAAGTCGAGAATGAAGCCGAGCAAAAAGATCACCAGCATCACGATGATCGTCGCCCCGACCACGCCGCCCGGCATCGACTCGAACAGGCTGGTGACCAGCTCCTCGCCGCCGTAGGCGCGAAAGACCAGTGAAAACAGCGCCGCGCCGATCAAAATCAAAAACACCATGCTGGTGACCTGGGCGGTGGAGTAAAGCGCCTCTCTCAGCATCGAAAAGCTCAAGCGCCGATTCGCCGCCGCCAGCACCAGCGCGCCGAACGCCCCGACCGCCGAGGCCTCGGTGGGCGTGGCGAAACCGCCCAGAATCGACCCCAGTACCGCCACGATCAGTAGCACCGGCGGCACCAGTCCTTTCAACAAAAGCGGCCAGATCGCCCCCGTATGATTGAGCTCCGCCTTGAGCGTCTCACGATCCACCGCCGGCGCCGAGGCGGGCTTGAGCCAGGCGAAGACCAGAAGATAAACGATGTAGGCCACGACCAGAATCAGCCCCGGCACCAGCGCGCCGATGAACAGATCGCCGATCGAAAGCGTTTGCGGGCTCCAGACACCCATGGCGAGCTGCGCCTGCTGGTAGGCATTGGAGAGCACGTCGCCCAAAAGCACCAGGGCGATCGAAGGCGGAATGATCTGACCCAGGGTGCCCGTGGCGCAAATGGTACCGGTGGCAAGCGCCGGCGAGTAGCCACGCTTGAGCATGGTCGGCAGCGACAAGAGCCCCATGGTGACCACCGTGGCGCCGACGATCCCCGTCGAGGCGGCCAGCAGCATGCCCACGATGACCACCGAAAGCCCAAGTCCACCGCGCAGCGAGCCAAAGAGCATCGCCATGGCATCTAAAAGCGTCTCCGCCACCCGGGATTTTTCCAGCAGCACGCCCATCAGTATGAACAGCGGCACCGCCAAAAGCGTCGAGTTGGTCATGATGCCGTAAAGGCGGTTGGGCATCGCGCCCATCATGCGCGCCTCGAACGGCACCGATATACCCAGCGCCTGTAGCGCCATCCCGATACCCGCAAAGGCCAGCGCCGTGCCGGCAAGCGACAGCGCCACCGGGTAACCCAGCATCAGCACACCGCACACGGCGGCGAAGAGCACCAGCGGCATGAAGTCCAATAAAACGGCCACTAGACGACCTCCTCGTGCTCATGGGAGGGGTTGGGTAGAGCGCCGCGGATGATCAGCGCTTGGCGGATCAGTTGCGCCAACGCCTGCAAAAGCAATAGCCCCACCATGACCAGAATCAGCGTTTTCAAGAGATACACCGCCGGAATGCCGCCGTTGGGGGAGCGTTCGAGAATGGCCCAGCTACTCGCCACGTAGTGGACGCTTCCGATAGCGATGAATAGCGCCACGGGAATGAGCAAAAAGAGTGTGCCGAGGAAATCGATCCATGCCCGCGCCCGACTAGAGAGCTTGCGGTAGAAGATATCCACTCGGACGTGGCCGTCGTGCTTGAGCGTCCACGCCGACCCCAGCATGAAGACCGCGGCGTGCATGTACATGACCGACTCTTGCATGACGATGCTGTTGGTTCCAATCACGTAGCGCAGCACCACGATGGCGAACTGCACCAACATCATGACGATCACAAGCCAGGCGATCGCTCGGCCAACGCCTTCGGTTAGCCCATCGAGGGCGCGCAGCAGACGCGGCTCGTGAGAATTTGCACGCATTAGGGTGTCCTGCCTTCAAGAATCGACTCGAAATGATCGCTGATTCTAGCCCTTGCGTCATCCCCTGCGACCACGATAGGCCTTCAAAGCGCCCTTTTATGGCTTAAAGGGCACTTACGGACGGTTATAGCGCTTAGTCCGATGCGCTGGCGGGGCGTTGGTGCTGGCTATCCTTGAGGGCTTGCAGGCAGGCGGCGGGCAGCGGCAAATCGACGGCGACCGGCAGATGATCCGAGAAGAGATGATCGAGCACGTTCACCTCGGCGGCCTCCAGGGTTTGCGAGAGCAGGATATGATCCAGCGCCCGACGCGGCTGCCAGGAGGGGTAGCTCAAAAGCGGCTTGACCGGATGAAGCGGCAAGGAGGCGCTGAAGCGCTCGTGGGCGTGCAGCTGCTCCGGCGTGCAGTTGAGATCCCCCATCACCACCACGTGGCGAAGCGGGGCGATGATATCACTTAGGTAGTTGAGCTGGCGCACCCGGCCGCGGTGGCTAAGCGCCAGGTGCGCCACGAAGATATGCAGCGCATCCGGGCCGTCGCCAAAGCGCACGTGAATGGCGCCGCGCCCTCGAGTGCCGGGCAGGCGGTGTTCTTCGATGCGGCTGGGCTTGAGCCTGGAGAGCAGCCCGTTGCTGTGCTGGGCCATGCGCCCCAAGTTGCGGTTGAGCTGCTGAAAGTGATGCGGGAACCCGGCCTGGGTGGCCAGGTACTCGACCTGGTTGATGCGACTCGAGCGAAAGCTTCCGCCGTCGACCTCTTGAAGCCCCACCACGTCGAACTTGCCGAGCACCCCGCCCATCACGTCCAGACGCTTGACGCGGCGCGGGTGGGGCAAGAAGTGCTGCCAGCTACGGGTCAGGTAATGATGATACGCCGACGTTTGAATGCCCACCTGGAGATTGAAGGTCAAAAGTCTCAGCGACCCGTTTTCCCAAAGCGGGCTATCCGTGCCAAGCGGTTTATCGCTGGCCGAGGTGCTCAGCACGATTACTCGTCACGCTCGCTGCGCACGCGCTCGATCAGCGCCTCGGCGATCACCGGCATGTTGTCCAGACCACCGGCGCTGCTGGGCGTGACCACGTAGCGGCCGTCGACGATCAGCGCCGGCACGCCCATCAGGCGCATTTCGCGCATGCGGCTATTGGCGCGGTTGGTTTCGCTGCGCACCGGGAAGGAATTCAGGGCCTTTTTGGCCTCGTCTTCGCTCACGCCGTAGTTGGCGAAAAACGCGGCAATGTCGTCTTCGTCGGTCAGCGACTGGCCGTTTTGGTGAATCGCGTCAAAAAAGTCTTCGTGCAGGTCTTCTTCGATACCCAGCGACTGAGCGGCGTAGAAGGCGGTCGCGTGGGTGTTCCAGTTGCCGCCCATGGTGGCCGGCATTTTGATGATCTCGACATCGTCATCCAGGGTTTCGTACCACTCGTTGACCGGCTCCTGCAGGGCGTAGCAGTGCGGGCAGCCAAACCAGAACACTTCGGTGACTTCGACGTTGGCGTCGTCGGCCACGGTCGCTACCGGGTTTTCCAACAGCGTGTAATCCTGCCCTTCTACGACGTCCTGGGCGCTGACGCCAGCGGAAAGGGTAAGACCGGCCAGGGCCGCCACGAATACTTTAAGCATTATAAAAATTCTCCAAAGTTGAGCGAAGCCTATGACTCTCGTAACCGCCAAGCGGTTCCCGGGTAAGCCCCTTTATAGCTTGCGCCTGAGCCCGTCAGACAAAAGTGAAAGCGCAGGGTGAAGATGATTCAAAAGCCATACTTGCCCGCTTTTTCGCCGCCGTCCAGTGTTACACTAGCGTTTTCAGCAAGCCTACCGGCCTGACCAAGTGTAACGAATCCCGCCCATGGCTTAAATGGCCGCCTCTGAACCGGCCACTGTGCGGGCCAGGATTTACAGCTTCAGGGTAGCCTTGATGTGTGACTCAAGCATTCAGGATCTTTTCCATGCCGACTCAAGATCGCGAAAGCGAAAGCCCTCGCCCGGCCAGCCCGCGCCTTAATTACGCCACCGCTCAGTTCATGGTGAGCGCCCCGCACTTGGGCCTCTGCCCGGACGACACCGGCGCCGAAGTCGCCTTCGCCGGACGCTCGAACGCGGGTAAGTCGAGCGCGATCAACGCGCTGACCCAGCAAAAAGCACTGGCGCGGACCTCACGTACGCCCGGGCGCACGCAGCTAATCAACTTCTTCAGCCTGATGAACAACCCCGCCACGCGCATGGTGGATCTGCCCGGCTACGGCTACGCCAAGGTGCCCGAGTCGGTCAAGCTCGAGTGGCAGCGCCATCTCTCCGAGTATTTGACCGCGCGCTTTAGCCTGAAAGGCGTGGTGCTGTTGATGGACGTGCGCCACCCGCTGACCGAGTTCGACCTGACCATGCTCGACGTGGCCGACCAGCGTGGGCTGCCGGTGCACATTCTGCTCACCAAAGCGGACAAACTGAAAAAGGGCCCGGCGAGCGCGTCACTTCAAAAAGTGCGCTCGCGCCTTGTCGAGTGGGAAGACCTGGTATCGGTGCAGCTTTTCTCGTCGCTCAAGCGCGACGGCGTGACCACGCTTTGCCAAACCCTGGACCGCTGGCTCGACGCCCCGGAGCCCGAATAGCTCGGTCCGATAACCAAGTTCAATCACTCAGTCCAATAATTCAGCCCGCCGCGTTCTCCAGCCGTTCGATCAGCGCGGGCAACTCCTTGACGTGGCTCAGCCGGTAAACGCGGCTGGGCAACACCTGGTCGCTCTCGGCGGCGATCCACACCGCGTGCATCCCTAAGCGGCTGGCGGGCAGCACGTCCTCCTCCCAGGAGTCGCCGACGTGCATGGCGTTGTGTGGTTCGACGTTCATCTGCTCGAGCACGGTGACGAACGCATGGGGGTCGGGCTTGGGCGCAAAGAGCTCCCCGGCCGCCACGGCGATGGGAAAGTAGGCGGCCAGGGGCTGGCGCTTGAGGTGAATATTGCCGTTGGTGATGGCCGCCAGGTGAAAGCGCTGGCCCAGCGTCTCGAGTAGCTCGGCGGCCTCCGGGTGCGGCGTCACCTGCACGCGCAGGCGGTGGAACTCGTTCATCGCCGCCGCCGCCCACAAAATGGCGCTACTGCGCGTAAGCCCCGCCGCCTCCAACTGCGCCTCGAGGGCGCGAAGGCGCAGCCAGGTGAAGTCGCCCCGGCGCTTGGGGGTCGCTTTTGCAAATGCCTGACGCCTTGTCAGGTAATCCGCCAGACCTTCTTCGAAGTCGATCGCAAGCGGCGCTTCGCCGCGCGCGCGCTGCCACTCGGCCAGCGCGTTTAAAAGCCACTGGTAGTGGCCCTGCTCGGTTTTCAGCATCACGCCGTGATTATCCCAAAGCGTATCGTCGAGATCGAAGGTGATGGCTTTTAGCTCGGCTCTTGGTTCGGCTCTTGATTCGACTCTTGGTTCGGTCATGGCTCGCTCCGGGGGCGGCGTTTGGCACGGGGGTGGGCGGCGTCGTAGCTCTGGGCCAGATGCTGCCAGTCAAGGCGGGTGTAGACCTGGGTGGTGGCCAAATTGGCGTGGCCCAAAAGCTCCTGCACCGCGCGCAGATCCTGGCTCGACTCCAGCAGGTGGCTGGCAAAGGAGTGGCGCAGCCGGTGCGGGTGCAAGTGCTCGGGCAGGCCACGCTCGATAGAAAGCTGCGCCAGGCGCTTTTGAATGGCGCGGTGGCCAAGGCGCCGGCCCTGGCGGCCGATAAAAAGTGCAGCCTCCTCCCCGGCCCAGCCGCCGCGGCCCACGAGCCACTGATCGAGCGCGGTGCGGGCGCGGCCACCGACCGGCACCTGGCGGGGCTTGCCGCCCTTGCCCAGCACCCGCACGTAGCCCGCATTCAGACTCGTCACATCCAGCGCGGCAAGCTCGGCCAGGCGCAGCCCGCTGGAGTAGAAAAGCTCGAGCATCGCCTGGTCGCGCTGGGCCAGAAGCGAGCCGTCGTGAGGGGTATCGAGAAACTGCGCCAGAATATCCACATCCAGCGGCCTTGGCAGGTGGCTGGGCTGTTTGGGGGTGCGCAGCAGCTTGATCGGGTTGTCCGCCAGCACCTCCTGGCCTACCAGGTCATCGGCGAAGCGGGAGAGCGCGGCGCGGCGCCGCGCCAGGCTACGAGGGGCGAGCCCGCGGCTTCGCTCGGCCCCCAAAAACGCGCGCGCAAGCGGCGCGTCGAGGGCGGTGACCTCGGTGACCCCGCGCTTGTCGGCAAACCGCGCGAACGCGGTTAGATCCTGGCGGTAGCCCGCCACCGTCGCCGGGCTCGCCCGCCTGGCAAGCGTGGTCAGGTAGCCGTCGATAGCGACGGCGAGGGTAAGCGTCGGGTCAGCCATGCGGACCCAGGCGCTGCAACAGCCTGGCGACGATATCGCCCAGGTACTCGGTAAATAGCGTGTCCATGCTGGCCTTGTAACACTCCGCATCCGGGCTCGCCAGCACCAGATAGCCCATGGGCTCGCCGGCGGAGAGGCGCGAAATGGCACACGACCCGGCCTTGCGCGGCGCCTTGGTATGGGGCAACAGGCGTTTCCAGTCGCTCACACTTAGCTTCGCGCAGCGGCTGCTGCGGCCATCGAGCAGCGCGCTCAGCCGCGTAGTGGCGTGCTGGTCGAGCACGTGGCGCGGCGGCTGGGGCAGCGCGGGCTCGTCATCGGTAAGCGCCGGCGGGCACCAAAGCGCCATGGCCGGCGTGTCGAAGCGCTCGCTGAGCTGGGTAGCCAGCGCCTGGGCCAGGGCGTCCCGGTCCTCGGCTTCGATCAGCGAAAGCATCGTTTCGCGCAGGCGCCGGTACTGCGCCTCGTTGTGCCGGGCGGTTTCCAGCAGGTGCTCCAGGCGCCCCTCGGCGCTTTCTGCCCGCTGGCGAAGATCCAGCACCAGCCGCTCCAGAAGCGACACGGCGCCGCCGATATCCGGGTGCGGCACCTTGAGCTGCTGAAGCAGGCCCTCCCGGCCGACGAAAAAATCCGGATGGCGGGCCAGCCAAAAGGCGACCTGGTCCGGGTCGAGCGTTTTACGCGGCTCGGGGGCTTGCGACATCGCTATTCTCCTTGGAACTAGTTGAGCGTCACGCGGCCATCGAACACCCGCGTGGCCGGGCCGACCATGACCAGCGGGCCGTTGGTATCCGGCCACTCGATGAGCAGCGTTCCGCCGGGCAGGTGGACCGTCACCGGGCTTTGCAAAAGCCCCTGGCGAATGCCGCTGGCCACCGCCGCGCAGGCGCCGGTGCCGCAGGCCAGGGTTTCGCCGCTACCGCGTTCAAAAACGCGCAGGCGGATCTCGCTTTGTGATATCACCTGCATGAAGCCGGCGTTGACGCGGTGGGCAAAGCGCGGGTGCGCCTCCAAAAGTGGGCCCAGCCGTTCGACCGGGGCCTGCTCGACGCTTTCAACGGTGAGCACTGCGTGGGGGTTGCCCATCGAGACCACGCCGATCTCGAGCCGCTCACCCTGAACATCGATCGCGTGCAGCGGGACGTCTTCGGCGGCGTCGAAGGCCAGCGCCTCGGGCTCGAAACGCGGGCGGCCCATATCAACCCGTACCAGACCGTCATTTTGTACATGGAGCGTGAGCGGCCCGCCCGCGGTTTCCACACAAATCTCGTGCTTGTGGGTCAGGCGCTGTTCGCGCACGAAGCGCGCAAAACAGCGCGCGCCGTTGCCGCAGTTCTCTACTTCGCTACCATCGGCATTGAAGATGCGGTAGCGAAAGTCCATGTCCGGGTCCCGGGGCGGCTCGACCACCAGCAGCTGGTCGAAGCCGATACCGAAGCGCCGATCGCCCAATCGCGCGATCAGTTCATTGGTGAGCCGAGCGCGCTGAGTGACCAGATCGATGACCATGAAGTCGTTGCCCAGGCCGTGCATTTTGGTGAAGTGAAGCAGCATCAAGACGCCTCGTCTGGCAGCAGCGTTTCGCCCGCCCACAGGTTCTCGAGCGTTTCCCGAGCACGCACGATGTGAAAACGCTCGCGATCCACCATGACCTCGGCAGGCCGTGGGCGGCTGTTGTAGTTCGACGCCATCACGTAGCCGTAGGCGCCCGCCGAGCGCACCGCCAGTAGATCGCCTTCGGCAATGGCGAGCTCGCGCTCCTTGCCCAGGAAATCGCCGGTTTCACAAACCGGGCCGACCACGTCATAAATCGCCTCCGGTCGCGCCTCGCGGGTGTCCACGCAGACGATCGCTTGCCAGGCCTGATAAAGCGCCGGGCGGATCAAATCGTTCATGGCCGCGTCGACGATGGCGAAGTTTTTCGTCTCACCGGGCTTTAAAAACTCGACCCGGGTGAGCATCACGCCGGCGTTGGCGGCGATGGAGCGGCCGGGCTCGAACAGCAGGGTCAGGTTCTCGCCGCCTTCCCAGCGCGACAGCCGCGCTAAAAGCTTACTGGCGTAATCGAAGGGCTGGGGCGGGGTCTCGTCGCGGTACGGCACGCCGAGCCCGCCGCCCAGATCCAGGTGCTCGATCTCGATACCGCGCTCGCGAAGCCGTTCCATGAGCAGCAAAAGCCGCTCCAGGGCATCCAGAAACGGTGCCGTCTCGGTCAATTGCGAGCCGATATGGCAGTCGAGGCCCTTGATCTCAAGATTCGCCAAGCCAGCGGCGAGCTCGTAAGCATCGAACGCCTCACTAACGGCGATGCCGAATTTGTTGTCCTTGAGCCCGGTGGAAATATAGGGGTGGGTGCCCGCATCCACATCCGGATTCACACGAAGCGACACCGGCGCGACCATGCCAAGCTCGCCAGCCACTTGATTCAAACGCTCGAGCTCCGGCGTGGACTCCACATTGAAGCACTTGATACCCACCTGAAGCGCCCGAGCCATCTCATCGGCGCGTTTGGCAACGCCAGAGAAGACGATTTTGGACGGGTCGCCGCCGGCGGCCAGCACGCGCTCCAACTCACCAACGGAGACGATATCGAACCCCGCGCCCAGGCGCGCCAGAAGCCCCAGCACCGCCAGATTGGAGTTGGCCTTCACGGCGTAGCAAATAAGATGCGGGTGACCGCCCAGCGCTTCGGTATAGGCGCGAAAGTGACGTTCGAGGGTCGCTTTGGAGTAGACGTAGCACGGCGTGCCGACCTCCAACGCAATACGGCTAAGCGCCACCTCTTCGGCAAACAGCACGCCGTCGCGGTAGTTGAAGTGATCCATTAGCTCTCCTCGGCGGCGGTTTGCGCGTTATCGTCGGGCTGATAGAGCGGGCCCTTCTGCCCACACCCGGCCAGCAGCAGGGCGATGAGCGTGATCGAAACGAGGGCTTTCATTTCGCCTCCCGGTGCGCCTTGAGGGCTTCCAGGGCGCGGCTGGCCGCGGCGCGCACTTGATCCGGGGCGGTGCCACCGATGTGGTTACGCGCGGCCACCGAGCCCTCCAGGGTCAGCACCTCGAACACGTCTTCTTCGATGGTATCGGAGAACTGCTTGAGCTCCTGCAAACTCATCTCGGAAAGATCTTTCTTCTCTTTCAGACCAAAAGCGACGGACTGGCCGACGATTTCGTGGGCATCGCGGAAGGCCACGCCCTTGCGCACCAGGTAATCCGCCAGGTCCGTGGCCGTCGAGAAGCCGCGCCGCGCTGCCTCATACATGCTTTCTTTCTTGGGCTCGATGGCCGGCACCATGTCGGCAAACGCTTTCAGGCAGTCGAGCACCGTGTCCACGGCATCGAACAGGGGCTCCTTGTCTTCCTGGTTGTCCTTGTTATAGGCCAGCGGCTGGGACTTCATCAGCGTCAAAAGGCTCATCAGATGGCCATAGACGCGTCCGGTCTTGCCGCGCACCAGCTCCGGTACGTCCGGGTTTTTCTTCTGGGGCATGATCGAGGAGCCGGTGCAGAAGCGATCCGGCAGATCGATGAAATCGAACTGGGCGCTGGTCCAGAGCACCAGCTCTTCGCTCATGCGCGACATATGCATCAACAGGATGCTGGCAAAGCTTGTAAATTCGATGGCGAAGTCGCGATCAGACACCGCGTCCAGCGAGTTCTCCACCGGGCGCGCAAAGCCCAGAAGCTCGGCAGTGACGTGACGATCGATTGGGTAAGTGGTACCGGCCAGCGCCGCCGCCCCCAGGGGCAGCACGTTGACACGCTTGCGGGTATCCAAAAGGCGCTCGTGGTCCCGGGCGAGCATCTCCTGCCAGGCCAGCAGGTGATGGCCAAAGGTGACCGGCTGGGCAGTTTGCAGATGCGTAAAGCCGGGCATGATGGTATCGGCCTCATCCTCGGCCAGGCCAATCATGCCCTCGCGTAGGCGGGTGAGTTCGACATCGATCATGTCGATGGCGTCGCGCAGGAACAGGCGAATGTCGGTCGCCACCTGGTCGTTGCGCGAGCGCCCGGTATGCAGCTTCTTGCCGGTAATGCCGATCTTTTGGGTCAAGCGCGCTTCGATGTTCATGTGCACGTCTTCAAGTGGCACCGACCACTGGAATTCGCCGCGCTCGATCTCGCCCTGGATCTCGGTCAGGCCGTCGATGATCGCCTGGCACTCGTCTTCGGTTAATACGCCCACTCGGCTTAGCATGGTGGCGTGGGCGATCGAGCCTTGAATGTCCTGGGGCGCCAGGCGCTGGTCGAAATTCACGGAGGCGGTAAAGCGGGCAACAAAGGCGTCGGTGGGCTCGCTAAAGCGTCCACCCCAGGACTGATTCGTAGCTTGGGTCATCGAGGGTTCCTGCTGACAAAAAAGGTGACAAAAATCAGGGGAGTCGTTGTCGACGAGTGTATCAGAGTCGACCCCGTTCGCGGCACGGGGTTTTGAGCGCTCTAAAAGTATTCGCTTTAGGCGCCCTGGCGGTCCAAAAGCACCGTGTCGCAGTCGAAGTGATCCAGATAATCGACCAGGGCGTCGAATGCGATGGGGCGGGCAAAGTAGTAGCCCTGCAGGTAGGTCGGGTGCTTCTCGCGCAGGTAACGAAACTGTTCGAGGGTCTCGACACCTTCGATGAGCACCTCGAGCCCCAGCTTCGACGCCATGGTGATCACGCCTTCGACGATGGCGGCGTCGTTCTCATCGTGGGTCACATCGTGTATGAACGAACGGTCGATCTTGAGCTTGTTGATCGGCAGGCGCTTTAGGTAGCTAAGGCTTGAAAAGCCGGTGCCGAAATCGTCCAGCGCGATATGCACGCCAAGCGTTCGCAGCCCGTTGAGCGCCTCGATCGCGTGCTCGGTGCTGTCCATCAATACGCCTTCGGTAATCTCGATTTCCAAAAGCGCCGGGGCCAGACCACTCTCGTTCAGCACTTTTTCGATCGATGCGACGAACCCCGGGCGCTGAAACTGCACCGGCGAGACGTTCACTGCCATGGTGATCGGGCCATGCTCCCCGCTATTCAAGCGCACCGCGTCCTTACAGGCCTGGCTTAGCACCCACTCACTAATCGGAATGATCTGACCGGTCTCTTCGGAAAGCCCGATAAACTCGATGGGCGGGACGTTGCCGCGCTCCGGGTGTTGCCAGCGAATCAGCGCCTCGACGCCCACCACCTGGCCTGTGACGCTATCGATTTGCGGCTGGTAGTGAAGCTCGAACTGCTCCTGCTCGATGGCTTTTTGCAGCGCGTGGCGCAGGTTGACCCGCTCGCTCACCTTGCGGTTGAGCTCGTCGGTGTACCACTGGTAGGTGTTGCGCCCGCGCCGCTTGGCCTTGTACATGGCAAGGTCGGCCTGTTGCACCAGGGTGCGTGGCTTGGCGACGCTACCGTTGTCGGTGCCGATACCGATACTGGCGGTGATGCGTAGTTCCTTGTCCTGATACCAGTAAGGCGCGGCGATGCGCTCGAGCAAACGCTCAACCACCTGCATGACGTCCTGCTCGTGGGCCAGATCCGGCAGCAGCACGATGAACTCGTCGCCGCCGATGCGCGCTACCGTATCCCAAGGGCGCAGCTCCTCTTCCAGGCGCCGTGCCACGCTCATCAAAATGAAGTCGCCGACATCGTGGCCCATCGAGTCGTTGATCGGCTTGAAATCGTCCAGGTCGATGAACAGCACAGCCAGATAGCGCTGATAGCGTTTGGCCATCACGCAGCCCTGGGCCAGGCGCTGATTCAAAAGCTGTAAATTGGGAAGCCCGGTCAGCGCATCGTGGTTGGCGTTGTGTCTAAGCTGCGCCTGGTACTCGCGCTGGGCGGTGACATCGTTTTGCACGCCGACGAAGTGGGTCACCACCCCCTGGTCATCGCGCACCGGGGAAATATACAAATCGTTCCAAAACAGCGTGCCGTCGCGGCGGTAGTTGCGCAGCATCACGTGCACGTCGCGCTGCTCCTTGATCCCCCGGCGAAGCTGTCGGCGTACCGCCGGGTCGGTCTCTTCGCCCTGCAAAAAGCGGCAGTTGCGGCCCAGCACCGCCGTGCGCTCATAGCCGGTAATCTGCTCGAAGGCCTTGTTGACGTAGACCATGGGCAAATCGTCGACCAGGGCATCGACGATGATGACCCCGTTGGTGCTCGACTCCACGCTTCGCTCCAAAAGCGCCAACTGCTGAGCGGACGTTTTACGTAGAGTAATGTCCCGGGCGATCACGTAGATCACTTTGTCGTTGGCGAACGCGCTCACCTCCAACCACTTGAGCTCACCGGCGCGGCTTTGGGCGCGAACGTCAAACGGGTCGACCAGCTCGCCCTGGTGTATCCGCGCAAGCGCCCTCTCTATAATGGGGTGATCCTGGCGCTCGATGATCACACCGCAAGGACGGCCAATGAGCTCCTCGGCACAATATCCAAGCAGGTTTTCGAAGCCGGGGTTAACATTTATAAGCGTCCCTTGGAAATCGATGCAGCAAAGCATGTCCTGGGACAACAGAAAAAATTGATCCAGCTCGCCTTGAAGATCGGCAGAGGGCATAGGGCATTACCTGTGCAAAGACATTTACATTATACGTTAACTAATATTATACGTTAGCCAATTACGGCTGGTTGTTTTTACTGCGAGACCGGGTGCTTTATGATGAGATTTATCATAGTTCGACACGCCGTGTCAGCGGCAAAGGGAGAATAACGTGTCATCCATCACCAAATTGCGCATCGCCACGCGTAAGAGCCAACTGGCCATGTGGCAAGCCGAACACGTCCGGGATCGACTGATGGCGGCACATAGCGGTCTGGAAGTCGAGCTGGTGGCGCTGTCCACCAAGGGCGATAAAATCATCGACACGCCGCTGTCTAAAATCGGCGGTAAGGGGCTGTTCGTCAAAGAACTCGAAGAGGCCATGCTCGACGGTCGCGCCGATATCGCCGTGCATTCGATGAAAGATGTGCCCATGCACTTTCCCGAAGGGCTGGGGCTTTCCGTGATTCTGGAAGGCGCCGAGCCGACGGATGCCTTCGTCTCCAACCGCTATCAAAGCGTTGACGAGCTGCCCGAAGGGGCGCGTATCGGCACGGCCAGCCTGCGCCGTGGCCTGCAACTGCGCGAGGCCCGCCCGGACCTGGAAATCCTGAATCTGCGCGGCAATGTGCAAACCCGCCTTGCCAAGCTCGACGACGAAGAGTTCGACGCCATCATCCTTGCAACCTCCGGTCTCAAGCGGCTGGGGCTCGAGGCGCGCATCGCCCAGGAACTGCCCCCGGAGATCTGCCTGCCGGCCTGCGGCCAGGGGGCGCTGGGTATCGAATGCCGCCTCCACGACCCGGACCTGATTGGCCTGCTCACTCCGCTTGACGATCAGGATACCGCCACCCGGGTACGCGCCGAGCGCGCCATGAACACGCGCCTGGAAGGCGGCTGCCAGGTGCCGATCGCCGGCCACGCGGTGCTGGATAAAGCCAACGAAACCATTTGGCTGCGCGGGCTCGTCGGCAACCCGGAAGGCACCGAGGTGCTGCGCGCCGAGGGCCGCGGCTCGATCCATGAGCCCGAAGCGCTGGGCATTCGCGTCGCCGAAGACCTGCTCGACCAGGGCGCGGGCGAAATCCTTGCCGAGGTCTACGGCAACAACGTATGAGCACTCCCGCACCATGAAGGAGCCGGTACTCATCTGCCGCCCGGGCGAGCGCGGCGAAGTGCTCGCCGAGGCGCTGCGCGCCGAGGGCGCGTGGGTCGAGCCGCTGGAGGTAATAACCCTTCAAGCACTCGACGAGGACGCCACGCTTCGAAGCGTATGGCTGGATCTGGATCAGTACCATAAGATAGTCGTCATCAGCCCGTTTGCGGCCCGCTGCCTGGTGGAGGCAATCGATTGCTACTGGCCGCAATTACCGGTGGGCATCGCCTTTTATAGCCCCGGCCGCGGCACGGCGGAGGTGCTCCATGATGAGCTGGGTGCCCGTGTCCATGTCCCGCCGGCAAGCGCGGGCGAGGATACCAGCGAAGCGCTTTTGTCGCTGCCCTCGCTCCAACGCCTTACCCATCAGCGCGTGCTTTTGGTGGCCGGCGAAGGCGGACGGCCGCTGCTGGCGGATACGCTTACCGCCCGCGGCGGCGCCGTGACGCGGCTGGCGGTCTACCGGCGCGTCTACCAGCCGCCCAGCGCCGAGTTGCAAAGGCGCCTGGCGAGTGGCAGTTTTCATACATTGATTGTGACCAGCGGCGAGCTGCTTGAATATCTGGCAAAATGGTGTCAACAGGCGGCGTTGGATCAACCCCTAATCGTTTCCAGTCACCGTTTAGCGACGCTTGCCGGTAAGCTGGGTTTTAGCGACCTCAAGGTGGCGTCGGGCGCATCGAAAGCCGCGCTGGTAGCAGCGTTGAACGAATCCTGCACTCCCCGGGATGCCGATGTCGATCAAAGAACTTAACAAGGGCTAGCGACAGATGAGCAAACAACCACTTGACCAGGAAGGCGCCAACAAAACGCCTGACGATGCCTCTCAAAACCGACCAGCGAGCGAGACGCCTGTGGCGGATGAGACATCGAGCACGGCCTCGCCCCCGGTCGATGATAAAAACGCCGCTGACCAGGCCGCGCAAAACGACTACGCCACTAAAAACAGCCGTTCGCGTCGCCGCAACAAGGGGGGCAACAACGCTAAAAACACTAGCGCCCCGGCCACGACCGGCGCCAGCACGCCAGGTTCCTCCAACGCCGCGCCCGACAAAACGAGCACCACCGAAGCCAGCACCGGTGCCAAAACGCCGTCCAGCGCCCCGGCAAGCAACAGCACCAAAAGCGCCACGCCGCCCCCCAAAACGCCCGCCTCTCAAAAACCGGCCTCTTCCGGCGGCGGCGGTAAAGGCGGCGTGGTCGCCCTCGTGTTGGTGCTGATTCTGGCGCTTGTGTTGGGCGTGGTCGCCTGGCAGCTTTGGCAGCGCCTGGATAACCAGCAGGCGCGTATAGACGAGCTCGACCAACAGACCCAAGGCAGCGCCACTCAGCAAAACTTGAGTGAGCTGGAGTCCCGCCTTGAAAGCAATGAGGGCGAGCGTAACGAAACCCTCGAGAACACCGCTCGCGAACTGCGCGCCGAGCTCGACGAGGTTCAGGCCAGTGTCGACGAAACCGTGTCTGAGGTGCTCGACCAGCTCTCCCAGGCCCAGGATACCGATGAGCGCGACTGGCTCCACGCCGAAGCCGCCTACCTTTTGCGTCTGGCCAACCAGCGCCTGCAGCTCGAAGGCGACGTAGAGGGCGCCGCGGCACTGCTGCGCACCGCCGACGCCCGCCTGGTAGACGCCGATAACCCGGCATTGACGCCGGTACGCCGGGAAATCGCCAGCGAGCTGGCCGCGCTCGATGCCGTTCCCCGCGTTGACCGTACCGGCATTTACCTGGCGCTGAACGCCCAGCAGGAACGCGTGGCCGGGCTTCGCCTCTCCCAGGAAATCGAAGAGCGCGCGGTCAATTCCGGTATCGAACAGCCGCCCCAGGGTTCTTTCGAGCGCCAACTGGCGCGCTTTGGCGCCGAGCTGCGCGATTTGGTCGTGGTGCGTCATCACGACGAAGCGCTGGAGGCCCTGGTCACGCCGGAGCAGGAGTCGTATCTGCGCCAGAGTCTGCGCCTGATCCTCGAGCAAGCCCAGCTTGCGCTGCTGCGAGAAGAGCAGCCGCTTTTCGAGGCAAGCCTGGATAAAGCGCTGAATCTGCTCGATAGCTACTACGACACCGAACGTGAAGAGACGCAAAGCGTTATTACGCGCCTCCAGGAGATCAAACAAAACGACGTCGAGCCCGAGCTTCCCGATATCAGCGGTTCGCAGCAAGCAATGTCGCGCTTTATCGACAACCGTTTCGAGTCACGCCGCCAGGGCGGAGGTGACGAATGAGAAAACTGCTGCTGTTAATCGTCGCCGGGCTCGCCGTGGGCGCCCTGTTCGGCCATCTGATGATGTCGGTACCCGGCTACTGGCTGATTCGCGTCGGCGATACCTCCGTACAAACCTCGTTCTGGTTTGGCCTGGTGCTGCTGCTGGGCGCGTTTATCCTGGTGCACTTCGTGCTTCGGCTACTCGCCGGCATCCTTCGCCCGATGGGCCGGTTTCGCACCTGGAATAGCCGGGCCCGTAACCGCCGCGCCATGAAGCGCACGGAGCGCGGCCTGGTCGCGCTGACCGAGGGCCGCTTCAAACGCGCCGAGCGCACGTTGGCCGGTGCCGCGGATGACTCCAGCGCGCCGATGGTGAACTATCTTTCCGCCGCGCTTGCTGCCCACTACCAGGGCCATCACGAGCGCTCCCAGGAGCACTTGAACCAGGCCCAACTCTCGACCGACGGTGCGGGTACCGCGGTGGGCCTGATGCAGGCGCAGCTCATGATCGACCGGCAGCAGCCGGAAGAGGCGCTGGCGATTCTCAACCGCCTCGACCAGAAGCTCTCCAACCACCCGCAAGTGCTCAAGCTACTCAAGCAGGTGTACTTGAGCGTCAGCGACTGGGAAGGCCTGCGCCACCTGGTGCCACGGCTGACCGCCAAAAAGCTGATTACCGAGCAAGAGCGCGAGCAGCTCGAGTTCAAAGCCTACCGCGAGCTGATCGTGTTCGAAGCCGGCAACCCGGCCAACATCGAGCGGGTCCGCGGGCTTTGGTCGGACATGCCGGAGTACCTGCGCGGTAACACCGAGCTGATCGTGCTTTACGTGGAAGCGCTCTTACAGTCCAACGAGGAGACGATTGCCGAGCGTCTCTTGAACCAGTCGCTGGACGTTCACTGGGACGCGCGGCTAGTGAAGCGCTACGGGCTTTTGGGCGTCGACGCGGCGCGCCAGCTGGCCAAGGCAGAAAAATGGTTGCAAGAGCGCCCCAACGATCCGGAACTGCTGCTTGCCTGCGGCCGGCTGTCGCTACGTACCGGCCAGTGGGAGAAAGCGCTCGAGTACTTCGAAGCCAGCCAGCGCCAGCGCCCGAGCGGCGAAGTGTGTGCCGAGCTTGCCCGCCTTTACGCAAGCCTTGGCGAGCACAACAAGAGCCAGCTCTACTACCGCCAAAGCGTCGACATGATGGCTCAGTCGCTCCCTTCACTGCCCCAGCCAAGCGATGCAAGCGACAGCGACGGCCCTCGCAAGGGCGCCAAAAAGCGCCGCTAAGCAAGTTCTGCGCAAGCAAGCTGTCTCTTTTCAAGGGTGCCCTCGGGCACCCTTTTTTGGTTGCCCTCGGTACTTTGAAACACCTCTCGCCTCCTCCTGGCCTTGCGGCGGGCGCTGCAAATGAAGCGCGTCTCGGTACGGCGCACTCGCGCTATTATTCTAAATAGACGAACGGTCTATGCGATTTTAAGCGCTTTTTATCCTACTTTTTCGACACTATTATAAGTGCATGTTCTGAAGCGCAGGGCGCGAACAGAGCCTCTAAACATATTCGATAACTACATTAAGGTACGCCACCATGAAAAAACTGACCGCTACTGCCGCCATCGCACTTGCTCTCGTTTCTGGCTCTGCTTTCGCCGAGCGCGGCTCCGCCGAGCTGAACGCCATTAGCCAGCCGGAATCGAGCGCCATGCACCAAGCCGAAGCGCGCAACGCCTCCACACAGCAAGTGATCGCTAAAAACAGCGCCTCCGGCGAGCACGTCACCCCCGCCGCTTCCAGCGGATCGAACACCGACCAAAGCGCCTCCCTGAACCAGGTACTGGCTAGAAACGGTGCGACCGGCGAACAGACCGATAACGCCGTTTCAAGCACTAACTCGCACGGCTAAGCACGAATCCCCCCGCCGCTCGGTGGGGTGTTCACTAAAAAGGGTGCCCCTTCTGGGGGCACCCTTTTTTTGTTTGCGCGGCGCTTGGGGCGTTGTCGTGGCCACCCAGGGCTGGCTGGATCTTATCCCTGACCGATCATCGTTTGGGTGGCGCGCTTACCGCCTAATGCCTTAAGCACCACAGGTAACATCACCTCCGCCTCATCAAGCAGTACCAGGTATGCATTGATTTATTTTCATATTAATCGAATGGTCTAGATACTTTTAAGCGCTTTTTATACTAATTTTTTAGGCCTACTATATATTCATGTTCTGAAGTAACCGTTGCGACAAGAACCCAACAACTCGATATCTTGAGGTACGCCAGCATGAAAAAATTGACCGCTACTGCCGCCATTGCACTTGCACTCGTTTCTGGCTCTGCATTGGCCGAGCGCGGCTCCGCCGAGCTGAACGCCATCAGCCAGCCTGCATCGAGCGCCACGCACCAGGCCGAAACACGCAGCGCCTCCATGGATCAGGTGATCGCTAAAAACAGCGCCTCCGGCGAGCACGTCACGCCCGCCGCTTCCAGCAGCTCGGACGCCGACCAAAGCGCCTCCCTGGACCAGGTACTGGCCAGAAACGGTTCGACCGGCGAGCAGACCGATAAAGCTGCTTCACGCGCTCGCACGCACAGCTAAGCATTAAAAAACCCCACGCACTGGTGGGGTTTTCATTAAAAAAAGGGTGCCCCTCATCGGGCACCCTTTTTGGTTTGCACGGAAGGTCAGTCGTCGATGACCGGCGCGCTCGTTATACGCTCCTCGGGCAGCTCTTCGCGGATGTCGGCTACGTCACCCGCACTGACACCGCCGGCTTCGTTACCCCAGGCGTTACGTACGAAGTTGGCCACCTCAGCGACCTCGTCGTCAGAGAGCCGCCAGGCGAAGTCCGGCATGGCCAGTTGCGCCGGGCGCTGCTCGGTAGACGGCAAGCGAGCGCCGGCCAGAATCACGCGAATCAGCCCGGTGGCATCGTCGGCATTGACCATCGAGCTTCCCGAAAGCGAAGGGAAGACGCCGGAGGCGCCCTGGCCGTTGGAGAAATGGCAGGCGTTGCAGTTATCCAGATAAAGCCGCGCGCCCAGATCATCCCCCACGTCGGCGCTGGTCAGCCGGGTATCGGTTTCATCCACCTGCTCGGTGGTAATCACGCGGCGCCCCTCGCTATTGCCCAGCGACTTCAAGTAGCCGGCGATCGCGTGCAGGTCGCTCTCGTCAAGACGCGAGGTGCTGTGCGCCACCACCGAGGTCATCTCACCGGCCACGGCGCTATGGTCGTTACGCCCGGTCGCCAGGTAGTCGACGATGTCCTGCTCGCTCCAGCGCTCCATGGCGCTGCCGCCATCACCGTCGCCGCGCAGGTTGGGCGCGTACCATCCGTCCAATACCTCACCGGACAGATACGCATCGTCGCCATCGCTGAGCGCTTTCTCCTGGAAAAAGAACCCGCGCTCGGTGTGACAGCTACCGCAGTGGCCCAGCCCCTGCACCAGGTAGGCGCCGCGGTTGAGTTCTTCGCTGCGCTCGGTATCGGGTGTGAAGGGCTCGTCTGCGGTAAACAGCCAATTCCAGGCCCCGATGCCCCAGCGCTGGCTGAACGGAAAGCTAAGATCCGTTTGCGGCGGCTCGTTATGCACGGGCTCCACCCCTTCCATGAAGTAGGCATAGAGCGCGTCGATGTCCTCATCGTTGATCAGCGAGTAGGACGGATACGGCATGGCCGGATAAAGATTCTTGCCGTCGGCACGCTTGCCTTCTCTCAGCGCGGCGGCGAACTCGTCGCGGCTGTAGTGACCGATGCCGGTTTCCGGGTCCGGCGTGATGTTGGTCGAGAAGATATCGCCAAACGGGCTATCTACCGCCAGGCCGCCGGCGAAGGGCTCGCCCCCCGGCGCGCTATGGCAGGCCACGCAGTCGCCGGCGCGGGACAGGTACTCGCCGCGCTCGATGTCGGCGTCGTCGAACGCCAGCAAGGGCGAGGCCACGCTTAAAAGCCCGACGCCGATAAGCCCCTGGCGCCATTTTGGGTAATGCTTCATGGTCGCTCTCCTTAGGCTTGAACCAGCGGGCCGGGGTTAGGCAGGTACTGCTCGCGGATGGCTTTCGCCGACCAGTAGGTCAACGCGCCGACCAGCCCCGTCGGGTTGTACTGCAGGTTCTGGGGGAAGGCGCTGGCGCCCATCACGAACACGTTATGCACGTCCCAGCTCTGCAGGTAGCGGTTCAGCGCGCTGCTCGAGGGGTCGGTACCCATGATCGCCCCGCCCACGTTGTGGGTGGTTTGATACGGACGTACGTCGTAATGGGAGTCGAAGTCCTTGAACGACAGCTTGTAGTCGTCCGGGCCCAGGGCCTTGGAGAGCGCGTCGATCTTTTGCTTCATGAACTGGGTCATGCGCACGTCGTTGGCTTTCCAGTCGAAGGTCATGCGCATGAGCGGCCGGCCGTGGTCATCGGTGTAGATGGGGTCCAGATCCAGGTAGCAGTCACGATACGACATGTTACTGCCGTGGGAGCCGATGGTCATGGTATGGCCATAGGTCTCTTGTACCGCCTCTTTCCAACCCACGCCCCAGCTCGGCGCGTCCCCGCGTAGCGGCATGTTGCGAATCGGCTGGCCGTTGGTCATCGCAGCATTGATATAGGAGCCGCCGATGAAGCCCTCCTGGCCGAAATCGATCTGCTCGACGCCGAAGTCGTTGATGATCTCGCCGTTGGCCCCAGCGCCGACGAAGGGGTTGAACTCCTTGTCATTGAAATAGAGCGTGGCGCCACCGTTCATCTGGTAGGCGTAGTTCTTGCCCACGACGCCCTCGCCGGTTTCCGGGTCGTAGGGCGTGCCGATGCCAGAGAGCAACATCAGGTGGACGTTGTGCAGCGAATAGGCGCCCAGAATCACCAGATCCGCAGGCTGGAAGACTTCATTGCCGTCGCCATCCACATAGGTCACGCCCGTGGCGCGCTGGCCGTCGTTATCGAGCTCCACGCGCAGTACTTCACTGTTGGTACGGTAGGAGAAGTTTTCGCGACGCTTGAGCGCGCCCAGCACGCAGGTTTGCGGCGACGACTTGGAGTAGTTCAGACACCCATAGCGTTCGCAGAAGCCGCAGAAGTTACACGGGCCCAGCTGCATACCGTAGGGGTTGGTGTAGGCCTGGGAGGCGTTGGCGGCGGGCAAGGGGAAAGGGTGATAGCCCTCGCTTCGCGCCATATCGGCGAAGAGTTCGTCGTTATAGGTACGCGCCAGCGGCGGCATCGGATACTCATCGGAGCGCCAGCCTTCGAACGGGTTGCCGCCCTGCTGGATCTCGCCGTTCAGATTACCCGCCTTGCCGGAAATGCCCGCCACTTTTTCGAAGAAGTCGAAAAACGGCTCGAGCTCGTCGTAGCTGACGCCGAAGTCCTGAATGGTCATCTCGTCCGGGATGATGTCCGCGCCCCAGTTCTCCTCGACGTAGCTTCGCAGTCTCAGCTCTTCGGGCTGCGGGCGCCAGGTATGACCGTTCCAGTGAGTACCCGCGCCGCCCACGCCGTCGCCGGGTAGAAACGACCCCAGGTTACGGTAGGGAACGGCCATGTCGTCCAGCCCGTGGCGAACGGTGAGCGTGCTCTTGGCCGGGCGCTGCATCAGCTGGTAGCGCACCCCATAAGTGAGCTCGTCGGCCATTTTGGGGTAGGCGAAATCCGGTACCGTGTCCCGGTCCTCGCCGCGCTCGAGCGCGAGTACGTTGAGCCCCTCGTCGGTGAGCTCCATGCCCATGATCGAGCTGGTCCAGCCGAAGCCCACCAGCACCACGTCAACGGGTGGTTGTGTCTTAGCCATGCTTATCCTCTCTCCCCGTTAATGCTGACCGGTCCCAGCGGATACTCGACGTTATGCTGGTCGACCCACTCGCGGTACGCCCCGCGTGCGCCGGGGAAGCCGATGAACTTCCACGCCGCCATGTGCTTGTTGCCGCCGTGGATGGGGTCGGCAAAATAGCCCTCTTTGGTGTTTTGCAGCAGCATGTCGAAAAAGTAGCTGCTCCGCATCGCTTCCATTTCGACATCCCCCTGGGCGAGCGCGGTGAGTACGTCATCGCGCGCCGCGTCGTCGAGGGCGGCGAAGGCCTGACCGTGCTGGCGCTGGCAAAACGCGTTGACCGCAGGTATGCCCTGCCGGTACATGTCGCGGGGGGCCAGCGATATCTGATGACCGAACAGTTCAGGGACGTCGTCGGGAAACGGCCCTTTCATGTACCAGTCGGCGGCGTGACCAAAACGGCCTTCCATTTGACGGTCGATAAAGATGGGGACGTTGGTTTCGAGCGCGCCGGGGCCGGGGCCATCGCCGGGGATCAGCCGGTCACAGGCGGCGATGATGAACTCCCACTCGCTCTCATCGAAAAAGATCGGCTGGTAGTCGCCAAGCTGCTCGGGGGGTTCATCGGCGGGGGCAGTCAGCGAAACGCCGCTACCGATGGTGACCGCGGGGATACTGGTCAAGGCGCCTTTCATAAAGCGCCGGCGTGATGCGTCTTTAAGGCTCACGTGCTCTCCTCTTCTTTGCGTCGACGGGCCATGGCATGACGAGTCCTTCAAGCGCTTTAAAAGCGAAGCGTTTATAAGACTTCTTTTAATTATGGCGGTTAGCTTAATGCAAAACCGGTTAATTAGCTTAGTAACGATCAAAGCAGATTGCCCGAGCGCTTGGAAAAAAAGCACCCTAAAAAAGCGACGCCCGGCGGATGCCGGGCGTTTCAGACGGGATTACAACTTTGGTAGTAAGGGCTTTTATCATCCGCGTTTATACACCCGAATGTACTGCGCCAATGATTAGCTCTGTGCCTTTGGCGCGTCCTCCTCCACATTTGTTAAAGCAGAAGTACAGTGCCCACAGCGGCTTGCCTTGATCGGCACGGCCATAAAACAGTACGGGCAGGACTTTTCTACCGGGCTTTTGGGTTCATCCACTTCTTCACGCTTTAGGCGGTTGATGGTGCGTACCAGCATGAACACCACGAATGCCACGATAGCGAAGCTAATGACGGCGTTTAGAAAAAGCCCGATATTGAGCGTCACCGCCCCCGCCGCCTGGGCCGACGCCAGTGTCAGGTAAGGCCCTGCCACCGCCCCTTCGCGCAACACGATGAAAATGTTCGAGAAATCGATTCCGCCGATCAACAAACCAATGATCGGATTCATGATATCCGCCACCAGACGCTGGACGATGAGCGTAAAAGCGCCGCCGATGATAATACCCACCGCCATATCGATGACGTTTCCTTTAACGGCAAACTCGCGAAACTCCTTGAAAAACCCCGACATTTCAGCACTCCTCGTTTAGAAAGTTTATTAGCATATAACGCTTTAATCATAAAACCCGCTACTTCAATAACTTATAAAAAGCGACGCCGGGTGTTCAGAAAACGTTGCGTTTTACTGGTTAATGCGAGAAAACCTCATTGGAGGGTTTTACAGGCGACCTTGGCCATTCTATTTGCGACAAGCCGTGCACCTCTTTCAAGATTGCTTTGTCAGTATAAGTGTCATCCATGCCACTATGCAGGCAGGACGCAACAAAGCTCGTTCATGGATTAAAACAACACGCCAGCGACATACCAGAAAAACAATAAAAAACCCAAGACGTTTAGGTGATAGAGGTAAAGACCATGACATCCGATCAAGTAACATACGGCGCTCCCGAGAGCCGCCCCAGCGCACCGCAAACCCTCGGTTTTCTGCTGCTGGATAATTTCACCCTGATTTCCCTGGCGTCTGCCATTGAACCCCTGCGCATGGCCAATCAGCTGGCCGGCCGGGAGCTTTACCGCTGGTATACGCTCACCCAGGACGGTGCGTCGGTACGCGCCAGCGACGGGCTCAACGTGACCCCGGATGCCGCCATGCAGGCGCCGCTTTCACTCGATTGGGTAATCGTTTGCGGCGGAGTAGCGCCCCAGCACAGCGTCAGCCGCGAGCACATTCACTGGCTGCAGGCCCAGTCGCGCCAGTTGAAGCACCTGGGCGCCATTTGTACCGGCAGTTGGGCGCTGGCCAAGGCGGGGCTTCTGGATCACTACGAAACCAGCATTCACTGGGAGTGTTTGGCCTCGGTGCAGGAAGCGTTCCCGAAGATCGTGCTGACCACCAAGCTTTTTTCCATCGACCGGGACCGCTTTACCGCCTCCGGCGGCACCGCTCCTTTGGACATGATGCTCAACCTGATTGCCCAGGACCACGGCAAAGCGCTGTCGGCGGGTATTTCGGAGATGTTCATTTACGAGCACATGCGCAACGAGCAGGACCAGCAGCGCGTCCCCTTGAAGCACGTGCTGGGCACCACCCAGCCCAAGCTTTTGGATATCGTGGCGCTGATGGAGTCCAACCTCGAAGAGCCTTTAGAGCTCAATGAACTTGCCACCTACGTGGACGTGTCCCGGCGCCAGCTCGAGCGGCTTTTCCAGCGCTACCTGCACTGCTCGCCCTCGCGCTACTACCTGAAGCTTAGATTGGTACGCGCGCGCCAGCTTTTGAAGCAGACGTCGCTTTCGATCATCGAGATCGCCTCTGTGTGTGGTTTCGTCTCCACGCCGCACTTCTCCAAGTGCTACCGCGAGTGCTTCGGCATTCCCCCACGCGACGAGCGCTTGGGCTCGCAGTCGCGCCAGTCGCCCCAGATCAAGGCCGCGCCGATGATCCAGCACTGGGGCGTCGAGCCAACCAGCAGCGAACCCGCCTCGAGCGCCCTGCTGGCGCTGGCCTACGCCCAGGGCGAGCCGACCTTTGCAAGCGTACCGCTGGTGAACTACTAGCGCGCCCGGCCACTTGCCGTAAGCACTGCCAAAGAGCTGCCCCATGGGTAGCTCTTTTTTTATACCACCCCTTCCCAGCACCCCGGTGCTTTTTAACGCGAAGCCGAGGGCTTTGCCACGCGCATTGCCCAGGATGACGCTTTTGGAATTTCCGTCGTCGTTTCCAAGAGCAGAGCAGGCCCAGGGCAGCGCTATGCTCCCCTTCATGGACAACCCTGGAGCCTCGTTATGAACCCTGCTGAATTACACCAAGACGCCATCGTCATCGACGGTTTGATCATCGCCAAATGGAACCGGGAGCTTCTGGAAGACATGCGCCGCGGTGGCCTGACGGCGGCCAACTGCACCGTCTCGGTTTGGGAGGGCTTCAAGGCCACGGTGGACAACATCGTCGCCTCCAACAAGCTGATGGAAGAGTGCAGCGACCTGGTGCGCCCGGTGCGCACCACCGCGGATATCACCCGCGCCAAGGAAGAAGGCAAAACGGGCATCATTTACGGGTTCCAGAACGCCCACGCCTTTGAAGACCAGATCGGCTACGTGGAGGTATTCAAGCAGCTCGGCGTGGGCATCGTGCAGATGTGCTACAACACCCAGAACCTGGTGGGCACCGGCTGCTACGAGCGCGACGGCGGGCTCTCGGGCTTCGGTCGCGAGATCGTCGCGGAGATGAACCGCGTCGGCATGCTGTGCGATCTCTCCCACGTGGGCGCCAAAACCTCCGAGGAAGTCATTCTCGAGTCCAAAAAGCCGGTGTGCTACTCCCACTGCCTGCCCTCGGGCCTTAAAGAGCATCCGCGCAACAAGTCCGACGACGAGCTCAAGTTCATTGCCGACCACGGCGGCTTCGTCGGCGTGACCATGTTCACGCCGTTTCTCAAAAACGGCGTCGACTCGACCATCGACGACTACTGCGAGGCGATCGAGTACATCATGAACATCGTCGGCGAGGACGCCGTCGGCATCGGCACCGACTTTACCCAGGGCCACGACCAAAACTTCTTCGAGTGGCTGACCCACGACAAGGGCTACGCCCGCCGTCTGACCAACTTCGGCAAGATCATCAACCCGGAAGGCATTCGCACCATCGGCGAGTTCCCCAACCTGACCGAAGCGCTTTTAAAGCGCGGCTTAAGCGAGTCCCAGGTCAGAAAGATCATGGGCGAGAACTGGGTGCGCACCCTGAAGGACGTGTGGGGCGAGTGAACACCGCAGGAATATGCCGACGCGCCGTGAACCAATAGCGTGAACAAATATAAGTTTAAGGAATATCACCGTGACCAAGACAGCTCCCGAACTCCCGATCGAGGTCGACAGCGAAACCGGTATCTGGACGACCGACGCACTGCCGATGCTCTACGTGCCGCGCCACTTCTTCGTTAATAACCACATGGCCGTCGAAGAGGCCTTGGGCGCGGAGAAATATGCCGAGATTCTTTATCACGCCGGCTACAAGAGCGCCTGGCACTGGTGCGAAAAGGAGGCCGAGCTCCACGGTCTCGAAGGCGAGGCCGTGTTCGAGCACTACATGAAGCGGCTTTCCCAGCGCGGCTGGGGGCTTTTCATCACCGAGGAAATAGACCTGGACGCGGGCACCGCGCGGGTACGCCTGGAGCATAGCGCCTTCGTCTACCAGATGGGCAAGGTGAATCGTAAGATCGAGTACATGTTCACCGGCTGGTTCGCCGGCGCCATGGACCAGATTCTGGCCGCGCGGGGAAGCGAAACGCGCACGGTGGCCGAGCAGACCCAAAGCGGCGCCGAAGACGGCTGCGAGCACGGTCTGTTTGTCGTAACGCCCTTGAGCTGAGGTTACTCCCATGGCATTCGATGCACTATTCAAACCGATCCAGATCGGCAGCCAGACGATTCGTAACCGCGTGGTCAGCACCGCCCACGCCGAGGTGCACGCCACCGACGGCGGCATGACCACGGATCGCTACGTCAAATACTACGAAGAGAAGGCCAAGGGGGGCTGCGGGCTTTGCATCTGCGGCGGCTCATCGATCGTTTCCATCGACAGCCCCCAGGGCTGGTGGAGCTCGGTGAATCTGTCCACCGACCGCATCATCCCGCACTTCCAGAATCTGGCGGACGCCGTCCATAAGCACGGCGGCAAGATCATGATTCAGATTACCCACATGGGCCGCCGCTCACGCTGGGACGGCTTCGACTGGTCGACGCTGGTCTCGCCTTCGGGTATCCGCGAGCCGGTCCACCGCTCGACCTGCAAGACCATCGAGGAAGAGGAGATCTGGCGCATCATCGGCGACTTCGCCCAGGCCGCGCGCCGGGCGAAGGAAGGCGGCCTCGACGGCGTCGAGCTCTCTGCGGTGCACCAGCACCTGATGGACCAGTTCTGGAGCCCCCGGGTCAACAAGCGTACCGACGAGTGGGGCGGCACGTTTGAAAACCGCATGCGTTTCGGCATGGAAGTGCTCAAGGCGGTGCGCGCCGAGGTCGGCGACGACTTCGTGGTGGGTATGCGCATCACCGGCGACGAGTTCCACCCGGATGGCCTCGACCACGACGAGATGAAGCGCATCGCCGCCTATTTCGACGCCACCGGCAAGGTCGATTTCTTCGGCGTGGTAGGTTCGGGCTGCGATACCCACAATACGCTCGCCAACGTCATTCCCAACATGTCCTACCCGCCGGAGCCTTTTCTACACCTGGCCGCGGGCATCAAGGAAGTGGTCAGCGTGCCGGTCATTCACGCCCAGAACATCAAGGACCCCAACCAGGCCCAACGCATTCTGGAGGGCGGCTACGTCGACATGGTCGGCATGACCCGCGCCCACATCGCCGACCCGCACATCATCGCCAAGATCAAGAACGACCAGGTCGATCAGATCAAGCAGTGCGTGGGCGCCAACTACTGCATCGACCGCCAGTACCAGGGCCTCGACGTGCTGTGTATCCAGAACGCCGCCACCGCGCGGGAGTACATGGGGCTACCGCACATCATCGAAAAAACCGACGGCATCAAGCGCAAAGTCGTCGTCGTGGGCGGCGGCCCCGGTGGTATGGAAGCCGCCAGGGTCTGCGCCGAGCGGGGTCACGACGTGACGCTGTTCGAGGCCAAGGACCAGATCGGCGGGCAGATCACCGTCGCCTCCAAAGCGCCCCAGCGCGACCAGATCGCTGGCATCACCCGCTGGTATCAGTTGGAGCTCAACCGGCTGGGCGTCGACCAGCGCCTGGCCACCAAAGCCGATGAAGCCACCATTAAAGATCTGCGCCCGGACGTGGTGATTCTGGCCACCGGCGGCCAGCCGTTTCTCTCCCAAGTGCCCGAGTGGGGCTATGACGAGGATACCGAGCAGAGCCTGGTGGTCAGCACCTGGGCGATCCTCAACGGCGACGTGGAGCCTGGCAAGAACGTGCTGATATTTGACACCATCTGCGAGTTCTCCGGCGTCTCGGCGGCGGACTACCTGGCGGACAAGGGCTCAAGAGTCGAGATCGTCACCGACGACATCAAACCCGGCGCGGCGGTGGGCGGCACTACCTTCCCCACCTACTACAGAAGCCTGTACGAGAAAGAAGTCATCATGACCTCGGATCTCGCGCTGCATAAGGTGTACCGCGAAGGCGAATCCTTGGTCGCGGTGCTCGAAAACGAGTACACCGGCGCCCAGGAGGAGCGCGTGGTCGATCAGGTCGTGGTCGAAAACGGCGTGCGCCCGGACGAGGCGCTCTACTACGCGCTCAAGGCGCAGTCGCGCAACAAGGGCCAAACCGACATCGAAGCGCTCTACGCGATCGAGCCCCAACCTTGCCTCTCACAAAGCGGTGAAGGCTTTGCCCTGTTCCGCCTGGGGGATTGCACCGCGCCGCGCAACACGCACGCCGCCATCTACGATGCGCTGCGCCTTTGCAAGGACTTCTGACACAATAACGCTGTAAGCTGAACGGCCCGGGGCACGCCCCGGGCCGCAGACCTTACGGTGTCTCTGAGAGGAGAGACGCCATGCTCGATACCCTGTTACCGATTTTACTGTTTTCCGCGCTGGCGCTGGCCATCGTCGGGGCGGTTCGCCGTGCCCGCCTTTGGCGCCAGGGGCGGCCCTCTCCCGTACCCGTATTGAAGGGCCTAATGCAGGTGCCCAGGCGCTACCTGGTCGACCTGCACCACGTCGTCGAGCGGGACAAGTACATCTCCCACACCCACGTGGCCACCGCTGGCGGCTTCGTGCTGGCCGCGCTTCTGGCGATCATCGTCCACGGCTTTGGCCTGGACAGCGCCATCCTTGCTTGGGTGCTGCTGGCCGCCACCACCAGCATGTTCCTGGGCAGCATCCTGGTCGCCAAGCGGCGCAGCCCCCCGCCATCAAGGCTTTCCAAAGGGCCCTGGATGCGCCTGCCGAAAAGCCTGATGGCGTTCTCGATCGGCATGTTCGTGGTCACGCTGCCCACCGCCGGTATCCTGCCGGAAGGCGTTTTCCAAAGCGGCATGGGCTGGGTTGTGGCGCTGGTGCTGGCCGCGGTCATCGTCTGGGGCCTGGGCGAGATGTTTTTTGGCATGACCTGGGGCGGGCCGATGAAGCACGCCTTCGCCGGTGCGCTGCACCTGGCGTTTCACCGCCGTCCGGAGCGCTTTTCGGACAAGACGGGCGGTGAGCGCCGCTCCACCGGCTTGAAGGCGCTGCACCTGGGTGATGACCACGCCAAACTTGGCGTCGAAAAGCCCGCGGACTTTACCTGGAACCAGCTGCTCGGTTTCGATGCCTGCGTGCAGTGCGGGCGTTGTGAAGCCGCCTGCCCGGCGTTTGCCGCCGGCCAGCCGCTCAACCCCAAAAAGCTGATTCAGGACATGGTCGTCGGTATGGCCGGCGGCAGCGACGGCCACTATTACGGCTCGCCCTACCCCGGCAAGCCGGTCGGCGAACACACCGGTGACCCCTTTGGGCCCATCGTCGCCCGGGAAGGCACCTCGCTGGTGGATGCCGAGACGCTCTGGTCCTGCACCACGTGTCGCGCCTGTGTGGAAGAGTGTCCGATGATGATCGAGCACGTCGACGCCATCGTCGACATGCGCCGCTTTTTGACCCTCGAACATGGCAACACGCCCAACAAGGGCGCCGAGGTGCTGGACAACCTGATCGCCACGGACAACCCCGGCGGCTTCGACCCGGACTCGCGCCTCTACTGGGCGGCGGACTTGAACCTGCCGCTGATGGCGGATAAAAAAGAGGCCGACGTGCTCTTGTGGCTGGGCGACGGCGTGTTCGATATGCGCAACCAGCGCACACTGCGCGCCTTCATCAGCGTACTGCGGGCCGCGGGCGTCGACTTCGCGGTGCTGGGTAATGAAGAGCGCGACAGCGGCGACGTGGCCCGCCGTCTGGGCGACGAAGCGACCTTCCAGACGCTCGCCAAGCGCAACATCCAGACCATGAGCCGCTACCGCTTTAACCGCATCGTCACCTGCGACCCGCACAGCTTCCACGTGCTCAAAAACGAGTACGGCGAGCTTGGCACCGATGATGCCCCCGCCCGCTATCATGTGCAGCACCACAGCACCTATATCAACGAGCTGGTGGTGGGCGGTGCGCTCACTTTCAAAGAGTGGAAAGGCGGCCGCGTGACCTACCACGACCCGTGTTATCTGGGCCGCTATAACGGCGAGTATGAAGCACCGCGCGACGTGCTCAAGGCGCTCGGTATCGAGGTTCAGGAAATGGCGCGCTCCGGCTACCGCTCGCGCTGCTGCGGCGGTGGCGGCGGCGCGCCGATCACCGATATTCCCGGCAAGCAGCGGATTCCCGATATGCGCATGGAAGACGTCCGCGAAACCGGCGCGGATCTCGTCGCCGTAGGCTGCCCACAGTGTACCGCGATGCTGGAGGGCGTGGTCGAGCCACGCGCCGGTATCAAGGATATCGCCGAGCTGGTCGCCGACGCGCTGATCATCGATGCACCAACCGATAAAGCCGCGCCTGAACAGAGCGCTTCCACGCCGGCGCGCGCCGTAGAGGAGGTAACGCCATGAGCGACCTGATTCGCCGCGACCCGCGCAAGGAGTGGATCGCGCGTAACCGCCTGCACCCGCAGCATTTAACGGTACTGGCCGAACTCGGCGGTGGCGCTAAAGCCACCGAGTGGATGGGCCCTAACGGCGTCATCCGCCGCGACCCTCGCGCGATCGGCTTTATGGGTCCGAACGGCGTTCGCCGCATTGATCGTAGCGGCGCGCAGCAAGCGGCTCAGGCCCCGGCGCACAGCGCCGAGGCCAAGGACACGCGCAAGTCCGTCACTATCGAGTCGCCGGCGTTTATGGTCGCCGTGGTGCCGGATATGGCCGGCGGACGGCTCTCCGCTCACGACCGCGACCTGCTGGGCCTGGCGCGCCAGCTGGCCGATGCCAACCCGGACCAACCCGGCGCGGTGGTGGCCATCGTGTTTGGTGAGCACAAGGAGGGCGCCTTTGGTGAGGCCGGCATCGACCGGCTGCTGCACCTGGAAGGCGAGCGTTTCTCGGGCTACCTGCCGGAGCTTAAAGTGGCCACGCTGCAAAGTGTGGAGCGCGAGCTGGCCCCACGCTTTTGGCTGCTGCCCGACTCCACCATCGGCGGCGGCGAACTTGGCCGACGCCTGGCCGCGCGGCTGGGGGAGCGCCCGGCGGCGCAGGTATGGCAAGTCGAAGCCAATGATGAAAGCCCCTCCGGGTGGCGGGCCACCGCGCGCGCCGGCGCCGGGCGCCACGATATTCACCGCGCCCTGCCCCGGATCGTACTGGCGCTGGCCGAGTGCGCCGACCCGGTCAGCGACACCCGTCACGCCGCTGAAGCAATCGAGCTAAGCCAAGCGCTCCCCGACGTGCTCGGCCGTATCGAGGATCTCGGCGAAGTGGCGGTGGACCCGGCCAGCGTCTCGCTGGCGGAAGCCGAGTTCATTCTCTCGGCGGGTAACGGCGTCAAGGATTGGGAGGGCTACCACCACGCCGCCGAGGTGTTGGGTGCAGCCAAGGGCGCCTCGCGGGTGGCGGTGGACGACGGCTACATGGCGCGGGACCGCCAGGTGGGCGCCACCGGCACTTGGGTTTCCGCCCGGGTGTACCTGGCCATCGGCATTTCCGGTGCCATTCAGCACCTGCAGGGGATCCAAAGCTGCGAAAAAGTGGTCGCCGTCAATCTGGACGAGGGCTGCGATATGGCCAAGCGCGCCGATCTCACCATCATTGGCGATGCCAGTGCCGTGCTGGCCGCGCTGGTCGCACGGGTCGAGCAGCACCGCCTGGAACAGCAGGAGAACCGCGATGCCGCCTAATTCTTCATCCGCGTCACAAAGCACTTCACCCGCTCATCAAAACGCCGGGCTGCACGTGGCCGTGCTGGTTTCCATCGGCCGCCACCCGCTAACCGCCCGCGCCCGGCGCGCCGACCAGGACGCCCGGGCGGTAGAAATGGCGCTGTCGCTTAAAGGGGCCTCCATCGAGCTTCTCCACACCGGCCAACACGCGGGCGAGCACGAAGAGGCGCTGCGCGGCTATCTAGGCATGGGGATCGAGAGCGTCAACCTGATCGAGCAAGCGCCCAACGCCGACGTGGTACCGGCGCTGAGTGAGGCGCTTCGCGAAAACGCGCCGCAGCTGATTCTGACCGGCAGCCGCGCGGAAACCGGCGAAGCCTCTGGCCTTCTGCCCTACCAATTGGCCGAGGCGCTGGGCTGGCCGATCATCACAAGCCTGGCAGCGGTCGAGAAGGTCGAGCAAGGCACGGCGGTGGTGCTTCAGGCGCTGCCCCGGGGCAAGCGCCGGCGCCTGCGCATTCGCCTGCCGGCGATTGCCACGATCGACACCAGCGCCCCGGCGGCGCGCCAAAGCGCCTTCGGCCCGGCCCGGCGCGGCGAGCTGGCGCTAAGCGAGGCACAAAGCGAAATTGATGAGACGTTAGCCGGTTGGCAGTTCCACCCGGCGCGCAAGCGTCCGAAACGCCTCAAGATCGTCAAATCCTCCTCGGCGCGAGACCGCTTCAAGGCTGCCGCCGCCAAGGCGGACGGCGGCGGGCAAACGCTCAACGATGTCACCCCGGAACAGGGCGCCGAGGCGATCTTCAAGCTGCTCAAGGAGGAAGGCGTGCTGCGCTAGTCACGCATCCGCGCCCATCCAACACGAACCGCCCACCCCAGCGACGCGTTGCGCCGCGTCGCTGGCTAAAGCCTGCTCCTACGGAAGATGAATCACACTGCACGAATGGCCACGGGGTTTCGTAGGAGCCCGATTCATCGAGCGATGGCGCCGACAGGCGCCCCGGATGAGGCCGCCGTGACACCGCCCACCCCAGCGACGCGTTGCGCCGCATCGCTGGCTAAAGCCTGCTCCTACGGGAGGTGAATCACACTGCACGAATGGCCACGGGGTTTCGTAGGAGCCCGATTCATCGGGCGATGGCGCCGACAGGCGCCTCGGATGAGTCCGCCGTGATATTCAAACCGCGTTCGTTGAACAGCGATTCGAGGGGCTTATTTTACGGCCACCCCCGGATGCAACCTCAGCCGCTGGTGCTCTCGGCGCAGGCCAATCCAGGAGTGCAGCACCAGCACGGTAATGACCACCACCCCGCCGGCCAGCGTCGAGGCGGTGGGCTCCTCACCCAGCAGCCACCACACCCAGAGCGTGCCCAGCGCGGTTTCCACCAGATAGAAAAGCGCTACTTCGGTGGAGGGCAAGTAGCGCGTGGCGCTGTTGATCAGCACGGTGGCCAGCGGCATTTGGATCAGCCCCATCAGCGCCAGCACGCCAAACTGCGAAGAGTTCAGCGCCAGCGGCGCGGCCAAGGGCAGCGCGATCGCCGCGGAGAGAATCCCGCCGCCGGCAATCAACGCGATCCGGTCAAGATCCGGAAAGCGACGTAAAAGCGTGAGATTGCCCCCCACCGCGGCAGCGGCGGCGAGCGCATAAAGATTGCCCAGAAGCATGCCCTGGGCGCCCTCACCCATGAACACCAGACCCATGCCGGCCATACAGAGCGCAATAGCGACCAGGGTGCGCAGTGCAACACGCTCGCCCAGAAACACCCGTGACAGAATCGCGGCAAACAGCGGCGCCGAGCTTAGAATGACCACCACGTTGGCGACGTTAGCGTTCATTACCGCCAGTACGAAGAGCAGCGAAATCAGCCCCAGCAAAATGGCCGAGGCGAGCGCCGCGAGCGGGTTTGCGCGCAGCGTGGCAAGGCGCTTACCGGAAAGGCAAAAAAGCCCCAGCACGGCGAACATCAGAAAACCGCGCCAGAACACGATCGTAAAGCCATCGGTACTGGCCAGCCGGATCAGCAAACCGTCGAAACTGAGACATACCACGCCCAGCACCACGATGACCAGGCCGCGTTGATAAGCACTTGGCTGCATTGTTTTAGCTCCGGGTCGGTTAAAAAAAACCAACCGCCCGCCATGAAGGCGGGCGGTTGGGCGGTAAGCGGACGTCCTTTGGTTTTAGCGGCTCGCCGCGCTAGCCCGATGAGGGGCTGGCGAGCGCGGGCGCACCAGCCAGAAGCCGACGCCGCCGGCCATCAATAACATGGCGCCGCAGCCAATAGCCAGCCCGTAAGCGCCCTGCACCGCGCCGGGGGCGACGCCGAACGGCTCGGCAAAACCGTCCAGCGTCACCGCGTACTGCTGCCACAAAAAGACCCCGATCGCCACGCCGCAGAGCATGGTGCAAAGCGCGATCCAGCGGGTGCCCGGCACCCAGCCACTAACGGCCTGGGTATCGACGTCGTGCAGAAACGCGCGGTAGGTATGCTCGGCCTGGCTGACGCGCGTGGCCTTGGAGGCAAGCCCAATGGCCACCA
Source organism: Vreelandella sp. GE22 (assembly GCF_968212445.1). Taxonomy (NCBI): domain Bacteria; kingdom Pseudomonadati; phylum Pseudomonadota; class Gammaproteobacteria; order Oceanospirillales; family Halomonadaceae; genus Vreelandella; species Vreelandella sp. GE22. Next base: position 3,737,900 of record NZ_OZ309110.1, read on the forward strand.
GCGCCATCAGCGTACTCAATAGCACCGGGTGCAGATACACCGGCAGGCTCAGCCACTCGGCCTGTACCATCAACGAAATGGCCACGTTGCCGGCAAAACCGACCGCCAGCCCCCAGCCCGCACCGGCGGCGGTGATGCGCTTGCTCCAGATGCTCAAAAGCGCCACCGGCCCCCAGGACGAGGCGAACAGCGTCGCGGCAAACCACACCACGGCCATGACCGCCGGCGGCTGAAAAAGCGCCAGCACCAGCGCGACCAGCCCTGCAGCCAGCACCGCCAAACGGCTTTTACGCATCGCCGAGGCCTCGTCTTTCGAGGCGGCAAGAATGTCGTTGGAGATGCTAAAGCCGATGATCGACAGAAAGGTCGAACACGACGAAAGCCCGGCGGCGAACACGCCGGTCAAAATCACGATGCCAAGCCAGGTCGGCAGGATGTTGAGCGCCACCCAAATCATGGAACGCTCCGGGTCGAGGCCCGGGTCGTACAGGTTGATCGCCGCCCCGGTCACCATCATCAGCGCGTAGAAAACGGCGAGTGCCACCGCGGTCAGCATGGCCGAGCGCATCACCACGTGCTCGTTGCGCGCCATCAGGTAGCGACTCGACTGCCAGGGGCTCGCCGCGAGCACCGCCGCCCACACAAGCCCCAGCGTCAAACCCCAAACCAGCGCCTCGCCGGGGGTGGAGAAGGTAGCGTTCGGGCCTTCCAGCACGCCGTGCCACAGCGCGATATCGGGCTTGTCGGTTTGGGTCAGCAGCCCTTCGATCACGCCGCTGAAGCCGCCCAGATCCTGAATCACGTAGATCGATCCGCCTATTGCTGCCAGCGAAAAGATCACGAACATGATCGTGTCGGTGAGCATGACCCCGGGGGAGCCGGAGTAGAGAATGAAGCCGGTGTAGGTCGCCCACACCAGTACCAGGCCCACCCAGTAAGGCATACCGGTCAGCTCGGCGAACATGATGCCCGCGCCCTGCATCACGCCCAAAAGGTAGGCGCCCAGGCCGATGATCGTGGTGAGCCCGGCAATGATTTGCACCCGGCGCGAGGCGAAGCGCTTGCCGAAAAATTCCGGCACGGTATTCGCCTCGCTTCTGCGCAGGTAGCGGCCAAACACCAGCGCGCCCAGCAAGCAGCCCGAGGTGCTCACCGCGGCAAAGATCAGCATGACGAAAGGATAGCCCTGGTAGGCGAAACCGGTTTCCCCCAGAAAGGCGCTGGTGCTTAGGTAGCTTGCCACCAGGGTGCCCAGAATGAAAAAGGTCGGTGCGTTGCGCCCAGCCACCAGGTAGTCGTCCAGGCCCTTGACGCGCCGGCCGGCCAGATGCCCGATCACAAAGTAGCCGACCAGGCTCAACAGTATCGCGATGGTGTAAATCATAAGCGCAGCCGTAAGGTTATTGATGTTGTTAAGCGGGGTTGCCAAGCGCTTTCAAGACGCTTTACAGCATGATGCAGCGCTTTATAAGCGTACTCTTAGCTATTAACGCCAGCGGCTGCCGGAATTACGACATACGCCAATGCACCTGCGAGAAAGGCAGCTCTGTGGCAAGCGACATCCCTTTTCACCCCTTGTTGTGTGGGGAACGCCTGTACCGGCCACAGCTTATAAAGCCTTGAGCCGGATCCCGAAACCCGGTTACCCAAAACCGACCTCGACGTAGCCAAAGACGCTGTCCATCGCGCACGGACAAAGCGACTTTGCGTACACTGAGCGCTTTAGCCTCGCTTTTCGCGACCCATTGATAAGAGGATGCAGCCATGATGATTGTCGAACTGATCGATGGTGATGACTTTCGTGCGCGGCTCGAGACGCTGGGGATCGCGCTCCCCCAGGATGCCGACCCGGACACCTGCGCCCGGCGCGCGTCCAGCGCCCACCGCCAGCAGCCCGTCGATGGGTTGCCCGCCTTCATCGAAGCGCTAAAAGATCGGCAGGATATCGTGCTGCCCGAGGTTCGCGAGGCGATCGAACGTCATCTGGCCTTTATCGAGTAGGCCAGTCGCCAGCACCTGCCCGAAGGGATCTTGAAGGGATAGAAACGAAAAACCGGCGCCCCGCTAAGCGGGAGCGCCGGTAGGTAGGCCAAAAGGCGGGCGGCTAGCCCTGGGCCTTGGCAAGCGTGAGTGAAACGCCCTCGCCGTTCAGGTTCTCCAGCATGCGCTCGGCGTACCAGTTGACGAAATCGATCACGCCGAACTCATAGGTTTCCGAGTACGGGCCGGGCTGATAGGCCTTCGAGTTGATGCCCCGCTGGTTCTCTTCGGCAAGCCGGCGGTCCTGGTCGTTGGTGGCGTCCCACACCCGGCGCATGTTCTCCGGATCATAATCCACGCCTTCGACCGCGTCCTTGTGTACCAGCCACTTGGTGGTCACCAGGGTCTGCTGCGGGCCCAGGGGCAGCACGCGAAACACGATCGAGTGATCCCCCATGAAATGGTTCCAGGAGTTGGGCAGGTGCAGGATACGCAGCGAGCCCATGTCCGGGCTGGTCAGCCGGCCCATCAGCTTACTGCAGGCGGGCTTGCCGTCCATGGTCATGGAGACCACGCCATCCAGCAGCGGCGTGCGGGTGATCCGGTTACGGCTACCGAAACGCTTGAGCTGCCAGGGCACCTGTTCGCCGTTCCAATCTGACTGCTTGCGCGACACCAGATCCTTGTACTTATCGGTGGCCCGCGGGTCTTCGGTGTCGTCGAACTCCATTAGCGAGTTCAAAAGCTCCGGATGAGCGCCGTTGCAGTGGTAGCACTCGCGGTTATTCTCGAGCACCAGCTTCCAGTTCGCCTGCTCGACGATACTCGACTCCACCGCCACCTTGACGTTGTCCATCTGGTAGGGCTCGAGGTAGTGCTCCAGCGTCACCAGGAAGTCGTCGATCGACGAGGGGTTCTCGCTTAAGTTGATGAACACGAAGCCGCCGGCGGTGCGTACGTTGACCGGCTTCAAGCCAAACTCATTCAAATCGAAGTCGGCCCCCATGTCGCTGCCGGCAAACAGCAAACGCCCGTCGAGCTCGTAAGTCCACTGATGGTAGGGGCAGACGAGCTTGGCCACCTTGCCCTTGTCGGTGGTGCAGAGCCTGGAGCCGCGATGGCGACAGACGTTATGGAAGGCGTGGATCTCGCCTTCACTGCCGCGCACGATCACGATGGGGTTGTCACCGACGTCCAGGGTCATGAAGTTGCCCTTGGCTGGAATTTCGCAGCTCATGCCCGCGAACAGCCACTCTTTCTCGAAGATCTCTTGCATATCGAGGGCAAAAAGCCGGGCGTCGTTATAAAACGGCTGAGGCAACGAGTAGGTGCGCGCCCGAGACGTGAGCATCTCGATCGTCTCTTCACGCATGGCGGCTAGGGGGTCGTTCTGGGTGTAATCCGTCGTGTTGTTCATACCAGATATCCTTTTAAACCCGCCTCCCCATGAGGGCGGCGACACAGTCATTGACCAAACGTAGTTGTCTTGTTGTTTAAGTTGCGTGACCTGACGTTGTGCGGGCGCGCGGCGATGGCTCTTTGTGATTTGCTACTTATGAAAAGGATTGTGGTCCAGGGGTTTTGACGTCAATTATCTGCCGACGACACTGCGTAGCGTGCCGACGACGCGAAAACGGATTTCTCACGCCTTGGAGGTGGCACCAGATAAGTGCGTGTCGCTAACAGGTAAGCTGGCCCGAAAGCGCGTATCCAGAATGCAGGCAATGGTGCTGGACCGTGCAGTGCAAGGACGGGCCGGTGAAGGCAACGCGATAGCACGGCCATATTGAGACGACGATGACAACGAACTATTTCAACCCCGTCACGACCCAGACCTGGACCAATGGCCGCCACCACGTGCGGTGCGTCAAGATCATTCAGGAAACCCCGGACGTGCGCACGTTCTGCTTCATGGCCGAGCAGCCCGTCATGTTCTTCTTCAAGCCGGGCCAGTTCGTCACCCTGGAGCTCGAAATCGACAACCAGCCGGTGATGCGCTCCTACACCATCTCGAGCTCGCCCTCGATTCCCTACAGCTTCTCGATCACGGTCAAGCAGATACCAGGCGGCCAGGTCTCCAACTGGCTGCACGCCAACATGAAAGTCGGCGACGAGCTGGTGGTCCACGGGCCGGTGGGCAACTTCAACTCCATCGACTTCCCCGCGGACAAGGTGCTGTTTCTCTCCGGCGGGGTGGGCATCACGCCGTTGATGTCGATGACGCGCTGGTTTTTCGACACCAACGCCAACGTGGACGTCGAGTTCATTCACAGCGCCCGCGCGCCTCGGGATGTCATCTATCACCGCGAGCTGGTGCACATGTTCTCGCGCATTCCCGAATTCAAGCTGCATATCGTCTGCGAGAAAAAAGACGATATCGGCGAAGCCTGGGCGGGCTACCGGGGGTTTTTGACCCAGCCCATGCTCGAGCTCATGGCGCCGGACTTCCTCGAACGGGAGATTTTTTGCTGCGGCCCGGTGCCCTACATGAATGCCGTCAAGGCGGTATTGCGCGCCAACAACTTCAACATGGACCACTACCATGAGGAACTTTTCGGCGCCACGCCGGTCGACGTTCAGGAAGACGTCAAGGAGCTTGCAGAGCAGGCAGAAGTGGAAGCCGAGCTTGCCGAGCCCGAAGACCTTCTCAGCGTCGAGTTCGCCCAGTCGAACAAGAGCGTGCGCATTCAGCCTGGCGAGACGGTCCACGCCGCCGCGGCCAAGCTTGGGCTACATATTCCCAAGGCGTGCGGTATGGGGATCTGCGGCACCTGCCGGGTGCAGCTCAAGTCCGGCGACGTGGAGATGGAGCACAACGGCGGCATCACCGAGGAGGATATCGAAGAGGGGTATATCCTCAGCTGCTGCAGTCGGCCCAAGAACAGCCTGGTGGTGGATTTTTAAGCCACCACACTCAAAGAACGCAACTCAAAGGGCGCAACTCAAAGGGCGCAAAGCGGATACCACCTCGTGGTATCCGCTTTTTTATGCCCATATCGTGCTGGAACCAAAGATAAAAAAACGCCCGCGGCAGTGGCCGCGGCCGCTGGGTGAGGTGAGGCGACGAGACGCGTTAAGCGACGCCGAGCAGCCCATGCGGGTCGAGCACGAACTTGCTGGCCACGCCCTGATCGAACTGCTCGTAGCCCGCTGGCGCGTCCTCGAGCGAGATCACCTGGGCGTTGACGATCTCGGCGATGTTCAGACGCCCATGCAGAATCGCCTGCATCAGCTGGCGGTTGTACTGCACCACCGGGGTCTGGCCGGTATGAAACGACAAGCCCTTGGCCCAGCCCTGGCCAAAGCGCAGGCTGAGGCTTCCGGTTTGCGCGGCTTTTTCCGTCGCGCCCGGGTCTTCGGTCACGTAAAGGCCCGGAATACCGATGGAGCCGCCTTCGCGGGTGATGTCCATCATCTGGTTGAGCACCACCGCGGGCTGCTCCTTGCCGCTGTGGCCCACGGCCTCGAAGCCTACCGCGTCGATGGCGCTGTCCACGCTCGGCTCGCCGACCACGGCGGCGATCATTTCGCCCAAGCGGTCGTGGTTGTTCAAATCGATCGGCTCGAAGCCCATCTTGCGCGCGTGCTCCAGGCGATCCTTGTTGAAGTCGCCGATCATCACCACCGCCGCCCCCAGCAGGCGCGCCGAGGCGGCCGCGGCCAAACCGACCGGACCCGCGCCGGCGACGTACACCGTGGAGCCCGCGCCGACGCCGGCTTTTAAAGCACCGTGAAAGCCCGTGGGCAGGATGTCGCTCAACATGGTGAGGTCGCGAATCTGGCTCATGGCCTGGTCCCGGTCCGGGAACTTCAAAAGGTTGAAGTCCGCGTAGGGCACCATGACGTAGTGCGCCTGACCGCCGACCCAGCCGCCCATGTCGACGTAACCATAGGCGCCGCCGGCGCGGTCGTCGTTGACGTGTAAGCAAAGGCCGGTATGGCCCTCTTTACAGGTGCGGCAGCGCCCGCAGGCAACATTGAACGGCACCGAGACGATATCGCCGATGCCCAGGAATTCGACGCCCTTGCCCTTCTCGATCACTTCCCCGGTGATCTCGTGGCCCAGCACCATGCCGGTCGGGGCGGTCGTGCGCCCGCGCACCATGTGCTGGTCCGAGCCGCAGATGTTCGTTGAAACCACTTTCAGGATCACGCCGTGATCGATGGGCTTGCCATTGGGCGTTTCCATTTTCGGGTAGGCGATATCCTGTACGTCGACCTTCCCGTCGCCGATATAAACAACACCACGATTGTTGGACATGGGACATCCTCTTTTCCAGGTGCCGCGCGGCCATGACCACGCGGCATCGTTATTCTTGAAGGGAACTGGCGTATTTGGCGCGGCGACACAAGCCCATGCTTGTCAGAAACCCGCCAAAGAGCATTAGCTTGCTGCTCCAGCATGGTCCATTAGCCGGTTTGAAAATTACTCACAGACGACATCGAACGGTAGATGGGCGACCTCTTTTGGCGCTAAACACGATTTTGTCGCCAATGTCGCAAATACGCCGCGCGGTGACGTCGGCAAGCATCCTGGGGGCGAGGCCCGGCGATACTATCGCGGCAGGATAGCGTCAAACGGTAGTCAAAATACCGGCGCTAACAGACTCTCAGACCGAATAGAGCGACTAGCCTGGAGCACTCGATGTCACACAATAATTTTCTTTCTGATGCCCGTCTGGCCGACTACGACACAGCCCTTGCCTCGGCAATCGCTGAAGAAACGTCGCGCCAAGAAGCCCATATCGAGCTGATCGCCTCGGAAAACTACACAAGCCAAGTGGTGATGGAAGCCCAGGGCACGCAGTTGACCAACAAGTACGCCGAAGGCTACCCGGGCAAGCGCTACTACGGCGGCTGCGAGTTCGTCGACAAGGTCGAAGCACTCGCCATCGAGCGCGCCTGCAGCCTGTTCGGCGCCAACTACGCCAATGTGCAGCCGCACTCCGGCGCCCAAGCCAACGCGGCGGTCTTCATGGCGCTGGTCAAGCCTGGCGACACCATTCTAGGCATGAGCCTGGCCCACGGCGGCCACCTGACCCATGGTGCGGCGCCCAACTTCTCCGGCAAGCACTACAACGCCATCCAGTATGGCCTGGTCGAGGGTACCGGCGAGATCGACTATGAAGAAGTCGAGCGTCTGGCCCGCGAGCACCAGCCGAAAATGATCATCGCCGGCTTCTCGGCCTATTCCCGCGTGGTCGACTGGCGCCGTTTTCGCACCATCGCTGACGAAGTAGGCGCTTATTTGATGGTCGACATGGCCCACGTGGCGGGTCTGGTCGCCGCGGGCCTCTACCCAAGCCCCCTGCCCCACGCCCACGTGGTGACCACCACGACCCACAAGACACTGCGCGGCCCGCGCGGTGGCCTGATTCTCTCCGCCGAGGGCGACGAGGCGCTCAACAAAAAATTCAACGGCGCGGTCTTCCCGGGCCAGCAGGGCGGCCCGCTCATGCACGTCATCGCCGCCAAGGCCGTGGCGTTCAAGGAAGCGATGAACCAGGACTTCGTCAACTACCAGCGCCAGGTCATCATCAACGCCCAGGCCATGGCGCGGGTGTTCGTCGAGCGCGGCTTCGACGTGGTCTCCGGCGGCACCGATGACCACCTCTTTTTGGTCTCGCTGATCAAACAGGGCGTGACCGGAAAAGACGCCGACGCCGCGCTTGGCCGCGCGCACATCACGGTCAACAAGAACAGCGTGCCCAACGACCCGCAAAGCCCGTTCGTCACGTCGGGGCTGCGCATTGGCACCCCGGCGGTGACCACCCGCGGCATGAATGAAGCCGACTGCGAACACCTGGCCGGCTGGATCTGCGACATTCTCGACGTGCTTGCCGATCAAAAAGATACCACTGAGGTAGAGAACCAGGTGCGCGACAACGTCTCTGAGCTGTGCGCCCGCCATCCGGTGTACGGCCAAGCCCAGAGCGAGCAGACCACCGAAAGCGCCACTTCCATCGCTTAACGATCGCCGCCGGCGGGCTTTCCGGCGCCGATTCAGGAGAGATTTATGCAACGTTATTCCGGCTTCGGATTGGTCAAACATGCGCTCGGCCATCACGAGAACTGGGAGCGCCAGTGGCGCAATCCCGAGCCCAAAAAACGCTATGACGTGATCATCGTCGGCGGCGGCGGCCACGGCTTGGCAACCGCCTACTACCTGGCCAAGGAGTTCGGCGTCAAGAACGTCGCCGTGGTCGAAAAAGGCTGGCTGGGCGGCGGCAACACCGCGCGCAACACCACCATCGTGCGCTCCAACTACCTGTGGGACGAAGCCGCCAGGCTTTACAACCACTCCCTCGACTTGTGGAAAGGCCTTTCCCAGGATTTGAACTACAACGTCATGTTCTCCCAGCGCGGCGTATTGAACCTGGGTCACACCCTGCAGGACATGCGCGACATTCAGCGCCGCGTCCACGCCAACCGTTTGAACGGCGTGGATAGCGAAGTGGTGACCCCGGGCCAGATCAAGGAGATCGAGCCGGAACTGGATATCTCCCACCGCGGGCGCTACCCCATCATGGGCGCCTCCTGGCAGAAAAGCGCCGGCGTTGCCCGCCACGACGCGGTGGCCTGGGGCTACGCCCGCGCCGCCGACGCCCTGGGCGTGGATCTTCTCCAGAACACCGAAGTCACCGGCTTCAAAATTCGCGACGGCAAGGTGCTGGGCGTGCACACCAACCGCGGCGACATCGAGGCGAGCACCGTGGGCTGCGTGGCAGCGGGTAACTCCGGGGTGCTGGCCAATATGGCAGGCATCAAGCTGCCGCTTGAGTCCCACCCGCTACAGGCGCTCGTCTCCGAGCCGCTCAAGCCGGTGCTCAACACCGTCACCATGTCGAATCACGTACACGGTTACGTTAGCCAGTCCGACAAGGGCGATTTGGTCATCGGCGCGGGTATCGACGGCTACGTGGGCTATGGCCAGCGCGGCAGCTACCCGACCATCGAGCACACCCTGCAGGCCATCGTCGAGATGTTTCCGATGTTCTCGCGGGTGCGCATGAACCGCCAGTGGGGCGGCATCGTCGATACCTGCCCGGACGCCTGCCCGATTCTTTCGAAAACGAAGGTGAAGGGGCTTTATTTCAACTGCGGCTGGGGCACCGGCGGCTTCAAGGCCACCCCCGGCTCCGGCCACGTGTTTGCGGCAAGCCTGGCCAAGGGTGAAATGCACCCGATCGCCGCGCCTTTCTCCATCGACCGCTTCCATACCGGCGCGTTGATCGACGAACACGGCGCCGCCGGCGTTGCGCACTGAGGAGAGCTTTCATGTTTTATATCTTATGCCCCTACTGCCAGGAGCACCGCGAGGAGGAGGAGTTTCATCCCCGCGGCCAGGCTCACCTGATGCGCCCTGCTGATCCGGAGAACACCACCGACGAAGAGTGGGGCGACTATCTGTTCTTTCGCGATAACCCACGCGGTATTCACCATGAAATGTGGGTGCACTCGGTGGGCTGTCGCAAGTTTTTCAACATCACCCGCAACACGGTGACCTACGAAATCCTCGAGACCTACCCGATGGGCGAGCAGCCGACCATCACCGCCGAGTCCGAAAAAGTACGCAAGGAAGAGGGTGTACAAACCGCCGATGGCGGCTGGCAAACCGTCGGCGCGCAGCCCGAAACAAAGGCCCTGAACGAGGAGGCTTCGTCATGACGCAGACCAATCGTATCGATGCCGGCGGTCGTGTCGATCGCTCCCAGGTGCTCGAGTTCACCTTCAACGGCCAGCGCTACCACGGCCTCAAGGGCGACACGCTTGCCTCGGCCTTGCTCGCCAACGGCGTGGATATCGTCAACCGCAGCTTCAAGTATTCGCGGGCCCGCGGCATCGTGGCCGCCGGCGCCGAGGAGCCCAACGCCGTGGTCCAGCTCGGCGCCCGGGACGACACCCAGGTGCCCAACGTACGCGCGACTCAGCAGGCGCTTTATAAAGGCCTAACGGCGCGCAGCACCAACGGCTGGCCCAACGTCCAACGCGACGTGATGAGCTGGGTCGGCCGCCTGGGGGGTGGTTTCATGCCGCCAGGCTTTTACTACAAGACCTTCATGGCCCCGGCCTCCATGTGGATGACCTACGAAAAGTACATCCGCAAGGGCGCGGGCCTTGGCCGGGCGCCGACCGAGTCCGACCCGGACATCTACGATCACATGCACCACCACTGCGACGTGATGGTCGTGGGCGCCGGCCCTGCCGGGCTAACGGCGGCACTGACCGCCGCCCGCGCCGGCGCCCGGGTGATTCTCTGCGACGAGCAGGAAGAGATGGGCGGCTCGCTTTTGGATAGCCGCGAAACGCTGGGTGGCATTTCCGCCACGCGCTGGGTCGAGGCGACCGTGAAAGAGCTTGCCGGGCTCGACAACGTCACGCTACTGCCCCGCACGACCGCCAACGGCTACCACGACCACAACTTCGTGACGCTCCACGAGCGTCGCACCGAGCACCTGGCGGACACCGCTCGCGAAGCCGGCTTCCCCGGTGAGTCCCGCGCGCGGCTGCATCGCGTGCGTGCCACCCAGGTGGTACTGGCGAGCGGCACCCACGAGCGCCCGCTGGTGTTCGCCAACAACGACCTGCCCGGCATCATGCTCGCGGGTGCGGTATCAACCTATATTCGCCGCTACGCCGTGGTGCCGGGTAAGAAACTGGTGCTCTCGACCAGCAACGACCACGCCTACCGCGCCGCGCTCGATTGGAAGGAGGCCGGCCGCGAGGTCGTCGCCATCGTCGACGCCCGCGCCAATCCGGACGGCGACCTGGTCCGCCAAGCCCGGGACAGCGGCATTCGCGTGATTACCGGAAGCTGCGTCGTCGAAGCGCGCGGCAATCAGCGCGTCACCGGCGCGCGCGTTTGCGCCATCGATTTGGAGCGCTTCGTGGTCACCGGTAAAACCGAAGATCTCGAGTGCGACACCATCGCAAGCTCCGGCGGCTATAGCCCGGTGGTGCATCTCTCCTCGCACACCGGCACTCGGTCGGTATGGAACGACGAGCTTTTAGGCTTCGTGCCCGGCGAAGTAAAAGGCATGGTCTCGGTAGGCGGCGTGGCCGGCCACTTCGCGCTCACCGAGACGCTGGCCAACAGCACTCGCGCCGGCCAACAAGCGGCCCTGGCAAGCGGCTTCGACGACGCCCAAGCGATCGCACTGCCCGAAACGCAGCCCCGGCGCGACGGTTTGGGCTGCGCACTTTACCAGGTACCGCATGAGAAGAGCGCGCTGCGCGCGCCCAAGCAGTTCGTCGATTTGCAAAACGACGTGACCGCCGCCGGTATCGAAGTCGCCACCCGGGAAGGCTTCGAGTCCATCGAGCACGTCAAGCGCTACACCGCGCTGGGCTTTGGTACCGACCAGGGCAAGCTTGGCAACATCAACGGCATGGCCATCGCCGCGCGCTGCCTGGACCGCTCGATTCCGGAAGTGGGCACCACGGTGTTCCGCCCCAACTACACGCCGATCACCTTCGGCGCCATCGTCGGCCGCCACTGCAACGAGCTTTTCGACCCGAAACGCTACACTGCGATGCACGAGTGGCATCTGGAAAACGGCGCCGAGTTCGAGGACGTCGGCCAGTGGAAGCGCCCCTGGTACTTTCCCAAAAAACGCCGCGCAGACGGTAACGAGCGCATGGAGACCATGCACGAGGCGGTCGCCCGGGAGTGCCTGGCGGTGCGCGAAGGCGTGGGGATTCTAGATGCCTCGACGCTTGGCAAGATCGACATTCAGGGCCCGGACGCCCGCGAATTCCTGGGCCGCGTTTACACCAACAAGTGGGCCAAGCTCGACGTCGGCCGCGTGCGCTACGGCTTGATGTGTAAAGAAGACGGCATGCTGATGGACGACGGCACCACCAGCTGCCTGGGCGACAACCACTTCCTGATGACCACCACCACCGGCGGTGCGGCGGGCGTGATGGAGTGGCTGGAGCTTTGGCACCAGACCGAGTGGCCGGAACTACAGGTCTACTTCAACTCGGTGACCGACCACTGGGCGACCATGACCGTGACCGGGCCGGACGCGCGCAAGCTGATGGCGGAAGTCACCGATATCGATCTGGATAAAGAGCAGTTCAAGTTCATGGACTGGAAGGAAGGCAACGTGGCCGGTGTCCCGGCGCGGGTGTTCCGGATCTCGTTTACCGGGGAGCTTGCTTACGAGATCAACGTTCAGGCCAACTACGCCCTGCACGTCTGGAAAAAGCTCTTCGAGCACGGCGAGAAGTTCGATCTGACGCCCTACGGCACCGAAACCATGCACGTGCTGCGCGCCGAAAAAGGCCTGATCATCGTCGGCCAGGACACCGACGGCTCGGTGACCCCGGAAGATTTGGGCATGCAGTGGGCAATCGGCTACGACAAACCCTTCCCCTGGATCGGCAAGCGCGCGCTGAGCCGCCCGGACACCATCCGCGGCGACCGCAAACAGTTCGTCGGCCTGAAGCCCAAAGACCCAAGCGTGGTACTCGAAGAGGGCGCGCAGATCGTGTTCGATGGTACGCAAAGCATTCCCATGGCGATGAAGGGCCACGTCACGTCGAGCTACTACAGCCCGTCATTGGGCCACGGCTTCGCCCTGGCCGTGGTGGTCGAAGGCCGCGAGCGCATGGGCCAGACCGTCTACCTGCCCATGACCGACGGCACGATGCACGAGGCCGAAATCGTAAGCCCCGTCTTCATCGACCCGAAAGGAGAGCGTCAGCATGTCTAACGCGAGCGTATCGAACGTGCAGGAGTTCAACACCGTGCCTGACGGCAACCCAGCGGTCGAGTCGCCGCTGGCCTGGAGCTACCAGCAGCAAGCGACGCCGGAGGCGCGCCAAGCGTCGCCGGGTGTGGTGCTGCGCGAAAAAGCCCTAATGGGCCATCTGGTGCTGCGCGGTGGCGCTATCGTGCTGGACGAGGCGGTGCGCCAGGTGCTGGGGCTGAGTCTTCCCGCCAAACCCAACACCGTGACACAGGACGAAAGCGGCGAACGCTCGATTCAGTGGATCTCGCCGGACGAGTGGCTGGTGATCGTGCCCGGCGGCGAAGAGTTCGCCCTTGAGCGTTCCCTGCGCGACACCCTGGGGGATGCCCACTTCAGCATCGTCAACGTCAGCGGCGGCCAAACGCTGCTCACCTTGAGCGGCCCGAACGCGCGCGAAGTGCTGATGAAATCGATCTCCTTCGATGTTCACCCCAGCGCCTTCCCGGTGGGCAAGGGCGTCACCACGGTATTCGCCAAGGCGAGCGTGGTGCTGCGCCGCTCGTCTGACACCGAGTGGGAGCTGGTGCTCAGGCGAAGCTTTGCCGACTACTGCTACCGCTGGCTGCTCGATGCAGCGAAAGAGTACGGGATCGACACACAATAACAAACACTTCGGCCGGCCCCGCCGGCCACCCCTGACTGTGGATGAATGAGACGCGCCATGAGCCGAATGACGGATACCTGGATTATCACCGCCCAATGCCCCAGTATTCTGGGGACGGTCGATGTCGTGACCCGCTTCTTAAAGGAGCAACACTGCTACATTACCGAGCTGAGCTCCTTCGATGATCGGCTCGGCGAGCGTTTCTTCATTCGCGCGGAGTTTCGCCCGGAGCGCGAGCCGTTCAACGAGCAGGCGTTCCTGGAGGATTTCACGTCCCGCGCTGACGCGTTCGAGATGGCCTTCGAGCTGACGCCGCCGGCCAAGCGCACCGGGACGGTCATTCTGGTCTCCAAGGCGGACCACTGCCTGAACGATCTGCTCTACCGTTACCGCACCGGGCAGTTGCCGCTGGATATCCGGGCGATCATCTCCAATCATCCGGATTTAGAAGCGCTGGCCGACTGGCACGACCTGCCTTACCATTACTTACCCATCACCCCGGACACCAAGGCCGACCAGGAAGCCCAAGTGCTCGATATCATCGAAGAAACCGGTGCGGAGCTGGTGATTCTGGCACGCTACATGCAAGTACTTTCGCCACGCATGTGCGAGCTGCTCGACGGACGGGCGATCAACATTCACCATTCGCTTTTGCCGGGATTCAAGGGCGCCAAACCCTACCACCAGGCCTACGACAAGGGGGTGAAGCTCGTCGGCGCCACCGCCCACTACATCAATAACGACCTGGACGAAGGCCCGATCATCGCCCAGGGCGTCGAGCCGGTGGACCACGCGCACTACCCGGAGGACCTGGTGGCCAAGGGGCGCGATATCGAATGCCTGACGCTCGCCCGCGCTATTGGCTATCACCTCGAGCGGCGCGTGTTCTTGCACAACGGCCGCACCGTGGTGTTCGGTAACTAGTACCGCCTGGCCTTTGCGGCCCACGTGATGGGCACAGCACAACAACAATGAAATCTGCTTGCCGAGTAGCGCGTGCGACGGCGCGGCATCACTGCGCGCCGCGTGTCCTATACTCAGTGAGCGGGCTTTATACTCTCAATTCAGAGGTCTCCCATGCCTATCAGTGTCTTCGATCTTTTCAAGATTGGCGTCGGTCCATCCAGCTCGCACACGGTCGGCCCCATGATGGCGGCCTTCAAGTTTGCCAAGGCCGTGGACGAGGGCCAGATGCTCGGCCAGGTCAGCCGTCTGGAAGTACATCTTTACGGCTCGCTCTCGGCCACGGGCATCGGCCACGCCACCGACCACGCCATCATCATGGGCCTACTCGGCGAGCGCCCGGACACGATCGACCCGGCGATCATCGGCCCAGCCATCAGCGCGCTCAAAGAGACCCAGCGCCTGTCATTTTATCGCCAGCAGGACGTGGCCTTCGTGTGGGATCGGGATTTGGTGTTTCACGAGGAAAGCCTGCCCCACCACCCCAACGCCATGAAGCTCTGCGCGTTTGCCGAAGACGGCAGTACGCTACTCGAAAACACCTACTACTCGGTGGGCGGCGGCTTCGTGGTCGACCAAAGCCAGGTCGACGCCAAACTCGAAGACATGGACACCGCCGAGATCCCCTTCGACTTCAACTCCGCCGAAGAGCTGCTGGCGCTTTGCAAGCGCGAAAACATGAGCGTCAGCCAGTTGATGATGGCCAACGAAAAAACCTGGCGGCCCGAGCAGGCGGTGCGCGACGAGCTTTGGCGCATTTGGCAGGTGATGTGCGAGTGCGTCGACAACGGGCTGACCCACGAAGGCGTGCTGCCCGGGGGGCTCAACGTCAAACGCCGCGCCAAACTTCTACATCAACGCCTGTCGGCCGCCGAACAGGACCCCTGCCTGATCGCGACCACCTTCTCCGCCATGGAGTGGGTCAACATCTTTGCGCTGGCCGTGAACGAAGAGAACGCCGCCGGCGGGCGCATGGTGACCGCCCCCACCAATGGTGCTGCGGGCATCATCCCGGCGGTGCTGCACTACTACATGAAGTTTCAGGCGGGCTCAAGCGAGCGCAACGTTGTGGACTTTCTACTCGCTGCCGGCGCCATCGGTATTCTGTGCAAGAAAAATGCCTCGATTTCTGGGGCCGAGGTGGGCTGCCAGGGCGAGGTCGGCTCCGCCTGCGCCATGGCTGCCGCGGGGCTGGCCGAGGTGATGGGCGCCACGCCGGAGCAGGTCGAGCACGCCGCGGAAATCGGCCTGGAGCACAACCTGGGGCTCACCTGCGACCCGGTAGGCGGCCTCGTTCAGGTGCCCTGCATCGAGCGCAACGCCATCGCCACCGTCAAGGCGATCAACGCCGCGCAAATGGCCCTACGTGGCGACGGCAGCCATTTCATCTCGCTGGATAAAGTGATCCGCACCATGCGCGACACCGGCCGCGACATGCTCGACAAGTACAAGGAGACCTCCAAGGGGGGGCTGGCGGTGAATGCGATCGAGTGTTGACACGGGAAACGGGCTTGTTCCGATACAAAGCCCAGGCCTTGCCTGGGCTTTGTTGTATCAAGCAGACTCGAAAAAGTCGCTACTCCAGCGGCTCGTAAGGTAACCCCACGTAGTTCTCGGCAATCGTCGTCAAACCGGCTCGAGAGCTGGTTACGTAATCGAGCTCCGCTAGCTGCATGCGGCTGTTGAAATCCTCTTCATCAGAGAAGTTATGCAGCATCGAGGTCATCCACCAGGAGAAACGCTCGGCTTTCCAGATGCGCTTTAGGCACGTTTGCGAATAGCGCTCGATCAGATCCGTGCGGCCATCGTGATAGACCTTCACCATCAGCCGGTAAAGCGTATTCACGTCGCTGGCGGCCAGGTTCAGCCCCTTGGCGCCGGTGGGTGGGACGATATGCGCGGCGTCGCCCACCAGAAACAGCTTGCCGTACTGCATGGGCTCGACCACGTAGCTGCGCAGCGGCGCGATGCTCTTTTCGATCGAGGGGCCGGTCACAAGCTGTTCGGCCACCTCGTCGGGCAAACGGCGCTTGAGCTCCTCCCAAAAACGCTCGTCCGACCAGTCTTCGACTTTTTCATCCAGCGGCACCTGCAGGTAGTAACGGCTGCGGGTCGCGGAGCGCATACTGCATAGGCTGAAACCGCGTGGGTGGCGGGCGTAGATCAGCTCATCGGAGACCGGCGGCGTATCCGATAACATGCCGAGCCAGCCAAACGGGTAAACCTTTTCGAACTCGGTCAGGCGGTCTTCGGGAATGGCCTGGCGGGAAACGCCGTGATAGCCATCGCACCCGGCGATATAGTCGCAGTCGAGCCGCACGGTTTCGCCGTTGTGTTCGAAGGTTAAATAGGGCGAGTCGCTTTCCAGATCGAAAGGCTCGACGTTTTGGGCTTCATAAAGCGTCGTGGCACCCGCCGCCTCGCGGGCCTGCATCAAATCGCGGGTCACTTCGGTCTGCCCGTAGACCATCACCTGACTGCCGCCGGTCAACTCATCCAGCGCGACGCGCACGCGGCGGTTATCGAAGGCCAGCTCGAAACCGTCGTGAGGCATGCCCTCCTGGTCCATGCGCTCCTCAACGCCGGCTTCGCGCAGCAAATCCACCATACCCTGCTCGAGTACGCCCGCCCGTATACGGCCAAGCACGTACTCGCCGCTGCGCCGCTCGACGATCACATTGTCGATACCCTGGCGATGCAGTAATTGTCCCAGCAGCAGCCCGGCAGGGCCGGCACCGATAATCGCAACCTGTGTCTTCATGGGGGGAGGCCTCATCGTCATTATTATCAAGCGAAACATCTGGCTTGTATTTTTGACCGATAAAGGCACTAAAATAAGGCAGAATATCGAGAGTCTCTTGGACTTTTCACGTATCCATGACCCACCTTGGTCGAACACGGTGATTGCCGCCCGATGACACAGCGCCCGATCGTCCCCGTCTTCAAGCTATACGGCGAAACCGAGCACTGGCCGACGCCGGACTTGCTGCACTGTGAATCCATTGCCGAGCGCAGCCGCTTGCACGATTGGCGTATTCGCCCACACCGGCACGCCGATCTCGTGCATATCCTGTTGATCAAGCGGGGCAGCGTAGCGCTGGAGCTGGAGGGCGCCCATCACCACTTCCAGGATATGGGCACGATCGTAGTACCGGCCATGACGATTCACGGTTTTCGTTTCTCTGCTGACGTGGAGGGCGACATCATTACCCTCGCCAAACCGTTGGCCGAGCACCTTTCCCGCGCCCTGGAAGGGAGCAGAGTACTGTCGAAGGCGGGGTTTTATCGTTTGGAAGGCGCCAGCAACCAGCAGCAGATCGCCACGCTGGTCGGCCAAATCAGTCAGGAGTACGATCGACCGGCGCCGGGGCGTCGTCAGCTACTGGAGATATTAGCGCAGGCGCTGGCGATCGAGCTGGAGCGCCTCACACTGCCTGAAAAGACAAGCATCAAAAGCCGCCGTTCCCAGCGAAGCGAGAAAGGGCGTCAGCACTTCGAGCGTTTTCAGGCATTGGTCGAAACACACTACCGCCAGCAACCCAGCATCGCTATGCTGGCAGACCAGCTAGGCATGAGCAGCGCCCACCTCAATTTGACGTGTCGCAAACAAGCGGGGCTCAGCGCGCTGCAACTCCTGCACGAGCGCGTGTTATTGGAAGCCAAGCGGCAACTTACCTACACTAACATGACGGTTGCCGAAATCGCCGATAGCCTGGGGTTCTCCGAGCCGGCGTACTTTACGCGCTTTTTCAAGCGCAATACGGCGCAGGCCCCGCGCGAATTTCGCCAGCGGCAAACGCACCTGTTAACGCACTAGCGGGGTAGATCGATCAACCGGCCGTCGGCGCTGCGAACGTAGCTCCCCCGATTAACGTCATTATCCAAGATTTCAATGAAGAAAAAATTACAGCGCTTCATCTTTCCCGAAAGACCGTCCTGGTACCTTGTACGCGACACCCAGCATGCCCGCTTGCTAAGCCTTGGCGAGCTGCAGCCCATGCCACAGCTCGATGCGCAGAGCAGCAGTCGCTTTTATGCCCAACCGCAGTCGAGCACCCTGTTCAAGCTGGTGGGCGACAAGTACTCCCCCCGGCAGAATTTCTGGCGCTGGCTGGGGCGCGATATCCTCTCCAAGCGCTTGGCGGGTTCCTACGATGCTCACAAGGAGTTCAAAAGCCGCCGGGTCCTCAAAAAGCTGGGCCAGCGCACGGTGGACGTGCGCTGTTACGGCGTAGCGCTCAACTTTCTGAACCCGCTGGGGTCACTCTATGCGATGGAGTACATGAATAATTGCACACCGGGCAGCGCCTATTTCGAAGCGCAGGATGAGCAGGGGCGCCACGCGTTTATCGAATCCCTCGGCCAGCAGGTCGCTCAACTTGCCCAGGCGGGCTATTACCATCGTGACCTGCACATCGATAATTTACTGGTCGACAGCGAGCACCATTTGATCTGGATCGATACCCATATCAAGGCGCTGCCGTCCTCGACGAGCAAACGGGCCAAACTGCTCGAGCACATGCTCGAGCATAACCGCATCGAGGGCGCTGCGTATCGAGCCGAGCTCAGCGCTCGGCTCGCGCCCTATTTCCAGGGCGCGCTTTGAGAGACTAGAGCAGGAAAAACGTGCTCAAGACGGGGAATGCGATCAAAAGCGCCAGGCGGATGAAGTCCGAGACGATAAACGGCGCTACGCCCTTGAAGATTTCCCCTAATCTTACGTGGGGGGCCATGGCCTTGATGACGAACACATTCATCCCGACCGGCGGGGTGATCAACCCAAGCTCCACGGTCAACACGGTAATAATCCCGAACCAAACCGGATCGATACCCAGTGCCTGAATAATGGGATACACCACGGGCACCGTGATCACCAGCATGGCGATCGAATCCATGAACATGCCCAGTACGAAATAGAGCAGCAGGATACAGAGCACGATCGCGATGGGTGCCAGATCCACGCCCATCAAAAAATCGCTGATCGAGAAAGAGATCCGCGAGACCGAGATGAAATAACCCAGCGTCTCGGCACCCACCAGCATGAAGAACACGACCGCCGAAAGCGCCAGCGTCTCTTGCAGGCTTCGCCATAAACCGACCAGGCGCATCCCTTTATAGAAAGCGTACAGAAGCGTGGCGAAGGCCCCCACGCTTGCGCCTTCGGTCGGAGTAAAAAGACCGAAATAAATCCCCAGAATCATCACCAAAAACACGGCGAAGAAAGGCAGCAGTCCGGAGATCGAGCCCAGCTTCGCCCGCCAGGTGGTCGGCTCGCCGGCTACCGCCAGCTGGGGGCGCAGGCGCATCACCACCGTCACCGTCAGGGCGTACATCACAAGCCCCATCAGACCGGGAATGAGCCCGGCCATGAACATGTCACCAACGGACTGCTCGGTTAAAATTGCGTAGATCAGCAGGGCAATGCTGGGCGGAATCATGATCCCCAGGGTGCCGCCAGCGGCAAGAGCGCCGGTCGCCAGGCCCCGGTTATAACCATAGCGTTCCATTTCCGGCAGGGCCACCCGGGTCATGGTGCTCGCCGTGGCAAGCGACGAACCGGAAATGGCCGAAAATACCCCGCACGACCCCACCGCGGCGATCGCCAGGCCCCCTTTCCAGCCCCCGCAGATCGTGCGCGTGGCATCGAAAAGCTTGCCCGCCATGCCCGAATGCGCGGCCAGTACGCCCATCAAGATGAACATGGGCACGGCACTGAAGCTGTAGTTCGAAAGCACTTCGATAGGCACGGTCTTCAACTGCGCGATGGCGGCGTCCCAGCTAATGATCCACGCAAAGCCGCCCACCCCGATCACCAGCATGGTCAACGCGACGGGCACCCGCAGCACCATAAGAACCAGTAGTAGCCCAAGGCCAATGGCCCCGATCATTTCACTCCCCATTGGCAACGTCTCCCTCAGCGCCAAAGAGCGCACCCAGCAAAGCATGCAGGGCGCTGCGAATACCCAGCATCAGGCTCATGGCGGCCGCGGCGTAATAAATGGGCCCCATGGGCAGGCGTAAATCCTGGGTTACCTCTCCGTGTCGCGACGCCGCGGCCGCCGAATCCAAAAGCCCGGTGAACAGCACCAGCCCCAAGGCGGCAAAGCCGAACAGATAAACGCCATGGAGCCGGTTTTTCATCCAGGCGGGCAAACGGTGTGAAAATGCCTCGACCACGACCTGGCTTTTTTCGACGTTGGCGGCCATGGCGGCCAGCAAGGAGCACAGCATGAGATAGCTCACAAGCTCCACACTACCGCTGACACGCAGCGCGAACGCGCCGTCCGTCAACCGGTAAAGATAGCGTGTGCTGACATCCGCAATCGTGACCATCAGCAGCGCCACCAGGGCGATCCCGGCAATGACACGGCATAACAGGGCCAGCCCATGGCTGGCCCTTTCCAGGGAAGTCTGCATTCATTACTCCTGGTCAGCGGCGCAGTCGGCGCTGGCGCTCAAGGCCGCCTCGTAGACATCGCGCGCCTGGCTCAAGCCGCGTTCTTCCAGACGGGTCAGGTAGGTTTCGATACCAGCTTCCAGCGGGCCTTGCCAATCGGGATGCTCGAGCGGATTTTCTATCTCGCGAATAGTGTGGCCCGCGTCGACGGCTTCCTGCTTGCCCTCTACATCCAGGCGATCGAAGACCTCCCCGGCCTTCTCGGCCCACTTCATGCCCGAATTATCGTCGATCACCGCCTGCTGTTCGGGCGTCAAACGCTCGTAAGCGCCCTGATTCATGGTGGCAACGAACACCAGCGTATAAAACGGCACTTCGGTGTGATAGCTCACCAACTCGTTGATACGAAAGCCCGCAAGGCCCTCCCAGGGAAAGCTCAAACCATCGATGACGCCGCGTTGCATAGCGGTATAGATATCCGGCGCTGGCATCCCGACCGGGCTTGCGCCCATGTTCTCCAACATTTGGCCCGCCACCGCCGTGGGACGCCGGATACGCAGGCCTTCCAGGTCAGCGGGGGTTTGAACATCGGTATCGATGGTATGGATACCGCCAGGCCCGGTGGTGAACATGAAAAGCGGGCGCGTATCTTCATACTCGCTATCCAGATGGCCATCGTCATAAAGGGTTTGCAGCACGCACGCGCCTTGGGTTGCCGAGTTGGCAACGCCGGGTAGCTCGACGATTTGAGAAAGCGGGAAACGGCCCGCCGTGTACCCCTGCGCCGTCGCCCCTATATCGGTAATACCATTGGCCGCCGCTTCGTAGATGGAATCGGGCTTGGCAAGCGTCCCCGAGGGGAACATCTGTACCGTCAGATCGCCGTCGGACTCTTCGGCAATGGTATCGGCCCAGGCTTGTAGAACGTCTTCATTGACACCGGATGCCCCCGGCCAGAAGTGAGCCATACGTAGCGTGGTGGCCGCCTGGGCTGAGGCCATCGAGAGACCCGCAATGGTGGCGGCAATCGCACACCGAGTGAAAATTGCTTTCATGAGAAGCTCCAGTCCAGTCAGTAGAACGCGCTTGTTCGCATAACGAATATTAGTTCGTTTTATGAAAACAACCTTAATCCACTAATCCCCTCAGAGCTAATCGACCTTGGTCTACTTTTTTGTAAAATCCTTTGGGCACAGGCGTCTGGTGAGCGACGCCGAGCGGTGAATCAGAAGCGTTCTGCATAGCGAATACCAATCAAAGCGTGCTCGCGCATCAACATTTCGACACGCGCCCCCTCGCCGTTTTCAAGCGCCTGATAAATAAGCTCGTGATGCAGCTGGGCCAATTGCAACTTTCTAAATTCACGGATCAATTCACTGTCGTCGATCACGATGGAGGCCGCGGCCGCGAAGGGCAGGTGGTTGTTACGCGCAATGGCATCGCCAATGACACCACTACCGGCTGAATTCACGATCTTTTCATGAAAACGGTAATTGAGTTCGATCCAACACTCGATATCGGCCTCACTCAAAAACCCCTTCTCGATCACCTCGCGCCCTTTTTGGATCCAAAATAACAAATCACGGCGCTGCTCTTCCGATACGCCCTGCTCGGCCAGGCGCCGCGCGGCCAAGCCTTCCAAAACGCCGCGAACCTCGACGGCACAGTGAATGTCGGCCTCGGTAAACTCGCGCACCATAAAACCGCGCTTACCCGCCCGCTTGAGTAGCCCTTCTTGCTCCAGGCTTCTGAACGCCAGGCGCACAGGCGTTCTCGAGACCCCCAGATGCTCGGCGACGGCCTCTTCGCCCAGCCGCTCACCTTGCGGGTAGTCCCCTTCCTCGATCAATTTACGAAGCCGGCTGGCAACGCTTTTATCGTTGCTACTCATCAACGCGTCCCTATATCAACAGTTTTTATCAACCGCTTTTAGCCCCACCCCGAAAGAAGGCTAAACCAAAGTATGGGTTGACCACCAAATCACTCATGTCCTTTACTTTGGATCCAATAAAAAAGAAACCTTCAAAGAGGATATCACCGTGACGCAACAAGCTCCCTACCCATTGAATACCTGGTACGTCGCCTGCACGCCGGATGAACTGGACGGCAAACCGCTAGGACGGACCATCTGCAACAAGCAACTCGTGTTCTTCCGCGGTGACGAAGGCCGCGTGGCCGCCATGGAGGACTTCTGCCCCCACCGCGGCGCGCCGCTGTCGCTGGGGTTCGTGCGCGACGGCAAGCTGGTGTGTGGCTACCACGGCCTGGAGATGGACTGTAGCGGCAAGTGTGACAGCATGCCCGGCCAGCGCGTGCGCGGCTTCCCCAGCGTCACGTCCTACCCGGTCGAGGAGCGCTATGGCTTTATCTGGATCTGGCCCGGCGACCCGGACAAGGCAGACGCCGACCTCATTCCCGTGCTCGAGTGGGCGAATAATCCCGAGTGGGCCTACGGCGGTGGTCTTTACCACATCGGCTGCGAATATCGGCTGATGATCGACAACCTCATGGACCTGACCCACGAGACCTACGTGCACGCCTCGAGTATCGGCCAGCCCGAGATCGAGGAGTCCGCTCCCGACACCAAAACGAATGGCGACGAGGTCATCACCAGCCGCCAAATGGAAAACATCTCCGCGCCGCCGTTCTGGCAGGCGGCGCTGCGCGGCAACGGCCTGGCCGACGACGTGCCCGTAGACCGCTGGCAAATTTGCCGCTTCACCCCACCAAGCCACGTGCTGATCGAAGTCGGGGTCGCCCACGCGGGCAACGGCGGCGCCGATGCACCGGCAGACAAGAAGGCCTCGAGCGTGGTGGTGGACTTCATCACCCCGGAATCCGACACCTCGATCTGGTACTTCTGGGGCATGGCGCGCAACTTCAAGCCCGAGGATCAGGAACTGACCGACAAGATTCGCGAAGGCCAGGGCCAGATTTTCGAAGAGGATCTCGAGATGCTCGAGGCGCAGCAGCGCAACCTGCTCGCCTATCCGGATCGCCAACTGCTGAAGCTCAACATCGACGGCGGCGGTGTACAGGCGCGCCGGATCATAGACCGCATCCTCACCGAGGAGCGTGAAACGGCGGCGGAGACGAGCGAATGAGCCATACAGCCCCTTCGCTGATCGTGGAGGTCAAGGCACGCCACGAGGAAGCGCTCGATATCGTCACGCTTGAACTCGCTGATCCGCACGGCCGGGAGCTCCCGGCCTTTAGCGCCGGTGCGCATATCGATGTGCGCGTCAAAGAGGGACTCATCCGCCAGTATTCGCTTTGCAACCACTCGGACGACCGCGCGCGCTACCTGATCGGCGTGCTGCGCGACCCGGCCTCCCGCGGCGGCTCCCACGCCATGCACGACGAGCTGCAGGTGGGCGATCTTGTGCAGATCAGCGCACCCAAGAACCACTTCCCCCTGGAACCCGCCAAACGCACCCTGCTACTGGCCGGAGGCATCGGCATTACCCCGCTGCTCTGCATGGCCGAACGCTTGGCGCACACCAACGGCGAGTTCGAGCTCCACTACTGCACCCGATCGCAGGAACGAACCGCGTTCTACCAGCGCCTGAAAGAGTCCGCGTTCGCCGAGCGGGTGCACTTTCACTTCGATGATGGCGAACCAAACCAACACCTGAACCTCGAGACGCTGCTCGGTCAGCCGGATCCGGATACCCATGTTTACGTCTGCGGCCCCAAGGGGTTCATCGACGCCGTCCTGACCGCCTGCAAGGCCGATGGCTGGGCGGATGACCGGGTACATACCGAGTATTTCAGCGGCGCCGAGACATCGAGCGACGACGATGGAAGCTTCGAGGTGCGCATTGCCAGCAGCGGTCAAAGCTTTACCGTACCCGCGGACAAGACGGTACACCAGGTGCTTGCCGAAAACGGCATCGAGATCATGGTCTCCTGCGAACAAGGCGTGTGCGGCACCTGCTTGACCCGCGTGCTGGAGGGCGAGCCGGACCACCGCGATCTGTACCTGGAAGATGACGAGCACGCCGCCAATGACCAATTCACGCCCTGCTGCTCGCGTTCCAAAAGCAGTGTGCTAGTGTTGGATCTTTGACCCGCACCTCGCCATCGATTGGTTAGAAACAAGGATAACGACAATGAAAAAATCTCATCAAACCGCGACCCGAGCGGCGCTGATCGGCGCGCTCGCCCTTTTGCCGGCCGCCGCTCAGGCGCAAACGACACTGCGCCTGGCCCACGTCTGGCCCGGCGGCTCGATGATCGACCGCGCGCTTTTTCAAACCTGGGCCGAGAGCATCAACGAGGCTTCCAACAACGAGCTCAATGTCGAGGTCTTTCCCAGCCAGACACTGGCCAAATCCGCGCAAACCTACGAAAGCACCGGGCGCGGGATTGCGGATATCGGCTCATCCGCTCAGGGCTACACCGCCGGGCGCTTTCCGCTGACCCAAATCGTCGAGCTGCCTGGCGTCTCCTCGAGCGCGCGCGAAGGCGCCTGCATTCTGCAATCGCTTTATGAGCAGGGCCACCTGGACGACGAGTACGCCGACACGCATCCGCTGTTCTTCTTCACCACCGGCCCGGGCTACCTGCACACCAAGGAGCGCCAGATTGAAAAGCCAGAAGACCTGGCGGGCTTGAGACTGCGACGCCCCACGCCGGTCGTGGGTGACATGATGGAGCGCTTGGGCGCCCAGGCCGTCGGCATGCCCGCCCCGGATGTGTTTACCGCCATGCAGCGCGGCGTGGTGGATGGCTTGAGCTTCAACTGGGAAGGGATGAAAACCTTCCGCCTCAACGAACTGGCCAACTACCACACCGAAGTGCCGCTTTACGATTTGTCGCTGTTCGCGGTCATGAACCAGCGTAACTACGACAATCTTTCCGAAGAGCTTCAGCAAGTGATCGACGATCACAGCGGCATGGAGTGGTCGATGCGTGCCGCCGAGGTCTACGACACCCTGATCGCACAAGGCCGGCAGGAGGCCGTCGACGCAGGCCACGAGTTCATCGCCATCGAGGATGCGCTGAACGACCCGGACTGGGGGCCCGTACTGCGCGAAACCATCGATCGCTACCTGGACGAGGCAGGGGGTAACGCCAAAGAGGTCTACGATGCCGCCATGGGCTTTAAACAGACGTGCGCGACGACCAACGCCTAGCCATCACACCCCGTTCGACCCGCGTGGATAAACGGCAAGCGCCGCACAGGAGTGCGGCGCTTTTTCGTGGTCTGGTTTTTACCCATACGACAAGGCTAGAAATCGAAAAAGACCGTCTCACCCGGGCCTTGAAGGCGGATATCGAAACGGTAGCGGGTGACGCCGTCGGCCTCTTCGCGCTTAGCGATCAGCGTCTGACGGCGGCTGTCCGACTCGACCCGCGAGAGCACCGGGCACGCGCGGTTGGCCTCGGCCTCATCGTCGAAGTAAAGGCGCGTCTGCAGCTGAATATTGATGCCCCGAGCGAAGATCGCCAGATTGATGTGCGGGGCCATGGGCGTGCCGCCAGGATGGACGACGGCGCCCGGCTTGACGGTCTTGAACAACCACTCGCCCTGTTGCTCGGCGATCGTGGCGGTGCGCCCGAAGCTGTTGAATGAATTACGTAAATCGTAATCCGTTTGATAATGACCGTCGGCGTCGGCCTGCCACGCCTCAAGAAAGGCATCGCGCACCGGGTCACCATTGCCATCGATGACGGTGCCGACGATCTCGATATGCTCGCCCTTGGCATCCGGCCCGGCCATCTCGTTCCAGATTTCTTCGTCGCGCTCGGGATTGCCGGCGGCGGCGGGCGCCAGGCCGATGTGTACATAAGGGCCGGCGGTCTGCGAGGCGGTTTCGCGCAGCATCAGCTCGCTGGTCGGCTGGGTGTTAGGCTGTTTCATGATGGTCTCCCCCGCCTCACTGGTTTTCGAAATAGGTTTGGAGTTCGCCGCGCACCACGATATCGAAGCGGTACGCAAGGCAATCCATCGGCCGGCTCTGGGCCATGTCCAGCCGCCCGATCATCGTTTCGACCGCTTCCGGGTCGTTCAACGTATGAACGATGGGGCAAAGCGGAATCAGCGGGTCGCCCTCGAAATACATCTGGGTAATCAGCCGCGTCGAGATCGACGGCCCCATCACCGAGACGTGAATGTGCGCCGGGCGCCAGCTGTTCACGTCGTTGGGCCAGGGGTAGGGACCGGGCTTGATGGTGCGGAAACGGTAAAAGCCCTGGTCGTCGGTCAGACAGCGCCCCACCCCGCCAAAATGGGGGTCCAGCGGCGCCAGGTAGGCATCTTTCTTGTGCCGGTAGCGCCCGCCGGCGTTGGCCTGCCACATTTCTACCAGCGTGTGGGGCACGGGCTTGCCGAACTGGTCGACCACGCGGCCATACATGATGATCCGTTCGCCCTGGGGCAGCCCTTCGCCCTGGGTGAAATTCATCAGCAGGTCGTTATCGAAACGGCCCATGTGCAGATGGCTGAAGTCCGGGCCGGTAAGCTCCGAGGCGGTGGGCTGCTGCAGGCTCATCAGCGCCTGCTGGGGCGAGCGCGCCACCGAGGTCTTGTAGCCGGGGGCGTAGGCAGGGGGGTGCCAGTTACGGTCACGGGTCACGAAGCGGTTATGATTATGGGTCATGGGCGAAGCTCTTGATGACGTTGTAAGCACCGGCCGCGCTTGCGCGGCCAGGTTGCGAGTGTGGCGCGTTGCCCTACCCTTGCCAATTGAAGAGTCATGCCCGCCCATAACCCATAGGTTATGACGACTAAGACCTTGGTTGAATGCGCTGCGCCGCGACCTGCCGCAACGTTTCGCAGAACGCATCCCGAGTCATCGACTTTTCCATGCTCGCGTTGGTGCAGATCCCCACCGAGCCCCCCTGAGCTTCGAAGGGTAGCGCGATTTCGACGAGCTCCCCTTTTTCGAGCTCCCCGACTACCGCTTCCCGCGGGGCGATCCAGAGCGCGTCGCTCTCCAGGGTGTAGCGGTGGCTGACCGGCAGAGAGAGGGTTTCCAGCAGCAGCGCCGGCAAGGTGATGGCGTGGCGTACACAGAAGCTATCGACCTGCTGGCGCAGCGTGGTCTGGGGTGGCGGCAACGCCCATGGATAGGCGATCAATTGCTCGGCGGCCACCGAAGAGAGAGCCGCCAAAGGGTGCGCCTGCCGTGCAACGATAACCAAAGGCTCATAGTAGAGGTGCTCGAAGTAGAGATCCCCGATCTCCCGCGCTTCGGTCATGCGGCCCACTACCATGTCCAGCTCGCCCAAACGCAGCCGCGACAGCAGATAGGCGCTGGCCCCGCTCACCACCGAGACACAGGTATCGCCCTGGCCCGGCGGCGGCGCGCTGTGCCAGCGCTGGATCGCTACCGGCAGCAGCCGGCTCTCGACGGTGGAAAGCGCGCCCACGCGCAACCAGCGCTTACCACGGTGGACATCGCCAATGGCGCCCACGCCTTCGTCCAGCGCGCGCATGGCGGGGCCGGCGTGGCGCAGCAGCGTCAGCCCCGCCTGGGTGAGCGACACCCCTTGAGAGGCGCGCTCGAAAAGCGGCGTCTCGAGGATCTCCTCGAGTTCGCGTATCGCCTTGGAAATGCCCGGCTGGCTGATCGCCAGCGCCTCGGCGGCGCGGGCGAAGCTGCGCCGCTTGGCCACTTCGAGAAACGCCATCAGGTGGCGCAGTTTGATGCGAGCGTTCAGCATGGCTCTCCATCCGCGAAAGGAAAGCCCCTACCTTCGCCGATTCACCCGCGCAAGGAAACCACGCGATTCACTCTGCACACTCGTCACGCAGGCTCAAGGCGCGCTCATGGACCTCGCGGGCGTTATCCAGGCCGCGCTGTTCGAGCCGCGTCAGGTAGCGCTCGGTGCCCTCTTCCAGCGGCCCTGCCCATTCGGGGTCGTTCAAGGGGTCTTCCACGGTGTGGATGGTATCGCCCTGTTCCAGCGCTTCTTCACGGCCCACCGCGTCGAGTTGGTGATACACCTCACCGGCCACCTGGGACCATTCCATACCACTGTGCTGGTCGATCACCGCGCGCATATCATCGCTCAACCCCTCATAGGCATCACGATTCATGACCGCCATCACCGCCCCCGAGTAGTAGGGCACTTCCAGGTGGTAGTCGACCAATTCGTTGATGCTAAACACGCGCATCGCCTCCCAGGGAAAGCTCAAGCCATCCATGACGCCGCGCTGAAGCGAAGTATAAATATCCGGCGCGGGCATACCCAGCGGATCCGCCCCCAGGCTCGAGAGCATCTCACCGGCGACGTCGCTCGGTCGGCGGATACGCAGCCCCGCCAGATCCGAAGGCGACTGGATCTCGGTGCTGCGCGTATGCAGGTACGCCGGCCCGGTGGTGAACAAAAACAGCACTTTGACGTCCTCGTACTCGCTGGCGATCAGGTCTTCGTCGAAGAGCGTCTGCAGAATGCACGAGCCTTGCGGTGCGCTACTGGAGACCCCGGGTAACTGCACGATCTCGGAGAGCGGGAAGCGACCGGAGGTGTAACCCTGAAGCGAGGCGGCGATGTCGGAAATACCGTCGACCGCCCCCTGGTAGGCGTGATCCGGCTTGCTCAGCGTGCCCGAGGGAAAGATCTGGACGTCGAGTTCCCCCTCGGAGGCCTGTTCGACGCTCTGCGCCCAGGTTTCGAAAATCTTCTGATGAACGGCAGAGGCCGAGGGCCAGAAGTGGGACATTCGCAGCGTTTCGCCCTGGGCGCCGAAGGACGCGGTGGCGACGCAAGCGGCCAGCAGGTTGAGTGAGATGGCGCGTTTCATGAGGTCGTCCTCTTGTTGTCATTGTCGAGCGTGTAGCGAAAGTGTGGCGGCACCCGCGTTTAGGTCTGGAGCGTGGGCACCTCGATCAGCAGCGGAGTATCCATGCCAAGGCCCTTCGTCAGCGCGGCTTCCAAATCCTCGCGGTTCGTGGCGCATACGGCCTCCACGCCGTAGCCTTCGGCCAGCGCGCAGAAATCGATGTCGGGCACGTCGAGCCCCGGCGCGTCGTCCACCTGCATGTGCCGGGCAAAGCCGCGCAGGGCGCCGTAGGTGCCGTTCTTGAGAATGATGAAGATCACCGGGACGCGGTACTGGGCCGCGCTCCAGAGTGCGGTGATGGCGTAGTTGGCCGAGCCGTCGCCGACCAGGCCGATCACCTGGCGCTCCGGCCGGGCGAGCTGGACGCCGACCGCCGCCGGCAAACCAAAGCCGAGCCCGCCGGCGGCGGGGAAGAAGTAGCTACCGGGGTGGCGCATCTCGACCCGCTCCCAGAAGATCTCTACCGTCGAGGTGGCCTCCTTGACGTAGATAGCATCCTTGGGCGCCAGCGCGTTCACCGCTTCGAACACGTTGGCCGGCGCCATGCGGCCCTTTTCATCCTGCACCGCCCCGGGTGTCGGTAATGCTTCGGGCATCGCGCGGCTGCTTGCCTCGAGACGCGGCAAGAGCGCCTCGAGCATGCCGTGCACGCTGCCCACGTACGCCTCGCCCATCGGCGCCCGGGCGGCCTCGTCCGCGTCGGAGGTAACGTGCACGAGGCTCGCCCCTTCGGGTAGATAACGCCCCGGCGCGTACTTGTGATAGCGAAACACCGGCGCGCCGATAACGACGACCAGATCATGGCCCTCGAGCTGCTCACTGATCCCGGCGATGGACGCGGGCAGCACGCCGCGAAAGCAGGGGTGGCGGTTGGGAAACGGGCAGCGCGACGCCGACGGCGCCACCCATACCGGCATTTTCAGGCGCTCGGCAAGCTCGACAGCCAGCGCGCTTGCCTGCTCGGCGTCGACCTCCGGGCCGAGCACCAGCACCGGGTTCGCCGCCGCCTGAAGCCGCTCGGCCAGGCGCTCGACCTGCCCCACCTGCGGCGCATTGGCATGGCGCACCTCGCGCTCCAGCAGGTGGCGTGCCTCCTCGCCGGCCTCGCGCTCCCAGTCGTCGTGGGGAATGGAGACGTAGACCGGCCCCTTGGGCGGCGCGCTCGCGCTGTGTATCGCCTGACTCAGCGCTCGCGGGGTATCTTCGGCGCAGGACGGCTCATAGCTCCACTTGACCAGCGGCCGGGGAAGCTGCGGCGCGTCGACGTTGGCGAGCATCGACTCGACGCCGATCATCGAGCGCGCCTGCTGGCCGGCGGTGAGCACCAGCGGCGAGTGGGAATACCAGGCGTTGGTCAGCGCGCCCATGGCGTTGCCCGTGCCCGCCGCGGCGTGCAGGTTCACGAAGGCGGGCTTGCCGCTGGCCAGCGCGTAGCCATCCGCCATGCCGGCCACCACACCCTCGTGAAGGCCCAGGATGTACTCGAAGTCCTCCGGCATACCCTTGAGAAACGGCAGCTCGTTGGAGCCTGGGTTGCCGAAGATCTTGGTGATCCCCTGGCGGCGCAAGAGCGCGTAGGTCGTGGCGTGAACGCTGGGCATCGGCTGCTCCTTGTTGGATGTCTTGCATCCAACCTAGCGGGCTCGCCTATAATTGATCAAATCAATAATATTTCTTATAAAAATAGATGAGGCTTATAGTTATGGCGCAGGTCGATCTGAACCTGATTCGCACCTTCCTGATGCTGCATGAAACCGGCAGCGTGACGCTGACCGCCGAAAAGCTCCACGTCACCCAGCCGTCGATCAGCTACGCCTTGAATCGGCTAAGAGAGCTGTTCGACGACCGGCTGTTCGTGCGCACTGCCCATGGGATGGAGCCCACCACGGTCGCCCGCCAGCTCTATCCGTCGCTGAAAGAGGCCATGCGCCAGATCAACGACACCATCGACGGCAGCCGCCACTTCACGCCCGAGCGCTGCAAACTCCGTTTCCGACTCGCGCTGACCGACCTGGGCGAAATGGCACTGCTGCCCGCCATTTTGAAAGCCTTCTACGCCCAGGCGCCCCAGGCCGAGCTCGACGTGGTACCACTGGAGATCGACAAGGCGCGGGAGTGGCTGACCACCGGCAAGGTCAATGCGGTGATCTGCAGCCGGGCGCTCGGCGGCGCCGATATCGACAAGCACGTGCTGCTCGAGGACCGCTACGTCTGCCTGCTCGACCGGCAAGGCGGCGCGGCCGACGGCGACTTGAGCATCGAGCGGTTCGTTCACGGTCGGCACGTGTCGATCGCCTCCTCGTCGGGCCACGACCTGGTCGAGGAGGTCATGGCGCAGCGCGGTATCGAGCG
The DNA here is from genome assembly GCF_968212445.1 of Vreelandella sp. GE22. Lineage (NCBI taxonomy): Bacteria > Pseudomonadati > Pseudomonadota > Gammaproteobacteria > Oceanospirillales > Halomonadaceae > Vreelandella > Vreelandella sp. GE22. Next base: position 3,769,747 of record NZ_OZ309110.1, read on the forward strand.
CAAGGTGAGCCTGTCGCTTTCGCACTTCTCGGTGCTCCCCCAGGTTCTGCAAGGCAGCGATCTCATCGCGATTCTGCCCCTTCAGATCGCCGCGCGCTTTGCTGATGCCAGGCTCCGGGTCCATGAGTTGCCCTTCGCGGTGCCGAGTTTCGAGGTCGCGCTGCACTGGCACGCTCAACCGCGCAGTGCGGCGTCCCAGCGTTGGTTCTGCGCTACCGTCATCGACGCCGTGACCGCCGCACAACGAGCGTAGCCTCGCGGCGGCCCGGCCCAAAAAAGCGGCGCACAAGGCGCCGCTTTCAGGGTCATGACTAAAAGAGGGCTAATGACGCAGGTATCAGATCGGATAGTGGCGCGGGCCGGTCTGTAGCGTCATCCAACGCAGGTCGGTGAACTCCTCGATCACCGCCTTGCCGCCGAAACGGCCGTAGCCGCTGCTTTTGACGCCGCCAAAGGGCATCTGCGGCTCGTCGTGCACCGTGGGCGCGTTGATGTGGCAAATGCCGGTGACGACCTGCCCCGCCACGCGCAGCCCGCGGGCGCTGTCCCGGGTGAAGACCGCCCCGGAAAGGCCGTACTCGCTGTCGTTGGCGATGCGGATGGCCTCCTCTTCGCCCTTGACGCGCATCATGGCCACCAGCGGCCCGAAGGACTCCTCTGCATAGAGGCGCATATCGGCGGTCACGTTATCCAAAAGCGTGGGCTGCATCACCACGCCCTCGGCCTTGCCGCCACACGCAAGCCGCGCACCCTTACCGGTCGCGTCGTCGATCAACGCATTGAGCTTGTCGCCGGCGGCGGCCGCCACTAACGTGCCCAGGGCGTTGCTATCGTCGCGCGGGTCGCCGGCGCGCAGCGTTTTCGCCTTCGACGCGAGCTTCTCGGCGAACTCGTCGGCCACGGCTTCATCGACGATCAAGCGCTCCGTGGACATGCAGATCTGGCCCTGGTTGAAGAAGGCGCCGAAGGCCGCCGCCTCCACCGCCGCGTCGATGTCCGCGTCGTCGAGCACCAAAAACGGCGCCTTGCCGCCCAGCTCGAGAAGCACGGGCTTTAAGTGTTTGGCCGCTTGCTCGGCGATGATCCGCCCCACGTGGGTGGAACCGGTGAAGTTGATACGCCGCACCGCCGGATGCGCGATCAGCGCGCTGACCACGTCCGCCGCCTGCTCTGGGTCGTTGTGAAGGACGTTCACCACGCCGTCGCCCAGGCCCGCCTCGATGAGCACCTCGCCGATCAGCGCGTGGGTGTGCGGGCACATCTCAGAGGCCTTGAGGATCACGCTGTTGCCGCAGGCAAGCGGCCCAGCGATGGCCCGGGTGCCGAGGATGATCGGCGCATTCCAGGGCGCAATTCCCACCACCACGCCGCAGGGCACCCGGACACTCATGGCCAGGTTATCCGGCACGTTGGAGGGGATCACGTCGCCCTGGATCTGGGTCGTCAGCGCCGCCGATTCGCGCAACACGTTGGCCGCTACGGTGACGTTGAAAGCGGCCCAGCCCGGCGTGGCGCCGGTCTCGTCGACCATGGCGTCGACGAACGCCTCTCGGCGCGCCTCCATCAGATCGGCGGCCTTGTTGAGCTTCGCCCGCCGCTCGCTCGGGCCGACCTGCGACCAGGCCTTGAACGCCCGCTGCGCCGCTTCGGCGGTACGCGCCACGTCCTCGAGCGACGCCGCCGCCACCTCGGACACGGCCTCACCACTCAACGGGTTGTTGCGCGTAAACGTGGCGCTCTGTGAGGCCGGGCAGGGTTGGCCGTCGATTAACAGTTGAACAGGCGTCATGGCGTGGCTCCTTGGGGTTCGTTGAATTGTTATTAAGGACGACTGACGAAAGATTGGCTACCCCTCACCCCAGCCAAGCTCCTTGGCCAGCGCAAAGGCGTGATTGGCCGCCGGTACGCCGGCGTAGATCGCCACGTGCATCAACACCTGGCGCAGCTCGGCCTCGCTCAAACCGATACGTTGAGCGGTTTTCAGGTGCAGCGTCAGCTCTTCACGGCCGAGTGCTGCCAAAATGCCGGTGGTGATCATGCTGCGCTCGCGCCGCGTTAGGTCCTCGTTGCTCCAGAGCTCGCCCCAGGCTAGCCGCGTGATCATCTGCTGGAAGGGCGCATCCAGGCTGTTGGCGTTGGCGGTGGAACGCTCGACGTGCGCCTCGCCCAGCACCTGCTTGCGGGTTTCAAGACCGGTGGCGTAGGTCACGCCTTCGTTGGCCACATCGCCAAGCGCTATCGCCATGATGCCCAGCAGTGTCTCGGCAAAGCGCGCCGGCGCCTCGACCGACGGCACGTGGCCTACGCCGTCAAAAACCTCGAGCGGTGCACCGCCGAGTTCTTTTGAGAGCGCCTCGAGGGTCGCCGGCGGCGTCGCGAGGTCTTCGCTTCCGCCAAGCAGGTGCACATTGGCGCGCTTGCCGGCCAGCCGGCCGGTGAACGTATCGCGGCCCAGCATCTCACAAAGCTGGGCATAGGATTCGTCGTCCCCACGGCCCATCTGGACACACCAGCCCGCTTTGAGGGCGGGGCTCGCATCGAACGCCTGGGGCGCGAACCAGCGTGGCACGATCTCCTTTGCCATGGCCTCGAGCCCCTCTTCACGCACGCGGCCGGCACGGGTGTTCCATAAATCCGGGTTACCGATCACCGCTCCGGTATTGGTGAGGGTCGCGGAGAGCAGTTGATCGCCATGCTCGGCGATCAACTGCTGGCCCACGACACCACCGATCGAGGTGCCCACGAAGTGAAAACGCCGCGCGCCGACAAGCTCTGTCAGCGCCAAGGCTTCCTGGGCCAGATCGGCGGGGCTGATTTTGGCGTCGTGGACCGCTTGACTGGCGCCGTGGCCGGGCAGATCCCAGGTCAGTACGCGGTAGCGGGGGAGCAGTGCGGGTATCACGTCGTCCCACACGGCCTGGCTCATGCCCAAAGGGTGGGCCAGCACCACCAGCGGATTGGCTTGCGAGCCGAGCAGCCGATAGGCAACGCTGCGGCCATTAATCGTATGAAACGCCATGATGGCCTCCGTTAAACGCGTTCGATCAGCGTGGCAATACCCTGGCCTACGCCGACACACATGGTACAGAGTGCGTAGCGCTTGCCGCTATTTTGAAGCTCATAAGCAGCGGTGAGCAAAAGCCGCGCGCCGGACATGCCCAGCGGGTGGCCCAGCGCAATCGCGCCGCCGTTAGGATTGACCCGAGGGTCGTCGTCTTTGAGTCCCAGATCGCGCATACAGGCCAGCGACTGGGAAGCGAACGCCTCGTTGAGCTCGATGACGTCGATATCGTCGAGGGAAATGCCGGTACGCGCGAGCAGTTTTTTCACCGCCGGTACCGGGCCGTAGCCCATGATGCGTGGCTCGACCCCGGCGGTGGCCATGCCAATGATCTTCGCCATGGGCGTCAGGCCGTGCTGCTTCACGGCGGCTTCGCTGGCCACCAGCATGGCGGCAGCGCCGTCGTTGACGCCGGAGGCGTTACCCGCGGTGACGCTGCCCCCTTCACGAAACGGCGTAGGAAGACCGGCGAGCTTCTCGAGCGTCGTTTCCCGCGGGTGCTCGTCGGTATCGAAAATCAGGGGCTCCTGCTTACGCCGGGGGATCTCGATGGCAGTGATTTCGCGGGCGAAGCGGCCGGCCTTTTGCGCCGCGGCGGCTTTTTGCTGAGAGCGCAGCGCGAAGGCGTCCTGATCTTCCCGGGCAATATCGAACTGCTCGGCGACGTTTTCCGCGGTCTCCGGCATGGAGTCGATACCGAAGGACTTTTTCATGATCGGGTTCACGAAGCGCCAGCCGATGGTGGTGTCTTCGATTTTCTGGCCGCGGGAAAAAGCGCTGTCGGCCTTGCCCATGACAAACGGCGCGCGGGACATCGACTCCACGCCGCCGGCAAGCGCGAGTTCCATTTCCCCGGCTTTAATGGCGCGAAACGCGGTGCCCACGGCGTCCATGCCCGAGCCGCACAGCCGGTTCATGGTGGTGCCGGGCACCGAGGTGGGAATGCCCGCCAAAAGCGACGACATGCGCGCCACGTTGCGGTTGTCCTCGCCGGCCTGGTTGGCGCAGCCCATGAAGACTTCCTCGATGGCCGCCGGGTCGAGGCTCGGCGCCTCTTGAAGCACCGCCTTGAAAATCGTCGCGGCCATATCGTCAGGGCGAACCGGCGCCAGGGTACCGCCGAAGCGGCCGACCGCGGTGCGGCGGGGGTGGCACAAATAAACGTCGCTCATCGTTCTCTCCTACAACTCAAATGCCTACTGGCCGGCGTGGGCGCGGTCGGTGCGCTCTTTCAGCTCGCGCAGCACCGACAATTCGTTCTCATCCGGCACCGGGGTGCTTTCCAACTGCTCAGCAAAGCGGATTTCCCAGCCGGTGGCTTCCTGTACCTGCTCCCGGGTTACTCCCGGATGAAGCGACACCACCACCAGCTCCTTGGTCTCCGGGTCGGGCTTCATCACGCACAGATCCGTGATCACCCGGGTGGGCCCCTTGCCGATGTTGGGGACGTTATCGCGCCCCTTTCCATCGCGACCAAAGCCGAGCGTCGTCACGAAATCGACCCGCTCGACGAAGGCCCGGCTGGAGTGTTTCAAGGTAATGAACACTTCACCGGCGTTGGTGGCGATCTCCGGCGCGCCGCCGCCGCCGGGCAGGCGCACTTTGGGTTCGCGGTAGTCGCCTATCAAGGTAGTATTGAGGTTGCAGTACTTGTCGATCTGGGCGGTGCCCAAAAAACCGACGTCGACCTTGCCGCCCTGCAACCAGTAGCGAAACATTTCCGGCACCGAAACGGTGGTCAGCGCGGTTTCGGCCAGCTCGCCGTCGCCAATGGAGAGCGGCAGCACGTTGGGTTTGGTCTGCAACGTGCCGGATTCGTAAATCAGCACGACATCCGGGGCGTGGGTGAGACGCGCCAGGTTGGCCGCCTCTGACGGCAGGCCGATCCCCACGAAGCAAGTCGAGCCGTTTTCCAGCGCCCGGGCGGCGGTGACCGTCATCATTTCAGACGAGGTGTATTCGAGGCTCATTGGGCGTTCTCCCCTGCCTGGTAGACGTTATCGTCAAGCCACTGGGTGAAGGTGTCGCGGTCCCGGGCAATGGCGTCCCACTCCTTATAGAAGCGGTTGCTGCGCCCGTAGTAGCCGTGGGTGTAGGAGGGCAGCGCGCCCTTTTCGGCCACCGCGATGGCGCTGATCGCCCAGCCCGGAATCACGCAGGCGTTGGGGTGGGTGTCCAGATCGTCGACGATCTCTTCCACCGTGACGATGCTGTGCTTCGCGGCCAGTACGGCCTCTTTTTGAACGCCGACGATGCCTTCCACCAGCACGTTACCCTGGCGGTCCGCGCGCTGGGCGTGAACGATCGAGACGTCCGGGCGCACCGATGGTACCGCCGCCAGGCGCTCGCCGGTGAACGGGCACTCGATGAACTTGATCTGGTCGTTCACGCTTGGCAGCTCGCTTCCCACGTAGCCGCGCAGCACCGCCAGCGGCAATCCCGCCGCACCGGCTTCGAACGCGCAGGCCATGGCAGCATGGCTATGCTCCAAAATCTCGATTTTGCGAGGCCAGCCCTTCTCGACCGCGTCGCGCAGGCGGTGAAGCGAACCGACGCCCGGATTGCCGCCCCAGGAAAAGATCACCTTTTTGGCGCAACCGGCGCCAATCAGCTGATCAAAAATGATGTCCGGGGTCATACGGATCAGGGTGAGGTCGCGCTTTTGCTGGCGGATCACTTCGTGGCCCGCGGCAAACGGAATCAGGTGGGTAAAGCCTTCCATGGCCACGGTCGCGCCGTCTTCGACGTAGCGCGCCACCGCGTCATGCAGGCTGAGAAACTCGGCCATAGGGGTGCCTCTTAGCAGGGAATTGCCATCTCTGACATTTTGTTCACATAACGAACATACATTCTTTATACGAACAAGTTACTGCGCTAAGCGAATAGCGTCAAACCCCAGGCCATGACGGTAGCGCTTCGATAAACGCCATCCTTTTTAAACTCCGCTTAATTAATCTATATAATTCATTTGCTTATGATTTTTCCAACCAATCTTTAGCGCGGCTTACCTGGGCGACGCTGCTACCAAGGTATAAAGCGGGATCACAGGTCTTCTCCAGTGCCTCTTGGATAACGGCGTTTGCCACGTCGGCGTACTCGGCGAGTACCTCGGCGTAGGAGCGGTCCTGCTTGCGCGCTCGTTCGGCGGCTTCGGCGCTCACCGCCTTTGCCCGCTCTGCTCCCAGCGCGGGTGTCAGCAAACGCGCGACCGGCTCGGCCATAATGCCGCCGCCGGTTGCCGACAGATTGCGCCGCATCGCTTGCGGATTCACTTCCAGCCCCTCGAGTAGCACCGCGGCCTGCTCCAGCATGCCCTCGACCAATAGCGCGCTTTCCGTGAGCGGGGCCCACTCGGCATGCCACTCGCCCAGGCCACGCTCCAGAGGCTGCGCCGCCGCGTTCGAAAGCACGCTGGCGTGGCCGTGTACCTGCCGGGCGGCGCCGCGAATCAACGCGCAGCGCACCGGATTGCGCTTATGCGGCATGGAGGAGGACTCGCCCATACCGGGGGCCGAAGGTTCGGCCACTTCACCGACTTCGGTCTGGGTTAACAGCGAAATATCCAGGGCGATGCGCTCGACCGCCCCTGCGACGCCATCAAGCGCGGCGCCCAAGCTTTGAACCGGGTAGCGGTCGGTGTGCCAGGGCAGCACCGGCGCCGCCAGCCCCAGCCGCTTGGCCAGCGCGTCCATCCAGCCAAGGCCGTGATCCCCCCAGCCCGAGTGCACGCCCACGGCGCCGCCAAACTGAACCGGCAGCTCCACCCCTGCCAAACGCCGGCGCGCCTGCTCCAACCCAATGGCCCAGTGCGCCACCTTGACCCCGAAGGTGATCGGCAGCGCCTGTTGCATCAGCGTGCGCCCCACCATGGGCGTCTCAGCGTGGGCCTCCATGAGCAAAACCGCCGCGGCGCGGCAGCGCTTTAACCCCTGATCGAGCGCTTCGAGACGCGGCTTGAGCAGGAGCATCAGCGCGGTGTCCACCACGTCCTGACTCGTGGCGCCCTGGTGCCAATAGCGTTTGAGGTCGTCACCGAGTCGCCCCCGGCCCTGCTTAACGAACGGAATCGCGACGTTACCGCCGCTGGCGATGCCCTCGGCGAGTTCGACGGTATCGAAGGTGGCGCTTTCGAGCTGCTCGCGCATTGTCAGGGCTGCGCCTTCGGGCGCTGCCCCCGAGGCTTCCTGGATCTCCACCAGCGCCAGCTCGAAGGCCAGCATGGCGCGTACCATGGCGTTTTCGTCACAGGTGGAAAGCGCGCTCTGGCTCATGAAGGGGTGCTTAAAGAAGGGGGCGGGCATGGGTATGGGGCTCCGATGACGGTTATTCAGAGCATGAAAATAGCGTAACAACCGCTCTCAATGGAAAAATGGTATGAATATTTGCTATGTGTACCAGGGCACTAAGGTGTATTCCAGATATCAATGACCCCTCGTTACCGCTCTATATGCCACTGCCTGCGCTTCAAACAGTGCCGCGCGCTTTCATGATGGCGTCCAGCGCCGCCAGGTAGCCTTGTGTTCCAAGCCCGGCGATCACCCCGTCAGCGCGCAATGACACGTAGGAGTGGTGACGAAAGCTTTCGCGCTTGTGCACGTTGGAAATATGCACTTCGATGACCCTCCCTTCGAAGGCGTTGAGTGCATCCAGGATGGCAACGGAGGTGTGGGTATAGGCCGCCGGATTGATGATGATCGCCATGCTCGCGTCTTGCCGGGCAGCGTGGATTGCATCGATCAGCGCGCCTTCGTGATTACTTTGAAAGCAGTTGACCTCCCACCCTGACTGCAGCGCCACTTCGCGCAGCCGGTTGTTCACGTCCTCCAGGGTTTCGTGGCCATAGATATCGGGCTGGCGGGTGCCCAAAAGATTGAGGTTCGGCCCGTGCAGTACCGTTACCTTTTTGTGACCCATAGTAGATAGCTTCCTTGATGGCGGGTTGAGGGTGCTGGAGCAGACTAACGAATAATTGTTCGCTATTCGAACACTATGTTACATTAGCTTTTTTATAACCGCGTGCCAACGGTGACCCCTTCGCTATGAAAGACTCTTTACCGGACGATGTGCTCACGCCCGATAGCCGTGACTTTGTCTCTGCCCTGGCCAGTGGCCTGGAGGTCATTCAGGCCTTCGACGATGCGCATCCACGTATGACCTTGAGCGAAGTGGCCGCGCGCACCGACATGAATCGCGCCAAGGCGCGGCGTTTTTTGCTCACGTTGCACGCGCTCGGCTACGTGCGAAAGCACCAGCGTTATTTCGAGCTGACGCCCAAAGTCCTGCAGCTGGGCTATTCGTTTCTTTCCGCGAACAATTATCGTAGCGTTATCCAGCAGTTCCTGGAAGACATTACCGCCCGTACCGGGGAGTCCTCCTCGCTTGGCCAGCTCGACGGTGACGAGGTCATTTACCTCGCGCGTTCAGCGGCGCCTCATCGCTTGATGGCCATTACGCTTTCCATCGGCACTCGCCTGCCGGCGGCGCATACGTCGATGGGCCACGTTCTGCTTGCCCAGCTCCCTGAGCAGGCGCTCGAGGAGTATCTGGAGCGCATTGCCCTAAAGCGCTACACCGACAAGACCCTGGTCGATAAAACGGCGCTCAAAAAGCGGCTTCACGCCGTTCGCGAGCAGGGCTACGCGGTTGCCGACCAGGAGCTGGACTCCGGCCTACGCTCGCTTGCCGTACCGGCCTTTGACGCCTCGGGTAGGCTGCTGGGGGCGATCAATATCAGCACGAATGCGGCGCGTGTCGATATGGACACGCTGCTCGAGGAGTATCTGCCGCTATTACAGCAAAAGGCCGCGCAGATACGCACCGCCATTACGCGTTAACCTTCGTTTAAATCTCGCTTGAAAGCTGCGCTTCACTAAAAGGGTGTCCGCTGATGAGTGTGCCTTCTCCCCTTTACCTTGGCCTGCCCATGTGGGCCAACCAGGAGTGGCAAGGTAGCCTTTACCCGCGCCACGCGAAAACGGATCTTTTAAGCGACTACGCCACCGTATTTTCGAGTGTCGAGGGCAATACCACCTTTTACAGCGGGGCGCCAAAGGCCGAAACCATTGCGGCCTGGGCGCGTCAGGCGCCGGCGCACTTTCGTTTCTGCTTCAAACTGCCCGCGCGAGTAACGCACGACCAGCGGCTGGGCTCGCTCGGCGACGCCTGGGCGTTTCTCGATGCCTTGACGCCGCTGCACGACCGGCTAGGGCCCACCATGGTGCAACTGCCCCGGGATTTCGGCGCTCAGGAGCTGCCCAGATTGGAGGCGCTGCTCGCCCAGTGGCCTACGCATTTACCCTGCGCCGTCGAGGTACGCCACCCCGAGTTTTTCCAGAAAGGGGACGCGGAAAAAGCGCTTAACCAATTGTTGATAACTTATTCGGCTAACCGCGTAATGCTGGATGTGCGTCCGGTCTTTTCAACGCCGGACCAACGCCATCCGGGGCTTGACAAAGCGCGTCAGGGAAAGCCGAAACTCCCGCTACACGTGCTTTCAACGGCGAATCAGCCGGTCATTCGTTTCATCGGGCACATTGACAAGGCGATCAACAGGGACTATTTCACGCCGTGGATAGCGCGTATCAACCTGTGGATAAATCAGGGGAAAACCCCTTTCTTGTTTGTGCATACAGCGGATAACCGCGAGTCGCCCCAGATGGCACAAATGCTTTATAACGCCTTGTGCGAACAGGTTTCGCTCCCCGCACTGGCTACCTTCCCCGGCGACACCCAAACACCGCTCTTCTAGCCGAGCCTTCAGCGTGAGGAATTGCCCACCGGGCACCGGCGGGCGCTGGCATGGTGGGCGCTGTTCATATAAATTGCGCATACTTTCGATAGCCACTTAATGTTATCGAGTGGGGGCGTTAGCTTAAAAAAGCTTATTACAAACTGAAAACCTTGGGTGATGTATGGCAAAACTGGCACATGCACAATGGTCATCGCGTATGGGCTTTGTGCTGGCGGCCGCTGGTTCAGCGGTTGGCTTGGGGAATATTTGGCGCTTTTCATACCTGACCGGCGAAAGCGGCGGCGCGGCCTTCGTTCTGGTTTACCTGGCGTGCGTGGCGCTGGTGGGCCTGCCAATTCTGGTGGCGGAGTGGATGATCGGCCGGCGTGGTCAGAAAAACCCGATCAACACCATGGCGGATCTCGCCAAACGCCATGGCCGCACGCGTCGGTGGGCGTTGGTGGGTATCAGCGGCGTGCTGGCGTCGTTTTTGATCCTGTCGTTTTATAGCGTGATCGGCGGCTGGTCGCTCAACTACACCATCAATGCGGTGGCCGGCTCGTTCAGCGGCCAGGACGCCGAGGCCAGCGAAGCGGCCTTCGAGGCGCTGCAGGGCGACCCGGGTTCGCTTTTGATCTGGCACACGCTCTTCATGGTGCTGGTCGTGGGCATCGTGGCCCGCGGCGTTACCAAAGGGCTGGAAGCCGCCGCGCGCATCCTGATGCCGGCACTGGTCGTCCTTCTACTGGTGCTGGTTGGTTACGGCGCGGTGAGCGGCTCCTTCCGTGAGGCGCTCGCCTTCATGTTCACGCCGGATTGGAGCGCGCTCAACGGCGGCGTCATGCTGGCCGCCATGGGCCAAGCCTTTTTCACGCTGTCGCTGGGTATGGGCATCATGATGGCCTATGGCTCGTATCTGGGTGAGGACGTCAACCTGCTGAGTACCGCGCGGACGGTCATCGTCCTCGACACCGCCATCGCGCTGTTGGCGGGCCTTGCGATCTTCCCGATCGTCTTCGCCACGGGCCTTGATGCGTCCAGCGGCGCTGGCCTCATCTTCGTTACGCTGCCTATTGCCTTCGGCAACATGGTCGGCGGAAGCCTCCTGGGACTCGGCTTCTTTTTGCTGTTGACCTTCGCAGCACTCACCTCGGCGATTTCGCTGCTGGAACCGGTGGTGGAAACCCTCGAAGAGCGCACGGGCCTTGGCCGCCTGGGCGCGACAGTGACAAGTGCCGCCGCGGTATGGCTGGTCGGCGTAGCGGCGCTGCTGTCGTTCAACGTGTGGGAGGACGTGCTGCTGTTCGGGCTGAACATCTTCGACTTCCTGGACACCTTCACCGGCAAGATTCTGCTGCCGCTGACCGGCCTGGGCGCGATCGTGTTCTACTCGCTCTGCCTGGACAAGGAAGAGTCGCGCAAGGAGCTTGGCATGGACGTGTACGACTACAGCCTTTGGAATCTGCTGACCAAATACGTGGCACCGATTGGCGTGGTTGTGGTGTTCGTGGCGGGCTTCATCTAAGCCGCTTGGCAAAACGGATGTCGGCCACTTATCAGGCCCTGCCATTGGCAGGGCCTTTTGGTATCTGCGCAAGGCTGAACCCGGCGCTTTAACCCGTTACGCGCTAGTGAAGCGCGCGGTGCGCCAGCTCCTCATCCTCCGGCAGCGGGGCGATGTCTCGGGAAAGTTTTTGTGACTCCCGGTGCAGCTCGATGCCGCGGCGCGCCTTCAGATTGCGCTGGGCGGCGCTTCTCCGGCGCTGCGTGTGTTCGGCGACTTCCATTCCCATGAATAGTTCGAGCAGTTCGCTTTTAAGCGACGTCAAGCGTTCGACGTTTTTCATAATCGATGCTCCCTCAGGTGAATCGGCGTTCGTCCACCTGCATCCGTGACCACTATTTATGATGCAGTGCGGCACGTCACTTATTACTATAACCTACTTGACAAAATGATGACGGTCCGGAAAGAAAAGCTTTAACGGCTTTTAAACGCGCAAGCGCCACGCAGGAATGGCGAACGGCTTGACGGCGCATAACGCGCTTGGGTCAGGCATACTGTCGAAAACGCTATGGGATCGTAGCGTGTACCGAATAATCAAGGAGCTCACCGTGAGTCGCGCCCTGTTCGATGAAATGAGACGCCGCATGGAGCACTTTCGCCGCTCCGAACAAAAAGTCGCGCGCTTCGTCCTGCGTAACCCCGACGAAGTGATCCACATGCGCATCGTGGACCTGGCAACGGAAGCCGGCGTCAGCGAACCCACGGTGGTGCGCTTTTGCCGGGCGCTGGGCTGTAACGGCTTTCAGGATTTCAAGCTGCAGCTGGCGCAGATGCTTGCCTCGGGCAGCCAGTTCGCCCAGTTCTCGATGAACGATAGCGACTCGGTGGCGGAGTTCTCTCACAGTATTTTCGACTCCACCGTGGGTACGCTTTTATCGGTGCGCGACCGGCTGGATAACGACGCCCTCGGCCGCGCGGTCAACGCCTTGGCCATGGCCAACCGGGTCGAATTTTACGGCTTTGGCGCCTCCGGGGCGGTGGCGTTCGATGCTCAGCACAAGTTCTTCCGCCTGCAGATTTCCACGTCCGCCTACGCCGACCCGCATATGCAGAACATGTCCGCGGTCACGCTCCAGGAAGGCGACGTGGTGGTGGCGATCTCGCAAACCGGGCGCACCAAGGCGCTGGTGGCAAGCGTTCGCCTGGCCCGGGAAGCCGGCGCCACGGTGATCGGGCTTTGCCCGAGCGAGTCGCCCCTGGCCGACGAGGTGAGCCTGCCGCTCTACATCGATGTCCACGAAGATACCGAGATCTACACGCCGCTTAGCTCGCGCATTGCGCATCTGGTGCTGATCGACGTGCTGGCGGTGGGCGTTGCCAAAACCCGCGGGCCGAAGCTTGCCGAGCAGTTAAAAGCGGTGAAGAAGAGCTTGAACACGCTGCGCTACCCGGACGAAAGCTAGCACGCACTGTATGGTCGTCCAGTGACCGGGCTGTGTTAAACTGTCGGCCCATTTGCAAACCGGCAGCGGCTACCATGGACGACGTGACGGCGATTCTCGATCAGCTCAACCCCGCGCAGCGCGAGGCGGTCAGCGCCCCCCAGGGCAATCTACTGGTGCTCGCCGGGGCGGGCTCGGGTAAAACCCGGGTACTGGTGCATCGCATCGCCTGGATGATGCAGGCCGAGGGCCTTTCGCCCTACGCGCTGCTCGCCGTTACCTTTACCAACAAGGCCGCCCGGGAGATGCGCACGCGCCTGGAAGCGCTTTTGGGCATCTCCATGCGCCACGTCTGGGTGGGCACCTTTCACTCCATCGCCCACCGGCTTTTGCGCACCCACTGGCAGGACGCGAAACTCCCCCAGAACTTTCAAATCATCGACTCCGACGACCAGCTACGCCTGGTCAAGCGCTTGCTGAAGGACTACAACGTCGATGACGAGCGCTACCCGCCGCGCCAGGTGCAGAGCTTCATCTCCGGCTGCAAGGAAGAGGGCCTACGCCCCCACCAGGTCAATGTGGACGGCGACGGTTACCTGAGCCAGATGGTCGAACTCTACGAGCGTTACCAGTTCACCTGCGAGCGCGGCGGGCTGGTCGATTTCGGCGAGCTCTTGCTTAGAAGCCTGGAGCTTTTGCGGGACAACCCGGCGCTTTTGAACCACTACCGCGAGCGCTTCGGCCACGTGCTGGTGGACGAATTTCAGGACACCAACACCCTGCAGTACGCCTGGCTGAAGCTTCTGACCGGCATGCAGACGCCGATGACCGCGGTCGGCGACGACGACCAGTCGATCTACGGCTGGCGCGGGGCGAAAATCGAGAACATTCGCCGCTTCGAGGACGAGTTCCCCCAGACCCATACCGTGCGCCTGGAGCAGAACTACCGCTCCACCAGCGCGATTCTCGACGCCGCCAACGCCTTGATCAGTCACAACAGCGAGCGCATGGGCAAGAATCTTTGGACCGATGGCGTCGAAGGCGAGCCGATCTCGGTCTACGCCGGCTTCAACGACCTGGAGGAGGCGCGCTACATCGTCGACACCATCAAGGAGCGCGTCGACGAAGGCGTGAACCGGCGCGACGTGGCGATTCTTTACCGCTCCAACGCCCAGTCGCGGCTGATCGAGGAGACACTGATCCGCCAGGGGATGCCATATCGCATCTACGGCGGCCACCGCTTCTACGAGCGCCTGGAGATCAAGAACGCCCTGGCCTACCTACGTCTTTTGCTCAACCGTGACGACGACGCTTCACTGGAGCGGGTGATCAACGTGCCCACCCGGGGCATCGGCACGCGCACCGTGGAAATCCTGCGCCACCGCGCCCGCCTGGAAAGCGTCTCCCTCTGGCAGGCGCTGCACGACGCCGTCGGTGATGGCACGCTGAAAGGCCGGGCGGGTAACGCCGTGCAGGCATTCGCCAACCTGATCGAGCAGCTCGAAAACGACGCCGCGGGGCTGACACTTTTTGAAATCATCGACCATGTCATCGAGCACACCGGGCTGATCGAGCACCACAAGAGCGAGCGCGGCGAGAAGGGCCAAGCGCGGGTGGAGAACCTGGGCGAGCTGGTGACCGCGGCGCGGGCCTTCACCCAGGGCGACGCCTTCGAGACGCCGGAAGCCGGCGAAGGCCTGACCGCACTGGAAGCGTTTCTGTCCGAGGCCGCGCTCAAAGCCGGCGACCACGAGGCCGAGGAGTTCGAGGACAGTGTGCAGCTAATGACGCTGCACTCCGCCAAGGGTTTGGAGTTTCCGGTGGTGTTCATCGCCGGCGTCGAAGAGGGGCTTTTCCCACACAAGATGTCCGTCGAGGAGCCGGGGCGCCTGGAAGAGGAGCGAAGGCTTTGTTACGTGGGTGTGACCCGCGCCATGCAGAAGCTTTATCTCACCCACGCCGAAACGCGGCGGCTGCACGGCAAGGAGGTCTTCCCCCGGCCATCGCGGTTTCTGCGTGAACTACCGCCGCATCTGCTCGAGGAGGTGCGCCTGCGCGGCCACGTCGCGCGCCCGGTCACCGCCTCCGCGCGGCCCAACTACGCGCAGACCTCCATCGAGAGCGACGGGGAGCTTCCAGAGCTCCACGTGGGCCAGCGCGTGAGTCATCCGGTGTTCGGCGAAGGCATGATCCTCAACGCCGAAGGCCAGGGGGCGCGGGCCCGGGTGCACGTTAGTTTCGAAGGCGAAGGCGACAAGTGGCTGGTGCTCGGTTTTGCCAAGCTCACCCCGCTTTAGGCTCACTTGCCCAACAAAACCCCTTTGGCGCATACTCACAAGCGACGCTTGCGCCTTTGTGCAACTATAAAAAAACAGACTTCGTTGGAGTATCCCCTCTCATGCAACGCCGCCAATTCATCAAAACCGCCGGCTTCGGCGCCGCTGGTGTCGCCGCCGCCCCCTTCGTGAGCAGCGCCCAGGCCCAACAAACCTACACCTGGGATATGGTCACCTCCTGGCCGAAAAACTTCCCGGCGCTCGGCACCGGCGCCAACGACTTCGCCCGCCGGGTGGAAGAGCTCTCCAATGGGCGCATGCGTATTCGCGTACACGGTGCCGGCGAGCTGGTCCCGGCCCTCGAAGTATTCGATGCGGTCTCCGCGGGCACCGCCGAGATTGGCCACTCCACGCCCTACTACTGGCGCGGCAAGGTGGCGGCGGCGCAGTTCTTTACGGCGGTGCCGTTTGGCATGACCACCACCGAAATGAACGCCTGGATCTACCACGGCGGCGGCCAAGAGCTTTGGGACGAGGTGTACGCCAACCACAACCTCAAGCCGTTCGCCGTGGGCAACACCGGCCCGCAGATGGCCGGCTGGTTCAAAAAAGAGATCAACTCGCTGGACGACATGCAGGGCCTTCGCCTGCGCCTGCCCGGTCTTGCCGGTGAGGCGATGAACGCCATCGGCGTGAGCACCGTGAACATGCCAGGCTCCGAGATCTTTACCTCGATGCAGACCGGCGTGCTCGACGCCGCGGACTGGGTCGGCCCGTACAACGACATGGCCTTCGGTCTGCACCAGGTCGCCGACTACTACTACACCTCGGTATGGAACGAGCCCTGCGCGCTGGTCGAAAGCTTCATCAACCTGGACGCCTGGAACGAACTGCCGGAAGATCTACAGGCGGTGATTCGCGAAGCCGCCCGAGCCTCGAACCTGGCCATGTTCACCGAGTTCGCCTTCCACAACGCCCAGGCGCTGGAAACCCTGGTCGACGAGCACGGCGTCGAGCTTCGCACCTTCCCGGACGACGTCATGCAGGCGCTGTTCGAGGCATCGAAAGAAGTGATTCAGCGCCAGACCGAAAACGACGAAGAGTCGCGCCGCGTCTACGAATCCTATTCGGCGTTCCAGCAGTTGATGCGTCCGTTCAGCGACATCGGCGAGTACGCCTATTTCAAGGGTCGCGAGAGCATCGGCGCCTGAGTGTCAGCGTCAGAGCATTGAAAAAGGGCGCCCAAGGCGCCCTTTTTGATGGCCGCGCTAGTCGCTATGCACGGCGCGAATACGCCCGTTATCGTCCAGGGCCACGACCACGAAGCGGGCCTCGGTCACCTTTTGGCGCTCTTCGAGGGTACGCCCCTGGGGCGGGCGCACCCACACCTCGACATCGATTTTGATCGAGCTGTGGCCGATTTCCTGTACCTGGGTGTATACGCTCACCATCGAGCCCACCCGTACCGGGCTTAGAAAGTCCATCGACTCGATCGCAACCGTCGCGGTGCGCCCGCCCGCTTCACGGCCGGCCGCCAACTCAGCGGCCTGGTCCATCTGATTGACCAGCCAGCCGCCGGCAATATCGCCATAAAGATTGGTATCCTGACGTGAAGCCAGTAGCTTTAGCGTCAACTGCCCAAGCGGAGCAGGCGCATCGTCGAGGTCATGTTCAAGCGGTGTCATAGTCGGGTCGCTTCAAAGGCTTATTGTTGTAAAAGACGGCTGTAACGTATTTTTGTAACAGGATGCGGACATGATGGCACGGTTAGCATCCGGCGTCAGCTAATCACAAGAGGTGGATCGTTTGAAGAGTCGCGGGTTACGCCCAGCCAATAGATACGTAAGCCTTGCGCTTTGGCTGCTGCTTTGGCTCAGCGCGCCGGTCTTTGCGAGCGCGCCGATTAGCGGCACCCTGGGGGCGACCGGCTCCGACACCATGGCGAGTTTGGTGCTGCGCTGGGGCGAGGCGCTCACCGCGCGCTATCCGGATATCAACGTGCAGTTTCAGGCGGGCGGCTCGGCGATTGCACCGTCGGCGCTCACCGCGGGGACGACGCGTCTCGCCCCCATGTCGCGGCCCATGAGCGAAGGCGAGCGTGCCCGCTTCAAAGCGCGCTACGGCTATCCGCCACGCGAACTTCGCGTCGCCCGGGATGCGTTGGTCGTGGTGGTGCACCGACACAACCCCTTGAACGCGCTGACCCCCGAGGCGCTGGACGCCATCTTTTCCACCACCCGCGCCTGCGGTGGAAGCACACCGATTCGCCGCTGGGCCGACATCGCGCCACCGCCACAGTGGCCTTATGGGCGCATCGCGCTCAGCGGGCGCAACCTGGCCTCGGGCACCTTCGATCTTTTCCGCCAGCGGGCGCTTTGCGGCGGGCAGTTTCGGGCCGATATCAGCGAATACCCGGGCTCTTCGGCGGTCGTGGCCGCGGTGGGCCACGCGCCGGACGCCATGGGCTATAGCGGCTATCACCACCTGACGCCCATGGTGCACCCGCTGGGCATCATCGATGGCCAGGGCAAAGCGATCTTCCCCACCGAGGCGACGATCCAAAGCGACGAGTATCCGCTTTCAAGAGATTTGTACCTGTACGTGAACGCCGCTCCCGATACGCCGCTGCCCCCGGTGGAGCAGGCCTTCATCGAACTGATCATGTCCCTCGAGGGCCAGCAAATCGTGCGGGACGCAGGCTTTGTACCGCTCACCGCCGAGCAGCTCGAAACGCCGCCGCTGTCACACGATTGACATAAAAATGACTTACGTTAAGGAGAGCTGATGCTCCACTCCGGTTACCCCACGCGCTCTCTTATGATGTTCCTATGACGCGATCTGCCTTGCCTGGGCCTTTGTCCTGGCGAACACTCAAGGACCGTTTAGCCATCGCCATGATCACCGCCGCCGGCGTTGGCGTGCTGCTGGCGATTCTGGCCATCGGCGTGTTTTTGGTATGGGAAACGCTTCCGCTGTTGACCCGGTTCGACGATTTCTCGCTGGCGCGGCTGTCGCCTCTGGCCTGGGGCACGCTCAAGGCCGCCCTGGCTGCGCTGCTGTTGGCGGTGCCGTTGGCGCTGGGCGCGGCGGTTTTTTCGGCCCTGTTCATGACCGAGCGGCTTCGTGCGCGGATCAAGCCGACCCTGGAGCTGATGGAGGCGGTGCCCGGCGTCGTCATCGGCTTCGTGGCGGGGCTCGTGCTGGCGCCCTGGGTGGAGCACCACCTTGCCAGCACGCTGACACTTCTGGTGTGGCTGCCACTGAGCGCGGCGCTGGCAGGCGTTTTATGGCATAGGTCGCCGAAAGCGCTGCGCCGAAGGCTATCGCTCGACCGGGCCGGGCTCTGGCTGTTGCCCTGGTTCGCCGTCATGGCGGCACTCGCCCTCTGGCTTGCGCCCATGATCGAGCAGCAGTGGCTGGGCGGCGACCTGGCCCGGCTGCTGGATCAGCGCTTCGGCATCGATTACACCACCCGCAATACGCTGATCGTCGGCCTTGCCATGGGGTTTGCCATCATTCCAAGCGTTTATTCGCTGGCCGAAGATGCGCTTTACGGGACGCCCCAAACGCTGATGGAAGGCGCCCAGGCCCTCGGTGCCAGCCGCTGGCAGGCGCTTTGGAAGGTCGCCCTGCCCATGGCGGGGCCGGGCATCTTTTCGGCGGTGATGATCGGCGCCGGCCGCGCCGTGGGCGAAACCATGATCGTCCTCATGGCGAGCAGTAACGCCGCGCTCATGAGCCTGAGCCCCTTCGAGGGGCTGCGCTCGTTTTCGGCGGCGATCGCCATCGAGCTGCCCGAGGCGCCGCCGGACGGGATGACCTATCACCTGCTGATTTTGGCTGCACTCGTGCTATTTATGTTCACCTTTTTGGTCAACACCCTGGCGGAAGTCGTTCGCCAGCGCCTGCGCCGCCGCTACCAGCGGCTGGGGGGGTATTGATGGTACGCGCTGGTCAGCGCCGCTTTTGGCCAGGCGATACCCTGTGGGCCTGGCTCTGCGCCGGCTGCGTAGCGCTGTCGCTTTTGATGCTGGCGACGCTGCTCACGCTGCTCACCGTCAAAGGGCTGGGGCATTTCTGGCCGGCCACGCTCGAAGAGCTGACGCTGCGCTCCGGCGAGCAGGTGATCGGCCAGCCAATACGCGAAGCCCCCATTCCCCAGGGCGAGGGCGCCGAGCGGCTTTACTTTACCGGCAACCGCGAACGAACCGGCGCCGACTGGCGCTGGATCGCGCTGGACGAGATCACAAGCCGGTCCACCCCCGATGACGTGGTACGGCTCGAGCGAAGCCCCAGGGGGGATATCATCGGCCGTCTGAGCACTTTGGAGCTCGAAGGCGAGCGTCTAACCGGCACCGCCGCCCGAACGCGCGTTGCCGGGTTGGTCGATACACCCCGGGAGCACCGCCCGGACGGCCAGCTAATACTGCTCACCAGCCAGGGGCAGCGCCTGGTGCAGCCGCTTTCAAGCGTCAGCGCTTTCCAGACGCCCAATGCGCTCTCCTTTCTGGAAAAAACCGCCGTTTGGGGGCGAGGCGTGTGGCGATTTTTGAGCGAAGGCCCACGGGCGGCCAATACCGGCGGCGGGGTCTGGCCGGCCATTTTCGGCACGCTTTTAATGGTGATTTTGATGTCGGTGATCGTGACGCCCTTTGGTGTACTGGCGGCGATCTATCTCAACGAGATCGCCCATCAGAATCGCCTGACCCGGCTGGTGCGTATCGGCGTGCGCAACCTGGCCGGTGTCCCTTCGATCGTTTACGGCGTGTTCGGGTTAGGCGTGTTCGTTTACGGCGTAGGGGGCTCGATCGACCGCTGGTTTTTCGATGACGCCCTGCCCTCGCCCACCTTCGGTACCGGTGGGCTTTTGTGGGCCTCATTGACGCTTGCCCTGCTGACGCTGCCGGTGGTGATCGTGGCCACCGAAGAGGGCCTGGCACGCGTGCCCATCGCCCAGCGCGAAGGCGCCGTGGCGCTGGGCGCGACCCGTCTGGAGATGCTGACCCGGGTCGTGCTTCCCATGGCGACACCGGCAATGCTGACCGGCGTGATTCTGGCCGTGGCCCGGGCCGCGGGAGAAGTAGCACCGCTGATGCTGGTCGGCGTCGCCAAGCTGGCCCCGCAGATGCCGCTGGACGGGGAGTTTCCCTACCTGCATCTCGAGCGCAAATTCATGCATCTTGGCTATCATCTATTTGATACCGCTTTTCATGGCGATGATGTCGAGGCCGCCATTCCGCTGGTTTACGCCACGGCGCTTTTATTGGTGCTGATCGTGCTGGTGCTTAACCTAACTGCCATATTTCTACGTCATTATTTACGGCGTCAACGAGGAGAGTCATGGTCGCGCCCTTGAAAGTCGCACCGCCGCCGGTAGTGACGTTCGACGCCGAACAGCGCTGTTTGAATGTCCAGGACTTCAGCCTGACCTATGGCGGCAAACCCGCGCTCAAGGCGCTAACGCTGCAAGTGCCGCGCCACCGGGTCACCGCGTTTATCGGCCCCTCCGGGTGCGGTAAGTCCTCGCTTTTGCGCGCGTTCAACCGGCTGCACGACCTTAACGAAAGCGCCGTTCATCACGGCCGTATCGAGCTTGAAGAGCGCGATATTTTCGAGGCGGACATCAATGTGAGCGAGCTTCGCCGTCGAGTGGGCATGGTGTTTCAAACCCCCAACCCCTTCCCGATGTCGATCTACGAAAACGTGGCCTTTGGCCTGCGCCTGGAGCGGCGCTTGCCCAAGCGCAAGCGCGACGACATCATCGAGTGGGCGCTTAGCTCCGCCGCGCTTTGGGACGAGGTGAAGGATCGCCTGCACCGCTCGGCGTGGCTTTTATCCGGCGGCCAACAGCAGCGGCTGGTGATCGCGCGCACCCTAGCGGTCAGGCCCGACGTACTGCTGCTCGACGAGCCGGCCTCGGCACTGGATCCGATCTCCACGCTCAAAATCGAGGAGTTGATTCGCAATCTTAAAAACGAGCTGACCCTGGTGCTGGTGACGCACAACATGCAGCAGGCCGCTCGAGTATCCGATTACACCGCCTTTTTAAATAACGGCGAGCTCGTCGAATACGGCCCGACCGACCAGGTCTTTACCAACCCGAAACAGCAGCGGACCGAAAACTACATCACCGGCCGGGTCACATAGCCCGGCGCCGATCCCCGCAGGAGTGCTCGATGGATATTACAAGCGATACCCATAGCCAGCATATTTCGCGCCAGTTCAATCAGGAGCTGGAAGAGCTGAAAACCCGTCTGATGGCGATGGGTGGGCTGGTCGAAAAGCAGGTACAAAACGCCGTACACGCGCTGATGGAAAACGACAGCCACTTGGCCGAAGAGGTGCGCGACAACGACCGCCAGGTCAACGACATGCAGTTGAAGATCGACGAGGAGTGCACCCGCGTACTCGCCAGGCGCCAACCCGCCGCCTCGGACCTGCGCCTGGTACTGGCGGTGATTCGCGCCACGTCGGATTTGGAGCGCATCGGCGACGAAGCCAGCAAGATCGCGCGTAACGCCCTGACGCTATCCGACAACAGCAGCGGTATTCGTGGCCTCGTCGAGGTGCGCCATATTAGCGAGCACGTTCGCAAGATGCTGCGCGATGCGCTCACCGCCTTTGCCCGCTTCGATACCGAACTTGCCATGCAGGTCGTGCGCGAAGACGAATCCGTGGACGACGAATACGGCAGCGCCATGCGCTCGCTGATGACCTTCATGATGGAGGATTCGCGCTCGATCAGCTCGGTGCTGAGCATCATGTGGGTGCTGCGAGCGCTCGAGCGCGTGGGCGATCACGCCAACAACCTGGCCGAGTACGTCGTCTACCTGGTGAAAGGGCTCGATATTCGCCACACCGCGCCAGAAAGCCTCGATGAGCAGATGCTAAAAAAGCCTTGACCTTTTAAAGCGTTGAGCCTGCAATACGCCCAGGCATTCCAACTGGGCGTATTTATAAGGATCCTCGATGCTAACTGCGGTCTCCGCCCTGAGCCAGGGCATTCGCCTGGTCTATCGAAAAGGACTACGGCGCTATATATTTCTACCCATCCTGATCAATCTGATCGTCTACATCAGTCTTGCAAGCTTCACTGCTCGGCGCTTTTCCGGCTGGCTGGACCATGCCATGGCGAGCATACCGGCCTGGCTTGACTGGCTCTCCTGGCTGATCTGGCCGCTGTTCGTCTTGAGCCTGCTGGTGGCGATATTTTTTACCTTCACGCTGGTGACGCATCTAATCGCCGCTCCTTTTTACGGCTTTTTGGCCGCTCACATAGAGCGCAGCGCCACCGGTGTCGAGCCGCTGGACGACCGGGGCCTGGCGAAAACGGCTCTGGACGCCGTGGGGCGCGAGCTGGTCAAGCTGCGCTATATTTTGCCCCGCGCTGCTCTGCTGTTCATTCTAAGCTGGATACCCGGGCTCAATTTAGTGGCTCCACTACTCTGGGCGCTTTTTTCCGCATGGGTAATGGCCATCACCTACCTGGACTACCCCATGGATAACAACAAGGTGAGCTTTAAAGACATGCGCCAACGCCTGGCCGCACGCTGGTGGCCGAGCATGAGCTACGGGGGGCTTGTCACGCTGATTACCTGGATACCGCTTGCCAACCTTTTCTTGCTACCCGGGGCCGTGGCCGGAGCGGTGCTGATGTGGGACGCCCATTACCGGGATATCAAGCAGTTGACTCATGATTGAGGCTGGCTGGTATCGCAGGCTTTTGAAACATGGGATACAGGAGAGGATCGAGGCGCAAACCTTTATAGTGATCAAAAGGCTCACAGCAAACAAAACGTTATACCCATAAAAACTAGACCCCGCTACAAGGCGGGGTCTTCATTTATGCTTAGCGATTGCGATGCTTAACGAAAGCTTCCTATCCTTTTGAGGGGCTCCAACCGTGGAATCTAACCCTAACTAACGTTTTTGATCGTCGCTTGATTCAATCCTTGAATCGTTTGGAGCATCCATGCGGTGGGACATCCTGTCCCTTATAAATGCTCACTCCCTAAGCGTAATGTTTTGTACGTAAATTGCAACAAAATGTTACTTACGACTCAGAGTTTTTCTCGACAACGCCTTCCGGAGAGGTTTCTGAACCCTCTTCAGTGGAAGTACCCATTGAGTCCGGCTCACCGATAGTTTCATCGTTGGGGCCTTGGGTGTGATGGTCGGTTTCAAGCTCTTCCTGAGTGTAATCCGGGTTGTCATTGGTGTTGGTGTTCATGTTGACACCTGATGACTCTTGCGCCGGATCGTGCTCGACCATGCTGTCCTGATTTTCTTCGATCGACGGATGATCGGTGGTATCTGCGAATGCCATCGGGCTTGCCAACAGACCAAACGAAATACCTACGATACCGGCTTTCTTGAGTAGCTCCTTGGACATCATATTCCACCTCCTGAATCGCTGTGGTTACCGCTTAAAGTAAGAAAGAGTACCTTTCGGTCGACTACTTTGAAGCAGCTGTCTTTCTTACCAAAAGCTTTGCAGAGGCTGTGCCAAACATGGCATAAAAATCAATATAACTTTAAAAACAGCAACTTAAAATATTACAAGTCTTATACAGAAAGCTGGACAACAGCGTTTGCATCAATAAAAAGTGGCTAATAATGACACATAGACAATTTGTGACCCATTCTTGTATGCCATTTTGACACACTGTACAACTTTGGTCTCATATACCTAGGTCTGAGCAATACGCGAGACGGGAAAGACGCAGCGAAAACGCGCCCCCTGCTGAGGGTGAGAGTCGATTTGAAGCTTGCCATCGTGGCGCAGCAGGACGTGTTTCACGATGGCAAGCCCGAGCCCGGTGCCGCCAGTGGCCGTACTGCGGCCTTTATCCACACGGTAGAAGCGCTCGGTCAGGCGGGGAATATGGACCGGGTCGATACCGTGTCCATTATCTTCCACTTCGATACACACGCCGCCGTCGGGAAGGGGGGCGTAACGCAGGGTGATCTCGCTCCCCCCAGGGGCGTAACGCACGGCGTTGAACATCAGGTTGGAAACGGCGCTTCGAAGCTCCTGCTCGCTTCCGATCAGCCGCGCGTCGCTTTCGATCACAAGCTCGATACGCTGGGACTCGGTATGCTGCTGCTGGGAAAGAGCGTTGGCATCCTGGTGAATGCTTTGTAAAAGTGGCGCCAGCGCCAACGGCTGATGATCCTTGCCGCCCTGGTCGATTTCCAACCGGGAAAGCAGTAGCAGGTCATTGACCAGGTTCTGCATACGCAACGTTTGCGCCTGCATTTGGCCGATACTGCGCCCCAACCGGGGCGGCAGCTCGTCTTTTAAATCGCTGTAGGTTTCCAGGTAACCCGAAAGCACGGTAAGCGGCGTGCGTAACTCGTGGGACACGTTGGCCACGAAGTCACGGCGCATCTGCTCCAGGCGGTGCAGCCTGGTAATGTCGCGCGCCATCACCAGGCGCTCGTCATCGCCGTAGAGCGTGATTTGATACTCGAGAATACGCCGCTCGTCGATGGGCGAGGTAAGCGTTAATGGCTCGCTGTACTGACGCGCCGAGAAGTAGCGTACGAAGGCGGGATCGCGCAGCAAATTGGTAATGTGCTGGCCGCGGTCGTGCGCGGTTTGCAGTCCCAGCATCTGGTGGGCGGCGCTGTTCCACCATTCGAGATCACCGTTGCGGTCGAGCATGACCACACTGTCGCGCATCGCCTCGGAGGACTCCTGAATGCGCGCCAAGGTGGCTCTTAGTCGGCTTTGCGTGATTCGCTGGCTTTTCTGATAGCGGTAAAGCCGGTCCAGCAGCTCACCCCATAGCCCCTTGGCCGCGGGGGGCTCTTCGTTGGGCGTGAACGTCAGCCACTGGTGCAGGGTACGCAGTTGGCGCAGATGGTAGAAAAGACACGCCCCCAAACCCGCGGACAGCCCCAGCCCCGGCGAGCCAAACAGCCAACCCAGGACGACGCCGAGGGTGGCCAGCCCCGCGATACGCCAAAGCTCTCGGCTCCACAAACGCACGCGCTACACCCGGGCGGAGAAGCGGTACCCGGTGCCGCGCACCGTTTGAATCAGGTTCTGGTGGACATCGCCCAACGCCTTGCGCAGACGGCGGATATGCACATCCACGGTGCGCTCTTCGACGTAGACGTTGCCGCCCCATACCTGATCCAACAGTTGGCTGCGGGTGTAGGCGCGCTCCTGGTGGGTCATGAAAAACTGCAGTAAGCGGTATTCGGTGGGCCCCATATCCAATGCCTTGCCGTGGGCGCTGACCCGATGGCTTACCGGATCGAGCATCAAACCGTTGATTTCGATGGGGTCTTCCACGCCGCGTGGCGTCGTTCGGCGCAGCACCGCTTTCAAACGCGCCACCAGTTCGCGAGGCGAAAACGGCTTGGTGATGTAGTCATCAGCCCCCGCTTCGAGGCCCTGGATCTTGTTATCTTCTTCGCCCTTGGCGGTCAGCATGATGATCGGGATCTCGGCGGTCGCCTCTTCGCGCTTCAGGCGCCTTGCAAGCTCGATCCCACTGGTGCCGGGCATCATCCAGTCAAGCAGCAGAAGGTCCGGCTGATGATCCACGACCAGGGCGTGGGCGTCCTGGGCATTGTCCGCTTCGAGCACGCGATAGTCCGCCATTTCCAGCGCCACCGCGATCATCTCACGAATAGGTGCCTCATCATCGACGATCAAAACGGTCTTGGCGGTCATTGGCAGGCCTCACGGTGTCCAGACGAAAGTGGTTCGATGACATATCGGTGACAATCACACCATGCACGGGTGACAGTTTTATGACAACTTCGACATTAGCCTGTCACCGGCCACCCGCTCAATGCCAGCCCGGCAAATACCAGAAGCCCCGACCAGTGGTTGTTCAAAAACGCCTGAAAGCACGCGTCGCGCTCGCGGCCCACGATCAAGCGCTGCTGATGCACGAAAGTCACCGCCATGGCCCCAAGGCCCAGCCAGAAGAACCCGCCAAGCCCTACACGCCAGCCCACCAGCGCCAGCAACACAAGCGTGGCCGCCTGCAGCAGCCCGATGATCAGCCGGTCGGCCTCGCCAAACAGCACGGCGGTCGACTTGATGCCGATTTTCAGGTCATCGTCACGATCCACCATCGCGTATTGGGTGTCGTAGGCGACGGTCCACAGCACGTTGGCCAAAAACAGGATCCACGCTTCGAGAGGAACGAAGCCCAGTACCGCGCCGAACGCCATGGGGATCGCCCAGGAGAACGCGGCGCCCAGTACCACTTGCGGGAAATGGGTATAGCGCTTCATGAAGGGGTAGATAAACGCCAGCGCCACGCCGCCCAACGAGAGGGCCACGGTAAACCAGTTGGTCAGCAGGACCAGCACGAAGGAGGCGGCGACCAGCAAGGTGAACAGCAGTTTGGCTTCGGTCTCGCTGATGCGCCCGGTCGCCAGTGGCCGGTTTTTAGTACGCTTGACGTGGCCATCGAAGTGGCGGTCGGCGTAGTCGTTCACCACGCAGCCCGCCGCGCGCATGGTGTAGACCCCGGCGATAAAGATCAGCAGCACGCCGCGCCCCGGCACGCCTTCGGCGGCTACCCACAGCGCCCAAAGGGTAGGCCACATCAAAAGCCAGGTGCCGATGGGCCGGTCCAGGCGCATCAGGGTGATGAAATCCGCCGCCCGAGACCACCCGGTAGGACGCAGCAGTGAACGATCCATGCTTACCTCTCAAAGACAAAACGCGCGTCTAGCCTAGCGCGAAGCCATGCCAAGATCATCCGCCATCGTGGATAAAAAGGCCTCCTGGACCAATAGCGCCAGGCCTGCGTGATAAAAGACCGAACGCCGCGCCCATACCCCGGCCACCCCAGGAGGACACAAGTGGCGGGCAAACGCTGGCCGCTGGCGGGTAGCAAAGAGGGGCCCGCGTACAAGGTCCGGCTGGCGAAACAGCCAGCTACCCAGTGAACGTTCGCCAAGGCGTTTTAGGTGTTGCCCCTGAAGCTGCTCGAGAGGCGCCACCGAACGCGCCACAACCCAAGGGGCATCATCCACGCACAGGGCCACTTCACGAAGCCAGGCCAAGCGGCGCGGCGCCAGGCCCAATGCCTGCGCCTCGTCGCGGGTGGGCACCCCCACCGTTTGGCGCAAAAGCTGCACGCGAAAGGGGCTGGGCCGGCCTGCCGAGACCAGCCGCTGGGTCAGGGAATCGGTCGAGGCCACCCACTGCCACCAGGCAGCACTCATGGCCGGGCGCAGCGCGTTCACGGGTTGCCAGCGCGCGTAGGGGGTAGGGTGCAAAAGGTGTGAAGCCACGCGACCTCCAGGGCGGTCAAGTCGTTGAAGCTAGTGTAACATGACGTTCTGACGCACTTTTCTCAACGACGTTTTCTTGAAGACCGTTCATTTAAAGACCGTTCATTTAAAGACAGTCGCTTAAAGACCGTCATTTAAAACATCATGGTTCCAACACTGGGTGATGACATGACCCACTCCTTCTCTCAAACCGAAAAGCCGGTGGATCTGATCGTCCTGGGCACCGGCATGGCCGGTGTCGGTCTGGCCCGGGCATTGCGGCGCCAAGGTGACGCCCGCTCGATCACCCTGGTGAGCTTCGACAGCGGCGATGAGTACAGCAAACCGCTGCTCTCCACGGGCTTTGGCAAGCGCCTGGCACCCGAGGCACTCGCCAGGCAAAGCGCCGATGAGGTGGCCCGCGAGCTCGACGCCACGCTGCGCGCCCATACCCATGTCACCGCGCTCGACGCCGATAGCCGCCGCCTGACGCTTTCCAACGGCGAGCAGCTTGCTTTCGAAAAGCTCGTGCTGGCCACCGGCGCCAGCCCACGCATGGCCCTTGACGTGCCCGACACGCTGGCCGGGCGCTTTTTCAGCGTGAACGACCTGGAGGACTACCGGGGCTTGCATGAAGCACTGGCTTCGCGCAGTGCCCGGGTGGCGGTCATTGGCGCAGGACTGGTCGGCTGCGAATTCGCCAACGACCTGCACGCCGCGGGTCACCAGGTCACGCTAATCGCCCCGGAAGCCACGCCGCTACCGCGCCTTCTACCCGCACCGCTTGGCGAGGCGCTGGGCAGCGCCTTCGAAGCGGGCGGCATCGCCTTGGCGCTGGGTCGCACGGTGAGCGCTATCGCAACGGATGAACACGACGATCTGGTGCTCACCCTCGATAACGGCGAAACCTGCCGCGTGGATACCGTGCTAATGGCCACCGGCCTGACCCCGCGCACAGCGCTTGCACGCCAGGCCGGGCTTGACGTGTCGCCAAGCGGTATCCAGGTGGACCGCTATCTGCAAACCTCTAACGCTGCGATCTACGCGCTGGGCGATGCCGCCTGTGTCGACGGCGTCAATGCCATGTACGTACAGCCCCTTCAAGCAAGTGTGAAGACATTGGCGGCCACCCTAGCCGGCACCCCGACCCCCGTCAGCTTCGGCGCTTGGCCGGTGGTAGTGAAAACGCCGCTGCTGCCCGTGGTGGCCTATTCCCCGCCTGCGCCCGTCGCACAGTGGCGTATCGAGGGTGAAGGTGATGCACTCGCCGCCCTTGGCGAAGATAAAGATGGCCAATTAGTCGGGTTTGCGTTGACAGGCAGTTGCGTCAAAAGGAAAGTGGAGCTTTCCAGAGCGGTGCCTGCGCTGCTAGGCTGATCCACGACCAATTGAAGATCAGGCCATAAAGTTAAAACACTCGTTTGTTTTCAATAACACTCATAAGCGTTACGCTTACTTTTTCTATCAGGGAGACCCCTTTTATGCGCAAACCTGAACTCGCCGCTGCCATTGCTGAAAACGCTGATCTTTCCAAAGACAAAGCGGGCCAAGTGCTGAACGTCATTCTTGATGAAATCACCAATAGCGTGGCCAAGGGTGAAGACGTGGCCCTGATCGGTTTCGGTACCTTCACCGTGCGCGAACGCGCCGCCCGTACCGGTAAGAACCCGCAAACCGGCGAGCCGCTGAAGATTCCGGCCAGCAAAAACGTGGCGTTCAAGCCCGGTAAAGCGCTCAAGGACGCCGTTTCCTAATGAAACTCCGGCTAACGCTGTGGCTACTTGGCTTGATGCTCAAGCGAGCACTGCGGCGAAAGCCGCGTTTCAAAGAACAGCTTGAGCGTATGCGCAGTCTGGACTGGGGCATTGCAACGGAAGACCTCGGCACTGCCCGCCACTACCGAATGACGCCTGACGGCATCGACACCGGTAAAGGCCTGCCCATCGACCTGGATCTCGAACTACGTTTTCGCGACCAGGACGCCGCGCTGAAAATACTCAAAAAACCGACCCAGCAAGCCTTTCTGCACGGCATGATGAACGGCGACGTACGCCTGGTCGGCGACTCCAGCGATATGAACAAGCTGCAGAAGCTTTTGAAGTATTTGTAACGGCTAACAGCCCGCCCCCGCCAAGGGGGCGGGCTGTTTTAGTCTGCTGCAAGCTGATCGCCACGTTCAAGCTTACGCGTTGCTGAGCGCCTCTTCGAATAGCCGCCAATACATCCATTACGCGCCGGTTTGCACCTTTTTGGATGTGCCTGACGATTGCCACCCTGGTCCCAGGCGAAACGCCTTTTACCCCGCTATACCAGCACCTTTCCTTACATGTGTATCCGAATACACGTCCAGGGCAACGGCTTTATGTCGCGTTGGCCAATGCATCGGTGAAATATCCTAAAGTAACCGCTTGATAGGTGCGCCATAGCAACTCACGCGCCGCCATTGTTATACTAACGTCTAATAAATCAAACGAAGAGACGCCATGCCGATCCTGCGCCGCCTTTGGACCCTGGACAAGTTCGCCTACAGCCTGCGCGTGTTTATCGCCTTTAGCGGGGCGCTGCTTTTTAGCGTGCTACAGGCCGACGTGGCGCTGGTGATTCCGCTGTTTTTGGGCATTATCGCCTGCGCGCTCTCGGAAACCGACGATAGCTGGCAGGGCCGCCTGCAGGCGCTGGTGGTCACGCTGTTATGTTTTGCGCTGGCCTCTTTTATCGTCCAGTGGCTGTTTCCCTGGCCGTGGCTGTTCGCGTTGGGCCTGGGGGTGTCGGCGTTTACGCTGATCATGCTCGGTGCCATCGGCCAGCGCTACGCGACGATCGCCTCGGGCACGCTGATCCTGTCGATCTATTCGATGATCAATATCGAGCAGCACGGCGGCGTGGATGCGGACGTGGCCTCGCGCCAGCTTCTGCTGCTGGCGGGGGCGGCCTGGTACGGGGTCATTTCGGTCATCTGGTGTGCGCTTTTTTCCCGCCAGCCGCTCAAGCAGAGCATGGCGCGGGTCTACAAAACCCTGGGCGAGTTTTTGATTCTCAAGTCGGCGCTTTTTGAGCCGGTGCGCGGAGTGGATGTCGAGGCGCGTCGAGTGGCGCTCGCGCACCAAAACGGCCAAGTGGTCGCCGCACTCAATCAGGCCAAGGAGATGATCTTTCGGCGGCTGGAGGGCCAACGCGGCAGCCAAAAGCTCAACCGTTACCTGCGCATCTATTTCGTGGCCCAGGATATCCACGAGCGGGCAAGCTCCACCCACTACCCCTACGGCGCACTGACCGAGGCGTTTTTCCACCACGACGTGCTGTTTCGCTGTCAGCGCCTTCTCGACCAGCAGGGCCGGGCGTGCCGCCAGCTGGCCAAATCGCTTCTATTGAACCGGCCGTTTAGCCATGAGCAAAGCGAGCAGGCGTTGGTCGACCTGCGCGCCTCGATCGATAACCTGCGCGACCGCGGCCGCCCGGAGTGGCGCAACCTGATCCACCCACTCAACGCGTTGGCGGACAACCTGGCCACACTAGAGGCGCAGATCGCCAGCGCCCATAACCCGGACAGCAGCGTGGTGCGGCGCGACAGCGCGCTTTATGACCGCTCGCCGGCCAGCCTTAAGGATGCCTGGAGCCGCGTGCGCTTGAATTTGACGCTGGGCTCGCCGACCTTTCGCCACGCCGTGCGCCTTTCCACCGCGCTGATGGCGGGCTACGCGATTTTGCACTGGCTGGACCCGGAACAGGGCTTCTGGATCCTGCTCACCACGCTGTTCGTCTGCCGACCCAATTTCGCGACCACCCGGCGCTTTCTCTCCCAGCGGATTCTGGGCACGGTGCTGGGGCTGATTGCTGGCTGGGCATCGATTAGTCTTTTTCCCCAGCCCGGCATTCAAAGCATCATCGCGGTCGCCGCCGGGGTCGCGTTCTTTGCCAACCGGGAGCGGCACTACGTGATCGCGACCGCCTCGATCACCCTGCTGGTGCTTTGCAGCTTCAACCAGGTGGGCGACGGTTTTAATCTGATTTGGCCGCGGCTGTTCGATACGCTGATCGGCGCGGTGATTGCCGGGCTTGCGGTATTTTTCATTCTGCCGGACTGGCAGGGACGCAAACTTTACCGCGAAGCCGCCAAGGTGCTGACCAGCCACCGCGGCTATCTCGACGAGATCGTCCACCAGTACGAAGAGGGCAAGCAGGACGACTTGAGCTACCGCCTGGCGCGGCGCAACGCGCACAACGCCGATGCGGCGTTTTCGACGCTTTTGACCAACATGCTTCACGAGCCGGGCCACTACCGCAAGCAGGATGCGGACAGCGGCCTGCGCTTTTTGGTGCTCTCCAATACGCTGCTGAGCCACCTTTCCGCGCTGGGCGCCCACCGCCACCGGCTAACCGAAGCCGAAGACGATGCCGCGCTGATGCCCCAGGCCAAACGGATTAGCGAGCTACTGGCGGCGCTGACCGAGCAACTCCACAAGCGCCGGCCCGTCACGGATTTGGAAGACCAGACCCGTGCGCTTCTGGACGCGCTGGGCGAGCCGGCGCAAGCGCCCGAGAGCGACGCCAACGCCGTTACGCTTTACCGGCCCATTCAGAGCCAGCTACGGCTGATCGCCGAACAGCTAACGCCGCTGGCGCAGAGCGCCGGGCGGCTGACCCAAACCAAATCCGACGCCTCATGAACCGCTATACCTGGCCGTAGCGCCCGGCCGCCTCGCCCAGCCAGCGGCGCACCAGCACGGCGGTGGCCTCGCTATCGCTTTGCAGCACCTGGGCAAGGGCCGTAACCCGTTCGAGCAGATCAGCATCGCGCTCCAGGTCGGCGATTTTCATCTGGGCAAGCCCGGTCTGGCGGGTGCCCAGTACCTCGCCGGGGCCACGAATCTCCAAATCTTTTTCAGCGATGCGAAAGCCGTCGGTGGTTTCGCGCATCACGCCCAGGCGCTCTTTGGAGCTTTTGGAGAGCGGCGGATGATAAAGCAGCACGCAGAAGCTCTCCAGGCTACCCCGCCCCACCCGGCCGCGCAGCTGATGAAGCTGGGAAAGCCCCAAACGCTCCGGGTTTTCGATGATCATGAGACTCGCGTTGGGCACGTCCACTCCCACCTCGATCACCGTGGTGGCGACCAACAGATCAAGCTCCCCTTCCTTGAACGCTGCCATTACCTCGGCTTTTTCGCCGGCTTTCATGCGCCCGTGGATCAGGCCGATGGCAAGCTCCGGCAGCGCGGAGGTCAACTCTTCCCGAGTGACCTCGGCGGCCTGGCACTGTAATACCTCGGACTCGTCGATCAGCGTGCAGACCCAGTAGGCCTGGCGGCCGTCGCTGCAGGCGCGGCGGATCCGCTCGACCACCTCCGGGCGGCGCTCATCAGACACCACGACGGTTTTCACCGGCGTGCGCCCCGGCGGCAGCTCGTCGATCACCGAAACGTCCAGATCCGCGTAGGCGCTCATGGCAAGCGTTCTGGGGATGGGGGTCGCGGTCATGATCAGCTGGTGCGGGGTAAGCCCGCCCGCCTCGCCCTTTTCACGCAGCGCCAGGCGCTGGTGAACGCCGAAACGATGCTGCTCGTCGATGATCGCAAGCCCCAGGCAGTGGAACGCGACATCGTCCTGGAAAAGCGCGTGGGTGCCGACCACCATGCGCGCCCGGCCATCGGCGATGGCCGCCTTGGCATCCAGCCGGCTTTTGCCCTTGAGTTTGCCGGCAAGCCACGCCACCTCGATCCCCAGCGGCTCGAACCAGGCCTTGAAGGAGCGGTAGTGCTGCTCGGCCAGGATCTCCGTGGGCGCCATGATCGCCGCCTGGCAGTCGCCGGAAAGCGCCGAAAGCGCGGCCATGGCGGCGACCACGGTCTTGCCCGAACCGACATCGCCTTGAACCAGCCTGAGCATCGGCGCGCTCTGCCCCAAGTCGAGCTCGATCTCCTCGAGCACCCGGCGCTGGGCGCCGGTGAGCGCAAAGGGAAGCTGGGTCAAAAAGCGGGTTTGCAGGCTGCGCCCGGCGGGAAGCCTGGGCGCGCCATCGGCCTGGATGCGCAGGCGCACCTCGCGAAGGCTTAGCTGGTGGGCCAGAAGCTCCTCGAGGGCCAGCCGCCGGGTGGCCGGGTGCAGGCCCTGGGCCAGGGTATCCAGGTCCACATCCGGCGGCGGCTGATGCAAAAGCGCGAGGCTTTCGTGAAGCCCCGGCAGGTCGAAACGCTCGGCAAGCGCCGGCAAAATCATGTCCGGCAACGCCTGCGGGGCCTCGGTTAGTCTGGCGAGCGCCTGGCTTGTGAGGGCGCGCAGCCGGGTCTGGTGCAGCCCTTCGGTGGTGGGATAAATCGGCGTGTAGTGCTCTTCGACCGGCGTCTCGGCGGCGCCGCTTGGGCGGTACTCCGGGTGGTAGATCTCAAGACCCGTGGCGCCGGCGCGGGCCTCGCCAAAGGCGCGCAGCGTGACCCCGGGGCGCAGCTGCTGGCTTTGGGCCGGCGAGAAGTGAAAAAAACGCAGGCTCAGGATGCCACTTGCGTCGCGCAGGCGCACCAGCAGGCTACGCCTTCGCCCCTTGACGATATCGCAGGCGGTGACTTCGCCCTCGATCACGGCCTCGCTGCCCGCGCGCAAGAGCCCGATGGGCGTGACGCGGGTACGATCCTGATAGCGCAGCGGCAGGTGAAACAGCAGGTCGCTCACGCGCTCGACCCCTAGCCGTGCAAGTTTGAGCGCTAGCGCCTCGCCGACACCCTTGAGCTCGGTGACCGGCGCGTCGAGCTCGTTCATGGCGCGGGCTGCCGGCACTGGCTGATCGCCTCGATCAAGGCGTCGATGGCCTTGGGCCGAGGAAAACTCGCCCGCCAGGCGATGGCCACGGTACGCGAAGGCGCCGGCGCCACGAAAGGCCGGCTTGTCAGTAGCGACTGCTCGTGCTTATCTGTACCCAACGCCGACTGCGGCAGCACCGTAATGCCCAGTTTCGAGGCCACCATATGACGGATCGTCTCGAGGGAGCCGCCTTCGGCAATCAGCGTATTGCTCGGGCTATTGAGCTTGTGGGTAATCGCCGGGCAGGCCTCCAGTATCTGGTCGCGAAAGCAGTGCCCCTCACCCAGCAGTAAAAGCCGCTCCTCGAGCAGATCCTCCTTATCGATCGCCTCCCGCGCCGCCCAAGGGTGGTTGCTGGGGATCAGCACCTCGAACGCCTCGTCGTAAATCGCCTTGGTCACCACGTCGGTTTCGGTAAACGGCAGCGCCACGATGATCACGTCCAGTTCGCCGCTTCTAAGCTTGCTACGCAGCGTGCCAGTCAGCCCCTCTTCGATATAGAGCGGCATTTGCGGCGCCACCTGGGCCAGCGCCGGAATCAGGTGCGGGTAAAGGTAAGGCCCGATGGTGTAAATGGCCCCAATGCGTAGCGGGTTGGCCAGTTGGTCGCGCCCGGCGCTTGCCAGCTCGAAAATCAGACTGGATTGCTCCAGCACGCGCTGGGCCTGGGCGATGATCTTCTCGCCAAGCGGGGTGACCTGCACCGTGGACTTGGAGCGCTCGAACAAAGGCGTGTCGAGCTCGTCCTCGAGTTTTTTGACCGCCACCGAAAGCGTCGGCTGGGAGACGTGACACCGCTCGGCAGCGCGGCCGAAGTGGCGCTCTTGTGCAAGGGTTACGATGTAGCGAAGTTCTGTTAAAGTCATAACGGTGCCGGCTGGCATCCTCTCGTAGCAGGTCGTGACGCATCGTCGTGGCCATGAACGGGATGGCAAGGACAGACAAACCTCTTTGACGATGGCATATCTCAAAGGGACTTTGTATCTAATAGGGAATATTTATCAAGAGGAGTGCGCAGGTGAAACTCACTGTACTGATTATCGGCTGTGGCGATATCGGCATCACCCTGGGGCGCGAGCTCTTGAGTGAAGGACATCGCGTGGTGGGCGTGCGCCGCCAAACCGAGTCGTTACAGGGTACTGGTATCGAACCCCTGGCCCTCGATCTTAACCATCTTGAAGGGGCGAGCGCCACGGCGCTACCCCAAGCGGACTACGTGATCTACACCGTCAGCGCCGACCGCTTCGAGGAGAGCGCCTACCAAAGCGCCTACCCGGATGGCTTGAAGCGCGTGCTCAGCGTACTGGAGCAACACGACGTGCCGCCACGGCGTATTTTCTTCGTCTCTTCGACCAGCGTTTATGGCCAGCAAGAGGGCGAAGCGGTCAGCGAAGTCAGCCCCACGGACTCCACCAGCTTTTCCGGTAGCCTGATGCGCGAAGCCGAGCAGGCGCTTTTGAACCACCCGCTGCCCGGTACGGTAGTGCGCTTTTCGGGCATCTACGGCCCGGGCCGCGACCGGCTGATTCACCAGGTGCTGGGTGGGCGTATGGCCGCCATAACGCCGGCGATCTACTCCAACCGTATTCACCGCGACGATTGCGCCGGCATACTCGCCCACCTGATCCAGTGTCAGGAGAGCGGCAAGCCCTTGGCCGAGCTTTACCTGGGCAGCGACTCTGAGCCTGCCACCATGTACGACGTCATGAGCTGGCTTGCCAAAGAGCTCAAGGTGGAAACCACCGAGACCATGCAGTCACCGCTTCGCCGGCGTACCAGCAAACGCTGCGATAACAGCCGTATCCGCGAGACGGGCTACGTGTTTCGCTACCCGAGCTTTCGCGAGGGCTACGCCCAGATCCTCAAGGAAGGCGGCTTCAAGCCACAAAAAGCGTAACGGCTTTTCAACACAAAAGAGCGAGCCCTTGGGCTCGCTCTTTTTTTGGCTCACCGGCAGCGCTTAGTCGCCAATGATCATCACGGCTTCGGCTTCCACTTGGCTCCCCTTGGGCAGCGCGCGAACGCCTACCGCGGCGCGCGCGGGGAACGGCGCCTTGAAGAACTCTTCCATGACACGATTCACGATGGCGAAGTTATCCAGGTCCACCAGGTACAGGTTGAGCTTGACGATATCGGCAAGCGTACCGGCGGCTTCTTCGCACACCGCTTGCAAGTTGGTGAACACCTGACGCGTTTGAGCTTCGATATCACCGGCTACGAGTTCCATGGACTCCGGGTCGAGCGGGATCTGACCGGACATATAAACCGTATTGCCCGCCTTGATGGCCTGGGAGTAGGGGCCGATGGCGGCCGGGGCTTTCTCGGTATTGATAACGGCTTTATTGCTCATGGTGCCTTGCTCCTGTTGCGGCCATTCAATGGCATTTTTAATAAATGTGTTAAACGAATAAAACCTTCCAACCGTACATAAAAAGCCGCTCCCGCCCGCGCATCAAAGGCATTGAAAGCGCGCGACCAGGGAGGGCTTAGTTGGCTATTCGGGTTATTTTGCTGACGCTTGGCAGGTTGCGGATACGTTTCATGATGCGGGCCAGGTGAACCCGCCCCTTGACCGAGAGCGTCAGGTTCACCGTGGATAGACGAGCGTCGCGCTCTTCGATGCCGATACGCTCGATATTGGCGTCGGCGTCGGTCACAAGGCCTGCAAGCTCCGCCACCAGGCCTCGGCGGCTTTCGATCTCGATACGCAGCGCCACCGGGAAGTCTTCGTCGATGTTCTCCGACCACTCCAGGCTAAAGAGCTTTTCCGGATCGCTTTTCAAATCCGACAAATTCTTGCACTCGCTGCGATGCACGACGATGCCCTTGCCCACGGATAAATGCCCGACGACCGGGTCACCGGGCAGCGGGTGGCAGCAGCGGGCAAAGCTTAGCACCATGCCTTCGCTGCCGCTGATCACCACGGCGTCATCGCTGTTTTCCAACCGTTTGGGGCCGCCGCCCGCGCCGTGGGCAACGTCCACCAGCCGCCGGGCGGCGACGTAGGCCATGCGATTGCCAAGGCCCAATGATTCGAGCAAGGTGTCCAACGACGACACATCCAGCTCCTTGAAAGCCCGGGGGAAGATCCGTTCGTCGAGCTCCTCGAGGCTCGTCTCGAAGGAAGCGAGCGCCTTGTTCAAAAGCCGCCGCCCCAGCATGATCGCTTCCGACTGCTGCTGGTGTTTCAGCGCATGGCGAATGGCCGAACGCGCCTTGGCGGTGGAAACGAAGTTGAGCCAAGAGAGATTGGGCCGCGCGCCGGGGGCGGTAATGATTTCAAGGGTCTGCCCGCTTTCAAGGCGCGTGGAAAGCGGCGCCAAGTGGCGGTCGATACGACACGCGATGCAGTTGTTGCCGATATCGGTGTGCACGCTGTAGGCAAAATCGACCACCGTCGCCCCCTGGGGGAGCTCCATGATGTCGCCCTTGGGCGTGAAGACGTAGATATCGTCGGGGAACAAGTCGTTTTTGACGTGCTCGATGAACTCCAGCGAGTCGCCGGCGTGGCGCTGCATCTCCAAAAGCCCTTTCACCCAGGCCCGCGCCCGAGCATGGCTGCCTTCGGCGATGGGATGGGAGGTTTGGCCGGCCTTGTAGAGCCAGTGCGCGGCGATGCCGTTGTTCGCCATGGCTTCCATTTCACGGGTGCGTATCTGCACCTCGATGGGCATACCGCGCTGGCCAAAGAGCGTGGTGTGCAGGCTCTGGTAGCCGTTCGCTTTGGGAATGGCGATGTAATCCTTGAAGCGCCCGGGTACCGGCTTGAACAGGTTGTGGACCACGCCCAGGATGCGGTAGCAGCTCGCCACATCGTCGGTGATGATGCGAAAGCCGAACACGTCCATGATTTCGGCAAAGGGCTTGCGCTGATCGCGCATCTTTTTATAGATCGACAGCAGGTGCTTTTGCCGGCCGACCACCGTGCCCTTGAGCGCTTCGTCGTCGAGGCTTTGTTGAAGCGAGGACTGTATTTCGCGCATCGCGCCGCGCCGGTTACCCCGGGCCTTGGCCACCGCGCGCTTGATCCGCTCGGCGCGCATCGGATGGATCGCCTGAAAGGAGAGATCCTCGAGCTCGATACGAATGGTGTTGATACCCAACCGCCCGGCCACCCGGGCATAGATTTCCAGCGTCTCACGAGCGATGCGCCGCTTTTTGTCCGGACGAAGCGCCCCCAGGGTGCGCATGTTGTGCAGGCGGTCGGCGAGTTTGACGATGATGACGCGAATATCCCGCGACATCGCCAGCACCATCTTCTGGAAGTTCTCGGCCTGGGCGACGGCCTTGTCTTCGAAGGTGATCTGCGTCAGCTTCGAGACACCGTCGACCAGCTCCGCCACCGGGTGGCCGAACTGCTCGCCCAACGCGTGTTTCGAGACCCCGGTATCTTCGATGACATCGTGCAGCATGGCGGCCATCAGGCTCTGATGGTCCATGTGCATGTTGGCCAAAATGTTGGCCACGGCGAGCGGGTGGGTAACGTAGGGCTCGCCGGAGCGGCGGCGCTGGCCGTCGTGGGCCTGTTCGGCGTAGTAGAAGGCGCGTTTGACCTGTTGGATTTCATCCAAGGGTAAATAGCCGCCGAGTCGGTCGGCCAGGTCATCGATGGTGAACATTTACCGCGCCCCTGATCGGTTTTAGGCTTAGTCGTCGATTTGGACGCTAGGCGCGGCCGGGCGCTGACGCACCGGTGCCTCGACGGGCTCGTCCAGCACGGTATGATCGACCAGACCCGCGGCAATTTCACGCAGCGCCAGGACCGTCGGTTTATCGTTTTCCCAGGCCAGCTGTGAATCCCGCGAGCCGCGGGCGAGCTGACGGGCACGCTGGGTGGAAATCATCACCAGCTTGAAGCGGTTTTCAACATTTTCCAAACAATCTTCAACGGTTACGCGTGCCATGGGGCTTTCCTTTAATAACGGCGCCGGGCCAGCAGTGCTTAAAACGCCTGCCAGCCCGGCAAAATGGGCAACTTGACCCGATAGATTACTCGACGGTTGGCGCCTGTGACAAGAGCGCTTCGAGCAGCGGTGCGTGGCGATGCTGCATGGCAACACACGTTAGCCGCTGGCTGATGACCAGCGACGTGAGCTCGCCAAGGGCGGTGGTGAAGTCGTCGTTCACGACCAGGTAGTCGTATTCGTCGAAATGGGTCATCTCGTTGACCGCATCGCGCATGCGCCGCTCGATCACCGCGTGCTCGTCGGTGCCCCGGCTGGCCAGGCGGCGTTCGAGCTCGGCCCGGGAAGGCGGCAAAATGAAGATCGATACGGCGTCTTTCATCTGCGCTCTGACCTGCTGCGCGCCCTGCCAGTCGATTTCCAGAATCACGTCCTGGCCGGCGGCCAGCAGCGACTGAACGGCTTGACGCGAGGTACCGTAGTAGTTATCAAAGACCCTGGCGTACTCGAAAAAGTCGCCACGCTCGATCATCGTCTCGAACGTTTGGGTCTGGCAGAAGTGATAGTTCACCCCGTCCACTTCCCCCTCGCGGCGGCCCCGTGTGGTATGCGAGACCGACACCTGAAGGCCATCCATACTCTCGATCAGCTCGCGAACCAGGCTGGTTTTGCCAGCGCCGGACGGCGCCGAAACGATAAACAGCGTACCCTGGGACATGAAACGCTTCCCTAATTGATAAAAACAGTCGTTAGCCCTGTGACGCCGCCACGCTTGCTGGCCGCGGTGCGCACTAAAGGCGGGCAGTATCGCATAACTGCCGCGCGGTCTGTAGTAGAAGACATGAGTAGACGACATGGTAGCAGCCACGCAACGAACGTCATCGAAAGGAGTGCGGTATGCGGGGAACGATCTTTATATTAGCGCTGATCGCGCTGGGCGTGGCGCTGCAAAAAGGCCTGATCGAGGTCCCCCGCGAGTGGGCGCCCTGGGCGCCCTTGCACATCGACGACCCGATCACCCCGGTCACACAGTTAAAACTCAAGCGGCTGGAGGGCGACCGCGCCGGTTGCCTGGCGGCGCTCGAGACCGCGCCAACGGCTGAGCTCGACGTCACCCCCATGAACGACTACTCGCCCACGGCCAGTTGCCCGCTCACCAACATCGTGCGCATGAACGCGAGCAGCGTACGCTTTAATCGAAGCTTCGTGGCCACCTGCCCCATGGCGCTTGCCTGGGTAATGTTCGAACGCCACGAACTACAGCCCGCCGCCGAACGAATCATGGGCAGCCGCGTAAGCCAGGTCGACCACGTGGGAAGCTTTGCGTGTCGTAACGTATACGGGCGTGAATCGGGCAGGCGCAGCGAACACGCCACGGCAGAAGCACTGGATGTAACCGGGTTTCGGTTCGAGAACGGCCAGCGTATTACGCTGATCAATAACTGGAATGACGAGGGGGCGGTGGGCGAGTTCTTCCGAGAAGCGCGGGACGGTGCCTGCAACACCTTTGGCAACGTACTAGGGCCTGAATACAACGCCGCGCATGCCGATCACTTTCACATGGGCATGCGCGGGTTCAGCCTTTGCCGCTAGACGCGGCGAGCGATCACTCGAGGTTGACGTCGTCTTCGTCGGTCAGCGCGCCCGCCGCCGCACCGGCGCCTGCGCCGAGTACCGCGCCGCCGCCAACGCTACCACCGGTCGCCGCTGCGGTACCGGCACCCGCCGCCGCGCCAAGGCCCGCGCCGCTGGTGGCGCGCTCGCCAGAGGTCGAGCCGCAGCCCGCCAGGCCGATGGTCAGGGCCGCAATGGCGCCCAGGGTCAAAATACGCGAGGCTTTTACAAATTGAGTATGCATGAGTCATCTCCTTATGGTGTGCACTCTTATACCTTAGAAAGAATTACCCACCTGCGCCAATTTTATTACCCCAACGCTTCGCTACCGCGCCTGGGCTACTCGGTAGGTGCGCTTTTCAAGCCAGCGCCCGTACACGAAAATGGCCAAACCACACAGGGCAAGCCCGGTGCCCACGAAGCCAGTGCTCGACGGCGTAAGCCCGGCGCTGATCGCAAGCCCGGCAAGCCAGGCGCCCAGCGCGTTGGCACCGTTGAAGGCGGCGTGATTGAGTGAGGCCGCCATGGTCTGGGCATCGCCGGCGACATCCATTAAGCGCGTTTGCAGCGACGGCGCCAGCGCCATGCTGGTGCCCACCAGGCCCACGAACAAAAGCCCGGTCCAGACGTTATTGGCCGCGAAGTAGTAAAGCCCCTGAATGACTGCACACCAGATCAAAATACGCGGAATCGCCCGCATCAGGTTCTTGTCGGCCATGCGCCCGCCCACCAGGTTACCGATGATCGAGCCGACACCGAAGATGACCAATACCAGCGGCCCTAGCGCCTCGCTCATACCGGCCTGCTGGGTCAGCGTCGGCATCACGTAGCTAAAGATCGAGAACATGCCGCCACAGCCCACGCAGGCAATGGCCACCGTGACCAGCACGCGCTGCTTGATCAGCGCGGAAAGCTCCTTGAGCGGGCTCGCCAGCGCATCGAAGGGTTGAACGGGCACGTAAAGGCGAATCAGCAGCGCCGTTAAAAGCGCGATGCCCCCCACCCCGGCAAAAGCGATTTGCCAGCCAAACTGGTTGCCCGCCCAGGTGCCCAGCGGCGCGCCGAGCAAAATCGCCACCGTCAGCCCCAGCATGACCCGGGAAACCGCCCGCGCCCGCTGGTCCACGGGTACCGCCCCGGCGGCCACCAGCGCCGCCACGCCGAAGTAGGCCCCGTGAGGCAGCCCGGCCAAAAAGCGCAGCCCCACGAAGGACCAAAACCCCGGCGCCATGGCGCTGGCAATGTTACCCACGGCGAACACCAGCATCAGCACGATCAAAAGCGAGCGCTTGGGCACCCGGGCCGCCATCGCGGAAATGATTGGCGCGCCGACCACCACGCCCAGGGCGTAGCTGCTGATCGCATACCCCACCTGGGGCACGGTCACGGCCAAATCCCCCGCCACCCGGTTCATTAACCCCATGATGACGAACTCGCTGGTCCCGATACCAAAACCACCCAGCGCTAACGCAAATTCGGCCAGACGAGGATTACTCGCCCGGCCCGCGGAAGACTCTTGCACACTCTGC
The DNA here is from genome assembly GCF_968212445.1 of Vreelandella sp. GE22. Classification (NCBI taxonomy): domain Bacteria; kingdom Pseudomonadati; phylum Pseudomonadota; class Gammaproteobacteria; order Oceanospirillales; family Halomonadaceae; genus Vreelandella; species Vreelandella sp. GE22. Next base: position 3,811,848 of record NZ_OZ309110.1, read on the forward strand.
TCCTCGGGGGTTAGCCCGCTTTTACAACGTTTGGAATGAGGTAAATGATCGCAGGATTAGACTAAAGTAGAAACTCTTTGCCCCAAAAACCTGCCAGCGAAACACGGGTAGCCAAAACCGAGAAGCCAAAACCAGAAATTTAAAACGTAGCACCTCGACCAGATGCCCTCAGGACGAGCGGCCATCCGCCTTGACGGATAACAAACGCTCGCGCAGCTGGCGGCTCTTGGGTATCAACCCTACTTGCAACCCCAGCGGGCGGAATACCTGGTCCAGCAGCGCCCGCGTCGGGCTCGCTTTATCCCCTTCGATATCGGAGAGCGAGCGGCGGCTGATACCGACCTTCTCGGCATATTGCGTTTGCGACATTCCCAGCACCTCACGACGCAATTGGCGCAGTACCTGGCCGGTGCTCATTTCCTCGCGCAGCAGCCGGTCGAGCAGCTCCACCAGCAGCGCCTCGCGCTCGATACTACTTAACGCTTTGCGCTTCATAGTAGCCCCCAACGCTTAAGCTTATCGTCCAGGTAATCGAGCCCCAGCGCCGGCGAGTCCAGCAGCGTAGGCGCCACGCCCCGCAGGGCAAGACGCTCTTTCAAGCCGAGCAACTGCCTGGCCTGGGCTTGCAGCTCGCCCATCAACTGCTCCGGGGGCAGGTGGGTTTTTAGCGCCTCGGCAATGGCGAACCAGTCGACCTCTCGCCCCTGCTCGAAAGGCGCGCCCCAGGTCGTGGTGCGAATAATACCTTCCGGGTCGGCCTTCATCGGTGCAAAGTCGTAAATCGGCGCCAGCCAAATTCCTTGCGGTGTTTTCAGTAACGCCGTATTGCGGCCGTGATTATCGCTGTTGGCAAACGCAATGTTGAGCAGATCACGTTTGACCCACTCACACACAAACTGCGCTTGATCGAAGGACTGTCCCTCTTCCAATACGCGATACTGCTTGCCAAGCTTGCCGGTCAATGCCTCGATCACCGCAAAGTGATTCAGAAAACTTCCGGGTTCGCGGCCCATCACGGCGTAAACGGATTCCAGACCGAAAAAAGTACGCTGACCCGCTATATGTGCCACGTCGAACCGCGGTAGCCAAAGCGAAGGATAGCGCTCGCCTTCCAGCAGCCGCATACCCTGGGTGTCGATGGTGGCCACGCCAAGGGCGGTGAGTTCCTGGTAGAAGTGGTACTCGGCGCGCAGAATGTTGCTGTCGAGCTCGCTGCGTTGACCGCGCGGAAATTTGACCAAATAGTGCTGGTCGGTGCTGGCCTGGTCGTCCTGATAGGTATCGATCCAGACCTGATCATCAGGCGTACAGCGCAGCAATAGCTTTGGCGCTTCGCCACCGGCACCGGTCGCGCCCCCACCCGCGGCGCCCATTTGCTGGGCATAGGCCAGGAAGTCACTATCCCGGTCTACGACATCACGTAAAGGAAAGCGCTGCTGCTCCAGCGTGCTACCCGCCGGGCGTGCGGGCAGCGACTCCTTGATGCGCAGATTGCCTACCGGCGCGATGGTGCCGTTGGCCAATAGGGTGTAATCCTGCTCCGCCTCGCTCAGCGATGCGATCCCCAGTTGAGTGACCCAATAGCGCCGGCTAGCGCCCGACGGCATGATGTCATCAAGAAACGTAAACCAGGTGGACGAATGGTGGGTTTCCATTAACGCGACGGGTAAACGTAAGCTGCAGGCCGCGTCATCGTCGCGCTCGAGATACTCGAGCGCGTAATCGGTCACATAGCCCAGCCGAGTCGCCCCTCGGCGCCCCTGCAAGGGGTGCTCGATGACCAGCTCGGCGGCGTCCTGCCATTGGCCGCGATGAAATAGTTGGATCATCAGCACTATCGGGCTACCTTGATTGAGTAATTTATTACTCAAAATTATAGCTCAGGGGCTTATTTTGTGCACTTTATTGCGCACCAGCGCTCAGAATAGGCTCTAATGAACATTATTTTGCTCATTAACCATTGGTGATTCATGTCGTTCGATATCTCTACCCAGCCCACCCTCGACCACGCCATGGCCGCGCTTGCCGAGGCCGACCGCGATATCGCCCGGGCCCTGGCGCACGTGGGTCCGCCCGCCCCTCGCCAACGCGACAAGGGCTTCGCCACCTTCTTCTCGACCATCGTCAGCCAGCAGATCTCTACCGGCGCCGCGCGGGCGATCATGGGCCGCGTGAATACGCTGCTACCGGAACTTCACGCCCAGGCGGTGATGGAGGTCGAAGGCCAGGCGCTGCGCGACGCCGGGCTCTCCTGGCGCAAGGTCGAGTACGCCAAGGGTCTGGCCGAGGCGGAGCTTGCCGGCACCTTCAGCGCCGACGGCCTGGAGGCGCTGGACGACGACGCGGCGATTACTGCGATCACCCAACTCAGAGGCTTTGGCCGCTGGAGCGCCGAAATCTACCTGATGTTCTCGCTCAAGCGTGCGGATATTTTCCCCGCGGACGACCTGGCGCTGCGCGTCGCCCTGGGCCGCCTCAAGCGCATGGACGACAAGCCCACGCCCAAGCAGGCGCGCCAGCTGGTAGAACACTGGGCGCCCTGGCGAAGCGTGGGCTCGCTGTTTCTATGGCACTACTACCGGGGCGAGCCGCTTTAGGCGTTCAGCCCGCCAAACTTGCCCGCCTGATAATCCTCGACCGCCTGGACGATCTCCTCGCGGGTGGTCATCACAAAGGGGCCGTGGGAGAAGACCGCCTCGTCGATGACGTCACCGTGGCCAAAGAGCAGCCGCGCACCCGATGAGGCTTCGATTTCAAGGGTCTCGCCGTCGCGGTCGACCTCGATCAGATGGTGGGCCTTGACCGGCTCGCCGCCCACACTCACCTCGCCGTTCACCACGTAGAGAAACACCTGGCGGCCAGCGGCCACGGGCAACGCCTCACTCGTACTCGCGGGCAGCGTGAGGGTCGACATGAAAATGCCGGTCAATGCCTCGATAGGCCCGGTCTTGTCGTCCCACTGCCCGGCGATCAGGTTCAGCTCGCCGCCGCCGGGAAGCGCCAGCGCCGGGATATCCTGCTGCTGCAGGCCCACGTAGTGCGGGTCGCTCATCTTCAGTTTTGACGGCAAATTGATCCAAAGCTGGAGAATCTCCAGCGGGCCGCCCTCGCGCTTGAACTCGGGCGGCGAGACTTCCGCGTGAACGATGCCGCTGCCCGCGGTCATCCACTGGACACCGCCTTCATGAATCACGCTCTGGTGATCGGTACTATCGGCGTGGGCAAGCGAGCCCTCGAGAATAAAAGTGACCGTCTCGAACCCGCGGTGCGGGTGCGGGCCAAAGGGCAGCCCCTGGTTATTGGCCGGGTAGGTCTGCGGGCCGTGGTGGTTCAAAAACAGAAACGGGTCGAGCTGATCGAGCCCGGGCCCCGGTAGCGGCCGCCGCGTGGTCAGGTCGCCGATATCGTCCCGGCGGGCGGCGTGCTGGGCGATGACGCGGCGGGTAGCGTTAGTAGCTGGCATGACAATCTCCATTTATCCTTTTATATGGCCCTAGCGTAAAACCTGCGCGGGCCAAAGAGGAGCGAATCTTTTGCTTCACCATGATTGAAAAAATAGCTGAAACATTGCCTGAGAACCGCTTTGTGAACGTTTTTGCGCCGCCTCGCCTCAGAACTCGGTGACTACCGTCACCCCCGCGCTTTCGAATTTATCCATGTTGACCAGCGCATTGAGCGAGCCGTGGGCGCCGCCACGAGTGATGTTCGTTACCGCCTCGGCCACATCCGCCATCTTTGCCGCGTTGACGGTAGCCACCGCGCCCAGCTGGGCAGGCCAGTTCTATCGCGTCTTCAGAGATATCCACAGCCACCACGTTGGCGCCGACAGCATTGGCGGTCATCACCGCCGAAAACCCCGCGCCGCCGCAGCCGTGAACGGCCACCCACAGGCCCAGCGCGGTTCTGCTCTGAGACCAACGCGTGAAACGGCATCACGAGCCGGCATCCCAGGCCAGCTGCGCTAGCGAAATCAAGCGTCTCCGGCAAGGCCACCAGGTTTACATCAGCGTAGTGAGCGCCCACGTACTCGGCAAAGGCCACCAATGGGCAAAGCCGAGCTGGAACTGGCTATCGCACACACCTGATGGTGATCCGCGTTACGCTTCAGGCCGGTACTACAGCCGCCCACGAAGGGCACCGTTAGGGTGAGCATGAGGAAGCCTCATTGACCTTATAAAATTAAGAGCTAACGAGAAAATCGGCTTCACACTCAAGCGTATCGCTCGTCCAAAAGTTATAATCAGCTCCAATTTTCAAAGCGCCAGTAGATGCTGACGCACCCAGTTAGTTTTGTGTGCTGTTTGATTGCAAAGTACAGGATATTTTCCAGCGTGTGGCTGTTAGTTCAGCGCAGTCATGCCCGTAATGTAAGGATCCCAAATGGCTATCAAGAAGAACGAGCTTTACTCATCCCTTTGGGCAAGCTGCGATGAACTGCGCGGCGGTATGGATGCCAGCCAGTACAAGGATTATGTGCTGACCCTGCTGTTTATGAAGTACGTTTCAGATAAGTACAAAGGCGACCCCTACGGCATGATTGTGGTGCCACAAGGAGCCAGCTTTGACGATATGGTCGCATTAAAAGGCGATAAAGAAATTGGCGACCGCATCAACATAATCATCAGCGCCTTGGCCGAGCAGAACGAACTAAAAGGCGTGATTGATGTGGCCGACTTCAATGATGAAGACCGGTTGGGCAAAGGCAAAGAGATGGTGGATCGTCTCACCAAGCTGATCGGCATCTTTGAAGGGCTAAACCTGTCCGCCAACCGCGCCGACGGCGATGACCTGTTGGGTGATGCCTACGAGTATTTAATGCGCCACTTCGCCACCGAGTCCGGCAAGTCCAAAGGCCAGTTCTATACGCCGTCGGAAGTCTCGCGCATTCTGGCAAAAGTGATCGGCATAAGCGCCACTACCCCGCAGGACGCCACGGTGTACGATCCAACCTGCGGTTCGGGTTCCCTACTGCTTAAAGTCAGTGATGAGGCGCCGCGTGGGCTGTCGATTTTCGGCCAGGAAATGGACAACGCGACAAGCGCCCTTGCGCGTATGAACATGATTTTGCACAACACTGCCACTGCCAAAATCTGGCAAGACAACACCCTGAGCGCGCCTCAGTGGAAGGACACCAACGGCCAGTTGAAAACCTTCGATTTTGCCGTGGCCAACCCGCCGTTTTCCAACAAAAACTGGACAAGTGGCCTCAATCCCAATGAAGACGAATTTGGCCGCTTTACCTGGGGCATACCGCCAGAAAAGAACGGCGACTACACCTTTCTACTGCACATACTGAAAAGCCTGAAAAGCACCGGCAAAGGCGCGGTCATTCTGCCCCACGGCGTGCTGTTTCGGGGCAATGCCGAAGCCCGTATTCGTGAAAACCTCATCAAGCAGGGCTATATCAAAGGCATTATCGGCCTGCCCGCCAACCTGTTTTACGGCACCGGTATACCGGCCTGTATTATTTTGATTGATAAAGAGAACAGCCACGCGCGCAGCGGTATCTTTATGATCGATGCCAGCAAAGGCTTTATGAAGGAAGGCAATAAAAACCGCCTGCGCAGCCAGGACATTCACAAAGTGGTGGATGTCTTCAACAAACAGCTCGCCCTGCCACGCTACAGCCGCATGGTGCCGTTAGCTGAAATCGCCGCTCACGACTACAACCTCAACATTCCGCGCTACATCGATTCAAGCGAGCCCGAAGACCTGCACGACCTCAGCGCTCACTTACAAGGCGGTATCCCCACGCGTGATGTGAATGCACTAAACGACTACTGGCAGGTGTTTCCCGCCATGCGCGCCACGCTGTTTGCCGATGCCCGCCCCGGCTACTGCCGCTCGCTTGTGGCCGCCACCGAAGTAAAAAGCAGCATACTCAACCACCCAGAATTTACCGCGTTTGCCCGCCAAAGCCTGCAGCCGTTTTCACGCTGGCGTGAGCGGGCAGCCCTGAAGCAATTAAGCATGGGCGACAGACCCAAGGAGCTGATTCACACCATCAGCGAAGACCTGCTGGAAAGCTACACCGGACAACCCCTGCTAAGTAAATACGACATCTACCAGATCCTGATGGACTACTGGGCAGAAGAAATGCAGGACGATGTCTATGTGCTGGTACAAGATGGCTGGGCAGCCGGTCGCGTTATGCGCGAACTGGTGGCCAAGAAGGGCGAGAAGCTAAAAGAAACGCCGGATCTCATCATCAATAAAACCAAATACAAGGCCGAGCTTATTCCCCCCGCGCTGATGGTTGCGCGTTATTTTGCGGACGAACAGGCCCACATTGATTCGCTGCAAACCGCCGTAGACACCGCCACACAAGCGCTGGAAAGCTATATCGAGGAGAACAGCGGGGAAGATGGCTTGCTCAATGATGCGCTGAACGAGAAAGACAAGGTCACTAAAGCCACAGTTACAGCGCGCCTAAAGCTTGCCATTGATGCCGATGAAAAGGCAGCGCTCAAGCAGGCTAAACAGTGCTTTGATGCCGAGGCCAATGCTAAAAAAGCACTCAAAGAGGCCCAGGAAGCGCTGGATATCGCCGTGTTCAAGCACTATCCCACACTCAGCGAAGCCGAAATCCAAACGCTGATCGTCGAAGATAAATGGCTCGCCACCCTGCAAAGCCAGATTGAAGCAGAGATCGAGCGCGTGACTCAGCAGCTCGCCAACCGCGTTAAGCAACTGGAAGAGCGCTATGCCGAGCCGCTCCCCACCATCACCCAGTCGGTCGAGCAGTTAAGTGACAAGGTAGCGCAGCATTTACGCGCCATGGGGCTAAGCCTATGACGGAACAGAACCCTGCAGCCTGGAACAGCCTGGTTAGCGCGATTGCCCAGCAGATAGAGCAAGCACGCGGGCAGGTGCGCCAAGCCGTGAATACCGCCATGGTACAAAGCTACTGGGAAATAGGCCGCCTGATTGTCGAGCATGAACAGCAAGGCAGCACCCGTGCCGAGTACGGTAAACAACAGCTCCAGCAGCTTTCGCATCAGCTCACCGAACGGCTGGGTAAAGGCTTTGATGTTCGCAACCTACGCAATATGCGCCAGTTTTATCAAAGCTTTCCAAAACGGAACGCAGTGCGTACCGAATTGGGCTGGACGCACTACCGCACGTTGCTACGGGTGGAAAACGCCCAAGCCCGGGACTGGTATTTGCAAGAGGCCATCAATCAAAGCTGGAGCGCCAGAGCCCTGGAACGCCAGATAAGCACTCTCTATTACGAGCGCCTGCTGGCCAGCCAAGACAAATCCCTGGTAGAAGCCGAAGCTCAAAAAAACACCCAGCCGTTGGCGGAAACCGCCAAAGACTACCTGCGCGATCCTTACATACTGGACTTTCTAAACCTGCAGGATAAAACCTACCAGGAAAGCCAGTTGGAACAGGCCATTATCAGCAACCTTCAGCAGTTTCTGCTGGAACTGGGCAGAGGTTTTGCCTTTGTAGAGCGCCAGCAGCGCATTCGCTTTGACGATGAAGATTTCTACATCGACTTGGTGTTTTACAACTTCAAACTGAAGTGCTTTTTACTGGTGGATCTAAAACTCGGCAAGCTCAAGCATCAGGATATCGGCCAGATGGATACCTACGTGCGCCTGTACGATGAGCAGCGTAAAGGTAGCGACGACAACCCCACCATCGGCCTGGTGCTATGCAGCGAAAAAAGCGAGGCGGTAGTGAAGTACTCGGTGCTCGCAGAGCAAAAGCAGCTGTTTGCCGCAAAATACCTGCCCTATTTACCCTCTGAGGATGAACTCAAACGCGAGCTGGAGCGCGAGCGCGCGCGCGCGCAGGTAGTGGAACAACTCCAGCAACAGGAGCCAAGCAATGAGTGAACAGGTCGGGGAAATGAGTGCAACGTATCTGGTTGAAGCAACCCAAGATGCCATGCCGGTGGGATATAAGCAGACGGAAGCAGGGGTTATCCCGGAAGATTGGATGGCTTGCGAGCTTGGGCAAGCAATCACTTTCCAGCGTGGTTTTGATTTACCTCAACGCCTTCGAGAAGCAGGTAATATTCCTATTATCTCTTCTTCTGGTGCCAGTGGCTTCCACAATACAGCAGCAGTAAAAGCGCCAAGTATAGTTACTGGAAGATACGGCACTATAGGTAATATTTTTTACTTACAGGAAGACTTCTGGCCACTGAATACGACTCTTTATGTTCGAGAGTTCAAGAAGCTACTGCCAGAATACGCACTTTATATACTGAAAACTGTAGATTTTGCCTCTCACAGTGGCAAAAGCGGTGTTCCAGGGGTCAACCGTAACGATTTGCACCAAGAAAAAATTGCTGTGCCTCCAATCGAAGAACAAACCGCCATCACCAATGCTCTCTCCGATGTCGATGCACTCATAAGCGAGCTGGAAAAGCTGATCGCCAAAAAACAAGCCATCAAAACCGCCACCATGCAGCAACTGCTGACAGGTCGTACACGCCTGCCGCAGTTTGCGTTACATGAAGACGGCACGCCAAAGGGCTATAAGCAAAGTGAGCTGGGAGAGATACCGGAAGATTGGGATGCTATCGCCTTAACTGAATTTACAATTAAAGTTGGTAGCGGAAAAACCCCATCGGGAGGGTCGACCGTATATGTTGATTCGGGGAGACCATTTATAAGAAGCCAGAACGTGGGATGGGGATCTCTTGATTTAACAGATGTTGCGTTTATTACAGAGGATATTCACAGGACATTTCTTGGTTCAGAGCTTGAAACGGATGATGTGTTATTAAATATCACAGGTGCATCAATTGGTAGGTGTTCGAAAGCCGATGCGCGAATCGCAGGTGGCAATGTAAACCAACATGTCTGCATTATTAGAGTTAATAAACACCAAATTAACCCTTTAATTCTTGTAGAGCTTATCAATTCAGATTTTGGACAAAATCAAATAGACAGCTATCAGGCCGGAGGAAATAGAGAGGGGCTTAATTTTTCACAAGTACGGAGCCTGCAATTTTCAATTAGCTCCAATCAACAAGAACAAACCGCCATCGCTACCATTCTCTCCAATATGGATGAAGAAATTCAGTCACTCGAACAGCGCCTTGGCAAAACCCGCCAAATTAAGCAAGGTATGATGCAAGAGCTGCTCACGGGCAGAACCCGCTTGGTTAAGCCTTTATCAGAAGGAGAGAACCATGCCAGTTGATATGACAGTAGTGCAACTACGTTCTTTATTAAAGGAGCTTTGCTCTCTCCCAAATGAAACCGAATGGGTAGAATTTAAACACAATGCCGACGAGGTCAAAATAGGTGAATACATTTCCGCCTTGGCTAATTCCGCAGCCTTGCTAGGCAAGGAAAACTCATATTTAATTTATGGAATCAATGATAAAACACATGAAATTATTGGCACATCCTTTAAACCTTCCGTTAAGAAATATAAACAGCAAGAGCTTGAAAGCTGGTTGTTACAAAAAATTTCTCCAAAAATACATTTTCGCTTTTATGAGTTCTTAGCTGGTAAATTAGACAACTTACCGATAGTAATCGTCGAGATTCAACCTGCTGCACATAACCCTGTCCAATTTGATGGTATTGAATATATTCGCATAGGGTCATATAAGAAAAAACTAAAAGAATTTCCTGAAAAAGAACGGGCTCTATGGCGTGCGTTTGATAAAACACCTTTTGAGCTTCAGTACGCTGCTTCGAATGTTAGCTCAGAGCAGGTGCTGAAACTACTGGATTATCCAGAATATTTTGATTTAACGGGTTTGCCTTTGCCTGATAATCGATCAGGCATTCTAGAAACGCTAAAGTCAGATAAAATGATCCAAGAAGCCCAAGGCGATTTTTGGCATATAACTAACTTAGGCGCTATTTTATTTGCCAAAAAGTTGCAAAACTTCCACCACCTTGGACGTAAAGCTGTACGTTTAATTCAATACAAGGGAAATAGCCGTATTGAGACAGTTCGTGAACTCGAAGGAAGTAAAGGTTACGCGGTTGGCTTTGAAGGATTAATAGATTATTTAAAAACACTTTTACCATCTAATGAAGAAATAGTTAAAGCGTTCCGAAAAGAAGTGCCAATGTATCCTGAACTAGCTATTCGCGAGTTAGTGGCCAATGCTGTTATTCATCAGGATTTTTCAATTACTGGCACTGGGCCAATGATCGAAATATTTGAATCCCGCATGGAAATTACTAATCCCGGCATACCACTTGTTGACGTTCATCGATTCCTTGACTCACCACCACAAAGTCGTAATGAAGCATTGGCTTCTTTCATGCGGCGAATTAAAATTTGTGAAGAGCGTGGTACTGGCATTGATAAAGTTGTTTCCCAAACGGAATTGTACCAATTGCCAGCGCCAGTATTTGAAGTGACCGACAAGCACACCCGCAGCATCCTTTTTAGTTATAAGACATTTGCTGAGATGGATAAAGAAGAACGTATCCATGCCTGCTACCTGCACTCCTGCTTGCGCCATGTTAATCGCGAGACTACCAATAATGGCTCTTTGCGCGAACGGTTTGGAATTGAGCAAAAAAATCAGGCCCAAGTTAGCCGAGTATTAAAAGATACGGTAAACGCGGATCTAATACGCCCTTACGACCCAGGAGCAGGCACCAAGGCAATGCGCTATGTGCCTTGGTGGGCATAATTTGCTTGATCATTGCTTGATTTCCAAGCAAAACAAGAGCTTTATCCAGCAAGATATATTTTTAATTTATTGAAAAATATAGAATATATTTGCTTGATCGTTGCTTGACTGGCAAGCGTTTTGAATAAATAAAGGGAACAGGGTTATGAGCAACGTCGGCCAGCGTGAGCGTGCCACCCAACAGCGTATCGTTAATTTTTTTCAGTCTGAGTTGGGCTATCGCTACCTAGGCGATAAGCATGATCAAGACAATAAGAATATTGATGTGGCGCAGCTCAGCACCTGGCTAAGGCAGCGTGGCACCAGTGAGATGCTGATTACGCGGGCCATGCGTCAACTGGAGATCGCCGCAGCGTTGGGGGAAGGCAAGAAGCTCTATTACGCCAATAAAGAGGTTTACCGGCTACTGCGCTATGGCGTTAAGGGCAAGGAAGGCGCGGGCGAACAAAACCAGACCGTTTGGCTGATTGATTGGGAATACCCGGAAGCCAACGACTTTGCCATTGCGGAAGAAGTCTCCATCAAGGGTGAAAACAAAAAGCGCCCGGACATTGTGCTGTATGTAAATGGCATTGCGTTGGGCGTGATTGAGCTTAAGCGCTCTTCGGTTTCGGTTGCGGAAGGTATTCGTCAGAACCTGGATAACCAGAAAAAAGCCTTTATCCGTGATTTTTTCAGCACTATTCAATTAGTGATGGCAGGCAACGACACCCAAGGGCTGCGCTACGCCACCATCGAAACCCCGGAAAAGTATTACCTGGAGTGGAAAGAAGACACCGCCAACCCGTTTGATTACACGCTGGATTTTCACCTGAGCCGCCTTTGCAACAAGGCGCGCTTGCTGCAAGTGATCCATGACTTTATCGTTTTTGATGCCGGGGTGAAAAAGACCTGCCGCCATAATCAGTTCTTCGGCGTTGAAGCGTCAAAACAGCATATTGCCCGCCGCGAAGGCGGTATTATTTGGCACACCCAAGGCTCGGGTAAAAGCCTCACCATGGTGTGGCTGGCCAAATGGATTCGCGAACATATTAAAGATAGCCGCGTGTTGATTGTGACCGACCGCACGGAGCTGGACGAGCAAATCGAGAAGGTGTTTACCGGCGTGGATGAGGATATTTACCGCACGACAAGCGGTTCTGATCTTATCGCCACCCTCGACCAACCGAACCCTTGGCTGGTGTGTTCGCTGGTACACAAGTTTGGCCACCACTCTGAGTCGCAAAGCGATGCGGCCACCGATGCGTTTATCGAAGAATTAAAGCAGTCATTGCCGCAAAGTTTCCGTGCCAAGGGCGACCTGTTCGTGTTTGTGGACGAGTGCCACCGCACCCAAACCGGCAAGCTCCACGAAGCCATGAAAGTACTTTTGCCGGAAGCGATGTTTATCGGCTTTACCGGCACGCCGTTAATGAAGAAGGATAAGAAGAAGTCCATCGAGGTCTTTGGTGCCTATATTCACACCTACAAGTTTGATGAGGCGGTGGCCGATGGCGTTGTGCTGGACTTACGCTACGAGGCGCGTGATATCGACCAGACCATTACCTCACAGAAAAAGGTGGATGAATGGTTTGAGGCCAAAACGCGCGGCTTATCCAATATTGCTAAAACGCAGCTCAAACAAAAGTGGGGCACCCTGCAAAAGGTGCTCTCCAGCAAGTCGCGCTTGCAGCAGATCGTTAACGATATCTTGCTGGATATGGACACCAAACCCCGGCTGATGGACGGTCGCGGCAACGCCATGCTGGTGTGCGCCAGTGTCTATCAGGCCTGTAAAGCGTTTGAAATGTTCAATCAGTCAGATCTAGCAGGCAAAGTCGCCATCGTCACCAGCTTTCAGCCTACGGCGGCGAGTATTAAAGGCGAAACAACGGGTGAAGGCCTGACCGAAAAACTCTTTAAATACGATACTTATCGCAAGATGTTAGCGGACTACTTCGAGCTGCCCGAGGATAAAGCGGCCAGCCAGGTAGAAGCGTTTGAGAAAGAGGTGAAAAAGCGTTTCGTCGATGAACCAGGCCAGATGCGCCTGCTGATTGTGGTCGATAAACTGCTGACAGGGTTTGACGCCCCCTCGGCCACCTATCTCTACATTGATAAGCACATGGCCGACCACAACCTGTTCCAAGCCATTTGCCGCGTGAACCGGCTGGACGGGGATGATAAAGAGTACGGCTACGTTATCGACTATAAAGACCTGTTCCGCTCCTTGGATAAAGCGATTACTGATTACACCCAGGAGGCGTTTGACGGCTACGACAAAGAAGATGTCGCAGGCTTGCTCAAAGATCGTTTAGAGCAGGCCAGAGAGGATCTCGATAACGCGTTGGAAATGGTACGCGCCCTGTGCGAACCAGTGAAAGCCCCCCGCCATACCCAAGACTATACCCACTACTTCTGCGGTGAGTCTGGAAGCAATCAAGAGGAGCTAACGGAAAAAGAGGCGCTACGTTTAACTCTCTACCAGTACGTCGCTAAGTTACTACGCGCGTTTGCCAATATCGCCAATGAAATGCCGGATGCGGGTTACTCCAGTGCTGAGATTGACGCGGTACGCCAGGAAGTTACGCATTTTGAAAGTGTACGCGATGAAGTGAAGCTAGCGAGCGGTGATCTCGTTGAGATGAAGCGCTATGAACCAGCCATGCGCCACCTGCTGGATATGTATATCCGTGCAGACGACAGCGAAGTGCTGATGGATTTTGAAGAGCTGGGATTGATTGAACTGATCGTCGAGAAAGGCGAGGATGCCGTAAAAGCACTGCCGGAAAATATTCGCAATAATACCGAGGCCATGGCGGAAACCATCGAAAACAACGTACGTAAAACGATTGTTGATGAAAATCCGGTCAACCCCAGGTATTACGAGCAGATGTCGGTATTGCTGGATGAACTCATCAAACAGCGCAGACAACAGGCCATAACCTATAAGGAATACCTGCAGCGCATTCGTGATTTATCCAGACAGGTCATCCGCCCTGAGCAAAGTACCGCGGATTATCCAGCCACCATCAACTCGGGTGCTAAGCGTGCGCTTTACGATAACTTCGGCAAAGACGAGCAGCTTGCCACGAAAATCGATGAAGCGATTCGCCACACCAAAAAAGCAGATTGGGTGGGCGATCGCTTTAAAGAACGCGAAATTGCCAATGCCGTACGCCAGGAAACCGCCGGTTACGAGGTAGATATCCAAAGCGTACTGGAACTCGCCAAAGCCCAGAAAGATTATTTATGAGTCGAGACGCAACCTGATGGCCAACATCGAGATTGGCACGATAACCATGCAGCTCAATCGTAAACCGATCAAGCATCTACACATTAGCGTACTGCCGCCGGACGGCCGTGTGCGAGTGTCTGCGCCTACCGCCATGTCAGACACGTCGATACGTATGGCGGTCATCAGCCGCATCCCGTGGATCAAACAGCAGCAGCGTGACTTTGCTAAGCAACCACGCCAGTCCGAACGTGAAATGGTCAGCGGTGAAAGCCATTACCTTTGGGGCAAGTCACATCGTCTCAACCTTGTTGAGCGAAGCGGCAAGCATGACATCCAAGTCAGTCGACGCAAGCTCAACTTGCAGGTAAATCCAAACACCTCGCTCGATAATAAACATCGGGTATTAATCGAGTTTTACCGGGCAGAAATCAAATCCCGCATCCCCGAGTTGCTCACCTACTGGCAGGAGCAGATGGGGGTTGAAGCGTCTGGCTGGGGCGTCAAAAAGATGAAAACCAAATGGGGCAGCTGTAACACCGACGCAAAACGCATCTGGCTAAACCTGGAGCTGGCCAAAAAGCCCCCCGAGTGCCTTGAGTACATTTTGGTACATGAGCTAGTGCACTTATTGGAACGCCATCACAACGAGCGCTTTATGGCCTATATGGACAAATATTTACCCGATTGGCGTGAACGCAGAAACCTGCTTAATAGCATGCCATTGGCACATAACCATTGGCTTTACTGATATTTATTTAAAGCGCTACAAAAAGCGAAAGCCCCGATGCACTCACCGAGGTTTAGACGCCGACCGAGTGCTCCCAGTCCATTTATCACGATAGTGCAGACGTGAAGGAATTAAATCAACGCCCATAGGGGGTTGGCTCAACTTTTAATCAAACGCCTCCAGCGCCAGATACTCGCCGTTTTGCTCACGGATCTCGCGCCCTTGTTCGTCGATCTCTTCGCAAACGGCCTTGAAGTGCGCGCGCTCGGCCAGGGCGTTCAGCCACGCTTGCACGTGGGTGTAGCCGCCGAACGAGTAGCCCGTCGCCTTGATCTGATAGAGCTCGCAGCTAATGGCCAGGTCGGCCAGGGTGGGGTGCTCGCCGCCCAGCAACGTGGGCGGGTGGCCGGCCTTCGCGTGTCGCGCAAGCTGCGCCTCCAGCACGCCAAGCCCCGGCGCCAGGCCATCCTGCAGCGGTTTCAGCTGGGTGGCCTGAATCTCGCGTTTGAGCATGAGCAGCGTCAGGTGCAGGTTCATGATGGAGTGGAACATGTCGAAGCGACGCACGCCGGTGTGCATCCAGGCAAGCCACTGGTCGATCCGCGCGGAAACGACCGGATCCTCGTCACCAGGGTACCAGCGCGTGGCGGCCGATCGATCGTTTGCCGTACGGCAGAGGTATTTCATGATCGCCTGGCTTTCGCCGAGGGAGAACGTGTCACCTGCCGATGAGGTCGCCTGCAGGGCGGGGACGGTTTCGAAGGGGTTGATCTCGGCAAACCACGGCGCATGGGTTTCACCCCCTGCGAAGTCGATCTCGTTGAAGTCGTACTCGAGGCCCAGCTCGCGGGCTAGAATTTCGACAGCCCGCGAAGGCTGGGAGAGACGATGGGCGTAGAGGGTTATGGGCATGGGCAAAGCTCGTGTCTGCTAAACGGTATAGAGACAGCGTAGTGCACGGGGCGGCCATTGCGAAAACCCGACGCTTTGGGTCAAAAACGTCGATCACTCAATATTCTGAATCTGCTCCCGCATCTGCTCGATCAATACCTTCAGCTCCACCGCGCAGCGGGTGGTGTCGGCGACCACGGATTTCGACGAGAGCGTGTTGGCTTCGCGGTTGAGCTCCTGCATCAGAAAATCCAGCCGGCGCCCCTGGGGGCCGGGCTCAACCAGCTGGCGGCGTACCTCATCCACGTGGGCCTCCAGCCGGTCGAGCTCTTCGTCCACGTCGGCCTTTTGGGCGACCATGACAAGCTCCGCTTCCAGGCGTTGGGGGTCGAGCTCGGTGCGGGCGATTTCCAGGCGTTCGAGCAGCAATGCGCGCTGGCGCTCTAGAATCTGCGGGAGAAAACCGCGCACCAGGCCCACCTGCTCGCTGACCGCATCGAGGCGGCTTTCGATCATCGCGCTGAGCTTTTCGCCTTCGCGGGCGCGGGCGTCAATCAGCTCGTCCAGGGCCTGCTCAAAAAGGGCGTGGGCGGCGGTCTTGATGGCCTCCTGGTCGAGGTGCTGGGTCTCCATCACGCCGGGGTGGTTCAAAAGCGCCAGCGTCGTCGGCGCCGCGGCGCCGGGTACCTGGGCCTGAATGGTCGCGAGCACGTCGGCGATCTCTTTTAGCCGCGCCTGGTTGACCGTGGGCGCCTGGACGTCATCGGCGCTTTCAAAGCGCAGGGTGCACTCTATCTTGCCCCGGGCCAGACGCTGCCTGAGCGTTTCGCGAAGCGTGGGCTCGAGCTCGCGTAGCGCCTCCGGCAGGCGAAAATGCGGGTCCAGGTAGCGCTGGTTCACGGAGCGAATTTCGATCTGCAGCGTGCCGAAAGCGCTTGCCTGCTCGGTCCGGGCAAAAGCGGTCATACTGTGTACGCAGCGAGTGTTACCCATTGATCAGATCCTTTGAAAGCGCATTTTCTTCAGTCTACCCGATAGGGGCGGGTTTAACCGTCAGGACGTGTACAATAGACGGCTTTTCCGAGTGATGCGCTTTTGAGCGCAATTGAGAGGTGCTATGCGTCCCGATGTTGTTCGCCCCAGTGGCCGCGAGGCCGACCAGCTGCGCGATATCCGCCTGACCCGCGACTACACCCGCCACGCCGAAGGCTCGGTGCTAGTCGAGTTTGGCGACACCAAAGTGCTGTGTAACGCAAGCGTGGAGGCGGGCGTGCCGCGCTGGCTGCGTGGCAAGCACCAGGGCTGGGTGACCGCCGAGTACGGCATGCTGCCCCGGGCGACCCACTCGCGCAGTGGCCGCGAAGCCAGCCGCGGCAAACAGGGCGGCCGGACGCTGGAAATCCAGCGCCTGATCGGGCGCAGCCTGCGCGCGGCGGTGAATTTGAAGAAGCTTGGCGAGTTCACGATCACCGTGGATTGCGACGTGATCCAGGCCGATGGCGGCACGCGCACCGCGGCGATCACCGGCGGCTGCGTGGCACTGCTGGACGCGATTCGCTACCTACAGCGCGAGAAAAAGATCAAGGGCGACCCCTTCAAGCAGTTGGTCAGCGCTATTTCGGTAGGTATCTACAAGGGCGTGCCGGTGCTCGATCTCGACTACCCGGAAGACAGCAAGGCGGACACCGACCTGAACGTGGTGATGACCGACACCAACGAGCTGATCGAGGTGCAGGGCACCGCCGAGGCCGAATCGTTCAGCCGCGCCGAACTCAACGCCATGCTGGATTTGGCCGAGAAGGCCGGAGAGGAGCTACGCGAACATCAGCGCGAGGCGCTGGGCATTCGCGGGTAAACCATTACGCCGCTATCGAGACGCAAAAGGCCAGCGCTAAGCTGGCCTTTTGCTGACGACTACTTGAAAGTGACTACCGGCGCGACGCGGGAAGCCGCTTGGCCTTAAAGGGCCAGGTCGTACTCGACGATCAGCGGGGCGTACTCGGAGAAGGTCGCGTCATAGTCGATCCAGGCGTCGACCACGTGGCGGCGAAAGTTCGGGCCGACCAGCTGGTAGTCGATGCGCCAACCTTCCTGGCGGTCCCGGGAGACTTCCTGGTCGAGTTTCGGCCACCAGGTATACTCACCGGCGTCACGATTGATCTCGCGGAAGGTGTCGATGAAGCCGGTCGGGCCGAGCACCTGGTCCATCCAGGCGCGCTCTTCCGGGCGAAAGCCCGAGGTGAGCTGGTTGTCGGACCAGTTGGCCAGATCCACGGTTTTATGGGCGACGTGCCAGGTACCGCAGATGATGTATTCGCGGCGTTTGCGCGACATCTTCGTCAGGTACTCCTGGTACTGCTCCATGAAGGCCTGTTTGGCTTTTTGATCGGAGCCGTCGGGCATCAGGAAGGTAGCGATGCTGAAACGGTCGTAGTCCGCCTGCAAAAAGCGCCCTTCGTGGTCGCACTGGGGAAAGCCCAGCCCGTACATGATGGCTTTGGGAATCTTGCGGCAATATAAACCGACACCGGCGAAGCCATCCTCTTCGGCGTCCAAAAAGTAGCCTTCGAAACCTTCCGGATAGAGGATATGGTCGCCCAGCTCAAAGCTCTTGGCTTTGAGGTTCTGCACGCAGACCACGTCGACATCCTGCTGAGCCAGCCAGTCCAGGAAGCCACGGTCGACGGCATCACGTATACCATTGACATTAATGCTGGCAATTTTCATAAATCGTCCCTTTTGCGTCGCTGCTGTATGATACCCGACGTTTAGACGTTTGGGTAAATAGGCAAGCTTAATCAGACTATTTACCTGATCATTAACGGTTACGTTCACTCACATTTTTGCTTAAGAGACCATCGCCGTGACTGCGACTTTAAAACCCTATCAGCGCGACTTCATTGCCTTCGCTATTGAGCAGGGCGTGCTTAAATTCGGCGAGTTCACGCTTAAGTCCGGGCGCGTCAGCCCCTATTTCTTCAACGCAGGTTTGTTCCAAACCGGCCGCGCCTTGGCCAAGCTGGGCCGCTTCTACGCCCAGGCCATCATGGACAGCGACCTCGAGGCCGACGTGCTTTTCGGCCCGGCCTACAAGGGCATTCCACTGGCCGCCGTCACCGCCGCCGCTTTGGCCGACCACCATGACCAGGACATGCCTTACGCGTTCAACCGCAAGGAGGCCAAGGCCCACGGTGAAGGCGGCAATATCGTCGGCGCGCCGCTTGCCGGCAATATTTTGATCATCGACGACGTGATCACGGCGGGCACCGCCATTCGCGAGGTCATGGCGCTGATCGAGGCCGAAAACGCCCACGCCGCCGGGGTGATCATAGCGCTGGACCGCCAGGAGCGCGGCCAGGGCGCGAAGAGTGCCCTGCAGGAAGTGAGCGACCAGTACGCCATGCCCGTGGTAAGTATCGTCACTCTCGAGCAAGTACTTGAATATCTCGAAGAGCACGAAGGCGGCGAGATGCTCGCCTACGCCGAGGCGGTACGCGCCTACCGCGACCGCTACGGCGTGGTGGCTTCCTGGGCGCTATAGCGCGCCTTCGTAGCCCTGCTGCCGCCAGGCCTCGAAACTCACCACCGCCACGGCGTTGGACAAATTCAGGCTGCGGTTATTGGGCTGCATGGGGATGCGCAGCTTCTGCTCTTCTGCCAGTGCTGCGTGCACCTCGGCCGATAAGCCACCGGTTTCCGAGCCGAACAGCAGCACGTCCCCGGGGGCAAATGCCGCCTCGCTGTGCGCCCTTCCCCCCTTGGTGGTAATGGCCCACATGGTGCGCCCGGCCATGGCCTTTGCAAACGCCGCAAAGTCGGCGTGGCGCGTCACGTTGGCCAGATCCCGATAGTCGAGCCCGGCGCGGCGCAGCTTTTTCTCTTCAAGATCAAAGCCCAATGGCTCGATCAGGTGAAGCCGGCAGCCGTTATTGGCGACCAGGCGCATGATGTTGCCCGTATTGGGCGCCATGCGCGGCTCGAACAACGCTACTTCAAACATGACGAGTACCCTTTGGCCTGCACAACGTCGCTCCGGTGGCACGCCCCCGCCGGGTGACGATTTCGCCCAGCGGTGGCGCGGTATTATACAAACTCTTATAGAACTTTGGTCTAATGTTAGAAAAGATTTTTTTGACTCCATTCGACGTATTTATTCACCGGTTTCGCCTTCGACCCGCCGCCCTGTATGATACGGCCAAAGCGTCCCGCTTTCCTGCCAGGTAGTGTCCATGTCCTCTATTTTAAGCCGCATCAAAGGCCTTAATCCGCGCCAGCAAGAGGCTGTTCGGTATATCGATGGCCCCTGCCTGGTCCTTGCCGGGGCGGGGTCGGGCAAAACCAGCGTGATCACCACCAAGATCGCTTATCTGGTGCAGGAGTGCGGGATGAGCGCCCGGCGGATCGCGGCGGTCACCTTCACCAACAAGGCCGCCCGGGAGATGAAAGAGCGCGTGGGCCAGATGCTCAAGGGCAAGGAGGGCCACGGCCTAACCGTGTCGACCTTTCACACCCTGGGGCTCAACATCATTCGCGGCGAGCTCAAGACCCTGGGCTACAAGCCCGGCTTTTCGCTTTTCGACCCGGAAGACGCCAAGGCGCTTTTGCGCGATCTGATGAACAAGGACGCCCAGGTCGACGCCGAGCAGATCAATTCGGTGCAGGGCAAGATTTCCACTTGGAAGAACGACCTGGTACTGCCCGGTCAGGCGCTCTCCCACGCCGAAGACGAAGACGAGCAGTTCGCCGCGCGCGTCTATGAAGCCTACAACCGCCACCTGAAAGCCTACAACGCGGTGGATTTCGACGATCTGATTCTGCTGCCGGTGGTGCTTTTACAAAACGATGCCGAGGCGCTGGCCCGTTGGCGGCGCAAGATCCACTACATGCTGGTGGACGAGTACCAGGACACCAACGTGTCTCAGTACCTGTTGGTAAAGCTATTGATGGCCGAACGTGCCACCTTCACCGTGGTCGGCGACGATGACCAGTCGATTTACGCCTGGCGCGGGGCGCGGCCGGAAAACCTGGTGACACTGGGCGAGGACTTTCCCCGCTTGAACGTCATCAAGCTCGAGCAAAACTACCGCTCCACCGGGACCATTCTGCGCGCGGCGAACACGCTGATTGCCAACAACCCCCACGTTTACGACAAGACCCTTTGGTCGGACATGGGCGACGGCGCGCCGATCCGCGTGGTGGTCAATCGCCACGAAGAGGCCGAAGCCGAGCGCGTGGCCAGCGAAATGCTCACCCGGCGCATCAAGGAGCGTGCCGAGTGGCGCGACTTCGCGGTGCTCTACCGGGGTAACTTCCAGGCCAGGCTTTTGGAATTGAAGCTTCAGCACTACCAGATTCCCTACAAGCTCTCCGGCGGCACGTCGTTTTTCTCGCGTAACGAGATCAAGGACGCCATGGCCTACCTGCGCCTTTTGATCAACCCGGCTGACGACAACGCTTTTTTGCGCATCGTCAACGTGCCGCGCCGGGAGATCGGCCCGGGCACGCTTGAAAAGCTCGCCAACTACGCCAACGACCAGACCACCGGGCGCAATACCTCACTTTTTAACGCCTGCCGGGAACTGGGCCTCGAGCAGGTGCTGCCGACCAAAGCGGTGGAGCGGCTCGCGCGCTTTACCCACTTTATAGAAGGCGTGCGCAAACGCATGGACCAGGGCGACGCCATCGCTGCCATTCGCGATATGCTGCGCGATATGGACTACGAAGCCTGGCTTTATCAAAACGCCAGCGCGCCGACCATCGCCGAGCGGCGCATGGCCAACGTGTGGATTCTGATCGACCAGCTCGAAAAGTCGCTCAACCGCGACCCGGAAGAGGACGACGATTCCACCGCCACAGAAACCGACGGCGTCGAAGCCGCCATTTCGCGGCTGGTGCTGCGCGATATTCTCGAGCAGCAGGCCGAGGAGGACGACTCGGACCGCGTACAGCTTTTGACCATGCACGCCTCCAAAGGCCTCGAGTTCCCTCACGTCTACCTGATGGGGTTGGAAGAGGACTTGCTGCCTCACCGCAACGCCATCGAGGTCGGCACGGTGGAAGAGGAGCGCCGTTTGGCTTACGTGGGCATCACCCGCGCGCGGCGTACGCTGACGATGACGCTAGCTCGCCAGCGTAAGGCCTACGGCGAGCTGATGGACTGCCAGCCCAGCCGCTTTTTGGACGAGCTGCCCGCGGAGGATCTCGACTGGGAAGGCCACGCCGATAAAGAGGACCCGGTTAAAAAGCAGGCGCGTGGCAAGGATGCCATCGCCGGGCTGCGCTCGCTGCTCGACTAGCGGTTTGGGTTATCCACAGCGCCTTCGTTCGATGCGGCTGTGGATAAACGAAGTGAGCTAGCGAGAACGCTCGACCATGAAGTCGACCATCGCCTTGAGCTCGTCGTCGGAAGCGGTACTCGCGCCGCGGGGTGGCATCACCCCTTTACCGGCAATCACGCTTTGATAGAGCACGTCGGGGTCTTTATCCAGGCGCTCGCCCCAGGCGTTGGAATCGCCAAGCGCCGGGGCACCGGCAATGCCGGTGGCATGGCAGGAGGCGCACCGGGCGCGGGCGTAAAGCGCTTCACCATCGAGTTGGCGGTGGGAAGCGCCCTCTTCGTCGTCAGCGGGGTCGGGGGCTGAGGGCTCGGTTGGCGCTTCGCCTCGTTGCTGCGGCGCCGGCTCCTCCATCACGGGCTCGACCAGATAGAAGGTCGCCGCGCGCATTTCGTCGTCGGAAAGATTGGGGTTGCCCCCGCGCGGTGGCATCGCGCCGACCCCGTCGATTGCGTGGCGCAACAGTACCTCGAAGCCCTGGGGCAGGCGGGGCGCCCAGGCCTCGCTATCACCGCGAATCGGCGCACTGGCCACCCCGGTTTGGTGGCACGCCATACAAAGCCGGTCGTAGACCGCCTCGCCTTGCGCTCTCAACGCGTCGTTATCAGCCCACACAAAACTTGAGACAACGCTTAATAAAGCCCCTGCCACGCGCTTGAAATTCACTCCGGACCCCCTATAAAACGCGACCGTTAACGTCAAACGCTGGCATCGCGCCCCTTGGTGCGTAGAAGGCGTGATACCAGCGCGTGTAGCGATCCAATCGTAAAGCATCGGCAGAGCGGCGCCTGCCTGGGGCCGCGGGATCAGAAAATGAGGTTAAAGACACCGGTCAGCGTCAAAAGCCCGACAAGAAAAATGAATACGATGATGCCCAGGATAATTTTCATTGCGATTCCTCCATGAGTAGACGGGTATTCCTTAATGGAACGCGCTCAGTATAGAGTAAAAACTCGCACCATGACGACCTTGTCAGACCCGCTCTTCAGCCCCTTGCGTCAGCCGGTTCGACCCTCGGGGTCTTGTCGGCGCCATGCGTAGAGCTGCTGGGTGCTATCGCCGCGGAAACCGGCCCGTGTGTAGGCCTGCCAGGCGGGCGTATTGTGCGCATCGACCGTTAGCGTGAGCGTGTGGGCGCCGCCTTGGTGGGCCAGCGCCTGCGCCTGCTCGACAAGCGCCTGGCCCAGCCCCTTGCCGCGCCAGGCCGGAACGATCCCCATCAGTTGCAGCGCCCAGCTCGACGACGTTTGCGGGGCCAGCAGCAAAACGCCGACGGTCTCGCCCTTGTAGATGGCCTGGTACCAATGGCGCGGCGCCGCCGGCGCCTGGGCGTAAAATCCGGCTAATAAGGTCTCCATGGACAGTGCCTCGAGCAGCGCCGGGCAGTCCAGCGACGCTTCGCTAATGGCGCGCAACAGCGCGAGCTGACGCGCCCGGGTCAGCCCGCCAAAGGGCGCCATGAGAAGAGGCGACGAGGCGGTGTCCGTCGCCGCGCAGGGCGCCCGCAAATGCGCCACCCGGGCGATGCGCTCCATCCCGCTCGCCGCCAGCATCGCCGCCCAGTCGCTTTGCCCACTGCTTAGCATGACGTGGCAAAGATCGAAGCCCTGGCGGCTTACCCACCGATGGACACCGGCGAGTAACGCCTCGGCGGCGCTATTTTGCCGGGCGGGTAGCCAAAGCTGGGCGGTGGCGTCGGCCAGCGGCTCTACCCAAAGGGTGGCCTCGATGCGCTCTGCGCGCGTGATGATCCAAAAGCCGTCCCAATTGAGCGGCGGGCCGGCCTGGGCGCGCTCCAAAGAGGCTTTCAGAGCCGCCTGCTGTGCCGGATCGTAAAACGCGGCCAAGTGGCTTAGCGCCTCCAACCGTCGATGGGCAGGACAAGGGCCAAGGTAGGAGTGGTCGAAAGCCTCGTGACATGGCATGTTAGATTTTCCGACGCGTTGCGATAGCCCCTGAACGAGCCCGCTGTGAATGAAAGGAGTCATCCGCCCCTATGCGTATACTGCTGGTCGAAGACGATCCCAGCCTGGCCTCCGGCATTCGCCTGGCCCTGAAGCCCGAGCACTATACCGTGGACCATCTTAGCGAAGGTACCGCGGCGTTGAACGCCTTGAAAAACGAAGTTTTCGACGCCGTCATTCTGGATTTGGGGCTTCCCCGGCTGGACGGCATGGCGGTGCTGGAAGGTGCCCGCCGCCAGGGCGTCCAGGTGCCGGTGCTGGTGCTGACCGCCCGCGACGACGTGGACAGCCGCATTGCCGGGCTCGACGCCGGCGCCGACGACTACCTCACCAAGCCCTTTGAAGTCGAAGAGCTCAAAGCGCGTCTACGCGCGCTGCTGCGGCGAAGTCAAGGCCAGGTGAGTTCGCAGTTGACCTGCCGGGGCATCGTACTCGACCCGGACACGCTCTGCGTGACCTACCAGGGCCAGGAGATTGCGCTCTCGCGTCGCGAGCTGACCCTGTTACAGGAGTTCATGAGCCACCCCGGCCGCGTATTTACCCGGGATACGCTCGCTCAACTGCTTTACGGCTGGGAGGAGGACGTCGAAAGCAACGCCATCGAGGTACACGTGCATCACCTGCGCCGCAAACTGTTCAGCGATGCGGTACGCACGGTGCGCGGCATTGGCTACGTAATGGATAAAGCGGCCTCGGGGTCGGCCTCATGAAGTCGCTTCGCCAGCGCACGCTGGGACTTACGCTACTGGTGTTCGGGCTCAGTATGCTGGTCATCGGGTTCATCAGCTACCGCTACGCCGCCCAGGAGATCGAAGAGCTTTACGACGCCAGCCTGTCGCAAAACGCGCGCCTGTTGGAAGGCCTGCTGCGCGCGCCACTGCCCGAGGCCGACCGGGCGGTGCTGTTGGGCAGCCTGGAAGACGCGCTGCGCACGGCCAACGAGGCCCCCGAGCACACGGCGGGCCACCGCTACGAAAGCCAGCTCGTCTTTCAACTGTGGGAAGCGGATGCACTGCTGCTGCGCTCGGCCAACGCCCCACAGGCTTCGCTGAATCAGCAGCCCTCCGGCTATTCGTCGCTAGAGCTTGGCGATGCCGAGTGGCGAATTTACGTACTGGACGTGCCCAACACCGCCCGCCAGGTAGTGGTCGGCGAGCGCGAAGACATGCGCGACGAGCTGATTACCACGGTGGCGCTGCGTACCTTGTTGCCGGATCTTTTGGGCCTGCCGCTATTAACGGTGCTTTTATGGTGGTCGATCGGCTGGGGGTTGGCGCCGCTTTCGCGCATGGCCGAACAGATCAGAAGCCGTGACCCCAATAATTTGAAGCCGCTGCCGCGCGAGCCGCTGCCGTTTGAACTCGATACCATCGCCGGCGCCCTCAACCGGCTGCTCGAACGGGTCAGCCGCCTGCGCGTGCGCGAGAAGCGCTTTATCGCCGACGCCGCTCACGAGCTTCGCACCCCGCTTGCCGTGCTCGACCTTCACGCCCAGAACGCCCTGGCCGCCGATAACGCCCACGACCGCGAAGCGTCGCTGACGCGGCTGCGCGACGGCGTGGCCCGCTCTACCCGCCTGGTCAGCCAACTGCTCACATTGGCGCGGCTAGACCCGGACACCGACGCCCACCCGGCCTCGAGGCAGGTCGACGTGGCCATCGAAGCACGCGAAACCCTGGCAAAGCTCTCCCCCCTGGCGGCGAAAGGCGGCCAGCAGCTGCTGCTCGACGCCGACGACCGGGCCCCGTGGCAAATGAACGAGGAGCCCGGCGCGATCGAGACGCTGATCCAAAACCTGGTAGGTAACGCGCTTCAACACGCCCCACAGCAGAGCACCATTACCGTAACCCTCAGCGCCACCGTCGATACGGTCACGATCACCGTCGACGACCAGGGCCCGGGGATCGTGGAAAGCGAGCGGCTGCGCGCGATGGAGCGCTTTCAGCGCGCGGGCCCGGGTGCCGGTGCGGGCCTGGGGCTTTCGATCGTCGAGCGTTTGGTCAAACGCCACGCCGGGCAATTAAGCCTGGAAGACGCCCCCCAGGGCGGGCTTCGCGTGCGCGCCGTGCTGGCCAAAGGCGGCAATGCCGAGCCACCATAGCCGTTGGTTATCATGTTGATTAAACAATAATTGGACACCCTTAAGGTTGTGGTAAGGATTCCGTGTAAATCTGAATGCATAAAGCAGGCGTAACCGCCTGCGCACCCTGACAGATCACGGAGGTACTGCCATGAATTTAATGGTTCGCAAGCCCAAGCCGCTCGTTCAGTTTGGCCAAACACCGCTTTTGACCACCCCCGCGGCCAAGGAGCTTACCCAGCAAAGCCCGGCGCTTTCGCTGCTGACCGATTTCACCCAGGTAGCGCCGCAGTCCATCGCCGCGGACACCCCGATCAACGAAGCGCACCTGAAAATGCGCCACAGCGGCGTAAGACTGCTGTTCGTGATCGATCGCAACGAGCACTGCGTGGGTGTTTTGACCGCCAAGGAAGTCATCGGCACCCGCCGGGTGAACCTGGCCATGCAGCAGCGCCAGCTCGACCGCGAAGAGATCACCGCCGAAATGATCATGACGCCCTGGGAAAAACTCAGCGCCATGCCCATGGAGCAGCTCACGTCCATGAGCATCCAGGATTTGATCCTCTCGATGGAGAGCTTCACCGAGCAGCATCTTTTGATCACCGAACACAACGCCGAGCACGCCTTGAGCGTTCGCGGCCTGATTTCAGTGACCGATATTCAAAACGCCATCGGTCAGGGCAATGGCAAGATCGACAATACCGTGGTGCCCATGGCCAGCAGCTTCGCCGACATTTGCCAAGTCATCACCGGCCACGATTTATAAAACGCGCCGCACCCCATCACGAAAAAACCGCCCTCTTTTAGAGGGCGGTTTTGTTTGGCTGGCCAACACTTTCATACCAACTGGTCAGGGCAAGGGCACCCTGCGGTGCCCCTGGCTTAAAACAGCGACGCGTTGATCCAAAGATGCGCGCCGATGCTGGCCGCGTAGCCCAGCAAAATGGCCGGCACCCAGCGCAAGTGTACCGCGAAGGTGTAAATGCCGCGCGCCTGGCCCATCAAGGCCACGCCCGCCGCCGAGCCCATGGAGAGCAGGCTTCCACCCACGCCGGCGGTCAGGGTGATCAACAGCCAGTTGCCCTCGGTCATATCCGGCGCCATCGAAAGCACCGCGAACATCACCGGAATATTATCGACCACCGCCGAAATGAGCCCCAGCACCACGTTGGCCCAGATCGGGTTCCAGCTACCGTAGAGGGTCTCGGAGAGCAGGCTCAGATACCCCATGAAGCCCAAACCGCCGACACACAGCACGACCCCGTAGAAGAACAGCAATGTGTCCCACTCCGAGCGGGCGATCCGGCTGAAAATATCGAACGGTACGACGCTACCCAACTGCTCGAGCTTTTTCCAATCCCCCCGGCGAGAGTAGCGCTCGCGCTTACGCTCCAGCGAGCGGGGCAGGCTCTGGCGCAAGTAGTAGCCGAAAAACTGCAAAAGCCCCAGGCCAAACATCATGCCCATGGCCGGCGGCAGGTTGAGCACCGAGTGGCAAAGCACCGAGATCGCAACGGTGACCAAAAACAGCGCGATGATGCGCCGCGAGCCGCGCTTGAGCCAGACGTTCTCGGTCAAGGCGGCGGGCTGGCGGTTGATAATGAAGAAATTCATGATAGTGGCGGGCACGACGAAGTTGATGATCGCCGGTATCAGCAGTACGAAGAAACCCTCGAAGGGGATTTGTCCGCCCTGCCAAACCATCAATGTGGTGATATCGCCGAAGGGGCTGAAGGCGCCGCCGGCGTTGGAGGCCACCACCACGTTCACACAGCAAAGCCCGATGAACTTGTTATCGCCTTCGGCGACCTTGAGCACCACCGCACACATGAGCATGGCGGTGGTCATGTTGTTGGCGATGGACGAGATGAAGAAGGCGAGAAAGCCAGTGATCCAGAAAAGACTGCGGTAGCTAAAGCCCTTGCGCACGAGCCAGGCGCGCAGCGCATCGAAAATGCGCCGCTCCTCCATGGCGTTGATGTAGGTCATCGCCACCAGCAAGAAGAGCAAAAGCTCGGTGTACTCCAAAAGCGTTTCGCGAAACGCCGTTTCGGCCTCCTCGGGCATCCCCGCCTGCACGTAAATCCAGGCAACGATGGCCCAGATGAGCCCGGCGGCCACCAGCACGGGTTTGGACTTGCGCATATGGATGATCTCTTCACTCATCACCAGCGCATAGGCGAGAATGAAGATAATCACACAGCTAATACCAGCGACGGTGGTGGTCAGATCGAGCGGGCCAGCAGCGGCAAAGGAGAGCGAAGGAAAAGCGAGGAGGAGAAGCGTGATCAACAACCAAGCACCCCGGCGGTTCAAGCACCGGGTTGCAAGGACGTTCGATGAAGTCATGGCGGCGGGATCCTGAGCGTTTTAAGTAGGAATGGAGAGACACCGCCAAATGATAAGCACACTAACTAAGTGTTGCAACGCAGCGGTTGCGCATAAGATGCGCCAATTCACTGCGCCTTGCAAAGTCGATTAACGAAGGTTTATGAGCCCTACTCGACGGTTACACTCTTGGCCAGGTTGCGGGGCTGGTCGACGTCGGTCCCCTTGAGAACCGCCACGTGATAGCTCAAAAGCTGCAGCGGAAGCGTGTAGAGCAGCGGCGCCAGCGCTTCGTGCACGTGGGGCAGCGTCAGTACCTCGATGCCTTCCTGGGCGACGATGCCCACGTTCTCGTCGGCAAAGACGAAAAGCTGCCCGCCCCGGGCGCGTACTTCCTGCAGGTTGGACTTGAGCTTTTCCAGCAGGTCATCGTTGGGCGCGATTGATATCACCGGCATTTCGCTGTCCACCAGCGCCAGCGGCCCGTGTTTGAGCTCGCCAGCGGGGTAGGCTTCGGCGTGAATGTAGGAGATTTCCTTGAGCTTGAGTGCGCCTTCCAGCGCGACCGGATAGTGGGCGCCACGCCCCAGAAAGAGCGCGTGGTGTTTTTCGGCAAACGCCTGGGAAAGCGCCTCGATCTGGCTGTCCATCGCCAGCACCTTTTGGCAAAGCGCGGGCAGTTCGCGCAACACCTCAACGATCTCACCGTAATCCCCACGCCCGTTGGCTTTCGCCACGCTCAGGGTCAAAAGCATCAGCGCAACCAGTTGGGTGGTGAACGCCTTGGTCGAGGCCACGCCGATCTCCGGGCCGGCCCGGGTCATCAGCGCCATGTCGGATTCGCGCACCAGCGAGCTTCCCGGTACGTTGCATATCGCAAGCGTACCCAGATACCCCAGGGTTTTGGCAAAGCGCAGCGCCGCCAGGGTATCCGCGGTTTCCCCGGACTGGGAGAGGGTCACGAACAGCGTGCCTTCGGGCACCACCGGGTAGCGGTAGCGATACTCCGAGGCCACTTCCACCTGCACGGGTACACCGGCGTAGCGCTCGAGCCAATAGCGCGCCACAAGCCCCGCGTGAAAACTAGTGCCGCAGGCGATGATGTGGATCTGGCGCGCCTTTTCGAAAAGTGCGTGGGCATCGGGGCCGAAGCTTTCAACCAGGACACCGTCAGCACTTAACCGGCCTTCAAGGGCCGCGCCCATCAACGCGGGCTGCTCGAAAATCTCCTTGAGCATATAGTGGCGATACTCGCCCTTGCTCGCCGAACCATCGCCGTGCTCGAAGGTGTGGATAGGGCGCTCGACGCTCTGGCCGTCGCGGTCGACCACGGTGATCGCGCCCTTGTCGCGCAGCACGACCAGATCGCCCTCTTCCAGATAGATAAACCGATCGGTCACGGGCAAAAGCGCCATCGGGTCCGAGGCGAGAAACGCCTCGTCGATACCTACCCCCACCACTAGCGGGCTGCCCTGGCGGGCGCCAACCACCACATTGGGCTCGCTTTTGCTCATCACACCCAGCGCGTAGGCGCCGCCCAGGTTTTTGACGATATACCGGGTCGCTTCGAACAAATCCGATCCGCTGGCCAGCTTCTCGCTGAGCAAGTGAGCGATCACTTCGGTGTCGGTTTGTGAGCTGAACGCGTAACCGTCATTTTCGAGGCGCGCCTTGATGGGCTCGAAATTTTCGATGATGCCGTTATGCACCACGGCCACCTGGTCCTGGCTGTGGTGCGGGTGTGCATTCGCCTCGGTGGGCTTGCCGTGGGTGGCCCAGCGCGTGTGAGCAATACCCGAGGTGCCGGGAAGCGCTTCACGTCCGAGCTTTTCGGCAAGGGCGCCGACCTTGCCCACCGCCCGGTGGCGCCTTAGGGCCCCCTCGCTAAGCACCGTCATGCCAGAGGAGTCGTAGCCGCGGTACTCCAGGCGTTTGAGTCCCTCCAGCAGGATCTCCTGTACGTTACGCTGTGCAACCGCTGCGACGATGCCACACATGGGTCTCTCCTTGGCTTTTGGGCGATGGGTTCAAGAGGTTTTTTTGGTCGGGCGCGACCAGGGCGCTTTTTGCGTCTGCGGGCTACGGGTGAGCGCAAGCGCCTGGTCGCTGACATCCTGGGTGATCGTAGAGCCCGCACCGACCGTGGCCCCGGCGCCCACGGTGACCGGGGCAACCAGGGCGCTGTTGGAGCCGATAAACGCCTCGTCGCCGATCACGGTGCGGTGCTTGTTGGCGCCATCGTAGTTGCAGGTAATCGTGCCGGCGCCGACGTTCACCCCCCGCCCCAGGGTGGCGTCGCCCACATAACTTAGGTGGTTGATCTTGCTGCCCTCGCCCACCTCGGCGTTCTTGGTTTCGACGAAATTGCCGACCTTGGCGTCGAGCGCCAGCCGGGTACCCGGGCGAAGCCTGGCAAAGGGGCCCACCTGGTTGCGCCCCGCACTCCAGGTATCTTCGATGACGCTATGGCTTTCGATCACGCTTTCCGCGCCGATGACGCTGTTTTTAATCACACTGTAGGGGCCGACGCGTACGCCGTTTTCCAGGCGCACGTCGCCTTCGAACACACAGCCCACGTCGATAAAGACGTCTTCGCCGCAGGTGAGCGTTCCGCGCACATCGAGCCTTGCCGGGTCGGCCAGGGCAACGCCCTGGGCCATCAGCGCCTCGGCCAAATCGAGCTGGTAGGTGCGCTCGAGCCGCGCCATCTGCGCGCGGTTGTTGACCCCTTCGACCTCGGCGACGCTTTGCGGCTGGGCGGTGCACACCGTCGTGCCCTCCGCGCTTGCCAGGCCAATCACGTCGGTCAGGTAGTACTCGCCCTGGGCGTTCTGATCGGAAAGCTTCGGCAGCCAGCGTTCGAGCTGCTCGGTGGTCATCGCCATGATGCCGGTGTTGCACTCGGTGATGGCAAGCTCGGCGTCAGTGGCATCCTTCTGCTCGACGATGGCCACCGCCTCGCCCTCAGCGTTGCGCACGATGCGCCCGTAGCCGCTGGGATCAGGAAGCGTCACGGTCAAAAGCCCCATGTGCGTCTCGTCCACTTGCTCGAGCAGCGCGGTGAGCGTCTCGGCCTGAATCAGCGGCACGTCGCCGTAAAGTACCAGTACTTTGCCGCTGCCACAGGCGGGCGTAGCCTGCATCACCGCGTGGCCGGTGCCTTTTTGCTCGGTTTGTTCGGCAAACGTGACCGCCTGACCGGCCAGCGCTTGGCGAAGCTGCTCGCCGCCGTGGCCGATCACTACGTGGGTGCGGGTAGGCGCAAGCGTGGCGGCGGTATCGAGCACGTGTTGTACCAATGTCTTGCCGGCAAGCGTATGCAGCACCTTTGGGGTTTGCGAGCGCATCCGCGACCCTTTACCGGCGGCGAGGATGACGATGTCGAGTTCTTGCATGTTAGTCCCTGATTGAAGCGGGTGAGGTCTCGGCGTTCCAAGCATCGATACCCAGCTCGACCATTAACGCTTCGCCGAAATAGTCGACGAAAGCGGGGCTTGCCAGGCTCTGCCACTGTTCTTCGCCGATATTGACGAGCATCAGCACGCTCAAGTCGTTGTCGACGGCCATTTGCATGCCACGCTCTTCCCCCGCCACCGAAAGCGCGGTCGCCCAGGCATCCGCCCAGGCGTTGGAGGGGTGAAACACCGACACCGAGGCCAAACGATGGGTAATCGGGCGGCCGGTGCGCGGGTCGAGGGTGTGCGCATAACGCTGGCCGTCGGCTTCGAAGTAGTGGCGGTAGTCGCCGGAGGTCGCCACCGACAGCGTCTCTAGTGGAATGACGTGCTGGGCCCGGGGCTGGCCGTTTTGAGGCACTTCGATACCGATGCGCCAGGGCTCCTGGTCGGCCTCACTGCGATGGCCGCGGGAGATCAAGTCGCCGCCCAGGTTCACCAGGTAATCCTCGATGCCCTGCTGGTCCAGATACGCCGCCACGCGATCCGTTGCGTGGCCCTTGGCAACGCCGGAAAGGTCGATGAAAACATCACGATTGCGCCTGGCCTGCATGCGCTGGGTGTCGACCTCGACGGCGTCGAAGCCGATGCGCGCCAGGCGATCCTCGAGTTCCTGCTCGGAAGGAACCTCTTCCGGGCGGGCCTCGGGTCCAAAACTCCACAAATTGACCAGCTCGCCGATGGTGATATCGAAAGCGCCGTTACTCGTCTCGGCCACCGACTGGCTAATCGCCATTACTTCGATCAATTCGTTGGAAAGCGGTTGCCACTCGCCCAGCGGGGCGTTGTTGAACGCAATCAGCTCCGAGTCGTCGCGGTAGGTAGACATTGCCTGGTCGACGTCTTCGAGCTCGGCAAGAATACCTTCTTCCAGCGTTTGAGCTTCGCCCTGGGTGAGCGAATCGGCAATGGTCACCTGATAAAACGTGCCAAAAATGCCGCCTTCGAAGCGTACGGGGGAATCAAGCGGGCGGTCTTGCTCGGAGCAGCCCAAAAGCAGTAGCGCCATCAGCAAAAACGCGGCGTGGCGCAACCTCGGCGAATAGTTTTTCATGTTGGGTCCCTTTAAAACGCCCAGGCATTAGAAATAAAAAAACCACAAAAGCCAAGCGCCGAACAGCACACGATAGAGGACGAACGGCTGCATGCTCAGCTTTTTAATCACCGCTAAAAAGTAGTGGATACACAGGTAAGCACTGATGCCCGACAGCACCGTCGCGCCCAGCATGACCGGCACGTCGACCGTGACGCTTTTGCTTGCAAGCTTAAACGCCTCGAGCCCACCGGCTAATATAATGACAGGAATGGAAAGCAGAAACGAGAACCGCGAGGCGCTTTCGCGGCTCATGCCCGCCATCAGCGCGGCGGTAATGGTGATCCCCGAGCGCGAGGTACCGGGGATCAACGCAAGTATCTGGGCGGCGCCGATAAACAGCGCATCCCTCAAGCGCATATCGTACTCGGAGCGGGTGCCGCGCTTTTTCCAATCGGCGTAGCCCAGCACCAGGCCAAAGACGATCAGACTGATGGCGATCACCAGCGTGGAGCGCATATGACCTTCCACGATGTCTTGCAGCAAAAACCCGGCCAGACACACCGGTATCGTGGCCACTACGACCCAAAGCGCCAGCAATGCCTCGCGGTTGACGCCCCGGCCGGCCACCGCTGCCAAGCTGCTAGCCACCATCTGCCAGAGTTCACGGCGAAAGTAGAGGATGACCGCGCTTAAACTGCCCAGGTGAAGCGCGACATCGAAGGCCAGGCCCTGGTCGTCCCAGTCGGTCAATACGGGCACTAAAATAAGGTGAGCGGAACTTGAAATGGGTAAAAATTCGGTCAGCCCCTGCACGACCGCTAGCACTACCACCTGAAGCCAATCCATGGATTGTCCTATTCGTCTGTCGTTATTTAATGAATGTTTACCTGTCAGGCGGGCAAAGAATACATGCCCGTTGGCGCATTGTCCGTTTCTCTAAACGAACAAGCGCTAAGGGGCTATAGATTACGCCGCTATACGCTACAATGGAGTTCTAATGAACGTGCACGCCCTGCAAGGTACCCATGTCTCAGACCGTAGAATCGTCAGTGGTTCAAAATCATACACTTGACCACGAACAAGCCAAGCGGGTGACCTACATTGGCGCCTGGCTGGACGGGCTTTTGAGCATCGTCAAGGTAGCGGTGGGCTTTTTGGTCGGCTCGGCGGCGCTGGTCGCCGACGGTATCCACTCGCTCTCGGACCTGGTCACCGATGGTTTCGTGCTGACCGCGATCCACTACGGCCGCCAGGAACCGGATAACGATCATCACTACGGCCACGGGCGTATCGAAACGCTGACCACGCTATTGCTGGGCAGTATCCTGATATTCGTCGCCGGCGGCATCGCCTGGTCAAGCCTGGACCGGTTGTTAAGCGGTGAGGGGGTAAGCGCTCCGGGGTACGTGGCGATCGCCATCACCGTCGCCGCACTTGCCAGTAAAGAGTGGATATTTCGCTACACCATGCGCGTGGCCAAGCGCGTGCAGTCTAAATTGCTGGAAGCCAACGCCTGGCACTCGCGAAGCGATGCGCTTTCGACCGCCGTGGTGCTGGTGGCGCTTTTAGGTGCCCAGTTCGGGCTTGGCTGGCTGGACGCGGTAGCCGCCGTAGTGGTGGGGCTTTTGGTGGGTAAGGTCGGCTGGGATCTACTGTGGCAATCCGCCCGGGAGCTGGTCGATACCGCACTCCCCGAAAACGTCCAGCAGCAGATGCACGACGTGGCCTGTAGCGTGGCTGGCGTTGATAGCGTGCACGACCTGCGCACTCGCCAATCCGCGGGCTGGGTCATGGTCGATCTACACATCGTGGTCGGCCCCACCATTACGGTGTCCGAGGCTCACGAGATCGGCAACGAGGTGAGCCGGCGGCTGCGTCACGAGTTTCCCCTGCTCACCGACGTCATTTTTCATATCGACCCCGAGGACGACGCCGGTGAAGGCGACCCGAGCAAGCTGCCGGGGCTGCCGCTTCGCCCGGAGGTCGAGGCAGCGCTCGACGAGCGCTGGTACGCCCACCCGGTATGGCGCACGTTGAACGAATTGCAGCTTCACTACCTGGACAACAAGGTCTCGGTGTCACTGATCATCAGCGACGCCGTGCATCAGCCGCCCCAGTGCCTGGCCAGCCAGCTCAAGGCCATGGCCAGCGATATCGAGTGGCTGGGCCACGTGGAGATTCTCTTTATCACCCGGGCGGCGAGCAGCGCGCTTCGGTGAATCGTGAATCGTGAATCGTGAATCGTGAATCGTGAATCGTGAATCGTGAATCGTGAATCGTGAATCGTGAATCGTGAATCGTGAATCGTGAATCGTGAATCGTGAATCGTGAATCGTGAATCGTGAATCAACGCAGGGTGGCGCGGGCGCTGCCTTTTGCAATACAGGAGCAGCGCCGGCGTGGGCGGTGGTTCAAACCGCCGAGAGGATGATGGTCGCGATGGTGAAGTAGATCAGTACGCCCGTGGCGTCGATCAGGGTGGTCACCAGCGGCGCCGACGCCGTGGCCGGGTCGACCTTGAAACGCTCCAGCACGAAGGGTAGGCACATACCGATCAAGCTGCCAAACAACACGATGGTCACCATACTCAGCGCCACGATCATCGCCACCGCTTCGCCGCCGCGCATGATGCCGATCGGCGTGACCGCAATCGCCATGGTCAGCCCAAGCGCCCCGGCGACCATGAGCTCGCGTCCGAGCATCTTGCCCCAGTCCTTGACGCCAACATCCCCGGTGGCCATCCCGCGCACCATCAAGGTCGCCGCTTGGGCGCCGGCGTTACCGCCACTACCGATCAGAAGCGGCAAAAAGAACACCAGCGCCACCTGAGAGGCGATGACGTCCTCGAAGTAGGCAATGCCCGCCCCGGAAAACAGATTGGCAAATACCAATAGTACGAGCCAGGTTACGCGCTTGCGGTAAAGGCTCCAGAGCTTGACCCGGCTGACGCCGTCCTCGAGCTGGCCGATCGACATCCCCTTGTGGATATCTTCGGTCGCCTCGGACTCCGCCACGTCCATGGCGTCATCGTGGGTGACGATCCCCACCATACGCCCATCGATATCGATCACCGGTAGCGCCAGCAGGTCGTAGCGCGCCACCACCCGGGCGACCTCTTCCTGGCCGTTATCGACGGCGGTGCTGATCACGTCCTTGATCATGATGTCGTCGACCATCGCCCCGGGGCGCGCGACCATGAGCTGGCGAAGCGACATCGTGCCGATCAGCTCGCCGTCGCTGTCCAGCACGTAGAGCTGGTACACGGTTTCGGCGTCCGGCGCGGTCTGGCGTACCCGCATCAGCGCTTGCGACACCGTCATGCCACTGGCTATTGCGACATAGTCAGAGGTCATGATGGCGCCGGCAGTGCCCTCTACATAGCTTGCCAGGCGCTTTAGGTCTTCGCGCTCCTGGTGGGCCATCCGCCGCAAAAGCGCTTCGCGGCGATCTTCCCCCAGCAGGTTGAAAAGATCCGCCCGCTCGTCCGAGCCCATCTCTTCCAATAGTTTCAGAACCTGGGTATCGGAGAGCTCGGCGACTACCTCGAGCTGGCTTTCGCCGGGCAGGTAGCCCAGCACGTTGGCCGCGCGCTCGGTGGAGAGGATATCGAGAATCGCTATCGCCGCGGTGAGCTCTTCGTCATCCTCGATGAACTCTTCGAGCACCTGGGCGATATCCGCCGAACGTACTTCCGCCAGACGCTCGGACACCGCCTGGCTCGGCGCTTGCTGGGAAAGCTCGCCCAGCAGCGTTGATTTCAATTCCTGCAAGGTTTCATCGGATAGCGACATCGCAATCTCCCTGAAAGAGGCGTTATGTTAGATGAGTTTTGCAGATAGATAGCTCGCTACTTTGCCGGAATTTATAGTAGCAGATAAAAAAAACGCCCCTTAAACCGCCAGGGGTTCAAGGAGCGTTTTATTCACGTCACGCGTGAGCTCTAGCCTTTACCCGCCTTCTTGCGCAACTGCTGGATCGTTCGCAGCTGAGCAACGGCTTCGGCCAGTTCCGCCGAGGCGCGCGTGTAGTCGAGCTCGGCGGACTTCTCGTTGAAGGCCTTGAGCGCGTCCTGACGCGCCTGCTCGGCGGCGGCCTCGTCAAGGTCGCTCGCCCGCGCCGCGGCGTCGGCCAGAATCGTCACCACCTCGGGCTGAACTTCCATGAAGCCGCCGGACACGAAGAAGTTCTCTTCCTTGCCGCCGTTCATGATCACCCGGATCGGACCCGGCTGAAGCTCGGTCAAAAGCGGCGTGTGGCCGGGTAAAATACCCAGATCGCCCATCAAACCGGAGGCGATGACCTGCTCGACGCTGTCCGAGAAGATGGACGCTTCGGCGCTGACGATAGTGCAAGTGAAGCTATTCGCCATAGCGAATCCCCCTAGTGAACGGGATTACTTCTTCATCTGGTTGGCTTTTTCGACCGCTTCGTCGATAGAG
The DNA here is from genome assembly GCF_968212445.1 of Vreelandella sp. GE22. Taxonomy (NCBI): domain Bacteria; kingdom Pseudomonadati; phylum Pseudomonadota; class Gammaproteobacteria; order Oceanospirillales; family Halomonadaceae; genus Vreelandella; species Vreelandella sp. GE22. Next base: position 3,848,944 of record NZ_OZ309110.1, read on the forward strand.
CCGACCATGTAGAAGGCCTGTTCGGGCATATCGTCGTACTCGCCGTCCAGAATGCCCTGGAAGCCGCTAATCGTGTCTTTCAGCGACACGTATTTACCCGGCGAACCCGTGAACACCTCGGCGACGAAGAACGGCTGCGACAAGAAGCGCTGGATCTTACGCGCCCGGGCCACGGCCAGCTTGTCTTCGTCCGACAGCTCGTCCATACCCAGAATGGCGATAATATCCTTGAGTTCCTTGTAGCGCTGCAGCACACCCTGTACGCCGCGGGCGACGTTGTAGTGCTCGTCGCCGATGACCAGCGGATCCAACTGACGCGAGGTGGAATCCAGCGGGTCGATCGCAGGATAAATACCCAGCTCGGCGATGGAGCGCGCCAGTACCACGGTGGCGTCCAGGTGCGAGAAGGTGGTGGCCGGTGACGGGTCGGTCAAGTCATCCGCGGGAACGTAAACCGCCTGCACAGACGTGATAGAGCCTGCTTTGGTGGAGGTGATACGCTCCTGCAACACACCCATCTCTTCGGCCAGCGTTGGCTGATAACCAACCGCAGACGGCATACGGCCAAGCAGGGCCGATACTTCGGTACCCGCCAGGGTGTAGCGGTAGATGTTATCGACGAACAGTAGCACGTCGCGGCCTTCGTCACGGAATTTCTCCGCGATGGTCAGACCCGTCAGCGCCACGCGCAAGCGGTTACCCGGCGGCTCGTTCATCTGACCGTAGACCAGCGATACCTTGTCGATAACGTTGGATTCGGTCATTTCGTGATAGAAGTCGTTACCCTCACGCGTACGCTCACCCACACCGGCGAATACGGAGTAGCCGCTGTGCTCGGTGGCGATGTTGCGGATAAGCTCCATCATGTTGACGGTTTTACCGACACCGGCGCCGCCGAACAGGCCTACCTTACCGCCCTTGGCAAACGGGCACACAAGGTCGATGACCTTGATACCGGTTTCCAAAAGCTCGTTGGAAGCCGCCTGGTCGGCGTAGCTCGGTGCCTTGCGGTGGATCGGCATGCGCTCGGCTTCGCCGATCGGGCCAGCTTCGTCGATCGGCTCGCCCAGCACGTTCATGATCCGGCCTAGCGTTTCGGTACCTACGGGTACAGAAATTGCGGCCCCTGTGTTGGTCACGTCCAGACCACGCTTCAAGCCCTCGGTAGAGCCCATCGCGATGGTCCGCACCACGCCGTCGCCCAGCTGCTGCTGGACTTCGAGGATGGTCTCTTTTTCAGAGACCTTTAGCGCGTCGTAGACCTTGGGCACAGAGTCCCGCGGAAACTCTACGTCAATCACCGCGCCGATGATTTGTACGATACGTCCGCTCATCTTGGTTCCTCTTTAAAACCTGCAAATGAAACCTGTCTGCCCGATGCCGACTCGCGGCATCAAGGGCGTTATACGGCTGAAGCGCCGCCGACGATCTCGGAAATTTCCTGGGTGATGGCGGCCTGGCGGGCCTTGTTGTACACCATCTCCAGATCGTCGATCAGATTGCCCGCGTTATCGGTGGCACTCTTCATGGCGATCATCCGGGCGGCCTGCTCGCAGGCGCCGTTTTCGACCACCGCCTGATAGACCTGGGATTCGATGAAGCGAACCAACAGGCCATCGAGTAACGCCTTGGCATCCGGTTCATACAGGTAGTCCCAGCTTCCGGGACGGGCGTTTTCTTCATCGTTGGAGGCGTCGTCGCCCATATCCGGCGAAAGCGGCAGAAGCTGACGGACCACCGGCTTTTGCGTCATGGTGTTGATAAACTCGTTATACACCACGTAAAGCCGGTCGAGACGTCCTTCATCATAAGCTTGCAGCATCACCTTGACGCTGCCGATCAAACCTTCAACCGTTGGCTTTTCACCCAGCCCGCTTTTCGCGGCCACCAGGTTACCGCCGTAGTTACGGAAAAACGCGCTGGCTTTGGAGCCGAGGGCACAGAAGTCGAGCTCTGCGCCCTGCTCGTGCCAGGCCTTGGCGTCTTTCACCACGGCCTTGAACAGATTGGCGTTCAAGCCGCCGCACAGTCCACGATCCGTGGAGACCACGATATAACCGACGCGATTGACCTCGTTACGCTCGACCATGTAGTCGTGCTTGTACTCGGGGTTTGCGTCCGCGATGTGGCCGACCACGTTACGAATCTGCCTGGCGTACGGCTGGCCTGCCTTCATCAAATCTTGCGCTTTACGCATTTTCGACGCAGCGACCATTTCCATAGCGCTGGTGATTTTCTGCGTATTTTTGACGCTTCCGATCTGGTTGCGTATCTCTTTTGCAGCTGCCATAGCGATCTACCCTTCGTTCGTGGCTCTCAGAAAGTAGGCAAGCCCGCCTATAGGCGGGCCGGACATTACCAGCTCTGAGTCGCCTTGAACTGTTCGAGACCGGACTTCATGCCGTCCTTGATCTCGTCGTTGTAGTCACCGGTCTGGTTGATCTTGTCGAGCAGCTCAGCGTGTTCGGACTTCATGTAGTCGTGCAGGGCACGCTCGAAGTCCAACACCTTGTCGACGCTGACATCATCCAGATGGCCTTCGTTAGCGGCGTAAAGCGTCAGCGCCATTTCCGCCACGGACATCGGCGAGTACTGGTGCTGCTTCATCAGCTCGGTAACGCGCTGACCATGTTCGAGCTGCTTACGCGTCGCTTCGTCGAGATCAGAAGCGAACTGCGAGAACGCCGCAAGCTCCCGGTACTGCGCAAGCGCCAGACGCACGCTACCGCCAAGCTTTTTGATGATCTTGGTCTGGGCCGAACCACCGACACGAGAAACCGACAAACCTGCGTTGATCGCCGGACGAATACCGGAGTTGAACAGGTTGGTTTCCAGAAAGATCTGGCCGTCGGTGATCGAGATCACGTTGGTCGGAACGAACGCGGAAACGTCGCCGCCCTGGGTCTCGATGATTGGCAGTGCGGTCAAGGAGCCGGTCTTGCCGGTGACTTCGCCGTTAGTGAACTTCTCGACGTAGTCGGCGTTGACGCGCGCGGCGCGCTCAAGTAGACGCGAGTGGAGATAGAACACGTCACCCGGGTAGGCTTCACGGCCCGGCGGACGGCGCAGCAGCAGCGATACCTGACGATACGCCACGGCCTGCTTGGAGAGGTCATCGTAGACGATCATGGCGTCTTCGCCACGGTCGCGGAAGTACTCGCCCATGGTGCAGCCGGAGTAGGCGGCGAGGAACTGCATCGGCGCCGGGTCGGACGCGCCGGCCGCGACCACGATGGTGTGCTCCATCGCACCGTGCTCTTCGAGCTTGCGCACGACGTTGGCAATGGTCGACTGCTTCTGACCGATCGCCACGTAGACACAGGTGACGCCCTTGCCTTTCTGGTTGATGATCGCGTCGATGGCGATCGCCGACTTACCGATCTGACGGTCGCCGATGATCAGCTCACGCTGACCGCGGCCGATCGGCACCATGGAATCGATCGACTTCAAACCGGTTTGGATCGGCTCGTCGACGGACTGACGCGTGATGACGCCAGGCGCGACTTTTTCGACCGCGTCGGTGAGCTTGGCGTTGATGTCGCCCTTACCGTCGATGGGGTTACCGAGTGCGTCGACTACGCGGCCCGCGAGTTCCGGGCCCACCGGCACTTCGAGAATGCGACCGGTACACTTGGCGGTCATCCCCTCTTCGAGCTGGAGGTAGTCGCCCAGTACCACGGCGCCTACGGAGTCGCGCTCGAGGTTGAGCACCATGCCGAAGATGGCGTTCGGGAATTCGATCATTTCACCAAACATCGCGTCTTCGAGGCCGTGAACTTTCACGATGCCGTCGGAAACGGTGACGATGGTACCCTGATTACGGGCTTCGGATGCGACGTCAAGCTTCTCGATTCGCTGCTTGATGATGTCGCTGATCTCGGAAGGATTCAGTTGCTGCATGCCATGTCCCTCGGACTCAAGCGGTTAGCGCATCAGTAAGGCGGTTCAATCGACCACGCACCGAGCCGTCAATGACGGTATCGCCGGCACGCAGGATGACACCGCCGATGAGCGACTTGTCTACCTGAGTAGAAATTGAGATTTCGCGATTCAGACGTTTCTTAAGCGCGTTTGCCAATTTGGTCTTCTGCGGCGCCGTCAGCTTGTAGGCCGACGTGACCATCACCTCGACACGCTGCTCGAACTCGGCGCGCAAGCGCTCGAACTGATCAGCGATGAAAGGCAGTGCCAACAGACGGCCCTGGGTCGCCAGGGCCGTCAAAAACCGCTTAATGCCCTCGGGCTGTTCCGGCAAAATGCTGGAAAGCAGCTCGATCTTGGTTTCATTGACGACTTTTGGGCTACCCAACACCCGGCGTAGGCCGTCGTCGGCAACCGCAACGCTCAAAAAATTCAGCGCCTGAGACCAGCTATCAAACGCTTCGTAATCACGCGCGTATTCAAACGCTGCCTTAGCGTAAGGACGAGCGACGGTAAGTAGTTCCGCCATGGGTCACCTCCTTACAGTTCGGCGGCAAGCTCATCAAGCAACTTGCGATGTGCTGACTCGTCGACCGACTCTTGCAAAATACGCTCAGCGCCGATGACCGCGAGATGAGAAACCTGAGCGCGAAGCTCATTTTTAGCACGGTTCACTTCCTGCTCTATTTCGGAGCGGGCGCTTGCAACGATGCGTTCGCCTTCGGCGCGAGCCTCTTCGCGAGCCTCTTCGATCATCTGGGCAGAGCGCTTGTTGGCCTGCTCGATGATCTGGGACGCCTGCTCCTTGCTCTCCTTGAGCGTCTGCTCGGAGCGTTCCTGAGCAAGCTCGAGATCGCGCGTCGCACGGCTGGCTGCGTCCAAGCCATCAGCAATTTTCTTCTGGCGCTCGTGAAGCGCATTGCTGATCGGAGGCCACACGTACTTTATGCAAAACCAGACAAAGATCGCGAAGGCGATCGTCTGCCCGATAAGCGTCATGTTGATATTCACAGGACTGTACCTCTGACAAGTTCGTGGCGACCGGAGTGAAACAAAACCGAGCGATCTACCGCTCGGTCAAGTTAAATTAACCGGCAACAACGAAGATCAGGTACATCGCGATACCAACACCGATCATCGGAACCGCGTCGAGCAGACCCGCCATGATGAAGGTTTTGGTTTGCAGCTGGTCGCCAAGCTCCGGCTGACGCGCGGTCGATTCGAGCAGCTTGCCGCCCAGAATGGCGAAGCCGATACCGGTTGCCAGTGCGCCCAAACCGATGATGATGGCAGCTGAGAGATAAACCATTTCCATGATGTTGCTCCTGAGTTCAAGTTTTGGTTAAGGGTTGAGGGTTAATGAAACGGGTGTTGATGCAAAACTCAAGCGTACCCGGCGCCGCGCGCCGGGTACGCCTTAATCAGTGATGTTCGTGCGCGGCGCTCAAATACACGATGGTTAGCGTGGTAAAGATGAAGGCCTGAAGCGTCACGATAAGGATGTGGAAAATCGCCCACGGCACGTCCAGCACCCAGATGGCCCAGAAGGGTAGCATGGCGATCAAAATGAAGATCACTTCGCCGGCAAACATGTTACCGAACAGACGCATCGCCAGGCTGAACGGCTTGACCAGCAAGGAGACGATCTCGAGCACCAGGTTGAACGGAATCAGCAGCCAGTGGTTGAACGGCGTCAGCGAGAGCTCTCTGGCGAAGCCGCCCGCACCCTTGACCTTGATGTTGTAGTAAAGAATCAGGCCAAACACGCCCAGCGCCATGCCCAGTGTGGCGTTGACATCGGTGGTCGGCACGATCTTCATGTAATCCACGCCGAGCTTGGCAAACAGCACCGGGCCGTAGTCGACGGGTAGAATCTTGAGCGTGTTCATGAGCAGAATCCACACGAACAGCGTCAGCGCCAGCGGCGCGATATGGGGGTTACGCCCGTGAAAGGTCGAACGCGTCAAGTTCTCGATGAATTCGACGACCATTTCGACGGCGTTTTGCAGACCACCGGGCACGCCGGAGGTGGCGATTTTACCCGCCTTGCGAAACAGCCAGATGAACAAAAGCCCCATGGCGATGGACCAGCCCATGGTATCCAGGTGGATCGCCCAGAACCCCATGTCGCTTGCCTCTTCGGCCGACTGCGCCAGCGACCAACCGTTGACCGGGTGATGCCCGAAGGTCAGATTCTGCAGGTGGTGCTGGATATAGTAAGTCGTCGAGACTTCGTTTCCTGCGGCCATAGAGTTGTCACCTCAATCAGTTGTGCGGTTTTTTGAGCATTAGCCAGGGCGCGAGCCAATGCGTCGAAATTACCGCAACGTAAGCACTAAAAAATAAAGTAGGGTTTGAGGGGGGCACTGCCACGAAGACCAGTGTAAAAAGAGCCACCGTCAAACCAAACTTGCCCGCTTCTGCACGCATCAACTGCGTTGCGTTACGTTTTTGGCGTTTCGAAAAAACGCCCATACGCTTTATGAAAAAAGCATAGGGTACTATCGCGACCAGCGAACCCAACGCCACCGAGATCGCCCCACCAGGCTGCGCCAGAACGTAGGCCAGCGCCATCCCGATCAGCATTACGGCCAATTGAGCCCGTAAAAGCGAAACGCTGTAGGCTCGGCGGCGCTGGGCTTCGAATCGCTGCATGATTTCTCAGCACCTGTTGCCCCAGCTTCTCGGGCTAGTCGTTGTAAAATCCTGATGCGGGCGTTTTGATTATCGAAACAACCTGCACAAATCTTGCGCGATTATAGGGAAGCGCTATCGTACCTTCAACCGAAGTTGCGTCTAATTTGCCCGTCCAAGCGCGCAGTTGCGACCAAAGAGTTAAAAAAAGACGCTATCGTGCGACTTTTTAATAAGCCTGCTATTTATTTTATATGGCCCAAAATTCCGTCGAGTTCTTCAAGGCTCGTATAGCGGATCGTGACCTTTCCCTTACCCCGTTGGCCGTGGTCAATGGAAACCGGCGCGCCGAGAAGCTCGCCCAGCTGGGTCTCGAGCCGGGTCACATCCGTCGTCTTGATCGAGCGTTTAGGGGTCGCTTTCGCGCTTTCGTCGCTGGCGAGCTTTTTCACCAATGCTTCGGTGGCGCGCACGGTCAGGTCGTTATTGACCACCTCGTGGGCGATGCGGCGCTGTTGGGCGCTGGCAAGCGATAAAAGCGCCCGCGCGTGGCCCATATCCAGATCACCGCGCTCTAAAAGCGTCTGTACTTCCGGATCCAGGGTCAAAAGCCTTAAAAGGTTCGCCACCTGAGTGCGCGACTTGCCCACCGCATCGGCGACCTGCTGTTGGGTCAGCTCGAACTCATCCCCCAGCCGTTTGAGCGCCAGCGCCTCTTCTACCGCGTTAAGGTTTTCGCGCTGAATGTTTTCGATCAGCGCCAGCGCCAGCGCGGCTTCGTCGCTGACTTCGCGGATCACCGCGGGGATTACGTCGAGCTCGGCAAGCTGCGCGGCCCGCCAGCGCCGCTCGCCGGCGATGATTTCGTAACGTGCCTCGCCGACCGGGCGCACCACGATAGGCTGCATGACGCCCTGGGCGCGGATGGAGTCAGCGAGTTCTTCCAGGGCTTCGGGCTGGATGTCGCGGCGGGGCTGGTACTTGCCGCGGCTTAGCTGGCCAAGCGGCAAACGCTCCAGGCGTTCGCTGGCGGCGTCGAAGGCTGCGCTTGCAGGCGGCGCAGCAGGATCGACGCTTTCAAACGTTTCCTCACTGGTGAGATCCAGACTGTCACGGCGGCGTGCGCCCGCTCCAATGAGGGCATCCAGGCCACGTCCCAGCGCGCGTTTACGCGTCATGCGTTTCCCCTTAAACGTTGTATCAAGAACCTGTCCTCAGGCACTTACCGCCATTAAAGCGAAAGCTTGCGAATCAACTCTTTGGCAAGCACGCGGTACGCCTGGCTTCCCCGAGAAAAGCGTGCGTAGTGGGTCACCGGCAAGCCGTGGCTGGGCGCCTCGGCTACTTTTACGTTGCGCGGAATGGTGGTCTTCAAAAGCGCGTCGCCGAAAAAATCGCGAAGCTGCTTGTCCACTTCCCGGGTAAGACTGGTGCGTTTATCGTACATCGTGCGCAATATACCGGAAATCGCAAGCGCTGGATTAACGCTCTCCTTGATCTGCTCGACCGTGTCCAACAGCGCCGAGAGGCCTTCGAGGGCGTAGAACTCGCACTGCAAAGGGATCAGCACGCCGTCGGCGGCGGTCAAGGCATTGACCGTGAGCATGTTGAGCGACGGCGGACAGTCGATGAGGACGACATCGTAATTACCGGCCACGGTATTGAGCGCCGTGGAGAGCCGGCTTTGGCGCTCTTCGCTATCCAGAAGCTCCACCTCGGCGGCGGTCAGGTCGCCATTGCCCGGCAGTACGTCGTAATTGACAGGCAGGTTGGTCACGATTGCATCCGCGGCGCGGGCCTCGCCCAGCAGTACGTCCAGTACGCTTTTATCAAGCTCGTACTTGTCGATGCCGCTGCCCATGCTGGCGTGGCCCTGGGGGTCCAGGTCCACCAGCAGTACGCGCCGGTCAAGGCTTGCAAGGCTCGCCGCGAGATTAACGGCCGAAGTGGATTTGCCCACGCCGCCTTTTTGGTTGGTCAGGGCAATGATCTGGCTCACTACGAGGCTCCTTCAGGGGTCAGAATCAACAGCTGCCGTTTCGCCGTATCATAAGGGATTTGCAGCCAATGCCGCGCGGTGAGCGCGATATCGGCGGGAAGTGCCGCAAGCTCTTCATCGGCCCCGGGGCCTTTCATGGCCAGCCACTGCCCACCGGGGGCCACTAGCGTCCGGGTCAGGGTGACGAAGTCGTCAAGGCTTGCAAAGGCGCGCGATACCACCTGATCGAAGGTTTGGCCATTGAACGCCTCGACCCGGGTTTGGGTCGGCGTGGCGTTTTTAATGGCAAGCTCCATCACGGCCTGGCGCTGAAAGCGCACCTTTTTGCCGTTACTGTCGACCAGCGTGACGTGCATATCCGGTTTCAAAATGGCGATGACCAGCCCCGGAAGTCCTGGGCCTGCGCCCACGTCCAGAAGCGTCGCCCCGGTCACGTAGGGGGCGATCGCTGCGCTGTCGAGCACGTGCCGGGCGACCATGTCGTTTATATCGCGCACCGCAGTGAGGTTATAAGCCCGATTCCACTTGTGCAATAACGCCACCAGCGCTAAAAGCTGGTCGCGCTGCTCGGCACTGATGGCGATGTCGAGTTGCTCGAGGCCGCTGTCCAGGCGCGACGCGACCTCGCCGGGCAACTCCTTGATCAAAGGCGCTAACGAACTCATCCGTTCGCCACCTCGGCATTTTTGATCATGCGGCGCTTTTTCAGGTGAATCAGCAAAATCGAGACCGCCGCCGGCGTCACGCCCGAGATACGCCCCGCGTGGGCCAAGGTTTCCGGACGCGCTTCGGCAAGCTTTTGGCGAATCTCGTTGGAGAGCCCCTCGACCTTTTGGTAGTCGAGCTCGGCGGGAAGCGGCGTTGCCTCGTGGCGCTTGAGCTTGTCGATCTCATCCTGCTGACGGGCGATATAGCCCTGATACTTGGCCTGAATCTGGACCTGCTCGGCCACGAACTCGTCGTCGACCAGATCGCTTTCAAGGCCGGGAAGCGCGGTGATATCGGCGTAGCTAAGCTCCGGGCGCTTCAAAAGATCCGCCAGCGAGTACTCTCGCGGCAGCGGCTGGCCAGTCTTCTCGGCGACTTTCTCCGCTGCCGGGGTTTTCGGCTGTACCCAGACGGTGGCAAGGCGTGCACTTTCGCGCTCGATGGCGTCGCGCTTTTGGCTAAACGCGGCAAAGCGCGCATCGTCGACCAGGCCAAGTTCGCGGCCCTTTTCGGTCAGGCGCAGATCCGCGTTGTCTTCACGCAGCATCAGCCGGTATTCCGCCCTCGAGGTGAACATCCGGTAGGGCTCTTTGGTGCCCATGGTGATCAAGTCGTCCACCAGCACGCCCAGATACGCCTCGTCGCGGCGCGGATGCCAGGCCTCCAGCTCCCGGGCGCGGCGGGCGGCGTTCAAGCCGGCCAACAGCCCCTGGGCACCGGCTTCTTCGTAGCCGGTGGTGCCGTTGATTTGGCCAGCGAAAAACAGGTTGTGGATAAATTTCGTCTCCAGCGAGTGCTTGAGGTCTCGTGGGTCGAAGAAATCGTACTCGATGGCGTAGCCGGGCCGGGTGATATGCGCGTTTTCAAGGCCTTTCATCGAGCGCACGACCTGAAGCTGAACGTCGAAAGGCAGCGAGGTCGAGATGCCGTTGGGGTAGAGCTCGTTGGTCTCCAACCCTTCGGGCTCGATGAAAACCTGGTGGGTGGTTTTATCCGCAAAGCGGTGAACCTTGTCCTCGATCGACGGGCAGTAGCGCGGGCCGGTGCTGTCGATCACCCCGGAGTACATCGGCGAGCGGTCCAGATTCGCCTTGATGATGTCGTGGGCACGCTCGTTGGTCTGCGCGATGTGGCAGCTGACCTGGCGCGGGTGCATCTCCCGCGAGCCCATGTAGGACATGATCGGGGTCGGGGTGTCGCCGGGCTGCTCTTCGAGCTGGCTGAAATCCACGCTTTTGGCGTCGATACGCGGCGGTGTGCCGGTCTTTAGCCGATCAACGTGAAACGGCAGTGCGCGTAGCCGCTCGGCCAGGGCGTTGGAGGACGGATCGCCGGCTCGGCCGCCGCGGCTTTTATCCAAGCCAATGTGAATCACGCCACCCAAAAACGTACCCGTCGACAGGACGACGGTTTCGGACATAAACCGAATACCGGTCTCGGTCACCACGCCGCGGACGGTATCGTTATCCACAATCAGATCGCCCGCCGCCTGCTGAAAAATCGTCAGGTTTGGCTGGTTTTCCAGCATGCCGCGAATGGCGGCTTTGTAACGGACACGATCGGCCTGGGCACGGGTGGCACGGACCGCCGGGCCTTTGCTGGCGTTTAGAACGCGAAACTGAATACCGCCAAGGTCAGTGGCAAGCCCCATGGCGCCGCCCAGCGCATCGATTTCCTTGACTAGGTGACTTTTGCCGATGCCGCCAATGGCGGGATTACACGACATTTGCCCCAGGGTTTCGATGTTGTGGGTGAGCAGCAGGGTTTGACAACCCATACGAGCAGAGGCCAGTGCGGCTTCGGTTCCCGCATGGCCACCGCCGATGACAATCACGTCAAAGCGGTCGGGGTAATTCAATTAACACCTCAACTTGGCCCTTTAAAAAGCGCCTATTGATCATTTGAAAACGAGCAGGACTCGATAAGCCGGCCAGTATAAACCTCCTGTGAATAACAGTCAGGTTTTTCCACACCGGGATTTCACGTCCTTACGCTTATAAATAACAAAATAAAAAATATAGAGAGAAGTTCTGTTGATGTTGTAACTATTGGTGTGGATAAAATCTGTGCATAACCGAATATTTATTATATTTATTAAACAATTATATTGTTGAAGGAATGGTGATTAACCGGCGGAGTGCCTGCGTAGAAGCAGTGTTGGGGCTGTGGACGAAAGGGGCACTTATGCACAGCGCTAAAAAAACACGGGTTATCCACCGCTGCATACCCGTGCTGTGCGCGTGGCTATAAACACACTGTGGGTAACCGGGCTAAAGCGCCGATGGCCCAAGTGACGCGGGTTGCAGACAAACGTGAAGAAAATTGAAAAAATGATATCCACAGGCAAAAAAAGGGCCTGTCATGGTGACAGGCCCTTTTTTATTCGCATTTTTAAGCCAAAAGATGGTTTAAAAACGCCTTCGGCAGGTGTGTTTCAGTGCTTGAGCACCCGCGCCAAAAACGACTGGGTACGTTCGTGTCGAGGCGTATCGAACAATTGTTCAGGCGGCCCCTCTTCGGTGATTTCGCCTTTATGAATGAAGATGACGCGATCCGCCACTTCCCGGGCAAAGCCCATTTCGTGGGTGACGATCACCATGGTCATGCCTTCCTTGGCGAGCTCGCGCATGGCATCGAGCACCTCACCGATCATCTCCGGGTCCAGCGCCGAGGTCGGCTCGTCGAAGAGCATGAGGCGCGGCTCCATGGCGAGTGCCCGAGCGAGGGCGACGCGTTGCTGCTGGCCGCCGGATAGCTGGCCTGGGTACTTGTCGGCCTGGTCGGCGATGCCGACCCGGTCGAGCAGGCGTTTGGCGTTCTGTGTGGCCTGCTCGCGGCTTTGGCGGCGTACCTTGATGGGTGCCAGCGTCACGTTGTCCACAACGCTTAGATGCGGGAATAGATTGAACTGCTGGAATACCATGCCGACTTCGGTGCGAATGGTCTGCAGCGACTTGGTGCTTTTGCCGTGAGGCGTAAGGGGGTTGTTATCCACCTCGAGGGTGCCGGACTGAAACTCTTCCAAACCGTTGATACAGCGAATCAGCGTCGATTTGCCCGAGCCGCTTGCGCCAATCACCACGACGACTTCGCCGGGGGTGATCGCCAGATCGATATTGTTGAGTACGTGCAAGCTGCCAAAATGCTTATTGAGCTTTTCCATACGCACAATGGGGGGTTGGGTCGCTTTCATTGCGCGCTCCTTATTGACCGACGAAGTTTGAACGCTCGAGTAAGCGCAGCACCATGGAAAGTGTCCAGGTAATCGCCAAATACATCAGCGCCACCACGAAGTAGACCTCGAGGGCGGTGAAGGTCGTGGCGATATAAATTTGGCCCTGACGGACCAGCTCGCCTACGCCGATCACCGAGAACAGGGAGGTGTCCTTGATGCTAATGATCGCCTGGTTGCCCAGTGGCGGCACCATGCGCCTAAGCGCTTGGGGCCAGATGACGTAGGTAAAGGCCTGGGTACGCGAAAGCCCGAGTGACAAGGAGGCCTCGCGCTGGCCGCGCTCGATGGACTGCACGCCGCCGCGCACGATTTCCGAGATATAGGCACCGGAGTTCACCGCGATGGCGGCGATACCCGCGACCAACGCGTTGATTGGCCCACCCAAAAGCTGCGGCAGGCCATAAAAGATGAAAAGTACCTGCACCAGAATCGGCGTGCCGCGAAATACCTCGATATAGATACTGGCGATCCAGCGAAGCCAGGCGGAGGGGCTGATGCGTAAAAGACCGAAAAAGATGCCGATGAAAAAGCCGATCGCCAGTCCCCCGAAAGAGATCGCGAGCGTCCAGGGAATACCGGGTAACAGATGAGGGATCGAGGCCAGCGCCGCCGACCAGTCGAACTGAAAGTTAACGTCCACGCGTTATCTCCAGATAAAAATCATAAAACGAGGCTATTAAACGAAAGGCCGGGCAATGCGTTGCCCGGCCCTGCAGGAGTACTTGCGTGTCTACGAAATGGTATTAGTCCGCCGAGGGCGCTTCACCGAACCACTTCGAGTAGATTTCGTCGTAGGTACCGTCTTCACGCATGGCCGCCAGCGCTTCGTTGGTCGGCTCCAGCCACTCGCTACCCTTGTGGAAAACGATCCCGTACTGCTGACCTTCGTAGAGCGGGCCAACGACCTTGGTACGGCCTTCGCCACGGGTTTGCGAGAAGTAGGCGACGTTGGGGGCGTCGTATAGCACGGCGTCGACGTTGCGACCCAAAAGCGCCATGTACATATCCGCGGTACCGGGATAGGGCGTGATCTCGGCGTCGTCACCCAGCTCTTCTTGCAGGTAGTTATAGCTGGTCGAGCCGATCTTGGTCGCGATGCTCAGGCCTTCCAGGTCTTGGAGGTCTTCAACGTCATCGTTATCGGCGCGTACGATGATCTGCAGACCGGAGTCGTAGTAGGGGTCGGAAAAATCGACGACCTGGGCGCGCTCTTCGGTAATCGTGGTACCGGCGATGGCGATTTCCTGGCTGCCGGTCTGTACCGCCGGAATGATGCCGGAAAACTCCATGGTGGTGAGATTGACCTCGAACCCGGCGCGGCTGGCCACTTCGTTGATGATGTCTATGTCGAAGCCGATCATTTCGCCGGTTTCGGAATCCATCATTTCAAAGGGCACGAAGCTTGGGTCGGTGGCGACGTTGACCGAAGGTGTCTGCGCAAGCGCCGAGGCGCTGCCAAGGCTTAGAGTCAACGCGGCGGCAATGGCGCTATAGGTAAGCGGAGTGTTCATGTGTTTCCCCGTGTTTTATATGACGCTAGCGGTCGTGGGGCGTCATGCCCGTCGACCGCGCGCGATGTTGTAGACCTATCAACCTTGGCGAGAAACCGCCAAGGCGTCAAGTCACGAACCGGGGGTGGTATTAACGCAAGAAATGGGTCTTGCTCTAAAACACGACCTAAACCATGAACGACGCACCGCACCCGCAGGTGGTGGTGGCGTTGGGGTTTTGCACGCGAAAACGGGCGCCGGCCAGACCCTCTTCGAAATCGATCGTCGAGCCGACCAGGTATTGATAGGAAAGCGGGTCGACGACCAGGGCGGCGGCGCCGAACTCGATCAGCGTGTCGTCGTCGGCGACGTTGTCGGCAAAGTCGAACCCATACTGAAAGCCCGAGCAGCCGCCGCCGGTCACGTACACGCGAAGCTTCAGCGCGTCGTTGTGCTCCTCGGTCATGAGCGCCTGAATACGACGTCGCGCGCTGTCGGACAGCAAAAGTGGGGTTGGTACGAAAGCTTCTGCACCGCTCATGGGTACCTCCCGCGAGCTAAAATGGCTGGGTGAAAGCGCAATTATGGGTAATCCCGAGCAAAAGGGTCAACTATTACGTCGCCTTTTTCTAAGTAGCACCTCTGCAACAGCGCTTTCCGTCTAGGGCATCAGCGCTGGGGCGTTGAGGCCCAGGGTCTCGTCGAGGCCAAACATCAAATTCAAATTCTGAATCGCCTGGCCCGAGGCACCCTTGACCAGGTTGTCGATGACCGACAGCACGATGACGGTACCGCCCTGTTGATGAACCGCGAGCCGGCAAGTGTTGTTGCCTTTGACACTGCGCGTTTCCGGGTGGCTGCCGGCGGGCATCACATCCACGAAGGGCTCGTTTTTATAGCGCGATTCGAAAAGCGCCTGCAGGTCCGTTGCGCCGACCTTCAGGGTGCTATAGAGCGTGGCGTGAATGCCCCGGATCATCGGCGTTAGATGAGGCACGAAGGTTAGCTCGATCGGGTGTTCCTGCATGTCGTTCAGGCCCTGGCGGATTTCCGGCAGGTGGCGATGGCCCGAGGCGCCGTAGGCTTTCATCGATTCGCTCGCCTCGGCGAGAAGCGAGCCTACCTTGGCACCGCGTCCGGCACCGGTCACGCCGGATTTACAGTCGGCGATCAGCCGTGTTTCGTCCACCAGCCCGGCCTCGAGTAGCGGCAGGTAACCAAGCTGTACGGCGGTGGGGTAGCAGCCAGGTACGGCGATCAAACGCGCGCCCTTGATCGCTTCGCGGTTCATTTCCGCCAAGCCATAGACCGCCTCTTCGAGCAGTGCCGGCGCGCCGTGAGGCTGGCCGTACCACTGGCTCCAGAGTTCGGCGTCGCGCAGACGAAAATCCGCGGAAAGGTCGATGACCCGCGTGCCGTTCGCCAATAGCTCACCGGCCAGCGCGTGGGCCACCCCGTGGGGCGTGGCGAAAAACACTGCGTCCAGAGCGCCCAGCGCGTTGGCATCGGGCTCGCTGAAGGCGAGTGCATCAAAATGGCCGCGCAGGTTGGGGTACATGTCGCTCACCTTGACACCGGCCTCCGAGCGCGAGGTGATCGCCTCGACGCTGACCTCTGGATGCCCGGCTAAAAGCCTTAAAAGCTCTACTCCGGTATACCCTGTACCGCCTACGATACCGACCTTGATCACAAGCCACCTCTTGTCCGTTCGTTAATGTGAACCGCGTACGTTCAAGCCTAATAAACCCGCACCGGGCTGTCGAAGCGCTTCAAGCTATGATACACAAGAGTGACAGCCCAGGAGTGACGGATTCAATGAGTAAGTCCTCACTTTTGGCCGCCCCGAATAAACGCACTACGCTTTAACCTCGACCAATAAGAACCCACCAACAGGCAAGGAACGCGGCTGTGGCACGCTATTCCCGAGCAGATTTCACCCTCGACGCCTTCCGCCGCCAACTGGCCAACGTCGATGCGTTGCCCCAGCTCTGCGTACTGGGCCTGGTCTCCGGCGTCATTACCGGCGCTGTGATGGTGGGCTTTCGTCTGCTTTTGGAAGTCGGCGCGATTGTCTATATGCCCGAGGGCGACCCGGAGGCGTTCGAAGGCCTTGCTCCCTGGCTTAGGGCGCTGCTGCCGCTTTTGGCGGTGACGCTCATTGGCGTTTTTCTTTACCGCCAGAAAGCCGCGGCACACAAACTCGGCGTTAGCCACGTGATCGAGCGGCTCTCCTACCACCAGGGGCGCTTTCCCATGCGCAACTGGCTCAACCAGTGGTGGGTCGGCGTGGTGTCGGTACTCGGCGGGCTTTCCGCCGGGCGCGAAGGCCCAGCGATCCACCTGGGCGCGGCCGCCTCCAGCGGACTTGGCCTCAAGCTTCGCTTGCCCAACAACAGTCTTCGCGTGCTGGTCGCCTGTGGTACCGCGGCGGGTATTTCCGCCTCGTTCAATACGCCGATCGCTGGGGTCATCTTCGCCATGGAAGTGGTGATGATGGAGTACACCCTGATGAGCTTCATGCCGGTCATTTTGGCCTCGACCATGGGCGCGGTGGTCGCTCAGGCGGTTTATGGCAGCGAACCCGCCTTTCGCATTCCCGATGTAGCGCTGGGCTCGCTGATGAACCTGCCCTGGGTGGTGGTGACTGGCTTGGGGATCGGCCTGCTCGCCGGGCTTTTCATTCACATTGCGCGCACTCAGCGCTTGAGCCGTCTGCCGATTTGGCTGCGCCTGGCGGTGGTCGGTGTGACCACCGGCGCAGTGGCCTGGTGGTTCCCCCAGGTACAGGGCATTGGCTACGATAGCCTGGCGGCGGCGCTCAACGGCCAGCTAAGCGTTAGCGTGCTGCTGGGGCTGGTCATTGCCAAGCTATTGATCACCGCGCTAACCGTGGCCGGAGGCGTACCGATTGGTATTATCGGCCCGGTACTGGTGGTTGGGGCGGCCGCCGGTGCGCTCAGCGGCTCGCTTGGCCTTTGGCTTTGGCCGGCGCCCGCCGCCGACCCAGGCGTTTTTGCCATGCTGGGGATGGCGGCCATGATGGGCGCGGTGCTTCAGGCGCCGCTGGCCGCGCTCATGGCGCTTTTGGAGCTGACCCACAGCCCGAACATCATGCTGCCGGGCATGCTGGTGGTCGTGGTCGCCTGTCTGACCTCGCGCCAGCTAACGGGCTGCGAAGGCTTTTTTATCAGTTCGGTACGTTACGGCCTACACCCCCTTCAACAGCCGCTGATGCAGGCGCTTTCCCGGGTGTCGGTACCCGCGGTGATGGAGCGCCAGCTAGTGCGTACCGAGCGAATCGTCACGCCGGATCAGGCGCGTAAGCTCTTGGAAACCAATCCGATGTGGCTTCTGATCGAGCGCTCCAGCGATAAAAAGCCGGTGCTGGGTTTGAAAGCCTCGGCGCTGGCGCGCTGGCTTTTGGAACACGACGAGGCGCTGGCCGGTGAGCCACCGCCAAAAGACGAGCAAGTGGACCTTCTGGAAATTCCTGGTCAGCGCGTGGAGATGGCGCCGATCGCGCTACAGGCCACGCTTTCCGAAGCTTTTTTGAAGCTTCAGGACAACGCCCTGGGTGCGCTTTACGTAGTGCACGGTTATCGGCCAAAGCAGCAGCGAATTTCAGGTATCATTACCCGGGGGGCGATCGAGCGTTACTACCACTATGCTGACCCTCGTGACAAAACCGACCCCCGTGACAATGAGCCGACCGCGTAAGGAGAAACCATGTATTTATGGATGAAGGCCCTGCATTTGATGGCCGTTGTGACTTGGTTCGCCGCGCTTTTTTATCTGCCGCGGCTGTATGTCTACCACGCTACTGCCCGCGATAACGGGGATGAGCAAGCGATCACTTACTTCAAGACCATGGAGCGCAAGCTCTATCGCGGCATCATGACCCCCTCGATGATTTTGGTGCTGTTGTTTGGCGGGATCATGCTCTATCTGATACCTGGCTGGATGAGCCAGGGGTGGATGCACGTCAAACTGACGCTGGTGGCGCTACTGGTGGCCTACCATCACGTCTGCCTGATCTATTTGAAGCAGTTTGCGCAAAACCGCTGCACCAAAAGCCATCGCTTTTTCCGCTTCTTCAATGAAGCCCCGGTCATCGTGTTGATCGCCGTCGTTCTGCTTGCCGTCATTAAGCCTTTTTGATGATAAAGCCGCTTCCTCCCGTCGTATTGGTACTGGCGGGTCACGACCCGACCGGGGGCGCGGGGCTGATCGCCGATAGCGAAGCCGTGGCCGGCTGTGGCGGCTGGGCAATGACCATTCCCACCGCCACCACCGTGCAAAACTGCCACGATGTCCAGCGTGTGCTGCCCGCCGACCCGCAAATGATGTTGCAGATGGCCCAAGCGCTCGAGGGGCTTCCCGTCAGCGCGATCAAGCTGGGCCTTTTGGCCAATGAAGCGACGCTGTTGGCCGCCGAGTGCATCATTCGCCGCTTTCCCGGTGTGCCGGTGATTGCTGATCCAGTGCTCAAGGCGGGGGGCGGCGCTGAGTTATCCACAGCCGCGCTTCAAAAACGCTATGTGGAGCGCCTGCTACCCCTTGTGGATATTCTGACGCCCAACCGGTTCGAGCTCGCCGCCTTGACGCCGGACGTTGAAGAGGGCGCGGACGATACCGCCCGCGCGGTGGCGCTTATTTCCCAGGGGTGCCAGGCGGTGCTGGTAACGGCCACCGACGATCCACTGCCGGGAAACGACGCCCAGGTCGTGCATACGCTGCACTCGCCGGATACCACGCGCCAGTGGCAGTGGCCACGCCTGGCGCAGCGCTTTCACGGCTCGGGCTGTACGCTAGCCTCCGCCATTGCCGCGCGCATGGCGGTAGGTGAGCGCTTACCCACTGCCTGCGAGCAGGCCCAGCGCTTTACCTGGCAGGCTCTGTCCGAGGCGTTCGAGCCGCCGGACGGGCAGTATCTGCCCAACCGCTTGTCACGCCCAACCCGCTTTTGATCTCATGGGCCGCCGGGTCGGTAACGCGTCTATTTAAGTCCGCGTTTAAAGGACTAAGCTATTCACTTTCGAGTCATTCACGTTGAGGATGCCATGACCACTTCTGCCGAACTCTTTGAACTTGCAAGCCGCCATATTCCCGGCGGGGTCAACTCGCCGGTTCGCGCGTTCAAGGGCCTTCACCGCCCGCCGGTCTTCATGGAGCGCGCCCAGGGGGCTTACCTGTTCGACGTCGAGGGCAAGCGCTATATCGACTACGTCGGTTCCTGGGGGCCGATGATCACCGGCCATGCCGACCCACAGGTGCTCGATGCGGTACGTGCACGCCTCGATAACGGACTTTCCTTCGGCACGCCCACGGCGGTGGAAACCACCATGGCGGATCTGATCTGCGAAATGATCCCGTCCATGGACATGGTGCGCATGACAAGCTCCGGCACCGAGGCGACGATGTCCGCGATTCGCCTGGCCCGGGGCAGCACCGGCCGGGACAAGATCGTCAAGTTCGAGGGTAACTACCACGGTCACTCCGACTCGCTGCTGGTGAAAGCCGGCTCCGGGGCGCTGACCCACGGCGAGCCGAGCTCGCCGGGCGTGCCGGCCTCGCTTGCCGAGCACACCATTACGCTCTCCTATAACGACCCGGAAGGCGTAGAGGCCTGCTTTGCCGAAATCGGCGAGCAGATCGCCTGCATTATCGTCGAACCCGTGGCGGGCAACATGAACTGCATTCCGCCTCAGCCCGGCTTTTTGGAAACGCTGCGCCGGGTGTGCAACGAGTACGGTAGCTTGTTAATTTTCGACGAGGTGATGACCGGCTTTCGCGTCGCGCTCGGCGGCGCCCAGGCCCACTACGGTATCACCCCGGATTTGACTTGCCTGGGCAAGATCGTCGGCGGCGGTATGCCGGTGGGTGCCTTTGGCGGCCGGCGCGACATCATGCAAAACGTCTCGCCCATGGGCCCGGTTTATCAAGCCGGTACGCTCTCGGGCAACCCGCTGGCCATGGCCGCCGGCGTTACGCTGTTGCAAAAGCTCAAGACACCGGGCTTTCACGATGCGCTGACCCAGCGAGTGCAAACGCTTTGCGAAGGCCTGCAAGAGCGCGCGAATGCGGCGAACGTGGCCATGATGACCCAGTCCGCCGGGGGCATGTTCGGGCTCTTTTTTACCTCGCAAACGCGTGTGGATAACTTTGCCCAGGCCACCGCTTGCGATGCGGACATGTTCCGGCGCTTTTTCAGCGCCATGCTGGACCAGGGCGTTTACCTGGCGCCTTCGGCTTATGAGGCGGGCTTTATGTCCAGTGCCCACGCGCCGGAAGACATTCAGCAAACCCTGGACGCCGCCGAGAAGGCGTTTGCCCTTCTATAAACCGCGGCTTTGGCCAACGCACTGCTATACTCAAAGCGCCGCTCATCGAAGCGGCGCTGTTGGTTAACGAGGTCAATCATCGTGAAATGGCAGTCGTTTTGGTCTTACACCCTTGGCGTTGCAAGCTTGGCCTCTGCTTTATCCACAGGCGCGCTTGCCTATCAGGAGCAGCATATGACCCAAATTCAAATCAACGTGAGCGGCACGCCAGGTGCCGAGTTTTCCGCCCATTGGCGGGTGAGCAACGGCGATGAAGTCACCGAGTACTTTGAGGAACGCAAAAGCGTACCCTTTGAATTCAGCTATGAAGGCACCGCGCTCGAGGGGGAGGTGACGCTTTTAACCGATAACGAGCGGCTGGAAGTGGATATTTTGAAGGGCACCAACCGTTCGCGTTCGTCGACCCAGGGTAAGGGCGGCACGCTCACCTTGACGATTCGCTAGTAAAAGACGTCATAAAAAAACCGCCCCGAAGGGCGGTTTTTTGAATCCAGGCCCTTCAAGCGAGCAGCGCGTGGAGGACCTGATATCGTGACTCAGGCATCACAGTCTTGGCTTAGTGGCCTTGAGCAACAACGTTCATGTTGTTGTTGCCGACGGTAGTGATGCTGGAGGTGTGGCCGCCGCCGAAGAAGCTGCCGCTT
Organism: Vreelandella sp. GE22; assembly: GCF_968212445.1. Taxonomy (NCBI): domain Bacteria; kingdom Pseudomonadati; phylum Pseudomonadota; class Gammaproteobacteria; order Oceanospirillales; family Halomonadaceae; genus Vreelandella; species Vreelandella sp. GE22. The sequence continues at coordinate 3,869,916 of NZ_OZ309110.1, forward strand.
TGGGAGACGGTTTGCTGGTTGCCGTAACCTTCGGTGTAAGCGTAGGAGTCGTGGTTGTAGCCAGACTGCGAGATGTCGGCCGTGTTGTAGCCGCCGGTGGTCAAAAGATTGCTCTCGTTGTAATAACCTTGCTGGCTGACGTTGGCCACGTTGTTGTTGCCTTCCAGGTAGGCGTAGCTGTCATTGGCGATGCCATCCTGAGCGATAGTGGCGTCGTTGCTGCTGCCGATAGACTCGATGACGGACTGGTTGAGCTTGCCTTCCTGGGTGACGGTGGCGTTGTTACCAGTACCTTCCTGGTAGGCATAGCTGTCGTTCATCCAGCCGTCCTGGGTAACATCCGTCGTGTTGTTTTCGCCGTTTTGGTTGGTAACAGAGACGTTGGCAACCCCGTTCTGGTCAGCAGAGGCTTGGTTGTTCAGGCCGCCCTGGTAGATGGTTGACTGGTTCTTGGCGCCCATCTGATCAACGCTTGCCACGTTGCCTTCGCCGACCTGCTCGATACCTGAATCGTTCCAGCCCGGAAGCGTGGTGGCAACGCCGTCAACGTCATCCTGGTTGACGGTCGTTTTGTTGTACGCGCCGTTTTGATGAACACGAGATGCCTGTGAACCCCACTGGGTTACGTTGTTGGCGTTGTGGTCGCCACTTTGATAGATAGTGGAGTTACTTCCAGCGAACTGGGCGGAGGCAGCAGCGCTCATGGTGATGGCAATGGCGGCGGTAATAGTGGCGATTTGAGTTTTCATGTGGATTTCCCCTTCAAGACGTTTGCTTTAGTTGTTACTGAGACAAAGCGATTGGCTCAGTAAGTTTCGACGATGACTGGTCGTGCGTTACCCGAGAACGCTTGCTGTTCCACGCTAACGCTGCGGTAGCCACTCCCCGATTGTGAAATCTCGATATCGCTTTGATGACCCGTTTGGGAAACAAAGACTTGTAACCCCTGAACGCCATAGGATTGATTGATCGTGGCGAGGTGACGGTCGCCATTTTGTAAAATGACCCCGGCATTATTACCTCCGGCTTGCGTAATGGAGGCGGTATTGAAGTTGCCGGTTTGGCGAATATTGGAAAAGTTGCCGTGTTGATATTGGGCGGAATACGACTGTGTTACGGCGGTACGGTTGTGATGGCCGTTTTGTCTTATAATGCTGTAATTTTCTTTATAAACAGGTGCTTGAGAGGTTTGAGCGTACTGCTCTACACGGCTTTGAGCTTGGGCATTCACCGCGGCTGAATAGGTGATGAAAAACGCTATAAAAGACCGAACCAGGGGCTTCGAGAGCGCCAGCGTTTTACGTGGTAAAAACGCCTGTCGAGTCTTCATCTCATTACCTTTTGAAAAGTTTTGTATCTAAGTGTATTGATGCGTCGAGTTTGAACTATTTAATAAATTGCGCTATCAGGGCTTTTCTTAAACGCGTGATCAAATATCTAAAAACAGCGGCACTCTGAAGTACGGTTTTTCTAATATCCCGTAATAAAATTAACAAAAGCGGCGCTACCGTTAAGTAGCGCCGCTTTTGTTAATTAAACGTATGAGTATTTTTTTAGTAGGCCAATCATGATAGTGGCCTATAAAGCAGGCGTTGGCGCATTAAGATATTCGGCTAATAGGGTGTCCTGCATGTTAGCGTTGCTGGCCAGGTTCCAGAGATTATTCTCGACGCCCCGGGCAATGAGATGAATGACCGCCGACTCGACCGCCGACATGACGGCCATCTGAACAGGCTCATTGGAGGTAATGCCGACTTCGGCTTCCAGTAAGCGCCGGAAATCGATAAACCGGTAAACGCCTGCGCGAAGCTCTTTCGAATAGATGGTTTTGGTCGTGGTGACGTTGGCGAGTATCTCGCCGGTGGATATTTCGACCGCCCGCAGGTTCACCGTTACCTGGTCGACCTGATACTGGCCGGAAGCGCCGATACCGAAGTATTCCGCTCCGGCGCCGCCGGTACGCACGTTGGATTCGTAGGCGATGATGCCGCCTTCGAGCATGACCGAGGCCGCGCGCAGCGAAGGGAGTGTATCCGGCTGATTGAAGCGTTCGAACTCGGCGCGGATGATACGCCGCTCGGTTAGAAGATTCTGCAGGCCGACCCGCTCTAGCGGAATGAACCAGCCGGAGTCCGCCAGCGCCCCGGTCAGCATTGCCGCCGCGCCCTGGGTCACCGCGGTCGAGAACGTGCTGGCCGGTGCCGGGCGGTATTGGCCGGTTTGATCGCGAAAGTCGTAGACGGAAACGAAAATTTTACCCGCCGGTGGCGGTAAAGAAACCAGGTCTTGATAGGTCGAGCCGCGGGGGGTCAGCGTGGCCTGGGCGCCTTCCAGATTGTTGGAATTAGCGACCATGCCGGCGCAGCCGCTCAACAGCGCCGCCAGCATGAGTGAAGCGATGATTTTCATTTAGAGGTTCCCCTGACGACACACGTAAGCGTTATGTTGGTGTTGAGCCGGTTGATTTTTGAACAGTGTCGAATACCGCTTCACTATGGGTTGAAGAGCCCGCCCACGCTGATATTGGTGACATCGCCGGTAAGCTTGTCCACCACGCGCACCACGAGCTGGCCGCCGTTGTCGCTGACCACTACGTTGAACTCGCCGCTATCGAAAGAGCCCTGATTGGCGTTACCCGCGCCTACATCGGAAATCAGCTGTGAAATCAGCCGGCTTTCCAGGTTTTGAACCAAACGGTCCGTGGAGGAGAGCTGCTGTATGCTGCGTGCATTGGGGTCGGTGTTGGTGTCTTGCGCCTGCGCCTTACCCAGCAGATACGTGCCCATGAAGGGGTCGCCACCAAAGGATGGGTTCAGCGGCCGGTACACAAGATCCCCTGCCAACGCAGCGCTCCCCCCGGCAAGCGCTACCACCGCGATAGTGCCTAGCCACAGGGGGTGTCGTTTGACGTTCATTATCGTAACTCCTCACTTCCCAGGTCTTTATCGAAGGTCAGGGTGGTAGCCAACTGCTCGCGCAGCAGCGCGTCCTGAACGATTTGCACGGCCTCTTCTGCCGCTTGATCCGCCTGATTGATGCGTGGCGAAAGCTGTGTACGGAAATACATCTGGTTGCCCTGCAGGATCCAAAGCTGGCTTCCCCAGCGGGCATCCGGACGCTCCTGAACAATGAGGGTCGCGTTATTGATCAGCGGATTACCCATGGCCCGCTGGCTAAAAGCGCGGTAGAAGGTCTTGCCTGCCATGGTGATGGTGCGGTCGACCATCACACCGGTCAGTTCGCTGCTACCGTAGCCGCGCGGCTCAACCTCGGCCCCGTCAGGGCCGGAGAGACGGTTGATCGCATCGACCGCTGCCTGCTCGTTTCCCGGCAGCGAGTCGCTTGCCGATACCGGTCCCGCAAGCGCCAGTGACAGCGCACCCAACAGCAGAAGCGTGCGATACAAGACCATGGTCGTTTTCTCGTTAGGGTTTAGCGCCCGCGCTGCAGGCTACGCGCCGTCTCGATATTGGGCAGGATGGGGCCGAGATTCTGGTGGATCCAGTTCAGCGCTTGAATACGGTTATGCACATTGATCTTTCTAAAGATGTTGTAAAGGTGCGATTTGACCGTGTGCTCGCTGACAAAAAGCTTTTCTGCGATCTGCTGGTTGGAGGACCCGCCGCTGAGAAGCGAGATGATCTCCATCTCCCGGTTGGTCAGCCCGCAGGCCGGGCGGAACGCATTGCTTTGGTATTTGCGGTAAAAAATGATCAGCCGCGCCATTAAATCGCGGGACATCCAAAGCTCTTCGTTGAGCAGGGCGTGAATGCCCTTGCAGATCACCTCGAGACTCTCGTTACGGTAGAACACCCCCTTGAGCTGGGAGCAGGAGAGGGCTTCCAGGGCGTGATCCATGTCGCGGATGTTAAACGCCGCCAGCGGCGCCTGGGAGAGCGACTCGGGAAGCTTCTCCTGCCAATCCGGGATGGCGTCGACGCTGACGTGGTCGGCATCCACCAGCAGAAGCTGTTTGCCGATAGTGGCCTCCGGCAGTGAAACCCCGGGGGCATACAGATGAATGGTGTAACCCGTCTGCTTATTCAAATACTCGGCAAACAAGTGAGACTGAGGGCTTTTTTCGGTGACGATATACACCACGCCCGGGGTTTTGTGCTGCGCCATTGATAACCCTCCGGCTGCTAATAAAGTGTGAGACGATCATGGGCGGATTGTTACCTATAATAATTTTTTAGTAAAGTTATGTTACTAAAAATGTTCGAATAGTAATGCTCATGGAAGTATGCGATTAGGAAATATAGGGGTAAAAACTGGATGCGCGGCAGCAGACGGCCGGTGGGAGGCCGTACTGATGACGAGGCATCTTTAGCTGGCGTGCGGTTAGGCGTAAACTGAGCGGCTCTTACTGGGAGGTTACGCCATGTCCGCCGTCAATACGCTTGTGTTAGCCAGTGGCAATGCTGGCAAGTTAAAAGAGTTCAAACAGCTTTTGGCCCCCTTGATGCTCGATGTGCGCCTGCAGTCGGAGTTTGGCGTTCATGACGTAGAAGAGACCGGATTGACCTTCGTCGAAAATGCGCTGCTCAAGGCGCGCGAGGCCAGCCGGGTTAGCGGGTTGCCGGCGCTGGCCGATGACTCGGGTTTGGAAGTCGACGCGCTCCACGGTGCCCCGGGTATCTACTCGGCGCGCTTTGCCGGTGAGCCCAAAAGCGATGAACGCAACAACGAAAAACTCTTGAGTGCGCTTGCCGATTGCGCCGAGGGCCAGCGTAGCGGGCGCTACTGGTGCGTGCTGGTGTACCTGCGCCACGCCGAGGATCCGGTACCGATTATCGTTCAGCGCAGTTGGGACGGTGAGATTCTCGCCCATCCGCGAGGCGAAAACGGTTTCGGTTATGACCCGCTTTTCTGGCTACCCGAGCAGAGCATGAGCGTGGCCGAGCTGCCTGCGGATACCAAAAACCGACTGAGCCATCGCGGCCGCGCCCTGCAGGGCCTGGTCGATTTTTTGAAGGTGGCGCATGGGTAGTACCCCGCCGCTTTCGCTTTATATCCACACCCCCTGGTGCGTTCGCAAGTGCCCTTATTGCGACTTCAACTCCCACGAGCCGAGTTCCCAGGCGCTGCCGGAAAAGGCCTATCTCGCGGCGCTTTTAAGTGACCTGGACGATGACCTGGCCCTGGCCGACGGGCGCGAGCTCGCCACGATCTTTATCGGCGGCGGCACGCCGAGTTTGCTCTCGCCGGCGTTTTACCGACGCCTTTTAGGCGAAGTACAGGCGCGGCTGCCCTTCGCCCCGGATATCGAAATCACGCTGGAAGCCAACCCGGGCACCACCGAACAGGCGCGCTTCGTTGGCTACCGGGAGGCGGGGATCAACCGTCTTTCGATCGGCACCCAAAGCTTTCAAAGCGCTCAGCTCGAGGCCCTTGGACGCATTCACAGCGCCGATGAAGCCATCAAGGCAGTGGGCCATGCCCGCGTGGCGGGCTTTGATAACCTGAATATCGACCTGATGCACGGTCTGCCGGGCCAGACACCTACGCTTGCCTTGGAGGATATCGACCAGGCGCTGGCGCTTTCGCCGGAGCATCTCTCCTGGTATCAGCTAACGCTCGAACCCAACACCGCATTTCATTCAAGCCCCCCGGTACTCCCCGAAGAGGAGGCGCTTTGGGATATTCAGGAGCGAGGCCACGAGCGTCTCGTCAAGGCGGGTCTTTCACGTTACGAAATATCCGCCTATGCAAGGCCTGGCAAGGCAAGCCGTCATAACCTCAACTACTGGCAGTTCGGCGACTACCTGGGGATAGGCGCCGGTGCCCACGGCAAACTTTCGCACATAGGGGCGGATGGCCGCTGGACGATCGAGCGGCGCTGGAAAACCCGCCAGCCCGACGCCTATCTTCGCCGCCACTCCGACCCGCGCGGCTTTATCGCCGGCAAATCGGTGATCGAGCCTTCCGAGCTTCCGCTTGAGTTTGCCATGAACGCGCTACGCCTGACCGACGGTGTCGACATGGCGCTGTGGCCTGCCTACACCGGTCAGCCGCTAGAGACTTTATTGGCGCGCTTGCACGGTGCCGACAAAAAAGGACTTTTGATGGAAATGCCCGAAAAACTACGTGCATCGCCGCAAGGTCTATTATTCTTGAACGAGCTGCTTGGGCAAATCAGTGACGACTAGCCCGGCAGCCTGGTTAATCAAATAAGTTTTTTAAGGAGTGAGTGATGCGTATTTCTCGACTGCTGACCCCGGTAGCCGCCGCCCTGTTAATTGCCGGCTGTGCTTCCTCTGACCCTTACGGTGGCCAATCGCAGCGCTCCAGCACCGGTATGGGAACAGGTATTGGTGCCGCGGTAGGGGCGGCGGCCGGCGCGCTTTCCGGTGATGGCTCCACCAGCCGCCGCGACCGTGCCTTGATCGGCGCCGCCGTGGGCGCCGCCGCCGGTGCCGGTGTCGGCGCTTATATGGACCGCCAGGAGAATCAGCTGCGCGAAAGCCTGCAGGGCTCGCGGATCGAAATCGACCGCCGCGGCGACGATATCGTCCTCAACATGCCCAGCAGCGTAACCTTTGGCTTCGACTCTTCCGAGCTTACCGGTGAAGCACGCAGTGCGCTCAACGAAGTGGCCAACGTGCTCACTCAGTACGCCGATACTCGCGTGAACATCGCCGGCCATACCGACAGCGTCGGTAATGCGGACTACAACCAGCGCCTCTCCGAGCGCCGCGCGCAGGCGGTCGGCAGCTACCTGGGCCAAAACGGTGTCTCTTCATCGCGTCTTAACACCCGCGGCTACGGCGCCAATCAACCGGTGGCCAGCAACGACACCGACCAGGGCCGCGCGCAGAACCGCCGCGTTGAAATTACCCTGACGCCCACCGGTAACGGCCAGGGTCAGCAAGGCCAGCAGGGCCAGCAGGGCCAGGGCAGCGGCTACTAAACGGCTGATGCTCCGGTAGGCCGGTAGGCTCAAACGCCCCGGGCAAGGCCTTTAATCCGAGCCCGCTATTATTTGATAGCGGGCTTTTTTTACACCGCGTTGTGAACCGCTATGCTCTCTTATCAACACGCCTACCACGCCGGCAACTTTGCCGATGTCCACAAGCACCTTACGCTTTACGCCGTCACTGGCTATCTATTACGTAAAGAAAGCGCTATTACATATATAGATACTCATGCGGGTCGAGGGCTCTATCCTCTGGATACCAGGGAGGCCTTGAAGCTCGAAGAGCACCGCGAGGGGGTCATGCCTCTCTGGCAGGCGCGGGAGCAGCTCGACGAGCCACTTTTGAACGAATGGCTGGCGCGTATTCAGACGATCCAGCCAAAAAGTGGCCCGTTGAGCCACTACCCGGGCTCGCCCTGGTGGCTTTCCCAGCGGCTTCGCGAGCAAGACGCGCTGCGCCTTTGCGAGCTGCACCCGGGGGAGCACGCCGAACTCGACGGCCAAGCGCTACCGCCAGCGGCAAAGCGCCTTTATGGCGACGGTCTGGAAGAGCTCAAAAAGTGCGTGCCGGTCAAAACGCCGCGACTTTGCGTATTGATCGACCCAAGCTATGAGCAAAAAGCGGAGTACCGCGAGGTGGCCGACGCCGTGATTCACACCCTCGAAAAGGTCCGCCACGCGGTCATCATGATCTGGTATCCACTGCTTCCGGCGGGGCATCACCACACACTAATGGAGACGTTAAAGGCCAGCGGCGTGCGCAAGATATGGCGTAGCGAGCTACACCGCGGCCCCGCCGGGCAAAGTCACGGTATGTACGCAAGCGGCATGCTGGTGATCAACCCGCCCTGGGGACTCGATGAGCATCTAAAGGGGGCCATGGACAGGATTGCCCCGCTTCTGGGCAAGGAGAGCCGCTACCAGGCGCAGTGGCTGGTAGCGGAGTAAACAAGCCGTTCGCGGGGCGTTTAAAGGACCTCGAGGGTCGATTTGACCCGGTCCAGCGCCACCAGGGTGCGAAACCACTTAACGTTGGGGTTTTCGTGGAAAAGCGCATCGCAGATTTGCTGGAAGCGGCGCATGCTGGGGACCAGTAACACCAGCATGAAGTCCGCTTCGCCGGTGACGTAGTAGCACTGCTGGATTTCAGGGCCGGAGAAGCGGGCTTTCAGCGCGTCCAGGTCCGCGGCGTGGGTCTTGTCTGCGCGTACTTCTACGAAGATAGTGATCACCTGACCCAGCTTGTCCGGGTCGAGTACCGCCACGTTCGCTTTTATGTAGCCTTCCTTTTTGAGCCGCTGAATGCGCCGCTGTACGGAAGCGGTGGAGAGATGCACCGCCTCGGCCAGTTCGCGAAGCGGCGTCTGGCACTCCTTCTGTAAATGTTTGAGTAGCGAACGGTCGTAGTCGTCCAGGGCCATGCTGATCACTCTGTGAGAAAATTTATCAAGGTAAGGCGTTAATTCGAGCGCCTTTATCGTATCCGATGCAATAAAGTACCGCGACACTGCCTGGCCCGGATACGCTTTATGCAAACCACCCCTAACACGGCGCTCGGTGTCGTCTTGAACGTGACGGCTTCGCTTTTTTTCGCGCTTCTGTTCGCCTATACGTCGCTGCTGGATACGCTCGATGGTGGGGAAATATACGGTTGGCGGATGCTGCTCACCTTTCCCTGCCTAACGTTTTTTATTCTGCTGCGTGGCCATGGCGGACAGGTGGCGCTCGTTTATCGGCGGCTCAAGGCCGAGCGCTACTTCTGGGCAACCCGATTACTCGGCGCGGCGCTCCTTGCGCTCCAGCTGTGGCTTTTCATGTGGGCGCCGGGCAATGGCCAGGGGCTTGCGGTGTCGCTTGGGTACTTTCTGATGCCGATCACCATGGTCATCGTTGGCCGTCTGGCCTTCAAGGATCGCCTGTCGCGCTTTCAGACGCTCGCTAGCCTGCTCGCTCTGGCGGGGGCGCTCAATCAACTGCTGTTTTCCCAGGCGCTTGCCTGGCCAACGCTTCTGGTGAGCCTTGGCTATCCGCTCTATTTCTGGCTGCGCCGGGTGACCGATACCAACCACATTGGCGGTCTCTGGTTCGATATGCTGCTGGCCCTGCCGGTCAGCGTCTATTTCATCGTTCAAGGCGGGGAGGTGCTGGGCGCCGCCAGCATCGCGCCGCTTGGCCTGGTGCTCGGCCTCGGGGTGCTAAGCGCCCTGGCGCTGGTGTTTCAGGCGCTCTCGGCGCCGCTTCTCAACCTGAGTCTTTTCGGCCTGCTGGTCTATGTCGAGCCTTTACTGTTGTTCGTGGTGGCGCTAGGGATGGGGGAGTCGGTCAGCGCGAACGAGTGGCCAACCTATGCCGCCATCTGGCTTGCTGTGGCGGTGCTCTGTGTGGAAGGTGGGCTCGGGGTGAAAAGGGCAAGGCAGCGCCCGCGTAGGGCCTTCTGACCGCACTATTAAAATGATTCACGCAGGATCAAGAAAAGATCACTTTTGTCCCTGCAAGGTTTGCGCGAGCATGGGGCATCGAGAAACACTCAAACAGAGCAGGAGAGTACGATGAGCGAACATAAAGCCCCTTTTCGCGCCGATGTCGTCGGCAGCCTGCTGCGCCCGGCGGCGATCAAGAACGCCCGTGAAAAAAGCCAAAGCGACCTGCGTCAAATAGAAGACGCAGCGATCAAGCACGCCGTCGCCGAGCAGTGCCAGTGCGGCTTGCAGGTCGTCACCGACGGCGAGTTCCGTCGCGCCTGGTGGCACTTCGACTTCTTCGAGGGCCTGGAAGGCGTGGAAGGCTACGACGCGGAGCAAGGCATCCAGTTTTCCGGCGTGCAGACCAAATCGCGCAACGTGCGCGTGACCGGAAAGCTTGGCTTTGGCGCGCACCCGATGCTCGAGGACTTCAAGTACCTTGCGAGTATCAGCGACGGCGCCACGCCCAAGATGACCATCCCCAGCCCCAGCGTGCTGCACTTTCGCGGCGGACGTAACGTTGTAAGCCAGGACGCCTATCCGAACATCGACGACTTCTTTGACGATCTGGCCCAGGTCTACAAGGACGCGATTCAGGCGTTTTACGCCGCGGGCTGTCGTTACCTGCAGCTCGACGATACCGTTTGGGCGTATCTTTGCTCCGACGAGCAGCGCGCCCAGGTCATCGAGCGCGGCGAAGACCCGGACGAACTCGCTCAAACCTACGCCCGGGTGATCAATGAGGCACTGGCGGACAAGCCTTCTGACCTGGTGGTGGGCATGCACGTCTGCCGGGGCAATTTCCGCTCGACCTGGATCTCCGAGGGCGGCTACGAGCCGGTCGCCGAGCTGCTGTTCGGAACGGTGGCCATCGATGCCTTCTTTTTGGAGTACGACTCCGACCGCGCCGGCGGCTTCGAGCCGCTGCGCTTTATCAAGCCCGGTCATCAGAAGGCGGTGCTTGGCCTGGTGACGACCAAAACCGGTGAGCTCGAAGACCCGGAGGCGATCAAGGCGCGTATTTACGAGGCGGCCCAATTCGTACCGCTCGAGCAGCTCTGCCTGAGCACTCAGTGCGGCTTTGCCTCTACCGAAGAGGGCAACGCGATCACCGAGGCCGAGCAGCAGGCCAAGCTCGAGCTGGTGGTTCGCGTCGCTCGCGAGGTCTGGGGGGACTAGCTCCGTTACACTGCCCTGAGGCATGAAGCCGTTATCCGGGTAGTCACCCTATTCGCCGTTTTGTGTTTTGACCGAACCCCGCCAGCGCCTGGCGGGGTTTTTTGTGTGCAGAGGCGGGGAAATAAAGAGGAGTCGTGTTGGTAAACCGTACCTATCTTCCGGTAGGTAGCATATGGCGCCGCTCTTACTTGGCTCGCTTACGAGGCTCCTCTTAGTGTTTTATTTAGAACCTTGCAAGCAAAGTGAGCGCTTACAAACATAGCGCCGAGTCGCCTTACTTGCCAATACAGAAACTGCCGAAAATCTCGCCCAGCAGGTCGTCGGCGCTGAACTCGCCGGTGATCTCGCCAAGCGAGGCTTGAGCATCGCGCAGATCCTCGGCAAGCAGCTCGCCAGCGCCCATGCCTTCGAGCTGGGCACGGCCGTTGTCCAGTGCCGCCATGGCCCGGTCCAGCGCGTTCAGGTGGCGCCGCCTGGCCGAGAAGCGCCCTTCGGTGGTGGCAGCAAAGCCCATCACGTCTTTCAGGTGGGTTTTTAAGTTATCCACACCCGCCCCGGTTTTCGCCGACAGGCGTAGCGTCGGCGTGACGGCCGCCTCGTCGAGCCCGGCGTCTTCCTGGCTTTCATCGATCTTGTTGCGCACCAGCGTTAGGCGACTCTGATCGGGTAGGCGGGCGACGAACTCGGGCCAGATATCCATGGGGTCCGTGGCCTCGGTGGTCGAGGCGTCCACCATCAAAAGCACCCGGTCGGCACGCTCGATCTCTTCCCAAGCGCGGGCTACGCCAATCTTCTCCACCGCATCCGGGGTGTCTCTAAGCCCGGCGGTGTCGATGATGTGTAGCGGCATGCCGTCGATGTGAATATGCTCGCGCAACACGTCCCGGGTGGTGCCGGCGATCTCGGTGACGATCGCCGTCTCCTGCTCGGTCAGGGTGTTTAAAAGGCTCGATTTACCCGCGTTGGGCCGCCCGGCGATCACCACGCTCATGCCCTCGCGCAAAAGCGCGCCCTGGCCCGCGGCGCGGCGCACCTCAGAAAGCGACTGCTGGACCTCATTGAGGCGGTTGGCCACGTGGCCGTCGGCGAGAAAGTCGATCTCCTCTTCGGGAAAATCGATGGCGGCTTCCACGTAGACCCGCAGCGCGATCAAGCGCTCGACGAGCTGGGCTACCCGGTTGGAGAACTCGCCCTGCAGCGAACGCACGGCGTTTTGGGCCGCCGAGCGCGAGGTCGCATCGATCAAGTCGGCGATCGCCTCGGCCTGGGCCAAATCGAGCTTGTCGTTCAAAAAGGCGCGTTCGGAGAACTCGCCAGGCCTTGCCAGACGCGCGCCAAGGGCTACGCAGCGCTCGAGCAGCATATCCATGATGACCGGACCGCCGTGACCCTGAAGCTCCAGTACGTCTTCGCCGGTAAACGAGTTCGGGCCCTCGAATACGAGCGCCACGCCTTCGTCGATGATGGCGTTTTCGCCGTGAAAGGCGCCGTAGTGAGCGTAACGCGGGGCAGGGTAGCGTCCCAGGATGGCACGGGCGATATCGCCGCAGGCGGGCCCGGAGACGCGAATGATGCCGACACCGCCGCGTCCGGGCGGGGTGGCAAGGGCGGTGATCGTGTCCTGGGTATAAAGTCGTTGTGCCATGGCACGCCTCCTGGATGAATGGCGGTATTGTGAATTTGTCCGGCCTTTAACGCCAGACCCCCGCACGAGGGCGGGGGTCTGGTGAGTCAAGCGAGGGGGCGATTACTTGGTTCGCATCCCTTTACCGACACTGGGGTCGTTCTCGATGCGCCGGGTAATGAAGTACTGCTGCGCCACCGAGATGATGTTGTTGACTACCCAGTAGATGACCAGGCCTGCCGGGAACCACAAAAAGAAGAAGGTAAAGATGATGGGAAGCATCTTCATGATCTTCGCCTGCATGGGATCCGGCGGAGTCGGGTTGAGCATCTGCTGAACGAACATCGAAATGCCCATCAAAATCGGCAGGATGAAGTAGGGATCCTTCACCGACAGATCCTGAATCCAGAACATGAACGGTGCGTGACGCAACTCAACGGACTCCAGCAGCATCCAGTAGAGCGCGATGAACACCGGCATCTGAACCAGAATCGGAAGACAGCCGCCCAGCGGGTTGATCTTCTCTTTCTGGTAGAACTTCATCATCTCCTGAGACATCTTCTGACGGTCGTCGCCGTACATCTCCTTGAGACGCTGCATCTCCGGGCCGAGCTTGCGCATCCGAGCCATCGACTTGTACGCCTTGGCGGAGAGCGGGAAGAGCACGGTTTTGACCAGTACGGTCAGCAGTACGATCGACCAACCCCAGTTACCGACGATGTCCTGGATCTTGTCCAGCAGCCAGAAAAGCGGGTTGGCGATGAACCAGAGCCAGCCGTAGTCCACGGTGAGCTGGAGGTTGGGCGCGACCTGTTCCAGGTAGTCCTGCACCTTGGGGCCCATGTAGAGCGTAGCGCCCAGCGTCGCTTCGCCTTCGGCGGCAACGTTACTGGTCGGGCCGGCAAAGGCCACCACGTTGCGATCGCGTGCGTCGGTGGTGACGTAGTAGAGGTTTTGCTGGTTCTGCGACGGTGCCCAGGCCGAAACGAAGTAGTGCTGGATCATCGCGATCCAGCCGCCTTCGGCTTCGCGGTTTTCAAAGCTCGAGCTTTGAATGTCGTCGAAATCGATCTTGTCGTAACGCGTGTCCGGCGTGGAGTACGCCGCACCCATGTAGGAGTTCATGCCCAACGTGACGCCGCTGGAGGGGTCCGGGCTGTTGTCCCGGGCAAGCTGGCCGATAAAGCGGGCGCTGACCGGGTTCTCGGTGTTGTTGGCCACGAAGTAGCTGACGTCCACTGCGTAACTATCGCGCTCAAACGTCAACCGCTTGGTGACGTCGACGCCGTTGACCTCGGCGGTCATGTCGACCTCGAGGGTCTGCTCGTCGTTACCCAGACGGTATTCGTTGCGCGCCGGCGTGAAGGCGATACGGCTTGCCTGACCGTCCAGCTGGATGCCCGAACGCGCGACGTAGCTGCGCGTGGTGTTGTCCGAGAGCAGCACGTAGTTGCGCTCGGAGTCCAGGGTCATCTTGTGCTGGGGCAGGGCGGCGAACACGATATCCCCGCCGTAGGGGTCGATACGTACATCGAGTACATCGGTGGTGACGGCGATGAAGTCGCGACCTTCGGACTCACCCGCCGCTTCCGTCGGCATCTCTTCGTTGGCGCTACCCTGGGGGGCGCCGGTACTGGGTACGGTCAAGTCATTGTTGGCCGACTCGGTATTGGCCCCGGTACTTTCACGCTGGGTGATGTCCGGCGTCGAGTCGTAGCTGGTTTGCCCGTAGTCCTGATTCCACTGAATCACTAGAAGATAGGCCAGTACAGCCAGTGGAATCAGCAATAAAAGTCGTTTTACGTCCATGAGGGTTCTGCCCGATGGGTGGTGAACATGCTAATGGCGCGGCGTCATTTACTCGGCCCAAGACACACGAAAGCCTGCCCTAAGGCAGGCCGAGGCCGAGCGGCGGAGTGTGTGATCAAGCGCCATGCGTAGCGTTAGCAAGCGGGGGAGGCGGTGGTACTGCCAAGGCATCGCGCTGAAGTCGTTTCCACATGCCGTGTAGCTGGCGATAAAGTGTTTCATTATCGATATCCTGAACACCGCGCTTGGCCAATATCACTATATCCACAGAGGGTAAGCGGTGTTGGCGAAGCCGAACGGATTCTCTAACGAGACGCTTGAAGCGGTTACGGTCAACGGCACGCTTGACGTTTTTCTTGCTGACCACCAGTCCAACGCGAGGATGACCTCGGGTATTGAAGCGTGCGAGCGCCATCATACCTTTGCCATGGACTTTCAGGTCTGCCTGCTCAAATACGTAGCTGAAATCCCCGGCATTCAGTAAACGTAAACCCCGGGGATAGCCTTGATGCGACACACGCAATCCGAAATCAGGCGCTCAGACGCTTACGGCCTTTGGCGCGACGGCGTGTAATGACAGCACGGCCATTTTTGGTTGCCATACGAGCACGGAAGCCATGCGCGCGCTTGCGCTTAAGAACGCTGGGTTGAAAAGTGCGTTTCATAACTCGTTATTCCCACGTGGTTTAGGACGAAAGTGAATTCCAAACGACCCGGTCCAGTGAGGAACTAGCCGGGGAGATCCAATTCAAGACCGGAAATTGTAGAGACTTCGGCGCCGCGGTGCAATTTTTCTGCGCACAAAAAACGCTAAATATGCGCTAACGGCTCGTAACATGCCTTTAATGAACGCCTTTGACGCAACTACTATTACTAATGAAGTTATTTAAAACCTGTTGTTATTAATAGTGGGGATACTATTTGTGGATAAGTGGTTTTATTTTTTTATAAACAACCTGTTATAGGCATAAAAAATGTGTGCATAAGCCGTAGAAAAGCGGCTTGTAAGGTGTGTGGCAGGTGTGGACGACCGGGTAAAAAAGCCCCTGTGGATGGTTTATCCGCAGCGTCTACGCGACTTGTCCCAAAAGCTCATCGCAAGTTGTCCACAGGCCGAAAAGAGCCCCTTGCACGTGTGGATAACCGGCTCTTTGGGCGCTACAATAGGCGGCCGTTTTCAACTGATGGTGAGATGA